>MABA01000022.1 GCA_002162875.1 Rhodobacterales bacterium 52_120_T64 | reverse complement strand
GCCGAAAGCGCGCGCTAGAGATTGCGACCACGCTGGCGCTTAGCCCAGACATGTTGCTTTTGGATGAACCTATGGCCGGTATGGGCCGCGAAGACGTCGAGCGGATCTCGCAGTTGATCCGCCGAATTGCTGAGAACCGCACCGTGCTGATGGTCGAACACAATCTGTCGGTTGTGGCTGAACTTTCAGATCATATCACTGTCCTCGCGCGCGGCGAAATTCTGGCTGAGGGGACATACGAACAGATATCTAAAGCGCCCGAAGTGATCGAAGCCTACATCGGAGCCAACCATGACTGAACCCCTGTCCAATGTATTGTTAAAAGTCCAAGATCTGCGGGGCTGGTACGACGAAAGCCACGTGCTGCACGGTATCGACTTTGAGGTACGCCAGGGCGAAGTCGTGACGTTGCTTGGCCGCAATGGCGCTGGCAAGACATCTACCCTTTTGGCCATCATGGGTATCTTGGCCAAACGCGCCGGATCAATCACCTTTAACGGCACAGAGATGATCAGCCTGCAGCCCCGACAGATTGCGCGGCTTGGCATGGCTCTGTGCCCCGAAGAACGCGGCATATTCTCGTCTTTGAGCGTCGAAGAGAACCTCATGTTGCCGCCGCGCATTGCCGACGGCGGACTGAGCGTCGAGCGGATTTATGATCTGTTTCCGAATTTGTACGAGCGTCGCAAAAGCAGTCAGGGCACCAAGCTATCAGGTGGCGAACAGCAAATGCTGGCGATCGCGCGGATCTTGCGCACAGGGGCCAAGTTCCTGCTGCTTGACGAGCCGACGGAAGGGTTGGCACCGGTGATCGTCCAGCAGATCGGGCACACCATCAAAGCGCTTAAAGACGAAGGTTTCACAATCGTGCTGGTAGAACAGAACTTCCGTTTTGCGGCCTCCGTCGCAGACCGGCATTACGTTGTGGATCAGGGGAAGGTCGTTGACATGATCCCCAACGACCAACTGGAGGAAAACGCCCAGAAGCTTCACGACTATCTGGGCGTGTAGGGAAAACAGGACGCTTAGGCGTCGTAATCAGGAGGGTAATTTATGACCAAGAATCTTGTTATCAGCACCGCGGTATTCGCCGCGATGACTGCAGCACCCGCACTGGCGCAAGACATCAGCGTCAAGCTCGGCGTGCTCAATGACCGGTCCGGCGTATATGCCGATTTGTCCGGCGAAGGCTCGGTTGTGGCGGCACGCATGGCGGTCGAAGATTTCAAAGCTGCCGAAAATGGGATGAACGTCGAAATCATCTCTGCTGACCACCAGAACAAGCCCGACATCGGTTCGAACATCACGCGCCAATGGTATGATGTAGATGGTGTAAACGCGATCCTGGACGTGCCGACATCCTCGGTTGCGCTGGCTGTGGCCGACATCACCGCTGAAAACAACGGCGTATTCTTGATCTCGGGTGCCGGTTCAACGGCTTTGACCCGCGAACAATGTCGCCCGACGTCCGTGCACTGGACATATGACACAGCGTCCCTTGCCAATGGCACCGGTGCGGCGTTGACCAATGCAGGTGGTAAAAAGTGGTTCTTCATGACCGCAGACTACGCCTTTGGTCACTCGCTTGAAGAAAACACCTCGGCGGTTGTTGAGGCCAACGGTGGCGAGGTTGTGGGCCAGGTCAATGTGCCGTTCCCGAACCAGGATTTCTCGTCTTTCTTGCTGCAAGCACAAGGCAGTGGCGCTGATGTGATCGGCCTGGCAAACGCCGGCGGCGATACCGTGAACTCCATCAAGCAAGCATCTGAATTTGGGATCACGCAAGCCGGTCAAAAGCTAGCTGCTTTGCTTATGTTCACCAACGATGTCCATGCTTTGGGTGTGCAAACAGCCCAAGGCCTGTCGCTGACGGAAGCGTTCTATTGGGACCAGAACGATGAAACACGCGCATGGTCGGACCGCTTTATGGAAGCGCATGGTTCCATGCCCAACATGGTACAGGCCGGTGTTTATTCTTCTACAATGGCATATCTTGCGGCCGTGAAAGAACTGGGTAGTGCCGAAGATGGCAAAGCGATCGTCGACAAGATGAAAGCAATGGACATCGAAGACCCACTGTTCGGCAAAGTGACAGTGCGTGCCGACGGTCGTGCGCTGCACGATATGTACCTTTTCGAAGTCAAAACACCTGATGAGTCGACCGGCGAATGGGATCTTTACAAAGAGATTTCCTCCATCAGTGGCGAAGAGGCATTCTTGCCCATGCTTGAAGAGTGCGACTTCTCCAAGAAGTAACGCATCGCGTATTTTCCATCCCACCGTGCTGGTGGGATGGATGTTTCTTTCCACACCACTATAGGGCCAGGATATGTTTGAGTTATTGGGAGTGCCGCCGCAGGTTCTTTTAGGACAGCTTTTGCTTGGCCTGATCAACGGGTCGTTTTACGCGGTTCTATCGCTGGGCCTTGCGGTTATCTTTGGCCTTCTGAACATCATCAACTTTGCCCATGGCGCGTTGTACATGGCAGGTGCCTTTGTCGCGTGGATGCTATTGAATTATCTGGGCATTGGCTATTGGCCCGCTTTGTTCGTGGCACCGCTGATCGTGGGTGTCTTTGGTGTCGTCATCGAACGCACCATGTTGTCGCGCCTATACCATCTGGATCACCTCTATGGCCTGCTGCTGACATTTGGGTTGGCGTTGATCATTCAGGGCCTGTTCCGCAACTATTACGGCATCTCGGGATTACCCTATCAAATCCCTGCTGTGCTTTCGGGTGGGCAGAACCTTGGGTTTATGTTCCTGCCGAACTATCGCGCATGGGTCGTTGTCGCGTCTGTTCTTGTGTGCTTTGCCACCTGGTTCGCCATCGAGAAGACGCGTTTGGGTGCCTATCTACGCGCTGCGACCGAAAATCCGACGCTTGTAGGCGCATTTGGCGTGAACGTTCCGCTGATGGTGATGCTGACTTACGGGTTTGGTGTCGCGCTGGCTGGATTTGCTGGCGTCTTGGCTGCCCCGATCTATTCCGTGAACCCGACAATGGGCGAACAACTTATTATCGTGGTTTTTGCCGTCGTTGTGATCGGTGGGATGGGCTCCATCATGGGGGCCATCGTCACGGGCTATATGCTTGGTATCGTCGAAGGATTGACGCGGGTGTTTTACCCCGAGGGCTCAGCCGTCGTTATTTTCGTCATCATGGCAATCGTTTTGATGATCAAACCTGAAGGTCTGTTCGGGAGGACCGCATAATGGCAATGGCTGACAAAACCAAAGGCGAAGCTACAGGCATGCCAACACTTCATAAGATCATCTTTGGGGTGCTTCTGGCCGCGCTGATCGTGCTGCCATTTTTCGTCTACCCCGTGTTTGCAATGAAGGTGATGTGTTTCGCTCTCTTCGCCGCGGCCTTTAACCTTTTGCTGGGCTTCGGCGGATTGTTGTCGTTCGGACATGCCGCGTATTTTGGGGGTGCCAGCTATGTTGCGGCGCACGCGGCCAAGGTCTGGGGTCTGACACCAGAGCTGGCCGTTCTTTGCGGTGCAGCAGCGGCAGGCGTCTTGGGTTTTGTCATCGGGTCACTGGCCATCCGCAGGCAAGGCATATATTTTGCGATGGTAACGCTGGCCTTTGCACAAATGGTCTATTTTACCGCGCTTCAGGCAGACTTTACCGGCGGCGAAGACGGCATTCAGGGCGTTCCGCGCGGTGCCCTGTTCGGGCTTTTCGACCTGTCCGACAACCTAGCGCTCTATTTCTTCGTTCTCGCCGTCACCTTTGGCGGGATATTGTTTTTGTACCGCATTGTGCATTCCCCCTTCGGCCAAGTGCTCAAGGCGATCCGCGAAAACGAACCCCGTGCAATTTCTTTGGGCTACAACGTCAACCGGTACAAACTTATCGTTTTCACTTTGTCCGCGACGATGGCGGGGGTCGCGGGGGCCACGAAATCGCAGGTATTCCAGTTGGCTTCTCTAACGGACGTGCATTGGTCCATGTCAGGAGAGGTCGTTCTGATGACTCTGCTGGGCGGCATGGGTACGATCTTTGGGCCCCTTGTCGGCGCAGGGCTTATCGTCACCATGCAGAACTATCTGGCAACTTTCGGCGCATGGGTCACGATCATCCAAGGTGTGATTTTCGTCATCGGCGTTTTGATGTTCCGGGAGGGCATCGTTGGGGTCTTGGCTCGTTGGTTTAAAAAGCCTTTGTAATCGCGGCTTAGGACGTTTTTGGCCTTCCCAACTTCAAAAGCGAAGGAACTATTACCCCTCCTCGCTTTTGAGAATTTCTGCTTTGCCATGTCATAGCTACGAATTTTATACGCTAGGTCGACTGGGCTGCAGCAGGCTCAATTCTTTTTGGCACCGGCACGTTGAACATCTCCGAACGGCCGAAGGCCCGACCTGAAGATGCGCACTGCATTTGCAACCTACCGGCCCGTGCGGTCTAGATGACGGCTGAAATTAGCCATATTTACCGCCGTTGCCGAGCGGTTAATACACTTCGCTTCACGTAGCCCGGCATAATAAGCGAAGCCGGAAATTGTGGAGTTCGTTGTGTGAAATTCTAAGA
>MABA01000019.1 GCA_002162875.1 Rhodobacterales bacterium 52_120_T64 | reverse complement strand
GTGCGTCGTGTTCCGGGTTTCTGTCTCATCTTCACTCCTTTGTGGTTACGATGAGACAGAAACCCTCCCTAATTCAATAACGTAAATCTGTTCCATAGGCGCTGATGTCAGACACGTCTCCAATAGTCGATCTCCGGCTCACTCATGTCTGGCAAAATTGCGTAGTGATCTCGGACAGCACCTTCGTAAGTGTTTGTAAGTAGATCTCTCAAATACAGGAAATCTGGATCCCTTAGGCCAAACCCCACGTACAAAACCGGTCGACTAATCATTAACGTTTTTAAGGTCTCTAGTGCGCGATTCCATTCGCCTTGAGGCAATAACTTCCTATATTGCTCTCGAGTAAGAATAATACTTTTTGCGTCGGATGCATCTCCGTGAGGTTTGAATATAAATCCTGATTTTTTGGCGTGAGCCACACTTGCCATTTCACTTAAATGGCAATTAGTAACAGGCGGAGCAAAAAATGTATCCGGCCTAAATGTACGTAGCGCTTCTTCAATGAGGTTATCATAGTTCGTTGTTACAAAGCTGGTTGGGCCGAGTTCAACTATCTTCTTATGGATTTCATGGGGCTTTGCTGTTCCATAGCGGCAGGAGTGGCGAATGAACTCTCCAATTTGTGGTTGTGTCAGTTGATCGAAAGCATAGCTAGCAGCCTGAAGAAGTTCGCCGTCACTTTGTTCTTTCCGTACAAGCTCAGAGTTTTTGCCAGATTCGTCCATAAAGTCAGCAAGTTCAGAAATCATTCCTGACCAAGAAGGCAAGCCAGACCATCGAGACACTCCCGAGCCTACAAATATGATGGTCTCAGGCTCGTTCAAATGCTTGGCAAGACTTTTCAAAATTTTCAACCTTCTGTACGTTGCGGATTATACAGCCGCACAATACTGAAAAGCAGTTTCTATCCATGATTGCAATGCCATCGTTGAAATCATCGCTCAGCATATACACTTTTTTTCATTTTGACGGATAGCCTACTCACCGTTGCTCCCGTTTCTCTATATCGAATTGGAGCCGCATTCCTGATGGACAACTGGACATTCCAAATACTCCCAACTTATAATTTGCACTTACTTTGATTAATAAGTTGTTCAGTATTTCCGTACGAAACCTGAGCCATCGCGATCGGATCAGCCTCACCACTAGAACCAACCTTGTTAGCTTCTTTCCCAATCAGCCCGAGATCTGAAACAACAATATGCCGCCGCCTGGTTTCCCCGACATTTACAAAGTCCCCGTTCAGGAACTTGTCCTCAGTACTAAGATGGAACTGCGCTAGAGCCTCTTCATATGTCTTGAGTTCATCTCGACAAACGGCCTTGCCTGTATCCCGGTCAAACGCTTTTGAGACGGCAGACATGTTATCGAGATCAAATGGAGCAATTGGTTTGATCTTTTGTAGCTTTGGAGGTCGACCGCGTTGCGTAGGATCGACAACCTCCGGATTTTTCGGTTTAGCTAGCGGCCCTGACCTAGCAGTAAACGCCATTAAAAACCCAAACGGTTTGATCTGCTGCTCATAAGGCTTACCGTCATTCCACGTATCAACCCACTTCAGAAGATGCGGGCTCGTGGCACCGTATCGGCTAACACATGGATTTTTGAATGCCAGGTGATAATCGAGAGGAACAATATTTGGGGTATCTCCTAAGGCGGCACGAATGATGTTGATCCACAAATCATGCTGCCAGCGCATAACACAGGTTTCTGAAGATGGTAGAATGGTTTCAACGCCGATATCGGGCGCATCGTCTTCTGTATACGGAGCCATCAAATGACCCAGGCCATGTGCCGAGGATTATCTGACCAGATTTAGTCTTGTTATAGAGTGCGTATCTCTTCGAGGAGATGGCCAAACAATAAAGCGGTTCTAGTATCTTAGTATTTGGGCTGTAGTTGGCGTCCTCCATTTCCAATATTGAGCCTGGCTTTTTGTACGGGTTAAGCCCCTCGAACCAATCAACTACGGTTTGGCCATTTTCGTAGAATTGTTCCTGGCTCATGTCATCCGGTTTCGCCATTGCTAGACTGTCCGTATCGCAGAACACCCAGTTCAAACCCTGGTCTTCTGCCACTCGCTCCGAAAGGGCCAGCATTAGCCTGGCAGCTCCGGTAATCAGCGTACCGAGCAACGGGTGAAAGTATCGCCCGGGCTCTTCAACGGCTGTTGTGTTGGTGTTGAGTGAGTGTCCATCTGGTCCATAAACATCCAAAGGTTCCGGCTTTGGTGCATCGTCCCGGTTAACTTCGATAAAGATTCCGTAACTGGTAGAGTTCGCTATAATCTTGATTGCCTGTTGTACCGGATCACCCTTTTCCCTGGCGTCATCCCGAAGATCAATGAACCGGGTGAAGACATCCTCTTTTGAAGGATCGACCCTGTAATCCGGGTTTCCAAACAAGTCGATTGGTTGAAGGTTGGATTGAACATCCCCAGGTTCAAACGTCATTGCCTCATCAATGATAGGTGTTTTACCAGTTAGAAGCTTGGACACGACGCAATCCGCCAAAGTGTACCAAAGCGGCTGATCATTGGAGATATGGTTGAGACCAATGGTATTGGTATTTCCATTGTATTTGGCGCGAACAGGCAGCAAGTCGTTATCGGTGCGAATGCGTACCAAAGTTCGGAGCCGTTTCCAGGTGTGTGGTTTTTGCATATCTTCCAGACAAACCTCATTTAGAAAAGCCTGCGTTTCGGATGTGGTGTCGGTTATGCTCAGGTTTTCCGCGACAACAAACGACCAGAGCCCCATAAGTGCGCTAACGGTTGGGTACATGGATTTAAAATCACAGTAGAGAACTTGCGTTGGGGTTCGACTAATACGAACCTCTGCACGGCCTCCGTAATATGCACACATTATCTTGCCGAATATCTCCCGTGGAAAGTCCGGTAGATTAGCCAGCAGCGGTTGGATATTCATCTGCTTCAAGTAAGCCTTACCAATACTAGCTTCGCTCAGAATGCGGTGGCTCGCTGTTTCCAGACCGTGATCGTCGTATTGCTTTTGTAGCTTTTCGTAGCACTCCCACGTTGCCTGAACGTCAGCACGTGCATATTCGAGATACTCGGGAGTGATTGCTCCACCGTGTTCGTCCGTATCCAGCTTTTGTGTCGTCGTTCCAAGGTATTTGCACAGGCTTCCAAGCGAGAAGCTTCGGCTTGTTAAAGAAGCCGCAAATGTTTTCACATCAAGAAAATATCCACGATGATGTGGTGTCTTAAACCCTCTATTGCGCATACCCCGACCAGTTTCCAGATTGCCAGGCGCAGCAAAGTCCATCAGGGCTGCCCTTGCACTCAGATGCTTTACACGAACCTGCGGCTCACTTTTGTATTCGTTCAATTTGAACGTAAAACCACCTCGCAACGAACCACGGGCCGGGCCATGACCAATTGCAATACGGGATATGTCGAACGGTAAGTTAAACCCAACAAGCAATCCGCACCTGTGATAGACGATTTTGAGGAAAATATCTTTTCGGAATTCTTCGGTTGTTAGAATCTCAAGATTGTTAACTTCCGCGAAGCTCTCGATCTCGCCAATGTCGTCGTCACACAAATATTGTGGATTGAAGAATAATCCCTCCTGTTTTAGCTTTCCGGACTTTCGCACCTGGAACACACCAACACGTAAAGTCTGAGCCGCATCAACGGTGGTTTCACAATCGAAGGTCAACGTCCAGGGTGACGGGGTGTCATCTACACTTAAGCGGGGCTTGGCCGCTACAGCGCGAGCCCCTGGCCTCTCCGTATAGGCCCGCACGAAGAGCTCGGATGGGGATTGCTCGTTCATGCTACTTCCTCCGGATTGTACGGTAGAACATTCTCAGATTGCTCCAACAACCACTGCCCGTACTCGGACATCCTGGTCGCAATCATTTGAAAGAACTCTGACAGTGCCAATAGATAACGACCTATTGTCTCCATCTGCGGATTGTCGGATTGTGGTGAATAGGAATAATCCTTTTCGGTGTCGCTTTGTGCCCGGTGGCAATTGCTGCACAAAACAACTCCATCATCGTGGAATTTACGCGGTGCAATATGTGCGAGTTCCAGTGCTGCTGGATGATCACTGTATCCGCAACCTACGCAAATCGGATTGCGTGTTCGAAGTCGCCGATAGTCTTTTTCGCGTCGGGTTTCTTCATCGTGATAGTTATTAGTCATTGGATTCTCCTTTAATTGACTATTTGATAGATTTCGTGAAAGTCGGGGTTGTCTTGAGCATCGTGCCAATAGAGGGCATTCGGGTCGGTTTCGAACTGGAAGAACTTGCCTTGAACATTCGTCAGGCCATCTCCATCAAAAGGTTCGAGGTGGGTTATGAAGTTGGTTCGGAGGAATTGCCCGACAGCCTCAAAGTATTCTCCGGACTTCTTGGCCTCTGCAAAGCTCGGAACGGTTACTGACTTGGTTTCACCGCGATGAATGATAGGAACACGACGGGGTCTTTCATCCGTCATGGTCCAGTATTGGCCATCTCGTTCTGCTAGTTTGTTGCTGTAGATGAATTTCCGAAAACGCTCGACCGATACACCAGCTGAACGTGCAGCTGCCTTCTGAGTAGAACCTCTGCGAAGCTCTTTAAGAGCTTCCCCCAATTGTTCTTTGTGTTCGGGAGTCGATGAGCCGGAAACTCCGACTTCCAAGATTGACGGATGCCCCCGTGCTTGTGAACGAGATAACCCGCCCTTCAAGCCACGTTCAATCCGCCTTTTGTATTCTGCCTTGTAGTCACGTTTGCGTGCCATAGTTTTAGTCTCGCTAATTTTCGTCGACGGAGTGCCAACGATTCGAGATTAAAAATGGACTGCGAACACGCGTTGCGGCAGGGGGCCTTTTTGCTTGAAACGGGATTGACACAAATACGAATCAGTTGGGACTTGGCACTTCGAGGTAAATATTCGGGAGTTATCAAATATTAAAGTTGAACAAATATTCGACATCAAATTAGTATCGGCTCTAGTCAAAGTTAAACGTTTTTTGGTTGCCAATTTCAGAAACACTTTAATTAATATTTTGCTAATAATTTATAATATTATCTGCATTATTAGTGTTATTTAACAGTAAATTAGGTATAATTATGGAAGGAAATAATTTCCGAAAATATATGGTATTTGGAGGGTGAAAGAATGTTTATTTCAACTATCGAAATTGAACAAAAAATCCAAACTGACGAATGGGCGGAACGCTCAAAATATTGGTTGGAAAATATTCAAAACCATACTCCAAAAAAGAAAAGACGGGAAAAACAAAAAACTCCGATAATCCTCACCGGACACGGTATTTCTCTGAAGGTTGATAAAAATACCTTACTAATCACGGACGGACATACCCATTATCCGAGCAATAAAACTGCCTTTCGGTTCTTTAAGGGTGATCTCACATTACCAGCCAGAATTATACTGGTTGATGGCTCCGGCCACATAACGTTCGACACTCTCGATTGGCTAACAGAGCAGAAGGTAACTCTCATCCGGTTAAAGTGGGATGGTTATCCGATTTCATTCATCAGTGCATCAGGCGGATTAATTGATCCGAAAAAGCAAGCTTGGCAAATCTCTGCACAGTCTTCAGAACTGGATCGGGTTAAGTTTGCGGCTCCGCTAATGCGCGCAAAGGCAAAAGCGACCCTAGTAAACTTGAAGGAATTACTGACGCCATCGCAATCCAGAGAAAATGCAATAATAGCTGCGGAAATCGCCATCCGTGACTTAGGAGTATCACCACCAGCCACAATCGGAGAACTGCAAGCCATTGAAGGTAGGGTTGCTGCTGGCTATTTTTTCGCTTGGCGGGCGTTACCAATCAAATGGAAAGCGCAAACCCGTTACCCAGTACACGTTGAATGGCAGAAATTCTTTTCACGGTCGTCATTGAACACAAGAGCACGAGTGCGAAATGGTGGAGCCACACATCCTGTGAACGCCATGCTGAACTATGCTTATAGTCTGCTCGAAGCGCATGTGCGCATTGGAGTGATTGCCGATGGTTATGATCCAGCACGAGGGATGCTGCATAGTAGTGTTAATCCTGACAGTCATTCACTTGTGTTTGATTTGATGGAACCACTGAGGCCCGTTGTGGATCGGGTAGTTATAAAACTTGTTAGTGAAGAAGTATTTTCTGGGGCGGACTTTATCTTGCGGAAGAATGGGGTTTGTCGCCTTAGTCCGGAATTGGCTCGGAGAGTGGTGCATGGGGTTAATTTGGAGTTGCGGGTAAATAATTAGCGAGGCGGCCAATCAAGTGCCAAAATAGTACCCAAGTTCCCGTACAATTTAAATCATAGGTTAGAGTGAATTTTTGAATTTGGAAACATCGTATCCGTTCCCGTCCGGAGCCGCATCAAGAGTCTGACATCAGCGCTTACGGGGCCCAATAGGCTGATTTGACAAGAGAGCGTTCAAATTGAAAACATTGTAAGTATAATGCCCAGAATCACGCAAGAAATTAGTTGCGCGATTTTAGACAATTAGGGAAAGTTAAATGAACAAAACTGTTTTCGCTCTGCTTGCAGCTCTAGCGCTTGGAGCATGTGGGTCAACCGCGCCTAACACAAATGCTAGCGATCCGATCAATATAGTTGGGACTACAAATATCCGAGTTGACGATGTTCAAGTTGTCGATAGTGCGCCGCATTCAGCAATAGAAATTGCTGGCATCGATTGCCGGAATAAGCTTTGGGACCCAGTTCCAACTGCTCCAAGAGCCATTGAAACCTTGAAAGCTGAGGTTCGTGAACTTGGAAAAACACATGTGTTTGTACGCTCAGTGTTGCCTCACCCCTCGCCAATATCCATAAATTGCTGGAGTGCACTGGAGGCACGGGGATTGGCGTTTTAATAATTTTGCGCAACTTTTAGTCCAACTTGGATACGTTCCGTGGTTAGTTCGAATTGAGAACTATCAAGATTTGTGTATCGTATGTGCAGAGTGTCCTGCAAACTCAATCGAATTTAAGTAAGGTTGGATTAACCGCTAGCCGATGAACCGACGGCCTCGATTGCCTTCGCAACAATCATAAACAAGGCCCACACTGCAAAGTGCGGGCCTCATTTTGTGGACCAATGTATTTATTGGCGGATATCACTATACCCCCGCAACGATTGTGCGGGCCTTCAATATTTGTGAACTATCAGCTTAGAGGTCGGATTTAACCCGAACCGATGCCATATAGTCGGGGTCCTCGTAGACTGCGCCATTGGCGCCTTGGTTTCCGCGTTTGATGGCGTGAACGTATTCCATACCCCTGATCACACGGCCGATGACGGTGTACTGACCATCAAGGAATTTCGCGTCGTCAAACATAATGAAAAACTGCGAGTTCGCCGAATCCGGATTGTTTGAACGTGCCATGCCGATGATACCTTCGACATAGGTGATGTTCGAAAACTCGGCTGGAAGATTGTCCATGTCGGAGCCACCACGACCCGCAACACGATAGTCGTAGTCTGCGGTTTTACCGAATTCTACGTCACCGGTTTGGGCCATGAATCCATCAATCACGCGATGAAAAACCACGCCATCATACTTGCCTGATCGCGCCAATTCCTTGATGCGGGCCACGTGCATCGGGGCAACGTCAGGGCGCATCAGGATTTCAACAATCCCGGCGCCCTCGCCCGCGATTTCGATCACCAACACGTTTTCGGGGTCAATGTCCTGCGCGACTGCGCCAAATGCAAACATCGACAACCCGAGAACTGCCAGCCCCTTAAGAACTGCGCGACGCATTATACGTCTGCCGCAACTTTAACCGAGATCATACGGTCTGGGCTTGGTGCTGGCTCGCCACGTTGAATGACGTCCACGTGCTGCTGGCCATCAATCACGCGACCAAATACAGTGTACTGGTTGTTCAAGAAATGGCCTGCATCCAACATGATGAAGAACTGCGAGTTGGCAGAATCAGGGTTTTGCGAACGCGCCGCACCCAGAACACCTTTGTCGAACGGCAAGCTGGAAAATTCCGCAGGAACGTTTGGATACTCGGATCCACCTGTGCCAGCAGCACGAAGGTTGAAATTGTTTTCCATGTTGCCGTTCTGAACGTCGCCTGTTTGCGCCATAAAGCCGTCAATCACGCGGTGAAAAGCTACGTTGTCGTACTTGCCTTCGCGAACGAGGGTTTTCATGCGCTCGACGTGCTTTGGGGCCACATCGGGCAGCAGCTCGATTGTGACGTTACCGTCTTTAAGTTCGATGATAACGGTATTCTCTGGATCTTTGATATCGGCCATTTTTGCCTCCTGATTAATGTTGTCAGGAAACTATGTTGCTTGAGGCAGAAACGAAAGGGGGTGTGGCAAATTTAGCCGAATTTTTCCGACAATTTTTCCGCAACAGATCTGGGCACAAATGTGGAAATATCACCGCCGAGGCGCGCGATTTCCTTGACCAGCTTCGATGCAATCGCCTGATGACCTGCATCGGCCATAAGAAACACCGTTTCGATTTCCGCATTCATGGCGCGATTCATGCCGACCATCTGGAATTCGTACTCGAAATCCGAAACAGCGCGAAGACCGCGGATGATCGTCTGGGCGCCTACATCGACGGCGCAATCAATCAGCAGGTTTTCAAAAGGATGCACGACTATTTCTGCGCCGTTGCAATCGATCTTGGCACATTCGTCCTCGATCATGGCGACACGTTCTTCCAACGTGAACAACGGCCCCTTGTCGCGATTGATGGCTACACCGATCACGAGGCGATCAACCAACGTGCAAGCGCGTGAGATGATATCCCGATGACCAAGGGTCACCGGATCGAATGTTCCTGGATACAGACCTGTACGCATTATTCAAACTCCATTTTTGTGCAATGCAGCATTATTCTACACCAAACGTCAAGAGCGTTTAGATATTTCCGGCGATCAAATCTGCCATGGAGTCGTTCTCGAACTGAACTTCCTTGATCCGCGCAGCCACTACATCCCCAATGGAGATCACGCCGATCAACTTGCCATCATCCATAACGGGCATGTGCCGGAAGCGTCCGTCGCTCATCATTTGCATGACTTTTTGTGTGGTTTCTGTGGGGGAGCAGGATTTCACATTCGACGTCATCAATTCCGACACCGATTTGGTCAAACACCCCGAGCCGCTGCGGCCCAGTTCGCGCACGATATCACGTTCTGACAGGATACCGTCAATTTCGCTACCTGCATCGCGCACGATTACCGCTCCAATTCGCATTTCCGAAAGCATTTCAGCAGCCGCTGAAACCTTGTCATTTGTTGCAACAGAAATGATTTTCCCGATTTTTTTGGTGGAAAGGATATCGCGTACAAGCATGGTATTCTCCTCTTATTTAATATACTTCAATCGTGCATCAGGGCTCTATTAACTGTCAAGTAAGGGCCTCCAATCTTTGAACTTCCAAACGGATTTTTTTTGCAAAAATTTCTGCAAACCGGTTCAAACGTTCCACCCGTTGGTCGTCTTTGTGGCGGATCAGGAAAAAACTGCGTTTCAGAGACAGCTGGTCCGTTAGTATTTTTTTCAAATTTGGAAAAGTCGGAATCGCGAAATCATGAACGATGCATACTCCTGCACCACGCTGCGCCCAGTTTAATTGCACTGAAAAACTGTTGGAGGTCAGGTCCGGCTGCAAACCCTTACCCGCATCCCCCATATAGTCGAGTTCTTGATCAAAAATCAGATCGCTGATGTAGCCGATCATACGGTGGTCCTTAAGATCTCCCAGCTTGGTGATAGGCGGATGCGTTTTGAGGTACTCTTCGCTTGCGGCCAAGTGCAGATGATAGTCGGAAATCCGCTGCACTGTCAGCCTGCCCGCTTGCGGTAGCGAAACTGTCACCGCCATATCAGCCTCGCGTTTAGACAGATTGAATACGCGTGGCAGGGCGACAAGCTGCACCTCTAACCCGGGATTTTCATCGACGATTTCTGCGCAGACTTGCGGCAGAAGATAGTTCGCGGACCCGTCTGGTGCGCCGATACGAACACTTCCGGACAGAACGTTTGACTGGCCCTTAACCTCGGATTCAGCAGCTAACAAGGATTGTTCCATCATGCTGGCGTGGGTCATAAGCCGTTGGCCTGCATCCGTCAGATCGTATCCTTGCGGGCTTTTGGTAAACAAGCGCGCGGTCAGATCTTCCTCAAGTCTTTGCACGCGGCGACCCACAGTTGCGGGGTCCATTTTCAAAGCCCGCCCTGCGTTCGAGAGGCTGTTAAGCCGTGCGACTTGCAAGAAAACCTTCAGGTCATCCCAACGTAGTTTACTGATCGACATCGCCACCCTTTGCATAATTGCACTATGTTTTTATCATATTGCCCCTATGAGCTGCAAAAATGCAAGAGTATGTTATCTTCAGAATTGATTCCAACGGGAGAAAACCATGAAAGAATTAACACATTACATCAACGGCGAGCACGTCAAAGGCACGTCCGGCCGTTTTGCAGACGTATATAATCCTGCGATTGGCGAAATTATTGCCAAGACGCCACTAGCCTCGGCTGCGGAAATGGATATTGCGGTTCAGGCTGCTGCGGCGGCACAACCTGCTTGGGCAGCTGTTAACCCGCAACGTCGTGCGCGCGTCATGATGAAGATGGTTTCTTTGCTGAACCGTGACATGGACAAGCTGGCCGAAGCCCTTTCGCGCGAGCATGGCAAAACATTGCCCGACGCGGCTGGCGACGTTGTTCGCGGCCTTGAAGTAGTGGAATACTGCATCGGCGCACCTGAGTTGCTGAAAGGTCAGTACACAGACGGCGCTGGCCCGGGCATCGATATGTATTCGATGAAACAGGCGCTTGGTGTGACGGCTGGTATTACGCCTTTCAACTTCCCTGCCATGATCCCATTGTGGATGTGCGCCCCAGCGATTGCTTGTGGTAACGCTTTCATCCTGAAACCATCGGAGCGCGATCCCTCCGTGCCCATCATGATTGCGGAATTGTTCGAAGAGGCCGGCTTGCCAAAAGGCATCATACAGGTTGTTAACGGCGATAAAGAAGCCGTGGATGCGATCATTGATCACGAAACGATCCAGTCGATCGGTTTCGTTGGCTCTACACCTATCGCGGAATACATCTACGCTGGTGGCTGTGCAAAAGGTAAACGCGTTCAATGCTTTGGCGGCGCGAAAAACCACGCCATCATCATGCCGGATGCGGACATGGACAACGTTGTAGACGCGCTGATCGGCGCGGGTTATGGCGCGGCTGGCGAACGCTGCATGGCGATTTCGGTTGCTGTCCCTGTTGGCGAAGGTACTGCGGATCGTCTGGTTGCAGCCCTCGCCCCACGCGTGGAAAGCCTGAAGATCGGTCCTTACACATCTGGCAATGACGTCGACTTTGGTCCGGTTATCACCGGTGCGGCCAAAGACAAAATCAATGCGCTGGTTGAAAGCGGAATTGAACAAGGTGCGACGCTGGCTGTAGACGGTCGCGGGTTCTCGCTGCAAGGCTACGAGGATGGTTTCTTCGTTGGTGCATCACTGTTTGATAACGTCACGACCGACATGGAAATCTACAAGCAGGAAATTTTCGGACCAGTTTTGTCTGTTGTTCGCGCCGAGACATATGAAGAGGCCGTCGGCCACGCTATGGACCACGAATACGGCAACGGTACTGCGATTTTCACTCGTGACGGCGATACAGCGCGCGATTTCGCAAGCCGTATCAACGTTGGCATGGTCGGCATCAACGTGCCAATCCCTGTGCCTTTGGCTTACCACACATTTGGCGGCTGGAAAAAATCGGCATTCGGCGATTTGAACCAGCACGGTCCTGATGCATTCAAGTTCTACACGCGCACCAAAACGGTTACGTCGCGTTGGCCGTCGGGCACTAAAGAAGGTGCGGACTTCTCTATTCCAACAATGTAATAGACACCACTTTAAATAATAGTACACGCCCCGACCCGTTCGGGGCGTTTGCATAATAACTAAACGCTTCCCAAATCTGTTCAGGTTTTCTATATTAACTGAACAACCATTCATTTCTATGTGGAAAACCGGATGAGCTATAATTTGATAATTTTCATACTATCACTTATCGCCTTCGCGGTGCTCAATAACCGTTTCCTGAAGAATGATTACGAATACCAACGGCAAAGCAAAGAGTTTTCGCTGTTATCCGACCCGCTGGGTATTCGCCGCTTCAAGCAACAACCAACGAAAATGGCTGCTCTTATGGCCGTATTGTTTGGGCCAATCGGCATTTACAATCTGATCCTAACTCTAACCGCAGGATAATCGCATGGATTTCGCACTCTCCGAAGAACAACAGATGATTTTTGATATGGCCTACGATTTCGGCCAAGAAAAAATCGCACCATTCGCGGCACAGTGGGAGGAAGACGGAACTATCCCCAAATCCCTCTGGCCAGAGATAGCAGCGCTTGGGTTCGGCGGTCTTTATGTATCGGAAGAACATGGCGGTTCCGGCTTGTCGCGTCTTGATGCGACGCTGGTGTTCGAGGCCCTCGCAATGTCCTGCCCTGCTGTCGGGTCTTTCTTGTCCATCCACAATATGTGTGGCGGGATGATCGACAAATTCGGTTCAGCGGAAGCCAAAGCCAAGTGGCTGCCCGACCTGTGCACGATGGACAAAGTGTTTTCCTATGCACTTACGGAACCGGGCAGCGGTTCGGATGCCTCCGCCTTGCGAACCAAAGCCGACAAAACCAATGAGGGCTACAGCCTGAACGGAACCAAGGCTTTCATTTCGGGCGGCGGTTATTCTGACGCTTACGTAGTAATGGTGCGCACCGGTAAAGACGGCCCAAAGGGAATTTCCTCGGTCGTAGTCGAGGCTGGCGCGAGCGGCTTGTCTTTCGGCGCATTAGAGAAGAAAATGGGCTGGAAAGCGCAACCAACAGCACAGGTTCAGTTTGACCATTGTAAAATCCCTGCTGACAATCTGATTGGCGAAGAAGGCAAAGGTTTCAATTACGCGATGGCGGGGCTTGATGGCGGGCGCTTGAATATCTCGGCCTCGGCTCTTGGTGGAGCGCAAAACGCCTTGAACATCGCACTTGATTATATGGGTGAGCGCAAAGCGTTCGGCAAAACAATCGACCAGTTTCAAGCGTTACAATTCCGTGTAGCGGACATGGAGATTGAGCTACAAGCCGCCCGCACCTTCCTGCGCCAAGCTGCGTGGAAGCTAGATACAGGCGCACCGGATGCAAGCAAGTTCTGCGCTATGGCAAAACGGTTTGTTACGGATACCGCGTTTGAGGTGGCCAACGGTTCTTTGCAAATGCTGGGTGGGTATGGATACCTATCCGACTATGGCGTTGAGAAAATCGTACGCGATCTGCGCGTGCATCAAATCCTTGAGGGCACAAACGAGATCATGCGACTGATCACTGCCCGCACTTTGCTACAGGAGCGTGATCGTGGCTGAAATTGATATTCGCATTGAGGGAAAAATCGGTCGAGTTACCCTCAATCGCCCAGACGCGCTGAATGCCCTAACCTACGACATGGTCTTGAAGATCGACGATGCGCTTGATGCATGGGCGAACGATGATCGCGTTGCGCTGATCCTTATTGATGCCGTCGGCGACAAGGCGTTTTGTGCGGGCGGCGACATTCAGCAACTGTATGACACGGCATCGGCGGGTGACTATGAATATGGTCGCAAATTCTGGCGGGATGAATACCGCATGAATGCCAAATTGGCCAATTTCCCCAAGCCCTGTATCGCGCTGATGCACGGTTTCACCATGGGTGGCGGCGTTGGGGTTTCGTGCCACGGGTCGCACCGAGTCGTGTGCGAAAGCAGCCAGATTTCGATGCCGGAATGCGGGATTGGTCTGGTTCCAGACGTCGGTGGCTCCTTGTTGCTGGCGCAGGCTCCAGGTCGCTTGGGAGAGTACCTTGGGACTACGGGCGCGCGAATGAAGGCGGGCGACGCGATTTATTGTGGTTTTGCAGACTACTATATTCCGCAGACAGATTGGGCGGAACTAACGGCACGTTTAGTTGAAACCGGTGATTACACGCGAGTTGACGAAATGGCGCAAACGCCCCCTGCCAGCGCGCTTGAAGCGCAGCAGGAGCAAATCGACAAGGCGTTTGGCGGCGAGACAATAAACGACATCCTGAACGGTTTCGATGACAGCGATTGGTGCCTGGCGGCCGCCAAAACTCTTGGCCGTGGCTGCCCCCTTTCAATCGCCGCTTCTATCGCACTGGTTCACCGCGTACGTGGATTTACCTCCATCGAGCCTGCGTTAAAGCAGGAATTCCGCTTCACCTACCGCAGCGCTTCGGACGGAGACTTTGTCGAAGGCATCCGCGCAGCAATCGTCGACAAAGATCGAAACCCAAAATGGAAAATTCCGACGTTGCGCGATGTGCGTGACATTGACGTTACTAAAATGCTGATGCCTTTGGGCAAAAACGACCTTAAACTGGAGGATACCCACATGAAAATCGGATTTATCGGACTTGGAAACATGGGCGCACCAATGGCGCGAAATCTGGTCGCGGCGGGGCATGCGGTTTCGGTTTTTGACGTCGCCGGAATATCGGTCGAGGGAGCCAACACAGTTCAGACAGCCGCAGATGCGGCCACTGAGGCGGATGTTGTCATCACCATGCTGCCAAACGGGGCTATCTTGCGGAATGTGGCAGGCGAAGTCATTCCGGCAATGAAATCAGGTGCTTGTCTGGTCGATTGCTCGACCGTGGACGTAGAGTCCGCCCGCACCGTTGCCGAGCAAACCCGTGCTGCCGGTTTGCTATCTGTGGACGCCCCTGTTTCCGGTGGTATCGGTGGCGCAGAAGCGGGCACTTTGACCTTTATGGCAGGCGGTAGCGAAGCTGCATTTGCCGTAGCTAACCCGCTGTTTGATATCATGGGCCAAAAAGCCGTGCATTGTGGGGATGCTGGTGCCGGGCAAGCTGCCAAAATCTGTAACAACATGATTTTGGGTGCAACTATGATTGTGACGTGCGAGGCTTTCGCGTTGGCTGACAAACTGGGCTTGGACCGCCAAAAGATGTTTGATGTGGCATCAACCTCTTCCGGTTATAGCTGGTCAATGAATGCCTACTGCCCTGCCCCTGGCGTCGGCCCGACCAGCCCGTCTGACAATGATTACAAACCCGGGTTCGCAGCCGAATTGATGTTGAAAGACCTCAACCTTGCGCAGCAGGCAGCCGAGGCAGCCGACGCATCTACACCGCTTGGTCAACATGCCCGCGACATGTATGCAGCGTTTGTGGAGGATGGCGGACTGGGAATGGATTTCTCGGCGATGTTGCCACACCTGAGCAATCAAAAGTACGACGCGTAACAGTAGTGGGAGCGCGGCTGACCATCAGCCAATAATCATGAGTGCTTTCCGCTCACGATTAACATTCATTCCCCAACTTCCATCGTGTTGTTGGGGGGCGTTTGAACTTTAGAATGGGCGAAAATTCGCTGGCAAAAAAACAAAACCGCCAATAGGGATTCGATGCGGTATAATCTCCGGAAAATTGGAGGCACTTATGTTTAAATTCTTATTGTCAGTCGTTACTTTGTCGGTGGCCGTAATCGGCATCAACAGTTCCGTCGCCCACAGCCAGCCAAAATCCTGCCCTCCGGGATTGGCAGCCAAAAATAACGGCTGCCTTCCACCCGGACTTGCCAAGCGTTACACCGTCGGAGAAGCTCTTCCGCGGGGCGTCCAATATGATCTGATCACGGATCTGGCCTATTACGGTTTGGATAGACCGAACGGTAATTGGTTGTACTATTTAGTGGACGGGGATGTTTTGAAAATCGCAGACGACACATTTACGGTGCTTGAAGCTTTCGAGATATTACTTGGTAGTAACTAGACCAATTTAACTACGCAATAATCGACAACAAAGGAGAACTGGCGCAGCCGTTCCCCTTTTTTTACCGACCTTGTCCTAAGTAGGTAAACCAAATCCTGAATCTTCCTGCAATTCTGAAGCTGAAGAATTACCGTCTGGAACGTCTACGCCCCTTTCAACCATTGCAGCTTCATATCCGGCAAGAGTGTCTATCGTCATTGGATCCGGAGAATTCAATGCCTCATCGTAGGCGGCAAGGTATAGCGTTTCAAGATCAGAAACGTCAGCCGTACTCATGCCCGAATTATAACTGTCTGGGTACAAATGTCCCCATGGAGAATAGTCACTTTCACTTCCATAAACGGTGCCACCGCCACCAAACAAACTAGCGCTTATGACGCGATCACTAGTCCCACTGGACGCACTCTCAACACCACCGGAAATCAACGCGATTACGGTTATTGCGATTCCAACGATCGCAGCGGTAAGAACAACCCAATCAACCGTTACAGCCCCGGATTCATTATCCCAAAATCGAAAAAAAGATTGCCGCGTCATTGAAATACCTCTGATTTGAATTTCGTCTTAAACGGTACTAAAATTTTAATGTGGCAACAATTTGTCGAAAAGTTGTCTTGGATTAGCATGGTAATAGATTTGCTCAAAGGCCAACCTAACGAATATGTTGTTAGTTTTCGAAATAGTAGCTGTTCTATCGTTACTGATAAAATTCAGCACCATCAGGCATATTTTGATAGATCGCTCAACGCCTCATCAGCGCGTCCTACGCAAGCCCGACCTTCTTCAATCGCTTCTTTTGCTCGGTTAAACTCAAGAATTGTAAAATCGTCGAGGTTCACGTCCAATAAAACATGTGGCGGGTCGCCTATCAGACGGCTACGGCGGATTTGTGTGATCATCACATCGATGGATGTCGCCACAACATCGAAATAGTTCGGGGGGCGCACCCGTTGGGGCTTGGCCGCTGCCGAAACCGCTTCATATGCGCTGCGAACGGCAAGCGGCAGCGAGGCCTTGATGGATTGCCATGTCTCGTTCGGCTCTTCTTTTTCCTGCGTCCACATCACACTGTGTTTCTTTGCTTCGGGATTAACCGCAATCACAATGTCTGCCCCCATCGCACGGCACACTGAAACTGGAAGCGGGTTCGTAATTCCACCGTCGATCAACCAACGGTTATCGCGCAGCACCGGACTGATAATCCCAGGTAAGGCAATCGAGGCACGCATCGCCTCGATAACCGAGCCTTCGCGCATCCAAACTTCCCGCCCTGATCGCATATCCGTGGCAACTGCTGCAAATGGAATGCTCAGGTCTTCGATTTGCTTCGGTATGCCAAGTTTTTCAAAAAACTTAACAACGTTTTTGGCCTCGATCAAACCGCCGCTTAGCAGGTTAACATCTATCAAGGTAGCTATTTTTCTGTTCGTAATAGATAACGCCCAATCTTCCAACGCGTCGAGCCGGCCGCCAACGTAAGCCGCACCCACGAGAGCCCCCATAGAACAACCAGCGACACAATCCGGAACGACCCCGCGTTCCTCCAATGCCCGAAGCACACCGATATGCGCCCAACCACGCGCGCCGCCGCTGCCGAGAGCCAGTCCAATTTTTGGTTTACCCATATTTGGCATCCATATTAGTTAAAATTGCCGCTTTCGCGACGGCTTCCAATGGTTACGTATACCTTTAGCAGGTGCGCAGCGCATTAACAGTGTTTTCACAATGGAAAAACCGTGCCAGAATTCACGTACTTCAAATAAAACCGCACTATAGCATTTCTTTGAGATAGTGACCTGTGTAACTGGCTTTAACTTTGGAAACATCCTCCGGTGATCCGGTCGCGATGATCTGCCCACCACCGTCTCCACCTTCTGGCCCGATGTCTATCACGTGGTCGGCGGTTTTCACGACATCGAGGTTATGCTCGATCACAATGACCGAGTTACCCTGGTCGACCAGTTCATGCAGTACTTCCAACAGTTTTTTTACATCTTCGAAATGAAGGCCTGTCGTGGGCTCATCCAGAATGTACAAAGTGCGCCCGGTGGACCGTTTCGCCAATTCTTTTGACAGCTTAACCCGTTGTGCTTCCCCCCCCGAAAGGGTGGTGGCAGATTGGCCAACCTTAATGTACCCAAGACCGACACGCATCAGCGTTGTCATTTTGTCCCGAATGCTTGGAACAGCCTTAAACAAGTCCGCCGCTTCCTCGACATTCATGTCAAGAACATCAGCTATGCTATTGCCTTTGAAACGTATTTCCAAGGTTTCGCGGTTATACCTTTTGCCACCACAACTTTCACATTCTACGTAAACATCGGGTAAAAAATGCATCTCGATCTTGATAAGGCCGTCCCCTTTGCACGCCTCGCAGCGCCCACCTTTGACGTTGAAACTGAATCGCCCGGGTTTGTACCCACGCGCTTTGGATTCCGGCAGGCCGGCAAACCATTCGCGGATTGGCGTAAACGCGCCAGTGTAGGTTGCGGGATTTGAGCGCGGTGTGCGCCCGATAGCTGACTGGTTTATATCGATAACTTTATCGAGATATTCCAACCCCTTAATGGATTCCGAAGGGGCCGGAACCTGTCGCGCACCGTTCAATCGCATGGAGGCCGTTTTGAAAAGCGTCTCTATCGTTAGCGTCGATTTCCCACCGCCGGACACGCCTGTCACACAGGTAAATGTCCCCAACGGATATTCCGCGGTGACGTTCTTCAGATTGTTGCCCGTTGCACCCGTCACGACAATTTTTTTGCCGTTTCCTTCACGGCGCACCAGCGGCACATCGATCTTACGTTTGCCCGTAAGATACTGACCTGTAATAGATTTTTTATTTGCACAAACCTGCTTGGGCGTTCCTTCGGCGATAATTTCGCCTCCGTGAATTCCTGCGGCGGGGCCAATGTCAATGACATGATCCGCCTCGCGAATGGCCTCCTCGTCGTGTTCTACTACGATAACGGTATTGCCTTGATCCCGCAGATTTTTCAGCGTCACCAACAAGCGCCCGTTGTCCCGTTGGTGTAACCCGATGGATGGCTCGTCGAGTACATAAAGCACACCGGTCAAACCAGAACCGATTTGGCTGGCGAGGCGAATTCGCTGGCTTTCACCGCCCGAAAGCGTGCCGGAATTGCGTGAGAGCGTTAGGTAATCCAGCCCCACGTTTACCAAAAAACCCAACCGTTCGCGTATTTCCTTAAGGATCGCCAGCGCGATTTCGTTTTTCTGCTTCGAAAGTTTGTCCGGCACCGTCAGCGCCCAATCGAGAGCTTCCTTGATCGACATCTGAACTACCTGACCGACATGCAAATCGGCGATCTTTACCGCTAATGCTTCGGGACGAAGACGGTATCCGTCGCAAGCCTTGCAATGGCGATTGTTCTGATAGCGCTCGAATTCTTCGCGTATCCAATTGCTGTCGGTTTCACGATAGCGACGCTCCATATTCGGGATAACACCTTCGAACGGGCGGGAGATTTCGTAAACGCGCCCCCCTTCATCATATCGGAACTTGATTTCCTCCTTACCTGAGCCACGCAGCATAACGTTATGAATTTCCTTGGGTAGTTTGGACCAAGGTAACGTGCGGTCAAATCCGTAATGGTTGGAAATTGATTCAATCGTTTGGCGCGAATAAGGCGACTTTGATTTCGCCCAGTTCGCAATCGCCCCATTTGGCAGTGATAGGCTACGATCGGGCACGATCAGGTTTTCGTCGAAATACAGTTCAACCCCAAGCCCGCCGCAATCGGGGCATGCCCCGAAAGGGGCGTTGAAGGAAAACAGGCGCGGTTCAATCTCGGGGATTGTAAAACCGCTAACTGGGCAGGCGTATTTTTCCGAAAACACGTGGCGCTCGGCGTCCTCATTCGCGATTTCCAGCACCGCTATACCATCGGCAAGGTCCAAAGCCGTGCGAAAACTATCAGCCAACCGCCCTTCCATATCTTCTTTAATCACCACACGGTCTACAACCACATCGATATTGTGGCGGTACTTTTTGTCGAGCGTCGGAGGCTCTTCAAGGTCAAAAAATTCCCCGTTAACTTTAACGCGCTGGAAACCCTGCTTGCGCAGTTCGGCGAATTCCTTGCGATATTCCCCTTTGCGGTCACGCACGATAGGGGCCAGCAGATATGCACGCGTCCCCTCCTCCATCGAGGCTACGCGATCTACCATGTCGGAAATCTGTTGCGCCTCGATAGGTAAGCCGGTGGCGGGCGAATAGGGCGTGCCAACACGCGCGAACAACAGGCGCATGTAGTCGTAAATTTCGGTAACTGTGCCAACGGTGGAGCGCGGGTTTTTGGACGTCGTCTTCTGTTCGATCGATATCGCGGGCGAGAGGCCAGAAATGTGATCCACATCAGGCTTGTGCATCATGTCTAGGAATTGACGCGCATAGGCTGACAGGCTTTCGACATAACGCCGTTGTCCTTCCGCGTAAATGGTATCAAATGCCAACGACGACTTTCCAGAACCGGACAGTCCCGTAATCACCACCAGTTTATTACGTGGAATATCAATATCGACATTCTTGAGGTTATGCTCGCGCGCACCGCGCACCTCGATATTTTTCAGCTCAGCCATTTTAGCTCCCCTTGTCCGGTAACGGTGTATCGAATCCGCGCCGGACCGCGAAGGCAGAATGGGAACAAAACGAGATCATTGCAAGCGGTATTCCCAATAATACTAAAATTTCGCTAGACACATTCAATTTATTGAATTACTAACTCTACCAAGTTGAATTTGAACCGGTAGCCTTTTCTACCTGCTCGACACCAAATCAAACGTAAGGAAATACAATGAGCTTCTTTAGCCGCAAACCAGCCACACCAGCCCTATCCGCACAGGAAGCTGTCACAATGTCGAAAAAGAACGAAATTACTATCATTGACGTTCGGGACATATCGGAACTTCGGCAGACAGGCAAAGCTAAAACTGCACTTCACATCCCCTTGATGCTGCTGCAAAGTCACGCGAATCCAAGTCACCCTGAGTTCAACAAGGCATTGGACACAACCAAGACCGTAGCCGTTTATTGTGCGTCCGGTGCGCGTTCAGGCATGGCAGCACGTACACTATCGAAGATGGGTTTTGAAAGCGTACACAACATCGGCGGACTGATGCACTGGCATTCCGCTGGTGGTGAGTTAGAGCGCGCCTAATGGCCCAGTATTTTTTGGACGTATGCTTCTGTCTCTTTGTACGGCGGGATGCCGCCATACTTTGAAACGGCCCCCGGGCCAGCATTGTAAGCCGCCAATGCCAGCGACCACGTTCCGAATTGGTCTTTTTGCTGGCGCAGATACCTTGCACCACCTTCAATATTCTGTTGCGCGTTCCACGGGTTTACGCCCAACTCCACAGCCGTTTGTGGCATGAGTTGCGTCAGGCCGATAGCACCTCGACTCGAAGTAACGACAGGATTCCAATTGGATTCTGTCGTTATCAAGTTGAAAAATATTTGCGAGGGAATATCGTACCTGTTCGCCACGGTCAGCGCATAATCGTAAAACCGTGAAGGTAGGAGCTCTTCTTGAACTTGGGGCGGTATCGTTAACAAGCGTTCTCGCAACGCATATAATTCCGCAGACATACCACCGGATTGCGATGCTTCCAGCCGGTTCTTTTCGATAAAACTGTTTGCCCCATGAAAATCCAGACTCATCGCATTGAAGTTTTGCGCGAAAGGCATTGTTGCCCAAACACAAATAGCCCCCAGAATTGGCAATGTTATCCGCATAGTATCCAGCACCCTGATTTATCTGACGCAACTTACCATACACAGATTTATTTGCACCGGAATATTTACAGTTTCTTAGCCAATCCTGTAGTCTACCTCTCGAATAATGGTTAATCTCGCGCGAAATCGGATTCGCACTTAGGAGAGTGAAATGGCAGGCAGTGTTAACAAAGTAATAATACTCGGCAATTTGGGGGCGGACCCTGAAATCCGTACATTCGGCAATGGCGGTAAGGTCGCAAACCTCCGCATCGCTACGTCCGAGCGTTGGCGCGATAAAAACACCGGTGAAAACCGCGAGAAAACCGAATGGCATACAGTTGCAATCTTCTCGGAAGGTCTTGTGCGCGTTGTTGAACAATACCTGAAAAAGGGTTCAAGCGTCTACATCGAGGGCAAATTGCAAACTCGCAAATGGCAAGATCAATCCGGCAATGACCGCTATTCCACCGAGGTTGTGCTGCAAGGGTTTGATAGCAAACTCGTCATGCTTGGTGGCAATCAAGGTGGCGGCGGTAGTAGTTATGGTAGCCAAGGCGGCGGCGGTGGCGGCGATTATGGTGGCGGTAGCGGCCAAGGTGGCGGCGGCGGTTATGGCAGCGGTAATCAGAGCGGCGGTGGCGGTGGCGGCAACCTCGACGACGAAATCCCGTTCTAGAAATACCAACAAACCCCGCTCCGGCGGGGTTTTCCTTTAGGGCGGTTAGCTAACCGAATATTCTTCGATCAACCCGTCAACCACTACAATGCTTGCCTCGTGTGGATTGGCGCCATCATCCAAAGCAGCTTTGTAATTCACTCGCTGACGGTCGGCGGAATTCCCGTTTAACGTGATTGCCTTCGCCCGCGCCAGCTCTGTCGAACAAGCTAATCGTTCTGCATCCTCGCCAATCATTTCTATCAACTCTTCCATCAACTCCGACATCGGCACCAACTCACCACGTCCGTGGTCAATCAATCTACCCATCGCGCCATTCCGCTGCGCCTGCCAACGATTTTCCAATATTAACGTTTGCGGATACACCCGCCAGCGCTGGTTTTTCTTCCGAAGACGAAATAGAAACGACATGATCGACTGATAAACGGCCGCAATCGCCGCCACATCGTCGACCAATGAACACACATCCGTCACCCGTTGCTCTATCGTCGGGAACTTGGAGGACGGTCGAATATCCCACCAGATCTTGCTGGAATCCTCGATACAGCCCACCTTTACCAACTGCCCAACCATTCGCGTATATTCGCCGTAGGACCCAAGCACATCGGGCAACCCTGTACGCGGCAAAGCATCGAAAACCGTAAGGCGACAACTAGCCAACCCGGTATCTTCCCCCTCCCAAAAGGGGGAAGAGCAAGACAGCGCCAACAGATGCGGCAGGAAATACGTGGCCTGATTCATTAGATCAATCCGTAGATCTTCATCCTCGATCCCGATGTGCATATGCATCCCGCAAATCAACATTCGCCGCACAGGTAGGCCCAAATCATCGCGCAACGCATCGTAGCGCTCCTTGCGCGTGTGAGTTTGCTCCCGCCAATTGGCAAACGGATGGGTTGATGCTGCTATGGGTGCATAATCAAACGCTTCCGCCGCCGCGCTTATGGCTTTGCGAAGGCCAACCAAATCTTCGCGCGCATCCCGCACACGCTTGTGCGGCTTGGTGCCGACTTCGACTTGGCATTGCAGATATTCGCCCGTCACTTGTTCGCCCAGCAAATCGGCGCAGGCAGCCAAAAACCCCGCGTCCGGTTCTCGAACCAAATCACGGGTTTTTCTGTCAACAATCAGGTATTCTTCCTCGATCCCGAGGGTCAGTGTCGGTTCAGCAATCATCCGCGCGCCTCCTTAACGAAAGCATAGCGCAGTAATTGCCTAAGACAAAATGATTAGGATCAACGCTTTATAGCTGCGCCATTACCTCATCGGAAATTTCGAAGTTGGCAGTAACGGTCTGCACGTCGTCATCATCTTCCAAGGCTTCGATCAGACGCATTAGTTTTTCTGCACCGGTCAAATCAAGATCAGTTGATGTTTGCGGTTTCCAAATCAGCTTCGTGCTTTCAGATTCGCCCAACTCGGCTTCGAGCGCAGTCGAAACTTCGTGTAAATCTGCGCCTTCGCAATAAATCTCGTGGCCATCTTCTGTGGTCTCTACATCTTCAGCGCCGGCTTCAATTGCCGCCATCATCACGGTGTCCGCATCCCCTGCATCCAGCGAATATGCCACCAGTCCTTTGCGGTCGAACATGAACGCAACCGAACCGGTTTCGCCAAGGTTTCCGCCAGATTTAGCAAAGATAGAGCGCACCGAAGACGCCGTACGGTTCCGGTTATCAGTCATTGCTTCTACAATCACAGCAACCCCCATCGGGCCGTAACCTTCATACCGGATTTCGTCGTAGTTATCGCCATCATTCGCTTGCGATTTTTTAATCGCGCGTTCAATCACATCTTTAGGAACTGAAAGCTTCTTGGCTTCTTTGACGGCCATCCGGAGACGCGGGTTTTTATCAATATCCGGGTCACCCATTTTGGCAGCAACCGTAATTTCCTTGGCCAGCTTGGAAAACACCTTGGAGCGCGCCGCATCCTGACGACCTTTACGATGTTGAATATTTGCCCATTTTGAGTGGCCAGCCATGGTAATCTCCGTCACTAAATTCTGTTTGGATCTGTATACGCCAGCGCACAGCTGAGGTTCAAGCTAAAGCGGCCAGAATACCGGAATAAGCAGACTAGCGAGGACGCCTATCGACAGGTTCAACGGAATTCCAATCCGCATGAAGTCCGTAAATTTGTAACCGCCGGGTCCATAAACCAATGTGTTTGTCTGATACCCGATAGGCGTCGCAAAACTGGCCGAAGCCGCAACCATCACCGCCACGACCAAAGGTCGCGGATCCACGCCAAGTGATGCAGCCAATCCAATCGCAATCGGGGTTACCACAACCGCGACCGCATTGTTCGAAACCAGCTCCGTCAACACCGATGTCAGCAGATAAATCCCCCAGATCAGTAACGGTGCAGGCAATCCCATGAGGTGGGGCGACAAACTTTCAGCGATAAGCATAACCGCGCCAGAGCTTTGCAATGCCGCTCCAATTGCCAACATTGCGAATATCAGCACCAAAAGTCGTCCATCGACAAAGCCAAACGCTTCTTCCGCATCAATGCAGCGGGTTAACAAGACAATAGCCACACCGATTACCGCCAGCGCAAAAATCGATGCCACGCCCATGGCAGCAAGAAGAACGACACCTGCCAGCACACTGAATACAACGGGCGCGTGGCGCCGACGATAAGGTCTCTCGGACGGTACCGATAACTCTACCAGTAGCTCGTCCTGTGCCATGCGGTGAATATCCTCCGCGGCGCCTTCGAGAAGCAAGGTATCCCCTACTCGCACGACGATTTCATCTAGTTGGCTGCCGATATTTTGGTTTCGCCGGTGCACAGCAAGAGGGTAGACACCATACCGCCGTCTAAGGCGAAGATCGCCTAACGAGCGTCCGGCCAATCGACAGCCGGGCGAAATCAGTGCCTCCACCGTCGTGGTTTTCCGACTTGAAAGTTGATCGACCAAATCAACGTTTCGATCATCTTTCAGGCCCAGTAATTCATCCACACCCGTGCGAAGAACCACTCGGTCCCCGGCTTCCAGCTTCACACTGCTCAACCGGCGTCGCAGCGACTCATTATCGCGCAACACATCAATCAACCGCATACCTTGGCGTTTGAAAGCAGCAACTTTCTGAACCGGTTCGCCAATTAACGACGACCCCTCTGGCACCGCCACCTCGGTAAAAAACTTCATTTGCTTTTTGTTAACCAACAGATCCGTCATGGAGTTTCGATCAGGCAACAACAAGGGGCTGATAAAGCGGATATATAGTCCACCAAAGGCCACCAGAATGATCGCCATCGGCGTTATTTCAAACAGGCCGAACGGCTCCAACCCTTGCGCGGTGGCTACACCGTCGACCAACAAGTTGGTCGACGTCCCGATAAGCGTCAGCATCCCACCGAGGATCGCCGTATAAGACAGCGGAATCAAAAGTTTCGAAGAAGATATCCCCATCGTTGCAGCCAACGACATCGCCACCGGTATCATCAGCACCACAACAGGTGTGTTGTTCATAAACGCCGATGCAATGATGGTGAAAATCGCCAAAGTCGCCAAAACGATTTTGGGTTGGTTGCTGGCATACCGCGATACCATCCCGGTTAGTGCATTCAATGCGCCGGTTCGAACCAAGCCACCCGAAATGATAAACATCGCAGCAATCGTCCAAGGCGCGGGGTTGGAAAACACGGCCTGCAAGTCAGCGATTGGCAGAACCCCAGACACCAACAGAATAGCCACACCGCCGATGGCGACAACCTCTGTCGGATAGGTTTCGCGGATGAACAACACAAACATAAGGCCAACAACGAACAGGCTGACGACGGCTGGGATCGGGTCTGTGGTCAAGAATTCGAGCAAAGCGTCCCTCCTAATCAGATTCGTGCGGTTTTACCAAGGCAATCCCGACCAGCATAAGCGCAAAAGCCATCCAGACCCAGACAGAATACCGCTCGCCCAACAGCAACATTGCCCAGATCACGCCAAAACCTGTCACCAGATAAGCCACTTGCGAAGCAAACACCGGCCCCGCCCGCCCAATTATCCAAATATAAGTAGCGTAGGTCCCCCAGCTGATAACCGATGCGAATATAATCGCAAACTCAGACGCGCCAAGATTGTCCAGCGGAATGAAATGTCCAGTTGCCCCAGCGATTGGTACCGAAATTATTAACCCCACTAGCGAAGCGCCGAACAAAACCTGCACAGGATTCAGTTCACGCATCCCGAACCACGTCAAGAAATTCCCTTCGGCACCATAACAAAGCGAGGCACCAAGGGCGACGAACACGAACCCAACCTTGCTGGAATCGGGCAATCCGGTTTCCGGCCCAACGATCAACACAATCGCAACCGCCCCGCATAGCGCACCAAGAAAACGAATTAGCGAGGTCTTCTCAAACCCCATCACCAACGCTATCGGCATAGCAAACATGGGTACGAGGGCGATCATGATGGACATAATGCCCGCTGGCAAATGCACGGCCGCAGTGAAATTAAGCACGTTAGGGATTACGGCACCAAGCAGCGAAACGCCAAGATATAACTTCAAATGTGGTGCGGATATCGGCAAACTTCGACGCTGCGCCAAGGTCACGACTCCGGACAAAATCACGCTAACAAGATTGGTCCAAACGATCATGCCGAAGGGATGGTGCCCAGCACTCACCGCGATTTTTATGAGCACGGGCGTCACACCCCATGTCGCGCCCATAATTATTAACGCGAGATACATACTGCGATGACGTCTCAATCGGTGGGGCCTGTTTGTGATAAACGCCCGCCAACCCGAACTGGAAGCGCCTGAATGGCTTTGCCGGATTTATCCGTCTCGATGAATACGCCTGACAAAGTCGCCTCGCCTTCGGCAGGTGTGAACCGGCCTTTTTGCATACCAGTCACAAAGCGGCGCATGGGTTCCAGCTTTTCCATCCCGATCACACTGTCGTAGTCGCCGCACATCCCCGCATCGGATTGCACAGCCGTACCATGCGCCAAAATCTGCGTGTCCGCTGTCGGAATATGAGTGTGCGTCCCAACAACCAGCGACGCACGTCCGTCCAGCCAATGCCCCATCGCAACCTTTTCCGAAGTCGCTTCGGCGTGGAAGTCAACAATCACAGCATCAGCCAAGCCACCCAATGGGGCTTTCTTCAGCTCAGAATCAAGGGCCGAGAACGGATCTGCGAACGGGCGTTTCATAAACACCTGCCCCAAAGCCTGCGTCACGAACACCTTCTGGCCGTTCTGTGCGGTAAACATACGCGCCCCGACACCGGGCGCTTTAGGCGCATAGTTCAAAGGTCGAATGATCCGGCTTTCTTGTGTGATCGCGGTCATCATATCGCGCTGGTCAAACGCGTGGTCGCCAAGGGTGATACAATCCGCCCCTGCGTCCAGAATACCCTGGGCATGTCCACGGTTCAGACCCATGCCACCGGTGGCATTCTCGCCGTTAACCACAATAAAATCGAGCCGCCATTCAGTGCGCAGTCGCCCCAAATGCGTTGTAATTGCCTTGCGACCTGTGCGGCCGACGACATCACCTAAAAACAAAATTCTCATAAGGATTTTCTCTACGCGCCGCGCCGCGTTCGTGCAAGCACCTTTGGCTTGACGCTGCAAGACGTTGACCATAAAAGCGGAAATGTTGCGGGTGTAGCTCAGGGGTAGAGCGTTTGCTTCCCAAGCAAAATGTCGAGAGTTCGAATCTCTTCACCCGCTCCATTATTAAAAGTCTGGCATGCGAATCTGTAGATCGCCAGTAGGCCAGTCTGTGCCATATGCACGAACTGACCTTACCAACTTCGCCCCACATCGTTTTGATTATCGAACCAGCGCCCAAGCCATAATTGGGTCAAAAACTGAAACCGTTTGCCCTACGCATCCCCAGAATACATGATCATGCGTAACGCCGATGTCGCCGCCTGCACTAACACTGGTACCGATGTGCGTGCTTGCTTCTTGCGCCTCTGAGGCAAGGTGCACGTTTTCGGCGGCGATTATTTCCAATCCATAGGCCGATAGTTTCGACGCGAAATTAACTGAGCCTAGGGAAATTAAGGTAACCGAACCAGTTAGTGGGGGGGGCACATTCTGGGTGCCAGAAGCGATTTCGGCCTCGTAATCATCAATCAATTTTGTATCACAACGATCATTCTCATCATCAACATCCTCCACCCTCCCGAGGACCACACCTGTGGCACCGGAAAAGGTATGCTGACCTGTACTGTTTGTTGCGAGCATCACATCTTCATATTTTACAGAAGAATCGAAAATGAAATCGCATCCATCACCGACCACCACGACCCTTTCAAGTATTTTTTCGCCAACATATTCATCGGGGAAAGCCAGCTTAACCGGTTTTCCGGTTTTGCATTCAATTATGTAACGACCACCAGCTGCCTCATAAATGTTGCCATCAGCATCCGTATACGATGCTCCACCAACTGGAATAATCCTCCCTAAGTCCAAGACATCATCGCCTCTCAACGTAATTTTGATAGGATCAGTGGCTGTATCGACATAAAACGGATTGTAATCGCCGTTGGCATTTTCACCACTAAAGCTGGCAATGTAATCGTCAATCTTGGCAGGTTTACCGCTAAGCACGACGTCACCGTTCGGGTATTCGTATCCACTAAAAAGAGACTGAACACGAAATGCATCGTTGAAGCCCAAATTCTGCGAATCCGTGCATTTTCCGACGTTTTGCCCACAGCCATCTACTGTTGGCGCACTCGCGATGGTGCCCTCATCAAAGTAATTATTTTGGGCGGCATAAATTCCGTCTTCACCATGAACACAAAACTTGTTCAAGAATTCCTGACCGGTACTAAGCTTAACCTGACCCGTTGCTATAAGGCCGTCATATTGGCACTGTTGAATGAATATTTTTACAGTTGCACTAGTAGATACCGTAAATCGATCAAAGCCAACGAACCTAAGAAAGAAGGTGCCAACAGCGCTCGTTGCCCCCGTACCGGATTGGCGCGTGATAACACGAACAGCATCTGCTTGAGGTGCAGCATTATAGTCTACGGCGTTAGTAGGTGAAACGGCCATCGGAACAAAAGTTTCCGCGATCCAGTATCCAAGCTGGACATCCTGCCTTAGCAATGCGTCGCCATACCTTCCAACATTCATATTTTGCTCGGCAAAATCCACAGCCCAGTCTTTGACCGCGACATTGATGTCTATATTGGATAAATTCTGATTGGAGGTGTCTCGAGACTGCAGCTCATAAGCACCGGCAAGTGCCGAGCTGTCAGCAGTAGATTGAAGGATAGTATGAACTTTCCATGCGTTCGTTACATCAATGGCCAAACCACTGATGGAGAAACACAGGATAAGCCAAAACATTGACCATACGGTGGCAATACCGCTTTCGTCCTCGACGAAATCATCGAGCCTGTCACCTAAATCAATTTGTTTTTTCGATGATGCGGAATTTGCATCAACTGAGAAAACGCAACGGAAATTAAACATTTCCTGCTCCTCAAAATACGGGTTACTGTTCTACTAACTTTTAAAAATGCACTTAATATATAGAACTTTTCTAACCCACCGTTGGAAATATTCTGCCTTCCTATATACCTCTAATTGAACGAGCATTCAACCCAAAATTGCTACAGCATTCGCGCACCACCTATACGAGCACACATTCGCGTACACGCTATATCTTGTACGGCCTCATCACGTATTCGTTTATCATTCGTCAACGGTGTCCTCTTGACGTTTTGGGCATGGGAACCGATTCTATGTGTTAGATAAGGAATGCATAATGAATGACCAAAGCCTTGCCCTCGGCAAATTCGAACACCCGGACCTGACTGCCAAAGGCGAACTGCGCGCGTCCGTTGCCTTAAGTGGTGCCAAAACCCTTTGGTTTAATACTGGCACACTTTGCAACATCACGTGCGTGAACTGCTATATTGAAAGCAGCCCTGACAACGACCGCCTTGTCTATATGACAGAACCAGAAATTGCGGAATATCTAGACCAGATAGCCGTACGCGATTGGCCCGTTACCGAGATTGGTTTCACCGGCGGAGAGCCGTTCATGAATCCCGAAATAATTGCGATGCTTCGCACCCCGCTAGAACGCGGGTTTGACGTGCTGGTCCTGACGAATGCTATGCAGCCAATGATGCGAAAGCGCGTACAGAACGGCCTGCTTGAATTGCTGGCAGAATTCGGCGAAAAGTTGACCCTGCGCGTCTCTCTGGACCATTTCGACCAACGCTTGCATGACGCGGAGCGCGGAAATGGTTCCTATGACATCACATTAAGGGGCATGCGCTGGCTTCGTGATAACCAGTTTCGCATGGCACTAGCTGGACGTTCAGTTTTTGGTGACAGTGATGCAAGCAGTCGCGCAGGATATGCCGCCTTATACAAGGAAGAAAGTTTTCCGATCGACGCGCATGATCCCGCAATGACCGTTCTTTTTCCTGAGATGGACGAAACTGTTGAGGTTCAAGAGATCACCACAGCATGTTGGGGAATCCTCGACAAATCGCCAAACGACGTAATGTGTGCAACCTCACGTATGGTCGTTAAGCGCAAAGGCCATGTCAAACCGGTTGTGCTTGCTTGCACCCTGCTGCCCTATTCTGCGGAATTCGAGATGGGCGAAACACTTGAAGACGCCGAAGCCGACGTTAAACTGAACCATCGTCACTGCGCAAAATTCTGTGTTCTAGGTGGAGCGAGTTGCAGCGCCTGACGGCTTTAGTTGTGCCACCTATGATGAGCTTTCTCGGAGGTCAGTGCATTTAATCAGTGGCGGAAAAGTTATCGCCTTTTTAGCGCTTCCCCCAGCACGGATTTCACAACGTCCATATCGACATTCTTCTCGACAAATGTGTCGCCAATACTTCGTGCCAGAATGAATGCAATTTTTCCGTCTGTAACTTTCTTGTCCTGCCCCATTAACGCGATCAAACCGTCGGCATCGGGCAAATCGCCGGCAATATCCGAAAGGTCTTTCTTCATGCCCATTGCCGCTAGATGTTGGCGCACCCGACTGGGTGCTTCTTGCGAGCAAATCCCCAATTTTTGCGACAATTCAAAAGCCAGAGCACAACCAATTGCCACTCCTTCGCCGTGTAACAGGCGGTCCGAATAACCGGTCGCAGCCTCCAGCGCGTGGCCGAAGGTATGCCCAAGATTAAGCAACGCTCGATCCCCGCGTTCTTTTTCATCGCGCGCAACTATCTCAGCCTTCATCTCGCAAGACCGTTTGATCGCAGAAATACGGTTTGCCTGATCGCCAAACGCTAGTGATGGCCCGTTTTTCTCAAGCCAATCAAAGAACCTGGCATCCCCGAGCAATCCATACTTTACGACCTCACCATAACCTGAAGTGAACTCTCGAGGCGCTAGCGTGTCTAAAACGTCCGTGTCCGCCAGCACCAATTTTGGTTGATGAAATGCTCCGATCAGGTTTTTCCCTAGAGGTGAATTTATCCCTGTTTTACCACCGACGGAGCTATCCACTTGGGCCAAAAGCGATGTTGGAATTTGTACGAAATTCACGCCACGCCGGAGAATAGCTGCGGCGAAACCGGCGAGGTCACCGATCACTCCGCCCCCAAAAGCAATAACGATGTCGTCGCGTTCTACTCGGTGTTCAATCAACCACTCAACGACGGTCTCTAACCCGGTCCAACCCTTGGTTTTTTCACCTGCAGGCATCGCAATATACTCGCTGGTAAGTCCAGCATTTGAAAGGCCGGATTGCAATGTTTTTATGTGCAGCGAAGCAACAGTTTCATCGGTGATAATCGTAACTTTTGGACGTTTTAGGAATGGCATAATCCGCACACCCGCCTCGGCCAACAAGCCAGGTCCGATTGCAATGTCATAGGCGCGATCCGGCAGGTCGACGGTCAGGGTTTCAATGCTCATGTAATTCCTCGATTCCACCCGCGGCTTTCAAATGCCCGGTCTTTATCAGCTCTTCAACGATTGCGTTCACGACAATCTCGTGCGGGTCACCAGCTGCGCTGTTTACCACTATTTCTGCCGTCGCGTACAACGGATATCGCGCCTCTAGCAAATCGGTTAAAACCCCTTTGGGGTTGTCACCATTCAGCAATGGTCGGCCGGACTTGTCCCTGACCCTTTCCCACAGAGTTTCGAGGTCGGCCTTGATCCACACAGAAACGCCACCATCTCCGATTATCGTGCGGTTTTCACGGGATAAAAATGCACCGCCACCGGTTGCCAAGATGCAAGGCTCGTCCGCCAAAAGACGGGCTATGACACGGCGTTCGCCGTCACGAAAATACTGTTCGTCAAAACGTTCAAAAATCTCGGGGATGGTCATATCGGCGGCGACTTCGATCTCGTTGTCGCTATCGACAAAACGAACCCCCAACAGGTCAGCCAAGCGCCGCCCTACAGTTGATTTACCCGCCCCCATCAACCCCACGAGCACTACGGTCCGGTTCAAACCATAGCTACTTTCACGTTTAGGGGCATTGGGCATTGATAAAACCCCTTTTGGGCGATTGATGATTTGTTAACTTCACGTTAGTTTCATCCGGCACGATATGAAAGAGGGATAATCCCCGCATTTGTGCATGCGCGATAATACTACGAAAAAGCGAGCACCATCGCTTTTGTACAAGGAGCAGGCAGAATGTTTCGATTGATTAAAGTTTTATTCTATTTGGCCGTGATCGGTGGAATTGGCATAGTTGGATACGCCATGTTTTTCGAACTCCCTGCACCACAATCCGACGTGACCCAGTCGATTACGCCCAATTTGGATTAATTCATGCGCCTGTTCTATTTGGTTTTCATTTCTACGCTTGGCTTCGCTGCCTCGGTTATGGCGCAAGCACCGTTAAGCGCTATCGATTGGCTAAGCGATAGCATTAACGATCCGCCAGTATTCGAAATACCCACGGATACCGCACCACTTGTCGAACCGTTTATTCAGGACATTTCCGTAAAAAAGGGATTAACACCGGTTAGCCCTGATGCCATCGGTTTGTTATCCCCCGCTTTAACTGGCTTTTCTGCGGGATTGTGGGGCGACATGCTTGCCGATGATATTGCGAATTTAATAACCAACTTCCCGAATGAAGGAATGCCGGAAGCGCGCAGCGTGTTTCGCCGTATTCTGTTGGCCCAAGCTAACCCTGCACCCAACGACATTCAAAATGGTCTAGTCTTGCAAGCGCGCGCTGGACGACTGTTAGACATTGGCGCACTAGATGCTGCTGAAGCGCTTATTGGATTAGCTCCGGCTACTAATCCCTCGATATTTGAACAAAAATTTAATATTTCAGTTCTAACTAATCGTACAAGCGAAGTATGTGACGCCTTAAAGACTGCGCCAGCGATATCGGATGATCTTAGTGCGCGGATATTTTGCTTAGCCCGCGGTGGTGACTGGAACGCGGCGGCCATCACGCTATCGCTCGGTGCGGGAATAGGCGCGATAGAACCTGCGCGCGCAGAAATGTTAATGCGGTTTCTTGACCCAGAGTTGTTTGAGGGCGAGCCGGACCCTGCTGCACCAAATCCTATGAACATAATGGACTTTGTTTTGAGAGAGGCAGTGCTGTTGCCAAGACCAACCGGTCTAATGCCCCTTCCCTACCTATATCGCGACATTGGTACTCGCGCCCCTCTTCGCGCCAAACTGGATGCCTCCGAGCGGTTAGTGATGGCCGGCTCCCTACCTTCCAACTTACTGTTCGCGGCTTACCGCGAAGGTAAAGCGGCAAGTTCCGGCGGTGTTTGGGGCCGAGCCAACAGTGTTCAATTGCTCGATGACGCGTTGAAAGAAAAGAATATCGAAAACCTTTCGCGCGCGCTTTTGAACATATATGAGGAATTTTCAAGCGCTGGACTGTTGAACGCTTTGGCAGAAGAATATGCAGAAGTGTTATCTACTTTGGAGTATTCACCTGAATTTAACGGAGCAGCACTGCCCGTTCTGGATTTACTTCACCTTGCAAATGTTTCGAATAGCTCTTGGGCCGACGGCGTTGAATTAGATGAAAACCGTCGACTAGCACTCGCGATCGTCACGCAGGCCCCACTAATAATTGATCCTAGCGGATCCGCGATGCAGCAATCGATTATCAACGGCCTGAACGGCCCGCTGCCAAATAATCCCGCCACTGTAAGATTACTTGGTTTGCTTGAAGAAGATAGGCAAGGACAGGCTATACTAGCGTCTTTAGGCTTGCTTTCCGATGGTTCGATGTCTGATCCTGAAGGTGTACGCACAGGATTATATGTGCTTGTTGCCGCAGGACAGACTGCCGCTGCGCGACGAATTGCGGTGCAAATCCTACTTTTACCTGTCGGAGGATAATCGTGCACCCTTGGTTACCAATTTTTCTGGAAGCCATGCAAGCCGAGCAAGACGCGGCTATCAACACGCTGAACGCTTATGCCCGCGACCTAAAAGATTTCGTCGCGTTTCTGGAACGCAAAAAGCAAACACCTGAACAAGCGAACCGTGCGGATATCGAAAACTATCTGATCGAACAGGAAGCAATCGGTCTGGCCAAATCAACGCGCGCACGCCGGCTTTCGTCCATCCGGCAGCTGTATCGATTTGCCTTCACCGAAGGTTGGCGAGATGATGATCCAGCAGCACAGATACGTGGGCCAAAACGCGGGCGGCATTTACCTAACACGTTAAGCGAAGCGGACGTTGTCATATTGCTTGAAAAGGCTCGGACATTCGGCAAAAACCCATTGGACAAACTTAGAAACACGTGTTTGATGGAAATTCTTTATGCGACCGGCCTTCGCGTTACAGAATTAGTATCCCTGCCCGTCGCCGCGACCCGAGGCGACCCGCGAATGATATTGGTGCGCGGTAAAGGTGGGCGAGAACGAATGGTGCCGCTTTCCCATCCTGCCCGAGAGGCGCTGGCGGAATGGCTATTCGTGCGAGATGCCAATTTGAAAGAAAAGCATACCGAATCTACGTTTCTTTTTCCGTCTCGGGGCAAGAAAGAACATGTGACGCGAGAGTCGTTCTTTTTGTTTATCAAAGACTTGGCGCTATTTAGCGGGCTGGACCCTAAAGGTATATCTCCGCACACACTTCGTCATGCATTTGCAACGCATCTCTTGGCAAATGGGGCTGACCTTCTATCCATTCAGATGTTGTTGGGGCATGCGGATGTCTCCACCACCGAAATCTATACGCATGTACTTGAAGAACGCTTGAAAGAGTTGGTGTTAACCAAACATCCTTTGGCTTAGGTGTGGCGCATAATGCAGGGAAGCGAGTCTTCGCTAGGCCAAAGTCCAGTGCTTAAAGTTTCGTGATAACCTTGAGTAAGTTCTGCATTTTCCATAGCTTGTCTAGTGGCATTGAAGTCATACCTTAGCCGATGAATGCGAGGTTGGTCATCAAAGGTCACGTACGTTGTGTCCGGTGATCCATCATTGGGCGGCATTCCGATTGCACCTGCGTTAATCCAGAGCCGTTGCTCAGTATTGTAAACAAAGGGGATTCCCGAATGACCTGCAATAATCCCGTCAACCGACCCAACCGCTTCTTCAACCGCGCTGAATTCCTCTATAAAAGCTGTGTCGCTTGAAACAGGCCAGATGAAACGGCTAATATCCGTTAAGCCACCATGAACAACGGCATACCTTCGCTCCTCTTTGGTGAAAACTACTATATCAGGACATGAAGCCATCCAATCTCGACTATCCTGCGAGACCTGGTCTAGCGCGTGGGCATACCATCCCCGTGCCAGAATGGAACATTGTGAGCTAGAATCGAAACCACATGCACAATCCTCGCTCCTTTCCGCCAACTGTTTCTCGCAATTCCCCGCCACTGCAGCGCAACCGAATTCCCGCACAGCTTGCGCGGTTGCTTCGGCGTCCGCACAGTACGCAACCACGTCACCAGTGCAGATAATACGCTCTGCAGGAATGTCCAACCGCCGAGCCGCGGCTTTCAGAGCATCAAAGGCCTGCAAATTCGAATACGGTCCGCCAAAAACCAGTATGGGATCTTCGAAATCACCCAAATCTGTAACTTTCATGTCGATCTCCTGCTTGCGGATGCCACGCTCACACCCCATAATTGTAGATTGGAAAACAGCATTGCAAGGAGCTTATGCAAATGGAAGCCGCCACTGGCGAAATTGTTACTTGGGATCTGGCACTATGGGGTACGATTGGTGCAATCATTGCGCTGCTGTTGCTCTCCGCCTTTTTCTCGGGTTCCGAGACCGCGTTGACTGCAGCTAGTCGTGCCAAGTTGAACGGTATGGCGAAAAAAGGTTCTAGTGGAGCGCAGAAAGCGTTGGACTTAACTGACGATAATGAGCGGCTGATCGGGGCCGTCTTACTGGGCAATAACCTTGTAAATATCCTGGCGGCGGCGTTGGCCACGAGCTTGTTCACTTTGCTCTATGGTGCAAGTGGAGTGGCTGTGGCAACGATTGTTATGACTTTGCTTGTGCTCATTTTTGCCGAAGTTATGCCTAAAACTTACGCCATCACCAATCCTGAATCGGCAGCCAAATCTGTCTCGCCTATTATTGCGATTGTCGTACGCATTCTTTCCCCCTTTGTTAGTATTGTGCGATTGTTAGTGCGCTTTTTCTTGCGTCTTCTGGGGATAGCAATCGATCCAGACACCCGAATTCTAGCGCATCAGGAAATTGCCGAGGCTATTGTGCTGCACCATTCCGAAGGTGGCGTTCAAAAGGATGACCGCGACCGATTGCTTGGGGCACTTGATCTAAAAAACCGCGAGGTTGAAGAGATCATGCTACATCGCTCCAACATCGAAATGATTGATGCCGCAGATCAACCGAATGCGATTTTGACGCAAGCACTGCAATCGGCTTACACTCGTATTCCGGTGTTTAAGGATGAACCTGAAAACATTGTCGGTGTTGTTCATGCCAAAGACTTGTTGCGTACTGTTGATGCGATGGTGCGCGGCCCGAATGCCGGGTTGGAAGGTCTTAAAGAATTCAACATTTTAGATATCGCGATGGAGCCGTATTTCGTACCGGAAACGACTTCGCTCGATGATCAAATGCGCGAGTTCCTGCGGCGTAAATCGCACTTTGCTTTGGTGGTAGACGAATACGGTTCGTTGCAGGGATTAATCACGCTTGAGGATATTCTTGAGGAAATCGTGGGCGAAATTGCTGACGAACACGACGTAAAAGAGGAAGAAGTCGAGCGCACAACGGACGGCGAAGTTATCGTTGACGGGTCGATGACGATCCGCGATGTGAACCGTTCGTGCGACTGGTCCTTACCTGATGAAGAGGCCAATACTGTTGCCGGACTGGTTATATTCGAAGCGCAAACCATTCCGACCGAAGGACAAATATTCTCGTTCCACGGATATCGCTTTGAGGTGCTAAGTCGCGAACGGAACCGTATTGCCAAAATCCGGATTCGCCCATTAATCTAAAGGTTCTTAAAGAAACTCCCAAGCGCACCTAGCCCGAGCGAGCGCCCCAATTGGGTGCCAAATGATCACCAGTGATTTTGCAAAGACTTGCGTCGCAGTGTCGCCGCGCGAACCGCGGTTCGTACTGCGCTTGGCGGTAGGTCGCGAATAGTGCGTTTCTCTTCCATATCGCCTTGCGTTAGAAAATTCGCGCGTTGCAGGTTCCTCTTCCGGTTCTTTAAATTCTGCGAAAGCTTCAACCGCTGCGCGTAACGCTTTTTGATCACGCGGCGTAAAGGCCCGAAGTGCGTGCTGGAAGTCTTGGCTATCATGTCGTCCAGATTTCGCGCGGCCTCACCAAAAAAATGCAACGCCCTGATTTTCCAAAACGATCAAACGACGCTGGATTGCCCCTATAGAGGCTTTGGATATGTTGCCATAACGCAGTGTTAGATCACTAGCGTTTTCACCAAGCTGCGTCGACAGGATGAAAAACGCAGTTGTCGGCTCGAAGCTCAATGCGGCATTCTGACCATTTCGATCAAGTATCAGCTAGATTTTCACCGCGGAAAATCACTATACGGACAAACTGGGCCATCAATTTCCGCTGAGGGATTTCTCCACTCTCAAATAGAAGTATCGCGCAAGTTATCCACTGCAGCATAAAGTTCCGAGACGTAGGTATCTTCAATTTCAAGGAGTTTCAGATGGTCATGAGTGTTTGACAAATAGTCAAAGTTGGTGCCAAGAAATCCCTCCGCCCGCGAGATCATCTTGGCTTGATCGTGCATCGGAATATCAGGTATGATTCCCTCGTAATCATGGTTAGCCACGAAGCCGAGCGCCTCTATCGGCCCGTCTTTGGTGTCCAGGTTGAGCCATGTAGGGCGATAGGCGGAGATAATCATTTCACGTCGAAATAGAACGAAGGTCTCATGATCTAGCTTATCGGCCTGAACGCGGAAAGCGAGGCCTTCGCAATTACCACCCTCATCAATTGCCAGCATCAACCCCGGCTCCTCTTTCGAGCCTCGCCCCCCCTCGACCCAGAGACAAAAGCTTCGCTGGTATCCATGACAGTGTGCATGGCGGACCTCGTCAAACTCGACAGACGGGTCCCACATGAGCGAGCCATAGCCAAAAATCCAAAGGTCTTGATCCCAGCTGTCCTTTAGCCATTCACGCCGACCTGCTTCGCGTTCTTCGTCAGAAGTGCGCCAATCTATTGGGTCTCCATCTTCCGCTGCACGAGCGTCAAGGACGCTCAGGTCAAAATCGCGGAAGAATGACTCTGCCGCAGGTTTGATCACGCTGCGCAGTTCAGGGTGAAGGTGGAATGGGTCTGTATCGGTCAATATGTTCCCTCGGACTTGGTATCGCATAATGTCAGCGTGCGAAATAGTGGTTAGCGTGCGGGAAAATCGGTCAATGATCAATGAACGTGACATCCTCAAGGCAGCCGTTTGATGCTTTCAGTCGGGCATATATAGCCAAATGAAGGTTTAACGGTCGGAGAACGGACAAACCGTGCTTTCGCCGCAACTGCAAAATGGAATGCACTTAACGTTCAGCGCCGTCACGAAGGACAGGAAACGGTCGTTGGTTGCGGCGCGATACGCTCAACCGCGATGCAGTTCTCTCCGCGTGACGCCAACGTCGTTCCGCGTAAGTGCACGCGTCATGCGGTAAATTGAGGCCGGTTATAATTCTTCGGACAGCGCCATCAGACACGCTATTTTCGTGAAAATTGTGCATATTTGAAGTTTGTGATCGAACGCTTATAGATCCATGCAGAAATGGACCACATGACGATGCTCCCAAACGTAGAACTCGCGCTGTCCGCGCGGGTTCTTTTCCTTTGTTTAATACCTGCTCAGCCTAACTGGCAACCCGGCGTAGATTGCATTAATTCCAATTCGCCCGCGTCCATGTCGGCTCCTATCCCTTCAAAAAGGGGTGTTGACAGATACCGTTCACCGGTATCAGGCAACATGCACAGAATGATCGATCCCTTCGGGGCGCTTTCAGCCACCTTCATGGCCACCGCAAACGTCGCGCCACCCGAAATGCCTGTGAAAATCCCTTCCTGCTGGGCCAGTTTTTTCGACCAAACAATCCCCTCAGGTCCGGCAACCTTCAACAATTCATCGTAACTTTGGTTGTCCAGCGCCTCTTGTAGAACCAGTGGAATAAAGTCAGGTGTCCAACCTTGTACAGGGTGCGGCTCCCAAGCTGAGTGGCCTTTGGCTGGGCCGCCTGCTTCAGTGCGCTCCTGAACCTCGCCGCTGGACACAAGTGCGGCGTTAGCCGGTTCAGTCAAAATGATCTTCGTATTCGGGCGTTCTTTACGTAAAACCCGACTGACCCCAACCATGGTTCCGCCAGTTCCATAACCCGTCACAAAGTAATCCAGTTGTTTTCCGTCGAAATCAGCCATGATTTCACGCGCAGTGGTGCTCTCATGTATGTCGGCGTTCGCCGAAGTCTCAAACTGACGGGCTAAAAACCAGCCATGCTTTTCAGCCAACTCGACACTCTTGTTGTACATGCCCACGGCTTTTTGTTCTTTCGGAGTCAGAATAACTTTCGCCCCCAAAAAACGCATCAATTTGCGCCGTTCAATGGAAAAGCTTTCAGCCATGGTTACGACCAATGGGTAGCCCTTCGCCGCACACACAATCGCCAGCCCAATGCCGGTATTTCCGCTGGTTGCTTCGATCACCGTCTGCCCAGGTTTCAGTTCACCACTGGCTTCTGCCGCCTCGATGATATTCAACGCCAGCCGGTCTTTTACCGATGCCCCCGGATTGAACGCTTCAGCTTTGACATAAATTGTTGCGTTTGCCGGACCGATATTGTTGATGCGAATGCAGGGTGTGTCCCCTATAGTATCCAACACATTATCAAACAGGCGGCCGCGTCCATTGGTTTGTCTGGTCATCTAAATGTCTCCATTTTGTTAATCCGACATTCCCCATATGGAACACCTTCTCTGTCAAGTTGCAAAAAAACTGGCCTCTATTCAAGCTTTTTGCTAGAAAAGCGCGATTGTCGCTGAAATTGTTGCATGAACAAAGAAGGCTTTTTTCATGACATCTGGATCTGTGTGTAGCCAAATATGGGGTCACTCCCAACCCAACAAATAACAACACAATGGTTTTGATTATCAGGAGAAAAAAGATCTTGCGGTGGCAATAGATCGAGCAGCAGTGCAGTAACGGTTCTCACGTTCTTTTGACCGCAGCGGGCCGCTCGTTGGCGATAGAGGAAACGCGCTGCGCGTTCCAGATTGGTCATCTTGGACCTGTCGCGGAATTGTGCCACTCCTTTAACCGCGTATTATGCGCAAAAGGAGAACGACTATGGGAACGAAACGCACAGCAGAATTTAGACATGAAGCGGTCAGGGTTGCACTGACGAGTGGACTCACACGAAAGCAGGTTGCGTCCGATTTTGGTATCGGATTTTCGAGACTGAGCAAGTGGATACAGCAAGACGGGAAGAACCCTGAGAAGCCAACCGCTCAATCTGATCTAGAGCGTGAAAACGCCAAACTTCGCAGGGAAAACAGACTGCTGCGAGAGGAGAGGGGGGTGTTAAAAAAGGCAACACAGTTCTTCGCGAGCCAAAAGCCATGAGGTTTAAGTTTGTCGAAGAAAATAGGGCTATGCTGCCGACCGAGCGGTTGTGCCAAATTATGAATGTCAGCCCGCGTGGGTATAGAGCCTATCGATCCCGTCCAATCAGCCAGCGTCAACGTGAAGACATGGTATTGCTAGCCCAAATTCGAGAGCAGCATCGCCTGAGCCTGCAAAGTTATGGTCGGCCACGGATGACCGAAGAGTTGAAAGAGCTTGGCCTGGACGTCCGGCATCGCCGTGTCGGCCGTTTGATGCGCCAAAACAACATATCGGTGATTAGAACCCGTAAACATAAGGTTACAATTGACAGCAATCACAAGTTCAACGTTGCACCAAACCTGCTGAACCGGA
>MABA01000023.1 GCA_002162875.1 Rhodobacterales bacterium 52_120_T64 | reverse complement strand
GACCTAATCCACTCGTCAGTGCAACGCGCACCGCTTCCTGTCTAAATTCTGTTGTATGTTGTATTGCCATGTCGTTTCTCCTTTAAGGCATAATATGCGATTAAAGGAGCGGAGCAATTCCGGGACGGGTCCAGTTTGGGTTGCCCAGATCGGCCCAGGATTTTTGAGGCAATAGGCTGGTTGCGATCATACCCACAAGAAATCTGCGTCGTGTAGTCATTTCAGTCTCCGTCCAGCGCGTTAAATCCGGCTGCGACAGCAAGGTTTGGGCCAAGCTTTGTTGAGACATGCTCGTACAACACATCCACGGATTGCTTTAGGATTTTCACATAAAGACGGCTCTTTGGTTCGGCGACTCCAGCGAACACAGGATCGTTCATATCGTCAGCGAGTGGTTGGGATGCCTTGAATTCGGTTTTTAAGTTTAATGTTAATTTCGCGTCCGTACCTGCCAAAGCCGTTGCCAGTTGATTGAGGCTCGCCAACGACAGATTTATTTGGCGCAACGAACGGCCCGATTTATATGCATGAGCCCGACGCGGGCGGGGACGTTTAAAACTCCCAAGTGGGCGACCGAGTCTGAATTCAGCGGTAAATTGAAGGCCTGTTGAAAGTGCCTTGAACAATTCCTGAACAGCCTCGTCTTCGGTCTGGTGGACGGTATTTTGCCGGTTTGACGTGCAGTCAGTAGCAGACGTGCATATCTGCCGTGCCAATCGGACATAGTTGCCGCTGTGGTGATCGCTATGTCCTGCGTTGTGGCCTATATCAGTTGGCAAACGTAAGTCGGGGACCCGAGTGCCTGCAGTTCCGCATCAAAAAGTAAAACTCCATGGCATAAAAACCGCGGGAGACGATAGACGGAGTTTTACAGGAGTGAATATCGAGAGCCGCTGGGTCTCCGGCGCAGGTTAGTTGAGCCGACGCTTTGGGTGTCGCCCCTCGGTGCCCGACCAAAAGGCAAGGGCAAAGGCCCGGTTTTCGGTTTAGGTAAGGCCAAAAGCGTAAATGGCTGACTTGTACACATGCATTCGTATATGCTTGTCGCAATTCGGGTGAATTGCGGTTCGCAAGTGCTGCTCGCCACAGATGTCAGCACATTGGTTGTTTCTGCCAAAGTTTCGAATCCAGGCAGTATATGCCTATTTACGACTTGGTTAATTGTATCGGCGCGTTCACCAGAGTTTTTTCGACCGCAGGCAGTAATAGCGCGAGTATGAAGGTAGAAGACGCGTTTTCAAAGGCTCCTTAAAAAGCGAATTAGGGCGTCACGGTCAGATTTCGGCGGCGAGATAACACAGTCGCGCATCGGTTGCGCTTCGCCGCCGTGCCAAAGGTTCGCTTCTAGCAAGGATCTTGCCCGACCATCATGCAGGAAGTAGCCGTGATTGTTGACTTGTTGAGTTAGACCGTTTCCGCATAACGGTGGAGTCCGCCAGTCAGTTCCTGTTGCGCGGGCTTCGGGACGGTGGTCTGCCAAATCTTCCCCCATGTCGTGTAATAACAGGTCGGTATAGTGCCACATCAGCTGAAACCTTTGTTCTGGTTAATCCTCCGGCCTGTGCGTTATATATTTTGTGTGTGATAGCATGTGCAGCCGGTATCGTAAAATACCTCCCTGCCGCGAAGTATCTCTGCATCTTGCAAATTGCGGCGTGCGGGAAAGCCCAGGTTGCGGCTGTAGAAAGTTACCAGATCCCGCCAACCGTGTCGATTTCGTATCCCCTCTGTGCCGCGTTATCGCCATGTGGGGCTTCGATGCACTTGATTTGGGTTTGTGTGCACTCGCCCGCCGCGTCGGGAAGCAGAGGGTTAGATATGCCGATGTCACCGGCAAAGGCTGTCGCAGACTGTTGTCGTATAGTGGGTGCGCCGGACTTGAGGCCGAAACGGCCCAGCATCGGCTGTTGGTATTCAACGGAGCAAACGATATTTGGGCGACCGGAGATGTCGTCACGATCCACATCGCCAGGGTCGGCGTTGGCCAAAATATCCGCCGCAGCGATGGCTTCCAACAAACCTAGACCGATCATTTGCGGCGCAACTCTGGGGCTTAGCATCGCGTCAGGGTGAAGCGGGCCGTATCCAACGTCGGTCGCTTGATATGTCGGGTGGCGGAGCGATGCTGTTTCGCGGCTGGGCAGTTCGACTTAAAATTCTTCATACTGAATGTTCAATGTGTATTCAGCAGCATACCCAGCACCGCTGAAATCTTGAAGTTATATGCCATAGGTCGGGTCCGGCAGAGTAGCCAAGTAACCTTCTATATCGTCGATACTGTCACTGGGATTGCCGGGGATTGATAAGCGTAGGAACATCGACTTGGCGTTGTCATCGATACCTTCAGGTGGGTGACCTCTTCCGTTTTTCAGATGACATCGCTGGCAAGAGCGGGCATTGTAAATGGGCCCAGACCATCTGAAGCCAGAGTTGGCGACGGGGGCGACACCCAGAGTTTGCGAAATAGTCCATCGCCAACTTTGAAATCTAACTCACCGTCAAAACTGATGTTGGCCGAAGGTTGCGAAAACGCGTCTGCGTTCAAGCGGGCGCGAACGGTTGCTGCCCCTGCTGATGAGGATTCGAACGGTTCCGGCGTGGTGAAGTTTATGGTCGGGATTGTAACAGACAAAATGCGCGCGAGATTCTGGATGTTCTACCCGAACACAGCCGATGGAGCGGGTTTGGTCGATCAATCCATTTACACCACCCATAATCAGCGTTCCGCCTTCGGCATTGCCGCGTTCCAGCATCTGGTCATATGCGAAACCGGATTCAGCAGCGACCTTGATATGACCAAGTGCTTTCATGGTAGCGTCGAGCTTGGCATGCATTTCTGTGTCGAGATCGACATTTGTGACGGCGACAAGATCGGCAATAGATGGTCCCGATACAACCGATCCGTCTACGCGAGTGTACTGCCCGAGACAAACATTTTGTACGCCTTTTCCATCGTAATAGTGGCTGTTGTGCGTGTTGTCCGAGAAGCAATCGTGTTCATCTTCCAGGTCGTTCAAGATTAGCCCTGGGCGCATCCGCGCGCCGGCTTGTTCCCCGTAGGACAAACTATCCATGCCTGTTAGCATGGCGGAAAGTCCGGCGTCTTCATCGACCATCAGACTGGCCCGCGCCTTACCGGTATCGGACCATTGTTCTGTCATCCAGTCTAAATCACTGACCAAAAGTTCAGTGGCAGCAGTTAGATAAGCACCCCGACAAAACGAAATCGGCGTTGGCACTCACATTGAGAACTGCGAAATCGTTTTCGTCCGACATTCCACTATAACTTACATCGACGTAGTCAACTCGACCTTCATCCTGTGGCCAAGCGTTAACTTTGCTTCGCCAATATTTGCATAGGTTTCAAGCGTTGCGGTTTTTTCCTGTGCGAAAGCCGTCGTGCAAGCTGTGAGCGCCATAATTGTGGCCGTTGGAATTATCAAATTCAAGCGGATTTTAGTCACCCATTCTAAATATAAATACCAAGATAAAACATATGCTTATGATGAAATGAATTGCATTCGAAGCAAACTAAAGGTTGTGTTAACACGCAGTTTTTAATGCCGCGCCACGACAAATGTAGGAATTTGATGATCGGTTCAGCCGATGAACGCGAGCTTGACTGTTATTCAATCAGCCGCTCCCGCATGGACAAGGAACCGTCGAGTTATTCAAGCTCGTCTTGATAGCCAAACAGCGCTGGTTGCCCGCCTGTATGCAGCAAGACAACTTTTTGCCCGCGCTGAATCCGGTCCTCCTTCAGAAGGCCTAGCAAACCAGCGAAGGTTTTTCCGGAATATACGGGGTCTAGGAACACACCTTCGGTGCGTGCCATCAGGGTTAGTGCCTCACGGGTAGTGGGACCAACTATGCCGTACCCCGGTGCCAATGTACCATCCCAAGTCAGGATATCATTCGCAGTAAGGGCCGGATCGAAGTCCATCATCGCCGCAAGTTTGTTCAATACTGTTTGCATCCGCGCAGTTTGTTGATCACGATCGCGCCTTACGCAAATACCATAGACTGCCGCAGTTTGTCCGGCCAACCGTAATCCGGTCAAGAAACCAGCATGTGTCGCTCCGCTACCTGAGGGCACAATTGCGACGTCGAAATTACCGATCTGCCGGTTCAGCTCGGCTGCACCGAGTACATAACCCAAAGCGCCAAGCGGGGGGTGGTCAATGCCAAGATGGATCACGTAAGGCGTATGTCCATCAGCACGCAATTCGTCGGCACGGTTGTGTAACGCATTATCTGCGCCGACCTCGTCTTCACCCAGTGGATAACTGATATGCTCGGCACCAAGGATCTTTGACAGCAGCACGTTGCCAGAACTGTAGTACTGCCGCCCCATGTCAGGCACACGTTCTTCCAGTTGCAACACGGACTTGAGGCCGAGACGTGCTGCAGCAGCAGCCGCGGAGCGGACAAAATTCGACTGCACCGCGCCCGTGATAAGGACTGTATCCGCACCATTAGCCACAGCTTCGCCCATATAGAATTCCAGTTGGCGTGTCTTGTTACCACCGAGGCCAAGACCTGTCAGGTCGTCTCGTTTGATCCACAAATCAATGTCGAGCAGTTCGGACATCCGTTCCATCCGTTCCACTGGTGTTTCGGCGGTCATCAGATGTGCACGGGGGAAGCGTTCGAGTCGGGCTTCAATTGAATTGTGTTTTGTCATCATTCTTATCCGATCAAATAGGCGCGGCGGAAAAGCACCACGCAGGCAACAACCGAGATCACGCGAATTGTATTGGTGATTGTGTTTTGTGGTAGTTTCGGACCAATCAGACGCCCCAATATACTGCCCGCAATTGCGGCCAACGCGAATTGCGGTAGGCCAGTTGCACTTGCGAAAGTTTGCCAGTTGGTAAGCCCGTGCAAGGCAAACGCAACACCGTAAGCAACCAACGCTACGGGTTGAACCAATTTGCGGGCTTCTTGTGCAGGTCGGCCAACGGCTAAAAGCCCGAACATCATCAACGGCCCCGGTGTCGCAGCCCATACGGTGGCCAACCCTGAAAAACCCGATACAGCCTTGTATTTAAACATACTTATGTTGGATTTCATTGGCGCTAAAGTGGAAACTACACCAATAAGCAAGAGCGTCGCTGTTAGCGCCAGAACTACGCGTTCGGACAGATAGGGATAAACCAACAAGCCCAAAACGATACCGGCGAGGCATCCAAGTATAGCGTTTTTGATCAGAGGGCGTCCGGTCGATAATATCTTTGTGTCAATCGCTGCTGCGGAAACCAGCGTGTTCAGCATTAGCAAAACAGGCACAGCGGTTGCCGTGCCTAGCAGGACCATCATTATCGGGGCTACAACAATGCTGAAGCCCACGCCTACGCCAACCTGAAGTGTGGCGCCGGCAACAATCGACAGAAACAATAAGAATAGATCGACAGGCAATGTTTGTCCTAACATAAGAATGCAGTGTCAGAGCTACCATCAAAATGCATAATATAAAAATCATCTTATTGTATTCTATGATACATATTGGTTATCAATGGGCATGCGCATTACAGCTCGACAGATTGAACTTTTTCAGATGGCGTATCGCCATAAATCTACGCGCAAGGCAGCGGATGCGCTGCATATTTCGCAACCCGCAATCAGCCGTGTTGTGGCTGATCTAGAAACCGAAATGGGAATCAGGTTGTTTGACCGCTCGGGGCGGAGATTTGAGCCAACCCCAGCCGCACATAGTTTGAGTGCTGCAATCAGAAGCCATTATTACGGGATTGATCGGGTCATCGAAGCGGCAACAATGATTGCGACGGGAACTGCGGGTGTGCTGAACGTGGTTACGCTTCCCACTGCCGCCGACATGTTGGTCGCCCGTTCTGCAGCCAAACTTATGGCGCAATATCCGAATCTGCGCATAGACGTTGACGTATTGGGCGAGCGGGAGTGCTTGGCCATGTTGCGGTCAGGTAATGCTGACTGTGCGGTGATCTGTTCGAGCCCTCGTGACACGGAGTTTGTTAGCAACTTGATCCGTGAAATTAAACCCGTAGCGGCGCTTACACCAGATGATCCACTCGTTACGGAAGCCTCGATTTCGCTAAGCCAACTTGCGGAAAAAGATTTGGTGATGCTTCCGCCGGACAGCCCGTTTCGCCGATTGCTTGAGTTGGAACTCGCAGTATCCCGTATTCCCTTCAGCGTGCGCGCCGAGGCAAGGACCCAAACCGCGCTCGCGGAATATGTGATTAGCGGAATTGGTCGGGCTGTTATCGATCCTATGGCCGGCGCTCTGTTTTCTGACGCAGCCCTGATATTGCGCCCTCTTAAAGCCAATCTGATATGGCCGATCAAATTCGTTGCGTCGGCATCAACTATGGCCCAACCCGCCGCACAGCTATTCGTTGATGCATTGAAGTCCGAATGATTGCACTCCCCAAATGCCTGTAAGAAGAATGGTTAGGATATCTCTTCAATGGGTCCGTTTGCCTGTTTCCATGCAGTAAATCCGCCTGGTATATGCGCAACATTTTGCAGACCAAGTTCGGTGGCAATTTCCACCGCAAGAGTGGAGCGCTCGCCGACGGCACAGTATAGTAGAACCCGGTTTGACTTGGCTAATCCAGAGAGTGGTCCGGAGGAATTGCAATATTGATCAAAACGTCCATAGGGTGCGTGAATCGAGTTGGGAATTGCCCCATAACGACTGCGTTCGCTGTCCTCGCGAATGTCGACAAAATGGCAATCCTGATATGGCCAGCCGGCGAGAATTTCGTCTACCTCCATTACCGCAACGCGATGTTGTGCAGATGAGCGTAGCCCTTGTTTCAAGTTCTCCGGAACGGCGACATCCATCATCGCTGGATTAGCAAGATTTAGATTGTTCATAATATCCGCGTATTCGTCGGGTGATCGAACTTGTAGACGTGGATTAAAGGCCTTTTCCTCTTCTATCGTACTGACAGTATCGCCTTTATAATCATGCCCAGGATAAACCAGTGTATTGTCCGGCAATTTTAACAGCCTATCAAATAGAGAGTGATACTGCTCGTGTGGGCTACCATTTTGGAAGTCCGTCCGTCCTGTGCCGCGAATAAGAAGCGTGTCACCTGTGAACACACGGTCCTCCATCATAAAGCTATAACTCTCGGGCGTGTGGCCTGGCGTGTGAAGCGCGGTTAGGGTCAGGCCCTCAATGGTTAGCGGATCGTTATCACGAACACGCATTGATACCACGTCGGCTGGCGACTGCTCGCCCATCACAGTGACACAGCGGGTCTCGTCACGAAGTTTACCCATTGCGCTGACGTGATCGGCGTGAATATGTGTGTCGACAACTTTTACAAGTTTCAGATCAAGCTCTTCAAGAAGCTTTAAATAGCGTTGAGTTTGCTCAAATACCGGATCGATCAACAATGCCTCTCCGCCATGCCGACTGGCCAGAAGATAGGTGTAGGTGCTGGACGTCTTGTCAAATAACTGTCTGAAAATCATTTGGATCTCCTTCTCTCTTAAAATATCCAATAACGTAAATTGGCGCTATGGGTTCCGATGTCAGGCACGTTCGCACGAGGCAATGTGGTGGTCCGGCGCGCGAACACTCAGAATACAACGTTCAGCATCAAAAGTGAGACGACTAGGAATAGTACAGTCATTATCGAGCCGGATTTAACAAAGTCTTTCACTTTGTATCCCGCTGGCCCCATGATCAACGCGTTCACTTGATGCGTAGGAATGATGAACGAGTTCGAGGTGGAAATCGCTACCGTCAAGGCAAATAATGCCGGGTCCCCCCCGGCGGCTAGAGCGATTGAGACCGCAAGCGGCACAAGCAGCACCGTCGCCCCTACATTTGACATAACCAGCGAGAACGCCGTTGCCAGTATCGCCACTCCGACCTGCAGAGACCAGATCGGCCAGCCATCCAGAATTTCGAGGATGTTCTGTGCAATCCATTCAGCAGTTCCCGTGTTTTGGACCGCCTGTCCAAGCGGGATCAGGCAGGCCAGTAGGAATACTGTGTTCCAGCCAACGGCGTTGTAGGCTTCATCGATACTCAGTACGCGCGATAACAACATGCCGACCGCGCCTGTTAGAAGACATAACGACAGACGCACATCGGTGAACAGGATCATCGACAGCGACACACCGAAGAAAAGCAAGGCCCAGCCCACTTTGTGCGGGCGCAATTCCTCTTGCGGGAAATCCGACGTGACGATTACGAAATCGCGGTTTCGTTTTAGCCGCGTTAGGTTATCCCATTTTGTGTGGGCTACCAGCATGTCGCCCGCGTTAAACTTTTCCAGACCGATTTGGGTGGAGATGTGGTTTTCAGTTTCGACATGGCTAAGGGTTTCCTCGCCGCGATGAATCGCTAGTAAGGACAAACCGTAAGTCTTGCGAAATAGTAGCTCGCGTGGGCATTTGCCAATCACTTTGCTATCAGGAGGGATCACAACCTCGGCGATCCCAGCGTTGGTGGTCGCGAATTCTTCAACGAAAATATCCAGTTCAGGCTGAACAGATAGTCCGAATTTTTCGGCGAACATATGGACGGCCTCTTTGCGACCGATGATTGCCAGCCGACATGGGGCTGCGATTTCTGCCGTCAACACCTGCACCATCGAGGTTTTGCCGCGATAGAATGTCGAGATAATGTAAAGGTGGTTTTCGTGGTTGATATCGGCCAGAATTTCACCGACCAGCGGGCTATCGGCTGGTACTATCACTTCGAACACATCCGCCTTTAGGCCGTAAACCCGTTTAAGATACTCTTGCGTTCCTTGCCCCGTTCCAGTGCTTTCAGAAGCATCAGCGCCCGGCAACACCCAACGTCCCAGCAGTAGAAAATACAAAATGCCGGATAACATTAGCGCTGCCCCAATTGGCGCGACGGAAAACAGGCTGAACATCTCCATTTGTTGATCTTCTGGCAGAGTGGTGTTCGCCGTCAGGATCAGGTCGTTCAGTAAGATAAGGGGGGATGATCCAACCATGGTCATTGTACCACCGAGGATGGCGCAGAACCCCATTGGCATTAGCAGCCGACTAAGTGGAATGCCCGACCGCGAGGAAATCCTGCTGACAACTGGCAAAAACAATGCTGCAGCCCCGACATTTTGCAAGAAAGACGAAATTAATCCGACCGTGCCTGAAACAATAGGCAATACCCGTGCCTCGCTCGTGCCGCCATGTTTGAGGATAACAGCAGCGACCTTGTTCATGATTCCGGTCTTATCCAGCCCCGCCCCCACGATCATCACGGCAATGATCGAGATAACAGCATTGGACGCGAAACCGTCAAACAGATGGTTCACATCCGCCAGACGATCCAAGCCAGGAAAATAGCTGAGGATACCGATCAGCACTAAAACCAGAAGTGCGGCCAGATCGATTCTAATAATCTCGGAAACAAACAGGAATATAGTGAAGGCCAGCGCACCCATGACGACGGCCATCTCGAAGGAAAATGCTATTGTCTGCATCGTCACGCCTCCCATCTCGTTTACGATTTGGCCGACATTCCTCAAGCGGTGAGGACTACAGGCAAGCTTACGCCGACGATCGTCGCTGTGGCAAGTGGTTGTAACTTTTCAATAGGCAACAATGCTTTGCTTAGCGAACGGGATGATACAACGTGGTTTTTCGACAATTTTTCATCGTACAGAATTTGGCGATTGTTCAAGGATATGACATCTGCATTTTCGAATATTCCAATAAACTCAGTTGCCTCTGTAGCCACCCAATTTTGTCGTGCGCGGTTGTGAGCAAGACTCTCGCACAATCAGATCACCGTGAAGTAGGACCTGTTTTGAAGCTTCGGAGGTTTCGGTCAAATTGTGCAACAGTGTCTCCATTGCCAATTCTCCAATTTGGCTTCTTGGTTGCCGCATGGTTGTCAGTGAAGGGGATACATTGTTTGCAAACGGGATATCGTCAAATCCGATGACCGAGAAATCTTCGGGAACGCGATATCCCCGCGATTTGAGCGAGCTGATTACGCCAATTGCGGTATCATCATTGTAACAGAAGAAGGCGGTGGGCAGGGTGTCGCGGATAAATAGCCTTTCAACAGCTGCACGACCGCCTTCACCAGTGCCGTCTGATTCAACGGTCCAGCATTTATCTTCTAGATGTACAGAATTCACGGCGTCCTGATAACCTTTTTTGCGTCTGTCGGACACAATGCCACCAGTTGGTCCAGCAACGTATACAATCTGCTTGTGACCGAGTGACATCAAATACTCGGTCGCCATCTTTGCTGCCGAAACGTCATCGACGCCGACATACTCAAACTGCGGGTCACCGATGGGGCGGGTCACTGCGACCAATTGTGGGAAAGTGCCAGCAGGTCTCTTTTCCCAACCCGCTACTGGAAGGTGGCCGGTTAGAATGATTAAACCATCTACCATGCCGGTGGAAAGGAAGCGCAGGTAGCTTTCTTCATGCGAAATGTTGCCTTCGGTATTCCCGATAATGACCCCGTAACCTTTCTTGCTAGCAACTTTTTCCAAGCCGATCAGTATGCCTGGAAAGTTAGGGTCGGCGATTGATGGCGTTAGAACCATTACCATTTGAGATCGCTGCAGCCGAAGATTTCGTGCCATTGCATTGGCGGTATAACCGGTGCGAGCGACAGCGGACATCACCTTCTTCCGCGTGCTTTCCGCTACTTTCTCGGGCATTCGAATCGCTCTGCTTACCGTGGCAATTGAAACGCCTGCAAGTTTAGCCACGTCCTCGATAGTAGCTGCTTTTTTCGGGCTATCATCCAACTTTGGATATTCCTTTTTTATGCGATTATGACGTTTCTCGTAGCCTTATAAACAACAGCAATACCTGCAATATAGACTATAATTCGACCATGAAAAGGTTTTCATTGATTTATGTAAAGGTTTACATTCTGGATGAAAAGGTTTACATATCGTGAAGCCGCTCAATAGAATGGCGGGTGAAGTTGAAAGCTGGGAGGCGGACTAAATGTTAGATTCTATCAACAGCCAAACGTCGGTTCTTTCAGCTGATCGTGTCAGCAAATCTTTTGGAACAATCCCCGTACTTTTCAGCGTAAGTTTCGACATAGTCGCGGGGGAAGTCCACGCACTGATCGGTGAAAACGGCGCTGGGAAATCAACATTGATGAAGACGCTTGCGGGCTTTCATCAGCCGACATCCGGTAGCATCAAACTTGATGGCAATACCATTGACTTGCCCCCGAATGGTCAATCCGAAAACCTTGGAATTGTGTTGATCCATCAAGAGCTGAACCTAGCGGAACAGATGACGGTTGAAGAAAACATCTTCCTTGGTCGCGAGCTTTCAAGTCGGGGAATTCTTGATCGGCAGAAAATGGAAGCCGTAGTCAGATCTCTACTTGACGATATAGGCGTTGATATTTTACCGACCGACCGCATTGCTGATCTGTCCATCGCAAAAAAACAGATGGTCGAAATCGTCAAAGCTATAAGTCGGAACGCGCGGGTGCTCATCATGGATGAGCCGACCGCTGTTTTGACCGAAGCGGAAACCGAACTGTTTTTCAATCAGGTTAGGCGCCTGAAAGAGCAGGGGGTCGCTGTCGTATTTGTTTCCCATAAGTTGGCTGAAGTAAAGGCAATTGCGGATAAGGTCACGATACTTCGTGATGGTCAATGGATCACAACGAAATCTGCGGATGAGCTTACGCTGGATTCGATGGCGCAAATGATGGTTGGTCGAGAACTATCCGATATGTTCCCGCCTATGAACGAACCGGATGTAGATGCGGAACGTATACTTGAAGTCCAAGGATTGCTGGCTCCGGAAACTAAGAACGTCAACTTCTATCTCAAAAAGGGGGAGATATTGGGGTTTTCCGGATTGGTCGGTTCGGGGAGAACAGCGGTGTTCGAAGCTATATGCGGTCTTTCGGAAATCAGTGCAGGTAAAATCACATTTCGCGGTGACGAAACGCGGTTCAATTCAGTCGCAGCTGCACGTGATGCAGGGGTGGTTTACTTAACCAAAGATCGCAAAGAAAAAGGGTTGCTCCTTAATGAGGGAATGCGAACGAATCTATCACTGCTGGCCCTGCCCAAATTTATCCGCAACATGTTGTTAGATTCCAAGCTGGAGAGCGATGCATTAACGCGTGCGATAAGGCGGTTCGATATTCGTTCCCGTGACCCAGAAGTAAAAGCAAAAGATATGTCTGGCGGAAACCAGCAGAAGTTACTTCTTGCGAAAATTATGGAAAGTGACCCGCGTATCGTAATCATTGACGAACCCACGCGCGGAATTGACGTTGGCACAAAGCAGCAGATTTATCATTTTATTGCGGCTTTAGCTGCTGAGGGTGTTTCGATCGTGCTTATATCATCAGAAATGCCCGAGGTAATCGGAATGTGCCACCGCGTCGCCGTCATGCGTGAAGGCAGGATTACCGGAATTCTTTCTGGCGACGATATTAATGAAAGTGAAATCGTGCGGTATGCCGCAGGTTTGAAGGAGGCTGAAACCAATGGATGATTCACTCGTGAAAAATACTGCGCAAAACCGCATGATGAAATTCGACATCAAAACAATGGGTCCGGCAATCGCACTTTTGTTGCTGTGTATCATCGGTTATCTCCTCAATCCGGCGTTCGCCAGTGAGGGCAATATAACAAACTTGCTAACGCGCTCGGCTTTCATAGGAATAATCGCGGTCGGTGCAACTTTTGTAATCACGGCAGGGGGGATCGACCTTTCGGTTGGCTCGATGGCCGCTGTTATCTCCGGTGTGATGATCATTATCATGAACAACGCAATGAGTACGTTTGGCGGCGGCGTCACAACCGTCCTGATTGGGTGCGGATCGAGTATTATTCTTGGCCTGGGCGCTGGTTGGATCAACGGGTTTCTAACGACAAAAGGTAAAATCGAAGCATTTATCGTTACGCTCGGAACTATGGGTATTTACCGGTCGCTTGTTACATACTTTGCGGACGGTGGAACGCTTTCATTAGATTTCGCCATCCGCGGAACCTACCGCCCGGTTTATTACGATAGCTTCTTCGGCCTGCCAATTCCGGTTTGGGTATTCGCTATCGTCTCCGTTCTAGGATGGATGCTTTTGAACCGCACAGCTTTTGGGCGCTATTGTATGGCCATTGGTTCTAACGAAGCGGTCGCCAAATACTCGGCCGTCAACGTCGACCGGATAAAGACTTTAACCTATGTCATCCAAGGGCTTTGTGTATCTCTAGCAACGATCATCTATGTTCCAAGACTTGGATCCGCATCAGCATCAACGGGTGTGATGTGGGAACTTGAAGCAATCGCCGCTGTGATAATTGGCGGCACTGTATTGAAGGGCGGATACGGACGGATCGGCGGAACGATACTTGGGGCACTCATCCTGACCACAATTGGTAACATACTGAACTTTACCGACTTAATATCGAATTACCTGAACGGAACGATGCAGGGTTTAATCATCATCATCGCCGTTTGGTTGCAACGAGCCGACTTCAGAAGCTCGAATAAGACTACCTAAACTAAGAGATTTTACATCCCGGACGTCTCGCGTTCGGACATGTAGGAGGTGGCATTCGTGTCAGCGACCGGATGCTTATTGTCTAAACCATAGCATGGAGGAAAAGCTATGAACCTGAATAAAACACTAGGTGCAATGTTGTTAGGCGGGGCGCTTTCCCTGTCAGGCGCAGCACTCTCGCAGGACATGATCAGGATCGGTGTATCGTATCCTACACCGACACACGCTTGGGCCGCTGGTATGAACTGGCACGCTGAAAAAGCTGCGGAACGTATCGAGGCGTTATACCCAGATATCGACATCATTCTGGTCAACTCGCCTGATCCATCAGCACAGGCTAGTGCGCTGGAAGATATGGTTTCTGTGAACCAGATCGATGCTTTGGTTATTCTACCGTTTGAATCAGAGCCGCTTACGGATCCGGTTTTGAATGTTAAGGCCTCAGGTGCGTTTATCACGGTAGTTGACCGTGGTCTTAGCCAGCCAGGTATCGAAGACATTTATGTTGCGGGTAACAACCCGGAGCTTGGCCGTGTTTCTGCCGAGTACATGAAGGGCCGCCTAAATTCAGGCGACAATATCGTGATCCTTCGTGGTATCCCAACAGTGATCGACACAGAACGCTTCGATGCATTCATGGCTGAAATCGAAGGTTCCGGCATCAATGTTCTTGATGACAAACACGCAAACTGGAACCGGGATGATGGTTTTGAAGTTATGCAGGACTTCCTAAGCCGCTTCCCCGATATTGATGCGGTTTGGGCGCAAGACGATGACATCGCAATTGGTGTTGTGGCCGCGCTGAAGCAAGCAGGACGTGACGGTGACGGTATGTTCGTTGTCGGTGGTGCTGGTATGAAAGAAACCATCAAGAGCATTATGGATGGTGAAACTCTGATCCCAATCGATGTGCTTTACCCACCTGCGATGCTTGCCACTGCGATGGACGTGACTGTCGCCAAGTTCAAATCGAACGGTCCGGTTGCAGGTCGCTACATTCTGGGCGCAACGCTCATAACCCAAGAGAATGCAGCGTCCTTCTACTTCCCGGACTCCCCGTTCTAAGTCGAAGAAAGGGCCATTTCTAGGCAAAGAGCAGGGTATTGGAGGGCGGGAAACCGCCCTCCAAATTCAACAAACAGGAGATGAAAATGAAAACGATCAAAGGTCCAGCCCTGTTTCTGGCGCAATTCGCCAGTGACGAAGCCCCCTTCAATTCCTGGGATAGTATAACAAAGTGGGCAGCCGATTGCGGATATAAAGGCGTTCAGATTCCTTCGTGGGATGGCCGTCTGTTTGATTTGGAAAAAGCCGCAGGGTCAAAAGGTTATTGCGATGAACTCGCTGGCCAAGCGGCCGAGAACGGCATCGAAATCACAGAGCTTTCAACACACCTGCAAGGCCAGTTAGTGGCTGTGCATCCTGCTTATGACGAGGCCTTCGACGGTTTCGCAGCCCCCGCGGTTCGCGGCAATCCCAAGGCCCGACAAGAATGGGCGGTAGATCAAGTTAGAAAGGCGCTTACTGCGTCACGAAATTTGGGGATAGAACAGCACGCGACTTTTTCCGGCGCGCTGGCTTGGCCATATATATACCCTTGGCCCCAACGCCCCGCCGGATTGGTTGAAACTGCGTTCGAAGAGCTCGCCAACCGGTGGCGTCCAATCTTGGACCATGCCGAAGATATGGGCGTTGACGTCTGTTACGAAATCCACCCGGGTGAAGACCTGCATGACGGTGTAACATTCGAGATGTTCTTGGAACAGCTGAATGGGCACGCGCGATGTAATATGTTGTACGATCCGTCACATTACGTTCTTCAATGCCTCGATTACCTCGACAACATCGATATCTACAAAGACCGTATCAAGATGTTCCACGTCAAGGATGCCGAGTTTAATCCGACCGGTCGCCAAGGGGTGTATTCCGGATATCAAAGTTGGGTTGGTCGTGCTGGCAGGTTCCGCTCGCTTGGAGATGGGCAAGTCGATTTCGCCGCCATATTCTCAAAAATGGCGGCCAATGATTTTGACGGATGGGCCGTTGTGGAATGGGAATGTTGCCTAAAACACCCTGAAGACGGGGCACGTGAAGGCGCGCAGTTCGTCAATGACCACATTATTCGTGTCACGGAAAAAGCATTCGACGATTTTGCGGATGGCGGAACTGATCTTGAAGTAAACCGCAAGATGCTGGGGATAGGGGAATAGTTATGGAAAGTCCTTTAGACAATCGCCCAATCCGTCTTGGAATGGTTGGCGGAGGGCAGGGTGCCTTCATCGGTGCAGTTCATCGCATCGCAAGCCGTATTGATGGCGAATACGAGTTGGTCGCAGGTTGTTTCAGCTCAACGCCCGAGAAATCAGCAGCCAGCGGGTTAGAGCTCGGTGTTGCGGCTGATCGCACCTACGCCGATTTCAAACAAATGGCTATACACGAAGCGCGGTTGAAAAACGGCGTTGAAGCAGTGGCTATAGTTACCCCAAATAATGTGCATTTTACGGCTGCGCGTGAGTTCCTGAAACGAGGAATTCACGTGATTTGCGACAAACCGCTAACTTCTACATTGCCTGACGCAAAGAAGTTCGTAAAAGAGGTCGAGAAATCGAAAAGCCTGTTTGTTCTAACGCACAATTACACGGGTTACCCAATGGTGCGCCAAGCGCGTGAAATGGTCTCAAATGGCGATCTTGGGGATATACGACTTGTTCAGGTCGAATACCCGCAAGATTGGCTAACTGAAGCGGAGGAATTGGGCGATAATCAGCAGGCGGCTTGGCGAACTGATCCGGAACGCTCTGGCGCGGGTGGATGTATCGGGGACATTGGCACACATGCGTATAACCTTGCCACGTTCGTTTCCGGTCTAGAACTGGAAAGCGTCTGTGCGGACCTACAGTCATTTGTTCCGGGGCGTCGTCTTGATGATAATGCGCATGTAATGATGCGGTTTGAAGGTGGCGCGCGCGGTTTGCTTTGGTCTTCTCAGGTTGCTCTAGGGAATGAGAATGGGCTAAAGCTTCGGGTTTATGGCACCAAAGGTGGGTTGGAATGGGCGCAAGAAGACCCAAATTATCTGTGGTTTACTCCCTTCGGCGAACCTAAACGCCTGATTACACGTGGCGGTTCGAGTGCAGGAACGGCGGCTAATCGTTTGACACGCACACCCGGTGGCCACCCAGAAGGATATCTTGAAGGTTTTGCAAATATCTACGCCGAAGCTGCACGTGCAATAATAGCTAAGCGAAACAATGAGAGTGTTTCTTCGGACGTCATTTATCCGTCCGTCTACGACGGCCTAGCTGGTATGCACTTTATTGATGCATGTGTTCGATCATCAGCAAGGAACGGAGCCTGGATTGCAATGCCAAACCAGCGTAATGGGAGCTGACAAGCGCCGCTGAAAGAGGCGAACTTTTACGCGTGCGATGTTGGGGGCGTAGGTGCACATGAATGTTGGTCGATAGCTGGATGCGCTTCCACTTCAAGAACTTTTGTGTATCGCTGTGCGATAGTGCGTTCTATCATTCAGGTTTTTGACCATAGCAACAGGAGACAGAATATGAGCTTGCTTGTTCACTACACACTAAAGTCCAGGGATAGTCATGACGCGCAAACAGATGCGATGAATGCACTTGTCGAAGGTTTGAAGGCTGAAAATATTGCCGGGTTGAATTATTCCTGCTTTTCAACAGAAGATCCGTTGCGCTTCATCGGCTTATTGGAATTTACGGATAACGAAGCCAAGCAGGAATTTTTGGATTCTGCATCTTTCGCTATTTATAAAGAAATCGTTGGGCCCACATTCGCCAACCCGCCGCAGACAACTGATATAACGTCTATCGCATCGACGCGGGATTAGCGTTGCCAGCCAATAATATGTAGCGGTAATCTTGGACGGGCACGGCCCTTCGGATCTACCCGTCCAAGACGAACTTTAGATTTGGTCAGTGTATTCGCCTCTCGCTGGATAGTTGTTTTTGACCGCGAAATCGATGGCGCCAACCAACTTATTTGAAGTGTGGTCGGACCAAGGGAATGGTTTGGGTGGAACCATAGTATTGGCTTTGTTCAGGCGCCACCACAAACAATCCTGGTTCGGAAAACGGCGCAGGCATCCTCGATGCCGATCGACGTTGTGCCACGTGATGTCGAAATGTAGTGCCCCCATTCGCGCGCCTTGGCAAGAGGTAAGTCATAGCCAAATCGAAGGTCTCTCGCTCCGTCGTTTTGCCGAAATATTTCTTGTGACAGTGGGCGAACCACCGCGGCCTATCTGCGCCGGTGGCGCCTTACGTTGGCCCGACAGGATGTGGAAAAGGGTGATCGGGTGGACGCGATTGCCCGTCGCGATGGTTATCTCTCATCCGAAGGGTTTACGCGGGCTTTCAAAAAACATTCGGGTGAAAATCCGATCGTGTTGCGAGCTAAAGCAACCACTTAGTCCAAGATCGTTGATGTAGCTGTGCCAATCTCTCAAACATTCTGCGTCATCATCCGCGTAGAATAACAGAAGTTTTGGTAAGCAATATTTGATACTCCAGCCATACTTGCTTCGAGCGCCACAGAAATAGGGCTGCCGACCAATGTTTGACCGGCAGTCCGAACTGGTTACGCTAAATTGGTCCTGCTATTCCGAAGGCGGTACGAGTTGTGCCGCCAATAGTAGAACCGAGGTATCTACGTTCGTGGCTACATGCCGAAACGGTATTACCACTTGATATTCGGGCGAGCCATAGAAGCCGACCGCAGCTTCTTCCGACGGGAATTTCACAACAACTGTCCGGTTATGATTATATGTACCTTCGACGATCATTGGTTTGGTATCACCAACCAAGATTTCGCTGTCATCGCTGAGGATTGCGGGCACAGCAACAGAAGAATAGTCAGCCATATATGCGTCGCACTCCGTAACCGAGATAGTGGCGACAAGGTAGGTTGCCTCAGCAAAGGCTGCCTCACCAAAAAGAGTGGCGACAATAGCAGCGGTAGTAAGCGGTTTTTCATAAACATGCGAGTATTCCCTCAACGAGAACTTGGATTTGTGGATGAATTAGTTGAATTTCTGCGCCAACAGACCAAGGAGGCCTGAATACAGAGGATCACAAAAACCTTTGACGTCGCCTTTTTGCGGTGTCCCAGTCAGATGACCATTCAACGAAAGACTGATCCGTCGATGTAATCGATGTAACGCGAGCCTTAGCGCCGGACGCGTACGTGCGTCGGTTTTGTTGCAAATACTTTGAATGTGGTGATCAGCAGTTTTTAGCGAGATATTTGGCGCACTCGCGATCTCGGATTTCGCTATACGGGATGGAACCTGCGCTTCGCGTCGGGTTAGCCCAAATGGTAATGCTTCGGTAGCATCTTTTACGGGTTGGCCTGCCGCTTGCAAAACGGCAGCAACGGCGGTTGATAAAAACTTTCTAGCTGCACCAGCGCGTTTTAGTTTTTCTGCAGTTTGTTTCGACGTAAACGGTTTTCGGTACGGCGTAGAACGTGTGAGTTCGTCATGCTCGTTAGCGACGGCCAAAATGCTGCAAACAAGGTCAGGCATCTGCATGCGGCGGTGATAACCGCTACCGTCCGCGCGTTCATGTGTCGCTGCCGAAACATGCGCCCACTCGGAGGACGGCTTGCCGTGGGAAAGAATGAATTCAGTCTGGAAACCGTGGCCTTCCATCTCCAATCTCTCCGGAACACTTAGTTCCGTCGGTTTATACCAAATACGGTGGGAAATTGCACGTTTCCCGATGTCGTGTACCAACGCCGCAAGGCGCAGGGTTTCGATACGTTCCTTTGCGCGCGATGCGTTTCCCAACTGCGCACTAGTTCGGCCATCTCTGTGAACCGGACATGTCGCGCGAGGTAAGGGATATCCTCGCCCTCAAAAGGTAGAACTTTACCGTCGTAGCGTGCGTAATAATACGGGATGTCTTCCAAAACCTCCTCAGAGAGCGGTAAACGTTTGGATGAAAGAATGGACTGACTGCAACGCGCAGCAGTAATTCCCGGGGCGGCGTCGGGCAATGCGTCAACCGTCTTATCGCGCTCTTCAGCCGAAGCTTCATGGGCAATGAATTGATCAAGATGCGCCTTGAGATCACCGCGATCTGCCCAATCACCCAACCTGTATAATGAACAACGGCTTTGCTGCCTGGAACCGAGCAACGCTTACTCTAGTAACCTAATGCACACAGCAGAACGATCCGTGATTGGCATTTTTCATCAACTTGTCAAAATCTTTACCTCGCATTTCAACCAGATTCTTGTGGTCTCCGGCTTCGAACCAGATGGTATCAAGCCCGTTGAGGCTTTTGTCCACGATGGTTGGAACTTCATAGGCTTGGCCAACGGGTGGCGCAGCGCCGAGAATGCAATCATCGAACAAATCCTGCATTTCTGATTCTGCCGCCAATCCGAGACGGCGATTCATCATTGATTGTAGGATGTTCAGATCAACCTGATGATTGCTGGGAAGAACGGCGAGCATTGGTCCTTCTTCCATATGAATGAGCACAGATTTGGCAAGGTGATCGCCAGGCACATGTGCGGCTTTTGCACATTCGCTGGCGGTCGCAGCATAAGGGTGCGCGACGACATCAAAGGGGAGTTCTCTGGCCTTCAGATGGTGTTTTAGGCGTGTTGAAATAGTCATAACTTCCTCCGTTTCATCAAAGGCGTCCCAATTGCTGAACGTGTTACGGAGTGCACCTAGGGCGCCATATTGCGTGTGATACCTCAGTGTGCGCTTGTTGACGAGGGCGGTCAAGTCAAGGAAATTTCATATCGCAGACAAAGGGCGATTGGTATCTCAAGATAGTATAGGAATGCTCGAACTTGTCGCTCACGCAAACGTGTGCACCATGTGACGTTTGTTCAAAGTTTCGCGACTAAATCCCGATTAAACCAAATGCGCTTGGTCGAACGCGTTTGGCTGATTAAGTGTAAAGAAGGATAGAGCGCCGGAAAATATGGCTCGATTGGGCAGATTCAATTCGGTTGAAGTTCCGTTTGCAAGGAACCCATATCAATCGTGGAGATTTAAAAATGAATGATCCACAAGGTGCTGCGCCTTCAGCAGTAGCCCTTGAACATATGACAGGCCCAGCACGGGGTTCACTTACCTGGCTCGGCGCATCGACGCTGGACGTCACTTTGGATGCCGGTTGTTTCATCGACATTTCAGAACCACGCGTCGGGGACAAAAATTCGGATTTGGTCGCTCGATTCCACAAAATTGAGAATACTTATGAAATCGAAGCAGCCGTAGATCGCAGCGTTTGGGTGAATGGTATTCAGGTCGTTTCCGCAAGGTTAGAACATGGCGACACAATAGAATTCGGTGAAACAGGGCCACTGTGCCGTTGCCGATTTTTCACCGAGCATTCCCCTGTTCGCAATTCTGTTTCTGATATTTTGAGCGATGCCGTAGCCTATCTCCGTGTCAGCCGAAAGCCCTTCGTTAGACGTACCATCAACGCTTACCAAATACTTTTTGGACGGATCACACACGAAACGAGTATCCTTTTCAAGGTCACGGTGCTGGTTGCCATCGCCGGATTTGGGGCGCTGATTTTTCAACAACAACAGCTAAATCGACACTTTCAAGACAGCATAGAGACCGCTTCCGCGAAGTTAGACAACGTTGCAACTGCTATGTTCAACACTCAAAAAGAGGCGCTTAGACCTAGTGACCTCGCTGCTTTGCGCGAAACTCTGGAACAAAGAGTTACGCTGAATATGACGCGACTTGAGGAACTTGAATCCCGTTCAGCAGCGACGGGAAGAATTATCGATGAATCTCGCGGCGCGGTAGCGTTTCTTCAGGGCGTTTATGGATTCCGAGAACGATCCGGTGACCGTATGTTGCGCCAGCTGATTGACAGCGACGGCTTGCCGATGATCTCGCCTAGAGGGCAACCACTATTGTCGGCTGATGGAAATGGGCCGCTTGTTGAAATCCAATTTACAGGTACCGGATTTGTAGTAGGCAATAACAGTTTACTGATTACGAACAGACATGTTGCGCTGCCTTGGGAGAAAAATGTCAGTACAAGCCTGCTTGCCACTGATGACTTTGTGCCAGTGATGATGGACTTCTTTGCCTACCTTCCGAATGAAGTGAAGGCAATTCAAGTATATTTGTCATCGGCAAGTGAAAGAGCAGATATCGCGATTTTAGGTAGCGAAAGCGCATTGCCCATGGTTCAGGGGTTGGATTTGTTTGCGCTGCCACCGAAATCGGGTGACGAAATAATTGTGATTGGATATCCAACTGGCCTTAAATCAATGTTGGCGCAATCGGGTTCTAGCTTCATAGAGGAGCTTCAGGAGACCAAGAATACAGACTTCTGGAGCGTTGCTGCGCGCTTGGCTGAAGAGGGCTACATAGCCCCGCTGGCGAGCCGCGGGATCATAAGTCAGGTGACCCAGTCAACAATAGTGTATGACGCTGAAACCACTTATGGTGGCAGCGGTGGCCCAGTATTGAACATTGAAGGTAAAGTCGTTGCGGTCAACGCAGCCATTTTGCCCGAATACGGTGGCTCCAATTTTGGTGTCCCAATAGCGGAAGTACTTGAACTGATCGATCAAGCTCAAAACAGGTAGGCTGTCAATAATGCGACTCCCGTTTGTCCGCGATTGCATAGTGTTTCCGTATTTATTTCATGAATCTAGTTGTTATCGCCACTTCCGCTGGAGGTTCACCCGACGATATCCGCTGTACCCTCAAACAGAGTAGTAGCTTCCTTGATTTCACGCTGCATATGTTCACGAAACAGCGCGACGCGTTTAGTGTTGCGCAGATCTCGATGATACAACAACCAAAGCCCGAGCTCATGTTGCTTTTCGGGCTCGTGAAATCTCGTTAGTTCAGGGTCGCTATCGCCCAAAAAACAAGGTAGAAAACCAACACCAAGCCCTTCTTTCATCGCTGCAAGTGTAAGCGAGGTTTCATCGACGTACAGTTCGTGATCGGCTTGTGGTCGGGATTGTTTGGTCCAGTTTCTATGATATTCGCAGCAATCAACTCCAATCCACTTTTCCTTCACTTGTCCCGATTTGAACGCCGCACAGTAGTCGCGTGACCCATAAACGGCCGAAGCAACAGTTGTTAGGCGTGTCCCAATCAACGTTTCCAAGGGATTGTTGGTTTGTCGAATGGCAACGTCTGCATCACGTTCAGACAGCCGTACGGAGTCGTTCGTAACTTGAATGTTTAGTTTTATTTTGGGATGGGCCGCGCTGAAACGCGCAAAAAAAGGCATCAGCACGGTTGACGCCATGTTGGCAATTGCTGTGACCCGCAACTCGCCGGCTATTTCATCAGTTTGCCCGCCGACTGTCCCTTCAAAAGACAACAGCTCGTTCTCGATCCGGGTCGCGGATATTTTCAGTTCTTCTCCCGCTTCGGTCAGGACATAACCAGACGGTTTGCGTTCGACCAGCGGTGCTGCGAGCTCTTTCTCGAGGGCGCGAATACGACGGGAAACGGTTGAATGCTGAACTCCTAACCGTTTGGCGGCACTACTGAAAGTTCCTTCGCGCGCTACGGCCAGAAATATCCGTGCATCATCCCATTGCATCCAATGTCCCTTGCTATGTGCATATTTGCAAAACGGTTGTCGATATTTTTCTACTTCCAAATAAGGTGATCCAATGCGACTAATATAGCAAGTAAATAGAGGATTTGCCTATTTTACGAAAATGAAAACCAGGCTCTATAGAGGGTCACGGTGTACCGAAATGATCTGATTTTTAATTTAGTACAGGGAGAATACCATGTCTGTCGAACACATCCAGAATTCGGTGAATGATGTAATAACCTATCTGAACGAGAACCCGAAAGACGCGTTGAGTAATGACCCTCCGGTCACCGCGGTCATGGAGAACGGTTTGCGGTGCAGGGCCACCGGCACGGGCGGTGAATCGATTGTGACCGACATGCCCGAAGCGATTGGGGGAGGGGGCTCGGCGCCTTCTCCTGGCTGGTTGTCTCGGGCGGCGCTTGCGACCTGCGATGCGACGCGAATTGCACTGCACGCAGCGCACGTAGGAGTGACCTTGGATACTCTTACTGTCACGATTGACAGTGTCTCTGACGACCGTGGGTTGCTAGGCTTGGATGACTCTGTTCCTGCCGGTCCTTTGAGCGTTCAAACTCAAATAACGATTGGCGCTGCCGGCGTTGACGAAAATGTCTTGCGCGAAATTGTTGATTTCTCAGTCGCACACTCGCCCGTTTCCGATGGATGCCGACGAGCAACACCGACAAATATTAATGTCGAGATAGCCTAGCCGCGCCACGGATGTCAGTGATGCAATTCACTGTAACCACGGCTTGCAACCGAAGAACGGTCTGTCTGGTTTCGTCCAATTGGATAAAAACGGCGCGCAGTCACAAATAGACGTTGCGGAACACATAAGCTTTTACAATTCGAAATTTTGCTCAAAACAAGGATAAATTGAAAATGTCAAAATCTCTCTATCTACGCCTCGGTGGCTACGATGCCCTTGCTATGTTTGCAACGAAACTGATTGGTGCAGCCCAAAAAGATTCAGTTCTTGGGCGTTTCTGGGAAAATCGTAGCGCAGATAGAAACGATCGAGACCTGCAGGTTCTGATAGATTACCTGGTTAGAGAGACCGGCGGCCAAATGTACTATACAGGTCGTGATATGGCATTAGCACACAAGGGTATGGGTATAACCGCGGTTGATTGGACCCGATTTATCGAAATCGTTCAGAATGTTGCGGGTGAACTTGGTGTCGGTCCAACTGAAGGTGGCGAAGTTATGGTTTTTTTAGAAAGCCTCAAAGGTGACATCGTAACCGCGTAGCCATACAAAGGCATTTTTTTGTCAAAAGAACTGCTACGGTTAATACATTAACCTGTCCTCGATCCGTAATCGATGGACCAATCGCAAGCGAAGGGGATGAGCATGGATGGACAAACTGAAAACTACGAAGGCGGCTGTATATGCGGAGAGGTTCGCTATGATGTAACGTCGGAGCCAATGATTGTTCACGGTTGCCACTGCCGCGGTTGTCAACGTAATTCCGGAACAGCTTTTGCGATTAATGCTTTGTTCGAAGCTGACAGAATCCATCTGTTGTCCGGCCAAATTGAAGAAATTACAGTCCCAACACCTAGTGGCGTTGGTCAGATTATTTCTCGCTGTTCTAAATGCAAAACCGCTGTCTGGAGCAATTATAACATGGGTGGATTGAAGGAACGCATTCGATTTATTCGTGTCGGAACACTTGACAATCCGGACATGTATTCACCCGATGTTCATATTTTTACGAGCACTAAACACCCGATGGTTCAGTTGCCTAAAGACGCGTTGGCGGTTGAGACGTTTTACAAGTGGAGCGAAGTTTGGTCTGCCGAAAGTCTGGAACGCTTGCATGTTGTTGAACAAGACGCCGGGATATGGATTGCTTGATGGTAGAGGGCGAGAGCGAAGCGATCGGGCGGATGCCATAGCCGGTCGGTAGCGCAATCTTTCGTCCGAAGGGGCTACGCGAGCGGTTAAAAACATTTCGACGAAAACTTCGATCGCGTTTCGATCTGGAACCATGGCGTAACCGATGATCGTTGACGTAACTGAACAGATCTTTCGGCTTCCAAACACAATGCCCCCCGCGATTGCGGAAGGCATTGCTTTACTAGCACCTTAATTAATCTTTGAGTTTGGTCATCCGTAGATAAGGAAGAACTTTGATAAATTCGCCAAATTTTGCCTTTGCATCTTCGTCAGAAACCGTTGCTGGAATGACAACGTCATCACCGACATTCCAGTTAACAGGTGTCGCAACACCGCGTGAAATAGAAGTCTGCAACCCGTCCAAAGCCCTAAGCACTTCCGCAAAGTTACGGCCCACGGTCATTGGATAGGTCATGCTTAGTTTCAGTTGCTTGTCTGGACCGATAATAAAAACCGACCGAACAGTCTGGCTGTCGGCTGGAGTGCGGCCATCTGGCAGATACGCGTCAGCTGGAAGCATATCGAATGCCTTAGAAACCACTAAATCTATGTCTGCGATTATTGGAAAGTTTGCTTTTGCTCCCCCAACAGTCTCGATATCGTCCTTCCACTTCTTATGATCTTCAACGCCATCGACGGAAACGCCGATCACTTTCGTGCCTCGTTTCTCCCATTCGTCGGCGAGTTGAGCTACGGCTCCAAATTCAGTGGTGCACACAGGTGTAAAGTCTTTTGGGTGAGAAAACAGGATCGCCCAATTATCTCCGATCCAATCGTGAAGCGAAATGCTCCCTTGATCGGTTTCAACAGTTAGGTCCGGTATTGTATCGTTTAAACGCAAGCTCATCACATACTCCTCTGGTTTTGCATTGGTTTGCCTCTACCAATTTGAATTTCTGATTTGTTGAGCATTGTATTACATTCGCTCGTACAAATATGGAAATCGAAACTGCGCTTTAGATACCTCAATCACCGAAAATTGACTATATACCCAACAAACTTATCGTCGGTTGAGCACCGTTCGTGCACCGCTGATTGAATCTAGTTCCCTTTCGCGAAAATCCCATTCACACATGTATCGATATGATACGAGCGCCAGATAAATTTCGGGCACTCGTTACAATCTGGACTGCGTTTTCTGGCAGCCGATTGCATGTCTTGAATAGCCCCTAGAATTGTAGACACCTTCTTTCCTAAAAATGAGGCAAGGAGGCCATCGTGGGTGAAGAAGTACTCTAAGCCTTCTGATGCCGACAGCAAAGACGACCAGACCGCAGAGAACGGGAGGTTGAAACGGGAGTTGGCGCGGGTTGCCGAGGTACGCGACATCTTGAAAAAGGTCACCGTAACTCAAGCCAAACTTTTTAAAGCTCCAGCCAAATTGCACGCATGGGTATTAGTTCGCATAAGATTCTATTGTACTCGCGGGTCTCGGCTGTTCTGTTCGTTCCCGACCAAGTTAACCGCGACCACGATAGGTCGGGACGCCTTGGTCAGGAATCCAGACGTTTGGAGGGACATCTCCGGTCTGGAAAAACACGTCTATAGGAATGCCGCCACGGGGGTACCAGTATCCGCCGATCCGCAGCCATTCGGGTTCCAACAAATCGACCAATCGCTTGCCGATAGATACGGTACAATCCTCGTGAAATGCCCCGTGATTCCTGAACGATCCTAGGTATAGTTTGAGAGATTTGCTTTCGACCAACCATTTGCCCGGCACATAATCAATGACCAGATGAGCAAAATCGGGTTGTCCGGTCATCGGACAGAGCGAAGTGAATTCCGGTGCTGTGAAACGTACACAATACCCAGTGCCCTCTTGTGGATTTGGAACGCGCTCCAATTCGGCTTTTTCAGGGCTTTCCGGAAGAACCGTAGCGCCACCCAGTTGTTTCAAGTTGCTGTAAATATCTTCTTTGGTCATCGGTTTTCCTTTCCGAGAGAGTTAGACGCCACGCTTGTTGCCCCATAGCATCACATGCAACTGCGGCAGAACATGTGCTTCGAACCATTGATCTTGCATGACGCGGTTAACCAACCAAAGCATCTTTTCCGTTACGCCATCCAAATCAACTGCGTGGTTATCGTCATCGGCCGGAGGCGGCGTGTGATTTCCAGGTTGTAAATAGACCGGTAATTGCGGATAGCGAGCGGCCGTTTGTTTGGCATACGTGTAGTCTAGTTCATCGAAGACCACTATCTTCAATGCGATCTCGGGTTTGGGTCCAGCAGCAGTTAAACAAGCGTCAAACGCTGACCAATCAGTTACCATGCCACTCGAAGGTGGTTTTGGGCTAAGAACCAACATGTCAAGATTGGCGAACCAATCTTTGGAAACTGAACCTTGGGTTTCCAAAGCAAAGCGATAGCCTGAATCGTGGCCAAGCTGGATAAGCTTACCAAATGGTTGGATGGCAGGATTTCCACCAGACAGCGATACCGTGATCGGTTTTCCAGCTGAAAGTTCCCTGATTTTATCCCACACAGCATCAGTACTCATAGGCAACCATTGGTCTCGATAATCTGTATCAACAGCATGGAGCGTGTCACACCAAGAGCAACGATAATCGCAGCCACCGGTCCGCACGAACACGGTAGGCAAGCCAATCAACGCACCTTCGCCTTGAATCGTCGGGCCAAAGATTTCGCTTACACGGATTTCAGGCTCTCGTGTATCGGTCAAGGTCGGTACTCCGCCCATGTTTTAGGGGTTTCGCTAACTCTGACTGCGGATGTTTCTGGCAAGCGTGCCTTACACCAATCGTAAAAGTGTTTTGCCAACCGTTCCGAAGTGACCAGATCATCGCCAAGAACATCGTTCAAGTGGCGGTGGTCCAACTCGTCGTCAATGTAACGTTTTAAAGCGGAAAGCTCGTGATAGTCGCGGACGAACCCGTGCTCATTCAACGTTCCGGATGACAGCTCAACGACTACGATGTAATTGTGCCCGTGCAAACGGGCGCACTGATGATCAGACGGCAAATCTTTTAGCTGATGAGAGGCAGAAAAGTGGAACTCTTTGGTGATCCTATACATCGGTACCCGCCTTGTTCAGATCTTTTGATATGGCTTTGACCCAAAAATCCGGATCATTATAGCGTGTTGGGTCTGTTATACCCGCGAGATGAAATGCCTCGCGCCTCTCAACGCAGGTTCCGCATTTTCCGCAATGATGTTCACCGCCTTTGTAGCAGGACCAAGTTTCAGAAAATGGCGTTTGATATTTCGTACCATCTGTTACGATATCGGCTTTTGATCCGTTCACATAAGGCGTGTAAAGACGAACATCGGCATATCCATCGAGTGCTTTGTCCTGCATCGTTTGGAAGGCGTCGATAAAGTCGGGGCGACAGTCTGGATATATAAAATGGTCTCCGCCATGCACGGCCGCGGCCACCGCATCCGCTTTTTGCGCAGCAGCAACGCCGAACGCGATCGCCAACATGATTGCATTGCGGTTGGGAACCACGGTTACTTTCATTGACTCTTCTTCATAATGACCATCTGGAACATCGATGTCGTCGGTCAGCGCTGAACCGCCCAGACTTTCGCCGATCGCTCGAATGTCGATGATATTATGCGGAACGTTCAGTCGCACAGCACAGGCTGCTGCGAAATCCAGTTCTTTCTTGTGTCTTTGACCGTAGTCGAAAGATACAAGACTGTGCAAAGTGTGTTCCGTTGCAATTTTATGTGCAAGCGAAACGGAATCTAATCCGCCAGAGCAGATAACGATCGTTTCCATACGATTTGTCCTTGTTTTGACCGGGTAGGCTGCGACCGGAATACGTGCATTTAGTAGCTATTGTAGCAATCATCAACCTCGAAATTCTGCTTGAGGCTCTTTCGGAGCCTAAATAGCCCACTAAGGGTAGTCCGATATACTATTGTCAGACACAGCAAACATTCTTGAAATCGGCTATTTCATGTTCAAGATTGAAGCTTCAATACATTCACGTTGCCGAGTGCATCAAGCGCTGCAAGCCCCGCCTCATCCAGACGTATTGTATTCACGAGCGTCACGTTGTGCCCGTCAGGGATCACTGCCATATTGCGGCTAACTTTCGAGACTAGATTTGCCTCAATCCTTATCTGACCTGTCAGAAAGAACAGATCTGGCAGCACCTCTTGATACTCGCCGTGAGGAAGTTACGGTGGAAAGTTGATCATCGTACTTCCTTAACTTCAGCCCCGCTATTTGATCTACCCCTAGCCAGTGACGGTCGTATGTAAATCTATTCCGGCAAATCGATTTCACTTCGTCCTTGGAACGAAGCTGCAGAACAGCTCCTGATCGACCATTCCAACCACGCGGATATCTACCGAATTCGCTTCAACCCGACAGATCTATACGAACCATGTTCGCCAATTAGCAATAATGCGTCGGAGCAGATATATGCCTCAACCTGACAACTGCCGACATTTTGTTTCTGCGCTCGAAGTCGTCCTCGGTTGGTTTCCGAAACGGCCGTGTCGATCAAACGCTGGACGTTGCCGATGCGCTGACCGGAGAGGCTGGCGGTGTTCCTCGGTGACAACTGACAGTGGTCTCGAATGCCGGTCAAAGACCATTTACCAAAGGACATACCTCTAAGATCTCGGTGCCCACATACTTAACCTAGTTCGTATTGAGAAGTTGCGTGACAACCTATGGGGCCATCAAACGCCCAGCCCTGATTTGGCAGAACAGGATTAACTACGTTGAGGGGGGGGTGATCTAGACCTTTCAGTTCCCGCACCATCAGCGTGCGGGACGCCCAAGGGTAAATCAGCGCCACATATAGACGGTATCGCCCAGCTTCGGCTTTGAAACTGGCATCTGCGGTCGCCCCAATTGCGAAATCCTGAAAACTGTCGCACGAAGCGTCCCATTTCGTCGGATTTCTGGAGGGGTTGTCAATTCTCAATCCACTTTCTGCTAGCAAGCATCCTGTGAAGTCCTTATGCCGCGTGAAAAACAAATGACCGCATCGAGACAGACCCGAGGTCGATCGTATCGGTCATGAAAGTTAGTTCATCGCGCGCGTTTGACGCGCCTGCGATGGTAAGAGCGGGCAGGTAATGGTCCACCGTCGGGTGGGCTATGTGTAGAAGGCTCCCCCAGTTTTTTTTATCTGCCAGAGCCTTGAAATCACGTTCCGCAAGACGATCCGCAAAGATCTGATCAAATTCTTGCGCGAAATCCTGTGGCTTGCCACCCGGACGCATCTTGCGCAAATTATGCACCACATTGCCAGACCCGAGGATCAAAACACCCCGGTCACGCAGGTCGGACAGGGTTTTGCCGATTTCAAGCTGGTGATCCAGCCCTCGTGTCATATCGATTGAAACCTGAAAGACAGGCACATCTGCTTTCGGATATAGGAACTTCAATACTGCCCAGGCGCCGTGATCAAGCCCCCAGCGGTCATCCTCTTCCCCGTGATGGCTGGCAAGCAATGTTACCACCTCACGCGCCAGTTCAGGATTACCGTAAGCAGGATAATCCTGATCATATAATGTTTGGGGAAAACCGTGGAAATCGTGGATCACCCGTGGGATGGCTGACACATCTACCAGTGTCGTTCCGCGCGTCATCCAGTGGGCCGACACCACAAGGATTGCTTTGGGGCGTGGCAATGTGCGCCCCAGCTGCGTCCAGGCGCGACTGTACTCGTTGTTCTCAATAGCATTCATTGGACTGCCGTGACCTAGAAAAACAATCGGCATGCGATCTGTTGGTTGCAAACGGTCGCGCAAACTATTTAGATCAGTGATCGGTTTCATCGCTGAATTCCTCAAAAGTTAGCGGGTCACCGGAAAGTGACCCGCATTTCTCAGGCAAACCGGCCAAGTGTTTTTTCAAGAACGGGTATCCTCAAAGCATATGCACCGCCACCTAAAAGGACAACGGAGGCTTGGAGCACTGCCCACAATGCGGGGTATTCCCAGCCACCGCCTGCGCTCGAAAATGCCCAGCCGTTTCCAGCGTGCGCCCAAAGTGCGCCCAACAAAACCGGGATCAACGCCAGCGAAACCAGCCGTGTCGCTACACCCAGAATTAGTGCCAAACCACCGCCCAATTCAGCGATGATTGTCAGGTAAGCTATGATCGGGGGCAGACCTAGACTTTCAAAATAGCCAACGGTGCCGGGAATGGTGAACACCATCACCTTTAAAAGGCCGTGGGCAATAAATAAACTTCCGCTCGAAACACGTAGTGCAAAGGCTGCATAGTCTGATTGATTGTAGTTATTCATGTTTTGTTTCCTTTTCATTAGCGCTCAGGGTTGGTGGGTGAGCGATCGCTGCGGAAAATAGGGCTTGTAAACAATCAACGAAATAGCCACCTTGTTGAATGACTATCCATGTATCGTTCTTAATGAGGTTGTTGTGGACACCTTAAATCAACTGAAGGCCTTTGTTGCAACCGCGCAAACAGGTTCCTTTACATCGGCTGCCGATCATCTTGGCATATCGAACCGTTTGACATCAAAATATGTGGCGGCTTTGGAAGACCGACTTGGTACGCGGCTTTTTCAACGCACCACCCGCAAAGTCGGACTAACGCCAGCGGGTCAAGACCTTCTGACCCGCGCTCCAGCGCTGCTTGATGATTTGGACGATCTTTTGACAGAGGTCACTGAGAGTTCGCGTGGGCTTACTGGCGTAATACGTATTTCGGCACCGGTTATTTTTGGCGAGATTTATGTGGTGGGGATGCTGGAACGTTTTGCCCGGAAGAACCCCGATTTAAATATTGATCTCCGCCTAAGTGACCGTTTCGAGGATTTGGCGGCAGAAGGGATTGATTTGGCCTTTCGTCTCGGAACATTAGAGGCATTGTCCCTTAAGGCCCGAAAACTAGGCGTGTTTCCGGCTGTTCTTGCCGCAAGCCCTGACTATCTGGCCAAATTTGGTACACCCACAACGCCAGACGATCTGCGTAATCATAATTGCATTCTGGATTCGAACCGAAAGACACCCCGCCGCTGGTTTTTTGATGTGGAGGGCCAGCAGAAAATCGTCACTGTCACAGGGCATTTCCAGGTGAATTCGGCCCGAGCGGCAGTTGACCTCGCCGTTTGTGGATCAGGTATTGTCTATGCACCGCATTTCGCAATTGTCGAGGCATTAAACGAAGGGACACTTGTGCCCGTTTTGCAAAAATATCAGGGATTGATAAGCCCGCTCAACGCAGTGTATTTGGAGGGCAGGGTGCTTCCTCGCAACATCCGAGCACTCATAGATTTTGCTATCCTCGATGTCAAAACGGTTGGCGTTCTTTAGGTTTCTTGATTAGCTTATACTTAAAAAGTAAAGAAGCGACCACACTATAAACCTTAGCGTTTGCTGCCGCCGGAAGTCAGAAGCTCGAAAATTTCAGAGAACCGGTTTAGATCTTCCAAGACCCTTCTATAGAGGTATGTAAGGAAAATTTTCGTTTTCATGTTTGCACACGCTCCCCCAACATCCCCGCGCCAAGACAAACCACAGCATTTCCCACTATAACCGCATGGCCACTCCGTCTGCTGCCCTTAAAGATGGCATCGGCGGCAAATTCGCCAAGTCCTAGACGGTTGCGTCAATCAGTGACTTAACCTAGCGTCGCACAATCAATGCCAATGCTACGGAGCTTGCATGCAAACAACAGTCGCGCACGTGGAAAAAGTCATGGAAGTTGCCAGATCGTCATCGGCTGCGGCGAGGTCACGGTTGGCTGCAAGTTGGCGAAGGTCGGCCGAAAAGCACGGTCTCGATCCCGGCGAAAAACGTGAACCAGAGCGTGTCGATGGCATACACCTGCGAGAGCGGCTTGGCGCGATGGAGAAGTTTATAACGGTCGCATCACCACGTCTCGATAACCTGTTTTCACTGGTTGGACAGTCAGGTTGCGCGGTGCTTTTGACAGATTCAGAGGGAATTGTTCTGGACCAACGCTTCTCCGAAGCTGATGCTTCGACATTCGAGGGTTGGGGGATGTGCACGGGCGCCGATTGGAGCGAAGAGCGTGAAGGAACCAATGGAATTGGGACATGCCTGACGGAACAACGTCGTGTGATCATCCACCGTGAAGAACACTTCTTTGCCCGAAATACTGCGATGAGCTGCATCGACGCCCCAATCTACGGGGCTGAAGGACAAATCGTTGGGGCACTAGACGTTTCATCGGCACGGGTAGATCAAACCGAAGGCTTCAATCAGCTGATCGGTGCGCAGGTTGCACAGACAGCGCGTGCAATAGAAGAAGCCAACTTTCGCGCTGCCTTTAACAAAACCCGTATCGTGGTAGCTGAAAGTGACGACGCGCAAGCCGCGACCCTTCTGGCCATTGATAACCACGATTTGGTTGTTGGTGCGACGCGCGAGGCGCGGCGCATTTTTGGACTGGATTCTGCTGGTGCGCTTATTCCACGCCCAGCGACCGACATACTAGGGCGCGAAGATGGTCCAACAGGATTTGAAAAAGCCGAACGAGCCGTCGTAATTCGGGCATTAGCGCGTGCCGACGGGAATGTTTCACAAGCTTCGCGGCAATTGGGTATTGCTCGCGCAACACTTTACCGTCGTATGAAACGTCTCGGTTTAGATAAAATTTAGACCAAAACTGTCTCACTCCTGAGACACCTTCGATCCTATGCAAATTTCCCCCGGTAGACGTCAGCCAACTAAATAGCCAGTTTCCTTCGCAACCCGGACATTTGTTCCGGTAGTTTGAGGAGGAAACCCTATGAAAGATTTAACCCATACCGAGGTCGGAACCTATGTTTCACCATTCGAGGCTCGCTATGATAACTTCATCGGTGGCGAATTTGTACCGCCAGTGAACGGGCGTTATTTTGACAACGTTACGCCAATCACTGGTGAAAAAATCAACGAATGCGCCCGGTCGGATGCCGCTGATATTGAGCTTGCACTCGACGCGGCCCATGCGGCCAAAGACGCTTGGGGTTCCGCTTCGGCGACTGAACGCTCAAATGTGTTGTTAAAAATCGCTGATGCAATCGATGCGAATCTGGACCATCTTGCGCAAGCCGAAACATGGGACAACGGTAAACCGATCCGTGAAACTTTGGCAGCTGACATTCCACTATCAGCCGACCATTTTCGTTACTTCGCCGGCGTTTTGCGTGGCCAAGAAGGCCACTTAAGCGAAATCGACGGTGATACTATTGCTTATCACTTCCATGAACCACTGGGCGTAGTCGGCCAAATCATCCCGTGGAACTTCTCGATTTTGATGGCCGCATGGAAATTGGCGCCTGCACTGGCCGCTGGTAACTGCATTGTGTTGAAGCCAGCCGAACAGACACCCGCCGCAATCATGATCCTGGCCGAGATCATGTCCGAATTTCTGCCCGCTGGCGTATTGAACATCGTTAACGGATTTGGTGCAGAAGTTGGTGCACCGTTGGCTAGCTCGCCACGTATCGCCAAGATCGCCTTTACCGGCTCAACAGAGACAGGTCGCAAGATTATGGAGGCCGCTACGGTGAACCTGATCCCTGTAACTTTGGAGCTAGGCGGCAAAAGCCCAAACATCTTCTTCTCGGATGTGATGGCCAAAGATGACGCTTTTCTGGATAAGGCAGTGGAGGGCTTTGTTCTATTTGCCTTCAATCAGGGCGAGGTTTGCACTTGCCCGTCACGTGCGCTTATTCAAGAAGACATTTACGAAGAGTTCATCGCCCGCGCTATCGAACGGGTGAAGGCCATCAAGCACGGTGACCCGCGCGACCCTGAAACTATGGTTGGTGCACAAGCCAGCAAAGAACAACAGGAAAAAATCCTGTCTTATCTGACCATCGGACGTGAAGAAGGCGCTGAAGTGTTGGTGGGCGGCGAAGCAGCCCGTTTTAACGGCGAGTTGGCTGGTGGTAATTACATACAGCCCACCATCCTCAAGGGGCACAATAAGATGCGTGTGTTTCAGGAAGAGATCTTCGGCCCGGTTGTGTCAGTGACCACCTTCAAGGACGAGGCCGAAGCATTGGCTATCGCCAATGACACGATGTACGGACTTGGCGCCGGTGTCTGGTCACGCGATGCAAATACCTGTTACCGCTTCGGGCGCGCGGTTCAGGCAGGTCGCGTATGGGTAAACAACTACCACGCTTACCCTGCACACGCTGCCTTTGGCGGCTACAAGCAATCGGGCATCGGGCGCGAAAATCACAAAATGATGTTGGATAACTACCAGCAGACAAAAAACATCTTGATGAGTTACAACCCAAACAAGCTGGGCTTCTTCTAAGAAACTTCGGGCGGCAGCAAACTTGCGCTGTCGCCTGCTATTCAATGAGGCTATGCTCAACAATTACTGCCTTGTTCCCGCGCAGACGTACTATGAGTCGCGGGAGGCTATGTATGACCGTAAACGCCTTCATAAATCTGCTGTTCAGCGTGTTCCGGAGGGTCGGTGATTGCGCAGGTTAGACAATCTTCATGGTTTGGAAAGCCGTCGCCATCACTGTCTTGGCAAAGATCCGATAAATCGCCAACGGCAAGAACGTATGCTGACAATGCCTCGTCCACAACCATTGGCAGGTCGGGTGCAAAACCAGGGACCAGAAAGGCAAAGGTGATGGCCACAAGAATTGCGAGGCCAGAATATCGTTCGCGGATCGCTTCGAACATAGATGTGAAATGCCCAAACTTTGCTCCCGTGCAACCGGATATTCGAGCAAGCGATAGTCGGTCGCAATCAATCAATCAAACAAACGCTCGCTGTATCCACCTAGACCTAAGTTAAGTATCAAATCGACTTAAAAGTTTGCGTCGAGTAACTGCGCAAAACTTTGTGACATATCCAAGTATATGATGGATTTGTATTTTGCATTTCGCGTGTTGAAGTGCGGTGCACAAGAACTTCTATCTAGTACTGAGCTTCAGTCTATTTACGGACGAATATATACGTTTTTGATCGGGTATTGATCCTAGATTCAAACAGCTAATTAAAGTTGGTGTATTGGTAAGTTTGCAGAATGTGGTTATGTTCGGTTCATGCGAAGGTTTGAGATCATATGTCTGACACTTGGTGTTATCTGCTTTTTTACTCCAGCGATAGCCGATCAAACGGACCCACGCCTCGGTGGACTATTTGCCCAGCTCGGCGAGGTTTCAGGGCCAATTGACGCTGCGCCTATTGAGTCTCAGATTTGGACCATTTGGCATGAAACATCGGACCACGCGGCGCAGTCGCTCCTTCAGCGCGGTATTGATGCCATGCGGACTGGTGATAATAACTCTGCCCTTAAAACATTTGACCAACTTGTCGAGATCGCCCCCGACTTCGCTGAAGGCTGGAACAAACGCGCGACGGTTCAATTCCTTCTGGGCAATTTTGATCAGTCGATTAAAGACATCGCTAATACTCTGAACCTCGAGCCACGCCATTTCGGGGCACTGTCTGGACTTGGACTTGTATATATGAGTCTCAATGATCTTGAGCGCGCTCTGATATCTTTTGAAGCAGCGCTCGCCGTAAGCCCACACCTTGTAAGCTCACGCATCAATGCCGAGGCAATTCGACAGATTTTGCAGGGTCGTGAGATTTAATCTCATTACGTCAATAGAATATGGCGTAACTCAAACTCTCAACATAGATAGCATTGACCTGGTTTTGGCGCGCTCGCCCATTTGGATGGTTGAATAGCCCCTAGAATTGTAGACACCTTCTTCCCTAAGAATGAGGCAAGGAGGCCACCATGGGCAATGCGAGATTTAGTGAAGATTTCAAACGGGATGCGGTGCATCCGCTGAAAACATCTGCGGGATGCGCTTTATATGCCTGCGGTTGTCGCCGCGCGGCATAATCCAGATATGAAGCGGTTTTATGAGCGACTCATCGATGCTGGCAAGCCCGCGAAAGTTGCCTTTACGGCCATCATGCGTAAGCTAATTCTGTTGGCCAATTTACTGATAAAACAAAACCGGAAGTGGGTTCAAATCAATGCTTGATTAAGACGGATACTATTCAGGCAAAAGCAAATCAAGTCATAAGGAAATCAGGATTACATACCGCCAATCTGACGCGAGAGAGCCACTGCACGTCGGGTCTGCCAGATAAAGCTGATCACAAAAATCCCGCTCAATATGAGAATGATCGTCGGCGCAGGAGCGCTGTCCAGGAAGAAACTGAGGTAAATACCACCAAAGCCCGAGACTAGCGTTACCACCACAGCCACCACAAGCATCCGTTCAAACCGTTTGGTGATCAAAAAGGCAATGGCGCCAGGTGCGATCAACAGGCCAATCGCAAGGATGATCCCGACCGCTTTCAGCGTCGCTACAATCGTCAGAGAAAGGATCGACAGCAGGCCATAGTGAAGGATTCCGACGCGAAGCCCCGCTGCTTTGGCCTGCGCCGGGTCAAATGCGTGCAGCAGCAAATCACGTCGTTTTAATATAACTACAACAGCAACAAATAAAGCGATCAATCCGGTCGTAAAGATGTCGCCGGATGTCACCCCAAGCATATTTCCAAACAGGATGTGATCGAGATGAATGTCGGTATGGATTTTGGTGTACATCACGATACCAAGCCCAAACATTCCTGAAAAAACGACCCCCATTACTGTGTCTTGTTTGATCCGGCTGTTCTCCGTCAGAAAGCCGGTTGCAAGTGCGCAGATCATACCTGCGCCAAAAGCTCCGATGATCAGCGGAATATTGATGATATAGGCCAAAACTACGCCAGGTAGCACCGCATGGCTGATTGCGTCACCCATCAATGACCACCCCTTGAGGACAAGATAGCATGACAAAAGGGCTGTCGGTACAGCTATGATGGCAGTGATGATAAACGCATTGACCATAAAGCCAAATTGAAACGGTAATAGAAGTTCATGGATCATGCTTTCATCTCCAGTGCTTCGGCGGCGCGGCGACGCGCTGCGAGATATCCGTGTTTCGGGGCGAAGAAAAATGCTGTTAAGAATAGCAGCGTTTGAAGGCAAATGATGATACCGCCCGTCGCGCCGTCAAGAAAAAAGCTGATGTACGCACCAACAAAGCTGGTCGTCGCGCCGATAGCTACGCTGAGCATAAGCAAGCGCGGGAAACGGTCGGTCAGCAAATAGGCTGTAGCGCCCGGTGTCACTACCATTGCAATTACCAAAAACGCTCCAACGGTTTGCAATGCGGCCACGCAAGACGCCGACAGCAACATGAAGAACATCACTTTAAGCCGATCAGGATTAAGCCCGATGGAGCGCGCGTGGTTTTCGTCGAAAAAGGCCACCATCAGATCTTTCCATTTCACCAACAAAATCGCGAGTGATACAAAACCGATGATCGCTAGTTGCAATGTGTCATACGGTGTGATGGCCAGGATGTTACCCATCGTTATTGTTTGGATGTTCACCGACGTTGGCGAGATCGAGACCATGAAAAGTCCCAGTCCGAAAAACGAGGTGAAGATCAATCCGATAATGGTGTCTTCCTTTAGTCCCGATCGCTGGTTCAGAAATAGCATCGCCCCCGCAGCCAAACCGCCAGCGGCAAATGCCCCTAACGCGAATGGTAATCCCAGCATGTAGGCACCCGCCACGCCCGGCACGATTGAATGGCTAAGCGCGTCGCCAATCAACGACCAACCCTTAAGCATAAGATAAGCCGAGAGAAAGGCGCAAACTCCGCCAACAAGGGCGCTCACCCACATGGCGTTGATCATATAGCCGTAAGTGAACGGCAGCAGCAAAGTCTCGATCACACGCTAGCCTCCGCTTTTTCAGCTTTGGCCTTGTCATCATAAACAACAAACGGACGTTCATCGTCGGTAATCACTGTCACCTGACGGGTGTCATCATCGTCGTGCAGATCTTTGCCACCCAGCACAAAATGGCGCAGCACTCCACCAAAAGCCACTTCGAGGTTGGCCTGCGTAAATGTATCTTCCGTCAAACCATGTGCGAGCACCGTGCCCTTGACCAAAACAGTCCGGTCGCAAAATTCTGGTACAGAACCAAGGTTGTGGGTCGAGACAAGCATAACGCGGCCCTCATCACGCATATCGCATAGTAACTGGACGATTGCGTCTTCGGTTTTAACGTCAACACCAGTAAATGGTTCATCCAGCAAAATCACCGTGCCTTCTTGCGCCAACGCACGTGCAAGGAAAACGCGTTTCCTTTGGCCGCCCGAAAGTTCACCAATTTGGCGATGACGAAAATCCACCATGCCGACGCGTTCCAGCGCTTCGGTTACAGCTTCGCGATCAACTGCGCGCGCTATACGCATGAAGTTCATGTGGCCATAGCGGCCCATCATCACCACGTCTTCAACGAGTACAGGAAACGACCAGTCCACTTCTTCTGCTTGCGGTACATAGGCAACGATATTTTGCTTAAGCGCCGCTTTGACGGACATGCCGAGGATCGAAATCTCGCCCTTGGCCGCCGGTACAAACCCCATCAACGCTTTAAATAACGTTGATTTGCCGGCTCCGTTAACTCCGACGAGCGCAGTAATCGTTCCTGTCGGAATCTCAAAGCTTGCGTCGTAAAGTGCGGTGTGACCATTTTTATAGGTAACGGTCACATTTTGAGCGCTAATACCGACAGTATCGGGAGCGGGAGCCAACATAATGTTTTCCTATTCGGATTGAGCGGAAGCGTCCGCGGTGACAGTATCAGGAGCGGCTAGACCCGCAGCGATAGTCTCTGAGGTAACGCGCAGAAGATCAAGATAAGTTGGCACCGCACCGTCGGCTTTGGTCAACGAGTCTACATATAACACTCCGCCGAAGACCGCGCCGGTTTCCCGTGCAACTTGCCGTGCCGGATCACTACTTACCGTGCTTTCACAAAATACTGCGCGGATGTTGTTATCACGCACACCGTCGATGACTTTGCGAACCTGTTGTGGCGTACCTGTCTGATCGGCGTTGATTGGCCAGAGATACAGTTCCTGCATTTCGAAATCGCGGATTAGGTAGCTAAAGGCCCCTTCGCAAGTGGCGAGCCAGCGTTCTTCATAGGGCAAAGCCAGAATGGCGTCACGCAGGGGTAAGATCGCATCGCTCAGCTCAGCTTTGTAATTATCCGCGTTCACTGCGTAAACATCGGCGTTTTTGGGGTCGTGCTCAACAAACGCATCGCGGATGTTATCAACATAGATGAATGCATTATCGAGTGACATCCAAGCATGCGGATTGGGTTTACCATCATAGGCCCCTTCGGTGATGCTCATCGGTACGATACCGTCCGTCAGCGTCACACTAGGAACATCGCTGAGGTTTGAGAAGAACTGCTCGAACCACAATTCGAGGTTCATGCCGTTCCAGAGGATCAAATCCGCATCCTGCGCACGCAAGATGTCACGCGGGGTTGGCGCGTATCCGTGAATTTCCGCCCCTGGCTTAGTGATCGATTCAACAAGTGCCGCATCGCCCGCAACATTTGCAGCCATATCGGCGATAACGGTGAATGTTGTAATGGCCTTGAGCCGCTCTTCGGCCACAGCCGCCGTTGCCATAGCAGTCGCAAGCGACAGGGTGCATGTTATAATACGCGTGAACTTCATCATGATTCCTTTGTGCTTCTATTTCAATGCAAGGATATATGAGAATGATTCTCAACTGTCAATGCGAATGAGAATGACTTGCAAATATACCGTCAACTGACTCCAACTTAAAATCCGATGTAGCTATTTTAAAGAATGTAAATAAGCAAACTCCGGATGCTAAAGTTCTAGAAAATTTGATCGGGAAGTCGCCAACATCAGCGCCGTCGACCAAGCAACCATACAAAGAACACACCGCCAATCAATCCAGTGACAATGCCGATTGGCATATCTTCGGGGCGCATAATCGTACGAGCGATTATATCAGCCCAAAGCAGGAATATAGCCCCCAACATCGCGGACGCCGGGATGACACGCGCGTTATCTCCGCCGACAATCAATCGTGCGATGTGGGGTACCATCAGGCCGACAAAGCCGATTATTCCTGAAAAGGCGACCATGACTCCGGTCAATAGTGCGCCTGCAACAAAAATGGAGAGCCGAAAACGTTGCACTGGAATTCCGAGCGTAGAGGCGGTCTCGTCTCCGATTGTCATTGCGTTTAGTTCGTTTGCGCGAACCCAAAAATAGGTACTACAGACGATCAGAACGGTGGTTGGATAAACTAGATGACTCCATTGCGCCAATCCCAAACCACCTAGCATCCAGAAAACAACGGTGTGGGTTGATCGTGGATCGCCCAAGAAGATCAATACGTTTGCGCCAGACATGATGATGAAAGACACCGCAACGCCTGCTAGAACCAATCGGTCTGCACTTGCGGCCGCTGCAAAGTGTGAAACGCCGAGGACGATAAGAGTTGCAACAAGAGCACCCAAAAAGGCCATTAGCGGTACGGTCAGCAACCCAAGAAAAAGTCCAGTGTGAAGAAGGGCTAAAATAGCCCCAAAAGCGCCGCCAGACGATATTCCGAGCAAATGTGGATCAGCCAATGGATTACGTGTAACAGCTTGAAGCGCTGCGCCGACGAGTGCCAGTCCGGCACCAACCAAACATGCGAGGATTGCGCGTGGAAACCGGATTTCCCAAACGATGTTTTCACGTCCCAAAGACCATGTTTGATCTATAAGGTCAGGAGAGATTTTATTGGCGATCACTCCCCAAACCGTAGGCAACGGTATAGAAACGGCGCCAACACTTATCGCGATGGATATTGATGCCGCCAGAACAAGCAGCCCACTCATAACCAGTATCAGCATCTTAGAGCCGCTCGTTATTCGTGGTCTAATACGCTTCGACAGCACCATATCTAACACCCGTAATTCGTCGACCCACCCACAGTGAGCAGGTCGGAAAAGTTTACTCAGCCCAAAATGCAGAAGCGAGCTTTTGTATTGCGGAGATATTACGAGGCCCAGGTGTCGCTTCAACATACTCAAGAACAACAAAGCGATCATTTTTTACAGCATCCATGTCAGCGAAGGCAGGATTTGACATCATAAACGCGCGCTTTTCTTCTGCGGTTACATCACCGTAATTCACAATAACAATGACTTGGGGATTACGTTCAACGACGGGTTCCCAACCTATCAGTGTCCAGCTTTTTTCAATGTCGTCCATGATATTGATCCCGCCAGCTGCTTCGATCAGTGCAGTAGGCATACCATATCGTCCGGCAGTAAAAGGCTTTTCCTCGCCGCTGTCATATACGAATGCCCGCAACGGGCGATCACCAGTTTCAAGTGATGCATAAAAGGTTTCAAGCTCTTGCTTGTAGCCAGCAACAAGCGTTTCGGCACGGTCGCGCACACCAAAAATAGTCCCGAGGTTCAACAGGTCAACATACATGTCGTCCATTGAAATCTGGTCTTTCTCCATGATGTGGATGCAGCTTTCGGTCAGTTCATAGACTTTGACACCGAATGGGGCGAGCGTGTCGGGTGTAACTTCTCCGCCAACCTTCAAGCCATAGTTCCAGCCGGCAAAATACAAATCAGCATCCGCACCAAGAATAACCTCTTTTGACGGATATTTCGCAGATAGCTCTGGTAGCTCCTCAATGCCACTGCGCATGTTCTCATCGAGTGTCTTCCAACCGGACACACCGGTGTATCCGGCCATGTTATCACGCAGTCCCAGAACCAGCATCATTTCGGTTAGATTAACATCGTTTGATACAGCACGCACGGGTGGTGCATCAAATGTTACTTGCCGATTACAACTTGTGACCGTTACTGGTTCAGCTGCGGCTGTGATTGCTAAGCATGATAGTCCAAGACCGATTACGGCCGTCTTAAAAGTTTTCATAGGTTCCCCTTTGGGATTTTATAGGTGAAATGAGAAGTGTTTGACGCCGCTTTTCGGCAAGGTTTCAATCCGCGCCCCAACTGAAAAAGCTTCTGCAATTAATGGCTCGGTTAAGACAGTTTTGGCAGGTCCGAACCCTAGCATTCGGCCATTTGCAAGAACGACGATGTCATCCGCAAATTCAACTGCCAAATTCAAGTCGTGGAGGCTGCAAACCACCGTAGGTCCAAGCCCGCGCACAAGCGAAAGAACCTCCAACCTGTGACGGATGTCCAAGTGGTTCGTAGGTTCGTCCAGCATTAGCACCTCGGGTTCTTGTGCCAATGACCGAGCCACCATTACGCGTTGGCGCTCTCCACCAGACAGTGTACCGAATGCGCGGTTCGAAAACGCCGTTAAACCCAGCCGCTCCAGCGCGTCGGTCACTATTTGAGCGTCTTGCGTACCGAAACCGGCCAGCCCAGTTCTGTGTGGTGTTCGTCCAAGCGCGACGATTTCCCGAACATTTAGTGCAAAATCGGTGGGCTGCTCTTGCAACACCGCTGCAATTCGACGTGCAGCACTGCGTGCATCCATTTCCCAAATATCACGACCATCAATTTTGATAAAACCTGAACGGGGGCGATGAAAACGATAAAGCAAACGAAGTAACGTCGATTTTCCAGCGCCGTTTGCTCCAACGATTGCGAGAACGCGTCCAGGTTTCACCGAAAAGCTTACGGGGTGTAGAATGCGGTGCGTGTTACTTGGGCCCCAAGAAACGTTCGACACATCAAGATGGGCGGCCATCAGATTAACCGCCGCTGATCATCTTTAGTGACAATGACAGCTGCGGGTACGCGTGAAAGCGCTGCGTTACCCAGTTTTCCAGGGCGCTTGGAAGGTATGAACCGTCCTTCTTCTCTTTGTTGATACTCCGTGGAAAATGCAACAAGCGCATCAATATCTTGGTTGGGATCGATGTCGCCAAATAGGTACGAAGCCTTATTGGTTGCTCGATATGCGACAGTGCAAGGTCGAGCACACCCTGCCATACAGGCGAATCCCGATATTTCAAATTCGCTTGAGATAGCGTCGCCGGCATCTTCGATGGCAGCAATTAACTTCTCGATAAGTTCGTATCCAGGCCGGCAGGCCTCGCCAACATGTCGACATGAAGTACAAACAAAAATGTTGTGTTTAGCGTATGAATCCATCTTGTCCTCCGCGCTGCAATAGCAGGCGGGAGAAATCAAAACGTTTGATCCGCAACGAGATCAGTTCTGGCATCTTTGCCTCCTTCCGGACTCCCCGTCCAGGTTGAGTTTCTACAAAGATGGCAGGTCTCCTGACTCGCGGATCTCGGCTTCCCTGTTCCTTCCCGGCCAAATTGACCAGTGGTTTTTTCAGGTTCGCTAACCGCTTACAGTTGCGGGGGCAGTTATGGATTTGGTCCCTAATGGGTACGCCGCACCATATTCCCTTTTCATCCCTTTCACCATATTTAGGCTTCTGGGAACCATCTTGTATTCGCATCTATCAATTTCGTTGAGCGTCTGTCAAGTAACGATCCTAGTCACGAAAGCCCTGCGACGGTGCACTCGACTGGCTTTTCGGCTTGTCAATTTCGCGATAACCATCAGCGCCGCCGACCAACTTAACCGCGACCACGATACGTCGCGATGCCTTGGTCAGGAATCCAGACGTTTGGAGGGGCATTTCCGGTCTGGACCCGTCCCGGAATTGTTCCGCTCCTTTAATCGCATATTATGCCTTAAAGGAGAAACGACATGGCAATACAACATACAACAGAATTTAGACAGGAAGCGGTGCGCGTTGCACTGACGAGTGGATTAGGTCGCAAG
>MABA01000003.1 GCA_002162875.1 Rhodobacterales bacterium 52_120_T64 | reverse complement strand
ACATAATCCGCGTGGCCAGGGCAATCAACGTGCGCGTAGTGACGGTTTTCCGTCTCGTACTCAACGTGCGCAGTCGAGATGGTGATCCCGCGTGCTTTTTCTTCCGGCGCAGCGTCGATGTCTGCGTAGTCCTGGAACTCACCAAACTGCTTTGTAATCGCAGCTGTCAGTGTCGTCTTACCGTGGTCAACGTGGCCAATTGTGCCAACGTTAACGTGTGGTTTCGAGCGTTCAAACTTTTCCTTACCCATGATAGGTCTCCATATAGTTAGGGCCGAAATGCGCCCGTGGATTCATGGGCGTGCAAATAATGATTCTTGATCCATAAATCAACATAATTTACGCAGATATCAACTTTTCAAATTCGGGTCCGTAAGTTTTGCGTGCTCTTGCAGTGCAAACCGATCTGTCATTCCGGCGATATAATCAGCGATAACTCTTGCGCGATGGGTTTCATCGCCCTTTGCTGCGGCTTTCCATTCCGGCGGCATCATGCCCGGATCTTCCGAGAATATGTCGAACATATCAACTACTATTTGCGCCGCCTTGCGCCGCATCCGACGCACAGTCCAGTGGCGATACATGTTTTCAAAGAGGAACTCCCGTATTTGTTTCAGATCTTGAAAAAGCCCATCGGAAAACTGGATAACCGGCGCATCTAATTCCCGTATATCCTTCGCAGACCGCGCACCCGACGCGGCCAAACGGGCTCGACTGGTAGTCAAAACATCCTCTACCATGACCCCAAACACGCGCCGCAACGCCTCGTGGCGCCGGCGTAATGGATCGAGGTTCGGATACTTCTCATCAACTATTGCGAAGCATTTACCAATAATGGGCAGGTCGCAAATGTCATCGACGGAGAACAATTCCGCCCGCAATCCATCATCCAGATCGTGGTTATTGTAGGCAATATCATCTGCAATCGCTGCGACTTGCGCCTCGGCGCTTGCGAATGTGTTAAGCTCCAAATCATGCTTCGCCGTGTATTCCGCCAGCGCAAACGGTAAATTTCCTGTCACGGGGCCATTATGTTTCGCGATCCCCTCCAGCGTTTCCCACGTTAGGTTCAAACCGTCAAAATCCGCGTAATGATTTTCCAACGAAGTAATGATTTTCAGCGCCTGTGCGTTATGATCAAACCCGCCGTAGCTCGCCATACACTCATTCAGCGCATCTTCGCCTGTATGCCCAAATGGTGTGTGGCCAAGATCATGCGCCAAGGCGACAGCTTCAGTTAGGTCGATATTCAGGCCCAACGCACCGGAAATTGTCCGCGCCACCTGCCCCACTTCAATCGAATGGGTCAGCCGTGTCCGAAAATAGTCGCCCTCATGCTCCACAAAAACTTGCGTTTTGTGTTTCAAGCGTCGAAACCCGCTGGAATGGATTATCCGATCGCGATCCCGTTGAAAAGCCGATCGGTGGGCCGAGCCTCCCTCGTCGAACAATCGCCCCCGACTTTCATCTGGATCACTTGCGTAAATAGCGCGCATCTTAGCCTCCGGTCTTGTTTGAACCCGCTTCGGGGCCTATATTAGCCCTGTTACAGCAATAGGATACGGGCCGAAAGATGCAGCTTACTCTACCACCCAAAGTTACTGATCGTGCGTTTGCGCAGATCAACGCAATTAACGCGGCCGCCTCGGAGGCGAAATGCCTGCGCGTTGCTGTTGAGGGTGGCGGTTGTTCCGGCTTCCAATACGAAATCAAGCTCGACGATCCGGCAGACGATGATTTAATTCTCGAAAAAGATGGAATTAAAGTTCTGATCGACTCGGTTTCCCTCCCGTTTCTGACAGACGCGGTGATCGATTATTCTCAAGAATTGATCGGCGCCCGCTTCGTTGTTGAAAACCCGAACGCGACGTCAAGCTGCGGCTGCGGAACCAGTTTCTCCATGTAGTGTCCAATGGTGGGAACTCTGTTGGGTTTAACTGATAATACCCGTATTGCGCGGCTACTTCCCAATCAGTCGCCCTGTTGACGGTTGCTACAACTTCAGAAGATAGCGATTTTTTCCAGCTTTCTTGCCTGTAATAAGTCGCAATATCCTCCAGTGTTATCGCTGTGTCTTTGGTTGAAACGACAGACTCCACATTTTCAAACTTTATCGCGAAGTCCCGTAGAACCTGCCGCACTTCAGCTTCTGGATCAGCTACAAAATCTTCGAACCGGATCAGTCTCGTTGGCACTTTCGCTTGTTGCATAAACACCCCGTAGGCCGCTACTTTTCCATTCCAAAGTTCCATTGGCGAGCGCAAAATCGCATCCATATTGTCTCTGGCAACGGTCAACCAAGGTCGCGTTAAAAGATCCAATGCACCTGAGGTTTTCGGTCCTCTTTGATGGTACGAACGCCGCGCCAGCGACAATGCCCACGAATACGGATTGCGAACACAAAAGACCACATGCGCCCGCTTTTCCTCAAATGCGGGATCCCAAATCGGCAGCGCATGCTTCCAAGTCTTGGTCGGGCACGCCAAAGCCTGTTCATTATCCCTTACCGCATCACGGTAAATCTTACGCCATTTACCTTTGTATGTCTCATCAATCATCGCCTTTAAATCAGAATTTTGTGGCAGGTTCAGCGCACCCCTTTCACCAACCGCTTGCAGCCGCACGCCTTTCTGCGCAGACAACATCCGTATCAGAGCACGAGTTCCCGTGTTCCGCTCACCAAATACCCTTACGAAATTATGATCGTCCGCCATGTAATCCACAGTTCCAAAGCCCGCCTGAAACCTATATCAACCAAATATAGACAAAACGTTAACGCCAAAGAGGCTGCCCATGAAAATCGCATCGTTCAACATCAACGGCATCAAGGCCCGCCTTCCCAACCTATTGAAATGGCTGGAAGAAACATCGCCGGACGTGGTCCTGCTGCAAGAAATCAAATCCATCGACGAAAATTTTCCCCGCGAACCGATCGAGGACTTGGGCTACAACATCGAAACCCACGGCCAGAAATCCTTCAACGGCGTCGCGATCCTGTCGAAATTCCCGATCGAAGACGTCACCCGCGGCCTCCCCGGTGACGACGAAGACGAACAAGCCCGCTGGATCGAGGCCACAATCAACACAGTCCGGATCTGCGGACTCTATTTGCCCAACGGCAACCCGCTTCCCGGCCCGAAATTCGACTACAAACTCGCCTGGATGGAGCGCCTGTTCGCCCGCGCCCAAGACCTCCTCGCCTCCGAGGAAATCGCGCTAATGGCAGGGGATTACAACATCATCCCGCAACCCGAAGACTGCGCCCGACCCGACGATTGGTGGGGCGACGCCCTCTACTGCCCCGAAAGCCTGGCTGCCTATCGCAAAATCCTGAACCTAGGCTTTACCGAGGCCTTCCGCACCCTGAACACCGCCCCCCTCACCTACACATTCTGGGATTTTCAGCGCGGCGCATGGAACAAAAACGACGGTGTTCGCATTGACCACTTCCTCCTGACTCCACAAGCCGCTGATCGTCTGAAAGCCTGTGAAATCGACCGCCACATGCGCGGCCGCGAACGCCCATCGGATCACGTTCCTATCTGGATTGAGTTGGACGTTTAGGCATCTAACTTGCTGAAAGGGATGCTTTGCCTGCGAAGCTGTCGTTCGTTACTGAAGCAACAAACTGTGCCCAACTGAATATATCACTCAATTATTAACAAGTTACGCGCGGGCTCGTACGCGACTTAACGTTACAGGTGTAATTCCCAAATAACTTGCGATGTGAATATGCGGGAATGTCGCCTCGCCCTCGGGGAAATCACTGCGGAACCATTCCAGCTTTTCTTTGGCCGAGAGTGCGGCAAGACTCCATTCCTTGGCCATCATTCTTTGCAGATCCTGACGCATTACCGTATTGCCCCAATCCCGGATTTCCTCGTCTTCTACCATTAGTTCCATTAGTTTGTTGCTGTTGATCAGCGCAATTTCGGATGCACCCAGCATTTCTATTTCCACAAGCGAATTTCCTTCGCGCGTTCTAGCAATATTGGGTGTTAAAACCCCCAGTCCGCTAGCGAAACCGAGTGTCACTTCGCGGCCATCCGCGTCCCGAATTAGGTTTCGACATTTGCCCTTCAAAAGGAAGTATTCAAAGTGATCTTCGCAACTCTGATGAACCAGAATGTCGCCCTTTTCCATTTTCTTAAAATTGGCGGCGCCGCATAATCTTTCAATATTTGTGGCGCTCATTTTTTGGATTGATGTGATGATTTGGCCAAGTAGCCTATTTTTCTCCGAAAACATCGTCATTTCCCATCAATTCTTATCATTTGTTAATGCGCGATGTGGGCGCTCAAAGCATTCAGGTTTCTTTCTAGCAACGGAGCAAACCTATGCCAATACACCAACCTAACCGCCCAAGTGGTTTCGCCGTCAGTCTTTGGATGGCTGCAGCACTCTCAGTTTATGCAGTGATGCTGTTGATAACATTGGCCAGCCTTCTGGAAATGTCAGGCGACATCCCTGTGTTTGATATGATGCCCGTGGGTTATGATGCCGAATACGCGTTAAGGCTTCTGACCACACTTGGGTCTGACGGCAGGGATTACTACCTCTGGCGGCAAATCCCACTGGATTTGGTTTATCCAGCTCTGTTCGGGGTTTCCTTCTTTTTGCTCGCAACATGGTTGGCTGGCACACTACCCGCTTTTCAACGCATCCTTCGATGGTCCGCATTCGTTGCGCTGGCTGCAGGTGCTTTTGACTATATCGAAAACATCTTGATCATTCTCCTGCTCCGCAACTACCCAGACTTATCTGACGTACTGGTGCAGTCGGCCAGCATTGCGACACTATCCAAATCCGGACTGACCATGATTTACTTCACAGTGCTTATTGTGGTGCTTGTCGTCAAAATCGTCCAGTTCACCTTCAAATCCAGATCACCAAAAACCAGCTGAATCGAACGTCGTGGAATATCTCGGGCGTTAACCCAAAGAGCTACTACCAGCGCAGCCCTCAAAATCGTTAACGCCGACCGCCACAAAAACGTACATACGCGTTGTGTACGGGTTGTGTACGTGTTGTGCACACGAGAATCTCGGCCACGTCGAAAAGGTTAATGCCCACCGCCAGGCGCGGTATTCATCCGAACAAAACCAGAAGCCAGACCACCAGCGCCAAAATAATCGCGAAAAAAACCATCGCGCTTCCGATGTCTTTAGCTGTCTTGGATAGTGGATGTACTTCGCCGGAAATTCGGTCCACAATCACCTCGATTGCGGTGTTCGCCAATTCCATCAGTACGATGTTCCACGAGAACGCGATGACGACGGCCCGCTCTAACCCGTTGAGGTTCAATACAAACGCCATCAGAGTTGCCAACGTGGCAATAATACTCCACTGCCGCATACCCTCTTCCGAACGCATCGCGGACAAAAATCCTTGCGTGGACCAGATCAAAGCATTCGTATTCCGACGCAGCACGGCTTTGATAAAATTCAACATGCTAGCACTATCGCAGCCATACGAAAAATATCCAAGCCCTGTTTATGCTTGCTTTATTCCATCCAGACATGGCAAAACCCCGTCGAGACTAACAAAATAGGAGGTTGGCGATGTCCACCGCAGTATCTAATTCCGTACTATCTGAAGAATTCTGGTCCACCGAGGGCAACGCCCTTTGGGTTAAGCGCATCGTCCTGGTTATGGTCGGGATCGCCGCACTGACTATCTCAGCCAAACTCAAGTTCCCTATCCCTTATTCGCCCGTTCCCGTAACGATGGGGACCTTCGCGGTTCTTACGATCGGTACAGCTTACGGCCCGCGCATGGGCTTAGCTACAATCGTTGGCTACATGCTGTTAGGTGCACTTGGTTTTGACGTATTTGCCAATTCTGCTGCTGGCACATCCGGTATTGAATATATGATGGGTGGCACGGGCGGCTATTTGGTTGGCTACGTTCTGGCAACACTCGCCCTTGGATATGCTGCACGTCGTGGCTGGGATCGTAACGTGCTACTGATGGCCGTCGCTATGTTCGTAGGTAGCGTGATTATCTACGTTCCAGGCGTCATGTGGCTTGCACATCTTTATACATGGGAAAATGCTTTCGCTTGGGGTCTAACACCCTTCTTGGTTGGCGATGCTTTGAAGCTGGCATTGGCTGCACTTCTGGTTCCAGGTGTCTGGAAAATGGTTGGCAAAGCGCGCGGATAATTCTAGCGTCACAACAATTCAAAAGGCGTCCATCTCGGGCGCCTTTTTTATGTTTCAGATAAACTTGCGGAACAATTTGGTGCGGTCGAACAGCTTTTCCAGCGCTTCCATGCGGTCACTAGTGATGTTCCACGTTCGGTCCTGAACGCTGGCGATCATCGTTTCAACTATCAACATAGTCGCCGTTGAAGAATCCCACGCAGACGGTACTTCAATTCGGCAATTGAACCGATAAGTGGCAAATTTCGATACTGGCGAGCTCCACTGATCCGTGAACAAAATAATCTCGACACCTCGTTCTTTGGCAAGTTCTGCCAGCTTCAGAATGTCATGTTCATAGCGGCGAACGTCGAATACCACCAAAGCATCACCAGCCTGCATATCCAGAACGTAATGCGGCCATGTGTTGGAGTTGGACGGTATCAGTGTAACTTTTTCGCGGGCAACCTGCAGATGCGTAAACATATAGTCCGCAAGCGCTCGGGTTATCCGGCCGCCGACAATATAAACGGACCGCTCCTTATCGGCCAGCATGGTGCACGCTCCGTCAAACTCAACCGGATCAAGCTGCCCTAAAGTTTGGCGCACATTCTCGATTACTGCATCAGCGAAGCGGTTAAGGATGTGCGTCTCTGGGGCGGTCGTCGCCCAATTGTCATGCTTCGCAATCGGGTTAGATATTCGGGCTTCCAATTCGCCGCGTAAAGCACTCTGGAATTCTGGGTAACCCGAAAAGCCCAGTTTTTGTACCATACGTGCTACCGTCGGCGTTGATACGTCCGCATTCTGGGCAACCGTTGTAATGCTAGTCAAGCCAGACACCGGATAGTTATCCAGCAAAGAGTTGGCGAGTTGTCGCTCCGCTCGTGTTAACGAGTCAAACTTCTGCTGAAGCTTTTCGGCGATTGTTGTTGCAGGATTCGTCAATATCGTACCCATCGTTCTTTTTGTGAAAAATTTATAACGCCAATCACTGTCTTGCAACATATTTTACAGATAATATGTTGACAGACTCGTCAAACCTGTTCAAATCTCTTCAGAGCGCAGAGAGGGATGAACTTGAAACCAACAACGAGCATGCAAATCCTGTCCGCATCCGAGGGTGTGGCCTTTGAGACAGTAAATCCTGACGGAACGTCTGCTGTGCTTCTTGTTTGCGAGCATGCTTCAAAATTCATTCCTGCGAGCCTGAACAATCTCGGGCTAGACGCACAAACTGCCAATAGCCATGTCGCATGGGACCTGGGCGCGCTGTCTGTGTCCAAACATCTAAGTTCATCGCTTGATGCCAGTTTGATCGCTGCGAAAGTTTCCAGACTGGTTTATGACTGCAACCGCCCACCAGATGCGGCGGGTGCTATGCCCGCCAAAAGTGAAGTTTTTCCGATTGCAGGCAACCAGAACATCCCGACTGACGAAAAAATCGCGCGGGTAAACGAGATTTATGTGCCGTTCACAAATGCCCTCAGCGAGGAAATCGCGGCGCGGGCCAATGCCGGGCGCACGACCGTGATCGTCACGATCCACAGCTTCACACCTACATATTTCGGGGAAAAGCGTAAAGTAGAGTTGGGCATTCTCCATGACCAGGATGCAACATTAGCAGATGCAATTTTAGCGATTCCTAGTACAATGGACGTTAAGCGCAACCAACCCTATGGTCCGGATGACGGTGTTACACACACGCTTAAACTACATGCACTGCCAAATAGACTTCTGAACGTCATGATCGAAATCCGAAACGATCTGATAGCAACCGACCGCGATCAGAAAAAGGTCGCAGATGAATTGTCTGTGATATTCTCTCAAGCACTTGAAGCCTTGCAGGTATCAACTGAAATTACGAAAGCCACACATGCCTAGATGGATGCGCACATATGTTCGCGTGATTACGGCCATTAACTACCGCGTTGGCCGGATCGCGATGTATCTGATCTTCGTGATGATGGCGATTTTGCTATGGTCCTCGATCTCGAAAACCTTTTTTCAGCCGTCGTTAATAACGCTCGAGTTGGCCCAGTTTACGATGGTCGCATACTACTTGCTGGGCGGACCGTATTCGATGCAACTTGGCGGGCACGTGCGGATGGATCTTGTGTACGGTATGTGGTCAGACAAAACCAAAGCATGGGTGGATGCCTTCACCATCTTTGCCCTGATATTCTACCTCGGTGTATTGTTTTACGGCGCTATTTCAAGCTCAGCCTATTCCATAGGCTACTTCGGCGACACACCATTCGTTTTCTTCAAGGACCTCAGTGTTGCCTTCTTAACGGGCGGCCCATCAGGTGTTGGTGAAATCACAGGATTTTTGGAACGCAACCCTTCGGCATGGCGTCCCGTGATGTGGCCAATTAAAATAACTGCCGCGACAGGGATATTCCTGATGCTGCTGCAAGCCATCGCTGTCTTTTTCACAGACATTGCCAAAATCCGCGGAGAAGAAATCTGATGTCTTTTGAAATGATAGCCCTAATGATGTTTGCTTCCATGATGCTGATGCTCATGACGGGTCAACGGGTTTTTGCCGGCATTGGTTTCGTAGCTGTAATGTCGGCTATGCTGCTTTGGGGCGACGGAGGCGTCGAGATTGCCTTTACCGCCTCCATGAAACTGATGAAATGGTACCCGCTGCTGACGCTGCCACTGTTTATCTACATGGGATTTATTCTGTCGGAGTCCGGCATTGCCGATGACTTATATAAGATGTTCCATGTCTGGATGGGTGGGCTAAATGGCGGACTTGCGATCGGGACAATCGGCCTGATGGTCCTGATTTCCGCCATGAATGGGCTGTCTGTTGCGGGTATGGCTATTGGGGCAACAATTGCGCTGCCGGAGTTGTTGAAGCGGGGGTATGACAAAAGGATGATCTCGGGGGTTGTCCAGGCGGGCAGCTCGCTCGGAATTCTGGTACCGCCGTCGGTCGTACTGGTGCTTTATGCGATGATCGCGCGCCAACCGGTTGGCAAGCTTTGGCTAGCTGGTGTGATTCCAGGCTTAATGATGGCGACCATGTTCATCGTCTACATCGCCATTCGTTGCAAAATCAATCCAACGCTAGGCCCACCGCTTTCCAAAGAGGAACGCGATGTTCCGATGGCAGAAAAATTGCGACTTCTTCAGGCTGGTATGCTGCCGCTGATAATCTTCTTTGTAATGATGTTCCCGTTTGTGAAGGGCTGGACCAGTCTTGTCGAAAGCTCGGCAGTGGGTGCTGCAACGGCGACCATCGCCGCGATTGCTAAGCGTCGCCTGACCAAAGTAGTGTTTGAAAACACAGTTCGACAGACCCTGAATATCAGCGCGATGTTCATGTGGATCATCCTCGCTGCCCTCGCCTTTGGTGCGGTGTTTGATGGGGTTGGCGCAGTGAAAGCCATCAAAAGCTTCTTCCTCGACGGTCTAGGCCTAAGCCGGTGGGAAGTGCTTATCCTGATGCAGCTTTCGTTCCTGCTGATGGGCACGTTCCTTGATGACACAGCTATGTTGGTAATCGTTGCCCCGCTTTACGTGCCACTGGTCGGCGCGCTTGGGTTCGACCTGATTTGGTACGGCATCCTTTATACCATCACCAGCCAGATCGCCTATATGACGCCGCCATTCGGATACAACCTGTTTTTGATGAGGGCTATGGCGCCTCCGGAAATCACGTTGAAGGACATCTATATGTCCATCATCCCGTTCGTTGGCGTGATGCTGCTGGCGCTGCTGACAGTCATAGTATTCCCGCAAATTGCCCTTTGGCTACCGGGATTAGTTTACGGAAATTAACCACGCGAAGGGGGGAAACCCCTCGATAATTGAGGGGTTTCCCTCGCAACAAGGAGAAGACCATGACTACTAGACGTAAGTTTTTAACCACCGCCGGCGTTGCCGGTGCGGCCGCCTTGGCAGCACCTGCGGTTCACGGCCAAACGAAAATCAAATGGCGTTTGCAGACATACGCTGGCCCTGCTTTGGCCGAGCATGTCGTGAAACCATCCGTTGACATGTTCAACGCCGTCCAAGACGAGATGGAAATCGAGCTGTTCACAGCCGACCAGCTTGTCCCAACAGGCGAGCTGTTCCGTGCCATGCAAAAGGGCACAATCGACATGGTTCAGTCGGACGACGACTCAATGGCGTCCCCAACCGAAGTGACTGTGTTCGGCGGGTATTTCCCGTTCGCATCACGGTATTCACTCGATGTGCCAGTGCTGTTCAACCAGTACGGCTTGGGTGATATCTGGCGTGCGGAGTACGAAAAAGTCGGCGTTCGCTGGTTGTCTGCTGGTTCATGGGATCCATGCCACTTCGCAACCAAAGATCCTGTCCGCAGCCTTGACGATCTAAAAGGCAAGCGCGTATTCACCTTCCCAACGGCTGGTCGTTTCTTGACACAGTTCGGTGTGGTTCCTGTGAACCTTCCTTGGGAAGACATCGAGGTTGCGGTGCAAACGGGCGAGCTTGACGGCATCGCATGGTCTGGCATCACCGAGGATTACACAGTTGGCTGGGCTGACGTTACCAACTACTTCCTGACCAACAACATCTCGGGTGCGTGGGCTGGTTCGTTCTATGCCAACAACGAGCGTTATCAGGAACTGCCAGAACGTCTTCAGAAACTGATCGACATGATGATGGATCACTCGCATTACTATCGTCAGTGGTGGTATTGGGGCGGCGAAGCCGACCTTCGTGTTAACGGTCCGAAAATGGAACTGACGTCGATTCCTGACGAAGAATGGCAAACCGTCGAAGACGCCGCCATTACTTTCTGGGACGAGATCGCCGCAGAATCCGAGACTAAAGCCAAAGTTGTTCAGATCTTCAAAGACTATAATGACGTGATGAACAAAGCTGGCAAACCTTACCGTTACTAAGGTATATTTCCGCTGTGGCCCAGATTGAGTTGGGCCACAGCACCCCACAATCTATAAATCGAGTATTAACATGTCCGGTAATCTTTCTTTTGCAGACCTAAAAACATCCGTCTCCAATGGTGAGATTGATACCGTCCTTGTATGTATGGTGGACATGCAAGGCCGCCTGATGGGCAAACGTTTCTTGGCGCAACATTTTGTTGATGGTGCGTACGAGGAAACGCATTGCTGCAATTATTTGTTGGCTACCGATCTGGAAATGGCAACGCCCGAAGGCTTTGCCAGCACAAGTTGGGAAAGCGGCTACGGCGATTATGTGATGAAACCTGATCTAGCCACGCTCCGAACAGTTCCTTGGCTTGAAGGCACTGTGATGGTTTTGTGTGATGTGCTGGATCACCATAATGAAGCTGTCTCGCACTCGCCTCGCGCCGTGTTGAAAAAGCAGATCGCAAAGCTGGCGAACATGGGTTTCAACCCGATCATGGCGACCGAACTTGAATTCTTTATTTTCGAGAAATCTTTCGATGAAATTGCCAAAGGCGGTTTCCGCGAACTGACACCTATCAGTGCGTATAACGAGGATTACCACATCCTTCAGACCACTAAAGAAGAACACATCATGCGGCCGATCCGCAATCATCTGTACGCCGCTGGCATCCCTATCGAGGGTACAAAAGGCGAAGCAGAGGCCGGACAAGAAGAGCTGAACATCAAGTATGCCGAAGCGCTCGACACCGCCGATTACCACTCCATCGCCAAGCACGCGATCAAGGAGATTGCTTGGCAACAGGGCCACGCCGTGACGTTCCTGCCGAAATGGCATCAGGACCGCGTCGGGTCATCTAGCCACGTGCATCAGTCGCTGTGGAAAGACGGAAAACCAGCGTTTTATGACGAGAGCGACGAGCTTGGTATGTCGGAGTTGATGAAAAACTACATGGCCGGAATGCTGAAGTACGCGCCGGATTATATGTATTTCCTCGCACCTTACGTGAACAGCTACAAGCGTTTCCAGAAGGGCAGCTTCGCCCCTACCCGCACTATTTGGTCGGTGGACAATCGCACCGCAGGTTTCCGCCTGTGTTCGGCCAACAGCAAATCAGTGCGAATTGAATGCCGTATTGGTGGTTCAGATTTGAACCCGTATCTGGCGATGGCGGCGCAGTTGGCAGCAGGCATCAAAGGTATCGAGGATAAGCTGGAACTTGATCCGCCAACCGTTGGCGACGCTTACGCTGGAAGCACAGGAATGATCCCGCAAAATCTGCGCGACGCAATGGCGACACTGAAAGGTTCGGACATGCTGCGTGCAGCTATGGGCGATGATGTGGTGGACCATTACAGCCGCGCCGCTGAATGGGAATTGGAAGAATTTGACCGTGTGGTGACCGATTGGGAAATCGCACGGGGGTTTGAACGGGCCTAGCGCCCACTCTGGAGTTAAAGAAATGACCAAGTTGATCAAGTGTATCTCGCCGATCGACGGCTCGGTGTATGCCGAGCGTCCTGCGCTGAGCATGGAAGCTGCCGAAACGGTAGTTGCCAGCGCCAAAGCCGCGCAAAAGGAATGGGCACGCCGCCCGTTGGCTGAACGTATCACGCTGGTCCAAGCCGGTGTTGCCGAACTGGGCAAGATGAATGACGTAATCGTTCCCGAGATCGCCCACATGATGGGCCGCCCCGTGCGTTATGGCGGTGAATTCGGCGGTGTTGAAGAACGCGCTTCGGGTATGGCTGCGATTGCTGTTGAGGCACTGAAACCCATCATGGTTGAAGACAGTGCGGAGTTCGAGCGCCGTATTGAGCGCGAACCCCACGGCGTCGTGCTGGTCATCGCCCCGTGGAACTACCCTTATCTTACAGCCATCAACACGGTCTCTCCTGCCTTGATTGCTGGCAACGCCGTTGTGTTAAAACACGCAACGCAAACATTGTTGGCTGGTGAACGTATGGTTGAAGCCTTCACCAAAGCAGGCATTCCAGCTGATCTGTTCCAGAACGTCTTTCTTGATCACGACACCACATCGGCGCTGATTGCAGGCAACAACTTCGGTTTCGTGAATTTCACCGGCTCGGTTGGTGGCGGTCAGACCATGGAACGCGCAGCGGCTGGAACTTTCACTGGCGTTGGCACAGAGCTCGGCGGTAAAGACCCCGGTTATGTGATGGACGACGCGGACCTTGATACTGCCGTTGACACATTGATCGATGCAGCGATGTTCAACTCCGGTCAGTGTTGCTGCGGGATTGAGCGTATTTATGTGATCGACAGCCTCTACAATGCTTTCGTGGAAAAAGCCGTAGCAATTGTGAACGGCTACAAACTGGGCAATCCGCTTGATGCCGAAACTACGATGGGGCCAATGGCGAATATCCGTTTTGCGCAAGAAGTCCGTGCCCAAACAAAAGAAGCGATCCACATGGGCGCCACGGCACTGATTGACATCGCGGCTTTCCCGATGGACGACGGGGCTGGTACATACCTTATGCCGCAAATACTAACGAACGTTAACCACGACATGCGGGTCATGCGCGACGAGAGTTTTGGGCCTGTTGTTGGCATCATGAAAGTCTCTTCCGACGAAGAAGCAATTGCGTTGATGAACGATAGCGAATTCGGCCTGACCTGTTCGCTGTGGACTGCCGACGCAGACCGCGCCGCCCGTATTGGCCGCGACTTGGAAACCGGCACAGTATTCATGAACCGCGCCGATTACCTCGACCCCGCCCTATGCTGGACAGGTTGTAAAAACACTGGCCGTGGCGGAGCGCTCTCTGTTCTTGGCTTCCAAAACCTCACACGACCAAAATCGTACCACCTCAAGAAAGTCACATCATGAACTTGTTTGGAAACTGGTCTTATCCAACCGCAATAAAATTCGGCAATGGCCGTATCAAGGAATTGGCTGACGCTTGCGCTGCAACTGGCATGAAAAATCCGTTGCTGGTGACCGACAAAGGCCTCGCCGATCTGGCTATCACCCAAGGCACGCTGGACATCATGGATGCAGCTGGCCTTGGCCGTGCAATGTTCTCCGACGTGGACCCAAATCCGAACGAAAAGAACTTGGAGGCGGGCGTCGCGATGTACAAGGCTGGCAACCACGACGGTGTTATCGCGTTTGGTGGCGGCTCGGGCCTTGACCTTGGTAAAATGGTTGCTTTCATGGCGGGCCAAACTCGCCCACTTTGGGATTACGAAGATGTTGGTGATTGGTGGACACGTGCCGATGCAGACGCCATCGCCCCGATTATCGCGGTACCAACAACAGCGGGAACAGGTTCCGAGGTTGGACGTGCAAGCGTCATCACCAACTCCGAAACCCACGTGAAGAAAATTATCTTCCACCCCAAAGTCTTGCCTAGTATTGTGATCTGCGACCCAGAATTAACCGTTGGAATGCCGACATTCATCACCGCAGGTACGGGCATGGACGCGTTCGCGCATTGTCTAGAGGCATACTCCTCCCCGCACTACCACCCAATGTCCCAAGGGATCGCGGTCGAGGGGCTGCGTTTGGTAAAGGAATACCTGCCACGCGCTTTCGCCGACGCTGGCGACCTAGAAGCACGCGCACATATGATGAGCGCCGCGATGATGGGTGCCACTGCGTTCCAAAAAGGTCTCGGCGCAGTCCACGCATTGTCACACCCGATTGGCGCAGTTTATGGCACGCACCATGGCACAACCAACGCCGTAGTGATTCCACCGGTATTGGACTTCAACCGCTCATATATCGAGGGTCGGATCGAAACACTGAACGGTTATCTGGGCATCGAGGGCGGGTTCGACGGCTTCAAAGCCTACGTGCAAGAGTTGAATGATCGTCTCGGAATTCCTAAAAACCTTACTGAAATGGGCGTGAAAGCCGACAACATCGACGGGCTGTCTGTGATGGCGATGGCCGATCCGAGCGTTGGCGGTAACCCTGTTGAAATGACACTAGAAAACACAAAAGAGCTTTTCAAAGCCTGTATGTGAAACTCCGCGGCCCTGCAAGCTAGCGGGGCCGCACCACACACCGCCTACCAATTCTAAGGTAAGGCTCCCTTCATGACATTTTTATGAAGTCTTCCGATCTTCCCTTTGCATTTGCCCTGAAATATGGTTGAACACGCGCAGAACGTCCCTTTGGCCCAAGGGATAGCTCTGCTATTTGGACCAAACGACGAAGGGTGTCTGCGTGATACAACCTATTCTAAAGAAACTCCGTTTCGCTTTCTGTAGCTCCTTGAAATTCTTACGCAACAGTGGAGTGCTTTAAATGGCTGCTCGCATTATTCCTGTCGAACCGTTCGATCTTATCATTTTCGGCGCATCCGGTGATCTAGCCCAACGCAAAATCCTGCCAGCCCTTTACCATCGCCTTGTTGCCGGTCAGTTGCCGCCAACCGCCCGTATCATCGGTGCTGCGCGAAGTGGCTGGACTCGTGAAGAATTTCAGCAGAATGCCACCGAAAGTTACGAACAATTCGTCCCTGAGCACGAACAAAACGCTGAAATGCTGGCAACTTTCTTAAGCTGCTTACACTACCTTCCCGTTGATGCGATGGGCGAAGATGGTTGGGATGAATTGGCAACGCTGGTCAACGATAACCCAAACCCTGTTCGATCGTTTTACCTGTCGGTTAGCCCTTCGCTATTCGGCCCAATCGCCAGCCGCCTGTCCTCGCGTGGGATCGCCACACCGGATAGCCGCATCGTTGTGGAAAAACCCTTCGGCCATGACCTCGCTTCTGCGCGGGAACTAAACCGTCAACTTGGTACTTGTTTTGACGAGAGCCAAATCTATCGTATTGATCATTATTTGGGTAAAGAAACCGTTCAAAACCTTATGGCATTGCGTTTTGCCAATGCTCTTCTGGAACCCGTCTGGAATTCGCAACATGTTGACCACGTTCAAATAAGCGTATCCGAATCCATCGGTGTTGAAGGCCGTGGCGGCTATTATGACACTTCCGGTGCAATGCGTGATATGATCCAGAACCATCTGATGCAGTTGCTCTGCCTGACCGCGATGGAGCCACCAGCCAAGTTTAACGCCGACGATGTGCGGGATGAAAAGCTGAAAGTCATCCGCTCGTTGGACCCAGTCAGCCCCGAGGACATTATTCGCGGCCAGTATCGCGCCAATGCGCAAGATGGCAGCTATAAAGATCATGCCGAAAATCAAAAAAGCACCACGGAATGTTTCGTTGCGCTGAAAGCACACATTTCTAACTGGCGCTGGACAGGTGTACCGTTCTACTTGCGAACCGGCAAAAAACTGCGTGCCAGAATGTCCGAAATCGCGGTGGTTTTCAAAGATCCGCCACATTCCATCTTTCCACAAGCCGAGCGCCGCCATGGCGGCAACTCCCTCGTCATTCGACTACAACCGGATGAGGGCATAACCATGCACATGATTATCAAAGAGCCCGGCCAAGGTGGTTTTCGCCTAACCGAAGTCCCCCTCGACATGAGCTTCGCAGAGGCCTTGGGTGACAATGGAGAGCACGTCGCCGACGCCTACGAGCGTTTGATGATGGATGTTATTCGCGGCGACCAGACCCTGTTCATGCGCGGCGACGAAGTCGAGGCCGCGTGGTCATGGACCGATCCGATAATCGCTGGTTGGGAAGGTGAAAGTCCTGAACGCTATGATCAGGGCAGCTCTGGCCCGGATGGCTCGCTAGCCCTAATGCACCGCGACGACCGTCGCTGGCGCCCAATCGAGGTATAATTATGCAAACCACTATCACCGACGTAACCGCGCGCATTGTTGAACGCAGCGCGACCACCCGTTCCGCCTATATGACACGCATGAAAGCCGCCCGAGACGAAGGTCCACGCCGCGCCCACCTGACGTGTGGCAACCTCGCCCATGCCTTCGCAGCCAGCCCTGCTGGAGACAAAGAAACACTGGCGAAAACTTCTGCTGGAAACATCGGGATTGTCTCTGCGTATAACGATATGCTTTCGGCTCACCAGCCATTTGAACGCTATCCCGACCTGATCCGCAAAGCCGCCAACGACGTCGGCGGCACAGCACAATTCGCAGGTGGTGTACCTGCCATGTGCGACGGGGTCACCCAAGGCCAAGCTGGGATGGAACTGTCCCTGTTCTCTCGCGATATTATTGCCATGGCGGCAGGTGTCGCCCTGAGTCACAATGTTTTCGACAGTTCCGTTTACCTCGGGGTCTGCGATAAAATCATCCCCGGACTAGTGATTGCTGCCGCCACATTCGGCCACCTGCCAGCCGTATTCCTGCCAGCCGGCCCGATGACCACAGGCATGTCCAACGACGACAAAGTTGCGGTCCGTAAATTATACGCCGAAGGCAAAATTGGCCGTGAAGAACTGCTAAAAGCCGAAATGGCTAGCTATCACGGCCCCGGCACGTGCACGTTCTACGGCACGGCAAACACCAACCAAATGCTGATGGAATTCATGGGGTTGCACCTACCTGGTGCCAGTTTCGTCAACCCCAACACGCCTTTGCGGGACGCGCTTACCATTGAGGGTGCGAAACGCTCGCTCGCTATTTCCGCGCTTGGCAACGAGTACACGCCGGTGTGCGATATCCTAGATGAAAAGGCTTTCGTGAATGGCATTGTTGGGTTGATGGCTACCGGAGGTTCAACCAATCTTTTGATACACCTGCTGGCTATGGCGCGCGCAGCTGGCATCGTGCTTGACTGGAAAGATTTCTCGGAAATCTCCGCCATCACTCCGCTGATCGCTCGTGTTTATCCAAACGGACTCGCAGACGTTAACCATTTTCACGCTGCAGGCGGCACTGGCTATATGATCGGTGAATTACTTGCCTCAGGCCACCTTCATGCGGATACACAAACCGTGGTTGGAACAGGGCTGGCGCAATACACCCAAGAACCCAAACTGCGCGACGGTGAATTGAATTGGGAGGCTGGCACTGACAAATCCCTCAATGATAAAATCCTCAAAACCGTTGCAGACCCGTTCCAGTCGTCCGGTGGTCTTTCGCACCTGAAAGGGAACCTCGGCTCTGGCGTCATGAAAGTCTCAGCTGTAGCCAAGGACAAACATATCGTCACCGCTCCGGCCCGTGTTTTCCACGATCAAGAAGCCGTCAAAGCCGCGTTCAAAGCTGGCGAGATGACCGAAGACGTTGTCGTCGTTGTCCGCTTTCAAGGTCCACAAGCCAACGGAATGCCGGAACTTCATTCGCTGACACCACTGCTGACAATCATGCAAGAGCGTGGCCAGAAAGTCGCGCTTGTGACTGACGGGCGTATGTCTGGTGCATCTGGCAAAGTTCCGTCCGCCATTCACGTGTCGCCCGAAGCCCTCGTAGGCGGTTCGATCGCCTGCATAACAGATGGTGACATCATCAAGGTGGACGCCACTAACGGCACACTTGACGTACTTACCGAAGGTGCACTCGACCGGCCCAAAGCCACTGCTGACCTATCTGCAAACGGTTTTGGTACTGGCCGCGAGATGTTCGAAGTCTTCCGTCGCAATGTTGGTCCTGCCGAAACCGGCGCATCCGTATTATGATCGAAACGATCGAACAGCTCGAAGCCCTGTACGGCACACCCAAGGCAGCGTCATTGGTCAAAGTGACTGACCATGTCACCGCCGAATACGGTGCGTTCATCCAGGCTTCGCCGTTTGTCTCACTGGCAACAGTCGGCCCTGAAGGGCTGGATTGCACGCCACGCGGCGACGACGGTCAAGTGGTGTTCATCGAGGATGACAAAACCCTCTCGCTGCCCGATTGGCGTGGAAATGACCGGCTCGATACTTTGCGAAATATCGTTCAAGACCCACGACTGTCGCTGATGTTCCTAGTGCCCGGCTCGAACACCGTTGTGCGCGTCAACGGCAAAGGTCGGATCTCCGCCGCGCCGGAATTGCTGCAACGGTTTGCCAAATCCGGTAAGGCTCCGCGCACTGTTCTGCTGGTCACGATCGACGAAATCTATTTCCAATGCGCCCGCGCGGTAATGCGCGCTGATCTTTGGAATGGCAAACCCGCCCCAGCTTTGCCGTCCGCCGGCGAGATCCTCGCCTCCATGACCGATGGCGAAGTTGGTGGCACCGAATACGACAAAACATGGCCTGCACGGGCCGAACAAACTTTATGGTGAAATCATGATTACTGCTCAAGACGCCTGCAAAATGAACCGCGAAATCTGCGGCCTCGCGCCTATCGTCCCTGTTCTCGTTGTCCATGACGTCAGCACAGCGCGCCCGCTCGCTGAGGCATTGGTGGCAGGCGGACTACCCGCACTGGAAGTCACCCTGCGAACACCCGGCGCACTAGACGCGATCCGCGCGATGTCCGAGGTCGTGGGCGGGGTGGTCGGCGCAGGAACGCTAGTCACCCCCGCCGACGTCAAGGCGGCCAAAGCAGCGGGTGCCAAATTTGGCGTTTCCCCAGGGGCGACCGATATCCTGATTCAAGCCTGCGAAGACGAGGGCTTGCCCTTACTAGCTGGCGCCGCCACCGCAACCGAAGCGATGCGGATGTTGGAAAAAGGTTACGACCTTCTTAAATTTTTCCCCGCCGAAGCCTCAGGCGGCGCTCCCGCCCTGAAGGCCATCGGTGGTCCTTTGCCACAGATCACATTCTGCCCAACAGGCGGCGTTAGCCTCGCAAACGCAATGGATTACCTAAACCTTTCAAACGTCATTTGCGCTGGTGGAAGCTGGGTTGCCCCGGCTGACCTCATCGCAGCTGGAGATTGGGCCGGGATTGAAGCCCTCGCACGCGAGGCAAGCCAGCTGGGACAAGTATAATGGGGGATACTTGGTCTGATCTAGCTGCACACCGCAAGCGTACTGCCGATACCCGCATCACGGAGTTGCTTCGTGATACGGGGCGGTTTGATGCATTTTCCGTCTCGGTAGACGACATGTTGCTGGACTATTCCAAAACTTCAATTGACGCACGGGCGATGCAGATGCTGCTTAAGTTGGCATCCTGTGTTGAGGCTAAGCGGGACGCCATGTTCAGTGGCGAGAAAATCAACACCACAGAGCACCGCGCAGTGCTGCATACAGCCCTGCGTAACAGATCTTATAATCCGGTTCTTGTTGACGGCAAAAACATCATGCCTGGCGTTCAGGAAACACTGAAGCGCATGCGGCAATTCTGCCAGAGCGTCCGACAGGGCGAAATTTGCGCTGCCGATAGCCAACACTTTACTGATGTCGTCAACATCGGCATAGGCGGCTCTGACCTTGGCCCTGTAATGGCGACGCTGGCGCTGGCCCCATTCCACGACGGGCCGCGTACACATTTCGTTTCCAACATTGACGGCGCACATGTTCACGACGTTCTAAAGGATCTTGATCCTCAGCGAACGCTGGTGATCATCGCTTCAAAAACCTTCACCACGATCGAAACCATGACCAATGCCAAAACGGCTATTATCTGGTTAACAGATGCGCTTGGAGACGAGCACACCCAACACCTGGCCGCCGTTTCAAGCGCGAAAGAGGCCGCTGCTGCCTTTGGCATCGATCCAACTAAAGTATTCGGGTTTGAAGATTGGGTTGGCGGTCGGTACTCTGTCTGGGGGCCGGTTGGACTACCCCTAATGTTGGCCATTGGTCCTGATAACTTCGACGACTTTTTACTCGGCGCGTTTGAAATGGACACACATTTCCGCGAAGCGCCGCTAAACGAAAATATGCCAGTTCTGCTGGCGCTCGTCGGTATTTGGCATAACAATATTTGTGGATATCCGACCCGTGCGGTCCTTCCATATGACCAACGTCTCAGCCGTCTGCCTGCCTATTTCCAACAGTTGGATATGGAGAGTAACGGTAAAAGCGTCACTCAAAGTGGGGCCTCGTTGACCCGCGATTCCGGCCCGGTTATTTGGGGTGAACCCGGCACAAACGGGCAGCACGCATTTTACCAGCTTATCCATCAAGGCACATCGGTCATCCCCTGCGAGTTCCTGATTGCAGCGCAAAGCTTTGAGCCGGATCTCGAAGATCACCACGAACTTCTGGTCGCAAATTGTCTTGCTCAGTCTGAGGCGCTGTTGCTTGGACGTGACCTTAAGGTCGCCAAATCGCCCCATCGGGAATTCCCCGGCAACCGGCCATCGATCACTCTGATGTACCGGCAGCTAACGCCGCATACCCTTGGAAAACTAATTGCACTTTACGAACATCGTGTGTTTGTTGAAGGCGAAATATGGGGGATCAACAGTTTTGATCAATGGGGCGTCGAACTTGGAAAAGAATTGGCCACCAAAATGCTTCCGATGGTAACAAATACGGACAATGCTGGCGACGCCGACACATCAACTGCTGGTCTACTTCAACGCTATTATGCCTTGAAGTAATCTATCAAAGCCAGGCAGCGCCGCGAACTCCGGAGCTGTCTCCATGCATGTTGCGAATAATTTTGGTTTTGAACTCGTCGCCAAAAATATATGGCTTTACCATGCCGGGAATAGTTTCATAAAGACGCCCGATGTTAGAAACACCGCCGCCGAGAACAATCACATCCGGGTCTAGGACATTGATGATCGCCGCAAACGAGCGCGCCAATCGGTCCTCGAACCGGGCGAAAGTTTCCTCGGCGATCGCATCACCTGACTCGATCATCGAAACTATTTCGGGAACGCTCGGCCCTCCCTTAATAGGAATGCCTGCGCGGCGTGCATAATCTGCGGCCAAGGATGGGCCCGACAGCCAGCTTTCCGTATGACCGAAATGCCCGCAGCTACATTTGGGTCCCGGGCGTTCGTCATCACGTGGGGTTGGAAGCGGCATATGCCCCCATTCGCCTGAAATCGAATTAGCACCGGTTAACAACTGACCATTAACGACGATGCCACCACCGACACCCGTCCCGAGAATCGCGCCAACTACAATCGAACCGCCCGCACCCGCGCCATCTACGGCTTCGGACAAAGCAAAACAATTTGCGTCATTTGCGATTTTTACCGGCACGCCAACCGCAGCTTCCACATCGCCGCGAAGATCCTGCCCGCTAAGCCAGACTGAATTCCCGAGCGATATTTGTCCGGTCTTTGTGTCAACAGACCCCGGCACCCCGATTCCGACAAAATCGGCTTTCACGCCTGCCATATCTTGAAGCTGTGTCGTGGCATTTTGAATGACCGAAACACCTGCTTCATAATCGAATCTAGGTGTTTCAACGCGCAATTCCGCAAGCGTCTCGCCGTTTTCGCCAATCGCGATTCCAGCGATTTTAGTGCCGCCATAGTCAAATCCAATACGCATGTAGGCACTCTCTGATATCTGTTAATAATTGCGAAACCCTGAAGGCTAATTCCAACGGACAATACGACAGGTTTGTCTATTCCGTCAAAGGGGTTCCCCACTTTGGTCAGTAACCGGAAGGATCGATTACTACAATATATAGAAGGTTAATGGTGCACCCGACACGATTCGAACGTGTGACCCCCTGATTCGTAGTCAGGTACTCTATCCAGCTGAGCTACGGGTGCATTGGGGGCGGTTTAGCGTTGCTCGCCGACCTTGGCAAGAGACAAAACGCCGAAATTACCGCAATTATTTTTCTGCGTCCGGTAAGTATATCCGAAACGATGTTCCAGCCTCGGAAGTCTCTATCAATTCGAGTATTCCACCATGCCCGCGCACAAGTTCCGCTGCAATCGCGAGGCCCAACCCCGTGCCACCACGACGCGCACCACCTTGGAACGGCTGAAACAAAAACTCACGTGCTTTTTCAGGCAATCCGGGCCCAGTATCCCGCACGATAATATCAACACCGCCGTCGCGCATGTCGGCCGAGATACTAACGATCCCCAGTTTTCCGGTTCCCTCAATCGCCTGACGCGCATTGCGGACAAGATTGGTCAAAACCCTGAACATCTGTTCAGGGTCCGCTGAAACTTGCATATCATGCGCCACAGTCGAGATTAGTTGAACCTTCTTGGTTTCACGCAACGCATCATTGTCAATTACATCATCAACAATTGCTTTCAAACCAACGGAACGGATCTCCGGCTCCGGCTCGTCCGCCTTGCCAAAGGTTAACGTGCGCTCACAGAGGTTAATGCCCCGCGAAAGCGAGTTTAGCAGTTTTGGTGCCATCTTCTGCACCTTCGGATCATCGCTCATCTCCAGCCGATCCGCCAAAATCTGCGTGGTGGTCAATATATTGCGCAGATCATGACTAACTTTGGACACCGCACCGCCCAGCGCGGCAAGGCGCTCGCGCTGGCGTAACGATGCAATTAGTTGCAACTGCATGTCGTGCAGCGCCGTTTCCGCCTCGCGCAGCTCGGAAATCGAGGCGTCGGGCTTGATAACATTGCTGGCGTCCTCGGGATTGGTACGAAACCGCGTCATCGAGGAAATCACCTTCGTGATTGGTCGCGTAATCAGCGCCTGAAGTGACAAAAACAGCAGACCACCGGTAATCAGCGACACGACCAGTGATAAGAAAAACACATTGCGACCGTATTCAAGCATCGCGGATTTAACCGGAGCCTCGTTCATAACAATTTCAATTTGAATACCGGCATCCTTCACCGGCTGCCCAATGATCCGGATCACATTTCCGGGTGTCCCGAATGCGCACACGAAGGCGTCTTTGATAGGTCCAAAGAATCCGGCATCGCGCAAATCGAACGTTTGGCTAATCGGCTTTGACATCGGCATAGCCAGCACCAGCTCGCGGACCGCATCACGACGCAAAACGATGTTTAAAACTTCGGCGTTTTTCAGCAGCTCGTCGGCCAGTTCCGGTGCAACCATATCATCAGGTGTTGCCAACAACGCCAAGGACGCCAATTGCGCCAGTTCCAACCGGTCCTGCAAATACCCTAGCCGAAAGTTGGAAACCGAAGGCACAAACAGCAATACCTCCGCAATCATCACGAAAATGAAGCTTAGCAGTAAAAACCGACCTGATAAGGTTTTGAAAAACATCTATGTTCCGATTGTTTTATTGGTTGGTCTAGACTCTATGCATATGTTTCCGCGCCCACAAGTTTTGAGGCGACATCATGTATTAAAGAAACCGCTGCACAAAACGTACGAATCGCTTCACGCGCGCGTTTTCAAATAGTCGCGGTGTATAATATTGCCCCGCCACCCGCTTGTTGATTTCGCCCAGCGTCGGATAAGGCGCGACCATTGCTGCCACTGCGCCAATCTTCAGGCCGTTCGCAATCACCAGCGCCCAGGTCTGGATCAGCTCACCAGCTTGGGTGCCAACAATCGACGCGCCAATCGGCTTGCCCTTCAGCACCATAACCTTGATCAAACCCTTTGTGTTGCGCTCGGCCCGCGCGCGGTCATTCTCCGCATACTCGAACCGCAGCACTTCAACCTTGCCACCATACGTAGCTATCGCTTGCGCCTCGGACATGCCAACATGTGCGATTTCCGGGTCCGTATAAGTAGCCCATGGGATGTGCTTGTCGGTCGCCTTTGCGGGTAATCCAAACAAGGCCGATCTAATAATCACCCCCGCGTGATACCCTGCGACATGCGTAAACTTCATTCCACCAGCCACGTCACCAATTGCATACACCCGTTTGTTCGTTGTTTTCAGCCCTGAATCCACGATGACACCATGCTGATTAGTTTTAATTCCCGATTTATCGAGGTCCAGCTTGTCCGTATTGGGCTTGCGACCAACAGCGATGAGAACGTGGCTGCCCCTATATTCGGCACCATCACTTGTATGCACGGTTACGCCTGCACTTCCAACAACCTCGGATACCATCGCACCCTCGACAATCTCGACGCCTTCAGCACGTAGTTTCTCCAGCGCAATCGTTGCCAGTTCGGGATCTTCATGTCCCAACACGTTCAACCCCTCAAGCACCGTCACTTTGGAACCCAGCCGCACATGCGCCTGCGCCATTTCCATTCCAATTGGTCCACCACCGATAACTAGCAGATGTTCAGGCCGTTCGCGTAATTCAAACAGGTTCTCATTTGTCAGATAATCCACTTTATCCAGCCCCGGAATGGGCGGTACCATCGGTGAAGATCCCGTAGAAACCACAAACCGTCGTGCGGTGATGATCGTGTTCCCTGCCCGCACTTCGGTAGGCGAAATAAACCGCCCGTATTCAGAAATAACCTTGACCCCCAACGCCTCAAACCGCTCAATAGAATCATGCGGTTCGATACCTTTAATGACGCCGGCTACATGCTCCATGGCCGCTGCATAATCCACCACCGGTTCCACCGGCGCCACGCCATAAGCAGCCCCTGTCGTCATCGCATGCGCGTGTTTCCCCGCCGCGATCAACGCTTTGGAGGGCACACAGCCGTAGTTTAAACAATCGCCACCCATTTTATGACCTTCGAGCAGCACCACGCTCGCGCCCATTTGGACAGCCCCTGCCGCAACGGACAGCCCGCCAGATCCCGCGCCGATCACACAAATGTCGGTTTTGATACGTTCCACTATACAGACCTCTATTTCTTGAGTGCCTTTAGCACGATCGGCAGCGCGGACAGCGCGCATAACGCCAGAATCGGACCAAGGATTTTCGGGTCAAAGATAATACCAAGATTAGGTGTTGCGCCGCGCGCGAAAACTTCGCCAAGGCCAGAGCCGACCCATGTGTAAACAACGCCACCCGGAATAATCCCAACAAATGTCGTCCATGCAAACGTCCGCAATTTGGTTCCCACCAATGCAGGCACTAGATTCGCCACGAAGAACGGGAATGCTGGCACCAAACGCATTAACAGCAAAAAGCTGACCTCGTTTTCATCCAACCCTGCTTTGATTTTGCCAACAACGCCGCCCGCACTGTCCATCTTACGTGACAGATACTCACCCAGCCCCATGCGCGCCGCGGTGAATATCAGTACAGCACCGATAGTTGCAGACACGATATTATAGACCGCCCCGGGAAACAGCCCGAACAGAAATCCACCCGTTAGGGATATTATCGCCGCACCGGGCAGCGAGAACGCCACAATCGCTATATAAACAGCAATAAACCCGAACGTTGCCATAACATAGTTCGCATCCCGCCACGCCAACAGAGCCTCGCGATTGTCCCGAAGTGTCTCAAAACTCAGATAATCTTTTAGCGTAAAGAACCCAATAGTTGCTACTATTGCGATCCCGATTAACGGCAGCACCTTTTGCACCGAAAACCCGTCTGATTTAGCTGTTGCCATGAAAATCTCCTACAATGGCGTTATTCCGTTGCATCCTATTTGCCGCCTCACGGTCACTTTCGAAAGAGGCCTCACGCTTCGTTGATTGGAATTCATCTAATGTTTCAGTATTGTTGTAACAACCTTGGTTCTGGTGCGGCAAATGTTTCTAAAAACAGGGCGTTTTTCCACTGAATCCGAATTGACTTCCGATATAACTGGGCCTAAACAGCCATTTCAGAATTTCCGGTCAGGCGAATCCCTTCGCCGTCCGAGCAGGAGTAAGAATATGAAACGTACTTTCCAGCCGAGCAACCTTGTTCGCAAACGCCGCCACGGTTTCCGTTCGCGCATGGCAACTAAAAACGGTCGCAAGATTGTTAACCGTCGTCGTGCCCAAGGCCGTAAAAGCCTGACTGCGTAAAACCGACTTAGGTTACAGCATATGAAACCGCCGGAGGCAGACCGCGAACCCATTTCAGGGAACGCCGGTGAAAAGCCCCCGGCGGTTTCTGTTTGCCTGCTGGAAACGTTGCGCAAGCGCAGTGATTTCCTGCTGGCCGCCCGCGCTCGACGGCAATCCGCCAAAGGTTTGCTGCTACAAGCCCGACGCCGCGATGACGAGGCGCTAATCCGCATCGGCTATACCTGTTCCAAGAAAGTCGGTAATGCCGTGGCACGGAATCGTGCCAAACGCCGCCTTCGTGAAGTCGCGCGTGCCGTTTTACCCGCGCAAGGCAAAGCGGGCTGGGATTACGTCCTGATAGGGCGCCACCTTGAAACAGCCGACCGCCCTTTCCATCTGTTGATGCAAGACATGGAAACCGCGCTGTCCAAGATTCATGCGCCGCGAAAGCCACGAAAATGACGCCACTCGCCTTTATTATCAGTCTTCCGGTCAAGCTTTACCGCGTTATCGGCAGCCCGTGGGTTGGCCGCAACTGCCGATATCAACCGACATGCTCGGCTTACGCGCTGGAAGCTCTTGAAAAACACGGCGCGATCAAAGGCACATGGTTGGCCGTGAAACGCATTGGCCGCTGTCATCCACTTGGCCGCGATGGCTATGACCCTGTTCCTGAAAAGCACGATCACAAACATGACCATGACTGAAGCTTCCGAAATTCATCCACTGTTTGAGGGCGCGCCGACCAGCACCTCCTTCAAAAAGCTCCGTAAACGCATCATCCGCCAGACCCGCGAAGCGATCGAGGAATACGGAATGATCGAACGCGGCGCCAAATGGCTCGTGTGCCTATCTGGCGGCAAAGACAGCTACACGCTGCTTGCGGCATTGGCTGAACTACAATGGCGCGGCCTTTTGCCCGTCGATATCCTCGCCTGCAATCTGGACCAAGGCCAACCCGGCTTCCCGTCCACTGTTCTACCCGAATTTTTGGAACGCATGAAAGTCCCGCACCGGATCGAGTACCGAGACACCTATTCAGTAGTCATCGACAAAATTCCAGATACCAAAACCTTTTGCAGCCTGTGTTCACGCCTGCGCCGTGGCAACCTGTACCGCGTTGCCCGCGAGGAAGGATGTTCCGCCATCGTGCTTGGCCACCACCGCGACGATATTCTTGAAACCTTCATGATGAGCCTGTTTCACGGCGGCAAACTCGCGACCATGCCGCCCAAGCTGGTGAACGACGAAGGTGACCTTTTCGTCTACCGCCCCCTCGCCCATGTGGCCGAGGAAGACTGCGAAAAATTTGCCGCGGCCATGGATTACCCCGTCATCCCGTGCGACCTGTGCGGATCCCAAGACGGGTTGCAGCGTCAACAAGTCAAACAGATGTTGAATGCTTGGGAAAAGAATTCCCCTGGTCGTCGCCAAGTTATGTTTAAGGCCTTAACCAACGCAAACCCTTCGCATCTGCTTGATTCCAGCTTATTCGACTTCGCTGGGTTGCAACGACGCACCATTAAACCTTGACCTTTCGGCCCTATCCCTGTTGAAGGCACTGTGAAGAAAAACGTGAAGAATCCCGCTATCCGGAGTGAACGATGGACGACAATAATAAAAACCTGCTTTTAGCCACTGGCCTTAGCTTTTTGGTAATCTTTGTATGGTTCATCCTGTTCCCGCCTGCTGACCCCGTAATTCAGCCGGAAGCCACTGAAACAACCTTCACTCAAGTTGATGGCGTAGCAAGCGTTCCACAGGCTGACGGTACTTTTGTTACCGCCGCCCCTGCCGAAGCAGTTACCCCGCAAGCGACCCGCGAAAATGCGCTAGCACAGACTGACCGCGTTGAGATCAAAACAGCCCGCGTTGCTGGTTCGATCTCGCTACTTGGCGGCCGTATCGACGATCTTCACCTGACAGATTATAACGTCATCCAGAATATCGATACGGACAAGGTAACACTTCTTTCGCCTGCGAATTCCGCCACTCCTTATTATACAGTCCATGGTTGGGCTCCTGCGGGCGGACTTGATGCCTCTGCTGTTCCGGGTGCAACCACGGTCTGGAAGATTGAACGCGGCAACATCCTGACCGCCGAAACGCCTCTGACCATCATGTGGGACAACGGCGCTGGCCTTGTATTCCACCGTACAATCGCGGTTGACGGAAATTATATGTTCTCCATCACGCAGCGCGTAGAAAACACCACAGGCGCTTCTGTACGCATGCAGCCCTACGGCATCATCGCCCGCAAAGGCGAGCCTGACACATTCGGAATGTACCTGCTTCACGAAGGTGTTGTTCGCGCACAAGACGGCGAAATTCAGGAAATCGATTACGACGATATGCCGGATGAAACGTTCGACCCTGCCGAAGGCGGCAACATTGACCGCATCGACGTAGTTGAAGGCGGCTGGATCGGCATGACCGACAAATACTGGATGACAACATTGATCCCGCTTCCCGGTCAGTCATTCGCTTCCGTATCAAAATACACGCCGGGCAACGACACTTATCAGGCCGACATGCGCCTGCCCGTCATGGAAATCTCCGGTGGCCAAGATGCCGAGATTACCACATTGTTGTTCGCCGGTGCCAAAGAGGTTTCCACCATTCGCGCCTATCAAGAAGAAATGGGCATCGAAAAGTTCGTCGACTCAGTTGACTGGGGAATCTTCTTCTTCATTACAAAACCGATCTTTTCACTGCTATCCTTGATCCATGGCTGGATCGGCAACATGGGTCTGTCCATCATTGGTCTGACGCTGGTCATCAAGACCTTGCTCGCACCACTGGCATATAAATCCTATGTCTCAATGGCGAAAATGAAAAAGCTTCAGCCTGAAATGGCAGCCTTGAAGGAACGCACAGGCGACGACAAGCAAGCCATGCAAAAAGAAATGATGGAACTTTACAAGAAGAACAAAGTGAACCCCGCATCGGGCTGTTTGCCAATCTTCTTGCAAATTCCGATCTTCTTCTCGCTCTACAAAGTGCTGTTTGTAACCATCGAAATGCGCCACGCGCCGTTCTTTGGCTGGATTCAGGATCTCTCGGCACCCGATCCAAGCTCCATCCTGAATCTGTTCGGCCTACTGCCATTCGCAGCGCCCGGCCCTGAAAGCTTCCTCGCGATCCTTTCCATCGGAGTCTTCCCGATCCTTATGGGCATTACCATGTGGATGCAGCAGAAGTTGAATCCGGCCCCAACAGACAAAACCCAAGCGATGATCTTCGCATGGATGCCATGGGTCTTCATGTTCATGCTAGGCCGTTTCGCATCTGGTCTTGTGATTTACTGGGTGGCCAACAACACCATTACATTCACGCAGCAATACCTGATCATGCGTTCGCAAGGTGTACGCCCTGACGTATTTGGCAACATCATGTCCGGCTTCCGCAAGATTAGGGAAAAAGACACCAAAGAATGAACCCATCCGTTGCACATATCTGGCGTCACCCGATTAAAAGCCACGGCCGCGAGGAAATACCTGCGGCCGTCCTGACGGAAGGTAAATGCCTTCCGTGGGACCGTCTGTGGGCAGTCGCCCACGGGCAGTCCCGCTTTGATGCGGAGCGCCCTGCTTGGCAACCTTGCTCCCAATTTTCTATCGGTGCCAAGTCGCCCGGCTTGCAGGCGATCACTGTTTGTGTCGACGAAGGTCTAAACAAGATAACGCTAAGCCATCCCGATCGTCAGGACATTACGATCGATCCTGACAATGCGGTCGACGCCGATCAGTTCGTGCAGTGGGTCACACCAATTTCCAATAGCGCCCGCTCGTTGCCCACACAACTGGTCAGTGCTGCACAACCGATGACGGATACAAAGTTCCAATCCATCTCGATCATCAATCTGGCATCCCATGCCGAGATCGAGAAGAACCTTGAAACCAGCCTTTCACCCGAACGCTGGCGCGGGAACATCCATGTCGATGGTTGGGCACCGTGGGCCGAAAAAGACATGGTCGGCAAGCGCATCCGCATTGGCACAGCCGAACTTGAAGTCCGCGAAGAAATTACCCGTTGCATGGCCACTACGGCCAACGTTGAAACCGGTATTCGCGACGCAGACACGCTTGGTGCATTGAAAAACGGTTTCGGCCATCAGGAAATGGGTGTTTATGCAGTTGTAATTCGGTCTGGGCAAATTCGCCAAGAAGACCAAGTAGAGGTGCTAACATGAGCGTCCAATTTCCCATCGCAGAACTACCAGACCACGCCACAACCGAGCTTGGTCGCAAGCTTTTCGCTGGTAACTCCGACTTTCTAAAAGGCGTCGTTGCTATGGATGGCCTGCCACCCGCTGACCGCATGGAAGTCTGCTTCGCGGGCCGTTCCAACGTCGGAAAGTCCACCCTGATTAACGCGCTTACAGGTCGCAAAGCCTTGGCGCGTGCCTCCAACACGCCGGGCCGCACCCAAGAAATAAACTATTTCACGCTGTTGGATCAGCATTACCTTGTCGACCTTCCGGGTTACGGTTTCGCCAATGCCCCCATCGCCGTTGTCGCCAAATGGCAACGCCTGTTGAAGGCCTACCTTTCCGGTCGCGCAACGTTGCGCCGTGTATTTCTGTTAATTGACGCGCGTCACGGCCCTAAAGACGTTGATGAGGAAATCATGAACCTGCTAGGAGCGTCTGCCGTGACGTTTCAAGTTGTGCTGACGAAATGCGACAAGCTGAAAAAGCCGGAACTCGAAAAAATCATCGGCAAAACTCGCGTTACGCTGACCAAATTCCCCGCCGCCTACCCCGAGATCGTCTTGACCTCCTCGAACAAGGGCGAGGGCCTCGACGTACTGCGAACCATCATCGCCACGATGGAATAATCTCCGGCCTTGGGTTTCCCGCTTCAAGCGGCTAAACAGATCAAAACCGCAAGGAGCCATCCCATGGAGTTACAGCAAGCAATGCAACGCGACTCGATTGCCACAGCCAGAACCTTAAGCGAAGCACTGCCTTTCTTGCAGCGCTACGACGGGGCTATTGTCGTAATCAAGTTCGGCGGTCACGCCATGGGCGACGAGGCAGCGATGGAACAATTCGCCCGCGATATCGTGTTGATGAAACAGGTCAATGTGCACCCGATTGTTGTCCACGGTGGCGGCCCAATGATCAACGAAATGTTGGACAAGCAAAACGTAAAATCGGAATTTGTAAACGGCAAACGGGTGACCGACGCTGAAACGATGAAGATCGTCGAGATGGTATTGTCTGGTTCCGTAAACAAACGCATTGTCGGGGCGATCAACAAGCAGGGCGGCAAAGCCGTCGGGCTGTCTGGCAAAGACGCCAACCTGATGGTTTGCGAGAAAGCCAAACCAGATCTGGGGTTCGTCGGTGAACCTACAAAAATCAATCCTGAAGTCCTACACACTTTCCTTGATAGCGACCTGATCCCCGTGATCGCACCGATTGGTGTGGGCTCAGATGGTCAGACCTACAACGTCAACGGCGACACTGCCGCCGGTGCTATCGCGGCAGGCCTAGACGCCGACCGCCTTTTGCTGCTGACCGATGTAGCCGGTGTAAAAGATGCTGACGGCAACGTGATTACACAGCTAACGCCAGAACATGTGGCCGAGCTAACTTCAAACGGTGTAATCGCTGGCGGGATGATTCCGAAAACACAAACAGCGCTTTCAGCAATCGAGGACGGGGTGCGCGCCGTCGTCATCCTCGACGGTCGTGCGCCACACGCCTGTTTGCTCGAATTGTTCACAGAACACGGTGCTGGTTCGTTGATCCGCGAGTGACATTGCGCACATATTCGGTTTATTATATGTAACAATGCAGCATCGCTCTTGATCTTCATGCAGATCAAGGTCACCTTTGGTAAATGGAAAACGAAAACCTCATCCGCCTGTCGGTATTTCTCGGTCTATTCGCGCTTTTCGCGATCATCGAGACCATCATCCCGCGCCGTGCGCGCCCTGTTCCCAGAAACCGTCGTTGGTATGTGAATTGGGCATTAACGATCATTGACAGCGCGACGCTAAACCTGATGGCACTCGTTATTCCGGTCATGTCTGTAGGGGCTGCAATCGATGCAAGCGCAAACGGTCTGGGCTTGTTTAACAACGTTGGTTGGCCCGCGTGGATCGAAGTTTTCGCTGCGATCCTGATTCTTGATTTCGCAATCTGGGGCCAACATCTGATAACGCACAAAATCCCGCTTCTTTGGCGCCTGCATCAAGTACATCATGCCGACCGCGATATGGATGTAACCACAGCCATCCGTTTCCACCCGGTGGAAATCGCGCTGTCGATGTTGCTAAAAATTGGCCTGATCTACATCCTCGGCCCATCCGCTTTTGCCGTGATCCTGTTCGAGGTCATATTGAATGGCACCGCCCTGTTTAACCACGCCAACATCCGCCTGTCGCCTCGCGTTGATGCAATCGTGCGCACAGTTTTTGTCACACCGGACATGCATCGCGTCCACCATTCCGTTATCCGCAAGGAGCATGACAGCAACTACGGTTTCTCCCTGTCGATCTGGGACCGTATATTCAATACCTACGTCGCCCAGCCCAACGCAGGCCACGACGAGATGGAAATCGGTCTGCAATGGCAAGACGAACGCCCAAGCAAGCTATGGTGGGTGCTGAAACTGCCCTTTACCAACAAATGATGATTGACGAAATTGCAGATGCCGTCAGGCCATCGGGGCTCGCGGTGCTCGGTGCCTTTCACCACGACGACGACCAAACACTTGTCTTGCTAGGCCCGCATGAACCGACATTCTGGCCTTTGTTTATCCAAAGTGTTGAGTATTTGGAAAAGAGAGAAAACCCGCTGGACCGCTGGTCTCAACGGGTCATCGGCGCATGGGCTGACGAGTTCAACGGCATAGCAGTATTCCCCTTCGGTGGGCCACCATACCACCCATTCATTGGCTGGGCACTGAGAAGCGGGCACGCATGGCAATCTCCTGTTGGGTTACTGGTGCATGATACGGCAGGGCTGTTTGTTTCCTATCGCGGCGCACTACTTATACCAGAGCGCCTTGATCTGCCGGCAGCAGGTTCACCCCCTTGCGAAAATTGTTCAGAAAAGCCTTGTCTTTCCGCATGTCCTGCCGCAGCCTTAGGTCAAGAAGGGTATGACATTCCGAAGTGCCACGCGCACCTCGATATAGCCGGAAACGAGTGCCTTTCCAGCGGTTGCGCTGTGCGCCGCGCATGTCCAGTCGGGCAGAACAAACGATTGCGATTGCAATCCGCCTTTCACATGAGGGCGTTTCACAAAGGATAGACTTAATGAAGAAACTCACCCTCATGCGCCACGCAAAATCTTCTTGGGCAGATTCAGACATCCCGGACGTTGATCGCACATTAGGCGAGCGCGGCCGCAAAGCCGCCGATCTTCTGGGGAAATGGTTGGAAACATCGGGCCAAGCACCAGATCAAGTCATCGTATCGTCAGCCGTCAGGTGCCAGGAGACATGGGATTTGGTATCAGAAAACCTTTCAAAAGCACCCGAAGTTATTACCGATGCTGCGCTTTACATGGCCTCCCCTGAAGAAATTCTGGCTATTATCCGCAAATCAGCGACAGGCGAAAACGTACTGGTCATCGCCCACATGCCCGGTATTGGCAGTCTAGCGCGCGCGTTGCGAGTAGACCCCGCGCCCGCGCACACCGATTTTGATAAATACCCAACTGGCGGCACGACCGTGCTGGAAGTTCAAGGTGAGTGGTCAGCGTTGGACTTTGGCACAACGCACCTGGACACCTACATCACACCCGCTGAGCTTGGCTAACTACTGCTGGGATTTGATAAACGTCCCGTTGTTCAAATCCTGCATCGCCCGACGTAATTCTTGCTGTGTGTTCATCACAATCGGTCCATTCCATGCGACGGGTTCTTCGATTGGTTTTCCAGAAACCAGCAAAAATCGCATGCCATGTTCGCCGGCTTGAACTGTGATGTTGTCACCTGTATCAAACTGTACCAATGTGCGGTTGCCGGACATGTCGCGGATATTCACCTCTTCGCCAGCCACTTCCTTTTCGACCCGCACGCCGTAAGGTTTGGACGCATCGCGAAATGTTCCAGATCCGTCGAAAATATACGCAAACACATGCCTGTATGCGTCCACAGGCAGCGTCTTGCGAACGTTCGGCGGGATATACACATCCAGATACTGCGGATCAGCGGCAATGCCATCAACAGGCCCCGCTTTACCCCAGAACTTACCGACAATCACCTTCACGCGGGTGCCATCGTCATCGATTATTTCGGGAATATCCGAAGATGTCACATCCTGATACCGAGGGGTCGTCATCTTCTGATCGCTTGGTAAATTTGCCCACAATTGGAAACCGTGCATCTGCCCCGCAATATTTGGTTTAGGCATTTCTTGATGCATAATGCCAGAGCCAGCGGTCATCCACTGCACATCGCCAGCCCCCAGATTTCCGACGTTTCCGAGGCTATCTTCATGCGTGATGTTGCCTTGCAGTACATAGGTAATCGTCTCAATCCCACGATGGGGATGCCACGGGAAACCTTTTATAGATTTGGCCGGATCATCATTGCGGAAGTCGTCGAACAACAGGAACGGATCCAGCATCCTCGGGTCGTGAAACCCGAAAGCACGGTACAGATGAACACCCGCGCCCTCCAATGTTGGTTGTGCGAGGGTTTCGGTCTTAACTGGGCGGAACGACATTTTTGGTACCTTTCAAAACAAGTTGATCAAAAGGTAAGATCGTTCCTGCCGATTATTATGCCCAAATTTCAGGACAAATTGTTTACGCTACAATCCTTTGGATAGATAACTCGCTGCTACACGCTCGATCGAAACCAAAAACGCGGCGGTTCGCAAATCCGGCACATCATCGCGGGTATGCCACACTTCACGCATTGACTGATACGCTGCCCGCATGGAATCGTCCAAGCCCGAGCGCACCAATTCCAACTCGTCAGCCCCCTTCAAATATTTGGTTTTGAAGTCATCCGACATCTCCCACGTAATCGAGGGATCATCCCCAAGCCGCTGCAATTCATCCAGCAACAACTGATGGCGAGATTCTTCTTGGCGCCGCTGCATACGACCGAAACGGATGTGACTCAGGTTTTTGACCCATTCAAAATAGGAAACCGTCACACCGCCGGCATTGGCATACATATCGGGAATGATCACGACCCCTTTATTAAGCAATATTTCGTCCGCACCGGACGTGATCGGGCCGTTCGCCGCCTCGATAATCAAGTTGGCTTTGATCTGGTCCGCGTTTTTCAGGTTGATAACCCCTTCAAGCGCCGCCGGAATAAGAATATCGCACTCCATTTCCAAAATCGACGCGCCGTCAGCAACATAATCGCCGCTAAGGAAATCTTTCACACCGCCGGTCATCATGATGTGCTCTTTAAGAAGGTCGATGTTTAAGCCGTCGGGGTTCACAATTGCCCCATCCCGCTCGATGACCGCAATGACCTTCGCGCCGTCTTCTTCTGACACAAACTTCGCCGCATGATAGCCCACGTTGCCCAAACCCTGCACTATCACACGCTTGTCTTTCAGCGTGCCTGTCAGGTTCGCCTTGGCCTTATCCTCGTCGTAGCGGAAGAATTCCTGCAACCCGTATTGCACACCGCGCCCTGTTGCTTCGACGCGACCCTGAATACCACCGGCGTTGATCGGTTTACCCGTCACACAGGCCGCCGCGTTAATATCCGTGGTATTCATTCGGCGGTATTGATCTACAATCCACGCCATCTCGCGCTCGCCCGTGCCCATGTCTGGCGCGGGTACGTTTTGGGACGGGTTAATCAGGTCCCGCTTGATCAACTCATAGGCAAAACGCCGCGTGATCTGTTCCATTTCGTGTTCGTCCCACTCCCGCGGGTCGATCCGCAGCCCCCCCTTGGAGCCGCCAAAAGGGGCCTGTACCAATGCGCATTTATACGTCATCAGTGCCGCCAGCGCTTCAACTTCATCCTGTTCCACCCCCATGGCGAAACGAATGCCGCCCTTCACAGGCTCCATATGCTCGGAGTGAACCGAACGATACCCCGTGAAAGTATGGATTTCGCCCCGTAGCCGCACGCCGAAACGAACGGTGTAGGTGGAGTTGCAGACACGGATTTTCCGCTCCAGACCTGGTGACAGGTCCATCAGCTTCACAGCCTTATTGAACATAATATCTACGGATTCGCGAAAACTTGGTTCGGTAGTCATATGTATTCTCCCTCGGTTTATACTGTGGTCTTTTTGACCATCTTAAAATCTGTTGGGATTCCCGAACGAACAACCGGGAATTCTTTTAGTTTGGGTAGGTAACAAGTGATTCGATTAGGTTTACTCTAACCGTCCTTGCGACAATGTTAACACCCGATCCATGCGGGCCGCTAAATCAAGATTATGTGTAGCAATCAATGCTGACAGACCGGTTTCCCGCACCAAGTCCAACAAGGTTTCAAAAACGCGGTCTGATGTTTCAGGGTCGAGATTTCCCGTCGGCTCATCCGCCAGCAAAACACTTGGGCCGTTGGCCAACGCCCGACAGAACGCCACCCGTTGCTGCTCGCCACCTGAAAGCTCGCCGGGGCGGTGTGTAAGGCGATGTGACAAGCCTACCTTGTCCAACAAATCGTTAGCCCGATCTTGCGCTTCGGCCTTGGGCACACCTGCCGCGCGTTGTGGCAATGTGATGTTCTCTACCGCAGAAAATTCCGGTAGCAGGTGGTGAAATTGATAAATAAATCCAATGCTATTGCGCCGCATCCGTGTCCGCTTCCGGTCCGATTGACCAGAGGCCAGCTTCCCTCCAATCTCGATAGTCCCGCTGTCCACCGTATCCAACAGACCAGCAATATGCAGCAACGTCGATTTACCCGCACCAGATGGGGCCACCAGCGCCACAACTTCGCCTGGGTCCAACGTCATCGATACGCCGTCCAACACGAGAACCTCGTTCGGTTTACCTTTGTTAAAGGTCCGGTGAATATCGGTTAGTTTCAGCGCAAGATTACTCATTCCTTAACGCCTCCACCGGGTCCATCTTGGCTGCGCGGCGCGCCGGAAAAATGGTTATGACAAACGAAAGGGTTAGCGAAAGGATAACCGCGCTTAACACATCACGCAGTTCCAGTTTTGCCGGAAGCCTCGAGAGGTACCGCACGTTCGGATCCCAAACGCCGCCGCCCATGATGCCGTCCACAAAAGCAAAAACCGGGTCAATATAGATCGCGAACAGGCAACCCAAAATGACACCTAGTGCCGTCCCAACCAGACCGATGCTTGCCCCACTGATAAAGAATATCCGCATGATCGACCCTTGCGTCAGACCCATCGTGCGCAAAATGCCAATGTCGCGTGTCTTGTTTTTTACCAGCATAATCAAGCCGGATATAATATTCATCGCCGCTATCAGCACGAGGATCGACATTAGGATGAACATCACGTTGTCCTCCACCTCCAAAGCCCGCAAGAACGCACCGGACGCATCGCGCCATGTCCATATCACCACGCGCTGCCCTGCAGCCTCGACCAAGGCCAGACGCATCTCGTCCACGGCCTCGGGGTTGGCAACCGCAACTTCAAGCTCGTCGGCCGAACCTTCGCGGTTAAAGAAGCTCTGCGCTTCGTCAAAAGGAATATAAATTCGTGTGCGATCAATATCGGATCGTCCTACCTGAAAGATGTACGCGACCTTATAGTCGTTGATACGTGGGGATGTTCCGAACGGCGTCTTCACCCCGTCAGGCGAAATGAGTGTCACAAAATCCCCGACCCTAACACCAAGCGTGCGTGCAATACCGGACCCGATCGCGATTCCACCTTCACCGAAATCTTCTAGCGATCCGGATGATGCTTCGGGATTGGCGACCAGTGGCAAGGTTCGCAAGTCCTCCAACGTTTCTCCGTAGACCTCTGCGCCCGTGTTGCGGGAGGTAGACGACGCCATAACCTGCCCGCGAATAATCGGTGCTACGCGGGTGACACCCTCCACTGCGGCCACATTGGCCACCATTTCGGGATAGGCAATAATCCCGAGGCGCACGCCTTCGTCAGAATAATTGGTTTCGTAAATCGTCACGTGGGCGTTCGCACCCAGAATTGTTGCGGTGAAATCCGCCCGAAAGCCCGACCTGACCGCCATTGTCGCAATCAGCGCAAACACCGCCAAAGCGATACCGATCAGCGATATCCATGTCATTACAGACACGCCACCCTCGGCACGTCGTGCCCGTAGGTATCGCCATGCTATGGCCCACTCGAATCCCGCAAAAGGGGGCGTCGTTCGTTTGTTCACGCGTACTTCCTTCGACGTCTGAATACCAATCGGGATAATCCCGCAAAACCTGCAAATCCGGCTACCCCACCAAACGCCGCAAAGGTTAATCCTTCGGATGTAACCGGCACAGCGGGTTTGAATGCCTGCCAAGTGCGTTCCACCAAAGTGTTATCAGTCATATGTGTGAAATTTTTCAACCGGCGAAGCGCATTCGCATTCTCAAGAATGGTCAAATCTTCGCTAAGGCGTTCAAAACGTGCAAACGTCGCCTCCAAATCAAAAGCGCGTATTTCCAGAAACTCTGAACCAGTGTAAGCCGCCAACGCTTCGTCGCGGCTAAGACCTTGATCTGTCGCCGCACGGTCGAACTCGTCAGTGATAATCCGCAATTCGTCCACCGCCCCACCGAGGCGTTGCTGGTATTGCTGCGTAAACTCGGGGAACTGGGACATGACTACGCCCAGAACCACCGCGCCTACAATACCTGGCAGATTTGCCATTTAACCCTCGCTGCTAGACGTCCGCGTAAATCTCGATGCACCGATCAAGCGCCGCTTCGGGCGACAGTTCAATTGTTTCACCTGTGAGACGTGATGTTAGCTCAACAACACCATTTTTCAACCCACGAGGACCAACAGTAATGCGCCAAGGACATCCAATCAGGTCCATCGAGGCGAATTTCGCGCCCGCGCGCTCATCGCGATCATCATAAAGCGGATCAAGACCTGCTTTTACCAAACCGGTATAAAGGCTTTCACATGCCGCATCGGCCGCATCGTCACCCTGACGTAAGTTCACCAACCCAACGCGGAACGGTGCCACGCTTTCAGGCCATATAATCCCTTTGTCATCGTGGTTTGCTTCAATCAAAGCCCCGATCAGACGGCTGACGCCAATCCCGTGCGAACCCATTTCAACGGGCTTGCGCGAGCCATCGGACATCACAACATTCGCGCCCATTGCCTCGGAATATTTGGTGCCGAAATAGAAGATCTGTCCGACCTCAATACCGCGCGCGGACATCCGCCGATCTTCCGGAACATCGTTAAATTTCGTCTCGTCATGCGTTTCATCTGTGCGCGCATAAGGTGTTGTGAACTCGTCGAAGATACCCTGACACTGTGCAACATCGTCAAAATCAACTTCACGATCACCCAGCCCCATGTCCAGAACCTTGCTGTCATAGAACACTTCGCTTTCGCCCGTTTCGGCCAGCACAAGGAATTCATGGCTGTGATCGCCGCCAATTGGTCCTGTGTCTGCCTTCATAGGAATGGCTTTCAGACCCATACGTTCAAATGTGCGCAGATAGCTTACCAAGTGACGGTTATAAGAATGCAGCGCACCCGCTTCATCCACGTCAAAACTGTAACCGTCTTTCATATAGAATTCGCGACCACGCATCACACCAAAACGGGGGCGAACTTCGTCGCGGAATTTCCATTGGATGTGATAAAGCGTCTTTGGCAGATCTTTATAGGAATTCACCGCGTTGCGGAAAATATCCGTGATCAACTCCTCGTTCGTTGGCCCGTAAAGCATGTCGCGGCCATGGCGATCCGTAATCCGCAACATTTCTTTGCCGTAATCGTCGTATCGCCCACTTTCGCGCCACAGGTCTGCCGATTGCAGCGTTGGCATCAGCATCGGAATGTGACCGGCGCGCGTTTGTTCCTCGTGAACGATCTGCTCGAGCCGTTGCAAAACCTTGAAACCCATCGGCAACCACGAGTATATCCCCGCGCTAGACTGGCGGATCATTCCTGCGCGCAGCATCAGGCGATGGCTAGCAATTGACGCCTCCGAGGGAGTTTCTTTCATGATTGGCAAAAAGTAACGGGTCAGGCGCATTTGAGGCCTCCAATAAGTTTGTTTCAATCGGGTGTATGACAACCCCGCAAGCCTTGCAATGGCACCTGCGACGGATTGGCATAAAATTGATTGCGTTGAATCGGTTTTTCTGTTTTAACGTGGCTCGTTGTCTTAGAAGATGTCGCTCCACCCAAGGGTGCGAAGACGGCTCACGGTGATAACATGGCTAAGCGAATATGGCTCAAGTCCAGGGAAACAAATAGGCGGTTCACAGCAATGTGGGCCGTTTTTGTTTCTCCGACAAACATACCTGTCACATGATAGTTAGTGCTGAGAATCCCTGTCTGATACATGCAATCGCTACTCAACAACTCTTCAATTTTGGCGCATAATGCGGATGGACAATATATATCTCCCACCAAAGCGCGCCCCCCTTTCGGGAATGCAATCAGACAGCCGATTGTCTTCGTCGGCACAGAATAACTTCTGCGAAAGGCGTACCCCACAGCCCGTTACCCAACATCAATTGGTGCGGCTATGTCACCAAGGATTCTCAGACAACTTCAATTACAAATTTTACATGTAAATAATCCATAAACTAAAGTTTAAATTACCAATTTGCGAACTTTATTTTCTCAGTATCGCAACCTAGCTTCCAATCGCATCGCCCGGGCCAACGATTCCAACCGTTTTTCGACGACTTCACCGTTCAAAGCGAGCGCCGGTCCTTCGAGTGTTAATTCTAAAGAATCGCTCGTTCGGGCCAACGTCGCCTTGTCCAGCAGATCCGCTTGCGCCCCCGAAACCATTGCACCCAGCCGCATCGCCTTACCAAGCGAAACGGCATCGTTGATCTCGTCGTCCGTTAACAGTGCCATCATCCCTTCGCCCAACGACGTGACACCGGAATTCTTGTAACGGCTGAGAATGGCCAGCCCCAAAAACATCCGTCCCGCGTGGTCTACACCGCCAAGGTTGGCGCGCGTGACCGCCTCGAAACACATAATCGCACGGTAATCCGGATGCGCCTGCCAGCTGGTGTCATGCAACAGGCATGCGGCCAATATCAACCGCCGCCTTTCGGCAGCTACGTCGGGATAAAGCGGGCGCAACCATTCAAAGAGCACCTGCCCAAATCCCGGAAACCTTGCTGACGTCGCCTCCATTTGCCTACAAGCCTCGGTCAGCGGGTCCAGCCCACGTGTCGAGAGCGGCATTTGTTCATGCAACATTCCCTCGCGCAGTCCATAACTGGAAATGATAACTTCCTCGGGCTCCAAGGCCTTCAACAGCCCCGTCATAACCCTTGCTGCCATTGGCACCAGTGCCAACCGTTCTTTCGACGTGTTCGTCCGCGCCTCTAGCTCCTCGGCGCTTTGTGCGGCAATCCAATCGACCGTTTCACGTATTTGCGCGGCCGACAGCCGGTATTCATGCAACACTTTAAACGGATATCCCCTGCGCGACATATCAAGCCGGGCAACTGCGCGCCACGAGCCACCCACCAAGAAAAGATGCCCGGCTTTGCTCCCCACCTCGTTCAACAACGAGCGGACCTCCCGCGCGATTTGCGCATCTACATTGCCATCGTAGTCTTGCAGCTTTAATGGCCCCAGAGGCGACGTTCCACACGCCCCGATAACACCGTCTTGCAACCGCGCCAATTCCATTGACGCCCCGCCGATGTCGCAAACCAACCCGTTTGCCTTGGGCCAACCGAGCAACACTCCTTTGGCTGAAAACGCGGCCTCCTCAACTCCGGAAATGACCTGCAGTTCGATACCTGTCTCCTGTAACACCTCGGATACAAACTCCGGTCCGTCGCTCGCCTCGCGCACCGCTGCCGTGGCTACACCGGTTAATGCACCCGCGCCGAACCCCTTCATTAATGCCGCAAAACGTCGCAATGCTCCGAGCGCCCGAACTCTTCCTTCAGGATTCAAGCACCCGCTCTCGGCCAGGCCAGCACCCAAACCGCACAAAACCTTCTCATTATAGAAATATGCGGGTGAACGCGATATACCGTCAAAAACCACTAACCGAACGGAATTGGACCCCACATCCACCACCCCGACCCGCGAGCGATCAATGCTCATGCGGTGTCCAATGTGCGCAATACCTCGCCTGCCAAACGCGGTGTGATTGCCCGTTTGCGCGATAAGCCCGCGCGATCTAAAGCCTCAACCGTTGCCTTGGCTGACGCGAACGATCGATCAATCCGGCTAAGTAGAAACTGAATAAGGTCCGGCGATACCTGCAACTGGCGATCAGCAAAAAGCTTCACTAATATAGCAGACAACAGCGCGTCATCGGGTGCCTCCAATGTCGCCACTTCGGTTGCGCGCAGGCGCGAAGCCAAGTCCGGCAGCGCGATTTTCCAACGCGAGGGTGCCCCCTCACCGGTGACCAACAATGTTCCACCCGCGCCCAAAAGACGGTTGTGAAGGTGAAACAGCGCCACTTCGGACTGATCCCGCTGCGCGCCCGTCAACTTCGACAGGCGATGCACATCCTCCACCGCGACACCGCCCACTTCGGCCAACGTAGCAACATCTAGCTGCGCCAGCTCTTCCGCGCCAACCACGGCCCCGCCGGATCGTGCCGCCCAAACCTGAACCAAATGCGACTTACCAGAGGCCGCTGGCCCACAAAGCGCCAGCTTCCCCGTTGCCCAACCAGGCCACCGGTCAAGTGCTTGCAACGCCAACGCATTAGCAGGTGAGACGAAAAAATCCTCCCGCCCCAACGCCGCCCGCGAGGGCAAATCCAGAACCAGTTGCTCAGGTTTGCTCATTCGCCCACCGAGTCATCTTGCGGTCCAATATAGAGCTTGCTGTCGCGATAGTTTTTGATCCCGAAACGCCCCAGAACGCCAATACATGCGGCGGCAGGCACAGCTATCAATAATCCGGTGAATCCGATCAACGACCCAAAGGCATATAGCGCAAACATCAGCCAAACCGGATGCAACCCAACCGAACTACCCACAAGCTTCGGTGTCAGAAAATTCCCCTCAACTGCTTGGCCCGCAATGAAAATTGCTGCAACCACAGCGATCCAAACCGGATTATCCCAAAACTGATAAATCGCCAGCCCGATGGAAACAGTGCCACCGACGGTGGACCCAACATAAGGAATAAACGTCAGTGCCCCCGCCAATAACCCGACGACCACCCCGAATTGCAACCCAACCGCAGCCAGTGCCACAGCATAGAAGACACCCAAAATCGCACCGACAGTCATCTGTCCGCGAACAAAACCCGCCAAAACGGCATCAAACTCGCGTGCGAGTTTACGGATAACATTCACATGCTGGCGCGGCATCCAGCCGTCCACAACAGCGGTCATGCGGTCCCAGTCCAGCAACAAGTAGAAGGCCACAACAAGCGAAACGAATATCGACAGCACCGAACTAACCGCCGCAATGCTAGTTGCGAGCACCGTGTTCGCTAGGGCAACACCCTTGCTACGCAGCGTATCCTCAAAAGAGGACAGTGCCAGTCGCACACTGGAATCTTCTTCCAGTAGGCTCGGGAATTTCGCTGCAAGGAACTCTAACAGGCTGGATACCAATTGCGGCGACGTTTCGATTAGTGAAGACACCTGCCGGAAAATCAACGGAACAACCAGAACCAACGCCAAAAGCATTACTATCAGTGCGATCAACGAGATCAGCACCGTTGCCCACGTCCGCCCCATTCCCCAGCTTTCCAACTTGTCGGCAACGGGATCCAGAAGATACGCGAATGCCGTGCCCAGAATGAACGGGGCAATCGCGTCGTTCACTAGCCACAAGAATAGCAAAAAGGCGATAAACCCGCCGCCCCACCAACGTGCTTGCTGCCCAACACTTAAACTCATAATCCGCCCCTCTAAGTAAACTGTTCGTTAATAAGTCGTTCTTCCAAGCCATGCCCGGGATCAAACAATAACGTATGCTTAACGCTCGGCTCGCTACGAATATCAACGCGCACGACATCGCGCACTTCGGTTGAATCTGCCACCGCCGCCACTGGTCGCTTGGCCGGCTCCAACACGTCAAACTGTATCGAGGCATTCATCGGCAACAACGCCCCACGCCAGCGACGTGGCCGAAAAGCGGCCACAGCCGTCAACGCCAGAATATCGGCTTCGATCGGTAGGATTGGTCCGTGGGCGGAATAATTGTACGCAGTGGAACCCGCTGGCGTACATACCAACGCGCCATCACACACCAACGCATCCAGCCGCACGCGTCCATCGACCGAAATTCGCAGTTTCGCTGCTTGTGGGCCGGACCGCAGCAACGATACCTCGTTAATTGCCAAAGCCTCGGATACGGTGCCATCCGCACATGTTGCCGTCATATGGAGGGGGTGAATTACCGCAGCCTCTGCCGCGTGTAGACGCTCCAGCAAGCCATCCTCGCTATAGACGTTCATCAAAAAACCGACGGTTCCCTGATTCATTCCGTAAACTGGCGCAGGCAGTTCTTGCGTATCATGCAGCGTCGACAGCATAAATCCATCGCCGCCTAAGGCGACTATCACGTCTGCCTCATTCTGCTCGACATGCCCGTAACGGGTGCGAAGGGTTTCAGCCGCGGCTTGCGCCTCGTCCGTAGAGGACGCCAAAAAGGATATATTCTTATAATTCATGCCGCTAGTTTCCCTTTTTCACGCCGACAACTCAAGACCAGAATCGTGTGTTCAACACGATGCGGTATTTCCAACAGGAAACTCTCTTTCCGATCCGTTACGGGAATTTGCATCAAACCGCGCTTTGGGCTGTTTTAGTACCTTTTCAACACGTCTTTTGCCTGCAACAACGCAACCAGCTCAAATATTTCGTCGCTTAGCCAATTTTACAGGTCGGTTTTTTGTTTCCTATCGGAAACACGTCCTATAGAAGGCCCTAAAACGCCAATCACAGGAGATCAACATGACCAATGTAAAAGACGCAGGATTCTTCACAGAAAGCCTCGCTAGCCGTGATCCCGCGGTTTTCGGATCCATCACAGATGAACTCGGCCGCCAACGCGACGAGATCGAGCTGATCGCCTCAGAAAACATCGTTTCGGCTGCTGTAATGGAAGCCCAAGGGTCAGTCATGACCAACAAATATGCCGAAGGCTACCCAGGCCGTCGCTACTATGGTGGATGCCAGTACGTTGACGTGGCCGAAAACCTAGCCATCGATCGCGCCAAAGAATTGTTTGGCTGCGATTTCGTTAACGTTCAACCAAATTCCGGTTCGCAAGCAAACCAAGGTGCCTTTCAGGCGTTGATCAAACCAGGTGATACGATTCTTGGTATGAACCTCGCCTCAGGTGGACACTTGACCCATGGTGCTGCCCCGAACCAGTCAGGCAAATGGTTCAATGCTGTTCAATATGGTGTTCGTCAAGAAGACAACCTGTTGGACTACGATCAAGTCGAGGCCTTGGCCAAAGAACACAAACCGCAACTGATTATTGCTGGTGGCTCTGCCATTCCGCGCAAGATCGACTTCGCGCGGTTCCGCGAGATTGCCGATATGGTTGGCGCATATTTGATGGTCGACATGGCCCACATCGCCGGCCTCGTTGCGGCAGGCGAGCATCCATCGCCCTTCCCACACGCCCATGTTGCGACAACAACTACGCACAAAACCTTGCGCGGCCCTCGTGGTGGCATGATCCTGACGAATGACGAAGCGATTGCGAAGAAACTGAATTCCGCGATCTTCCCCGGCATTCAGGGCGGCCCTCTAATGCACGTCATCGCCGCCAAAGCCGTCGCTTTCGGCGAGGCTTTGCGCCCCGAGTTCAAAACCTACCAGAAACAGGTAATCGCCAATGCACAAACTTTGGCAGCAACCCTGATTGAAGGTGGACTGGACATCGTAACAGGCGGCACCGACACCCACGTTCTGCTGGTTGACCTGCGCCCCAAAGGCGTCAAAGGCAACGCAACAGAAAAAGCGTTAGGGCGTGCCCACATCACTTGCAACAAAAACGGCATCCCGTTTGACCCTGAAAAACCGATGGTAACATCTGGTGTTCGTCTAGGTTCCCCTGCCGGAACCACACGCGGATTTGGCGAGGCCGAGTTCCGTAAAATCGGCGAACTGATAGTCAAAGTTGTCGATGGTTTGGCGGCAAACGGCGAAGACGGAAACAGCGCAGTAGAAGAAGCCGTCAAGGCCGAAGTACAAGCCTTGTGCGATGCATTCCCGATGTACGACAATCTATAATAACTCTGCAAAATACAAAAAAGGGGCGGCGCAGGAATAATCCGGCGCCGCCCTTTCTGTATATCAAGTGCCCGTTAGGTGGACTAGCGCACCCAAATTTCGACCCGACGATTGACCGAGCGCCCCTCCAAGGAATCATTACACCCTTGCGGGGACACCTCACCGAAACCTTCAGCTACAAAATCGTAGTTTTCGGCATCATTTCCAAGCGCCGCCTGAAGTTCATCAAGAACCTGTTGTGCCCGGCGCCGTGAAAGCGATGCATTTTGTTCTGCGGCCCCTGCGGCATCCGAGAAACCCGCGATTAGAAACTCGCGTCCCGTGAAATCATTGCCACGAAGATAGGCTGCCAAACGCGGAATATCCCCGTGTGCCTGTGCATCCAATTCCGATGCGTTCGGCTTGAAACGGAAGGTCGATGAAAGTCTGATAGCGCCGCTCAATTCCGAAACCATGGCGCGAATGCTGGACGGGGAAACATCCCCCGGTTCCGCGATCATTGTGTTTACCAGTCTTTGCCCCTGCACTTCGACCGGCAGCGCCGTGATCGACTGGCTGACAAATCCCGAGCCCATGGCAGCATTTTGGCCAGCATTGCTTTTCACGAACTGCAAGAGGCCCAACGCCTTGTTTGCCTTCTCTTCCGGGATCGCGCCAAACATCCGGTTTGTAGTATAAAAATATATGCGTCGCGCCAGTGGGTATTCGCCGGTTTTCACCGTAAATTCCGACGGAGCGGAAATAAACCCGCACGTACCACGCAGCGGAACAGCACGTGTGTTTTGCTGATATGCAATGCTGGCAAAACCAATCCCGTTAGGGTCATTTGCAACGGCACTAACCAAACTTACATCATCGGTGAACGTCGTTGCTTCACTTGAAAATTGCGCGTTGTCTGGATTAAGAACCAGCGCGGAAAAATCACGCGCCGTTCCAGAAGTATCATCGCGGCGGTACACATTGATCGGCGCATTAGCTCTGCCCAGTTGCGACCAGTTCGATATGCCCCCCGAAAATACCCGAGCCAATTCGTTCACGCTTAGGTTTGCAATGGTGTTCTCGGGCGGCACTATCACCACCAAACCGTCAAGGGCGGCCACAACCTGATAGATTTGGTCCGTCAGATCGCCCAGCCCGGCATCGTTAAATGCGCCAAGTTCGTCAGACGTGATCGCGCGAGAAGCCACTGCAATTTCGGAATCGCCATGCAGCAGCGCCTCAAACGTCGCTTCGGAGTCAAGAGAGGTAACTTCTACATCCGCGAAAAGCGCGCCGCTTGACGCCGAAAACAGGTAGGGTTGTACGGGAACATCACCAACGAGCGTTCCCACTCCGGCTTGAAGTGCCAAATCGAAGGTGTCGCTGTAACCTTGGAACAAACTTGGAATCAACACTTGCGCCAAGGAACCGGAACCAGCCATCCGAAAGTCTGGTGTGATAATCTCCGGACAGGCGCCCCCTTCGCAGATAACTTCGTTGACCGCGACCTCCAACTGCCCAAGCATAACTTCCAGAACATAGAACTCGCCGTCGAAGGACAAGAGTTCCCCATGCATGGCGACACTACCGTCCAGAGATCTAAGTGTTACTTGTGCAGCATTCGCAGCGGGTACAGCGAGACAAAATGCCAACAACGCGCCAAAAAATGGTGTCCTATGCAGCGCCAAACTCATACGATTATCCTTCTTACATGCTATCGCCGCGAAGAACTTTATCTCATGAGAGTTTGCATATTGTTAGGCTGCTTTCCCAGAGATACTCTCCGGAACTGGTACAATGCGTAGAGTACTGTTTTATCAGCTAATATCCACCGTAAATCCGCTATTTGCTAAATAATAGGTTTAATCGCGAGCTTTGGAGCGTGGGCTAAGCGGTTTCAGCGTAAATCATCCCGAAATGCCATAAAATTTGTTCTGATATACCGCGACTTTACCGTTCGATACTAAGGCTTTGGCGAAAGCTTCCCGATCGCTAATCCGTGCGTACCAATCAGACAGAGTTTTAAATTGCGCGAGTTCCACGAAGTGTTGGGCAACATAGACCGAAAACCCGACCGAGACATCGACAGCGCTAAAATCCCTGAGTAGAAATTCCCGTCCTTGCAGATGCTCGTCCAGCACTTCCAGCGCTTTTTCCAATCTTCTGGATTCCAGCTTCATCACCATCTGTGATCGATCTTTATCTTCGTAAATAACGATATGTTGCTGGGTCAAGGTTGCGCCGTGTACTGCGACCGTTTCGGCGTAATGCAACCATTGTAACCACTCCATGCGTTCTGGATCGTCCACTTGTCGTCCAAGCGGAGAGTCGAATTTCTCACATAAATATTCTGTGATTGCCCCTGTTTCGAACAACACTTTGCCGTCGATTTCCAGACACGGCACCCGCCCGAGGGGGTGCTTGGCCAAATATGCCTCGCTTCGTAATTCCTTACCGAAATCATGCATTACCAACGTGAACGGCACGTCCATTTCATACAGCAGCCACAAGCTACGGACAGATCGGGCCTGATGGCAATGGTGAAGGATAATTTCGCTCAAGGAGTGGCGCCTGCTGCGGACAACACCAGATCAAGGTAGATTTCTTCGATCATGTCCAACGACAGCCGTCCTTCGTCGCGATACCAAGTATTCATACCCGTTAGCATGGCAATAATCGCATAGGTGGCGACTTTGGTGTCACTGACCTTGAATGTTCCGTCAGTCTGGCCTGCGCTAAGGATGTCATGCAAAATCGCCTCGTATGTGCGGCGCGCATTCTGGATCACCTCGAAGTTCTCGGGCGTAAGATTCCTCAACTCCATATAGGAAATGAAAACTTCATCCGCGCGGGGTAGGTGGAAGCGGATATGAAACCGCACGAAGCGTTCCAATTGGTCAATGGGGGTGATCTCATGGGGCGTCGTGCGCCCTTCCCATGCGTCCAGAAGGTCCTTCATATGTTCGTCCAAAAGGTCGAACAGCAGTGATTGTTTATCTGCGGTGTAAAGATAAAGCGCGCCGGCTTGCACCCCGACTTCACGGGCAATCTGGCGCATGGAAACGGCGGCATAACCATTTTTGGCAAATAAAACCGTTGCAGTCTCATGAAGCTGTTTTGCGGTTTTTATGCCACTGGAACCGGACTTTCTGGCCATCACTTCCCCACCTTTTTTGCAACGCTAACTGAACAAGCGTTCAAATGTAAAGAGAGAAGTAATTCCCGCCAGATTATCGCTGATCAAACCTTAGCTTCACGAAGGCACCGGGTGCATCTTCCAACACGCCGCCAATCGCACCGGGCGCGCGTGCTGGAACCTTTTTGCCAGACTTGCGTTTCAGCCATTTGTCCCAGTCCGGCCACCAGCTGCCCGAAGATTCATCCGCGCCTTCAAGCCAGCCCTCAAGGGTTTCGGCAGACATATCCTTGTTCGTCCAATACTCGTATTTACCCGCTGCCGGAGGGTTAACCACACCTGCAATATGCCCCGAACCCGCCAGCACGAACCGCACGTCCGCCGACACCATTTCCCGCGCACCACCATAAACCGAAGCCGGAGGCGCGATGTGGTCTTCCTTCGTTGCGACATGATAAATAGGTACATTGATAGCGCTCAGCCGTACTGGTTTTCCATCAATTTCCAGCTTATTCTTAACAAACTGGTTTTGTGTGTAAAACTGATCGAGATAGAAGTGATGTACCTTCGCAGGCATTGCTGTGGAATCCGCGTTCCAATACAATAAATCGAACGGTACCGGCGCTTTACCCAGCATATAATTGCTAACCACGTACGACCAGATCAGATCGCTAGAGCGCAGCATGTTGAAAGCCGAGGCCATAGTTTGCGCGGGTAAATACCCCTGCTCCATCTGTTCGTCGACCATTGCGATGGTTTTGTCATCCACAAAAACCTGTAACTCGCCAGCATCCTCGAAATCCACCAACGAGGTGAAAAACGTTGTCGAGGCTATCCGTTTGTCGCCGTCGCGATTAAGCGTCGCCGTCAAAGTCGCAGCCATTGTGCCGCCGATGCAGTAACTGGCGACATGGGTCTGTTTTTGCCCCGTCTCGGCCAACACCCGATCAATCGCATCGGACGCGCCCTGCATGTAGGAGCCCCAAGTCTCGTCCTTCTGGGCTTCGTCAGGGTTGATCCATGAAATGACGAACACGGTGTACCCCTGTTCGACCAGCCACTTCATCATCGACTTCTTCTCGTTCAGATCGAGGATGTAGAATTTGTTGATCCACGGCGGGATCATTAGCACAGGTTTGGAATGCACTTCTTCGGTCAAAGGCGAATACTGGATCAGCTGCAGAATATTGTTCTGCCAGATCACTTTGCCCTCTGTCATCGCCATGTTGCGGCCAACCTCGAAGGCGTCCATGTCTGTTTGGCGGATCAGCAGCTTGCCTTTTCCGCGTTCCATATCCGCCAACATCATCTTGAGGCCACGAACAAGGTTCTGCCCCTTTTCCTCGGTTGTTGCCTCCAACACTTCTGGATTTAATGCCGCGAAATTCGCCGGACTCATCGCTTCGACAAAATTACGGGCATAGAACTCTGTTTTTTTGCGGTCTTTGGGTTCTAGATCTGCTTCGTGCACAGCGTCCTGCACCCAACCGGACGTCAGCAGATAGGATTGCTTAATATATTCGAACACCGCGTTTTCGGACCAGTCGTCATGCTTGAAACGTTTACCTTCGGCGGGCATCTCCGGCAATTCGACCTCGGACGCAGCCTCGTTGCTACCCATCATTTTCAGCATGGTGCGCTGCCAAAGTTGCCCCTGCGCGGCCCAATAGGATTGCGAGGACTCCGCCAGCTTTTGCGGATCAGACCACAAAGACGTCATCAACTCAGTGAATGCGGGCATGGTGTTCATCGGATCAGGATTCGTTGAATGCTGCTCGTCAGCCTCGGCTTCCAGAAACTTCCCCCAAATTTCCTGCGAAATCTCGAAAACCTCGTGCATATTGGCTGAAAACTCCTGACCATCTTGCGTGGCGCGTTGAAAGTCGATGTCATTCGGCAAAGTTTTGTCGCTCATAGCTCAATTCCCTTCCGCCCACCTTGCTTGCGGGCGATTCCAGCGTTAACTATGGCGTATATTGTCGGAAATTTCCAAGACAACTTTCTAACGGGCCATACATGCGAGACAACAAATATATGCTGCACCGCACCATACCCAGATACAGGCATTTGGTTTTCAGCGCAATACTGTTACTTTCAACCGCAGCGTGCGGAGGATTAGTAACCCTCGGCAACCCAGATATCTCCCCGTCGGATTATGCCATTCAACACGGGTATCCCGACTTGCTGCCTGCCTCTGCCTTTCGTATTGCCGACTACACGGTCCCTGATCCGTCCAATCTTCTTGCGCGGTTCGCCATGCTGAAACGCAAAATTATTGCCCTTCGCGGTCCTGTGCTATCATCGAGTGATCGCACACGACTTGAAACCGCCCTAAAACGTACTGCCTCAACACAAGGATAAAAATAATGTCTGATGAATGGGACTGGGAACTGCAACAGAACCAGACGGCCTATACGGTCGCGGAGCTGATCAAGCAGAACGCAAGGATCGATGGCGCGAATATCACGCTGGATATGGAATACGAACCATCCGAGGGTGCAGATGCCGCCGCACTGGAAAAAGCACTGCGCACCTTTGGATATGGCGTAATTGTATCCGCTAGCGGCGCAATACAGGCCTCCATCTCCGATATCCCCTTTACATTCGAGTCCATCTGGACCCATGAAGAACGTACAACGAAAATAGCCCTAAGTCGCGGTTTCGCACCAGACGGCTGGGGTTTCTGGGAGCCTTGAGAATATGACTAAACCCCTGAGATTAGCCGTCGCTGGCCTTGGAACCGTTGGCGCTGGTATCATCAAGATTGTCCAGCAACATGGCGACCTTCTGGCCGCCCGCGCCGGGCGACCGATCGAGATTGTCGCGATCTCTGCGCGCTCCCGTAGCAAAGACCGCGGCGTTGATTTGTCAGGTTACGACTGGGAAGACGACGCCGTTGAACTGGCTCGGCGTAACGACGTCGATATGCTGATCGAAGTGATCGGCGGCGAAAACGGACCGGCCAAGGCGGCCGTTGAAACGGCGCTGGCGAACGGTAAGCATGTGGTTAGCGCAAACAAAGCTTTGCTGGCGATTCACGGGCAAGATCTGGCTACTCTGGCTGAAGAAAACAATGTGGCCCTACGCTTCGAAGCCGCCGTTGCTGGCGGCATACCGATTGTGAAAGCGTTGACCGAGGGCCTCGCCGCTAACAAAATCGAACGCGTCATGGGCGTGATGAACGGCACATGCAATTACATCCTGACCGTCATGGAAGACACTGGCGCAGATTACGCCGATGTTCTGCGCGATGCGCAGCAATTGGGTTACGCCGAAGCGAACCCGACTGTTGATGTCGGTGGTTTTGATGCTGCCCACAAACTATCCCTTCTGGCCGCAACCGCATTTGGCACTCAAGTCGATTTCGACAACGTGAAAATCGAAGGGATCGAGCGTATCTCTCTGACTGATATCAACGATGTCGCCGACATGGGATACCGCATTAAACTTTTGGGTGTTGCCCGCATGAACGATGACGGGCTCGAGCAACGCATGCAGCCATGTCTTGTCCCTGCCAACTCGCCGCTCGGCACGTTGGAAGGTGTTTCCAACATGGTTATCGTTGAGGGTGACCATGTAGGTCAGATCGTCCTGCAAGGCCCGGGGGCCGGCGAAGGCCCGACCGCCAGTGCGGTGATGGGCGACGTGATGGACATCGCTCGCGGCCTGCTAATTCCTGCGTTTGGCCAACCGGCCAACACGCTAACGAAGGCGGCAAAATCCAATTCGGGGGCTGACGCCGAGTATTACCTACGTTTCTCGTTGGCCGATGAAGCAGGCGTTATGGCCGCCATATCCACCACCTTGGGAGATCACGGCGTTTCCATCAACCGTATGCGCCAATATGACCACGACGACAACATCGCCCCTTTGATCATTGTAACCCACGCAGTTTCCCGTGCGAAACTCGATGGGGCGCTCGCGATGATATCCGCCATGGACACTTGTGTTGAAAAACCGATCGCTATCCGTATCGAAACCGTCTGATTTAGGAACCTCCAAATGACAGATATGACCGACTTGACCCCGTTTGACGACCGCAACCTCTCGCTCGCCCTTGCGCGCGTATCCGAGGCAGCGGCAATTGCCAGCGCCAAACTGGTTGGCGCCGGCGACGAGAAAGCTGCCGATCAGGCTGCTGTAGACGCCATGCGCACACAGCTGAACAAACTGGACATCGCTGGTGTGATTGTGATCGGCGAAGGCGAACGCGACGAAGCCCCGATGCTGTTCATAGGCGAAGAAGTCGGCAACGGCAACGGCCCGGGCGTCGACATCGCGCTCGACCCGCTGGAAGGCACAACTCTGACCGCCAAGGACATGCCAAACGCCCTGACGGTTATCGCCATGGGCCCTCGCGGCTCCATGCTGCACGCACCGGACGTTTACATGGATAAGCTGGCGATCGGTCCTGGCTATCCTACCGATGTAGTGACGTTGGACATGACTCCGACTGAACGCGTCGAAGCCCTAGCCGCCGCCAAAGGTTGCAAACCCTCCGACTTGATGGTCTGCGTTCTTGAACGCCCCCGCCACGAGGCAATCGTGCGCGAAATCCGTGCAACCGGCGCTCGAATCCGTCTGATCACCGACGGCGACGTTGCAGGTGTCATGCATTGTGCTGAGGCCGACAAAACCGGCATCGACATGTACATGGGGTCCGGTGGCGCACCTGAAGGCGTGCTGGCAGCATCGGCGCTTAAATGCATGGGCGGGCAAATGTACGGTCGCCTGTTGTTCCGCAATGATGACGAACGGGGCCGGGCCGCCAAAGCGGGCATCACCGACCTCGACAAAATATACACCCGTGATGAGATGGTCACCCAAGACGTGATTTTCGCGGCCACTGGTGTGACCGACGGTTCAATCGTATCGGCCGCCCACCGCGACGGCGATTATCTGGAGACGGAAACCATCCTGATGCGCTCCAAAACCGGATCGGTGCGTCGCCTATTCTATCGTCAGAAGAACCGCTAACGTAGGCATACCAGTTACATCCGGCGCCAACGCGCCGGATTATCCCGCTGACCAAAAAGTGAAGAGGAAGCTGTGAGCAACCCCGCCTTCCTGAATGTCGAAACCTCGGCCACCGGTCGCCGCTGGATTGGCCCTTCGCTAGACAGCGAACGCCTCGGACTGGCAATATCCCAAGCCACCGGATTTCCACCTGTGTTGGGACAGATCCTCGCCAACAGAAATGTCCAACCCGAAGACGCCGAAGCATACATGACGCCCAGCCTGCGCGAATTGATGCCCGACCCCTCGTCGCTTATCGACATGGACAAAGCCACGGAACGTTTTTTGCAAGCCGTTGACCAAAAACAACGCATCGCGATCTTCGCGGATTATGACGTGGATGGTGGTAGTTCAGCCGCCCTTCTAATCATCTGGCTACGAGAACGCGGGATCAACGCCACTCTCTACATACCCGATCGCATAGACGAGGGTTACGGCCCAAATAACGAAGCTATGGCGATGCTGGGTCGCGATCACGATCTAATCGTCACCGTCGATTGTGGCACGCTGAGCTTTGATCCAATCAAAGCGGCTGGTATCGACGTGATCGTTCTGGATCACCACTTAGGGGCCGAGACCCTGCCCGCAGCCGTTGCCGTCGTGAACCCCAATCGCCAAGATGAATCTGGTGATCTGTCTTACCTATGCGCAGCTGCCGTCGTATTCTTGGTGCTGGCCTCCGCCAACCGTGCACTGCGGAACCGTGGCGAAGCAGGCCCGGATCTTATGGCCATGCTTGATCTGGTAGCACTCGCCACCGTCGCCGACGTTGCTCCCCTCATCGGTTTCAACCGTGCGCTGGTGCGCCAAGGACTAAGCGTCATGGCCAACCGCAACCGCGTCGGGCTTGTTGCGCTGTCCGACGTCGCCCGCATGAATTCCGCACCTAGTTCCTACCACCTCGGCTACCTGCTTGGCCCTCGTATCAACGCGGGCGGGCGTGTCGGCGCTGCCGACCTCGGAGCACGCCTGCTGTCGACCAACGACCCGTCCGAAGCCGAAGCCTTGGCCGAACGCCTAGATGCCCTAAACACCGAGCGCCGCGATATAGAAGCCACCGTTCTGGCCCAAGCCACCCAACAAGCCGAGGAACGCGGCGTTGAACGCGGCCTCGTGTGGGCCGCGGCCGATGGCTGGCATCCCGGCGTCGTCGGTATCGTCGCATCGCGCCTGAAAGAAGCCTTCAACCGCCCTGCGGTTGTCATTGGGATTGACGGCGGTGAGGGCAAAGGGTCAGGGCGTTCCGTTAACGGCGTCGACCTCGGCAACTCTATATCAACGCTAACGCGCGAAGGGTTGCTGCTAAAGGGTGGCGGTCACAAAATGGCTGCTGGTCTATCCATATCCGCCGACAAACTCGACGCCGCCATGGAGCGCCTGACCGAGTTGCTGGAAAAGCAAGGTTCCGCCAACGCGGGCCCTTCGGATCTGCGCATAGACGGGTTGATATCACCGTCGGGTGCGAATGTGGAACTGATCGAGAAACTCGAACAAGCCGGTCCTTTTGGTGCTTCGTCGCCAGCACCCCGTTTCGCACTGGCATCCAACCGCATCTCCTTTGCCAAACGAGCAGGCGATTCCCACTTGCGCCTGACCTTGACGGACGGCGGCAGCAAAATTGACGCCATCGCGTTTCGTGCATTCGAGACAGAACTCGGGCCGATGTTAGAGAATCACGGTGGCCAATCGTTCCATTTTGCAGGCCGATTAGAAGTCGATGACTGGGGTGGGCGACGCAAAGCCAAACTGAAGCTGGAAGACGCCGCCAAAGTGGGCTGAAAAAACCGCACGAAAGTTAAATTACCCTCTTGCAGACTCCTATCCGACTCCGTAAAAGCCCCCTCACAGAGAGTGTTACGCGCCCTTCGTCTATCGGTTAGGACGCTAGGTTTTCATCCTGGAAAGAGGGGTTCGACTCCCCTAGGGCGTACCACTCTCTGTCTATCCCAAAACATTCAATCTTGGTGTTCAGCGCGGCAATCCGCATTTCTTGATCCCTCTTGATCGAAATCAAAAGCCTTGTCTTGTTCAAATGCTATCGCTCTCCAAACTTAAAAGGAGAGAGATGATGTCTTACAAAAATATTCTTGCGCATATTGACGATAGCGATGCATGTGTCGAACGCGTGACCGCCGCCATTGCACTGGCGAAGAGGCAGGAAGCGCAGCTCACCGGTATCGCCCTGGCGCTGGAATCCACGATTTCGACTTATGTTGGTATCGACATCCCCTCCAACCTTACACTTGCACAGCAAGACTTGGTTAAGAACGCCGCAAAAAGCGCGGTTGCAAAGTTCGAATCTGCCGCCAAGGAGGCTGGTGTAAATTATGTCAGCCGTACGATCACCTGTTCAGCCTCTAAAGCGCCAGCAAGATTGGCGTTTTTCGCCAGACATGCCGACTTGACGTTTCTGGGACAGCCAGACCCAGCAGACCGCGGCGCGTCGTTTCAAGAATCGCTTATGGATGGCGTTCTGCAACATTCAGGACGTCCGGTTTATATGGTCCCATACATTGGCCGCCCGAATACCAAAGTACGCAAAGCCGTGATCGCATGGGATGGCGGTAAAAAAGCAGTGCGTGCAGTGAATGATGCGATTCCGCTGTTACAGGATCGTGGCGCGGTCACAATTCTGGTTATAAACCCGAAAGAGCGCAGTAAAGAGTTTGGCGGTCAACAAGGCGAAAATATCGCGGCGCACCTACAACGCCACGGCGTAAACGCCACGGTCGATTATCAAATCGCCCCCGAGCTCTCTACCGATACTGTGATATTGAACTACTTGGCCGATTCTGGTGCGGATTTGCTGGTGATGGGTGCTTACGGCCACTCCCGTTTGCGTGAACGCACATTTGGGGGCGTAACGGAGTCAATCTTGCACCATATGACTGCTCCGGTGTTGATGGCAGAGTAGCTACAAGCACAAACAAATATGCCTCAATTCCGGTTAGGGATTGAGGCAACATCCTACACGCAATCAATGCGCATGAACTATGCTTGCGCGTTGAAAAATCGTGTAAATATCTGGAATAATTGGAGCGGGCGAAGAGATTCGAACTCTCGACATCTTCGTTGGCAACGAAGTGCTCTACCACTGAGCTACGCCCGCCTCCTTGTCTGAGGCCGATATATACGGAATCAAAAGGGATGCACAAGAGGTAAATCGCGCGGTGTGATAAGTTTTTCCAACCGACGCAATTCACGGAAAAATGATCCCGTCGAGCTTGCCTGTTTGTCGAACTTAAACCACAGTTATCTGAAATACAAAGCTCGGAGGTGCGATTGTGAAAACACAGCATATCCAGTTCGTCTTGTCGCTGTTTGCAATAGATATTGCGCTGCTGACGGCGCATTGGGTCGGCCTCTGGCCCATGCTCGGCGGGCATCCAGCCTGGTCCTCCAGCGCGACCTATCTGGGGATCGGGATTGGCTCGCTAATGGCGACTCTTTCACATTCGATGTTGGTCAAGCACCCCCGTCACCGAAAGCAGCATCTGTGGATTTTTGTGAGCGTCGCTTTTATCGCAGTAACCGCGTCCATCTATGGCAAGATAGATTTTGTTGCATCCTACGGCGACGATCAACTCGCAGGCCGTGTCTGGTACTACGGGTTTATCATGTTTATCGCAGGGATGCCGGGCGGTTTTGCAACCGCCGTGAAATTGCTACGCGGATCAACCGCGTAGCACATTATCATTCGGGAAGATTACTCCCCTACTTCCACCAATAGATCTTTAGCATCCACTTGCGCACCGGCGGTAACATGAACGGCCTTCACAATGCCGTCCTTATCCGCATGAATACCGGTTTCCATTTTCATCGCCTCAATGGTTACCAACAAATCGCCCTCGTTGACCTCCTGCCCCGCTGTTACACAAACGGTGGCGATCATTCCTGGCATTGGCGCACCGATATGGTTGGCGTTCCCCGCCTCGGCTTTCGGTCGTTTAGCGGTAATTGCGGCAACCTTGCGGTTCGGCACACGGATCACACGAGGTTGACCGTTCAGCTCGAAGAACACTTTGACATCGCCGTCTTCATTGGTTTCGCCCACGGCTTGCAGGCGGATTTCCAAGGTTTTACCCGGATCAATCTCGGCGCTGATCTCTTCGCCCGACTGCATACCGTAGAAGAACGTGTGCGTCGGCAACGAGCGTACCGGACCGTATTCGCGATGCCGCCCCATGTAATCGAGGAAGACTTTCGGATACATCAGGTACCCGCACAGATCCTCGTCATCGACTTTGAACCCGCCAAGCTGTTCGGAAACTTCCGCCCGTACGGCTTCAAGGTCCATTGGTTCCATCGACAGGCCGGGACGCGTGGTGACAGGCTTTTCGCCCTTCAACACTTTGTTAACGATCCCTGATGGGAAACCGTTTGGCGGCTGGCCCAAATTCCCGCGCATCATATCGGCGACGCTGTCAGGGAAGGCTACGTCAACGTCAGGGTCTTCGACCTCGGCGCGTGTTAACCCTTGGCTAACCATCATTAACGCCATGTCCCCGACAACTTTCGAAGAAGGCGTAACCTTCACGATATCGCCGAACATCTGGTTAACGTCGGCGTAAGCATGCGCCACTTCGTGCCAGCGCTCTTCCAACCCCATGGAGCGCGCTTGGGCTTTGAGGTTGGTGAATTGGCCACCTGGCATTTCGTGCAGGTAGACCTCGGATGCGGGTGCTGTGAGGCCGGATTCAAATGCGGTGTATTGGCAACGAACCGCCTCCCAATAATCAGATATCTCGCGGATAGATTCGATATCCAGTCCGGTGTCACGGTCGGTGTGGCGCAAGGCCTCGACCACCGAACCAAGGCACGGTTGCGAGGTCGAACCGGAGAACGCGTCCATCGCCACATCAACCGCATCAACTCCCGCGTCAGCCGCGGCAAGGATCGTGCCCGCCGCAATACCCGACGTATCATGTGTGTGGAAATGGATCGGTAGGCCAACTTCTTCTTTCAAGGCTTTGATAAGCACGCGGGCGGCGGAGGGTTTCAGCAATCCGGCCATGTCTTTCAGGCCAAGAATATGCGCGCCAGCATTCTTCAGGTCCTGCCCCATTTCAACGTAATATTTCAGGTCATATTTCGCACGGTTCGGGTCGAGGATGTCACCAGTATAACAAATAGTGCCTTCGCAAATTTTGCCACTATCAACCACAGCATCCATCGCGACGCGCATGTTTTCAACCCAGTTAAGGCTGTCGAACACGCGGAACACATCCACACCGGAATCGGCGGCTTGCGCTACAAATTTCTGCACAACGTTGTCAGGGTAATTGGTGTACCCAACGCCGTTGGAGGCGCGCAACAACATCTGTGTCATCAGGTTTGGCATACGTGCGCGAAGATCGCGCAGACGCTGCCATGGGCATTCTTGCAAGAAACGATACGCCACATCGAACGTCGCCCCGCCCCATGCTTCCATCGAGAACAATTGCGGTAGATTATGGGAATAACTTTCCGCGACGTTCAACATATCAATTGAACGCATACGTGTGGCCAACAAGGACTGGTGGCCATCGCGCATTGTGGTGTCTGTGATAAGCAGTTGTTTTTGTTCCAACATCCAGTCGGCTACGCCTTGCGCACCCTTTTCTTCGAGCAGATTACGTGTGCCGTAGGCCGGTTTATCCACTGTAAACGCGGGAACCTTGGGTTTGCGCACTTGATCCGAGGGCTTCGCACGACCTTCAGTTTCCGGATGCCCGTTGACGGTGATATCAGCGACATACGTCAGAATTTTAGTGGCGCGGTCACGACGCTTCTTGAAGTCGAACAACCCCGGCGTGTTGTCAATGAACGTCGTTGTATACGTGTTATCAAGGAACGTCGGATGCTTCAGCAGGTTTTCAACAAACGCGATGTTGGTGGAAACGCCGCGAATTCGGAATTCCCGCAATGCGCGATCCATACGTGCAATCGCGGCCTCGGGTGTTGGTGCCCAAGCGGTCACTTTTTCCAGAAGGCTATCGTAGTACCGCGTAATAACCGCGCCGGAATAAGCCGTGCCACCATCAAGGCGAATGCCCATACCTGTGGCCGCACGATACGCGGTGATGCGACCATAATCGGGGATAAAATTGTTCTGCGGGTCCTCGGTTGTAACGCGACATTGCAACGCGTGACCGTTCAGCGTGATTTCCGCTTGGCTTGCCTTGCCCGTGGCCTCCGCCAACGTCGCGCCTTCAGCCAGCAAAATCTGTGCACGCACGACGTCGATGCCGGTAACTTCTTCGGTTACTGTGTGCTCCACCTGAACACGGGGGTTCACTTCGATGAAGAAGAATTCTTCGGTGTCCATGTCCATCAGAAACTCAACCGTTCCGGCGCATTCATAACCGACGTGAGCGCAGATTTTGCGGCCCAAGGCACAAAGGGTTTCGCGTTGTTCCTGACTAAGATACGGCGCAGGTGCGCGCTCTACAACTTTCTGGTTGCGGCGCTGAACCGAGCAATCCCTTTCCCAAAGGTGATAAATATCGCCGTGTGAATCGCCAAGAATTTGCACCTCAACATGACGCGCGCGCTGCACCAGACGCTCCAAAAACCCTGCCCCGTTTCCGAACGCGGCTTCGGCCTCGCGGTGGCCTTCAAGGACCATGTCTTCAAGCTCGTCTTCGGACATGATCCGGCGCATGCCACGACCACCCCCGCCCCAGCTTGCTTTAAGCATAAACGGATACCCAACCTCGGCAGCCATGCGGCGGACCTCCGCCATGTCGTCAGGCAGAACATCGGTCGCAGGAACAACGGGCACGCCCGCCTCAACCGCAACCCGCCGCGCGCTCGCCTTGTCGCCAAGTTGGCGCATAGTCGCGGCCTTGGGGCCAATGAAGGTGATTCCGTTTTCTGTACAGGCATCAACAAAATCGGGATTTTCTGAAAGCAGTCCATAGCCCGGATGAATCGCGTCCGCTCCGCATTCCAGCGCTACCCTTATAATTTCTTCAATCGAAAGATACGCCGCAACCGGCCCCATGCCCTCGCCAATGCGGTAAGCCTCGTCCGATTTAAACCGATGGAGCGACAGCTTGTCTTCCTCCGCATAAACGGCGACCGTTCGTTTGCCCATCTCGTTGGCAGCCCGCATAATACGGATGGCGATCTCGCCACGATTGGCAATCAGGATTTTACGGAAGTTTTTCATGGCGGGAGCTTTCGAAGTCAGTGTGAATTTCGGGTGGCCGGCTTGTGGTGGCCTTGTAGCCCCCCGCCCACTGGTTTTCAATGCGCCAAACGGGATTTTACATCCAAAACCGCGCTACAATACCAATTACAACAATTTTGCAGCTAGCGAAATCGACTAGTCGCGCCGCAATATGGGAATCTGCTTCAATCTCGGATGGGTCTATGGATTGCTCGAACGCTTGGAAATACTTCTGTCACAGGATTGGGAGTTGAAATCTTTCCACATATTATTCGCAAATATTGTCGAAATTACCTATAGAACAATTAAAGAACATGTCTTTTCATTATTCCCCCTCGATGTTAGGTTGTGGCCATGAGTGAACAGGATTTCGATGAACAAAACGCCTTCGAGGCTGCGAGCGGCATTAGTTTGTCTGCGCAGGCGATGGCTGCGCGTAGTGCAAGCGATACCTCGTATCTGGAAGGTCTGAACCCACCGCAACTTGAAGCGGTTAAGACGATGAACGGACCCGTTCTGATGCTGGCTGGTGCTGGCACGGGTAAAACCAAAGCGCTGACGGCGCGGATCGCGCATTTGGTGCGAACCGGTCATGCCCGACCCAATGAAATTTTGGCGGTGACGTTCACCAACAAGGCCGCCAGAGAAATGAAAAACCGAGTCGGTGCAAGCATTGGTGTTGCGGTCGCCCCATTACCGTGGCTTGGCACGTTCCATTCAATCTGCGTAAAAATTCTGCGACGGCATGTGGAACTGGCGGGGTTAAAGCCCAACTTCACAATTCTGGATACCGACGATCAGATCCGATTGCTGAAACAGATAATCCGCGCCGAAAACATTGACGAAAAACGGTTTCCACCCCGCTTGTTGGCCGGTTACATCGACAGCTGGAAGAACCGAGCTTTGACACCCGAGATGGTTCCAAGCTCCGAAGCCAGCGTTTATGACCGTAGAGGGACGGAGTTTTACGCACTTTATCAGGCTAGATTGTTGACGTTGAACGCTGTGGATTTTGGCGATCTTTTGCTGCATGTCGTGCGGATATTCCAAACCCATTCGGATGTGCTGGCGCAATATCAACGCTGGTTCAAATACATTTTGGTGGACGAATACCAAGATACCAACGTCGCCCAATACCTGTGGCTTCGCTTGCTGGCGAGCGAGCATAAAAATATCTGTTGCGTTGGTGACGACGACCAGTCGATTTACGGGTGGCGCGGGGCGGAAGTTGGCAACATCCTGAAATTCGAAAAGGATTTTCCCGGGGCAAAGGTTATCCGACTGGAGCAGAACTATCGGTCCACCCCGCATATTCTGGCGGCCGCCAGCGGTGTAATTGAAAATAACGAAAATCGGCTGGGCAAGACGTTATGGACCGCTGAAACCGAAGGCGAGAAAGTCCGCCTGATCGGTCATTGGGACGGCGACGAGGAAGCCCGCTGGATTGGCGAGGAAATCGAAGCCTATCAACGCGGCACGCGCGGCCTCGACCCAGTGCCGTTGGACGGTATGGCGATTTTGGTGCGGGCGTCTTTCCTTATGCGCTCGCTCGAGGATCGGTTTCTAAGCATCGGCATTCCGTATCGCGTGATCGGCGGCCCACGGTTCTATGAGCGTCTCGAAATTCGCGATGCTATGGCATATTTTCGTGTAGTGGTGTCGCCCGACGACGGGCTGGCGTTTGAACGCATTGTGAACACGCCCAAGCGCGGCCTCGGCGATAAAGCGCAGCAAATGATTAACAATGTGGCGCGCCAAAACGGAGTCTCCCTGTTGGAGGCATCACGAATTATAGTGGACGAAAAGCTGCTGCCGGCGCGGGCCTGTAACTCGCTTGGCAAGCTGGTGGCAAATTTTGATCGTTGGCGGTCTTTGTTAACGGCTCCGGCGAGCATTTCGGTTGATGAGCAGGGTGAAGATTTTGATGTTATTGACGAAGACATCAAAGTTGTTGGTAAAAGCCATGAAAACAGTTCGCCGGAACTAACCCACGTTGAGCTGGCCGAGATTATCCTAGACGAATCCGGTTACACGGCTCATTGGAAAAACGATAAGTCACCAGATGCGGCTGGACGGTTGGAGAACCTGAAAGAGCTGGTAAAAGCCCTTGAAGAATTCGAGAATTTCCAAGGCTTTCTTGAGCATATTTCACTGGTGATGGACAACGCGTCTGATGATGCGGGCGAGAAGGTCAGCATTATGACCCTGCACGCCGCCAAAGGGCTGGAATTCCCCTGTGTATTCCTGCCCGGTTGGGAAGAGGGGCTGTTTCCAAGCCAACGTACATTGGATGAAAGCGGACTGAAAGGGGTGGAGGAAGAACGCCGCCTCGCTTATGTCGGCATCACCCGTGCCGAGGAATTATGCACTATCAGTTTCGTGGCAAACCGACGAATTTACAACCAATGGCAAAACGCCCTGCCCTCTCAATTCATCGACGAACTTCCGCCTGAACACGTGGACGTGCTGACGCCTCCGGGTCTTCATGGTGGCAGTTTCGGTTCGGCAGCACCGCGAAAGTTCGACGGCATTATGCGCGGTAGTGCTTTGGAAGGGAGAGCGGAAAAAGCAGATGTTTACAACTCACCCGGCTGGAAACGCATGCAGTCGCGCACAAAACGTCCCCACTCGAACCCGTCTGTCGCGCGGAATGCTGTGGATGCCGAAGTTGTTTCGTTTGGCCTTGGCGACCGCGTATTTCACCAAAAATTTGGCTACGGTGCGGTGATTGAAGTAGATGGCGATAAACTGTCTGTCGCCTTCGAGAAGGCCGGCCAAAAGAAAGTTGTCGCAAGTTACGTGACCGGCGCAGGGGAAGTGCCGTTTTAAAGGAGGTTCCGCATGAACACGATCATTGGCCCTGACGGGATAACCCGTTGTCGCTGGAGCGAATCTGTGCCGGAGTTTCTGCGCTACCACGACACCGAATGGGGATTTCCGGTCAAGGATGATCGTCGGTTGTTTGAAAAACTGTGCCTTGAGAGTTTCCAATCCGGTCTAAGTTGGCGCACTATCCTTGTGAAACGTGAAAACTTTCGCGCAGCGTTTGCGAATTTTGACATCAACAAGATGGCGGATTTTGGTCAAACGGATGTGGCGCGCCTGTTGCAAGACAAAGGCATCGTGCGGCATCGTGGAAAAATCGAGGCTGTGATTAATAACGCAGCGCGGGCACAAGAGATTGTCGCGCAAGAAGGATCACTGGCGGCGTTTGTCTGGAGCTATGAACCGGATGCTAGTCAGTTGGGGGAACCGCAGACGGCCTCCACTTCCATCGAATCGATTGCCCTGTCGAAAGAATTGAAAAAACGCGGCTGGAAGTTTGTCGGCCCGACTACGGTGTATGCATTTATGCAGGCGATGGGGTTGGTCAACGATCATGCAGAGGGATGCGCGATGCGTGCCAAAGCCCAGCAGGATCGGCAAAGTTTTATCCGGCCATAATCCGTTAAAGGCACAAAAAAAATGGGCGTTCGGGTTAAACCCGCGCCATAGTGTCTAGAATGTCTCGAGGAGGCCACTTGGGCCGTGATTTCGGACGATCCGGTTTAGAAACCACCCTGTTCTGACCGAGGTCAGGCGTACCGCGCTAAAATCCCATCCCCAAGCTGTTGCTGACATTACCGGTTGAAAGCCGGTGCAACGGATGGGCGGTTTTGTGTCTGCGTGTTGCGATGTGCAACGGTATTTGAAACGCTTTAGCGCGATAAACCTACGGGTTGTTAATCCGCCTCGCTCAGTACCGAATCTTATACAGTAAAATGGTTAACAAACCGTGTAACCGATAGGTCGGATTTAGCGCACCTGCTTCATACTACAAGGTCGTTTCCGTCCAAGGATTTCTGAAACGCTTCCTTTGGCGACAGCCGAAAATGGGTCCCCGTCAGTTCCGCAGTCAGGATTCGGTCGCAACGGAATGTGCGGGCCGCATCGCGCAGGTGATCAAATGCGATCACATACCAAACAGGATATTTTAACAAAAGGTAGTGGGGTTCGATCTGTCGTTCGGATGTTACACCGGCTTCGTTTTTGTATCGAATCGCAAGTATTTCTTGATCAATGAATGCCTGATGCAAAGCCTGCACGACACGTTTCGGAGGGGCGGTGACAGTCGTTTGGACATAAGTGGATGCCGTGACACCAATCAATATGCGGGATTTCAAACGATTCACTTTGTGACGTTTTTCAGGCGAGAACGATGCCACCAACTGTCGCCGGACCGAACCGAGGCCAGCAAGAAACATTGGCGAGTTCATTTGCTCCGATACTTCGACACTAATCAGAAGATCAACCGCCTCAGCGTATGACAAGTTCATCCGGCCGACGCCCCAATTGCGGTCAAGGCGCACGCCTCCGCCACGGCCGCGATCAGCGTCGATTGGCATGCCTTGTTCGCGCATAAGCACTAGATCGCGTGCAATCGTTCGCTCGCTGACGCCGTGCTGATGCGCCAGATCTTTTACCGTGCAAAGGCCTTCTTGCTTTAGCTGAACAGCTAGCAATTCCATCCGCCTCAATCTGCCGTTCGAATTTGTGCGTACCATCAAACAAATAGGACGCAAAATGTCTTATTTGTCAATATAGGGTGGAGTGACACACAGTCATGCAACTTACCCCCTCGGAGATTACGATATGAAAATGAACTATTTTGTTGTTGGGACAAACAACTTGGAAGCCGCTACCAAATTTTACGACTCACTCTTTGAGCAAACAGACGTTAATCGCGTTCCATCAACTGAAAGAATGACCTACTGGCTGGGCGAAGATTTTGCATTTGCAGTGGCTATCCCCTTCGATGAGGAACCTGCGACTAACGGAAATGGAACCATGGTTGGATTCAGTGTTGGGTCTATCGATGAAGTAAAAAGGCTACATAAACTGGCCATCGAATTGGGGGGTACTTGTGAAGGTGAACCAACCCAAAAGGGGCCTCGTTTTTCTGGGTATATCAGAGACTTGGATCAGAATAAAATATGCTTTTTTGAATAAATAGTAATTCAGCCAGAGAGCATAAAAAAATGGCGACGCCGGAGGGAGGGTCCAGCATCGCCATCTTTTATCCGGAGTGAGGGAGGATTCACTCAGGCATCTCGGTATTAGCCATAAACAGCTGTGTAAGCCGTGTCGTGTAGGCTGGAGCGGGAAAGACCTAGGTCGTTCAACTCGCGTGTGGATAGGGATTTCAGTTCGTTCATTGTTTTCACGTACAAGCTGTGCTGGGCGTATGCCTCACGCTGATTTGCGAAAAATGTTACTGCGCGGTCCAGGATGGACGCGGACGATGTGTTGGCGATTGCATATGCCATGATGTAATTCCTTAATGCGCGGGCGACCGTTCAGGCCGTGTTGTTTCGATAACAGTGATATAAACCACGCCACGGATTCAACAACGCACAGTTAGGTAGCCCCGTTATGCACGGAGCGCATGGCTAGCAATTTCACCCCACGATGTCTTGAAGTAGTTCGTAATCATTGTCGCGGTAAGCCTGCACAATGCTCGCGGATAGATCCTCGCTGATGCCCATATCGTTCATTACAATCGCACCCAGTTGCAAGCTTGCTTCGGCTGTTTCGGGGACGGTAGCCGTCGCTCCTTCGGTTTTCAGCGCGGTAAGATGCTTCATGTCCCGCGCCCTCACGAAGATCATGAGGTCGGGACAGCTTTTGCGCAGTTCCGCAACAATGCGGACGGTTGCTGCGGGCTGATCGAGCGTCACTACAATTGCTGCAGCATTACTTGCGCCCGCTGCTTCTAGAACCGAAAGCTGATATGCGTTTCCAAAATAGACAGGCATATCTTTTGCGTGACACTCCGCCACGCGTTTGTGGTCGGCGTCGATGGCAATGTAGGGAATACCGCCATCCATTAGTACTTTGGAAATAGTTTGGCCGACGCGTCCGAAACCGGCGATCAGTACATGGTTCTCTGATTCCGCGATATGAGGATCCATTGTGCCACCCGAAGTGCTTTCGCGGGCCTCAAAAAACTTTGACAACCGATCGCCGAGCACTACGAGACCCGGTGTCAAGGCCATGCTTATCGCGATCACTGCCAAAAATATCTGGACAAGGTTAGCAGGCACTAAGCCCAACGCGCCCGCCGCCCCAAACAGAACGAATCCGAACTCCCCACCTTGTGCCAATGTTAACCCAGCTTTTACGGCAGTTGAGGAAGGTATCGAAAACAGCCGGCATAGAAATGCGGTGATCAAGGTTTTCCCTACAATGACCGCAAGCGTTATAAGTAGAATTACGGCCGCGTTTTCAAAAATGAACGCGATATCAATGCTCATGCCAATGGTCATGAAAAACAGGCCGAGCAACAAGCCGCGGAACGGTTTAACGTCTGCCTCAATTTGGTGGCGATATTCGGTTTCGCCCAACAACAACCCAGCCAGAAACGCCCCGAGTGCCATAGACAACCCCGTTAGGGACAGTAGCCACCCCATACCCAGCACTGACAGTAGCGTCATCGCGACGAACAGTTCTGCGCTGCGTGCGGCGGAAATCAGATGAAACACAGGTTTGAACAACTTCCGCCCCACCCAGATCGTGACCACAAGCGCCACACCTGCCTGCAACATGGACAAGCCGAAAGCGGCAATGAAGGACGTTCCTTCTTGCGATAACGTTGTCACCATAATCAGCAAAGGGACCACAGCGAGGTCTTGCAACAATAGTATTGCGAATGTCGCGTAGCCGAAGTTTGTTGCCCGCTCGCCCCGATCGATAAGTAGTTGTAACACGAACGCCGTCGATGAAAGCGCCAATGCACCCGCGATAATCACGGCAGCTTTGGACTCGACGCCCATAGCGATGGCGATAGTAGCCACCACAATGCCAGTAACCAAAACTTGCAATAGACCTAGTCCGAACACAAATTTCCGCATTTTGAAGAGGCGTTCGAGTGACAGCTCCAATCCGATCATAAACAACAGGAAAACCACACCGAATTCTGCAAGTGTTTGGGCGCTGTCTGTGTCACCAATCAATGAAAACCCGTGCGGGCCAATGATCATTCCCGCTGCCAGGTATCCCAAAATAGCGCTCGTCTTTAGGTGACGAAAAACCGGAACAATGACAACTGCCGCAAGCAGGAAAATCAACACATCGATAAGAATTGAAGGTGTGTGCACTGGAGTTCCTCGTTTCGTTAAAATCGCAGGGTGGCGCTTGTTGCTTAGTTTTTAAATCGCGGCGTTCGGTTAAACAAGTTCAATAGGTGTAATGCGACTAGTCAAACCCGTTAAACGGGAATAGGGATAGGGCATGAACCTGTCTGCGCTGCAATCCCCCAACTACCGGCTCTATCTGATCGGCAATGTCTTTGGCATGAACGCCAATTGGATCATGCGGCTGGTTATCGGCTGGCTTGCGTGGGATTTGACCAAGTCCGCCAGTTTTGTGGGTTTTGTCAGCTTTCTGGCTTACGCACCCGTCTTGCTGGGCGGCCCGTTTTTCGGCGTGATCACCGACAGAGTGGAGTTGAGAACTGCGATGTTGGCGGTGCAGTTCACTATTGGAGGTTTGGCCATACTAATGTTGGGTGTGGTAGCATCGGATGTGATGACACCCACGTTTTTGGCTATATACGCCCTGACACTTGGCACGGCGTTTTCCGCCTACCAGCCCATCCGCCTGTCCTTGGGACCGCGGCTGGTGCGGGCGGAACGCGTTTCATCGGTTGTTAGCATCGGGGCACTTAATTTCAATATCAGCCGACTGACGGGGCCAGCGCTTGCCGGAATGTTGATCGCGACGTTCGGCGTGACGATCACGTTGGTGGTGGTTTGTATTCTATATGTCCCGTTCCTGATTATTCTGTCCCGCCTGAAACCCCGCGAGCGAAATGTTCAGGTCGAACATCTGCCTTTCTGGCAATCCATGCGCCAAGGTTTCACCTTCATCGCCTCGGATCGCCTAATACGCATCGCGTTGATTACGACCGGACTATTCTCACTTGCAATCCGTGCTTCGCTGGAAGTGCTACCGATTATCGCCGACGGAGTATTCGAGCGCGGGGCCGCCGGCTTGGGCGTTGTTACCGCAGCTGCAGGGGTTGGCGCGATTGGGGCCTCGGTTATTCAGGTGACGGCAGCCCCTCCCGCCAGAGGGCACATTCCTAAGCGGGCGTTGTTCGCGACCCTGATTGGCTCAGTTATGACGTTGGCGCTGGGTTTGGTCGATAGCTGGGCTATGGCGGTTGTGCTGATCGGTGCAATTGGATTTGCCAGCACTCTTGTGGGTATCAACTTTCAAGCGGCAGTGCAGATGCAACTGGACGACCACATCCGTGGCCGCGTCATGAGCCTTTGGATGACGGTGGCTGTTGGTGGTACAGCACTCGGGGCGTTGGCCGTCGGGGTGTTGATCGAATACCTCGGGTTCACCGCAGCCCTCAGCGGGATCGGTGCGGGCAGCCTTGTAATATTCGCGGCATTGCTTTCACGGATCTGGCGTTGAAGCCACAATGATTGCTCAAAGTGGTATCGAATCCCGCCACTTATCCCCAAGCTGCGGTCAAAAGTTTCGCGCCAACCTACCTTCAATGATTGGTATTGCGGGTTTTCTAACGCAGAAGGAAACCCGCAGGGCGAGAAATGGACGAAAACAATAGGGATTTGATCATTAAGTCCACTTTTGCTCCTAATTCCTGTTGCAAAATGGCCTTCAATATCGTGCACTGTCCGCCGGAATGACGAATGTCATCTGCTCAACTAGGGAGAATATTATGAAAAAACTACTTCTTGCGACGGCGGCCTCTACGCTGATCGCGACATCGGCGTTTTCAGCCGGCCACGAAATCAACGTCGGAATTATTCTGGGTTACACCGGACCGATTGAATCGCTTGTTGCGGACATGGGTCCTGCTGCCGAATTCGCGTTTGCCGAAGTTAACGCTTCTGGCCTTCTGCTGGGCGGCAAAACCATCAATGTGATTACTGGCGATTCCACATGTATCGATTCTGCTGCTGCGACCGCGGTTGGCGAGAAACAGATTACTGCCAACAACGTTGCCGCCATCGTCGGCGCTGACTGTTCCGGTGTGACTGGCGCGATTGTGTCAAACGTTGCTGTGCCTAACGGCGTTGTAATGATTTCGCCTTCAGCAACATCGCCTGGCCTATCGTCAATCGACGACAACGGCCTGTTCTTCCGCACAGCACCATCCGATGCCCGTCAGGGTGCGGTTATGGCTGACGTGCTGAACGACAAAGGCATTACAGAAGTTGCTGTGACATACACAAACAACGATTACGGTAAAGGCTTGGCCGACGCGTTTGAAGCATCGTTCAAAGCCCTAGGCGGCACGATCACTATTTCTGCAGCGCACGAAGATGGCAAAGCGGATTACTCAGCTGAAGTTGGTGCGCTGGCATCTGCCGGCGGTGATATTCTCGCAGTTCTCGGGTATGCTGACCAAGGTGGTAAAGGTATCATTCAAGCGTCGCTTGATACTGGCGCTTTTGACACGTTCGTAATGGGCGATGGCATGAAATCTGACTCTCTGATCGAAGCAATCGGACCTGACCTGAACGGTTCCATTGGCACACAGCCAGGTTCCGACAGCGACGGAACTGCAATGCTTATTGAAATGTTGACAGGTACTGTGGGCAACCCTGGTGGCCCGTTCACAGCTGAAAGCTATGATGCAGCCGCTCTAGTTGCGCTGGCCATTCAAGCTGGTGGTTCTGCTGATCGTGCATCCATTGCGGCAAACGTAATGGGCGTTGCCAATGCACCGGGTGAAGTCATCCTTCCCGGTGAGCTGGCCAAAGGTCTTCAGATCTTGGCTGATGGTGGCGAAATCAACTACGAAGGTGCATCCGGCGTAGAATTGATTGGCCCAGGCGAAGCTTCTGGCTCTTACCAAGAGTATGAAATCATTGACGGCGTATTCGAAACACAGCGCTTCCGTTAATCGATTCTTTTGAAATACAGGGCAGCCCGTTGAATTTCGGGCTGCCTTTTCGCATCTAGGGGGCAGTGGATATGATAGAGGTTGAAAACCTACATATGCATTTTGGCGGGATCAAAGCGGTCAACGGGACCAGCATTGAGATCGCAAAAGGCTCGATCACCGGATTGATCGGACCTAACGGCGCTGGCAAGACCACGTTGTTCAACGTAATTGCAGGGCATTACACGCCGACATCCGGGACGGTTTATCTGGATGGTGAGGATATCACCGGCCTGTCACCGCACGAATTGTTTGGCAAAGGGCTGCTGCGGACCTTCCAAATCGCACATGAATTCTCGACCTTGACCGTTCGCGAAAACCTGATGATGGTGCCGGGCGCACAATCAGGCGAGACGCTGTGGAACGCTTGGTTCAAAAGCGCCGAGGTGCGTGAGCAAGAGGCCGAAGTCGCCCGAAAGGCCGACGAGGTTATCGAATTCCTTGAAATCTCCCATGTAGCAGACGAGCTGGCGGGAAACCTTTCGGGAGGTCAGAAAAAGTTGCTGGAACTGGGGCGCACCATGATGGTTGACGCCAAGATTGTGTTTCTGGACGAGGTCGGCGCTGGCGTTAACCGCACGTTGTTAAACACAATTGGCGACGCAATTATTCGCCTGAACCAAGAACGCGGCTATACATTCTGCATGATCGAGCACGACATGGATTTCATCGGGCGCATGTGTGACCCCGTGATCTGTATGGCGGAAGGGCAAGTTCTGGCGCAAGGCACTGTCGACGAAGTGAAAAACAATGAGGCCGTGATCGAGGCGTATCTTGGCACTGGCCTAAAGAATAAAACCGTGGGGGCGAAAAAATGAGCTTTCTAAGCGGTGAAAACATGACCGGCGGATATGGCGCCGCTGATATTCTGCACGACTGCACTATCGCCGTCGAAAAAGGCGAGATCGCTGTGATCGTCGGCCCGAATGGAGCCGGTAAATCAACAGCAATGAAAGCCGTATTCGGGATGCTGAGCATTCATACCGGTCGTGTGGTGCTGGACGGAACGGACATTTCCGGCCTTAGCCCTCAGGATCGCGTGAAGGCGGGTATGGGGTTTGTACCACAGACCAACAACGTGTTTACAAGCCTGACGGTTCAGGAAAACCTCGAAATGGGGGCGTATATCCGTACCGACGATTTTTCCGAGACGATGGAACGGGTGTTTGAGCTGTTCCCGATCCTCAAAGAAAAACGCAATCAACAAGCAGGCGAGCTTTCAGGTGGTCAACGCCAGCAGGTTGCCGTTGGCCGCGCACTGATGACACAGCCTAAAGTGTTGATGCTAGACGAACCCACGGCTGGCGTTTCGCCAATCGTGATGGACGAGTTGTTCGACAACATTATTGAGGTCGCCAAAACCGGCATCGCCATCCTGATGGTCGAACAAAACGCTCGCCAAGCACTGAACATTGCCGATAAAGGCTACGTTTTGGTGCAGGGCCGCAACCGTTTCACGGACACAGGCGAGGCGCTTTTAGCTAACCCCGAAGTCCGCAAATCATTCTTGGGGGGTTAAGATATGACCGATATTCTTAACGCACTAATCCTTTTCGCCAACTTCGTTTTGGTGCCTGCCACGGCCTACGGTGCACAACTTGCGCTCGGGGCGTTGGGGGTAACGCTGGTTTTCGGCATCCTGCGGTTCTCCAATTTCGCGCATGGTGACACGATGGCGTTTGGCACGATGGTAACGATCCTTGTGACATGGTGGTTCCAGTCAATGGGGGTTTCGATTCATCCGCTACCGACAGCCCTGCTGGCATTACCGTTTGGCATTCTGGCAACGGTGGGCATGCTATTGGCAACAGACAGGTTGGTTTATCGTTTCTATCGAAAGGTAAAAGCGGCACCGATTGTGTTCGTTATGTCCTCTGTCGGGGTGATGTTTGTGATGAATGGCATCGTGCGGTTCATCATTGGACCAGACGATCAACGCTTTGCCGATGGCGAGCGGTTCATCATCAAAGCCCGCGATTTCAAAGCCGCAACCGGCATGGCCGAAGGACTGACAATCAAGGTCTCGCAAGCTTTAACGCTGGGCATCGCCGTTATCGTAGTGATCGCTTTGTTCTGGTTCTTGCAGCGAACACGTACAGGTAAATCAATGCGCGCGTTTTCGGATAACGAGGATTTGGCGTTGTTGTCGGGGATTTCCCCTGAACGCGTTGTGATGATCACGTGGATTATTGCGGCCGCCTTGGCGACCATCGCTGGCACGCTCTACGGGTTGGACAAAAGCTTCAAACCGTTCACGTATTTCCAATTATTGCTCCCGATTTTTGCCGCCGCAATTGTTGGGGGCATCGGCAATCCGCTCGGTGCGATTGCAGGTGGGTTTGTGGTAGCCTTTTCCGAGGTTACGATCACCTACGCCTACAAGAAATTCCTGCGCTACCTGTTGCCCGAGAACCTGGAGCCAGACAGCTTGGTTCAGCTACTGTCCACCGATTATAAATTCGCGGTATCCTTCGTGATCCTCGTGATGGTGTTGCTAATAAGGCCGACGGGTATTTTCAAGGGGAAAGTGTTATGAGAATTCACCGCAATGTCCTTTTGTTCGCCGGTATGTTTGGCCTGCTGGCCATCGTTGGCTTTGGCCAAAGCTGGTCAGTCGCGTTAACCATTTTCAACCTTTGCCTGATCTCGTCCGTGATGGCCCTGGGGGTTAACATCCAGTGGGGGTATGCGGGTCTGTTCAACGTCGGGATCATGGGCTTCGCTGCCCTTGGTGGGGTCGCGGCGGTGTTGGTCTCAAAACCACCTGTAACCGAAGCGTGGAGCGCAGGCGCGGCAGGCATCGGCCTTGCGATCATATCGCTGGGCGTGACCATCGCCGCTACGATTTATGCACGACGCAAGTTAACAGGGCGGCGTCGCAGCCTTGTCAGTTTCGCCATCATCGTCGCCGGATTTTTCATAACCCGTGGGATCTTTGACCCTTCCGTTAGTGCCATTGAAGCAATCGAGCCGGCCAAAACCGGTTACCTCGGCGGGTTAGGCTTACCGGTCATCGTGTCGTGGGCTGTGGGCGGGTTGTTCGCTGCTGGTGCTGCATGGTTGGTGGGAAAAATCGCCCTTGGGCTAAGATCGGATTATCTTGCGATTGCCACACTAGGTATTTCTGAAATCATCATCGCCGTGTTGAAAAACGAGGATTGGTTAACGCGCGGTGTTAAAAACGTCGCCGGTCTCGACCGACCTGTCCCGCGCGAGATCGAATTGCAGAACACGGACTGGTTTATTTCGCTAGCCGACACATTAGGCACGAACGTAATCAGTTTCAGTTCCATCTTCGTGAAACTGTCCTATTCCGTATTGTTTGCTGTCGTTTTGCTGGCCATCATGTGGCTATCCGAAAAAGCGCTGAAATCCCCATGGGGTCGTATGATGCGCGCCATTCGCGACAACCGCGACGCAGCCGAGGCGATGGGTAAGGACGTAACGCGACGCCATTTACAGGTTTTCATTCTGGGCTCCGCCGTCGTGGGTATCGCGGGTGCGATGCTGACAACGCTGGACGGACAGTTCACACCGGGCACGTATAATCCACTGCGGTACACATTCCTGATCTGGGTGATGGTTATCGTCGGGGGGTCAGGCAACAACTGGGGCTCGGTTCTGGGTGGATTCCTAATCTGGTTCGTCTGGATCGAAGCTGAACCGGTGGGCGCATGGCTGATGGACGTCGTAACTTCTGGCATGTCCGAAGGTAACGGACTGCGCGATCATCTGCTCAAATCAGCACCGCATATGCGGTTGATGGTTATGGGTATGATCCTGCTGCTAGTTCTCAGGTTCAGTCCAAGGGGATTGATACCTGAGAAAGGCGGGCGCTAGTGACCGCTGGACGCAAAGAATTTAATGTAGGGGAAATCCCGTTTTGGAGAGCGATATGATAACCGATTGGGACGACGCTTATGCTAACGGTGTTTACGTCGAGGACGTGGACGATATCGTCGCTGCGTGGGCGGTTGATGGAGCTGCGTTTCGGGACCAAATGAGCGCTGATGGTCGGGCGGAGTTAAACGTGCCCTATGGTAAACACCCGCGTCAGGTTATGGATATATTTCACCCGGAAGGCACCCCCAAAGGTTTGGTGGTTTTCGTTCATGGGGGCTATTGGCTGTCGCGCGACAAAAACTTGTGGTCGCAGTTGGCTGCGGGGGCAAACGCGCTTGGGTGGGCGGTTGCCATGCCCGGATACATCCTTTGTCCAGAGGTGCGGATCGCAGACATCACCCAACAAATCGCCACAGCAATCGATTTTGCTGCTACCCGTTTTGATGGGCCGATCCACCTGACGGGGCATTCCGCAGGCGGGCATTTGGCGGCGCGGATGGGGTGCATCGATATTGATCTGGCTTGTATGGCGCGCGTTGACCGAATTGTCGCGATCAGCGGTGTTCACGATATTCGCCCGATGCTGCGCACAGAAATGAACGCGGATTTTAAGATGGATATGGCTGGTGCAAGTGCCGAAAGCCCTGCCCTGCTGACCCCGCGCTCCGGTTTTGATCTGACATGTTGGGTTGGCGCAGACGAGCGTCCTGAATTCGTGCGCCAAAATGCCCTGCTAGCCAATGTGTGGACTGGATTCGGCATGAACATTACCTGTGTCGAGGAACCTGCCCTCAATCACTTCACCGTCGTAAACAGCCTCGTGGAACCTGACAGCGCATTGACACGCGCCTTGATCGGGTAACAAGGCGCGCAGTTAAACCGTGTCCTCATCGACGACTTCGGCATCGATAATTATCGGCGCTGTTTCTAGCGGTTCTTCTGGCTCGGGCGCTGCAACCGATGTGGCGCCGACAATAAGTGACAAAACCGCATCCATTGGTTCGGCGTCGGATTCCGCCGGCTCTTTCCATTCCAGCGTATCGAATGCACTGCAGTTGTGGCAGGTCGGTGACCATTCCACATGCGCTTGCCCGCAAGCCGAACAGATCCACTGATCACCGCGGCTAGCGCTTAACGCTTTGGCAAGGATTGCTCGTACGATATCTTCGTCAGAACCCGATCCGCGTTCAATCGCGGCCATCAGCGCCAAAGTACGCGTGGTTGGCATTTCTTCTGCCAAATCCCCAATCGCGCGACGTGCTGCGGGGAAATCTTCTTCGCTAAGGGCCAACTCGGTTATCAGCATTTTCGTTTCACGGTGTGCGGGTTGCAGGTTTACCAGTTGGTCGAAACGTTTGCGACGCTCCTTGGGCGCCTCATCGGGTTCAATGGCCGCAAATGCCGTAGCCAGATCAGGGTGCGGCATGGATTGCCATGCGGCCTTCAATATTTTGATGGCCGGACGTTTCGACCCTTCTTCGATCAATATGCGCGCAGCCAGAACCGCGGCCGGAACCAACGTTGGTGCCATCTTGTTCGCCTGCAACGCGGCCTCTCGCGCCGCCGTTTGATCGCCGTTTTCATATGCTACCTTGGCATCCGCCAGCAACAGAATCGCCTCGCGGCGTTTGGCGACATCGCGCGGCAATGCTTTGGCTCTTAGCTTGGCCGATAACGTCTTACGTGCACCGAACCAATCCGCCGCTTCGGATTGCAACAAGAATAACGTGTCCAGATTTCCATGATGCGCGGGGCGCAGTGCGAAGGCTTTTTCGGCCAGCTTCAAAGCCGTATCCGTATCGCCTTCGGCCAGCTTTTGCTTCAGAATGCCTTGAACCCCAACAAACCGCGTACGATCATCTTGCAACATTTCTTTGTAATATCCAAGAGCGCGTGCGCCGTTACCGGACTGTTCCGCCGCTTGGGCGCTTAGCAAGCGCGTCAGTTCCGGGCGGTGCAATAAGCGTTCCGCTTTAGCGGCCTGCGTCATCGCTTTTTCACCTTCGCCGGCCGCTAACGAAACCATACCGTCAGCCAACGCATCAAACCCGCGACGTTCGCGTTTGCGACCCCAGTACCGCGTTAGGGCGGTCTCATCACCCATTGAAAACCGCAAAACCGCCACGAGTAGACCCGAGAGTTTCAACAATATCCAGAAAGTCGCCAGCAACAGTAGCAATGCAAGTATGAACCCAATAGGTGCCAGGCTTATCTCTTGGTCGCCAAACGCGATCCGTACGCCGCCCGGCGTTTCCAACACGAATGACAGGCCGAATGACAGCGCGATTGCCAATGACACAAAGAAAATAACTTTAACGAGTGACCAGATCATATCGGTATTCCTATTCGGCTGTCAGGCTTGCTTGCAGCGTGTCAAAAGCATTTAGAGCGTTTTGCAGCTCGGTCGCTGCTGCTAACCAGACATCCATCGCCCCGTCGCTTTCGGGTGACATCGCAGCTGTTGGCAGCGCATCGATTTCGTTCAACGCTTGAGACAGATCGTCTTGCTTCAACGCGGCTTCGGCGCGGGACAATACGGCGTCCGGCCCCACTCCGTCTTGTGGCGTTAATGAACGCCCAGCAACTTGCGCTTTCGTGAAGGCGCCGATTGACGCGAAAACCCCGTCGCCCGCCGATGCCAAGATCGATGCGCGGATCGCACCGTGCGCAGCATCGGGAAAATCAGTCCGTAGTTTTGCCATCGTGGTAACGCCGCCCGATGCGTCACTAAGGGCCTCCGGAATATCCGTAAAGCCTGCGTTTTGCATATCTGTAAGTGTCGTTGCGAACGGCAAGCCAGCAGATAGCGCCACGTCGATAGCGTTCAAACTGCTGTGTATAACCGCCGCGTTTCGCGCGACTTTCGCATTGGTTTCCACTGCCGAGACCTGCGCCGCAGTCGCAGAAACACCATCGATCCGGTTCGCCAAGGCCGCGATTTCAGCCTTCAGCCCTTCATTTACGGCGGTGAACCCTGCGAGCTTGGCTGCGGTTTCCGCTGAAACCTCCCCCCCCAATTGCGATACATCGAAAAGCTGCGCCAACAGGGATGAAAGTTCCGCCCGCAGGCCATCAGTTTTCAATTCCAACGCAGCCAGACGCGATTCAGTCTGTGCCGAAACCGCCCCATCGCCCAGCGCATCAATACGTCCTGAAAGGGCGGCGGTTTTGGTTGAAATGCCGCCAGCGATCATCGCGTCGATCTCGTATGCTGAAACAGGTTCGGGCATCTCCGCCAGTGCGATTTGCAACGCGGTGATTTCTGCATCCAATTGCGCCCCACCCGGTGCCAACCACGCCGAAACGGATGCCAGACCAGAAGGTAATACAGGTGCGATTTTCGGACCTAGCCAAAGCGCCGAAACACCGCCAACCAATAGAATACCAAAAACCTTCAGGATTCGCCCAGCAACACCTGTTTCGTCATGTTCTTCCTCAACCGCGTCAGGATCGCCGATAACCATAGCTGCCTCGACATCAATTATTTTTTCCGGAGTTTCATTTTCTGCCATCAATCTGCCTCTGGGTATCAATGCGGGATTGTTACAATTATTTGGTGACCACTTGATGCAAAGTCTAGATGCAGGTCAGCAAGGCCACAACCCACAGGCGCATAGGATCAGCGATAATTAGCGCAAAAACTGACCAATCAATGCGAGCATCGCAGCCCCGTTTGGCTTTGCGGCTATTTCTATGCGCCCAAGCGTCAGATTTCGCAACTCCGCAGCCACGTTTTGACTGATACATAACGCAGTTGTGTTTTGCGTGGTCCAGTGTGGGTTTTTCACCAGAATGTCCGAAAAGCGACGGGCAGATAATGGGGAGTATAGCGGCAATCCTTGCACGTTGCCCTGTTCCAACGCTTGACGTGCAGCGTCGGTCAGCTCGCATGCCTGTTGAGTGTAGAGTACTGCTTGTTCCACTATGTAACCGTGTTCCGTCAAACTTTCAGAAATATCGCCTGCGGTTTGTTGACCGCGAATATGCAAAATCGGACCGTCTTCGGGGTGCAAATCCTTTACCACCAGTGCAGTCAATTCCGTCGTTGTGCCGTCTGCTGAAACAGCATCAAACCCTGCCGCTTGCGCAACTTGCGTGGTTCGTGGTCCTACACAATAGCATTTGCGGGCTGTGCCCCCCAGATCGACGAAGGCTTGCACCCCGTTAACGGAGGTAAACAAAACCGCTTGGAATTTGGAGTTGTCTGGTAGCTCGCCAGTCGGCGTTATCGCCATCACCGGCGAAATAAGGCAGGTCGCCTTATCGGGAAACCCGGTTTCTATTTCTTTAGCAAGCATGCGCGACTGCGCCATTGGTCGTGTCAGCAGAAGGGTTTTGACGTTAGTCAAAGAACCCCTCCCCGGCTTTGGCTTTTAGCGCTTCGCCAGCCTTTGTACCAATTGCTTCGGCATCGGATACATCGCCGTGCCAAACGCCGTTGAACAGGCGGGATCCATCGGGGCGCAGTACCTCGCCACGGAATTCCAGCTTGTCGCCGTCCAGCAACGCCAATCCGCCAATCGGTGTGCGGCAGGACCCGTCGAGCACGTGCAGAAATGCGCGTTCTGCAGTCACGCGTATTGCGCTTTCGGCATGGTTAATCGGTGCAAGAATTGCACTTATGGCATCGTCGGCGATGCGTTGTTCAATCGCGATGGCACCTTGTGCAACCGCCGGTAACATCTGCTCAATCGGAATGGGATTGGCGAGTTCCCAACGGTTTAAACGCTGCAATCCCGCACAAGCGAGGAAGGTGGCATCTGCCACGCCTTCGTCCAGTTTGCGAAGACGGGTTTGCACGTTGCCGCGAAATTCCACCAGTTGCAAATCTGGGCGCATCGACGCGAGTTGTGCACGGCGGCGAATGCTCGAAGTGCCCACTGTTGCGTCGCGCGGTAAATCCTCGATCGACTTATATTTCAGACTAACGAAAGCGTCGCGCACGTCTTCGCGGGCCAAAACGGTTGAAAGAACCAATCCGTCTGGCAGAACATTCGCAACGTCTTTCAGCGAATGCACGGCGATGTCGATTCCACCGGACAACAGCTCTGATTGTATCTCTTTGGTGAATAACCCCTTGCCACCGATTTCAGACAGCGGACGGTCCTGAACGGCATCGCCAGTTGTCTGGATAACTTTAATCTCGAAAGCATCCTCTGGCATGTCATGGGCAACCATAAGCAGTGCGCGCGCCTCGTGCGCCTGTGCAAGGGCTAGCGGCGACCCGCGAGTGCCTATTTTCAGGGTGTTTAAGGTAGTGTATTGCTTGCTCATAAGCATGGTGTTACCTCGTGCTGCAAAGGGGCGCAATCACTTGATCGACCAAACAGTTACAATTTTGGGTATAGAAAGCAGCTGCGACGATACAGCCGCAGCCGTGGTGCGCGGAATTCCCGGTGTTGGGGGTGGTAACATCCTGTCGTCGATGACTGCTGGCCAAGAATCACTACACGCCCCCTTTGGCGGAGTCGTTCCCGAAATCGCGGCGCGCGCACATGCGGAACGTCTCGACATCTGCGTCCAACAGGCTTTGAGCGAGGCAAGTGTTGATCTTGCAGATATCGATGGTATCGCCGTAACGTCAGGCCCTGGCCTGATCGGTGGCGTTTTGTCGGGTGTGATGTGCGCCAAAGGTTTGGCTGCCCCTACAGCGAAACCGTTAATCGGCGTTAACCATCTGGCAGGCCACGCGCTAACGCCCCGCCTTACGGACGGGTTGGAATTCCCGTATCTGATGTTGTTGGTATCGGGTGGCCACTGCCAGTTCATCGCGGTCGAGGGACCAGACACTTTCCGTCGCCTCGGCGGTACTATCGACGACGCGCCGGGCGAAGCATTTGACAAAACCGCCAAGCTGCTGGGTCTGGGTTACCCCGGTGGACCCGAAGTCGAACGCGAAGCGACAAATGGCGACCCGAAACGTTTCAAATTTCCCCGCCCGCTGCTGGATCGCAAGAATTGTGATATGTCCTTCTCTGGCCTCAAAACCGCGCTCAGACGCGAGCGGGACAAACTGGTGGCAGAACATGGCGGTCTGAAGCGCCGGGACCGCGCGAATTTATGTGCCGGTTTCCAAGAAGCAATCGCCGACGTCTTGACCAAGAAAAGTCGCCGCGCTTGCGCGTCTTTTAGGGAAACCTACGACACAAAATCGGCCACCATTGCTGTGGCCGGCGGCGTTGCGGCCAACACCGTGATCCGCACGCAGTTGACCGATATGGCGGACGAGCAAGGTTTTAACTTCCTTGCCCCGCCATTGAAGTTATGCACGGACAACGCCGCAATGATCGCATGGGCAGGAATTGAACAAATGGCCTTGCCGGATTTCAACCCCCACGCTGAAATCATTGCGCGCCCTCGCTGGCCGCTGGATAAAACTGCCAAGCCGATGTTAGGCTCGGGTAAAAAAGGGGCGAAAGCATGACGATCGCGGTATTAGGCGCTGGCGCATTTGGAACGGCGCTGGCTTGCGCGTTGGCAGATGCCGGACAAGAGGTTTTCCTGTGGTCGCGGTCTGCACAACAAGCAAAAACTTCGGCAGCTACGCGCAAACCTCCGCGCTTGCCGGACATTACGTTTCCCAAGGGTGTCAGCCCGATTAGCAACTTGGCAACAGCAGCGAATGCAGAAATTCTGCTACTGGCCGTCCCTGCACAAAAGACCGCCCAGTTTTTGGCCAAACATGCAGCGCAGCTACCCAAAGTACCGCTGGTACTATGCGCTAAAGGCATTGATCTGCAAAGCTTTCAGCTGCAATCGGACGTTGCCACCACGCATGCGCCCAACCATCCAGTTGCCGTACTAACCGGCCCAGGTTTCGCCACAGAAATCGCGCGTGGCTTACCAACCGCGTTAACGCTTGCATGTGAAGACGCAGCACTTGGCAAGGCCTTGCAACGCCATCTTTCAACCGACCGCTTGCGTTTGTACCTATCAACCGACACGACAGGCGCGCAACTTGGTGGGGCCCTCAAAAACGTTATCGCAATCGGCGCAGGTATCGTTATCGGCGCGGGGCTTGGTGAAAGCGCGCGTGCCGCATTGATGACGCGGGGGTTCGCTGAAATGCGCCGCCTGGGGACTGCCATGGGTGGGGTCGATGAAACTTTCAACGGCTTGTCGGGCCTTGGCGATCTGACACTTACCTGCGGTTCCGACATGTCCCGTAACTTCGCACAGGGTTTGACAATTGGTTCAGGCGTCGCCCAAGGCAGCAGCAAAACCGTGGAGGGCGTCGCCACAGCACAAGCCGCCTGCACCCTCGCTGAACGCCATAAAGTTGAGATGCCTGTCGCCCAAGTCGTCGCCGCTATCCTTTCGCGAAATATTACGGTAGACGAGGCCATAGACGCGCTGCTTTCCCGCCCCTTAAAACAGGAGTAACCGCATGAATTACTGGCTTTTCAAATCCGAACCAAATGCTTGGGGATGGGACGACCAGTTGGCCAAAGGTGACGCGGGCGAAGAGTGGGATGGCATTCGCAACTATCAAGCTCGCAACAACATGCGTTTAATGAAAATCGGAGACTTAGGTTTCTTTTATCATTCCATCGATGAAAAGCGTGTCATTGGCGTAATAGAGGTGTGTGCCGAAATTCATCCTGACAGCACGACGGATGATCACCGGTGGGAATGTGTAGATATCAAAGCGGTGGGAACATTCCCGACGCCTGTGACCTTGCAAAACTGCAAAAACGACCCGCGGCTGAAGGACATGGTATTGGTAAACAACACCCGCCTCTCAGTACAGCCAGTAACCCCCGAGGAATGGTCGATTATCTGCGAAATGGGTGGATACATAGGGTAATAAATGCTGAACTTACTGCGCCATCCGATGTTTCGGAAACTATACGCTGCACAGGTCGTATCCTTGCTGGGCACAGGCTTAGCGACAATTGCACTTGGTCTTTTGGCATTCGATCTCGCCGGTCCCAAAGCCGGAACTGTATTGGGTACAGCGCTGGCAATAAAGATGATTGCCTACGTTGGTGTCGCCCCTATTGCGCACGCCATACTGGGCAAGTTTCCAGCAAAACGCGTAATGATAGCTCTGGATATAGTCCGTGCTGGCATCGCTCTGCTTTTACCCTTCGTGACCGAGGTCTGGCACGTTTTCACGTTGATATTTCTACTACAATCCGCATCGGCGGCATTCACCCCGACTTTCCAAGCGATCATCCCGGACATATTACCCGACGAGGCTGAATATACCCGCGCGCTGTCACTCTCTCGACTAACCTACGATCTGGAGCACCTGATCAGCCCGATGCTGGCGGCAGCTCTGCTGGCGGTAATGTCATTCCATTGGCTGTTCGCTGGCACGGTGATCGGGTTTGTCCTATCTGCCGCATTTGTGCTTTCAGCACCTCTGCTGGCCCGAAAAATTCAGCCCGCTACTCAGACATTCTGGGCGCGTGTGTTCAGCGGCACACGGATATATCTCGCGACGCCACGCCTTCGGGGCTTACTCAGCTTGAACCTTGCAGCCGCTGCCGGTAGCGCTATGATTTTGGTTAACACCATCGTTATCACACGCAGTCTCTATGGCTTCGACGCGCAGTCCGTCGGCTTCGCGCTGGCAGCCTTCGGCGCAGGATCCATGATTGCAGCCCTCGCTCTACCGCGACTGTTGGACAAAACCGGAGACCGCGTACCAATGATTGGTGGGGCAATCCTATTGGCGGCCTCGATGTTCGTAGGTGCGGCCCTCTTCAAGACTCTGCCGGATTTCAACGTCTTTCTGGCCCTTTGGGGCATCGCTGGCCTAGGGTACTCTGCTATTCTCACTCCGGCTGGCCGATTGCTTCGCCGTTCCTCGCATTCCACCGAACGCCCCGCACTTTTTGCCGCACAATTCGCCCTGTCCCATGCATGTTGGCTGGTTACTTACCCACTCGCCGGTTGGATCGGGGCAGCGTTTGGCATCCCCGCCGCGTTCCTTGTGCTTGGCCTGATCGCAAGTGGTGCCATTGCAATCAGTTTCATATTCTGGCCGCACCAGACCGCCAACAGCCTACCACACACGCACACCGACTTGCCATCGGATCACCCGCACTTGCAGGGCGCGCACCATCTGACCGATGGCTATCATCATGCGCATACGTTTGTGATCGACGACTTGCATCACCACTGGCCAACCCACGGGTAACATGCCCTATTTCAACAATAGTTGGAGGAAGTCACCATGACCGTTCTAATTGGCGGAGCTGGTATCGGCGGCCTGACGCTTGCACTTAGTCTTCACCAGGCCGGCATCCCATGCAAAATTTTCGAGGCCGTCACCCAAATCAAACCAATGGGCGTTGCCATCAATTTGCAACCATCCGCCATACGAGAACTAACCGAACGTGGCCGGCTGGCAGAACTGGATAAAATCGCCCTTCGAACAGAAGAGATTGTATATGCCTCAGCGCAAGGCGGCCAATTCTGGATGCTCGCGTTCTTGCGCGCGAAATGCAGATGCTAGGTGTAACATCCGAAGCATTGCAGACATACGATTTGGAACGACGACCTGTCACTGCCGCCATCGTGTTGGCCAATCGGGGCGACGGGCCGGACAAAGTTTTGGATGTGGTCGCAGCGCGTGCGCCTAACGGGTTTAAACGTATCGAAGATGTTCTTACAAAAGATGAACTAGAAAGCACGGCCGCCTCATACAAGAAAACCGCAGGTATGGATATTGACGGTTTGAACAACCGGCCATCTATCATTCCACCGCCGAACCCGTCATAAATCAGGAAAACAGGGGACTACGTTGAGCGATTCATCAAATGGCATCGCCCCAATGGCCGAGGCCAGACTAGGGCGTTTACTGAAAATCGCAGCCAAATGGCTGGCGTATTTCGGTGGGTTCCTGCTAACCGCCGCTGCTATTATGACGATCTTATCCATCGCAGGCAGGGCTATGAGTTGGGCAAGCCTTGGTCCGATTCCAGGTGATTTTGAACTGGTGGAGGTAACCTGCGCCGTCGCCGTGTTCAGCTTTTTACCATGGAGCCAGATCAACCGTGGCCAAGTTACAGTCGACGTATTGGTGGACCGGTTCCCATCGCGTTTGCGTGCAGGTTTGGGAATGGCGGGCGACACGGCTATGGCCATCGCGGCAAGCGTCATCGCGTGGCGGATGTGGTTGGGTTTAGGGGAACGTTTACCGATGGGTTCGGGTACCCTTCGCGCCCTGTTGATGTTGGGCGACAAGCCCTACTACACCGAAACGACTTTCATTCTTCGCATGCCGGTCTGGTACGGATACGCTTTATCGATGGTGGGCGCGGCCTTCTTTGCGGTGGTATGCATTTACACCGTTTGGCGCGCCATGAACTGGACGATCCGTGGCGAAGAAGGGCAGATTGTATGACCGGGTTGGAGCTTTCGATCATCGCGTTCGCGGTCATGCTGGTGGCCATTTTCTTGCGCATCCCGATTGGCGTTTCTATGGCGATAACGGGATTCATGGGTACATGGATTGTGCTTGGGTCACCCAACGCAGTTCTAGCACAGTTGAAATCCCTGACTTACGACACGTTCGCCAGTTACTCGCTTTCAATTGTGCCGTTGTTTTTGCTGATGGGGCATTTTGCGACCAAATCCGGCATCTCGGGTAATCTATTTCGTGCCGCAGCAGATTGGTTCGGCCATTATAAAGGCGGTATGGCTATTGCCGCAGTTGGATCCTGCGCAGGCTTTGGCGCAGTGTGCGGCTCTTCTCTAGCAACGGCATCGACGATGGGTCACGTCGCCCTACCAGAACTGCGCCGTCACGGGTTTTCGGATGCGTTATCAACCGGTGTGCTGGCGGCAGGTGGCACGTTGGGTATCCTCATCCCCCCCTCTGTTATCCTCGTGATCTATGCCATCATCGCCGAGCAGAACATCGTGAAAATGTTTATGGCAGCCATGATCCCCGGTTTTTTGGCCGCCTTGGGATATACGTTTACCGTAATGATCTACGTCTGGGTAAACCCTGACAGCGCCACTCGTGCCCCACGCATTCCCCTGCCGGATCGCTTCAGAAACCTCGTTAGAATCTGGCCGGTTGCAGCGATATTCATTACCGTAATTGGCGGCATCTATGCAGGTATTTTCACCCCAACCGAAGGCGCGGCCGTTGGTGCAATCAGCACTGGTGTTTACGGCATGATGTCCGGCGGACTCGATCGTCGCGGGTTCCTTGAATCTATCCTGTCCACTGCATCATCAACCGCCATGATTTTCTTCATCGTATTTGGAGCACAACTTTTCAATTCGTTCCTTGCCTTCACGCAAACTCCGCAAGGTTTGGCGGCATGGGTGGGCGAGCAAGGTTTTTCGCCGATGATGGTCATGATTTCGATGCTGGTCCTTTATCTGATTTTCGGATGCATCATGGATTCTCTTTCGATGGTCCTGCTAACCATCCCGATCTTCTTCCCAATCATCATGTCGTTAGATTTTGGCCTACCACCCGAGGAACTTGCGATTTGGTTTGGCATCATCGCCTTAATCGTTGTCGAGGTCGGACTGATAACACCGCCAGTGGGTATGAACCTGTTCATCATCCATTCTATAGCGCCGGAAATTCCAATCACTCAAACCTATCGCGGTGTCGCCCCCTTTGTGCTGTCGGATATCATCCGTGTCGGCATTCTTCTTGGCTTCCCGTCGATCACCTTGTGGCTGGTGCGGGTCATGTTCTAGCCAGGAGAGCCTCCCCCACGGAGGCTCTCCGACTTCCCCATCATGAAGGCGTCCCTTCACGCTCGCACTAGCAAAGCTGAGTCGTTGGAATTTGAAATCTGAGAAGTTGCGGGAGGATATGCCAGATCCGGCTTCTGCCAGGATATTCCGCTTTCTCTTTCTTATCACATAAGATTTGTCCGACAAGATTTACCTACTTAAAATTGGATATACATGACGGCTTTCGCCCGAAATTCCCCCATTAACCATATGTTTACCATATTAATCCACATTTACCCTCAAAAGCCCTCGACACTGCCCTTAAATTGTGGTTTTTCGACAGATAACAAAAATAGGCACCAAATGAGCAGTACTTCTGAAATATATTCTTCGCACCGGGCGCATGAACTCCTTGGCGTCTTGCGCGAAAACGGTGGTTCGTGTCGCACGGCCGAGCTTGCAACCTTGTTAAATGTGTCCGAAGAAACGGTTCGACGCAACATCAAACACCTGGCCAAAGAAGGCATTGTCATCAAAGTTCACGGTGGCGTTCTGCTGGCCAACCGTAACGAGGAACCCGCCTTTGGCGAGCGCATGGAGGTCAACCGCACAGCAAAGCGTGCGATGGCGAAATGTGTAGCAGGCATGATCGAAGATGGTGCCTCGATGTTCATCGACAACTCCTCCACGACCACATTTATTGCCGACGCTTTGCGGGTTCGAAAAAACCTTTTCGTCGTCACGAACTCCATAAAAGTTGCTGAACGTCTTTCTGCCCACAACAAGAACCGCGTATTTTTTGCCGGCGGCGAATTGCGTGAAGCCGATGGTGGAAGTTACGGAACAGGTGCGATGGCTTTCATCAAGGGGTTTAACCCTGATTTCGCAATCTTGTCGCCAACGGCGGTCAACTCGGACCTTGGTTTTATGTCCACCGACTTGTCGGAAGCCGAGTTTGCGCGCGCCTATATCGCCCGGGCGAATGCGAGCATTGTCGTCGCTGATCAAAGCAAAATCGGGCAAAAAGGTCCAATCGTTTTTGCGGACGCCGAAACAATTGACGTTCTGGTGACTGATGTCTCCCCCCCCACCAACTTCAGATCCTCGGCTAAAACGTTAGGCCTGAAGATAGTAGTCGCCACCAAAGAAGGTACTGCCAGGGACAAGGACAACAAATGAACGTTCAAGCAGCACATCAACAGATTTCCGAGCTCGCGCTTAAGACCGTGAACGAGGCATCTGTTACAGCGATGTCCTACTTCCGGCAATTGTTGGAGGTCGCGACCAAGGGCGACGAAAGTCCGGTCACTGTGGCTGATAAAAACGTCGAGGCACAGATTCGTAAATCTTTGTTGGATGCTTATCCCGACTTTGGAATACTGGGTGAAGAGTTTGGCAGCGAAAACCTGGATGCCCAGACATATTGGGTCGTCGATCCAATTGACGGGACACGTTCGTTTATATCGGGAATGCCACTGTTCGGGATGTTGCTGGGGCTTATTGAACAAGGTAAACCGGTGCTCGGCATTGTAGGAATGCCTGCGCTTGACGAAATCTACGTTGGGCAGGCGGGTGTTGGCGCAAGCATGAACGGAGCGCCGATTGCGGCCTCCTCGCAAACCGATTTGAATGCTGCGACGCTGTTCATCAATGAAACGGAAACGATGGTGTCTCAATACCCTTCGGTTTTCGCCAAGCTGTTGAAAGCGGGTAAAACGCGCCGCATGTCTTATGACTGCTACCCTCATGCGCTGGTCGCTGCTGGGCACATTGATGCAGTGGTGGATTGCAACTTGCAACCCTACGATTACCTGCCCATCGTCGCGCTGATCGAGGCCGCCGGTGGTTTGATGACAGATTGGCAGGGCAGTCCGCTGACATTGCATTCCGACGGGCGGGTCCTAACGGCTGCAACGCCGGAACTGCTGTCACAGCTGATCGAAATCGTTGGAGGTTCCGCATGAACGTTCTAGCTTTTTTCTTGAACCTTGCCGGTGCAACCATGTTGCTTCTGTTCGCTGTTCGTATGGTTCAAACCGGCATCGAACGTGCCATGGGGCCATCCTTCAAACGCATGATGACCAACGAAAAACGCAACCGGATTCAGACCTCGGTAATGGGCATGATGTTGGCGATTGTGCTGCAAAGCTCCACCGCGACAGCGCTGTTGGCAACCGGATTTGCTGCCGGCGGTTTCCTCGCAGTTGGTAATGGCCTTGCAATTGTTCTGGGGGCAGACCTTGGCTCGGCGCTCGTCATTCAAATCCTGTCCTTCGATCTAGACTGGCTGGTGCCTTTCCTGCTGGCCATCGGTGGCTGGCTGTTCTTGAAAACCGAACAACGCAGCTTGCGCCAAGCTGGCCGCATCCTACTGGGCGTTGGATTTATTCTTATATCCTTGCAGATGATCGGGGCCGCTAGCGAACCGATCCGCGAGAGCGAGTTGCTGCCAGCGATGGCGGGATATCTTGGGTCCGAGTATATTACCTCGTTCCTGATTGGTGCGGCTCTGGCATTCATTATGCATTCCAGCGTCGCGGCAATCCTGCTGTTCGTGACCCTCGTCATTCTGCAAGTTTTACCTGTCGAGGCCGGTGTTTCCCTTGTACTTGGCGCCAACCTAGGCGGTGCCATCCTGCCTGTGTGGTTATCGCGCGGCATGGGCCAGTTTGCCCGCCGTATTCCAATGGGTAACTTTCTGCTACGCGGAACGGCTGCCATTGTCGCCCTGTTTATCGTAAACCTCACACCTGTTTTGTCGATTTTTGACAGCTTCGGGCCCGGTCAATATCTAGTAAACACCCATCTGGCGTTTAACTTTTCGTTGCTGATTATCGGCCTGCCTTTCACAAAAGTTATAGAAAAACCGTTGGCTTTACTGATGCCGGAGCCATTAACCGAAAGCCAATCCGACATCTACAAACCAATGAGCGCCCTTGATCGAACCGTTCTGAATGCTCCCAATCTGGCGCTTTCCGGTGTCACCCGCGAGGTGCTTCGCATGGGTCAAATCGTAGAAGTGATGGTGCATCCGGTCATGGATTTATACGAAAATTTCGATAAGGAGCGCATGGAGAAAGTCCGGAAAATGGACCATGAGGTGAACTCTGCTTTCTCCGACATTCGGCGCTATGTGGCGGAACTACAACGTGGCGAACTAACAAGAGACGACGCAAAGAGAGCGCGGGAGTTGACGGAGTTTTCGATCAATCTAGAAAATGCCGGAGACATCATCGCCAAGCGATTGCTGGTCTTGGCTGAATCCAAAAGCATCAAGAATTTGGAGTTTTCCAAGCAGGGTTGGAAGGAACTCGTGACCGTGCACGAGCGGGTGATTTGCAATATCAAACTGGCCTTCAACGTGTTGATTTCGGGTGATCTAGAGGCCGCGCGCACCTTGATTGAAGAGAAGACCGAAATGGCAAATATGGAACGCAAAAGCCGCAAACAACACTTGAAGCGCTTGCGTGAAGGTGAGGAAATCAGCTTCGAGAGCAGCAACATCCATCTGGAAACCCTGCGGAACTTGAAAGAGCTGAACTCGCTTTTCGCCTCGGTTGCTTACCCGATATTGTACAAAAGCGGCCAGCTTTTACAAACGAGGTTAGTCGAGACTTTGGGTCCCGAACACAGTCACGACGACAATTAGTCGTTCGTTTCTGCCGCAAGTTCCATAAACGCTGCCACCAGTTTTCCGCGGCTGCGCTCACGCAAACAAACCAAGGCCTCCTCCATATCGATGGCGGGGCCTTCTAGCTGGATCAGACGAAAACGATCATCATGGCCGTATTCCGCGGCGGAAACAAAACCTATGCCAGCACCGGATGCCACAATTTCACGCACGGCTTCTCGCCCTTCCGCCTCGATAACTGGCGACAGAGGGACGCCCGCTTTCTTTGCGGTTTCCTCCAATTTTTGACGCGTTTTGGAACCTCGTTCGCGAAATACCAATGGTAAATGCACCAGATCAGCAAACGCCAAACTATTGCGGCGGTCACGCTTAAACGTTTTGGCCGCGAAGGCTACGATCTCGGAAGTTCCAAGGATTTGCACATTGAAATCGGCGTTTTGCGGCGCTTCGCCCATTACGCCTACGTCGGCTTCATAAGCGTGAAGGGCATTAATCACGCCGTCAGTATTGGATGAGCGCATAGAAACCTTGATACGAGGGTACTTGGTGCGAAAGCGCCCCAAAATCGGGTTAACGTGGTGCGCCGAATCCGCGATGATCCGCAGAACACCCGAACTAAGACTGCGCGTTTCCGACAACAAATCTTGCGCTTGGCGTTCAACTTCAAACATACGGTTGGTGATTTCCAGCAACGCCTCACCAGCGGTCGTTAGTTTGACCTGTTTTTTGTGACGATTGAACAGCAACACGTCGTACTGTTCCTCCAGCTTGCGAATTTGGTCGGAAATGGCTGGTTGGGTTAAAAACAACGCCTCTGCCGCGCGAGAAAACCCGCCGTGAACGGCAACATTGTGAAAAGCCCTAAGTTGAACATATCGCACAAGCAAGTCCATAAATTAAATCGATGGGTTAATACTAATTAACGATTTTACAAATAATTTGTCTAGCCTAAAAGTACCCGTGACTTTAGGTGCAAAGGAACGTGAAATGTCCAACGCTATTGTGGCCCCGATAATGGGCGAGCCCTACCTTTTAACCCCCGGACCTCTGACGACTTCCGCCAAAACCAAAGAAGCGATGCTTCGGGATTGGGGCAGTTGGGATGGCGAATTTCGCGCCTTTACCGCGGAAATGCGGGCGGGCCTTTTGGCCCTGACCGGCGACACCGAAGGCGCGCTGGATTGCGTCCCCATGCAAGGCAGCGGTAGTTTTTCAGTCGAAGCGATGTTGGGGTCGTTCGTTCCTCGCACCGGCAAGGTTCTGGTCCTAAGCAATGGCGCGTACGGTATGCGGATCGCACAAACGCTGGAATACCTGAACCGCGACTACACGGTTATCAACAAAGGCGATTACATGCCACCGCGCGGTCCTGAAGTCACAGCGGCGATTGCGGCGGATCCCGCTATTACCCATGTTATCATCGTGCACTGCGAGACATCTTCAGGCATTCTCAACCCAGTGAAAGAGATTGCGGACGCCGTTGCAGTCGCTGGCCGAAAACTGCTTGTGGACAGCATGAGCGCCTTTGGTGCGGTGCCCCTCGACTTCAACGAAATCCCTTACGTTGCGATGGTTTCATCGGCCAACAAATGTATCGAAGGCGTTCCGGGGTTCGGTTTCATCATCGCCCGCAAGGACGAGTTGGAAGCCGCCAAGGGTCGCAGCCATTCGCTAAGCCTCGACGTTCACGCGCAGTGGGCGCATATGAACAAAACTGGCCAGTGGCGTTTTACGCCGCCAACACATGTGGTTGTCGCCTTCTTGGAAGCGCTTCGTGCACATAAAGCCGAGGGTGGCATCAAAGGCCGTGGTGCGCGCTACGCATCCAACCGCGATGTAGTGGTTGAAGGCATGCGGGATTTGGGTTTCGAAACCTTACTTAAGGACCGCTGGTTGTCCCCAATCATCGTTACCTTCTTCTGCCCTGCGCACGAGAAATTCGACTTCACTACGTTCTACGAATCGATGAAATCTAAGGGTTTCATCATCTATCCCGGCAAGCTGACCGTCGTAGACAGCTTCCGCATCGGCTGTATCGGCCAGATGGACGCGGGCGTCATGCTTCAAGTTGTGGCTGCCGCTAAAGAAACACTAGCCGAGATGGGTGTAGACACCGCCGCCCCGCCTGAAATAGCCCTAATTGAACGAACCAAGCTCGCTGCCTGATTAACTCTGAGGAAACAAAATTATGACAATCCAAGCCCCGATCGTTGCCAATGGCCGGACCTATCCCGTCCCGAAAACCACAGCAATTGCGATCTGTCTTGATGGGTGTGAGCCTGCATACCTTGACGAAGCGATCAGGGTAGGTTTGATGCCAAACCTTGAACGTATCAAAGCCACGGGCACCGTTCGTTTTGCCAACAGTGTCATCCCGTCGTTCACAAACCCAAACAACTTGTCCATCGCAACGGGTCGCCCGCCAGCGGTGCACGGCATTTGCGGGAACTACCTGTACGAACCGGAAACTGGCAAAGAAGTTATGATGAATGACGTGCGTTTTCTGCGCGCACCCACGATCTTCAAGAAATTCTACGACGCAGGCGCTAAAGTTGCCATCGTAACCGCCAAAGACAAGTTGCGCGCGCTTCTGGGTGCTGAATTGGAATTCGACGCGGACCGCGCCATGTGTTTTTCGGCCGAGCGTTCGGATATTGCCAACGTAACCGAGCACGGAATTGACAACGCCAGCGCATGGTTGGGCATGGACGTTCCGGAAGTTTACTCCGCCGAATTGTCTGAGTTTGTTTTCGCCGCCGGTGTGAAGTTGCTGGCTGAATGGAAACCGGATGTAATGTATTTGACCACGACCGACTTCGTTCAGCACAAATATGCGCCGGGCATTAAAGAAGCCAACGATTTCTACGAAATGTTCGACAAATACCTTGGCCAGCTTGATGAAATGGGCGCAGCTATTGTTGTAACAGCCGATCATGGTATGAAACCAAAACATCACGCTGACGGCTCACCTAGTGTTATTTACATTCAAGATACGCTCGATGAATGGCTGGGCGAAGCGGCTGCGCGGGTTATCCTGCCAATTACCGACCCATACGTTGTTCACCACGGTGCACTTGGATCGTTTGCGACGGCGTATCTTCCTGAAGGTGCGGATCGTGCCGACATTCTGAAACGCCTTTCGGAAATCGACGGGATCGAGACCGCGATTACCCGAGAAGAAGCGGTGGAGCTATTTGAGCTGCCGGCGGATCGTATCGGCGATATCGTTTTGACCTCAGGTGAAAATATCACCATCGGCACATCCGAGCATCGCCATGATCTGGCTGCTCTGAATGAACCGCTGCGCTCTCATGGTGGTCTGCACGAACAACGCGTACCTTTCATCGTAAATCGCGTTATCGATTTGGGCGATGCGCCGGAATTACGTAATTTCGATGCTTTTTTCTACGCCACAACCGCCGCAGCCCTTTGATCGGAATTACAAAATGAGCAAAGCCCCAATTGAAATGCGCCACGAGTCAATGCGCATTGCTGGCCGCAAGGTCGACACGGTTGAACGTGTCGAAGTGCGGTATCCCTATACCAATGAGGTGATCGGATCGGTGCCTGCGGGCACCGCCGAGCACGCGCGCGAAGCGTTTGAAATTGGTGCGAACTATAAGCCGACATTGACCCGCTACGAGCGGCAACGGATTTTGCTGAACGTGGCTGAAATCATCAATGATCGCAAAGAAGAGCTTGCGCCGATTATTACAGCCGAGTTGGGTATATCTATTAGCGATGCCCTATATGAATGTGGTCGTGCTTACGATGTGTATACGCTTGCGGGTCAGATGTGCATTCACGACGACGGCGAGATTTTTTCCTGCGATTTGACGCCGCATGGCAAACAGCGGAAAATCTTCACAACGCGCGAACCGTTGCGGGTAATTTCCGCAATCACACCGTTTAACCATCCGTTAAACATGGTCTCGCACAAGATCGCGCCGGCCATCGCAACGAACAACTGTATCGTTGTGAAGCCAACCGAACTTACCCCCCTGACCGCAATCTGGTTAGCGGATGCGCTGTACGAGGCTGGTCTGCCACCCGAAATGCTTTCGGTCGTAACAGGTTGGCCTCAGGACATTGGCGACGAAATGGTCACCAACGAACACATTGAACTGGTGACCTTCACTGGCGGCGTTCCAGTTGGTAAAATGATTGCTGCTAAAGCGGTATACAAACGGCAGGTTCTTGAGCTTGGCGGGAATGACCCGCTGATTATCTGTAACGATCTTTCGGATGAAGATCTGGCCAAAGCCGCCGATTTGGCCGTTGCCGGAGCCACGAAAAATTCGGGGCAACGTTGTACTGCTGTGAAACGTATTCTATGTCAGGAGAGTGTGGCAGACAAGTTCGTCGAACTGGTCCTTGAGCGCGCCAAAAAACTGACGTTCGGTGACCCGATGGACCTGTCCACGGATCTTGGCACGGTCATCCACGCGCAAGCGGCGGAAACCTTTGAGAAACGGGTTTACATGGCGGAAGAGCAAGGGGCGAAAATCTTGTATAACCCCGGCCGCGAAGGCGCGTTGCTGCCGCCAATTGTTGTGGATTTCGTGCCGCACGAAAGCGAGTTGGTCATGGAGGAAACCTTCGGGCCAATCATCCCGATCGTGCGCGTACCTGACAATGATGAAGAGGTTATGAAAATCTCGAACTCAACGGCGTTCGGCCTGTCGTCTGGCGTTTGCACGAATGATTTTGGTCGTATGCAGTCCTATATCAAGAACCTAGTTGTAGGCACTGTGAACATCTGGGAAGTCCCCGGTTACCGCATCGAGATGTCGCCGTTTGGTGGCATTAAAGACAGCGGCAACGGCTACAAGGAAGGCGTTATCGAGGCTATGAAAAGCTTCACCAACGTCAAAACATTCTCGTTGCCTTGGAACTAAATTTGCGGGTGCCCAGCACATGTTGCAAGGCACCCCCACTAACTTCGGGCGACCTGAATGACGTTCACAACCATCTCCATCGTCCTGTTTGCAGCCGTGTTGCACGCGCTTTGGAATGCATTCGTCAAAGCCGCAGATGATCGACTCGCCATACTCGGGTTGATCTCGGTGGGACATGTAGTTCTTGGCATCATCCTCGCATTTATGCACCCGATCCCGGCCGTCGAAAGTTGGTCGTTCATCGCCGGATCTACGGTTATCCACTTTGCCTATTACTACCTGCTCTACCACTCCTATCGCTTAGGCGACCTAAGCCACGTCTATCCAATCGCGCGTGGTATGTCCCCCGTTCTAGTCGCTCTAGGTGCGCAGGTTTTCGTCGGGGAAACCTTGCCGCCGTCAGCGTGGGTTGGTGTTTTGCTGGCGTCCACCGGCATATTCATGATGGCGGGCGATGTGTTTCGCGGCGCAACGCCACCATTGGTCGTCCTTACCGCGCTGGCGACAGGTGCTATGATCGCGGCCTATTCGTTAGTCGATGGAATGGGAGTGCGAGCCGCACAAACGCCGTTGGGCTACGTCGGCTGGCTGTTCATCGCGGAAGCGTTCACTGCCATCTTCATCCTTGCCCGCGTCGGTAAAGGTATGCTGACCTTATCACGCAAGACGTTAATGTTGGGCATCTTCGGCGGCCTCGTCTCTGCCACCGCCTACGGCCTCGTGATCTACGTCAAAGCCATCGCTCCACTAGGGATGGTGTCAACATTGCGGGAAACTTCCGTGGTTTTCGCAGCCCTCATCGGAATGCTTTGGCTGGGTGAGCGCCCTTGGAAACTGAGACTAGCCGCATCGGTTGTCGTCGCAGTGGGCGTGGTCCTACTTGGCTTCTCCGCTATTTGACTGCTTAGTAATTCGCCCCCGGCCCTGCGGCACCAGCATCACATGTACTCGTGACATTTTGCGTAGCCCGGCACTCTGCAATCAGAGTGTCTTCCTGAAGCTTGCATTGCACAATCAACGGTCCACGCATCAACCCTCCGCCCACATTGTCACAGTCACATGTTACCGCGCCGCAATCGACATCGCTGAGCAACGTCTCGACCGCTTTGAACAAATCATCACACCAAGCGCCCGCAACGGGAAGGGATTTGCACAGACTCTTCAGGATATCTTTCGCGGTATCGCTGCCCCATGGTCCCTCGGACAATTCATTCAATCGATCGTGGATCTTGTTATAGGCCTCGTGATCAAATTGGCCGGTTTCTATCGCATTCGCAACCAGATCCAATGCCTGTGCAGACTGGCCAAACATCTCGTTATTCCACGCCAGACTATCTCTGAACGCTATATACATCGGACCGGAGATCGCAACGCCACCACCGGCAGGAAGCGATCCGACAACGCTATCGAGATATGCCTTGGTTTCCTTGGCGGTCATACCAGCCACATCCGGTGCCCCCCGCGCAACCTTGGCAAAGTTAGCAAGTTTGCCCAGCGCATCCGTTAGTGCGGCGCCGCCCACGATGTCCCCGCTCGCTTGCGTGATGGCTTCGGCTACACTTGGCAGTCCTGCTTTCGCCGCCACGCTGTTCAGCTTCGAGATCGCATCATCCAGTTGAATAGCAGTTTCGGATAACAACGTACCATCCGCCTGCATTTTGACCACAGTGTCGATCAACGGTCCTACAATAGCCCCGTACGCGTTCACATCCGTAATTTCACCAGCGCTCGCCAGTTCCTCCAAAGCCCCTAGCATCGCGCTTGGACCGGCCTCCATCGTTGCTTTTTGGCTGAACACCGACGCCATAGTTTGTGCGCCCGTTGCATCTGGATATTCCGCTGCAATCGCGCCGATTTCACGCAAAGCATCAACTCGTTCTGCTGTTGTCGTTGCGCTGCTCAGTCGATCTCCGGCGCGCTGCATCATCAGTTTACCAGCGCTTGGCCAATCATCCGCAAATGCGGATGTTGTCAAAATTATCAAGGCGAGGAGAATTGAAATCAGGCGTAGCATTGGCATATCCTTTCGATTCGTTACCCCGATATTATCACACAAACAATGCGCGACATAATTCACTTACGTTATCCCTGAACGTCATTTATTTTGACTCAAGTCAAAGAATAGAAAATCGATTTTTGCTAATGTTCGGTGCAAATAATATAAAATAAAACGGAGTTATTTAATGACAGTCAACATGACAGCTGCCACGCCAAAAATTGATATTGCCGAAGGTATTGCCATACCCACAGACTCGCCCCAAGCGCGTTTTGAGCAATCGACGTATCCGTACAAAGACAAAATGAAGAAAGCTGTTTACGAGGCAGAAAAAGCCAAGTTGCAGGTGGAGCTTCTGAAAGTTCAGCAATGGGTTGAAGAAACCGGCGAGAAGATCGTGATATTGTTTGAAGGCCGTGATGCCGCCGGTAAGGGTGGCACGATCAAACGTTTTACTGAACACCTTAATCCACGTGCCTCCCGTGTTGTTGCGCTAAACAAGCCAAGCGAGCGCGAGCAAAGTCAGTGGTACTATCAACGTTACATCCAACACTTGCCATCTGCTGGTGAAATCGTGTTTTTCGATCGCTCCTGGTATAATCGCGCTGGCGTTGAACGTGTGATGGGTTTCAGCACGCCGCAAGACTATCTGGAATTCATGCGCCAGACACCGGATTTCGAGCGTATGATTACGCGCTCTGGTGTTCGACTGTTCAAATATTGGTTTTCGGTCACCCAAGATGAACAACGCCGTCGTTTTCAATCGCGTGAGCACGATCCATTGAAGCAATGGAAACTGTCTCCAATTGATCGCGCCAGCCTTGATAAATGGGATGACTACACCGAAGCCAAAGAAGCGATGTTCTTTTACACAGACACTGCCGACGCCCCTTGGACAATCATAAAGTCCAATTGCAAAAAACGCGCGCGCCTGAATACGATGCGACATTTCCTTGCGTCGTTGCCATATCCCGACCGCGACCCAGCCGTCGCCACCGCGCCCGATCCGCTAATTGTAGGACATGCGGGAAGCGTCATCGGGAATGATGCGCACATACTTGGAAAAACTTTGCATCCGGGTAGGTGATCCCGAAACCTATAAGGCCCGCATTGGTGCGGGCCTTATAGGTTATTTCGCTGTGATTAGTCATCACCGGAATCAAAACACCCCCCAGATTGCACCAGCACCGGATTAAACTCTATCGGCAGCTTGGTGGTTTCGCCCATGCAGGCGCCCTCAAGTTGCGCCATTGTTAGCCCAACCGCCTTGCTTAAGTCTGCGCCACGCAGGTCCGTTCGATCAAATTCAGCCCCTTTCATCAGAGCATCTTCGAAATCCGCATCGCGGAAATCTGCGTCTTCCAGATCAGCACCACGAAGATCGGCTTCCTCCAGATCAACATTTCTAAAGCTACCGCCCTCGAGGTCTGCGCCGCGAAGGTTACTTCCCTCAAGATCCATATTGTCTAACCGCAGTCCCTTCAACTCCCCGCCGGAGAAGTCGAGGTATTCCAGATTGACCGCGTATTCCTGCAGTAGGTCCATCTCTTGTAAGAATTTCAACACGCGCGCTGTGCGTTCCTTGTCCGTGATTTGAAGAATAGCTGTAGTTTGTGCCCGCCCGATGGCCAAAGACTTCTGCGGTTGCGCTGTTGCACGCTCATCCAGCGACAGATCACTGATCCGGTCGATATATTGCTGTAGCGCCAATTCTTGCAAACGAACACGCTCGATATCGGCTTGCGACGCGTTTATCAGAACGGTTGCAAACCCGATAAATGCGGGGACGGCGAGCAACGCCAACCAATCCCATAGGGTTTTTCCACGTGTCCCCATCCAATCGGGTCTGCGCCATAACCAAATGGCCGCGAACAAAACGATCACGGCCACCAATTCTAAAAAATGTATTTGCATATCAAAATCAATCCCTTTTACGAGGCAGACTGACACAGCCGCCCCGCAAAGGAAATGATGCAATTAGTAGCGGTAATGTTCCGGCTTGAACGGACCTTCCGGTGTCACACCAATATACTCGGCCTGCTCTTGCGACAGCACGGATAGCTTCACACCGATACGGTCAAGATGCAGTCGTGCAACTTTTTCGTCCAGATGTTTGGGCAAAATGTAAACATCGTTTTTGTACTCGTCACCCTTGGTCCAAAGCTCGATCTGTGCCAACACCTGATTAGTAAAGCTGGCAGACATGACGAACGACGGGTGACCAGTGGCGTTGCCAAGGTTCAACAAACGGCCTTGCGACAGAAGGATCATACGGTTGCCGTTCGGCATCTCGATCATATCCACTTGGTCCTTAATGTTGGTCCATTTGTGGTTCTTCAACGCCGCAACCTGAATTTCGTTGTCGAAGTGGCCGATGTTACCAACAATCGCCATATCCTTCATCGCGCGCATATGCTCGATACGGATGATGTCTTTGTTGCCGGTTGTGGTGATAAACACGTCAGCCGTTTCGACAGCGTCTTCCAAGGTTACAACCTCAAATCCATCCATCGCAGCCTGAAGCGCGCAGATCGGGTCGATTTCGGTAACTTTCACACGTGCACCGGCGCCCTGAAGGCTGGCTGCCGAACCTTTACCCACGTCTCCGTATCCACAAACAACCGCTGTCTTACCAGCCAGCATGGTGTCAGTCGCGCGGCGGATACCGTCAACGAGGCTTTCTTTAACGCCATACTTGTTGTCGAACTTCGATTTGGTAACGGAGTCGTTCACGTTTATCGCCGGGAAAGGTAGTTGGCCTTGTTTTACCAATTCATATAAGCGGTGCACACCTGTGGTAGTTTCCTCGGAAACACCTTGAATGGCTTCGCGCATTTTTGTGAACCAGCCTGGACTTTCTTTCATGCGTTTTTTGATCTGCGCAAAGACGGCAATTTCTTCTTCAGACGTCGGAACTTCGATCAAATCAGTTTCGCCCGCTTCAACACGTGCGCCCACCAAAACATAGAGAGTCGCGTCGCCACCATCGTCAAGGATAAGGTTGGCGCCCTCGGGGAACTGGAACGAGCGGTCGAGGTAATCCCAGTGCTCTTCGAGGGTTTGGCCTTTGATTGCAAACACCGGCACGCCAGTTTCAGCAATAGCCGCCGCGGCATGATCTTGCGTGGAGAAAATGTTGCACGAAGCCCAACGAACATCGGCGCCCAATGCGGTTAACGTTTCAATCAGGACAGCTGTCTGGATCGTCATGTGCAAAGAACCGACGATGCGCGAACCTTTGAGCGGCTGGCTTTCACCATACTCTTCGCGTAGCGCCATCAGACCGGGCATTTCTGTTTCGGCAATATCAAGTTCTTTACGGCCGAATTCGGCTAGGGATATGTCTTTAACAATGTAATCGGACATTTTCGGGGGCTCCTTATGGTCGCGCGCATGGAATTTGCGCTCGCATAGCACTATGCGTCGCCCGCTTCAACGTTCAGTTATAAATTAGATTTAGTGCGTCCAGACGGTCTTGCGGTTTGAAGCGAAATTCTCGGCATATCCGCCCGCACGCAACATTGGCTTGCGCTTGTGCGTTTTTTGAACACGGTATGCAATTCCGTTTCCCTTAGCGAAATCCACAGCGGCTTCCTGCGTTTCAAACTGCATCTTCACCTGCCCGCGCATGTCGTCTGAGCTGGTCCAACCCATTAGAGGATCGAGGGATTTAGCCGTTTCGGGAACATACTCCAACACCCAAGCATTCGTTTTGGCCTGACCGGACTGCATTGCATTTCGTGCGGGTTGGTAAATACGTGCCAGCATTGGAGTACCTCGTTGAATAGAACTTGCGCACTTATCGCCAAATTTTAAAGAGTCTGCAAGAGAAGATGACCGCCGAACGGCTTCGAAGAGCGAGGGGTGGGGTAATTTGTCGAACCCGATCGGCGGCCTGCTTGCTGCTTGCCTGAAAACCATACGGTGCTTGGGTTGCGCGTCGCAAGAAATTTATTCGTATAAGTTGTGAATTATCGTAAAAATTCTACCTAAAGAATTAACCCCTCGTTAACCTTGCAATCCGCACACAATCCATCACTTATAGAACAAAGGGGGAATCAATGCTCATCGAAGATATAGTACCAGACGAAATTTCCCGCCCGAAACTCGAGGGTGGCAAACGTATCGTCATGCACACCGAATTTGAACCTGCAGGCGACCAACCTACCGCGATTGCCGAACTGGTAGAGGGAGTCCGCGACGGTGAGCAAAATCAGGTGCTGCTCGGCGCGACGGGCACAGGTAAAACCTTCACAGTGGCCAAGGTGATCGAGGCCACCCAACGCCCTGCCATCATCCTTGCGCCCAACAAAACGCTGGCGGCGCAATTGTACGGCGAGATGAAATCGTTTTTCCCTGAAAATGCCGTCGAATACTTCGTCAGCTTCTACGACTATTACCAACCTGAGGCCTACGTTCCCCGTTCCGACACCTACATCGAAAAAGAATCCCAGATTAACGAGCAAATCGACCGAATGCGCCACTCCGCCACCCGCGCCCTATTGGAACGCGACGACGTTATTATCGTGGCATCGGTGTCTTGCATCTATGGTATCGGTTCTGTCGAAACCTACGGTGCAATGGCGCAAGATTTGGTGGTCGGCCGCGAATATAACCAGCGCGATGTGATGACTGACCTTGTTATCCAGCAATACACCCGTAACGACCAAGCGTTTCAACGCGGATCCTTTCGTGTGCGTGGCGACAGCCTTGAAGTCTGGCCTGCCCACCTCGAAGATCGCGGCTGGCGTTTCAGTTTTTTCGGCGACGAACTGGAAAGCATTGCCGAATTCGACACTCTCACAGGTCAACGCACGGGAAACCTTGAACAGGTCCGCATTTATGCGAACTCCCACTACGTCACGCCGAAACCAACGCTAAAACAAGCAATGATCGAGATCAAAAAAGAACTCAAGACAACTCTCGACCGCTTCGTGAACGAAGGAAAATTGCTGGAAGCCCAACGCCTTGAGCAACGCACGAACTTCGACCTCGAAATGTTGGAAGCCACCGGCGTGTGCAATGGAATCGAGAACTACTCTCGCTACTTGACCGGCCGTGCCCCCGGCGAACCGCCCCCCACGCTGTTCGAATACATCCCCGACAACGCGCTGGTGTTCGCGGATGAATCCCACGTCTCCGTTCCGCAAATCGGCGGCATGTACAAGGGCGACTTCAAACGTAAATCCACGCTGTCGGAACACGGCTTCCGCCTGCCGTCCTGCATGGACAACCGCCCGCTGAAGTTCGAGGAATGGGACGCCATGCGCCCGCAATCGGTGTTCGTATCCGCCACTCCGCAAAAGTGGGAACTGGAACAAAGCGGCGGAATTTTCGCAGAACAAGTCATCCGTCCTACGGGCTTGCTTGACCCACCCGTAGAAATTCGGCCCGTTGAAATGCAGGTGGATGATGTGCTGTCAGAAATCCGCATCGTTGCCGCCAAAGGCCAGCGTGTTCTTGTCACGACCCTCACCAAGCGCATGGCCGAGGATCTGACCGAATACCTCCACGAACAAGGTGTGCGGGTGCGCTACATGCACTCCGACATCGATACGCTGGAACGGATCGAGATATTGCGGGACCTCCGCCTCGGTGTCTTTGACGTCCTGATCGGCATCAACCTTCTGCGCGAGGGGTTGGACATCCCCGAATGCGGGCTGGTCGCGATTTTGGATGCGGATAAGGAAGGGTTCCTACGTTCCGAAACGTCGCTGGTGCAAACCATCGGTCGGGCCGCGCGAAACGAGGATGGTCGTGTGATTATGTATGCGGACCGGATCACCGGCTCCATGCAGCGCGCGTTGAACGAGACTAATCGCCGCCGCGAGAAACAGCACGCCCATAACGTTAAGCACGGCATCACGCCGGCAACCGTGAAAAGGAACGTCGAAGATGTTCTGAAAGGCCTGTTCAAAGGCGACACAGATCAAGGGCGGATCACAACGAAGGTCGACAAAGCCAACTACGGCGCCAACCTGAAAACACATCTGGACGCGTTACGCAAAGATATGCGCAAGGCCGCAGAAAATCTGGAGTTCGAGGAAGCCGCAAGATTGCGCGACGAGGTTCAGCGGTTGGAAGCAGTAGACTTGGCGATCCACGACGACCCAATGGCGCGGCAATCCGCGATAGCGGCAGCCGGAGATGCGGCGGTTAGCAAGGGGCGGAGTTCGGGTGGTCGGGCTGGGACGACTGTGTTTAAGGGGAAAGCCAAAAAGCGAGGGTAATACCACGACTGGTGCGTGATCGCCACGCACCAGTCGTCATATCAATCACTCAACTACACATCGAAAACATCAGCGTCATCTTCAGAATAACTTGAACGTTGAGCGTCACATTAGATCGACCTACCAGCCTTTTTGAAAGCTACGCCGTTTGCTCTGCGGCGTCCCCTTTTGGCGACAAATACCAAAGCACCGCTGCTACCAGCAACAGCGCCGGAACGTCGGCAATTAAGTGGCCGTGTTCCATGTCGTCACCAACTGCCTGCACACCCATTATCAATCCATGTACGATACTCGACCAGATCGTGTAGTTAATCAGGCTTTTATGCTCTGACGGGTTTCTGGACGCCATTATCAGCATAACCCCAAGAACTAGGTACATTCCGATAATCATCTGCAGATAGTAAGAGCCTTCGCCCCCGTGCCAGACCCATCCAGAGGGCCAAATGATCCCTAACGGATAGATAAGCAGAAAGATCAGACCGAATACGGCCAAAGCCAATTTTAGATATTTTTCACGAGTATCAGCATTCATAGCAAGTCCCTCATATGTTTTTTATAGGAGTACACACTTGGTAGAAAGTGCCGTGTACCTACCACATATAGATGAATGTGTCCAACTGGATACTATGTGCCCCATGTTCGAGAGCTGATAACGTCACCCCGAACAATAAACCACGTCATACATCACCGGCTCGAAGTTCTTGCACATCTCGTTGATCTTCCGGCTCCGCGCTCGCATTTCTTCGGAACGCAGCATCTCCATAAAGTCCTCGCGGTTTTCCCATTGGGAGTAGTTCGCGATCCGCGTTTGCGCGTCGTTCACATGCAGCGTGGCCGAGATGAACCCCGCGTGTTTGCTGATCACCTCGTCACACGCCGCTTGCAACTCGTCCAGCAGATCTTGGCATGTCCCTGGATTAACTTCGAACGTCGTAATAACGGTCTGCAATTTTCGGTCGGTAGAAATTGTCGGCATAGCGTCCTCCTATAACACCACCCTACGCCGACAATACCAAATCGCCAAACCCTAAGAAGGCAAATCGACACGGGCGACCAGATGCACCGTACCCTTAACGCTCGCCCCCCATTTGATCGATACATTGCTGTTCCCAGCAAGTTGCGCCGTCGGAACGATGTATTGCGCCACGTCACTGCCGTTAAGAATATCACCCTGCGGCATCACCGCATCGACGCCCAAGACCTGCCCGCCGAACGGGAGTTTTGCCGATAGATCGACCGCCCAGTTGTTGGAAGCACCCGTTTTAGTAACACGTTTCACCGCTGGACTTTCCGTTCGCTCCACTACTTCATCAAACGAATTTCCCGTGAACGTCACCGCTTTGGTCGCACTATGATCGAATGTGCCTTCAGAAGTATCCACTCCCTCGACCCGATCAATAACGCCGCTACCAATGGTCTTGAATGTGTTCCCGACCACCGAAATTCCGTCAATCGTGTGGTTGCTCCCAAAGGGTGCCAGCCGAATATAGGTAAACCAAACCGGCACATCCCCCGCCGTAAAGATGTTTCCCGTCAAAGACAAAGTACCGAATGGGCGCGTGCTGGCATCTGCATTAGCTTTAACGTCATGCTCGTTGTTCAATTCGATCCACGCGTTATCGATATAGTTGGCCGAGAACGTCGTCTTGCAACTTTTCTGGGTCAACACAATCCCCGCCGAGCGCTCCCCGTCCACGGAATCGTCACCTTGCCAGAAATGGTTACCCGATATGATATGCCCGCCACCGTTCAACACCCCAAAATGTAGGAATCGCACCGCGCGATTGTTGCGGACTTTGATGTCATTACTGTTGGAATTAAACGCGATCGTAGTGCGATACTGGACCAATGTGCTGTATTCATTCGACAAAAACTCGTTGTCATGTACGGACATACCATTGCAACCCTTGCCAATCGAGGTAATCCCCCGATCCCTTGGTTTCGTGAACCAGCAATTTCGAATATGCCAAGCGATTCCGTCTTTTGGCAGCATAAGCCCACTCGCATCCCCGAAACAGCCGAACTCAACCCCCTCGATCTGGAATCGTTGAACGCTAGCGAAACCTGAGAAGTCGAGCAAATACTTGAAGCGTATAAACGTATAGGTTTGTGAACCTGGTGCCGAATGCAACGGTTGGCTAAGCGTAATCGTGCCAAGTCCGTCGTCCTTGTTTTGTACATAAACTTCACGCCCGACACCTGCGCCTGTTACAAGCGCACCTACGGGAATGGATGCCACATTAACCACATTGCTAAGGACCAAATCATCGCTGCTGGAATAGCTCGCGGTGCTGGTGAACGCCTCGGTATTCCAAGCCGAACCCGCGTTCACCTCCAACTGACCGTTGCGTAAAACTCGGCGGTTGGCGAAAGTATCCTTGTTACCCACGGCGGCGTGTACATCAATTGGTTCGTCCAGCTGGATGCGCATACCACCCATATCCAGCGACTCATGGTCGGTGAAATTGAACAGGGCCTGAAGCGCTTTTTTGAAGGCGAGTGTTTCGTCACCAAACGCATCTACATAGGTTGGAAGGTCAAAATTATGCGTTAATTGCAAGCGCTTGTCATCAGGCATTACCAGCTTGCCCTCGAAACGACAGCGCGCATTTAGCGTGCAATTGGTGGTCAGATAATATGTCCCAGCCGAGATCAATAGTTCACGGCCGCTTGCCTCCGCCGCTGCATCGGCCGCCTCGAACGCGGAAATATCATCAGTTATCCCGTCGCCGATCGCCCCGTAATCACGCACGTCGACCCAATGAATCAGTTTGCGGTGGAAATACGCGGTCACATCCGTGATTTCGATTGACTCAATTCGTACGACGCTGCCCGTTGCCCCATCCAGATCCAACCCGAAGTGCCCGTAAACCGGCTGTGTTCCCCATGGCATATCGACACCAGCCCGATTCCCCGACCCGACGATCGCCGAAACCTCGTAAACCCGACCATAGGTATCCATTGGCTCAACCGGTCCGAATTCGTCCAACCCAGTAATATGTACGCCACCAGCCCCACCAGCCCTCGCTGCAATCCGGACACTTGGAAATGCGCCGCTCATCACCTTGATCCGCGCTTTAACTTCGATATAGGCGCCGGCTATCATTGGCACTTCGCCAATATAACGCAGAGATGTCGGGTCCGTCGTTGTCTGCAACTCCAAACAGCCACCGAAATCCGGATCACTAACCACAATCGCCGCGTTAACGGCCCCCGCATAGGTTGGCGACCCCGGTGTGCCATCCGTGCTCGACCAATCATCCAATCCATCCACAAACGCCGGTGGCATCAAGTCAATTCCGTCCGTTACAACCATATTCATATGCAATACCCCTTTGATTGGCACCCAGCCAACAAGCCTACGGCCTTCGTGAAGTACGAAGCACCATTTTGAAATTTCTCGAAAAAGACCGCTGCAATGGCGGTGAATAACTATAATTAGCAACAAATTGTTAAGGCGAGGTTAACTAAACGATAATTGCTGCAATCTATTATTTCACCAACACTTGCGTCTTGTGGTATAATATACATATGAAACGAGTAACTACGTAATTTTCACATAATGATGTGTAGTTAAGATCGGAGCAAGAAAATGAACCCTGACTGGATTAATGCTATAATTGGCGGCTTAATGATTGGCACGGCCACCGGCATACTTATGCTCGGGAACGGCAGAATCGCAGGTATCAGCGGTATCCTGGGCGGTTGGATCGGCAGTTCAAAGCCCTCCGACTGGGCTGAGCGTGCGTTATTCCTCATCGGTCTTCTCGCGGCCCCGTTGGTTTATTATGCATCCAACAGCGTCCCGCAAATTACGGTAACCAACAGTTTTCCATTGTTAGTCATCGGCGGTCTGGCCGTAGGTATCGGCACGATCATGGGCTCAGGCTGTACGTCTGGTCACGGGATTTGCGGCAACTCCCGCCTCTCCAAACGTTCAATTGTTGCGACGTTAACCTTTATGGCAACGGGCGGTATAACCGTCGCTGCCCTCAACTACTTTGCCTAAGGAAAAGTCATGCGCAAAATCATAGCCCTAGCGTCCGGCCTACTTTTCAGCTTTGGTCTGATCATTTCCGACATGGTTAACCCGGCACGTGTCATCGCGTTTTTGGATGTAACAGGTGATTGGGATCCGACCCTCGGCTTCGTTATGGGGGGGGCAATCACGACGGCGTCGATTGCTTGGATTATCGCCCGCCCACGAAAATCAGCTTACTTCGGAGGGACTATCCCGCCAATGCCAACACAGCCCGTAGATCGCAATTTGGTCACAGGTTCCGCCATATTCGGCATCGGCTGGGGGCTGGTGGGCATCTGCCCCGGCCCTGCGATTGTCGCAATGAGTTTTGGTAAATGGGAGGTCGCCGTGTTTATAGTCGCGATGATGGCCGGCATGGCGCTTTACAATTTCGGCTGGTTCAAGTTGCCAAAACTCGGACTAGGGCCAGCGTAAGCATAGAAAAGGGTCGAAAAAGCGCACCGCAACACTTTGCTTGCAAGGCGCTTTTTCGACAAGTTCATACTTTACCTTAATCGTCTAGAAACTCTCCAGCCAACGCTTTTTCAATCAGCGCGACTGTTTCAGGTACACCAAACAATGCGATAAATCCACCAAATCTAGGTCCTTGCGAGGCCCCCAAAAGAACTTCGTAAATAGCCGTAAACCATGCCCTTAACGGATCAAATCCGTGCTCCTTACCGACAGCGAACACGAGGCTTTGCAACGCATCGCCGTCCACCGCGCCATCCCAAGTTTTCAACCGCTCAGCCAAATAGACAAGCGCTGCACGTTCCTGCTCGTTCGCCGCGCGGTACACTTTGGTTGGTTTAACGAAGTCATGGAAATACCGCACAGCGAAACCCGCTGCAGCATCTAGTCCTGGATGTGTTTGCGCGGTTGCATCGGGTGCATATTTACGGATGAACCCCCACATTTGTTCAGTGTTTTCGGCGCTCGATGCCGAAGCCAAATTCAATAGCATGGAGAAAGGCACGACCATATCGCTTACCGGTGGTTGCCCACGGTGAATGTGCCAGACCGGGTTGTTCAAGCGTGCCTTCAAATCCTGTCCTTCGAACGCCCGTAGGTGCTGGTGATACTCATCCACTGCTTTGGGAATAACATCGAAATGCAATCGCTTGGCAGTTTTTGGTTTCAGGTACATAAAATACGACAGGCTTTCGGAGCTTGCATAGGTCAACCACTCGTCAATTGAAATTCCGTTACCTGAAGATTTCGAAATTTTTCCGCCAACCTCGTCCAGAAACATCTCGTATACGAAATGCTCTGGGGCACGCCCGCCCAATATCCGGCAGATTTTGTCGTAAATATGAGTGTTGGTCGAATGGTCTTTACCATACATTTCGAAATCCACATCAAGGGCCGCCCAGCGTGCACCAAAATCCGGCTTCCATTGCAGCTTAACCTGACCACCAGTGACACTCATGGTAACTTCCTCACCATCCTCGTCGTCAAATGTAATCGTCCCGTCCGTCGCATTCACCGATTTCATCGGCACATACATAACCCGTCCAGTTTTCTGCGAAATCGGTAAGAAGCAGGAATAGGTCTCGCGGCGTTCTTCGCGCAACGATTTTAGCATAACTTCCATTATTTCGTCGTATTTCTCGACTGCGCGCAACAGGATCTGGTTAAACTGACCGGACTTGTAGAACACGCTCGCCGAGTAGAATTCGTAGTCAAACCCAAACGTATCCAGAAAACGGCGCAGCATTGCATTGTTGTGATCGCCAAAGCTGTCATATTCTTCGAACGGGTCGGGCACCGCAGAAAGCGGGCGTTGCAGATGTTCTTGCAACTTTTCAGGGTTGGGCACATTGCTCGGCACTTTCCGCATACCGTCCAGATCATCGGAAAAACAAATCAGCTTGGTCGGTATATCGCTTAATGCTTCAAACGCACGACGCACCATTGTTGTGCGCGCAACCTCGCCGAAAGTACCGATATGTGGCAATCCAGAAGGTCCGTAACCTGTCTCGAACAACACATACCCCTTCTCGGGCGGGTGTTTTGCGAACCGCTTGACCAATTTGCGGGCTTCCTCAAAAGGCCAGGCTTTGGATTTCAGTGCGAGTTCACGAAGTTCAGACATGATTGTCCCCTAAAAGTGCCCCCCGACAACCGGAAAGCGAAAATATCTTCCGCTTCCTATTGTGCAGCGGGCCATGCGTCAATATTCTTAGGACAACGAATATATTCGAGGTTTTGAAATGTCCCAACAAGTTCCTGCATCATTTTCACCACAAGACGCCCTTATCGCCGTGATGGTGGCCGAGTCCGCGTCAGATGAAAACATTACCAATTCTGAATTGTTGTCGATTACCCGTATCGTTGACCACATGCCTATTTTCGCAGACTACGATTCCAGTCGGATCAAAACGGTCAGCCAAGTTGTTTTTGACCTGTTTGAAGTCGAAGACGGACTCGATGCGTTGTTTGGTATTGTTCGCGATGCTTTACCCGAAACACTTTTTGAAACTGCTTACGCTATGGCTTGCGATGTTGCCGCTGCCGATGGCCGTCTTCGGCAGGGAGAATTGGAATTCATGGCTGAAATCCGGTACGAACTTAGCATTGATCGACTGCACGGTGCCGCGATTGAACGCGGCGCAAGGGCGCGGCACATGTTATTACCGGAGACTTAGGGCGTCAGGATACGCCCCGATACGTATACTTTTAGCAAAAAAACATACCCCATTGACAAGACACCACTCTCCGCACCATGTTCCCGCCCCACACGACTCCCCGTGATTTTGGAGATTTTTAATGGCCGTAGTAGTAGTCGAATCCCCCGCGAAAGCGAAAACTATCAATAAATATCTAGGGGATGAGTACACCGTTCTGGCGTCTTATGGCCACGTTCGCGACCTGCCTGCAAAAAACGGTTCTGTCGATACTGACAACGACTTCGAGATGAAATGGGACGTCGCCACACAGTCTATGAAGCATGTTCGCGCCATTGTGGACGCCATGAAGGCAGACCCCGATGACAAACTTATCCTCGCGACCGACCCTGATAGGGAAGGAGAAGCCATCAGTTGGCACCTTGAAGAGGTTCTGCGCAAACGCAAAGTTATCAAGAAATCCACCAAGGTCGAACGTGTAGTATTCAACGCCGTCACCAAATCCGCGATTCTAGAAGCCATGGCCAACCCGCGCCAAGTGGACCAACCGCTGGTGGACGCATATCTTGCCCGTCGCGCGTTGGACTATTTAGTAGGTTTCAACCTGTCGCCAGTTCTTTGGCGCAAATTACCCGGTGCGAAATCCGCTGGCCGCGTGCAATCCGTCGTTCTGCGCTTGATCGTTGAACGCGAGATGGAGATCGAAGCTTTTAATAATCGCGAATACTGGACCGTTGCCGCTGATCTGACCACACCCCGCGGGAAAAACTTCGAGGCACGCCTGACTATCCTCGGTGGCAAGAAGCTGGAGAAATTCAGCATCGAAACCGCCGCGGCGGCTGAACTGGCTGTCGCCGCCATCGAATCCCGCGACCTTAAGATCGCTTCGGTCGAAGCAAAGCCCGCCAACCGCAACCCCTCTGCTCCGTTCATGACGTCGTCTCTGCAACAAGAGGCCAGCCGCAAGTTCGGCTTCGGTGCGCGTCAGACCATGTCCACCGCCCAGCGTCTGTATGAGGCTGGATATATTACATATATGCGTACTGATGGTATCGACATGGCTCCCGAAGCGGTGACACAGGCCCGCGAGGTTATTAAGGCGCGGTACGGTGATGCTTACGTCCCCGACAAACCACGCATCTATAAGAACAAAGCCAAAAACGCGCAGGAAGCCCACGAATGTATCCGCCCAACCGATATGTCTGTGGCTCCTGACGCAATGTCGAAGCTAGAAGTCGATCAACGTAAGCTCTATGATTTGATCTGGAAACGCTCGGTTGCATGCCAAATGGCTGCCGCTCGTTTAGAACGCACAACCGTAGACGTTCTATCGGCCGACGAACAAATCGGCTTGCGCGCGACCGGACAAGTCATCCAGTTTGAAGGCTTCATGAAGGTATATACGGAAGGTCGCGAGGATGCCGTCATTGACGACGACAAAACCTTGCCACAGATCATGCAGGGCGATCCTGCGGACAAGCGCTCTGTCACGCCCGAGCAGCACTTCACCCAACCACCGCCCCGTTATTCCGAGGCGAGCATTGTGCAAAAGATGGAAGAACTGGGCATTGGTCGCCCATCTACCTATGCCTCGATTGTGACGACAATTCAGGATCGCGACTATGTTCGCAAAGAAAAGAACCGCCTAATCCCCGAGGATAAGGGACGTCTGGTGACAATCTTCCTTGAAAGCTATTTCCGCCAATACGTCGGATATGATTTCACAGCGGCACTGGAAAACGACCTTGATAAGGTCAGCGCGGGTGACGAGGACTGGAAGGTTCTGCTTGGCCGTTTCTGGAAAGACTTCCATGCCGCTATCGGTGAAACATCCGAGCTTCGCATCACTGAAGTTCTGGAAAAAATCAACGAAGTACTGGCCCCGCATTTGTTCCCCGCGAACGAGGACGGTTCCGACCCGCGCATCTGCAAAAACTGTGGCGATGGCAAACTATCCATGCGGACATCTCGCGCTGGTGGCGCTTTCATCGGTTGTTCCAACTACCCCGAATGCCGCTATACCCGCCCAATCTCTGGCGAGGTCGAAGGCGGAGACATGGCAGGTCCGGATGGCAAACTGCTGGGCCATAACGACGACGGCGAGACGATTTCGTTGCGTTCAGGCCGCTTTGGTCCCTACGTTCAACTGGGCGATCTGACTGAAGAAAATCCAAAACCCAAGCGTTCATCCATTCCCAAAGGCATGGATTTGGACACGGTAGACCTAGCCAAAGCGCTTGATTTGTTATCGCTACCCCGCCTGATCGGCGAGCACCCCGAAGGTGGACGAGTCGAGGCCAGCATTGGGCGTTTCGGCCCTTACGTTGTCCACACCAAACCACCGGGCGAAGGCGAAACCAAGCAAACCAAGATTTACGCTTCCATTAAGGATGCCGAAGAAGTTCTGACCATTGGCATGAACCGCGCCGTGGAAATGATCGCCCAAAAAGCCGCCCGAGGCGGCCGTGGTGCAGCGGCAAAACCGTTGCACGAATTGGGTGAGCACCCGGATGGTGGTGCGTTGAATGTCATGGACGGTCGATATGGACCTTACGTGAAGTGGGAAAAGATTAATGCGACCTTACCAAAAGGCACCGAGCCTGCAGACGTAACGCTGGAAGATGCTATTGAACTAGTGAACGCCAAAGCTGCAACGAAGAAGCCTCGCAAAAAACCTGCGGCAAAGAAAAAGCCTGCCGCGAAAAAGAAACCCGCGGCTAAAAAGAAGGCGCCGGCAAAGAGGAAAGCTCCGGCCAAGAAGAAGGCTGCGACAAAAGACGAGTAGCCAAGTACTCGACAGTCCGTGTCAGGCGGTGAAAGAACGGCCGACAGCGAATAATATCACATGACGCCCTGCAATCAGCGTGTTACAGGGCGTCATGAAACATTTTCCTACAAAACAACAGATCCTCGAATGGATCAAAGATAACGCCAAGACCACAAGCAAACGCGACATCGCGAAGGCTTTTGGCATTAAGGGCCAGGACCGGATCGAGTTAAAGCGCATTTTGCGAGAGTTGCGCGCCGAGGGCCATTTGCAAAAAACCCGCAACACGATCCGCGAGACAGGAACCCTGCAAAACGTTGAACTGTTGCAAGTCACCGCTATTGACGCCGACGGTGACCTGTTCGCCGAACCAGCAAACTGGAAAGGCGAAGATCAAGCGCCAACCATCCTGATGATTCCCATGAAAAATAATCCCGCCCTTGGGATTGGCGACAAGATACTCTGCCGCTTGACCAAAACCGGCGAAGAGCACGCCCCTTACGAAGGCCGATTAATTCGCAAGATCGGCAGCTCGGCGGCGGTAATCCTCGGGATATTTAAGCAGGCTGAATATGGCGGACGCGTAATTCCCGTCGATAAAAAATCCAGCAAGGAATGGCAAATTGCACCGGGCGACCGCAACGGTGCCCGTGAAGGTGAACTGGTAGAGGCCACCCAGATTGGTAAAGTCCGCATGGGTTTGCCCAAAGCCAAGATCACGGCACGATTAGGCGATGCAACTGCGCCCAAATCGGTATCGCTGATCGCAATCCACGAACACGGCATCCCCGTCACGTTCCCGGAAAACGTCGAGGAAGAAGCGCTGAATGCAAAGCCCGTCAAACTGGGCAAGCGCGAAGACCTCCGTCACTTACCCCTTTTCACCATCGACCCATCTGATGCACGCGATCACGACGATGCAATCTGCGCTTTGCCTGATCCTGACCCTAAAAACGAGGGTGGCCACATCGTCTGGGTCGCCATTGCCGATGTCGCGCATTACGTGCGCCCGAATTCCGCTCTGGACCGCGAGGCTCGCAAACGCGGAAATTCTTCGTACTTCCCTGACCGTGTGGTACCGATGCTGCCTGACAGTCTTTCAGGTGATCTGTGTTCCTTGCACGCAGGTATGGATCGCCCGTGCATTGCATTGGAAATCCAGCTGAACGCAGCGGGCCGTAAAATCGGTCATCGGTTTACTCGTGGCCTGATGCAATCCCCTGCCTCGCTGTCCTACGAACAAGCCCAAGCCGCTGCAGATGGCAACGCTGGCGAAGAGGCCGCGCCCTTGTTGGAACACGGTATCAAACCTTTGTGGGACGCCTATTTTGCCGTTCGTAAGGAAACGAAAAACCGCCAGCCACTGCATCTCGATCTGCCCGAACGTAAGATTGTCCTTGCCGATGATGGCGAAGTGCTTTCGGTTGCCTTTAGGGATCGTTTCGACGCGCACAAATTGGTAGAAGAGTTCATGGTTCTCGCCAATGTTTGTGCTGCCGAAACACTTGAAGCGAAGCGGATGCACTTGCTTTACCGTGTTCATGAAGAACCCAACCCCGAAAAGCTGGAGGGCTTGCGCGAGACTGTGGAAAGCGTCGGGTTGACGTTGGCCAAGGGGCAAGTTTTGAAGACGGCGCAGTTGAACAAACTTCTGGACGCGGCTGCGGGAACCGAGCATTCAGAGGTAATCTCCATGTCGGTTCTGCGGTCGATGACTCAGGCCTACTATTCGCAATCCAACTACGGGCACTTCGGGTTGGCGCTCCAACGCTACGCCCATTTCACCTCGCCGATCCGTCGCTATGCTGATTTGATTGTGCATCGAGCTTTGATCAAAGCACACGGCTGGGGCGATGATGGGCAAACACCGGAAGAAGAGGCGGGGCTTGAAGAAACCGCCGAACACATCAGCAAGACCGAACGGCGATCCATGCTGGCCGAGCGTGACACTACAGATCGTTATCTGGCAGCATACTTGTCTGAACGCATCGGCAACGAATTCGACGGCAAAGTATCCGGCATCGCACGTTTCGGCCTATTCGTTAAACTAAACGAAACAGGCGCCGACGGCATCATCCCGATCTCGCATCTCGGGCGCGAATATTTCCATCACGATGCCGACGCACAAACTTTAACCGGCGAGCGCTCCCGTATGGTTATTAGTCTCGGTATGAAGGCCAAGGTACGCTTGGCCGAGGCGGTTCCCGTCACCGGAGGCTTGTTGTTCGAGTTGTTGGAACTGGAAGGCAAAACCATGAAGTCCGTGCAAGGTGGTAAATCGCGAGGCGGTCCGAACCGTAAACACAAACGCGCGAAAATCCGCCGCAGTAAAGATGCAAAACGCACGAAACGGAAGTAGTAGTTTCGCGCGAAGGGAGATGTGGGTACTCTGGGGTATGTCCAGACGTTTGCTCTATATCTTATTCGTGGTCGCCAGCTGTTTCCCCGTACTAGCAGGCGCGCAGGTTTCCGTGCCTGCTACACGCGCGGCAACCGATTTCGACACTTGGCGAAACGAATTTCGCATCAAGGCGCTTGCCGTAGGAATTTCGGCGAACACATTCGACACCGCGTTTCGCAATGTTAATTACAAACCGCGCACCGGCGATATTGATGAAAACCAGGCAGAATTCGCGCGACCGATATGGGAATACTTAGACAGCGCGATATCGCACGGCCGTATCTCTGCAGGTCGATCCAAAGCGCTTTCCATGCAACGTTTGCTACGAACGCTTGAGAACAAGTATCGCGTCAACAGTGAAGTACTTATCGCCATATGGGGCATGGAAACCAACTTTGGTTCCTTTCGTGGCACTGCCTATACGATCGAGGTCCTAGCCAATGCCGCGTACAACGGCCATCGCCGGACTTTTGCACAAACCGAACTGCTCGCCGCACTTGAAATCCTCGATCATGGTGATGTTATCGCGTCCAAAATGTTAGGCAGCGTTAGTGGTGCGATGGGGCACACACAATTCATGCCCTCCACGTATCTACGTTTCGGCGTTGATCAAAACCGTGACGGACATGTCAATATATGGTCCGAAAGTCCAAATGATGCACTTGCCTCCACAGCGAATTACCTTCACCGCTTGGGATGGAAGAACGATCAGCCTTGGGGTGTCGAGGTCACACTGCCACGTGGGTTCAACTTTGCACAGATCGGCGAGTACAAAACGCATAATGCTGATTATTGGAACGCACGCGGTGTCCGCACAACGGACAAGGCAAGCATTCCCAATCACGGAGCTACCGCCCTGTTGGCCCCCGCCGGTGCGAACGGGCCGATTTTCGCAGTATTCTCGAATTTTCAGGTGATCCGACAATACAACATGTCGGTTTCATATTCCCTCGCGGTTGGTCACTTGTCAGACCGGATCAATGGTGGCGGAGCGTTCAAGGCCAGCTGGCCGCGCAGTGATACGCCAATGACCCGCGCAATCCAGCGCCAAATACAAACACTGCTGCAAGAGCGCGGCTTTGATGTCGGTCCAATCGACGGAATGATTGGGCCAAGAACCATCGAAGCCATACAGGCATATCAAGTCTCGGAAGGCATTCTCGCCGACGGCTATGCGACACCAAGTTTGCTTATTAAATTACGCCGATAGAGTCGGCAATTTCCCAGTCGCGCCCCATGCGGCGGTTTGCATCTCTTCCAATCGCGAGGTCGTCCGCTTGAACTGCCACGCTCCTTTGCCTTTTTGGTACAACCGATCCGGCACATCATCTGCAGAACAGATCAGCCGGACTTTGGCTTCGTACAACGTATCAACCAACAGAATAAACCGCTTCGCCTCGTTACCTTTTTCCTTGGACATTTTGGGAATGTCATCAAGCAACAACACATCGACCACCTTGGCAATCGCCAGATAATCCACAGCCCCGAGCGGGGTTTCACATAGCTGTACAAAGGTAAACCGACCAGCACTTTGGTAAAACGAAGGAATAACTACATCCCGCCCTTTCACCTTCAACGTCTTCGGAGTGCCTCTTCCGTTGGTTAAAGCAGCCCAAGCCGCATCCATTTCGCGCTTGGACACGTCGTCTAACGGCGTGAAATAAAGTTCAGGGCTTTTCTGCCCCCCAAGGCGATGATCTTTCTCACTCGCCAGATGATAGACTTCCAGATGCTCTTTGATTTTTTCAATAAACGGTACAAACAGATGGCGGTTCAGGCCGTCTTTATAAAGCTCGTCAGGATGGCGGTTAGAGGTAGCAACGATCACCACGCCCCGAATGAAAAGCTTTTCGAACAAGCGGCCCACGATCATCGCGTCTGTAATGTCGACAATTTGCATTTCATCGAAACACAATAGGTGCGCTTCAGTTGCGATGGCTTTGGCGACAGGTTCGATCGGATCTTTTTCGTGGTTCTTGCGCGCATTGAAAATGCCGTCATGCACTTCTTGCATGAATTCATGAAAATGCACGCGTCTTTTTTTTTCGACGTCGACGCTATAGAAAAACATATCCATTAACATGGACTTCCCGCGCCCGACGCCACCGTATAAATATAGGCCTTTGATTTCGGTTTGCGTAATTCTCTCGCGGCCCCAACCAAACAGACCAAATCCGGCTAGCGTTGGTTTTGCCGCGTTATACCCGTCAAGCCGTGTGTGTAGCAGTTGCAATTTTTCAACCGCGAACCTTTGTGCGGTGTCATCACTCAGCTCGCCACTGTTAACGAGGGCTCTAAATGTGTGGACGGGGCCTTGGGCCATACGTTTCTCCCGCTGAACAGTTAATCAACTCATAACGGGACGTAATGGCATTGTTAACCGGAATTCGTTTGAAGCTTCGGTAATTTCCTTCCAATATATCGTGAACTTACTTACCGGAACCACCTATGCTCCAGAAATCCACGCTATTCACACCTGTTCTGATCGGCGGCAGCTTAATCCTGCTTGTCAGTTTCGGTATTCGCGCATCCTACGGGGTGTTCCAAATTCCCATCGCGACAGATTTCAACTGGCCAAGAGCGGAATTTTCCTTCGCCATCGCCATTCAAAACCTTGCATGGGGCATTGGTCAGCCTATCTTTGGCGCTTTGGCCGAAAAATTCGGCGACAGGCGAGCGATCATTGCGGGCGCCTTAATATATTCCGTCGGGTTAGTGCTCAGCAGCTTGGCAATGACCCCCGAAGCGCACCAGATCGTTTCAATCCTCGTTGGATTTGGCATCGCGGGAACAGGCTTCGGCGTGGTGCTGGCCGTTGTCGGCCGCGCCTCGTCAGATGAAAACCGTTCCATGGCGCTGGCGATTGCAACTGCAGCAGGGTCAGCAGGCCAAATATTTGGCCCACCCACCGCAGAATACCTACTCTCGATCATGAGTTGGTCACAAGTTTTCACAATTTTCGCCGGTGTTATCTTGTTGGTAATTCTGCTGTTGCCCATGATGCGAGCCGAGCCGCAAGCCACCAAAGCCGAACTTCAGGAAAGTATGGGTGAAAACCTGATGAAGGCGTTCAAAGACCCGACATATACCCTGATTTTCATTGGCTTTTTTTCGTGTGGTTATCAACTGGCCTTCATCACCGCCCACTTCCCCGCTTTTATAACCGAGGCCTGCGGTTCTATTGACCCCAATGGCGCTCTTGCCACACTCGGTATAACCACGACATCTGCGCTGGGTGCCACGTCTATCGCCTTAATCGGAATCGCCAACATCGGCGGAACGATATATGCGGGCTATCTGGGCAACCGTTATTCCAAGAAATACCTTCTAGCTGCGATTTACACGGGTCGCACGTTAATCGCTGCGATGTTTATCATGATGCCGATCACTCCGTTAACTGTAGTCGTATTCTCTATCACCATGGGGTCACTATGGCTGGCTACCGTGCCGCTAACCTCAGGCCTGATCGCGCATATCTACGGGTTGCGGTATATGGGAACGCTCTATGGCATCGTCTTCTTCAGCCACCAGCTAGGGTCATTCCTTGGTGTCTGGTTAGGCGGTCGAATGTATGACCTGTACGGCAGCTATACAGCGGTATGGTGGGTCGGCGTCGGCGTCGGCGCGTTCTCTGCCATAGTACACCTGCCTATCAGGGAGCGCGTTTTGTCGCCAGCCTAGGCACGCACGTCCTTGCGTTCACCAATATGCTGCCCACCGCGTTTTTCGGCTAGCATTACCTGCTTTTGCCGCTCGCGAAATCTTTCGCGGCGCTCGTCTGAATGTTCGTCAATGCATTGATGACAACTGACACCCTTTTCGAACGCATCACGCTCCATATCAACGTCCGAAATGGGTCGGCGGCAAGCGTAGCACAGATGATACGGCCCTTCCTCTAGGCCGTGCCCAACGGAAACACGGCTGTCGAAGACAAAACACTCGCCTTCCCACATGGATTGCTCCTGCGGGATTTCTTCGAGGTATTTCAGAATACCGCCTTTAAGATGGAACACGTCCTCAACACCCTCGCCTAGCAGATAGTTGGTGGATTTCTCGCACCGAATGCCACCCGTGCAGAACATCGCCACGCGTTTATTGTGAAAGCGATCTTTGTTCTTTTCCCACCACGCGGGAAAATCGCGGAAACTGGCGGTTTCGGGGTCGACCGCGCCTTCGAATGTGCCAATGGAAAACTCGTAATCGTTGCGCGTATCGATCAGCACTACATCGTCCTGCGAGATTAAATCATTCCAATCCTCAGGCATGACGTAATTGCCAACGTTCAACGTCGGGTCCACCTGCGGTTGCCCCATCGTGACGATCTCTTTCTTCAGCTTCACTTTCATCCGCAAGAACGGCATTTCGGAAGCGAGGCTTTCCTTGTGCTCCAGATCAGCGCACCCGGGCAATGACCGAAGATATGCCAGCACCGTATCGATTCCGAGGCGCGTTCCTGCAATCGTGCCATTAACTCCTTCGGCCGCGATCAACAACGAGCCCTTCACTCCTTGAGCATCGCAAATATCTTGCAATGGTCCACGCATGGATGACGGGTCCGCAAAGCGGGTAAAGTGATACAGGGCGGCTACGATTATTTTTGTCATGGGCTGCACATAATGCGCAACTAAGGCTTTGCCAAGGCCAACAGTTTGGCCACGGTGTTCCAGTTGCACGCGGTAACAGGTACACCTGCGATCATCTCCATCGCTGCTGCCAGTTTTGATCGCCCGATTCCGTCAGGTGCAAACAGATAAATTGCATGGTCTGTCACGAAGTATTTCTCCGAGGGAATCGCGAGCGCATCTGCCTTAGCAGCATCGAAATTCGGCTTATCAGTCAGAAACCAGATGTGGAGGGCTTTACCGTAATCCGTTGGGAAACAATTTTCGATCGCGATTTGCATAAACATGGCAAGCGGCAATACCAAGACATTAGGCCGGAATCCCTTCGCCCTCTCGATTGCGTCTGAAATAGCACTTCCGGCAATATCGCGTTGAATTACAGCGTTTCCCGACTGAATATAGATCCGCACATCACCGGCCCCCAATCCGACCAGTATATCCTTCAACGCGGCCATCGGCAGTTTATTGTGGCCGCCAACGTTGATGCCTCGTAGTAAAACTATATGCACCATTACCCCCCTTTATCCATTGCTTGACCCTAGCAAATTTATCCTCTATTGCACCAGCTAACTCCCGGAAGGTTTAAAACTTCCGGTCCTGAGCTTATGTCAGGATCGCCACCAGTCAGCGTGTTACGCCCACTGGTGCGTTTGTCGTTTGTTAATTGCCCATGGAGGGCTGCGTGATGTTTGAGAATTTATCCGACCGCCTAGGCGGCGTCTTTGACAAGCTAACCAAGCAGGGTGCGCTGTCGGATGCAGACGTTGCCACCGCGCTTCGCGAAGTCCGCGTGGCTTTGCTTGAGGCCGACGTTTCCCTGCCAGTCGCACGTGATTTCGTTAAAGCTGTGCAGGAAAAGGCGACGGGCCAATCCGTTACCAAATCCATCACGCCGGGCCAGCAAGTTGTTAAAATCGTTAACGACGAGATGGTCGCGATGCTTTCGGGTGATGATGCCGCCGCTGGTGCACTGAAGATCGACAACGCTCCTGCGCCAATCCTTATGGTTGGATTGCAAGGCTCCGGTAAGACGACAACGACCGCCAAATTGGCGAAACGTCTTAAGGAAAAAGAAAACAAACGCGTACTGATGGCCTCCTTGGACATCTATCGCCCTGCCGCGATGCACCAGCTTGAAGTGCTGGGTAAACAAATTGGTGTTGATACACTCCCAATCGTTGAAGGCCAAAAGCCTGAACAAATTGCCAAACGTGCCAAACAACAGGCCACGCTGGGCGGGTACGACGTTTACATCCTCGATACTGCCGGCCGCCTTCACATTAACGAAGAGTTAATGGCAGAGGTTCAGGCCGTCCGCGATGTTACCTCCCCTCGTGAAACATTACTGGTGGTTGATGGTCTGACGGGCCAAGACGCCGTGAACGTGGCGGAACAGTTCGACGGTCAGATCGGTATTTCCGGTGTTGTGCTAACCCGTATGGACGGTGACGGCCGCGGTGGTGCAGCGCTTTCGATGCGTGCTGTAACGGGCAAACCAATCAAATTCGTCGGCCTTGGCGAAAAGATGGACGCACTAGAGGAATTCCATCCCGAACGTATCGCCAGCCGTATCCTTGGTATGGGCGACATCGTATCGCTTGTCGAAAAAGCGCAAGAAACCATCGAGGCTGAACAAGCCGAGCGGATGATGAAGCGGATGATGAAGGGTCAGTTCAACATGAACGACCTTCGCACCCAGCTTGAACAAATGCAGCAGATGGGCGGCATGGAAGGTATCATGGGAATGATGCCGGGCATGGGCAAAGCACAAAAACAAATGGCCGAAGCTGGAATTGACGATAAGGTTTTAAAACGCCAGATCGCCCTGATCCAATCCATGACCAAACGCGAGCGCGCCAATCCGCAACTTATGCAAGCCAGCCGCAAAAAACGTGTTGCTGCCGGTGCAGGTATGCAGGTTTCCGATTTGAACAAGCTTCTGAAAATGCAGCGCCAGATGGGCGATATGATGAAGAAGATGGGTAAAATGGGCAAAAAAGGCCTGATGCGTCAGGGCTTGGGTGCTTTAATGGGCAAAGGCGGCGGCCAGCAGGCTGGTATGGGCGCTGGGATGCCAGGTATGGGCGCAAATGCGTTGCAGCCAGGGTTTGGCGCCAAACCGGGTGCAGGGTTGCCGACAGATCTAAGTGGATTGGGGAAGAAGAAATGACCCCTGACCAGATTAAAGCCTCTGAAATTCTGAAAGGTCACCGCGAAAGCATCGACCGTTTGGATTCGATCATGATTTATACGCTGGGCGAGCGCTTCAAGCACACGCAAGCCGTTGGCGAATTGAAGGCAACACATGATCTGCCAGCCTCGGATCCCGCCCGCGAAGCGAAACAGATAATGCGACTGGAGGAGCTGGCCGAGAAGGCCCGGCTCGATCCTGAGTTCGCCAAAAAATTCCTGAACTTCATCATTTCCGAAGTTATCAGGCATCACGAAAATATTAAGAATGACGGGCAATCGCCCTCAACGCCATCCTAAGGAGAAATCAAAATGGCTACTAAAATCCGTTTGGCCCGTGGTGGGTCCAAGAAGCGTCCTTTCTACCGTGTTGTTGTTGCAGACAGCCGTATGCCGCGCGACGGCCGCTACATCGAGAAAGTCGGCACATACAACCCGCTTCTGCCTAAAGACAGCGAAGAGCGTGTAAAAATCGATCTTGATCGCGTGAAATACTGGTTGGGTGAAGGTGCCCAGGTTTCTGACCGCGTTTCCCGTTTCCTAGAAGCCGCCGGCATTCTGGAAAAGAAAAACCGCAACAACCCTAAAAAAGGTGCACCGCACAAGGCTGCTGTTGAGCGCGCTGAAGAGAAAGCTCAAAAAGCCGCAGACGCTGCTGCTGCGCCCGCAGAAGAAGTTGCAGAAGAAGCTAACGCCGAATAAGCTGTTGCCAAATTTTGGTTAACGGTTGAGGGCAGATATGGAAACGAAATATTGGATTGGCGTCGTTGGCGCCAAACATGCAGTGACCGGCCGCACACGCGGTATCTGTGCCTTTAGTCACGGTAAAGAACAAGCGATCTCCAAGCTAGCGCCTGGAGATCGTTTTGCATATTACGCCCCCCGCGAAGGGTATCGCGCAGGCGATGCGGTACAGGCCTTCGTGGCCACTGGAACTGTTGGAGATGGGGAACCTTTCGAAGCAGATTTTGACGGAAATCCTGCTTGGGTTCGCTCTGCAACGTATGAGCTTGAAACACGCGCCCCCATCCGGCCGTTGCTTGAACCCCTCTCATTTGTCACAAATCCTAAGAATTGGGGAATGGCTTTTCGTCGAAGCTTGTTCGAAATATCGACAGACGATTTCCTGCTTATTGAAACTGCGATGCGGGACACGTAAATGAACCAGTTTCCACCTGAATTCCGCGACCAGTTGAATGACCTGATGCGTTGGCGCCGCGACGTTCGTCATTTTCACGACGACAAACCTGTGCCTGACGAGTTGTTGGGGCAAGTGCTCGATGCTATCCGGCTAGCCCCGTCTGTTGGTTTATCGGAACCTTGGCGTATCGTTACGGTGAAATCAGACGCTGCGCGCGCCAAGGCCTTGGCCAATTTCGAAGCCGCAAATGCTGAGGCTTTGAACGGCTATTCCGGTGACCGTGCAAAAAAATATGCCGGGCTAAAGCTGTCAGGTATGCGCGACGCCCCTGTTCACCTGGCGGTGTTTTGCGATGACGGCACGGATAAAGGCGCGGGTCTGGGTGCAGGAACGATGCCCGAGGCGCGGCGGTATTCGGTTGTATCGGCGATCATGAATTTCTGGCTGGCGGCACGCGCGCATGGGCTTGGGGTTGGTTGGGTTTCGATTATCGACCCGTTACAACTTGCAACAGACCTTGACGTACCCGAAGGATGGGCGCTAGTGGCATATTTGTGTGTTGGCTGGCCGATAGAGGCAAGCCTGACGCCTGAGTTAGAAAAAGTTGAATGGGAAAAACGCGACGCCCTATTGGCACGCGTGTTGGAGCGGTAAATGACTGACAAACCTGAAATGATCTGTGTGGGCGCAATTTCCGGCGCATTTGGCGTTAAAGGCGAGGTCCGCATCAAAAGCTTTTGCGCCGATCCTGCTGCAATCGCCGATTACAGCCCTTTGAGTACCGAGAGCGGTACGGTCTACACCCTCGGCATAACCCGATCCATCAAAGGCGGGTTCGCTGCAGTGATATCAGGCGTGGACAACAAAGAAGACGCTGACGCACTGCGCAGCACGCGCCTTTACACCGCTCGCGAAAACCTGCCAAACCTGCCAGACGACGAATTCTATCACTCTGATCTGATCGGGCTAACAGCCATCGATACAGGCGGTGCGGTGCTTGGAAAAATCAAAACTGTGTTGAATCATGGTGCTGGCGACATTTTGGAAATCTCCGGCCCTGGGCTAAAAGAACCGGTCCTTTTGCCGTTTACAAAAGAAGCCGTCCCAACCGTCGATCTTACCGCCAGCCGAATCATAATTGATCCTCCAGAAGGGTTGTTTCCGCAATCGGGGTCGTGACTCGCGTTATTATTCATTCCGGATTTCACAAAACCGGAACAACTAGCTTGCAACATTTTTTGCAATTAAACGCAGTCGCCCTCACCTCCCACTTCCGAGTGATCCTGAAACCTCAGATGGGAGGCGTTTGAGAAAAGTAAATTGCAGGATTATAACGCACAGGATATTACGGATACGGAACTTAGCCAGATAAAGCGCCGTTTTTTTTGCGCAAACGGCGGAATCGGAAGAAGCGACAGGAAAATGACTAAACACACGAAATCACATGGCCGCATTTCTATCAGTGCTACCCGTCAACCAAGCGCGCTGATCAAAGACACGCCCGATCTTGCGGGGGCATGGAAAGCCAAAGTGCTGACGCTGTATCCCGACATGTTTCCCGGTATCCTCGGGCACTCGTTGACTGGGCGGGCGTTGCAAGAAGGGCTGTGGGCGCTAGACCCGATCGACATCCGCACCTTTGCCCGTGGGAAGCACCGCAATGTTGATGACACACCGGCTGGTGGTGGTGCCGGCATGGTGTTGATGGCCGACGTTGTGGGCCGTGCGATTGATTTCGCGGACAAGGGCGAATCGCGCGAGGATTGGCCGGTGATTTACCTGTCCCCTCGTGGTAAACCCTTTGATCAGGCGATGGCGCGACGGTTTAGCAAAGCAAAGGGAATCACCCTGCTTTGTGGCCGTTTCGAGGGCGTAGACCAGCGTGTGCTGGATTCGCGCAATGTAGAAGAGGTCAGCCTAGGCGATTTCATCCTTACTGGCGGAGAGATTGCAGCACAGGCCTTGATTGATGCCACAGTTAGGCTTATACCGCGCGTGCTTGGGAATGCTGAGTCGACCGAGGAGGAATCTTTCTCTAATGGTTTGCTTGAGCATCCTCAGTATACAAGGCCCACGGAATGGGAAGGCCGCAAGATACCCGAGATTCTCCTCTCGGGACATCACGCGAATATCGCCAAATGGCGTGCTGAACAGTCCAAAGCCTTAACAAAGGAACGTCGTCCCGACCTCTGGCGAGCGCATATTGCGGACTCGGTGGAAGATCAGCAGCTCTCGGACGCGCAAACAATCGCCAAAAAGGCGAGCAAAAAGGACGACTGAAATGAACATTATTGAACAGCTTGAAGCTGAACAAATTGCAGCGCTTGCCGCTGACATCCCTGACTTCAAAGCCGGCGACACTGTGCGCGTAGGCTATAAAGTGACCGAGGGCACACGCTCTCGTGTACAGAACTATGAGGGCGTTTGTATCGCTCGCAACGGCGGTAAAGGTATCGCTGGCGCATTCACAGTTCGCAAAATCTCGTTTGGTGAAGGCGTAGAGCGCGTATTCCCGCTCCACTCGCCAAACATCGACAGCATTACTGTGGTTCGCCGCGGTCAAGTACGTCGCGCGAAATTGTTCTATCTTCGTGATCGTCGTGGTAAATCCGCACGTATCGCCGAGAAAACAAACTACCGTCCGCTTGGCGAAAAGTAAGACCGGTAGGCAAGAATTCAAACGGGCGTCCTTAAGGGGCGCCCGTTTTGTTTTGAACTTTATGTAATCAAAGGGTTTTCAGATCATTAAAAATACGGCATGTTCGCCGTATGTGGTTTGGATCCTTCTTGATACGCTGTATTTGGTTGTCGCTTACGGTGGCCCTCTTCTGGCTGCCGGTTCTAGTAATTGTTGGATACGGCGTCCGCTTTCTGTTTGACATATTCCAGAACGAACCCATTGCCCTTGGCATGGTAATTGTTTTGTCTGTCCAGCCCATCCTTGTCCTGCTGGCCGTATTTGCCATTCGCGGCGGTATGATGGCGCTGAAAGTTACGCGCGGAACTGATCTAAACAGCCTTGCCGTAGTAGTGTTTCGCATCTCCCGCTTTAACCTTCCGTTGATGTGGGGCGTAACAATTCTGTTCGGACTGGCGACGACCATAACTGGATTACGCTTGCTTAATTCTGACTTTATCGCAGAGTTCCAACGGGCTAAAGAAGTCGAATCCATGCGCGACATTGCTTTCCTTATTGATCTTATCGGTCAATTTCCCGTCTTCCTTATAGGTGGCTGGTTGCTAGGTTCCTGCGTCGCGTTCGCGCTATTGGGCGTATCGATTGCTGCCCAGTCTGCGCGGGCAGCGGTTAAACCGCCCAATCACCACTCGATATGGGGGATGGCCTCAGAATTCGTTAACCTATTTATTCTTTCTCTGGCACTGATTATCATTCCGTTTATTGCAGCAGTTTTTGCGCTCGGCACGGATGCAACGCTAATTGATTTAACAACGCTCGGACCGGTCGTTTTCTACGGCGCACTCGGATACGGAACATGGGCAATCTGTGCGCTCGCGGCTGGCGCTGCGCTTGCGTATTCGCTTACGCTTGAAAGCACAAAACGCAAGCATCAGGAAATCCTTGATGCTATTGGCGGCGCGGCTCAACCCGCTGTCGATCTCAAGTCATTACGCCAATCGCGGATGAAAAAGTAACGGGGGTATCGGGAAACCCGATTCATTCCTCTTGCCCATACCCACAGCATTCGCTATAGCCGGAAAATCAGTTTTCGCGAGGCGACAGCTTACCGGACCATATGGTTGCCGCGAGTTGATTAGTCCGCATATATGGAGCAAGAAGCATGAAAAAAGATATCCACCCGGATTATCACACCATCACGGTTCAAATGACCGATGGCACAACTTACGAAACCCGTTCGACTTACGGCGCCGAGGGTGACACCCTTGTGCTCGATATCGACCCGTCCGCGCACCCAGCATGGACCGGCGGCAACGCACGTCTTCTAGACACTGGCGGCCGTGTTTCCAAGTTTAAAGCAAAATACGAAGGTCTCGGCTTCTGATCTTTCCTGCAGTTGCAGGATCAGATACACGTTACAGCGCGTCCCCCATCGGGGCGCGTTTTGCCGTTTTAGGAGCTAGCTGATGGCGCATATCATTGTATTTGGAAACGAAAAAGGTGGCTCCGGCAAGTCCACGACGGCAATGCACCTGATGAGTGCGATTGCCCGTTCAGGCCATCAAGTCGGTGCAATTGATTTGGACCTACGTCAGCAAAGCTTTTTCCGATACATTGACAACCGCGAAGCTTTTTGCGCCAATAACGATATCGAATTACCTATGCCCAAACGGGTCAGCCTTAAGCTTTCGACACTGGACAGTCAGTCTTCCGCCCAAACCGAAGAAGAAACCCGTTTTGCAAACGCGCTTGAAGCGTTGGAGACCGAGTGCTCCTTCATCCTTATCGATTGCCCCGGTGCCCACACACGTTATGCGCAGATGGCGCATTCGGTGGCGGATACGCTGGTTACGCCAATGAACGACAGCTTGGTTGATTTTGACCTTCTGGCGCGACTTGACCCCGCCACAGGCAAAGTACTTGGCCCCTCCATCTATTCCGAAATGGTCTGGAGCGCGCGGCAATTGCGATCCCAAGCGGGTTTGAAACCTGTGGACTGGGTGGTTCTGCGCAATCGGATGTCTACGCTAAACGCCCGGAACAAGCGGAAGGTTGGAACGGCGCTAGAGGAGCTTGCCAAACGGATCGGTTTTCGCTTGATTCCAGGCTTCTCCGAACGTGTGATATTCCGCGAACTTTTCCTGAACGGGCTAACGCTGCTCGACTTGAAAGAGGTTGGTGAATACAAAATGACGCTGTCGAACATCGCGGCCCGCCAAGAGGTTCGTGACCTCGTCCGCGCCTTGGAGCTGCCAAACGTAGCCATCAATTTCTGATACTATCTTGTCAGGGATTAATGACTGCGCAAGCCGAGTCCCGCGACACCAGACGCGAGCAAGCTTTGCGGGCATCGGATTCACTTAACCCCACGAACCGAGCACGATACATGCTGACGCCCTGCACTTGTGTCACTTCGACTTTCCGGTCCGCCCCTTGCAGGGCATCTAGATCCATCAATGCCGTTCTTAACAGCAATTTTTCGGTATTAGTCCGGTTAGAATAATTACCAAGCTCAATGGACCAATCGCCAAACTCCTGCACAGGTGTCAGGCTGACTAGTGGAAGCGGCGCAATACTGGCGACCTTCACCGGTACACGGAGATTTGCAGGACGGCGCACAGGCACCGAAGGTCCATCCGTTGAGACGTTCAAGGTAGCAACGATAGCACCAACATTTGAATCGCTCGTTTCTTCCGCCAACGCGGTTACCAAGTTGTCGATATTGCGCGCCATCAAAACAGCCGAAGGCGAAGCTTTCACGCCGCCGCGCATCACAGGGCGATTCGTTTTTGCAACGGCCCCGGTCAGCCGTACTACTGGTCCTCCGGGCTGCGTTAGGTTCAACGCTGTTGGCCGGATGGTCGCTACATGGGTAGGCGCGCGACCAAATCCCATATCTAGCAACTTGGCTACTTGCCCGTTACGCTGTGCAGTTGAGGTGCCACCAAACATTGCAGCAATAATTCGTTCTTCGGCACGTCGCGCTGACGCAACCAGATTGAAACCGGCCGCATTGGTATAGCCCGTCTTGATTCCGTCTGCACCGCGATAGGCCCCAAGGAAGCGACGGTTGGTGTTGTAAACGGTTTTCATCGAAGTGTCGGTCGTGATCCTGCTGAACAGATTATAGTAATCTGGAAAATCGTAAAACAACCGCCGTCCAAGTGTCGCCATGTCCCGTGCCGTCGACATATGCCCTGAAGCCGTCAAACCGTGCGCATTCTTAAATGTTGTATTCGACATCCCCATCGCCCGCGCCGTAGCTGTCATGTAACGGGCGAATTCCGATTCCGAACCCGAGACCGCCTCGCCCAGCGCCGTGGCCGCATCATTGGCGGATTTCACGGCCGCCGCGCGGATCAAATAACGCAAAGCAATTCGTTGGCCCGACCTCAACCCTAGCTTCGAGGGAGGTTCGCTCGCCGCATTGCGCGAGATCGTAATCATCTGATCAAGGCTCATACGGCCGGATTCAACCTCGTGGAACACAACATAAAGCGTCATCATTTTGGTCAAAGATGCTGGGTGCAGTCGAGTGTCGGCATTGCGCGAATGCAGAACTTCGCCGGTGCGCGCGTCCATAACCAACGCCGCATAGGGCGCCGCGCCAGCAATACTGGCCCACAAAACAAGGGGAAGCACGAGGGATAATCCCCGTAAAATCTTTTTAAACATCGAAAACTGCCGATCGATATATACTGCCTCACGACCCGTTTGCCGGTGTCGCATTTATTTTCAACCACTCTAACACGCGTTTGCCTGCCAAGAAAACACATATTTTTCAATCGCTCGCGAGGTGTTGCCAAAGTGAATCACTAGGCACCGAGAAATATTTATGTTGCATTGCACAATAATACTTGACGCAGTGCAACATCGATCCTATATGCAAGATAGAAATTCACCGGCACCCGCCGACGACTATATTGGAGAATATTATGACTGCTAAAGCATCCACGACTAAAAAAGCTGCGCCTGCAACTACGACAGCTCCTAAAGGCTTCGAAGAAGTAACTGAATTCGGGCAACTGAACGCTGACGCGCTTACTACAGCTTCCGAGTTGGCAACAAAAGCCGCTGAAAACCTGAACGAAGAAATCACTTCGTACTCGAAAAAATCGTTCGAAGAGGGCGTTGCTGCTGCCAAAGACTTGGCTTCTGCAAAAACTCCTGTTGAGTTTTTCGAAAAGCAGTCCGCATTCGCTCAAGCCGCGTTTGAGGGCTTCACTGCGCAGGCAACTAAAATGAACGAAATCTTCGCAACAACTGCTAAAGAAGTTACTGCACCGATTGGCGCACGCTTCGAAGCTGCGACTGAGACCATGAAGTCTTACACCGCCTAATTTAGGCCTTGCGACTTTGTGAATGGATTTAGGGGGCGTTTGCCCCCTTTTCTATTTCTGTGGGTAGCTTATATACTCTTCAAGCTAGAGACCGCAGGAATGAAGATGAACCACACACCAATTGCACCGACAATGGCATCTGACGATGACTTTAAAACCGGCACTTTGACGAAGGCTAAGCCCAAGACGGCCAAACCTCCGCTCTATAAAGTGTTGCTGTTGAACGACGACTACACCCCGATGGAATTCGTTGTACATATTCTGGAGCGTTTCTTTGGTTTGAACGCCACAGCTGCGGAAGGGATCATGTTAACGGTCCACACCAAAGGTCTTGCCGTGGTTGGTGTTTATGCCCACGAAATCGCCGAGACAAAAGTCACGCAGGTCATGGATTACGCCCAGCGCAATCAACATCCGCTGCAATGCACTATGGAAAAAGAATGAACCACACGATTTTGGAGGCTCCACATGGCTGATCCAGCCCGTATTTTGCTGCCGTTTGACGACGAACTGATTTCCGCCCCTGAAACCGGTGAGGTTCTCTATATCCGCCCGCCGGCATTTTTACCGCAAGGTTTTGCAGATTTCCCTCATATCGTGTGCGAACAAGGCTTCAAGCCGTTTTCCGACCGCCTGACACAGGAAAATCTAACAGTTGTGCCTACAGCATCTGGCAAATTTCCGATGGTTCTACTGGCTCTGACGCGTAGCCGCGCGGAAAATATGGCCAATTTTGCGCGGGCGTGCCGGGTGGTTTCCGTGGGTGGTCAGGTTGTGGTTAGTGGTGACAAAACCGACGGCATCGACAGCATGCTGAAGGCGGTCAAAAAAGTTTACGAAGTTGATGGTGTCTTATCGAAGTCCCACGGTAAAGTTTTTTGGTTAACCCCGACTGGGCCCGCCCCCGAGGCTTGGGAAGCTGCCGTTGAACCTAAACAAAATACTTTCGGGTACCTAACTGCACCCGGCATGTTTAGTCCCGAAAAAATCGATGTGGGTTCGGAAATGCTGACCGCGTACTTCGACAAATCGATCAAAGGCGCTGTGGCCGATATCGGTTCTGGATGGGGTTATCTGGCGAAGAACGTGCTGGAGAAGTGTGAGAGATTGACATCACTCGATCTGTTCGAGGCGGAATATGCAGCGCTTGAAGCATCCAAGATCAACGTCACCGACGAACGTGCCGCGTTCCATTGGACTGATGTAACCACGCTGGAGAAACCGGCAGATCCCTATCACACCGTTATTTGCAATCCGCCATTCCATCAGGGTCGAACAGCCGACCCTGCTCTCGGGATCAGTTTTATCACGGCAGCCGCGCGTATTATGAAGCCCTCTGGGCAGTTCCTGATGGTTGCGAACCGTCAATTGCCATATGAAGCCGCGATGGATATGCACTTCAAAAGTTGGGAAATTCTAGAACAAGACCGTGCGTTCAAAATCATCCGTGCTCGCCGCCCACTAAAACGGCAAGCCTAGCGGATACGTTTTATCTCGAAATTTTACTTCCATTCCCCTAGTCTGCTGTTTCTGACAGCAGGGAATCACGAGGCATAAATGGACTCCTCAGTATCTGGAAAAACGGTCATCGTTACGGGTGCAGCCAACGGTATAGGCTTGGCCATCGCGCGGCGATTTGTGGAATTGGAAGCCAACGTCGTTTTGGCTGACAGGGATGAAAAACGCTTGATTGCCGAGGTTGAAGCACTACAAAATGGCGCAGGTAATGCGATGGCCTACCACGGAAACTTGCAAGAAAAGCTGACCATTAATAACCTGATGGCAGCAACCATCGACGCGTATGACAGCATCGACATTCTGGTTAATGGCAGCCGCCAAATCCTGCCTTCAAATCCATTAACGGACAAGGACGGCGTGTTCGAACAACTTATGCATCAGAACGTAACCGTCAATTTGCGTCTGGCGCAGGCGGTTGCGAAACGGATGATCGCGCACTCGAAAAATCGCGAAAAAGGCGAAATCATCGGGTCGATAGTCAACCTTTCCTCCATCGCGGCAACGCGCACGATGCCGGAATTGATGGCTTATTCGGTGTCTTCCGCAGCGCTTGACCAGTTAACTCGCTCCTTGGCTGTGGCCTTCGCCGATCACGGCATCCGCGTCAACGGTATCGCCATGGGAAGCCTGATGAGCGCGAGCTTGCGCGAGTCCCTGAAAGGCGACTCCGATCTGCACACGATCATCGAAGCCGCCACCCCACTTGGCTATATTGGCGAAGCGGACGAGGCGGCGGACGCAGCAGTGTTCCTCGCCTCTAGCAAAGCAAATTTCATCACAGGTCAGATTTTGGCGGTGGATGGTGGGCGCAGCTTGATCGACACGGTCACAATTCCCGCGCACTAAGCTGAAGGAGGCCCCGACATATCGTCGGGGCGCTCAATATTATTCGTCTTCGTCGGTTTCCGCAGCGGGTGTTTTGAACAGGCTGTCAGCATCCAACTTCGGTTCATCGTCTTTAGCGTCGTTCAACGTGAAGTTCTCGAGACCAGTCATGCTGGAAGGTACGCGTGGTTCGTCCGGCATATGCAAGGACTGCTCTGTCGAGACCAGTTTCATACGTTCGTCGTCAGACATCACTTCATCGCCACCCATCTTCTTGACGGCTTTGGCCACGGCTGTGTCCAATTCCATCTGTTTACACATTCCAAGCGCAACGGGATCAACTGGATTAATATTACCGATGTTCCAGTGCGTACGATCACGGATAGCTGTAATCGTCGGTTTGGTTGTGCCAACAAGCTTACTGATCTGACCGTCAGTCAATTCAGGATGGAATTTCACCAGCCATGCAATCGCGGATGGACGGTCCTGACGCTTGGACAGCGGCGTGTAGCGCGGGCCCTTGCGTTTGAGTTCACCTTCCGAAGCCGGATTGTACATCAGCGTCAACTTGGCTTTTGGGTTAGCCTCACAGCGCTTGATTTCGTCTGCCGTCAACTGCGTGTTGGTAATTGGGTCAAAGCCCTTTACACCTACCGCTACTTCGCCGTCTGCGATACCGTTAACTTCAAGCTCGTGCAGGCCGCAAAATTCGGCAATCTGCGTGAACGCCAGTGTTGTATTATCTACCAGCCAAACAGCGGTTGCTTTGGCCATCAATGGAAGCGCCATGTTAGTCTCCTTAAAACAAACTTGTGCCCTCGCCGAAAACTTGGCTGCGCAAAGCGCTATTTAGGTTTTCGTGGGGAATTCTGGTGTGTATATAAGCCAGATGATTAGATTATTAAAGGCCTTTTGTTTAGCCACTATTTTTTCCACTCCCGCTCAAGCGGATGGCGAGCCGGCTGACGAATTCGACTATTATGTCCTGTCCCTTAGCTGGACACCAAGTTGGTGCGAACTTGAAGGCGACGCGCGCAATTCTACGCAATGCGATGCTGGACAAGGATTCGGCTTTACCCTCCACGGCTTGTGGCCGCAATACGAGGCGGGCTGGCCGTCGTACTGTCGAACAGTACAGCCTGACCCAACACGAAGTCAGAACGAGGCCATGGCCGACATCATGGGAACCAGTGGACTGGCTTGGTATCAATGGAAAAAGCACGGCCGTTGCGCTGGGATGTCGTCCCAAGAATATTACCAGACCGCTCGCGAAGCATACACAAACGTCACCCGCCCTGAGGTACTACGTAACTTGCCACGTAAAATGAGCCTGCCACCAGCAGTGATAGAAGCCGCTTTTCTAGAATTGAACGAAGGCATTGAACCCGACGGCCTAACCGTCACATGCAAAAGTGGTATGATTCAAGAGGTCCGCGTCTGCCTGACCAAAGAATTGAACCCCAGAATCTGCGGGGCGGACGTTATTCGCGATTGCCAGTATGCTGCAGATATGGCCCCGATGCGGTGAGGTCAGGACAGACATCTAGCTAACTTGCAGCACAATCTTCCCGATATGTCCGGAACTCTCGATCCGGCGATGCGCATCGGCGGCCTGATCCAATGAGAAAGTCGAGTCCATCACCGGTGCGATTCGGCCTGCTTCGATCATCGGCCAAACGATCTCACGCAAGGCTTCGGCAATCACCGCTTTGTCCTGAATGGACCGCGGGCGCAAGGTTGATCCCGTTACTGTGATCCGTTTGGCCATGATCTGTGCGAAGTTGATCTCGGCCTTCGGGCCGCCCAGAAAGGCTATCATTGCCAATCTACCGTCGACCGCAAGCGCGCGGATGTTGCGTGCGATATACGTGCCGCCGACCATGTCCAGAATCAGGTCAACACCACGTCCGTTAGTGGCATCCTTTACCACGGAGACGTAATCTTCATCGTTGTAGTTGATTGCCAGTTCAGCCCCCAACTCCACGCATTTAGCACATTTTTCAGCCGAACCCGCGGTTGCGAAAACCCGCGCACCCATTGCGCTCGCCAATTGAATTGCTGTGGTGCCGATTCCCGAAGTGCCACCATGGACCAAAAACACCTCGCCCGCCTCCAAACACCCTCGTTCGAACACATTTGTCCAAACTGTAAAGAACGTCTCGGGCAATGCTGCGGCCTCGATCATCGACAGACCAGCCGGAACCGCAAGCGCGTGATCCTGATGCGTTGTTACATATTCCGCGTAGCCCCCACCTGGTAGCAACGCGCAAACTTTGTCGCCGATCGCCCAACGACTAACGCCTGTACCAACGGCAACGACCTCACCTGCGCATTCCAGACCGGGCAGGTCGGATGCATCCGGTGGCGGCGCATAGGCCCCTGCCCGTTGCAGTGCATCAGGGCGATTAACGCCCGCAGCAACGACTTTGATCAGAATATCTTCGGCGTTTGGCACAGGGACTGGCCGTGTCACCGGTCGCAACACTTCTGGCCCACCTGGTTCACTGATTTCAATCGCGCGCATTGTGGTAGGTAAAGTCATAACACTTCCTTAACTTGCATGGGCGTAATCCCAATAAAGCGAACGCGCCCGCGTTCCGATCTGGGTTGAGGGCATCTGCTTGTCTTCAAAACGCGTGACGGGTGTGATTTTCGATGCATTGCCTGTCAGGAAAATCTCACTCGCGTCGGTGAAATCCTGAACTGTCAGGCTGGTTTCGGTCACCTTCAACCCGTCGTCTTTCATCAACGCAATCGTCCGTTGACGTGTGATCCCGTTCAGGAATGTGCCGTTGGGCGCAGGGGTGAACACTTCGCCGTCGCGCACCAGAAACACGTTAGTGCTGGAGGTCTCGGCAACGTTGTCATCGATATCCATCGACAGCGCGGTGTTGAAGCCACGACTGAGGGCCTCCTGCGCAATACGTCCATTATTCGGGTAAAGGCAGGCGGCTTTAGCATCGGTCAACGCCATGTCTTGGCGCGGGCGGCGGTACGGCGAAACCGTCAACGCGAAATCTTCCGCCTTCGGCATCGGCAATTCCTCGATACAAATCGCGTAGGCACCAGATGCCGAGTCAGCGCCAAGCATCGTCGCGTCGCCTTCAACCGACCACATCATCGGACGCAAATACAATTCCGCATCAGGTGCAAACTTGGCCACACCTTCGCGAATGATCCCTTCAATCGTATCGCCATCAACTGGCGCATCGTAGCCCATAGATTTGGCCGAGCGGGTAATCCGCTGCGAGTGCAAATCCAGATCAGGCATCACGCCCTCAAAGTACCGCGCCCCATCAAACACCATCGAGCCAAGCCACGTCGCATGATCCGCCGCGCCCATAATCATCGTATTACCCTCACGCCATTCATCATTGAACCACGTCAGGATTTTGCCACCTATAGCCATCGTTTATTTCCTTATCGAACCGGGAAACCCTTCAGGGGCCGCACCCGGTGCTGTTACTTTATCCAAAATCTTGCCGGGTCCCGCCATGAACGCCTTAACCAAAGAGCTCCCACGCATCGTCGCTTTGAACTTCTCGAATTGCATGACGTTACTTATACGGCGATCAATAAACGCATCCGTATCGTCACCACCACTCTCATCGCCCAACCAGAACAAAACGGACGAGGAATACACCGCCGAAAGCGTCGCGCGTTTCGTATACCAGTTCACATCGCGGCTGGTATCGCCCAGCGCGTCCCAGATCGTATCTGCGGTATTCCAGATAGCCTTGGCCCCGTCACCCGCATGTGTCGGCAGGGCAAACAGGGCCGACGCCCGACGGACCTCCTCGCGATGCCCTTCAACAAGTTCAAGGCGCAACCGAATGCCATTGGCGATCTTCTCACTGTACCGCATCCCTGTAGTATCTGCCGCTGACATGGCCTCAGCCAAGCGTTTATCGCCATCGTAGTGAAACGCTAGTGCCAAATCGACAGGCCCCCGCGAAAACGCCAACGCCGCAAGCCCCGCATCCACACCCGAATCGGCAATCGCCGCTGCCAGCGTTTCAGCACTCCAACCATCAAAAACGACTTGCGGAAGGGCCGCTTCCAGCACTTTTGCCCGCGTTTCCGCGATATGATCTGCTTCGGTTTTCTTTGGTGTGGTCATCTGGCCTCGCAATCACGCCCACCATAGACAGATTGTTTGGGAGTTGCTATAGAGCGCGTTCCTGCAATTCTGCTAAATCTAACCTAGAAAGGTGGTGTAACCACATGCAGGTATCAGTTCGTGATAATAACGTCGAACAGGCTCTACGTGCCCTGAAGAAAAAACTTCAGCGCGAAGGTGTTTTCCGTGAAATGAAGCTAAAGCAACATTTCGAGAAACCGTCCGTCCGTAAAGCACGCGAGAAAGCTGAAGCGATCCGTCGTCAACGCAAGTTGGCGCGCAAGAAATTGCAACGCGAAGGCATGCTGTAAGGCTGAACTGAATTGGGCCTAGGCCCGAATTTGACGACCCCCGCATGCAAGTGTGGGGGTTTGTCGTTTCTAACGATACCAAAAACCCCGGTTCTTGATTTTCTGGCGTAATTTTTGCTCGGGCTTCATCAAATCATCAAGTGTGATTATCGCCCGCAGTTTGTGTCCCCGCCCCTGAAAAACCAACCGCTTGAATGCTTCGGACCCCTTAAGAAGTTTCTTGATTTTGTTTGGCGCGCAAACCTCCTCCAACACATCAATAACATTCTGCGGCTCGCGTGCATAAAGCAATGACAGTACACGGTAATGACACGTCGTTGCCCCATCAAGCGCACGCGCCGGCTGCAAGCCCTTACCGCCGCCCAGCGCGTGTATCACCAACGGCAACGCGATCTGGTCCAACCACGGGTAAAGCGCCTGCCCGTCCAGTTCCGCTGGTGGGTTATCACGAATAGCCATCGCATATTTCAAAAATTTTTCACCATATAGCTTAGGGCATTTGTAGTAAAAAAACCCTGCGTTGAAATACAGATATCGCAGCCAATACTCGTCCGGCTGTCCCATATCCAACGAGCTCTCGAAATCCAGTCCAAATTTATCATAAAGCGACTTCCAGATATCCGCATACCCAGGCCCGTAAAGGTCCGGCTCCGGCCAAGTACCATCGCACCTTGACGAAGCACTGGGCTTTTCGAAGTCAAAATTAATTTCATCCAACGGGCCCGTGAACAAGGTGTCGGTATCAAAAAATATAAACGGCTCCCCTTCGGGCAACAATGCTAACGCTTCGATTTTATTCCCGTTCGGATACGCTGACCCGAAGGTTTTGGAGTGCAAGGGCACGATCTCGGCCCCAAGGCTTTCCAACATATCGCGCGCAGGCCCATCTGCTACGCGCGGGTCAATGTCCCAAAGGCTTCCCGGCTGAGGCTCCGCCATAAAAACATTGAATGTTCCATCGTCATGGAACTTGCGAAACGAAGCCATAAACAGCAAGGCCTCATGTTGAAGCCGCCCGCCCTGTACGATGCAAAGTATGTTTACCACGCCACTCTCCAAAACTGAAATGCACGGCACGCAAAAGACCAGACATCCCCCGCAAGTTCAACTGAATAAGCCGATTGCGCTTGACCAATAGCTGACATATACCGCCTCCAATGCACCCGTAGCTCAGCTGGATAGAGCGCTGCCCTCCGAAGGCAGAGGTCACAGGTTCGAATCCTGTCGGGTGCACCATTTTTCCTAATAATATCATTATCTTAAATTTACACGATTCCAAACTCAACCAAAATACCCTATGCACAAAACATGCACAAAAACGGCATAAAATACACAACTTATTGATTAAGCTAATGAAAGAGATTTCTTAGTCATGGGCGATGAAGCCAAATCGAATTAGGTGAGAGGATATCAACAGATACTAAACCGTCGGTTTTGAAGTTCCGTTGGAACCAATCCCTGAGCGGAACACGACCCATAACTCGTGGTGTATTGTTGGCGTTAACGGACCTGTTGATGCTACCGAAAATTAATTCCTTTGACTTGCCGAGATAGATTTCAAGACTAGATCCATCTTTTGGAAAAAGGTGTTCGTGTTTGACGCTGACGTTGAAGAACCCTTGATTGTAATAGGTAACTCGAAGCTGAAAATCGAAACTATCTTCTTTATCGAGACTGCTCGGTATTTTCAAAATTTCAGTTTTGCTCTCGTTATCGTCTTTTGAAACATCTTTCGTAACTTTTCTAGTCCGAGTTTCGGCTCCGTTCCATGCTGGTGACAAAACTGAAATGAGGCTATCTTCTAATCCTGCAGCTAAATTCAAATGGAACTCGCCAATTTGATGCAGCCCACTGTCAGGTAGTGCGAAAATCTCAACTACTTTGTTGTCAGATAAACATCTCAAGATGTTAGCGTTATTTTTGATGTTCGTTGTCTGAGATACTCTTGGATATTTGTAGCCGTATAACCGCTTTTCCAGTGGCTGAACGGTTTTTCCAATATACATTACATCCCCATCAATCACGAATGCATAAAGAATATTTCTTCGGTTTTTCAAGTTGGTCAGCTCCAAATCTACGAGCCCGTTTACTAATTTCCAACGTCCAACTTTTTCAAATCCAATATTTTCCAATCGATCCATTGAGTCCTCCAAACAGTTATTGACGCAGGTTCTATTTTGAATTGAACAAGAAGCACCGCCATAAACAAGTGTTAACCGTCTAATAAGCTACTTTGATTGTATTCTCTAACTCAATCGGCTGAGAGATTGTATGCTCTTCGAAGTACTAAACGCCAAACCTTTTCTACAATATAAGACAGCAATATCTCGGAAATATTTCATGCACAAAAAGGGTATCAAATTCACAACTTATTGATTAAGCTAACGAAAAGGAACTTCTTAGCTATGAGCGATGAGAACAACCACATCGATGTCAGGGGTGACGGTAGAGTTATCCTCTACAAACGAGACGGCTTGAAAGACCCAAAATACCAAGTTCGCATTCGAATTCCCAACTCTACTGGCTACAAACGGACCAGCACCAAAACCTCAAACCTTCGAGAAGCTGAACGGTTTGCATTGAACCTATTTGAAGAGCTTTTCATGCATGTAAAAATGGGTGGTTCGTTAAACGCCAAGACCTTTAAGCCGGTTTTTGACCAATGGAAGAAATCCAGCGAAACAATGGGATCAACAGCACGTGGTGGAAATAGCCTTACTTCTATCGAGCGTGTCCGAGTTTATGCCCTTCCCTTTTTCGGTTCGATGAAAATTGACATGATTGCCGGAAAAGACTTCACCAAATTCTGGGAATGGAGGAAATCCAACTATTCAAAAAGGCCCCCTACCAACGGAACCTTGAAACGAGAACGTGCCTGTATTTTGGCGATGTTCAGATACGCAGTATCTCATGGTTATCTAACTTCGGTTCCCGAAACTACTGCGCCAAAATCTACGCTGGAAAGGCGACCCACCTTCACTCTTGAGGAATGGCGAACACTCACTCGTGCGGCTCGGAAATGGGTTAAGGAGGGTGAAAACAAAGCTACTTGGCGGGATCGGTTTATTGCCCAACAATATTTTCTAGTTTTGGCTAACACGGGTTTACGAATTGGCGAACTCCGCACCCTTCGCTGGAGTGATCTACGAACGGTTAAGGCGGAAAGCGGCTCACGGCTAATTGGTGAGGTTCGAGGAAAAACTGGCGTTCGAGAAGTTGTTTTCCAAGCTGGATCAGAAGAGTATATTCGCCGCTTGTACGATCAGCGGAGTAGAGAACTGGAAGAGCAGCCCGACAAAGATGGTTTGGTATTTTGCCATAGAGATGGAAGACCTATACAGACGATGAAACGGTCTTTCATATCTTTGCTCAAGTTTGCTGAATTGCCAATTGAGCGGAACGGAAAGGCTCGAACTCTTTATTCATTGCGCCACTTCTACGCCACCCAACGGCTATCAAACGAAACCAGTCCTTTTCTTTTGGCTAAGCAAATGGGAACGTCTGTCGAGATGTTGGAAAAGTTCTATGGGCAAACGGTTGGTTCACTCGTTGCCGAACAGGTTAGTAAAGGTAGACAAACGTCTGTTGGAAGCGGTGAAAAGGATTATCCATTTGAATAGACTTAGCGCATGTGAACTAGAGTTCTACGCATTTCAATAATAAATTGTCAATTCTAGTGATGAATAGTAAAGCCTGCCTGTTCAAAATGGTGTGTCTGACATCACTGACAATGTGATTGGAGATTATCACAGTCTTCGACTTGTGTGCTCAGGTGCTAGATGCCTGACACAGACTCACAACAACCAACAGAGGATTCAATATGCCAAGAGCGGTATTAAGCGACCACCTACTCGAAGAGAATATTCGAGAGCAAGTCTCTGGTTACCACGCTGAAACAGTTAACGAAGTGCAGAAAGCCATCATTGAAAACCGAGTAGTTGTCGTAGGAATGAGATATAACGATGCCGTCTACTCCGCTCGCAAGGCGTTGAAAAAGGCTGGAATTGAATTCACCTATCTGGAATACGGCAGTTACACTTCAAGTTGGCGCAAACGTCTAGCCCTGAAGATGTGGACGGGCTGGCCAACATTCCCAATGGTATTCGTCGATAAAGCTCTAGTCGGGGGCAGTAAAGATGTGCGTGCATTGATTGCAGATGGTCGCTTGAACAAGTGATACAAACTGGGCGACTGTCTGTGACGCCATGATTTTTAGGAAAAACATGCAACCCAAACCATGCCGTGCCAAGGACCAAAGTCATAATCCATCATGAAGTCTCTCGAAGGTTCACGACGCAATCCCAACCGTTTCATGACTACCTGTGATCTGAGATTTTCGAGCGCGGTATATGCAATCACCTCCGATAACCCTAATCGCACACGAGCATCTTTAAGGGCTGCTCTTGCGGCTTCTGTGGCGTATCCTTGGCCCCAAGCACTACGCACTAGTCGCCATCCAATATCGAGATGCGCTCCAAGTGGATGGGACGAACTGACAGGCATTAGCCCCGCTTATCCCAGAAACAAGCCGTCTAAGTTTTCAATTGCCCAGCGACAATACCCATGTTGTTCGTATGTTACGATATAGCGATCCAACTTGTCGTAACTCTCTGATCGGCTAAGGATTCCTCCGTAGTCGTGCATCACCTCTGGATGTCCTTGCATACCTGCAAAGGCGTCGCGGTCTGTTACTTGCCATGTTCGTAATCGCAAGCGTGGTGAGTTGATAATCATGAGCTTCTTCTCGGCTCGGTTTTGGTTATTCGCTATGCGTCTGGTTTCTTGATCTGGCAGATTGGGAGTGCCCGAACGTCATCAACACCCATCTTCATTGCAGATGCCTTTGCTGACTGAAAAGCCTTTTCCACGGCCATATCAACATACTTCGACGCCTCATGGATGAGTTGGTATAGTATCTGTAAATGTTCATGCATTGTAGAGAGCGGTGCGTCAAACCCGATTGTGACAATATCAAGGAAACCACCCTTTTCATCGACAACTAGGACCGTTTCCATCTCGTTATAAACACGAGTTGGATGATTATACCTTTTATCCCTTATATTGCGCCAATCATTATGTCGCTCAAGAGCTTCATTATCGAATGAAAATACACCTTTTGGAGTCAACATTGGTGAAAATTCGCCCTGCTGGAATACGCTGAAATAGAAGGTCACCGCGCCTGCAACAATTGCCTCTCTTAACTCGTGATTCTCGTCCTTTGGCAGCTTAATAAAAGTGTCCAAGGCTTGCCGTGCCGCACTAAGTTGTTTTTCTGCAAATCTAAGGTTCCGTATCCTTCTAGTGTTTTTTGTATCTAAATGATAACAATCATGACCTTCAGGATACCCATCAAAAATCAGTCGATTATTTTCAAACCTAAATCCCGAGAGCGGGCTTTCATTTTCCACTTATATTCCCTTGCTACTGGTTCCATAGATTTTAAATCTGAACATGCCTCATGTATACGGCTTCCTATTCTTTATACGATTAGATTGCTCCAATTGATCTAAACATTGCTACTTGAAAGCTCCAGATATAGTCAATTTGCGAAATTGCCAGAACTTAACTTCCAAACAAGCCTTGTGTTCAAGATGCCTCTAGCCGATCTTGCATAACCAATTATCAGGATACAATCATGAGCAAAATAAATAAACCTGACATCCTCTGGCATTACACGACCTTTGAAGCGATAATCAAAATAATCCAAACGGGTAAGTTGCTTTCGTCCAATTTTCAAACTCTGAATGACAAATCGGAAATGCAGACGGGTTATAATCTTTGTATCGATTGGATGAAGCAACACTCCAATGAAAACGTCCGAGCACTCTCAGAAGACTCGAAATTTCTAAATGCTCTGGGAGGCGGAAGTTGGCCATATGTAATCTCTCTCTCCGATGCCAAAGACAGCCTCTCAATGTGGAGAGGGTATGGCGACGCTGTAAACGGAAACACAGGAGTAGCCATAGGTTTTTCAAAACAAGACCTTGTCGATCTTGAACGTGGTCAAATTTTTGAAGGGCCAACAGAATGTATCTATAACCAAGAGACTTTTTTCAGAGGATTGGACGCTATAGCAAAGAAACCAAATAATGCTGCACCGATGTTTGCAATCTACAGTGATCTTAAAAAAGTATCCCGCGCGGGAAGAACCATCATTTTTTTGAAGAGCGTGAATGGCGAATGCTTGGCTATGTTTTCGATGGGCCGGATGATCAATATTTGGAAGAGATAAATGGGAGTTTCAGATTTCCATTTGATATTAATGCTTATCACGTCGACAGCACCAGAATAGCAAAACACCCCATGGGTATCGTTGAAATTATGGCTGGCCCCAAAATGGAATTTCCAAAATTGAAACTGTTTTCGGAAACTGCGTTTCGAATGAAGGGACTGGATACACCTATACTAACAAAATCCAAGATTCCATTTGTTTAAACAAGAATTTTCATCTCCAAGGTAAATAGAAGATATCAAAGGAGATGCATTATGGCACAACGAGACTGGTTCACAATTACCGACGGAATCCGAACATACGACGACGGCACAAAAGAATATTACAATGAGGCTGGGGAACTTCACCGAACGACCGGACCTGCCGCTGAGTGGTATTGCGGGGAGTGCCGATGGTTTCTAAATGGTGAAAGGCTGTCCATTTCAGAATGGTGTGATCGGTTGGGTAAATCGCAAAAAGAGAAAGCGATACTTCTTTTGAAATATGCAACTTCTCGTTCATCAACGTGGATATTGGAATAATCGATCAGCATCGATGTTAGAACCATTGTTCCGAAACACTATGTTAAATACTTATCTGGAAGTCCAACTAGCTGCTCATTTTTGGACGCCATCCACCTTATTATCCTTTTTCCATTGTCTCCTAGACCTGAACCTCTCCGACAATTCACTTAGATCAGGTTCGACAGCATGTTCACATGCGGCATGACTAGGAAATATGCCCCGTGCGGCATTCTCAGATATCGATAAACCCCTTTGAAACGCTCTGCTGGTCAAAATTGATAGTGAATTTCTACTATACAGCAGATCGTTGCCAACAATCTTCGAATTGTATTTGAATCTATGACTGTATGTTGCGCTAATTTTAGTCGCTGCTCCAATTCTCCACAATGCTGCATTGGGGCGTGCTGCTCTAGTAACAACAACATTGATATAGCGCATTAGAATATTACTGTTATGGCGTTTCCCAGCTAACGAATATTTTGGTTCTGGGTGCTCCAGCGTTTTTACCCTCTTTGAGTATTTGCCTAATATTGCACCGACTTGTTTCGCAACCTGTGATTTTGGTATTCCAACCGGAATGGCTACAAGGATCGTATTTTGCCCACCTTGTTCGATCCATTTATCCTCAATGTAGTTGTTTATTCGAGGTGAAGGGTTAGGAAGCCTTTCGTTCGAATATTTGAGTTCCGCCAATTTAGAAACTCTGGGTTTGGCTCCCTTGAACGCACATAGCGACCTGCCTTTTTCCCGCCACCAAGGAAGAAAAAGCTCGCGCTGAATATCACCAAAATCTTCGTAAACAGCTAAAACCTGATCAAAGTCAGCCGGAAGTTTGGCTTCGTCATCTGCCGTAAGCTTTCCCGCATTATACCGCCTTGCCAGTTCGTAACTTGGGCTAATTACAAGGTATTCAAGCCAAAGCATGTAGAATCCGACCTTAGACGTCCAATACTCATCATTTTGAATATCGGATAGTAGTGGTTTATTGGGATCGCTCGATTTTGGCGTTTTCATGGATCGTTTCTTTAACTTTTTTGCCCGTTATATTAACACTTAAATCCAATTTTATACTAGTTAATTTATTTATATGTTTTTTCCAGGCATTGGTTATTCGTCGTCGAAATTCATCGGCGCACAGAACCTAACAATCCATGAGGAATGAAAATGGAAAATCTTAATATCTCTAAAACAATCGATACCCTGTCTCTACGTCGCGAAGATTGGGAGAACGATACTCTCAAGAAAAGCAACGATGTGCTTTATCAGTTGCTGGACGACTGCTTGAACCTTTTCAATGAAGTGAAAGGCAACACAAAGTTGGTTAAAGCACTTAACGCCGATCTCAAGGCTCGTGGCATTTCGTATAACTCAGGTGCAAGCCTTGCCACGCGTATTGCACGTGCGGTGTTTGGGAAAGATTGTGAGAACCGCGCATATGCATATGCACGTGTGATTACCGTCGCTCTCGAAGAAAACGATAAGAACCTCAACATGCATGATTTTATCACTGCACAGGGTGGTATTGAAGAAATTCGCCGCAAAACTCCTGATGGTAAAAGCTCAAAAGACGTTCGTGAGGCACGTCAAGAACTTGCAACGGAAGAATTCGAAACCTCCAAAGCAATCGCTCTGCATATCAAGGTGAATAACTCGAAGCGTGAACATAATGATGCTGCGGAGCACAACTTGTTTGTCGCAATTATGCGCGAGGAAGATGATGGCAATTACAGCATGGTGTATGAAACGAGCACGGAGTCAGTTATCAACACGGCACTGGCTGAAGCAGGTAAAGTTCTGGAAAAACAAACCAATACCAAGCCTGTTGCGAATACGCCTAAACCTACTGTTGGTAATGTTCGTCCAATCGAACCGAAGTTTGCAGCGAATGAGACCGCAGTGAACAAATACATCGACAAAACTGCCGCCCAAGCTGTCGCATCGCCATCGTAAAGGACGGTTCGCTATAAATAGACATGTGGGATTATACTCCGACATGGTGTGCTACTTTAAGCCCTTCAGTCTCGTAATTGGATTGAAGGGCTTACTTGCATTTAGTAGGTATTTTACCGCCGCCTTCATTCCAAATATTTTAAAATCCATGGCTCATATTTTGTGGCTGTTCCATTGCTCTTATCGAGTGTTCTCAAAAACACACTTGGATGGATGTCGGGTTTTCCGCGCAACTTTCCGCTACCATCTTTATCTGGCCATTCACGAATTTTCTTGCGGAAAAATCGTGATAATTTGCCACCACGAGAGTCGTGCATAGTGCCATCGGGATTGCCTTCGAACTTTAGAATGTCTTCCGAATGGATTCGTAATCCATGCTTAACCGCGTTGTTGATCATCCAGTAGAGAGGGATATCTGACATACCCGTTTCGGCGTATCCACCCCCAACGTCAGTATGAACACCTGCAAACCAAACTTGCTCCATCGTTTGGTAGTCTCGAAGGTCTTCATCCCAAAGCGTTGGGTGAAATGTTTGACGCTCGTCATCGATGGACAACGCATGATATGCGTTGCTTACGCTCGGACTAAGGCTATAATTGTGAAACTTGTGCTTAAGCCAAGGAAGAGCATTGATGGCTTGATCTAAACGACCAAACGGTATTCCTAATGCTGCGACGGTGTCCCAGACACCTAAGAACTTCACCCTAGCCCACATTGTATGATGCTTTTGGCAAAAGTCGTGTGCCTTCGCAGTTCGTTCGTCAATATTACTGTTCTTGTATATCTTATAGGCTTTATTGATGAGTTCTGGGCGGGATTTTGGAAGAATTCCAAATGTGTCAATGAAACCTGATAGACTGCGGACGGTTGCTGCACCGCGACTAAAGCCGAACAAATATATATTATCTCCAGCCTCATAGTTATCAAAAATGAATTGATAACATTCGAGAATGTTTTGGCTAATTCCTGCGCCGCTAACTTTCCCCGTTAACCAGCGACGCCCAGTTCCTAATCCACGATCATAGAAGGCAATTTGGTTTGGTGTTCTGTTTTCGACGGCTTTGAACAGTTTGTAGACGTTTGTGTCTGGCCCTGTGCCGCCTTCTTGTCCTGTGCCATCCGAAAAAATTACGATATTCTTACTCATCTTGTATTCCTTCATGATTCTTGGTCGCTTACGAACCCGCAAAGCGGCGTAGTATTCTGCTGATTTGGTCAGTAATTGCGCTTTTTATGTATTTTGTGTTAAAATTATCTTGATAACGCAAAATATATACGTTACTTTCCGATAAACGCAAGCATGAAATTGAGGGCCACGTGAATAATCCGGTTGATCGAATAATTGATAATATCCCCGCTAATTTGTTCCGAAATCTATTGGAACAGATGGATGCTGCTTTTTCTAAAGCGGTTAAGTTTACGGGTGAGAAGTTCCAGCCACCCGAAAAAACCTTTATGCTTGGGCAGGCACGCCATGCGTTTTGCGAAGAAGGTTTTAGGGCTGCGGCAGAAAATGTCGGGCTAAATGCGGTTTCTGCTACTACGGAACCCGTCGGTGGTCGATATAGCCTTATCAGGCATCAAGGCATTCATTTGATACGCGGAAATATTCAGGTTCACTGCGGCCCCCCTCGTGCCACACGATTTAGAAAAGAATGGGCGTTGGTGAATTCTTGGATCGATCCTCTGCAACTTGATTTGTTTAGTTCTGTGCCAGAACCTTCCAGTGACAAGCTTTGTGCAATGCTTGTTGTGAGTGCGGATAAGAAAAGTGGAGATTCAAGCCTTCCTGCATTTGTAGGGTTAGGTATTCCACATAGTGATCTCTCAAGTTGGGCATTCCTTGAGCCACTTAGCAAATTGCTGGGTCGCTACAATTATGCTGAGACGAATAGTCATACCCAAGAAGTAGCTGAGATTGGGATAAAAGACTTGGCAATCCCACGCCTAAAAAATAGATCACGCACAGATTAATTCGCGTAGACTTCAATTGAAGTGTCTAAGGAGGCGGACAAATGCGTAATGGAACACTAGGGTTCTTATCGGACCGATTAGTGGAAGCTAGGGATGCCAGAGGTCTTACACAGATCGCTCTTGCTGAACTAATTAACCGAACCAGTTCAAGTATTTCTCGGTGGGAAGCTGGAGGTCAATCTCCAGAGCCAGAGGCATTGGACGCGTTATCGCGCTCACTAAATGTGCCTGTTACATTCTTTTTGCAGCCCAATGCTGATCACGGCGATGCGCCAATGTTTTTCCGTTCGATGGCGAGCACTACTCAGTCAATTCGAAAACGCACGAAAGTTCGAATGCGATGGGCGCAGAATTTGTCTCTGAATCTTCAGAACTGGTTGGATTTGCCAGATGTTAATGTGCCTCGTCTAGATGCAACAAAACACCAAAATATTAGCTCTGAAGATATTGAAAAAATTGCGAGCGAATGCCGCAAGGTTTGGAACCTTGGTAATGGTCCTATTCCAGATGTTCTGCTGGTATTGGAAAACGCGGGTATCGTTGTCGTAAAAGAGGAAATTGGCACAGTTAAAATGGACGGACTTTCGAATTGGTCATCTGCTGATGGACGCCCTTACATATTAATCGCAAGCGATAAACAAACATGTGTTCGATCTCGAATGGACGCGGCACATGAACTCGGACACTTGGTTTTGCATCATAGTTTAAATCAAAGTGCGTTAAACAACAGTTCAGACTTTAAAGAAATTGAACGTCAAGCATTCGAATTTGCAGGCGCATTTCTTTTACCTGCAGAAAGTTTTGCGACAGAAGTCTGGTCTCCCTCTCTCGGCACTTTTGTTGCGCTCAAAGAGCGTTGGAAAGTTTCAATTGCTGCCATGATTATGCGTTGTGCCAAATTAGATATGGTTACTGAAGAAGGAGCGCGGCGGCTTTGGAAGCACTATAGCTCTCGTGGCTGGAGAAAGTCTGAGCCTCTTGACGATACGCTTGTCTCTGAACGCCCACGTTTGTTGTCGCGATCAATTAGACTGTTAATCGATGAAGGCGTTCAGAGTAGAGATGAATTGTTAAATGAATTTCGGCTCAACGGCCAAGACGTAGAAGCATTGTGTGGATTGCCAAGGGGATACATGACCGCCAAGCCAGCAGAAATTGTTACTCTTCCAACACTCAAGCGATCTGCACAGGCGCATGTGGATAGCTCGGTAGTAGTTCCATTTGTTCAGGATGAGAAAAATGAAACGTGATTTCAAAACATCAATTTTCAGATCATTGATTTGGTAGTTAGTGCGGGTGAATACATTGGTAACCTGTCCACCCATCCCAACTCCCCATTCACTCCCCCTTATCCCGCACCCGTTGCTCTGCAATAGCGACCTCGATGTCCGTCGTTGTGGACACCGGAGCATCCTTGCGACGGCGTTTCTGCTTAGAAGCTTTCTTTTTATAAGACCCTAAATCATCATAGGATGTAGCTTCGTAACCTCCCTGATTTATGGATTTGTCAATCCTTGCTTTCTTACTCATGCGGCGATCCGATCTACGCAAATCACTTTTGCATACGGATACTGACCACGGATGTTCTTATTAAAGAAGCTTCCTTTGCTGTAACTCTTCTCGAACAGGTCGTAGACAGGTTCTGGGACATCATAGTATTCGTATTCACCATTATTCTTGAAGGTGACATACAGCACATCTTTGTGCCAGCTATAGTCTTTGATCCAACTAGATGCTGGTTTATTGGTAGTGGTATGTGTCATTCGTTTAATCCTTTTTCATTGAATGAGTTGACCGAACCCCACACGCCATCGATCCCGAAAAACAGAATTCATGGACAAATTGTAGGGTATAACGAGCTTGGGTCTGCGCTGCTGCGATGTTTGTCGAGACTTGTCAGACTGTCCACTCGTTATGAATATACATATTACATCTGAGGTAAAAAGTCAAAAATATCAGATAGTTAAATGAATCTTTTGCATTTTATTTTGCGATATGGTCTATCTCCGCTATTCCGGCACCTGACATTCACCCCACCGCCACATCCATGACGCCATCAATCCGCAACCCCGAGGCACAAATCCGCACCATCGCCAATCAAACCAAGACCCAACCAATAACCGATCCATCTGCCACAAATCGGTTCCATAGTTATATTTTGATTCACTTAAGGTTTCACTTTGACCAACTTCATACTTTGGTTCACTGAAGGATTCATTGAAGGCCACTTTGAGCAACTTCAGAATTCAGACACAGGTATCCATTAATGACTGAACCTATGTGTAACAGACAGCGCAGTCGCGCCGTCTAGCAGTTCGCGTAATCATCCGGTTCGCTGCGCTCCTTTGGCTGACTTACCGCTTCTGCCTCTTTCCTCTGGAAGTTCTTTTCTAGAGAAGGGAGATTGGTTTTTTTAATCGAGCGATAGCGAGATCGAACCAATCTCATGTGAGGTATTGCGAAGCAATCACCTCTGCATTGCGAAGCAATCACCTATAGATTCATGTAAACCAAAGATTCATTACGTAAGCACACCCCCCCCTAAATTAGAGGAGGAATAAATTGATGCGATATGCGCAAGCCATAATCACATCCTTGAGCTTGGCTCACGAGGCGGGACTACTGTCTCCTCGCATAGGAATGTGACCCCCGACCTTTCGGTCTCAGTCCGGTCGATAATCTGTTACCAATTATCACTCTCTCATGACGGGTTAACGCCGATGATCCATGAATCTTATCTTTTCGTTATTTCTTGATTTTGTCTAAGTCATGATTGCGTGGGGTGCGCATGCCGTGCATTTATCCCCACATCTTTTATATTTTCAATCTGCACGTTCGCCCAGATGGATGCCCTACTTCAAGCCTAATCCCGACTGGACTAGAGTGTTGCTTGTTAGGGGTAAGTTTTAATCCTTCCCCAGTTATACCGCCGACCGCGTCATGTATCTGATCGCTTATTTAAAGAACCATGACGGTGTGATTGCGGTCCCATTATAGCTCATGGGCGGGATTGATACACTCTCCCTTAGTGTTCCTAAAGCCTCTCGACGATCCTTCCACTAGCTGATTCACAGCCATATCAAATGCTACTATGTCTTGGACTGAAGCTATTATCGCAACCAATCCTGATCTTCATATACTTATTTATCTTACTGATATATATACTATTTTTCGTTCAAAATCAAGTTTTGAACAAAGATAATTCAAGTATCTTCAGATATCTAAACATGTGCGTGATTACACCCGTGGCATCAATGTCTGATCTGTTCAATCAATGACGAGGTCAGTTCAGATGACAGGTTTGGCGTATGTCATCAGAGAAGCTCCTGAAGGCCATTAGGGACATCTGGCATGCATTACCTATCCCTAAACAGCGATTTAAGGCTGGTTTTAACATCAACACCCGTGGCATCATGGGCATAGTCCGCAGCGTTGAAGGCAACGCTTTTCCTATTGGAGATGACTGATCCAATTCAATGCATCGACGTCATGGGGTAATGGCGGTCATTGAATCCGACACTCCGAACATTCATGATTAACTCTGCATTGAACCATAAATGTCAGAACCAAGTCATGAGCAACCAATGGTGACAACACCTAGTCTTGAAACACTATGTTGGAGCAACCTTCATGACGTTCAGAAGGACGTTCAGAAGGACGTTAATTCAGGTTAAGTTCACATCATCCTGACAACCATCCGGCACAGTCCAGCAGCGTTTAATGAGCGCAACGGCCTGTCTGAACATGGTGATCTATAACCGTAGAACAAATCGTAGAACATTTTCCGATTATTGATGTGAACTCGGAGACGTGATATCCTTGTTTTGTTGACTTATTCAGTCGTCATGGCTCCTACAACGAGAGTCGAACCCATGAGCACTCGTATGGGGGACACACATTCATCCCGCATCTGGATAATACACCAAACTACTGACCAAATTGCGCCTGTTGATGTCGAACTCAGATGCGTGTATTCCTTATTTTATTGGGTTTTACATTGCTATTGGTGCATGGAGCAGGAACACAACCGGCGTGAACGCACGCCGGGTGCACCAATGATTTACCATTGTTTATCAATGAGTTGATCATCACCAAGCGCCGCTAGAGAAACCTCACTTTATCATTCTGGTCACAATCTGGTCACAGTATTTGGGCAATTTTGTCCTGTTCTCTGGCCTCTTAGCACTAGGAGAATTCGAGTTATGGCTACAATCAGAATCAATAGGGGCAAGTGGCAGGCAATCGTTCGGCGAACTGGCTTTCCACAACAGTCAAAGTCTTTTGATAGCAAGACTATTGCACGCAAATGGGCGCGTCAGAAAGAAGCTGAGTTAGATACGGGGGTCATACATACCGATACCCGCATTCTAGACAATACAACGGTGTCGGACATTCTACTACGATACAGAGAGACCGTGACTATTAACAAAAAGGGCCATGCTTCCGAGGGTAAGCGGATTGATAGCTTCCTTAAGCAGCCATGGGCCAACTATAAACTCAGCAGAGTGACCTCAGGAGTGTTTAGCCACTATCGAGATCAACGATTGAAGCAAGTAAGGCCAGCAACTGTACGACGAGACCTTGGCTTGCTCAGGGCCATATTCGAAGTAGCAAAGCAAGAATGGGATATGCCCTTTCAAGAAAATCCGCTCATCAATGTCAGAAAACCAAAAGAGCCGAATGCCAGAACTCGCCGATTGGAGTCTGGCGAACTCGACTTGCTCCTAAGTGTCGCAGAGAGCCGCAAGGGAGGTTGGTTGAAAGCTGGCATACAGATTGCCATTGAAACTGGAATGCGGCGCGGAGAGCTTCTGAGCGCCCTCTGGTCGGATGTTTCCTTCACTAACTCTACGTTGCTAATCCGCGAAACGAAAAATGGACATCCTCGATGCATTCCGTTGACAGCGGAAGCGGTTGCGATCCTGCGATCCCAGAAGCCCACAGAATGGAGTGTTACAGATCGAGTGTTTCCAGTTACTGCAAATGCATTCCAAATCAGCTGGCAACGCTGCAAGAAGATAATAGCCAAAGACTATCCAGATATATCAGACCTGCGCTTTCATGACTTAAGGCACGAGGCAATTAGCAGGTTCTTCGAAATAGGCTTGAGCATTCCGGAGGTCGCACTAATTAGCGGCCATCGTGATCCTAGAATGCTGTTTAGATATACGCATTTGAGAGCCGAAGTGGTCTTGTCGCGCTTTAGTGCCGCTCCGGTTACTCATTTAAGCGGCTATACTTTCGAATGCCAAGGGACTTTTCCAGCCTAGTGCAGAATGTCTGCGCCAGTTTACTGTCCCTCAAGGATTGATCCACTCCAATAGTTGAGACGCGGAGGGTCAGCGCTGTGCGCACCGCATAGTTTTACGCGGGTCGAAAAAATGGTGCCGCGCGAACGCGGCACCAATTGGATATCGAGTTAGATTTTGACGAATTAGTCGTCGTCATCGTCATCATCGTCATCGTCGTCATCATCGTCATCATCGTCGTCATCGTCGTCATCATCATCGTCATCGTCGTCATCATCATCGTCGTCATCATCGTCATCATCGTCGTCATCATCATCGTCGTCATCATCATCATCATCGTCGTCATCGTCGTCATCATCGTCATCATCGTCGTCATCATCATCATCATCATCGTCGTCATCATCGTCGTCATCGTCATCATCGTCGTCATCGTCGTCGTCGTCATCATCGTCGTCGTCATCGTCGTCATCATCGTCATCATCATCGTCGTCATCATCATCGTCGTCATCGTCGTCATCGTCGTCATCGTCGTCATCGTCGTCATCGTCGTCGTCGTCATCATCGTCGTCATCATCGTCGTCATCGTCGTCATCGTCATCATCGTCGTCATCGTCATCATCGTCGTCATCGTCGCCGAAAATTTCGATGCCCAACACCTCTGCGCACGGCACCATAATCATGGCTTGATCGTCGATTATAGGGAAACCTTCTTTTGTGAATATAACTGGTGCGACTTCAACTTCGCCGCACTCTTCAACTTCTTGTACGAATGGTGTGCAAGCACCCACTACAACGAGCGCGGTCGTCGCCAATAATAAAGCTTTCATCGTAATCACTCCTGTACTCTTTACAATAATACTACAAATTCTTTACAAAAATCGGGTACTCTGCCCCGAATTAACCAAACATTAATAACGGTATGCCACGAATATACCATAAAACGGACTTATTGTCGAATCTAGCGGTGCGGTTGGTGGTCGGCCCAATCGTCAGGCCCAGTTTGAATGTTAGTGCTTGATTGGTCGGTGGCTCACCGAGAGAATGGTTTTCGAAGCCTGTGGGCCGTAGCCGGGCACACTAAGTGACCTCATGGTGTTGTAGTGTTTCCTCCGTTGTCCAATGAAAATCGTTGCTTCTTTGAGGGTTTAATAGACGCCACCGATCAATGATAAATCGCGTAATCTGGCGTAAAACTTCGCAATAACCGAATTTTAAGAGCATAATTGGTTCAATCTAAGTAATCTCGGCCTCAACAGCAGAGGCCAATTGCGAATACTTATATGATTTATCGGGAACGACGATGACAGAATGCACGGAATATCATGGAGCCGGGACGGTTTAGAGCGATGCATGGTTGGACGACTATCTTGAACTCCGAATTAGAAATGCAGTAAGAACCGCCGTTTGGTCTAGCGGACCTGAATGAAAGTCAAACCCGAAAACTCATGGTTCGAATCGGCTTCAAAACATTTAACAATCGTTTCAAGAGGTGAATCTGGCGGATATCCGCGAATCAGCAGATTGGGCTGGTCACAGTCATTCCTATGGCATCCTCGCACCAGCCCGCTCCCGGAGGTGTAAACCGCGGAGCAATAATGGACCACAGAAGCGATCACATAATGTGATTGTAGCGGAGTAAAAGTCCGCCAGTTTGTGTCCTTCGTATTATACGGAGGGCGGGAGATGTATTCTGTGGATATTTATAGTCGTGTGCGCCGTGCTTGTTTGAAGGACGGCATGTCAGCTCGAGAAGCTGCGCGTTATTTCAACAAGGACCGCAAGACGATAGCGAAGATGTTGAAGCACGCGTTACCGCCCACTGCCCGGCAGTGGTTTGCTTGCAAATCCTGAGAGGGGGCTATCAGCGCTCAAAGGCACCACAACGTCCAACTCTTGATGCTTACGTCGGTATTATAGACGAGATTTTGCGCAGCGATAAAACGCTGATCAAAAAACAACGACACACGGCCAAGCGCATTTTTGAGCGTCTGCGAGACGAGCACGGATACACGGGCAGTCTGACCACGGTGACCTATTACGTGCGCGAACAAAAGCGGCGCACCAAAGAGGTGTTTGTGCCGCTGGCACATCGCCCGGGCCATGCGCAGGTGGATTTTGGCGAGACCCTTGGCGTGATTGACGGCGAGGAATGTAAGATCCACTTCTTCGTGATGAGCCTGCCGCATTCTGATACAGTGTGTGTGAAGGGATATCCCGCTGAGACGACTGAAGCGTTCTGTGATGGCCATGTGTCAGCTTTTGCTTTCTTCGGCGGCATTCCTTAATCTATTCTTTACGATAACACCAAGATATCTGTGGCCCGTATTTTAGGGGATCGCACCCGTATCCGGACACGTCGTTTCACGGAGTTGCAGTCGCATTATTTGTTTGATGACAAGTTCGGTCGTCCAGCTCGGGGAAACGATAAAGGCAATGTCGAAGGTATGGTTGGATATACGCGCCGCAACTTCATGGTGCCTGCGCCACGATATGACAGCTTTGATGATCTGAACGCACATCTGGAACAAAGGTGTTTAGAACGTCAGGGCGATAAATTACGGGGCCACAATCAAACCATTGGCGAGCGTTTAATGTCGGACCTGGATGCGCTGATGGGGTTACCTGTCGCAGAATATGAAGCCTGTGATCATGTCAGCACACGGGCAACGTCGATCTCGATGGTGCGCTACAAAACAATGATTACTCTGTGCCGGTGGCTTATGCGCACCACGATGTCCACGTGCGTGGCTTTGTGCATGAGGTCGTTATCGGTTGCGGCAACGAGATCATTGCACATCACAAACGGTCCTATGACAAGGCGGACATGATCTTCGATCTATCGCACTTCTTACCCCTTATTGAACAAAAGGTTGGTGCCTTGGATCAGGCCGCCCCTTTGCAGGGCTGGGATTTACCGCAGGTCTTCGCAACCCTGCACCGATTACTCGAAGCTAGAATGGGTAAACCCCTGACAATGGAGCTGGCACGATGTGACTACGTGGATCGCAGGGAAAACATCATTGCTCTGGGGTCATCGGGAACAGGCAAGACGCACATCGCTTTGGGACTTGGTCTGGCGGCCTGTCAAAGAGGGTTGAAGGTGCGCTTCACAACAGCGGCAGCCCTGGTCCATGATCTGATTGAAGCTCAGGATGAGCGGAAATTACAGCGACTGCAAAAGCAACTGACAAGCCAGAACCTGTTGATCATTGATGAACTGGGCTTCGTGCCCCTCAGCAAATCTGGTGCAGAGCTTCTGTTTGAAGTGATCTCGCAGTGCTATGAACGCGGCTCCATCATCATAACCTCGAACCTGCCCTTTGATGAATGGACCGAGGTATTTGGTTCTGAACGCCTCACAGGCGCTTTGCTGGATCACTTGACCCATCACGTCCACATCCTCGAGATGAACGGCGAAAGCTACAGGCTCAAACACAGCCGTAAGAACCGCCAATAATCTAGTGACATCAAGATCAAAAACAATGTTGTCCTGCAGGCCAACATCGCTTTGGCACGCGTTAGCTTCATGAGGAGCACTCGCGCCAAAGCGCGCAATAACCGATAACTCAGTGGCCCGATTTTACACCGCGATCTGGTCCCTTTATACTCTGCGATTGACACGGAGGCCCAGCCACACCCTCTGGCGGCGATTTGAGTGAGTGCTAAGCAGGCAACCTTCTGCAAAACCATGCAGACGTCCTGCCGAGCACTGTGTTCCACGCCCAACACATCGCAAAGATGTGCTAACTCGACACGCAACTATTTGGCCGTTTATTACTTGGCTGCAACTTCATATGTGCCGGTCGACAGATTCACTGTATTAGTAGAAAGCCATTTGGAAACAGTGAGTCAGCCTGTCATCATTCATTCGGCATTGATAGTAGGGCTGTTCACATGGCCGCTATCGGTCGGAATGAACTTGGCGCGCGTTGGGCGCTAACGAGTTCACGACATAACGGTCAGAAAATTTCTTGATTGAATGTTTGAGCGAATGTAGCCTCTTTACTCAACAAGCGAGCGTAATATTTCACGCGGTTACCGTCAGACCAAGATTATTAGACAGGCAGCAAGTATTATCGGTATGCACACATCCGAAACAGATAGAGGATCGTGACAATTATGATTGAAAATCGAAACGTATATACAGAGCGCGAAAAACTCGACACCGGTAAGCTGTTATCGCAAGAGTTTAGCCTATTGGGGTGTCGTGTAAAAAAAATCGGCGACGTTTGGCAATCAACCAAGAATGGGAAAATCTGTTTCTTCTATGGAACCGAGACTAGTTATTCCTCGCAAATGGCATACCGCATATTAAAGAACAAGGATCTCGCAAAAAAGGTGTTGCGGGATATAGGCGTCAGTGTTGCCACTGGCCATCGGTTCGGACAGAGCGAAAAAGAATTAGCTTTTGAAAAATTGAAGGAGATAGGTCTAGCTGTCGTAAAACCTGTTGACGGGAACAAGGGGCAAGGCGTTTCTGTAGAAGTTACTGTCGAGAATTTCGATGCAGCATGGTCAACAGCGTTCAATTTTACATCAAAAGGAATATTACTTGAAAAGTATTTCGAGAATGGAAAAGAAGCTAGGTATCTAGTTATTGATGGGGTTTGCGTCGCGGTATCACTTAAATCCGGCCCTTCGGTGCGTGGGAACGGCGTTGATACTATCGGTCAACTTGTTGACCAAATAAACCAGGCCAAAGAAAATGATCCAACTCGACGTAATCGCCTTATCAATTTCGATGCGCGTAGGTTGGATATTCTGGAGTCTCAAGGATACAATCTCGGTTCAATTCCACCAAATGACAAAGTTGTATCAATTGATTGGAAAACCAATACGTCAACAGGCGGTGACGCGCGTGATATCACTTTTGAAGTGCATGACAGCATGAAGAAAATTGTTGAAAAAATCGCTCGCGAAATCCCCGGACTGGACGTCCTAGGAGTCGATTTAATGGCGACGGATCATTCTGTAGAGGCTACACCAAACAATTACATAATTGTAGAAGCGAACACTCGCCCAGCGGTACAGCGACACCAATTTCCTGATTTCGGGCAACCGATCAATGTCGCAAAACTGATTGCTGAAAATTGCCTCCGCCATATGGAGAATGGCACTCGTTCGAGTGATATTATATCACGAAATATTCTTGAACCTATTGAAGTCATGTCTCCCATCGCTCGCAAAGCAAGGGTGTCCTTGGATCCGCCAAATGACAAACCCACGGAATCTGCGGCTGATACATTCCGCAAAGCTGACCCGTCGCCTGAAGGCCAAATTACGCTGGTGTTTGGTGGCGACACAAGTCTGGGCGATGCTTATCTCGAGAAAGCCAAGACCCAAAAATACATGCGCCGTTTGCAAGCCAATCCATTAAGTTTTTTCGAAAAACTCATGCCGCTCGTATGCGATAAGTCTCACTTTCTTGTCAATTTTGAGTCAGTACTTTCGGATTCACCTACGGGTCCGTTAGATAATGACAAGAAATATCTTGGATGGGACCAGCCTGAGCGCTCGTTAGACATGCTTAAAAAAATCGGTGTGGACACGGTTTCGTTAGCAAACAACCACACTATGGACTTCGGCCCGGACAGACTTGTTGAAACAATATCGCATCTAAAACAGGCAGGCATCAATGTGTTTGGAGCAGGGCAGAATATTAAAGAAGCTTCTCGTCCTTTAAAATTGACGACGTCATTGGGCAATATATATTTATTAGCTGGATATGAAGTTCGGGCCAAATACAGGGACGATTTCAACTTTTACGCCACGAAAAGTTCACCTGGTGTAAATCCTTTCAGGCAGAGACAAACAAATCAGATATCGAAATCTATTGAACGTCTTCGAAGCAAGGATCCAAGTTCACTAATCATAGCTTACCCACATTGGGGTGGTGCATCCAATTATCAGTGGGCCACTGAACGTATGTTTGAGGTGAATTCTTCTTTCCTAGCGGCTGGTGCGGATTTAGTGCTAGGTCATGGCGCTCATATGGTTCAACAATGCGAAGCGACACACGCTGGCTCTACGGTTTTTTCATTGGGGAATTTCGTGTTTAATTCGCCCGGAAGATACGAGAAAAAAAATGCGCCGCCTTATAGCCTAGTTGCCAGATTGCAGCTTCAGCGAAACCCGCTCTGGACAGGAACTCTGGCTCTGTACCCAATAGTTTCCGACAACAAAAGGACGGGCTATCGTCCGCGGCCGGTAAAAGAAGCCGAGGCAATTGAGCTATTTGGTCTTCTTGACATGAAAAGTCGACCCGGTTTTCAAAAAGAATTCTCTCTCGAAAAAGATGATCGTGGATGGTATTTCTCTCGGTCATTTACAATATACCCGAAGAATGCATCTTTGCAGAATAGTATAATTTAGCTTACTGAAATCGACACCGATGTGTCTGATACGAATTTATTGCCAAGGCAGAATTCGTTTTGTGTCAAAGTCGTTCTATATATGGATCGGACTCGGACGCGTGCGCGCATTCGACAATGTTACACAGCTCACCTACTGGGGCCAGCAGGTGTATCCTGACAATATCGAACACTGCCTACTACTTGTTATAGTCCAGACTTAGACTTCCTAGAACTGCGCTTATCGCATGCTGAACACTATCTATCCTTATTTCTGGAGCGGTTTGATTTGTCGCATACGTTGTATGATGCGGCGATACCCATGGCATGCCTCCAGCAAGTGGGCCAGATTCAACTTGTGCGCTCATCAAATAGCCAATACCACGCTCAATGCAGTCCTGAATTTGATCCAGATTTGGATACCCATTTTTTTTCATATGCGGAAAAATGGCGCACAAACCTTCCAACCTCGTAGCGCTGGAACAGGTTTGGCCATTGTCGGTCAACGATCCGGCTGAATCGTCAGCCAGATCTGCGTCTCGTAGAATCTTATCAACAACTTGTGCCGCGTGAAAATGGAGGGCTGCCAACGCTGTGTCTTCAACATCAATACGTCCGGTAGAATTAAGCGACAAAACTTCGGCGGTAGCGAGAAGGGCCCAGTGGTCGGGCGGTACTGACGGTAAATCTTTGCGAGTATTGCAAAGGTGCTGCAAAATACTCAAAGAACATTGAATGGAATCTTCGTCTTTATACTCCATCGCATACAGAAGCAGCGATAGTGCCGCCTCGCCTGGGTAGTACAAGGAAGCAAAATCACTGACTTCTTCGGTTCGCACATTCAACTTCGAGGTAACTGATCCGTCCGCCCCAACCATAGAGCGCGTAAACCTAGCTAATCCATGCGCAACATCGTCCTCGAACACAGATCTATTTCTTTGCTGCGTAGCGAGGGCGATTTGGGCCAAACTAATTCCACCCAATTTGACGATATCACTATTTTTTTTACCCGGTCTGCTGCTGGCTATCGCAAAACGGAGTTTTTGTGCTTCCACCGGTATTAGATACCAACGCCACAGATATGATAAGGCGCGGTCAATGGAATTTTGTATTTGCGGTTCAGTAAAGCTCCTTGATTGGTTTAACGCGTAGATCGCACCAGCGTGTCGCAACACGTTGTAGTCTTTCCTAACTGCTTTTCCATCAGTTCTAACTCTGTAAATAAATTTTCCAGATCTATTTTGATGCCCCATCAAATATGTGGCTGACTTCGCAATAAATCGGCGTTTAGCGTATGTAAGCATAATGTTGCACCCTAAATCCCTAAAACTATGAATAGACGTTAACCGATCAATTGAAAGGAATCCATTTTTACATAAACTAAATTCAGAATTGTTATCCGGTCTTATTGATGAACTGGATTTGAATGTTAGCTCACGATTCGTTGCCGAAAAAAGACCATCAAAGCGTTCGAACGATTAATAAACCTGCTACATTACCAACAAGACGGGAAAATTTGCGGGCGACAAACCTGAAACCACCATTAAGATATTTCCCCACAAAAGCAGTCGTCTGTTTTAAAAGATTTGGAGGGATTCGCAACGCACCTCCGCCGAATACAAAACGAGGATGCCATTGACGGAAGTGGCTGTAATACAGCAACACACTATGATCCGGCGCCACCTTTACTACAGATAAGAGTGGCGCCGATCGTATTTCAACTAAATGGGAAATACCCATCTTGATACTTTATAGATTTGCATCTTGATTTCGCTTTAGTCTCTTTACAAACCAAAACAATCGCCAAATTCTAAAGAAATACTAGTTAGAAATTAGAAACTCCAAGCCTGCGTCAATCTGGCGGTCATGATATTGCTGGATTCCATAACCGGCTATTATTCCGATTAAAACAATTGCTCCTGTCATATTCCGCGCAACTTTCCACGAGATAGTACTGCCTACAATAATAAACGAGTAGACGCTGAAAATACCCAATGTGAATACCAGCGTCATAACCAGTCCAGCAGATAATCCAGCGGACAAAAGAGTTCCTGCAACAACAACATCAAAACCGATGGGAACCGGAAGGAAAACGCCAATTATCGCAACTACTGCAAGTATCAATAGCGTCGTCTCTGATGCAGAGAATGATTCCAATGGTACAAAATTGCCTACAATTGCCCCAAGAAATCCGGCTAGAAACATCAGCGGAACAGTGCGTATGACAATAAACCAGAGATCTTTTAGATAGTCTTTGATAAAACCAACCGCGGCTGGCGTTAAGGATTCCTGAGGACTCGGCCTGCCTAGATCAAGTTCGCAAGTTCCATCTTCAGCGAGTTTGGCATTTTCAGATAACTCGATTTCTGGAGTTAACCGAATGATAAAAGGAACAACGACTAGTATTACAAAGAAGCTCAAAGCTAACTTCATTACCGCAATTTCAATAGGAAACAATGAAAACGCCATCGTCAAAACCACAACATTCAAAGTTGGGGATGCTATCATAGCTGACAACGTTGTCTCGGCCCTTGCTCCGGCGCTGTACATGCCCTTCGCAATTGGAGCCGCACAATTGACACAAACCCCCAAAGGCGCGCCAATCGCCATTCCTAGCGCTGAATTCGCGTATCTCCCTGAAAAAGATCGGACGGGTAAGTATCGAATTAGCGTCAAGAATGCCGCGCCGATAAATATGCCGAACGTCATCCCTCTCCTATTCGTTTTCACCCAATTGACTGTAGTGTAAACGACTTTTTTCCACATCGGCATCGAAGGATCAACCGTAAGAAGGGACTCGAAGCTAAGCGGGTCCTCCAATTGAAGGGAACCTTCCATCATCGCCTTACTATTTAGCGACGGGTAGCGCGACTCTGTCCAAAATAGAAACGCCAATACTACCACCAGAAGTCCCGCGAATAATATCCGGTATGGTGGTATCTTCATTTGTAGTGCTTGCATCGCTAAATCTTTCGTCGTTCAAAGTTACTGCGGTTCTACTTCAACCAAATGGTCAGACCAAACAAAAAAGGCCCAGACGATATTGTCCAGGCCCCTTTATAAAACGTTTTGTTACACTAGAATCTGGTAGTGAACTTCAGGAAAGCACCTTGGTCTTCGACTGAATCTACATAGCCAGATGCATAGTTGTATCCATCTATGCCATCAAACTTTTCGTAACGGTAACCTAGGGATACTTTTGACTTCGATCCGATGAGATATGAAACTGCTGCCGAGAAGTCGAGGTTGGTTACCGTCGTACTACCCGAGTCTGTATAGGACGTGCCGTAATAACCATTGGTGTTATTGCTCGTTGTCCCGAACAAAATGGCAGCACCCGCTTCTACATCAAAACTTACCCGATCCATTACGGGGATTGATGCTTCGAGCGCTATGCGTGGACCCACCCCGCCAAATTCAGTTGAACCATTGTAGTAGCCATAATAGTTAGTTCCACTTGCATTAACCGAAGCGCTACGAACACCCAGCGTCAAACGACCAGTAGCACTACCACCCAAACTTACGTCACGGCCAACTTCGAAATCCAGAGTAGTAAATGATACCTCATCGACATACTGGTCATAATAGTAAGTATGACCTTCAGAAGAGCTTCTGGCTCCAATGCTTAGTGAATAGGGGGAATCGGCAAAATTAATCCCAGCTTCAAAAGCGAGATTATTTCCGGTGCCCGAAATTGTACCAGTGTCATAGTACGATCCCGAGTATCCGTCGATTTCGTTGGAATAGTAGCTGTTGCTCGTGGTCATTGCTGACTTACCACCTTCAACTGATACCCACATATCTTGCGCCAATGCTGGGCTTGCGGAACCCAATGCGATGGCAGCAGTGGTAGCAAGCAAAAATTTAACTGTTTTATTTCGATTTGTCATAATTTCGTCCCTTTTTGATTTACTCACGAATACTGTTGGTAGCCATTAGTAGCGATTTGTTAACTTAATACAATGCACGAATAAATTCTTATTTGTGGAAAAACTCTCGCACTGGCACAGTTTTCCCCGAAAAGTTGCAGATTGGCAACAGAAGTGATGGGGTTCGGATAAAGCGAAATATTGTTCGAATTGCGATTTTAGTGCTCGATAATTAGTACAACTCACCAATTTACACGACTCACTAATTGACATTTTCCATGCTAAACTTATTGTCCACCGAGCAATGTTCACGGTAACTAAATTTAGGCTGCAATCCAATGATTAAAGGTCAGAAAATCCATAAAATTTTCACAACACTGCCAATTCTCTTGACTGGAATGAGTTTGTGTTCAAATCCCGCAATCGGGGCCGAAGCGTACAATATCTCCGTTTCATCAAAACCGTTTGCCGAAATCTCGCCCGCTGCTGACAAGTTGTTCACCAGACTGAATGGGATAGACATTGGTGTTTCAAGACCTCTCGAATATTCATTTCGGGATTTCTGGCCACCATTTTGGAATGGTCGCGGGATTAGTTCCGGCGATTTTGATAATGACGGTGATGATGATCTGGTTTTAGCGTCTTCTGACCAAGGGATGCATCTGTTCGAAAACCTTGGTGGTGGCCAATTCGAAGAAGTTACCTTGAACAAAGGGAAGTGGGTCGACTTCCCGGGTATGCTGGCCGGCTTTGTTGATTTGAACGACGACGGCTGGTTAGACATTTTTGTCTCTGGGTATACTTCAGGAATGCATATCCTTTGGAACGAAAATGGGGCCTTCGATTTCGAAAATGTTTCCAAAATTGAGAATAATTCGGAAACTATTTTGGCCCATGCGGTTTCGTTTGGGGATGTTGATCACGATGGTGACCTAGATCTATCTGTGGGAAATTGGTCAGCCGGTTGGTACCGCCACCACCCAGGAGAAGAAGCGCGGAACCGCGTTATTTTTAATGAAAATGGTGCGGTCACAGGCGAAAAGTTTCTAGAATTGGAAGGATTTACCGGCGAAACGCTTTCAATAATACTTTCCGATATAAATTCCGACGGAAACCTTGATATCATCGAGGGAAACGATTTTGAAATACCCGATCAAATCTATTATGGTAGCGGCGATGGCGGATTTGAGCGTTATCTGGCCAGCGAAAACAAAATAACCAATACAACAGCCACAACCATGTCGGTAAAATCCACCGACTTCAATGGCGATTTACTGCCGGATTTGTACTTTTCCCAGATAGCCGGAAGGGCCGAAGGAATTGAAGATTCGATGCAGTTTCGACCTTTGGAGCTTTACTGCTTTGGCATATCCAATCCAGAAGAAGCGCGCAAATGTCAACAAAACGTAAACACCAACCTTTGGTATAAGTCTGGCGGCCGACGTTTGGACGTTACCAAGGCGGAAAACTGTGCCGGGAAAGGCTCGGAATACGAAATCGAATGCAAATCGATGATGATTAAGGATATTGCGATTCAAAAGAATGACCCGAGTATATGTGGTTTCATTGATGACTCTCAACTTCGTGTTCGCGCCCTTTGTGAAATTCACTTCAAACCACAACGCCCACCGTCAGCTGAAGAGTTTGCATTAGGTTTAACGCAAAAACGTGGCTCAAACGCTTTGCTGATGCTACAATCTGACGGTACTTATATTGACACCGCAGAAGACTCTGGTGCCGCCGTTGGTGGTTGGGCTTGGGATACAAAAACCGAAGATTTCGATCTGAACGGGACAATAGACATCTATGTAACAAACGGCAGTTGGGTCGTTGCCAATGTGTCCCCTTCGAATATGTATTTCCAAAACGAAGGGCTTGGTTTGTTTACCGATCAAACAAACGATGCCGGGCTCGAAGAATACCTGATACTTCCTAGTGTAACCTCTTTGGATTTCGACGGTGACGGAGATCTCGATCTCGTTGGGCAAGCAGTCAATGGGCCCGTGATCGCGATGCGGAATAACTCGCAAAGTACAAATCGGATTGGGTTCAAGTTTAGTGATGAAGCTGGAAACCGTTTCTGTGTCGGTTGTCGGATTGTAATCCACCAAAGCGACGGCAATAAGCAAATGAGAGAGATACAGGCCGGTGGCGGTTTCTTAAGTTACGATGCGCCCAAGTTGTATTTCGGGCTCGGCGATGGAGCGGTCGTAGAAAAGGTCGAAGTCATTTGGTCAACTGGGCAAAGCACAACATTGGGCAATGAGTTTAGTGTTGGGCGAATGTATACGATAACTAGAAGCCGGGAAGAGGGATAGCGTCGATGACGAATAACAACAATGACACTGGAATTGTATGGCTTGCGTCCTACCCTAAATCCGGAAACACATGGGTAAGAAGTTTTCTTAATAATTTGCATGCGGTTATGGAGAATGGGCTTGATGTTGAAGCCCAAGACATCAACAAAATGCAGCAACTTACAGCTTGGGATATCGGAGCCAAGCAGTACCAAAAGTATCTGAATAAACCAATAGCCGAGTGTAGCGACGCAGAAATCGATGGTGTTCGGATAAAAGTTCAGCAAGCTGTTGCGGAACGAAACTCTGGCATACTTTTGGTGAAAACTCACAATGCCTTGGTGATGTCAAATGGACACCCGACCATTAACTTTTCCGTCACCGCAGGTGCAATTTATATAGTCCGAAATCCATTGGATGTAGCAATTTCATTTAGCCACCACATTGGACTAAGCATCGACGAAGCTATTCGGATAATGTCTACACCGGGGCACCGCCCGAAAAACTCCATAAAAACTGTGGGTGAAGTCTACGGAAGTTGGAGCGAAAATGTTGATAGTTGGACAAAATCTCCACACCCAGCCATGCTCTCGCTGCGCTATGAAGACATGCATTCGGATCCGGAAAAAAGTTTCGGAAGATTAGCGGCCCATTTGCGCCAAGATCCTTCCAAGAAAGAGCTGCAAAAGGCAATTGAATTAAGCTCATTCAAATCGTTGCAGAATCAAGAAGAAGCTTCCGGATTCACTGAAAAACCGAAAAATCTAAAAAAGTTCTTCAGAAGCGGCAAGACCAATCAATGGGAAGAGGAGCTAACCGAACAGCAAATAGCCACGATTCGAGCCGTGAACGGTCTACAAATGGAAAAGTTTGGGTATTAAATCGAAATCGAGCGTAATTGTGGAGGTCGCGGCTCCGAAGCTGTAAATAGTCCTTTCAAGTTAAAAAATTGGTCATCTGACGCGACAGAAGCTTGTATGTACTCGCCTATGATTTCACAAATTTGGCTGAATAAGTTTGGCAACCCAAGTACGAATTGGATAGCGCGCCGCGCAGGAATATCCGGATTGTCGGGCTGTCAGGTGCATTCGTGATAAGTCAGAATTATCTAAATTTTGCTGAAAGCGCTGAATTATTAAACCAATCAGCTACGCAAACCAGTTTCGAGGTCAAAATAACGGACAAGCTCTGGTGCTATCGTGAAGCCAATGGTTCTCCCCTTTTTTTGAGGTCGGCGGCTTTATGGTCTTGGCAATAAATTCGACGCCACTTGCTGTGATGAGGTGAACCAACGCGTATTCTCCAAGGTTTTCCACCAATTCCAGACGCCCGCTCAACAACTGCGTTGTCCGCATTGGATTCGACCAAATTTTCCGGCCGCAAGGTTATCCGGCCGTGCGAGAGTTAGGCGATCTTGCGTTATCGACTGTGCGTGCTGTGATTAGGCGACTAACAGAGTAGTACTCGGTTCAACAGTGGCCCAAGAATTCCGACAATTTTCTTTTCCTTACCCACATAGTCGGTTAATGATCGACTGGACTCAACGCAAGGCTAAGTAGGAAGGATCTATCATGAAGATTCCGGTAAAAACTGTTGGCATTTGGTTGATCAACTTGCCAAAAGACACTGAACGCCGCGTATCAATGGAAACCCAACTTACTGACCTTGGCCTAAGCTACCGTGTTTTTGAGGCTGTAGACGGAAAAGCTCGCCACGCAGAACTATTAGATGCCGCAGATGAAAACGCCTATCAGCGCAACATGGGAAGCACATTACTGCCTGGCAAACTGGGAGTCTTTGCATCTCATCTGGAAGTTTGGAAAGACTTCACAGAATCTGATTATGAATTTGCCCTGATCCTCGAAGACGACGTTGTTTTTCATGACGATTTCCTGGAAGCGCTCCAAACCGCGTTGTCCGCCGAAGACCACTGGGACCTGATCAGGTTCAATAGCATCCGCGCCAAGATCCCAGTATCTCAAGGAACCTTGGGTAAGTACAGACTGAACGCCTACATCGGTCCATTTACCGGTAATGCGACCTATCTGATCAAAAAAGGCGTTGCGGCACGCCTTCTGCCCAAACTGGGACCACAGACACGCGCATTGGATCACGAATTGAACCGTTTTTTCATCCATGACTATCGGCAGCGTGGACTGGAGCCATTTTCAAGCCATCCAGATGACGGAAATGTCAGCACGATTACGGGCGTGGGTTCCGAGAAGGTCCGGAAATTTCCGCGGCATCAAAGGATTCCGCATTACCGGCTAAAGGCAGCGAACTACATTCTACGTTTCTTCTATCTACTTCGAACGGATGCAATCCCTGGCAGCAAAAAGCCGCTACTGGACACGGAGAAGACCGATTAGAATGTATGTTGCGGGATTTATCGAACATCTATGGAATATGATCCGTCTTTGGTAGTGCCATCTATCGTCTGGTCGACTTTCATCCCAAGTTGACACACCGAGGTGTATTCTTGGGCCTGGCGGTACCAACAGCCCCACGAATAAAATGATATAGGGCGTATGGTATAAGGCCGAACACACTTGGCAAGACCTTCGCGGTTTTTTTGCAACTAAAAGCCGTCGTTGTTTACCTAGACACATCTTCGCCACTATTGATCGTTGTCGGGTTTCTAAATATGAACTAGGTATTGTCGCGTGTTTGACTTCTTTCATGCATCGATAAAACATCAATTTGTACGATTTTTCCAACGGTAGTGCCAAACATGATACTTTCTACTTCACATAAATTTATTTTTTGCCACATACCAAAAACGGCAGGTTCCGCAATTGCGAACTCATTGCTTCCGTACGAAACGGAAAGAAATCGTTCAATTATTCGAAGCGCTTCAAGACGATTACCTATCGTCGAGCACCCAAGGAAAGCGCATTTTCGGATGCATGACACAGCGGCGAAAATACAAAGCAAATTGTCTGCTAAAGTATACGATGAGTTTTTTGTTTTCGCGGTGATTCGAAACCCGTATGACCATGCAATTTCTCATTTCGAGTATTTAAAGCAATACAGATACAAACACATTTCTGACAAAATATCCAACATGAGTTTCTCGGAATACCTGGATTTTCGAGGCGAAAACTTACGACACGAGAGGAAATCACGCATAGATTTATTCGCCAGGCTCCCCAATCAATCGTATTGGATAACAGATTCTCGTAATAATATAATTGTTGATCAATTATTGCGGTTTGAAGATCTTGATGCTGAATTTGCATCACTTACCACACAACTAAGCCTCGGCGATTTGAAAGTTCCAACAATCAACAAATCGAAGAACAGAAATAGGGAAATTTCAATTCAAGAGTATTATAACGCTGAAACTAGAGAAAAGGTTGAAGAATTGTATTCTGAAGACTTTGCGAATTTCGGGTATGAAATTGGGAAATTTTCTAAAAGCAACCTCATCAAAACTAGGTAAATAAATCTAACGCGATACCAGCCTACCACTTAATCGCCACAGATGGAAAATATCGCTTGGGTGACAGAAGTAGTTTGGCTTCCAACCATCGCTGGGGAACAACTTTATTATGGAGTCTATATCGCAATGATGTGTCCTAATAATGCAACGCGAAGATATCAATATAGCCCAGTTTGAAACTTGACCGCCAAACAGTGCTGAGCGGCACACGCCCTAAGTTGATGAGAAACGAATTGACAGATAAAACAACACTCACTTGAGCGCCGGAGATTTACTAAAGTTTAACTGTCGGTGCTCAAGGTGCACGGCGCCCACTGACGTGCCTCCGCCGTATTCTGTTTCATTCGGGCTGAATATCGGAGAAGAGTTTCATTCGTGTTCTGCTATTTTCCGCAACTCTTCAATCAGCCGTCTGTGTTTCTTTGCCATCCACATTCTTAAAACCGGCTGGCAATACGATTTTATTTTGATCAAGGTATTTTCTGCGATTCCATCGACAAGTATCAATCTGATACTACCACCTTCACCAACACCAACGACAATATTTCTGGCGCGAAAATCGGAACTGGCAATACCAGCCTCGACCAACTCATCGACCAAGACGTTTGTCTGAGTTAACAAATCATTGGATAGGCCGTGGTTTTGAATATAGTTGAACAGGTTCGGAGCAACATTTCCGTCAGCATCATCAATTCTCTCTACAACCATGCCAATTCCAAGATTTGTTTCGACAAAACCCCAAAAGGCCGGAATGCAAGTCGGCAAATGTCCAAGCCGGGCAAGTGCCGCAATATATTCCTCATATTCTTTGTAGGCCGCCTTAAACAGCCCAAACCGCAGCCTCACCGGCCTGAGAGAACGGAAAGACTTACCCGTATTCTTTCGCGGCTTAAATATCTTAACCAATGCATCACGGTTATCAGGATGGGCAAAAACCATGCGCCCGGAACCTTCGCCCACGCAATTTCGAGGATCAAGAGACAGACTGTGTATCATTTACTGGTTTACCACTTAACTAATAACTTCAACAAGTTAACACTTAACAGGTATTCTCGCTTATGTCTTCCCACTTTTTTACGACATGTGTGGACCCAGATACTGGGAAAACTTCACTAAATTGGTTTCACTGGCCCGACATCAGCTACCATTTCTATATTTGCATCCAAGCCAATTTATTCGACCACTATTAGTGTGGCATCATCATTAAATAAGTGTCAACCAATCACGTCCAGGGCGCTTCCACACCTGAGATGTTACAGCCTTGCGCCGCGCTGGACGACAATGTAAGCGATTGTTTTGTATGTACATATTTGGATGCGGGGGTAGGATTTGAATCTACGGCCTTCGGCTTATGAGCCGAAATCGCTACGATTACAATACCTTAGCAATATCAAACACTTACGACATAAGTGTTTGATATCACGAGATTTCCATTCTTGCGCTGACCGACATTCACCGGATTTCACCGAAGCAGACTCCAACAAAACGACGTATGAGGGTTGAGGTGACGTGGGGTAAACTGATTAATAACGATCGTGCAATCGCAACCTAGGTACCGCTAACGTGGGTTTGCCCAATTTTCGTTAAATAGGGCGCATCCAAATTTTGCTGTAAATATGTGCAGGAGTTCGAAGCTCTTCCGAATGTTTATATATTTCAAAGCTGTAATTAATTTGCAAGGCACAAATAATTCTACAACATTTGTACAACATTGTTTTCCCAGAAGACATAATCGGAGAGCGGCGTGATGATTTACAGCAGGAACCTAGGGTTTATATTTTTGGCGGGCGCAATCCGAAGGCCAATTCTAACCAACGTAAAACAACTCAAGCGCATCGCTCTGGCGATGGTGGTTCTGAGTTCTGTGCCTTTGACGCTCAACGCTCAAGAGATGCAATTCTTTTCAATTGGAACCGGGGGAACCGGTGCCACTTACTATCCGCTGGGAGGAGCCGTCGCGAACGCCATTTCCAACCCACCAGGATCAAGACCATGCGATGATGGAGGCAGTTGCGGTGTAGAGGGGCTTATCGCAATGGCGCAGAGTTCAAAAGGTTCGGTGGACAATATCGAAGGCATAGAGTCAGGGCGTTTCAATTCTGGCTTCAGTCAGTCGGATATCGCATACTGGGCTTATTCCGGAACCGGCCTTTACCAACAGTCAAAACCAAAGGGAAATCTGCGCGCCATTGCTGCGCTTTATCCCGAGCATATTCAGTTGATAGCACGGGCCGATGCGAAGATATCCGAAGTTTCCGATTTGCGTGGAAAACGCGTGTCACTGGATGAAACAGGATCCGGTAGCTATGCAAATGCGGTCGCAATCCTAGAGGCGTTTGATCTATCCGAAGATGATCTGGACATCCGACATCTAAAGTCAGCTCCGGCGGCGGAGGCAATTATTGCGAATGAGCTAGACGCCTTTTTTGTAACGGCGGGTTATCCAACAAATGCTGTTATTGAATTGGCGGAGCGGACGGAAATCACTCTCGTTCCAATCAGCGGGCAGATAGCTGCTGCCATCGTTGAAGCCTATCCATTTTACAGTTCTGACACCATTCCTGCCGGAACCTATGCCGGCACGGACGAAACTGTCACGCTTGCAGTTGGGGCCCAATGGATCACATTGGCAAGCCAGGACGATGAATTGATCTATCAGATCACCAGAGCGTTTTGGAACGAAAATAGCCGGCGCTTGCTGGATGTCGGCCATTCCAAAGGTGGTGAGGTCACGCTGGAAACGTCTTTGAACGGTGTTGCCATACCGCTCCATCTTGGGGCGGAGCGGTTTTACCGTGAAATCGGTTTGGTAAAGTAGGCCACGGGAATGACTTCGCAGACCTCATCTCCCGCATCGACTAGCGTAGAATTTGAACTTTCGGATTCTGTACGGCGCAATAAACCAGAGATCATTGCCCGACACGGTATGCGCAGGCGATTGATGCTTGCTTTTTTCGGGATCAGTTCTTTGGTGGTCATCGCTGCAGTTATTGCAATCCTGTCGCTTAGTGTTAATACCCAGAACTTGGACCGTATTTCCCGGCAGTCGATCCCGATCGCGACCAATTCGCTTGATCTTACCAGAACTGCGCAAAAAATTGTAGATGTGGTGCCTCAGCTTGTGTCGACCGAAACAGCCGCGGGCCAAGAACTATTGAAAATTCAACTTGCTTCGGAAATAGAGCGTCTGAACACGCTATTGGACGCACTGCATGAATTTAGTGTCGATCCGCGTGCAGCGGCCTCGATCGACAGGGCTGCCTCGCAGTTCTCCGCCAATATTGAGGCAATAGATCGGGTTGTGACTGCTAGGTTGGCAATTGGTAAATCTCAGAACGGCCTCTTAGAACAGGGGCAGCAAGCGTTGGAAAGCATTGCTGCTTTGCTGGCAGTCAATTTAGGAAATGACGTGTCGCGTGTACTGTCTGCTGACCCCCAGATCGCGAACCGGCAGTTCCGTTTTGCTGATGCAGCCGCTAATGTCCGAGAGATGGGTCTGCTATTAAAGATTCAAATTGCACCCGAAGCGCAAGATGTCCGCGAAGTTGCCAGCGAGACCTTAGACCAGATTAGGCAGATTCTACCGGATATCGAGCCTGCTCAATCTGATGAGTTTAAAGAAAGTCTAGATATTTTGTCGTCGTTGTATGACGGGTCAAACAATCTGATACAACAGGAAGCCTTTCGTTTGCAGCTAGAGACTGCGGCAGACATGGCACTGCAAGAAAATACCGGTTTAGCCAAAAGGTTCGCCGAAGCGGTCGATCGCATGGTTAACGTAGCTAAAGCCGATGTAGTAATCGCAAATGAGCGAGCCGCCTCGGTTCAAAAAGTCGCGTCAGGGTTGTTGATTTCTGTGGTTTTGGCGACGCTTGTATCGCTGCTGCTGATTATGCGGTTTTATGTGCAACGCAGCATACTGACACGTCTTACTGATTTGACATCGGCCATGATGGCTATTGCGAATGGGAATCTGAAAGCTGATATCCCAAAGGGAAGTGAGGACGAACTTGGCACTATGGCGCAAGCGTTGCGCGTTTTCCGAGATACCGCTATCGATTTCCGAGATTCCAGCATGCGCGAGATACACGAGGTCCGAAGCCGTCTGGACCATGCGATCGAGAGCATTCAGGAGGGGTTTGCGTTATTCGATGCCGATGACAGGCTGGTTCTGAGCAACAGCCAATTTAGCGAACTTTTGTTTGAAGGCAAAACTGCCCCACGCATTGGCACTGGCTATGCCGAATTTGTGAAGGAAAGACTATCGCGCGTTATTGTCATGGAAAATATTGGCGAGCAGGAATGGATAAAGACAACACTGGACTATCATCGAACACCATCTGGGACAAATTTGCTGGAACTGAATGCGGATCGCTGGGTCAACGCTACAGAACGGAAAACCGAGGACGGTGGTACTGTTATGGTCATCACCGATATTACTGCCCTGAAGCGCCATGAACGAGAACTGGATGAACTCGTGGAGCAACTGCGAAAAGCTAGTGAAGCAAAAAGTAGCTTTATCGCAAATGTTAGCCATGAATTAAGAACACCTTTGACCGCGATTTTGGGCTTTACCCAGATAGTTCAAAGTCGCCTTGAGAAAACAATATTTCCGAATGTCGCTGCAAATAACCGCGCAACAGACCGAGCGCTTGCACAAGTACGGGAAAATATCGGAATCATAATCCGAGAAGGTGAGCGCCTAACCAAGATGATCAACGACATTCTAGATCTCGAAAAAATCGAGGCTGGACAGATGGTTTGGAATATCGAAAACCTGAATATAGGCGCGATTATCGAGCAAGCTTCAGCGGCCACAACGAGTCTGTATAAAAAGAAGAAACTGGAATTCCAAATTGATATCGAGGACGACCTTCCATGGGTAATCGGCGATCACGACAGATTGGTTCAGGTTGTGATCAACCTGATTTCAAACGCGGTGAAATTCACCGACCGGGGTCACGTAGTTTGCAGGGCAATACATGGCGAAGGACCGTTCGTCTCGATTAGCGTTACGGATACAGGCAGTGGGATATCTCCTGAAGATCAGGCCGAAGTTTTTGATAAATTCCGCCAAGTGGGTGACACACTGACCGAAAAGCCAACGGGTACGGGGTTAGGGTTGCCGATTTGCCGTGAGATAGTCGAGCATCTAGGCGGATCGATAACCGTCGAGAGTATTCTGAATTTCGGCAGCACTTTCACCTTCCAGATACCTACGGCCAAACTTGGCGCAACGGCCATCTGATAAAGGAGTAACAAGAATGACCAAAAGAATTTTGATAGCCGAGGATGAAGCGTATTTGAGGCTCTTGATTTTGCAAAGTATCGAGGAACTCGAGGACGAAGGCGTTGAAATATCAATGGCCGAGGACGGTGCACAAGCATTGGAATATATCAATTCAGAACATCCACAACTGGTTCTACTTGATGTCATGATGCCTTTTGTTAACGGGTTCGAAGTCTGCCAGAAAGTCCGTTCTGACCCAAACCTTCCGCAGCCCTACATCATCCTTCTGACCGCAAAAGGGCAGGAATACGACAAGCTACGAGGCAATCAAGCAGGTGCCGATGTCTATATGACCAAACCATTCAACCCGGATGAGCTTCTGTCCGCGGTTCGAAAGGCCATTTTTACCTAGTTCCATAGGAAAACACTAAAGAGCGTCAGTCCCATGAATCAACACATTGATCCTGCGTCCCCCAAGGGCGGAAAACCGAACAGAACGCTGCAGCGTCTTTTGCGCAAACCAGCCGTGCAGAAGAATATTCTTCCTCTGTTTGATCAATGGGCCAAGCCCACAGCTCTGATTGGTCCCACTGGTAAGGTTCTAGCAGGAGATCCGGGTGCGATCTCGCTTCAAGGGTTGGAAATATGGGATCGGGACACAATTGCGGGAACTGTCAACGGACATCATGCAGACGAGCTCAAAAGTATATTCCAGGCGCTTATTACGCAGGAAAACGATATCCGGGCAATCGGCCGTGAATCTCTTGATCGCTATCGAGAAATCACAATGCTTTATTCGCTTTCGGAGAAGGTGTTGGGGGCAACCGATCCCGTACATATCGCCACCATAATATGCGAAGAGGCAATTGGTGTTTTGCGGTGTGACAGTGCGGCAGTCTTGTTACTCAATGCCGAAACCAACCGCCTGGAAATTATTGCCAGCGAAGGAACTGTGTTCCACAACCGCGCTACACGTGACGTGGGCGATGATCTAATTGCTTCGGTGATAGAAAGCGGCGTCGGCGAGATCGTTAACGAAGTCAGATTCGATAGCCGTTCTCTGGCGGCTAAAAATAACCTCGTTTCTGTGGTCTGTAGCCCGTTACGCTCAAATGAAAAAGTGTTCGGCGTACTGATTTGCGGCAACGAAACGCCGCGACATTTCAATGCTGGTGATCTGCAAATCCAAAATGCGATTGCTGCCTATGCTGCGGCCGCGATTGAAGTTGAAAGGCTTAACCGCGACCTTGCCGAAACCTCCACAAAGCCTGTGGACCTGATTTATAGTGTCAACGAGATTCCACCAGTTGGCGTATCGTTGGTTCTAGCGATACAGCATGCCTTTCTTTCGATCATTCCATTGGCCCATCCTGTTCTTATAACACTTGAATCCGGTGGTGACCGGTTAGCGGCCTCTGCGGTCGTTAGCATGTCACTGATCGCCATGGCGATCGGTACCGTTGTGCAGTCCCTCCGACATGGCCCCATAGGATCGGGATATTTCGGGGTTTTCATAACGTCGGCAATTTTTGTAGCTCCTGCCATGCAGGCAGCACGGCTTGGTGGGATGAGTATGGTTTTTGGCATGACCGTCTTTTCCGGCATTTTGTCACTGGGACTTTCCGGTGTATTCAGGCGGTTCAGGCGACTGTTTCCTCCAGAGGTTTCGGGTGTGGTCGTGCTGATGGTAGGCCTGTCGCTCGTTATGGTCGCACTGCCAGGATTTGTAGGGCTGGGCAAAGGCGATGAAATCTCGGAATCCAAAGAATGGATCGTCGGGTTGGTTACACTGGGCACGATAATGTTGTTCAGTGTGACAGCCAAGGGAAGCATTCGACTATATGCTACTGCCGCCGGGTTTGTTGTGGGCTATGCAGCCGCCGCATTTTTCGGACTTTTCGATTCAACAAATTTTGATGATGTTAGCGGCATGCCAATTTTTGGGTTTCAGTCTTTCAATTTCCCGACATTGTCTTTTGATATAGCGCTTGTTCTTCCCTTTGTCATAGCAACGCTCGCCGCGAACCTGTCCGATGCTGGCCTTATCGTCAGTAGCCAGAAAGCTAATGACGCGAACTGGAAACGCCCGGATACCAAATCACTGGGCGGCGGCATAGTTGCCACCGGGATCAGCAACATTACTTCGGGCGTTCTGGGTGGAGTCGGTACAAATATATCAGGTGGTAGCATTGGATTAGCCAACGCATCTGGAGTGACGTCTCGTAGACTCGGGCTGTATCTGGCGGTAATATTTGTCGTGATGGCGCTTACACCGAAACTGACGGCCGTGTTGGCGTTCATGCCTCTTCCCGTCATAGGTGCCGGGCTTTTGTTTTTGGCGGTCCATCTGGTATCCTCTGGCATTGCGTTGATTTCATCACGGATGCTGGACGCACGACGGAATTTTGTGGTGGGAATTCCGCTTTTGGCCGGAGTCGGAACGATGGCGATGCCAGATCTGTTTGCGGGTGCGCCGGATTGGCTTGCGCTGGTCGTCAATAACCCACTGGCGCTGGCCACGATTTTGGCACTGACATTGAATATTGCCCTGAACGCAGGTGTCGCCAACCATGCCTCGACCAAGCTCAAACTTGACAATTCTCTCAATGAAAAGGTTAACAGCTTTGTCTCGCGACAAGGGGCTAGCTGGGGCGCTCGTGGGGAAGTTGTACGACGAGCGGCGCCCGCAATAACCGAATGGTGCGAAGAGTTGACCGAAACTATGGGAACTAAATCGGTTTCTTTAGACCTTCACTTCGACGACTTCAAACTTATCGCCACAATTAAAAATGAAAGCTCATGCGACTTAGGTTTGAACTTTGACGGCGATTTGAACTTCGCGGCAACTGATCGTACCGCCAGAAATATCGCCCGGCGGTACGGGTGTGGTGTCAAGATGACTGCGGTTAGCGAAATCGTTTTTGACTTCGAGCACTGAATCTGAGCAGTGCACTCAAAAAATTTGTCGCTGCAGTCCGGCTCTTTCGGGAAACCGCGGGGTGCCCACCAGGAAGTAAACCACCCCGCGATACCGGCCAACAGCAAGAATGAACCTTCGTTCAGGCTTTAGAGGTCACGGCTTAATATGATTGTGCCCGAGCCTGAAATAGTCGGCTTGTACGCAACACGATCATACCTCTTCGGTTTTTAACTCTTCCGAATGCGTAGAAAAAATTGGGCCTAAATAGTTGCAGAAATGTTTGAATTTGGCTTTTTACATCTGTTTGGTATTTGCAATGGGGGACGTCTCACGGGCGGCGGCACGGAAGTTCGGTTATCGGCTGTATTGTTTCATCAGGTTGGGAAGGGCCGCAGCAATTTCGCCCGGAACGATATCTACCCCGAAACGGCGGGAAAAAAGAGACACAAGTGTTCTCATCGAATTTTCCCTATGCTCCGGAACTTTAAAAAGTCGCGCCGTAACATAGTATATGTGCAGCAACATCACTTCCGCCTCTTTTTTCGATATCACCATAATCGCAGCACGGGCTTTTAATGAAGGCTTGTCCGGGTTGGTAAAGAGGGGCTCAAGAAATAGTGCGGTCATCGTCGGCAATTTATGAAAAAATTCCCTTTTAGTCGCCGTGAGTCCGTCAAAATCATTTACGGCCATCTGGAGACTACATTTAATTACCAAAGCATATAGATGAACATGGGAGCCGGCCTCAGCCAGTTTAATCGCCTGATCGATGGCTTCAATCCCGTGGTCAGTATTGCCCAAAAATCCGCGCATCTGTCCGATTATTGGCAGCGAGTGGGTAATAATTGTGCATTCCTTGTGCGCTTTCTCGGCCAAATCAACTGCGAAATTTTCGTATCCGCGATCTAAAAAGAACAGCAGCTTGGCAGCCATAATCGCCAACTCGGGGTTGGATTGGATGTGCGGCAACGCTTTCTGGACAAGGCTCTCGATTTCGTCCTCGTCCCGCTTTCGGTCGTCTATACCTTTCTTGAAAAATGCCTGCCCGGCAACAACATATTTTGTATGCAGATGGGTGGCGTATTTTAACTGAACTTCGGGATCATCAGGGTGTTCAGCGATAAGCTTTTGTATCCATTGATCGGTTTCTTCCCAAATTTGGATGCCCTTGAGTTTTTTCGATTGTGAAGCCGTGTGCACTGCTACAGGAAGTGGTTCCCCCGAAGATTCAATTGATGCGTGTCCTCTCCATATCCCATTTAGTATCCACTCGGCTAATTGTTGCGGACCCTCCGTTTCCTGCGTTGAGGACTTACCCTCATCCGAAACCGTGATGCGGGTCATTGCCAATATTTTTGCATCGCGGAACTTTCTGACAGTTACGATGCACTCCGCGGTAAGTGAGTCAGTGAAAAAGGCCATTTCCACGCCGATTTCAGGTGCCAGAGCACCAAATTCGGATGCTGTCGGGCAGTCGGGGTCCAGCGTCACACGCTGCTCCCCTGATAGTTTGAATTTCAGTGCTTTTTGGAGACTTTGGCAAAAGGAACTTTCCAGATCTGCTGAATCTACAAGAGAACCGGCCACGCGAACCGGACCAATCACCAGATAGGAATCATTGCCGGCAACGTACGTAGAGGAGCTTTGGCCAACCCATATATAACCTTCTCCGTATCTAGTGGCGATAAAGCGCGGCTCCTGTGCACTATCCTTGAGTTTCTTGCGAAGTCTGTTGACCAGAAAATCAATATTTCGATCATTCTTGTCCGACCCTTCATTTGATACAGAGTCTAGCAATTGTGCTCGGGTCACAAGGCGGCCCGCGTTTTGTGAAAAAAATTGTAATGTTTTGGCTTCAAATTTTGTGAACTGTATCTCTTCACCACCAGGCTCTTCAGCCGATGTGAAATCCTCGGAAAACCGTATCACCCGAATGTTAACTTGGTCATTCATTATCTAGTCCTGATACAATTGTATTAAAGATGATTAAGAAACTCACTGCCGCCAAACCACGAAAATTAGACTTAATCCAATCCTAAATCAATCCGAAGATGGATTCGGCATCCGCATCTCGCTTAGAAAGCGTGACTTAAACTAAAAATACGAATGTCGGTTTCTGCTAGCACTAAAATAGCACTGACTTGACAGGCAATCGGCGGCTTTGGGCCGAGAGCAGACATGGCCGCATTGCGCCTATTCTGTTGAAAAACTCGAAGATTTGAGTGTGCTGGTTGGCTGGTGCATTTGTTTGCAGCCCGCTTTCACACGGTTTTACTGATAAGGTTATGGCTTGG
>MABA01000014.1 GCA_002162875.1 Rhodobacterales bacterium 52_120_T64 | reverse complement strand
AGCATTTCTAATTTAACCTGAGGCATATCCGGCAGCCTGAAAGTAGTTTGAACACTCCTGCGGGGAGTACATTGCGCAGATATCGCCAAGGGCTTCGAACACCGAGGTGAATGATCGCGCACTGATGCGTCTAAGGTGGGACTTCAATTTGGAGAAAGCCAACTCAATCGGGTTCAGATCTGGCGAATATGGCGGCAGATAGAGGAACCAGCATCCGTGAGCCTTGAGCGCCGCAGCGGCTTCTTTGTTGTGATGGGTCGCGAGATTGTCGAGAACGACTGCCGTGCCTGGCGCGATCTCAGGGATCAGGACCTTCTGCACATAGGCCGCGAAGGCAGGACCATCCATCGCGCCATTGATCACCCAAGGTGCGATCAGAGCCTCATGTGTCAGCCCCGCAATCAGGGTTTGGGTTCCCCAACTGCCGAAGGGCGCATCCATCGTCAGGCGTTCGCCACGCGGAGCCCAACCGCGCAGCCGGGTGAGGTTCGTTTTGACCGCTGTTTCATCAAGAAAGACAACGCTTTCCGGCATCCGCGCAATGGCTGGCAAACGGTGTGTGAACCAGTCCTCACGTCGTCGCCTCACCTTGGCACGGTGACGTTCGGTAGCGACCAGTGACTTTTTTTGTGTGTAAATCCGAGGCGCTTTAGCAGATGCCCGATAGCAGAGTGCTGGACTTGCAATCCGGTTGCATCAGCAAGCGCATCACGCAACTCAAATAGTGTGATATCAGGGTCTTGGGTGATCAACTCTTCGAAAAAACTAACATGGGGTGCCAATTTCCCTGACCCTTTTGGACGACCCTGTACGGCAGGATCAGCCCGGCCCGTCGTTTGGATCTGATGCCGCCATCGGGCGCCCGTTGCTGGCGATAGCTTCAAGCGCGCTGCCGCCGCTCGCCCGCTTAGCCCTTCCTCAATATATTTCTGAAACCGCGCCCGAAGCGCTGATGGCAAAGGTGCTGACATAGTTCATCCTCCCAAACAGGATGAATCACAATCAGACCAGTTTGGGAATCCCCAGCGATTCAGGTTTTCTTCGAAACGCTTTAGCAGCTTGTCCGGCGATAGCTGGTGCAATGAAAAGAGGGTTCCCTGTTGCGCCCGCTGCACCTGCTGCACCAGTAAAGCCCCCAAGCGGCAGTGCACCGGAGGTCGGAGCCAAGCGACCGATAAGCCGCAATGCATTCTGAGTTGGCGTGCCGTCTGCGATATCCCGCATAGCCTGCAATTCAGTTTCATTAAACCCTCTTCGCAACGTCGGGTTTTCCAGCACCCTGCGTACGTTCTGGCGGATTGCGTTGATTTCGTTGCCTCCAGTGCCGGTAGTGGCAGCACGTCGAAGCCCTTTCGCAACCAAGCCGGTATCCTCAGCTTCGAACAGTTGAGACTTGTGAACACGGCGCGACTTTTCGCGAGCACCTGTCAAAGCAGCCACGACCTCATTTGCCCTATTCGTTCCGGTAACATCTCCAGGCTGCAACTGATCTAGATGATTATCAATCGCATCTTTCATCATCATGCCAAGGCGGCGCTCTCCTGCCTCGTTCGATCCTGCTACGTTGTCACCAATCCACTGCCTTGCTTCGTCTACCTCTGCGATGCTGGGCGGACGCTGACGCATATCACCGGCCAGTTCTTCTGCTGCAATTGCGGCTTTGGGGTTCATACGCCGAGTAGCGGGGCGGGTTCCAAATGCACTCTCAATGCCAGCGGCTAGAGCATCCGAAGATTTGGGGCTGAGTGTAGCACCAGATTCCCGTACGGCTTCATAGCCCGCGCTACTTTGCGCCTGTAGCTCATCAAGTGTGGGAGCCTTAGGGCTGGGCCGCATCGCACGACTGGCGGCAACTGGAGACATACCCCCTAGAAGCGACGCAACGAGATCAGCCGTATCGCTTTCGGGCGCTATTTCACGTGATGCTTGCCCCGCAATGCCCGATCCAAGCGCACTTGCGACCTCTCCACCAGCGACAGCGAGAGGTGCCTTGGCTCCGCGAAGCATGATACCTCCTGGTACCGCCATTGCACCCACTTCCGTGCCGACACGCCTACCAAACCGCTGGGCTGCATTCTGCGGCTGAATTTCTGAGATAGTTGGCGCGAGGATGTCTCGGAACGTGTCGCTACCGCCAATCGGATTTTCAATGGGCTGGAAGTCTGTCCCAATCAAGGCGTTCAGGCCCTCTTTGCCAGCATTAATAGCGCCGGTCATCAAGTCCACAGGGGCTCCGAAGATGCCAGCAATGCCTTCGTTGACACCGCTCATAGTCTGCTCTGTCATATTGGTTTTCGAGCGACGCGCTTTTTCACGCTTGGCCTTCTCTAATAAGGCTGCTTGCATCGCAGGATTACGCGCTCCTGCTTTTTGACTAGAAGCAGCTTGTGCCGCTGTACGATATGGCTCCAGCGCTTTCTCAATATCTTCGATTGCCATACCAGGGGGGAACTCCACGACACCCAGTCCTGGCACCTCAACGGCTATAGGCTGCGCAGGTGCTTGCCGTTGCAACTCAGCCTGTTCGCTCAGCGCTTTTCGACGCCGAGCGTTTGCCAATGCGCGTGCCCGTTCTCTATCACGAGTTCTTGCTGTTGATGTCGCCAAATCACTCATCGTACCGTCCCTTTTCCACTGCCAATTCTATCTCAAAATCCTTACTTCCCAAAGCTTTAACTTCACTATTCCACTTTGAGATGACCGCTTCACCGGGTCCGACTTCCCCCTGAGCAACCGCCTTACATCGGGTCTCAAACTGGTCGAATGTTTCGGCGCTCTGTCGCTCCATAAAAGCGCCAGCATGTGGACCAGTGACAATCGTGGCTTTCCAAATCTCACCCTCGACGCCGCCACTTTTGGCTTCGAAAACAGTTCGAAAGAACACGATAAGGTACTCCGAGCCGCCGGACTTCTGCTCCATAGCTTCGAGCCGCCTTTTGATATTCATTTGATTGCCTCCAGTGCGACGATGCGGCGCTCAATTTCTGTGGTTTCCAACGTGCGGCGAAACTGCTCAACCACTGCCATGACAGTCGCTGCCTCAAGCGGGGTGACGTCACCCTCTGCAATTGCTTTGAGGATGGCTCGCGCAGCCTTGGCTGCATCCTCTGCCGTTTCTATCTCTGGCAGGGCAAACGAAACCGGCGCATCCTTGCGGGCTGGTGCGATCCGGTCGAGGCATAGGCGCAGAGCAGTGACATCGCCTTCTAAAGCCTTGTCGATGGCTGCTTGTGTCAAAGCCTCATGCTGGCCCTCTAGCATCGCCTCGATGGCCTGCGTGATCTTGTGGCGTGCGCCTCGTGGCCTGCCGGGATTTCCGGACGCAAAGGTGCCGTCCGGATTGCGCTCATCCGTTTTTGATCCGTTTTTACGGTCCTTCATGGGATTGCTCCTATGCGTCTTGCTGCTTCGATGGTTTCTGAATGGGGCCTTTGAACCTTGGCCACCTTCTCAGCACTTCCAGCACATGCCACTGGTGGCGTGCTAAATGGTTGAACGTTGTCCGCCGCAGATTTGCCCGTGTAGTCTTTTTCTTTTCTCGTTTCAGTTTCGTCTAAGTGTTGTGTCGTCTTAGTGTCGTGTGCCCCCACGGTGTGGGCAGGGTGGCGGCAGGGTGCCTCAAGGTGATACTGCAAGGAGGGAATGAGCGCGCAGAGTTCGAGTTTTACTGCGCGATTTTGGCCGTTGAGTTGATCCGCCAGCGCCTCGTGTAAGTCGTCCTCATAGTTGTGGCGCATCCCTGCCAAGAAGGGCTTGAACACTTCACGGAGCTTCGACCATTCCACACTGTCGGGCTTCCACCGCTGTGCACGTTTGATTGCGCCGACTGTGAACTCGGCTGCTGACTCCAGTATCATCAAATCAGGCGCATTGAGATCCGCATAGTCAGCCGCGATGGAGGCCATACGGCTAGCGTTCTCAGGGGCATTCTTCTTGAGAAACCAGCTATGAATTCGAACGAAGTCTTCATCTTCATCGAAAGATAGCAGGCCAATTTCGGCCATCTTGTGGATAGCAGAATCGAGCTCCGATACCGAAAGGTCAGCATCATCTGCCCAAACGGCCTTAGGATACCGAAAGAGGCCGATGTATCCACCCAGCGGCGTGAGGTGGGCGCAAAGATACGCCCACCTTTCCTTATGGTTGAGCCGCCGCAGCTTCCGAGAGTGAGGCAACGTGGTTTCAATTTGGGCGAAGGTCTTGGCCACTACACGCCCTCCCCGTAGTGCAGGCCAGCGACTAGGCGGGCCTGGGTTGCGGTCAGGCCGTAGAGGCGCTGCAAACGGGCAATCTGGATTTTGAGGGCCATAATCACGCTGCACCCCCACCAATGCGGCGAACATTGCCGCTGAGGAAATACACACCGAACTTGGCTCGGTCTGTCGCCGTGTCGTTTGAGTACATCTCCTTCGTGATCGGTACCCCGTAGTCACGGCGTAGGATGCACACCCGGTCGGAGATGCGCACAGGGCTGGCGCAGTAGACGGGCTGCTGGATCAGGGCGTCGAGGATGATCCGGTTGCCCTTAGCCAAGGTGAAGGTCTTTGTAGTCCCGTCTTCGGCCACAACCTCATAGCGGGCAGGAGCGGTGCCGTTTGGCATGTCGCTCCACTTTTCCACGCGCAAAGCGTTCGCGGGTGGGCGGTCGGTGTTGACACCGAAGTCTGTGTTGATGTTCATTGCCGTTTTCCTTTCTTATTGAAAGGACAGGCCAAACGCGCTATCTCTTGTTCACCGCTGAAAAGAAATTTCGCCCCGGCTCGTCCTCGTACGGCTGGGGTTTTCTCTTAGGCGGCTTCATTTTCGCGATGGGCAGCGGCTGCTTCGATAACGACTTCGATATCGCTCCGACGCCAGCGAGACATGCCGCCAATCTTAATTGCTGGACGGATAGTGCCGTCAGCTACTCGACGCCAGAATGTCGCCTTCGAGCAACCCATCATGGCGGCGCATTCGTGATCTCGGATAAGGGGGTCTGTGATATGCATCTGTCAGTCTCCAAAAAGCGCTGATGCGCGGTTCAACTGACTGAACTAATAAGAGCATATTTGAGACTATTGCCAATGGTTGCTTTCCGACATTCCGGAAAGGATGTTCAATGGCTGTCGGAAGATCCAATTAAGCCTGCACGTTCCAAAGCCTTCTCAAGCCCTGCATCGCTTGGTTCTTTTAACCCGCGAAGTTGATAAGCGGATCGCAGGAATTCGGGGAATGGTCCACTCAAGTCGTGGTAATTTCGACCCAATCCGTCCAGTGGGTCCATGCCAATGCTTTCACGATACACCTCGGTCAGGCGCTCTAGCAGAAGAGAATTTTGGCTTTGATTTATCTTTAGTGGCGGCTCAGGATCACCTGTTTCGCGCCTTAATCTCGTCACCGCTTCACGCAGAGCATCCATGCCACCTACTATCTCGTGGTAGCCCACCCCGGTATCCACATTTCTGCGAATGAGAGGGGAAATCTCAGTTCCTAAGTCATTATCATTTATATCGTTAAGGATTGACGCCATCCGGGCTTCTATCCTGATTAGCGCTTTCAGCCTTTTATTCGCTGTTCCTTTCTGCGTCAGACGCGGATGAAGGTCGTACCACATAAATGCATTGGAGATATCACCTCCTAGCTTCAGTCGCGCCGTCCGAACGGCGTCCTGTTCGCGGCCCTGTTGCACATAGTATCCACTCGGGATCGACCCGCCCGCCCGCCGAACCCTGTCGAGCAATAGGCCTATCTGTACATAGCCAAAACCGATGGCGATTTTATCATGCCCTTCATCCATCACAGCGCGCCTCAATCCAGCTATGCACAGCGCTCTGACGCCAGCCGATGGCACGAATGCCCAACTTAGTCGCTTGCGGGAAGTCATCCCGGTTCATCATCCGGTAAATCGTGGACCTGCTTAGACCTGTCACCTCCTGAACATCTTGGCAGCGTAGAATTTTATCAGTCATCTTTGTCTCTTTGTTTAATGAATGATGCCATTCTTAGCAGCACATGGTTTCAACAAGATTTAAGGTACGGGAATCAGGCAATTTTTATCACCTCGCTGGCGTTCTTACCCGTCACGTGATCTGCCCATCGTGCCAACAGAGGCCGACGGCGCTCTAAAAAGTCCGTTCTTCTATAGGAGCGCTCAACTTCGTTTCCGACCACATGTGCCAGTGAGGTTTCCACGATTGCCTCAGGTATGTCGGTTGTTTCATCGCACCATGTCTTGAAGCTGGACCGGAAGCCATGAGGACGCGCTTCTATCTTTTGTCTATTCAAATGGCTGAGCATCGCAGCATCGGAAATCACGCCCTTTCGCTCCCCGGGAAACAAGAAGCCGTCACGAGCCAAGGGCTTCGCCAATTCGATCACTGACAAGGCTTCACGAGACAACGGAATGCGGAAGTCAGTAGCCACCCCTTCTTGCCCCTTCATGTTCGCTTTCGGTACAGTCCAAACGTCACCTTGAATTTGGTCGAAATGACAAAATCGAATGGAATAAGACCGCGTGACCGTCAGGATGAGTAACCGCAATGCCAGCTGAGTCGGGGTATGCTCCTCCAAGCTGGCGTAGAAGTTGGGCACCTCAGGCCACGGCATGTAAGGGATATTCTTGGGCTTGTGACGTGTCTTTCCAAGCAGTGCTTTCGCTTTTGTGGTTGCCTGTAAATCCACATTGAGGCCCATCGCTGCCGCGTGACCTAAGACGATATTCAGCCGGTTCATGGCTTTTCGTGCCGTCTCTGCTTTTTCGTGCCAGATAGGTGCGAGGGTGTTCTTGATATCCTGCTGATCGACTTCCTCGACAGGAACTTTGCCGATTTTGGGAAGGACGTGCAGTTCGAGCGGGGAAAACCAGCGGCCTGCCTTCCCATCACCTTTTAATTGAGCCTTACGAGCCTCGAATGCCTCTACAGCAACTGACGTCAAGGTATGGTCACCCCTTGCGGCCAATCGCTTTTGGCGGTCACGCTCCTTTATCGGGTCTTTGCCATCACGGACTACCGCACGCCACTTCTCAGCAGCTACTCTCGCTTCTTTAAGGGTGACAGCTTGAAGGCTTCCAATCCCCATCTCACGACGCCGTCCATGAACAGTCAGCCGCAGCACCCACTGCGCCCCGCCATCAACCCGCTTAACGAGCCAAAGCCCCCCACCGTCTGAGTACTTTCCGGGCGGGGCGGTTCTTACCTTCGCTGATGAGAGCTTATGAAGCGCTGGCATTTTCAATCCACCTTTTAATCCACCCCCATATGTAGCATGATTTGGGACCGTATGATACACCCTGACACAACCAAATGACTTAAAAACAACCAGTTACGATTATGCTGATATAGGCTGACACTAGATGACACGTTAGTTCGGGGCCTCTCCTGGGCACCACTTATCCCCGATAAGTCGCTGTTTTGTTTCACTGCTACCTAGTGCTGCCTTGGCGATCGTTGTCCCTGCCCATCGAACTGCCCTTTCAAATCAGCATCGCATCTGCGGCATACCCGCCACCATCGACAGCGCCAATAAAGACGCCCCACTGGCGTCAGGCCCGCTTCACATCCATGTGATATGTCAAAAGTTAAGTCGATTTGTCGCCACTTATCGCTAATGAGTTTGCAGAAATTACTATAAACTAGGCCGGTCCGGATCATTTGACCGACCCACAGGCCACCAGAGGGTAAAGACATGGCGAGCTTTTTTGCGTTTGGTATCGATGTTATCAATAATCCCGCTGTGTCCACAAACTCCAGCGCAGGCCAAGACGGCGCTGGTCAGATGACACTTTCCGGTGGCAGCCAGCCCTTCGCTGACGATGCCATCATCGAATTCATCACACAGAATGAAACGGCAGACGGTGAACTTGACGGGGGCTCGTCCTTCATCGGGATCAAGGTCTATGCCAGTGTTGCCGACTATAACGCCGGCATCGTCCAATATAATTACGTTCCGATGAACCCCGGCCAATCGGCGAATATCCAAAGCGATGTCAGCGGACTTGGCGACACCTACGTACGGTTCAACGCCAACGTTCTGGTGCCCCGCACTGAAAGCGGTGCCAACGACCCAAGCGCACCGACATTTGGGAATCTACTGGTGGCACCAGGTACCAATGCGGGCGACAATATCGGCACACTCAAGATTGACCGCAATACGGATCAGGATTTTGACGGCGACGGCTCCATCGCATCCGGTACGTTGGAGGATGGCAACGGTAAGTTCTATGTCGGGAACACCGTGCCATGTTTCACCGCGGGCAGCCTGATCGCTACTGCAAAAGGCGACACCCCTGTAGAGCACTTGAAAGCCGGTGACGCTGTCATCACACGCGACCACGGAATGCAGATGGTCTCTTGGGTCGGTGCACGTCAGCTGACAGCGGCGGAGCTTGTCGTCTATCCACACCTGCGCCCCGTTTTAATCACGGCGGGTGCTCTCGGCGCTGGAACGCCGGAACGCGACCTTATCGTTTCACCCAACCACCGAATATTGCTTTCCGATGCGCGATCGATGCTACATTTTGGTCAGGATGAAGTCCTCGTCGCCGCGAAGCACTTGGTGAATGGTGACACGATCCGGACGTTGACGCCTCCTTCTGTTCAATACGTGCACCTGATGTTCGAAAGCCATCAGCTTGTGCTGTCGGACGGGGCATGGACAGAAAGCTTTCAGCCGGGAGTAGAGACACTCCAAAGCATCGGCCAAGCGCAACGCGACGAGATCCTGGCCCTGTTCCCCGCGCGTTCGGGGCAGATCGGGATAAAGCAATACAACGCCGCGCGTAACACGCTGAAACGCCATGAGGCACGCCTGCTGCGGCTCTAGGGCGCGTTCAGGTTGTTTGAGTGGAGGGCTAACAGTTTGCGCTCTCGCTGAGGTGTCTATGTGCGAATCTTTGTGTTTACGAAGCATCCCACTTCCGTAAATTCAGCTATAGGTAGCGGGACCTGCGTTCCTATCAGGTCACCCCTCGCGCCATCACGTTGGCTCAAAACGCCACAAGGCCCGCAGGCGAGTATCCGTCCGGTGTCCCCGCTCTGACGGCGGGATAGAGTGCCTGCTAGATGTCCACCATTGATAGTGGACATCTTGAGGTGGGCGATGGCGGGCAAGAAGGGTCAGAAGAAGCGGGTC
>MABA01000006.1 GCA_002162875.1 Rhodobacterales bacterium 52_120_T64 | reverse complement strand
GGACACAAACCCGAATCCTGATATGCTGGCAGATCTTCGTAATACCATGACGAATAATGTTGGCGTTGTGCGCTCTGCATCCGGCCTAAAGCAAGCACTTCGGGACATTGCAAAACAGGCAACACCCAGGCACACCGCAGTCGCTTAACACTAGATCAAGCTATGACCGTGCGTGCAAAAATCATCGAGAACGGCCCATGAACCGGAAACCAGAAAAGCCCCTTGCCCCGAAGATTGGTCGGTAATCCAAAAACTTGCCCATAGGATGGTTGACGAAGACGTTCAACATTTAAGCGAAGTCCGATATCCGGATATCACAATTGAATTAAAACTGTCCGACCGTTTCGCAAACATCGTCGAGGAGGGGTTTGATCTTGCTATTCGCGCGGGCGCCTTGAAGGACTCCAGTTTGATTGCCCGGAAACTGGCCTCTTCACACATCGTATATTGTGCAACGCCCGAATATCTTAGGGAACACGGTAGGCCGCAACATCCTGATGATCTGACAGACCACAGTTGTATCGTAGACAGCAATTTCGAAGGTCGCACGCTTTGGCCATTTATGGAAAATGGCGAAAAGATTACCGTGGCCGTTCAAGGACCAATTACCGTTAACAGTGCGATTGCTTGTCGCAAACTAGCCCTGCGAGGTTTTGGAATTATGCAGACCCCATATTATATGGTTGCAAAAGAAATCGCAGCCAATCGCTTGATCCCCATCCTGCAAAATTTTGATGTTTTCAATTCCGGCCTATACGCGGTCTACCCGCACAGCAAACACTTGCCGATAAAAAACCGTGTCTTTGTAGGCTTTCTCGTCGGGCATTTTGCGAAAACCGATATTGAGTTCGGGTGATTTTTCCTGCAATCGCAATCAAATCTGCCCCTAAATCACGCAACCCGTTTACCCTGCACCCATACACCGCACGTGCGAGGGAATGCATCAACGACCGTAAAACGCACCAGATCCGCCCGCGCGCCGATAATTATTTCACCGCGATCCATCAGTGCGGCAGCCTGTGCCGGCGCCTTGGTGACGGTTTTGATGCCGGTAGCCATATTTCCGGCCTCTACCCCCAGACGCACCGCCGACATAAGCAGACTGGCGGGGGCGTAATCGGATGACATAATATCAAGCAAACCCGCATCCACCAAATCACTGGCCGCCACGTTTCCGGAATGTGAACCGCCGCGAAGCAGGTTCGGCGCCCCCATCATTACTGCAATTCCGGCCTCGTGACAGGCGTTGGCTGCCTCCAAAGTCGTCGGAAATTCGGCCAGCCGAACACCGTGCAGTGCCGATTGCGCCACGTGTCCGCTGGTTGTGTCGTCATGACTGGCAATAACGGACCCGTAACTGCGCGCATGTTCAACAGCAGCAGCCTCATTGGCGGTGCCGTGTTTGGCTTTCACCCCGAGTAATAGTTCAATGTGACCTTCAAACGCGGCGTCATTCATGCTGTGTTTGCCCCGCATATATTTGCGCAGTTGATCAACATCTGCGAACTGGCGCTGGCCCGGTGTGTGGTCCATCAACGAGACGATGCCGATCCGGTCATCAGGTCCGAACTCGGCCATCTCTTCTATCAAGGTTTCAGAACAAATTTCGGCCCGAAGGTGGAAATAGTGACTTATCCGCAAAGATCCAGCCTTTCGCAAGGCCATGATTTCATTCATTATTGGCCGTGCATACTTTTTGTAGTCGCTGTTTCCCGTAGTTAATGAACCAACGCGCATTGCATCAAAAAGCGTTGTAACCCCTGCCCCGGCAAACTCTGCGTCATGGGCCATGATTGCGGCGCCGTGAGGCCAGTCTACACCGGGTCGCGGGCTCATATGGCGCTCGAGGTTATCGGTGTGCAATTCCACCAGACCGGGGGAAAGATAATCTCCATCGAAGTCGATTGCACCGGAAGGCACCGTTGTGCCAGTGGCAATATCGGCAATTTTACCGTCCTTAACTACAACACTGCCGCGAATAACTTCGTTGTCCAGAACGATCCGGGCGTTGGCGAGAATGATGGACGATTGATCAAGTGCGAGGGTCATTTCAAGGCTCCGTATTTTTCTGTTCTAAAACCACAAATGTGTCGCATTTTTGTGACAAATATCTGCGATATGGGAAATATTTCAACGATGGGGTACAAAAGATGGAAAACGCTTCGAGATACGCGGTTTATTACGCACCAGAGGTCGGTTCGGACCTCGCCGGTTTCGGGGCCAGCTGGTTGGGCTGGGATGCCGAAACCGGCCGTACGGTCCCGCATCCAGACGGTGCCGATCTGCCTTTGGCCATTTCCGAACTGACGGAAACGCCGCGGAAATACGGCCTTCACGGCACATTGAAACCACCCTTCAAGCTGTCGAAGGGATATACCGTCACGGATCTGGACACCGCGATAAGCGAACTGGCCAGCCAGCAACCCGCCTTCGAAATTCCGCATATTTCCCTGCACGCTATAAGCACGTTTCTTGTCATTACGCCCACCGAAAATAGCGGTAAACTTGCGCGGCTTGCGGAAAACTGCGTGCGTAATCTGGATGCATTCCGAGCCAGCCCTAGCGAGGGTGAACTTAGCCGCCGCCGCACTGCAAACCTTTCTGACGCGCAGGAACATAATCTGATGCGCTGGGGCTATCCGTACGTTTTGAACGAGTTCCGCTTTCACCTGACCCTGACTGGTCGCCTTGCGTCGGAACATGTAAAGCCCGTGGCCGCGCATCTTCAGGGCGTGCTCGCCCAGACACTCGCAGCGCCGTTGCCGGTTCGCGAAATCTGTTTTTTTGGCCAAGATATTGACGCGAGGTTTCATATTATCAAACGCTACCCATTGACCGCCTAGGTGGCAGCGCATCGACGAATCGGGCGCAAGATTCCTTCAGCGGGCCGTCATTCTGGATGACACAAACATCGGCCCCCTCGGGAACCGCATAGGACGAGCATTTTAGACGTGCGGCGATATCATCTGCATCTTCACGACCCCGCGCAGCAAGGCGGCGTGCCAAAACGGCATCGGGTGCGGTAACAACCATGACCTGCACGATTTCAAACCGTTGGCGGACTTGATCAATCATTCCGCGTGAACCGTTAAAGATCACGTCCTGACCGGCATCAAGTGCCGCAATAATTTCGATCGGAATGCCGTAGAACAACCCGTGCGCCTGCCAGTGAAAGGCAAAGCCCCCCTTATCGACCATAGAGTGGAAAAAGCCGGTTTCGACCCCGCGAAACACCTCGCCAACCGCACCGGACGGGCGGGTGATGATACGGGTGGGGAAGAAAATATCGGGCCGTGCCACACGTGCCGCATCGATCAGTGTATCCTTGCCTGCCCCCGAGGGGCCAACAACCGGAATGAGCGTTCCCCGCATATCAAGCCGCCTTCGGGGTGAATACCGAAACATCCACCTCCCAGTCACAAACCTGCGCCCGTGCCGCATCGTCGTGGAAAATACCGATAATTGCGGCACCATGCGCCTTGGCATCCTCGATCAGAGACAAGACAGTTTCGCGGTTGGCAGCATCGAGGCTGGCGGTTGGTTCGTCCAGAAGCATCGCAGGATATTCATGGGCAAACCCGCGCGCGATATTCACGCGCTGTTGTTCGCCGCCGGAAAATGTCAGTGGGGACAGTGTCCATAACCGTTCGGGGATGCGTAGTTTGGTTAACAACAGACGCGCGCGTTCATGCGCCCTTTCACGATCAACGCCAACAGCCAGAAGCGGTTCCGATACCACATCCAGCGTTGATACGCGTGGCACCACCCGCAAGAACTGGCTGACGTAGCCAAGCGTGTCACGCCGCAAGTTCAAAATCTCCCGCGGGAGGGCGGTGACCACATTCACATCCCCCACCATGATACGCCCCGACTGCGTCAGGTAATTGCCGTAAATCATCCGCATCAACGTGGATTTTCCTGCGCCGGAAGATCCGGTCAGCCCGACACACTCGCCAGCGCCCACCTTAAGGTTAGCATTTTTCATCACCGGAATAACGACGCTGTTTTGATTATGCAGCGTAAAGCTTTTAGAAACGTTTTCGATATTTATCATAGTCTTATACCTGTAAAACCGAGGAAACCAAAAGTTGGGTGTAGGCGTGTTGCGGGTCGTCCAGAACCTGATCCGTCAGGCCGGTTTCAACCACATGCCCGTCTTTCATCACCATAAGGCGATCCGCAAGCAAGCGAACGACGGCCAGATCATGCGTGACCACAACCGCTGACAGGCCAAGCTCGCGCACAAGACCGCGCAGCAAATCCAGCAAGCGGGCCTGAACAGAAACATCCAGCCCTCCGGTGGGTTCATCCATGAAAATCAGTCGCGGAGCAGTCACCAGATTTCGCGCGATTTGCAGACGTTGCTGCATCCCGCCCGAGAATTCGGACGGGCGGTCATCAACCCGGTCTTCGGATATTTCGACCTTGTCCAGCCAATCCAGGGCAACACTGCGAATGTTACCGTAGTGACGCTCGCCGACAGCCATCAAACGTTCGCCGACATTTCCACCAGCGCTGACAGACATACGCAAACCATCCCGCGGGTTTTGATGCACAAACGCCCAATCGGTGCGCGACAGCATCCGGCGCTCTGGCTCGGGCATCGTGATTGTATCCTTGGGCCCATCAACGCGGGTATCAAAAATCACTTCACCCGTGTCAGGCTCCTGATGCCCTGCAAGGCAGTTCAGCAAAGTTGATTTCCCCGAACCTGATTCCCCGACAATGCCAAGAACCTCGCCCGGATACAGATCAAAGCTGACGTTCCGACAGCCCAGCCGATTGCCATAATATTTCGAGATATTCTCGACCTTCAAAAGCGGCGTCATGCTGCATCCTCCGTTACTGTTTTTTGCGGCACGCCCATTTCGCCGACATATCCTGCGTCCCGCCGCTCGCGGCAATAATCGGAATCCGAACACACGGACATACGTGCGCCAGAGTCGTCCATAATCATCTCGTCGAGATAACTGTCCTGTGCATCGCAAAGCCCGCAGCCCTGCGTTGCCCCGCCTTTTTCAAACGGGTAATCCTCAAAATCCAGACTGACGACTTTGGTGTAAGGCGGCACCGCGTAAATCCGTTGCTCGCGACCTGCGCCAAACAATTGCAAGGCGGCCATCTCCATTTTGGGATTGTCGAATTTCGGGATTGGCGAGGGGTCCATAACATAGCGTCCCTCGATCATCACCGGATAGGCGTAGGAGGTTGCGATATGACCATGACGGGCGATATCTTCGTATAGCTTCACATGCATCAGCCCGTATTCTTCCAGCGCGTGCATCTTTCGGGTCTCGGTTTCACGTGGCTCAAGAAAGCGCAGCGGCTCGGGGATGGGAACTTGATAGACGATAATCTGGTTCTCGCTCAGGTCCCGTTCGGGGATGCGGTGGCGAGTCTGGATCACGGTTGCCTTGGCTGTCTCGTCACTGACGGCTACACCGGCCGTTTTTTCGAAGAACTTGCGGATGGAAACCGCGTTGGTGGTGTCATCCGCGCCCTGATCGATCACTTTCAGCGTGTCATCAGGTGTCAGACAAGCTGCGGTAACTTGCACGCCGCCCGTCCCCCAACCATAGGGCATCGGCATTTCACGGCTGGCAAAGGGCACCTGATAACCGGGGATCGCAACGCCTTTTAGCAATGCGCGGCGGATCATCCGTTTGGTTTGTTCGTCCAGATAGGCGAAGTTGTATTCAGAGTTCATTTCGCAGCCTCCCTTTGGGCGTTCGCCTCGGTTGCTTCTTTGCGAAGCGTGCGGACCAGTTCCAGTTCCGCCTGAAAATCGACGTAATGGGGCAGTTTGATATGCTCGACAAAACCTGTCGCTTGGATGTTGTCACAGTGATACAGCACGAATTCCTCGTCCTGCGCGGGGCTGTCAGAGTTGTCTTCGCCAAGCTCCTTCCAACGCAATGCCCTGTCCAGTAGGGCCATCGAGATCGCCTTGCGCTCGGATTGGCCAAACACCAGACCATAGCCGCGCGTAAATTGCGGGGGTTCTGTTTTAGAGCCGGCAAACTGGTTGACCGTCTCGCATTCACTAACTTCGATCTCGGCGATTTCCACCGAGAACCCCAATTCGGGAATTTCCATTTCCACAGCGACATCACCAATCCGCAACTCGCCGACAAACGCGTGATTTCGCCCGTAACCGCGCTGCGTGGAATACCCCATGCCCAGCACAAACCCCTCGTCGCCCCGCGTTAAGGCCTGAAGGCGCAACGCACGCGAGGCGGGCAGCTCCAACGGCTCGCGGGTTAGATCGGGCGGGGTTGCATCGGAACCTGGCTCGGTCTGAATTAGCCCCTCCTGATTAAGGAAGTCGGTGATATGTGGCTTGACTTCATCCCCCACAACCCCGGCCTTTTCGGCTTTGGAGGGCACACCCTCTGCGGCCAGTTTGAAATCCAGCAAGCGGTGGGTGTAGTCAAACGTTGGCCCTAAAACCTGCCCGCCGGGCACGTCTTTAAACGTCGCGGATATCCGGCGCATACAGGCCATATCTGCGGTTTTAATCGGTGCACTGCCCCCGAAACGCGGCAATGTCGTGCGGTAGGCACGGATCAGAAAAATCGCCTCGATCAGATCACCACGCGATTGCTTAATCGCCAAAGCCGCCAGATCAGGGTCGTAAAGCGAGCCCTCGGCCATGACCCGATCCACCGATAACGCCAGTTGGCTGCGAATTTGCGCGATCGACATTTCGGGAATGTCCGTGTCACCCCGCCGTAATTCGTCCAGCCAGGCGTGGGCATTATCAATGGCTTTTTCACCACCCTTAACAGCTACATACATACGTCAGCCCCCCAGTTTCGTGGTGCGTGGCAAGGCTGCGATGCGATTGCCGGATGTGAAGAAAAAGTCGAGACCCAGCGGAAACAGACCTGCATTCCCCTGAAACGCCGCCACCTCTGGCAGGGACAGTTCGGCAGTGTCTTTAATGCCGGGGCCTCGCAGAATTGTGCCGCTGTCCGTTAACGCATCCATCTCGACGATCAGCGTGGCAGAGCGGTCAGGGTATTCCGGCGTGCCTATCGCAAATTCCGTTATTGGCGACAGTTCGGCCCAACTGCCAAGGGCAAACATCGCCTCGCTGCGGGATTCAACGATGGGGGCACCGGTGTGAAACCGTAACCAGTCCTTGATGTCAGTGCTACAAAATGACGACGCCATCCAGAGCGGGGTTTCAGGATCACACAGGGTCAACAGCAAGGTTCCCGCCGCAATCGACAGCGGCGCTGGCGGTGTTGCCCCGGTAATCTCGGAAATTTTTCCGGGACGGGCCATAACATCCAGCACCACACGAAACGCGGTGGCCGAGGCCGTTGGCGCATCGTTGAACCCGCCAGTCAGGGATTGGGTTTGCATCAGTCCTCTCCTCTTACAAGGGTAAAGAAATCCACCTTGGTGGCAGCAGCTTTTTCGGCCTTAAGCCTACGTTTGGCATGCAGCACATCATTCAGTGGCGTTAGAATTCGCGCACGCACCACAGCGGCGCTTTCGGTTTGCATCAGCGCATCACACAGGGCCGCGATCTCGGCGGCTTTGCGGTCTCGGCCTGCGATATAGGCATGACCAACCGCGCCATCTGGTAATCGCAACGCGCAGCGGGTCACGGTTATTTCACCTAGATTAAACGCGCCGCCAGTGCCGCCCATTGCACCGCGAACCATTACCGCGCCAATCTCTGGCGCACGCAGCCATTCAAAGTCCTGCGTGACGCCGGCTTGCGCCCAAGTCTTTGCCAGCAATCCATCAGGCGCTTTGGCAAGCGTCGCCATCCAGCCTTTGCGCTCGGCGGTTTCTGTATTCTCACTCATGTCCTAGACACCTTTCGTATTTGTCTAGCCCACTAGACAACTATACAAATAATAGATAACCTGAGTGCAAGATTACAACGCTCTTTTTGTGAAACTTAAGTGACAGGTCGAACCGATGCATACAGTCGCGCTATGGCAGCAAATCTATGAAACCCTGACCCGCGAGATCGGGTCGGGCCACTATCCTCGCGGCCAAAAGCTACCGACCGAAGCCGCATTAGCCCGTCGGTTCGACGTAAATCGCCACACCATTCGACGTGCGCTAGCCTCGTTACAAGAGGATGGGCTGATCCACGTGCGCCAAGGTGCCGGCGCCTTTGTCAGCCAAGCACAAATAGATTACTGCCTAGGTAAAAAAACCCGCTTCAGCCAAAATCTGTCAGAAACCGGACTGGATGTTAACCGCAATATTTTGCGTCTTGAAACCCTGCCAGCCTCGAAAAAAGAGGCCGGTTTGTTGGCATTGCACGAAGGTGATCGCGTGCATGTTCTCGAAGCCGTTAGTATCATTGACGGCGCACCTTTCAGTTATTCCAGCTCGATTTTCCCAGCCAAGCCTATGCCGGATCTACAGCAAAGTTTACGCACAAATATATCGGTGACAGCAGCGTTAATGGAAAATGGCGTCATGGATTACAGTCGGGCATGGACAAAATTAACAGCAAAGCGCGCCCTCGGGCCGGTTGCGCGGGTGTTGCATATCACGGATGGTGCGCCGGTTTTACGAACCGTCAGCCTAAACGTCGATGCACAGGGCACCCCGATCGAATACGGCCGCTCATGGTTCCACGCCGACCGCGCACAACTGGTTGTCGCCGGGGATGCTTACGATTCGGTGTCATAAAACTGTGTGGATGAACGGGTAATCTCTCCTGATAACAAAGGAGATTAAAAATGCCCGAACTTCGTGCTTTACGTCTAACCGGTGCTAAAATTTTGCGTGACGGAACGCTCGTGGATGATGTGCTTTGCATTGCCGGAACAAAGATAACCGACAGCGCGGCCATCGATATCGACTTGCGCGGGTATTACATCCTGCCGGGTATTGTTGACCTACATGGTGACGGGTTTGAACGACATCTACAACCGCGCCCAAATGTGCATATCGACAAACGGGTAGGCTTGATAAGTACAGACGCAGAGCTGGCGGCCAATGGCATTACGACTGCAGTTCTTGCCCAGTGCTGGTCATGGCTTGGCGGGCGGCGCAGCCCTGAATATGCCACTGATCTGCTGAAAGTCTGGTCAGCAGACAAGCATCGAAGCCTTGTCGATATGCGATTTCAAATTCGTTACGAGACACACATGCTCGAGTCGGCAGAAACTATGTTGCAGGTATTGCTTGAACATAATGTCGAGTATCTGGTGTTTAACAATCACATCAACGATGCGATCGACGCACAGCGAACAGCCCCGTCCGGATTCGCCGCCTACGCAACAGAAGCCGGACGCACGACCAGCCAACACGCTACGATCCTCGAAGAAATGTTGAGCAATTCGTTTGGCGTCAATGAAAGCCTTGAAAAAATCGCGGCCACCTTGAAGTTCCACGGAATTCGTTTCGGATCACACGACGATGCGACCGCTTCCAAACGCCGGTATTTCGATGGCCTTGGTGCTGATATCTGCGAATTCCCAACTACCATAGCGGCCGCCGAACAGGCACGAGCGTTGAATAACGCAATATTGATGGGCGCACCGAATGTGATGCGCGGTGGCTCGCAATCCGGCAACGTTTCTGCGCAAAACTTGATCGAAGCGGGGCTGTGTGATGCGCTGGTATCCGACTATTATTACCCCGCAATGCAAGGCGCAGTCTGGGCGCTTAGTGATCGTGGCATTCTGTCGTTTGAACAGGCTTGGGCACTAATATCCACAAAACCAGCGGCCATTCTGGGGTTGGGAGATCGCGGTCAGTTGACTAAAAGCGCACGGGCCGATTTCGTAATTCTAAACCCTGAAACCCGCCGGATCGAAGCGACTATTTCAAACGGCCATTTTGCAGCCCTATCCGGTGAGGCTGGCGTCCGGTTTTCCCGACCAGCAACACCATTGAGCATTGCAGCCGAGTAAACCCTAACCCTGATACTTTTCCAGAAACGCTTCGATATCCATGTTGCGAAAATCCGGCAGTGCAACCTGCAAGGCCTCGTGCTCCCAATCCCACCATTCCAGGGCCAGCAGACGTTCAATGACCGGTTCGGAAAAACGCATCCTGATTACGCGCGCAGGATTGCCCGCGACTACGGCATAACAAGGCACATCCTTGGTTACGACAGCACCTGCCCCGACCACGGCCCCCGTTCCAACGACGCGCCCCGGCAAGACCAGCGCACCATTACCCAGCCACGTGTCATGCCCCAGCGAACAGAGGTTTTCGCGGCGCCAGTCAAAGAATTCTTCTTCATCAGGCTCGTCTTCAAAATACGCCGAGGAGCGGTACATAAAATGGTGCAAACTCGCCCGCCATGTCGGATGGTTTCCCGGGTTAACCCGTGCAAATGCAGCAATATTCGCGAACTTTCCGACCTTGGTATAGGCCATATCCGCAAAACGGTCGCAATAGGCGTAATCCCCCATATCGACCTCGTTCAGGCGCGCATGTGCCCCGATTTCCACATAACGCCCAAGACTGGAGGCATTAACACTGGCACCCTCATGCACCAGCGCGGTCTCCGACAATTTCGGCTTCATAATACACTCTTTTCCTGACCTTTGATCAGGCGAATTCTCAGCCAGCTCGACAGGTTATCCATAAGAATTACAACGGCGATAATCAGGGAAATGATATACATTGTATTTTCCCAGTCCTGCCCCGTCCGCATCGCATCCGCCAGTTTCAATCCAATACCGCCGGCCCCCAGCATCCCGATAACGGTGGCAGAGCGCGTGTTGGATTCAAGGAAATACAAGGTCTGCGAGATCAGTACCGGCAATATTTGCGGGATAACGCCGAACCATGTGGTCTGAATGGCACCGGCCCCGACGGAACTGACGCCCTCCATCTGTTTTTTGTCGGCATTTTCAATCGCCTCGGAGAACAGTTTTCCAAATGTGCCCGTGTCCGTAAACCAAAGTGCCAAGATGCCCGACAGCGGTCCAAGGCCAAAGGCGCGGATGAAGACCAGCGACCAGATCAGGGCATCTACCCCGCGTAAAATGTCGAATAGGCGTTTGAAACTGCCGCGCAGTAGGCCCACGGGATTGATATTGTTAGAGGCCATAAAGCTTAGCGGTAGTGCCGTGATTGCCGCTAGCATCGTGCCGCAAAACGCCATCAGGATTGTGATCAGCATCGCATGCATAACCTGCCCGTGTTGCCATTCGTTATTGTCCCAAATCTCGGAAAAAACCAATGTTAGGTTGGACTGCTCGGGGTCAACACGCGGCGCATAAATCACCAACCCCATCGCCTGCCAAAAACCGGTGCCATTCAGAACCGAGCTATTGTCGAACCAGAAATTCTCCCAGCCGGTAGAATACACATGCAGCGTGATCTTGGATTTAGTCGCGATGAACCGCACATAGCTATCGGGCCGCCCCTCGATTTTATTAGGGGCTATGCGCATCCAGTCGTTGGGTTCGCTGTGCAAAACAGGACCAGCGGGTGTTTGTTCGATGTCAACGATCAGGGTCTCGCCTTCAAATACACGAAGGGATTGTACCGACAATAGAGCTGTGAACCCCTGCCCCATATCCACAAGGGTTTCCTCGTCTGCTTGTTCGACCCAGTCAGGCAGCTCGGTGAATGCATTACGCCGGTTGCCCTCTAGGTTAACCATAAGATCACCGGTCCGCATCGACAGCTCAACGTGGTGCTTATAGGCATAGGAATCGAGCGCCAGCAATTTGGCGCGATCCATACTCGAACGCGCCACCGCGCCAGCCACATCAAAGGCAATCCAGATATATGCCAGATACCCGATTAGCAAAAACAGTCCACCCAACCATGCAGCCTGTGCACGGCGGTTTGGCGCGATTGCTTCGGGAAATTTTCCGGCGAGGGTATCCATATAAGTCGTGTCCATACGCGTCTCCATTAGTGTGCTACCTTGCCGATAAAGCGACGGCGTGCCCATGTGGACAGCATGTCGATTGCTATGATGGTCAGGATCAGCATCAGGATGATCGAGGCGATATCCGCACCGAATTTCCAGTCCACAAAGGTTTTAAACTGCTGGCCCAGCCCGCCTGCACCAACAAACCCCAGGATCGCCGAGGCCCGCACGTTGATTTCAAAGCGCAGTAAAGCGTAGCTGATCCAGTTCGGCCAAACTTGCGGAATAATCCCGAACCAGACCTTTTGCAGCCAATTCGCGCCCGAGGCCTCAAGCCCTTCCCAGGCTTTCATGTCGGCGTTTTCGTTAACCTCGGAAAACATTTTGCTAAGCGCGCCGGTCGTGTGAAACGCAATAGCAACGGCGGCGGCAATCGGGTTTTTACCGAAAATAAAGATAAGGAACAGCGCGATGACGATCTCGGGGAAAGCACGCGCGATGTCGGTGAAACGACGCGTAATCCAGACTAACGCCTGATTTTTGACAAGGTTTCGCGAGGCAATAATGCTGATAATGCCACCGAATAAAAACCCGAACAGGGTCGAAAGAATGGCTATGTTTATCGTTTCTATCAGGTAGTGAATATAGGTAAACTGGATGCCGTTATCCGCGTGTTGCACCGAAAACGGGATCGTCCAGAACGACCAGCCGCGTGCATATGCCTGCCGGAAAATATCATAGGGGTAGTCAAAAACCTTTGGCAGACCGGTCAACAGCGAACCCGAGTTGGCATCCTCGGCAACCTGCACGCCGAAAAGGATCATCATCACCAGCACGATCAGCATCACACCAGTATAAACCCGCCGCCGCCGTTCAGCTATTTCGTATTGCGCCGCGATCAAGGCCGTCGTCGTTGCATCTGTCATTTCAGGTTTCTCCACCCACAAAAAAGGCGCACCCCGATATCAAGGTGCGCCCGATTATCTAAAAACTTAGTTGCTGTTTTCGATTTTTGCTTTACGCGCTGCGATGATCGTTTCGTAGAACGCTTCGTCAACTTCGATCAAACCGGCATACTCGCCGCCTTGTGCATTGTAGAAACATTCAGGATCATCCTTAGGCATGGCCATCACGGAAGCGATCATCAGGTCCTTGGTTTCTTGTGGCAGCGATGTGCGCAGAACCAGCGGGCCGTTCGGAATGATCGGCGAAGTCCAAAGAAGCTGTAGGTCGTTCATGTCTAGCAGACCTTTGTCTACCATCTTGCGAAGGTTACCAGCCGAGAAACCTTCTTCCCACTCGCCAACACCCGAAGTCCATGTAACACCGCCGTCTACGTCACCGTTAAGAACCGCGAGAATATTCTGCTCGTGACCACCCGAAAAAGTTGTGGAACCGAAGAAATCCTCGATAACGTACCCTTGCTGTGGAAGGGAAACCGACGGGATCAAGTAACCCGAAGTCGAGTTGGGATCAGCAAAGCCAAGGCTTTTGTCGGCCATATCGTCCAATGTTGCGATACCGCTGTCAGCACGTGCAACCATAACCGAGTGGTAACCCGTTGCGCCGTCAAGCTGAACAGTGGTCGCGAATGGCTCTACTGCATTCGGGTCCTCAAGGTAAACCGCAGCGTAGCCTGAAGAACCAAGCTCGGCATAATCCAGTGTGCCACCTAGAAGGCCTTCAATTACACCAGCGTAGTCAGCAGCCGGAAAAAGTTTTACCGGCACACCCAGAAGGGTTTCGTAACGCTCGATCAGGCATTCGTTGTTTGCCAGACGGTCAGCTTCGTTTTCGCCGCCCAAAAGGCCAATGCGGAATTCGGTGATTGGCGCATCGTTGCTGCCAGCCAGAATTGGTGTCGCAACAGCAAAGATTGCAGTCGTTGCAGCAAGTATAGCGGTAAGTTTCATCTGTCGTTCCTTTGACATCAGGTCAACCCGGTTTCGGGTGGTTGGTTTTGCCCAGATCGGGCGGTTATTCCGCAGCGGCAATCAGTGTCTCAACCGTTGCGGTATTAGAAATGGCGCTAATCGAGGTCGAGGTTGCAGCCTCGTTAAACTCGTCTCCGGCACCGTAAATTTCGCGTGCGGCATCTTCGGTCAGCATTTCCGAGGGGCCGTCAAACACGACCCTCCCATCCCGCATTCCGATAACCCGGTCACAGTAATTACGCGCAGTATCAAGAGTATGGAGGTTGCAAATAACCGTGCGGCCATCCTCTTCGTGGATCTGGCGCAGCGCATCCATAACGATCTTGGCATTCATCGGATCAAGCGATGCAATCGGCTCGTCAGCCAGAATAATTTTGGGGTTCTGCATCAACGCCCGCGCAATTGCGACCCGCTGCTGCTGGCCACCCGACAGGGCCTCGGCGCGCTTCATGGCGTGCTCGGCAATACCCAGGCGATCCAGCGCAGCCAGTGCCTGAAGACGTTCCTCGCGGCTAAAAAGGCGCAATATCGACCCCACGGCAGAGTGATCAATAAGCCGCCCCATCAGTACATTAGTCATAACGTCAAGGCGTGGAATCAAGTTGAACTGCTGGAAAATCATCGCGCAATCTGCCTGCCACGCGCGCTTTTCTTTACCCTTCAGCTTCAGAACATCACGCTCGTCAAACCGCACGATCCCATCGCTTGCATCCGTCATCCGGTTCATCATCCGCAACAAGGTGGACTTGCCCGCACCAGATCGCCCGATGATCCCGATCATCTGTGGCTTCACCAATGCAAAAGATACGTTTTCAACAGCAATGTTATTGCCAAAAGTCTTCGTTAGCCCATGAACGCTTAGCATTACAATCTCCTCGCTTGTTGCTTCGAGAGGAGATGTATTGGCCGTTCGTTACAGCGATGTGACGAGATTATTTAACTTTTGTGATAATGGCCGCGCAGGCTTATCCAGCTAAGGCCGCTTAAAATACCCGAGGTCGCAAGACATAACGCCAGCCCGCCAAACTGGTAGCTAAGCCCCGACAATAACGTGCCCAGTAACCGCCCACCCGCGTTGGCCATATAGTAAAAACCGACATCCATAGTAATGCGTTCGGCTTTGCCGAGGGCCAGAATAAGGTAGGAATGCAACGAGGAATTCAGGGCAAAAACCGCGCCAAATGCCAGCAACCCACCAACGACAACAACCGGGCCAAGCACGCCGAACACAGCCAGCGCCGCCATTACCAAAGGAATAAACGTGAGTATTCCGACCCAGCGAACTGCCAACGTAGTAACGGCACCATCAGACAAGGCATTAGCTCGCAGCAGCTTGGGCGCAAAGGCCTGAATGACCCCGTATCCAATGATCCAAATTGCCATAAACGTACCGATCTGGAAAAATGCAACGCGGTCACCCGCCGCGGTGCCATCCGATAGAACCGTATAAAAATAAACCGGTATCCCTACCACAAACCACGTGTCGCGCGCGCCAAACAAAAACAACCGTGCAAGCGAAAGGCGGTTGATAGCAGGGTCGTTGGAAAACACATGTGCGAATTTCACGCTTTTTCGTCCACGCGGCAACCCCGAAGGCATGAACGCGACAACCGCGACAAGCACCACCAATAAAACGCCGCCCATCATATATAACGACATCTGGAAACCGATCGTGCCCAGCAGTGTCGCGCCCAGCAGAAACCCGAACCCCTTAACCGCATTTTTCGAACCGGTAAGCAATGCTACCCACCGAAACAACGCACCATCTTCGCCAGCAGGTGCGAGGATTTTAACCGCACTCTTCGCGCTCATCTTGGCGAGGTCCTTGGCCACGCCCGACACCCCTTGCACCACCATCACATAAACCACCGAGAACCCAAGCGACCAGCCGACATCAAGCTGCGCCAACACGCCTAGCGCCACAATTTGAAACGCCAGCCCCGCGTAAAGCGTGCTGGCCAGCCCAAAACGCGCCGCAATCCAACCAGCAGAAAGATTGGTGACAACACCCATAAACTCGTAAAGCAGGAAAAGATACGCCAGCGAAATCGCGTCAAACCCCAGCGTATGAAAGTGCAAAAGGACCAACATCCGCAACGCACCATCGGTCAACATAAACGCCCAATAGGCCGCCGTTACCGCCCCGTAGGCCGCAAGTGCATTGCCGGATTTCGCCACTACAAGTCCTCTAGTATCATCCGCGCCAGATCAGTTACCCGCTGTGCATAGCCCCACTCGTTGTCATACCACGCGTAGATTTTCACCTGCGTTTCGTTAATAACCATCGTGGATGGCCCGTCAATAATCGCCGAGCGCGGGTCGTTGGTGTAGTCCGCCGAAACCAGCGGACGCTCTTCAAATCCCAGAATTCCGTCCAACGGGCCTTTGGCTGCCGCTTTGAACAAGGCATTAACCTCGGCCACCGAGGTCGGGCGTTGCATCTCAAAAACGCAATCCGTTAACGAGCCATTAAGCACCGGCACCCGCACCGCATGACCATTAAGTCGACCCTCAAGTTCAGGGTAAATCATGGTAATCGCCGTAGCCGATCCCGTGGACGTCGGAATCAAACTATTCATAGCGGATCGCGCCCGCCGCATATCCTTGGCTGGCCGATCCACAATAGTTTGCGTATTAGTGATATTATGAATCGTTGTGATCGAGCCATGTAATATCCCGATTTCCTCGTGCATCACCTTTACCACAGGTGCCAAACAATTCGTCGTGCAGCTTGCAGCGGTAATAACATCATGCTTTTCATGATCATAAAGTTCGTGATTTACCCCGTAAACCAGATTTAGCGCAGGCGCTTTTTTCACCGGCGCCGAGACCAGAACCTTTGACACGCCGGCATCATAATAAGGCTGCAACTTGCCCGGAGATTTGAAGGCCCCGGTGCAATCAATAACCAGATCAACCCTGAGATCGTCCAGTGGAAGGTTTTTAATTAACGTCTCCGAAGTCATCCACATTCGTTCACCGTCTATAGTGATACTCTCGTCATCATGGGAAATATTCGCGTCCCAACGCCCGTGAACGGTATCGAATTCCAACAGCAACGCATGCTGTTCGGGCGTGCCGGAACTGTCGTTCAACAAAACGATATCGGCATCCACGCCTTCGCTTACCAGCGCACGCAACACCATCTTGCCAATCCGGCCCATGCCGTTAATTGCGATATTTGCCATATCAGATGATCCTTTTCCCGATGATCTCACTTCGGTTTTTTTTGTGCATGCTTATGCGAGACATGACAAATGAAAGTTTTATGACGGAAAAACCATCATCAAAATCACCTGACAGTGCAGGCGTAAAAAACGCACCATCTTTCGCAAAAAGCATTCTGGACTTAGGAAACAATTGTCTGACGACGGACAGACCTCGGATTCGCTTACGCCTAGCGTGCAGGCACCACCAGAAAACACGCCAGACAGACCATCAACGGCCTGCTTCTTCCACGTGCTCACCTGGTTTGGGTGCACCCTGTGCTTCGCTGCAATCTCTTGGATCGTCCGGTCACCGAGCAACGCCTCAAGCGCAACCTTGGTCGAGCTACGCCCAAAGCACTCTCTTATCAAATCACACTATTTGGTCCCATAGGCGATGACGTCAGACACTGCAGGATCCCACTAAAGCCCTGCGAAATATCATCCGCGTATTTGCCTCCGCGCCCCGGTGCATAGGTAAAGGCAACCCCGGGTGGGGCCTGCCCCAACCAAGGCCGATCATCGCGGGCCAGTGCCCAGACGTAGCCCGTCTTCGTTTTCCCTCGCCCCGGGGTCCAGTACCGGAGCGGTGGTCTCGTCCATGAATAGCTTGGAGGACTGTTTGAGGTTGGCCAGCAGGCAACCATAGACGAGCCGCAGTTCATATGCGGCTTTGCCGACCCAAGATGCCAATGTGGAGCGATCCAGATCAACACCCTGACGGGTGTATATCTGGGACTGGCGATAAAGCGGCAAGTGGTCGGCGTATTTGCTGACAATTACGCTGGCAACGGTTGCTTCGGTTGGCATGCCGCCCTCGATCAAGCGAGATTTGGCTGGGGCTTGCACACTGCCCGCCTCGCAGGATCGACAGGCGTATTTGAGGCCGCGGGTTATGATCACACGGAATTGGGCAGGAATGATGTCGAGCCGCTCGGAGGTGTCTTCGCCGATAATGTGACGCTCTGCCCCGCACGTGCAGGTCTTGTTATCCGGCTCGATTACCTCCTTGACGCGTGGCAAATGTTTGGGCAGATGGCCACGGTTGGATTTACGCGGTTTGGCCGAACGTAAAGCGACATCTGCATCCCGCTCGGCATGGACAACTTCGATGGCTGCTTCAATTTCTTCGAACGCCAACTCATATTGGTCTGGGTCAGATTTCTCTGATTTAGCCCCGAATAGAGCCCGCTTGAAGTCCGCAACCAGCTTTGCCAGTCGCGCATTCTGATCCTGCTGGCGCAAGACAATTGCTTTCAAAAGATCAATGTCATCGGGAAGATCGGCGGGATTTATCATGGCTGATTTATAGCAAATCCAGCCCGTAAACACTCGCCTAAACGCTGCTGTGATTCACTCTGCCGCAGCCGGTGGACGCACCTCCAAGGCATGGACTTTGCGCCAATCGAGGCCCGCAAAAAGTGCCTCGAACTGTGTATGGTTCAGCCGCATCATGCCGTTGGAAATAGCAGGCCATTTGAACACGTGATCCTCCAGGCGCATATAGGCCATCACCAAACCGGACCCGTCCCAATACAGCAACTTCAGCCGGTCGGCCCGTCTCGAGCGGAACACGTACACGGTTCCGGTAAACGGATCCTTGTACAAATGGTTCTGCACCAGTGCCGCGAGCCCATTATGACCTTTTCGAAAATCCACAGACGCGGTCGCCACGAATACCCGCACCCGGTTTGAGGGAAAGATCATGAACCAACCCGCAACGCGTGCATGATCTCGGCAATTTGGGATGCAGGCGTCTTTACGTCCATGCGGGGAGACAAATCACCACTGACCAACTCGATTTGTGCTTCGGAATTCTCCGTAAAAACTTCCCGCTCGACAACAACCGGAGCAAAAACTGCTCCCGAAAGCTCCGGAAGAACCAGCTTGCCTTCTCGCGCCTGCCGTCGCCATTCCGACAAATGGTTAGGCCGCATATCATACCGCCACGCAACCGAATTTACAGTAACGCCATCAACAAGGGATTCAGCTACAATCCGTCCCTGTAAATCATTCGGCCAACGCCGATGGCCCTTCGGCGTAGATATAATCTCCGATATCAGCCCGGACTCCGCCCATAGCTCCGAATGTACTCCCATCAAGAAACTCCTTTCCATAAATAGAAAGGCACGACTCGCAGATTAAGAGCGTTGACGTAAGGTGGGGTAAGGAAACGCTTACCGTGCAAATGCTCACGCCGTTTTCAATCAGATGTTGCTAGAAATACGTCACATCATCCGGCGTCGCCGTCTCTGGCGAGCGCCCGAGCCCGGCCGCAAAACGCTTGCAGGCGCGCAGGTGGCTGGTCTGGGATGCAGGGCCCAGATTACAAAAGCACGGGGACGTTATCGGCTAGATTGAAAAATTATGGCGTGGAAAGAGATAGAATTCATTTGAACCCCCATAGATGGACGATGCATGAATACCCAGAAAGCTACAAAAAAGGGCACGTTCATTCTTTGACCGCGCCCTTTTTCTTTAGATAACAAATCGACAATTTCTGACGTTTAGAATAGCGAAATGCGGCTAAACAAATCGGAAGAGCTCGATCCGCCAAACGCGATGTTTGCACCAATTTTTAGGTTTGTTGTGTCTTCGTCTATTCCAATGCCAGAGATGTTGGTAGTCCCGTAGCTAGCGAATAGTGTGGCGTCATTTGATCCAAGTACACCACCTGAAACAACGTATTCTGCACCAATCGTATACCCAAAGAGATCAATGGATTCTGATTCACCGTCAATTGACAAGCTTCCGCCATCAACACTGGCTGTTAGCCCGAAATTTGTCATCGCCATATATTCAACACCTGCCGAGTAGGTATTTAGCGTAATTTCAGTGCCCATGAGGTCCACAGTGGTTCCGTTAATATCGGCAACGAGATTGAAGTTAGAGGACATCGCATATTCTACATCCAATTCGTAGAACGAAATGTCGACTTGGTCTGGGGCGAGAAGCAAGCTGTTTTGTATTTCAGCCGCACCATAGCGCGCTTCAACTTTAACTGGTCCGGAATCATACATTCCTTCCACACCATAAGTCATCAGATCCATCGAGAGTGGAATCGCACCATCAAACACGCCGTTCAATTCAAAAGTTAGATTGCTAACCGCGTAGCGTGCAGCGAATATACCGATTTTACTGTCCACCCCGAAATTGTAATAGGCGTGAGCATTAAGGTCAGTCATATCGACAGACACGCCAAGCGTATCAGGGCCATCTTCAAACTCTGTTCCGATACTGTTATAGCCAGCACCAACCTGTAGTCCAAATTGCGGGGTTAAGTTATAAGCTACACCAAAATTGGCAGACCACATGCTGATCGGGTTGTCTAGGTTGTCATTGTCCAGAGAGTTATATTCAAGGTTTAGTTCGCCGCCTTGAAACCCAGTTTCTTGAGCAAATGCCGCACCTGCGCCTAAAACCAAGACAGTCGACATAGGAATAAGAATGTTTTTCATTTCGTTTACCTTTTATTAACACTTTAATGCGTTCCACGTACCAAAAGATTGTCAAATAGAAAAGGTTATTTGCGCAATGTTGAAGTATTTTAATGATAAAATTAGTTTGGTTGTAATAATGCAACAATACTCGCGTTGGATTTCCAATAGACGATTGCTATTGAATGCCAATGCATGAATGCGTAGATCACAAAATCAATGATGCCGATTGCGATTAACGATCCCTCGTGCCCTTTGATGGAGTAACATCATTTTCGCAAGAAACGCGATCCCAGATGTACCAACGGCAACAGCGGACGCTTACGTTGGTGAACCTCCAGTTTATTTTCTAATAGTTGCCTATCTACCACACTCCTCACTTCGCTCCTATTGCTTCCACAGTGCTTCCACGAGGTTTTGCGCAACGCAAGAAACCGCCCGAAGGCGGCGCGTAACATACTGTTAATGTTGTTTTTAATTTGGTTGCGGGGGTAGGATTTGAACCTACGACCTTCAGGTTATGAGCCGAAATAGCAATGATTTCAATAACTTAACAATATCAATCACTTACAGCGCAAGCGTTTGATATCACAAGATTTCCATTCTTACGTTGGCCGACATTCACCGGATTTCAACGACGTAGACTGTACCAAAACGGCGTATGCGGGTTGAGGTGGCGTTGAGGTGAACTGATTAGTAACCATCGTGCAATCTAATGCTCACGTGCGCTAGAGTTCAGTTGGATGCGGGCAAATCAAACAAGACCCCAACAACAGATTTTATGTTTAGAATCTTTTTGAACTCAGCGCTGTCGCTGAGCGACAGAACTTCAGACGCCGTGGACGCGCTGGAGTTCGCGCTTTCGAGAACTATTAGCGAGCCGTGGAGACGCAATCTTTTGAAATAGACGCCAGCATCCTCATCAACTGCGATCACCAACTCACCATTAAGTCGTTTCAAAGTCGCCTGATCCAGCGTTTCATCAATCGTCATGACGTATTGATTTTCCAACGCCACTGGCTCCATGCTCCGGCCTTTGACTCTGAAAAGAGTCGCGTTCTTCATTCGCGTTTCAACGATTGAAAAATCGTCCACCGCACAAACTTCATTTCCGTCGTTTTTTGGTGGCGCCAAACTCGATCCCATGAACAGCGTCCCGACAATTTTTCTTGGACTGATATTGCTCTTAAGCGCGATAATCGGCTCGGGCAGGGTGTAGGGGTCAGTTGCCTGCGCCGTAAGCATCACTACGTCGGGATGGCTATTGGAGTCATTCAAACGTCTAGCGTAGAGTTTCTCACCCAATGCCGTTACGATCAGGTTACGGGAACGAGGCTTCGGATGATCCTGCACCAAAATAATGTCACCAATACCAGCTATTGGATCAAGTGTTCCTGCATTCAAGCGATAGGCATTGTGGGCAAACAACGTAATCTTTTCGGACTTGTCCCACTCTTCAATCTGGATTTGGCCATCACCTACCAAACCATCCGTTTCGGCCGCCGCCGCAACGCCTGTTAAAGGCAAGCCGAGAGATTTGATTTTGTCTTTGTGACCATCCGGAAACTCAATGACGTTATCCTCCCAAGCAAAAAGGCGAGATACACCGTTATACGCATCGAAATCAGCCGCTAGCCTGAAAGCATTCACAAACGCTTTCTGGAGTGGTCCCTTCCAATATTTTTGGACGTCTTGAGCTTGGGCATAACCAATCGTTCCATCAAAGGTATGGTGTGGTGCATTGATAACTTTTATTATCGGAACTTGCTTCTCATTCAGGAGATTGAGGAGCTTGACGAATACGCCGCGATTAAACGGCGCCAGTTCGTCCTTGTTAAGCTTAGCAAGAAGTTCACAGAGCTTTCCAAGTGTATCACCACTAATCTCATATGACTCGGGGCGCAGCATAATCCTGAGAAGGTCCTCGCAATATGCACGCACTTGTAGAACATATCGGAACCCCTCTTCATCATCCCCATCTTTGCTCGCCTTGGCAAATTGTCGGTCCAGAAATGTACCGTTTACGATATGCGCAACCTTCGTCGAGGACGTCGGTCCTGCCATTTTTCCTTCCTGCCCGACAAGCTCACACGTCTCACAGATAATATCGAAGAACTGTCGTTCATGTGTTGTAAGAAATAACTGGATACCGGCAGCGTCGGCCCTGTCGGAATTAGCCATCTCAACCATTTTGGTCGCCCATTTACGCTTGTTTTTTGGATCAAATGTTGTTTGTGGATCATCCAGAACCATCAAAGGGAAGGTATTGCATCCCAAATCTGAAATCGCCTGCTCTCGTAGCGCAAAAATAAATGCCCACAATATTGCTCGCAGCCATGAGGAGTTGGCAACGTGAGCTGCATCGAATTTCATGCCAAGGGCAAAACTTCCTTCAACCGTTACGGATTTTTTTGACATCGCCGTGCCCTCGAATGAAAGCCTGTCTTTGAGGCGGATTTCATCGAGGATTGCTGCAACTTTGTCCTCCAGCGTCACAACAGTCCGGTGGGTCTCTCCTTCGACGAGTTGTTGCAGGGATTTGAGGGGTTCTAGGGCCGTCGCAATCGCTTCTCGCATTTTTTGGACCGAATTGATGCTTGCCCAAGACTCTGCAGCGCCCTTAGCCGCTTTCATCTGTTTCGCGATTATGTCGAGAGGTTTCGATCCGGCGATGGCGTCCTCAAGGGATTGCAATTTTCCTTCAAGACTGTCCATGGGCCATTTATTATCGGCATCCTTCTCACCGATCAGGCCTTTCCATGCGGCGAGAAAGACAGTGCGGTTCTCCCCCCACCAAGCTGTCAGCTCGGATATTCGGACCATCTTCACTATCAACTCCTGAAGCCGCTCGACTTCAACAATACTGTTGGGGGGGAAGGTCGTTTGAGGAGGCTCAAAACTTGGCAGTTCAGCCGCTTTTTGATCAGCATAACTCGCCGTGAAGGCTCCAATACCAATTAAAACGTCGCAAAACGGCGCCTGGTCAAAGAATCGTTTCCTGAGGGCCGTTGCAAAGGCGGTTGACGGGTTCATATCCGACAATTGATCAAAATAAACTTTAATTGGCTCGGGAGTTAGATCGAGCAAAATCCTTTCTATATCACCACAGGCGTCTGCAATTCCACGCTCTGCATGTTCAGAGTCAGCTTTGAGACCAGCCAATTCATCAGCCAACTCCAGCTGTTCCGCAGATGTAAATTTTGTTTCACACAGTGGACAATGGGATTTCTCCTCCAGCAATCCTTCAGAAACAAAGAATTTTGCAGCAAGGGCCTTCAGCCTTAATTTTTTATCGCTTTGTTGCTTGCTATGCCATCCAAGGGCCGTTTCTAGAGAGGCTTTGGCTGTTTCAATGGCCTCATTAATTTCTGAGAACCCCGCATCTCCCGCTAGTTTCAAGGCCCCCCAAGCTTTGAAAAGCGGAACCCCGTTGTGCCCCTCTCCAACATAGACTCGGGCCTTGCTAATACCATCATTCAGACGTTTTCTATCGTTGGCGTTAGTTACATCAATGTCGTCGGTAATCTCAGCCTTTAAGATCGCTAGTGTTTTGCCTGCTTTGTCGGAGGCAGCTTCTTCAATGGCGGTCAGGGTCTCAAGTAAATTCTTGTCGCCGAGTCTATAATTTTTGGTAAGATCGATTGATGTATTCGTGCTTTCTTCACGGGCGCGGTCTAGGCAGGTCACGAATGCTTTCTTGAATCCTTCAATTCCATTATCCCGGCCGTATTTTTGGAAGCGTTTCGCACCGTGACCAAAAGCAGCCGCCCCAGCGCCGATAGCCGTAAGCTGGTCCAATCCAGTCAACATTTTCAGAGCTTGGTAAAGACTCTGGCTTTTGGTCCCAAAACCGATATGCCCGATGCGCGCAGGCATTAATAATCCTGTCTCAATTAGCTCCGGAGAAGACATCACCCGAGGATCGATTTTCTCGTTGACGATAGGATCGCCCTCTACAGGGCTTTCAATCGTCCGCGTTGCAGTGGCCAGCAGGCCCGACGGATCTTCAAATGTAAGCGTTGCAGAAACACGAGCCGTTTTATTCAAATCTTCAGGTGTGTGAGGATAGGTCACCAATGGTGGCCATGTTCCGATTTTTTTTGTGCCGTTTGTGACAATTTCACGTCTCCCGATATCCTTGAAAGGGCCGTCCTGTTCGCGATTTCTATAACCGGTCAACGTCCACAAGATTATGCTGGCCAACGACGTTTTTCCGGAACCGTTATAACCTTCGATGCACCAATTTTCAGAATTTACATCAAGCTCAAATGCTGGTCCGTCTGATATATTGAGACCTCCGAAACCTGTTGCCGTAATCCTTTTCAAACGCCACGGGCCACTTAACGCGTGTCCATCAGTATTGGTGCCGTCGTTAGCCGGATCGACGTCCACATCAAGCCAAGCAGCGGTGAGCCCGTCAAATAGAGATTCACTAGCACCTGAGACTTTATCTTGATCTTGCTCAATCAGATACTTGAAGAGGCGTCTTTGCGCCGCATTATCCAGATGAATAGATCCGGCTTTGTAGGCACCTGTGGCCTCCCATGAAAGGGCAGTTCCGCTCACCAAACATGTGCAAGCTTCCGAAAGCGTAATGGTCATCGGTATACTCGATCTTTCTAGCGGTTAACTAGTTGCCCAACGGCTTGCCGTTCTGGGCTTCGTAAATCCCGCGTGTAATAGGAAGCTTTTTTGTAGCAGTTTACATAGAAGGTTTCCATTTTATTGCGACGTGATTTGCAGGAGGGGTAATAAGGTCAGTAATCGGACCTGCCTGGAATGGTCATTTGGTCAAATCCGAGATTGGGCCAGCTTCGCTAAGAACTCAGAAAATGCCAGCTTCTCTCGCTAAATCAACTAATTAGGCATTGGTATGAATCTGCGCGGAAGGATGTCTGCTTCAGGGTGGCGATTCAACTAAAAGCGCAGCCGCAAGAAGCAGTTGTTTTCTGACAGTTCTGACATCAATTTTCTCCATTCTGAACGTCTACTTTTAATTGGCAGGCCATTTCTCGCGTCAGCCAAAAACCATGCGCGCCGATCAACCTGCACCCTCAACCACCAACCAGTATTCCATAAAACACAGGGGTGGCACGCCCCTCCCCCTTTCACCGCCACCCTGCGCCACCCCGCCACCCCTGCTCGCATGCTTCACTTGATATAGGCGCGAATCTACGCCTGTGTGATGTCTGATTGGAGGTGCAACTCATGCCCAAGCGAATACGATTAAACGAAAAATCAGTACGGGAGGCCCCGCTCGTAAAAGGACGGGATTACCAGATCTTCGATACCGAGGTGCGCGGCTTTGCCATTTGCATCTACCGATCCGGCAACCGGGCTTTTACGCTGGATTACCGCAGCGCCGGGCGGCAGCGTCGGATGACCATCGGACGCTGGCCGGAGTGGAGCACAACGGCCGCTCGGGAACGCGCCAAGGAACTACGCCGCGAGATTGATGCCGGGGCTGATCCTCTCGGAGAGCGGGAACAGGGGCGCGATGTGCCCCGTTTCAAGGATCTGATTGATCGGTATATCGAGGAACACCTCCCGCATCTGGCCCCAACCAATGCCTCGGATCAAAAATCCATGCTACGCAAGCTGGTTGAGCCGGACTGGGGCAATCGCCTTGTTGCTGACATTACATCTTCGGACGTAGAAAAGCTGCTGACCAAGATCGCTGCGGGTCGTGCCCGCCCCTCAAAAGCCAAACCGAATAATCGCGCCCGTAAACTGCAGGGATCAAAACCCACGCCCATTCGCGCCAACCGGACCGGCGAGGTTCTGCGAAAGATGTTCACACTTGCGATTGGCTGGAAGTGGCGGACCGACAATCCCGCCTCGGGCTTCCGGCGCCGCTTGGAAAATGAACGCGAGCGTTTTTTGTCCAAAGAAGAAATCGGAAAACTAGCCGAAGCCTTAGATCGCGCCGAAGATCAGCGCGCCGCCACCATCATCCGGATGTGCCTTCTGACGGGTGCGCGCGTCGGCGAAGTCCGCCAAGCCCGTTTCGAGCATTTTAATCTGGAACTTGGCAGCTGGTCCAAACCGGCAACGACCACCAAGCAACGCAAAGTCCACCGGTTGCCGATCTCGGACGAGGTGGCCGCGATTGTACGTCAACGCCAGCTGATTGTGCCAAACGGCATCCCGTGGCTGTTTCCGGGTGACGTGCCCGGCCAACCGGTAATCGAGATCCGGCGTTTCTGGCGCTCCATCCAGAGGGAGGCAAATCTGGAGGATGTGCGTATTCACGATCTGCGCCACACTTTTGCGTCGCTGCTGGTGAGCGGTGGAGCCTCGCTCGAGATGATCGGGAAACTGCTGGGTCATTCGCAATTGAAAACAACCCAGCGCTACGCCCACCTGATGGATTCACCCCTGCGCGCGGGCGTTGATGCTGTTGCCGACGCCTTCCGCCCCCGCCCAAAGCTTGTGCATAATGCTGACCAGGATCGAAAAAGCGCGTAACGGCGTTGGGCTTGTATTAACAGGGATCCCGCAACGCCTTCCAGATCGGATTGAGCCGCCGGCGTATGGTGCGCTCGTCCGGCACTTCGCCGCTCTTTGATCGCGCGATAAACCATTCCTGCATTTCGCCCACCCATGCGGCCTGCGTCGAGGGTACGCCCTGATCGTGCACCCGCCGGATCAAGGCGCGATACATACCGTCCCAGTCATATTTAGCCGTTGATCCGACGTGTACAGCGGGGCGTTGCAACAGGCTGCATTCTTCCTCGAAGCGGCGAACCTGATCAGCCATGATCACGAGATCCTCCAGGGTGATTGCAAGCCCACCCGCCGGCTCCGTCACGACAGACCAATCTTCAGCATCAACCCCCCTTATACGGCGCAGATGCCCATGAGACGAACCTGTGCCGCCTCGGCGAAACATCGGCAGGATGTCAGAGACCGAGACAGTCACAAACCCCGCCAGAAGCGCCTCGCCACACAGGGCGGGGCCGATCCCGGAAACAATGTCGAACCGGCCGACAGAGGCCCAGCCTGCAATATCCGACAGGCTACAGTCCCAGCGCGCCGCTGCCTCGAAAAGTGAATAATATGCCCTTGGTGGTAGACCCATCCCTACTCTGCCTTTCTGTATAGTTTATTCGCGCAACCTTTTTTGCTCGAGGTATGTTCACGATTTTTTATATTTGGTCCAACGCACCGAACACAGCAAAACACTCCGCTAAATAGCGGTTTCTACCGACATTTTATGAGATCGGTTGCCCCGTAATTCGGTCATTCAAACCCGATTCTACAAGCAATCTATTTACCATTTGTTTAACTATTATTCTTGACACAACTTACATCGCGATTCGCCCTTCGGTTGTTTGTATCAATTAATACTCTCCGCTATTAAACTCCTCAAATCCCATAAAATAAGGGGTGGCACGAGGGATGGCGAATGAACGCCACCCTACGCCACCCCGCCACCCCTGTTCATATGCTCTGTGCAGTTCACCGACATCAGCCCGCACAAATCCGTGCCCGGGCGTTGCAAAGGGGACAGACATGAAAAGAACGCAAACTGCATCTCTAGAACACTCCAAAGCCCTGCTTGCGGGGTGGATCAGTCGAAAGGAGCTGGCGGGTGAATTGAGCCTAGCTGTCGATACTTTGGCGCGCTGGGAAGCCCGTCGCGTTGGGCCACCTTGTGTGCGTGCCGGGCGAAAAGTGCTCTATCGCCGTAGCGCCGTGCAGGACTGGCTGCAGGCACAAGAGATGCCGCGGGCCAAAAAAGCAGGTGGCCGGCGATGAACGGCGCAAAGACGCTTGCCGAGGTCGCTGTTGAAGGCACTATGCAGTCTCACCCTCCGGAATGGCATGAGGATCGCCTGGCCGAGGCGCGTGGCATTGTCGCCGATGTAGCCCATCATCCCGACACGCTGGTGCTTCTGGCCTGCAGGGTGATCTGCGCCCACAGCCTTGATCCCCTTGAACGGGTCGAGGCGCTGGGCTTGATGAAGCTTCTGGCTACCACGACGCCCAACGCCTCTTCTCCCTGTGTTGGAGGTGCATCATGAGCCACCACGGAACCAACTGGGCCATCATTCAGCGCGGGCTTAAACCCACCACCAAGATCGTGCTCTGGCACCTCTGTGATCGCCACAATCCCGACTACGGCTGCTTCCCGACACAGGCGCGTCTGGCCCATGATTGCGAGATCAGCCGGGCGGGTTTGAACACACATTTGGGGCTGCTGGAAGCTTGCGAGCTTCTAAGGCGGGAGCGTCGAATTGATCCCGTCACCAAGCGGCAAATGTCGACCAGATACTTCCTCGGGTTCGAGGATGATTTTACGCCGATATCGGGAAATTCCGGCACCGGACCAGACGGCGATTTAGACGCCGATTTAGACGGTGGTTCAGGCAACGATTCAGACGGCAAAACCGAATCTTCAGGAGGCCAGATACTCGAAAAGCCGTGTCCGGAATTCAGACACGGGATTGCCAGCAAAGAACACCATGAAAACAAAGCTTTGGACAAAAATATAGGCGAAAAGCCGTGTCCGGAATCTGGACACAGAGCCGTGTCCAGAAAAACGCCCGACCCGTGTCCAGAAAATGGCCAATCCCGTGTCCAGAATCTGGACACTAACACTGTAAGAGAACCTTTAAGGGAACCAGTAAAGGAGGAGGAGGAGCGCGCGTGGGCGCGAGATGATTTTTTTGAAGAGTTTTTTGGTGAAATTCTCAAGGCGTTGGGCTTCAATTCGAAGGGCGTTTTGCCGGCCTGGTGGCAGGGGGAATCCGCCAAGGCGAACGTGCGGCGCTGGGGCGATGATCTCGGGCTGAGTGAGGAGCAGATTCTCGAGGTGGCCGCCGAGACCCGACGTGAGCACCCCGTCCCTCCCGACGGCCCCAGAGCGCTCGATCGCCCCATGGAAAGGGCCTCAGTACGCCACAGGAGTCCACCTGACGGGGTGTCGGGATCGAAACGATACCGAGGTAGGGATGAGCGCCAGACGGACTCACGCGCGAACCTAGAGCGGCAGTTGGAGTTTTACTCCGGCTTAGTGAATTCCGACAAATATTTGCCCAAAAACATGATTAGTAATCGCATGTGCAACGCGATGCTGGCGCATGGTCTCGTTACACCGGAACGGCTCCAGATGCGGGGTGTGTTATGACTTTGTATAGACGCATCAGCCGGAGCGGCACCCGTGAAAAACGCGCGTTGGGCGTACAGGCAATTCTGGAATGGGCGTTTCGGGTGGAAAAGGCCCGGCTGGAATTGCCACCGCCCAAGAATGCTGAAGAGGAAAGCTCCGGCTTCGGCATGGAATACGTTTTGATCCAGCGTGCGCAGCTTGGATGCCAGATCGATGGTGGTCGGTACAAATTGGGCAGTTACACCCACGTGGATGCCGAGGTTGTGGCTGCGACACTCGCGGGAATGCCCGACGCGTTGGGCGGGTTACAGATGGCCATTAGGGTGGCGGAGCTTGCACGGGCTGGAATGACGCCAGACTGGATGCCGGGCGCCGTACCGCGCTGCGTGCCGGTCGAGGTCAGGCGCAACCAGCATGGGGAACGGGCCGTGACCGAAGTTGTCGGTGTCGAGCGGGTGCAATATCGCGGGCGCTGGCGAACGGTTGAAGTTTTGGCTTGTCCGGTGACTTGGACCCCGCATCCCCAGTTGATCGAGAGTGCGCGGCGAGCCTACGGTGATTGGTGGGAGGCGCTGGGCTGGGTGCGCGAGGCGTTGCTTGAGGGTAGGATGTTACGGGATATCGAGGTGACGGGGGTGAGGCCGAAGAGGCGGCCATGGCTGTAATTTGCGGCTGCATCGCTCGCCAAGTCAGAAAAAAGCTCCGACGACGCCAATCAATCAAAGGCCTCGACCTCATGTTTACCACGTCATGGAAAGTAAATGCTCATCGCAACCAATAAAAAACAAAAATGACAGTTTGCTCGTAGGTTTTTTTGTGGATAGGAAAAGGTAATTGGTACGGGCATTGTATCATAGCTGACCAACTATATTTTTACGCTGAAGGTTAATAAGCTCATGGATGATTTCAAGTTTGACAAAATTTTGTGTGAATATTTTGGCGCGGAAAATGGCGCAGGTTCCAGAATAACACCAAAAGATGAGGGTCAAAAGGGACAGATAACAATAACCCAAAAGTTTGAGCGCCCAATATTTGAAGAGTATTTTGGCGACTTCTTGACAGGAAAAAAGGAAGATCTGGGAGATGCCTGCCTGAACGAGTTTAAGATTTTTCCTTCCGGCGAAACGGTTAGGCTTCCAATTCTGTTGCGACCCGGCGAACGGAGAAACGAACTGCGTCTTTATATGAAAGCAGGTTTGTTTCGACCAGCGTCAGATATGTTTTGGTTTGCCTATCTAAAAGAGGGATATTTGTGGTTGGGATCTTTATCCGAGGCTGAACTTAATCAAATTCGGATTGGCGCTTATTTAGACCTCCAAGACGGTATTCTGGAAATTCCAGAAGACAATTATCAAAATTTGGTCAACGATTCTAAAAAGCCAAAACAGATCACTCGAGAAGTTACCGCATATCAACGTGACCCTAATATAGCCAAGGAAGTATTGGAAAATTCCGACTATATTTGTGAAATATTTCCTGAGCATCCTAGTTTTATATCGAAAAAGTCTGGCAAACCATATTTGGAAGCACATCATTTTGTCCCGATGTTCGAACAAAGGCGTTTCCCAGATTACAATTTGGACGTCAAAGAAAATATCTGCATACTCAATCCTTATTCCCATAGACTGGTACACCATGCGAATTATGCTGATATTGAAGCCCACATAAAGAAACTGGCTGAACCACGAGAGGAATTTCTTAAGGGGTTAGGTCTTAGCGTTGACCGCGTTCTAAAAATTTATGAAGGAGTATAAGATGTGCCGCTTCAAATTCATCGACTCGCTGGACGGAATCGGCGACTTTCGTATGGCCTTTAAAGACCTGCTAGGCGAGTAAATATTTACCTTTGAAATTTGATCATCAAACGTAGGTAGTTCTCCAGCGAACGCTCAGCACCTGTCCAACAATCCATAAATCACACGGCTGGGAACGTGTAGCAAAATAGAATCAAACCTTCCGGTTATTCGGCACCAGGATCAAGCGTCCCACCGACACAATAGGCTTCCATCACCGAATGGATAGTGATGTACCGGCACTCGATTGTTGGAAATTCCTCAACAGGATCAAGGTTTGATTGGAAAACCCTTGCCGACGAAAACGGTCTTCCAGTGTCACTTCCCGCGGGAAAGGCAAAACAGTTTGAAACAGTCTCGCCAGACTTCACGACAGTTTTCAAGGTCATTTCATAATACAATTGCTTCACAATATCGGGCCAACCCGGCATGCTGCCTTTTCCGGTCGCTCCATAATATTTGGCATCGACGACTGTAAGATGGCTCCCCTCGCGAACAATAATATCGGTCTGCATTCCGCGGTCCGATATCTCGACCTCGCCGCTTCCAATCCTGACATATCCCGGCTTCGGTAGCTTTGCATTCCAGCCCTCCTCGACACCCGGCAGAACCTTGCGAAGCATATGTTCCCAAACGGTCGAAAAATCCTCCACGCCACAGACGAAACTCCCCTCTGATTGGACAGACGTTTCTTCAATATATGCGATCAGGGTTTTGGCCAGGAACACAGGCCGGTTAGCGTAAAGCGTAGGTAGCAGTGAGCGTAACGCGCTGGGCCATAAAAACCGTGGGGATGTTGGTTGGCGAAACGAGCGGAGTTCTCCGGCGCGGCTTTCGATACCTTCCAGCCACCAGGAATGTTTATCAATAATCTCTCCAAGAACAGCGGCCTGAATCTGTGCCAGAGGGTTTTCATGCGAGTCCAGAGTTCTGGTGGTACGTGTCTCGGGATAGACCGCGACACCACCCGCAGTCAGGAAGGGCATCTCTCGCACGATCGTTCTTTTCCAGTCCGGTTTGCCACTATTTCTTGAACCGTACCGTGCGCGCTCGGAATAAATGCCGTTATCACGTAAATCCTGTGCAAGTTCCGCTATCAGTGCGGCGAGAGTGGCGTTGTCACCGGCCGCGCGCGCGATTCCTTTACGGCTCTCCACTTCGCGCCCGAAACGCGCCAGAGTGCGCATCGTCAAGCCTGCTGTTTGTATATCGGTGCCGGTGTTTTGTTTCGAATGTCTTGGAAGGAAGAATACCGAACCATCAGAAGACACATTTGCCAACCCGCAGAAATGTACCGTTTCGCGCCTCTCTGTTTTCCCGATACCTCGATCCGCCAAAAGGTCGGCAACTCCGGGCTTTTCCTTTCTCAAGTGATTAACGGCGATGCGGTCAACCAGAATTTCGGGAAGCGGGTCCATTTCAGTCGTCAGTAGCAGGGGCAGCCAGCGGCGCCAGTTTGACGAGGAAACTGTCCGAGAAAATCGGCTTTCCTTCATCAACCCTACCTGACAGGCCCCCGTAGGTTTTAATACGGGCAGTGTTGAATACGACCTCGCGACCGTGGTGACGGAGAAGATCGTCCCAAAGGTAAATCAAAACCTTTCCAGGCAAAACACCGTCGTCGCCAAGTTCGGAATCTTTGAGAAACCACGGACCTACCAGTTTGTCTTCAGAGGTCGTAAGCTCGTCCGTCAAATGTTCGTTAAGGGCTTTGACAAAGGCTTTCCAATCGAGAACATATTCATTGCCGTCCTGCACGACGTTAATACCTCCATCCGGACCCGCATTATAATTGATACGAATGTATTTCTGTATCCAGCGCCTCCGGAACGCGGTGTCGAGCGGATATACTCCTTGATCCGCGCTATTCATTGTTGCTGCAATCCAGAGGTTGGATGGCAGCCGGATTTTTCCGGTTGTATCGTCTGTTTGATCCTCGAACCAGCTTTCAAACTCTTCGTTCGGGCAATTTACATCATACTCGCCCGTTCCATCCTCTTCCCTGTCCAGAAGCAGAAACAGATCACCAAAAACAGCTGCAGCCGGTGCACGATTCAGCTCTTCAATAATCAGCCAGACCTTTTTGTCCGGGTTATTCATGGCCTTAATCAATGCAACCGAAAACGGGCCAGGGGAGAACCGGTAAGAAATGTCGCCGCCTTCCCGTACGGGCTTTAGCGTTCCCACGAAATCACTGTTCTGGACATCGGGGTGAAACACCGTACGGATGACTTCATCTTTTTTCGACAGTGTGTCAACGGTGTGGCTTTTACCGGTTCCGGGCGCGCCATAGTAAATTGTGTTATTGCCACCGGTCTGGCGTTCACCAGCAGCTGCAGCGGGCACTTCGACTGGAACGGCTTCTTCAATCACAGCGCGCATCAGAGGTTCTATTTCTGTATTTTGCGCAAGCGCTGCGACCAGTTCTCCGCGTCGGGCGGCTCCCACAGCGAGCCATTGACCTGTTGTCTGCACGGCCGAAACAATCCAGTCAGTCCTGTTGAGTTTTTTTGCAACTCCCGACCAGTCAGGATCAGTCAGAAATTTGTCGAACCTGTCTATATCTGTAGCATCACCGTTCAGGATATCTTCGAGTGCTGCTTGCATTTTACTCTGGAAACCGGCACCGACTTCTGTCTTCCAGCCTCGGGAAGGCAATACCTTGAACACTTGTTTGGCATCTCCGGATGTACGAGTTGTAAAACCTATTTGTTTCGCAAGAGCATTAGCAATTTTCTCGTATTCTTTCAAAGCATTATAGTATGGAATGGCAGCCCAGCATTGCGGCAGCTCCTGGCTACTGATTGCAAGTGCCTTGTTTTCCGGCGTTGTGATTTTGAAAGTGTGGCTGCCTATAATTTCTACTTTGTCTGAAGACACAATTCCGAGATAGGCAGCCCGTATTTTTGCCCATAGACGGTCATCAATAATAACTTCGCTGGATGGATCATGAAGAGAGAGGCGTCTTCTGCCCTCCGCTATAATTTCTTGTAGGTCGGGTAGAATGGACATATGCGCCTCACGATCAATGCTGGTAATAAATCGGGATCATATGTTCGGAGTTCGTGGTTTTCCAGAGATTTCGCGGAATAGTTGTTTAGGGCTGCAAACAAACTGTTTGATGTCGTTGCTTAAAACAGCCGTATCCAGTGCCATTTTACCTTTCAAGGCGCACTCCCTAACCAGAAGAACCCTCCATCCTTCGCTTAGAAGTTGTTCCTGTTTTAGCTTATCACGCGCGATATTTCCCGAAATCTTCGCCTCCCAGAATTCGGTTCTGCTCTTGGGAAGCCGAAATAAGTGACAATTGTCGTGCCCATGCCAAAAGCAGCCATGAACGAATATGGCCACCTTGTATCTTGGCAAAACAATATCCGGTTTTCCTGGAAGATCCTTGCGGTGCAAGCGGAATCTGAACCCCGCGGCATGCAACATTTTGCGAATCTGTATCTCTGGCTTGGTATTCTTACCGCGGATGCCTGACATCATCAGGCTCCGCTTCTCTGGACTAACTATGTCAGCCACAATCGCTCGATCGGCCATTTTTGGTCGCAGTTACTTCGGCGAGATGCGGAAGCATCAGGTTGGCAATTGCGCGGATTACCGGTACCGAAACCGAGTTGCCAAACTGTCTGTAGGCTTGCGCATCGGAGACGGCACCGACGTTGAACTCCTCCGGAAACCCTTGAATGCGGGCGCATTCGCGCGGCGTCAGTTTTCGCGGATTGCGGCCGAGACCGGTCTGGTCAATCAGAATTTCGCTACCATCCTTGTAATAGCGCGCACTGATAGTATTGCAGTAAGGGCTGTCAGTATTGAACAGGCTGAACCCGAATCCATTACCCTTGGCTTTATGCTCTTTCAGACGGCGCTCGTGGCCCGCAAGCAGACGATCGGAAATGGTGTATTTTGGGTCGACGTCCGTGTTTGATTCAAGAACATCCCCAAGTCTGGTCTCCGACTGCATCTGCTCCAACTCGTCGAAAATGGCACCGACATCAACATCGGGAACGAGACCCCGATCGAAACCGATGATGTATATGCGTTCACGCTTTTGCGGAACACCGAAGTTGTTTGCCTTCAAAACACGGAAATCCACATGGTAGTCAAGCTTTGTCCCCAGACCGCGACGGGCTTCTTCCGACATCGGGATATCGGACGGGATTTCCGGAACGGTTTCGCCTCTAAGGGTCGAGAGGATCGTTTGCAGCGTGCGACCGCAATCGTGGCCCTTGAGCTGTTTAACATTCTCCAGCAGGAATGCTTTGGGTCTATGAGCCGCTAGAATTCTCTGGATTTCGAAAAACATTGTACCGCGCGTGTCGTTGAAACCCTGCTTGAGACCGGCTTGTGAGAATGCCTGACACGGAAACCCGGCTAGCAACACGTCGTGCTCCGGAATATCGGAAGCAGGTATTGTTGTGATATCGCCGTCCGGAAGCTCTCCGAAGTTTGAAGCGTAGGTTTTCTTGGAAAACTTGTCCCATTCGGAAGTGAACACGCATTTGCCGCCAGTTTCTTGAAATGGCAAGCGAATGCCGCCAATACCGGCAAAGAGGTCGATAAAGCGGAACGTTTGATTTCTCCGGTTATCCCTGAACGGAATGTTGACATCGAGCGACTGGATCAACTCGGCTTTTGAACTGGAAGGCCTGTGCTCTCCCCGCTCCCAGCCGCTGATTGTTCGCTCGCCCGAGGGTCCCATTCCAAGAAACTCTGCAAATTCCCTTTGGTTGAGACCCAGCGCCTCCCGCTTTTGACGTATAGTGTTCGAAAGGGACTGTAATTGGTCTAGCATGCTATTCTCCAGTAGTTACCGTCTTGTGCCCCAATAATATTGCCGGGTCAATTACTAGATAACATGGTGAAGAAGATTTGTGAACATTTCATGAACGTATGCTAATGTACCCACTGCACTGCGCTCCTAATAAGCTATCTAGAATCGATGCTCGAGAAGGTGATGACGGCAATCTGTTTCTAACGTGATCGCAACAAAGATTAAAGTAGGCAACTGGCTGCTTCCGGCCCTCAGCTGCCGCCCAACTTGGTCGTTGGTGTTGCAGCGCAGCTTCCCCAAACCCGACGTTGACACATGCCTACTGAGTCTGGTGCGCCTGAAACTCCAGCGCTGCGCAGGCAATGTCATGGGCGATAGCCAAAAGCCAAAGGCTTTGCTAGAAGGAATGAGAGTGAGATAGCACAATTTTCAGTTCGGCTGTTTTGACTTCAAAAAGGTGCAAGTGACTGGAGAATAGCTGCTCGCATATGAGATCGAAACCCTGCTAGGGTCATGACGGATGAGAAAATTTGGATAGTGAGGGTTGATGCCAGAGTTCGAGGAAAAGGAAATTCGAAAGAAGATTGGTGATGGATCAATCCTCGGAGTTTCGGTCGATACCGCAGTGTTCGATAAGTACGGATGCCACCTCGACCATCCTGTGCTTGCAACGCTAAATCAGTTTAAAGCAGTAGGGACACTGTTCCTCCTCTCTGAGGTAGTGGTAAGGGAAATTAGCTCTCATATCAGCTGGGATGCGTCGGAGACGCAACGAGCCTTCAAAAAGGCCCTGAAGGATCACAATCGGCGGTGGGGGTTGGGCAGGGATTTGGTCGGTTTGGGAGAGGACTTTCAAATCAACGTAGAAGCAAAAACCGCTGCTGACGAGCAAGTTGAAATCTACATAGACGCGATTGGCGCCGAAATCGTGCCTGTTGCAGGAAAGGGAGACTTATCTGCCGAGGTCTTTCGGCGATACTTCGACGTCATAATGCCCTTCGAGGCTAAGGATGCAAAAAAACACGAATTTCCAGATGCTTTCGCGTTGCTAAGTTTAGAGCAGGCTGCCATCGAGATGAATACACTGATACTGTGTATCAGTCCCGACAAGGGATGGGCTGCATTCGCTAAGGACTCAGCCTATCTCGTCGTGGTGCCGAAACTGGACCTCGCGCTGTCATGGTTCAATGATCCTGAAATGCTTCTGACCGAGAAGCTAATCGCCTTTTGGAAGGGTATAGCCCCGCCCGAATTGCCTCCCGAGATCAAAAGCGCTTTCGAATATTATCTGGATGGGTTCTGGTTTGAAGCAAGTTGCGAAAGTGGGCTGCATTACGAGTATGAACCGATCAGCGCTTCTATCCAGTATATTGATCACGGAATGATCGGAAAGCCGATCATAGTATCAAGCGAGCCCGAGCACGTCACGATGACGATCAAGGTTACGGCGAAAGTCGGCTTTGAAGCGAGCTTTGAATTTTACGCACATGACCACGCAGATGGCGACGATGTCCACGTTAGTTCGGAGGCCGCTTACATCGAAAAAGACGTTCCTTTTGAGATAACCCTCGAGGTCGACCGAGAAATGGAAGGGAACGATGTGGAGATCCTTGAAGTGACCGTTAATTCTGGTCCGCTGTCGGTCGATTTTGGTCATGTAGATCCATTTCCAGATGAAGACCCCACACACGAAAAATACTAGTTGAAGTAAAGTTGCTGCGGGTTCTGCATTTGTTGGGCGAGATATCGTTTGATACCCTGATATATCGCATCATTTCAAAACTTGAGTGGATGCAAGACCGACTGTACCGCCAACAAAAGCCATAATTACGAGTGCAAATGGACTCGGGTTTTTAGCGATCATTTTTGTCGCGCTTACAGAAATTACGATTCCTGAAAGTACGCCGTTTACCTGACGTGATGTCACCTTAAGTCCACCTGCCCAATTTGCGAAAACCTCACAGTTCTGCATCAGCACTTGGTATTGCCATTTTTCGATTTGTGATCGGGCCTTTTCAACGACCACATGCGCTGGAAAATCGGACTGTTGTTGCGCGTATCCTGTCTTTCTACCCATGACAACAGTATCGTAGGGCTCTTCCATCACAGTGCCGGTTCGTGCTGTGGCTGATATCAACATTGGCTTTCCCAGGTGGCACCTGCGGTCGCTTACAACTGATTTATGCTCGTAGTTGCCCATCGAGGTCAGGATCAGTTCTCCGGGCCGAAGGGTGTCTTCAAATGTCATGTTCAATCCTGTCATAATATATCCTATAGTTGACTTTATTTCGTAAATGCGTAATGTATCATTATCTTGTATAATATCCAATATGGAGAAATGTTATAAATGTCAACCGACAAAACTACATACTCGATGATCCTTTGCAGCTTGATGTCTCAGAGCTGTGGGCAGCAAGAAATTAAACAAAAAGATTTCTTTCAAGAATCTGGAATAGCAACGGGTACATGGTCGCGAATAATGCGTGGCCAAGCACATTTTCAAATAGAAGATGTGCGCTCTGCATGTCGCATTTTGAATTGTTCTGTTGGCGAACTGACATCGAAAGCTGACAGGATGCAGGTTCAGTTAGATAAGAAAGAAGGCGTCAAAGTGGTATCAAAAGAGGACCTTAAATCTGAAGGTTCACCTGCAGGGGCACTGATCGCCGGTGCCGCACTTGCTTTCCTTTTGCTGAGGCTTTCAAAGTAGGCTGTTGTAGTCATTGTTTTTTCTGATGACAGCCGACAAATCGCGAAATTGAGGTAACGGAGTGCTCACAGTGTGCGTTTTCTGCGGTGGCCCTCATATTGAGGGCCGTCGACACGAACGGCCCATTCCTGCCGTTCGACCCTCACCTCAGAAGCTGCGGCGCAGCCCGACATTGCCACCATTGGTAAAGCGGGCCAGTCGCAAACGGACTAGCCCGCCTTAAAAAGTATAACGCAGACTAACGAGAGATCACACCGTGCTCTGAATATGCATCCAAGAGCATCTTGGTATATTCGTGTGTGCTTGATGTTAGCTCACCTAACTCCGGCCACGCAAAGGGTGCAGTAAACAGCGAAATTTCCTGTTCAACCTCCAAGCCCAATAGCTCTGCAACTGCCAAGGCCTGAATGGGTTCTTTGTCTTCAGGCCATAGGTCTTCATCAAAGGTAATATAGACGACCTCGTTATCGATGAGACTGATCTGGGCCAACATGGCCCCCAACCGTTCGTTGGTATTCGCTGCCTCCTCCAACAAGGCGCAGCGGATCAGCATGGAAATATTTTCCTCGTTCAACTCGAGTTTCAGCCTTGAATCGACCAATAGGACAATCGGCTCCAAGCGCTCGCCCTGTTCCGGAATTTCGACGGGATGTGTCTTGCTATCATCTGACACGTAGGGTTCGGAGCGAATATGTAGTGGATTAGCGCCGCAACTTGGACAGTGCCAGAGATTCTGCGCGATCTGTTGCCCTGTAATTTCTCCGTCACACTCCCAGCAGTACCATTTGTCAAATACGCTACCTCCAAACGGATGACGAACCTTGCCATTGGCATCTGGTTTTGTGGATCTCCGAGACCAGTCCATAGACATACGAGCTCGGATCTGTTGGCTGTATGCCTGGGCGATATCGATCACCTGTTTAAGAAATTTGGATTCTTTGACTGGGCTTGTCTCGGCGTACCGCTTGTCGATTTCAACGAGAGGTGCCGCAAGCGGCGCTTCTGGAATACGAACTGTCCACCCTTCGCCGTAAACAACAGCATCTCCAAGAAAATTGCTGATTCGAAAACTATATTCACCGATTTTAGTTTCTTCGGTCTGATTCATGTCGTCAATTGGATCGAGGATTACGCCGTTTTCATTTTCTCTTTTGGTATGGAAAGATTTGCCAATAAAGGCTTCGATCTTGGAAAGCTCGTCGTCGCTCGGAGACCAATCGGTTTTGCTTGCGCCGATAAGGGTTTTCCAGTGGGCAAAGCCAAGTTCTTTCGCCACCACGTCCAGTGATTGGCTATGTACCAGCCTATTCGCCCGCGCATAACGCTTGGCAAAGGTTCGCAACTTTTTGATTCTATATTCGTCTGTCATGTGTCATCTCCTAATGGGATCTGACTAGGTGCCCGCTGCTAATCATTCCGTGCAATCGCACAGGGGTTTGCAAATGTAGGTTATAAGCGCTGCATTGCTTTGCATGACGGGCACACCGGCCTGCGTAGGGGCCTGCTGCAACCTAGACTTGTCAGCAAATGGTGTCAACGGCCCAAAGCCGAACTTTCGAGCGTCTCGCCTGAAACAGACTTGCCGAAAGAATTCGGCCGCGCGTCATCAACAAATAGCAATCAGTAGTGGCGTTCGATTTTAGTTCTAACCTTACTAATCAAATGCGCAAAATATGTAATTCAATAAACCATCCATCTCCGAAAATCTGGCACGCAATGCTTGCGGATCGCCACCCGCTTTCATTGCAGACAGAAAGGATTTCGTGGCATAGCCTTTGTCCTCAAGGGCACCCTGATATAGTTCAGCAGATTTATCCCAGCTCTTCCAACGGATTGGCCGCAGTTGGCCGCTATTATCTTTTAAAGCTTCTAGGCCAAGAAATAGTTCAATCGAACACGCCGAACCATTGACGTTCATAGTACGGAGCCCTCCAGGCCCAATGGTGGGATAGTTGTTCCCGACAGGGACATCTGGCAATGCCATCACCCGGAATGATGGGGGAAGACACACTGATCTATCTAAGATTCCTATCTGTTCCAAACCGGCCACGTCATTGTCGAACAACGCGATAATTCGCTGTGTCGTGCGAACCCCAGCAAAGGTTTTGACCATTTTCGTAACCATCGATGCTCCACCGTCAACCTTGAACTCATCAAAATCAACGAATTCGTACATATCCGCATATTCAGGGTAGATAGCTCGGATGGCGCTCGACAGAATTTTTGTGTCCGACGATCCTTCGGTCAATATCAGCACATTGCCAGTTGTTTTGATAAAATCGAGGTCAGTGTCGTGAGGCTGCAGATTTAGATTGGCATGAAGAGGCAGGCTTGGGTCAAACTCGTCATAGGTAGATGTGAAATCCGTCCAGACTGCTTCAGGCTTATAGACGTCAATTGTAAGTGCCAAGTCGGCAAACATATCGTTGAAATCGAATAGGTGTACGCTGCCCCACCTAAGCATATGTTTCAGTCCTAGTTGCTCCTCGCGATCCGTCCATTCTTCAAATGTTAACCCCTTTTGCGCTTCAATTTCTTCGTCAAAATCTGCATGCCCTGCGCCGCTAAGTTCTTCGACTTGGGCAATATGGCGCGCATACGCTCGTTCCCACAACTCCCTGCAACTTTTCACAGTATAGCCTTGGAATCCCATGCGGCGGCGAACCTTTTCAGCAGGAGCATATAGATATCGTAGTATGGTATCTTCATCATCGTACCATTCCCGCACCTTGTCTCTAACGATGGGGTGAGCTTCTGCTATCGTTCGTTCGTAAAAATCGCTATCGGAAAAACAAAGCGAGCAAGCCATCTCCCAGTTCATAGCAAGATCGCTGAATGGCTGACTATCAACATAAAAATCACGCTCGTCGCTCATTGGTATCTATCCTAGTTTAGAAAAATGGACCCCGGCCATAAATTCAGAGTTTGTGCGGCTTGGCAACTTGGAACGTTCCTCAATGGCAAACCACATTTCTGCAAGGCCCCCTTGTGCGCATTACCGACATAGAAGCTCAGCAGCGAACGGCGCCTTTCCGCCCAAATCAACATTTCAATTGGATCAAGAACAATGGTTAGATTGAATCGGGCGCGGGTATTTCGCGATCACCAAACTGCTTTATACAATTGACCCACAACCCTGTTGACAACTCTGCCCCTCTTGACTCATACATACATCATCGAAGAATAGCGCCCGCAGGAATCCCTCGCGGGCGTTTGTCGTTTCCACCCATCCCCCCCACCAATGGTTCCTCCCGGGGCCCATTTGTATACGGGGGGGCTAGGCGCGGCATTTCGCTAGCGCGTGCAAGTTTCACCGGGGAATCCACTTGGAATCCACCCCATCGAAAATCCGAGTGATAATCGTTATATAACAGATAGTTAAATGGTGGCTAGGGTGGATTCTACAGGGAATCCACCCTAGCCAAAAAGAATCCCACTACGATTATGTAGAATCCACCCTGACCAGCACGAAAAGAGACATCACATGGACCTGGTATTCGCGCCCAGCGAGATCGAAACATGGCCAATAGATCGGCTCCACGTTTACGCAAAAAATGCCAAAATGCACGGGTCTGACCAGGTCGCAAAGATCGCCGCCAGCATGGCAAAGTTCGGTTGGACGGTGCCCTGCATGGTCGCCGACGATGGCGAGCTGATTGCCGGCCACGGCCGTGTTCTGGCCGCAACATTGCTAGGGCTAACAGAAGTACCTGTGATCCGCCTTGGCCACCTTGATGACGCCGAGCGGCGCGCCTACCGGATTGCCGACAACAAGCTGACCGAAATGGGCGAATGGGATGACGCGCTGCTGCGCGAGGAGATCGCCGGTTTGCTGGCGGAGGATTTCGACCTGTCATTACTCGGTATCGCAGACGAGGATCTGGATGCCTTGCTGCGGGATCCAGACGAGATGGATGGGGACACGGAGGGCGAGGATGATATTCCCGATACACCAGTGGTGCCGGTGTCCGTTTCCGGCGACATCTGGCAGATGGGATCGCACCGGTTGATCTGCGGTGACAGTACATCCGCGGATGTTATCGGTCGGCTTCTCGGCGAGGTAAAACCGCTGTTGATGGTGACCGACCCGCCCTACGGCGTCGAATATGATCCGGGGTGGCGTAACAAAACCGGTGCGACGAAAACAAAACGCACCGGCAAGGTTCTGAATGATGATCGTGCCGATTGGCGCGAAGCCTGGTCCCTGTTCCCCGGCGATGTTGCCTATGTTTGGCACGGGGCTTTGCACGCAGCCACGGTGGCCGAAAGCCTCGAGGCGGTGGGCTTCAAGGTCCGCTCGCAAATCATCTGGGCTAAGGACCGGTTGGTATTGAGCCGAGGGGATTACCACTGGCAGCACGAGCCCTGCTGGTACGCAGTTAAGAAAACCGGCAAAGGTCACTGGGCGGGGGATCGCAAGCAAACAACGCTCTGGCAGATCGCCAACAAGGATCAGGACGCCGAGACGGTGCACGGGACGCAAAAACCGGTGGAGTGCATGCGCCGCCCGATCTTGAACAATTCCAGCCCGGGTCAGGCAATTTACGAGCCGTTTATGGGATCCGGCACGACGCTGATCGCGGCGGAAACCACTGCGCGGGTCTGCTTCGGGATCGAACTGGATCCTGCCTATGTTGATGTGGCTGTCGAGCGCTGGCAGCAATTTAGCGGCGAGGCCGCGGTGCTGGACGGGGATGGTCGAAGCTTTGACGAGATCAAAGCGGCGCGGGTTGCAGCATGAGACAGTCCCGTGCCATGTCGTTTCTTGAAGCTATCGCAAATGTAGTGATCGGTTACATCGTAGCGGTGTGCACACAAATCCTGATCTTTCCGGTGTTCGGTTTGCATACGACGCTGTCCCAGAACCTGAAGCTGGGCACCGCCTTCACGGTTGTTTCGATTCTGCGCAGTTTTGCATTGCGGCGGTTGTTCGAAACATTCCGTGTTCGTAACCCCCGATAAGAAAACGCCGCCCCATCAGGACGGCGCCGTTACGAAAGCTCAGCCGATGCGATCTCAGCTGATGCGGTAAACCCGCCCTCTTCCGTCAACCTTTTCGGAAACCACAACCAGTCCCAGCTTTTTCTTCAAGGTCCCCGATATTGCCCCGCGCACCGTATGGGCCTGCCAGCCGGTAGCGGCAACGATTTCATCAAGGCTGGCTCCGGTTGGAGTTTCAATCAAATCAATCAACTGAGTTTGCTTTGTTCCACCACGCGGTTTCGCTGGCTTATCCTCGACCGTGTCTACAACAGCTTCACGCGGGCCATTGCGCAGCTTTGCGATGGCTTGCACCACAACCGGATCAACTCCGATAGCGGTTAGACCCGCGCTTGTCGCCACCAGCGTTGTACCGCAACCATCGCCGGTTTCACGCCAGAGCGCCTCACGCTTGTCAATATTGGCCTCGACCTCCTCGATAAGCCCACGCTCCATCATCATGCCAACGACCTTTTTGGCAACCGCGCCATGCAGGCCTTTGGGTAGCGGCATCGCGAGATTTCCTGCGCGCCGTGATGCAGCGTTCAGGATGCGGGCTTGGGTGTCGGTGAGTTTGGTCATGAATTTGGCTCCGTGGTTTTGCTGCGCAACCGATCGCGCCGCTTCTGTATCCGAATTCGCTCTAACGCGAATTGTAATCAACTTAATACCAAGCAATATCATTGCTTTAATCACTATGAGGATTGGTCATGCAGGGAATGAGCGAGAGGGAGTATTCCGCCCATTCAAAGCTCTCGCGCGGAGCTATCCAGAAAGCAAAACGCAACGGCCGCATGGTGCTTTATGGTGACGGGTCCATCAACGCCGCCGCCTCGGATGCGCGGCGCGCCGGTACGACGGATCCCGATCAACAGCGCCGATCCGTTGCTGGCAGCGAGAGCAGCATCAGCGGTCCGGCCGAGAGTTCATCCTACCTCAAGGCCCGCACGGCGCTGACAGTTTATCAGGCACAGGAACGCCAGCTTTCGATCCAGAAGAAAAAAGGCGCGCTGGTCGATCGCGCCCGCGCCGAAACCCTGGTGTTCCGGCTGGCACGACAGGAACGTGACGTCTGGGTCACATGGCCCGCCCGCGTAGCTGCGTTGATGGCGGCGCAAGTATCAGCCGAGGTGGAAGCGGCGTCAGGAACACCGGTTTTAATCGAGGTTGCAACCATGCAAAGGGTGCTGGAAACCCATGTCAGAGAGCAACTCGACGCCCTTGCCGATCTCAAGGTTACCCTTGGATGAGGAGGCATTCGCACACGATCTGAGCTTTGATGGTTCGGAAGATATTCTCCGGTCGTGGCGACGCGGCATGCGGCCCGATCCGGATCTAACGGTTTCGGAGTGGGCGGATCAGCATCGCTGGTTATCCTCGCGCGCCTCGGCCGAGCCCGGTCGATACCGCACGACCCGCACACCGTATTTGCGCGAGATCATGGATGCGCTCTCGCCCAAACATCCGGCACAGCGCATTACTTTTATGAAGGCCGCGCAGGTCGGCGCGACAGAAGCCGGTAATAACTGGATCGGATTCGTAATCCACCATGCCCCCGGTCCAATGCTGGCGGTACTACCAACTCTGGAGATGGCCAAACGCTCATCGCGCGGGCGGATTGATCCGCTGATCGAGGACAGCCCGGCACTCAAGGAACGGGTTAATCCGGCACGCTCGCGCGATGCGGGCAACTCGATGCTTTCCAAGGAATTTCCGGGCGGCATTTTGGTACTGACAGGGGCGAACTCGGCCACGGGCCTGCGCTCGATGCCGGCGCGCTATATTTTTCTCGACGAAGTTGATGCCTATCCGGCTTCAGCAGACGAGGAAGGTGATCCGGTTTCGCTGGCGGAGGCCAGAACAACCACCTTCGCGCATCGCCGCAAGGTGTTCATGGTTTCAACCCCGACGATCAAGGGGTTAAGCCGGATCGAGCGCGAATACGAGGCATCAGACCAGCGGCGTTATTTCGTGCCCTGTCCGCATTGCAACCATATGCAATGGCTTGAGTTCGAACGCTTGCGCTGGGCCAAGGGCAAGCCGGAAACAGCCGCCTATCATTGCGCTGGCTGCGAGGCTCCGATTGCCGAGCACCATAAAACCGCGATGCTCGAGGCTGGAGAATGGTGCGCAACCGCAAAGTCACAGGACCCGCATTCCATCGGATTTCACATTTCGGCGCTATATTCGCCGATCGGCTGGAAGAGCTGGGAGCAGATCGCACGCGACTGGCTGGCGGCACAAGGCTCGGAGGATATGCTGCGCGCAGCCCGTAACACACTTTTTGGCGAAACATGGGTCGAGTCCGGCGATGCACCGGAATGGCAGAGATTGTCGGAGCGCCGCGAGAACTACAGTGCGCAAATCCCCGAAGGCGGGTTGTTTCTCACTGCCGGCGTCGATGTGCAAAAAGACCGGATCGAGGTTGATGTCTGGGCCTGGGGTCGCGGGCTGGAAAGCTGGCTTGTCGATCACATCGTCATTGCTGGCGGGCCGGACCATGCGCAAGCCTGGGACGAGCTGACAAAACTACTCGGCCAAACATGGCAACACGCCAATGGAGCCGTGATGCCTATTGCAAAGCTGGCGATTGATTCCGGGTATGAAGCAACCACCGTTTACACTTGGGCCCGCGCGCAAGGCTTTGAACAGGTCGCCCCGATCAAAGGGCTGGAAGGGTTCAATCGTGCCACGCCGGTTTCGGGTCCAACCTACGTCGATGCTTTGAGCGGAGGCAAACGCCTGCGCCGCGGCGCACGGCTCTGGTCGATCGCCACGGCCACGTTCAAAACCGAGACCTATAGGTTTTTGCGACTGGAACGGCCGAGCGACGAGGACCGTGACCTAGGAATATGCAATCCATCCGGCACCGTGCATCTGCCCGACTGGATCGACACCGAATGGCTTAAGCAACTGGTCGCCGAACAGCTGATCACAGTGCGCAACAAGCGCGGATATGCCCGACAGGAATGGCAAAAGATGCGCGAGCGCAACGAGGCGCTCGATTGCCGCGTCTATGCCCGCGCTGCCGCATGGATTCTTGGAGCTGATCGCTGGGACGAGGCAACCTGGCGCCGCCTTGAAGAACAGGCGGGCGTGGAAACACGCCAACGCACCGAAACACCTGAAGCAACGGCTTCAAGTCCGGCTCCTGTGGCAACTGCCGGAACACTGGCGACACCGCGACGCAAACGGCGCGCCTACACACCAAGATTTATGAGGGATTGAAATGGAAATTGATCGAATGCGCACCCTGCTCGATGCGCTGCAGGAAGCGCGGTTCGCAGGTGTGCGCGCCGTGAGCTACGACGGGCGCACCATCACCTACGGTTCCGACAGCGAACTGGCGGCAGCAATCGCCAATCTGGAAAACCGGATTGCGGCGGCCAGCGGCACAAAACGACGCCGCCGCTGGGGCACTGTGGCCTCTAAGGGGCTTTAGGCAATGATACTGGAAGGGTTTCGCCAACGGCTCGGGGCGGTGATCGGTGGATTTGACGCCGCACAAATGCACCGGCGTTTACGCGGATTTCGGGCATCACGCCTGCATGTAAACACGCTGATTGCAGGCGCTGGTGACACAATTACGGCGCGCGCTCGATGGCTGGTGCGCAACAACGGGTACGCCGCCAACGCTCTCGAGGCTTTTGCCGGTAATGTGGTCGGCGATGGCATTAAACCCTCCTCGTCGATTGCCGATCCCGCCCTCAAAGAAGATCTACAATCGCTCTGGCTGGCCTGGACCGATGAGGCCGACGCCGAAGGTCTGACGGATTTTTACGGGCTGCAGCGCCGCGCCGCCCGTGAGGTGTTTTTGGCAGGCGAAGTGTTCCTGCGTATCCGGACACGACGTGCTGCGGACGGGCTAAGCGTTCCCTTGCAACTCCAGATGCTCCCCGCCGAAATGTTGCCGCTCGAAATGAACCGCGAACTTTCCGGCGGTGGGCTGATCCGCCAGGGCATCGAGTTTGATCGCATCGGGCGGCGCGTGGCCTATCACTTTTTGCGCCGTCACCCGGGCGATATAACCGACCCCGGACTTGCAGGGGAAACTGTGCGCGTGCCCGCCGCGGACGTGATTCACGTGATTGATCCGGTTGAGGCCGGACAGCTGCGCGGTGTCTCGCGTTTTTCCCCTGCCATTGTAAAACTCTTCACGCTGGATCTTTATGACGATGCGGAATTGGAGCGCAAAAAAACTGCAGCAATGTTTGCGATGTTCATCACCTCGCCGGCTCCGGAAACGCCGCTGGAACCGACGGACGAGGATCTCGAGGTCGAGCCCGGACAAATCGTACGCCTTGATCCCGGCGAGGATGTTTCCACGCCTGCCATTCCGGATTCCGGTTCTACCTACGAGCCGTTCCAATACCGCACGTTGCTGCAAATCTCGTCAGCTCTTGGCATTCCCTACGGGTATCTCACCAACGACACCGCCAAGGGCAACTTTTCCAATACACGGATTTCTCTGGTGGATTTCCGTCGCCGGATTTCGGCCTGGCAACACGGGGTGCTGGTATTCCAGATGTGTCGCGCTGTCTGGACCCGCTGGATGGATGTGGCTGTTCTATCCGGTGCGCTGGACCTGCCCGATTATGAAAACCAGCGCCGCCAATACCAGACCTGCACGTGGCTGCCGACAAAATGGGACTGGGTTGATCCGATGAAAGACGCCTCGGCCGAAATCCTGCAAATCGAGGCCGGCCTTAAATCCCGAACACAGGCGCTTTCGGAACGGGGCTACGACGCCGAGCAGGTTGATCGCGAGATTGCTGCCGAGCGGGCACGTGAACATGATCTGGGGCTGGATTTCCGCCGCCCGGGATCACCGGCACAGGCACCGGGCGAGGGTGGAAACAAGAACAATGATGAAGACGGTGAAAGCGAAAGCGATGACCCGCAATCCGGCAAACGCAAATCAGACATCGAGGCAGACAATTGATGCACCATGCACAGATAGCGCAGCGCGCGTTTAATACGCCGCTGATGGTAGAGCCCTCCAAGGCGCTGGCGTTTCTTTCCGGGCTTGGGCCACGGATTACGGGGCGGGAGATCAGGTTTCAGAGGGATACGGTTGACGATGGCGAACTAGCGAACGCCGTGCCACCTGCGCGCGCCTCGCTCATTGGTGGCGAGTTGGCAGAAAGGGCGCGCGATCGCGGCACCCAACCGTTCGCTCTGATCGACGGGATTGCCGTTGTTGAGATTGCCGGCACGCTGGTGCATCGCGGGGCCTGGATCGGGCAATCCTCGGGGATCACATCTTATGAGGGGATTGCGGCACAAATCGACGCCGCCCTTGCAGACACCGCTGTGCGCGGCATTGCGCTCGAGATCGACAGCTTTGGCGGCGAGGTAGCAGGCGCCTTCGATCTCGCTGATCGCATCCGCGCGGCACGGGAGCAAAAACCTGTTCATGCTTTTGTCGCCGAACACGCCTTGTCGGCAGGCTACATTCTGGCCTCGCAAGCCAGCCACATCACCCTGCCACGGACCGGTGCGGTCGGCAGTATCGGTGTCGTTACTCTCCATTCAGAAATGAGCGGCATGCTTGATCAAAAAGGTATCAACGTCACGCTGGTCCATGCGGGCGCGCACAAGGTTGATGCCAATCCGTATGAGCCGCTCCCCGAGGATGTCCGGGAGCGCATGCATTCAGAGCTTGAAAGTCTGCGAACACTCTTTGCCCAAACCGTCGCCAAAGGGCGCGGAAAATTGCTCGATGTAGATGCCGCACTCGAAACAGAGGCAGCGGTGTTTCGCGGTGTTGAGGCCGTGACGGCCGGACTGGCCGACGCCGTGTCCGACCCTCGTAGTGCATTCCTCGCCTTTGCCGAAGACCGACATGACCCGGGCGCAATTGCGTTCCTGCACGCGACCTCCCGAATTCCCCAATCCAGAACCCGAAAGGAAACTACTATGAAACCCAACTCTGAGCCTGCCGATGAAACAGCGAGTAAAACACCTGAGGTGCAAACACAGGCACAAACGCCAACAGAGGCGGCAGCACCGCTTGCCGCAACTCCAGCGCAACCGCTGTCACAACCGGCAATACCGGACACGCCCAACGCCGCCGCACCTGATGCCGAGGCCATTCGGATCGAGGCCGCCGAAGTAGCGCAGGTTTGCGCGCAAGCCGCACGGCTCGGCGTCTCGATCGATACTGCCGATGCCGTGAAACGCGGCCTCAAACCCGATGCACTGCGCTCTCAAGTCCTCGAAAATCTGGCCGCCGCCAGTGACGCAGCTTTGATCGTTGCCACTGCCCCCGCGGCCGCCGCTGCAAAAGACAGCCCGCTTGTAGCCGCCGCTAAAAAAGCTGCTGCCGAGGCAAAAACCTGACGCCACGCGTTACCTCATCATTCCCGAAAAACAAAACACGGAGACTAAACAATGGCCCCGCTTGTCCAACCCGCCAGCCTCGGCGATGTCCTCAAATACGAGGTCAATCCCAACTACACACGAGAAACCATCACCCTCTTGGCCGGCATAGCCTATCCCGTCGGCTCGGTCCTCGGGCGCATCACCGCCAGCGGCATTTATACCCTCGCGAGTGACGCCGGAGTGGACGGCGCCGAGGTTGCTGCCGCCGTCCTGCTTTTCAGCGTCGATGCCATGCTGGCCGATACCGTGGGCGTCACCACTGTCCGCGGGCCCGCCATCATTTCTCGTGCAAGCCTCACTTACGATGCCAGCGTCGATGACGCCGCCAAAACCGCCACCAAAATCGCCGAGCTCGCCGCTCTGGGCATCATCGCCCGCGATACTGCCTGATCCATCCCCCGCCAAAAAAATAAATTCCGGAGAACCCCATGACCCTCACCCGCAATCCTTTTGATGCTGGCGGCTATTCGTTGGCCGAGATGACGCAAGCCATCAACCTGCTGCCCAATCTTTACACCCGCCTTTCCCAGATCGGGTTGTTCCGTTTTGAGGGCGTTACCCAGCGCTCCATTATCATCGAGCAATTCGAAGGCGTCCTCAGCCTGCTGCCATCCGTGCCCCTTGGCAGCTCCGCCACTGTTGGCAATCGCGAGGGGCGCTCGATGCGATCCTTCGCCCTGCCCTGGATCCCGCATGACGATGTAATCCTGCCCGCCGATATTCAGGGCATTCCCGCCATCGGGGCATCGGACGCTGCCGACCCGCTGCTCATGGTGATGAACCGCAAACTGACGCTTATGCGGCGCAAGCACGCCCAGACCCGCGAATACATGGAGATGAATGCGCTACGCGGTATCGTCAAGGACGGGGCCGGCACCACACTTTACAATTATTTTACCGAATTCGGGTTGGAGCAAATCTCGGTCGACTTTGTGTTCGGCACGGCAGGCACCAACGTGCAGGGCAAAGTGCGTACAACGCTTCGCGGGATCGAAGACAGTCTCCTTGGGGAAACAATGACCAGCGCTTACGCACTGGTGAGTTCCGAGTTCTTTGACAAGCTGATCTCGCACCCCAAGACAGAGGACGCCTACAAGTTCTTCTCGGCAACCGGTGGCCAGCCACTTCGCGACGACATGCGCCGCAGCTTCCCTTTTGCCGGTATCCTGTTCGAGGAATACAATGGCAGCGTCACACTCTCTGACGGTAGTTCCGAGCGGCTGATCCCCGCCGGCGAAGGCATCGCCTTCCCGCTCGGGACATTCGACACCTTCACCACATACGGCGGACCTGCCAACCTACTCGAGGCAGCCAACACCGTCGGCCTGCCGCTATACGCCCGCCAGCATCTGGATGAAAAAGGTCGCTGGATCGATCTGATGACCGAGGCGTCCGTCCTGCCGGTCAACAAACGGCCGCGCCTTGCGATCCGCCTGCACAGCTCGAACTAGAGAGGCATCCTGATGAACGCCTTTGCTGCCGCCATGGACCGGATTTTTGGAAACACCACCATGGCGGTGGATGCTTACTGGATATCAACAGGATCCACAGAAGAACACGCCATTCGCGTAATCCGGCGTGCACCCGACGAAATCAGCAGTTTTGGATCTGCACGAATTCTCAGCGATACTACAACCGTTGATGTGCGCACGTCCGAGTTGGCAAATCCCCGCCCGGATGATCTGATCCTGTTTGGAACCGAAAGCTTTGTTATCCAGGGCGAACCTGTGCGCGATCGCGAGCGGCTGGTCTGGACGCTGGATCTGCGGCCGGCATGAAACTGAAGCTTGATGTTGATCCAGACCTCGCCGCCATGTTGCGGGCGGAGGTGCTGGCAGGCGAAAGGGCCGTGACGTCCGCGATGCGCGAAGCTGGCGGGGAGTTGAAAAACGACTGGCGCGGTCAAATCACTGGCGCGGGTTTAGGGCAAAGGCTGGCACGCACAATCCGCAACAAAACCTATCCGGAGCGGGGCGAGAGTCTGGACGGGGCCGCCTTCATCTGGTCCAGAGCCCCTAAAATCATCCACGCCCATGATCGCGGCGTGCATATTCGATCAAAACACGGGTTCTATCTGGCCATTCCGACCGAGGCTGCCGGAACAGGTCGTGGTGGGGCACGACTGACGCCGCTGGAATGGGAGCGACGGCGTGGTCTCAAGCTGCGGTTCATCTATCGACGCAGTGGCCCGAGTTTGCTGGTGGCGGAGAAGGCACGGATTAACGCACGCGGGACCGCTGTGGCATCGCGAGCAAAGACCGGGCGTGGTCAGGTCACGGCCCCGATTTTTATTCTGGTGCCGCAGGTGAAATTACGCAAACGGCTTGATCTGGCGCGCGATGCGGAAAAGGTGGCGGGGCGGGTGCCGGGATTGATTGTGGAAAAGTGGGTGGAGGGAAGATGAGGGAGCATTATTGTTTGGTACAACTTCCGCAATGCGGACTTTGATGCCGTTCTCTTGACCCGGCCGAGTGTCAGCTCTCAGTGGCTGAGTGGCGAAGCAGTGGTCAGCGATCCAACTCATACGGCTAGGTTTTGATCACGCACAATACGTTGCGGTCATACGCGCGCATGCACAACATGAGAGACATGCGGGAATGCCAAGGCGTAGCCGTCGTAGTAGGAGCCAAAGGTATTAAGAAATTCCTGAAGAAGCTCCCGCCGCGTTTCCTCTGGCAGCTCTGATATCGCGTCTGCGGCGGGCGTTGAAGACATGTTCCCTGCTACAAAAGCTTTACCGTCCGAGTGCCGCAGCGTGAGTGTAACACTCTCAATGTTGATTTCGGAAAAACCAGCCTGAGCAAACAAATCGTAAATCATATTAGAATCCGACAAGCTACAAACCGCCCGGATTGCATTTGCAGCATCTTCGCCAATGTAACGTGTGAGGATTTCTATCTGGCCATTCATCAGTGGATTGTGTTCAAGACTTTGAGCCACACAGATCACACACCGACCGCTGAGGCTCAAAACACGGCGAAACTCTTTCAGGGCAGAAAGCTTGTCCGGAAAGAACTGAAGACCTTGTTGGCAAAAGACAGCGTCGAAGCTAGCGTCGCCGAATGGCAGACTTCCCACATCCGCTTCGATCCAGTCGATCAGCTTACCTTCTTCTTCTGACTTTGATTTGGCTACATTCAGCATTCCGACGTTAATATCGGCACCAACCACCTTTGCATCTGGCCCCACTCGATCAGATGCCATCCTCGCCACAACTCCCGTGCCACAAGCGGCGTCTAGGACAGCTTCACCAACGATAAGTTCAGCACGATTCAGTAACTCCTGTGCCCATGGAACGAATATGACCGGAACTAAGTTCTCCTCATAGCGCTCTGCGGCTCCGCCAGAGACTTGCCATTTTGAGTTGGCCTCCATTTCATCTTCCTTCCCAATAGATGTTTACCGCGACTGCACTATGTCGAACATAAGTATCGTACCAGGAAATCATCTTTTTGCCCAACAAACGTGTTCAGCGGACATTAGTTACACTACAGAAAAAACTTCACTAAGGGCTTGTCTTATGTTTTCTCCATCGATCTGCAAAGATTGAGCCATTGCCCACCAAGCCAATTTTAGCGGGTAATGGTGGCGGCTGGATCGGTATGGGCTTGGTCTTAAAGGACCGTTTTAGAGTATGATCAGCCGCCGTCTTCGCATGAGGCCTGAACGGATACGCAAGCCATGGGCTTGCATGACAAGCATAGGACATGACGATGATGACAGATAATAGCATTGGTATCGATATTTCGAAGGATTTCCTGGACGCCCATCGACTAAGTGATGGAGCGGCAGCGCGATTTAACAACTCACCTGCTGGTTTCCGAACCTTATCAACATGGCTAGCCGATGGCATGCCGACCCGCGTCGTGTTTGAGGCCACAGGAGCGTATCATAGGAATTTTGAGCGAACCTTTTCAGGTCAGCTCCCCTTGGTGAAGGTCAATCCCTTGCAGGCGCGACGGTTCGCTCAAGCCTGCGGGACCAGGGTCAAAACGGATGAGGTTGATGCACGCATGCTCGCAAGTTTTGGGAATGCTCTGGCCTTAGAACCGGATCTACCCATCGATGGAAAGCAATTTGAACTCAAAGAGTTATTCAGTTCCAGGGGGGCACTCATTAAGGATCGCACCCGTTTGACCAACCGCCTACACACGCAAAGCCTTGCACTCGTGAAGCGGCAGACTAAAGCGCGTATAGATCAGATAACACG
>MABA01000026.1:5873-14393 GCA_002162875.1 Rhodobacterales bacterium 52_120_T64 | reverse complement strand
GTCGCTCTAACAGCCATAATGCGAAAGCTCATTGAACTCGCAAACACCTTGGTGAAAGCAGATCGCGAATGGGTTCATTATGGTACTTGACCATAACGGATACTATAAGGTCCCGTAACCGCTGCCACGGGCATTCCTGCAAGAAGCGATAGGCCACATCAAAGGTCGCCCCACCCCAGGCCTCAATGCTGAAAAGGCCCGAAAGATTATGCGCATAGCTTTCCGCCACATTCAGCATATCAACCGAGCGCATACGGGTCGCGAGCAAGCTTTGGTGCCCATCCCGCATCGTCGTATCCGTAATCAAAAGCTGCTTTTGCGCCAGCATCCAATCCGCCACAGCTTGCGCACCTTTGTCCTCAAGCAAATTCCGCGTCCCGTAGAGTGCGTGCTCGCCACCCACCGCTGGCACAACCGGCGTGCGCGCATGGGCTGTCGGCTTGTCCCGCCCCTCTGTTTCCGGATGCCCATTCACCGTGATATCCGCGATATACGTCAAAATCTTGGTCGCGCGATCACGGCGCTTATTAAAGGTAAACAGCTCCGGCGTGTTATCGATAAACGTAGTCGTATAGGTGTCATCCAAGAATGTCGGATGCTTCAGAAGGTTCTCAACAAAGGCAATATTTGTGCTCACCCCCCGTATCCGAAACTCCCGCAACGCCCGATCCATCCGCACAATCGCCGCCTCGGGCGTGTTTGCCCATGCTGTCACCTTTTCCAGCAAGCTGTCATAATACCGCGTGATCACCGCACCACTATAGGCCGCGCCACCGTCGAGGCGAATCCCCATGCCCGTGGCGCCGCGATAAGCGGTAATCCGGCCATAATCCGGTATAAAATTGTTTTGCGGGTCTTCCGTCGTAATCCGGCATTGCAGTGCATGGCCATTCAAATGAATGTCGGCTTGCGAAGCCTTCCCAGTGGCCTCCTCAATCGTCCGCCCTTCCGCGATCAAAATCTGCGCCCGCACAATATCAATGCCCGTTACTTGCTCGGTCACCGTATGCTCCACCTGCACGCGCGGGTTCACCTCGATGAAGAAAAACTCCTCGGTGTCGATGTCCATCAGGAACTCAACCGTGCCCGCACATTCATAGCCCACATGGGCGCAGATCTTCCGGCCCAAGGCACAAAGCGTTTCGCGTTGCTCTTGTGACAAGTAAGGCGCCGGCGCCCGCTCAACGACTTTCTGGTTACGCCGCTGCACCGAGCAATCCCGATCCCAAAGGTGGAAAATCTTCCCGTGGGAATCCCCCAGAATTTGCACCTCTACGTGCCGCGCCCGCTGCACCAGCCGTTCCAGATAGCCCTCGCCATTGCCAAACGCCGCCTCGGCCTCGCGGCGACCTTCCAGCACCATGTCTTCCAGCTCATCCTCAGCCATCACCCGACGCATCCCGCGCCCGCCGCCACCCCAGCTGGCTTTCAGCATAAACGGATAGCCAACCTCCGCCGCCATCCGGCGCACCTCGGCCATGTCATCTGGCAGCACTTCCGTCGCCGGCGCCCCCAACCTCAATCGCCACTTTGCGGGCGCTGGCCTTATCCCCGAGCTGGCGCATTGTCGCCGCCTTTGGCCCAATAAACGTAATGCCAGCCGCCACGCAAGCATTCACAAAATCAGGGTTTTCTGACAGCAGCCCATAGCCAGGATGAATAGCATCCGCCCCACACTCCTTAGCCACCCGAATAATTTCCTCAATCGAAAGGTAAGCCGCCACCGGCCCCATGCCTTCCCCAATCCGGTACGCCTAGTCAGACTCAAAGCGGTGCAGCGAAAGCTTGTCCTCCTCCGCATCCACAGCCACCGTACGCTTGCCCATTTCATTGGCAGCCCGCATGATGCGAATGGCAATTTCACCACGATTGGCAATCAGAATTTTGGACAAGTTTTTCACCACAGAACCTCAGAAATAGCGGGATGGGACACAAAAATGGTGTCAGGATAATTAGGCGCAAGGTTTAGTGCTTGATCTCGCATTTTACTTCAACCCCTTGAGGGATTGAGAAAATCTGACTCAATTCATCTTGTTGCAGCCATTATATTGGGGTGAGATAGTTCAAAGTCGCTCATACCCGCACCGATTGCATTCATGGGTTTGGCCCGTCACCGTGGTGTAAGTCGACCCTTTTTGCTGCAGGAGGCTTGTCAAAAAGTGGTTCGTAAGACGCGGCAGATGTCGCGTCCATTTTTTTGCGCCTGCCGCATGCCTGTTTTCAAGCATGCGACAGATTTTTAAACGTTCTTAACTACGTTTAATCAAACTGCCGCGGCAACCAGAGCGCCAAATCCGGCCACAGGAACAGCAGGAACAGAACCGCCAATTCCAGCATAATGAACGGAAATGCCGCGCCATAGATCTGTAGCATCGAGATGGACTTTGGCGCCACACCCCGCATCACAAATAGCAGCAATCCAAAAGGTGGTGTCATCAGGCTGACCTCCATTACCACCAGAAACAGCACACCAAGCCACAGCATATCAACGCCATGCGCCGCTGCGATTGGCAGGAAGAACGGCAATGTTAGCAACATCATGCTAACCTGATCCATAAACGCGCCAAGGAAGATTAGCACGATCAGCATCATGAACACCGCACTAAAGGCCGTAAATTCAAGCGTTTCGATATACTGCAGCATGCCTTGGGTGGCACCCGAGACCGACAGGATTTGCGAAAATGTGGTTGAGCCTGCGATAATCAGCAAGATCATAACAGCCACTTTTGCTGTTTCGGTCAGCGAATTTTTCAGGATTTCCCACGTTAGCGACCGATAGGCGATCGACGCAATAACCGCAGCCACACAGCCGATGGCCGCTGCTTCGGTTGGAGAAGCGATGCCGCTAAAGATACTGCCGACAACCGCAACAAAAATCCCCATTAAAGGCACAACATAGATCAGGAAAGGTTTCCATCGTTGGCTCGTGGTGAGTGTCGAATCCTCCTCACCAGCGGGTGCCAGATCCGGGCGAATGGTGCAGATAACCAAAACATAGGTGACGAAAGCCACAGCCATCAGGATTCCGGGCAAGATACCCGCGATCAGCAGAGACGCGATAGGAATATAGGCCAAGCTGCCGAGCAACACGGCCAGCGCCGAAGGTGGCACCAGCATTGCAATGCCCCCTGTTGCCATAATCGGCCCCATTGCAATGCTGGGCGCGTAGCCGCGCTTGAGCATATCGGGCAAAAGCACACCCCCCATCAGGGCGGTATTGGCAATGGATGAACCGGTCAGCGAGGAAAAGATGGTCCCACCAGCGATGGACACAATCGACATCCGCCCCGGCATTTTCGAGATCAGCAAATCGACCGCGTTAATTGCCCTAAAGGCAACTCTGGACTGGAACAGTATTTCGCCCATCAGCAAAAAAAGAATGATTGGCAAAAAAGAATACCGTGCTACGGATTCATACATTTCGGCCGACAAAAACTCCAACGAACCGGCGCCGCCCATAAAGACCAGCATGCCGATAATATTGGCGCCCAAAAAGGCAAAAGCCACAGGCAAGCCGAGGAACATTCCGCCCACTACCATGCCCAGCATTAACAATAGTGCAAGATGCCATTCCATATTAGAAGCCCCCCGTTTTGGTTTCTTGAGTTGTTTCTGCATTTGGATTGGCGCCCAGACGCAAGATGAATTCGATTGACAGCATGGCAAAAGACACCGGGATAAACGCCAGTACCGGCCATTCCGGAATAATCAAATTCTTGTAAATCATGCTGCCGCTTTCAAAGGATGAAATGGTTGCGACGGCACTGTAATAGGTGATTGTTAGGCAAATCGCCAAGCCAAGCAGATCAACGATCCGCTCAAGGATGAATGCCATTTTTTTTGGTAACACATTGGCGAGAATATCGATTCTGATGTGTTGACCTAAACGCAACACCCAAGGTGCGGCGATAAAAGCGCTGACATAAAGCGCGTATTCGGCCATCTCGTTGACCCAGCTAATGGATTGAATGCCAAAAAGGCGTAGCAGGATATTGAGGGTGATCATGATAGCGATCAACCCTACCAAGGCCCCTACTGTCAGCCCCAAGACTTCGACAATTTTGCCGTATATTTTCATAATTTTCTGCATCATAAGCCCCCTTGCTCTCGCGCATAAAATGTGGTGCCGGTTCGCGCCGGCACCACTGATAGCATTATTGCTGGGTCAGGTACCCTTCGAGTTTCGCTGCAACTTCGGCATCGACCTCATAAGCGGTTTCCCAACCAACGCGGCGCGCTGTTTCTGTCCAGATTGCAGCCTGTTCAGGTGACAGGGAAATGGTTTCAACACCAGCTTCCAGCATTTGCGCCATTTCCAGCTCGTCCTGATCCGCAACTGTATAGTTTTCAGCTTCCAGCTCCAAAATCATTTCCAGCATAAAGCCCTGCTGCTCTTCAGTCATGCCGTCCCATGTGTCGTTGTTAAGAATGATATGGGCATTCCCGGTAAAGAAGCCTGGGTCAACGCGATAATCCGCAACCTGATCCCAGCTAAAGTCAAACAAACCTTGCGCAACCCAGCCAAAGCCGTCAATTACGCCACGTTCCATAAGCGTATAAACTTCAGGAACTGGGGCTGACTGAGTGTTGGCACCCAGAGCGGTGAAAAAGGCCTGATAGGCAGGCGACACGCGGATATTCAGCCCTGAAAGGTCAGCGCTATCAATCGGCTTGTTAAGATACAGGTAGTAAGGCGAGGTGTCATAGACGCGGCCAAGATAGTAAAGGCCTTCTTCTTCGTGCAACGCCTGGATGTATTCCATGCCGCCATTGGTGCGCAAAACGGTAACGTCTACTTCGGACAGTTTAAACGTCTCTGCCGATGGCAGAACGTTAGTATACCAGCCACCGGTGATATAGACCATGTCATAGACACCAGCCTGAACTTTTTTCATAAGCTGTGTGGGGCTACCAATTGCGGGGGCGCCGCCGATGTAGCTAACGTCAACTAGCCCTTCGCCGCGCTCGTTGAGCACGTCAAGCCACTCTTCGTAGCGCAAAGCAATGTTGGAGCCTTCGCGCCAGGCATTTACAGCTTTAATGGTCACTTCATCTGCCGAAACAGCGGTGGCCAGTGTAAGTAGTGACAGGCTGAACGCGCCTGCGACTGCGATTTTCTTAAACATGATATTCCTCCCAGTTAGATTTTCACAACCAAATTCGAGGCTGTGATTTGATGGCTAGCACATTGCAGAATTAGGTTGTGCTGACCGGTCTGGCGTGGGCAGTTTCCCGCCCACGCCAGTGCTTTTATCAGGGGTTTAAACCTGTATACATTTATACGTCAAAGTCGCCATTGCGGATTTCGTCGCCCAGCTGGTTCCAGCGGCGCGCGGCTTCGATCGTGCCTTGCAAATAGCTGTCTGGCATCAGGCCGAAAGGCGGACGGGTTGGGCCAGCCTTAATGTAGCCTGCCGCGTTAAAGCGTTCTTTTTCCAGCGGAATGTTATACTTCGAGAACTCTTTGAAGCTACCATTCGGGAAGAATGTTTCATAAGACCAGAAAATACGCTTGGTGAGAGCTTTGGCCTGTTCGTCATGCCCTCCCATGACCAGATCGCGGATTGTAGTGCAAGGCAACATGCCACAACTTGCGGAACCAGCCCATGCAGCCAGAGCCGTTTCTGGGTAGATGTCGAACGCTTCTTTCCAGTCGCGCTCCAGTGTCAGCAAGCGAATACCGCCGTCAACAGCGGCAATACATTCGTGGTAGAGATCATCTACACCCATGTATTTAGCACCAACAACCTGCGGGATTTTTGCCAGCTTGGCATATGTTTCAGCAGTAATTCGGCCTTTGAACGCTTCGGGGTTGTCATAAATAACAATCGCCAACTCAGGCACGGCATTCGCACAATCAGTGTAATACTCAAGCATCGCTTCAGCTGAAAGCTGGCACCACATTGGGCGGCCCAACATGGTGCCGGTAGCGCCAAGATCGCGCACGAATTTCATGCGTTCAATGGTTTCACGTGTGCTTTGCATGGTGGTGCCGATGAAGATCGGGATGCGGCCTTTGGCTGTCTCGATAACGGCGGTAACGTAAGTTTTCCACTCTTCATATGTCAGAGTAGCTTCTTCACCAAAAGTACCGTTGGTCAGGATGCCGTCAGCACCATCGTCAATCAGCAAGTTTACTGCGCGGCGCGCCTCGTCAGTATCAACGGCAATTCCATCATACAGCGGATCGGCAGCTTCGGGGGTGCTTGTCGTTGGGATAATCCCCCAAACGCCGGTCATTTCTTCTACCGTAAAGCGGCATTTTTCAGTTTCACTCATGTAAGTCTCTCCTATTTGGAATGGCACTCAATTTGGCCACGACACGTATTAAAATAAGCTTTGAAAAGAGTTGGCGCATGTCAGGGACGCCCCTTCATGATGCCAATCACTCTCTTCCTCATCTTAATAGGAAAAAATTACGTTGACTAATACGGCCCATGAGGACAATAAATAGCGCAAAACAGACAAGCTGACAGGGCTATATACAAATGGATATATTAAAACCCAGTCGCGCTGGAACCCGTGTCAATAAAAAGGCAGTGTCGGTCAGCGTTCGTGATACCAGCGGCCCTACTTACGTGCCGCTCCACAGTCACCACAGGGCGCAATTACTCTATTCCAGTAACGGTATTTTGCAGGTCACAACAGATTTGGGCATTTGGGTGGTGCCAACAAATCAGGCCGTTTGGCTTCCGGCAGGAACTATGCACGAAGTCATGACCCGCGGCGCGGTGTCGACCCACAGTCTGTTTTTTAAGCCCTCACAAAGCTCGCAAATGCGAGACGCGTGCTGCGTGGTCACGATCTCACCACTGTTGAGAGAGCTGATTCTACATGCTTCCAAAATGGAAGATCTGGATAAGGAGGGCCCCAATGAACGGCTGATTGAAGTGATTCTTGATCAGGTAAAAGACCTGCCAAGCGCCCCACTTTTCCTGCCCGTTGCAGAAGACGCGCGACTTAAAAAAATTATGGACGGGCTGCAAGCTGACCCGGCCAGCCAATTATCACTAGTTGAATGGGGAGCGCTGGTGGGCAGCAGTGACCGAACCCTGGCGCGCCTGTTTCTATCTCAAACCGGCTATACTTTTGGCCAATGGCGAGAAAAAGTCCGCTTACTGGCCGCGTTAGAAATGCTGTCTAACGGCCAAAGCGTAACGGCACTGGCGTTTGATCTGGGCTACCAATCCCAGAGCGCCTTTATAGCAATGTTCAAACGATCACTGGGAAAAACGCCCGGACAGTTTTTAAAATCCACCTCATAATACTATCACCAAGGCAGGCTGTCGTTGTGCCCTTAATTATGACCCAAAAACACATGAGTTATTGTCAAATCTGGTGTTTGAGTGTTTCGGGTCATGCAGCGGCCTGATTGTTTGTTATTCCGTCAGTGAATTTGACTCCTATGATGACTTTGGCCAGGTAAACGAAGCCGCGTAACTTCCTCCAATTTTCTTCAGCGCACTGTCCCAGCTTGAACATCATGTGCAGCATCCCGTCACGCGATAGGCAGCCTTTTGAGAGTTTGGTGCGGTGGCGGATTGTGGCAAAAGCCGATTCAATTGGATTGCTGGTACGAATACTTTGCCAATGCTGGGCCGGAAAATCGAAAAATGCCATCAGTTCCTCACGATCTTTTTGCAGGCATAATGCTGCCTTGGGATATTTCGGGTCATAAATTTTGAGGAACAAATCAAACGCTTTGCCAGCATCATTTTTGGTTTCAGCCTGCCAAATGTTGTGCAGGGCTTTCTTGGCTTTCGGCTGGGAAAGCTTAGGCAGGCAATTGAGCACATTCATGGTTTTGTGTTGCCAGCATCTTTGCTGGAGAGACAGTGGATAGACCTCTTCCAGCGCCGACCAAAAGCCCATTGCGCCGTCTCCTATGGCCAGTTTTGGTGTGTTCATGCCCCGACTTTTGAGCTGGAGAAGAACCTCGCGCCAGCTTTGGGTGGACTCGCGCACCCCATCCTCTATCGCCAGAAAATGTTTCTCGCCGCGTGCATTTACACCAATGATAACAAGGGCACACAGCTTGTCGTCCTGCCCGTGCAGGCCAGAGTAAATGCCGTCTGCCCAGATGTAGACCCAGGGTTCCTTGTCCAAAGGTTGCTCGCGCCAACTGTCATATTCGTTAGCCCAGTCCCGCTTCAGGCGAGATACGGTGTTGGCCGACAAACCCTTAGTATCCGGCCCAAGAAGAACCTTCAGGGCCGCGTCCGTCTCGCCGCTGGAAACGCCTTTTCGATAGAGCCACGGCAGCGCGGCTTCCAGTGACCTGGTTTTGCGAATGTAGGGCGGCACCAGCGCAGATCGAAACGTCACGGGCGCGCCGGTCTTGGAGCGAACCTTGGGAATGCGAACGCTCACCGGCCCGATGCCGGTTTGCAAAGGACGGGCTGGATGATGCCCGTTGCGAACGACAGCCGCATGACCGCACGCCGTGCGCATATCCCCATATTGCGTCAAAAAGCTCTCGAGTTCGGCCTCAACCGCTGCGGCTATAAATTTTTGCGCCCC
>MABA01000026.1:0-5864 GCA_002162875.1 Rhodobacterales bacterium 52_120_T64 | reverse complement strand
AAATCAACAATGTTACTCGTGTTCATGGTGGTGTATCTCCTTTGGTTGGATTGATGCTTTGCAACACAAATCAACCAGATACGCCGCCAACCTTCAAATACTCAAACACCAGATTCAGTCATAACTCGATTCTGGCGGGATTGTTGGATGCGGTATCGGGCGCTCTAGCCAATATAGGCTCTGTAAGACTCTCAGAGTCCCCCAGAATGGCGGACTTCGCAAAATGGGCACTGCCGCCGAACCCGCCTTAGGGTGGACTCACTGGGCGCTTATGGAGTCCTACGCGGCTAATAGGCAATCGGTTGAGGATGCAGCTATTGAGGGCAATCCACTAGCCGAGGCCATTTTGAGCCTGATTGCCGACCGAGGGCCGTGGAGTGGAACCGCAACCGAGCTTATACAAACGCTTCGGGCGCAAAATCAGTTATTGGCCGAAGACCCGCATGGTTTACCGCGCCAACCAAACCAGCTCAAAAGTAAATTACGGCGCGTGCAACCACTCCTTCGAGGTCGAGGTCGAGGTCGAGGTCGAGGTCGAGGTCGAGGAGTAATTTACACGTCAGACCGAAAGGGGAAAGCGGGAAGTCGCATGATTTATTTTAAGATAGAGTAAATCTATCGTCAGCACCGTCAGCATCGTCAGCCAAATCCCCAACGGCTGACGATGCTGACGGTGCTGACGATCAAAAATGTTACTGTCGCATGGTAATGAAATAAACAACTGAAGTTGCCTAACATTTCAACCGAGTCCAATTCTTTGGCCGATTGGTTCTTGTCGACGCATCTTTTTTCAAATCACAGAAACTCTCTTATCTGATACAAAGTACCAGTAAATTTTCTCAAAATAACCTTCGAAATGGTCTTTCCAATATTCGGAGCGCATAAAGCGAACAAAATCTTTAACAGCGGCACCGCAGTTCAGAAACTGACGTAGAATACCATCTCCAAATCCAGAGATTTGTAATTCGTCAAATCCTTGCTCATCTTCCAGAAACCTTTCTTCTAACCAACGCTTTACGGGGGGGGTTCACAATAGCTAACAACTTATCTACTTCAGCACCCCTTTTTATGTCGAAAAAAAGCCAAAGGCAGTCCAGTCTCCCCGCAATTTGTTGACGCCTTAGTAATCCGTCTAGAATATTGAATGAAGTGTATTCAGGGCAAATTCTTCTCCTGTGCGATGACAAAATTTCTATCGGAATGTAATTTTCTGCCTCCCTACCTAATGATTCACAGACCGCACCAACAAATGTTTGGCGATCTGCCTCTCGGGTCAAATTTCTGACGGTTGCAGAATGGGTGTCGCACGGAGCATATTTATCGCTGTCAGCGATACATACAGTAACTCGCCTCTCTAGAAGAGCATGTCTAAAACATGTAACAATGTCAGCACCTCCGCCATGCATTCTTTGGAGCTTAATATTTTTTATCGGCTGTGAGCGACAAATCTCCGAGAGAATGACATCGATTAAATCTCCATCGTTTTCTATGTGTTCTAATAAAAGTCTGGCGTCTGATAACAAATCGCTTCGCAAAAGTGCAATATGCCCAATTCTATATTTGTCATCATCGTACTCTTCTAATGCATTATCCCCTATACGAATCTGAATAAAGCAAGGGGCGCTTTTAGGTATAGACCCCCTTTGGGCAAAGTCATGCTTTAGCCGCTTTAGGTGTGCTGTTTCCCTTTTGTTTAGATGCAGATTTTGATCCGCCCAGTTACACAAAGGACGAGCAATCACAACAAAATGTATTCCGTTCATACTTGCTAGAAGTAATTCCGAAAAAAGTAATTCAATTTGCTCTGAGCTTTCGTCGGCCAAAATCTCGGCATTAGTTTCCAAATATAAAAGCATGTGATTACGAGAAATTGAAGAAGCCATACGGCCAATTGTTTAGAATACCAGTTTTGTCGAATTCTGAAATAGTTACGTCACTCGACGTCAAATCGTCGGAAACATCTCCGAAAATTACAACTTGAATGTCGTCAGCGCTCACTGCGCCATTTTCAATCAGCTCACCAAGTCGATTAATTAGGGCTTCACTGTGCGTCTCGACAAGAAAATGGAGTGTGCTATCCGGGCTAGAACTCTTAGTGGACAACGCTTCGACGAAAACGTCTGCGAGCAACGCTTGATGCGCGGGATGCAAATGCAACTCCGGCTGTTCAATCGTAAGTGTTTTCACGTTGAGTTGATTTCTAGCAGGACTAAAACCCGCGCTACTTTCTTTGAATTGCATCCACCATATTTGTGCAAGAACAGGTAATACTTGAGATACCCCGTAGCCAGTATCAACCACATTTACAGATTGGCCCCGGTGCTCCAAATTTATACTTATATGCCCCTCAGTCTTATGAACTGAAACTCCGTATCCAAAGACCCGTTTCACCCAATCAGAAAAGCTTCGAAGTTGACGGTCTTCTAGAGAAGCCAGAAACATTGGTAGATTTTTCCCATCGGGAGAAATGTCGGAAACTTCAAGTTCTTGTTGTCGATAAAATCTTTCGCTTCGTGCACGAGCGGGGCCGATGTATTCAACAGCCTTAAAAAATTCCGCTAAATCGTACCCAACGGTTTCAAGTAGCTCGAGGAGGTATTTAGACTGACATAAAGAATCCAAAGCTTCTCTTAGTTCTGGCTCGTCGCCGTTCAACATTCGATTATAAATTCTTTTGAACGTAAGCGTTTCTGCATTTGAAAGCATTTGAAGCGTGTTTTCCGTCAAAGCATTAACCCGCAATATTCGACGTGCTTCATGAGAAATGCGTTTGTCTCCCGTGCGACCATCCACTTTTCCGGATAATTCCTTCTCAACAAGAGCTAAGAACGGTTGAGTACGTCCAATCCCAACGAGTTTTGTGGCTTTATTTTCTTTAACCCGTTTCAAGAAAAAAGGATCACTAAATAAACTGTCTGGGGAAAAGTGAATTTCACGCCCCGACAATAGTTCCGATAATTGCGAATCATTAATCGTAACCGAAGCGGCGAATGAACTACGCCGATCAAATTTGATTTCAAGTTTTGAATTCTTTAATGGTAGCTCAATATTGATGTAGGCACGAGCCGTGCTTTCCTTTCCAACCGTAGCCTTTACACCGTACGGTACGTTCAAATGGCCTTCTTCAATTTTTTGCCGCCGATTACGAAAACTAGTATAGCGAGATGCAAAAGGATCGTTATTTTTTAGCGTTGTCTCATAATCGAAAAGATCAAATGTAAATTCGATATGCTTATCGAGATTTTTGTCCGTTACAGCACTTTTGAAATTTCCAAAATCAACGTAATCACCAAACCATAGTTCGGAGCGCTAGACTTTGTTTCAACAGATTGTCGTAGCAACGGAAATGATCTGAGAAAAGTACTTTTTCCAACGCTATTCCGACCAAGTAATATTGTAATCGGCCTAATTTCGATTGGAGGTGTTGATGTGAGCCGTCGTAAATTTTTCACGGAATATGATAAACGCATATTGTCCCAAATTCTCTTTATTTTTGCGAGCATCTTTTTAAGATGATCTTTGTCATAATTTGCAACCTATAGTGCCCATGAAAAAAAACAACTGCTATGATATTGAGTTTTGTGCCAACTACTGAACTACCATGCGTTCCATTGACGCCATTCACCGCACGCCCATTTTGTAGCACCAGCGTAGCACCAAGCAATATGGCAACGCAAATGGCCACCCGAAGGTGGCGCGTAACATGCTGTTTATGTTGTTATTATTTTGGCTGCTGGGGTAGGATTTGAACCTACGACCTTCAGGTTATGAGATAGCTTACAGGGAGTCCCACCCCTTACCGCCGTTTTCGCCTACTTACCCTAAATGACTGGAATCGCTTAACTATTCTTGACGCAACGCGCGTTCGCTTCCTATCTCTTACCCTGTGGTTTGCTTCCAGCTGCTTCCACAGTGCTTCCACGAGAAGTTTGACCGAGATAGGAGATACCATGACAAAGCTAACGAAACGCACCGTTGAAGCCCTCAAAATTGAGGATAAAGACTACTTTGTCTGGGATAACCAAATTGCCGGGTTCGGGTTGCGCGTAATGCCCTCCGGGGCTAAGACCTATCAAGCGCAATACCGCAAAGGTGGTCGCACCCGCCGCGTGTCTCTCGGTCGTCATGGCAAGATCACAACGGATCAAGCCCGTAAGCTGACGCAAGAAGTCATGGGAATGGTTGCTAAGGGCGACAACCCCGCCGAAGAGATCAGCCAGCACCGACGCGCACCGACTGTCGCGGCTCTCTGTGATCGCTTCTTCGAACAACATGTTATGGAAAACTGCAAACCTTCCACGCAGGGCGAATACCGCCGCGCTATTGAACTATTCATCAAGCCAGCCATTGGCAGCTTTAAAACCGTCGATGTAGAGCGCAAAGATATCGCCGACCTACACCAAAAGCGCCGGGATAAACCCTATCAGGCCAACCGCACACTTGGCGTTCTTTCCAAGATGTTCAATCTTTCCGAGATATGGGGACTGCGCCCAGACGGTTCTAACCCCTGTCGCCATGTTCCCAAGTATCGGGAAGTGAAACGGGAGCGTTACCTGTCGAAAGCTGAACTTAGGCAGCTTGGCACCACGCTCACAGAACTTGAGGCGGAAGGCGCGGAAACTCCATATATTGGAGCAGCCTTCCGCCTCCTCACCCTTACAGGATGTCGCCTGAGCGAGATACAAACACTGCGGTGGGATTATATCACTGAACGGGGCATAGAGCTGCCTGACAGTAAGACGGGGTCACGGCGCATTCCCCTGCCCGCTGCAGCAAGAGCCGTCTTAGCATCTTTGCCAAATCCCGACGCTAACCCCTTCGTCATCGCTGGCAAGTTACCGAATACGCATATCACGGACCTTCAACACCCTTGGCGACGTATCCGGGCAAGAGCTGGTCTGACAGGCGTTCGCATTCACGACCTACGGCACACGTATGCGTCAAACGCGGTGTCAGGCGGCATGCCAATTCAGATGGTTGGGAAGTTGCTGGGGCATACGCAGCTACAAACCACGATGCGCTATGCACATTTGGCAGACGATCCGGTTAATCGGGCAGCAGAAGAAAACGCTTCCGCTTTAGATGCAGCTATGAGTATGAATACACCAATAGCAAATTTTCTCCGGGTCGTACGGTGACTTATCCACGTTTACATAGTCGATATATTTTAAGGACATTTTCATGAAATGGGACAATTTACCCCAACGGTTTTTCCCAGACGACTTTCTGGACACGCTCTATCAACGTTACGAGATCGATTCCTCCAATCAAGGTGCTTTGCACGAGAGCTTGGAAAATTCTGCTAGAGAATGGTTCTTTAATAGGAACGTTGAAGATGTTGATGCGCCCCCCCGTGAAGTACGGGAAGCACTAAACAAAATCGCCAAGCACGCCGACGATTTGGCCGAACTTCTTTCAAACACACCCAGTGCGGTTTGGTCTGCGTTGGTAGAAACAAGCGGCTTGGTTAGGCGGAACCGTTACGATCCCGGTGTTCACTATGACTCACACCACTATCCGGAAGTTGGTTTGATCGGAAAGCCAGCTATCACGGTTGTAGGTGACAACGAACACGATCCCTTCGTGAATATCAACGTATCGGATTTGATAGACGCCATGGGTGAGCTTGCTTCGTCAGCAGGCATCGCTTCCCAGATTATTCCAAAAGTTACACAAGGGCCTCAACCCGATAAACCATTGCGAAAATGGATCATTGATATGCGGAAACTTATGCCGCTGAAACGCAGGTATAGTGAAGTGGTTCTGCTTTTCCGAACAGGTTTGCGGCTGAGTTAAGGTGTATCGGGTTTGGTTATCATGCCGCTTTCATCATTTCTTTGCCGTCAAAGTATGCCTCGTCCGGC
>MABA01000004.1 GCA_002162875.1 Rhodobacterales bacterium 52_120_T64 | reverse complement strand
TATGCAAACACGACGCTTGCAACACAGCAACGTCGCTGCCTAATATGATCAAACTGATGAGATCGAAACGTAATCCATTCAAACTCTATCAGTTCCAATTACTCTGATGACGGACATTGGAGACGTAGCTATGGTATCCAAATTCTAACCTATGAAACAAAAAAGGATGGCGATGGAAATATTTCCCACCTAGCCCTTCTGGATCTCTTAGGGGATCTCAAAGCTCTAAAATCTCAGGTCAAGACATCGGAAAGCCCCGAGATTGGGCAAGCAGATTTTTTACTTGCGCTCACGAGGTACGCCACACGCCTTGCTCGAACCCAACAACTTGAAGATAAGCTTGAGATTGGTGTGAAGTACGAAGATGACGATACTCGGATGTCGTTCAAATGGTATCGAGAACACCACTACCAAAATGTAGATGATCTCCTTGTAAACGGACCAGAAAAAATAATTCTTGTTGGGTTGCCGGGTGCAGGAAAAAGCTTCTCAGTAGGTTTCGCTGCTTCTGTACTCGCGAAGAGATTACAGGAAGCAAGTCTCCAAGAGAATGTCGATTTGAGCGACATTGTGATTCCACTAGCGGTGGACATGAAGCAATATGGTGGAAGTTTATGGGACTTAGTTGAAGATACCTTACCTGCTGGGCTCACGCTTAAACATCTAATTGAGAATTTTAAGGTAAAGATATTTGTAGACTCGTTTAACGAGATGCCGAAAAAGTATTGGAATGACGCGCTCTATGACGATGATTTGAAGCGCTTCTTAGAAGCAGTCGGAGGTGCCTCAACTGTGATCGCGTCGAGAACGGCCCACGGCATGCCTGCAAAGGATTTCAAGGTTTACACTCTAGACAGTATCGACGAAGAAGTGGCTGAGGCAGCCCTTCTTAAGGGTGGCTTTCAGCAAGAAAGCATGTTCCGAAAAGAAATGGTTGAACTAGTCAGGCGACCATTTTTCTACCGACTATTGCAGGACGGAAGAATTGACGTTGGAAGCTCACCGGATCCAAGGTCTGTTTTTAATCGAATGTTTTTTGAGCAAAATGAACGATTTGAAAAGCATTTTTCGCAAAATGTAGATATTACCCCAATTTTACAACAAGTAGCGTTTACAACCCTAAATGCTGGCACAGAGACCTTCAACACCACCGAACTAGAAGCTGCAATTTTGAGTTCGTTTGATACTTTCGAAATCACAAACATCGCTGCCATCGATGTAGTTAACTGGCTGGTTTCAGAGCAAACTTTGCAGCCGCTTCCTAAAGGAAAGCTTGCCTTTTTTCATCAATCGGTGACCGAGTACTTAGCTGCTACACGTTTAGCTTCTCGCTACGAAAATGACCCCACCACACTCAGAGAAGTATTGCGTTTCAGGAGATGGGACCAAGCAATAATGCAGACGATGTCACTTCTGAAAAAAGAAAGTGCTGCTTCCTTTTTGGAAACGATTGTCAGAGTTGATCAAGGTTTAGCGCTGTCTTCGTGCAAATACATTGAACAAGATCGAGATGAAATTATTTGCAATGTTCTTGAAAAATGTATTGCTAAACATGAAAAAAGCCGAGAATTCGATTTCAATCTCATGAGGGCTATCGAGACTGACCTCCCACTAAATGCGTCGCACGTTCCGTTACTTCGCCGATGTGTTGCGATGAGGGATTCGATTGGTGGAGCGGCTATTAAAAAGCTCGCAGAAATCCAGGGTGTAGAGATGAAATCAGAGCTTTTAGCATTGCTGCTTGAAGATGATCGAGATTTCAATTTCCTCATAAATGGCGTAAGCAAGGCATTGAATAAGTTAATAACAATTGAGGATCTTGCCGCTATTTCCAATTGGGTGAAAGAAAACCCAGTTTGCAACAACGATGATGAAGTTACAGCTAGCGCAATCGCACAAGCTCTCTTGCCGTTACCTGCTGAAGAGCTTGTGCAGTCTCTGGTGCCCGACCTAGATAGCGGAGTAGCACCTGCTTTGGCTCTAGATATTCTTTGTACGATTGCTCGGGACATAAAAACGCAGGCTTGGTTGGATATCTGCTTTCGCTTATTGCCACTGTCCTTGGATGGGGCTTCTGTGGCCATTTCCTTTATCACGAACTACTCGACAACGCGAAGTGAATTATCTTTCGAGAAAGTGAGTGAGAAGAATATTGAGACTTTGGTGGAAGGTGTATTTCTTGGCAACATTTGGTCGCTATCCGCTTTGTTGAACATTTGTAAGAATTCCGGTGCCTGTTCAGAATTTGTCAAGAAATTAGGTGAGGCAGAGTCCGGTTTAAGGTTGGCACTTTTGAAATACTGTGAGAACCAGCTTAACGTCGAGCGGGTATTCGAGAGTATTCAAAATGTCCTCGACGGCAAAGCCACATTTAGTACCGAATTACCTGCGCTCAAATCCGTTGAATTGGATTGGAGCGGAAAGGAGGAGCTGTTTCTTAGAATCATAAACTCCCGTGATAGAGCTTTACTTCGTGCAGTTTTGAAAGGTGGCCATCCAACCGAGATCGAAACGCTTGGTAAATTAGATTTTGGGGATGTCCTAGACATCCTTGAATGGTTGAAAAAAACTGAAGAAACAAACAACGGCGATCAGACTTGGTTCGTGTTCCAGATAGCTTCATTAATTGGCAGTCACTGCGATAAAGGGACAAAGAACCTACTTTTGTCAGAATTGGAAAACGAAGAGTCGCCGTACAGAGCCATGATTGCCCATAAGATATTAGTCTATTGCGAAGAGCTGACCATTGATCAGATTTCAGAACGAAGCATCTCTTATCTACTTTCGGAATTGCGGCATCAAAAAATGCGACCTTGGAATACATTCCTAATTTCCGAGATCGCTGACCAAGCTTTCGTGGAAGAACGGCTACTTCCATTGGCTTTTGACGAAGACAGCACTTTCCAAAAGAATCTTGCAGCAGTTTTGGAGCAAGTTGGCCGTCGTCATGGTAGGCGTTATCTTGTATGACGGAGCCTCTATTCTGTCTCTTACCAACATTCTACGTGCCATTCTGCACAATGCAGTTCAATTAATGTCAAATTCAAAGAAGCTGCACTGACTTGGTATTCTAAATTTCGAAAGATAACAAAGGGCCCGATGGAGACGCCCACGATATTACGACTAGATGCCTGCTCTGGTATATCTTCCAAATGATTAGGGCCCACACAATTAAGTGCAGGCCCTATTTTATGGTCCAATGTATTTATTGGCGGATATCACTATACCCCCGCACAATCGTTGCGGGCCTTTTTTATAGCGCAATTGAAAGAACGATCGCCCCAATTCGCTGTTCGGTTTCGACCAAATGGTGCGCTTCTGCAGCTTTCTCTATCGGCATCACCTTATTTATGATCGCGGTGATGCGCCCATTATGCAGCAGGGGTAGTCACTTCCTGAAGCTCTTCTTCGGATTCTTTGGCAAATGTAAACTTGGCGGTTTTGTCGGTAAAACGTGTGGTTACCGCACATCTAACCATCTTAAATAAGCTCGGGTTCCTCAGCAAAAGTCGCCCACCGGAATTCAATACACGTATACAATCGTCATACACGCTGCTCGCGACCATATCGAAAACCACATCGTAGGTTTCCCCCTGATCGGCGAAATTCACCTGTGTATAGTCGATAAATTCATCCGCGCCGGCTCTGTGTAACATTTCTTCCTTTATGCTGGTGTCGACGACCGAAACCTTAGCCCCCAGATCGCGCGCGATCTGCAAGGCAAATGTACCAATGCTGCCGCCGGCGCCGTTAATCAAAACTTTATCGCCAGGCGTGATCTGCGCAAGGCGCATAAAATGGAGGGCGTTTAACGCCCCCAACGCCCCCATCGCAGTCGTCGCGGCTTGCTCGAAACTGATATTATCAGGGATAAGGCTCAGCGTCTGGTCCTCGGGCAGGGTGATATACTCGCCGTGTGCGCCAAAACGCAGGCCGGTTGTCCCGAAAAGCCTGTCACCGACTTTAAATTTGCTAACATTCTTGCCAGTTTCTGCGATCTCTCCCGCAAAATACGCACCCAACACATTGCGTCGCGGCTTGATCACTCCGAGAGCCAAGCGAAGAGGCAACCAGAACCATTTTACGGGGAAATTAAAACGGCGCATCTCGCAGTCCGCTTTGGTTACCTCGGCCGTATGTACTCTTATTAGTACCTCGTTGTGCTTTGGGCTCGGTTTTTCAACTTCGCTAATCTGCAATACTTCGGGCGAGCCGTATTTGAAATAAACAACTGCTTTCATGTTTCCCCCCAAGTTTTTGTGCGGACCTTGGACTACGATGGGTTAGAAGCCCAACGGCTGCTATTCTCGCATTCCCTCAACTTGACGTGAGCAGGGGTAGCGCCGTCCGTTCGGTCGGGGCAGATTAAGGATACAACTTGCCAAAGGAGCTGTCATGTTCAGGAAAATCTTAATGGCGCTAGCGCTGTCGGTTATTGCGCTGCCAGCATTCGCTCAATCCTCTAGTTTGACCAGGGGGTGGCCGAACACAGATTTCACCAAGTTTTCGGTTGATTTCGACGAGATTATGTCTGGCGGTCCGGGCAAGGACGGTATTCCAGCGTTGTCCCAAGTGAATGTTGTGCCGGTTTCCGAGGTTGAATTTTCCGAAAGGGAACCTGTTGTGACAGTGGAAATCGAGGGTGCCCTGCCGCGCGCATACCCCATTCGATATTTAACTTGGCACGAGATTGCCAATGACGAACTCGGCGGTATTCCCTTGGCGGTAACGTTTTGCCCTCTATGTAATTCCGCGCTGGTATTTGATCGCCGTCTCGACGGGCAGGTATTGGATTTCGGAGTGTCCGGAAACCTGCGCAACTCTGATATGGTGATGTTTGACCGACAGACCGAAAGTTGGTGGCAACAGTTCACCGGTGAAGGCATTGTCGGTGAGATGACGGGCAAACAATTGACCCAAGTAGTCAGCTGGATGGAATCGCTTGGGGAATTCCGCGAACGCAATCCGAACGGTGAGGTCATGGCCGAGCCGACAAATCATAGACGCCAATATGGCGCGAACCCTTATGCAGGGTACGATACGTCCGGCAATCCGTTCTTGTATCGTGGTGAGAACCCTCCGTTCAACATCGAACCATTGTCGCGTGTTATTCGTGTCGGTAACCGTGCGTGGCCATTGGAGCGCCTGCAAGCAAACGATACGATTACCGAGGCTGGCGTGCTGATTGTCTGGAAAGCTGGCATGGCAACAGCCCTAGGGGCGCGGCGTATTGCGGATGCGAAAGATATCGGAAGCATTCGCGTTTATGACGCCGAGACTGGCGAAGATGTAATCCACGAAGTCTCGTTCGCTTTCGCCTTCCATGCGTTTGCACCGGAAGGCGAATGGATGCTTGGTAATTAGTCGCTTGGGTTAGGCTTAAGCAGGCTGGCCCTTCGATACTTTTCGTTCGCGCTTGGCCAAGAAACCCGCTCCACCAATCTGGATGAAATACGCGATCATAATCGGCAGTATGAAAGTCGCGCCATACGTGCCGACGCTGAACACCGCCAAGATTAGCGCCAAAGTTATATAACGTGTTGCTATGTGCCAGAACACCGATTTACCGCTCGGTGTCAGGTCCGTCGCAAATATAGCAACAGCGGTTACCAGTGCATAGAAGGCGCTTGTTGCTAGAACTGCTTTAACCAGATCCACAATATCGACTTGAAATAGCAGCTGTGCTGTCGATAATGAGAATAGATACAAAACAATCCCGAACATAGTAGCTTTGGAAATCAACTGTTGATGCTTACCGGTAAACGTCACGACAGCGGGGAAGTACTTCAGTGCGATGCGGCTAAGCAGGAACGGGATGACGATCAAGATCATGAATGGTGCGATCGGTTTCACACCTTTGCCAGCGGTTATATCGCCCACGGCTGTCAAATCTGGCGCTGGGAACCAACCACCAGCGAAACTTTGGAACTGACTGAAAACAAGAGTCACAGGCAGCAGCAGCAACAGGTTCAACATAAAGATTACGAACCCAAGCTTAACATTTGCACCGCTTTGCTTAATCCACATCATCACCATGCCCCCACCGGGCAGCAGGGCCAGCAGGAATAGTGCTGCGGCGATGCCAAGGTCTTGACTCAAATATCCGATAACCAGCGCTACAGCGGTTAACAGCAGGTAGTTGATCCATAAGTTTTTAAAAAGACTTGGAAGGTTGTCCTTGATGATTGCCACGTCCGAAAGATTGAACTTGAATAAGCTTGGGGTCACAAGAAATACTCCCGCGACTAGACACACAGCGGAAGAGAAGGCGAGGCCACCGGTGGCGTATCCGAAACCGAGGCCAAGGACCACGGCCGTTAAAATAAGAGCGATTTGTTTCATTGAATTGTCCTGCAAGCGTTAAAATTAGTTTGTTAACACTCACTTAAGAAAACACCCTGAAATTACAAGAAAGGCAGGGTGCGACACATTCAACAAATTGAAAGTGATGTTAGTCAGCCAGCTTTACCAAAGCATGTCGTTTTTTACCTGCGGACAGTTTGACGGTTTTCGCAATTGCCTCCGCCGAAACCATCGTGCCTGCGTCTTTTACAACCACATCATCCATCTTGGCACCACCAGATGCAATCGTGCGCTTTGCTTCTTTACCTGAAGGGGCAAGGCCGGATTTGACGTAAAGTTGCACAATTGAAATGCCGTTCTCGCCAATATCATCTGCTGCAAGTGTGATGGTTGGCAAGTCGTCGCCAACACCACCCTTTTCGAAAACTTCAACGGCCGTGGCCGCAGCAGTGCTTGCCGCAGTCGCGCCGTGGGCCAGCGTGGTTACTTCGTTTGCAAGAATGATCTTGGCTTCATTGATACCGGATCCACCCAGTGCACCCAGACGTTCGCATTCGTCCAACGGAAGTTCGGTATATAACTTCAGGAACCGTGTTACGTCGGCATCCAGCGTATTGCGCCAGAACTGCCAGAATTCGTAAGGCGAGCGCATGTCGGCATTCAGCCAAACGGCGCCATCCTGCGATTTACCCATCTTCTTGCCGTCTGCCGTTGTCAACAGCGGCGAAGTTAGGCCAAATACCGTTGATTTAGACATGCGCCTTGACAGGTCGATACCATTAACGATATTGCCCCATTGATCCGAGCCGCCCATTTGCAGAAGGCAGCCGAACTGGCGGTTAATCTCCCTGAAGTCATAGGCTTGCAAGATCATGTAGTTGAATTCAAGGAAGCTCAACGATTGTTCGCGATCCATGCGGGATTTAACGCTTTCAAAGCTAAGCATCCGGTTAACCGAAAAATGCCGCCCAACGTCGCGCAGGAACGTCAGGTAGTTCAGGTTATCCAGCCAGTCGGCGTTATTGAGCATGCGCGCATCTTGCGCGCCATCCCCAAAGGTCACGTAGTTGGCAAAAACCTTTTTAATACCCGCGATGTTTTCGGCAATTTGTGCGTCGTTCAGCAACGAACGTTCATCAGAACGGAACGACGGATCGCCCACTTTGGACGTACCACCACCCATAAGAACCAAGGGCTGATGGCCGGTTTTTTGCAACCAACGAAGCATCATGATCTGGATCAGCGAGCCGACGTGCAGCGAACTTGCTGTCGCGTCGAAGCCGATATACGCCGGAACAATGCCATTCATTAGCGCTTCATCAAGGCCTTCCATATCGGTGCAGTCCGACAGAAAGCCGCGGGTCTCCATCACACGGAGAAATTCGCTTTTTGGCTTGTAGGTCATTGTTCCAGTTTCCTAAGTTTATTGGTGCGGGGATGTATAACGATTGACGCGCGAAAGGGAAGGGTTTGTGCTTCAAATCCCGCGTACTTAGAAGTAACATTCATACAGGAGGTCCCAATTGCGGCCATTTAATCAAAGCCTAGTAGTATATATCATCTGGTTTTTGCTGATCGGCGCTGCCGGATTTGCCGTTTATGAGCAACAATGGGATGCACTTTTCGTAACGATCCTGACATTTGCACTGACGTTTGCACCGATGCAATTCCAACGGTTCTACCATGTGCAAATTCCGGTATTTTTCACCTCTGCAATTATTGTGTTCACTTACTCAACGCTATTTCTGGGTGAAATTGCCGATTTCTACGAACGTCTATGGTGGTGGGATGTTTTCATGCACGGTGGCGCGGCGATTGGGTTTGGACTAATCGGCTTTATCGTCATTTTAATGATGTTCAGAGACAACAAATACGCAGCTCCGCCGATTGCCCTATCCTGGTTCGCTTTTTGCTTTGCGATGACCCTAGGCGTTATCTGGGAGATATTCGAATTCGGAATGGACGAGTTGTTCGGATTGAACATGCAAAAATCAGGTCTGGCCGACACGATGTATGATTTGATCGTCGATACGTTCGGCGCATTTGTTGGGGCCGCAGCCGGTTTCTTTTATCTTAAAGGAAAGTGGTTCGGCGGCCTTGCGGGTATGATCAACGAGTTTGTTGAAACAAATCAGGACCTGTTTGACGAAAAAAAGTAAGCTTCACGCTATGGCACGTTGAGAAACCTTGATATCGGCATAAATCGGCAGATGATCCGAGGCCACGCGCGACAGATCAGAATGGTGCACGGCACCCTTCAGCAAATCCAGATCGTTACGCAGAATAATTCGGTCAAGCGAGGCCACTGGTCTTGAGGAATGAAAACTTGGGCCGGGGGTGGCGACGGTATATTCGTCACCGAACTGGTCAAGGCTGCCACTGGGGCGCCATTCATTAAGATCGCCCATTATAAGAGTCGGAATTTGCGCGTTGAGGCGTTGGATTTGGTTGGTAACCGCGCGAATTTGCTGGCGACGGAAAGTGCGCATTAATGCCAAGTGCATCCCGACGATTCGCAAATGCTCGCCATGCACAAGAATATCTGCGGATATCGCCCCGCGTGGTTCCAGCACTGGAATATCATGGCGACGTTCCACCATGACCTCGGCGTCTTTTCGCACCAAAAGAGCGTTTCCATGCCACCCAATGCTGTTGGGGCGGGTCGCGATTTCAACTACCTTCAGGTCTGTTTCACGCTCGATCATCTCGCGTGGGATCGTCGTTTCGCGCAATCCTGTACGGCGGTCTACTTCTTGCAAAGCCACCACATCTGCATCGATTTCATTTAGAATTTCGACAATCCGCGCTGGTCGGCGCTTGCGATCAAGCCCAACGCTTTTGCGGATGTTATAAGATGCTACCCGGATCACTGCTCGCTCCGTTGGTTTTTTGGATAACCTTTATATGGGTATCACGAGCATGTATTTCAATTCACCGCCGTCTGCGCCGTCGCCCACCTTCGCCCGACTGTTTGACGTTGAAAGAAACGTCTGGAATATCAACGATTTTGTTTAACAGTGGAAACGGATCAGTCGCATGTGGGATGCTGGAAGCATTGACAAAATGATCTTGAAACTTTGGTTCGATCGCCGTTTCGATCTTTTCGATCTCGTGTACAACCCGTTCAATCTCGCGCCGCGCAGAGACATTCAACAGCGCAATTCGCGCGCCCGTGCCCGCCGCATTGCCTGCCGAAACCACGTTTTCCACTGGGCAATCCGGTATCATCCCCAAGACCATGGCATGTTTCGCGGAAATATGTGCGCCAAACGCGCCAGCCAGTGTAACATGGTTAACGCTTTCTACACCCATCTTGTCCATCAACAACCGCGCGCCAGCATAAAGCGCCGCCTTGGCCAGTTGGATAGCCCGAATATCGCTGTTAGTAACCGTGATAAGGGGGCCGTCCGAGGTGGAGGCATCATGTAGTACATAGGAGTTTGTGCGACCATCAACGATGCACCGCTCGGTTCCCGTTTGTTGGGCCGAGCCGATCAGACCGCCAGCATCCAGCAAACCCGCAAGCCGCATCTCGGCGATGACTTCGATGATACCGGATCCGCAGATGCCGGTGATCCCGCTCGAAAGCGTCGCGGCCTCGAACCCGTCTTCGTTAGACCATAGATCACAACCTATAACTTTAAAGCGCGGCTCTTTGCTAACCGGATCAATCCGCACGTTTTCAATTGCACCGGGGGCCGCGCGCTGGCCCGAAGAAATCTGCGCGCCCTCAAACGCTGGACCGGTTGGGGAGGAACACGCCAGAACCTTATCTTTGTTCCCCAGCAAAATCTCTGCATTTGTACCAACATCCACGATCAAAACCAATTCGTCAGACCGATAGGGTGCCTCGGACAATGCCACTGCTGCTGCGTCCGCCCCAACGTGTCCTGCGATACATGGCAGGATATATAACCGCGCCTCGGGGTGCATATGCATTTCCACCTCGCTTGCCCAAAGCGATACCGCGCCCGAGCTTGCCAAAGCGAAGGGTGCTTGGCCCAGCTCGACGGGGTCAATGCCAAGGAACAGGTGGTGCATGACCGGGTTGCCAACCAGCACAGCTTCGACGATCAACTCGCGATCAATCTCGGCTTCGGTGGAGACTTGCACGATCAGTGCATTCATCGATTCCCGAACCGCGCGGGTTAGTTCAACCTCGCCGCCGGGGTTCATCATTACGTATGAAACGCGGCTCATCAGGTCTTCGCCGAAACGTATCTGCGGATTCATGATGCCCGAGGACGCCACGACCTCACCGCTGTGCAAATCACACAGATGCGCCGCAATCGTTGTGGACCCCAGATCAATCGCCAGCCCATAAATCGAACCCTCGTAATAACCCGGCCAAACCTGCATGACATGCGAGGAACCACTTTCAGCAGTGTGAATTGCGCAGGTAACTTTCCATTTACCTTTGCGAAGCGCTGGTTGTAGAAGCTGTAAGGTTCGCAGGTCACTGCCCGCCACATCCAGATACCATTGTTCCTTCAGCGCCTTTTGCAAACGTTCAAGATCGCCAGAGGGCTCATGCATGTCAGGTTCTTGTACCTCGACATAGTAAAGCTTGGTTGCCGGCTCCATTGTGATTTCACGGGCTTCGGCACGTTTGCGAACCACTTGTTTGTGCACTTGGGATTCGGGTGGGACATCAATCACAATGTCTGACTGGACTGTCGCCTGACATCCCAAACGCCGCCCTTCCGGCAGGCCACGCAAGCGATCATATTTGTCCTCGACCGCGTTCCAGCCCGACAATGCATCCTTGATGACGGACACGCCATGCTTGGGAAACTCACCATATGACGGCGTAATCTGGCATTTGGAACAAATCCCGCGCCCGCCACAGACGCTGTCCAGATCAACGCCCAGTTTGCGCGCAGCCGTCAACACAGGCGTTCCCACAGGGAAGCGACCACGTTTGCCCGAAGGGGTAAATATGACTAGTGGATCATCGCTCATTTTTGTTCCCCGCAATTCGTTTCAGCAGTAATACTATTTCTATGACAGGGATAGAAAGGCGAATACGACGGTTTGTGACGGAATGTTGCACACCTCAAACCAAAACGCCTTGCACCTGTCAGCCAATACCGTACGTTTCGCCGCATGGATACGCGGGAAAAAACATCTTTTGCATTGGTTTTTGTACTTTGGGCTGCTGGTCTTGGGGCCGCGGGGCAGTTCGCCAAAATTTCCGTCATTTTTCCAACGATTCAAGAAATATACCACGGGGCAGGGCCGAGCTTGGGGTTCCTTGTCTCGCTTATCAGCTTTTTGGGTATAGGTTTGGGATTGTTCGCAGGTTTGATCGTTACTCGCATCGGGTTTCGCAAACTTCTGTTGTTTGCACTTGTTTGGGGCGCGGCTCTGTCTGCATGGCAATCCATCTTGCCCTCGCTCCCCCTAATGCTTGCTAGTCGTGTTATCGAGGGGGTCTCCCATCTCGTGATTGTCGTCGCCGCGCCAACCTTGATTGCACAGGTTAGTGCTCGCAAGCATCGCACAATTACTATGACCCTGTGGAGCACCTTCTTTGGTGTTTCGTTCGCCGCTGTCGCATGGCTTGGTATTCCCTTGGTGGAAAAATACGGGGTAAGCAGCTTATTCCTTTCACATGCGGTATTTATGGCCGCGGTGGCAGCAGCACTTTTTGTGATGTTGCCTTCGACCGGAACATCGGGTGTGCGGCAAGAACGGTTCGGGTTTGCCGAAATTCTAGAGCGTCATGTTCATATATATAGCTCTCCGTTTGAGGCGGCGCCAGCGATTGGTTGGCTATTCTATACGCTGACTTTTGTGTCATTGCTCACCATCTTGCCGGGGTTTGTTGCCGCTGAGCATCGGGCGCTGGTGACAGGTGCAATGCCACTGGCTGGAATTGCTTCGTCAATTTCCATCGGTGTTTTATTGCTTCGATATATGGAGGCCGTGCGCGTTGTTATGTTGGGTTTTAGTGCAGCATTTTTCGTAACTCTACTAATAATGATTTTCCCTGATAACCCATGGCTTTACATCGCATTAGTCGGTGCGCTTGGTCTTGTGCAAGGTGCAAGTTTTGCCGCGATTCCGCAGCTAAATCGAAATGCAGACGCGCAGGCGCACGCGAATGGCGCCATGGCGCAGATGGGTAATCTTGGGAATACCCTTGGTACACCGCTGCTACTAGTAGTAATTGCAGCGTTTGGCCAAAAAGGTATGATCGGGTTTTTGCTGATGTGTTACAGTTTCGGGTTCATGATTCATGTCGTGCAGGGAAGACGTAGGCGATAACTTCATCCCGCATGTGACGTCCACTCGCAACGATCAAAGTCCGAGTATTTGATCATGCCTTCAATGTTACCAGCGGTGATTAAGCGTGAACAACCTTCGTCATGCTCAGCACTTTCAAACACACTAACAAAACCGTTTAGGGGTGCGTCGGATGCAGCCGTACACAGGATGCCACCCGGACCGAGTTCCTCCACTTTGCGCCCTTCGTCACCAGCATCAACTGCGAACACATGCGTTAATTCCGACTGGTTCGTAACGCAAAAACCGTTTTCAGGCGGGGCTTTGGCAACCTGAAACGTCGACAAATAGGCGATCACGTCATGGCGGTCTTGTTCAGCCTTCAAGCTGAAATTCATCTTCGCCTTGGCTTTCGGGTCATCTAAATAGGCTCGGAGGAATTCTGTCGGGTTGAACAGATAATTGAAGATGTTTTCTGCGTTCCAAATCAATCCCGCCTCGCCAGCAGCAAGCATGGATTTCCCGTATCTGTACCCTGAAACGCTGCCCGCCGCGCGACCAACTACATCTGTTAGTATCGGACCAGCGCTGTTTCTCGCCCCCGCGCCAGCTTGGTGGCAGGAAGTGCATTTGCGAAATATCTGCTCGCCTGCGGCAGCGTCTTGCGCGTGTACAGGTAATGCTGCGGAAAGGGTCAAGGATAGGACGGCGACAATGTGGGAACGACGCATAAGAAGACCTCCGAATGGGATTTCACGGATAGTGTGCACATTTGTGGGGCAATTTAATATATACCGTTGTTCACGTTTTTATCACGTTTGAGCGCAGGTTTTGTGAAATCACGTGTTCTACAGTTTACCTCCGGTTTTATTTCCTTGGGCTAGAGTAGCGCTACAAACTAATGGAGGATGGTATGAAAAGGTTTATTACGGGTCTTGCGCTGGCCGGATCGTTATCCATAACAGCGGCAACAGCGCAGGATATGAAGCCGTTCGGCACGGACCATGACATAGAATATGCAGCGCTGCTTTGGGATGTGATGAACGCTTCCAATTTGGCCGGCCCAAACGCAATCCAGACTTATCCTTACGCGGGGATGGCCCCGCACGGGATGATGTTAGAGACGTTCTATACCACCGGTACGATTAATGGTCACACTGGCGATCTGATTGTTAAGCGCAACTACGGCCCGGAAGGCGTGAGCGAAGCCGAAGTTCTAATGGACCCAGCCAAGCACCTAGGTGCAGTCACCGTAATGTTCCGCCGCGAGGCCGGGTATGACGACGACAATCAGGACTGGTTCTGGGCAAAGTTCCTGCCCGATGGTTCGCTAGATAAAAACGCCGGAGGCATGGAACTTGCCGGGCGTGTTGCAAAAGGGGCCGATGCCGGGTGCATTGCTTGCCACAGCAACGTGGACGATTACGTGTTCACATCGGATGCGATCACGATGATGAAATGATTTTATTAACCTGTGTAGCGGGCGGGCCGAATGGTCCGCCATTTTATACGTAGGACGCGCTTTTCATCTTTTGGCGTGGATCGTAGGCATTTTCGCCCTTCCAGCTTTCCAAAAATGCGACCAGTTCGTCATCAATGGTATCCGGCATTTGCACGGATAGCGTCACCATCTGGTCACCTTTTTTACCGCTACGCATCGCTATCCCGCGCCCCTTCAGGCGCATAGTTTGACCGGTGCGAGACCCTTTCGGGATTCTCAACCCGACTAGTCCGTGCAACGTTGGCACCTCGACTTTGCCACCGAGGGCGGCCTCGTAAAGCGTGATGGGTAGGGTCAGGTCAATATTCAAACCATTGCGGCTGAATACCGGATCAGCGAGCACCTCGATCTGGATAAGTGCATCGCCAGCAGGGCCGCCACCATAACCGGGCTGACCTTTGCCTTTTAGCCGAATAGTTTTGCCGTCTTCGATACCTTGCGGAATAGTGACGTTCAGCGCACCGTCCGTCATCTGCACTTGCTTTTTGCCACCAATCGCTGCCTCGATGAACGAAACTTTCATGTTGTAGCGCTGGTCTTGCCCTGCAAAAGATTGCGGGCGAGATTGGGCCTGACGATCCCTGAACATTTGCGAGAAAATATCACCCATGTCGCCCATATCTTGAAATCCACCACGCCCCTGCGCACGGTGTGGCTGACGTCCGTACTGTTGCGAATACTGCGGAGCTTTCTCCGCTCCGCTCTCGTCAATCTCGCCTCGGTCGTACTGGCCACGCTTCTTGTCTTTGCCCAGAATATCATAGGCAGCCGAAACCGCCTTGAACCGCTCCTCGGCTTTGGGATCACCGGGGTTGAGGTCAGGGTGCAGCGATTTGGTCAGCTTACGATAAGCCTTCTTGATATCGTTCGATTCAGCGCCTTTTTTGACGCCAAGAACGTCGTATAGGTTCGTAGCCATCTAAATATCCATCAATTGTTCGCCCTATATCTAGGCATTTATGGATAATTCACAAGTATGATTAAAGCGTTACCCGCGACGACGGCGACGTCCACCACGTTCGCGGCCTTCACCCTCGGCAGGGGGGACGCGGTTTTTCTTGATCCAGACACCGCCGTGCGGGTCGTTATCGGTCAGGAAGTTGGCTGCGCGGATAGCGTCCATTTCCAATGTGTGCATGGGGTTCATGATCGCCGAGGTCATACCGGACGAAATCGCCATGGGCAGGAAGGCCGCGTTAATACCGTTACGGTTCGGCAAGCCGAAGCTGATGTTGGACGCGCCACACGTGGTGTTCACACCCAACTCGTTACGCAAACGACGGACCAGTTCAAAAACCTGAAGGCCAGCGGTGCGCATCGCGCCAATGGGCATAACCAGCGGGTCAACGACGATATCGTGTGCGGGAATGCCGAAATCGGCAGCGCGTTCAACGATTTTCTTGGCGACAGCGAAACGGACTTCAGGGTCTTCGGAAATACCGGTGTCATCGTTGGAAATTGCCACCACTGGAACATTGTATTTTTTAACAAGCGGTAGGATCAATTCTAGCTTGTCTTCTTCGCCGGTGACCGAGTTCAACAACGGGCGGCCTTTGCAGACCTCTAGACCCGCCTCAAGCGCTGCCGGAACGGAGCTGTCGATACATAAAGGAATATCCACAAGCTCTTGAACCATCATGATAACTTTCCGCATCAACGGTGGTTCCGTTTCGTTCGGATTGGGGTTGGAGTTGTAAACAACACCAGCGTTAATATCCAGCATCGTCGCGCCCGCAGCAACCTGCGCCAGTGCGTCCAGTTCCACAGTCGAAAAATCGCCTGCTTCCAGTTCGCGTGCCAGCTTTTTGCGGCCCGTTGGATTGATGCGTTCACCGATGACGCAGAAGGGTTGATCGAACCCGATGATGGCGGTTTTGGCGGCGGATTCAACGATGGTACGTGTCATTAATCTATCCTTAAGCGTGAGCGGCGAGGCTGGCAGGTTTGCCGTGTTCGCTGGTGTATTCGGCTGTCTTGTTGATCCCACCTAGCGGAAAGAAGTGGACAGATTCAATGTTGAAATCAGGGTTGGCGGCTTTGTGACGCGCCAATTCCGATAAAACTTGTGTTGGCTCGAACGGCATAACCAACTTGGTTACGTCCTTTGCGCGGCGTGTTAAAACGCGCACGGAAGGGCCGACGCCGCAAGCCATTGCGAACTTGATCATTGTTTGCAGTTTTGCGGGTCCGGCGATGCCGATGTGGATGGGAATGTTAATGCCCTCGGCATGAAGTCGGTTGGCCCATTCAATGACGGGGGCGCTTTCGAACACAAACTGCGTGGCCAAGGCCATCTTCGCATCTGTGCGGTTCTGGAAATCGTTTTTCCAACGCAGCGCATCCATCACGGCATCGTCGCCACCGCTTGGGTCAATATCCTTGTTCCCCTCGGGATGGCCTGCAACATGAAGGCGTTTGAATGCGTGCTTGTCGAACAGGCCAGTGCCCAACAATTGCATCGAATCCTCGAAGTCGCCGTGCGGCTTGTCTACGCCACCAGCCAGAAGCAGGGCTTGGGAGACGCCAACATCGGCATAGCGTTCTATCCAGTTTTCCAAAGTCGCGGCATCCGCAATAATGCGGGCGGGGAGGTGGGGCATAACCGGAAAACCCTCGTCAGTCAGACGCTTGGCGGTCTCGACCATTTCTTCAATCGGTGTGCCTTCGATATGGGCGACGTAAACGCGCGTGCCCTCCGGCAAAATCTTGCGAAAGTCTTCGATTTTGGCAGCCGTACGCGGCATTACCTCGATCGAGAATCCGTTAAGGAAACTCGCTAACGAACCGTCACTAACGGGTCTTGCCGTTGCTTTACGTTTGAAGTTCAGGACTGCCATGAGGTTCTTCCAGTTCATGCCGAGGGGCTTTATGCCCAGCCATCATTGTCGATCAATGCCTTGATCCTGGCTTGATCGTATTCAGCTTCGATTCGTGCGACTTCTGCGATAGCGACATCTTTATCGTCACCTTCGACAGAATAGGGTTTTGCTTTGCGCCATTCGGCCAAATACGCGTCGGCATCTTTGGCACCGACCTTCATCGCCGCGCGGTCAATGGCTTGTTCGAATCTCTCGGGTAGCTGGATTTTATGACCACGACGGCCCTTGCCACAAATCACCTGAGCTGGGATGTCGCGCCAGTATACTATGGTTACGTTTGCCATTTTTGGTTCTCCGATTGTCAATTTCGCAGTAGCGCCACCACTAGAAATGATGCTGCTATGTCGCCGACATCAAAGGCGTAGTTCGCGACATTTCGCAAGGCCGTTTCGCACCTGAGTCGTTTTTTTTATCTTGATTAGTCGCTTCTTTGGTGTATGTAAAACGCACTGCAAAACTCATTGACGGTATGGACCGACGCAACATGACTTATGAAACTCCACAGACCACGAGTCTGTCTTTTGAATTTTTTCCTCCACATAATGCTGAAGCAGGTGCGCGCCTCTGGCGTTCGGTTGAACGGTTGGCGCCCTTGGGGCCGGAATACGTTTCGGTGACCTACGGGGCTGGCGGAACCACGCGGGAACGCACGGTTTCAGCGATTAAAACCATTCAGGACCGCGCCCGCCTTAACGTGGCGGGTCATCTGACGGTAGTAGGGGCCAGCAAGGCTGAAACGCTTGATGTGGCGCGCGGGTATGCGGCCCAAGGTGTGCGCCGCATTGTGGCCTTGCGCGGCGATGCGCCCAAAGGGCAAGATCACTTCACCGCGCATCCCGACGGTTTTCAGAACGCGGCAGAACTGGTTGCAGGGTTGAAAGACGCTGGCGATTTCGAGATTTCTGTCGCGGCTTATCCGGAGAAGCATCCGGATTCAGCCGATATGAAAGCCGACATAGAAAACCTGAAACGCAAGATTGACGCGGGTGCGAGTAGTGCCATCACGCAGTTCTTCTTTGAAAACGACGATTTTCTACGGTTCCGCGATGCGGCTGCTGATGCAGGCATCACGGCGCCGATCATTCCCGGTATTCTGCCGGTCGAGAACTTCACCAAAATGCTGCGCTTCGCCGACATGTGCCAAGCCAAAGTGCCAGACTGGATGCATCAAGCCTTCCGTAACGCAGGCGATGATACTGAAATTTTGGCAACTGCGATTTGTGCCGAGCAATGTGACGAACTTCAGACGGAGGGCGTAGATCATCTGCACTTCTACACGCTTAACAATCCGGACTTGGTGTACAACATCAGTCGTGCGCTTGGCTTTGAGGCCGTTGGTGTCGATCTTGCAGCGAGTGTGGCGTAAACAGCTAGTTAGGTAAAGAAGGCGTCATGTGCTAACCGTTGGTTTTGATCATAGGTTAGGATTTCCCAATGACGCCTTCTGAACATGACTGGATTACATTACACCGAATTAAATTCCCCGAATCCATTTCTGCTAAAGAGCAAGATTTTGATATATCTGGAACTCCGAAATATTGGCGGTTTTGCCCTAAAATTAGTATCGGTGATGACGGATTATCTCTTTGGGATTCCGATACATGGTGTGGATTGGCAATTCATCGCTCGCAGGACGAAGCCGAAGCCATGTTCAATGCACCTGAGGATCATCTGCAGGCTCTTTCAAACGCTGTCGAACATTGGCAAGCACTGGCTATTCCGGTCACGCATCGCGGATCATTGAACTGGCGTGGTGAAGTTGAAACTAACTCGGCAGTCAGAGTTGCAGACGAGGACCCACAAGGACCGTTGATGGTATTAACTACTGCCGGGTACGTATCTAGAGATGCAGAGATAATACCGCGAATACGTAGATTTACGCGCGGTGTGGAAGACGTTATTGATTTTTTTGGCGAACAGGACGGAAACGTGCGCCGCGATGTTTTTAATGGCGAGTTCGATCAAAAGGAAGGTTTTACAGTTTCTTTATGGAAGGACGATGATGCCATGATGAAAACAGCATATTGGCAAGGCGTGCATAGAACCTTGATGGATGAAAGCCGCGACGGGACGTTTTTTGACCGTAGTTCTTTCACCCGTGCGCGCATCGTTTCAAGCAGTGGGAGTTGGGACGGAGATCCCTTGCTTGTGATGACGTGAGCGGTTTCTCCCCCGATGTCTGATCTTGCGCTAACCAGCATTCCGCACTATCTTCAATCCAAACACTGCGCCGAATTCTGAGCGCGGAGAGATTGGCTGAAAATAATGACGGATCGTCATTCCCGTAATCCGAGGGGGAACTCGGGTGGCAAGCGGCGTGGAGCTGGCAGAAATGCCGTGCTTGACCGAAAACCGCTTTATGCTGCGCTGGACCTTGGAACAAATTCTTGCCGGATGCTTATTGCAGAACCGGATGGAGCGCATTTCAACATTGTTGACGCGTTCTCTAAATCTGTGCGGCTGGGTCTCGATCTGGAACGCACCGGCTCCCTTTCGAATGCGGGTATCAACCGAACGCTTCAGGCGTTGCATGTGTGTTCGCGCAAGTTGCGTAAACTGGGAGTTAACAATTCGCGTTTGGTCGCGACCGAGGCCTGTCGTCGCGCAAAAAACGGCGAACAATTCATGAGCCGTATTCGTAATGAAACCGGCCTACAATTGGAAGTTATTAACCCAGCCGAGGAAGCACGCTTGGCCGTCGTCAGTTGCTCACCTTTATTGGAGCCTTCGGCGGAACATGTGCTGGTTGTCGATATTGGCGGCGGCTCGACCGAACTGGTCTGGGTGGATCTAACGGATGTGTCGCCTGCAGATAAAATCAAGGCAATGATTAACCTGCGCCCCGGTGATATTAGCGCGATTAAACTGCCCGGCGCACGAGTGGTAGACTGGATTTCGGTGCCTTTGGGCGTGGCGACGTTGATGCAACGTTTTTCCGATGTTCAAGAGGATGGCGCGAAATTTGCGTTGATGGCCTGTCACTTCGAGGAAGAGTTGGAAGGTTTTTCACCCTATCATGATCTGGTCGACCCTTCGATCCTGTCGAAGCTACAAGTAATTGGCACCTCTGGCACTGTAACAACGCTGGGCGCGATGCATTTGGGGTTAAGGCGTTATGATCGCAACAAGGTCGATGGTTTGCGGATGCGGGCGAATGATGTAAATGCTGTAATCGACCGGTTTCTCGAGCTTGGCCCAGATGGGCGGCGGCGCGAACCCGGTATTGGCAATGACCGCGCGGACTTGATTATGTCGGGTTCAGCGATTTTGCAGACGTTGCTGCGGATTTGGCCAACGGAATCGGTTAGGGTTGCGGATCGCGGTTTGCGCGAAGGTATGTTATTTTCGATGATGAACGCTGATGGTGTTCTGGAAAACAGGTTTGAAAACGATGGCTGAGAAAAACAATTCAGGGCGCGGACAGCGCGATCTTAAGGTTCGGGTAAAATCGGCCAAGGGTCGCAAATTGTCCTCGACATTATGGCTGGAACGCCAATTGAACGACCCATACGTGAAGCGCGCGAATGAGGGTGGCTATCGTGGCCGCGCGGCATTTAAGATCAAGGAGTTGGACGAGAGGTTCAAGTTTCTTGTGCCGGGTGCGCGGGTTGTGGACCTTGGCTGTGCGCCGGGGGGGTGGTGTCAGGTTGCCGTGAAAAACGTAAACGCATTGGGCGAGCGTAAGGGCAAAAAGGTTGGAACGGTTTTGGGCATTGATTTGCAGGACGTGGAACCTATTCCCGGCGCGGATTTGTATGTGCTCGATTTCCTAGAGGAATTCGCCGACGACAAGGTGAAGGAATGGCTTGGCGGCAAAGCGGACGTTGTGATGTCCGACATGGCGGCGGCGGCTTGTGGGCACAAGCAGACAGACCACATTCGCATTATGGCGCTGGTTGAGGCCGCAATATACTTCGCGCTCGACGTGCTGGACGAGGGCGGAACGTTTGTCGCCAAGGTTCTGGCTGGTGGAGCCGAGGAACAGATGTTGTTGATGTTGAAGAAGAACTTCAAGAAAACCATTCACGTAAAGCCGCCTGCCAGTCGTTCGGATAGCTCCGAGAAGTTTGTGATTTCTACGGGGTTTAAGGGGCGCGGGTAGAGTGCGCGCCCTGTACACTTCATCACGAAGATTCTCAGTGGCTATCCATTACTTAAGCACTATGATCGTTTGTGGTTTGCTATTGCGGTTAACTTCAATGGATCACGCATAAAATTGATGCATGCCGGAACAACAAAGTTAATCGTCTTCAAATTTGCATTGAAGCCATTCAACAAACTAAATGATGTTGAAAAGTAAATTGCCAATAGTAGTGACACCTTCAAGAAACTCAGCAAGCAGAGAAAACAGAACGAACATATTTATGCTCTCCTAGATTAGAGTCGCCACAATGACGACTTACAATTGCCTCCTTTCTCATAAGTTAAATGCCATACAGCGAGTTCTTGGTATGTTCTCAAAATTTGGTTTCATAATATTTTGAATTATTTTTAATGACACCGATTTTGTTGGTGTCATTTATCAACCAATTTGTCGTCGACATAGTCCGGTTAATCAAAAAGACACGAAAAAGAAGCGTTCGAGTGAAACCCGCGCATAAACTGGCGATAATGCTCGGGGACGGTGGTTGCCCTTGGGTTTTGGCGTTTTGGGTTAGAAATCGCCTGATAACTGAGACAGCGGGGATACCGCGTCACGGCCCAATCCTTGAGAATGTCGCTGACATAAGCCGGTTGTGAAACGGCGCAACTATTGGGCGGTTTAGTGTGGATGTTGCGAAAAACTGCAACGGAAAATTAACAATATAGTGGCGCGATAAACCCGTTGAGCCTTGCGGCCCGTCGCGCTCAGTGGGTCCGGTTGTACACGGGAATGGTTAATATTGGGTTTATGGCGACCATCGTTCGGGTGTCATGTGTTGCGTTCGTGAAAGATGAAGCCAAGGAAATTCAGCAGCAGTTGGGCCGCTAGAATAGTGGTGGAATCGCTTTGATCGTAGTCGGGCGCAACCTCGACCAGATCAATCCCAACTATTTGATGCCGTTTGGCGACGAGTTGCAGGATTTCCAGCACATCGTAGTAAAGGAAACCGCCGTGGCTGGGCGTGCCTGTGCCCGGTGCGATGGACGGGCAGAACGCGTCAATGTCGATGGTGACGTACAGGCGTGCGCCTTCGGGGATGCGCTCGACAACGCCTTCGGGGCCGTGGGCGCGGACCTGTCGGACAGACAGAATGTCGGAATTGACCGAGCGGGCGTACTCGTACCCTTCTTTCGCCGTCGAGGATACGTTGCGGATGCCCAATTGCGTCAAACCGGTGACGTATTCGTGGTCGGCTGCACGGCGCATCGGGTTACCGTGACCGTTGCGTACGCCGTGGCGCTCATCGACGAAATCTAGATGGGCGTCGATTTGCAGAATGTGGATAGGACCCTGGTCGTCAAACGCGTTGACGCAAGGAATGTTGATGGAGTGATCGCCGCCAATGGTCACGGGCAGGGCGCCGCCTTTCAGGGCTTGGCGCACGGCGTATTCGATGTTGGCGTGGGATTTTACCGTGTCGGTGTGGATGATATCGGCATCCCCCATATCGACGATGTTCACGTCCGCGCCAAGATATGTTGCGTCGTCTTCGTGGTCATAGGCACCGGCATGCCCGAAGGAAAACAGGGTGGAGGCTTCGCGAACACCACGCGGACCAAACCGCGCGCCAGAACGGTATTGTGTGCCGGCATCAAATGGCGCACCAATAATGGCTACGTCGGCATTAATGGTGGACCAATCTTCGACATAAGGTTTTTTGGCGAAGGTGGCGATGCCGACGAAAGGTAGGTTTAGGCGGCCTGCCTCGTATCCATGTTTGCTCATGCGTTCTCTCCTGTTTTAGAAAGATTGCGATGAAATATGGTGCTTTACAAGAAGGGGTTGCCTTTTACCGTATATTCAAGAATACGTATATAGAATTAATGGAGAATATTGTGTTAACCAAACAAAACTTATGGCGCAGCACGCCACCAGCGATTTTCCCTGTTTCTCTCGGTTTTATGGGGCTGGCGCTGGCTTGGCGTAATGCGTCGGGAGTTCTGCCGGTGCCGCATGAAATCGGAGACTTGATGCTGGGGGTTTCCACGGCGTTTTTTCTGTTCTTTGCGATCTCGTTCGTCGCCAAAGTTATTGCGCGGCCCGCGGTGGTGTTGGAGGACTTGAAAGTTCCGCCTGCGCGCGCCGGTGTTGCAGCCTTTCCGATGTCGATAATGCTGTTGGCTGCGGCACTGTTACCGCTCGGCGTACAGGTTCCGCAGGTTTGGTGGACGGGTGTATTTGTTTACTACATCGCGACTGGACTGGTGGCTTGGTCTATTCTTAAAGGTCCCCCGGAAGCACGGTTGTTTTCGCCGTTTCAATACCTTGCATTTGTTGGCCCTATTGTTGGCCCTATCGCGGGTATTCCGTTGGGCTACGTGACGGCCAGTTTTTGGTTGGCGATGGCTGCGATCATCCCATATATTGCGATCACACTCGGCTATGGATTTAGGCTGACAAAGGTGCGGCCACCTGTACCGTTGCGCCCGTCGTTAGTTATTGTGCTAGCCCCGACCAGCCTTTTTGCGTTGGCCTTTGGTGCTTTGGGGATCGAGTGGGCGTTCGTTCTGTTCTATTGGATGTCGGTGGCATTTGCTGCCGCAATGCTGTTGTTTGCGATGTGGCTGACCAAGGATGGGTTCACGGCGATGTGGGGCAGCTTTACCTTTCCAATCGCAACGTTCATCAACCTTAATATCTATGCTATCGGCAAAGGGTTTGGTGTAATCGCCACAACGGGAATGATCGCGGGATTGTTGATTGGCACGCCATTAATATTGTATGTGGTCTGGATGGTCAGCAAAACTTGGATCAAGGGCGAGTTGGCCAAGAAAACCGGAGCCGCGGTGGCCTAGCGCGTAATGTGGCGACAGTCGTAGAAATATTGCTGCAGCCAGTAATTTTTTGTCGGTTGTCGTGTTGGCGTCGTATATTTGAGCGACAAATAACAGCTATCCGCCAACAAAGCCCCTTCCATTTCTCTGCGCTTCATGAGATAGGGACGTGCCAACAGCGACCCCCATGTAGGAGAGAATCCATGGAAATTCGTGAGGCCCTTACCTTCGATGATGTACTACTCGTTCCAGCTGCGTCTAACGTTATGCCAACGACGGCGGATACACGTACGCAAGTGACTAAAACCATCTCTATGAACATCCCGCTCATCAGCTCGGCTATGGATACAGTGACCGAGGCGAAGATGGCGATAGCAATGGCGCAGGCTGGCGGCATAGGGGTTATTCACCGCAATCTGGATACTGACGAGCAGGCACAACAGGTCCGTGCCGTGAAGCGTTTTGAAAGTGGACTGGTTGAAAATCCGATCACGCTAGAGGCTAATCAAACATTGGCAGATGCCAAAGCCTTGCAGGAGCGGTACAAGATTACCGGATTTCCCGTTGTGGCTGAGGGCGGCAGAGTTGTTGGAATTCTGACCAACCGCGATATGCGTTTCGCGACGGATGATGCAACGCCTGTTCATATTATGATGTCATCGGAAAACCTTGCGATGTTGCGCGAGCCTGTAGATTTACCGGACGCCAAAAGCCTGATGCAGGCGCGACGTATTGAAAAGCTGCTAGTCGTCAACGATAAGGATCAGCTGACGGGTCTGCTGACCTTGAAGGATTTAGAGCAAGCGGTATTGAACCCGAGTGCCTGCAAGGACGAGATGGGGCGCTTACGCGTTGCGGCCGCCTCAACTGTTGGGGACGCAGGGTTTGAGCGCTCTTGTGCGTTGATTGAATCCGGTGTCGACATGGTGGTGATTGATACGGCGCACGGGCACTCGGCCAGCGTTTCGGAGGCTGTGGAGCGAGTGAAAGAGTATAACGCCGAAGTGCAGGTTGTAGCTGGTAACGTGGCAACGGCTGCCGCGACGCGAGCGTTGCTGGATGCTGGCGCAGATGCAGTTAAAGTTGGAATCGGACCTGGATCTATTTGTACAACGCGGATGGTGGCCGGTGTCGGTGTACCGCAGATGACGGCAATTATGGATTGCGCGAGCGAGGCGAATAAAACCGGTAATCATGTTATCGCCGACGGTGGTATCAAGCTGTCCGGCGACTTTGCTAAGGCAATTGCTGCTGGCGCGAGTTGCGCGATGGTTGGCTCTATGCTGGCGGGTACGGACGAAGCGCCGGGCGAGGTGATCTTGTATCAAGGCCGTAGTTTTAAGTCATATCGTGGTATGGGGTCTGTAGGCGCGATGGCGCGGGGGTCAGCCGACAGATATTTCCAAAAAGAAGTCAGCGCCGAGAAACTGGTACCAGAAGGCATCGAGGGGCAAGTTCCTTACAAAGGTGCTGCGGGCGCGACGTTACATCAATTGGTTGGTGGTCTACGCGCAGCAATGGGCTACACGGGCAATGCCACGGTTGGCGAAATGCGTAAAAGTTGCACATTTGTGAAGATTACCGGCGCAGGTTTGAAGGAGAGTCATGTGCATGATGTCCAGATTACCCGTGAAAGCCCCAATTACAGGATGGGATAGATGACACCTCTTTCGATTGCTTTGATTTGCGTGTTTTTGCAGGTGGCTTTGACTTTTTTTGCAATGATGCGTATGGCAATTGTTCGTACGGCAAGTCATGTGAGCAAGGAAGTAAATTTCGGTGACGTGGCGCTTGATACGCGCAACTATCCTGATTCCGTTAAGCAATTCCAAAACAATGTAACGAACCAGTTCGAAACACCGATTCTGCTTTACGCTGTCGTCGCGATTGCGGCTGCAACGGAAAGTGCCAACTGGCCTATGGCCATCGGGGCACTAATATTTGTGGCGTCGCGCTATGTGCACCATATGATACATGTGGGCTCGAACTATGTTCGTAAGCGGTTCATTGCGTTTTTCGTCGGATTCATCGGCCTACTGATCGCTTGGATCGGCTTAGGCGTGACGTTGGTATAATATTGTGGGTTTAGATCAGACATGACACCTTCGGCACGCCTTTCTGCTGCAATCGCACTGTTAGACGAAATTCTAACTGGTGAACCTGCCGAACGCGGGTTGACCCGTTGGGCGCGCCAGAACCGTTACGCCGGATCAAAAGATCGGGCGGCGGTGCGCGATATCGTGTTCGACTGCTTACGCCAAAAGCGTTCGCTTGCGCATGCAGCGGCCGCGATGACCGGCCGTGGTCTGGTTATGGCGCACCAGTTTCAGGCCGGTGAAGATGTTTCGGCCTTGTTCAGTGGGGCACGGTTCGCACCTGAACCGCTGCTTGCCGACGAACAGTTTGTGAATGAAACAGAAGCCTCGCTACCCGTTGCACTTAATTTTCCAGATTTTCTGCTGCCGGAGCTAATGCGATCCCTTGGAAATGATCTACCTGCCGTTATGGAGGCGATGTCCCAGCGTGCACCTGTTGATTTACGGGTCAACAGCTTGAAAGCCACAGTGGACGATGCAGAACGAATGTTGGCGCGGGATCTGATTTTCACAGAACCACATGCGTTGGCAATGAACGCGCTGCGGATCACACAAAACCCGCGTAAACTGGCCCGTAGTCTTGCGTATGACTACGGTTTGGTGGAATTACAGGACGCCTCAAGTCAAGCCGTCGCCGCATTTTGCGGAGCAAAGGCCGGTATGACGGTGTTGGATTACTGCGCAGGCGGCGGCGGTAAAACGTTGGCATTAGCTGCGGATATGGATGGTAAAGGTGTGTTGCTGGCACATGACGCCAATGCGCGGCGGATGAAAGATTTGCCGGAACGTGCACGCCGTGCCGGGGCAACGGTGCAGGTGTTATCGACTGAGGCGTTGCGCCAAAACAATCCCGTTTGCGATCTTGTCGTGGTCGATGCACCTTGTACCGGCACTGGCGCATGGCGGCGTAATCCAGATGCCAAGTGGCGGATGGACCAAGGGTTTGTTGACAAAGTGATGTCCCTACAATCGCAGATTCTAGACGATGCCGCAAAATATGTTCGATCGGGTGGGATGATGGCCTACGCAACTTGCTCTATCCTATCGGTCGAAAACGGCGATCAGGTTTCGGCGTTTCTGGAGCGCAATGACGGTTGGGTGCTGGACGAGGACATCTCGCTTACACCTGTTCAGGGCGGCGATGGGTTTTATTGCGCACGGTTGCGTCGCCAATAGCGCAATGCACTTATAGGTTGTAAATCATATATTAACCCTTAGTGTGGTTTAGTGACTTAGAACGTCGCGAATTACCTTGGGGATTGAATGTCTAACGAAGCAGAAACCAGCGATCATCTGCCATTTGCAAATGCAAACTGGACGACTGTTCGGGCGGCACTCGGCCTGATGGCTTTGGTGCAGTTGCTGTTGCTATCGATCTATCTTGAATTCGTACCAGGGTATTTAACATCGTCCCTAGCACTTGGAAGTGTGGCGTTCTATTTTCTAATGCAACTCGCGCGGTCGTCCACGCCTGAAGCGACGTCTCGCATTCCCGCCGTGGATGCAACGCATCAAGTAGGCAGTGAATTGTTTGACGATTTACCCGTACCCATGATCGATACAAGTGAAAATGGGGAAATTCTGCAAGTGAATGCCGCTGCCAGCGCTCTTATTGGACGCGACGATATGGTTGGGGAGGCGCTTGATAGTCATATCGAAGGGTTGGGCCGCTCCATTCGCGATCGCATGAAAGACACGATGAAGGGTTTCGGGCTTGGTAGGCCGGAAATGGCCCGATGCCGACGCGACGGAATGGATGTATATATTCAAGTCACAATGTCAAAAATGAAGCGTGGTGATAAAACGACGGTGCTGGCAGTACTTAGCGACGCAACCGAGTTGAAAACACTCGAGGCACAATTTGTGCAAAGTCAAAAGATGCAGGCCGTCGGGCAGCTGGCGGGCGGAATTGCCCATGATTTTAACAATATCTTAACTGCGATTATGGGACACGCGGATTTGTTGCTGCATCGCACAGATGTACTATCGCCCGATTATGAGGATCTGGACCAGATTAAGCAGAATTCGGATCGGGCGGCGGCGTTGGTAAGGCAATTACTCGCGTTCTCGCGAAAGCAGACACTACGACCCAAATCGCTACACTTGGACGACACACTTTGCGACCTGTCGCATTTATTGAATCGATTGTTGGGTGAAAAGGTAGTTTTGCACACAGAGCATGGCGCGAACTTGAAGCCCGTGCGGGTGGATGAGCGTCAGTTCGAACAGGTGATTATGAACCTCGTCGTAAATGCGCGTGATGCGATGCCGGATGGCGGAACAGTTGTTATTCGCACCCGAAATGTAACGTTGCACAAAGAATTACGGCGTGATCGTGCGGTGGTACACCCGGGTGACTATGTCGTTGTGGAGGTGCGTGATACTGGCCTCGGAATCCCCAAAGATAAAATCACAAAGATTTTTGAACCTTTTTTCACGACCAAAAAGGTCGGAGAAGGGACCGGGCTTGGGCTCGCCACTGTGTATGGAATTATAAAACAAACGGGAGGGTTTGTTTTTGTAGATAGTGCCGAAGGGTCGGGCTCACAGTTTTTGATATACCTTCCGGTAAATGACGATCCGGAAGACGCAGTAGAACCGGCGCCAATTGTCGAGGCCATCGTGACAGACCAAACGGGACGCGGGCGGGTTTTACTGGTTGAAGATGAGGCACCTGTTCGTGCTTTTGCCGCTCGAGCGTTGGCATTGCGGGGTTATTCCGTGACACAAGCATCGTCAGGCGAAGAGGCGCTGGATGTCCTTAATGACGGCGAAGAATTTGACGTTTTTGTATCCGACGTTGTTATGCCGGGAAAAAATGGCCCAACGTGGGTTCGTGAAGCGTTGAATACGCGTCCGGATGCGAAAGTTGTGTTTGTATCGGGCTATGCAGAGGATGCATTTCAGGATGGAGATCCCGAAATTCCTAACGCTGCATTTCTGGCAAAACCGTTTTCACTAGTTGAGCTAACTCAAAAAGTGAAAGAGCAAATCGAAGTCTAACTTTGGCGCGAAGTTTCATAAATTTCGTACTCGGGCGCCAAAAAATCTTCCAATTGTGATTTTAGTGGCGCCGACAAAGAGAATTCACGTATTGGGGATTGGTTAAGGTGCTCAAGGTTAAACTTTTCACCGAATCGTGTTTCAAGGAATTTGACGTAGGCGGGTAGGTTTTCATATCGGTAAATGTGATCAACCGCCGGTTTTCCGTCGTGCCCAGCTACAAAATGGGAAGTGCGCCCTATGTCGCAAACGTTCGCATCCTCGGCCATATAGCGCGTGACAAATTCATCGAACGACATGTTAGCGGTGCATTGTGCCTTGGCTCTAATTTTATTGCGCGAGCGGTAGCGATACCAACTAAATAACCAATCAATTGGCTCACGAAAAAGGCAGGTTGTTTCGAGTGGGCCAAAGCCGGATTGGTCAATATATGGCGTGATAAAACGCTTGTAGCGGCGATACCGGATGTGTTTGACACGCGGATTGTTGATGAAGGCGATATCGCAATACGGGAACAACACCATTTCGATGCTGGTCGAAGCGGTTTTTGGCATGGCCAGAAACGTCAATTTTTTGCCTATTGAAATCAACATTTCGGTCTATCCAAATAATTCTTATGACTTTTACTATTCAGTAACCAATAACAGTGAAAGATGTAACTAGTGAAAATTTATCTTGCAATGTTCCTGTTTTGGTCTCATGTTGACGTTAAGAGAACAAGAGGCGAACATAAGCAGTGATTGCTCGACTAGGCAAGATGTGAAATAAGGAAAGAAACAATGGCAAAAGCAGCGAAAAATATTCTGGATATGGGCGAAAGACGCGATATGGACAAGCAAAAGGCGCTGGAATCGGCACTAAGCCAGATTGAGCGCAATTTCGGCAAGGGCTCGGTTATGAAACTGGGCCAAGATAGTGCGCTGATGGACATCGAGGCGACCTCGACCGGGTCCATCGGTCTGGACGTAGCGCTTGGTATTGGTGGTTTACCGCAGGGTCGGATTATCGAAATTTACGGACCGGAAAGTTCTGGTAAAACTACGTTGGCACTGCATGTGATTGCTGAAGCGCAGAAAAAGGGCGGCATTTGTGCGTTCGTAGATGCGGAGCACGCGCTGGACCCGACCTATGCAAAAAAACTGGGTGTTGATCTTGATGAGCTACTGATCTCGCAACCTGACGGCGGCGAACAGGCATTGGAGATCACTGAGACGCTGGTGCGTTCTGGTGCGGTTTCGGTTGTTGTCGTGGATTCGGTTGCGGCGTTGACGCCCAAGTCGGAGCTAGAGGGCGACATGGGTGACCATCAGGTCGGGGCGCAGGCACGATTGATGAGCCAAGCTATGCGCAAGTTAACCGGTGCGATTAACCGTTCGAACTGTATGGTCATTTTCATCAACCAGATTCGCATGAAGATCGGGGTTATGTTTGGATCACCCGAGACGACTTCGGGCGGTAATGCGTTGAAGTTTTATGCCTCGGTTCGGCTTGATATTCGCCGCATCGGTGCGCTGAAGGATCGTGATGAAATTGTTGGTAATGCTACCCGCGTAAAAGTGGTTAAGAACAAGGTTGCGCCGCCGTTCAAGCAGGTGGAATTCGACATTATGTATGGTGAAGGAATTTCCAAACGCGGAGAGTTGATTGACCTAGGGGTTAAGCTCGGCTTGGTCGACAAGGCGGGTTCATGGTTCAGCTACGGGGATGAACGGATAGGGCAGGGGCGCGAGAACGCCAAAACCTTCCTGAAAAATCACCCCGAAATGGCGCTGGAGATCGAAGACAAAATCAGGGCTGCACATGGTTTGGATTTTGATGTCAGCGCGAACAAAAATTCGGAAGTGCTGGAAGACTAATTTGTAAATAGTAACGATTTTTTTGCGGGCCGCTTTCGACATGATGGCGGCCCGTTTTTTCTTGCACCCTGTGGACAGTCGCCCGTGCGCGCGATACACCCTTTTTAACTTAAATTCGGGGACACGATCATGGCCAGTTTGAATGATATTCGCAGCACATTTTTTGATAGCTTCGAGGCGAATGGCCATAAGGTTGTGGAGAGCTCGCCATTGGTTCCGCGGAACGATCCGACGTTGATGTTTACCAATGCCGGCATGGTGCAGTTCAAGAACGTTTTTACAGGGCTTGAAAAGCGGGATTATGACCGCGCGGTGACCAGTCAGAAATGTGTGCGCGCCGGTGGCAAGCACAATGATCTGGATAATGTTGGCTATACGGCGCGGCATCATACGTTTTTCGAAATGCTCGGGAACTTCAGTTTCGGAAACTATTTCAAGGAAGAGGCAATCGCCTATGCTTGGGATTTGTTGACCAAAGATTATGGCTTGAACAAGGACAAGTTGTTGGTGACAGTTTATCACACCGACGATGACGCTGCTGCGATCTGGAAGAAATATGCAGGGCTGAGCGACGACAGAATTATCCGCATCCCGACTGACGATAACTTTTGGTCGATGGGCGCCACGGGGCCTTGCGGACCCTGTACCGAGATTTTTTATGATCATGGCGAGCACATTTGGGGCGGCCCTCCGGGATCGCCAGATGAGGATGGCGATCGGTTTATCGAAATCTGGAACCTTGTTTTCATGCAATACGAACAGCAGGAAAATGGCGACAGGAACAATCTTCCCAAACCCTCAATTGATACGGGCATGGGCTTGGAACGTTTAGGGGCGTTGCTACAGGGTAAGCACGACAATTATGACACCGACCTGATGCGTGATCTAATCGAGGCTTCGGCACATGCGACCAGTTCGGATCCGGACGGGGATGGCAAAATGCACCACCGCGTGATAGCCGATCACCTTCGATCCACGTCGTTTCTTATTGCTGACGGGGTTTTACCTTCAAATGAGGGTCGCGGGTATGTTCTGCGACGCATAATGCGCCGCGCTATGCGACATGCGCACCTTTTGGGCGCGAAGGATCCGGTAATGCATTCTTTGGTTCCGGCTTTGGTCGCGCAAATGGGACAAGCTTTTCCGGAATTGTCGCACGCGCAAACGCAGATTGAAGAAACATTGCTGCATGAGGAAACGCGATTCAAGACTACTCTGGATCGTGGTTTGAAATTGTTAGATGCGGAGCTTGAGGGTTTGGCAGAAGGTACCGATATGCCGGGCGCGACCGCATTTAGACTGTATGACACTTACGGATTTCCACTCGATCTGACGCAAGATGCGTTGCGCGAAAAGGGTGTTGCTGTTGATACAGACGGGTTCGACGCTGCGATGGCTGAACAAAAAGAAAAAGCGAGAGCCGCTTGGTCAGGTTCCGGTGAAGCTGCGGATGAGACCGTTTGGTTTGACGTGGTCGACAACCACGGAGTGACGGAGTTTATCGGGTATGTTGATGAAGAGGCCGAGGGACAGGTTCTAGCAATCGTTAAGGACGGGGCTTTAGTCGAAAGCGCGACGGCTGGCGAAAATGTTCAGGTTGTTCTTAACCAAACACCGTTTTACGCAGAATCTGGCGGGCAGGTTGGTGACAGCGGACTGTTGCTGGCAGAAGGTGTGCGGGCCGAAGTCACTGATGTTAAGAAGAAGGCTGGCGTCTTCGTGCATATGACAACAATTGTTGAAGGTACGTTATCGGTTGGTGTCGCGACTGAATTGAAAGTTGATCCGGTAAAGCGCGGGGCGATACGGGCGAACCACTCGGCAACGCACCTTCTTAACGAGGCGTTAAGAAATACACTTGGTACGCATGTGGCGCAACGAGGCTCGTTGAATGCGGCGGATCGGTTGCGGTTTGATTTCAGTCACCAGAAGGCGATGACGGCTGAGGAGATGGCAACAGTTGAAGCTGAGGTGAACACTTATATTCGCCAAAATGCGGCTGTTTCCACGCGGATCATGACCCCTGACGAGGCGCGCGAAATGGGTGCGCAAGCACTGTTCGGCGAGAAGTATGGTGACGAAGTTCGTGTGGTGTCGATGGGAACCGAGGCTAACAGCGGCAAAGGGCTGGATAAAAACACGTACTCGCTGGAGTTGTGTGGTGGTACGCACGTAAACCAGCTTGGCGACATTGGCTTGTTTAAGCTGGTGTCCGAGGGGGCGTCGGCGAGTGGTGTTCGCCGGATCGAGGCGCTGACAGGCAAAGGGGCGCTGGCATATATATCCGAGCGTGAAAATGCATTGGAAGCGGCTGTTGGTGTGTTGAAGACTACGCCGGATTTGTTATCTGAACGGGTGAAAGCATTGCTGGATGAACGCAAAGCCATGCAGAACGAACTAAGTAATGTACGCAAGCAACTGGCGATGGCTGGAAATGGACAGGCGCAGGTTGGTACTACGGATGTCGGTGGAACACCGTTTTTGTCACAGATTCTTAGCGGTGTCTCAGGCAAAGATTTGCGCGGTCTTATTGATGAGCATAAAACGCAGATCGGATCTGGTGTCGTTCTTTTGATTGCGGATACCGGTGATCGTGCGGCTGTCGCAGCGGGTGTGACTGGTGATTTGACGGACAAGATTTCCGCCGTTGATGTCGTGCGTGTCGCTGCCGAAGCGCTTGGTGGCAAAGGGGGCGGTGGCCGCCCTGATATGGCGCAGGCTGGTGGCGCGAGCGCAAAGAATGCAAAAGAGGCCGTTGCGGCCGTTGAAAAGTTACTGGAGGGTTAAGACATGGCTGTTTATGCGATGATACATATTGATGTGAATGATGCGGATGAGTATGCGAAATATGCCGTGATTGCTGGTCCGGCAGTCGCCAAATACGGTGGCGAATTTCTTGCACGCGGTGGCGAATGCGTTCAAATGGAAGGCACAGGCCGTGCGCGGAACGTGATTATCCGCTTTGACGATATGGAAACGGCCAAGACGTTTTACCATTCACCGGAGTATCAAGAAGCGTTGTCTTACGGCATTCCGGCGGCTGATCGGGAATACACATTCGTCGAAGGCGTATAATAATGGCCGCGTATATTATTGCACAAATCGATGTCACTGATCTCGAGGGATATAAGAAATATGCCTCGCAAACCGTTGCGATTGCAGAAAGCTTTGGCGGCAAGTGTTTGGTTAAAGCCGGTGCATCCGAACAGATTGAAGGCGCAGGTCCTGATCGTCATGTTGTGATTGAAATGCCAGATGTTGCAACGGCCAAGGCATTTTACAATTCTGACGTGTATCGCGCGATATTGCCGATTGCATTGAAAAACTCCAACCGTGATCTCGTGATAGTCGAAGGGGTGTAACATGTGCCGTTGGGCAGCCTATGTAGGGCCCTCGATATTTATTGAAGAAGTGGTCACCAGGCCGGGACACTCACTAATATCGCAGAGTGTTTGCGCGAGCGAGGCCAAGACCGAAACAAACGGAGATGGCTTTGGCTTGGCGTGGTATGGCGAGCATTCGGAACCGGGCGTTTATCGCGAAACCCATCCAGCTTGGTCTGATCCCAATTTGATCAACCTTGCACGGCAGGTGAAATCACCGCTGTTTTTGGCGCATGTGCGAGCTTCGACCGGTAGTGCTACAAGCCGGAATAACTGCCATCCATTTGTCTATAAGAACTGGTCGTTCATGCATAACGGTCAAATCGGCGGGTATGACAAATTGCGCAAACGGGTCGATCAGGTGATTCCGGACGAGCTTTACGCTCATCGCAAAGGTGCGACCGATAGCGAGGCTATGTTCTTGATCGCAATTGGGAACGGGCTGCTCGAAAACCCGAAGAAAGCGATTGAGGCGACGATTTATCAATTGGAAACAATGTCTCGGGAACTTGGCGATGCGCCATACATGCGGTTTGCAGCGTCCTTTTCTGACGGAAAACGGCTTTATACCGCACGATATGCGTCAGACAAATTCGCGCCGACAGTTTATTATCGCAAATCCAGGTCGTTGGGGGGATATGCCGTGGTGTCGGAGCCACTTGAAGTTGGACAGGAAAACTGGTCCGTGCTTCCTGCGGGCACGTTTATGGAGATCGAAGAGGATCAGGTGATAATCTCGGATATGCTACCAAACCGATGCGGTTAATGCGTTGCACTGTTTGAGAACATGTTTATGACGACGACCCCGGCGACGATGAGTGCCATGCCTAAGATGGCAGCGAAATCCAACGATTGTTTGAAAAACATCCAACCAATGATACCGATCAGAACAATGCCAAGTCCCGACCAAATCGCGTAAACGATTGAAACCTGCATGTACCTAAGCGTCAGGGACAGAAAATAGAAAGACACGCCGTAAGCTACGATCAACAAGACCGAGGGCCAGAATCTCGTGAATTGTTCTGATGCTTGCATGGATGCAGTTCCAATGGTTTCGGTTACGACTGCAACTAACAGATATAGATAGTGGATAGGCATGTGGGCCTCCCGTAAAAAAGGGCGACCATGATGGCCGCCCTTGATTCTAATCCTGCGCAGCTAGATTACGCCAGTGCTTTGTTCAGGTTTTCGTCGATTTTTCCAAGGAAACCTTCTGTGGTTAGCCATTTCTGGTTCGGTCCAACAAGCAACGCGAGGTCTTTGGTCATGTCGCCGCTTTCCACGGTATCGACGATAACCTTTTCCAGCGTTTCGCAGAAATTCATCAGTTCTGCGTTGTCATCCAGTTTGGCACGGTGCTTCAGGCCGCCCGTCCATGCAAAGATTGATGCGATGGAGTTGGTTGAAGTTGCCTCGCCTTTTTGATGCTGGCGATAGTGACGGGTCACCGTCCCGTGGGCGGCTTCTGCTTCAACAGTTTTTCCATCTGGTGTCATCAAGATCGATGTCATCAAGCCAAGCGAGCCGAAACCCTGCGCGACGGTGTCGGATTGCACGTCACCGTCGTAGTTTTTACAAGCCCAAACGAATCCGCCTGACCACTTCATGGCGGCTGCAACCATGTCGTCGATTAGACGATGTTCGTAAGTGATGCCTGATTCGGCGAACTTGTCAGCAAATTCAGCGTCGAATACTTCTTGGAACAGATCTTTGAAGCGACCATCATAGGCTTTCAAGATGGTGTTTTTCGTCGACAGGTACACCGGCCAACCCATTTTCAAGCCATAGTTCAGCGACGCGCGGGCGAAGTCGCGGATTGAATCGTCGCGGTTATACATGCCCATAGCCACACCAGCTGAAGGCGCATCGTAGATGACTTTTTCGATAACTTTGCCGTCATCACCGACGAATTTCATTGTCAGTTGACCAGCACTAGGGAAGTGAAAATCTGTTGCTTTATACTGGTCGCCAAATGCATGACGACCAATAACGATCGGTTTGGTCCAACCTGGTACGAGGCGGGGTACGTTGGCGCATATAATAGGCGCGCGGAAAACAACTCCGCCAAGGATATTCCGGATCGTCCCGTTTGGCGAGCGCCACATTTTCTTGAGGCTGAATTCTTCAACGCGATCTTCGTCCGGAGTGATAGTCGCACATTTGATGCCAACGCCGTATTTCTTGATCGCTTCGGCGGCATCAACGGTAATTCGGTCGTCGGTCTCGTCGCGCGATTCCATTCCTAGATCGTAGTATTTGATGTCCAAATCGAGATACGGAAGGATGAGTTTGTCTTTGATGAAATGCCAGATAATGCGAGTCATTTCGTCGCCGTCTAGTTCAACTATCGGGTTTTCGACTTTGATCTTGGTCATGATGTTTCCTTATAGGGAATCGGGGTTGCGCGCTGTCTAGCCCATTTATACGGGAATGGGAAGTAATGTATACTACGGTATACTTTACTTGGACGGCATCTTTCCCACGAATGTACCAGCTAAGCGTAGCAAAGATGATAAGGCGGTTTCATCCCCCAGTGTATCTGCGGATATATCCACCATCCCGCCCATCTTGCGGCCGGTGAAGCTAAGGGTGTCCACGCCGTTGACGGCTAGCGCGGCTGCCTCGTTTTCCTTGCCAACACGGAACATGCCGCCATCTTTGTGCACCCCGCACAGCATATTACCGTTTTGCATGAAGCACAGGCCGCCGAACATCTTCTTTTCTGTAATGCCGTTTGTGTGCGACAGCAGATCGCGCAATATTTGGGCGTGACCTTCATCGTAAGCCATGGGGTTTCTCCGTTTGCATATGGGGTCAGGGCATCGTATCACGCGCGCAAGCGAAAAGGAAAACACATGTCTGGTACAGATCACGCAAAGGCCGAGGATTGGCAGGGGCCAACACCTGCGTTCATTCTGGTGAACCCGCAGATGGGCGAGAACATTGGTGGTGCTGCTAGGGCGATGTGGAATTTTGGCGTGGATCGGATGCGGTTGGTGAAACCGCGTGACGGTTGGCCGAATTCGAAGGCAGTTGCGATGGCTTCTGGTGCAGGGCGCGTGCTGGATGCAGTAAAGGTGACGGAGACAACAGCCGAAGCTGTGGCTGATTTGAATTTTGTTTTTGCCACAACAGCGCGAAATCGCGATTTGACCAAAGACGTGATGACACCGGAACGCGCAATGGCGCATGCACGCGAATTAATTGCACAAGGGCAAAAAGTCGGTGTGTTGTTCGGGCCGGAACGTGCAGGGTTGCAGAATGACGATATTGTGCATGCGAACGCGTTAATTTCGATTCCGGTAAATCCGGCATTTGCGTCGTTGAACTTGGCGCAGTGCGTTTTGTTAACAGCGTATGAATGGCGCCGGCAGATGGACGAGAAACCTGCGGAAGTAACCGTAATGGCCGGAACACGGTTCGCCGAGGCGATCGAGGTGCAGCGGTTGAGCGAGAAAGTTGAGGAGCGTCTGGACAAAATCGGGTTCTTCTGGCCGGAACAAAAACGCGTTTCTATGGTGGAGAACATCTGGAATATGCTTTCAAGACTACCACTTACAGATGCAGACGTGCGAACCTTGCACGGGATATTCAAGGCGCTGGCGACCAAAGGGCCGAAGACGACCTATAAGGATTAACGAGGTATTAAGATGGCACGCAGTATTTTTGAAGATGTGAGCGGCGAGAAGGTAGATATGCCTGCGCCCAAAGCTGCGCGAAAATCGGCGCGGCGTGCGATTGCTGGGTGGCTGATGGCCTTGTTTGCGCTTGTGGTCCTGATGATCGTCATTGGTGGCATGACGCGGTTAACGGACAGCGGATTGTCAATTACAGAATGGAAACCTGTGACGGGCGCAATTCCACCGATGGGCGAGGCGACTTGGGTTGTTGAGTTCGACAAGTACAAAGCGACGCCGGAATATGAATTGCAGAATGTCGGCATGACTATGGACGAATTCAAAGGGATTTTCTGGTGGGAATGGGGACACCGCTTCCTTGGTCGGTTTATCGGGATGGTTTGGTTCATTGGGTTCGTGTGGTTCGCGTTGCGGCGGCAAATTCCAACAGGCTGGACAGGGAAACTTGTGTCGGTTGGGGCGCTCGGTGGTTTGCAAGGTGCCGTTGGCTGGTGGATGGTTTCCAGCGGGTTAGAGGGGCGGATGGTCGATGTGGCGTCATATCGGTTGGCGACCCATCTGGGGCTGGCGTTCTTTATTCTAGGATTAATTGCTTGGTTCGTTTTTGAGCTTCGACGTGAGACTGCAGATTTGTTGCAGGCGCGCCGTAGACGTGAAAGCGGTTTGATGACGCTGGGGACGTTGCTGGTTGTAGTCCTATTCGTGCAAATATTGCTAGGCGCATTGGTGGCTGGTATTGACGCGGGCCGCAGTTTCCCGACGTGGCCAACCATGGCCGGCGAGTTCCTTCCATCCGAGAGTTTCGATTACCAGCCAAAGTGGTCAAACTTCTTCGAAAACCCGGCGTTGGTACAGTTTAACCACCGTTTGCTTGGGTATGCCGCGTTTTTGCTAGCTGGATTTGCATGGTGGCACAGCCGTTCGAGTTCGTTGGCTGGTGTGCAATTGCGGTTCAGCTGGATGATGGTGATGATGTTCGGGCAAATCGTTTTGGGGATCGTGACCGTTCTTTACGCCGCACCCGTACACGCGGCGATCGTTCACCAGTTGGGGGCTGTTGTGCTGTTTGTAGTGACACTGCAAGCTAGGTTCGAGGCCGCTTACCCGGTCGAGCAGAAGATATCGCGCGGATAGGGAAGGTGCGTGGATGCCACGCACCCTACCGTTATTGATCCCATTCAGGGTGGCGTTTATCCAAAAATGCAGCGATACCGTTTTCTGTGTCGCGAAACAACATGTTTTCAGCCATAACGCTGCCTGTGTAGGCGTAGGCCTCTTCAAGCGTCAGGTCGGCCTGGTGGTAAAAACCTTCTTTGCCGATTTTCACGGCGACACCCAGTTGTCCGGCAACTCTTTCAGCCAGCGCCAATGTCGCGGATTCCAGTTCTTCTAGCGGCACAGCGCGGTTAATAAGCCCTAAAGCTAGCGCCTTGTTGGTGTCAATGAATTCACCTGTTGTTAACATCTCGAACGCAAGTTTTCGCGGGATGTTGCGGGTTAGGGCCACCATAGGGGTGGAGCAGAACAGGCCGATGTTCACACCGTTTACGCCGAAACGCGTGCCTTCGGCGGCGACTGCCATGTCGCATGACGCAACCAGCTGACAACCAGCGGCGGTGGCAATACCATGCGCTTGGGCGATCACGGGTTGTGGCATTTTCGTGATCGATGTCATCAAATGGCCGCATGTCGCGAACAGTTCGTTGAAGTAGGCTTTGCCGCCATCCTCGGTCTGGCGCGCGGCTGTCATCTGCTTCAAGTCATGGCCGGCACAGAACGCTTTTCCGGTGCCTTTGATGATCACGGCGCGAACGGAGCGATCCTCGGCAATCGAATCCAGTTCGGATTGCAGGGCTTCCAGCATTTCCTCGGACAAAGCGTTTAGTTTTTTAGGGGCGTTAAGAGTTAGTGACGCAACGGCATTGGCGTCTGCGCGCAGTAAGATGTCGGACATTCAGTATTCTCCTCGTATGTTGGCGACACTGTTCCACGCAACAAAAGATTTTGGAAGACGTAATGACCCTAAAAATGACCATACCCGAAGTAAGTCAATTTATTGACGACGTTTTTCCACAGATGATGGGGGCATTCGAGGTTCTAGAACTTGAACCATACCGTTTGAAATTGCGTATGAAGATTACCGAGGACCATGTACGCCCCGGCGGTACGGTTTCGGGGCCCGCGATGTTTACCGCAGTGGACTGTGCGTATTATATTGCGACTTTGGCGATGATCGGGCCGCAAGCTCTGACGGTTACAACAAACTGCGCTATTGATTTTATGCGAAAACCGGAGCTGACAGACCTAATAGCTGAGGCGCGTGTACTAAAGTTGGGCAAAGTTCTGAGTGTTGGCGACGTGATGCTATATTCGGAAGGGCAGGCCGAGCCCGTAGCGCACGCAAATTTGACCTATTCCATCCCGAAACCACGCGTAAAGTTGGGGTAAAATAATACCTAATTTGCAATGTGCTGTAATTACAGGGTTTTTGGCGAATTATGTGCGTTGACTGTGTTTCGAAAACCCTTAGAACACCGATATCGAATTATTAATTCCGAAACGGATCGAAAAATGAAAACTTTCTCAGCCACACCGGCCGATATTGACAAGAAATGGATCTTGATCGACGCTGAAGGCGTTGTTCTTGGCCGTCTTGCGTCTATCGTTGCTATGCGCCTTCGCGGTAAGCATAAAGCAACTTTCACGCCGTCCATGGATATGGGCGACAACGTTATCATCATCAACGCTGAAAAAGTGCAGATGACTGGTAAAAAACGTAGCGACAAACGTTACTACTGGCACACAGGCCACCCGGGCGGCATCAAGTTCCGCACTGCTGGTGAAATACTCGAGGGTAAATTCCCCGAGCGTGTGATGGTAAAAGCTGTTCAGCGTATGCTGCCAGGCGGACCGCTGTCGAAAACACAGATGACAAACCTTCGCGTCTATGCAGGTTCTGATCACCCGCATGAAGCTCAAAATCCTGAAGTTCTGGACGTTAAAGCCATGAACCCTAAAAACACGCGGAGTGCTTAATTATGAGTGATGACATCAAAACACTCGACGACCTCAAAGAGGCCGTAGTTGCAGAGGCAGTCGTTGCCGAAGCAGAAGCCAAACCGTTGCCGGAAGCTAAACGTGACGACCTTGGTCGTTCCTACGCAACTGGCAAACGTAAAGACGCTGTTGCACGCGTTTGGATCAAGCCTGGTTCCGGTAAAGTTACCGTTAATGGTCGCGAAATTAACAAATATTTTGCACGTCCTGTTCTGCAGATGGTTCTGCGTCAGCCGTTCGAAGTTGCTGGCGTTGTCGGTGAATTCGACGTGATGGCAACTGTTAAAGGCGGCGGTCTATCCGGCCAAGCTGGTGCGGTTAAGCATGGTATCTCCAAAGCGTTGCAGCTTTATGAACCATCCCACCGCGCAGCGCTGAAAGCGGCAGGCTTCCTGACCCGCGACAGCCGTGTTGTTGAGCGTAAGAAATACGGTAAGCGCAAAGCGCGTCGTAGCTTCCAGTTCTCGAAGCGCTAGGTACGAAAGTATCAAAAACAAAACAATTACAAAGGGTTGCGGTTTCGCAACCCTTTTTTTATGCATAGCAGCTTGTTAGCAGACTGTTGATATCATTGACTAACTGGGTTAGCGGTTTTAGCATAATGACAGCATTTAAGGCATCTATTTGAAAAGCGAACGTAATTAAAATGGCTATAACGATAAAAGAACATGCAGTTGTTGATGGCTTTATAAAAGAAAAAGACAACATTAAATTGAACGAATTAAAAAACGAAGCACTTGAGCAGTTAAGTGAAATTGAGTTGCTGAAACTGACTGGGCTGAAAGTAAATTTAACTAAAAAACAAATTGAGCTGATAGTGGAATTGCTTGTGAAGATTGAGGCTTATGAGCAGCGTAAAGGTTGGCTTTTTAGAACAAAGAGACGCACTGAACTACTTATGAAATATACTTGAGAAGTTGAGTGCAGCTTAATGGCATTTTACGAAAACAGACATGAGCACTTAGACGGCGCATTAGTGCTTTTTACACGTAATCTTGCTGTTGCCGTTCCCAATAGCAAAAACCATCGCAAGCACACTTGGCACATGCGTTTAAAAATAGCTGGGCGCAAAGGCTATGTTACACGCAGCACTAAGCTGACGAAGTACGAAGATGCTTATGAGTTTGCTAAGGGTGAACTGCTACGCTTGCAACATGCTGTAAAGCTTGGGCACAGCTTGGACGAATACACTTTTGAGAAGCACTGGAACGATTGGTTTGAGCGCAACAAGCGCAACGGCACTTGGAGTGACGATAGAGTTAAATGGCACGAAAATTATTTTAAGCGCTATTTTAATGAATACTTCTCAAGCGCTGATTATGGTTCGATGCTGCTTAACGACATTACACCGCAGTACGCAGCTGAATATTGGGATTGGCGCAAGGATTACTGGAAGCAAGGCAAAGGTGTAAATCTGCGCGAATACAATCCAAAACGACGCAATGCTAAAACTCGCACAGCTCGTAATGCTAAAGATAATCCAGCTGTAAAAACATTGCAGATGGAGCAAAGTGCGTTAAATCACATATTTTACGATGCAACTGAGCGCGGACGCATACAGCAAGTAATTAAAATGCGCGTTAAGGAAAAAGACAGAGGAACAAAACGACGTGCTAGTTTTGAGAGCGAGACACAGCTGAAGACGCTGATACGCAACTCGCGTAGTTACAGGGACAGTGTTGGGCGTTTTAAGGGCACACGGCTAAATGCGTGGCATCGGCTGCAACGCAAGCAACTGTACCATTAGTTTGCACAGCGGTATGCGTATTGTGTCTGACGTCAGCGCCTATGGATCCAAATAAACAAAGAGCTGATTTGCCACCTGATGGAAATGGATATGCGTCTGAAAGTATAGCGCTAATTTGGTTTGCTGTTGCTAACAAAGTTGTTTGCCACTCTTCACGTTCTATAGAAGGCGTGTTAATGTTGATATGCGATTTCGGATTGCAATTATTGCTAGTTTCAAGTGGTGCGAATTATGAAGAAAATTATGAAGTTTAATAAAATTATAATTGCGTTTGCTGCGCTCGGATTGTTGACGTCTTGCTCGTCACGCAATACACTTTTTTCGGACGAGGTGAATGCTGTTGAAAGTACGAACTGGCATGTGCATGACGTACAGGTCATCGTTCCGGATAGTTTAACCACTTCAGAAGTTAATATCCTGCGACCCAATGTTGATATCGTTTGGCACGGCGAACCTCGCGGGGATCGCCGGCAGCAGGTAGGTACAATATTGCATGACGCATTAGTAGTTTCTGCAGAATCCTTAATACCTGAAAACCTTCATAGGCCAGTGGTTATTGAGGCGACACTGATACAGTTCCATTCGTTGACCCCACGCGCGCGTTCGCTTGTTGGAGGCATCCATAAGGTTAAATTTTCGATCCAGGTCGTTGATCAGAAAACGGGCGAATTATTAGCTGGCCCGACTGTTATTGAGGCCGACGAATTTGCATTTGGTAATTGGAAGGCGGTTCGCGCAGATGCGGACGGGCAGACGATGAAAGTTCGAATTTCCAACCGGATCGCAGAAGTCGTCAGCGCTTGGCTTGGATTGGCGGCCGCGGAAAATGCTGTCGAGCAAGGGCGAATTTACGGAATTGGGCGGTAGGACCTCGATAAATGTGATTCATGGAAAGCTAGCGAATGTTGGCCTTTCTTGCATTTGAATGCTTAGGTGGAGCGCTGGGGTCGGAAATCCGCTTTAAGTGGCGGCGTCGTCGTAACATTTATTGAAAGCAGTCTTAGGTCTGGATTTTTCACACTTCCTACATTAGTTGATCTTAGCAACACGTGTGAAAATCTGTGAGGAATCATATGCGCGCTCAAAAATCTGCGGCTCGGGAAATAAGTTATTCGACAACAGCGAAAACGCTGCGTGGTCGGATGTTTATTCGGAGTGTCGAAAACGCGACGGGCAGAATGCGTGTCATGAGACAAGTCCGTGGCTACGACAAAGCGATGGAGCTAGGCAGTGTTTTCTGGAACGTGGTGCCGGATTTATGTGGGCTGGAACTGGACGTGGTGTCCGGGTCGCTCGATAATATCCCAAAAACAGGACCGGTTGTCTTGCTCTCGAACCATCCGTACGGAATTCTTGATGGGTTGATGCTTGGGCAAATTCTGTCCAAAACCCGCGATGATTTCAAAATCCTAGCGCATCGTGTGTTTGCGAAAGCAACGGACCTGGATGAAGTTATATTGCCTATCAGTTTTGATGAGACTCGCGAGGCAATGGCCCTAAATTTGAACACTCGCAAAGATGCACTAAGTTATCTTGGGCAGGGCGGCGCAGTTGGAATTTTCCCCGGTGGTTCGGTTTCTTCGCCGCGAAAAGTTTTCGGCCGTCCAATGGATCCAAGGTGGCGAACTTTTTCAGCCAAGATGATTTCGAAGTCGGGTGCCACAGTGGTTCCGATCTTTTTTGACGGGTACAACTCGCGCCGGTTTCACATGTTTGGCCGGGTTAATAAAACGTTACGCACCGCGTTGCTGATTAACGAGTTCAAAAAACGCTTGAATGCACCAGTTCGCGTAGCGATTGGTGACCCGTTGGATCATGATGCGCTGGATACGTACTTAAAGGACCCACGTGCAATGATGGATTTTCTGCGCACCTCGACTTATGACCTGTCGTCGAACAGGATTAATCATAACGAATACGGTTTCGACTTTTAGGATCCCTTACAATGGCAATTGGTGTATTTGATAGTGGCCTTGGCGGGCTAACGGTTCTTGAAGCTGCGGTGGAAAAACTTCCGGGGCAGGCGTTTGTGTATTACGGCGACAATGCCAATACGCCTTACGGATCAAAAACTGATGCCCAAATTTATGATATGACAATTGCTGGTATTACCCGACTGTTTGACGCTGGCTGCGATTTGGTGATCCTTGCGTGCAATACGGCCTCCGCAGTGGCGTTGCATGATTTACAAATGAATTGGTTAACGCCAGATAAGCGCGTGCTCGGTGTTTTCGTACCGATGATCGAGGAATTAACGCGTCGGGATTGGGGCGATAATTCACCACCGACGCATACAGGTCTCGAAAATGTGGCGCTGTTTGCGACCCCTGCGACTGTTTCCAGCGGTGCGTTTGAACGCGAGTTGAAGTTCCGCGCCCGCGACGTCGAAGTGATTGGCGAGGCATGTGTCGGCTTGGTTGCAGCGATCGAAGAGGGTGATAACTTGGGGGCTGACGCCTTGGTTGACGCTCATGTCGCGACACTGTTGGAAACTTTGCCGAACCCGCAGGCCGCCGTTCTGGGCTGCACACATTATCCGCTAGTTGCTGACAGGTTTCGTGCTGCGTTACCCAAATCAACCCGTATTTTGGTGCAACCCGATATCGTTGCCGACAGTCTGGAAGATTACTTGCGACGACATCCGCGATTCGTGGCAAAGGGCGGCGTTAGCTACTTGACGTCCGGCGATCCAAAAGAGGTCAGTCGAAGTGCTGAACGTTTTTTAGGCCGTTCCCTAATATTTAACGCTGCGTGATTGATTGCGCGGACGTTTTGACGTAAGTCGCAAAGTAATCACAAAGGTTAAGATCATGACACAAACACATAAAATCGCGATTCTGGGTGCAAGTGGATATACGGGCGCTGAATTGGTGCGTCTGATTGCAGGCCACAGCCACATGGAAATTGTAGCATTGACTGCGGATCGTAAAGCGGGGCAGACGATGGGGCAGGTGTTTCCGCATCTGAGACATCTGGATTTGCCGGCTCTGACGCGGATCGAAGATGTTGATTTTGCGGGCGTTGATTTGGCATTCTGTGCGTTACCACATGCTATGTCGCAAGAAATTGTTAAGGACCTGCCCGCGGATCTAAAGGTTGTTGATCTGTCGGCGGACTTCCGGCTTGAAGATACGGCCATGTATGAGCACTGGTATGGCCACCCACACTATGCGCCCGAACTGCAGAAAACGGCTGTGTATGGTCTGACGGAATTTTATCGTGATCAGATCTCGAACGCGCGGCTGGTTGCCGGAACGGGGTGTAACGCCGCCACCGGACAATATGCGCTACAACCTTTGCTCGCGGCAGGTGTGATTGCGGAAGAAGATATTATCATAGACATGTTCTGTGGCGTCTCAGGTGCGGGACGCGGCGCGAAAGAGGCTATGTTGCATGCTGAAGTGTCCGAGGGCACACATCCCTATGGGTTACCCGTTCACCGGCACACATCCGAGTTTGATCAAGAGTTTCGCAAGGTAACAGGTCGTGACGTTAAAGTTATGTTTACCCCACATCTAATGCCTGCAAATCGGGGCATTCTTGCCACCGTGCATGTACGTGGTGATGCGACTGAAATTCATAACTGCTTGGCGCAAGCCTATGAAAATGAACCGTTTATGGTAGTACTTCCGCTTGGGCAAGCTCCGGCTACGCGTCATGTTAGGGGATCAAATTTTTGTCATGTCGGTGTCGTTGCAGATCGCCTAGAGGGACGGGTGCGCGTATTTGCAGCCCTGGACAACCTTGTAAAAGGGTCGTCGGGTCAGGCGCTGCAAAATGCGAACTTGATGCTTGGTTTGCCTGAAGCAATGGGACTGGGTCAGGCGCCTTTATTTCCGTGATAGCAGCGCGCGACGCAAATAGGATATTGCGCGCTGCCTACACGCGGTTTTCCAACGACGATGGCATCGCGATGGCCGGTTACATTGCGTTTTCAAGTTTGTTGGCAATATTTCCGTTCTTGATATTTTCGGCAGCGTTGATCGGCTTTCTCGTCGGTCCAGATCAAAACGAACAAGTGATAGATGCATTGTTTCGCGTTGCGCCCGAACACATCGCCCAAACGTTGGAGCCAGTCCTGCATGAGGTGTTAGTGGACCGCGGGCAACGGGTGCTAACCCTTTTCGATATTGGCGACGATCTTTCTGGCCGCGAACTCTTGTCTCGCTAGTCCTTTGGCTATTAGGAGCAGCCGTGTTCTCGATTTACCTTTCGTTAGTACCCACTTATGCGGCGACCTATCGGGCATTGACCGGTGAGATGGTACTGTTGATGTTCTTTGATTTGACTGGTGTAGCGATCATTTTCGGGGCAGAAGTTAACGCGGTATTAAAACTTACAAATGCGACCGAACGGCCCACTTAACACTTTAGAAATAAGTGTTACATTACGCTTAACAAACAGGAGCGCCCAATGGCCGGCTTAAAGAAAAAACGTAGAATTCAGATGATTTCGATCGGAATGGTGCTTTTGGCAACTTCTTCTGTGCTGATTGGGTTCGCTTTGAAAGACGGGATCGAATTTTTTCGCTCACCGACACAAATTGCTGAAAACCGCCCTGGTCCAAATGAGCGGTTCCGCGTTGGTGGGTTGGTCGAGGTAGATTCGATTGTCCGAGGTGAGGGCGAAGCTATTACCTTCACAGTTACAGATGGCAACGAGGCTGTGAACGTTACGTTTACCGGAATTTTGCCAGACCTGTTCAGTGAAGGACAGGGCGTTGTTGCAACTGGAAAGTTGATTGATGATGTATTCGTTGCCACTGAAATTTTGGCTAAACATGACGAGAACTACATGCCAAAAGAGGTGATTGATGCCTTGAAAGAACAAGGTGTCTACGAAGAGCCTGCAGAAAGTTAATCGATTTAAATCAAATTTTAACGTTTATCTGTAATCCTGTTAACGGTTTTTACGAATTGTTAAGGAGAGTGCGATGCAGTCGATTGATGACATAGTGTCCGATATTCTGCGCCGTGAAGGTGGATACGTTAACGACCCCGACGATTCGGGTGGGGCGACCAACCATGGTGTCACAATCCACACAATGCGTCGGCTTGGTATCGACGTGGACGGAGACGGGGATGTCGACGCGGCCGACGTACGGAAGTTAACCCGTGGCCGTGCAGCGTCAATTTTCAAGGAACATTATTTTGTAAGGCCGGGAATCGCCGCGCTACCCGAGGTGCTACAGGCGTCAGTTTTTGACATGTACGTGAACGCCGGTGGGGCGGCTGTTAAGATCTTGCAACGGCTGCTAGCGAAATTCGGGTTTCGCGTTGTCGTTGACGGCGTGCTCGGATCTAAAACTGTGGCGGCGGCGAATGATGCGTTTGCCGTTGCTCCACGACACTTGGCTGATGCTTACGGTATTGCGCGGCGGAATTACTACTATGACTTGGCCGACAATCGAACGACCTCGCGTAAATACGCGCGTCGCAAAGATGGCGGAAAGGGTGGTTGGATAATCCGCGCTGAAGAGTTTATCTCGAAGAGATTCAAATTTAGTAATAACGAGCATAATAAGAGGGTTGCGGCATGGGATTAATCTCGAAATGGTTAGGGCTGGGTGAAGCAGCACAAAATGTTGGCGGCGCTGTTGAGACAGTGGCCGAAGTGTTTACCGTAAACAAAACCAAGGCGGAATTGGCTGTGCGGGCGCAAGCAATGGCGTCGTTGGGCCAATACAGTGGCGAGTTCATAAATGAAAATGCAGGTTGGTTCGATAGTTTTATCAACGGGATAAACCGGTTACCTCGCCCAATACTTGCACTGGGTACAGTGGGACTTTTTGTGTTCGCGATGGCCAACCCCGAAGGTTTTACGACCAGAATGCAAGGGTTGGCATATGTACCTGACCCATTGTGGTGGTTACTCGGTGCGGTGGTGTCATTCTACTTCGGAGCGCGGGAGTTGCATTACGCGCGGGGGGCGACGACACCGTTGATAATTCCGACAATTGCTGCAAACGAACCAACGGCACCTGACAACGTATCGGCGTCTGCATTTCCTGAAAACGCAGCATTATCGGAGTGGGCGGAGTTGAATAATCAGGCGGCATAACGCCGATTATCGTCTTTTCGAGGGGCGACATAACGGTCGATCACGACATTGAAAATTGAATATATGCGGCGTTTGCCTATGATGTGCGATTAGACATACAGGGATTCGTTTTATGACCGCAGAACTTGGGCACTATGCCCTTATCCTGGCTTTCGCGATTTCAATACCGCAGATATTTATCCCGATGTTTGGGGCAAACAAGGGGTGGAACGACTGGATGCGGTTTGCGACTCCGGCCGCGATAGCCCAGTTTTTGCTGGTTGGCGTTGCGTTCGCGATGTTGACTGTGGCATTTGTAACTTCGGACTTCTCGGTCAGGTTGGTTGCGGCAAACTCGCACTCGGCCAAACCGATGCTTTATAAGGTTACAGGGGTTTGGGCCAACCACGAGGGCTCGATGCTGCTGTGGCTCACCATCTTGACGCTGTTCGGGGCAACAGTTGCTGTTTGGGGTGGAAATTTGCCACCAAGCTTGAAGGCGCGCGTTCTGTCAGTTCAGTCGATGATCGGCGCGGCGTTTCTTGGTTTTATTCTATATACGTCAAATCCGTTCACCCGATTGGCGCAACCGCCAATCGATGGAAACGGTTTGAACCCGCTGTTGCAGGACCCGGGTTTGGCGTTTCATCCACCGTTTTTGTATTTGGGATACGTCGGACTTTCGATGGCATTCAGCTTTGCGGTTGCGGCGTTAATCGAGGGCAAAGTTGATGCGGCATGGGCGCGTTGGGTGCGGCCGTGGACGCTGGCTGCGTGGATTTTCTTAACCATTGGGATCGGTCTTGGTAGTTGGTGGGCGTATTACGAACTGGGCTGGGGCGGCTGGTGGTTCTGGGATCCGGTCGAAAACGCGAGCTTCATACCTTGGCTGATGGCCACGGCGTTGTTGCACTCGGCCATCGTGGTGGAAAAGCGTAACGCTTTGAAAAGTTGGACAGTATTGCTGGCAATTCTTGCGTTCTCGTTCAGTTTGATTGGGACCTTTATTGTGCGTTCAGGGGTTATCACGTCCGTACATGCGTTTGCGAATGATCCTGACCGTGGCGTGTTTATTCTGGTGATTTTAGCAGTGGCGATTGGTGGCGCGTTAACCCTTTATGCTTTGCGGGCCACACAGTTGAAATCAACAGCAGTATTCGGACTGGTTAGTCGTGAAAGTGGGCTGGTGATGAATAACCTATTGCTGTCAGTAGCCGCAGCCGTGGTTTTCGTGGGCACAATCTGGCCACTAGTGGCCGAGATTACGACGGGTGCTAAAGTTTCAGTCGGCGCGCCGTTCTTTAACATTGCGTTTACGCCCTTCATGGTAGTTTTGGCTATGATCTTGCCGATTGCAGCGATGTTGCCGTGGAAGCGCAGCAATTTACGGCGAACAATTCGACCGCTTTGGGGGATTGCAGCGCTTTCTGTGGCGCTTGGCGCTGCCGTGTGGGTCATGCAGACCGGAGGGCGAATGTTGGCGCCCGTTGGCCTGACCCTGGCGTTTTGGGTGGTTGTCGGTTCGTTGGCGGATGTGGCTGCTCGGGTGAAACTTGGTAAAGCTTCGTTAACGGAAAGCCTGCGGCGTGCGGGAAACCTACCGCGTGCTGATTGGGGTAAGATGTTCGCGCATACAGGTTTTGGACTGATGATTTTCGGTATTTCGGCCATTATGGCGTGGGAATTTGAGGATATTAGGACCGTCGAGATCGGTCAGACGTTCCCACTGCAAGCCTATGAGGTTCGTTTCGAGGCGGTCGAGAGCATTCAAGGGCCGAATTATACAGCAGAACGGGGCGTGTTCGCGTTGGTGAAAGACGGCGTCGAGATCGTGAAACTTTATCCTGAGAAACGAAATTATCCAGTTCAGAGCATGCCAACCACGGAGGCCGCGATTGATCAAAGCTTATTGCGTGACGTTTACGTCGTGTTGGGTGATCGGCAATCGGATGGTAGCTGGGCGGTTCGTTCCTATGTGAAACCGTTTACCAACTGGATTTGGATTGGCGTGTTCACGCTGGCGTTTGGTGGAGTGCTTAGCATCACGGATAGGCGTTATCGGGTGGCGTCGACCGCTCGCAAAACCTCCATATCAGCTGTGCCGGCGGAATGAATTATGCTTAGGTATCTATTACTTGTTCTGATGCTGGCGACACCTGGGATGGCTGTGGAGCCTGATGAAATACTTGCGGACCCAGTGATGGAGACACGGGCGCGGGACATATCCAAAGGCTTGCGTTGTCTGGTTTGCCGGAACGAAAACATCGACGATTCGAACGCTGAATTGGCTCGGGATTTGCGACTGTTAGTGCGCGAAAGGTTGGTTGCCGGAGATACAGATCAAGAGGTCGAGGACTTCGTCGTTGACCGCTACGGCGAATACGTTCTTCTGAAGCCGGTGTTTAGTTTGGGTAACGCAATGCTGTGGCTAGCTGGTCCGATATTGTTGATAATCGGAGCGTGGATTTCGCTGGTATTTATACGACGAAAAAATACCGTCACTGGCGATACAGATGCTCTCAATCCCGAAGAGCAAGCGAAGCTAGACGCCCTGTTGCAGGATTGACGTCACGTTCGGTCTTTTATGGGTTCGTGAAACTCACTAAGTTTTCTAGAAACAGGAGAGAATTCCATGAGCTATCAGACCATCCTTTATTCGGTTAGTGATGATGTTGCGACAATTACGCTAAACCGACCAGATGTGATGAACGGGCTGAACGCGCAGATGCGCACCGATATCACCCATGCAATTGGCCGTGCCAGTGATGACGCAAGGGTGTTAGTGTTAACGGGGGCTGGGCGCGGGTTTTGCTCGGGTCAGGATTTGGGGGATGGCGCCTCGGCTGCTGATCTAGATTTGGAGCGGGTTCTGAAAGAAGAATATGAACCAATGCTTAAGGCAATTTACGATTGTCCTATCCCAACTATTTCTGCGGTAAATGGCGCAGCAGCGGGTGCCGGCGCAAATTTGGCGTTGGCCGCTGACATAGTCATTGCAACCAAATCGGCGTTTTTTATGCAGGCGTTTGCGCGGATCGGGCTTATTCCGGACGCAGGTGGGACTTATTGGTTGCCGCGGCAAATGGGTTTTGCGAAGGCCATGGGAGCAGCACTGTTTGCTGACCGGATTTCGGCCCAACAGGCGGATGACTGGGGCATGATCTGGGAAAGCGTCGCCGATGATGATTTCGCAGCCACAGTTCAGGAACGCGCAGCGCATTTGGCAAAAGGGCCGACGAAGTCTTATCAATTGGTTAAGCAAGCTTTGCGCGGTAGCCTTGATAACTCGCTTGACGAACAGCTATCCGTCGAGGCCAAATTGCAGGGTGAAGCCGGTAAAACGAGGGATTTCCTTGAAGGTGTAATGGCGTTTATGGAAAAACGCCTGCCGAAATACGAAGGACGATAACGTCGCTTGACCCGCCAGAATTACCTGCCATTCTAGGTGTATGACTACACTTGAAAACGTAACAGCCGGACCGATTCCATATAACGAAGAGCGTGGCGCTGACGCGCGTGCAAACTTTGTTGATGTGCCCGAAAGCCTTGCTGATCTGATTGAGGGAACGGCAGGGTGTAGCCCATATCTCGACCAGTTGATAGGGCGCGAGGCGGACTGGCTGCGCGGAATCGTACATCTAGATCTGGATACGGTGTTGGTTGAAATTCTCGATGACATTTCGGGCGACAGTTTTCAGGCACTTTCAGACAATTTGAGGACGGCAAAGCGACGTGTCGCGTTGTTGACAGGTCTTGCTGATCTGGGTGGTTTGTGGTCGTTGAAACAAGTTACCAATGCATTAACCGATCTGGCTGATAAGGCTGTGCAGGTTAGTTTGGATCACTTAGTAAGGGCTGAGATCGAGCGGGGGAAATTACCTGGATGCACACCCGACGATGCGGCCGGAATGGTCGTTCTGGCCATGGGTAAGATGGGTGCGCGAGAACTGAATTATTCTTCCGACATCGACCTGATCGTGCTGTTCGACGAAACCCGTCACGACCCCGAGAATTACGGTGAAGTGCGGGCTGGATTCATCAGGGTTACGCAGCGAATGGTTAAACTTCTGTCTGCTGTTACTGGCGGCGGATATGTGTTTCGAACTGACCTGCGTCTGAGGCCCGACCCTTCCTCGACGCCAGTTTGTATGGCGATGGAACCCGCAGAACGCTATTACGAGAGCTTGGGCAGGACGTGGGAACGAGCGGCGTTTATTAAAGCGCGTCCCTGTGCCGGCGCCTTCGATGCTGGTTGGGCATTTCTGGATCGCCTAAAACCGTTTATCTGGCGAAAATATCTGGACTTTGCGGCCATTCAGGACGCACACGATATGCGTCTTCGTATACGCGAACACAAAGGATTGCACGGACCCGTAATTGTGGCTGGTCATAACATGAAACTGGGGCGTGGGGGCATCCGAGAGATCGAGTTTTTCACTCAAACGCGGCAGATTATCAGCGGCGGACGGGACAATGAAATCAGACAGCGGGAGACGTTGGTTGCCTTGAAAGCCTTGGTGACAAACGGCTGGGTCGATGCGGACATGGCGGAGTATTTGAACGACGCCTATATCGCGCATCGCACGTTAGAGCATCGCCTTCAAATGCTTGAAGATGCGCAGACGCATATGATCCCGGAAAACCTTGATCGCCGCGAAAGATTGGCAGCATTTTGTGGTGCTACGGATTTGGAAGTGTTCGAAATCGGCATTAAAGAACGCTTGCAAAAAGTGCATGACCTGACCGAAAGGTTTTTCGCAGGCGATGACGATACCGAGACGGTAGAACCCGAGTTTAATCGGCCGGAGATAGTCGAAGGCATTGTTGGAAAATGGGAGGCGTTGCCATCCATGAGGTCCGAGCGGGCCAGTCAGATTTTCGCCCGCATCAAACCAGAGATTTTTTCCCGTTTGGCGGATTCTGCCAATCCTGAAGAGGCGCTTATTCAGTTTGATGCGTTTTTGTCCGGCTTGCCTGCGGGTGTACAGCTATTTTCCCTGTTCGAGGCTAACCCGTCTCTGCTGGATCTGTTGGTCGATATCTGCGTGACAGCACCGGAATTGGCCCGGTATTTGGGGCGGAATTCGAAAGTGTTCGATGCAGTTGTTGGAAGTGATTTCTTTGCAAGCCTACCGGATTTCGAATGCCTGAACATCGAGTTGATGGCAGAGATCGCAATCGCGACGGATTACGAAGATACGCTTGATATAACCCGTCGCTGGGTTAAGGAAAAACAGTTCCGCATCGGGGTGCATTTGTTGCGCCGGATCTCCACTTCCGCCGAGGCTGCGATCGCATATTCGGATGTTGCCGAGGCCTGTTTAGTAAATCTTTTCCCAGCCGTTTGTAAAAATTTTGCGCGAAGATATGGACCACCTCCGGGGAAGGGGGCGGCTGTTATTGCGATGGGGAAACTTGGCTCGCGCGAGATGACGGCGTCGTCGGATCTGGATTTGATAATGGTCTATGATGCACAAGGGGCCGACACCTCGGAAGGGGATAGGCCGTTAGCGGTTTCCACCTATTTTGCGCGCCTCACGCAGGCGGTTTTATCGGCGTTGACTGTGCCCACCAGCGAGGGGGCATTATACGAGGTTGATATGCGTTTGCGTCCTTCAGGGCGACGCGGGCCGGTGGCGACGTCGATTAAGGCGTTTAAGGAATACCAGATGAACGAGGCCTGGACCTGGGAACATCTAGCCTTGTCGCGCGCAAGAGTCGTCGCCGGTGGCGCCGACTTGGCGATTGAGGTTCGCAATGCCATGCGCGCGGCACTTTGTCAGCCGCACGACCGTATCAAAGTGATCAAAGATGTGCAGGAGATGCGGGCTAAACTTGCTGACGATAAGGTCGACAATTTGTGGGAAATGAAGCATGGCCGCGGTTGGTTGATGGACATCGAATTGATGTTGCAAACTGGTGCCGTTTTGCACGGGATCACAGGCGTGGAGCGCCCAGCGGATATGTTGCCGGAGTTAGTGACCGTTGGATGGATTTCGACAGAACAGGAAGTCTCGATTGAAAAAGCTTTAAAACTATATATGAGCATTCAGCAGGTGGCTCGGTTGGCCGTTGATGGGCCGATTGACCCTGAAAGTGCAGGCCGTGGTTTCCTCGATTTGTTGGTGGGCGTTGCGAAAGTTGACGATATCGCTGCATTAGAGGTCCTGTTAAAGACTACGGCTGCTGCGATGGCGGTTATTATTGACGACGTGTTAACGGTTTGAACGGAGAATAAGATGCCTGAATATGGATGTTGGCTGGATTTGCCATCACCACAAGTTGCTGAAATTATGGCTCATGTCGGGTTCGATTTCATTGTTGTTGACCTTGAACACGGTCCGGCAAGTGTTGAGACCGCGCAGCTACAGATGATGGCAATTGGTGCGCGTGCGCGCCCGATCGTGCGGGTTCCCGAGGGGACCGAGGGTTGGGTTAAGCGGGTGCTTGATGCTGGCGCTGGTGGCGTGATGGTGCCCAAGGTCGAAAGCGCGGCGCAGGCGGCAGATATTGTTTCATGGGCTTTTTATGCGCCTAAGGGTCAGCGCGGAGAAGCGCGTGGGATCGTTCGGGCCAGCAGCTGGGGCCGGAATTTCGAAGCGTATAAGACGAAGTGGAACGCCGACGGGTTCATATGGATACAGATTGAATCGGTGGCAGGCCTCGAGAATATCGAGGAAATTGCCGCTGTTGAGGGCGTTACGCAATTGTTCTTTGGTTCCGCCGATTACTCGGCAGATGCGGGCGTTTCGACCGATAGCGAGGAGACGCTGGCGGCTGCGTCAAAAGTGGCTGCGGTCGCCAAAGCGCATGGATTGCACGCGGGATCTGTTTTGTTTCCACAAGGCACACCGCAGTCACTAGCTAAATTGGGATTTACCCATATCTCGGTGGCAAGTGACGTCTCGGCGTTGAGAGATGTTTTGGACGGGAGTTTACGAGATGCAAAAGGGTGAATTAGCGTGTGATCCGCGCGGCCTGATTTATGAAGCTTACCGGATTGAAGGAATTGAAGAGGTGTCCTGCCGTCCGATATTTTTGGACTGGGCATTGGGCGTTCCGACGGACGAGGACCCGGTTGCGCATATAAAGACGATGCTTGCCCATTACGGGCCGAACCGGCCAGATCATCCGATGACAAATTTATTGCGTGCCGGTCTGGATAAGATGTCAACGCCGCGTCGACGTAAGCGGCGTTGACAAAGATTGCTGCGTCTTTAGGCGGGCCGGTCTTTACGCTTGCAGCGCGTGTAGTACCCTAACCCAGCTGCGGGTGCCCTTTTCGAAGCTACGCACGTCGTACTTTTCATTCGGCGAGTGAATTTGATCGTTTTCTTGACCAAAACCAATCAAAACCGAATCTATGCCAAGGATTTCCTGAAAATGGCCGACGATAGGGATGGAGCCACCCATGCCGATGAACATGGCGTCATTGGGCCACTCGTCGCTTAACGCTTTATGGGCCAACGCGAATTCAGGGGCGTCAACAGGCAAATCGGTTGCAGCGGCGCGATCCTCGGAGTGGAAGGTCACTGTGCAATCTGCTGGTAAGTTGTCGGTGATGTATTTTCGGAACGCCACGCTGATGGCTTCGGGGTTTTGGGTGCCGACAAGACGAAAGCTGACTTTGGCGTGGGCTTCTGCTGGCAGAACGGTTTTGAACCCTTCGCCGGTATATCCGCCGCTGATGCCGTTAATATCACACGTTGGGCGCGACCAGATTTGTTCCATTGCTGTAAAGCCGTCTTCGCCTGCTGGAGTAGTTAAACCGACATCCCCTAAGAACGCTTCCGTGTCGAAGTTCAGTGCGTCCCATTTGGCTTTAAGCGAGCTGCTAATTCTGGGCACGCCCTCATAGAAATCCGGCAGTGTCACGCGGCCGGTCTCATCATGAAGTCCACCAAGAATTCTGGTTAGCACCCGAATAGGATTTATCGCAGGTCCGCCATATTTGCCGGAATGCAAATCGCGATTTGCAGCGTGAATAGTGAAATCTTCAGCGACAAGTCCCCGCAACATGGTTGTGATGGCAGGCGTATCTGAATCCCAAAGACCCGTGTCACAAACTAATGCAAAATCGGCCTTCAGCTCATCCGCATGGTCTGTCAGAAACGGCACGAGCGAGGGGGAGGCACTTTCTTCTTCGCCCTCAAACAAGATGGATATATTACCGGGTAATTCGCCCGTTACGTCCTTCCACGCCCGACAAGCCTCGACAAACGTCATCAACTGGCCTTTGTCATCAGATGCACCGCGTGCGCGAATGACTTTGCCCTTTGCGGTGTCCTCGAATGCTGGATCAAACGGGGGGCGATCCCACAGGTCAAGCGGATCGACTGGCTGTACGTCGTAATGACCATAAAACAGCATGTGGCGCCCATCGCCACCAGAATGAGCCACAACCATTGGATGGCCCGAGGTGTCACGCCGCGAAGCCGTGAAACCTATGTCGTTTAGTTGTGCAACCAGCCAATCGGCTGCACTAACGCATTCAGAAGCATAGGCTGAATCAGTCGAAATACTCTCGATCCGCAGAAGTTCAAACAGGCGTTCAAGCGCGGCTGGCTGGCTTTTATCAGCTTTGGCAAGGATGCTTTCCAGATTGGGCATTACGTTCTCCGATGAAAAAGGGCGCCATCTGGGGCGCCCGTAGTAGTCTGATGTAGAATTGCTATTTGAAAGGATCGCTTCTGTCTATGCCCGCGAGTATTTGGCTTTCACAATTTCGATGTTGATTCAGCGTTGCGGTTGTACCGCTTAAAGAAAACCGAGTGATCTCTTGCCCGTTGGCATTTCGTAGATAAAGGGTGTTTCCTGCGCGCACCTCGCCGAAGAAGCGGGTAAGGGTGTCGCTGGGTGGAGTGATGATTATTTGCAAAACATTATCCCACTTCTCGCCAGATATTTCCCATGGGCCGCGCCTGTCGATGGCAACGACAAAGTCCTGATCGACGGCATCGTCGCCAAATTCCCAGTCTTCATGCGTAAAACGAACTACGTAGTCGCCGTCGTCCCACGTGAATAAGCTGAAAACGTAATCTTGAGAATTAGTGGAGCGGCTCTCGCAACTACGGGAACCGTTGTCGTAATAATTCAGATCAAGGCGCCAATTGCCCCGGGAATAAAGTGTGTCCCATTCAACTGCGCTAGCTGCTGAGGTCATCACTCCGATTGCCAGAATGGTAGATGTGATTAAGTTTTTGATTTTCATAGGACCAGCCCTTTTGCGCAATTACGATTGTGCAAATTAAACTATGAACACTTTAACGGGTCAAGGTGAGTTGGCCGAAAATATTAGGCGACGATCCAACCACCACCCAATATGCGCGTATTGTCGGACCCGTAAAATACACAGGCCTGACCGGGGGAGACGCCTTCCTCGGGGATTTCGAGTTCAACTTCGGCGCAGTTCGGGCCAGTCGGAAAAATTCGAGCGGATTTGGGGGGGCGTGTTGAACGTACTTTGACGCGCATTTCCCATCCATTTCCGGCCGCAGTTTGGAAATCTTTGTCGCCCAGCCAGTTTATTTCTTTGATTGAAAAGCGATGTTTTGCCAACGCGTCTTTCGGGCCAACGATCACCTGTTTGGCGTCTGGGTCTAGCTTGACCACATAAAGTGGCTCGCGCCCGCCAATACCAAGACCTCGTCGCTGTCCGATCGTATAGTAAATAACGCCTTTGTGTTGGCCCAGAATCTCACCGTCCATGTGTACAATATCGCCAGGGTCCGCTGCACCGGGGCGCAGTTTTTCGATGACGGCTGCATAAGAACCGTTTGGCACGAAGCAGATATCCTGACTGTCGGGCTTGTCCGCAACGGCCAACCCAAATTCGGCGGCCAATGCGCGTGTTTCAGCTTTAGAAGTAAGATGCCCAAGCGGAAATCGCAGATAATCAAGTTGATCCTGCTTTGTGGTAAATAGGAAATAGCTCTGATCACGCGTATGATCTGCGGCCATGTGCAATTCGGCTTGATCACCCTCGAAGCGCTGGATGTAGTGTCCCGTCGCCATACAATCCGCGCCTAGATCCTTGGCTGTTTCCAGCAGATCGCGAAATTTGACTTTTTCATTGCACCTAATGCAGGGAACAGGGGTCGCGCCGGCAAGATAAGCGTCGGCAAATTCATCAATCACGGATTCTTTGAACTTGTTTTCATAATCCAGAACGTAGTGCGGAAAGCCCATTTCCTCGGCCACACGGCGGGCATCGTGGATATCCTGCCCTGCACAACATGCCCCTTTTTTTGCCAAGGCAGCACCGTGGTCATAAAGTTGAAGTGTTACGCCAACTACGTCATAGCCTTCGCGAGCCAATTTCGCAGCTACAACGGAGCTATCTACACCGCCGGACATCGCGACGACCACACGGGTTTCGCTTTCGGGTTTGGCAAAGCCAAGGCTGTTTACGGGATGGGTCATGGAGGCTCCTGTTAGATAGGTTGCTATATAATAAAAATGTAAACACTAACAAGGGGCGGATTTACCTCTGATTAACTTGCGGATCCGATGCTGACCACGGGTAATTGGAAAGAGAGTGATATGCTTATCAAAAAAAATGAGGGACCGTGTTCTGTTAGACTGCCGGATGGCTCCGTTTTAACCCGCGGGGATTTGCCACCAAAATCGACGACGAGGTGGGTGATCCGACATAAAGTTAAAGTTGTTCTGGCTGTTACGTCTGGTTTGCTGAGTCTGGAAGAGGCTTGTGAGATGTATAACTTGTCGGAAGAAGAATACCTTTTGTGGCAATCCGCGATGCTGGACCATGGACGTAGCGGGCTGCGTGTAACGCATCTAAAAAAGTATAGACAACCTTAGGGGGAGTTTACATTCAACCTGAAGTTGGTAACCTCTGGTTAACCTTTTTACTAATATAGTGTGAAGGATCGACATGGGCTGCTTTATAGAAGGAAATTTGTGTATGCGTGTTTTGTTAGTAGAAGATGATCCAACAACATCCAAAAGTATCGAAATGATGCTCGCTAGCGCGAATTTGAATGTCTACGCGACAGACTTGGGCGAGGAGGGGATCGATCTCGCGAAACTGTACGATTACGACATTATGCTGCTGGATTTGAATCTACCCGATATGAACGGGCATGAAGTACTAAGACAACTGAGATTGGCGAAAATTGATACACCAATACTTATTCTGTCAGGTATGGACGACCCCGAAAGTAAAATCAAAGGCTTCGGAAGTGGTGCCGATGATTATCTAACAAAACCATTCCATCGCGAAGAGTTGGTAGCACGCATCCATGCAATTGTTCGCCGATCCAAAGGGCATGCACAATCGGTTATCGAAACAGGTCGTATAAAAGTCAACCTCGACGCAAAAACGGTCTTGATCGATAATGAACCTATGCACCTAACGGGCAAAGAATACCAAATGCTGGAGCTTCTGTCGCTGCGTAAAGGAACGACGCTAACGAAAGAGATGTTCCTTAACCATTTGTACGGTGGAATGGATGAGCCGGAGTTGAAAATTATTGATGTTTTTATCTGCAAGCTACGCAAAAAACTGTCGAATAACATGGACGGAGAAAATTATATAGAAACCGTCTGGGGGCGTGGCTATGTTCTTCGAAATCCAGCTGAAATGCCATTGGAGCACAAAATAGCGGTATAATACCTGCTGGACGTACGCCTGCTAGCGGCCTATTCCTTTTGTAACTCAAGGGGATAAAATGGCCGAGAAAACCGAAGTTAAGTCGCTGGATGAGCAGCAGGCGATTGTCGAATTGAAGCGTTTGGCCAAAGCTATGGCGCAAGCAGATGTAGCGTATCATCAAAACGATGCCCCTGAAATTTCGGATGCGGAGTACGATGCGTTAAAGAGTCGAAACGCGGAAATCGAAACCCTTTTTCCAACTTTGAAACGTAGGGATAGCCCGTCAGACAAAGTGGGTGCTCCGGTTTCAAGCGGTTTTTCCAAGGTAAAGCACGCCGTCGCGATGATGTCGCTTGGTAATGCATTTACTGACGATGATGTCGCCGAGTTTGATACGCGTATTCGCAAGTTTCTAAATATCGCCGATGATCAGCCATTGGAATACACCGCCGAGCCCAAAATTGACGGTTTGTCACTGTCTTTGCGATATGAGGATGGGCTATTGGTTCAAGCCGCTACACGAGGGGACGGCGAATTTGGCGAAAATGTTACAGCAAATGCACTGACACTTAGTGATATTCCAGCTTCCATCATAAGCGCGCCCGATATCCTTGAGGTGCGTGGCGAAGTTTATATGAGCCGTGCAGATTTTGCGGCGTTGAACGACACCCAAATTTTAAATGATGCGAAACCGTTTGCGAATCCTCGAAATGCAGCAGCTGGCTCGTTGCGGCAACTTGACAGCAAAATCACGAAATCCCGCCCGCTACACTTCTTCGCCTATGCGTTGGGGGAGGTTTCAGAAGATTTATCGGATACGCAATCAGGTATAATTGACCGACTTTCACACTTAGGATTTTCGACAAACCTCTTGATGCGGAGATGTTCAAATCCTTCCGAGTTGATTGAACATTATTCGAAGATAGAGCGCGGTCGCGCGACATTGGGCTATGATATAGATGGAGTTGTTTACAAAGTTGACAATTTGGCGCTGCAAACACGGCTTGGGTTTCGAACAAACACACCTAGATGGGCAATCGCCCACAAATTCCCCGCGGAACTTGCGCAAACTATCGTCGAAGATATCGAAATTCAGGTTGGTCGAACAGGCGCACTTTCACCGGTTGCGCGGCTAAAGCCGGTGACAGTCGGAGGGGTGGTCGTATCAAATGCTACGCTCCATAACGAGGATTACATCGCTGGTCGCGATAGTTTCGGCAATCTAATTCGCGAAGGCCGAGACATACGAAAAGGCGATTGGGTAACGGTTTATCGCGCAGGTGATGTGATACCGAAAATCAAAGATGTAGATGTTAGCCGCCGGAAAGAAGGCTCGCAACGTTATGAGTTTCCTAGTGTTTGTCCGGAATGTGGATCGGATGCCATTCGCGAAGAGGGCGAAGCCGTGGCGCGTTGCACCGGCGGATTGATTTGCCCCGCTCAGGCGGTCGAAAAGCTGAAACATTTTGTATCTAGAGCTGCGTTTGACATTGATGGATTAGGTGCAAAACAAGTAGAGACGTTTTATCTGGACGGATGGGTGAAAGCGCCGGCGGACATCTTCTCCCTTTACCAACGTATTGGTTCAGGAAACATTCAACAGCTTAAGAATTTTGAGGGATGGGGCGCAAAATCCGCGCAAAAATTATTTGATGCGATCAAAACAAAACAGCAAATTCCCCTAAATCGCCTGATTTTCGCGCTTGGTATTAGGCATGTTGGAGAAAGTACTGCGATGACTTTGGCCCGGCATTACGGCACCTGGGATACATTCAATGCAGCAATGGAAAACGCCGGTGACCAACGGGGATCCGAATGGGAGACGCTGAATGCGATTGACGGTGTTGGGGGTGTTATGGCGGCCGCGCTGGTTGATTATTTTCACGAGGTGAAAACGCGTGCGGCGCTCGAAGATTTGGTTAAACATTTATCGGTCATTGATGTTGCCGCCCCAATTGTAGAGGGCAGTACTGTTGGTGGAAAAGTAGTAGTATTTACTGGGACACTGGAAAAAATGACACGCGCAGAAGCGAAAGCAAACGCAGAAGCCTTGGGAGCAAAGGTATCAGGATCGGTTTCGGCAAAAACCGATATCGTTGTGGCGGGCCCCGGCGCAGGGTCCAAGCGCAAGAAAGCCGAGGAACTTGGTGTCAAAGTGTTAAGCGAAGACGAGTGGTTGGCGCTTATTGGTTGATCATAACAAGAATCTCGCGTGAAATAGGAATATGACACATTCGAGACCAGAGATTCTGTTTCCACTATTTGCTGACCTAACAGTTTTGGAGGGTGTAGGGCCTAAATCTGCCCAAAACTTTTCCAATATAGATGTCGATCGCCCGCGTGATCTGTTGTTTACGCTTCCGCACGGGTGCGTTGATCGACGCCCCAGAGCAAGTCTAAAAGGTTTGATTTTCCCTAGTATTGCTACAGTGGAAGTGAAAGTTGGGGCGCATCAGAGACCAACAGGGCGCGGACGACCGTATCGCGTGATGGTGCGAGATGCCGAGATGGATTTCCAGTTGGTGTTTTTTCATGCCCGCGAAGATTGGGTCCAAAAGAACTTGCCAACGGGCGCACGTCGTTTGGTTTCGGGTAAAGTAGAAGTGTTCGACGGTTTGGCTCAAATGGTGCATCCCGATCATATTTTGCGCAATGATAAAGATATTAACCTTCCTCCGTTTGAACCAGTATATCCGTTAACCGCGGGTATTAGCCAGAAACTGATGTACCGCGCCACGCGTTCTGCATTGAACCGAGTGGTCGATTTACCTGAGTGGGCCGATCCCAATCTGAAAGCGGAACGTGAATGGCCCGATTGGCGACAGGCTTTGAAACGGGCACATTCACCACAAGGAATGCAAGATATCGCAGCTAGCTCTGCTGTTCGGGAAAGGTTGGCCTATGACGAATTGTTCGCCCATCAAATCACATTGGCGATTGCGCGCGCCAGTGTTCGACGGGCGAAAGGGCTGAAAACGCAGGGTGATGGGAGTTTGCAAAAATCTGTTCTGCAAACATTGCCATTTAGCCCGACAGGGGCGCAAACGCGTTCTATTGCTGACATTCAGACAGATATGGAAAAACCGATCCGTATGAATCGCTTGTTGCAAGGCGATGTTGGGTCAGGAAAAACACTGGTTGCACTTATGTCTATGCTGGCGGCGGTCGAGGCGGGTGGGCAAGCCATTATGATGGCCCCGACCGAGATTCTGGCGCGGCAACATTTAGCGGGATTGCGTCCGCTTGCGGAAAACGCAGGGGTGCGGTTGGAGTTGTTAACGGGACGCGATAAGGGAAAAGAGCGGATAGAAAAGCTGAAGGCACTCGCGTCCGGAGACATCCAGATCCTAGTTGGTACACATGCGCTATTCCAAAAAGATGTGAATTTTCATGATCTTCGCTTGGCAATTATCGACGAGCAACATCGTTTCGGCGTGCAACAACGTATGGATCTCGGGGCTAAAGGGCGCGCGGTTGATATACTTGTGATGACAGCAACGCCGATCCCGCGGTCGTTGGCATTGGCACATTACGGCGACATGGACATTTCGGTTTTGAACGAAAAGCCGCCAGGGCGAAAATCGATTGAAACGGTGATGGTCTCGGCTGGGCGCCTGGATCAAGTTGTCGAGCGATTGCGCGCTGCGATTTCGGAGGGGCGGCAAGTTTACTGGGTTTGTCCGCTGGTGGAGGAATCCGAAGTTGTGGAGATGACAGCGGCTGAGGACCGTTACAAACATCTACGCGCAAGTTTGGGTGAGGGGAATGTTGGGCTTGTTCATGGGCAGATGAAGCCCTCGGAAAAAGATAAGGCAATGGATGATTTCATTGCTGGACGCACAAAGGTTTTGGTCGCAACTACCGTGATCGAAGTCGGTGTTGATGTACCAACGGCATCGATCATCGTGATTGAGCAAGCAGAGAATTTCGGCTTAGCGCAATTACACCAGTTGAGGGGGCGAGTCGGCCGAGGGGATGAAGCGTCGACATGTTTGCTGCTTTACAGTGGTCGGTTAGGGAAATCTGCAGAGGCTAGATTGTCGATAATGCGTGAAACAAACGACGGATTCCGGATTGCAGAAGAAGATTTGCGGTTAAGGGGGGCAGGGGATTTGTTAGGCGTTGCACAGTCTGGTTTGCCTAGATTCAGGATTGCGGATCTCGAGGAGCAGGCTGATTTGATGAAAATCGCGCAAGACGACGCGCGCATGTTTTTACAAACCGACCCAAAATTGGAATCCGAGCGCGGTCAGGCAGTTCGAACTTTGTTGTATTTGATGGAGCAAGACAAGGCGATCCGCCTTTTGTCCGTTGGTTGAATCACCATATTTAGGCATCTTGCATAAAGTTCTTAATTTGTTCTTGACAGAATGAGAATAAAAAGAGAACATACAAGCAACACATGAGAACAAACCTGCGAGGATGACTTTTATGGATGCTATTATCAAAAATGTTTCGGCAATGGCGCCGCGGACTTTGATCGAAGACGCCCTCGGGCTGGCAGCGGTTTTCGTTATCATCATTGCAGGGTTTTGTTTGCCTGCCATTACTTAATCGCCTGTGATTTGCGAGTAGTCAGAATCCTTTTAGCCTCGGATGTTCTGAAACCTGATGTATTCAGGCTCGTATTTCGCCTTACTTTGCCGCGCCCTCCGGGGTCGCGGCGTTTTTTTGTGCATTTTCGAATGCTTCCAAAGACGCATCGATGCAAAGCATAATTGAGGCGTGGCGGTTTTTATATTCTTTGGCGGGCAACAATACTTCCAGATCGTCAAACGGGGCGTCCGGAAATGGAGCATCGGACTTCAGCATTGCATACAATTGATCGCGTGCTTGCTGGAGTTCACTGTATGTGCAGCCAATGATGTTGGCGCCAATAACCGATGCTGCAGCCTGACCAAGTGCGCACGCTTTCACGTCTTGGCCAAAATCACTGACTTTACCGTCTGCTACGTTCAGATCCACCTCAATGTTCGAGCCACACAGCGGAGAACGCTTCTTGGACGTTGCGTCAGGGGCGTTCAAACGATCCGTATGAGGGATCATCGCGGCCAACGCTAGAATTCGTTGAGAATATAAGTTGATTAGATCTGAATTGCTCACCACCAACGCCCTTTGCTTTTAGGTTACTCCGAATTAGATAGGGTGGGATGAGCTGGATGAAAACCTGAAAGGTTAAGAAATGTCGAAATTTGATGTCACTTCTTTGAAATATAATGACGCGGGGTTGATTCCGGCGATCGCTCAAGACGAATCTGGAGAAGTTTTGATGATGGCCTGGATGAATTCAGAAAGTGTTGCCGAGACTCTGAAGACTGGCCGTGTGACCTATTGGTCGCGTTCGCGAGAGAATTATTGGCGTAAAGGCGAAACATCTGGGCACATTCAAGAATTGGTTGATTTGCGCGTCGATTGTGATCGTGACTGTTTGTTAATGGTTGTGCGTCAGACTGGTCCCGCATGCCATACTAATCGCCGCAGTTGTTTTTACACAGCAGTGCGCGACGGTGACGAGGTTGAGCTGACGTCACCTATCGCCTAAGCCAACCATTTCACGAATATCCTGTGGTTTTAGGCCGTCTTCGCGGTATTTTCGGATTGCACGTGAATCGTCCCGTTTAGCCAAGCGTTTTCCGTTTTCGTCAAGTATCAAGCGGTGGTGGCGATATATTGGTGTCGGTAATCCCAGAAGCGCCTGCAGAACGCGATGAATCTGGGTGGCTTCGAACAGGTCTTGGCCGCGTGTTACATGGGTTACGTTTTGGGCCGCGTCGTCCACGACAACGGCGAGGTGGTAAGCCACCCCGGTGTCTCGGCGGGCAAGAACAATATCGCCACATTCGGACAGGAGGCGGTCCGCATTAAGGAAATGTTCACAATTTCCGTCGCTAATATCAGTGAATGATAGATGGTTAACACCGTCACCACCTCCAAGAAGTTCGATGGCCTTTGCCATATTCAGGCGGATGGCCGTATCTTTGGTGTCGGCTAGTTTTTTGTCGCGGCAGGTACCGGGATATACCAGCCCATCGGGCCCATATGTGGGCAATGATTGGGCCATTTTAATAACGCTTCGTGTACATTCACAAGCGTAGGTAAGGCCCGAGTGGTTAAGAAAGTTTAACGCAGTTTGATAAGACTCCACATTGTCTGATTGGCGCAAAACAGGGCTCGGCCAGTTTAGGCCAAGCCAGTGGAGGTCATCATAAATCGCTTGTTCATATTCTGGGCGTACACGCGTGCGATCGGTATCTTCGATTCGCAGCAAGAACGTTCCGCCAGTAGTCTGCGCCTGTTTCCATGCGGTTAGCGCCGAAAACGCATGGCCAAGGTGTAGATATCCTGTCGGTGAAGGCGCAAAACGTTCTATGTGAGCCATGCGTTCCAGTCTGCTTTAGCGCGGTCGGTGTATGCTTTATAACGCGCAGGGCGGTTGCGGCGGCCCCCTTTTACGCCGTCAACCAGCGGGAACAGTCCGAAGTTTACGTTCATCGGCTGGAACGTTTTTGCCGCGGCACCACCGGTTATGTGGCTAATCAATGCGCCCATGGCGGTGGTATTCGGAGGGGCTGTTATGGATTTTCCCAACCGCTCGCTTGCAGCCATTCGACCTGCGAGAAGGCCCATTGCGGTGCTTTCAACATACCCTTCAACGCCTGTGATTTGCCCGGCGAAACGCAAACGCGGCATGGCCTTTAGGCGCATTTGATCGTCTAACAGGCGAGGGGAGTTGATGAAGGTATTGCGATGTATGCCACCAAGCCGTGCGAATTCTGCGTCCTCAAGTCCAGAGATCATTTTGAAGACTTCGGCCTGTGCCCCATACTTCATTTTTGTCTGGAAACCAACGATATTATACAGTGTTCCCAGTGCGTTATCGCGGCGAAGTTGAACAACTGCATGAGCTTTGATTTGTGGCTGATGCGGGTTGGTAAGGCCAACTGGTTTCATCGGACCGAAGCGTAATGTTTCGCGTCCGCGTTCCGCCATAACTTCGATTGGTAGGCAACCGTCGAAGTAGGGTGTGTCTTTTTCCCAATCTTTGAACTCGGTTTTTTCTGCGGCCAGAAGCGCGTCAATGAAGGCGTTATACTGTTCCTCGTCCATCGGGCAATTGATATAGGCGGTGCGTTCTTCTTCAGTATCGCCCTTGTCGTATCGGGATTGCAGCCACGCCTTTTCCATATTTATGCTCTCGGCATAAATAATCGGGGCGATTGCGTCGAAAAATGCGAGAGAGGTTTCGTCGGTTAAGTCGCGAACGGCCTCGGCCAGTGCAACGGAGGTTAAAGGGCCTGTCGCAATAATGACGCTGTCCCATTCTTTCGGCGGTATGCCCGCAACTTCGCCACGCTCGACCGTAATCAGTGGGTGGGCTTCAATACGTGCCGTTACAGCTTCGGAAAAAGCGTCGCGGTCAACGGCTAGTGCGCTGCCTGCGGGCACGGAATTTGCATCGCCCATCTCGATTATCAGACCACCAGCTTGGCGCATTTCCCAGTGAAGCAGGCCAACAGCGTTTGCTTCATCATCGTCAGACCGGAAGGAGTTTGAGCACACCAGTTCCGCCAGATTTTGGGTTTGATGCGCGAAGGTTTCAACGTTCGGGCGCATTTCGTGGATGATGGCAGGCACGCCCATTTGCGCGATTTGCCATGCGGCCTCGGATCCGGCCATTCCGCCGCCGATGATATGAATAGGGTTTGTCATAGAGGGCATTTAGGGCAGGCGTAGACAAAAGAAAAGGGGCTGCACGATACAGCCCCTGATTTTATTCTTCGATAACCTCGGCGTCTTCCGTATCATCACCTTGATCAGCGATCCATGCGACGGAAACAACGGATTCTTTGTTGGCAACCTTAAATACCGTCACACCCGAAGATCCGCGACCCTGCCGTGATATGCCTGAAACAGGACAGCGGATGCTTTGCCCCGTGCTCGTTGCCAGCATGATCTGGTCTTCTTCGTCCACTGGGAAGGAGGCCACGATCGTGTCGCCGCGTCGTCCCAGATTTGCTGCGGCGATACCTTGGCCGCCACGGCCAGAAACACGGTATTCGTGGGCGGACGAACGTTTTCCGTAGCCACCAGATGTGATGGTCAGGATCCATTCTTCCAAAGCGGACAGCTCGGCGTAGCGTTCTGTCGAAATGGACGTATCAACGATGTCAATCTCGCCGCCTTCTTCACCCGTTACAGCACGGCGCATTTTGAAATAGGCGTTACGTTCATCCGGTGTGGCATCGACGTGCCGTAGAATAGACATGGAGACGACCTCGTCTCCGTCGGCCAGTCTGATACCACGGACACCTGTGGAATCGCGACCCTTAAATATGCGAACGTCCGTTACAGGGAAGCGGATAGCTTTGCCCAGTTTGGTCGTCAGCAAGAAGTCGTTTTCCTCGTGACAAATGCGAGCATCGATCAGGCGCATGCCGTCGGTCAACTTCATGGCGATTTTGCCATTCGACTTAACATTGGTGAAATCGGACAACGCGTTACGACGCACGCCGCCTGTAGAAGTCGAGAACACGATTTGCAGATTGTCCCATTCTTCCTCGGGCACATCTACGGGCATAATGGCAGCGATCTGTGCATCTTGCGGGATCGGTAGAATGTTAACGATTGCTTTACCGCGCGCGTTTCGGCCACCCGGAGGAAGGCGCCATGTTTTCAGTTTATAAACGATCCCATCTGTTGTGAAGAACAACAGTGGCGTGTGCGTATTGGCAATGAACAACTGTGTGACGAAATCTTCGTCTTTAGTGTTCATCCCTTGCGTACCCTTGCCGCCACGTTTCTGGCTGCGAAATTCGTCGATCATAGTGCGCTTGATGTAACCGGAGCTGGTTACGGTCACGACCATATCCTCGGACTCGATCAAGTCTTCGTCGTCCATATCACCGGTGAAATCAATGATTTGGGAACGGCGAGGAACGGCAAACATCTCTTTTACTTCAGCCAGTTCGGTCGAAATAATCTCCATGATCCGTTCGCGGGAACGAAGGATGTCGAGGTAATCGGTGATCTTTCCGGCCAAAACTTGCAGTTCATCCGTAACTTCGCGCACACCCATGGCTGTCAGGCGTTGCAGGCGTAGTTCCAGAATGGCGCGGGCCTGAATTTCGGACAGGTAATAGGTACCGTCGTCGTTGATTTTATGGCTTGGGTCGTCAATCAACTGGATGTATTCGGCGATGTCGTGGGCGGGCCAGCGACGGTCCATCAATTTCGCACGGGCCTCGGCTGGATCTTGCGAGGCGCGGATAGTCGCAACTATTTCATCGACGTTGGAAACAGCTACGGCCAAGCCACACAAGATATGGCTGCGCTCGCGGGCTTTACGAAGCTCGAACGCTGTTCGCCGCGCGACGACTTCTTCGCGAAACGCGATGAAGGACGTCAGGAATTTACGTAAATTCAGTTGCTCTGGCCGACCACTATTTAAAGCCAGCATGTTACAACCGAACGAGGTTTGCATTGGCGTAAAACGGAACAGCTGGTTCAGAACGACTTCGGGCGTTGCGTCGCGTTTCAATTCGATCACAACCCGCACGCCGAAACGGTCAGATTCGTCTTGAACGTGCGCGATACCTTCGATCTTTTTGTCACGAGCCAGATGCGCGATTTTTTCGATCATCGTAGCTTTGTTTACCTGATAGGGAATTTCGTGCACGACAATCGCGAAACGGTCTTTGCGAATTTCCTCGACCGACGTTTTGGAACGCGTAACAACAGAGCCACGCCCTTCGGTATAGGCTTTACGCGCACCGGCATTGCCCAAAATAATCCCGCCAGTTGGGAAATCGGGGGCAGGGATGTATTCCATCAACTGGATCGAATCGAGGTCCGGCTGTTCGATTAGCGCCTGTGTTGCATCAATTACTTCGCCAAGGTTATGCGGCGGAATGTTGGTCGCCATGCCCACGGCAATACCGCCAGCGCCGTTGACCAGCATATTGGGATACCGTGAAGGCAGAACCGTCGGTTCCCGATCTTTACCATCGTAGTTATCCTGAAAATCCACCGTGTCTTTTTCGATATCAGCCAGCAGCGAGTTCGCGGTTTTAGCCATGCGCACTTCGGTATACCGCATGGCGGCAGCCCTATCGCCGTCCATGGAACCAAAGTTACCTTGCCCATCGAGCAGTGGCAGAGACATTGAGAAATCCTGCGCCATACGTACCAACGCGTCATAAATCGCGCTGTCACCATGCGGGTGATACTTACCCATGGTATCGCCGACGGAACGCGCGGATTTGCGATAGGATTTGTCGAAGGTGTTGCCAGATTCGTACATCGCGTACAAAATACGGCGGTGAACCGGCTTTAGACCATCGCGCAGATCCGGGATCGCGCGGGACACGATAACGCTCATCGCATAATCGAGGTAAGACGTTTTCATCTCGTCTACAATGGAGATACTCGGCCCGCCGTAAACGTAGCGATCATCCGGCTGTTCGCCGTCGTTTTTCGGGGTCTCTGTCTCGTCGGTCATATTTGGGCCATTTCAGCTAAAACACCAATATCTTGTGTGCTGGAGCATAACCGATAACCATATACGACTTCAATCAGGAAGGTTCGTAAACGGTGTATTTAGCAAAGAAAAAGGGCCTCGAACACGTCAAGACCCCCTAAAATTCAAGAATTCGGACTTATGCGACGGGTTTAGTCGATTTAGCCGAAAGTGGGTCGTCTTGGCGCTGAACAGTGCCCTCGAAATGCGCACCGCTTTCGATTGCGATTGTTTTGTGGATGATGTCACCTTCAACACGTGCAGTCGCTGTCAGGCGTACTTTCAAGCCGCGCAGGCGGCCAACAACGCGGCCATTAACCACTACGTCGTCGGCGATCACTTCGCCTTTAACCGTGGCGCCTTCGCCGACTGTCAAAAGATGCGCGCGGATGTCGCCGTCAATCGTTCCTTCAACCTGCACATCGCCAGTTGTGGTGATGTTGCCTTTAATCGTCAGGTCTGACGAAATGATTGATGGTGCCGGTTTTGGCTTTGGTGACGAAGAAGGTGTCGACACTGCTGGTTTAGCTGGTGCGGCACCAGAAGTCGCAGTTTTTGCGCCAGTTGTTGACTCGTCTGATTTTGGTTTAGAAAACATTTTGTCCTGCCTTTATATAATTCATCGGGTTAACGGCGGTGCCGTTCTTAACTACTTCATAGTGAAGATGGGGGCCGCTGCTTCGACCAGTATTTCCCATATCACCAATTCTTTCCCCACGCGAGACCCTCTGGCCTTTTGTCACGCGAAGTTTGTTTTGATGTGCATAAACGGTAACAAAACCGAACTCATGCTGAATCTTCACAACGTTGCCATACCCACTTTGCCATCCGGCAAAGATTACAACGCCATCGGCCGTTGAATAAATTGGGCTGCCAGTTGGCCCTGCCATATCCACGCCTTTATGTGGTTTTCCGTTTCGCATCCCGAAGCCGCTGGAATACCTGAACGTTGTGTGTACCGGCATCGACAACGGTAACTTGGAAGAGGTTATGTTGTATATTTGAAGGGTGTCGAGATCTCGCATCAACGCTTCCAAACGCAAATCGGGGGCGTCCATGCCTTTGAATGCAACTTCGTCTAATGCTATTCCCAGACCACCAGAACCTGAATAATTTCGCCGGACATTCGCAACTATACTGTCAACGTCTAGGCCAGTGCGTTTGAGCATCGTTTCCAGCGGTCCGAATGAAATAAGCACCGCCTCTTCAAGCTGGGTTATCATGCGGTCGCGCCGCTGGGCGTCGAGCTTGATGCGCTGTGCAGTTTCTTCGATTTGTAATTCGAGAGACTCAGTATACTCGATCGATGCGTCGCGTGTTTGCAGGGTTTCATCAAGCACAGTATTCAATGCGTTAACCGTGACTTTCAGTTCGTTCTCGGTGGATTCGCGTGGACCGGTGCCCTCGGTACTGGCGGCGAATTCAGCTTGCAATCCATCGAGCCCAGCCTGTGCAACATTCCGTTCAGATGTAACACCGTTCAATTTGCGTTGCAAAGCAAAGAGAGTGATTTCCTGTTCGTTTTGAACGGTCATCGCCTCTATCAATTCGTCTTGCTGGGCAGAAACCTGTTGTAATGCCAGCGTGAATCTATCCTGCATGGCTTGTGTCCGGCGCCCGAAGTCGTCGCGTTCAGCGGCAAGTTCGGCAAGGCGCAATTCATAAGCATCTTGCAGAGAATCGCTTCGGGCCTGCGCGTTATCGGACTCAAAGCTGCCGGAGATCGTAGCGGTTGTCGCGACCACCAACCAACCGAGCGCCAAAGTCGTTCCTATTAGTAGAAAAAGGCGCGTGAAGGGGGTGAATGTCAACTCTCGTTGGTCGACGCGTGTCTTTAGGGTCAGAGTTTGCTCTGGCAAGAATTTGGCTAGTGATCTGTTCACAGCCTTAAATGGTCCTGACATCAAGTACCCACACCCAGTTTGCGACAGCCCCAAGGGGCGGTTAATCCAATCCTGTTCTTGAATAGGAAAATGCGCGGTATTTAGCAACCAAAAAGCCCGAATTGTTTATCAGTTAAGCAAAGATCGGCCTATATTTAACCGATTGTATTACAGGGATTTTACAGCCTTAAGGACGGATTCGACATGTCCCTTCACCCTAACCTTGTTCCAGATTTGGCGAATAATTCCCGTTTCGTCGATCAGAAATGTTGTACGTTCGATTCCCATAAAGGTGCGGCCGTACATGTTTTTCTCGACCCAACAACCAAGCGTTTCCAGCAACTCACCGGTTTCATCAGACAACAATGGCATGTTTAGATTGTGCTTTTTGATGAATTTGTCGTGGCTTGTGACGGAATCCTTGGATAACCCAACGACAACTGCTCCGACGGTTGTGAATTTATCCGAACATTCCGTGAATTCGATTGATTCCAAAGTGCAGCCTGATGTGTCGTCTTTTGGATACAGGAACAATACCAACTTTTGACCTTTGAAATCTGCTAAAGACATGGCACCTTCGCCGTCTCGTGGAAGGGTGAAATCTGGGAAATGATCGCCGACTTGCATGAAGCTCTCCTGTTGTTTTGGTGAGAATACGTATTCACGCAGGAAAGAAAAGCTGCAAATGACCCTTTTCAGTGACGCACATGCGTATTACAGCGACCTGAACCGAAGGGGCTAAGATGCACACGCTTGATGATTTTGATTTTGACCTTCCTGAGGAACTGATTGCACTTCGCCCTGTGCGTCCGCGTCAGGCTTCAAAAATGCTTGTGGTAAATAGTGATGTCATAGATGCGACTGTTTCTATGTTACCTGAGTTCCTTGAAGTAGGGGACCTACTCGTTTTTAACAACACGAAAGTAATCCCGGCGCGACTTTCGGGGCAGCGGTTTCGGGAAACGTCGCACGGCTCCGGTGTCGCGAATATCGAAGTTAACCTGATTGAAAGGATATCAGAGGATACATGGATGTCGTTGGCAAAGCCTGCCAAAAGGTTAAAGCTTGGCGACGTTGTGCGTTTTGACGACTTGGCGGCTACTGTTGTGTCGAAAAATGGTGGGGAAGTTACGCTGACTTTTGACCAAACCGGTGAAGCGCTGGATCACGTTATCGAGGCAATTGGTGCGATGCCGTTGCCGCCCTATATTGCCTCAAAACGCACCGCCGATGCACGCGATATGAACGATTACCAAACAGTTTTTGCAACGCAGTCGGGTGCTGTAGCCGCGCCCACAGCGTCGCTTCATTTTGACAGCGAATTACTGGCGCGGCTCGACAAGTTGGGTGTGAACACAACCGAGGTAACGCTGCATGTGGGGGCGGGAACGTTTTTGCCGGTTAAAGTCGACAATATTGAAGAACATAAGATGCACAGCGAATGGGGCGAGGTTTCGAATGAAGCTGCTGCGAGAATTAACGAAACCCTAAGGGCAGGCGGGCGGGTAATCCCTGTCGGGACAACGGCATTGCGCTTGATTGAAACGGCCGCGGTTACGGTTGGGCAGATTGCTCCGTGGGTTGGGGATACAGACATTTTTATCCGTCCGGGGTATGAATTTAAAATAGCTGACGGATTGATGACAAATTTCCATTTGCCCAAATCGACGTTAATGATGTTGGTGTCCGCTCTTATTGGTTACGATAAGGTAAAAAGCATTTACGCACATGCGATTGACGGTGGGTACAGGTTTTTTTCCTATGGCGACAGCTCGCTACTTTTCAAGAAATAGACAAATAGCACAAAAAATGTCGTTACAAGAATAAAGTTGCCACTAAAGTCGGGATATTCAGGCCGCTGATTCTATTGAGGGCGACGTATGGTCTATATTCTAAAAAACGCGTGGGCACTGCTACTTGGTATGATGCTACTTATGGTCGGAAACGGCCTGCAAGGCACGTTGCTAGGGCTTCGTGGCGCGGTCGAAGGATTTTCGCCCACCACCATGTCTTACATCATGAGCGGGTACTTTCTGGGTTTCCTCGGCGGTTCCTACATGGCACCGGAATTGATACGGCGTGTGGGGCATGTGCGGGTATTCGCAGCCCTCGGATCTGTGATTTCCGCAGCATTCATTCTTTATGCCGCCCTTCCAAATCCGATTGCGTGGACATTTATGCGCATAATCGTCGGCTTTTGTTTCGCTGGCGTGTATGTAGTGGCCGAAAGCTGGCTTAACGATGCCGCCACCAACGAGACGCGCGGTCAGGCGCTTTCGTCCTATGTTATCGTGCAGATGGTTGGCATTGTTACTGCACAGGTGTTACTGAACTTCGCGGATGTCAGCGGTTACACTTTATTCGTGTTGATGTCGGTTCTTGTCTCGGTTTCATTCCTACCGATTTTACTATCTTCAACAGCGGCGCCAATTTTTCGCGCGACTAAGCGTATGACCCTAAAAGAATTGTTCATTATTTCGCCGCTCGGGTGTGTGGGGATATTTTTACTTGGTGGAATTTTTGCGACTCTGTTCGGAATGGCTTCCGTTTACGGTACCGAGGTTGGTATGAGCGTGCGGGAAATCTCTATTTTCATTGGTTTGATATATTTTGGAGGCATGATCTGCCAGTATCCCATCGGCTGGATTTCCGATAAAATGGATCGCAGGAAATTGATCATGATCCTTACAGCCTTTGGCGGGGCTACCGTATTGCTCGGCTCCATATTCACCGAGAACCAAATTGTGCTGTACGCGCTTGCCTTTACCGTCGGTGGGGTTGCTAACCCGTTGTATTCGCTAATTATTGCCTATACAAACGACTATCTTGAACCTGACGATATGGCCTCTGCATCTGGTGGGTTGATATTCATCAATGGTATTGGCGCAATTGGAATGGCCGTCGTGGTTGGCTGGTCGATGACGCGGTTCGGGCCAAATAGTTTCTTTGTGATTTTGGCGATTTTAATGTCTGCAATCGCGGGTTACGCGGGCTACCGTACTACCAAACGTGCGCCTACACCCGTCGACGAAACATCGGCATATGCGACAGTGCTTCCGCAGGCATCACCCATTGCCGTTGAGGTGGCGCAAGAAGTCGCGATCGAGATGGCGTTGGAAGAAGAATACACTGAGTTGTAATTTTTTACTTGGAAATTTCTGAAATTGTGCAAAGCTACACAAAATGGCATCAAAAGGAGTCGCCGGTATGGATAAACTGGCCGAAGAGATTCTCGATTTTTGGACCGATGTGGGCATGGAAGGCTGGTATACTGAGTCTGCCGAGTTCGACGACAAAATACGATCCCGTTATAAAGCCATATGGACTGATGCGTTAGACGGGAAATATTCCGACTGGAAGCTTGATGCAAAATCCTCGCTTGCTCTGATAATTTTGCTGGATCAGTTTCCGCGTAATATGTTTCGCGGGGACGAAGCGTCTTTTGCATCTGATCGCAAGGCATTGTGTGTCGCCAAGAAAGCTATTGAGCGAAATTTTGATATGCAAATCGAAGGCGATATGCGTCAATTTTTCTATCTGCCATTCATGCATTCTGAATGTTTAAAGGATCAAGATGCCGCCGTCCGAGCGTTTTGCACGCGTATGCCCGGTACGAGTAACCTGCTGCACGCGCGTGCGCATCGGCAAGTCATTCGCGATTTCGGGCGGTTTCCTTATCGGAATGACGCACTTTCGCGCGAATCAACTGGTAAAGAAGTCTCTTACCTTAACGCGGGTGGGTATCGATTTACCGTTGAAAATATAGAACAATAGCTTCTCATTCACTGTGGGTGGTCTATATTCCAGAAATGGTTTAATGGTAGACTAAATCCAGAAAACGGAGAAGATCATGGCGAATAGTTCATATGACGTTCTAATTATTGGGGCTGGTCCCGGCGGTTATGTAGCAGCAATTCGTGCGGCACAGCTGGGACTGAAAACAGCAATAATCGAGCGTGAACATCTTGGCGGTATTTGTTTAAACTGGGGCTGCATTCCGACCAAGGCGATGTTACGCTCGGCGGAAGTCTTCCACTTGATGGAGCGCGCGAAAGAATTTGGTCTGACAGCTGACAAATTCGGTTACGATCTTTCTGCCGTTGTGAAACGGTCTCGCGGGGTTGCCAAGCAATTGTCTGGCGGTGTCGGTCATTTGTTGAAGAAGAACAAAGTTACCGTAATTATGGGCGAGGCGACGCTTACCGGTGTTGGCAAGGTTTCTGTTAAAGCAGATAAAGGTATTGATGCGCTGACGGCCAAAAACGTCATAGTTGCGACAGGCGCACGTGCACGCGAGTTACCGGGTCTTGAGGCTGACGGGGATACGGTCTGGACGTATAAACACGCGCTGAACCCGCCCCATATGCCCAAAAAGCTGCTGGTAGTCGGATCAGGTGCGATCGGAATTGAATTCGCGAGTTTCTTTAACACGCTCGGGGCTGAAACGACCGTCGTCGAGGTGATGGATCGCGTATTGCCTGTTGAAGATGCTGAAATCGCAGCTTTGGCGAAAAAACAGTTCGTCAAACAGGGTATGAAAATCATGGAGAAATCTATGGTTAAGAAACTGGACCGCGCCAAGGGCAAGGTGACAGCGCACATCGAAACTGGTGGAAAAACTGTTAAGCAAGAATTCGACACTGTTATTTCTGCGGTTGGTATCGTTGGAAATGTTGAAGGGCTTGGCCTTGAGGCGCTTGGTGTTAAAATTGATCGCACCCACGTGGTGACCGATCAATATTGCGAAACGACAGTGCCGGGTCTTTACGCAATCGGGGATATCGCCGGCGCGCCTTGGCTTGCGCATAAAGCCAGCCACGAAGGTGTTATGGTCGCCGAGAAAATCGCTGGCCAGAAAGTACACGCTATGAAACCTGAAAGCATTGCGGGTTGTACTTATTGTCAACCACAGGTGGCCTCGGTTGGTTATACTGAAGCCAAGGCGAAAGAACTGGGTTTTGATATCAAAGTTGGCCGTTTTCCCTTCATGGGCAACGGAAAGGCAATCGCTTTGGGGGAACCTGAAGGCATGGTAAAAACTATATTTGATGCCAAAACCGGCGAGCTATTAGGCGCGCATATGGTTGGTGCCGAGGTAACGGAACTCATTCAAGGTTATGTCGTTGGTCGCCAATTGGAGACCACCGAAGAAGACCTGATGCACACAGTTTTCCCGCATCCGACTTTATCAGAGATGATGCACGAGAGTGTTCTGGACGCTTACGGGCGCGCTATCCACTTTTAGGCTAACGGATAATTCGTGTATATTTGGCGCCCTGCAAAGTGGCGCCAATAATCGCACCGGCTTGACCGTACACCACTGCATAAACTGGCAGATTAATCGTGTTTGTCGATACACCGACTGAGCCATAATCGTCTTTAACGACGAATTCCGCATCGACACCTAATTGCCAGCCGTTGGTATGTCGGAATCCTGACAAGGTTTCTTGCGTCATAAAGAACAGAGCGTGGCTAAAACGTTGCGCGCCGATTTGTGGCCCGATGGAAGCTGCAGAAAACGAGAAGTAATCTACTTTCGCGTCGCCGATCAGCAAGCCACCTTCGCCGTAAGATCCTCCAAGAAACAATCCGGCTTCGGTAATTTCAGGAATAATCAAAAGGCCAGCGGCTTGGCGCGCTAATTGCTCGGTTCCTGGGATTGTTCTGAACAAATCAGCGCGCGCGATATCAATGTCGCGGTCAATTTGGTTCATGGATTTCGAAAGTCCGGTGGCGGTACATGCGGCGGTTAAGCCAGTTGCTGCCATAAATCCGCGTCTGGTCCAATTAGTCATCGGAATGCTCCTGTTATTATAACTGCTTCTGCCTGTTGTGAAAATTTAACACGCAGTTGAAATCTTTGCCAGAAAAACAAATTTGACTGGCAGAATTTTGCCTGTTGCGATGAAGTTAGTATTCTTCATCCAGCAGCATCCGTGCTACGCGATTGGCAAAATAGGTGAGAACGCCGTCGCAACCAGCCCGTTTGAATGCGCCAAGGCTCTCGATCATGGCTTTATCCTGATCAATCCAGCCGTTCTGGCCAGCCGCACAAATCATCGCGTATTCGCCGCTGACTTGGTAGGCAAATGTTGGCACGCCGAACTCGGCTTTTACGCGCTGGCAAACGTCCAGATATGGCATTCCCGGCTTCACAATGACCATATCAGCTCCTTCGGAAAGGTCTTTGGCCACTTCGCGCAAAGCCTCGTCCGTGTTGGAAAAATCCATTTGATAGGTTTTCTTGTCGCCCTTTAACGCACCATGCGCACCGACAGCATCGCGAAACGGGCCGTAGAACGCACTGGCGTATTTTGCCGAATAGCTCATGATCGTCACATCAGGGAAATCGTTACCTTCGAGTGCTTGTCGCATGATCCCAATGCGCCCATCCATCATGTCGCTGGGTCCTAGAATATCAGCACCTGCATCGGCATGTGACAATGATTGCTGCACAAGTGCCTCAAGCGTTTCATCGTTCTGAACAATTCCGTTGCGGACTAACCCATCGTGACCATCCGAATTATACGGGTCGAGTGCGACATCTAGCATCACGCCGATGTCCGGTACGGCAGCCTTGATCGCACGGGTCGCACGGTTAACCAAGTTGTCAGGGTTCCATGCCTCTGCGGCGTCCGGCGTTTTGCTGGCGGCTTCTGTGTAGGGGAACAGGGCGATCACCGGAATGCTAAGGGTCGCAGCTTCTTCAGCGGCTTGCACGGCAAGATCAATGCTAAGCCGATCAACGCCGGGAAGGGAAGCAACCGGTTCGCGAATACCTTCGCCTTCACGCACAAAAATCGGCCAAATCAGGTCTGACGTACTTAAACGTGTTTCTTGCACAAGGCTTCGCATCCAAGGGGCGCGGCGCGTGCGACGGGAGCGGCTCATCGGAAAGGGGGCGTGGATCGGGTTCATGGTTTGCCTCGTTTTTCAGTTAACATAGGGATGCCATGCCAGACGAGGGTTTGCCAAGGGTAAACGAAAATGGCCCGCCGAATTTGTTTCGACGGGCCATCTATTAATAAGTGGTTAACTTAGTTCTTTTCTTTATCAACCATGCGGCCTTCGGAAATCCAAGGCATCATACCGCGCAGCGTTGCGCCAACTTTTTCAATCTGGTGTTCGTCATTGATACGACGTGTTGCTTTGAACGACGGCTGACCAACGGCATTTTCCAACATGAAGTCACGAACAAACTTACCGGACTGAATGTCAGTTAGAACATCTTTCATGCGTTTCTTGGTTTCGTCGTATGGCAAGATACGAGGACCAGAAACATATTCACCGTATTCCGCGGTGTTAGAGATTGAGTAGTTCATGTTGGCGATGCCGCCTTCATAAATCAGGTCAACGATCAGTTTAACTTCGTGCAAGCACTCGAAATATGCCATTTCAGGCTCATAACCAGCTTCAACAAGTGTTTCGAAGCCCATGCGGATCAGCTCAACTACGCCACCACAAAGAACGGCTTGTTCGCCAAATAGGTCTGTTTCGCATTCCTGACGGAAATTGGTTTCGATGATGCCTGAACGACCACCGCCGATACCGGAGCAATACGACAGGCCGATTTCCATAGCTTTGCCGGACGAGTCTGTGTCTACAGCAACGAGGCAAGGAACGCCGCCGCCTTTGACGAATTCGCCGCGAACGGTGTGACCTGGGCCTTTTGGTGCCATCATGATGATGTCTACACCGGCTTTAGGCTCGATCAAGTTGAAGTGAATGTTCAGACCATGGGCAAATGCCATGGCTGCACCTGGACGGATGTTGTCTTTAACGTATTTGTTATACGTTTCAGCCTGAAGTTCATCCGGCATTGTAAACATAATCAGGTCGCACCAAGCAGCAGCTTCGGCGATGCCCATAACTTTAAGGCCTTCGCCCTCAGCTTTGGCTTGGCTTGCGGAGCCTTCGCGCAACGCCACAACAATGTTCTTCGCGCCGGAATCACGCAAGTTCAATGCGTGGGCATGGCCCTGTGATCCATAACCAAGGATGGCTACTTTCATGTCTTTAATGAGGTTGATGTCGCAATCGCGATCATAATATACGCGCATGGGTTTTCCCTTTCTGGATTAATTCTGCGGATAGAATAGCGCTGTATATCAATTATACTCTTCAGTAATCAATCAATTTCAAGTAAGTTCAGAAAATACATTCATAGAAAGTTCTTAATGCGAGAAAATAATGCACATAGATGACGTTGACCGTAAACTTCTTCGACTTTTGCAGGACGATGCCACGCGTTCTGTGTCCGAATTGGCCGAATTGGCGAATATGTCTTCGGGTCCGGTGTGGCGACGGCTGGAAAAACTGGAGTCAGCTGGCGTGATCCTCGGACGTAAAGTGGAGATTAATTATGCCAAGCTCGGATATTCGGTTTTAGTGTTTTTGCGAATTACTTTGGATAAAACTCAAGGGAATGCTTTCGATGAGTTTACTATTGATGCACGGAAAATCCCCGAAGTTGTGGCGATTCAGACGTTGTTGGGGCGCGTAGATATCCGCATGGATGTGCGCGCGCGTGATTTGAACCATTATCAGGAAATATACAAATCCCGCGTTTTAGCCTTGCCACACATAACAGACATCGAAGCGCTTATGCTGGTATCAGAGGTAAAAAACACCGAAAGATTACCGATATGATCGTTGATATTGATGAAATCGACCACGCGATTCTGCGGACGTTGCAAGAAGATGGGGGGCTTAGTGCAAAGGATGTTGGTGGCAAAGTCGGCCTTTCGCAACCCGCTACATGGCGGCGGATCAAGCGGTTGGAGACGGCAGGCGTGATACTTGGTCGATCCATCATATTGGACCGCGAAAAGCTCGGGTTTGATGTGGTCGTTTATCTAGGCGTAAAGCTGGTGACAAAAGGTCTTCTCAGTATCGAAGATTTTGAACGCGCGGTATGCGCCATTCCAGAAGTCCAATTGGTTCAGCATGTTTTAGGGGTGTATGACTATCGTCTTAAGGTGGTTGCCCGTGACATATCGGATTTCGAACGTATATTGCGGCGCAGAATTATGACGTTACCGGGTGTAGGTAATGTAGAATCTAACGTACTTCTATCGGATGAGGTTGTTGTAGGAATGACAGTTTAAGCGCCCAATCCAGCTTTCATCGCTGCTTTACGCAGTGGGCCCAACCCGTACAACATCTTAAGGCCCGAACGTCGTAGATCGCGCAAATTTTGCGACTCCGCCATTGCTGCGCGGTTCAAAATATCAACACCTTTGATGCGGGCGGCCATGTCTGGCCAACGCTTGCGGTGATATTCTTTCAGGACCTCGGGTGCGCCGAAATCTTTGCCTGCGTCCCGTGCTTCTGTTGCCAATTGAACAAGTGTCGACAAATCAGCAAGGCTCATGTTCAAACCCTGCGCCCCTATGGGCGGAATTACGTGTGCAGCCTCGGCCAGCAGGGCCGTTCTAGGACCGTATAAATGCGAGGCACGCTGTGCGATGATCGGCCAAAGAATGCGTTTGCTCGCAAGTTCCAATTTCCCGAGGACGCCGCAAGCGCGATTATTAAGCGCTGCATTAAACTCGGTCTCTTTCATATTCTGCAATGATTCCGCGTGCGGTCCTGTGTCCATCCAAACAACGGCGCAGTGATGCACGCCTTCTTGGTCGGGCAGGGGTACAAGCGTGAAAGGCCCTCCGGATCGATGGATTTCGGTCGAGACGTTTTCGTGCGGCCTTTCGCAACGGACGTTAAAAACCAAGGCCTTCTGACCATATCGCCAGCTTTTGATATCGACCCCCAACTGCTCGCGGATAAGGGAATTGCGCCCATCAGCCGCCACAACCATCTTGGCGCGCACTTGGCGACCATCGGAAAGATTTACCAAAGCTTCGTTCGTGCGCGGGGTGATGCGGTCTACTTTGACGGAGGATTCCAGGCGAGCCGTGGGAAGCGCGGCGACATGCTCAACCATTTCACGGCGTAGCAACCAGTTGGGAAGATTATAACCAAACGCCGCGCGATCTATGTCGTGTGCATCAAAGTTAGCCTCCTCGCGGACACCATGATCTTCGCCACCGGAATCAATGATCCGCATGATCCTCAACGGTGAGGCGTAATCATCCAAACGCTGCCATAAACCGGATTCTTTCAATAATGCAACGGACGGCAGTAAAAACGCGGTGCTTCGCAAGTCAGCACCCGCTGCGTTTAAATCTGTGATGGGGGGAACGGGGTCAACGCAAATGGTATCGAAACCCGCAGATGCGAAGGCTGCCGTGGCGCACAGTCCAGCCACGCCGCCGCCTGCAACCAAAATGTCTGTTTCGATACGCTCCATGTTTTCCCTCGACCTACCTGACCAAGTGCGTCAAAAATGCGGTTAAATCTTCGGTTTGGTGGTGGATGTGGGGCGCGCTTTCCGCAGGTCCAACCAGTACTGTTTTCATGCCCAACTGATGTGGTATTGCAAGGTTTCGCATATCGTCCTCGAACATCGCAGCAAGTTTTGTGTCGATTCCATCGGCAGTAAAAACCTTTTGGAATGCTGTGAGTTCGGGCTTTGGTGTATATCCGGCATCTTCGACACCATAAATTGCATCGAAAACGCCTTCTAATCCGAGGGCACTTGAAACACCCTCGCCATGAGCACGCGATCCGTTGGTGTAAATAATTTTACGCCCGGGCAATGCCGTAATCGCGGCGCGAAGGGCTGGTGCTGCTTCGATACCACTTAAGTCCAGTTGGTGAACTTCATGAAGATATGGATCCGGGTCGATATCATGAACATGCATCAGGCCAGCCAACGTCGTGCCGTATTCGGTCCAGTATTTTTGTCGCAACATATGGGCTGTTTGTGCATCGACATTCAGCTCACGCATAACATAATTGGCCATCAAGATCTCGATTTGGTCAAAAAGGCGAGCGTGCGGCGGATACAGTGTGTTATCGAGATCAAAGACCCAATAATCTACGTGTTTGAAAGCATCATAAGGCATGCATAAGTGTTATAGCGGACGAGCTGCAGCAGCAACGGGAATCGGGAAAACAATGACAACAAAACTGGATTGGGCAGGGTCGCTTGGCAAGATGTGGGCAAATAAAGTCGACGCTCATGATCGCCTGCTTGGGCCAATTGGCGAGGCGGGCATCGCCGAACTGGGCGATATCTCCGGTAAGCGAATCCTCGACATCGGGTGTGGTGCTGGAACGACCAGTATCGCAATGGCAAAGGCTGGTGCAATCGTCGTAGGTGTCGATATATCCCAGGACTTACTGGTACAAGCACGTGCGAGAGATACGGAAAGTCTGTGCACATTCTTATTGCGCGATGCCGCGATTACGAACTTTGACGAGCCTTTCGATCTGATTTTCTCGCGTTGTGGAATGATGTTCTTTGATGATCCAATGGCTGGTTGGTCAAATTTGCGAAGACAACTGGTAAGTGGCGGTAAGGCCGTGATGGTTTGTTGGCGAGAATCTGCGCAAAATGATTGGGCGGTTTTGCCATTAAAAGCGGTATCCAAAGTGTTAGGCGAGGCGAAGACCACGCCAAGCCCATCAGGTATTCCGGGTCCATTCGCCTGGGCTGAAGAACGTATTTTCAACGAGATTTTACAACAATCGGGCTGGTCTGTTCAGGCAAGGCCTGTCGATGCCAAGCTTGCGATGAACGAGGTTTCTGCAACCAATCCAGTTGAGGACGCTGTACAATTTGCTATGTATGTCGGGCCACTGGCGTCGCGACTAAAAGAATTGGAACCAGATGTGAGACTTTCCGTTTGCGATGCGTTGGCGGTTGCAATGCAGAGCAAGCTAAGTAACGGGGTTGTTCAGTTTTCGACAGCAGGTTGGTTAATTACTGCGACGCCATAGTTGCCTTGCGAAAAACTTTACCCGATTGTAACGTTTGGGAAAATAAAAGGATTTGCCTGATGGGTGGTGTGCCAACACAAAACAAAGATGCGTATACACTGGTTCTTGCCGCGATTGATGAAGGTGTCTATTTGCCGGGTAATCGTCTGGTCGAATCAGAATTGGCTGAACGCTTCGGCGTTTCGCGAACTCCGGTACGAGAGGCTTTGCAGCGCCTTGAAACGCAATCAGTATTGGTGCGGGACGGGCGCTCGATGGTTGTTTCGTCGCTCGACCATGACCAACTTGGGGAACTATATGTAGTTCGCGCTGAGCTGGAAGCATTGGCTGCCCGTCTAGCTGCCCAACATGCAGCACCGGAGGAAGTTACAGTATTGCGCGATATGGTTAACCAGGACATGGAATTGATAGGAAATCCACTTGCGCTTTCGCGGGCTAACAGGCGTTTTCACAAACAACTTCATTTAGCTAGTCACAATCGTTACTTAATCCAACAACTTGAGATGGTGCATCGAACAATGGCTCTGATGGCGACAACCACATTTGCTGTTGAAGGGCGTGACGCGACTGCGCTGGACGAGCATTATGCAATCGTGAAAGCGATTGAAGACCGTGATGGTGCTGCAGCGGCCACGACCCTGAAAGCACATATTTCCATGGCGTATCAAACACGATTGAAAGCTGACGCAAATGCTGAATAAAGTGTTGGCAACTAGTATTGCCCAAAACACTATTGCAAAGCTTCCCGGTGAAAATATTGCGGATCAACTACCTGATTTGGCTACTGCCTACGCAATGCAAGACGAGGTCGCTTCATTACTGCAGAAAAACTACGGTGGCGTGGCCGGTTATAAAATTGCGTGGAACAGCGAGGCACAGATTGTGAAACTGTCGCCTAACGCGCCTGCGGTGGGGCATATTTATTGCGATCAAGTGCACGCTTCGGACGCGCAGTTTCCCGCGGGTAGCTTCGAACAATTGGTGGTGGAGCCCGAAATTATCGCGGTGATAGGCCAAGATATAACTGGCCCGGATCAAACGCCAGAAACGGTTTCACCACTCATCGCGGGCTTCCATGCCGGATTTGAATTAATGGACAGGCGCCGGGCGGAACCGGTACTTCAAGGTCATCCAGCTAGCATCGTTGCTTACAACATTTTCAATAACGGACTTGTCATTGGGGACCATCGTGAAGCGTTGGTTGATTTCCGTGCCATCGAAACCGTTGTGGTTTGGGATGGAAAAGAAACTCTGCGCAAAACCAATGCCGCGCCGCAACACCCTGCGTTAGCGGTTGCAACCGTTGCCAACATATTGGCGAAACGCGGTAAGAATTTGCGTGCAGGTGACAAAGTACTTTGTGGTACGCACATGCCACCGTTTCAGGTAGAAAAAGGGACCTTGAGTGTGACTATGGGTGTTTTGGGCGTTGTTACGTTCAGCTACGGTTGATCCTCGTCATTTAGACCATGGAAGGTTTTATCCCAGTAGAACGGGGCGAAGAATAGCTCCGCTACGGCTTTGTACGATGCAAGCATTCCAAGCGGCCAGTAGAAAGGCAGCGCTAGAACGTAGGGTATCAAGTGTTTTAAATGTTTGTGCATCAGGGCGCGAAAAATTGCCGTCAACATCACGAGTTGGCCGCTAATCATGACCAACGCAAATATCCACCACAAGGCTGGCGGAACGATGTCGAATGGAATGACGGAAACGGAAAAGTGCGCCATCCAAAGTGCCCAGAAAACCGGAACCGCGAGGAACGCACCAAGCCCGCCAAGTAGTATTACTTGAAAACTAATGAACCCGGACCAACCCAAATCACGGTACAGCTCAGCTGGGTTTCGCATATGTGTTGCCCAGGTCATCGCGAACCCTTTCAACCATCTTGAACGCTGGCGAATCCAGGCAAGTGGTAGGTTGTTGGCCTCTTCCCAAGTCGTAGTGTTTACCATTTCACAACGATATCCGAAGCGAGCGAGGCGCATGCCCAAGTCCGCATCCTCAGTTACGTTGTGTGCGTCCCACCCGCCGATTTCGTCCAAAATACTGCGTCTAAAAAATACCGTTGTCCCCCCAAGCGGGATGGGTAGGCCGAGGTTTTGTATCCCCTTCAAAATGACTCGAAACCATGTGGCGTATTCAATTGTAAAACACCGCGACAACCAATTGCTGCGACTATTATAGAAATCCAGATAACCTTGCACGCAAGCTACATTTGCGGGTGCTGCATGAAACTGATTGACGACCTTACGGATCTGGTCAGGATCCGGACGATCCTCGGCATCATAAATACCGATTATGTCACCGGTACAGTACGGCAAGGCATAATTCATGGCCTTGGGTTTGGTTTGCAACCAGTCTTTGGGTACCGTGATGCAGTCCATAAATTCGGGGATGGAGAGAGACGAAAGCGCTTTGGCGGTTAGCGTATCGACCTCCTCTAGCAACAGCTTAATTTCTAGTAACTCTCGTGGATATTCAAGATTTTCCAACCTGCTGATAAGGCGTGGTAGAATAGCCTCCTCGTTGAACAGTGGAACGAGAATGGTGACTTTTGGTGCTTGGTTGGTTTCGCTATTAGTTGTTGCCTTTTCGGGCAGCCAATCCGGTAGCGCATTATCTTTTCGCCACGATAAGAGTGCAGAAAACCGCAATAGTGTCGTTGCCAAATTTGCAAACATCACCCAGATCAACAGCCCTGCGAACCAAATTGTGGGGAATATTGCGAGGGTTATCGTTATAAACAGCACGCCTACAAGAAATGTCGGTTTCAACCAGTTAATTTGAAAATTTCGACAACTGTATTTTTCGGGACAAAAATTTCGTGCTTTGTCCAGTGCTGCGATGGTTAGGTGTTTGGTAAGATATTGTTGAATAAACTGCGGGTCAGCAGAAACAAAACTAACGTACCTAATACCTTCCGGCTTCCTCGGAATATCGAATTCGAGCTTTCCCGTGACATAAACCAAACGCTGACCAAACCGGCGCCACGGGATGATTTCTGCGGCTAACAAATTATTAAGGTCTGCACCTGCCAACAAGGTTTCGTCAGGCGGTGTAATCCGCAAGTCGATCTTAAAACTGTTTGGGTTAGCAATACGATTTGCGACCGCCAGAGGAGGTAGGCGTATTATTTCAGGTTCGACAGGGAACCGGTGTAAATTGATAGTGGACAAGATGAATACCCGGTTGATTTACGCCAAGGTATCCCAATTATGCTTAACGGGCAGTTAACTAGGTTTTCATGGCCGCAACAAAACGCTCGAACAGGTAATAGCTGTCTTGTGGACCAGGTGAAGCCTCTGGGTGGTACTGTACGGAAAAGACTGGGCGGTCTTTCATGCGAATACCGCAGTTGGATCCGTCAAACAGTGAAATGTGCGTTTCCTCAATGCCGTGCGGCAAGGTCTGGCTGTCGACAGCGAAACCGTGGTTCATCGACGTAATTTCGACCTTACCAGTGTTATTTTCCTTGACCGGATGGTTCGCACCATGATGGCCGTGGTTCATTTTCAGTGTTTTGGCTCCAAGAGCCAGTGCTAGCATCTGGTGGCCAAGGCAAATGCCGAAAACGGGGATGTTGGCGTCGAGAACACCTTGGATTGCGGGAACAGCGTATTTTCCGGTCGCAACAGGGTCGCCCGGGCCATTGGATAAGAAAACACCTTCGGGATTGTGCGCCAGAATTTCTTCGGCAGTTGCCGTCGCTGGCATCACAGTTACATCACAGCCAGCCGACGCTAGACACCGTAGAATGTTACGCTTTGCGCCATAATCGATAGCCACAACTTTGTGGCCGACTTCGGTACGTTTGGGGAAACCATCAGGCCACGCCCAACGCATTTCATCCCACTGATAGGATTGCGCACAAGTTACACTTTTCGCCAGATCCATGCCTTCTAGCCCAACGAAACCTTTAGCTTTAGCCAACAGTTCATCCAGATCAAAGTCACCGTCTTTGCGATATTCCATCGCGACGTGAGGGGCGCCTTGCATGCGGATCGCGCGGGTTAAGCGCCGTGTATCAATGCCACCAACGCCAATACGCGAGCGTTTCTCCATCCATCCGGCAAGGTTTTCTGTGGCACGGTAGTTCGATGGTTCTGAAGGATCCCATTTAACGACAATACCGTCGGCAACAGGATCAGCGGTTTCGTCGTCTTCGGGGTTTACGCCGGTGTTGCCGATGTGAGGGAAGGTGAAGGTTACAACTTGGCCCGCATAAGACGGGTCTGTCATGATTTCCTGATATCCGGTCATAGCGGTATTGAAGCAAAGCTCAGCCACGGCGCATCCTTCTGCACCGAATCCTCGCCCGTAAAATGTCTGACCATCGGCCAAGACAATAACAGCAGTTGGGTGGGCATGGCTGTCAGGCGCGAGGGCTTGGGCCTGCTCGGACGGTGCGGAGTTTGGCATATCTTTGATCCTTTAGGAATTTGCCGGAAAATAGATTGACAATGCCCTGAGGTCAAGGAAAACGGAAAAGTTAAAAGCGTTGCAACTACAACGTGTTAACTGATTTGCCGATGGTTGCGGTTTTTGTTTTTTGTCGGTATATTCCGCCCCTTGTTGAAATTATGCCGCCTCTGGAGGGCGAACACACATGCGAAAGCGACTTTCCGAAGCACAGAAAGACGCAATGCGGGCTAAAGATAAGCCGCGTTTGTCCACTTTACGCCTGATTAACGCCGCGATCAAAGATCGAGATATCGCCGCCAGATCCGAGGCAAACCCAGACGGGGTTTCCGATAGCGAGATTCTTTCGATTCTGGCCAAGATGATTAAACAGCGGCAAGATAGCGCGACAGCCTACGAAGAAGCCGGGCGGATCGAGCAGGGCGAAAGTGAACGCAACGAAATAAAGGTGATTGAGGAATTCCTCCCCAAGCAACTTTCCGAGGCTGAAGTTGAAAACGCGATCAAGTCAGCCATCGATGAGGTTGGTGCTACGTCTATTCGTGACATGGGCAAGATCATGGGTGTTCTTAAGTCGAGCTACACAGGTCAGATGGATTTCGGCAAAACAGGTGCAGCAATTAAAGCTATGCTCGCTTAGGTTTTCTCTCAGCTCTGATGTTGATAAAATTACCCCCTAAAATGAGCAGCGCGCCTAATGCGACGGCCCAGACAAAGGGTTCGTCGTAAAGGATCATGCCGACGAGGGTGATCACGGGTAGGCGAATGAACTCCATCGGTGCAACGGTCGAGGCCGGGGCCAAGGACAGGGCTGTGGTAAGGCAATAATGCGCGGTAAGCCCTGCAATCGCTACGACGAAAACCCATTTCATACCATCGATCGAGGGCACGGGGATGCCACCGGGTAGGCTTAAGATTAGACCTAAGCTGAATTGCATCAGTGTCATCCAAAACAACACGCTAAGTACGCTCTCAAATCGCGATATTTGTCTGGTGTAGATAATATTTAGTGCAAAAAACACTGCCGCCGCGGCGCCTGCGGCATGGCCAGCACCTAAGGCTATAACACCGGGTTGGGCGACGATCAGAACACCGACAAAACCACATAATGCGGCTATTAGGCGGGGTTTGGTCATCTTTTCACCTAAAAAGAACGGTGCAAGGATGATAACCCAGATGGGACTGGTGAATTCTAGCGCGACGAGTTGGCTGAACGGGATAACAACGATGCCGTAAAACCACAGGTTTTGGCCGGTAAAATGGAAAACGTTGCGTTTCAGGTGCATGCCCAACCTGTCGGTTTTTATTTGGGCAAATCCGCCGAACCTCCAGATAAGAATGTTAACGACAACGAACCCGATGGCGGAGCGGTACATCATCAACTCAAATGTGTTCAACTCAACAGCGATTTCGCGCCCTGCCACGGCCATAGCCGAGAAAGAGGCTACAGCACCCAGCATCCACATGCCTGCGCGTAAAGGGTGGGATTGATCCGTCATACGGCAGAACGTGGCAGCGGAAACCAGCCATAGCAAGCTGATAATAGTCCCTTAGGTGATTTTATATTTCCGTTCCAGATGCGCCGTAACGCGCCCCCATTCCGAAGCCTTGATTCGCGCCTGATGAGCATCAAACGTAGCTTGTGTTGTGAACTCTTCGTCCACCAAGTACCGGTTCGGGTTCGACGGGTCTACGCGCACGTCAAATGATACACACCCATCCTCGGCAAGACTCAGACGGATGTGCGTTGGTAGATGCTTTTCAACGGTCGCGATGTCACCGTTTGGCACATCGACATATCCCGACAAGATCACTCCCATTCGATCGTTCCCGGAGGTTTCGAAGTGATGTCGTAGGTGACCCTATTAATTCCTTCAACTTCGTTAATGATTCGCGTTGCAGTTTCACCAAGGAATTCATGCGTAAAAGGATAGTAGTCTGCTGTCATACCGTCAACGGATGTCACAGCGCGCAAAGCACATGCGAAATCATAGGTTCGCCCGTCGCCCATCACGCCGACAGTTCTAACCGGTAGGATCGCAACAAAAGCCTGCCAAATTTCATCGTAAAGTCCGTGCTTGCGAATCTGATCCAGGTAAACGGCGTCTGCTTCGCGTAGGATGTCTAACTTTTGGCGAGTAATCTCGCCCGGGCAACGAATTGCTAGGCCCGGTCCGGGGAAGGGGTGGCGGCCAACAAAACTGTCGGGTAGCCCAAGTTCCCGACCAAGCTCACGGACCTCGTCTTTGAATAACTCACGCAGCGGTTCGACCAGTTTCATGTCCATCCGCTCGGGTAGTCCTCCAACATTGTGGTGGGACTTGATGGTTACCGAGGGGCCGCCGGAAAAACTAACGCTTTCGATTACGTCAGGGTATAACGTACCCTGCGCTAGGAACTTGGCACCACCAACGGATTTTGCATGTTTTTCGAATACATCAATAAACAGCTTACCAATCGTTTTACGCTTGGTTTCGGGGTCCGAGACACTTTCCAGTGCACCAACAAACAATTCACCTTCTGCTGCATGGATTAACGGAATGTTATAGTTTTCACGGAACATGGTCAGGACTTCTTCAGTCTCGCCTTTCCGCATTAACCCGTTGTCAACATATACACAGGTAAGCTGATCGCCGATGGCTTCATGAATAAGGATCGCCGTAACAGAGGAATCAACACCACCCGACAGACCACAGATAACCTTTTTGTCGCCAACCTGAGCGCGGATTTTTTCAATCGCTTGGTCTTTATAGGAATCCATCGTCCAATCGCCGGTGAAACCAGCTAGATCGGTGAAGTTCTTATAAAACAGAGCCCCGTTGGGGGTGTGGTGAACCTCGGGGTGGAACTGCACAGCAAAGAAATTGCGTTTCAGGTCTGCTGTGATCGCAAACGGTGCATTTGGCGACGTTCCGTAAACCTCGAATCCATCAGCCAGTTCGGAAACATGGTCCCCGTGCGACATCCAAACTTGTTCGTCGCCATCCGCAAACCAACCATCAAGCAAAGGCATATCGGCGGCGGGGGCTACGTAAGCGCGCCCAAATTCTGCTGTGCCATGACCACTTTCCACATTACCGCCCAGCTGGTGCATCATCACTTGCTGGCCGTAACAAATGCCCAATATCGGCAGTCCCATTTCAAACAGTGCTTGCGGCGCACGCGGCGAATCTTTCTCAAGGACGCTGGCTGGCCCACCAGACAAGATCACCGCCTTCGGGGCAAACTCGCGGATGAAACTTTCATCCACGTTTTGGAACGGATGAATTTCACAATAGATATTGCTCTCGCGGAGGCGACGCGCGATCAGCTGCGTTACCTGAGATCCGAAATCAATAATAAGAAGGCGGTCATGTGTTTGATTTGTCATACAGCGCTGTTTATGGCGCGCAGCGGATTCGCGCAAGCAGATCATGGAAATGTCGCGGATGGATGTTTTCGAGGCGGAAATGTTGAACGGTGGTGACCAAAATTCATTCTAATTAGGGATAGCAACAGCAACGTTCAGGATACTCAAATGGCTAATACAAAAGCTTTGCAAGAAACCCCTCGTCGTCGCGCCCGTGGCGGAGGTGCCGCGCGACGAGCCGAGCGTACGGCTCCTAAGTTGGAGTTCGCCAAATTCATCGAACGCAATATCCCCAATTTCGAAATTCTGAATGCAGAGGCTTTGGAGATTATCGAATACAACGCCGAGACCGTTCTTGAGGAAATTGGGGTAAACTTCGTCGATAACTCAGAAGCATTACAACGCTGGCGCGAAGTTGGTGCCGACGTTGACGGCGAGCGTGTTCGTATCCCCCGTGGTCTTGCGCGCAAATTGTGTGCAACGGCACCCAGTCGTATCATTCAACACGCCCGCAATCCCGAACGGAATGTCGAGATAGGTGGTAACACACTAGTGCTTGCCCCAGTCTACGGACCGCCATTCGTGCGTGATATTGATGGTGGACGACGTTATGCCACCATGGCGGATTTCCAGAAATTTGTGAAACTTGGCTATATGTCTAAATGGCTTCACCATTCTGGCGGCACAGTTTGCGAACCAACCGATGTTGCGGTCAACAAGCGTCATTTGGATATGCTTTATGCACATATGACCCTGACGGATAAGCCGTTTATGGGGTCGGTTACCGAACCTGTACGCGCACGAGATTCAGTTGATATGTGCAAGATTTTGTTCGGTGACAAATTCGTTGACGATAATACCGTTATGACGAGCCTGATCAACATTAACTCTCCGTTAGTGTTTGATCCGATCATGATGGGCGCGTTGGAAATATATGCCGCTAACAATCAAGCGTGTATTATTTCTCCGTTCATCGTTGGTGGCGCCATGGCACCAGTTTCGGTGACTGGAACGTTGACGCAAGTTTTGGCCGAGGCTTTGGCGGGAATCGCCTATTCCCAAATGATCCGCCCCGGCGCGCCCGTTATTTTCGGGGCATTTGTAACGTCCATCGACATGAACTCCGGTGCGCCGACGTTCGGAACGCCTGAGGCATCAAAAATCCTATACGGCGCAGGCCAACTGGCACGACGGATGAACCTGCCATTCCGTTCTGGTGGTGGTCTTTGTGGGTCAAAACTACCTGACGCACAGGCCGGTTACGAGACAGCCAATACGCTGAACGCGGCCCTGCTGGGCGGTGTGAACTTCATGTTGCATTCTTGTGGTTGGCTCGAAGGTGGGCTGGTGTCCAGTTTTGAAAAATTCGTGATGGATGCGGATCAGCTCGGCGTATTGCACTCGATCGCGCAGGGTGTTGATATTTCAGAAAACGGGCAAGCCATGGGCGCGATCGAAGAAGTTCAACCAGGCGGCCATTACTTAGGTTGTGAGCACACCCAGGCAAATTTCAAAACAGCATTTTGGCGCACGGAAGTACTGGATTACAAACCGTTTGAGCAATGGAGCGAGGAAGGGTCCTTCGACACTGTCCAACTGGCAAACAAGCGAGTCAAAAAGATGTTGGAAGATTACCAAAAACCGGCCATTGACCCAGCGATTGACGACGCATTGCAATCCTATATAGCCAAGAAAAAAGAGAGCATGCCGGACGCTTTCGGTTAAACTAAGCTGCTCGTTGCCGCGGGACAGGATCCGCGGCAACCACCATCAAAGCTGTTAACGTGCGTATGTGTCGGCGGACATTATACGTGGCTTCGGATTCGACGCGTTCTTCGTTCAGGCGGTGCTCTTCTTCCAATAGTGTATCGAAAAGCTTCTGACGGGCTACGACATCACCACCTCTTTGATCAGTTTTTGGGTCTCGCCCCCATTGGAATTCGGAGATCGCGACTCTAGCGGCTCGGATCAATAGTTTCGGGCGTTGCAATGTGTTTAGCTGTGCTTGTAAATGGTGCATTGTGACCTCCATATGATTGAATACCGACACATCATCACACAATCCAAAGGTGTGTTGCGTGAATTGATTTTCACGAGAACGCAACTGCGATTGATTGCCGTTATAGAGCACCGTTAACCAATATTTTACAAAAACAACCTTAGGTAGATTGCTCATATTTATCTAAAAGGTGGTTAAATTTTTAATGAATTGTTTGAATGAAGCCCCGAACGATGTGCACCCAAATTGGGTTCCTGAACATGCAAAAACATACCTTAAACACGTTAGTATGGGAGTAAGCATTCGGGCGTTGGCACGTTCGCAGGGGTGTCATGCCTCAACAATTTTAAGGCAAGTTCGCAAATTTGAATCGCGACGCGATGATCCACTGATTGACGAAGCCTTGAACTGCCTTTCCCAAAACATACACCCTGAAACCGAACCGGAGAACACCCATATGGCCACAGCAGCCCCCCTTAGTGAAGTTGACATCGCGCGGCACGCCCGTCGAATTCTGCGCCGTCTTTGTGAAACCGGTGCGTATCTTTTGATCGCGCCACAAATGGAAGTCGCCGCCGTATTCAAGGAAACCGTTCCGGGGCGCCCCACCCGTATCGCCGTGGTCGATCGTAGTTTTGCACGAACGTTTGCATTGAAAGAATGGATTGCCGGGGAACAATTGGGGAAACTAGGGCGCTATAAAATTACGTCGATGGGGCGCTCCGCCCTGAAACGGATGATTGCTGAAGATCGGCAAAGTAGGGGCGAAGACGCGGGAAATACACCATTTCAAGAGCAACATAAAGAATTCGGTGAACGAGTCGTAAAAATACACGATGGCTCCGGTCGCAAAAATGTGCGCTTTAACTTTGCGGAAAGCCCGTTGACGTTGTTGGCGCGTAAGAAGGACAAGTCGGGTGCAATGTATTTGTCACCGGAGCTTCTGGAAGCAGGGGAGCGTTTGCGTGAGGATTTCGAACAAGCACAGCTTGGGCCGCGCGTTGCACAAAATTGGGACAGGTTCTTGACGAGTGGTGGTGGCGGTTGGAACGGCGGAACGGAGTTTTCAGGTTCCACCAACGCACGAGATCGTGTTTCCGGGGCGCTTAAAGCGCTGGGGCCTGGGTTGGCGGACGTGGCGTTAAGGGTTTGTTGTTTTCTTGAGGGTATGGAAAAGGCCGAAAAGCGCCTGGGTTGGTCCGCCCGATCTGGCAAGGTTGTTCTGAAGATAGCCTTGCAAAGACTGGCGGACCACTATGGTATTGCTGAGGTAGAACAGCGGCGCGCTAGTTAGCGGCTGCCACGATACCGGAAAAGTCAGCGGCCTTTAGCGAAGCGCCACCGACCAGCCCACCATCTACATTGGAAACGGCGAAAATTTCAGCTGCATTGGTCGGCTTCACAGAGCCGCCATAGAGCAAACGAATGCCGTTTCCAATTTCATCACCGAAACGGGCGACCAGTTTACCGCGAAGGTAGTCGTGCACCTCGGCCACCTCTATCAGCGTTGGAGTGCGACCAGTGCCGATAGCCCAGACGGGTTCGTACGCAACAATGGTGTTTTCGGCAGTGGTCTCATCGGGCGTTGAGCCGTCGAGTTGTCCACCAATAACGTCCAAGGTTTCGCCCGCATCGCGCTGCGCCTCGGTTTCACCAACGCAAACAATGGCTTGTAAACCTGCGCGCCATGCTGCCAGCGTTTTCTTGTTCACTTCGGCATCCGTTTCACCGTGATCTGCACGACGTTCAGAATGCCCAAGAATTACGGCGCCGGCGTCGGCATCTTTCAGCATTTCGGCCGACGTGTCGCCGGTATGCGCACCTGTTTCGTTCCAGTGGCAATCCTGTCCGCCTATAATGATGTCGCCGGACACACTAGCCATGGCTGCAACCAAAGTTGCCGGAGGGCATATGATGACATCGCAATTCGCACCCGCACTGCTGGTTTTTAGGGCCTCTAGTTCAGCGATAGACGCCTTCAGGCCATTCATTTTCCAATTACCGGCGGCAACTTTACGACGCATATTCATACTCCTGTAGGGATTTTGGTATTACAATTCTGCAAATTTGATGGATTCACCGCAGCCGCAAGCCTCGGTTACGTTCGGGTTATTGAACGAGAATCCGGCCTCGAGTAGCGAGACCTTATAGTCGATTTCAGTGCCAAACAGGAACATCTGCGCCATCGGCGCAATCATCACGCGGGCGCCGTTGTATTCAATAACCTCGTCGTTTGGATCAACCTCTTCGACGTAGTCCATGGTGTATTCCATACCCGCACAGCCACCTTTTTTAATGCCGATGCGCAGGCCTTTTTTCTCACCATCGCCCATCAAGGCAGAAATCTGCTTCGCAGCCGAGTCTGTCATGGTTAGGGCTTGTTTTCCGGGTATTCCAAACATTAATATTGCTCCTGTGCGGCGGGAACCATGGCTTCAAGTTTCGCTGATAAATTAGCATTCAACGCACCAATCTCGGCGGTTAAATCCGAATAGTCAGTGGCTTCTGCAACCGGAATAGCGTCGATCTTGGTTTCAAGCGCGCTTAACGCTTCATTAAGATCGGTCAGCTGCTGCGCTTGCGCGGTCTTGATGGCGCTAATGGCCGCGGCCAAGTTTTCGGTCGCCTCCATTAATGCTTTGTTAGCCAAATCCTGCTGTTCGGTTTGAGCCGACAGTTCGGCGCGGTAGGATCTAACAACGCGGTCATTGTTCAGATAGATCAGCCCACCAGCGACAATTGCGCCGACAATCGCCGAAACACTTACGCGGTAGATCAGATTTTGAACAACACTGGCCATTACATGAAGCCCAACTCTAGACGAGCCTCATCAGACATCATGTCCATGCCCCATTGCGGCTCCCATACCAGCTCAACGTTCACGGTGTTTACGCCGGCAATAGGGGACACTGCATCTGCAACCCAGCCAGGCATTTCGCCCGCGACAGGACAACCGGGCGCCGTTAGCGACATTTTAATTTCGACGTGGGATTCGTCATTTATATCGATCGTATAAATCAGCCCCAAGTCATAGATATTAACAGGCACTTCGGGGTCATGGACTGTACGGCAGGCCTCGACAATGTTGTCATATAGCGGGTGATCCGTCGTGGACGGCGCGATCATTGGTGTGCCCTCCATGGGCATTTCAGCGTTGGCATTCATTTTTCTCAATCCTTTTCGGAATTCCTGACTAAACATATAGGGTATATGATTGCCAACGTCTAGATGACGGTTGGACTTGTATCTGCGGCAAATTTGAGGTTGAAGGCCCGTTGAGCCTAAAAAGTCAGGAAAATAAGTGAAAAACGTATCGTTTAAAATCAATCAAACGCAAGGAAAAGCTCGTACGGGCGTGCTGCGTACACCTCGTGGTGATATCCGTACACCTGCGTTTATGCCTGTAGGTACTGCCGCAACCGTGAAAGCGATGATGCCGGAAAGCGTTACCGCGACCGGTGCCGACATTCTACTTGGAAACACCTATCACTTGATGTTGCGCCCTACGGCTGAACGGATAGAGCGCTTGGGCGGTATTCACAAATTTATGAACTGGGATAAGCCGATTTTGACAGATTCGGGTGGTTTTCAGGTGATGAGCCTCGCAGGTTTGCGTAAATTGACGGAAGAAGGCGTGAAGTTCAAATCTCATATTGACGGGTCAGAGCATAATCTGACGCCGGAACGTTCGATGGATATCCAACATATGCTGGGTAGCGATATTGTGATGTGTTTTGATGAATGTACCCCGTATCCGGCGGAACGGGATGTTGTGGCTGCTTCCATGCGGATGTCGATGAGGTGGGCGCAACGTTCAAAAGATGCGTTTGGCGACCGTCCGGATCATGCGTTGTTCGGCATACAACAAGGTAGCACGACACCGGAAATGCGCGAGGAAAGCTCGGAAGCGTTGAAATCCATCGGTTTTGATGGGTACGCCATCGGCGGCTTGGCTGTGGGCGAGGGGCAGGAGGCCATGTTCGACGTGCTCGACTATGCACCCGGTATGTTGCCTGCGGACAAACCTCGATATCTGATGGGCGTTGGTAAGCCTGACGATATTGTTGGCGCCGTGCAGCGTGGTGTGGATATGTTTGACTGCGTTTTACCTTCACGTTCCGGTCGCACTGGACAGGCGCAAACGCGGATGGGGGCGATCAACTTGCGCAACGCGCGTCACATAGATGATCCGCGCCCTTTGGACGAGGAATGCACTTGCCCAACGTGTCAGAACTATTCACGTGCCTATCTGCATCACATTCACAAATCCAAAGAGATAATATCCAGTATGTTGCTGACATGGCACAACCTGCATTACTACCAAGAACTAATGCTGGGGTTACGTGCGGCCATCGAAATCGGAACGCTAGATGATTTCGCCGCAGCCTTCCATGCGCGCCGTGAAATTGGGGATATTCCGTCACTAGTATGAATGGATGCGCGATAGGTGTATAATGCCGGAACAAAACCGGACCGTATCAAAATTCTCCTCTTGAAACCCCGCGCACTGCACTCCAAGTTATATGAAACAATGGAAGCGCTGCTATCGCCAAATACCTGGGTTGGAGCGCTTTGCAGAAATAAGGAATACCGATGTCAGATTCAAACAGCGTTACCTATCCGGTTCTCCCGCTTCGGGATATTGTTGTTTTCCCTAACATGATCGTGCCGCTCTTTGTCGGACGCGAGAAATCTGTCCGCGCCCTTGAAGAGGTGATGCAGGACGACAAACAAATACTTCTTTCTAGCCAGAAAGACGCGGGCGAGGATGAGCCTACTACGGACTCCATCAACGAAACCGGTGTTTTGGCAAACGTGCTTCAATTGCTGAAATTGCCCGACGGAACCGTGAAGGTTTTGGTCGAGGGTAAACAGCGCGTTCTGATCACTCGCTTTCTGGAAAATGACGAATACTTCGAGGCTGAAGCCACCCTTATCGAAGAAAGTGAGCTCGAGTCTGATTTGGTAACCGCGCTTTCGCGTTCCGTGACCGATACGTTTGAACGTTATGCACGACTTAACAAAAACGTGCCCGAAGACGCGCTGTCAGCGGTTCAGGAAGCATCGGATGCAGTTAAGCTTGCAGACACGGTTGCTGGACACCTTGGTGTGTCGATTGCTGAAAAACAGAAACTGTTGGAAACCACCGACGTTGCGCAGCGGCTTGAAAAGATTTTAGCACTTATGCAAAGCGAACTTTCCGTTCTTAAAGTCGAGAAAAAGATCAAGTCTCGTGTTAAGACGCAAATGGAACGTACGCAGCGTGAATACTATCTGAACGAACAGATGAAAGCGATTCAGAAGGAACTCGGAGATGGCGAAGAGGGCCAGAGCGAGCTTCAAGAACTGGAAGAGCGTATCGCTGACGTCAAGCTGTCCAAAGAGGCCAAAGAGAAAGTCGATGGTGAGCTTAAGAAGCTAAAAAACATGTCACCAATGTCGGCAGAGGCCACGGTTGTACGCAATTACCTCGACTGGATGCTATCGATCCCTTGGGGGAAACGCAGCCGCGTTAAGAAAGACTTAAACAAGGCGCAAGGCGTTTTGGATCAGGATCACTACGGTCTTGAGAAAGTTAAAGAACGCATCGTCGAATATCTGGCCGTGCAGCAGCGTAGCCAGAAGATGAAAGGCCCGATTCTTTGTCTAGTTGGCCCTCCAGGGGTTGGTAAGACTTCGTTAGGGAAATCTGTGGCCAAAGCTACTGGGCGCGAATTTATTCGCATCAGCCTTGGTGGTGTGCGTGATGAATCCGAAATTCGGGGCCATCGGCGGACCTATATCGGCTCGATGCCCGGTAAAATCATCCAATCGATGAAAAAAGCCAAAACGATCAATCCGCTTATCTTGCTCGACGAAATTGACAAGATGGGGCAGGACTATCGTGGCGATCCGGCGAGTGCGATGCTCGAAGTTCTGGATCCCGAGCAAAACAGCACGTTCATCGACCATTACATGGAGGTCGAGTACGATCTAAGTCATGTAATGTTCTTGACGACTGCGAACTCCTACAACATGCCGCGCCCGTTGCTGGACCGGATGGAGATAATCACGCTTGCTGGTTATACCGAGCTGGAAAAAACCGAGATTGCTAAGCAGCATTTGATCGAAAAGCAGATCAAGGGGCATGGCTTGAAAAAAGGAGAGTTCGTCCTTGAAGAGGGCGCATTGTTGGACATCGTGCGGTACTACACCCGCGAAGCCGGCGTGCGTAACCTTGAACGCGAGATTGCCAAACTGTGTCGTAAAGCGGTGACCGAAATCGTGATGAAGCGCGAAGAAGCCGTAACGGTTACCAGTGAAAACATAGCTGATTTTCTCGGGGTGCGCCGGTTCAAATTCGGACTTGCAGAAGAAAAAGATCAAGTTGGTGTTGTAACTGGCTTGGCTTGGACTGAAGTCGGTGGCGATCTTCTGCAAATTGAAGCTTTGCGGTTGCCTGGCAAGGGGCGCATGAAAACGACTGGTAAGCTCGGTGATGTGATGAAAGAATCCATCGAGGCTGCATCTAGCTTCGTGCGATCCAAGTCTACAACTCTGGGTATCAAGCCACCGGAGTTCGAAAAAATCGATATACACGTGCACGTGCCAGAGGCTGCTACGCCAAAGGATGGGCCGAGCGCCGGTGTGGGCATGGTTACTTCGATCGTTTCGGTGCTAACAGGTATTCCAGTACGACGTGATATAGCCATGACTGGCGAGGTGACGCTGCGCGGAAATGTTCTACCAATCGGGGGACTTAAGGAAAAACTTCTGGCGGCCCTTCGTGGCGGAATCGCCACGGTTCTTATCCCCGCGGATAATGAAAAGGACCTTGCAGAAATTCCAGACGTAATCACCGACGGGCTGAAAATCATTCCTGTGTCTGACGTGATGGATGTTCTTGAACTTGCGCTTATCCGCATGCCAGAGCCTGTTGAGTGGGATGAGGAGGCTGAAGCAGCCAAAGCTGCTACTATTGCTTCCACAAAGGATTCGGCAGGCGGTGCTACCGCACACTGAACCCTTCTATAATGCTACTTAAAACGGGCCGCAGATATCTGGCGGTCCGTTTTATTTTGCGGCAATGAAAAAAATCATAAAATTGCGGACAGAATTGCAAACTAGCACTTGCCGACCCTGAAAATTCGGTTTATCAGCCTCCCACGGAATGGGTGATTAGCTCAGTTGGTAGAGCGCTTCCTTTACACGGAAGATGTCGGGAGTTCGAGCCTCTCATCACCCACCATTCCGTCCTTGGGCCACACGCGCAAGGCTGTTACGTAGAGGCTGTGCGGTTGTAGCTCAGCTGGTTAGAGTGCCGGCCTGTCACGCCGGAGGTCGCGGGTTCGAGCCCCGTCAACCGCGCCACTGCCTCTTCGTTTAACAAATGCGCGGTTGTAGCTCAGCTGGTTAGAGTGCCGGCCTGTCACGCCGGAGGTCGCGGGTTCGAGCCCCGTCAACCGCGCCACTTTTATTTAAAAGATTGTAGCGAATTCATAATTCCTCTGATATCTTGCAGCGTATGTTGTTAATTTATGAAGGAAATTCCATGTTTAATAAATCCTTATTGGCTGTTGTTGCTCTTGTCCTAGCGCCGCTTGGCGCTAACGCGCAGGCATTGGTCGACGCGTCCGACGTCGATATCATTGCCGCCTTGGTTCAGGACGAAGGCTACCGCGCAGTTATTGGCACGGATGGTGTCGGCGATCCAATGATTACCTCCTCCGCCAACGGATATGATTTTGACATATACTTCTACGGTTGTACCGACGGCGAAAACTGTCGGGATGTACAGTTCAGCGTTACTTTTGACATGGAAGACGGAATGTCTCTAACACGCGCTCAGGATTTCAATCTGGAAAAACGTTGGGCGAAGGTTTACCTGGATGAGGACAGTGATCCAGTCCTTGAAATGGACGCGAACCTCTACGGTGGTGTTTCGGCGACAAACTTCGAAGACACGCTCGATTGGTGGGTGATTTTGATGAACGACTTTATCGACTATATCGATTTTTAAAGTCCACTAGACATCGATTTATTGGGGCGCGGTTTTATCCGCGCCCTTTTCATTTGCGGAACTTCGTAAGTATGTAATCCAGCGAAATCGGACCGCCACCTTTTATTATCAATACCAGTAAGAGGAATACCCACATCAGGCGCTGATCCATGATTAACCCATAGGGAAGGCGATCAAACATTGCGCCGATGGTCGTTGCGTCTGCGTTGTGTCCGTAGATGTCAACAACACTCATCATCCCAATAAATCCGAGCATTCCGACGCTTGCTAGACGTGTAAACAGGCCAAGCGCAATCAGTAATGGCAGCATGAATTCCGCATATGTCCCAAATAGTACGACTAAGGTATCGAAACCAGACATCAGGCTCTCGTCATAGCCTAAGGATTCAAATTTCTTGGGGAATATTTGCGCGTAGGCACCGAAAGATGGGGAGAATATGCTGTCTCCGATTTTTGTTTTACCGGATGCCCAGAAAAACAGCAACGTCACCGATGTAAAAGAGAATCGCGCGGCCGTGCTTAAGAGCCAAGGCTCTAAGATGCTGGAGATGGTCGCAAATACACGATCATGAAAATTAAGAATGAACTGCATTACATTTCCCTTTGTTGAATATCAGCGATTAAGCCCGCTGAAAGCAGCGCCGTCAGGTTCCCAGCTAAGTCGAAATCCGGTTGCACACCTTTGGCTTTGTCCGTGGCGACACCGAGTGGGTCGGTCATTAACGATTCAACAAATGTCGCTGCGCCTGCTGTCGGGTTTTGCATAACCACCTCGCTAGCGGGACGAGATATCATCGTGATCTCGCGGGCCTCGCCAATCGGGGATTTGTCGTTGGTACTGTTATAGCGCCAGATCGAAAATACCGGATACCGTGAGCGAACAATATCGATAGACGGATGCAAGACGATCCGCGCATCATAAAGTTTGTTACCATTAAGGTTGGCAAGTTTTTCCGGCGCGCACGGGGAGGCGTCCGTCGCATGATATGCTTGGCACCGCGCCAGTTCTACTCTTGCCACATCAGGCAGATAGCCAAGGTGGATCGCGGGCTGGAACTTCGTCAGGAACTTAGGGAAGTCTCCGCCATAATAAATCATTAACGGCGATTCTGGTGGGTGCTTGCGAACAAATACACCTGCCATCGCTGTGAAAAACTCTTTTCCCACTATGGTTTGGATTACCGGGTAAGCAGAGGCCAATGCCTCCGTCAAGCTAACGACAACGTTATTGCGATAGACATCGTACCGTTTGCCGGCAGGCCGACCACCGGGGCCAACTACACCTTCAGGTGTTGGCAGGTTTGGGTCTAATAGGCCCTTGGCGAATTCACTTTGCATAATGTCAGGCTGCTTTGGTTCGGCGGTTGAGGATGACATCGGCTAAACGGGCTTCGTTTGCCAATACAGGCCATTCGGGGATGTCATTATCCCACTCGATCAATGTCGGCAGCGGGCCGGTGCGTTTGATTAACGTTTCGTAAATATCCCAAACAGGATCGACGACGGGGGCATTGTGGCTGTCAATTAGAAGCGGGTCGCCAAAGTCATCGGTTTGTGCATCGTGACCGCCAAGATGGACTTCTCCGATATGCTCGACTGGAAAATCTGCAAGATAGTCTTCAGCCGATGATTGTTGATTGGTCGTAGATACGAAAATGTTGTTAACATCCAGCAACAGCCCGCAGCCGGTGCGCGTTACGATTTCGTTAAGGAACTCGATCTCGTTCATCGTGGATTGTTCAAACAAAACGTAAACAGAGGGGTTCTCCAGCAACATTTGCCGCCCAATTACTTCTTGAACTTGATCAATGTGATCAATCACGGTGCTCAGGGTCTGCGGCGTATAGGGGGCGGGCAACAGATCATTGAGGTATCCGATATCGTGCGTTGACCATGCTAGGTGTTCTGAGAACAGGGAAGGGTTCAGCCAATCGACAAGCTTCTTCAATCGGGCGAGGTGCTCTTTATCTAGCGGCCCTTCGGAACCGATAGAAAGGCCCACACCGTGACAAGAAATTGGGAAGCGTTCACGTAAATACCGCAGCTGGGCGAGTTGAGGGCCACCATCTCCCATATAATTCTCTGCGTGAATTTCCAGCCAACCGATAGAATTAGGTTCAGCAAGTATTTCGTCTAGATGTTGAGGTTTATATCCGACACCAGCGCGGGCAGGGACCTTATTAGGAGAATAATTCATTAATACCTCTGATATGGAAGCGGGCTCGTGTTTCAAGTAACGAGCCCGAATACTATTTATGCTGGAATATCACGTTCCAGTGCTTCAAGAGCACCATTGCGCGCGATACCGTCAGAACCTGTGGGCAATTCCATCGTTACACAGGTCCCTGCTGGAACCAACGACCAAGCATTCCCTTGATAATCGACGGCAGACGTACCAGCGCATGTTGTGCCCGGACCGGCAGCGCAATCATTTTGGCCGGCCAGAGAAACGCCAAAACATTTTTCTTTTTCGCCCGTTGCCGTGGCGGTGCTTGTTTGTGCGACGAGTGCGGAAGCGACGGCGCCAGCCAAGGCTACGGTTTTGAATACAGTATTAGACATTAAATATCCCCTTAAGGAGTTTGAAGTTGTGTGCCGGAACTCGACATGCATTGGCTAACCGATGAGGCGGCTCACGATCTATACACGAGCCCGTGAGATCACAGCGGGTTGATCGGATGTCAGAATGCGCCTGCTTTTTGTTACCTTTGCCCCCGAATTTGAAATACATAATAGAAGCCCTGTAACATATGCGTGGCCGCATACAGGCGTATCAAAATATGGTGGATAAAGTATTGGCAATTATCGCCCCCAAATTGGAACTATGTGTTTGCATTGAAAAACCGTATCATTTCTGTTGTTTTCAAGGCTACCGTCTGTTGACGTCGAATAAGCCGACGGGTAAACCTCATCCGACTCAAATGCATTGATCTACTAGAGATTCAGGAGTGCCAAATTTGGAAGACCTTCTACTCGAATACCTTCCCATTCTAATTTTCTTTGCGCTGGCAGTTGCACTGGCCATCGTTCTTTCACTCTCGGCAGTGATTGTTGCGGTTAGAAACCCTGATCCTGAGAAAACTTCGGCCTACGAATGCGGGTTCAACCCGTTTGATGATTCCCGCATGCGTTTCGATGTTAGGTTCTATCTGGTGGCGATCCTGTTTATTATTTTCGATCTCGAAATTGCTTTCCTTTTCCCGTGGGCCGCTGCGTTCAAGGATGTGGGGCTGTTTGGTTTCTGGTCGATGATCGTATTTTTGGCAGTCTTGAGTATCGGATTTGCTTATGAGTGGAAGAAGGGCGCCTTGGAATGGGATTAACCTCTATGAATGCCGCGGGCGGTGACAAGGACTTTGCCACCAAAGCGTTGAATGACCAGTTGGCCGACAAGGGCTTTCTTCTAACAACAACCGAAGACATCTTAAGCTGGGCCCGCACAGGTTCGCTGCATTGGATGACGTTTGGTCTGGCGTGTTGTGCGGTAGAGATGATCCACACTTCCATGCCCCGCTATGATCTAGAACGCTTCGGGACAGCCCCGCGGGCTTCTCCACGGCAATCCGACTTGATGATTGTTGCGGGCACGCTGACCAATAAAATGGCACCGGCTTTGCGTAAAGTTTACGACCAGATGCCAGAACCACGGTATGTGCTTTCGATGGGATCCTGTGCAAACGGGGGCGGGTATTACCACTATTCCTATTCTGTTGTGCGCGGCTGTGATCGCATCGTTCCAGTTGATGTATACGTGCCTGGCTGTCCACCGACAGCCGAAGCATTGATGTATGGCCTTTTGCAGTTGCAGCGAAAAATTCGCCGCACTGGCACGATTGCGCGATAAGGGGGGCGATATGAGCGAAGCACTTAAAGATCTAGTCGCTGTACTAGAGATCAAACAATCGGATGCAATTGTGTCCTCTTCGATAGAGTTTGACGAGTTGACGGTTGTTGTAACCAACGCCAGTTCGTTACATTTCGTTGAATTTCTCAAGGGTGACGCGGCTTGTCAGTTCACAACACTTGTTGACATCACAGCGGTTGACTACCCGGGACGTGAGAAACGTTTTGAGGTTGTTTATCACTTCTTGTCTATGGTCGTTAACCAGCGCATCCGCGTGAAAGTTATGATCGCAGAGGACGAGCAAGTGGAATCAATCACGTCAATCCACGCCTGCGCCAATTGGTTCGAACGCGAAGCCTTCGATATGTATGGCATCCTGTTTGCCAACCACCCGGATTTGCGTCGCCTTTTGACGGACTACGGGTTCGAGGGGCATCCACTACGCAAAGATTTCCCGACCACAGGGTATGTTGAAATGCGTTACGACGAAGTTGAAAAGCGCTGCATTTACGAACCTGTTAAGCTGACGCAGGAATACCGCCAATTCGATTTCATGTCTCCGTGGGAGGGTGCCGAATACATCCTGCCGGGCGACGAGAAGAAGGACGCCTAAGACATGGACGGATCAAACGGTAACACGATAGATATGGACGAAAAAGTCCGCAACTTTTCGATCAACTTCGGCCCACAGCACCCTGCGGCGCACGGCGTTCTGCGTATGGTATTAGAACTCGACGGCGAGATAGTTGAGCGCGCTGACCCACACATCGGCCTGCTACATCGCGGCACCGAAAAGTTGATGGAAAGCCGGACATATCTGCAGAACCTGCCGTATTTCGATCGGTTGGATTACGTGGCCCCGATGAATCAGGAACACGCATGGTGTTTGGCCATCGAAAAGCTGACAGGCGTTGAAGTGCCGCGTCGCGCAAGCCTGATCCGCGTTCTGTATTCGGAACTTGGGCGTATCGCGAACCATTTGATGAACGTCGGCTCGCAAGCGCTGGACGTTGGCGCACTTACGCCGAACCTTTGGGGGTTTGACCAGCGCGAAAGCTTGATGATCTTCTATGAACGGGCTTGCGGCGCGCGCCTTCATGCGAACTACTTCCGTCCCGGTGGTGTGCATCAGGATCTACCTGAAAAACTGATCGCAGATATTCAGACTTGGACAGAACAGTTTGAACCGTTTTTGCAAGATTTCGAAACTCTGCTGACCGAAAACCGCATTTTCAAACAGCGTAACGTCGATATCGCCGTGGTTACCAAGCAAGACGTATTTGATTGGGGCCTTAACGGCGTTATGGCGCGTTCCGCAGGTTTCGCGTGGGATTTGCGCCGCTCGCAACCATACGAGTGCTACAACGAGTTTGATTTCAAAATTCCAGTTGGCAAGAATGGTGATTGCTACGACCGCTATCTGATGCGCCTCGAAGAGATGCGCGAGAGCATCAAGATTATGCAGCAATGCATCGTTAAACTTGGTGAGTGTAAAGGCGGAGACGTTCTTGCACGCGGTAAACTTACACCGCCCAAACGTGGCGACATGAAAACCTCGATGGAAGCGCTAATCCACCACTTCAAGCTTTATACAGAGGGTTTCCATGTGCCTGCCGGCGAAGTTTACGCGGCGGTGGAAGCCCCGAAAGGGGAGTTTGGTGTGTACTTGGTCGCCGACGGATCGAATAAACCGTACAAAGCCAAAATTCGTGCCCCCGGATATTTGCATTTGCAAGCAGTAGATCACATAACTACCGGCCACCAGTTGGCCGATGTTGCCGCCATTATTGGCACAATTGACATCGTTTTCGGGGAGATTGACCGTTAATGCTACGCCGACTTCATTCAGAACAGCCCGACAGTTTTGCATTCACAGCAGCTAATCAGGCATGGGCAGAAGCCCAATTGACCAAATTTCCCGAAGGCCGTCAGGCGTCCGGTGTGATTCCGCTGTTGTGGCGTGCGCAGGAACAGGAAGGTTGGCTGCCCAAACCGGCGATCGAATGCATCGCGGATATGTTGGACATGGCCTATATTCGCGTGCTCGAAGTGGCCACATTCTACTTTATGTTTCAGCTGAAACCTGTTGGTTCTGTTGCACATATTCAGGTTTGTGGCACGACAAGCTGTATGCTGTGTGGGGCGGAAGACCTGATCGGCATTTGCAAAGAGGTGATCGCACCGAACGCACATGATATCAGCGCAGATGGCAAGTTTAGCTGGGAAGAAGTTGAGTGTCTGGGCGCGTGCACCAATGCGCCGATGGCGCAAATTGGCAAGGATTATTACGAAGACCTTACCGCAGATAAATTTCGCGACCTATTGAAGGCGTTCGAGAACGGCGAAGTTCCAACACCCGGCCCACAAAACGGCCGTTTCGCAGCGGAGCCGTTAAGCGGTCTGACAAGTTTGAAAGATAAAAAAGGCGAGGCGACTAACGGGTCCGTCACGCTGGCAAATTCGTTCGGAGATACGATCAAACGTATTCAGGGCGACGAAGTGCCAATCATTAAGTAGGAGAGGGATGTGAGCAACGAATCCGACCAACAAAAAGCACAATTACGATTGGCTTCAATTGTGATTTTGGTAGCGATGTTGGGATGGATGTTGGTCAACTTCCTCGGTGGAAAATTAGGTCTTCCTACGCGCTTTGCGTTTCTGGCAGACTTTGCGGCGATGGCGGCATTCGCTTGGTCGCTGATAGTTTTGTTTAAGGTTTGGCGGCAACGCCAAGAAGGAGAGTAAGATGCTCGACGACAAGGACCGTATATTTACGAACCTTTATGGTATGCACGATCGCAGCCTTGCAGGCGCGCGGGCGCGTGGCCATTGGGACGGGACCGCTGGATATATTCAGAATGGTCGCGACTGGGTCGTGGATCAGGTTAAAGCCTCTGGTCTTCGTGGTCGCGGCGGTGCGGGATTCCCTACGGGTTTGAAATGGTCATTTATGCCAAAAGAATCCGATGGTCGTCCATCTTACTTAGTGATTAACGCTGATGAATCCGAACCGGGTACATGTAAAGACCGCGAAATCATGCGCCACGATCCACACACGTTGATCGAAGGGTGTTTGATCGCGGGTTTCGGTATGGGCGCGAATGCTGGCTACATCTATATCCGTGGCGAGTTCATTCGGGAGCGCGAGGCTTTGCAAGTCGCGATTGATGAATGTTACGACGCGGGCTTGCTGGGCAAAAACGCGGCGGGTTCGGGTTGGGATTTCGACCTGTATCTGCACCACGGGGCGGGCGCGTATATCTGCGGCGAAGAAACTGCCTTGCTGGAAAGTCTTGAGGGCCGCAAAGGTATGCCGCGTATGAAGCCCCCGTTTCCTGCAGGTGCCGGTTTGTACGGCGCTCCAACTACGGTTAACAACGTGGAGTCGATCGCGGTAGTACCGACGATTCTGCGCCGTGGGGCCGATTGGTTTACGTCCATGGGGCGGCCAAACAATCACGGTACCAAGCTGTTCGGAATTTCGGGACACGTCAACAACCCCTGTGTCGTAGAAGAATCGATGTCTATTCCGCTTGAAGAACTGCTCGACAAACATTGCGGCGGGGTTCGCGGCGGTTGGAAGAACTTGAAAGCGGTTATTCCGGGTGGTTCATCTGTTCCGCTTCTGCCTGCCGACATTGCTAAAGATGCGATCATGGATTTTGATTGGCTGCGTGAACAACGGTCCGGTCTGGGTACTGCTGCGGTCATCGTCATGGACCAGTCCACCGATGTTATCAAAGCGATCTGGCGTCTGGCGAAGTTCTACAAACATGAAAGCTGCGGTCAGTGTACGCCGTGCCGCGAAGGCACAGGCTGGATGATGCGCGTCATGGACCGTCTGGTGACAGGCGAGGCCGAACTTGAAGAAATCGATATGCTGCTAAGCATTACCAAGCAGGTCGAGGGTCATACGATCTGCGCGCTCGGCGATGCGGCGGCTTGGCCAATTCAGGGTCTGGTTCGACATTTCCGCAACGAGATCGAAGACCGGATTAAATATCAAAAAACGGGCCGTGTAAGCTCGATTGCGGCGGAGTAGCGCGATGATGAACAATATAGGCTTTTCTGGAGTGCTGGTTCTTGCAATTGCGGTATTTTCTCTATTCGTACATTTCAGAATTTCCCGCCGAATGGGATTTAGCCAAGGTCACTCGATACTAATATCTGCCATCAGCTTGTTTGGTTTAGCCGTTTTTGTTTGGTGGCTTTCAAAATGGCCAAACGAAGCTCGTTCTAACGTTGATAGCGGAGTTGACGCATGAGCGACCTTAAAAAAATCATCATCGACGACCAAGAAATCGAAGTCGATGGCGCAATGACAATCCTTCAGGCAGCTGAAGTTGCGGGTATTGAAATCCCGCGTTTCTGCTACCACGAACGGCTGACCATCGCTGGCAACTGCCGCATGTGTCTGGTTGAAGTTGTAGGTGGTCCGCCTAAGCCCGCAGCGTCCTGTGCGATGCAGGTGCGTGATTTGCGCCCCGGCCCTGAGGGTCAACCACCTGTTGTTAAAACGAAATCCCCGATGGTAAAAAAGGCCCGCGAAGGGGTGATGGAGTTTATGCTTCTGAACCACCCGCTCGATTGTCCGATTTGCGATCAGGGTGGTGAATGCGACTTGCAGGATCAGGCTATGGCGTATGGTGTTGATTTCAGCCGCTCGCGCGAGGCTAAACGGTCGGTCGAGGATCTCGATCTCGGGCCGCTTGTTTCCACGACGATGACTCGGTGTATCTCCTGCACACGTTGCGTTCGTTTCACGTCGGAAATTGCGGGCATTACTGTGATGGGCCAGACTGGTCGTGGCGAGGATGCCGAGATTGCGACATATCTTAACTGCTCGCTGGATTCCAACCTTCAGGGCAACATCATTGACCTTTGCCCAGTTGGAGCGTTGACGTCGAAACCTTACGCGTTTTCTGCCCGTCCATGGGAATTGAAGAAAACCGAAACGATCGACGTAATGGACGCGCTAGGGTCCAACATTCGTGTGGATACCAAAGGCCGCGAAGTTATGCGGATTGTTCCACGCAACCACGATGGCGTGAACGAAGAGTGGATTTCAGACAAAACCCGTTTCATCTGGGACGGATTGCGTCGGCAGCGTTTGGACACACCTTATGTGCGTGTTGATGGAAAGCTAACCGAAGCAACTTGGGCTGAGGCTTTCGCTGCGATCAAGACGGCCAGTGAAGGTAAAAAGGTTGCAGCGATTGCTGGCGATCTTGCCTCGACCGAAGCAATGTATGCTTTGAAAGGCATGATTGACGGTAATGTCGAGTGCCGCGTTGACGGAGCATATCTGCCAATCGGTGATCGTGGCGGTTATGTGGGCACGGCGAACATTGACGATATTGATACCGCACAGGCGATCATGTTGATTGGCACCAATCCACGGCTTGAATCTCCGGTGCTGAATGCGCGAATTCGCAAAGCTTGGCTGAACGGCGCAAAAATTGGCGTGGTTGGCGAATCTGCAGACCTCACGTATGAATATTTCCACCTCGGTGAGGGGCGCGAAGGGTTGATGAAAATCGCCGACGGTTCCGGTTCTGATGCGATTGGCAAAGATACTGTCGTGATCATCGGGCAGGGTGCATTGACTGGCAAAGACGGCGAAGCTGTTCTATCGCAAGCCATGCGTTTTGCCGAAGTAACCGAAAGCAAATTCATGGTGCTGCACACCGCTGCGGCGCGTGTTGGCGGCATGGATGTTGGTTTCACGACTGAAGGCGGCATGATCAATGCGCTCGACAAGGCCGAGGTGATTTACAATCTTGGCGCTGATGAGTTGGACATAGACGCTGGCCCATTCGTGATTTACCAAGGTAGCCACGGGGATCGTGGAGCACATCGTGCTGATGTTATCCTGCCAGCGGCAGCCTACACCGAAGAATCCGGTATTTTCGTCAACACCGAGGGGCGCCCCCAAATGGCGCAACGTGCTGGTTTTGCACCGGGCGATGCACGTGAAAACTGGGCTATTCTACGGGCGTTGTCGGCGGAATTGGGTGATGCGTTGCCCTATAACTCGCTTGCCGAGTTGCGCGCCGCGATGTTTAAGGACTTCCCGCATTTAGCGACGATTGATGAAGTTCCTGTTAACGACTGGAAAGCGGCAGAGCCAAAGAAACTTGGTTCCGGCAGCTTCACCAATGCCGTTACAAGCTTCTACCAGACCAACCCGATCGCTCGCGCATCGAGTGTGATGGCGGAACTAAGTCAACTGGCGGCAAGCCAAAAACCAATGGCGGCGGAGTAACGACATGGAATTTATGATCGATACATTCGGCCTCTACTTCGGGACATTTCTGGTCATTCTTGGCCAATGTCTTCTGGTAGTCGTCCTGATCCTCGTCGCACTGGCGTTCCTTATGTACGGTGATCGAAAAATCTGGGCAGCGGTTCAAATGCGTAAAGGACCCAATATTGTTGGCGCGTTTGGCCTGCTACAATCCTTCGCGGATTTCATCAAATACATCGCCAAAGAGGTGATCGTTCCTGCTGGTGCTGACAAAATCGTCTTTTTCATGGCGCCGATGATTACGTTCATCATGGCCGTTGTTGTTTGGGCCGTTATTCCATTCAACGAGGGTTGGGTGGTTGCTAATATCAACGTCGGTATCCTCTATATCTTCGCGATTTCCTCGTTCGAGGTGTATGGCGTGATTATGGGAGGCTGGGCCTCGAACTCCAAATACGCCTTTCTTGGTGCGTTGCGTTCAGCGGCGCAGATGATTTCGTACGAAGTCTCGATTGGTTTGATTATCGTTGGGGTTCTGATTTCGACCGGTTCGTTGAACTTAACAGATATTGTTTTGGCGCAGTCCGGTAACTACGGTATCTTCAGTTGGTACTGGTTGCCCCATTTCCCGATGGTGTGGTTGTTCTTCGTATCCGCGTTGGCTGAAACCAACCGTCCACCGTTCGATCTTCCCGAAGCGGAATCAGAGTTGGTCGCCGGATATCAGGTTGAATACTCCTCGACTCCGTTCTTGCTTTACATGATCGGCGAGCTGATGGCGCTGGTATTCATGACCGCGATGATGACAATCCTATTCTTCGGCGGTTGGTTGTCACCAATTCCTGGGTTGCCAGATGGCATCTTGTGGTTTGTTGGCAAAATGCTGTTCTTCTTCTTCCTATTCTCGATGGTCAAAGCGCTGGTTCCACGGTTCCGTTATGACCAACTTATGCGCCTTGGTTGGAAAGTCTTCCTGCCACTGTCGCTAGGATGGGTCGTTCTTGTAGCTGCGTTCGCGCAATATGGTGTCCCGGGTTATGCCCGCTGGGCTGTGGGGGGCTGATTAGATGGCTGTAACTTTAGACCGCGTAATCAAAAACTTCCTGTTGAAGGATTTTCTGAGCGGCTTTGCACTGGGAATGAAGTATTTCTTCAAGCCTAAATACACACTCAACTATCCACACGAGAAGGGCGAACTTAGTCCGCGTTTCCGTGGGGAACATGCGTTGCGTCGGTATCCTAACGGCGAGGAACGCTGCATTGCTTGTAAGTTGTGCGAAGCAATTTGCCCCGCTCAGGCGATTACCATTGATGCAGAACCGCGCGAGGATGGCAGCCGCCGCACCACGCGTTATGACATCGACATGACGAAATGCATCTATTGCGGTTTCTGCCAAGAAGCCTGTCCGGTGGATGCAATCGTTGAAGGCCCGAACTTTGAGTATGCGACCGAAACCCGCGAGGAGCTTTTCTATAATAAAGATAAACTTCTAGCGAACGGCGAACGTTGGGAAGCCGAGATCGCACGTAATATCGAACTGGATGCGCCCTACCGTTAAGGGCAACTAACACCGCATAAAGCGGGAAGAAGGAAGGGACAGATTATGGTCATAGCGACCTTGTCATTTTACCTATTTGCGTTCACCGCTGTGGCGTCCGCAATTTTTGTGGTGCTGTCGCGCAATCCGGTTCATTCGGTATTGTGGTTGATATTGACGTTCTTCTCGTCGGCGGCGCTGTTCGTGCTGCTGGGCGCAGAATTTATCGCCATGCTGATGCTCATCGTTTATGTGGGCGCGGTGGCGATGTTGTTCCTGTTCGTCGTTATGATGCTGGACGTGGATTTCGCAGAGTTGCGCGGATCAGTTTCCGCATACCTTCCATTAGGATTGGCCATCGGTCTCATTTTATTGTTGGAACTAGGTATCGTCTTCGGAAACTGGATTTTTGCAGCAAACGCACCCGCGCTTCGCGCCGCGGTTTCACCTGCGCCAGAAGACGTCGAAAACACAGTGGCGTTAGGGCAGTTGATCTATACCGACTATGTGTTCCTGTTCCAAATCGCCGGCTTGATCCTGTTTGTCGCCATGGTTGGTGCAATCGTTCTTACAATGCGGCACCGCCCGAACGTGAAGCGCCAAAGCATTGTCACGCAGATTTATCGTGATCCGAAGGATTCGTACGAAATGAAAGACGTTAAACCGGGGCAAGGGATATGATTGGATTAGAGCATTACCTGACTGTCGCGGCGATACTGTTCGTCATTGGCATCTTCGGCATTTTTCTTAACCGGAAAAACATTATCGTCATTCTAATGTCGATCGAGTTAATGTTGCTAGCTGTGAATATCAATTTCGTAGCATTCTCGGCGCATTTGGGTGACATGGTTGGGCAAGTATTTACCCTATTCATCCTGACCGTTGCTGCCGCAGAAGCGGCGATTGGTCTTGCTGTCCTCGTTGTATTCTTCCGTAACCGTGGCGCGATTGATGTTGAAGACGTCAATGCGATGAAGGGATAAATGATGCCTACGATTGTTCTCTTTGGCCCGCTAATGGGTGCGCTGATTGCTGGTTTCGGCTGGCGCATGATTGGCGAGAAGAATGCGATGTATGTAACAACAGGTCTGTTGTTTCTGTCGGCATTCCTGTCGTGGATCCTGTTCTTTGGTGACTATGACCACGTGCAGACGATTGCGTTGTTCCGCTGGGTGGAAAGTGGCAGCCTGTCAGTTGACTGGGCTATACGGATGGACCGCCTTACAGCCGTGATGTTGGTCGTTGTGACGACGGTTTCCAGCCTCGTGCACCTGTATTCGATCGGCTACATGAAAAACGATCCGCAATGGAAAGAAGGCGAGAGTTACTTGCCGCGTTTCTTTGCATACTTGTCGTTCTTCACCTTCGCGATGTTAATGCTGGTAACGTCTGACAACCTTCTGCAAATGTTCTTTGGCTGGGAAGGCGTGGGGGTTGCCTCGTATCTTCTGATTGGTTTCTATTACCGCAAGCCTTCAGCGAATGCGGCGGCGATGAAAGCGTTCATCGTTAACCGTGTTGGTGACTTCGGCTTCGCGCTTGGTATTTTTGCCATCTACATGATGACCGACAGCATTAACTTTTCGGAAATATTTACACAGGGGCATCATCTTGCATCGGTCTCGTTCACCTTCCTATATATGGATGTGAATGCAGCTGAGGCAATTACCATGCTGCTGTTCATCGGAGCGATGGGTAAATCAGCGCAGTTGTTCTTGCACACATGGCTTCCCGACGCGATGGAAGGTCCGACACCTGTGTCCGCACTTATTCACGCGGCGACGATGGTTACTGCCGGTGTGTTCCTTGTGGCACGGATGTCGCCACTGTTTGAATATGCTCCAGGTACGTTGGCGTTTGTGACCGTCATTGGTGCGAGCACCGCATTTGTGGCGGCGACAATTGCTTTGGTGCAAAACGACATCAAACGTGTGATTGCTTATTCAACAATGTCGCAGCTTGGCTATATGTTTGCCGCTGCTGGCGTTGGTGTTTATCAAGCCGCAATGTTCCATTTGTTCACACACGCATTCTTCAAAGCGATGCTGTTCCTTGGCGCAGGTTCGGTGATTACAGCGATGCATCATGAACAGGACATGCGGAACTACGGCGCTCTGCGTAAGAAAATTCCATATACGTTCTGGGCGATGATGATCGGCACGTTGGCCATCACAGGCGTTGGTATTCCGTTAACCAATATCGGTATGGCCGGGTTCCTATCAAAAGACGCGATAATCGAGAGCACGTTTGCAGCCGGTTCCGGTGTTGGCGAATACGCGTTCTGGATGTTGGTTGCCGCTGCCGCAATGACAAGTTTCTACAGTTGGCGTCTTATGTTCCTGACTTTCTACGGAAAGGAAAAGGGCGACAAGCATACACATGACCATGCGCATGAAAGCCCGATGGTTATGATCATTCCGTTGGCTGTTCTGGCTGTTGGCGCAATCTTTGCCGGCATGTTCTTCTACAACAACTTCTTCGGGCATGATGTTGCTGAATGGTTCTCGGTTGCGATTTATACCAATCACGAAACAAACCACGTGTTGCATGATGCGCATGACGTTGGGAATTGGGTTAAAGTTTCTCCCTTTATTGCCATGATGGTTGGCTTCTTGGTGTCATACTACTTCTACATAATAAATCCTGCGTTCCCGAAAGGGTTGGCGACACGCAATCCTGGTCTTTACCAGTTCTTGCTGAACAAGTGGTATTTTGACGAGGTTTACGATTTCTTGTTTGTAAACCCGGCCAAACGCCTAGGCCATTTCCTATGGAAAAAATTCGACGGCTCGGTAATTGACGGCACTATCAATGGTATCGCAATGGGCTTCATTCCATTCCTGACACGGGCGGCTTCCAAAGCCCAATCGGGATACTTGTTCCACTATGCATTCGCGATGATCCTCGGGGTTGTTGGCTTAATTACATGGTTCGCCATTTTCGGAGGGGCGCACTAATATGGATAACCTTCTTTCCATTGTCACCTTCTTGCCGTTGTTCGGCGCGATTGTCTTGATGTTCTTCCTTCGCGGCGACGACGAAATGGCCGTGAAGAACGCTAAACTCCTGACACTGTTTGCAACGGGTGCAACGTTCATTGCCTCGCTGTTTATTTTGCAAGAGTTTGATCCTTCCAACACCGGTTTTCAAATGGTTGAGCAAGCCGGCTGGCTTGGTGGTCTGACCTATAAATTGGGTGTGGACGGAATTAGTATTCTGTTCGTAATGCTGACAACTTTCATGATGCCAATCGTCATCGGTGCGAGTTGGAAAATCGATCATCGCGTTAAAGAATACATGATTGCCTTTTTGGTGCTGGAAACGCTGATGATCGGCGTGTTCTTGTCTCTCGATCTGGTACTGTTCTACGTCTTCTTCGAAGCTGGCCTAATCCCGATGTTCCTAATTATTGGTATCTGGGGCGGGAAAGACAAAATATACGCGGCCTTCAAATTCTTCCTCTACACGCTTCTTGGATCCGTCCTGATGCTGATCGCGATGATCGCGATGTGGTACGATGCGGGCACAACTGATATCGTGAAGTTGCTAAATCACGAATTTTCGGCCGGGACTATTTCGGTCCTTGGCTTCCAGATTGTTGGTGGCGCACAGACATTGATGTGGTTGGCGTTCTTCGCGTCGTTCGCCGTGAAAATGCCAATGTGGCCGGTACACACATGGCTTCCAGACGCTCACGTTCAGGCGCCGACGGCTGGATCTGTGGTGCTGGCTGCTATTTTGATCAAAATGGGTGGCTATGGCTTCCTGCGGTTCAGCTTGCCCATGTTCCCGGTAGCATCGGACATTATGCAGAGCTTCGTATTCTTCCTGTCAGTCGCGGCGATCATTCTGACCTCGTTGATTGCTTTGGCACAGACGGACATGAAGAAATTGATTGCCTATTCTTCGGTTGCGCACATGGGCTTCGTGACGATGGGCATCTTTACGTTTAACCAACAAGGCCTTGATGGTGCAATTTTCCAGATGATCAGCCACGGCTTCATCTCTGGTGCGTTGTTCCTGTCTGTCGGCATTGTTTATGACCGCATGCATACGCGCGAGATAGAAGCTTACGGCGGACTTGCCATTCGCATGCCAGTCTATGCTTTGATCTTCATGCTGTTCACTATGGCAAACGTCGGTCTGCCGGGCACATCTGGCTTTATCGGCGAATTCCTAACGCTGGTTGCTGTATTCAAGGTTAATACTTGGGTAGCATTTGGCGCGGCCACAGGTGTAATTCTGTCTGCCGCTTATGCGCTTTATCTGTATCGCCGTGTTGTTTTCGGCGACCTGATTAAGGAAAGCTTAAAGGGTATAACTGACATGGATACCCGCGAGAAGCTTGTCATAGCACCACTGGCACTGTTTACGCTGCTTTTGGGCATCTATCCGGCGCTTGTTCTGGACATCATCGGTCCCTCGGTCGAGGCGCTGGTGCATAATTTTGAAACTGTTGTTGGCGCGGCTGATACTGCCGCCCCAAACCACTGATCGGGTGAAGATATGTTAAGCAACGATATTTCCGTAATCCTCCCCGAGCTGCTGCTGGCGGTTTATGCAATGGCTGCCCTGATGTTTGGTGTCTGGTCCCAGAAGCAAGAGGCTGTATCCAGTCTGATTTTATCGGTCACTGCTGTAATTTTTGTTGGCGTTGGCCTTTGGATAGGCATGGCGCCTGTAGGTGCGGACACAGCGTTTAATGAAGGATTTGTTAACGACGGTTTCGCACGCTTCGCCAAGGTCGTTATTTTGTGGGGGGCGGCGTCTATCCTGTTCCTTTCAAAGGAGTACCTACAAAAGAATAGCCTTCTGAAATATGAATTCCCGGTTCTGATTACGATGGCGACCATCGGTATGATGATTATGGTGTCTGCGGGCGATCTGTTGTCGCTGTATATGGGACTGGAACTGCAATCCTTGTCACTCTACGTCATTGCGGCTTTCCGTCGTGACAGCCTGCGTTCGACTGAGGCAGGCTTGAAATATTTCGTGCTTGGGGCGTTGTCATCGGGCCTGCTGCTCTATGGTGCGTCGCTGGTCTACGGATATACAGGCACGACTGTGTTCAGCCAAATTACCACCGTAGTGGCAGACGAAGGCATGTCCATCGGACTGCTATTCGGTCTGGTGTTCCTTGTCACCGGTATGGCGTTCAAAGTTTCTGCTGCACCGTTTCACATGTGGACACCTGATGTTTACGAGGGGTCGCCAACTCCGGTTACCGGTTTCTTTGCAACGGCTCCAAAAATGGCTGCTGCCGCGATGATGGCGCGTCTGCTACATGATGGTTTTGGCAACGCAGTTGGCGATTGGCAACAAATCCTGATATTCTTGTCGTTAGCATCCGTCTTCCTCGGGTCTATCGCTGCAATCGGGCAGACGAATATCAAGCGTCTAATGGCGTATTCCTCGATTGCGCACATGGGCTTTGCCTTGATGGGACTGGCCGCAGGTTCCGAAGAAGGTGTTCAGGCTTTGTTGATTTACATGGCCATTTACGTGACGACCAACGTTGGCGTATTCGCGTTCATCCTGAATATGGAGCGTGATGGCCAAGCCGTCACCGACATTAAATCGCTCAGCATGTATTCGCGTGTCGCCCCGGCACGGGCAGCTGCATTGGCAGTGCTGATGTTTAGCCTTGCCGGCCTTCCACCGCTGGTTGGATTCTTTGCCAAGTTCTATGCTCTGACAGCCGCGGTAAATGCGGGGCTTACATGGCTGGCCATTGCTGGTGTGATCGCCTCGGTGATAGGTGCATATTATTATCTACGGATCGTATTCCTGATGTACTTCGGCGAGGCTGGCGATGATTTGAACGGTAAGATGTCGACATTGCATTGGGTCTTTCTTGGTGGAACGTCTGGCGCTATGGTTCTGGGTATTGTCAATCTGTTTGGTGTTGAAACCATTGCCGGATTGGCCGCCGCGACGTTGTTGAGCTAAATGGATAGCTGGCCTGAAGGCGTTGGTCGTGAGGTCTTTCAAACCCTCGACAGTACTAACGCCGAAGCTATTCGCCGTGCCAGCAAAGGTGAGAGTGGCCCTGCGTGGTTCCTTACCCTTGAACAAACTCAAAGTCGTGCGCGACGTGGGCGCCCTTGGGATAGCGGCAAGGGAAATTTTTCGGCGTCTCTATTGATCCGACCAAAGGGTGGCCCTGAGCATGCAGCCTTGCGATCCTTTATCGCGGCACTAGCGCTTCGGGATGCTCTGGTTGAGGTTTGCGGACGCGAGGATATCTTTTCTCTCAAGTGGCCAAACGATGTTCTGCTGAATAACCGGAAGCTGGCTGGCATATTGCTGGAAAGCGGGATTGATGCATCCGGTTCGTATCTCTGTATCGGGATCGGCGTTAATCTTTCAAACGAACCCGATTCCTCTTTCATCGAAGACGGGGCCTTTGCACCCATTAGTCTTCGATCAGTTATTGGCGTCAAAATTGATCCGGAAAACTTCCTTACACTTTTGGCAATGGCTTTTGATCGTTGGGAAACACAGTTTCAACAATACGGGTTTGAGCCAATACGCAATGAGTGGTTGAATCACGCCACACGTCTTGGCGAGGTTATTACTGCGAAGTTAATGGGCCGCACAGAAGTTGGCACCTTCGAAACAGTGGACGAGGCGGGGGCAATTGTTTTAAGAACCTCGAAAGGTTTGCTGCACTTACCCGCAGCTGAAATATATTTCGGAACGGAGGGCTGAATGCTCCTTGCGATTGATGTTGGAAATACGAATGCGGTATTCGCACTGCATGACGGCGAAAAATTTATCGCGGAGTGGCGGTGTTCTTCAGACTATCGCCGCACTGGCGACGAATATTTCGTCTGGCTGAAACAGCTGATGGACAACCATTGCATCACTGCAAAGATTACCGAAGTCATTATTTGCTCCACCGTTCCTCGCGTGGTTTTCAACCTTCGTGTCCTGTCTGACAGATATTTCAACTGCCGCCCGATAGTTGTGCGCCGCAACGAGGTGGAACTTGGGGTGCCGGTCCGTGTAGACGAACATACCGGCGTCGGGCCAGATCGTCTGGCAAATACCGTTGCAGCTTATGACCTTTATGGCGGTAATGTCATCGTGGTCGACTTCGGAACAGCGACAAATTTTGATGTGGTGGGGCATGACGGTGCATATGAAGGTGGCATAATTGCCCCAGGCGTTAACCTTTCGTTACGGGCAATGCACGAAGTTGCGGCGGCCCTCCCGCATATTGATGTAAGCAAACCGGACACGGTAATTGGCACCGATACAGTCGGTTGCATGCAATCGGGTATTTACTGGGGTTACATTTCGTTAATCGAGGGCCTATGTATGCGCATAGCCGCCGAACGCGGTCATGAAATGAAAGTCGTAGGAACCGGTGGATTGTCCACTCTTTTCGCGCAGGACTGCAAAGCCCTTAAAATTATTAATACTGACTTGACGATCCACGGGCTCGTGTTGATCGCAGAACTAAATAGAGAGAAAAACTAGATGAGTAAAAAAGATCGTTTGATCTACCTTCCCCTCGGTGGGGCGGGTGAAATCGGAATGAATATGTATCTTTACGGATACGGGCCTAAAAACAAGGAACGTTACATCCTTGTGGATGTTGGCGTAACATTCCCTGACATGGATAGCACACCGGGCGTGGACTTGATCATGGCGGATGCGTCGTACATCATCGCACGGGCGGATCGCCTTGATGCGATAATCATCACGCACGCACACGAAGATCACATCGGGGCGGTTGGTCTTTTGTATCCACAACTGAAGGCACCTATATACGCACGCAAGTTTACGGCCATGATTGCGTCGAACAAAATGGAACGGGCAGGGCTGAACCCCGACCAAGTTAACGTGGTGCCTGTTTGGCCCGCGCAAATTGACATCGGCCCGTTTAAGGTAGGCTTCATGCCTATCGCGCATTCAATCCCCGAGGCTTCGGGTTTGGTTATTGATACGCCAGTGGGGCGCATCGTGCACACGGGTGACTTCAAAACCGACCCGACACCGCTGGTTGGAGAGCCGTTCGATCCCGAATTGATGGCTGATATTGCCAAGGGCGGCGTCAAGGCGTTGATTTGCGATTCCACCAACGTGTTTTCTAAAGGTGTCGGGCGTTCCGAAGCTTCAATTTCGAAAGATATTCACGAGCTGATGAAGACTGCAAAGGGTATGGTTTTTGCCACGACCTTTGGTTCAAACGTAGCGCGATTGAAAACGCTGGCACAGGCCGCAACGGACGAGGGCCGCTCCGTCGTCGTTGTTGGTCGGGCTATGGATACGATGATCAAGGCGGCATTCGCGACCGGTGTTCTTAAAGACTTCCCGCCGATCGTAGATCTGGAAGACGCAGGCAGTATCCCTCGAAACCAAATGTTCGTTCTCGCAACCGGTTCGCAAGGCGAACGGCGGGCGGCGACAGCCGGACTGGCGCGCGGTAAATACCGTGGGTTGGAGTTGAAAGATGGGGATACATTCCTGTTCTCGTCCAAAACTATCCCAGGTAACGAAAACTCTGTGTCTTATATTCTGAACCAGATGGCTGAAAAAGGCGTGACGGTTATTGATGACAGCGACGGGCGCTACCACGTTTCCGGTCACGCCAATCGTCCTGATTTGGAACAGATGCACGCATTGATGAAGGCCGATGTCGTTATTCCGATGCACGGTCAGTATCGCCATCTTCGCGAACATGCAGAAGTGGTGCAATCGAACGGGAATAAGGCGGTTATCGTATCTAATGGAACGATGATTGACCTGACCAACAAGCCAAAAATCGTCGATCATATCGAGACTGGTCGCACTTACCTCGACGGTAAACAGTTGATCGGGGCGCTGGATGGGATCGTTCGCGAACGTATTCAAATGGCTTTGCGCGGGCATGTAGTTGTGTCGCTGGTGCTTGAAGAAGACGGCTCCATGATCGATGGCGTCTGGGTGGAAACTATCGGTTTGCCGAATGACCCTAAGGTTAACGGCGGTGTCGATGGGCAGCTTGAAAAGGCTATCGATAAAGCTTTGTCCTCAGCTAACCGTAAGACACTGAACAGTGACGAAGGTGTCGAGAGCTTGGTCGGGCGGATTTCCAACCAAGTTTGTAAAGATATCGTTGGAAAGAAACCGGTTTGTACGGTTTTGATTAACCGGTTGGTCGCAGAATAAACTGAACTTGAACGTACAAGGGCCTCGCAAATTAATGCGAGGCCCTTTTTGTTTCTACCGTTAAGCTTTTTATTCAGCTTCGGATTTATCCACTGGCGTTTCCGCGACAGGTGTTTCTTCTTTTTTCTTGGTCACCCGACGCTTCCGAGGTTTCTTGACTGGCTTTTCCTCGGCTGCTTCTTCGACAACAGCTGTCTCAGCAGGTTGTTCCTCAACCGGTGCATTTTCTTCGGCCTTCTTCTTGGGGGCACGACGACGGCGCGGTTTTTTAGGAGCCTCTTCAACAGGTGTTTCGACTGCAACCACTTCTTCGATCACTTCCGGCTCTTCTTCAACTTCTTTAGGCGTCGCAGCCACTTGCAAAGCACGAAGGTCTCGCGTCATAAAAGCCGGCATATGGTCACCCATGCCGATAACCGATGGTCCATTGTCACGCCCACGACCGCGTCCACGTTGTGGGCGCCGGTTATTGTCAGGACGCGTGTTGTTCTCACGCGGTGCTGGCTTTGGCGCCTCGGTTTTTACCGGCTGCGCCACTTTCTCCTTCGGAGCCTCGACAGCTTTTGGCTTGTCGGCATTCCGTTTAGGTCGACTTTGGCGTGTCGGCTTTTCTTCTGACTTCGAAGCACTAACCTTGGTTTTCAACGGGTTATCCATACGCGGAATTTCTTTCTTCACCAGCGCCTCGATGCTGGTGAGGTATTTTTCCTCGAAAGGCAAGCAAAGTGTAATCGCTGTACCTTCACGGCCAGCGCGACCTGTACGACCGATTCGGTGAACGTAATCCTCTGAATGAATCGGGACGTCGAAGTTGAACACATGGCTAACATTTGGAATGTCGAGACCCCGAGCAGCCACGTCTGATGCCACCAGCAACTTCAACTCGCCATCGCGGAAACCGTTCAGGATTTTCATCCGCAAGGATTGGTCGAGATCACCGTGCAAAGCAGACGCATCCAAGCCGTGTTTTTTCAGCGACTTGGCGACAATATCAACATCGCGCTTACGGTTGCAAAAAATGATGGCGTTGGTCAGGCTTTCGCCTTCAGCATCGATAATAGCGCGAAGAATGTCGCGTTTGTCTTTTGGGCCCTGATCTTTGCGAGAGGGCGTATGCATGCATACAGCTTGGGTAATTGTCTCTGAAGTGGTCGCTTGACGCGCTACTTCAACCCGCACAGGGTTATGCAGGAATTCCTGCGTGATCCGTGTTATTTCAGGCGCCATGGTTGCCGAGAAAAACAGTGTCTGGCGCGTGAATGGCGTAAGTTTGAAGATGCGTTCGATGTCGGGGATGAACCCCATGTCGAGCATCCGGTCCGCTTCATCGACCACCATGATTTGCACGCCGTTAAGCATAAGTTTGCCGCGCTCGAAATGATCGAGCAGTCGACCAGGGGTGGCGATTAATACGTCGACGCCACGGTCAATCAGGCGATCCTGATCCTTGAAACTGACACCACCGATAAGCAGCGCCATCGAAAGCTTTACATGCTTCGCGTATGTTTCAAAATTCTCGGCAACCTGCGCCGCTAATTCGCGCGTTGGACATAGAACCAACGAGCGCGGCATGCGCGCACGTGCGCGGCCCTTGGACAACATAGTGATCATGGGCAGCGTGAAGGAAGCAGTTTTGCCAGTACCCGTTTGCGCAATTCCCAACACGTCCTTGCCTTGCAAGGCGTGTGGAATGGCCTCGGCCTGAATTGGGGTAGGGGTTGTATAGCCTGTATCGACTACGGCTTGCAGTACTTTCGAGTCTAGCCCGAGTTCGTTAAAAGAAGTCATGTTTTTCCGTTTGTTGCGGCGATTAATATGGCCGCAAAAATCAACGCGGCGCGGGTAACCGTATTGCTACCCATTCATAAGCAAGCTCATTAAACTGGAAATTGATCGAGGTCAACGGAGCTACGAAAAAAGGGGGTATATTCCGCGTAAATGCGGCGGTATACGGCGTGCAAACAAGGATTAAGGGATACTTATGTCTGACGAACTACCTAAAGCATATCGCGGGATGGCTTTTTTGAAAGTGACTTCGGTTAAGCATTACACTGACAAAACATTCAGCTTCACGTGCGAACGTCCGGATTCGTTCCGTTTTCGTTCAGGTGAATTTGCGATGATCGGCTTGGCCAATGGTGATAAGCCGTTATTACGTGCGTACTCCATTGCATCGCCAAATTGGGCAGAAGAGCTCGAGTTTTATTCGATCAAGGTAGCTGATGGTCCGTTGACGTCGAAGTTGCAGCACCTAAAGGTTGGCGACGAAATTGTGATGCGTCCAAAACCGGTCGGCACATTGGTGCATGACGCGTTGGTTCCGGGTAAACGGCTGATCATGTTTTCGACAGGTACAGGCATTGCACCTTTCGCAAGCACAATTCGCGACCCAGAAACCTACGAGAAATTTGATGAAGTCATCCTGACGCAAACTTGTCGGGACGTAAACGAATTGGATTTTGGCAAAACGCTGATTGCCGAGATTAAGTCCGATGAACTGCTAAGCGAAGTTGTCGGTGACAAGCTGACGTATTTCGCGACAACGACCCGCGAAAAGAGTGATCAAATGGGACGTATGACTGACTGTCTTCGCAACGGTGTGTTCAAAGACATAACTGGCGCCCCTCTAAACGCGGAAACAGATCGCGTTATGATCTGCGGATCTATGGCAATGCTTAAAGAGCACAAACAAATTTGCGAAGATGCCGGAATGGTGGAAGGTTCGAATTCCACACCTGGTCAATTTGTTATTGAAAAAGCGTTTACCGATTAACGGGAGGGGGTCAAACGGGTTATCCCGACGGCCCCACCTCGCGCCACTTCGGGATCCAGCGACATGGGGATGTATTCCCCGCGACGCCACAGTGCGGCCAGATCATCGTAGTGGGGCGAGAGCAGGTGGCCTGACTGCCCCGTAGCGATTATCATCAGAGAGCTGTCCAAATTAGAAAAATCATAGACGGCCCTGAATCCGCTACCATGTATGTTGGTGAATGGCGCAGTTCCGGCGCCCCGCGTAGCCCCGCGTAACAATGTATTATCACCGCCGGGCGTCTCTTGACGGATATTGGCGAACCATGACACCACTGGAATACGACCCAGCACCTGTGCTTTGTGCAAAGCTTGGTGCGCCGTACCCCAACGCCAGCGATTTTTGTTTTTGCCGTAGGTTTCCTCTAGACGCAGCAATGCCTCGTCCAATGACAGTTCAGCCATTTGTTGGCATGTTTCAGTGCGCGAAGTTTGCTGGATGTCACACCAAATGCCTGCACCATTGTCGTCGCGAAAAACCGCTTCAATAAAGTCAGGTCGTACACGCGTTAGTTCGCCTGATAGGCTACCAAGTTCGTCGACAATTAGGCGTTTTTGTAATGCTTGAATCCATGCAGCATAAATAAGTGGTTCAGGGTCGTGCTCGCCCATCTCTCCATTCCAGTTGGCCAGAAGTTCCAGTGCTTCTTGTCGGCGACGCGCAAAGGAATCGGTGGCTGCAGGCTGGCCTGTCCACCACAAATCACGTGCGATCAAGGGTAGAAGATTGCGCGCCGTGATGGAAATTATGTCCGTCTGTATTTCCACGAAACTGCTTAGCGTGTGAAATTCCCGTGCATTCAGGAGTGATGTCGCGCGCGCAATACGCTGCGTGTCGCCCCATTCGTAACTAAAATGGAGCGGGAAGGGTCGCTCAATCAATTTGTTATTCGTGTTTACCACAATCCCGCTTTCGGGGTTCTTAATATAAGGGTTCGAATCGAACGGAAACACCCCTTCCCAAACGCTGGCTTTATCCCAACCGGGGGAGGGCATCTGACCGCGTGTCGGGTGATCAAGATTGCGGACTGGCAATCTGCCGCCGGACACTTGCACAATATTGTCCTTGTCGGCTAGCGTAAAGTTATTGGACGGTGAAACTATTTTCCCGATCTCGGCGACCGCATCATCAACGGTATGTTTGCGCATTACATTAATCAAAGCCTCGATAGACTGATCGTCCGCTTCAAGTGCTGTCCACGACATTGTTGCCACATGACCTACAGGCGTTATAGCCGCCAAATTCAACCGATGAGACGGCAATACTGGTCCGTTCTGGCTCCACCGTAAGTGCCGCGAGACGGAGACTTGATCTTTGATACCGATCAGCACGTCTCGCGTTTCAAACGCGACATACCCATCTTCAGTGAGGTACTCTTCGGAATTTTGAGGGTTGAGCTTTTCGACAACGATGTCCTGATCGTCAAGATAGCTTGATGTGATCCCCCATCCCAAATCCGCATTTCGGCCAATCAATATCCCGGGAATTCCCGGGATGGTGGCCCCAACCGCCCCTCCGTCGGAAAGTTCTAAACGAGCGATCATCCAATATCCCGGCGCAAAAAGTGGGAGGTGCGGATCTGTTGCTAAAAGGGGGCTGCCGCTTGCAGATCTCGAACCCAGCGCAGCCCATGCATTTGATGCACCGGCTAGATCAACGGGTTGAACCGGATCTAGGAAAAATGTGTCTGCAGTCGTGGCGTATTGCTTCGGAGTATCAGGGATCATGCTGGCGAAATCTGGCACAGCCATGACCGCCTCGCCACCAGAATCAGGAAAGATGTCGGCGACGCGCTCTTTTGGCAAAGCTAATGACAAACGAGCGCGCAAGACCTCGCGACTGGCATGGTCGGACAGTTGCAAGGCCATTAGTTTGATCAAGGCGATGGAGTCCGCGGGCTGCCAAGGTGCAATCTGGTTCGGCGCTATGAAAAACTGTGGGGCACCACGCCCGAGTGCTTCGACTGACACGGTATTGATCCAAGCGTTAACGCCAGCAGAGTATGCCTCTAACATCAGGATTGTTTCAGGTGTTTGATAAGATACCGATTTTTGGGCGATCGTATACAAATCTAGGGCGCGCAGGTATTCGTCAACAGGAAGTGCATCAGGGCCGAAGACTTCAGCCAAGCGACCCTGCACCGAACGGCGCATCAATGTTATCTGCCACAGCCGGTCTTGCGCGTGGCTAAAGCCAAGACCGAACATCACATCAGCATCGTTTGTCGCGAAAATATGTGGGATTGCATGGGTGTCGCGGACTATTTCAATGGGCCCATTAAGACCTCGAACCGCGTGATCCGCGTCGTAATCCGGAATAGACCGCGACGCCAGGTAATACGCGCCACCGCCGATTAGCAATATCAAGGCGAAGGTTATGGTTAATACCCACATCATCCATCGAAATATCGTTATCATCCGGTTTCCCCTACAAGCCCTTGACCCTGCGTGGATAGCAGGCCACAAAAAACATAACAACGTACTGTTAGAATTTATCGGAGGAATTATGTCGAAACTATCATTTTTGGGTCTTGGGGTGATGGGCTATCCTATGGCCGGACATTTGCAAGCTGCAGGTCATGAAGTAACTGTTTTTAATCGCACGACTGCCAAGGCCGAGAAGTGGGCGGTAGAGCATGGCGGCAAATTTGCCACGACTCCTGCTGAAGCGGCGAGCGGCGCTGAAGTGGTTTTCGCTTGCGTTGGCAACGACGATGACTTGCGCAGCGTTACAACAGGTGACAACGGAGCGTTCGGATCAATGGCAAGCGGCACGATATTTGTTGACCATACAACGGCTTCGGCTGAAGTCGCGCGTGAATTATACGGTGTTGCGCAGGCTTCAGGATTCGATTTCATCGACGCGCCCGTATCCGGTGGGCAGGCTGGTGCTGAAAACGGTGTTCTAACGGTGATGTGTGGTGGCGACGCGGCCCCTTATGCGCGGGTTGAACCATTAATTAACGCCTTTGCAAAATCCTGTTTGTTAATGGGCGAAAGTGGTGCTGGCCAGTTGACCAAAATGGTTAATCAAATCTGTATCGCGGGCCTTCTACAGGGGCTGTCTGAAGGTATGCATTTTGCGCAGAAGGCTGGTCTTGACGGCAAAGCTGTTGTCGATGTGATCTCCAAAGGGGCCGCCGGTAGTTGGCAAATGGAGAACCGAGGCCACACTATGTTGGACGATGAATTTGAATTCGGTTTTGCGGTAGACTGGATGCGTAAAGATTTGGGGATTTGTCTGGATGAGGCCAATAATAATGGTGCATCCTTGCCAATGACTGCGCAGATTGACCAGTTCTATAAAGACGTACAAAATATGGGCGGAAACCGTTGGGATACGTCCAGCTTGCTACGACGCCTTAGCAAAGCTGATACATAAATTTGAAATCGGCGCTGGCAGAGAACACTGCCGGCGCTGTCATGCAGCACAGACATTTCAGCTATGAAACGTCGATTGGTTAAAGACAATCACCAGATTATCGGATAAATCCCGAGTATTGCAGAATGAACGGAGACTTCTATGTCCACGCGCGATCTTAAAGACAAGGCTCAACGGCACCCTGAAAAGGCGCATAAGGCGGATACGCCGATTTTGCGTAAACCAAGTTGGATCAGGGTTAAGGCACCGAACTCTGCGGGATATAAAGCAACGCGTGACATTCTGAAGGAAAATAGTCTAACCACTGTCTGCGAAGAAGCTGGTTGTCCGAATGTGGGTGAATGCTGGTCTATGGGCCACGCTACGATGATGATCATGGGTGATATTTGCACCCGCGGCTGTTCTTTTTGCAATATCGCGACAGGAAAGCCTGAAACAGATTCACTGGATGTCTTTGAACCTGGCCGTGTCGCGGCAGCTGTCGAAAAACTGAGCTTGAACCATGTGGTGATTACGTCCGTGGATCGTGACGATCTAGACGATGGGGGGGCAGAACATTTTTCCCAAACCATTCGAGCCATTCGTCGTCGATCGCCGGACACTACAATCGAAATTCTGACACCGGACTTTTTGCATTGTGCGCCAGAGGCGCTGGAAACGGTGGTCGAAGCCCGCCCTGATGTTTTCAACCACAATCTAGAAACTGTTCCGGGGCTATATCCGGAAGTACGGGCCGGCGCCCGCTATTTCCATTCGTTGCGGTTGTTGCAACGCGTGAAAGAGCTTGATCCGGCGATGTTTACTAAATCCGGAGTTATGGTTGGGCTTGGCGAAACCAAACGCGAAGTTCTGCAAGTGATGGACGACATGCGTGCCGCAGACATTGATTTCCTGACTATTGGTCAGTATTTGCAACCAACACCGAAGCACCACGTCGTAGATCGTTTTGTGGATCCCGAAGAATTCCAATCCTATGAAAACTCTGCTTACGGCAAAGGATTCTTAATGGTTTCGGCCACGCCACTTACACGTTCCAGCTATCACGCTGGTGATGATTTTGCCCAACTTCGCGACGCACGTTTGGCAAAACTCGCTGATTAGGTTTTAGACTTTTCGACAATTTCGGCGATGATACCGGCCCACGTGTCGGTGTTTTGCGCACCTTGTACTGCGTAACTGGCACCGATGATAAAACAGGGCACGCCCTGAACGCCCATCTCTCGGGCTTTCTTGTCCTCAGCGATAGTTTCGGCCAGATCAGAATCCCCTTCCAGAAGACGGCGGATCAGATCCCCGTCCATTCCGACTGCTGTTGCGACATCAACCAGAACGTCGATATCCGAAATATCCTGCCCCTCGCGAAAGTATCGCCTGAACAGCTGCGAGACGACCTGCGACTGCTTTTCCTCTATCTGTGCCCAACGGATCAAGCGATGTGCGTTTAGTGTATTGGGTGTGCGTTTGATCTTTTCGAACGCGATGTCCAAACCTGTTTCTTCGGCCTTTTTGGCTATTTCGCCATATATTCTGATCGCACCCTCGCGACCACCAAACTTCCATTCCAAATATTCCCGGCGATCCATACCTTCAGCAGGCATGTCGGGGTTTAGCTGAAACGGACGCCATTGGATTTCAAACGGGTGATCCGGCGCTGCTTCTAACGCGCGGTCCAGCTTGGCTTTGCCAATATAACACCAAGGGCAAATCGGGTCGGATATAATGTCTAGGGTCGTCAATATTGGCTCCATTAATGTTCGCGCCCTTGCACCTACAGCAAATCGTCGCGTAGAACTAGTTAAACGGAAGCATAGGGTAAGTCGATGCAGGATACCAAACCAAGTGTACTGAAAATTGCGCGTGAGGGCAGGGATGGCGAAAACGCGACACCTCTAAACCTTGGCGAGCGTGTCCGCGAATTGCGTAAAGCTCGTGGTTGGACCTTAGAGCAAGCGGCTCAGCAGGTTGGCTTGGCGCGTTCAACGTTGTCAAAGATCGAGAATGGACAGATGTCGCCAACATTTGAAGCGGTGCGAAAACTTGCATCCGGTATGGGCATTTCAATTCCACAGCTCTTTACGGCACCACGCGGGGATAAGGTTCTGGCTCGACGGTCAGTTACTAAATCTGGCGAGGGCAAAGCACTAGTCACGACAACCTATGAACACGAAATGTTGGCCACTGATCTGTCCCAAAAACTGATGATGCCTTATCGCGCCATAGTTCGGGCGCGTTCCATTGAAGAATTCGATGGTTGGGTTCGCCACGATGGTGAGGAGTTCATGTATGTCCTTAGTGGAGTCATTTCGTTCTATTCGGAATTCTACGAACCGATTGAAATGACGCGCGGTGACAGTGCCTATTATGATGCGGGGATGGGCCACAACGTAACCTCGGTTAGTCAAGAAGACGCCGTGATCTTATGGGTCACATCATTGAACTAGTCAAAAAAAACGCCCTCACAAGGAGGGCGCAAGTTATTGAGGCAGGTTTCATACAGGCAGAAACCTATCGAGCAGTAAGTTCAGCATAGGCTCCAGAAACCACGCTGCCAAGGTTAAACTTTGAAAAAATTGTTTAAATGTCCGTAGTTACGGTCTGGAATGCGATTCAAACATTAAGATGTAGCAAAAATGGCACGCGTTTGGGCCAATAATTACCCACAAAAGTGATTTCATACCTATCGAGTCTCTAATATTCACGAAAGATAATTAGCCAATTGGGTATACTTTTGTGTGAATCATTACTGTGAACGCGAATCGAGAAGAAACCCGATTCGAATTCAACCGGTTAGCAAACCGAAAGCCAGAAACCACATAAGAAGACCGATCAACACGTCAAGAATCTTCCACGTGCGTGGCGTCTGCATAATAGGCGCCAAGACCCGTGCACCGTACCCCAAAGCGAAGAAGAACACGAAGGAGGCCCCAACCGCGCCAACCCCAAACGCAACTTTTTGCATATGTTCGATGTACTGTGTCGAAACCGCCCCAACCAGCCCAAGCGTGTCCAGATAGACATGTGGATTCAACCAAGTCAGCGCTAAACATATCCCGATTGTGGCCCCAAGGGACGAGGGCTTGGCTGACAGGGACATTTGGTCACTTCCCCTGTAAGCGGCAACAAAACGGGTGAGCCCATAGAAGGTCAAAAAGGCAGCCCCGCCGAGGCTCATTATCCTAGGGAGTGAGGGGTACTGAGATACGAGTATGCCAAATCCAGCGACGCCGGCCGTGATTAGTAACGCATCGGATACTGCGCAAGTTAGACAAACCCAAAAAACGTGACTTCGGGCAATACCTTGCTTTAAAACAAATGCGTTTTGCGCCCCAATGGCGAGGATCAAGGCAAATGATGTTAGAAACCCTGTAGTGACAGCCGAGGCCAATGGCATCATGACCGCTTCGTGGGAACGGGCTTTACGCCAGCAACAATTTCTTCTTTTGTGGGCGGCACGACCAGACCTGCGGAAATCACCAGTTTGGCGGCATCTTCCACTGACATTTCCAGAATAACGACATCTTTGCGTGGCACGAACAAAAGGAAACCCGAAGTCGGGTTCGGCGTGGTCGGCAGAAACACCGACTGCATTTGTTCTTCACCTGTTTTTTGTAACACCTCACCCTTGGAGGCCGTCGAAATAAACGCAATCGCCCAGATTCCTTTACGCGGATATTCTATCAAGCAAGCGTTTTGGAAGTTTGAGTTAGTTTGACTAAGGATCGTTTCAACTATCTGCTTCAATCCTCTGTAGACCGAGCGGACGACCGGTGTTCGACCAATCAGGTTTTCCCATAACCGAATAATCTGGCGCCCAAATAGGCCTTTGGTTAGTGATCCTATAATCGCAGTCGAAATCAGGAAGATTACAACACCGAAGCCGGGGATATCTTGGCCAAGATACGTGCTTGGATTGTATGTCGCTGGCAATAGCGGCACGACACGCGCGTCGATGAAAGTTATAACAGACCAAATCAGATAAACCGTGATCACTACGGGGGCAACGATGATTAGTCCGGTGAAGAAATTGTTCCGCAACCGCTGCATAACCGACGGTTTCGGAGTAATTTTTTTGGTAAATTTATTTTTGCTCGCCATGTGTTCCCTCATACTCGTTAACGATATCTAAGGAATTTCGCCAACGAGAACAATAACCCTTTATGATTTAAGTGCTTTTGCTATCTCTGTGGCAAGTTGGGCGTTGTTTTGGACCAACGCGATGTTGCATTTAAGCGAACGCCCTTCGGTAAGCTCGTATATCCGCTGCAAAAGGAAAGGAGTCACTGCTTTTGCGGCGACGCCCTGCGCTAACGATTCTTCAAGAGCTTGCTCGATCACGGGAGACATCTCAGAGCTGGATATCTCGTCACAAGAAGGGATCGGATTGGCGACAAACATGCCTCCTGCCAGATCAAGCGTTTCACGCATATTGTACGCAGCCGCAATCTCTTCGGCAGTGTCGGCACGCAACGGGGATTTAAGACCAGAGGACCGCGACCAGAAAGCCGGGAATTCGTCTTGTTGATACGTCACAACTGGTACGCCACGCGTTTCAAGAATTTCGAGCGTCTTTGGTAAATCAAGGATAGCCTTTGCACCCGCGCCAACAACTATTACTGGTGTCTCGGCAAACTCGCCCAAGTCAGCAGAAATGTCGAATGTTTCCTCTGCGCCACGATGGACGCCACCAATGCCACCAGTAGCAAATACTTTTATACCGGCAAGGTGCGCACAGATCATAGTTGCTGCAACCGTGGTCGCACCAGTCTTTTCATTGGCGACCGCAAAAGCAAGATCCGCGCGGGAAAGTTTCAGCACGTCCGTACTTTGCGCCAAATCCTCCAAACGGTCGTCAGAAAGTCCAATGTGGATCGAGCCATCCATGATCGCGATTGTGGCAGGTGTCACACCTTGGCTACGGATTTCGGCCTCGATCATCCGCGCCGTTTCGACGTTTTGCGGGTAGGGCATTCCGTGCGTAATAATGGTGGATTCCAACGCCACTATAGGAGTGTCGGCGGCCATCGCAGCCATAACTTCAGGCGAAAAAGATAGAGGCAGTTTCATTTTGTGTCTTTCATTACGTGATCGGCCGCGGCCTTGACTGCCGCTTCCATAATTTCGGGCAGCGGTAATGTCGATGCCATTTCTGCTCCGACAAACGCGGCGAGGAAAACATCCCCGGCACCTGTCGTGGTTTTCGCCTCGACCTGCGGTGGTGTTACGGAGATCACGCCGTTTTCATCACAAAGCGCGCTCTCGTTCGGCCCATCCGTAACAATCGCCCTGTGTGCGCCCATCTTACATAGTGCTTCACTAGCTTCGATACTATTTGCCATCGCGCGGTTACATAAGATCTCGGCTTCACCCTTGTTAACGAACAGCGTAGCAGACTGCGCCTTCAGGGCCGCCCGCATGCGTTCTGCTTTGCCTGGGCTAGCTGGTACAAATGATAGGTGCGCTGCTTTAAAGTCTTGGTTTTCGGCAATTGATTCCAACGTAGAAACAGGTAGGTTTCCATCAATCACGACCGAGCCTTTCCATGGATTATCGACAGTCCCCAACCGCCCATCACGTACTGGCGCAAGGATGCTATCTCCGGCCTTTTCCAATGACGCGCAATCAGCAATAGCCCCGAAAACGACACCGGACGTTGTCTCTATAGCTAGATAATTGTCGGTCGGGTCATCTATGCGTGTAACATATTGGCAATCGACTCCTGCAGCTTCCAGCTTGACGATCAGCTCGTCCCCCTGAGCATCGTTGCCAATGGTGGTTAGAAGTGATGCTGGACGTCCGCGTTCAACAAGTGCCAGTGCAATGTTGAGGGCGACGCCACCGGGGCGCCGACGTATAATTCCGGCCACATCGTGGCCTGGTTGCATGTCGCAACTCGCACTGGCGATAGTATCCCATAGGGCGGAGCCAATGCACAGCACGGGTGTCTTGGAAGTATCCGGCATTGCGTAGTCCTAACACTATTTACTTGGTTGATACTGTCTTACGACATATACAGTGCGTTGCAATCCCCTGATTGATGGAAATCTGGCATAGCTGAAAGACGTTTGGGCCGGTTTAAATATCAATTGCCCCTATCGTGATTAGTGCTCTGCATATGCCCTCAGTCTACAACATATCTAGGGGTTGCAATCCTACGTGAGGTCAGCTATTTGGCGCTCACTAGAAATCCACAGGCGGGGTTGCGGCACTTGGGGGAGAAATCCTTAAGCGTCCACCGGTTGGGGCCAATGTTGGCGCCTTCTCCCTGCTGAGGCTAAACCGGAAAGGTATACGACAATGGCTCTACCTGAGTTTACATTGCGCCAATTGCTTGAAGCAGGCGTTCACTTTGGTCACCAGACACACCGCTGGAATCCCCGCATGGACCGTTATATCTACGGCTCGCGCAATGGTATCCACATTTTGGACCTTACCCAAACCGTTCCTATGCTCGACGCAGCGCTTGCTGCCGTTCAGGGCGTTGCTGCCAAAGGTGGCCGCATTTTGTTCGTTGGCACAAAGCGCCAAGCACAAAAAGGTATCGCTGATGCGGCTGAACGTTCCGCACAGTACTACATGAACCACCGCTGGTTGGGTGGCACGTTGACAAACTGGCAGACTATTTCCAAGTCGATCACACGCCTAAAAAATCTGGACGAGCGTCTAGAAACAGGTATGGAAGGTCTGACTAAGAAAGAGCTTCTGAAGATGACTCGCGAGCAGGATAAACTGCAAGCCTCCCTTGGTGGTATCCGCGAAATGGGCGGTACGCCTGACATCATGTTTGTTATCGACACAAACAAAGAATCACTCGCGATTGCCGAAGCTAACAAGCTGGGCATCCCAGTGATTGCTGTTGTTGACTCCAACTCCAATCCTGTTGGCATCGACTTCCCGATTCCAGGCAACGATGATGCGGCGCGTGCGATTGCACTTTACACAGACCTAATCGCGCGTGCAGCGCTTGACGGAATGGCTGCAAATCTCGGCGCCTCTGGTGTTGATCTTGGTGCGATGGAAGAAGCTCCGGTTGAAGAAGCCATTGCTGAAGAAACACCAGCCGCCGAATAAGGCATACCGTCTGCCGCTTGTATTTGACTAGCGGCAGACACATCTAATTCTCTTCGCGGCGAGACAAATACGTCTGGGCCGCTAATTTTATTAAGGAGAGCAGTGATGGCTATCACCGCAAAAATGGTTAAGGAACTGCGCGACACAACTGCTGCAGGCATGATGGACGCGAAAAAAGCGTTAGTTGAGACAAACGGTGACATGGAGGCCGCGATTGATTGGCTTCGCACCAAAGGTTTGGCCAAAGCCGCCAAGAAATCGGACCGTACAGCGGCTGAAGGCCTCGTTGGCGTTGCTGTAAACGGTGGCGTCGGCGTTGCTGTTGAAGTTAACTCCGAGACTGACTTCGTTGCCAAAAACGCTGAATTCCAAGGCATGGTTACAGACATCACGAAAGTTGCGCTTGGCGTTTCCGACGTTGCTGCGTTGAAAGCCGCCGATCTTGGTGGCAAGTCCGTTGAGGACGTTGTTGTCGCAAAAGTCGGCACAATCGGCGAGAACATGTCCGTTCGTCGTATGGCGCGCGTTGAAGGCGACTCGGTTGCTGCATACGTTCACAACGCGGCTGCTGAAGGCCTTGGCCTGATCGGTGTTCTTGTTGCTGTTAATGGCAACGACGAAAGCGGTATCGCGAAACAATTCGCTATGCACATCGCAGCGACGAACCCTGCCTCTTTGTCCGAAGCTGACATGGATGCAGATGTTGTTGCACGCGAAGAAAAAATCCTGACCGAGCAAGCCAAAGAATCCGGCAAGCCTGACAATATCATTCAGGGTATGATTAAAGGTCGCATGAAGAAATTCTTCCAGGAAGTTACACTCCTGAACCAGAAATTCGTTATGAACCCAGACATCACGGTTGCACAGGCAGCCAAAGACGCTGGCGTTGAAATCGTTTCTTTCGCCCGCGTTCAGGTTGGCGAAGGTATCGAAAAAGTTGAAGAAGATTTCGCGGCTGAAGTTGCGAAAACTATGGGTGGCTAAACTGCCAACCAGTTAATGCTTTGGGCGCTGTGACTTGAATGGTCACGGCGCCTTTTTACCTTTGAATATCTTGTTGCGCAGCTTTGGCATGTAACTGCATTTTGGCCATCTCTTTGCACCCGTTTTTGGTTATTTCGTCAGCATCTTCCCATAAAGAATAGGAGTTGGGCGGGTACTGTTCCGTATAGATTTGATGTGCGACGACTTCGACTAAATAGTCGGGTAGTTCGATCATGTGACCTCCGTAACGATTGGTATTTACCATTGAAACCAACGGCAATTTACGGCATCTTACGTCAAATCACAAACAGGAGATTCTAGCGATGTCGGATGGGGATATTACAGCCAAACCGCCGTTTAACCGTGTGCTGCTAAAGATTTCAGGCGAGGCACTGATGGGGGATCAACAGTTCGGTTTGCACCCACCAACAGTCGAACGGATTGCGAAAGAAATCAAAAAAGTTCACGACACAGGCGTCGAAATTTGTTTAGTTATCGGGGGTGGAAATATATTCCGCGGGCTGCAAGGCAGTGCGCAGGGAATGGAGCGCACCACAGCTGATTATATGGGAATGTTGGCAACTGTGATGAATGCGCTTGGCATGCAAGGCGCATTGGAAGAACTTAACATCCACACCCGTGTGATTTCGGCAATCCCGATGGATCAGGTGTGCGAACCATACATACGTCGCCGCGCCGTCCGCCACCTCGAAAAGAAACGCGTTTGCATTTTTGCCGCTGGTACAGGCAATCCATATTTCACCACAGATACAGCGGCAACGCTCCGTGCCTCCGAAATGAAATGTGAAGCTATTTTCAAGGGTACGCAGGTTGATGGAATTTACGACAGCGATCCTAAAACTAACCCTGATGCAAAACATTACGCAAAAGTGACCTATGACACTGTTTTACAAAAAAACTTGAAAGTCATGGATGCTTCCGCAATTGCGCTTGCGCGAGACAACGGATTGCCAATTATTGTGTTCTCATTGGATGCTCCAGGTGGATTTTTGAGCATTTTGCATGGCCAAGGCAAGTTTACCGTCGTAGAACCAAGTTAAACATTCCGCAGGAGACTAACTATGTCTAATGAAATTGAAGATGTAGATCTGGACGATCTTGAAAAACGTATGGCCGGCGCGCTGAACTCACTTAAGCATGACTTCAATTCGTTGCGGACTGGCAGGGCATCGGCTTCGATGTTGGATGCCGTTTTGGTTGACGCATATGGAACGGCGACACCAGTCAATCAAGTGGCGACTATTAACGTTCCTGAGCCGCGCATGGTTTCCGTTAATGTCTGGGATAAATCTATGGTTGCGGCGGTCGATAAGGCTATCCGCCAATCTGGCTTGGGCCTGAACCCCGTGATGGACGGAACAACCTTACGTTTGCCTATCCCCGAGTTGAACGAGGAGCGTCGCCGCGACCTTACAAAACTGGCTGGCCAATACGGTGAAAAAGCCAGAATTTCTGTACGCAATGTGCGTCGCGATGGTATGGATCATCTGAAAAAACTCAAAGAGTCTATGGGCGAAGATGACCAAAAGCTTTGGCAAGATGAAATTCAGGACCTGACGAACAAAGCGATAGCGAATATCGACAAGACGCTTGAGACCAAGCAAGAAGAAATCATGCAGGTCTAACTTGAACACTGCGAGCAGGGCTATATAATGAACGGTAAGGCGAATAAATTCCTTGACCTTGGCACACGTGTTTTGTCTGCCATTGTGATGATCGTAATCTCGGTTGTTGCGTTTTGGCTGGGTGGATACTGGGCGGTCGGTTTTATAGGGCTAGGGGCTGTTGTACTGTTGTGGGAATTCCACAAAATGCTTCGCCAAAAAGAAGTACGTGGCAAAATAGATTTGGCAATTATGGGCGGTTCAGCCGTTGTGTCGATATATTTGACTTTCAGCTATGGCTGGATTTTTGGCGCTGCCGCGCTGATTGTAGGCGCTGCGGCGTTGTATAAAAGCGATCACGAAAACTGGGTTTGGTTATCTTCAGGTTTGTTGTACATTGGTGCGTCAATGACCGCGATGTTGATGATTTTTCTGTCACCTGAGCATGGGCTTTTTGATGTGTTCTGGGTGGTCTTGATTGTTGCTCTAACCGACATCGGCGGGTATTTTGCGGGCCGCATCATCGGCGGTCCGAAGCTGTGGCCTGCCATTAGCCCCAAGAAAACGTGGGCTGGAACGCTCGGTGGCTGGTTTTTAGCAATTATTGCAGGGGTGCTTTTGGGGTGGTTCGGGCCGGAACCTGTAATGCGCTCGTTAGTGATAAGTTTCGTTATCGCAATTGCCTCCCAACTTGGTGATTTGCTTGAATCATGGTTGAAACGTCAGAAAGACGTGAAAGATTCAAGCGATATTATTCCAGGACACGGGGGGTTGATGGATCGCCTTGATGGGGTCATGGCCGCTGCGCTGGTCTTTGCGTTTATTCAAGGCCTGTCCTGAATGCGCAGAACGGTAAGTATCTTCGGTTCTACTGGATCGATCGGGTGCAATACCGTTGAATTATTGCTGCTACAAGGTGGTGCTAAGATTTACGACGTAAAAGTCGTAACCGGTGCACGAAACATTCAATTGCTTGCAGAACAGGCCGTTTTATTGAACGCAGACATGGCTGTGACTGCCGATGAGTCACGCCTTGAAACCTTGATTGAGGCGCTTGCAGGCACGGGGATTGTTGCCACAGCCGGCAGTGAGGCTTTACGCGATGCAGCGATGACAAAGGTCGATTGGGTAATGTCGGCGATCGTAGGTTCGGCAGGGCTAACTCCAACTCTCGAAATGGCGAAACAGGCTAGTGTTTTGGCGTTGGCCAATAAAGAAAGTCTCGTTTGTGCGGGCGAGTTGATCAAAGCAACCTGTGCCAAATCCGGCTGCATGCTTGTACCCGTGGACAGCGAACATTGTGCGATTTATCAAGCTTTGGCTGGCGGCAAACAGGGCGATATATCGCGAATAATACTGACTGCTTCTGGTGGGCCGTTTCTGGATTGGACGCCAGAACAAATGGCCAATGCAACGCTCGAGCAAGCAATGGCGCATCCGAATTGGGACATGGGGCAGCGAATTTCGATAGATTCCGCCACGATGTTTAATAAGGCCTTGGAGGTTATCGAAGCACATCAATTGTTTGACGTGTCAGCAACTCAGATCGAGGTCGTTGTGCACCCCCAATCAATTGTCCATTCGATGATTGAATACAACGATTATTCGGTGATCGCCCAGCTGGCGGCACCAGACATGCGGGGTGCAATTGGTTTTGCGTTAAATTGGCCTGAACGGCAACCTTTGCCCATCGAACAACTGGACTTTGGGACCATGTCTCGACTGGATTTCGCAACACCTGACGAAATCCGTTTTCCGGCATTACGTCTAGCGCGCCGCGTTCTTGAGATAGGCGGATTGGCAGGCGCTGTTTTCAATGCTGCCAAAGAATCCGCGCTGGATCGGTTCATTTCCGGCGATATCGGATTTCTTGATATGGCAAGATTGGTTGAAACCGTCCTCGAAAACCTCCATGTTAAGGCAGGTCAATCGAGCAGTCTCGACGGGTTAGAGGCGGTTATGACCTTCGATCGTGAAGCTCGTACTATGGGTCAAAACTGGATGCCGAAATAGGTAGGCGGAGGTAACATGGAATTCATCTCTCAGATCCCCGTATTCGGCGGATTTTTATCAACTATCATAGCATTCGTTGTCGTGCTGGGCGTGGTCGTCTTCGTCCATGAATACGGCCACTACATTGTTGCAAGATGGTGTGGAATCCACGCTGAAAAGTTTTCGTTGGGTTTTGGACCAGTGATTTGGTCGCGTACGGACAAACGAGGCATGCAATGGCAACTCGCAGCTATCCCGCTGGGCGGTTACGTCCAGTTTTTAGGGGATCGCGGGGCGGCAAGCGAAACTGACTTTGATGCATTGGATAAAATGTCCGAGATAGATATTGCGCGCAGTTTCCCGTCGGCGCGCTTGCATAAACGCGCGTTAACAGTTGCGGCTGGACCCTTCGCAAACTTTATATTGGCCTCAGTTATCTTTGCGGGATTGGTCACGTGGCAAGGTATCGTTATTGACGAGCCGACCGTCGGGGATCTGTTTGACATGCCCGAAGGATTGTATGATCTTCAAGTTAATGACCAGATACTGGAGGTCGAAGGACAGGCGGTTTCCAACTTTGGCGATATTATAAATATAACTAACGCAATGGAGTTTCCTGGTGACATGGAAGTTCTGGTCTTACGCGACAACCAGAAACTGCTGGTAAGTGCGCCTTATATGCTAATTCCTGGGGTTCACGGGGTTGATCCGCTGTCAGCGGCCAGTGCTGCTGGCCTGAAAGCTGGTGACCTGGTGCTTGAAGCTGCCGGACAAAGGATCAGCACCTTCAGGGAACTTCAAGCAATAGTAATTGAGTCTGGCAACACCGAGATTAGTCTTAAAGTTTGGCGGGACGGTATTTACCTCGATTTACCGATCACGCCTGTTTTACGTGAATACCCAGATGGGGAAGGTGGCTTCACGGAACGGGTGATGATCGGCGTGTACGGTGCATTCGCATTCCTGCCAGCAACAGAGACCCCGACACCGTGGAATGCAGCATATATCGGTGCTCGCCAAACCGTAAATTACATCGATATGTCATTGAACGGCATTAAGCACATGTTCCTTGGAAACCTTAGCCCCTCTAACTTACAAGGTCCTATTGGCATAGCACAGATATCCAAAGAGTCGGCAAATCAAGGACTTAAGAGTTTCATTACGCTGATCGCTATTATTTCGGCCGGTATTGGGATGCTAAACCTGTTCCCGATTCCCATGTTGGATGGTGGGCATCTAGTGTTCTACCTCTATGAAGCTGTGCGCGGTCAACCGCCATCACAAAAAACAATTCAAGCTTTCATGTCAATTGGCCTCGCCATGGTACTGTTGTTAATGGTATTTGCTACATATAACGATTTAATGCGATTGTGATGTATTAGTGGTATTTCCCTGTCGACGGTGTGTCGATTGAAGCAGATAGGCGGATTTTTTATGAATTGTGTGTTACTTGAAAAACTTTCTGTAAAATCTTGTATTACAAGTGTTTTTCTCAGCCTTCCCATCGCAACGCCCTTGCTGACTGCTACGATGTTAGCGACCCCTGCATATTCTGCGGTGATTTCTTCGATCTCGGTTTCGGGTAATGAACTGATTCCTTCGCAAACGATTCGTGATTTTGCGGGCATTAAGTTCGGTACAAATTTGACGCCTGCAGATATTAACGACGTCCTGCGCCGCCTATACGATTCCGGAATGTTCGAAAACGTGGAGCTTCGGGTTGCAGGTTCCAATCTTGTGATAACGGTCGTTGAAAATCCCACGATCAGCGTAATTGCGTTTGAAGGTAACACAAACCTTAAAGATGCTGAGCTTGCAGCCGTCATTAAGTCATCGATACGTAGCCCCTTTAATCGGCTAACTGCACAAGCTGACGCTCAGACGATTGCGCATATGTATAATTTGGAAGGCCGCGTCGATGTTTCGGTCAATCCTGTAATTATTCCGGTCTCGGAAGGTCGCGTCAATCTGGTATTTGAGGTAACAGAATCGGATGTGGCCGGAGTGAACCGCATCAGTTTTGTAGGTAACTCAGCTTTTTCTGATCGCAAATTGCGCGGTGTTATCGAAACCAACGAAACCAACGTTCTGTCGTTCGTTTTGCGCGGGAATACTGTAAATGCCGATACCATTGCGCTGGATCGGCAAAAGCTAACTAATTATTACGCAAACAAAGGCTATATTGATTTCGAAGTTCTATCTTCTATTGCCGAACTATCAGCAGATCGTAGCGGGCATTTCTTGACCCATACTGTGAACGAAGGTTTCAAGTACACGTTTGGCGAAGGAACAATTTCGTCCTCGATCAATGGCGTTGGAACGGAAGCTTTCGAAAAGATCGTAAATATCCGAAGCGGGCGACCGTACTCGATTGAAGATGTAAACGAAATCGTTGAAGCCATCGAGATCGAAGCAGTTAAGCAGGGCCTGCCGTTTCTTCGCGTTAACCCGAACCACACAAAAAATGGTGCAGATCGCACCGTTGATGTGAACTTCGAGATCGTCGCTGGGCGTCGCGTCTACGTGGAACGGATTGATATTGGCGGCAACACCGGAACGGTCGAACGCGTGATCCGCAGGCAGTTTGATTTCGTTGAGGGTGACGCTTTTAACGCTCGAAAAATGGCCGATGCGCGGGACAATCTTATGTCACTTGGGATTTTCGGGAATACCAACGTTTCGGTTCGCGATGGTTCGTCTCCAGACAAAGTTATTGTCGATGTGGATGTCCAAGACGTTCCGACAGGTAGCGTCGGTTTTGCATTGGGGTATTCATCGGACTCGGGGTTCAATGGTTTGATTAGCCTCACCGAGGACAACTTTTTGGGCCGAGGTCAGGATTTCGCGCTGGAGCTTAGTTACGGTGAAGATACACAAGTATTCTCGTTAAGCTTCAACGAACCTGCGTTCCTTGATCGTGACTTGTCAGCCGGATTTAGTCTCTACTTCCAGAAATCAGATTTTGACGCGTCTTCTTTCCAGACTACTAATTTGGGATTTGAACCCAGTGTGCGATTTGCTGTGGGTGAAGATACAAGCATGAAGCTTAGTTATAGTCTTTCTAGGGATGAGATTCGCGACGTACATGATGATGCATCCGCAATTATTTTTGCAGACGCTGTCGGTCCTCAGATAACATCGTCTTTCGGAGTCACGCTTTCATACGACCGACGTAATTCACGTGTTAATCCTACCTCCGGATACTTTCTTACACTAGAAGAGGATTTCGCGGGTCTTGGCGGCGATTTGAATTTCTCGAAAACGATTGTCCGTGCCAAAGCCTATACAGCCTTTTTTGATGAAAACGTTGTTGTTTCTGCCGAAGTGGAAGGGGGCGCTCTTGTTACCACAGATGGTTCAAACACTCGTGTGACGGATCGGTTCTTCCTTGGAGGCAACTCGCTCAAAGGGTTTGCGACTGGTGGCATCGGACCGCGTGACACTTCGACAGCAAATGATGACGCTCTTGGCGGCAACTATTATGGAGTTGTTCGCTTGCAAGGTACTTTTCCTATAGGTCTAGGGGAAGATGCTGGCATTTATGGCGGCGTGTTCGCTGAAGCCGGTAGTGTATGGGATTTGGGTGACATTGGTTTCGCTGATGATGAAATGTCGATACGCGCATCCTCGGGCTTTAGTTTGTTCTGGTCAAGCCCACTGGGGCCGTTGGAGTTCAGCTACGCGGTTCCAATTCTATACGAAGACGACGATGTTACACAAAACTTCAGTGTTGCGATTTCCACGCGGTTTTAGGTTTGGAATTTGCTGCGACAAACAAATCGAGCTTGAATCGTTTCGTAGCGCTATTGATCGGACTTGTGCTTTGCGCAACGCAATCCGTTGCGCAAGCCGATTTTCCAACGGTATTTCCGCAACCCGTTTTGGTCTTGGATCAAGACGAGCTGTTTAATAGTTCTAAACTTGGTCAAGCATTGCAGCTTGCTCAAGCAGAAAAACGCACCGTTCTGCTGCAAGAAAGCCGCCTTATCAGCGATGCTTTTGTGATAGAAGAACAGCGCTTAACAGAAATTCGAAACGAAGCCAGCGCTGAAGAGTTCAGAACGCTCTCCGAAGATTTCGACAAAAGAGTTTTGGTCGCGCGTGAAGAACAGCTTGCAAAAGACGTTGAGATGCAAAAAACCATTGACGGTCAGCGACGACAATTTTTAGTCGTTGCTGCACCGTTCCTAAGCGAAATTATGTCGAAATATTTTGCCAGTGCTATCATAGATCAAAGATCGGTTCTTTTGTTTAACCGAAATTTGGATATAACATTGGAAGCAATAGAGACACTCGACCGGGCCTTTGAACTAAACCCGGATTTGGCCACCGAAAAGGAATAATACATGTCCGAAACTGCGACAGAAGTCACATCCGCCGATCTTTCCGAAATCAAACGTATGATACCACATCGGTACCCGTTTCTATTAATAGATGCCGTCAACGAAATCAAAGTTAACGAAAGTGCTGTTGGCTTAAAGATGGTGACCGCCAACGAACCACATTTTCAAGGTCACTTCCCTGAAAAAGCTGTTATGCCGGGCGTCCTTATCGTCGAGGCAATGGCGCAGACGGCTGGTGTGCTAGTTGGCACTACACTTAATCTTATCGATGCAGGGATGCTTGTGTATTTCATGTCGATGGATAAGGTGAAATTTCGCCAAGTCGTTCAACCGGGTGATGCGCTTGAGCTCCATGTCAAAGTTGTTCGTGGCCGTGGCAAAATTTGGAAATTCTGGGGTGAGGGCAAGGTTAACGGCGCGATCGTCGCCGATGCCGAGTTTACAGCGATGATAGTTCCACCTGAAGATGCAAACAAGGGCTGAGTATGTCTATTGATGCAACCGCTACAATTCATCCTTCAGCTGTTATCGAGGATGGAGCCGTCATTGGGGCTAATTGCAAAATTGGTCCGTTTTGCCTTGTTGGACCCAATGTTACGCTTGGCGAAAGTGTTGTACTTTTCAGCCATGTGGTGGTCGCAGGCTTTACCAATATTGGGGATAAAACCCGAATTTGGCCAACGGCTTCCATTGGCCATCAACCGCAAGATTTAAAATACGCCGGCGAGCGAACGTATCTTGAAATCGGTGCGAGCTGCATGATCCGGGAGGGTGTAACCGTTAATCCTGGAACCGCCGGTGGCACTGGCGTTACGCGAGTTGGAGATAATTGTCTTCTGATGCTCGGGGCACATATCGGGCATGACGCACAAGTTGGGAACAACGTGGTTTTGGCCAATCATGCGTCTGTGGCCGGGCACGTCACCATAGGTGAAAATGTTATTATTGGTGCACTCAGCGGCGTCCACCAATTTGTGAAGGTCGGCAAAGGAGCCATAATCGGCGGGCTTGCCGCTGTAGTAGCGGATGTAATTCCCTACGGCATGGCTTTGTCTGAACGCGCAAATCTTGGTGGACTGAATCTTATTGGCCTGAAGAGGCGCGGGGTCGATAAAACAACAATCAATGGATTACGGGCGTCGTTTTCGGAGATTTTTGAAGGCGAAGGAACCCTAAAGGAGAGGGCGCAAAAAGCGCAGGATAGACACAGCGATAATGAACTGGTTTCAGATGTCGTCGATTTTCTATTGGCCGATAGTGCGCGTTCGTTCTTGCTGCCCAAAAGTGACGATTAGCCTTGGCCTCGGTATCGGATCAGACTAGCAAGGGGCTTGCAATTATTGCAGGTCGCGGTGACTTGCCGCGACTGCTGGCCGAAGCATGCAAGGCATCTGGCCGTGAATACGTGGTCGTTGAGTTTGAAAACATTCCGTTGGACTGGGCATTCTCTCATCCGGTTATTCATGCTATTTTTGAGCAAACGGGGCAATTGATAACCGATTTACAAAATGCTAGCTGTCAAGAGATTGTGATGGTTGGCGCTATGAACCGCGAAAAAATCGATACAGGTAAACTTGATGAAAAAGGGCTCGAGTTAGCCATCATTCTAGCCGACACTATGAAAGCTGGCGACGATAATACCCTGAGTTCAATCATCAAATTTTTCGAGCTAAACGGTTTCGATGTTTTGGCCGCGCATGACGTTTTGCCAAGTCTAATTCCGCGGGCTGGTGTGTTAACCAATGCCAAACCCAGTAACGATGACATATTTGATACATCGCGCGCCGCCCAAATTGTTAATGGCCTAGGGGCATTGGATATCGGGCAAGGGGCTGTTGTCGGTCAGGGAGTATGCCTCGGGTTAGAAAGCATTCAAGGCACGGATGCGATGCTAAGATTTGTGATGAACAATCACGAAGATTACGCGCCCGATCCTAACGGTGGGCGAGGTGTATTGTTAAAGGCCCCAAAACCAGCACAAGATTTACGCGTCGACCTTCCTGCCATTGGCCCTGATACAATCCAAAATGCGCATAAAGCGCTGCTTGCGGGTGTGGTGATCGAAGCTGGTGGTGTGATGGTTCTACGCCGCACAGAAACTGTTAAATTGGCAAATGACCTCGGACTATTCTTGTGGGTAAGGCCAAAAGAATGAGCGAACCCCAAACCCTTTTCATAATCGCAGGTGAGAGTTCAGGTGATCGTCTCGGGGCCGCTTTAATGCAAAGCCTTAGCGAGGAACACGACGGCGAAATTAGATTCGCCGGGATTGGTGGCCCTCTGATGATCGATCAGGGCTTGGAAAGCCTTTTTCCTATGGATGAACTATCGGTTATGGGAATCGCAGAGGTGTTGCCAAAAATACGTAACCTTTTGGTCCGTATTAAGGAAACCGTAAGCGAAATCGAGAGCGCCAATCCGGCTGCTTTGATTACGATCGATAGCCCGGATTTTTGTTTTCGGGTCGCCAAACGTGTTAAAGCCCGCGTACCAGCACTTCGAGTCATTCATTATGTAGCCCCCTCGGTATGGGCCTGGCGTCCCAAACGGGCTGCAAAAATGGCACAATTTGTTAACCATGTGTTGGCCTTATTGCCGTTTGAACCGCCCTACATGGAAGCTGAAGGGATGAGCTGCGATTTTGTGGGGCATCCGATCACGACAGAACCGCAGGCAACAATTGCGCAAGCGTCAGATTTTCGTAAAGAAATCGGCATGGGAAATGAAGCACAACTGCTGACACTTCTTCCAGGATCACGCACCAGCGAAGTTACAAGGCTCGGGCCCGTTTTTCGAGAAGTTGCTGAAAGGTTAAGGGGCGACTATCCCAACCTTAAAATTGCGATTCCGTCCGTCGGAGCACGCGTAGAGCTGATCAAACAAATTTTTTTAGGGATGGACGTAACCATTCTTGACCCACGTGAATTGACATCGAAGGACGCGGAGGAAAGAAAACGGATTTGTTACAAAGCGACGGATGTCGCGCTGGCTGCGTCGGGTACAGTTTCATTGGAGCTAGCTGCAGCCGAGACATCCATGGTGATCGCCTATAATATGCATTGGTTTACTGCCTTCATCAAACGTCGAATGGTGCGCGTTTCGACCGCTACATTAGTCAACCTTTTGACAGATACAAAAGCTGTGCCAGAATTTTTGCTTGAAGAATGTACCGCCGACAACATTTATCAATCCGTTAAAAATCTATTGGATCACTCAGACCTACGCGATTCACAGCTAAACGTTTCATCGGCAGCTATGGCGATGCTAGGCAAGGGTGATGACGCTTCGGGTAGTCGTGCTGCGAAGTCGGTTCTGAAATTTATCAGCAATTAAAAAAATAAAAACGCCGGAGGGTTGCTCCGGCGTTTCGATATCAGCGGTTTTCGATGTCCAAATAGTCGCGATGCTTTGCACCAGTATACAACTGACGTGGACGTCCGATCTTTTGAGTTGGATCGGCGATCATTTCTTTCCATTGGGCGATCCAACCAACAGTACGTGCCAATGCGAAGATTGGTGTAAACATAGAGGTCGGGAAACCAATAGCGTCCAGAATAATACCAGAGTAAAAATCGACGTTCGGATACAACTTCCTGTCGATAAAATAAGGATCGGTCAGCGCGATGCGTTCCAACTCAATCGCAACCTGAAGTGTCGGATTGTTTTCAATACCCAGCAAACCAAGGACTTCATCCGCGGACTCTTTCATAACCTTCGCGCGTGGATCGAAGTTTTTGTATACGCGGTGGCCAAAGCCCATCAGGCGGAATGGATCGTTCTTGTCCTTAGCGCGTTCGATAAATTCTGGAATGCGATCAACAGTGCCGATTTCGCGCAACATGTTTAGTGCTGCTTCGTTTGCACCGCCGTGTGCAGGGCCCCAAAGACAGGCAATACCTGCAGCGATACAAGCAAACGGATTTGCACCCGAAGAACCAGCGAGGCGAACCGTTGACGTCGAAGCATTCTGCTCGTGATCTGCGTGAAGCGTGAAAATACGGTCCATTGCACGGGCAACGATTGGGTCAACATTGTATTCTTCGGCTGGAACCGCAAAGCACATGTGCAGGAAGTTCGACGCATAATCCAGTTCATTGCGTGGATAAACGAATGGCTGACCGATTGAATATTTGTACGCCCAAGCCGCAATCGTGGGCATTTTTGCAATCATACGGATTGACGCAACTTCGCGCTGCCATGGGTCGTTAACATCGGTGGAATCGTGATAGAACGAAGACAGAGCCCCCATCACACCAGTAATAATTGCCATTGGGTGCGCATCGCGACGGAATCCGCTAAAGAAGTTGTGCATTTGCTCGTGGAGCATTGTGTGGCGGGTTACACGTGGCTCGAACTCGTCAAGCTGTGCAGGGGTTGGAAGTTCTCCGTACAAAAGAAGATAGCAAACTTCGATAAAGTGGGAATTTTCAGCCAGCTGATCAATCGGGTAACCACGATAAAGCAACTCGCCCTTATCACCGTCAATAAAAGTGATCGCAGATTCGCAGGAAGCCGTGGACGTAAAACCAGGATCAAAGGTGAAAACATCGCCTTGAGCATAAAGTTTACGAATATCTAAAACATCCGGCCCAAGAACCGGGCTATAAACCGGAAGATCTATCTCCTGATCTCCAAATGTCAATTTTGCTGGGTTTTTGCTATCCGCTACCATTCTCTACCTCATATCCGGACCATCGGGTCCATTTCATCAATCCGCACTCTGACAAGCACTCCGAGCGTTGACCTTCGAAACGGCAACCCGATCGAACATCAGCGAGAGGCATCCTCCAGCCGTGCGATGCATTCTACTTTGCCGAGTTGCACCATCATATCAAACACACTCGGCGACACTGTCCGCCCAGTTAGGGCGACCCGAAGGGGTTGAGCAACTTTACCAAGTTTTAGATCTTCGACCTCGGCAAAGGCGCGAATTTCCGCCTCCAGTTCTTCTAGGGTCCAAGTAGCATCTCGCAAGCGCGAAGTCAATCGATTCAGCATACCACGGGATACCGTAGTAAGAAAATGACCAGCCTTTTCGTCCGGTTTAAAGGGGCGATCACCAAGGAAATAATAAGCTATTTCCAATAGTTCCGGAATTATCTTCGCGCGTTCCTTGATGCTATCCATACCGTCAATAAACATTTCGCGGTGCCGTGACGTCAGTTCTGTTGAATGTTGCGACGCAACATACTTTTCAATCTCCTTCAGCAACTCAACGTTATCCGTCGCGCGGATATGTTGACCGGAAAGGTTTTCCAATTTCTTAAAATCGAAGCGCGCCGGAGATTTACCGACTTTATCGAGGCCAAACCACTCGATTGCTTGCGCAGTTGTAAAGAAATCTTCGTCTCCATGGCTCCAACCAAGCCTTGCAAGGTAGTTTCGCATTGCTGCGGGCAGATATCCCATGTCACGATAAGCATCAACGCCAAGTGCACCGTGGCGTTTTGACAATTTTGCGCCGTCCGGACCGTGAATCAACGGAATATGTGCGTAGATAGGTAGATCCCAACCCATACCAGTATAAATGATGCTTTGTCGCGCAGCGTTGGTAAGGTGGTCGTCCCCGCGAATAACGTGCGTTACACCCATGTCGTAATCGTCAACAACTACGGCCAGCATATACGTTGGCGTTCCGTCAGAACGTAGCAGGATCATGTCGTCCAGCGTTTCGTTTTTCCACGTAACACTACCCTGAACTTGATCGTTAATTGTCGTCTCGCCTTCACGCGGTGCTTTCAAACGTACAACATATGGTGCGTCTGGCGCCGTCGCCAAATCTGCGTCGCGCCAAGGGGAACGGAATAGTGGCGGCCGTTTTGCTGCACGGGCTTCGGTGCGGAATGCATCAATTTCTTCTTTGGTGGAATAACACTTATATGCCGCGCCCTTGGCTAACATTTCGTGCGCAACCTCGGCGTGGCGTTCCACGCGGCTAAACTGGCTGATCGGTTCTTCATCCCAATCGAGGCCCAACCAGCGCATCCCGTCATAAATCGCGTCAACAGCTTCAGGGGTGTAACGCTTGCGATCCGTATCTTCGATCCTCAGCAAAAACTTTCCACCCTGATTGCGGGCGAATAACCAGTTGAACAGGGCGGTCCTCGCGCTTCCAATATGAAGGAAACCTGTGGGCGAGGGAGCGAAGCGCGTGACGACGTTAGACATGGATTAACCTTTTGGTAACCAGATTTGAGATAGAACCAACGGGGTTTTAGGCCATTTGTGGTACGGAGAACAAGGCCTGTGATCATATCAGCACTAACGGAAATCCTAGAGTTCCAACGGCATCGTTTGATGTTGTGGACCCCCGTAATGTTTGGCGCAGGGATTTCTATATATTTTGCATCGGAAACCGAACCAACTGCGATGCAAGTTCTAGGAATCGTTGGATTGGGGCTGCTTGCAGCGTTTTTTATTCGGCCTAGACATATCATTCGCACCACACTTTTGATTACGCTGTTATTAACTAGCGTTGGGTATGGTTATGCGGCGTATCGCACTATTAACGTTAAAGCTCCAATTCTGACGCGCCATTACTATGGGCCAGTTTATGGACGCATTATCGGTCTGGATCGGTCTGCAACTAATGCGCCTCGAGTCTTGCTCGATCAAATTTATCTACCTGAGTTCGCGGAGTCGAACACACCTGAACGTGTTCGACTGTCGTTGCATGGATACATACCAGACGACACCCTTGCCGCTGGCGCTCGCATTGCCGTGACCGCCAGCCTTTCGCCGCCAAGCCCTCCGATCGAACCTGGCGGATTCGACTTTAGGCGTATGGCGTGGTTTATGCAGCTCGGCGGTGTCGGATATACGCGGAATCCAGCAATCCCTGCTCACCCTGAGGTCGAGCATAACTTCAAAGTTTGGTTGTTTTCACTACGGATGCAATTGTCCGCAAAAATCAAAAGTAGTATCGTCGGGCAAAACGGGGCATTTGCCGCAGCGATCATCACAGGTGATAGGTCAGACATCAATCCTGACATTCTTGTCAGTTTACGCGCATCCAACCTCGCGCATTTGCTGGCGATCTCCGGATTGCACATGGGAATGCTTTCAGGCTTTGTCTTCGCCTTATTTCGCTATGGATTCGCAATATATCCATATTTGGCTCTGCGGATACGTCCCAAAAAGCTATCAGCGGGATTAGCAATTATTGCTGGGGCAGGATATTTGATGTTGTCCGGTGCGAGTGTTGCAACACAGCGAGCGTTCATAATGACGGCAGTCGTACTCTTCGCTGTAATCCTCGACAAACCCGCGTTTACCTTGCGCGCGGTGGCATTGGCTGCATTTATTGTTTTGCTAATAAAACCTTACAGCCTGCTTGAGGCTGGATTCCAGATGTCCTTCGCAGCAACCACAGCGCTCATTTCAGCCTATGAGTGGCTTAATAAGCGACAAGTTTGGAGGTATCTATCACGAGGAAAATGGAAATTCGCGAAACCTGTCATCGCGCTATTGTTCACGTCAGCGGTTGCCGGTGCCGCAACCGCCCCGATCTCGGCATTCCACTTTAATCAAGTATCGCAGTACGGGTTGGTGGCGAATTTGCTAGCCGTTCCGATCATGGGGTTGCTTGTGATGCCAAGCACCGTGATTGCGTTCATCCTGACCCCGTTTGGCCTAGCGAAATACGCATATTGGGTTATGGGCGAGGGAATAGGCGCAATTCTTACTGTCGCCGAGTATTTTTCAAACTTGGAAGGAGCCGTAACAAACATCAAATCCGCTTCTGGAATGGTTCTCGCCGGAATAGCTATTGGCGGGCTAGTTTTATTTCTGTGGAAGGGGCGCGGCCGCTTCATGGGCGTAGTATTACTGGCCTCAACCGTTCTCATCTGGTCAAGTTCCAGCCGCCCAACGGTATTACTAAGCGGCGACGGTCGAATGTTCGGCCTATTGACCGAATTTGGTCGCGTCGTAAACAAGCCGCGCGGTAGCGGTTATGCGGTTCGTATTTGGCTTGAGAACGACGGCGATTCCGCTACTCAAATCGAAGCAGCATTGCGAGAGGGCGTTTATGGCGACAAGCATAACGCCATCAGTGATTTACCGAATGGTTGGCGGATATATTTGTACTTGGGGGATGATACGGATGTTGCCGACACAAATTGTACGGAAAAGACAGTTCTGGTGGCCTCAAAGCTGACAGGTGCGTCCGGTAGTTGTATTGTAATCGACAAGAATTACTTACGTCGTTCTGGCGCTATTTCCATCAACATGAATGAAGGCAACCCGATATTAGAACACAGTCGGGATACCGCTAGAAATCGTCCGTGGGGATATTGATTAATAGGTTCTTACCAACCCGACTAATCTACCTTGCACCCGAACTTGATCATCACGATAAACCCGTGTTTCAAATGCCGGGTTTGCCGCTTCCAATGCGATGGAGCTGCCATGTTTGCGGAAACGTTTCAGCGTCGCCTCCTGATCTTCAACAAGTGCTACAACAATATCACCGTTATCTGCCGTCGCCTGTTCGCGAATTACAACAACGTCGCCATTGTTAATACCCGCATCAATCATCGAGTCACCCTTAACCTCCAAAGCAAAATGTTTGCCGGAGTTGGAGAGCATGGAGCCGGGAACCGCGACGGTATGGGAAACCTCTTGAATTGCTTCAATCGGTGTGCCGGCTGCTATCCTGCCCATGACCGGAATTTCCATTGCGTTAACCTCGACAGGAATTGCTTGGGGGTGCGGGTCAACACGGCCACCTTGCACAACTTCGGGGGTGAAACCACCGCCACCCAAGGCGTCGGGTAGGCGTACAATTTCGATTGCACGCGCACGGTGTGCAAGACGACGGATAAATCCGCGCTCCTCCAATGCTGTGATCAAACGGTGGATGCCGGATTTTGAACGAAGATCGAGAGCTTCTTTCATTTCATCAAAAGATGGCGGCACGCCTTCTTTTTGCAACCGCTCATTAATAAACGTCAATAGATCAAGTTGTTTGCGCGTTAGCATATTCGTCTCCGAACCCAAAAATAACACCTATAGTCACGTAAAGTTCTACATGTGTTCTTGTTTTGTGTCAACTGATACCGAATTAGTTATGAGATTCGCACAAATTCAACAGAAGCACCTTTACGAAGCGGTCCACCGTTAGGTGGGCGAACCAACAAGGCGTCAGATTGGCCCAATATGGTTAACAAAGAACTATCTTGTCTCTCGAAAGGAGTAATTTCTACGCCCCTGACCGTCAGTTCGGTCTTGGCACGCATATAATGCTCGCGACCTCCATTTTGACGAACATCCCGCGCCAACAATCCAATTTCGCGGGGCAATGGCGCAGAGGGAAATCCTAACATTGCGTTAAGCATCGGGCGCAGGAATATGTGGCCACAAACCATCGATGAAACCGGATTGCCCGGTAGCCCAACAAGCGGGGTGCCATTCATTGAGCCAGCCATTAGTGGTTTTCCGGGTTGCATCGCGACCTTGTAAAAATCCAGCTCCATTCCACGATCGACAGCAACTTTGTGTACCAAGTCATGATCACCCACCGATGCGCCACCAATAGTGACCACGAGATCGGCACCGGAGGACAAATCCATCACGTGTGTAAGGCTTTCGACGGTATCACGTGCGATAGGCAGCATTCGCACCTCTGCACCATGCTCTTCTAGTAATGCTTTCAGGCCGAAATTGTTCGAGCAAACGATCTGATCGGGACGAGGCGTTTCGCCAGGCATTACCAGCTCGTTACCATTGGCAATAAGTGCAACAACAGGTTTGCGGGTCACTGTAACTTCGGCGATATTCATAGATGCCATCAAGGCTATGTCCGAAGCTGAAAGTTTGCGCGGGGCTGATATCACGTCACCTTTCCTGAAATCCCCACCAGCGGGACGAATGTAAGTTTTGGTGTCGCGGTTTTTTCGAACCGTAATCGTTTCGCCTTCTCTGATGGCGTCCTCTTGAATGAGAATGCAGTCCGCGCCTTCGGGGACCGGCGCACCTGTAAAAATACGAACAGCCTCACCGCCGTTAACGCGGCCATTAAAACGGTCGCCAGCGGCGGATTCCCCGACAACTTTTAGGGTCATTCCCGCCTTCGCTTGTGCGTTAATCACTGCGTAACCATCCATCGCTGAAGAGGAAAACGGCGGTTGTGTCACACGGGCTGAAACATCGTTAGCAAGCACACGACCCGCGGCATGGGCCAGCGGCACGGTTTCTGCTTCCAACCTATTTGCAAGCGTAAAAATATGGTTAAGAGCTTCAGACACTAAAATCATTACTTCGCCTCGAAAAGGCCGGACTTGCCACCGTCCTTCAGGACAAGGCGAACATCGGATATCACCATCGCTTTATCGACAGCTTTGACCATGTCGTAAACCGTTAATCCGGCGATGGATACAGCGGTCAACGCCTCCATCTCGACGCCAGTTTGGCCTGTAGTTTTCACCGTTGCTTCAATATCTACGCAGTTGTGGTCAGTGTCTGGCGTTAACTCTAGGGAAACTTTTGACAGGGCCAACGGGTGGCAAAGTGGGATCAGGTCATGCGTTTTCTTCGCGGCCATGATACCAGCCAAGCGTGCAACACCAAGAACGTCACCCTTTTTGGCACGTCCTTCAACAATCAATGCCAAGGTGGACGGCTCCATCGTGATCTTGCCCTTGGCGATAGCCACACGCGAAGTGATCTGTTTTTCGGAAACGTCAACCATGTGGGCTGCGCCTTTGTCATCGAAATGGGTCAGGTTGGGCATTTACAGCTCCAATAGATTACGGGTGGCGGTTTCAACGTCAGTTTGGCGCATCAGGCTTTCTCCGATCAGGAAGCAGCGCACATTGTGACGTGCCATATCGGCAAGATCGTCTGTGTTATTCAGGCCTGACTCTGAAATCAAAGTTTTACCCTTCGGTGCAAGTTTCACCAACTCACGGGTTGTATCGAGGGAAGTCTCGAAGGTTTTCAGGTTTCGGTTGTTGATGCCTAGCAGCGGCGATTTCAGTACGGCGGCACGTTCTAACTCTTCTGCGTTGTGAACTTCAACAAGTACATCCATGCTCCATGCGAACGCAGATTCTTCAAGTTCAACTGCTTGCGCATCCGAAACGCTGGCCATGATGATTAGAATACAATCCGCACCCATCGCACGGGCTTCGGCCACCTGATACGTGTCATACATAAAATCCTTGCGAAGAACGGGCAGGGATACCGCCGCGCGCGCCGCGATAAGAAACTCGTCCGCGCCTTGAAATGACGGTGTGTCCGTCAGCACACTAAGGCAGGTTGCACCGCCACGTTCATAGGCTTTCGCCAACTCCGGCGGGTTGAAATCCGCGCGGATCAATCCTTTGGAGGGGCTGGCTTTCTTGACTTCGGCAATTAGGCCATAACCTGTCTTAGAAGCTTTGCGAAGTGCGTCAGCAAACCCGCGAACTGGCGAGGCAGCTTTTGCAGCAGCTTCGACCTCTGCAATCGGGCGCAAACCCTTGCGGGCTGCGACTTCCTCTAGCTTATACGCTTTAATCTTATCTAGAACGTTACTCATTCGCTCGCCGCCGATGTAATTTTCGCGAGTTTAGTGACAGCTGCCAACGCCTTGCCGGAATCAATACTCTCGCGGGCTTTTTCGACGCCGGATTTTAGATCATCTGCTTTATCCGCAATCACCAACGCAGCGGCTGCATTCAGCAGAACAGCATCACGATACGCATTTTGCTCTCTGGCTAACAACGCACGGAAAGCCACGGCATTTTCAGCAGGTGTTCCGCCCATGATATCTTCAAATGGATGAACAGGCAGGCCGGCGTCTTCGGGATGAACCTCGTGGTCCGAAATCGAGCCATCTTCAAGCGCCGCAACCCAGCTAACCCCACAAATCGTCAATTCATCTGTGCCGTCTGAACCATGCACCAACCAAGCCTTTTCAGACCCGAGTGCCATCAGCGTTTCCGCCATCGGGCGGATCACATCACGCGAATACGCCCCTGTTAACTGTCGCTTAACCCCCGCAGGATTGGTTAACGGGCCAAGAATGTTGAATATCGTCCGCGTTCCCAGTTCCTGACGTGACGGCATCACGAAGCGTACTGCAGGATGGTGCATCGGCGCCATCATGAAACCAATTCCAGCTTCCCGAAGACCTTTTTCGACAACATCCGCGCCTACCATAACGTTGATCCCCATCTCGCCCAAAGCATCGGCCGCACCGGACTTCGACGAAAGGTTGCGGTTGCCGTGTTTGGCAACGGTAACACCAGCGCCTGCGACCACAAACGCTGTTGCGGTTGAAATGTTAAGTGTTCCTTTACCGTCGCCGCCTGTTCCAACGATATCCATCGCCCCATTGGGCGCATTCACAGGCAAGCATTTTGCACGCATAACCGCAGCAGCGGCAGCGTATTCGTCAACGCTTTCACCACGTGTGCGCAGGGTCATAAGGAAACCACCGATCTGGCTGGGCGTAGCTTCCCCTTCCATAATCACGTTGAATGCCGCTTCGGCATCATTGCGTGAAAGGGGACCACTCACGGCCTTTTCGATGTATTGTTTAAGGTCGCTCATTTGCCGCCCCCAGCTATATCCAGAAAGTTTTTAAGCATCGCGTGCCCATGTTCAGATGCAATCGATTCAGGGTGGAATTGAAGACCATGGATTGGCAATTCTTTATGTTGTAGCCCCATAATCGTCCCGTTTTCCAGTTCCGCTGTAATCTCAAGACAGCCGGGCAGGGTCTCGCGCTCGACAATCAACGAATGATAGCGCGTAGCTTCGAAGGGTGTGGGCAGACCTTTGAACAAGCCTTCTCCTTTGTGATACATTTGTCCCATTTTCCCGTGCACGATTTCATCGCAGCGAATAACCTTTCCACCGAAGGCTTGACCAATCGTTTGATGACCCAGACAGATGCCAATCAACGGCGTTTTCGTTTCCACTGCGGCTTGTACCATTGGCAGGCAAATTCCAGCTTGGTCAGGGTCGCAAGGTCCAGGAGATAGCATGATGGCCGATGGCCGCATTCCCATTGCGGCCTGGACATCCAGCTCGTCATTGCGTTTAACTTCGACGTTCGCACCAAGTTCGCCCAAATAATGGACGAGATTGTAGGTAAAACTGTCGTAATTATCGATAAGTAACAGCATCGTTTATCTTTCGTAATCTCTTGGTCCACATTTGGGTGGAAGTGTGCGCATCGCGCCGTTAGTGTCGTTTACCAATGATCTACGGTTATTGGAACGGCTGATCTGGTTTTTTGGAGAATTTGGCCCATGGGCGACAATAATATCTTACCCAAAGGCGGTTTTCTTCGCGGTGTGTTGGCTGGGTTGACGTTAGTAACGCTCATTTTTATCGGATTAGCTGTTACTTTCCCGATAAACGTTGCAACAGGACCAGCCCCCACCGAAGTTTCAGAGGCAAATATAGCACCTGTGCAACCGGTTCTTGAACCTCAGGAATCAACAGATGACATATCGCTAAACGTTGACGCACCGAAACCTGCTCAGCCCGCTGCCACCCCAGCACCGCTAACGGAAACCGCGCCAATTGTTGCCATCGCACCAGAAACATCTGCACCTGTGAGCATCGGCTCTCGGATTGACGACACGTCGAACAACGACGTCCAGATTGGCGGAAATGAAAGTGCACTACCGGCTGTCGTTGTACCATCAGTTCCTGCGATTGCAGCGCCGGTCATAGCACTGACGCCCACTGTCGAAGAGACAACACAAGCGCCAGCGGTAAGTGTTGAAATCAACTCGGGCTCAGCCGAAAACGACACAACGACACTGCCTCGAGTTGCCGAGGCGGAACCGGTAGCTGAAGGTGCAATTGAAACTCCCGTTACCACGGATGTTGAACAGGAGCCATTGACTGGCGTGGGACTTGTTGGTCAAACGCTGATAACGTCGGACGAACCAATGCAAGTTGAGGTGGCTGAATCAGTTGAATCATCTGTGCCGGACACAGCATTTGGGGCGTTCTCGGCAGAGTTTTCGGACGACACAAAACTTCCTTTGATGTCGTTTATCCTCCTTGCAAACACGGTAGCCGAAGCAGACGTTGTAGCAGGTTTCTCCACACAAATTACATTGGCCGTCGCGTCAGACAATGCCGCCGCCAACGATGTGGTTTCGACCTATCGCGCCTCGGGCGGCGAAGTTGTTCTATTGCTTCCAAATGGGGGTGGGAATGCCCTACGCAAAGGTGGGGATCCAACCGATGCTCCGCTGTTTCTTGATGGTATCCTTGCAAACGTCGAAGGCGTGTTTGGTGTGATGGACGGCCCTGACGGAGACGTTAATCAAGACACCCGGATGATGAGCGCGATGCTCACCAAACTGTCTGAAACCGGACATGCAATTATGACCGTTAACGGTTTGGGCCTTAATCGGACGAGCATTTTGGCGAGCGAAGCTGGTGTTCCAGCGACCGATATTTCACGAAGCGTCGATACTGCAAATGGAACGATCGCGGTTATCAGAGAGTTGGATAAACTTGTTCTGCAAATTGGTGATCAACGTTCCGTCACGGTTTTTGCTAATGCGACACCCGATATGTTGTTCGCACTAAAATTCTGGTTGGAAAGTCAGAAGGCGCAATCTGTAACGATTGCGCCCGTGTCGGCCTCGATCCTGCGAAACTAACGTTTAGTTAACTTTGCCCACCCCGGAAATTAACGAATAGGCCTGCATCTTGCGCGGCCTTCATCAAGGCTTTGGATTTGTTAATGGTTTCTTGGTACTCTGCTTCCGGATCACTGTCATAAACGACACCCCCGCCAGCTTGCACATATAGAGTCTCATCTTTCACCACAGCGGTCCGAAGTGCGATGCAGATATCCATATCGCCACCAGCTGAGAAATACCCGACGCCGCCGCCGTAAACACCACGTTTTTCGGTTTCAAGCTCGTCAATCACTTCCATTGCACGTACTTTGGGCGCGCCTGAAACTGTTCCTGCAGGTAAACCCGCCAAAAGTGCAGACAGAGCATCATAGTCGTCTTGCAGCTCGCCTTCGACATTACTGACGATGTGCATCACGTGGCTGTAACGTTCGATAATAAATTGTTCTGTCGGATTAACCGTACCAATCTTTGCAACACGTCCAACGTCGTTTCGACCGAGATCCAGCAACATAAGATGTTCGGCCATTTCCTTGGGGTCAGCTAACAGATCGGCTTCTAACGCTTGATCCTCGGACTCGTTCGCGCCGCGAGGGCGGGTGCCCGCGATGGGGCGTATCGTAACTTTTTTGCCTTGCACCTGCACCAGAATTTCGGGGCTGGCGCCAATGACCTGAAAACCGCCAAAATTGAAGTAGAACATATAAGGCGAGGGGTTGGTGCGCCGCAACGCGCGATAAAGCGCGAAGGGTGGCAGGTCAAATCTCTGGGACCACCGCTGGCTGGGAACAACTTGAAAGATGTCACCTGCACGAATGTATTCTTTCGCTTTCTCGACAACAGCGAAGTATTCTTCTTTCGTGCGGTTCGACACGGGGTCAAGCTTGAACGGCTCTGCCCCTAAATCGCGCGTCTCATTGGGAATGTCGCGGTCGAGGTCACGCACTGCTTCCATTACGCGCTCGGCGGCCTGTGCGTAGGCAGCACGTGCAGATTGGCCGTCATTCACCCAGCATGGGCTAATAACAGTCACTTCACCCTTCACCCCATCCAAAATAACGATAACCGTCGGACGCAACATCATCGCGTCAGGTGTACCGATAGGATCGGGGTTAATATTTGGTAGATCCTCAACTAGACGGATCATGTCATAGCCTAGATAACCGAACAGCCCTGCTGACATCGGTGGCAAGCCTTCTGGCAACTCAATCTTACTTTCCGCAATTATCCGACGAAGGGCGCTCAGCGTGTCCGTATCCACGGCCTCGAACGCATCGTCGTCAAATCGGGCAGAGCGATTGATTTCAGATGTATTTCCCTTTGCACGCCAGATTAGGTCCGGCTTCATCCCGATGATCGAATAACGGCCACGCACCTCACCACCAGTAACGGATTCAAGGACAAAACTGTCCTTTTTGGCTTGTGCAAGCTTCAGGATAAGGGAAACAGGTGTATCCAGATCGGCGACCAATCGCGTCCAGACGACCTGATTTTTCCCTTGGGAATATCCGTTTTCAAACGCTTTGAATTTCGGCGAAATAGTCATCAGTTGCCGCTGTAATTAAGCTGCTGGTGCAAAGTATCGATACGGGCCTGATTAACAGTTGGCTGGGTAGAGCTTACCAACGCCGCGCCGAAATACGCTAGCAAATCCTGAGAAAGCTGTTGCGTCTGCTGCGCGTCGACCTGTGCTAAAATTGCGATAGCGTTTTCGTTTTCCGGATCAAAAGGTGTCACCGACGTCAATTCGATAATTATCGCGCCAAAGGCATCTTCGATAACTGTTGAGCCGCCGACATCCAGCGCGAAAACCTCGTCAATCACTGATGGAGGAAGATCTGGAATTGTGGATGTACGCGTAACCAACGTTGCATCCTCCAGCAACACGCTTCCGCCAAAGTCACTTAGCGAACCACCGTTAGAAACACCTATCGCATTAACGATTTGTTCCGCACGCGCCAGCATTAGCTCCTGAGTTTTCGCATTCTGTTGCCCATCAAATACTGCCTGCGAAACGTCAGTGTATGGCTTAACAAACGCTTCGGTAATACCGTCGACGCGAAGGGCAAAAATGCCACCGTCTTCCAGATCAAGAATGTCGCGTTCCTCACCGATTTCGGAGGCCGTGGCTTCTTCACGGAACGTGGCGTAGGCCGCGATACCTTCGGTCTGACCTTCAGCCAAATCAATCATGTCAAGTTGCATGTCGGTCTCGTTGGCCACTTCCTCTAGCGATGCGCCACCTGCAATCAGGTCGATAACTTCGCTCGCAACATCGGCGATACGAAAGCTTGCTTCGTCAATCGCCAACTCGCGGCGAAGTTCATCTCGAACCTCTTCCAGCGGGACAGAAAGAGCAGCAATTGCAGCGTTTACACGAAACAGGGCAGGGCCGATATTGGTTTCAACAGGGCCGTAAATACCCGGTTCTTCAGTTGCAAACAGAACCTCCGCCGCGGCTGTACCGACGTCGCGTGCTGTAACGTCACCAAGGTCAATGTCAGCCAAGCTAAGGCCACGCGTATCAGCAAGCTGCTCGAACGTCATCTCGCCGGCATCAATGCTGTTGCGCGCGTCAGTCGCCTCGGACTTGGTGCCAAACACGATGCGTTCAACGAAGCGTTTAGCAGGTGTGTTATACTCGCCGGTACGATCTTCATAAAGCGATGTGATGCGTACGTCCGAAATCGCCAGCGTTTCGGCAACCATTTCCGGCGTCAGGCTAACATAGGTTAATTGGCGGGTAAGCGGTTGTGTGAAAGCTTCGGGATTGGTGTCGTAAAACGCGGATAGTTCAGCGTCAGTGGCGGCAGGGATGGAACCTGCGATGTGGTTAACACCAACACGGGCATAAACAAATCCACGGCTCTCTCCGATATAGTCGAATACAGCCAGTGTCGCTTCGCTTGGCAAATTAACGCCCGAGGACACCGCCGCCTGAATTAGCAATTGTGAGGCATCTGAGCGAAGCAGTGCTTCATATCCTGATGTGGTCATACCCGAGCGGTTAAGCGCGTCTTTATATACGTCTTCGTCAAATGTGCCGGTCAAACCGTGAAATCCGGTGTTCGACAACAATGCATCCTTAACGGTTTCATCACCAACAGAAACACCCAAACGCTGTGCTTCGTTTTCATACGCCGCTTGTGTAATCAAACGTTGTAACACGTTGCGGTCTAGACCGAACAACAATGCCTGATCGATTGTCAACTGCGTGCCAACCTGTTGCGAAACCGAGGTGATCTCGTTTTGTATACCACGGAAATAATCGTCCGCCGAAACATCGACTTTACCTACTGAAGCGACACTAGCCGATATCGACTGCGAGAAGATGCCGGTCAATCCGAACCCGACCATTGCAAGCACAGCCAGCATAAGCACAAAGAAAAAGAAAATCTTGGATATCTTTGATCGTTTAACCGCTGACATTATAATAGTCCTTATAGGCTCGTTGAATTCGTCGGAAACTTTTAGGCTGTGTTCGGGACGGATACAAGGCCGCTATGGTCGAAATGCATTCGAGCGCTTAAACATTTTGTTTATTCTATCCCCCGACAGTTTCATCGCCCCCCAAAATAGGAATAATTCCTTGCAGATTACCACACCCTATCGCCTTGACGCCACGGGGTGCAACGGCGATAGAGGGCGCATGGCACAACCAGCGATATTAACCCTTTCCGACATCATGCTAACCTTCGGCGGTAACCCGCTGTTTCAGGGGTTAAACCTGTCGGTAAATCAGGGCGAACGAATTTGTTTGGTGGGGCGTAACGGCTCTGGCAAATCGACACTTCTTAAGGTCATGGCAGGGATCATGGAACCCGACGCGGGCGATGTATTCCTTCGTCCCGGCAACGCTGTTGCCTATATGGAGCAGGACCCAGACCTGAGTGCGTATGAAACGCTAGGCGATTACGCGTCGTCCGGTTTGGACCCGTCCGAATATTACCGCGTCGAGATGGTAATGGAAGGCGTTAAGCTAAACGTTGACCAGAAGCCTGATCAAGCATCTGGCGGTGAACGTCGCCGTGCGGCTTTGGCTAAACTGCTAGCCTCGGACGCGGATTTGATGTTGCTGGACGAACCGACCAACCACCTTGATATCGAAGTGGTTGCGTGGCTTGAGGAACACCTGAAACAGACCCGCCGTGCATACGTGATTATCAGCCACGACAGGGCTTTTCTGCGTAATCTGACCCGCACAACCCTGTGGGTGGATCGCGGCGTTGTGCGCCGTTCGGATAAGGGTTTTGAGCACTTTGAGGACTGGCGTGACAAGACGTTTGAGGAAGAAGACCTGAACCGTCATAAGCTGGACCGCTTGATCAAAGCCGAGGCTCGTTGGGCAGTTGAGGGAATATCAGGTCGCCGCAAACGTAACATCGGTCGTGTGGGCCGTTTGGACGATATGAAACAAGGGCGAGCCGAACAGATCAGGCGTGCGGGAACTGCCAAGATGGAGTTCGACGGCGCACCAAAATCTGGCAAGTTGGTGTTCGAAGCTACTGATGTTACAAAGGCTTTTGATGGTAAACAGATCGTTAAAGACTTCAACCTACGTGTCATGCGCGGGGAGCGGATTGCATTTGTTGGGCCTAACGGGGTTGGTAAAACGACGTTGCTGAAAATGCTGCTGGGTAAGGTGCTGCCTGATGAAGGCAAGATCAAAATCGGGACCAATTTGCTGGTTGCCGAGTTTGACCAGAACCGTGATGCGCTGGAACCAAACGCGACCCTTTGGGAGAGTTTGACCGACGATAAAGAACTGGGTGTTTCGGGTAAGAATGACCAGATTATGGTGCGCGGCAGACCCAAGCATGTCGTTGCTTATCTTAAAGAATTTCTGTTTACGGACAAGCAGGCGCGGGCGAAAATTAAGTCGTTGTCTGGTGGGGAAAAGGCGCGGTTGTTGCTGTCTAAATTGATGGCGAAAGAGAACAATCTGCTGGTCCTCGATGAGCCTACGAATGATCTGGACGTTGAGACGCTCGATCTGTTGCAAGAGCTGATTGATAATTATGAGGGCACCGTGCTGCTGGTAAGCCACGATCGTGATTTCCTTGACCGCGTGGCGACGACTACTATTGCCATGGAAGGCGACGGGAAAGCTACGGTTTATGCGGGTGGCTGGACGGATTATCAGGCTCAACGCATGGAAATCATGGCGGAAAAGGCTATTGTTTCCAAGAAGGTAAAGGGCAAAGCTGGTGTTGCTGCGACCACAACCAAAGCCGAGGGGCTGACCTTCACGCAAGAGAACCGGTTGAAAGAATTGCCTGACATCATCGCCCGTTTCGAGGCCGAGATTGCCAAGCTGGAAGAGTTCATGTCGGACCCGAATTTATTCACCGACCACCCCGTTAAATTCCAGAAAGCTACCGATGCGTTGATTGAGCGTCACGAGCGGTTGGCGGACGCGGAAGAAGAGTGGATGGGTCTGGAAGAACGCGCCGGTTCGTAGCGTTAACCTTTAGGTTTTTGGGCGAATTTCCGTGTGCACAACGCGTACACAAGCCGTACACAACGCGTATGTACGTTTTTGCGGACGAAGGCGTTAACCTTTACCGATTTTTAGACCCGTAGGGTGGGTGGTTTTCACCCACCGATTTTCGGCTGAGGCAGATGGTGCGTGCGACGCATCACCGACTGACTTTCAGGTTTTGTCTTGAAATTGAAGCACAGATTTTGCTTGAAGGTTTATAAGTCTGGGGCGAACGATCGGACGATAAAGTAGCGATAACAAAACAACGAGAGCTATAATCCCCCAACTAGCGGTAACCTCCACTCCTAGCAAACTAAAATCAGGTATAACTGCAAAAACTAAGATAGCTAGTACAAACGCTCCTAGCGGAGCAGTTGCAGAAAGCCACTCGCGATAATTTTCCTTTGAGTAATCCTTCCTTATGGCCGTTGGTTGATCCTCAGTTGATAAATTGAGGTTAGTATCTATTGATCCATCATGATGAATTTCAACCAATATACCTGTTTTGGGAGGAATTTTAATTACGTCAATTTCAATTCGATTCTCAAATTCAACAAGACTGGCGAGACCAAGTCCCTCTCTTTCAACAATTTGATAATGTAAGACTGTGCCGTTTTGAGATTTTTCAAAACATGGGTTTTCTACAAAGCTTTTACTAGAAATAACTCGACTGGATTGGTTTTGTAGTAAAACAATGTCTCGCACAAATTTCGATGAACTTTTGCCGTGTTTTGTAAAATTCCCTGTTACATCAACGTCATCTAGATCAAGAATCTCATGTGTTCGCTTCACATCATAATAAAGCTTTTGCTTTCTTTTACGAACAAAATTCCATGCCCAAATTACTGCTGAAACAATAGTCACACCTATAGCAATTCCTGACCAAGTATCTGATGTAATAAAATCAAACATCCAACTCCTCCGCAAACTTCGCGTTTTCTTGGATGTACTGGAAGCGGAGCTCCGGTTTTTTGCCCATTAGACGCTCTACCAGATCGTTGGTTTCGCCGGGTTCGTCCTCGTCTATGGTGACGCGGATCAGGGTGCGGGTGGCCGGGTCCATTGTGGTTTCTTTGAGCTGGGAGGGGTTCATCTCGCCCAGTCCTTTGAAGCGGGATAGCTCGATTTTGCCGCGTCCGCCTAGGCCTTTTTCGAGGTACATGTCTTTTTCCGCCTCGTCCGCGCAATAGACGGATTTGGCGCCTTGGGTCAGGCGGTAGAGGGGGGGCATGGCGAGGAACAGGTGGCCTTTGTCGATCAGCGGACGCATCTGGCTGAAGAAGAATGTCATCAGCAGCGCGGCGATGTGGGCGCCGTCGACGTCCGCATCGGTCATGATGATGATGCGCTCGTAGCGCAGGTCGTTGACGTCGAATTTCAGGCCGGCTTGCACGCCCATGGCTTGGCAGAGGTCGCCGATTTCCTGGTTGCTGGCCATCTTGCTGGAGGCCGCGCCGAGCACGTTGAGGATTTTACCTTTGAGGGGCAGGATGGCTTGGGTTTTACGGTTGCGGCCTTGTTTGGCGGAGCCGCCAGCGGAATCCCCTTCGACGAGGAAGAGTTCGGTGTTTTCGCGGTTTTTGGCGGAGCAGTCGGAGAGTTTGCCGGGGAGGCGGAGTTTTTTGGTGGCAGACTTGCGTTGCGTTTCTTTTTCGGCGCGGCGTTTCAGGCGTTCATCTGCTCTTAACACTAAATAGTCCAGAATGGCTCCAGCGGATTTGGAATCGCCGACCAGCCAGTTGTCGAAATGATCGCGGATGGAGTTTTCGACGAGTTTTGCGGCCTCGACTGTGGCGAGGCGGTCTTTGGTTTGGCCGACGAATTCGGGTTCGCGGATGAAGACGGAGATCATGGCGCAGCCACCGGTGGTCAGGTCGTCGCGGATGATTGTGGCGGCTTTTTTGTTGTTAACCAATTCGCCGTACGCGCGGATGCCTTTAAGGATGGCGGCCCAGAAACCGGCCTCGTGTGTGCCGCCCTCGGGTGTGGGGACGGTGTTACAATAGGAACTGATGAAACCATCGCGGGCAGGGGTCCAGTTGATGGCCCATTCGACTTTGCCGACTTTGTCAGGGCCGAAACGCTCGCGGAATTCTACGGTACCGGCGAAGGGTTTGTCGGCGTAGGTGGAGTGGCCGTCCAGCGTTTCGTTCAAGTAGTCGGACAGACCGCCGGGGAAGTGGAAGGTTGCCTTCTCGGGCGTTTCGTCACCGGTTTTGATTGTCTCGGGGGCGCATTTCCAGCGGATTTCGACGCCGGAGAATAGGTAGGCTTTAGAGCGAACCATTTTTAGGAGGCGGGCGGGTTTGAATTTTAGCTTTGGCCCGAAGATTTCAGCGTCCGGGTGGAATGTTACAGATGTGCCGCGGCGGTTCTGGGTGGGGCCGAGGTTTTCCACTTTGCCCTGTGGAATGCCGCGTGAAAATGTCTGGCGAAAGAGTTGTTTGTTGCGGGCAACCTCCACCGAGACCATGTCAGATAGGGCGTTAACAACGGAGATACCGACGCCGTGCAGGCCGCCCGACGTCTGGTAGGCTTTGCCGCCGAATTTACCACCGGAATGCAGTGTGCAGAGGATGACTTCGAGGGCGGATTTTTCCGGGAACTTGGGATGAGGGTCGATGGGGATACCACGACCATTATCCGAGATTGTAACGGAATAATCTGCATGGAGTTCCACCTCGATCCGGTTGGCGTGACCAGCGACGGCCTCGTCCATGGAGTTGTCCAGAACTTCGGCAACCAAATGATGCAACGCGCGCTCGTCAGTACCGCCGATGTACATACCGGGACGCATGCGAACGGGTTCGAGGCCTTCAAGGACCTCGATGGAAGAGGCGTCGTAGTCACCACTGGCGGTATCTTCACTGAAGAGGCCGCCGTCTTTTGGGTCTGAAGTCATGGGTTGTTCCCGATTCTGTTCTGCTCGTATTTTTTCTACATTATGGCAGATCAGATAGGGCAACGACAACATCTTGTATGTCGTTTTAGGAATTGACACAGTAGACGCTAAAATTTCGATTTGGCATCGCGGCCAGGGGGCGCTGAGCGCGGCACGCATTTATGCGGCAACCAGTATCGCTGGCCCTTTGTGTGCTTATGGGTTGCCGCATGTTTCGGGGGTTTTAACGAGAGTCCCTGATGTAAACGATTATCGAACCATTCCGTATTAAGTCCGTAGAGCGTATTTATATGACCACGCGTGGTAATATCGAGGCTGGTGGAGCGTTGGCGCATGATCTGGTTATCGAGGAGGGGAAAGACCCGAATAGTTTGCATCCATTCAAAGGGAACATGAACCTTGAAAAATTGGAGGCATATCTGACGGAGCACGGCGAATCTGTGTGATGCTGAGGATCACTACCAACGCGGGACGCGGGCAACCGGTTAGTCTTGAGAATATTCAGGCTGTCGCGAAGATTGCCAACGTGCACGGACGGCCGCTTATCATTGACGGGTGTCGGTTTGCCGAAGATGGGCAGGATGATCGGGTGATTGTGGACATCGTTCGCGACTGTTTCGCCTGTGCGGATGGTATGACAATGAGCGCCAAGAAAGACGGTATTGCCAATATTGGTGGCTGGCGGGCGATGAACGACATTGAATTGGCGGAGATGGCGCGCCCGAAGCTGATTCAGACTGAGGGGTTTCCAACATATTGAGGCCTCGCCGGCCGCGATTTGGATGCTATCGCGCAAGGTTTGATCGAGATTGTTGATGAAGATTACCTGCGGAACCACTGCTTTAGTATCCGAGGCAGACCGTTGCTGTAGCCTTGTGCGAGGTTGTCGGGATTCGCAGTTGTGAGATATACGGTGATGTTCGGTCGCTAGCCTGATGGCAGTGCAATTCCCGCGGCAATGGATCTGGTCAGACTGGTCATTCCGCGCCGGACGTACATACAATCGCACGCGGAGTATATTGTCGAGGCGTTGGCCGCGAACATGGAGCAGCTTCGTGGTTGCCGCATCAGCAAGGAACCCAAACTGATGCGGCACTTTACGTGTGAATTTGAACCGCTTGGTTAAGCGCGTTCGGTAACGATCTCGATCTCGCCTTCCAGTGTCTGGTGAACCGGACACCGGTCGGCGATGGACATCAGGCGGTTGAATTGGTCGTCATCGAGATCGCCCTCTAACGTAATGACACGGCGGAACTGGTCGATCTTATGTTCTCCTCGTTCGCAATGAACGCAGTCAATGGAGTGGATCTTATCGTGTGTTACATCAACGCTGACGTGATCCAGCGGCCATTTTTTGCGCCGCGCATACATGCGGATCGTCATGCTAGTACAGGCCCCGAGGCCCGCGGACAACAACTGGTAGGGTGTCAGGCCAAGGTCGGTGCCGCCGTAGGCGAGGGGTTCGTCCGCCAGCAAGTGGTGCTTGGGGCCAGCGTTGATATCCTGTTTGAAGCCGTTGGGATCAACCTCGTTCACGCGCACAATACCTTCCGGTGCGCCGATCGGGGCGGCAGGCTTGGGCAAATCAAGGTAACGGCTAGCCCATGCACCGATGACCGAGGCGGCATATTCAGCGTCATCCGCTGCCGTCAGCAAGTGGTCAGCGTTATCAAGCGTCACGAAGCTTTTAGGATGTTTTGCCGCTGTGAAAATTTCGGCGGCGTTGTCAATGGAAACCGTCGCGTCCAACGGGGCGTGCAGAACCAACAAAGCTTTCTTCATTGATGCGACCGCCGGAAGCAATTTGGCCGAGGCTATATCATCGAGGAATTCTTTTTTGATTGTGAAGCCACGCCCAGCAAGATTGACCTCAGCTTCCCCTTTCTCGCGGATTTCGTCGATGTGACATCCGAAATTGGCAACAACGTGTTCTGGGTTCGAAGGGGCACCTATGGTCACAACGGCTTTAACGGTAGGAATTTCAGCCGCAACTTTAAGGACTGCGGCGCCACCTAAGGAATGCCCAACCAATAGGCCAACAGGATTACTCCGCGAGGCGAGAAATTCAGCCGCGAGGCGTAGGTCTTCGATATTTGAGGAAAAATGCGTGTTGGCGAACTCGCCTTGTGAGTGACCAAGTCCGGTGAAATCAAAACGCAACACTGCGATTCCTGCCGAGGCGAGGCGCTGGGATATGCGTTTTGCTGCCAGTATATCTTTGGAACAGGTAAAGCAGTGGGCGAAAATCGCTGATGCTAAAATTGGGCCGTTCGGAGTGTCAAAACGGGCGGATAAATCCTCGCCAGAGTGGCCTTTGAAGGTGAGTTGTTCAGTTGGCATCACATATTCCTTTTTGCTCGCCTCTAATCTAGGGCTTGAAAAAGGCAGCGCAAGCAATTGCAACATCCGGTTACGCAAACGTGAGGTGGTTCAGGGACTGGCGCTCGAGCACCGAGGTCGCAGGTTAACACCGAGCATGTAATTACCAACATCCTGGTTGGAGAAGTCCAAAGTTTTATTTTACGGTTGCCAAACTGAGATAATTTTTTGCTCGTAAACGAAAAGAAACGCCGGATATCTTCCGGCGTTTCCGCAATCTAGAAACTAGAATGTGATTTTGTCGTTGTTATACGGGTGGTCCGTTGGAGGTTGGCGGGTTTGAATCAGAGGATTTGGTCCCCAAAACCACCAAAGCGATGAGCAACAGCGGAATCAACCACAGACCGGAACCGCCCATCGATCCGACTTCTTCTTCTACCATGACAGGTGACACGGGCGCTACATAGGCTACAGCTCCAGCATATGCAGTCGCTGCCGAGAACATAGCTAGTGTGGTTAATCCAAGTGTTTTTAACATTAATTATCTCCATTTAAATTTGTTGTTATCGAAGTTACGTTAATACATCGAACCCAACAGAGTCTACCGCCGGAATTACTTTATGATTTGTATTACAATCTGTACTCGCGAACGCCCAATTATGTTACGAAGGGTTTTGGAGAGCTGCACCGAAATAAAGCCGGATTATAGATCCGAGTTACAGTTTATCGTTGTAGAAAACGGTCCAGCGGCAGGGGGCGCCGATATCGTGACCGAGTTCACATCGCGTTTGGCTATATCGTATGTTCATGAGCCCAATGTGGGTGTTGTTTGCGCCCGAAATGCGGGTATTGAAGCGTTCTTGAAAACTGATGCTGACTGGATGGCGACAATAGACGACGATGAGATCGTCTCGGAAAATTGGCTTATTGCTATGCTGGATGCAATCGACCGATATCCACAGTGTAAAACATTTGCCGGCCCACAGAACTGGATTCAACCCAAAACTGTTAACAAATGGCTAAGGGTAAAGCCCAAATCGAATCCGGAGACCGGGACGCCTTTCTGGAACGCTTCGACTGCGAATGCGTTGTTTCGACGGTCGGTTTTTGACGCAAACAAAATAGGTCTGCGATTTAATCCAGTATTCAATCTGTCCGGCGGCGAAGATACGCATTTGTTTTTTGAACTTAAGGATATGGGTGAGGATGTATTATGGGTTCGCGAGGCGGAATGTTTCGAACCACTGGTGTTGGAACGAACATATTTTCGTAACCGCGCAAAGCGTACGATTCAAGCGGCCCAAAACTGGGGGCTATCAATAATTATACGAGAGGGGAATTTTCGTGGCGGAGGTAAAGTCCTGTCGTATTGTCTGACGTGTGCTGTCAATTTTGTGACGTTCGGCGTTTGTGGTGCATTCATCGGGATATTCAGGGCAAACACTGGTCAAGCAATACTCAACAAAAGCTTGGCAACTGGATGTCACGCTATAGGATATTTCAAAGCGATTTTCCTTCCCCTTGGCATGCAGTACGAACAAATTGACGGGGAATAGGCGGTATCAAAGAAAAGGGCCTCCGAACTGGAGGCCCTGATCTATTCTGCCGGCGGCAAAACTAGCAGCTGTAGTACATTCCGTATTCAACGGGATGCGGTGTATGTTCCATCTGGTAGACTTCGTCCCACTTAAGATCCACATATCCTTCGATCTGATCTTTGGTGAACACGTCACCAGCGGTCAGGAAGTCCATGTCTTTTTCGAGCTCTTCGAGGGCTTCGCGAAGCGATGCACAAACAGTCGGGATACCGGCCATTTCTTCTGGTGGCAGATCGTAAAGATCTTTGTCAGAAGCTTCGCCTGGATCGATTTTGTTTTTGATACCGTCAAGACCAGCCATCAACAACGCTGCGAAGCACAGGTATGGGTTGGCTGCAGGGTCAGGGAAACGCGCTTCGACGCGTTTTGCTTTGGGGGATTCAGCCCAAGGAATACGAACGCAGCCTGAACGGTTTGATGCCGAGTATGCACGAAGCACAGGAGCCTCGAAGCCAGGAATCAAACGCTTGTAGCTGTTCGTTGCAGGGTTCGTGAACGCGTTCAACGCTTTGGCGTGCAATAGGATGCCGCCGATGAAATACAGCGCGTCCTGTGACAGGTCAGCATATTTGTCGCCAGCGAACAATGGTTTGCCGTCTTTCCAGATCGACATGTTCACGTGCATTCCGGTGCCGTTGTCGCCATAGATTGGCTTAGGCATGAATGTCGCGGATTTACCGTAGGCGTGCGCAACATTGTGGATGACGTACTTGTATTTTTGCAAGTTGTCGGCCTGTTTCACAAGTGTGCCGAAAACCATGCCGAGTTCGTGCTGACAGGACGCAACCTCGTGGTGGTGCTTGTCAACTTTGATACCCATGCGCTTCATAGTCGAAAGCATCTCGCCGCGGATGTCGTGGTTGGCGTCAGTTGGGTTAACCGGGAAGTAGCCGCCTTTGATACCAGGACGGTGGCCCATGTTGCCCATTTCGTACTGGGTGTCAGTGTTCCACGAAGCATCTGCCGCATCAACTTCGAACGATACTTTGTTGATTGTGTTAGAGAAACGCACGTCATCGAATAAGAAGAACTCGGCTTCTGGGCCGAAGTATGCTGTGTCACCGATGCCGGATGCAACCAAATATGCTTCAGCTTTTTCAGCAGTGGAGCGTGGATCGCGGGAGTATGCTTCACCAGTGTCTGGTTCGTGAACCGAACAATGGATGCAGAGCGTTTTTTCAGCATAGAAAGGATCGAGATACGCAGACGAGCAATCAGGAATCAGTTTCATGTCGGATTGATCAATGGATTTCCAACCAGCAATGGAGGAACCGTCGAACATGAAGCCTTCTTCGAGGAAATCGGCGTCGACTTCGTCTTGGATCAATGTCACGTGCTGCAACTTACCACGTGGGTCAGTGAAGCGGATATCGACGTACTCGATGTCGTTCTCCTTGATCATATCAAGGACGTTTTGAATGTCACTCATGGTCTTTTCCTTATATTAGAGGGCTTCTACACCGTCTTCTTCGGTTCTGATACGGATGGCTTGTTCAACGTTGGAAACAAAAATCTTTCCGTCGCCGATCTTGCCGGTTTTAGCTGCGTTAATAATCGCCTCGATAGCGCCCTCGACCTGATCGTCAGCCATGACGATTTCGAGTTTCACTTTGGGCAAGAAGTCTACGACGTATTCCGCGCCGCGATAGAGTTCCGTGTGGCCCTTTTGGCGACCAAAACCTTTGGCTTCGATAACGGACAGGCCTTGAATGCCTACGTCCTGCAAGGCCTCTTTTACTTCGTCAAGCTTGAAGGGCTTGATAATGGCTTCGATTTTCTTCATGTCGATGCTCCGGTTAATTCCTATATTCGTTAGAAATCACCTGTGCAGGCGGGATACAAATGGATACTGTCGGGTTGGTGGACGGGCTTTGTCTTTCCCGTAATTATGCCTATAATTTAGGCAGCGTGATTGTTTTTTGAACAGATTGAGAATGCCATGACCGAACTTCTAACTGCCGCCCAGATGCGGGCGATTGAACAGGCTGCGATTGATAGTGGCGAAGTCACGGGGTTGGAGCTGATGGAACGCGCGGGTAATGGCGTTGTTGAGGCGATACTGGAGGAGTGGCCAGAGATGGCGCTGACCTCGTATAAAGCGGTGGTGCTGTGCGGGCCGGGGAATAACGGCGGCGACGGGTTTGTCGTGGCGCGATTGCTGAAGGGACGCGGCTGGGACGTTGAGGTTTTTCTTTACGGAGATGAGGGAAAGCTGCCGGTTGATGCGAAGGCGAATTGTGAGCGGTGGAGGGAGATGGGGGCGGTTAAACAGCTTTGGAAAACGAGTTTCGACAACGTTAGCGGTTTCGATCCAGACCTGTTTGTTGATGCTTTGTTTGGAACTGGTTTGGCCAGACCTATTAGTTCGGACCTATATAAGCTTCTTGAGGTCATGTGGTTTCAATCAATCCATCACAAGATTGTTTCAATCGACGTACTGAGCGGATTGGATGCCAATAGCGGGCGCTTCCTGATCGAAAATGATGATGACTTCAGTTTAATTTGTGATCTGACGGTAACTTTCCATAGACCCAAAGTCGGCCATCATTTGGCCCAGCATACGGTGGCGCAGGGAAAAATCGTTAATAAAGATATCGGTTTGAATAGAACTGCCTCGGAATTCGAAATTGATGAGTGTGCTCAAGTTGAATTACTCGGTGAAGATGATGAAGATATTCACGGATATGGATATAATTTTACAGGTGTGGACAAGGAAAGTTGGTTTACTGAAAACCATAAGTATTCGCATGGTCACGCGCTAGTTTTATCAGGTCCATCAGGTAAAACCGGCGCTGCACGTCTTGCTGCGCGTGGGGCGCTTAGGATTGGCGCTGGTGTGGTTACAGTGGCTTGTCCGCCGGAGGCTCTGGCGGAGAATGCGGTGCAGTTGAATGCTATTATGTTGAGGCAGGTGGCGGATGCGACGGCGCTGGCTGCCGTATTGCAGGACGAACGGATTAATGCGCTTTGTTTGGGGCCGGCTTTGGGGCTTGGGGAGGAGCAGGCGGCGTTGGTTTCGGAAGCGTTGGTGGTGCGCGGAGACCGCACACCCTACGGTCTTAGTGTCGTTTTGGATGCGGATGCTTTGACTTTGTTGTCTCGGGATTCCGATTTGTTCGGGAGGCTACATGAAAACTGTGTGCTTACACCGCATGCTGGCGAATTTGCGCGGTTGTTCCCTGATATTGCGGCCAAGCTGGCAGAGCCTGCCACCAAGGGTCCGGCGTACTCCAAGGTTGATGCGACTCGGGAGGCCGCCAAGCGGGCGGGGTGCGTGGTCCTATATAAGGGGGCGGATACGGTTATTGCGGATGCCTCGGGTAGGGCGGCGATTAATTCGGCGCATTATGAACGTTCCGCGCCTTGGTTGGCGACGGCGGGATCTGGTGATGTGTTGGCGGGGTTTATCACGGGGCTGATGGCGCGTGGATTCGCGCCAATGCTGGCAGCACAAACAGGGGCTTGGTTACACGTGGAATGCGCGCTGAAATTCGGACCCGGGTTGATTGCCGAGGACATTGCGGAGCAACTTCCGAAAGTTTTTTCAGATTTAGGCCTCTAGAGGTCATTTTACCTCTTCCACCCTAGAAAAGCCTCTGTTAGGAAGGCGCGGAATTGAACTGTTGTCGTATGAAACAGGGATATGCGGATGTGGTGGAATTGGTAGACACGCCAGATTTAGGTTCTGGTGCCGTGAGGCGTGGGGGTTCAAGTCCCTTCATCCGTACCAAATATAGATAAAACGAGGAATTGACATGCAGGTTACCGAGACCCTGAACGAAGGCCTTACGCGCGCGTATGACGTTACAATCACAGCAGCTGAGCTAGAAGCCAAAGTGACTGAAAAACTGGAGGCGGCCCGTGCCGATTTCCAGATGAAGGGTTTTCGCAAAGGCCACGCGCCACTTGCATTGATGAAAAAGATGTTCGGCCAGTCCGTAATGGGCGAAGCCATGCAGGAAGCCGTTGACGGCGCTGTTGGCGAGCACTTTGAGAAAACCGGCGATCGCCCAGCGATGCAGCCAGAAATCAAAATGACTAATGATGAATGGAAAGAGGGCGACGAGGTTGCCGTTTCCGTTTCTTACGAATGTCTGCCAACTATTCCTGAAGCTGACTTCAGCAAAATCAAGCTTGAGCGTCTGGTAACGGAAATCGAAGATGCGGCTGTAACTGAAGCATTGGAAAACCTTGCTTCTTCGACATCCAACTACGAGAAACGCCGTAAGGGTTCGAAAGCTAAAGACGCTGATCAGGTTGTGATCGACTTCTTGGGTAAAGTTGACGGCGAGGCTTTTGACGGCGGCGCTGGCGAAGATTATCCACTGGTTCTTGGTTCCAACAGCTTCATCCCTGGTTTTGAAGAGCAGTTGGTTGGCGCCAAAGAAGGCGAAGAGCTGGACGTTAACGTAACATTCCCTGCTGAGTACGGTGCGGAAGCACTGGCCGGTAAGGACGCAGTATTTTCCTGCACAGTTAAAGAAGTTCGCGAGCCTAAGCCTGCACCGATTGACGAAGAGTTGGCGACTAAATACGGCGCCGAGAGCCTCGAAGACCTTACGAAGCAGATTACTGGTCGTCTCGAAAATGAATACGCTGGGGCATCCCGTGCGATCATGAAACGCAAGTTGATGGACGAGCTGGACGAGCAGGTTAAATTCGAACTGCCACCTTCGCTTGTGAAAGCTGAAGCAAACCAGATCGCGCACCAACTTTGGCATGATGACAACCCTGATGTTGAGGGCCACGATCATCCTGAAATCGAAACAACTGACGAGCACAACACATTGGCTGAACGCCGTGTGCGCCTTGGTTTGCTGTTGGCCGAGATTGGCAACCAGAACAATGTTGAAGTATCCGAACAGGAAATTCAGCAGGCAATGTTCCAGCAGGCCAGCCAGTACCCAGGTCAGGAACGTGAGTTCTTCGAATTCATGCAGAAAAACGAGCAGGCACAGCAGCAGATGCGCGCGCCGATCTATGAAGACAAAGTTGTGGACTTCATCATTGAACTTGCAGAAGTTTCTGACAAGACCGTTTCCAAAGATGAACTTGAAACAGCGATCAAAGGCCTCGACGAAGAGTAAGTCTTCGTTGACAGGTTAAAGAATTTGAGGCGGGCTAGCTGGCTCGCCTTTATTCGTTTTAATGGACCAGCTGCACCGTGTCTGTTACGGACCCATTATTGGGCCGGCCAAACTTTTTTCGTCGCTTTAGAGTGTTAACTTTCGATTCAATTACAGGCATTGGCTCTTTAGATGCGGCTTGGCAGGCGTTTTTATAGCACTCACCAAGAACATAATCCCAACCTGAATCGTAATCCGAACGTTTCTGTTCTTCTTGATCTCCAAAGATATCCCAGCCACTATGGGTCAATGCGGTGACGGTTTTGCCATTGGTTTCCATACCGAAGACTACATCAATATAGGTTGATTTACTTGGCAATTCGTTAACGTGCCAAGCGATAAGAACGCGAAACGGAGCCTGATATATCTGGAAGTGCCCCCACAGGTGCGCTTTTCCGGTGTTATCTATCTCCAAAATTCGACCGTCTTCCTTGCGCTCTACGATAAGATTTGCCGGCAATTTTCCATTGCCCGCAGATATGGAGTGCGTATCCATCGGCCACCATTTGGCCATATCGTAGGTGAACACTTTGAACGCGACAACTGGTGCACAATCTAGCACGATTCTTTTTTGGAGCACCGACATGGCACCCTCCTAACTTGTTACTAATCAATCGTTTACAGCGCCATAATCGCACAAAAACTGTAAAACGCAAAATTATCTTTATTTTGTGCCCTTGCAGACCCCTTAAACCGCAATTAAACCTTTTAACAAGGATTATCCGATATTCCTCGGAGATGATAATAAAGGTGAATACATGAGAGACCCAATCGACACATATATGAACACGCTTGTACCAATGGTTGTTGAGCAAACAGCCCGTGGCGAACGTTCCTACGACATTTTCTCGCGCCTTTTGAAAGAACGGATTATCTTCGTGTCCGGTCCGGTTCATGATGGCATGTCCACGCTTTTAGTTGCGCAATTGTTGTTTCTTGAAGCGGAAAATCCAAAGAAAGAAATTTCGATGTATATCAACTCGCCCGGTGGCGTGGTTTCCAGCGGTTTGGCGATTTACGACACTATGCAATACATCCGCCCAAAGGTTGCAACGACTGTGATCGGGCAGGCGGCTTCTATGGGGTCGTTGTTGTTGGCGGCTGGCTCTAAAGACATGCGTTTCAGCTTGCCTAATTCGCGGGTCATGGTGCACCAGCCATCTGGTGGCTTCCAGGGTCAGGCGTCTGACATTGCGTTGCATGCAAAAGAAATCATGGAACTCAAAGACCGTCTTAACAAAATTTACGTTAAGCACTGTGGTCAAGATTTGGAAGTTGTTGAAAAAGCGCTGGACCGCGATAATTTCATGACTGCCGAGCAGGCGAAAGACTGGGGTCTGGTTGACGAAATCGTAACTCGTCACGTTGAAGATGACGCGTCTGACGCGTAAACTATAAGTTAAAGTGATCAATTCCGGCTTGAATTGCCGGGGTTGGTCATGTCCAATAGGGCAAATATCGGGAAAGCGACTCGGCGCGACTGCGTCCTTGTCAGGAGAGATGTGATGACTAAATCTGACGGCAAAGACTCAAAAAACACACTTTATTGTTCGTTCTGCGGCAAAAGCCAGCACGAGGTCCGCAAGCTGATTGCAGGCCCGACCGTGTTCATTTGCGATGAATGTGTAGAGCTGTGCATGGACATCATTCGCGAGGAAACCAAGAGTAATCTCGTGAAATCCGCTGACGGTGTGCCAACGCCTAAAGATATCTGCAAAATTCTGGACGATTATGTTATCGGTCAGTCTGTTGCCAAAAAGGTTTTATCCGTAGCCGTTCACAACCACTACAAACGTCTTGAGCACGCTTCCGAGAATGCCGATGTGGAACTGGCAAAATCCAATATCATGCTGGTTGGACCAACAGGTTGTGGTAAAACGCTGCTAGCGCAAACATTGGCGCGTGTGTTGGATGTACCGTTCACCATGGCAGACGCTACAACATTAACCGAAGCCGGTTATGTTGGCGAAGATGTCGAAAACATCATTTTGAAATTACTTCAATCCGCCGAGTATAACGTAGAACGCGCGCAACGCGGGATCGTTTACATTGATGAGATAGACAAGATTTCCCGCAAGTCCGACAACCCGTCAATCACCCGCGATGTGTCGGGCGAGGGCGTGCAGCAAGCCTTGCTGAAAATTATGGAAGGCACAGTTGCCTCGGTCCCGCCACAAGGTGGCCGTAAGCATCCACAGCAGGAATTCTTGCAAGTGGACACGTCTAACATCCTGTTTATCTGTGGCGGCGCGTTCGCGGGCCTCGACAAGATTATTTCGCAGCGATTCAAGGGCACAGCAATGGGCTTTGGGGCCGATGTGCAAAACAACGAAGATAAGTCCGTCGGTGAGGTATTGCAGCAGCTGGAGCCGGAAGATCTGTTGAAATTCGGATTGATTCCGGAATTTGTTGGTCGTTTGCCCGTAATTGCGTCGCTAACCGATCTGGATGAAGATGCGCTTGTGACCATTTTAACCGAACCGAAGAATGCATTGGTTAAACAGTACCAGCGCCTATTCGAAATGGAAGACGTACAACTGTCCTTCACCGAAGATGCGCTAACGGCAATTGCCGCACGCGCGATCGAGCGGAAGACCGGCGCGCGTGGACTACGCTCTATCCTCGAAGAAATACTGCTGGAATCGATGTTTGAACTGCCAGGTATGGGCACCGTGGACGAGGTTGTTGTAAACGCCGAAGCCGTTCGACGCGAGGGCGAGCCTTTGCTCATTTACTCGGATAAAGAAGACGAAGCGGCGTCTGCTTCCTGAATTGGCTAGACCTGCCCTAAGAATATAGGGCATAAGCGTGGTAAACATTGATGCTGGAGTCGTAATGAAACTTATCTTGCGTGTACTTACGTGGTGGAACGGGCAATCGTTCGGAACCCAAATTTTTACTTGGCGTAACGGTGTGCTTGTTGGTGAAGACGAACTTGGCAACAAGTATTACACCAACAAAGACCAGACAAAGCGTTGGGTGGTTTATAACGGCTCGATCGATGGTTCACGCGTATCACCTGCTTGGCATGGGTGGCTGCATCACACATTTGACGAATGCCCGGGCACGACGCCGTTACAGCACAGGTCCTGGGAAAAAGAGCATCTCCCAAATTTGAGCGGTACAGACGCGGCCTATCACCCGCCGGGCAGTATATTGTCAAGCCGCCCGGCCACAACTGATTACGAGGCATGGCAGCCTGAATAGGGGTTGTGGATATGGCAAATAACGTATCAGAAACGCTAATCGGAGCCGTGGTTTTAACCGTGGCCGGTAGTTTTCTGTACTACGCCATGCAGACAAGTGGTTTCTCGGCTGACACCAGCCAATATTCTCTTAGTGCTAGCTTTCGTAGTGTGGCCGGTCTGAATGTCGGAAGTGATGTTAAGCTTTCAGGTGTAAAAGTCGGGACATTGACGTCGATCACACTGGATCCGGATACGTATCAGGCGATCACGAGAGTTTCGATTGATAACGATGTGTTAATACCTGATGACGCGGAAATTAAGGTTTCGACGGATGGACTTTTGGGTAGCGCATATCTTGAGGTTACCGCCGGTGGTTCACCATTTATGCTGGAGCCAAATGGCGAGTTTATTTATACGCAAGGCGCCGTCAATTTGCTTAACCTTTTGTTGAAATTTGGCGGCAGTGATGACAAATAGGCTAGCTGTCTTGGCATTGGCTTTGCTGTGGGCACCTTTTACAGCGGCGCAATCTCTGCTGGATGTGATTGAACCTGAAATCATCGTCGAAACGCTTTCCGGATCCGAGTATAGTATTCCAGTGCCTTATCAAGACATCGAGCTTCAACCTGTCATTTCCGACGTGGCACAATCCGCCTTGTTGCGTGGTTTGGATCGCATCAACGGGACAGTGAAAGACCTCGTGATTACTGTCGGTGAAACGATTACGTACGAGCGGTTAGAGGTTACGTTGTTGGTTTGTCGTTATCCGCAAGGTGACATCAATTCCGATGCCTTTGCGCAGTTGATCATTCAGGATATCCGCGAAGAGGCTCCCCGTTTTATCGGATGGATGTTTGCCTCTTCTCCAGCGTTGTCCGCACTTGATCACCCGCGCTATGATGTTTGGGTGCTTAGCTGCCAAAGCTCGTAAGGGCTGGTTTCGGCGGGTAATTTCCATAAATCCGAATCTATTTCCAGCGCGACTTCCAAACTGTTTCTAAAGTCTTTACGCGCGACCTCAATGCCCCCCATAGTGGCGAGGTGATCTGTTAGAAACTGCGTGTCGAGTAATGTGAATCCGCCAACCTTTAATCGTGCAACCAGTGCCACCAAGGCAAGTTTGGAGCCATCTGTCGTGGTGGAAAACATGCTTTCACCGAAGAACGCGCCGCCAATGCTGACGCCATAAAGTCCCCCAGCGAGTTCGTCGTCTTTCCAGACTTCAACAGAATGGGCGAACCCGAGGTGGTGCAGCTCGTTATACCTCGTTCGGATAGCGGGGTTGATCCAGGTTTCGTCACGGTTTGCGCAAGCGTCCAGAACCAATTCGAAACAGGTGTTGATTGTGAATTTATATTTGCCTGAAAGTAATCGTTTTCGAAGACTCTTGGAAACGTGGAAGCCGTTTAGCGGAATGACGCCTCGTCTTTCGGGGTCGACCCAAAATACAGATGTGTCTTTAGACGTTTCGGCCATCGGAAACACACCCGAACAATATGCGTTTAGCAAAAGTTCGGGTGTTAATTCCGTTGTGTCAGTCAAGGCTCGTGGTCGTCTCTAGCCAGTTTTCCAGCCAGTGGATATCATAGTCGCCTGACAGGATGTCAGGCTCTTCCAGAAGCGCGCGGTGAAGCGGTGTCGTGGTTTCGACGCCATCGACGATCAGTTCGCCTAATGCACGATTTAGACGGGCGAAGGCTGCGTCACGATCCGGCGCGTGTACAATCAACTTTGCGATCAGACTGTCGTAGTAAGGCGGGATGGAATAACCGTCATAAAGATGGCTGTCCATCCGAACACCCAGGCCGCCCGGGGCATGGAATTGTGATATCTTGCCAGGCGAGGGGCGGAATTCCGGCACTTTTTCTGCGTTGATACGGCACTCAATCGAGTGGCCTTGAGGCGCCAAGTCTTTTTGCTTGAAAGACATCGGCTCGCCAGCGGCCACGAGGATTTGTTCGCGGACCAAATCAACACCGTACACGGCCTCGGTTACAGGGTGTTCTACTTGTAGGCGGGTGTTCATTTCGATGAAGAAGAACTCGCCATTTTCAAACAGAAATTCGATAGTTCCAGCACCGGCGTAGTTGATCGAAGCGACCGCCTCAGCACAGACTTTACCAATTTTGGCACGTGTGGCTGCATCGATAACGGGTGACGGACATTCTTCGAGAACTTTCTGGTGGCGACGCTGCAACGAACAATCGCGTTCGCCCAAATGAACGGCTTTGCCTTTGCCGTCGCCAAACACTTGTATTTCAATGTGGCGGGGCAGGGTGAGGTATTTCTCGATATAAACCTCGTCGTTACCGAACGCTGCTTTTGATTCAGAGCGCGCTGTACGGAATGCTTCTTCAAGGTCATCAGCGGTTTTGGCAACCTTCATGCCGCGACCACCGCCACCTGCTGTTGCTTTGACGATTACGGGAAAGCCCATTTCCGTGGAGATTTTCATAGCTTCTTCAACCGTCGGAACACCTCCGGGGGAACCCGGAACGCAAGGAACGCCAAGGTTCTTCATGGTATCTTTGGCAGTAATTTTGTCGCCCATCATGTTGATGTGATCCGCGGTCGGGCCAATAAAAGTTAAGCCGTGATCTTGGATAATCTGAACAAAATTAGCGTTTTCAGAAAGGAACCCATATCCGGGGTGAATAGCTTCGGCCCCGGTGATCTCGCAAGCGGAGATGATGTTCGGGATCGAAAGATAGCTGAGCGTGCTCGATGGTGGGCCGATACAAACGCTTTCGTCAGCCATGCGGACATGCATCGCGTCGGCATCGGCAGTGGAATGTACGGCAACCGAGCCGATACCCATTTCTTTGCAAGCGCGAATAACACGAAGGGCGATTTCACCACGGTTGGCGATAAGGATTTTATTGAACATACGTCCGGTTCCCCTATTTATTCTAGGATAATCAGTGGATCGCCGAATTCAACGGGGGCACCATCGTCGACCAATATGCGGGTTACCTTACCGGATTTCGGGGCAGGTATCTGGTTCATCGTCTTCATGGCTTCGATAATTAGAAGCGTTTGGCCTTCTTTAACCGAGTCGCCAATTTTCACGAATACATCCGCACCGGGTTCAGCTGAAAGATACGCCGTACCAACCATCGGAGAGTTCACAGCGCCAGCGAGTTGTGCGGGATCAGCACTGGCAGCAGGAGCCGCCACAGAGCTTGCGACGGCAGGCGCGGCGGCAATAGCGACGGGTGCGGCGGCCGGCACAGCCGCGACCACAGCGGCAGCCTGCATCTGTCGGGCCACACGTACGTTCAGGACGTCGTCTTTGCCAAATTCACGCATAACCTCGATTTCAGTAAGGTCGTTCGTGCGCAGCAGTTCTGCCAGTGCAGTTATGAAGTCGACGTCGGTATTTTGTTTTTTATCGCCCATGATTCCCTCGGTATTTCGTCCGGTTATTCCGGTATTTCGTTCTGGCGTCACTTATACGCATTTCGGCACCCGCTGGAAAGCATAGATGCCGAAAAGGCTTATCTAATTGTTGTTCACACGTTTAAAGCTGTGCGCGTGCGCGATCAACAAAGCCTTGCATGGTTGCCGCTGGCGCGAACCCTCGTAGCATTTCAGTGCCAATCACAAAGGACGGCGTACCCGAGATCTTCATGCGTACTGCCAGCGCACGATTTTTCGCAATAATCTGTTCGATAAGCGGATCATCCATATGGGCAACCATTAGATCGGCATCACCGCCGGCTTTGACCACTAGGCGTGACAATGTTTTAACATTAACAGCCCCGTTGTGGCTCATCAGCAAGTTATGGAATGCCTCGTAAACATCGTTGCCTTGTTTAGTAAGAACAGAGATTGCCGCCTTGGAAGACAATGTTGAATCTGCGCCCAGAATCGGGAATTCCTTCATCACAAACCGCACGTCATCGTTAGCGGCCAACAGTGCTGCGACTTCTGGATGTGCACGCTTGCAGAAAGTACAACGATAATCCGAGAACTCTACAATCGTGATCGGGCCATCCGGGTTTCCGCCAACCCAAGAATAACCGTCTCGTGTAAGTTCGTCGAAGTTTTCCCTAACCAATTCGAGGTCGCTTTGCGCCTCGCTCTGTGCTTGTCGTTGTTCCAACACCTCAATCGCTTCAAGAATAACTTCGGGGTTGTCCAACAGATATTCGCGAACTTCGGCCCGAAAAACCTCGCGTTCAGCGTCCGTCATGTTTTCAAGGCCGGCGGCCTGTGTAATGGTTGCACCGAATAGGGCTATGCCTGCGATCAGAATGGTTTTGAGTACGCTCATTATCTTACCTTTGTGTTAACATTTAACTTGCGATACATGGAAACGGAACCAAATCCAAGTTCGCATTGGCAATCAATTGCCGCCCACGTTATTCACCACTCAAGCTACTGCACCAAATAGGAGTTTTCGCATGCGGAGTTCAAGAAGAAGTGATGTGGCCCCGTTTATCGTCATGGACGTAATGGAGGCGGCTCGTGTTGAAGAAGAAGCAGGACGAGATATCATCCACATGGAAGTCGGTCAGCCCGCCACAGGTGCGCCGTCTGATGCGGTTGAAGCGTTAAAAGTCGCAATGGACGATGGCGCCTTGGGGTATACGGTGGCGCTTGGCTTGCCGGAACTTCGGGTGCGGATCGCGCAGCTTTATATGGATTGGTACGGCGTCAAGGTTTCGCCTGAACGGGTTGTCGTTACGGCGGGTTCTTCGGCGGCGTTCCAGTTGGCTTTCATTAGTTTGTTTGATGCAGGGGATCGGGTCGCGATTGGTGACCCCGGCTATCCTAGTTATCGGAATATCTTGAAAGCACTGGACATAGATGTTGCTAGCATCGAAACGGGTCTTGAGGCGCGTTTCCAGCCGACGGTTAAAGAATTGCAGGCCGAAGATGATTTGGCGGGCCTGTTGGTGGCTAGCCCATCCAATCCGACCGGAACAATGTTGGATCGGGATGCCTTACAAGCACTGATTTCGTATTGCGAGTCGCAGGGCATCGCGTTTATTTCGGACGAGATTTATCATGGGATTGAATACGGAAAGAAAGCTGTGACTGCTCTGGAAATCAGCGACGACGTTTATGTGATTAACTCTTTTTCGAAATATTTTTCGATGACGGGTTGGCGGATCGGCTGGATGATTGTACCTGAAGATCATGTACGCGGGTTAGAACGCCTGATGCAGAACCTGTTCATTTGCGCCCCCCATGCATCGCAAATAGCGGCTTTAGCAGCGCTAGATTCTGTTGGAGAGCTAGAAGATAAGTTGGCGATATATGAACGCAATCGCGCCTTGTTGCTGGAGGAATTACCCAAAGTCGGGTTCGACAAGATCGCGCCACCGGACGGGGCGTTTTATATTTATGCCGATGTTTCCGATTTGACAGACGACAGTGTGACCTTGGCCCGTCAAATTTTGCTTGAGGCGGGTGTCGCCGTGACTCCCGGTGTCGATTTCGATCCTTTACGTGGCCATAAAACTCTGCGGTTTTCTTATGCCCGTTCGACAGAGGATATTGTCGAGGGTGTCCGTCGTTTGAAAACATGGATGGATAGTAAAAAGGCCCCATGAAAGGGGCCTTTTCGTAAACTTATTTCAGGGACCACCAGCCGCGCCGTTTTGGCTTGGCCGGTTCTTCCGGTTTTTGCTCAACGACCGGATCGGGTGTCGGTTCTGGTTCAGGCGTTGGTGTCGGTTCGGCGACCGGTACCGGTGCTGGCTCAGGTGTCGGTGTTGGTTCGGAAACTTGCGCTGGTTCCGATGTGGCCTCCTCCGTAGGGGCCTCAACGACCTCTTCGACAACTTTACGTTTGCGAGGCGCCCGTTTGCGTTTCGGCTTTTCTGCGACTTCGGCTTTGCCCTCGGGGACTTCAACTATGGCAGGGGATTCGGCCTCTGTTGCACCAGTTTGTTCCTCTGCCTTTTCGTCGGTCACTGCTTCCGGTTTACGACGGCGACGCGTGCGCGAACGTTTCGGCTTTTCCTCTACAACGGGTTTTTCCTCGCCTACTTCTTCGGATTTAGGAGTCTCGGTTTCAGCATTTTCTTCTGATGTATTCTCATCGTTCTGCTGATCACCGTTGCGACCTTTGCCACCACGACGACGACGGCGGCGACGTTTCTTGGGCGCAGCTTCGTCGTCTGTTTCAGGTTCCACGACTTCTGCTTCTGTCACATCTTCGGTCACGTCCGGAGCATATTCGATAGTTGCGGTTTCCAGAATTTCGGGCTCTGGAATGATGCGCGTAGCTACTTTCAGACGTTCGACACGGTATTCCGGGCTGATCAGGTGCGGGTCTGCCTCGATACGAACTGATAGGCCAAAACGCCCCTCGATCATAGCGACGTGTTCGCGTTTCTGGTTCAACATATAGTTTGCAACGTTGATCGGCACACTGACGAGTACTTCTTTGCAACGACGCCGCACGCCTTCTTCTTCCAGTTCCCGCAGGATCGCCAGCGACATGGAATCGTCGGAACGGGTGATGCCTGTGCCGTGACAATGCGGGCAAGGTTGTGTTGACGCCTCAAGCATACCTGGACGCAGACGTTGGCGCGACATTTCCATCAAGCCAAAGCTGGAGATGCGGCCGATCTGGATGCGGGCACGGTCAGTTTTCAACTTGTCTTTAATGCGTTTTTCAACCGCGATATTATTACGACGATCTTCCATGTCGATGAAGTCAATCACGATCAGACCGGCAAGGTCACGCAAACGCAGTTGGCGCGCGACTTCTTCCGCGGCCTCAAGGTTTGTCTTGCGCGCGGTTTCTTCGATCGAGTTTTCCTTCGTCGCACGACCGGAGTTCACGTCGATCGCGACCAGAGCTTCGGTGATACCGATAACGATATACCCACCGGATTTTAGCTGGACGGTTGGGTTGAACATGCCTGAAAGATAGGTCTCGACTTGGAAGCGCGAGAACAGCGGAAGCACATCTTTGTACAATTTCACGTTCTCGGCGTGGGACGGCATGAGCATGCCCATGTATTCCTTGGCCTCGTTATAACCGCGTTCGCCGTCGATAATGATCTCGTCGATTTCGCTGTTATAAAGGTCACGGATCGAGCGTTTGATCAAGCTGCCTTCTTCGTAGATATGTTCAGGCGCCATGGATTTGAGCGTCGTGTCGCGGATCTGCTCCCATTGGCGCAAGAGGTATTCGTAGTCGCGCGTAATATCGGTCTTGCTGCGTTTTGCACCGGCAGTCCGAATGATTAAGCCCGCGCCTTGTGGCACGTTGATTCCGTTGGCAATGTCTTTGAGTTTCTTACGGTCACTAACATTGGTGATCTTGCGGCTGATGCCACCACCACGTGCGGTGTTTGGCATAAGAACGCAATACCGGCCAGCGAGGGACAGGTATGTGGTAAGCGCCGCACCTTTGTTGCCACGCTCTTCTTTAACGACCTGAACGAGCAGAATCTGGCGAACTTTAATAACTTCTTGAATCTTGTAACGGCGCGCATGTTGACGGCGTGGCGCAGGTGTTTCTTTAACTTTTTCGGTGACGACATCTTCAGAACTGGCGTCAATTTCTGGCTGCTCGTCAGTGGCCTCGGGTTTGACTTCTTCAGCAGGCGTTTCAACTGCGGGCTCTTCATTGGCTTCGTCAGCAGCAGTCTCAGATGTTTCTACTGCTGCAACAGCTTCAGTTTCCGTTTCTTCAGCACCAACTTCTTCAGGAGTGGGTTCTTCAGCTATAGTCTCTGTCGATGTTTCACTTGGTGCTTCTGGCACTTCAACTATATCAGGTTGGTCGCCTTCACCAGGAACCTCTTCGGAAATCACTGCGTCTTCAGCACTTGGTGCGCCATCGCTGGCCGCTTCGGTTGGCTTGCGACGACGACGACGGGAACGGGATTTGACCTGCTCGGCTTTTTCCTCGTCGTCGCGCTGGCGTGCAACGTTTTCGGCTTCTTCATCTAGAATTGCCTGACGATCCGCAGCCGGGATCTGATAGTAATCGGGATGCACTTCGGAAAAGGCAAGGAAACCATGACGGTTTCCACCGTAATCAACGAATGCAGCTTGAAGGGAGGGTTCAACCCTCGTAATTTTTGCTAGATAGATATTGCCAGCAAGCTGGCGTTTGTTAAGGGATTCAAAGTCAAATTCGTCAACTTTATTTCCTTCGACCACCACAACCCGAGTCTCCTCGGCGTGGGTGGCATCGATAAGCATTTTCTTTGACATGTAAGCTTTCTGCGACGGCCGGGCGGCGCCTCATTTATATTTGAGGGCGGGCTGGACGTGCTATTTGTTTGGGAAGAACGAGCTGACATAGCAAAACCGGAAGGCAAACTGCCCCCGTGAATTTCTCTGCCTGTATCAACGCGTTTCATCGCGGTTATCTCTCCGGTACAATAAAATGCACCTGATTGTTTAAGCTGCAACTATCTAACAGACAGCGCAGAATTAGCGGGTGGCGCCTAGCGCCTGTCACATTTCGCGTAGCATTCACTGCTAAAACACGCGAGTGTAACAAAACTTTTCGACTGAAATCCGGAAACATACGATTCACAACGGACCCAGTTCGGCTACATTAGCCTTTCAGTGGAATGTATTACAACCGAAATCACAATAGATGTAGCGATCGGCGAATTAATTCCGACACATGCCCAAGAATGCGCCACAACCCGAATGGAGTTTTGACGCCCTGTGCACCCTCGACTATACGGGTGACTGATACGGAGGTAGAGTCGTTGCTAAGAGCCATTTTGAATTTTTTCGGGTTCCTGTTTAGTTGGGCCGTTTTAGGCATGATTATGGGCGGAATGGGGCTTATGGCTTTGTTCTGGATCTACAGTCATGACCTGCCCAACCACGAACAACTAGCGACCTATGAACCGCCGACCTTATCCCGAATTTATTCGGGTCGTGGCTTGGTTATGGATGAGTTCGCACGTGAACGCCGAATATTTACGCCCGTTGATGAAATGCCCGAAGTAGTCAAGGCCGCGTTCATTAGTGCTGAGGACAAGAATTTTTATCACCACGCCGGATATGACCCGTTGGGGATTCTAAAGGCTTTGATCGACGCGGCGCAAGGTGGGCGGCTTCGCGGAGCCTCGACGATCACGCAGCAGGTAATGAAGAACTTCTTGCTGGATGGTTCGCGAAAACTGGAGCGCAAGATCAAAGAAATTGTGCTGGCTGCGCGGATCGAAAATACGCTTAGCAAAGATGATATTCTCAGCCTTTACCTAAACGAAATTTTCCTTGGTCAGAATTCTTATGGTGTGACTGCGGCTGCACAAACATATTTCGGAAAAACGCTTGAAGAGCTTTCTATTGCAGAAGCAGCGTTTTTGGCGGTGCAGCCAAAAGCACCAAGCGATTACCATCCGGTGCGCAACCACGACAGGGCTATTAATCGTCGGGACTTTATTCTGAAAGAAATGGCCGAGAACGGATATATCACTTCGGAAGAAGCCGAGTTAGCCAAAGCCGAGGCGTTGTTGACCGTACAAGGTGGCGAGTTGCCTTCTTCACGGGCGCAGCTTCCACCGCGCAGCTATTTTACCGACGAAATCCGCAGGCAGCTTTCCCGAACTATGGGCAGCGACGAATTGTTCTCTGGCGGGCTTTCAATTCGATCCACCATGGATCCGGAACTGCAGCGGGCGGCCGCAAAAGCCCTACAACGGCGACTGGTCGAATATGATCGGGCGCTTGAAATTTATTGGGGCCCGCTAGCCAAGATCGAAAACGTCGAAACTTTGAGTGACCCCGAATGGCGTGCTGCGTTGAATGAGATAGTGCTTCCGCGTGATATCGAAGGTTGGTCATTGGCTGTTGTGACTAAGGTCGGCGAAACATCTGTACGTATCGGAATTGAAGATGTTGTTGACGACGAAGACGGGCATTATCTGAAAGTCGCCGACACGACATGGGCACGTACCGTTGACGAGGATAGCAAACCGCGCGGCACCCCCAAAGCAGCGTCGGATATTTGGGCGCTCGGGGATGTTGTGCTGGTTTCGGCCAATATGAAAGATGATGATTTTCAGTTCTGGGAAATGCAGCAAGTTCCTGCCATTCAGGGCGCGTTCATGGCGATGGACACGCAAACGGGCCGTGTTGTGGCGATGCAAGGCGGGTTCAGCTATCAAACCAGCGTATTCAACAGGGCTACACAGGCTAACCGCCAACCGGGGTCGGCGTTTAAACCGTTTGTTTACGCTTCGGCTTTGGACAACGGCTATACACCGGCAACGATCGTGGTCGATGCACCGATTGAAGTTGAAACGCCTCAAGGGATTTGGCGCCCACAGAATTCGTCAAAGAAATTCTATGGTCCCGCTCCATTGCGCACAGGAATCGAGTACTCGCGAAACCTAATGACCATTCGTGTTGCCCAAAGTGTGGGAATGGATGTCGTAAGTGCATATGCTGAACGCTTTGGTGTCTACGATGATATGCCCGAGTTGATTTCCTATTCTCTGGGCGCTGGTGAAACCACATTGTACAAAATGGTTGCCGCTTACGCCATGTTCGCCAACGGTGGCAAACGCGTAGAGCCGACGTTGGTGGACCGTGTGCAAGACCGATATGGCAACACCGTATTCAGACACGACCAACGTGAATGCGAAGATTGTCAGGGCTTCGAAATGGCGATGGAACGCGAGCCTTGGGCCAAAAATAATGCTGTAAGGATTATGGACCAAATCACGGCCTACCAACTGACCTCGATGATGCAGGGTGTTGTGCGCAATGGTACAGCTGCCAGCACTGTTGGCGCTGTTCTGGGTGTGCCAATCGCGGGTAAAACAGGTACGACGAACCAAGCGAAGGATGGGTGGTTCATCGGATTCACACCCAAAATCGTGGCGGGGTGTTATATCGGGTTTGATATACCTAAACCGATGGGGCGAGGGGCTTACGGCGGCTCGCTTTGTGGGCCCGTGTTCTCTGAGTTTATGGAAGTGGCATTGGAAATGTTCCCGAAAGTAGAGCACGATGTGCCGCCGGGGTCGTTGTTCGTCAATATTGACCGCTACACAGGTGTGCGCCTGAACGATGATGAAGAGGGCGATTACGTCGTCAGTGAACTTTTCCGTCAAGGCGAAGAACCCGGATATGGCTCTTATGGCGAATTCATTGACGGGGGATACGTGATGGGCCGTGATCTATTGTTCTTCAGCCGCGGCGAGGGCGAAACCTTCGAGACCGTTATCATTGGCGGCGAAGAGATCATCATTCCCGTCAAACCGACCTTCGGTGGCCTTTCCAGTGGAGGTCTTTACTGACCCCTCTTTACCCTTTTGGCTGGGTTGGTTAGATACGGCTTATCCAACACCCCCTTCCGGAGCCCAAACAATGCGCGCAGAAACAGAAAAACAGGTCGCCGAGATCGAAAAGTCTTTGGACCTACTGCGCCAGCGCATGGATTGGGAAACCTCCGCGCACCGAATGGAAGAGTTCGACGCGATGTCCGAGGACCCGACATTGTGGAACAACCCCGAGCGCGCACAAAAACTGATGCGGGAGCGCCAAAACCTTGTTGACGCGTTGGATAATCACAATTCCTTGGCTGGTGATTTGCAAGACAACGTCGACATGATTGAACTTGGCGAAATGGAAGATGATCAAGAAGTCATCAACGACGCCCAAAACGTCATTGCCAAACTAACAGTTCTGGCCGCCAAGCTGGAATTGGAAGCATTGCTGAACGGCGAAGTCGATGCGAACGACACGTTCGTCGAAATCAACGCTGGTGCGGGTGGTACGGAAAGTTGCGACTGGGCCTCTATGCTGGCGCGTATGTACGTTCGCTGGGCCGAGAAGAAGGGCTACACTGTCGAAACCATGTCCTATAATTCTGGCGAGGAGGCTGGCATAAAGTCGGTGACTTACCAGATTAAGGGCCACAACGCTTATGGTTGGCTGAAAAGTGAAAGCGGAGTGCATCGTTTGGTGCGGATATCGCCGTTTGATAGTGCTGCGAAACGACATACTTCATTTAGTTCGGTCTGGGTCTATCCGGTGATCGACGATAATATCGAGATCGATATTAACCCCGCCGACATTCGTGTTGATACGTACCGTTCCTCGGGCGCTGGTGGGCAGCATGTTAACACCACTGATTCAGCAGTGCGAATTACACATATTCCGTCGGGTATTGTCGTAACCAGTTCTGTAAAATCACAGCACCAAAACAGAGCGAACTGTATGGCGGCGCTTAAATCGCGCCTTTACGAAATCGAAATGCGCAAGCGCACTGAGTCCATTCAGGACGCGCATGACAACAAGGGTGACGCGGGTTGGGGTAACCAGATCAGATCATACGTTCTGCAACCCTACCAGATGGTTAAGGATTTGCGGACAAATGAGGAAACCTCGGACACTCAAGGTGTTCTTGATGGCGATTTAGACAGATTTATGGCAGCAACGCTGGCACAAGACGTAGCTGGTAAATCCCGCGCTGATGCGCAGAACGGATAAGAATGATAACTATTACAAAGACTGAAGATCTAGCAAAATTCTGTGACGAGTGTGCTTCACAGCCCTACGTTACCGTGGACACAGAATTCCTGCGCGAGCGAACCTATTATTCGCAATTGTGCCTGGTTCAGATGGCATATCCGGGTGAGGGCGACGAGAATGCAGTTATCATTGATCCGCTCGCGAAAGGTATCGATCTTTCACCGATGTACGAGCTGTTCAAAAACACCGACGTTGTTAAGGTTTTCCACGCCGCACGGCAAGATCTTGAGATTTTCTGTGTCGAAGGTGGGGTGATTCCCGAACCGTTCTTCGACACCCAGATCGCAGCAATGGTTTGCGGGTTTGGCGAACAAGTCGGATATGAAAAACTGGTGCGTCAAATCGTGAAAGCGGGCGTTGATAAATCCTCGCGCTTTACAGATTGGAGCCGCCGGCCTCTGTCGGATAAGCAAAAAACCTATGCATTGGCGGATGTGACCCATCTTCGGGTTATTTATGAATATCTTGATAAACAGTTAACGAAAACAGATCGAACGAGTTGGGTGATCGAGGAAGAAGCGATTCTAACTGATCCCACAACCTACCGAATTGAACCACGTGACGCTTGGAAACGCCTGAAAACCCGCACAACATCAGGGCGGTTTTTGGCTGTGGTTCGAGAGTTGGCACAATTTCGCGAAATCACCGCGCAGACCCGCAATATACCGCGTAACCGCGTGATAAAAGACGATGCACTGATGGAGTTAGCTTCCTCGCGTCCGAAAACCTACGAAGACCTTAATCGCTCGCGCTTGTTGCTACGCGAAGCCCGTAAAGGCGCGATCGCGGATGGTATTTTGGCCGCGGTAAAGGCAGGAGAAGCGTGTCCAGAAGACGATCTACCGACTGCTCCGCCTGTACGCGTTAAGAAAAACGGTACAGAATCGCTTGGTGATTTGCTTCGGGTTTTGCTTAAATCAAAAGCCGAGAAGTATCATGTTGCGCCAAAACTGATTGCAACGACAAGTGATCTTGATGCGATCGCGAATAGCGACGACGATGACGTAAAGGCGTTAAGTGGTTGGCGTAAAAACGTTTTTGGTGATGATGCACTACGATTGCGAAATGGCGAGATAGCTTTGTCTGCCTCACCTCGAGGCGTGAAGATTATTGAATTGTAAACGAATGTTGGTTGCGGCATCACGCCGGACTGGACGTTCTGCCTTTAAGTGACTAAATCACTCGATTAAAGGAGAACGCCAATGGCCACCGCACGTTTTGAAGAAATAGTCGAGGATTTCGATTTCATCGACGACTGGGAAGATCGCTACCGCTATGTGATCGATCTGGGCAAGAAAATGACTCCGTTGAGCGAGGGTCAGAAGATCCCTGCCACCAAGGTCGAGGGTTGTGCCTCGCAAGTCTGGATTGTGCCTGAGATTGATGGCGAGGGGGCGACCGCCCGCATCCATTTTCAAGGCGAATCCGATGCGATGATTGTTGGTGGTTTAATCGCGGTTCTACACGCGCTTTACGATGGGCTAACACCCACCGAAGCGCTGAAAGTAGCCGCACCAGAAGAGATGGGCCGCTTAGGACTTGATCAACATTTGTCGTCGCAGCGCTCTAACGGCTTGCGCGCGATGATCCAACGTATTAGGCAGATTTCAAACGCATTACTATAGAGAAGAGGATTTGACGGTATGACCGACCTTCTAAGCGAACTACTATCCGAGCGCGACTGGCTGCTTGGCGATGGAGCCACCGGAACCACTCTGTTTAACATGGGGTTGGAAGCAGGCGAGGCCCCCGAAATTTGGAATGAAACTCATCCTGACCGCATTCGCGCGCTATATGACGGTGCGATCAATTCCGGCAGTGATATTTTTCTGACAAATTCATTTGGCGGCAACTATTCGCGCTTAAAGCTGCACGACCGCCAAAACGATGTTTTTACTTTGAACCGCATTGCCGCCGAGATTGGGCGCGAGGCAGCGGATGCATCGGGGCGCAAGATTGTCGTCGCAGGATCTGTTGGCCCAACAGGCGATATCATGGAGCCGGTTGGGGAGCTTTCCTTTAACAGCGCCGTCGAGATATTCGAAGAGCAAGCCAAAGGCTTGATGGAAGGTGGCGCCGATGTACTTTGGTTGGAAACTATTTCAGCACCTGAAGAATACAAAGCGGCAGCGAAGGCGTTCCAGAACGTTGGCGCCCCATGGGTAGGCACAATGAGCTTCGATACAGCTGGCCGCACCATGATGGGTGTAACGGCGACTGATATGGTAGCAATGGTCGAAGGGCTTGAGAATAAACCCATAGCGTTTGGCGCAAACTGCGGAGTTGGAGCCTCTGATCTGTTACGCACGTTGCTTGGGTTTAACAAAGCAAATCCCTCGATTCCTGTCGTATCCAAAGGTAACGCTGGCATTCCGAAATACGTTCATGGTCACATTCACTATGATGGCACTCCGGAATTGATGGGCGAATATGCTTTGTTGGCACGCGATGCAGGGGCCAAAATCATTGGTGGGTGTTGTGGTACGTTGCCTGAGCACTTGGTGGCGATGAAAGCTGCACTTGAATCAACCCCCCGAGGTGCGATCCCGAATTCTGAAACCATTCGCGCCACTCTAGGAGGGTTTTCTTCCGACTCAGATGGCCTGGATGGCGGCACCCCAAGCAAACGCAAAAATCGTCGTCGCGGCGCTTAAGTCGGATATTGTCTAGCGATTGTCGCAAACTGCCGAGAATTCATTACATATTGCGCTGTAACTCAAAGTTGAGATTGCAACCCGCTCATACTTAGGAATACCACCATGTCTGATGAAGAAGACGATCTAGTTCTAAGCGAACTGAACGACGAAGAACTCGTTTTGCAAATGATGGATGACCTTTATGACGGTATGAAGGAAGAAATCGAAGAGGCCGTTAACATTCTGCTGGAACGCAAATGGACGCCTTACGATATCCTGACCAAAGCTCTTGTCGAAGGGATGGCGATCGTAGGAATCGATTTCCGTGACGGCATTCTGTTCGTGCCAGAAGTTCTTCTGGCGGCGGGCGCAATGAAGGGTGGCATGAAGATCCTTAAACCATTGTTGATCGAAACAGGCGCACCGCGTCTTGGTAAAATGGTTATTGGTACTGTCAAAGGCGACATCCATGACATCGGCAAAAACCTCGTCGGGATGATGATGGAAGGCGCCGGCTTTGAAATTCAGGACATCGGGATCAACAACTCGGTTGAAGAATATCTTGCGGCGCTCGAAGAGGACAATGCAGATATTCTGGGCATGTCTGCGTTGCTGACAACCACAATGCCATACATGAAAGTCGTCATTGATACATTGGTCGAGCAAGGCAAGCGCGATGACTATATCGTGCTGGTCGGTGGGGCGCCGCTGAACGATGAGTTTGGCAAAGCCATTGGTGCTGATGCATACTGTCGAGATGCGGCCGTAGCCGTGGAAACAGCCAAGGAATTCATGGCCAGAAAGCACAACCAGCTTTCGGCGTGATTATATGCTATGCCCTTTACGGATAAACAACTGACAACAGACGGATTGAACGTGGACACTTCGAGTGGCCGCGTTCTTCTGTTGGCCTGCGGGGCGTTGGCGCGTGAAATTCTCGCGTTAATCAAGGTTAACGGCTGGACGCATATGGAATTGCAATGTTTACCCGCAAATCTACACCTGACACCCGATAAAATCCCTGACGCGGTTGAAGCCGTAGTGATACAGGCACGCGATAAATACGATGAAATATTCGTAGTTTATGCGGATTGTGGCACGGGCGGATTGCTGGAAGCGCGCTGCGAAGAGTTGGGCGTCCAAATGGCCGCGGGGCCGCATTGCTACAGTTTTTTCGAGGGCAACGACGCGTTTGCAGCCCACGCAGACACCGAATTCACATCGTTTTATTTGACCGATTTTCTTGTCCGTCAATTCGACAGTTTCGTGTGGAAACCCATGGGGTTAGACCGACATCCACAATTGCGCGATATGCTGTTTGGGAATTACGAGAAACTGGTTTATCTGGCGCAAACCGATCAGCCCGACCTCGACAGATTGGCCGAAGAGGCCGCTGAGAGGTTGGGACTGATCTATGAGCGCCGCTACACCGGTTACGGAGATCTTACTGCCGAGCTGGCCAATTACAGCTAAACGTAATTGCTACGACTAAGGCCGTATTTCGCCATTTTCTCGTTCAGGGTTCTGCGGGGCAGGGCGAGTTCTTGCATCACTGATGCCACAGACCCACGGTTTCGGCGCAATGCATTTTCGATCAACATGCGCTCGAACGCCTCGACGTGTTCCTTCAATGGTTTCTCGCCAGTTTGCTCCGATGGTTCGCGCAACCCTTCGTCCGTCAACAAAGATGCAATTCCTGTTTCACCGCGTCGGGATTGCAGAACTGCGCGTTCCGCAAGGTTTTGTAACTGCCGGATATTTCCGGGCCACGCCGCTTGTAGCAAATTGGCGGCGTCCTGAGCCGTAAGTTCGGGGACGTCACAACCGTAATCTTCGGAAAACAATTGCAAGAAACGGGTGAACAGAATTAGAACATCTTCGCCACGTTCACGAAGGGTCGGCGCGGCCACCTCCATGTTTGCGAGGCGATAATATAGATCCGGCCGCAAGGCCATTTGCGTTTCGTCACTTGGTGCGCCCGAGATAGAAATAATACGAATGATGTTTTCATCGCTATCCTCATCCATCTTTTCAAGGGCCGACAACAGCCGGCTTTGGACAGTTTCGGACAGCGACTGCACATCTTCCAAACACAGGGTACACGGCGTGCTGGATGCCATTACGGGACGGTTTTCCGCATTTATTGCGGGCCCAAAAAGTCGCGCTAACATGTCGTCTTCGTTCAATGCGGTGCAATTTAGGGAATAGAACGGTTTTCCTTGACGCGATCCGCAAGCATGAATGCCGTGAGCAATAAGACTTTTACCAGTTCCTGTTTCACCCGTTATCAACACGTTTGCATCCGCTTGTGCTAGGTCCAGAATATCCTCGCGGAGTTTTTCTACCTGCGGGCTGTTGCCCATTATTTTGCGAAGAAGAACTGTTCCGTCCGACAGCTCACGACGCAAGGTGCGGTTATCCAATGTTAGACGTCGTGCTTCCATCGCGTGGCGCGTCAAATCGGCTAAGCGTTCAGGATCAAAAGGTTTTTCGACAAAATCATAGGCACCTATCCGCATCGCATCAACGGCCATTTGCACGTCACCGTGCCCGGTTATCAATATCACGGGAAGGGCTGAATCAACTGTGTGAAGGCGTTTTAACAATTCCATTCCGTCCATGCCCGGCATACGGATGTCGGATAAAACGATTCCTTGAAAATCCGAACCCAGAGTTGTTATCGCCTCATTGGCGGTCTCGAAGCAGATGGTTTTGAACCCCGAGAGCTCCAGCCACTGGCTTATTGACGCTCGCATATCGGCTTCGTCATCGATTATGGCGACTATTAATGTTTCAGACATGCTGACTCCAATTTTTACTGAGCGGGTGCCCGAGGTAATTGTAATTCAAATAGCGCCCCTATGGGCGTCGCGTTGCGACCTGTTAACTTGCCATTCATATCGCTTGCGAACCCAGCGGAAATGGCAAGGCCAAGTCCGACGCCCTCCCCAGGTTTCTTTGTAGTTGCAAAGGGCTCGAACAGGGTGCTGGCATCCTCGATTCCGTTTCCATTATCCTGAATAGTCAACGTTACGACGTCTCCCACTTTCAATGTAATCTCGATTCGCTTGTCTTCAACCGGCTTGACCGCATCAAGAGCATTGCGCAATAAATTGACAATTATCTGCTCGATGCGAACCGGGTCACCGACAACATTTGCAGGATGGTCAGGAAAATTGCGCACGATGTTTACCTGTATCCTCCCAAGCTGCGGTGCCATCATCGACATTGCTGAAGCGACAGAATCGCGTAAATCAATTGTAATTGCATTGCCTGATGCTTTGGTAGCATGGGATTTTAGTTGTTTTGTAATCGCCCCCATACGCTCGATTAGGTCGTCGATACGCTGGAAACTGATCAAGGCTTCCTCCGTCCGGTTCCGCTGCAACAATAGGCGCGCGCCCGCCAAATAGGTGCGCATCGCAGCCAGAGGCTGGTTCAACTCATGGCTAACGGACGCAGACATTTGGCCCAGAGCAGCCAGCTTCGAGGCTTGCTCCAAACTTTGTTCGGCCGTTTCCAGCATCTGTTCGGCACGTTGTCGTTGCTCAATCTCGTTCGATAGGCGCCGGTTCAGACGTCGAAGTTCCGCGGACTCAGCTTGAATCTCTGTGGATTTACGCGTTGTTTTTCGGGATATCAGGTAGAAGATTAGGGCCGCCAACATCGCCAAAATCATTAATTCCAACGCAATAAATGCATTCACACGCGCCTGAGCGTCTTCAAGGGATGCGAAGTAGCTCAAATCCCAACCGAGGAAACCTACACTCGCTTCGCTGACCAAAAGGCGTTCGCCGTTAATGTGGACAAATGATTGCGGAGACTGATCCTCGTTACCGAATAGGCGTTCGGAGGTGGTCGGGCGATATGTCGATGTTAGTAAATCTTGAAGGGTAGTGTCGCGCCACGCAGGATGCGATGCCAAAAGGATATTGCCGGTAGAATCAGAGAGAACTACGTTCGCACCGCTTCGACGCCAAAAGTTTTCCTGTCGTTGAAGGTCGACTTCAACGACAACCACGCCAATACTCTCGTCTTCGAATTCGATTTTGCGGGCGTAGTAGAACCCGTTGATTTTCCCGTCAATCCGCAATGCCTGAAAAACCGTAGCGCTTTCCCGTAAAGCCCTGATGAAGAAACCAGGGCGCTCCTCCTCGACGAAAATGTCGCGTGGTTCTGTTGCTGCGACGACCAATCCGTTGATATCCATCAAGATAATGGAAGCTGCCGAGAGATCTTCCTTAAATGAAATCAACCGAGAAGAAGTCGCCCTATAATCACCGGTTATCAACGCATAGATCAGTGATTGATCTCGTGAAAGCATCAAGGGGACGTAAGCGTTTCGCTGAAGTGTCGCAGAAATTGTGCTAGCGTAGATACCAGCCCTTTGCAGGGACTTTTCGCGTTGTTCGGTCGTAAATCTATCTGTCAGAAAGCTGGTTGATGCCCAGAGAAGTACAACAGTAAACAGCAAGCCTACCCAGACGAGTATTTGAATGCGCCGAAGATCGGGTAACCGTAGAGTGGATAGTTTAGCAGTTTTCATAAGTTTAGAAGTAAGGGTTTGGTAACACACGCTCAAGCATCTTTGATTGGATATAGGCAAATATCCGCCCTATAGTCGTCTGAAAATTAAGGGGAAGTAAATGATTTATCAAAGAAAACCTGATTGGCTGATTGCAGAAAACTTGGTTACCGACGAGAGGTTGTTCCTTAACCGACGCAAACTAATTTCTGGAATCGGGGCTGGTGCAGGCCTTGCACTATTGGGAAATGGTTTGGACGCTGCACCTGCAGAATCGCGCTTTGAGCCAGCGCCAGCAATGAACGTTGGTTTCGCGGATGCTGGGCGGCAGATCACTGACGAATCTATTACTAGCAAATACAACAACTTCTACGAGTTCGGGTCCAGTAAACGTATTGCAGCCGAAGCGCAGAAGTTGTCAACGGATGACTGGGTGATCGAAATAGACGGACTAGTTGATAAGCCGTTTCAGATTGGCATAGAAGATTTGTTGAAACGCACAGGTGTTGAAGAACGTATTTACCGTCACCGCTGCGTAGAGGCATGGTCAATGGTTGTGCCATGGATCGGATTCCCAATGTCCAAGTTGGTTACATTGGCGCAACCGCAGTCCGGTGCCAAATATATCCGGTTCGAGACATTTATGGACACGAACGTCGCTAAGGAACAAAGGGCTGCGTGGTATCCTTGGCCTTATGTAGAGGGTTTCACAATTACCGAGGCGACGAACGATCTAGCATTTATGGTTGTCGGGGCTTACGGCAAGGTATTGCACAAGCAATTCGGTGCCCCGCTTCGCGTCCATATGCCGTGGAAATTCGGGTTCAAATCGATCAAATCGATTGTTAAGGTTACGTTTACCAATGAACGCCCTGTCGGGTTCTGGGAAAACTTGCAGAACAAGGAATACGGTTTCTGGGCGAACGTTAATCCGGCGGTGGACCACCCTCGTTGGACACAGGCGACCGAGCGGCCGCTGGATAGCGACGACCGCATTCCAACCCAGATATTCAACGGTTACGGCGCGCAAGTCGCGCATCTATATGACGGGATGGGCGACAGCCTTGGTGATAGGCTGTGGCGCTAGTTCAGGCGGAGACCAAGGCCTCTGCCAACGAAGTAAACATCTTGCTTCCGTCTGTGCCGCCAAGTTCTGCATCATTCAGACGCTCTGGGTGTGGCATCATGCCTAACACGCGCCGGTTTTTTGACAAAACGCCGGCGATATCCGCAGAGGAACCGTTTGGGTTGTTTGAGTATGTGAATGCAACGCGGTCATCGCCGTTCAAACGTTCCACAAGCGCAGCATCAGCCACGTAGTTTCCGTCGTGATGCGCGATCGGGTAAGTCACTGTCTCGCCGTTAGTATAGGCGTTTGTAAACGGGCTGTTAGCTGTCGTAACTTTGATTTCTGAGTCCTTGCAGACAAACTTCAAGCCAGAATTACGCATTAACGCACCAGGAAGAAGTCCAGACTCGATCAACACTTGAAAGCCATTGCATACACCCAAAACATGACCGCCTTTGTTGGCGAAATCTATGACCGAACGCATAATCGGTGAACGGGCTGCGATTGCGCCGCAACGCAGGTAATCGCCAAAAGAAAACCCACCAGGAATGGTGACGACATCAAGTCCGTCTGGCAGTGAGGCATCTTTATGCCAAACCATTTGCGCTTTAACGCCACTGGCACGTTCCAAAGCTACAGCCATGTCTCGGTCGCAGTTTGAACCTGGGAAAACGATAACGGCAGAGCGCATCAGAGTATCTCCACCTTGAAATCTTCGATGACGGTATTGGCCAGAAGCTTTTCGCACATTTTGATAACCGACACTTCAGCTTTGCTTGCATCTGTTTCGGTCAGGTCGAGCTCAATTACTTTGCCTTGGCGAACGGCGTCAACACCGTCAAAACCCAACGAGCCAAGTGCATGTTGTACAGCCGCGCCTTGCGGATCCAATACGCCATTTTTCAAAGTTACATAAACACGCGCTTTCATGGGAGTGCTCCTTATTTAACCAATGTGGGGCCGGATGGGCCGCCGGATTTCTTGGGCATAACACCCAAACGAGTTGCTACTTCAGTATACGCGTCAGCCAGATCACCCAGATCGTGTCGGAAAATGTCTTTGTCGAGCTTGCGACCAGTTTCAATATCCCACAGACGGCAGCTGTCAGGGCTGATTTCGTCAGCAAGAATCAAGCGTTGAAAATCACCGTCGAACAGACGCCCGATCTCGATCTTGAAATCAATCAGTTTGATGCCGACACCAAACATTAACCCTGACATGAAATCGTTAACACGCAATGCCATTGCAACCATTTCATCAAGGTCCTGCGGGCTAGCCCATTGGAACGCGACAATCTGGTCTTCCGTTACTAACGGATCACTAAGTGAGTCGTCTTTGTAATAAAACTCTACAATCGGACGGGAGAGAGGGGTGCCCTCTTCGATTCCCAAACGCTTGGACATGGAGCCGGCAGCAACATTTCGCACAACAACTTCCAGCGGAATCACTTCAACAGCTTTTATCAGTTGTTCGCGCATATTGAGGCGTTTGATGAAGTGGTTTGGAATACCGATGCCGGCAACCCCAACCATAAAGTGTTCGGATAACATGTTGTTAAGAACACCTTTACCTTCGATAACAGCTTTTTTCTCGGCGTTAAACGCAGTCGCATCATCCTTGAAATATTGGACGATCGTGCCTGGTTCAGGTCCTTCGTAAAGGATTTTTGCCTTGCCTTCGTAAATCATTCTGCGACGGGCCATGGGTGCCTCCGTGTAGCGCATCAGGGCAGGGGGTATGCGTACCCCCGCGGATTTCACCTGCTCTATAGGCTGTAGTGGAACAAGGAGCAAGGATTCGCACCTGCGGCCTTGTATACCTCCCCATGTAATGTTTACTTAGAGGTAATGGACAAATTTCCAACGGAGCAAAAAAGATGACCACATTTAATGATCGCGAAAACGCATTCGAAAACAAATATGCGCATGACGAAGAAACAAAATTCAAAATCGCCGCTCGGGCCAACAAACTGTTAGGTCTTTGGGCCGCCGATCTACTTGGAAAATCCGGCGATGACGCCGCAGCTTATGCTCTGGACGTCGTAAAGGCTGATTTCGAAGAAGCTGGCCATGAAGATGTGGTTCGCAAAGTGGTTGCAGATTTCAATGGCGAAATGAGCGATGACGAAATTCGTGCCAAGTTGATAGAACTGACAACAAAAGCTGTCGAGCAAATCGAAGCTGGCGTTTAAACAAACACATTAAGTGAAAAACCGGCACTGTAAACGCGTCGGTTTTTTTGTGTCTAAATTGAGATAGATCAAGGTCTGTTGATCTTGCTAACCTTAATACATCCGAAAACTGTATTGAGGAGAATATCATGCTTAGATTAGCAACCGTCTTATACGCGATCGTTGGGACAACCATGGCTGGAATTTTAGTCATTGCAGCGCTTGTGTCTGGCTATGACACACTGAAATACATTCTGATCGCGGCCGTTCTTGGTGCAGTTCTTGCGCTGCCTGCGTCTGTATTTATCGCCAAAGCAATCAAAGCCGCTGAGTAGAAGCCGTTTTCACACGGCTTCCACCTCATCCTCTTATCCGAAAACGCGCTTAAAGATCGTATCAACGTGTTTGGTATGATATCCAAGGTCGAACTTATCGTCGATCTCGGCGTCCGTTAGAGCGGCCATTACCTCAGGGTCGGCCTTTAGTTCAGTCATAAAGTCTGCATCCTCTTCCCAAACCCGCATCGCGTTGCGCTGCACCAGACGATAGCTGTCTTCACGGCTAAGACCTTTTTGTGTCAAGGCCAGAAGTACACGTTGGGAATGCACCAAACCACGGAACTTGTTCATGTTTTTCAGCATGTTGTCAGGGTAAACCAGCAACTTGTCGATCACGGTAGTTAGGCGCTGCAAGGCAAAGTCCAGAGTGATAGTCGTGTCAGGTCCGATGTTACGCTCAACCGAACTGTGCGAGATATCGCGTTCGTGCCAAAGTGTTACGTTTTCCATCGCCGGCACAACCGCCATACGGACAACGCGCGACAGGCCAGTCAGGTTTTCCGTCAAAATCGGGTTACGCTTGTGCGGCATCGCAGACGAACCTTTTTGACCCGGCGCGAAATACTCTTCCGCTTCCAGAACTTCGGTACGTTGCATATGTCGGATTTCAGTGGAGACATTCTCAATCGAAGCACCAACAACACCAAGTGCGGCGAAAAACGCAGCATGACGATCGCGTGGAATGACCTGTGTGCTGATTGGTTCGGGTTTCAAGCCCAGCTGTTCGCATACATATTCTTCGACTGATGGGTCGATATTCGCAAACGTACCAACCGCACCCGAAATTGCACCCGTTGCGATTTCATCACGGGCGACTTTGAGGCGAGCGAGGTTACGATCCATTTCGGCATAAAAACGCGCGAAAGTTAGACCCATTGTTGTAGGTTCGGCGTGAATGCCGTGGCTACGACCAATGCGGATAGTGTCTTTATGCTCAAATGCACGCCGTTTCAGAGCTTCAAGAAGCTTCTCCACATCAGCAAGCAATATATCTGCCGCTTCAACAAGCTGAACATTGAAACAAGTATCCAAAACGTCTGACGACGTCATGCCTTGATGTACAAATCGAGCTTCCTCGTTACCGATTATCTCGGCTAGATGCGTCAGGAATGCAATTACGTCGTGCTTGGTGACAGCTTCGATCTCGTCAATCCGCGCAACGTCGAATTTTACGTCTTTGGCCTTCCAAACCGCTGCGGCGCTCTCTTTAGGAATTACGCCAAGGGCAGCTTGCGCGTCGCAGGCGTGCGCCTCGATCTCGTACCAGATGCGGAATTTGTTTTCGGGTGACCAGATGGCAACCATTTCAGGGCGGGAATAGCGAGGGATCATAGGCATGCTCTCTTTGATCGAGGAATGATAGGCGCGACCTACCAAAGCGCGCCCAAAATATCAACTGCGAAGCGGGATACCTATTGTCTCACCTTAGATGGTAGAGCGCGCATTCGGGTTAATAATCGCCTGCGATTGCGCATCTTTACGGAACGTTCGCGGTGACTTGCCTGTCGTGGCCGTGAAAACACGGGTGAAATATGCCGGCGTCTGGAATCCAAGATCGTCAGAAATTTCGCGAACTTTCAATTTTGTATTGGCCAAGCTTCGCCGTGCTTCAAGCATCGTGCGATCCTGAATAAGCTTGGTGGCCGGTTTTCCAGTGGTTTCGCGGCAAACGCGGGTGAGATGTGTAGTTGTCACCTTCAACGCACCGGCGTAATCTTTTACGGTGTCAGGTGTACCATAGCGATCTTCAAGCCGCGCGATAAACTTACGCATAAGGCGGCGACGCGCACTGTCATTGGAAAAACCCTTGCGAAAGCTGCCTGATTTCATGCGCCGGTAACGTATGGAAAGCAGGCCGGCGTGGTGCAGTAAGGTTTCTTGACGGTCAGGTGTATCTGCAACATACTCTGCGTTCAAGTTGTTGAAATCGCCGGTCAAATACGCTTGATCCCTCGGGCTTGGGAGTACACTCATCATAGGTTCTCCAGGCATTGCTACCGGCATATCTTTAACCATGGAAACCACCCAACCGACAGTACCCGGAGTGAATTCAAATCCGTGAACTGTTAAATTCGGGATAAAAAGGGCCGTATTAGCCCCAAATCCATGGGTCACACCGTCAATTACAACTCGGCCACCACCACGGGTAATCCAGAAAAACTGATGCAAATCATAGTGGCGGTGCTCGTCAAGACGCCAAGGTTGTTTCAACCCTCTGGCGGAAATACTTTCACAGTGAACAGCCTCCATCGGCTGTCCTGTGGACTGCATTTCGCGGTACAGGTCATAAGAAGATGTATTCAATTGTCTGCCTCAGATGTTCGTTTTTTTATTCTAACTTACCGGATTCATGAATTTTTTCAACAGTTTTCGAAGCTAGTTACAAATAACGAATCGCAAACACATGATTTGCGCTTTGCAGAATCAACGCATACTAGGGGTGGTATTCAGGATTGATCGGCGCGTTGCAAAATACGATCTGCAAGGTCCGAAATGTCGGTCTGATCATCAAGTGAAACCTGTTGCCAATCCTGCATTTTGTTGCGAAACCACGAGCGCTGGCGTTTAGCAAATTGCCTTGTAGCGATCGACGCGCTCTCTTTTGCCTCGTCAAGTGTGCACTCTTCACGCAAATAGGCGATCAGTTCGCGCGCACCAAGGGCGCGGGATGAGGGTAGGGATGGCTCCCACCCGATATCAATTGCGGCCTTGCACTCATCGAGCGCTCCACCTGCTACCATGTTCGTAAACCGGCCTGCAATTCTTGCGTTCAGCCAATCCGGGTCGGAATTTAGAACAACCGGTGTAGCTGATGTAAGCGAAATCAAAGGCGCCGGTGTATCTTTTTGCCACGATGCCAAGCCGCGTCCAGTTGATTGATGCACTTCCCATGCGCGCTGCAATCGCATCGGATTATCAGTGTCAGTTTTTGCAAGCGTTTCGGGGTCGTGTTTTTTCAAATACTGTATAAATTCCGTGCCTTGTGATGTATTTCTAATATCATTTCCCATATTTCTTATCCGATCTGGCGTTTCAGGTATCTCGGCTAAACCCGTTGTAAGCGCCGAGAAATACAATCCCGTCCCACCAAGTATAATTGGACGACAGTCGATACTCCTTAATGTTTCGTTAACATCCCGCAGCCATGCGCCAACAGAATAGGTTTGGCTAGAATCTACGTGTCCGTAAAGGTGATGTGGGACGGTTTGTTCATCGATTTCACTAGGTCGCGCGGTCAGAACTCGCCAGTTGTCGTATACCTGCAATGCATCGGCGTTGATAATACAACCACCTGATTTTCGCGCGATCTCGATACCCAATGCAGACTTGCCCGAAGCCGTAGGGCCACAAATCAGTATTGGATTGCCGTTGGGATATATGATTGTATTCATGCGTTTAGACAATATATCTCAATCAACTCTTCAACAAGATATCTGCACCAATTTAACATAATATATATTATACGACTTTAGATGCACAAAAACAAACCTGCTTAGGGGTTCGCTACCTTGTACTGATTGCTGGTTTTTTCTGTCCATTGGACCTCCAAAACATACCCTTCGTCTGTTTGCTCTTCTCCCTGAACAACGTTATGGGCAAAAAGCCATGCACGGCGTTTACCTTGCGAATACTCCAGTTTTAGCGTCTCGTTGAACACTGGCTCGGCGAGCGCATCCTCGATTGTTTCGTAGAGAGCATCCAACCCCTCACCAGTCTTCGCAGAGGTTATACAATGCTTGCTGTCGCGCTCTGCTGTCGTCCTAAACGCATCTGCCTCGGCTTCGGGCAAGCTGTCAATTTTGTTCCAAACTTCCAGCATCCCTTCTTGGGCCTTGTCCGAAATACCAATATCTGTAAGGATTTCAACTACGTCGCGGGCCTGCTCCATGGTTTCAGGGTGTGCGATGTCACGTACATGTAGCACCAGATCTGCATCCAGCACCTCCTCCAACGTCGCGCGGAACGCAGCGACCAGTTGCGTCGGTAGATCGGAAATGAAACCGACTGTGTCTGATAGAATGATTTTTCGCCCTGAAGGAAGCTCTATTCCGCGCATGGTCGGGTCTAGCGTTGCGAATAGCATATCTTTTGCCATCACGTCCGCACCGGTTATCTTGTTGAAAATAGTGGATTTACCGGCGTTAGTATACCCTACGAGCGCAACAATCGGGTACGGAACTTTCTTACGCGCTGCCCTATGCAGCGCACGCGTTTTTACCACCTTGTTAAGCTGCGTCTTGATCCTGTGAATTTGGTCATCCAATGCGCGGCGATCAGACTCGATCTGGGTTTCGCCCGGGCCACCGATGAATCCAAGACCACCGCGTTGGCGCTCCAAGTGGGTCCAACTGCGGACAAGTCGCGATTTTTGATAGGTTAAATGCGCGAGATCGACCTGCAACACACCTTCACGGGTCGCAGCGCGAGCCGAGAAAATCTCCAAGATCAAACCTGTACGGTCGAGGATTTTAACATCCCATTCCTTTTCCAGATTTCGTTGCTGGATAGGGCTAAGCTTGCCATCGATAATTACGAGCCCAACATCATTGGCCGCCAGAAGCGCCTTGATCTCCTCGACCTTGCCTTTGCCAAACAAGGTCCCTGCCCGAGGCTTAGGAACCTTTGTTACGAGCGAAGTCACAACTACGACATCCAGCGCTTCTGCTAGATTCACAGCCTCCTCTAGCGCAAGCGCCGGCGTCCGACGCTTGATCTTGCCAGATAAATCGGGGTGGATAACTGCACAACGCATCAGGCGTTATTCCGCATCGTCACCATCATACAAATTAACGGGTTGCGAAGGCATGATGGTCGAAATCGCATGTTTATACACAAGTTGCGAGGAACCATCACGGCGCAGCAATACGCAAAAGTTGTCAAACCAAGTGATAACACCTTGTAATTTAACACCATTCACGAGGAATATTGTTACGGGATTTTTAGCTTTCCGAACATTGTTCAGGAATGCATCTTGCAGGTTTTGCTTATCATTAGCCATTATTCTCAGCCTTCGGTTTTATGGAACCTAGCGAGAGCTTGGTTCCTGTTATAATTATTGTCTGATATAATGGGGGCAACTTGGCGACATTTCCACCCCCAAGCGTTGCTTTTGTTCGCAATCGCACAAAAAATTATCTATCGCCGCCAATAATTCGGGTTGAAAAGCGCGATCAAGGCCAAAACTTCGACCCGTCCAAAGACCATCCCGACACATAAAACAATTTGCCCGTATGTACCAACATCCGTGTACCCAAGACCTAAATCAAGCATACTCGCCACCGGACCGGTGTTCGTTACAGCAGCGATAGAAAGTGCTATTGCGTCTTCAAAATTGATACCACCAAAAGACAAGGCCAGCATTATGGAAGCAATTCCGATCAAAAACAGCATGAAAAATATCCATGCCATAAATGCCCCTTCTCGCCGGAATCTCCGAGCTGCCATCCCTGCGCCGCCTACGCTGGAAGGATGTACCAAACGTTCCATTTCCCGAAGGCCATGTTTATACAAAGCATAAATCCGAAGAAGTTTCACGCCTCCAGCCGTGGTAGCAACGCCGCCGCCCATTACCGCGAGAGCTAGGAAAATCACGCCCGGAGTGTGTAGCCCAGACCAGTTTTGCGCGGCCTGCCAGTCAGCGCTTTCAAATCCAGTGGTGGTCAAAAAGGACATCACAGTGAATACGCTACCCCAAAAAGCAGCAAAGGCGGCGGCAACATCTTGCTGGGTGGATACTTCGAAAGAGGCGATCCAATGCCGCATGAAAAGCATCAACGGTACACCGAACACAGCGATCAACATCAGGCGCACCTCGACGTCGCGCTTAATCCAACGCCAATTGCCTGAGTTGATATTTTGAAAACCTCGGTTGGATACAGCTAACAGCAAAAAAACAACCATGAACATTTCGCCCAATCGTCCACTTGCGGAATTCACCACACCACCAACCGGGGAAATACCACTCGTGGAAATGATCGACATCGCGTGAATTGATGCCACGTAGGCGCGGTCTCCAGATAGGAACAATAGCACCATCAAGGCGAAAGTAACCGCCACATAAACCGGACCAATTTTAATTGCGTATTTTTCGATACGCTCCGCCGGATCCGCTGCCCCAAACGGCCCGATGCCGCCATCTGAACCAAGAACGGTAGAACGGATTTCGAAACCACCAAGGTTCAGGGGCTCCATTATGCTCAGGGCTATTACCAACACAAAGAATCCCCCCATCCACGCAACAAGCGCGCGCCATAAGTGCAATGGCTCGGCAATACTAAACGGATCGCTGATCAGCGAAGCGCCGGTGGTTGTCAGGCTCGACAACATCTCGAAATACCCTTGCATCGGACCTATTGACGGAATCAGGGCCGTGAATGGCATCGCAAGGAAAAAGGGCAGCAACGTATAAACAAGAAATATTGTGATAAGATGCGAGCGCGCCGATATGCGCGGTATTCTGTTCATCAATGCCAGCCCAAAAATGACTGATATTATTAGGATAAATAGAGAGTAACTCAGGAACATCTGCATTACCCGCAAATCGCCCAACTTGGCTGCGTGTACCGCCGGAACGAGCATGCTCAAAGCGCTGATCATCATAATCAACACGAAAAGCGGGTAATTTCGAAGATGCGCTATCATCAGAAGAATTCGATGTTAACCTGAAACAATTTTTCAATTACGGGGATGTCGGAACTCAAGGCAAAGACAACAAGTACGTCCCCCTCCTCGATCCTCGTGTCGCCTTGTGGCACCAGAATTTCACCGCGCTTATCAATGGCACCGATCATCGCACCTTCTGGCCAATCGATGTCTCGGACCAATTCACCGGACAACGGCGATGTACCCATAACCTGCGCTTCGATTACTTCGGCCTCTGCATCACCAACCGAGTATACTTTACGCACACTGCCATGGCGGATATGGCGTAAAATCGAAGAAACTGTGGTTGCTCGCGGGTTGATGAATGCATCAATGCCAAGTGGTGCCATCAGCGTTGTCAGGCTTGGATCATTGATCAGCGCTATCGTCAATGGACACCCCAGTGCCTTTGCGCGGGCGCAAGAAAGAAGATTGGTCTTATCATCATCCGTCACAGCAAGAAGCGCATCGGCCTTGGCAATATTGGCCTCTTCCAGCAAGTCCATATCCAAACCATCACCGTGCAGCACAACCGTCCTGTTTAACGAGTCTGCCGATGTTTCCGCCTGTTCGCGGTTCTTCTCGATTACTTTGGTGTGAACGCGTCTAGCCCCTTTTTCCAATTTGGTCGCGACATACAAGCCGACGTTTCCACCACCAACTACGATGGCGCGATCTGTGTTTGGATTCTTTTTACCAAAAATTTCGTAAGTGCGCGGAACATCTTCGGCGGCTGCCACCAAATAGGTCTGGTCGCCCGCAAAAAGCTGATCGTTCGGATGCGGCACAAATAGTTTTCCGTCCCGTCTAACACCAACAACCACTGCACGCAGTGTGGAAAACAACTCGGACAACTGTCGCAACGGGGTATTAATCACCGCACAATCTTCTTCTAGCGTCAGGCCGATCAACTGTGCCCGATCGTCTGCGAAACTCTCGGTGTCGAACGCTGCCGGGGCTGCCAGACGCCGAAGCGCGGCCTCCGCCACCTCGCGCTCGGGCGAAATGATTACGTCGATCGGCAAATGTTCGCGCCGATATAAATCCGAATATTCGGAATTTAAATACGACTGAGAACGCAATCGTGCAACTTTGCGCGGTATATCGAAAACAGAGTGCGCGACCTGACAGATGACCATATTCACTTCGTCAGAAAATGTCGCAGCGATGATCATATCAGCATCGCGCGCCCCTGCCCGCTCCAATACGTCCGGATGTGAGGCAAACCCAGCTATGCCGCCTACGTCCAACGTATCGGTAATACGTCGCACCAATGATCCTTTGCTATCGATCACAGTAACGCTGTTGTTTTCTGTTGAAAGATGGCGTGCCAACTGCCAGCCGACCTGACCTGCACCGCATATGATGATCTTCATCTAAGCTTCCCGCTCCGATTGTCCGAAGGTCATTATGCGATGTTTAGCGAGCGGCGGTCAATCACGATCCACGCTTATGAACTTTCACCCTTATTAGGTTCTTTTGCTTTCGATCCCGTAGCTACATTCAAAGACTTCAGTTTTCGGTGTAAAGCAGATCGCTCCATTCCTACAAACTGTGCTGTTTTCGAGATATTTCCACCAAATCGGTTGATTTGCGACATAAGATATTCGCGCTCAAACATCTCGCGGGCCTCGCGAAGTGAATATCCCGCAAAACTAGCCCCAAGGGAGAGCTGCTCACCGACACCTTCGTCTGCGCTATTGGGCAATTCCGAGACCAGAATAGACCCGCTTTCCGCACCCAAAATAAGCACACGCTCAATTGTATTTCGCAATTGTCGAATATTTCCCGGCCACGCCATCACTTCTAAACGTGCTAATGCTTCTTCAGACATCTCACGAACCGGCAACCCCTGCGAGCGGTTCAACTCCTTAATGAAATATGCGCATAGGTCCGGTATATCCGAGCGCCGCGCCTCAAGATCGGGCACTTCAATCGGAACAACATTGATACGGTGATACAATTCCTCGCGGAATTTTCCGTTCTTGATCTCAACAAGCAAATCGCGATTCGTTGCTGAAATCACCCGCACATCAACCCGTACTACATCTTGCCCGCCAACGCGTTTGAAGTTTTGCTCGACCAACACCCGCAGGATTTTGGACTGTGTGATAAAGGGCATATCAGCCACTTCATCAAAAAACAGGATGCCTCCGTGCGCGCGTTCAAACAAACCGGGCTCATAGCCACGCTCAACAGATTCCCGACCGAAGAGAACTTCCTCCATCATATCAGGCTCAATTGAAGCCGAGTTCACGGTGATAAATGGTGCGTTTGCGCGCGGACCACTGCTATGGATGAAGCGCGCAGAAATCTCCTTGCCTGCGCCAGCTGGCCCCGTCAGCATAACGCGGGAGTTCGCCTGCGCGACTTTTTCCAACTGTGTTTTCAATGACTTGAGGGTTGTACTTTCACCAATCATATCAACGGATTTCAAATTCGCGCCACGTAACACCGAATTCTCAGACCTCAGGCGTGAAGTCTCCAAAGCACGTGAGATAACTACCATTAACTGGTCAATATTAAACGGTTTTTCGATAAAATCATATGCACCCTGTTTAATAGCTGCCACTGCGATCTCGACGTTTCCGTGGCCCGAGATGATAACCACCGGAATGTCGGGGTTATCGCGGTGAATGGATTTAAGTATATCAATTCCATCGAGCTTGCTTCCCTTCAACCAGATATCCAGAATTACCAGCGCAGGTGAGTTGGTGTTTATTTCGCTAAACGCAGAATCGGAATCCCACGCTATACGCGTGCTGAACCCTTCGTCCTCCAAAATATCGGCGACAAGTTCGCGAATGTCTTTTTCGTCATCGACTACAAGTATATCGCTCATGATCCATTCCTCTGGTCTTCTGTATTGATAGTTGGCAGCGTCATTTTAACTTCGGCGCCATGATGTTTGTTGCCGTCAAAAACCGGGGCATCCAGCAATTCCAATTGCCCGTCGTGTTCTTCGACTATTTTCTTGACGATCGACAAGCCAAGGCCCGTGCCTGAATCCCGATGCGTTACGTAGGGTTCAAACAGACGAGCACGTTTAAGCGGAAAGCCAACGCCGTTGTCCTGTATCTGGATTACTGCGACACCGTGATCCGAAGTTACAACGACCCGAACCTGCCCTATAAAACTTCCCGCTGCGGCCTGTTTAGCAGCCACCGCTTCGCGGGCGTTTTTCACAAGATTGGTGAATGCTTGCGAGATCAAGGTTTCGTCCAACATGACCTTTAGAACATCTTCCGAGGTGTCCAACGTCACCGAAATGTCCGAGTCCGCCTCGTTTTGCAGCAGTACAACACCTCGGAGAATCTCTAAAATATCAGATGGTGCCTTCTTGGCCTCAGGCATGCGCCCAAATTTTGCAAACTCATCAACTATACGCCGTAAATCATTGGTTTGACGGATAATAACGTCTGAATACTGTTGTAAGGCTTCCTGCTGATCGCCAACTAATGGTCCAAATTTTCGGCGGATACGTTCAGCAGACAACTGAATTGGTGTTAACGGATTCTTAATCTCGTGCGCAATCCGACGGGCAACATCGCCCCACGCCGCCATGCGTTGTGCAGAAACGAGGTCCGTTACATCGTCAAACGCAATAACATACCCTTCAACCGAGCCTTCGGAAGGGCGCCGCGTAGCCATCCTGACTAGAAGGTCTTCATGTACGCCGGACCGAATGAGTTCAACCTCGCCCTGCGTCGATTGACGAGTGCTACTTGACAATTTGTTGAACAAATCTGCAAATTCCGGCGCGGCTTGTAGAATCCCAATGCCCAAAGCTGCGTCGCTTTCCAGACCCAACATATGTTCTGCAGCCGCGTTCATAAACTCGATCTTCCCGCCACCATCCAGACCAATAACGCCGGCCGTTACACCGGATAAAACCGAGTCAAACAACCGCCGGCTCTTCTCCGTCTCCTCGTTAACAGCCATTAGGGCATCGCGCTGGCCTTTAACCTGTTGCGTCATACGATTGAAGACACGGCCAAGCATAGCTATTTCGTCATCACCGTCTTCCTCAATGACGCGTACATCCAGATCACCTGCCCCTACTCGCTCTGCCGCCCCCGCTAACCGACCAACTGGCCGCGACAGTCGCTCGGCGAACCACATGCCAAACCAGACGGCGGCAAGAATAACGATTAGCGCAAACCCCAAGTAAATAAGGGCAAATTCGAACAAAAGTCGCCCACGGTCGTTCTCAAGTTGATTGTATAAAGACACGGTTTCTTGCGTGTCATCCAATAAAAGCAAAATTTCGCCATCAACGTCGCGGGTCACATACAGCAAGCGGTCAGCATATGCAGAAAGCCCGATCAGAGCACGAAATTCGGAGTTCGACCAATCCTCTATAATTACAGATTCGCCCCCCAATGCCTTTTCAATTTGTTTAGCGCTAGGTTGTTCGTAGTCGAACAGGTAGGAACGTTCACCACGTGCGATCAAACCACCGTCTACATCAATGACATAAGCTTCTGTTAATGCGCGCTGCATCTGGACCTGACCACGGTTCAGATATTCCCTCAAATCGCCAACCGTTAACAGTTTCAACCGCCGTTTTTGCGCATCTAGGTAATTCGCCAACAGTTGTGCGTCTGACTCAAGGTTCTTGCGATGCTCAGCCTCATAGGCCTGTGCGGCCGTTAGGGAATTATTAACGACCAACCTAACCCGATCAGAAAACCATCCCTCCAACCCGAAATTTAGCGTTATCGCGGCAAAAACCGCCACCAGCACAGTTGGAATAAGGGCTGTCAGAGTGAAGACACCCGTTAAACGGAGGTGCAATTTTGACCCGGCCGAACGTCGCCTACGTGCGACGATGATCTGTACAACTTGTCTAAAAACAAGTGCCGCAATTATCAGCGTATAAACCAAATCCGCCAAAATAATGTAGCGCAACAGCTGCGGATCGCCCGGTCGGTCAAAAGCCCCGAAGAATACAAATGTCGCAACGACAAGAATGGGGCCGATGATAACTAGCGCCAATGTCGTCCCATTGCGAACAGCACGGCTGTTACTGACCCTGTCGAGCTTTCTAAAACCGGTTCTGAGCATACTGTGTTGCAAGAGGGTTACAGATTCTGTTGTTTGCCACTAATTCTGTGACATGTTTACATCATCTCCTTGCCTCGTGTCACCTGAATGTCGAGCGCAGCAATCTTTTTTCGCAATGTATTTCGGTTAATCCCAAGCAATTCAGCTGTTTTCAGTTGATTTCCTCGTGTAGCTGCCAATGACAACGCAATAAGTGGCAGTTCAACCTCTTTAAGAATACGATCATAAAGTCCAGCGGGGGGTAGCTCGTCGCCGTGTAAGTCGAAATATCGTTTCAAATGGTTTTCAATCGAATTTGACAAACTCTCGGATCCCAGTCGTTGTGGTACGACTGCCGAACTTGGACGCGCCGCGATTTCCTGCGAAACTACTTTTGCGCTAATTGTGTCATCCGGACAAAGCACAGTGAGACGACGGATTAGGTTTTCCAACTCCCGTACGTTTCCGGTCCATGGTTGCACCTTTAGAATTTCGATGGCGTTTTTGGAGATCACCTTGCTTGGCAACCCTTCACTTTCCGCCTGTTGCAAGAAATGGCGCGCAAGATCGGCGATGTCTTCAATGCGTTCCCGCAACGAGGGCAGACGGATCGGCACCACGTTCAGGCGGTAAAAAAGATCTTCGCGGAAATTGCCTTCGTTGATCAGTGCACGTAGATCCTGATGGGTTGCCGCGATAATTCTGACATTTGCAGTTAAAACCTCAAGCCCACCAGCGCGTGAAAACTCGCCTTCTTGTAGCACGCGCAACAGACGGGATTGCGCCTCCAAAGGCAAATCACCAACCTCGTCTAGAAAGAGTGTGCCTCCATGCGCCTGCTCGAACTTGCCGATAACTGAACCATTCTGGTTTTCGCTTCCGAATAGCTCCACTTCGATCATGTCAGCCGGGATAGTCGCCATATTCAGCGCCACAAACGGCCCTTCATTACGTTGACCAAAATCATGCAATGCGCGTGCGACAAGTTCTTTACCAGTTCCCGAAGCTCCGGTGATCATCACACCCAGGTCTGTCGTCATCAACCGCGCCATGATGCGGTAAACTTCCTGCATCGCTGGTGAACGTCCGATCAAAGGCATTTCATCGTCGTTAGATTTCGGTGTAACGGCATCCGGTGCATGCTGCGATAAGGCTTTGTTAACTGTTGCCAACAACGATTTAAGATCGAAAGGCTTTGGCAAATAGTCGTAAGCGCCAGCCTCTGTGGCACGTATGGCGGTCATAACCGTATTTTGCGCGCTCATCACCACAATCGGCAAATCAGGGCGGCGTTTGCGTATAGCAGGTAAAATATCAAGTGCATCACCGTCAGGCAGGTTTACGTCCGTAACGATGACATCGCCTTCGCCTTCTTCCACCCACCGCCACAAAGTCGAAACCGTTCCGGTGGACCGCACCCGGCATCCGGCCCGCGTTAGCGCTTGGCTAAGAACGGTGCGGATGGTGCGGTCGTCGTCGGCGACAATGATGGTTCCGTCCATTTTAGACTTCCTTACGAGGTTTGCGCCAAATTGGCAGCAATACTTTAAATTGCGTTTTTCCGGGTTCCGAGTTGCACTCGACCACACCGCCATGATCAGCGATAATCTTCGAGACCAGCGACAACCCCAACCCTGAACCGGTTGCTTTGGAACTAACGAACGGGTCAAAAATATCGTTTACCAAGTCTTGCGGAATTCCAGCGCCGTTGTCTGTGACTGTCACTTCAAGCGGCAGACTTTCAAATTTCTGGTCTGGCAATTGCAAGCGCACGCCAGGTCGAAAGGCGGTTTTAATGGTGATAGTTCCACCGACTTTCGGGGCGGCTTCGGCAGCATTTTTCAACAGGTTCTGAAAGACTTGCGATAGTTGATCAGCATCCGCACTAACGGGCGGAAGCGAGGGGTCGAATTCTTCGATAAATCTAGCATGTTCCGCAAAACCGACCTCTGCTGCCCGTCTGGCGCGATCAAGTATGTCGTGAATATTAATTGCTTCGCGCTGTGCGGGACGAAGGTCACCGAATTGCTCCATTCGCTCCACAAGCCGCCCAATACGTTTAATTTCTTCTTGAATCAGTGTGGTAAGCTCTTGGTCCTCGTCGTTAGCACTCATTGCTAGCAACTGCGCAGCACCGTTAATCCCTGCAAGCGGATTGCGGATTTCATGTGCTAGCATCGCCGCCATGCCCGCCACCGATCGTGCAGCAGACCTGTGCGTCAGACTCCGGTCCATCTTCTCGGCCAATCCACGCGGATGCAACAGCAGTAAAACCTGTCCTTGTGGCATCCCTGTGGCGTGCAGATCGTTTAGTCGCCGGGGGTTATCAGCCCAGCTAAGCTCTACGCTGTGTAGCACTACAGAACCGGATCCTTTCCGGGCCTGCTCAACCATACTCTGAACAACGCTACCTTCGCCAATAAAGGCAGACAGTTTTTTCCCGCGCATTTGACGAACCGAGGTGCCGCTGAAAAGCTCTGCCGCTGGATTACTGGTTACGAAACAATTGTATTCATCAATTACGAATGCTGGATAAGGAATTGCCCCCCAAAGGGTTTCGAAATTCGTTTCAGTCATGCGGCGGCCTCAATCAAAGGGCCGCAGTTTTTCAACCCGTCAATCAAATGCCGCATAACTACGTTAGCGTCACGCTCACGAATTATTAAGTTGCGCAATTCCATCCCACCTTCCAATAGTTCAAGATACCAAGTCAGATGTTTACGAGCATTTCTGACACCCAATTCCGGCCCGTAAAAACGGATCATGTCTTCGTAATGCGTAAGAATTACATCAGCCAAATCACTACCCTGAGGCACGCGAGTATACGTTTTCCCGGAAACTTCCGCTGCAATTTGCGCCAGTACCCAAGGTTGACCTTGTGCACCACGACCAACCATCACTCCGTCAGACTTCGACAATTTCAATGCTTGAATTGCCGAATGTGAATCAGTGATATCTCCGTTCGCGATCACCGGAATATTTACTGCAGCTTTTACTGCGCTAATCGCACCCCAATCTGCCGCACCTTTGTAGAACTGACACCGCGTGCGACCATGGATAGTAATCATCTGCACACCCGCCTCCTCGGCCCGCTTAGCAATATCGGCGGCGTTTAGGCAATCATCATCCCAACCAAGGCGCATTTTCAACGTCACAGGTACTTCAACCGCACCAACCACGGCGTCAATTAACGTTAACGCGTGATCGGGATCTTTCATCAATGCCGAGCCAGAATACCCTGTCGTCACCTTCTTCGCGGGACATCCCATGTTAATATCAACTATACGCGCACCTCGGTCAGCAACCAGTTTGGCACACTCAGCCATCCAGTATGCCTCGCGACCCGCGATCTGAACCGAGGTGCGGTCGTTCCCGAACCCCAATTCCGCCCGCGCACGTGTGGATGGCTTAGCCTGCACCATTTCCTGACTTGCCACCATTTCGGACACAACCAACCCTGCTCCGAAGCGCAAAACCGCTTTGCGGAATGGCAAATCAGTGATTCCGGCCAAAGGGGCCAAAAAGACCGGAGGGTCTAAGGTTAAATTTCCGACAGTTACGGGCAAGTTGCCTAATCCTTGTGCAGTTATGTCAGGAGTACAACAGAGGCAAGTTTTGGGCAACAGTTTTACCTGCTCCATTGTGGTACACACGCAGCTTGCGCTATGCAGGGTCAAACACCGGGGGTCGAATGAAAGTCACAGGCTTAATAGTTGCAGCAGGACGCGGGACACGCGCAGGTGGCGGGATCCCCAAGCAATATCGTGATCTAGATGGGCAAACTGTGCTTCGGCGCTCGGTTCTGGCGTTGTTGGCGCATTCGGACGTCGACGCAGTTCAGGTCGTTATACATTCAGATGATATTAATGAATATGAAGCAGCGGTTAACGGCATTTCGAACCTTCTACCCGTTTGCCTTGGTGGGACTGAGCGACACGATTCGGTATTAGCAGGTTTGAACGCGTTGAAAACTTCGGCACCGGAAATGGTGTTGATTCACGACGCAGCCCGTCCTTTAGTTCCTGTTAACGTTATCGCTGGCGTAATTTCTGCGCTAAAAAGCCATACAGCGGCATTCCCTGCCCTTTCCGTCGTTGATGCTCTTTGGCGCGGCAACGATACGATTGAGGCGCCCGAAACCCGTGAAAACCTGTGGCGCGCACAAACCCCGCAGGGGTTCCGGTTTGCCGAAATTCTGGCAGCACACGAAAACCTCACCATACCTGCCCTCGATGATGTTGCCGTCGCACATGCCGCTGGATTAAGCGTTGCTATCACGCAAGGCGCAGAAGATAATTTCAAAATCACCAACCCCGAGGATTTCGCCCGGGCAGAACGTATATTGAAGGACAATATGGACATACGCACAGGCAACGGTTTTGACGTTCACAAATTTGGCGAGGGTAACCATGTCACACTGTGTGGCGTCGACATTCCGCACACTCACGGTCTTGTCGGGCACTCGGATGCGGATGTTGCGATGCATACGGTCACCGACGCCATTTTCGGAGCTCTTTGCGAAGGCGACATCGGGCAATGGTTTCCGCCTTCTGATATGCAGTGGAAAGGTGCCGCTTCGGATATTTTTCTGGCCAAGTCCGTTGAGCGCGCTGCTGTGCGCGGGTTCACGATAACCCACATAGACTGCACAATCATTTGCGAAATGCCAAAGATAGGTCCACACGCGCTTGTGATGCGCGAGCGGATGGCGCAAATTATCGGCATTGATCTAGACAGGGTCAGCGTCAAAGCCACCACATCTGAAAAACTCGGATTTACAGGACGTGGCGAAGGGATCGCCGCGACAGCAACTGCAACTTTGGTGAAAACATGACACGAATAATAACGACGTTCTTCGGTGCAGGCCTTTTGCCTAAAGCTCCAGGTACTTGGGGTACACTCGCCGCCCTGCCCGTTGGCTGGGTGTTGCACGGTATCGGCGGCTTTCCGTTGCTTGTCATCGCCACTATCGGTGCCTTCGCGCTGGGCCTGTGGGCGACCACCGTTGAAACCCGCGGGTCAGACGACCACGACCCTTCCTCGATCGTGATAGACGAAGTCGTTGGCATTTGGATCGCCCTGCTACCCCTGTCGGCAGGTATGTGGCTCACCGATCAACCGCAATGGTTGTTCCCCTACCCCGGCTGGATCACAGCGTTCATATTTTTTCGTCTATTCGACATCTGGAAACCATGGATCGTTGGGTGGGCGGATCGCATGCACACGCCGATGGGAGTGATGCTGGATGACGTATTGGCCGGAATACTTGCCGCAATTGTTGTCACGATTGCCGCAGGTATTGCGCATGGGGTGTTGATGTGAACGGGCATTTTGAACTGTCTACCAAGGTGATTCAAAACGCCAAGGCTAAGGGTTTGATGCTTGCAACCGCCGAAAGTTGCACAGGTGGGATGATTGCCGCATCGTTGACCGATGTGGCGGGTTCTTCGGCTGTGTTTGACCGCGGGTTTGTGACGTATTCGTACCCGTCAAAAATCGAAACTCTCAACGTGTCCGAAGAAATGCTGGCGGAATATGGCGCGGTCTCCGAACCCGTCGCCCGCCAAATGGCGTTCGGGGCATTAAGTACCTCGAACGCAGACCTAGCCATAGCCGTAACTGGCGTTGCAGGCCCCGGGGCTGACGGTGATAAAGCTGAAGGGCTGGTTTGGTTTGCGCTCGCATCAGCACGTGGCGTTGAAGCCCGAGAGGTGAACTTCGGTGCGATCGGCCGCGACAAAGTACGGATGGCGACAGTAGAGACGGCTCTCAACTGGCTCTCGGACAAGATCTCCGGCTAAAAGTTTAATTATCGCCGCTAATTTGACCACTATTGAAATTACTGCCCAATAATTAGCCTATCCGCGTTTTTTGGACTTGCGTCTTCAAATAAAGCTTGCCCGATCTCACCCCCCCATTGAGGTTTTCGCGAAGCGTTACAAAAACGTAAAAACATAAAGGGAATACAATGGTTGGTGCAGATACTGCGTGGATTCTGATGTCCACAGTCCTAGTTCTTTTCATGACATTACCGGGGTTGGCGCTGTTTTACGGCGGTCTTGTGCGGTCCCGCAACGTGCTGTCTGTATTCATGCAAACCATCGCCATTGCGTGCGTAATGTCGCTATTATGGCTGGGGGCAGGATATTCCATCGCCTTTGGACCATCCGAAAGCGGTATCTGGGGCGGTCTTTCTAAAGCATTTTTAATCGGGGTCGATGCAGACAGCTTGTTCGGCACCATCCCTGAAATCCTGTTCTTCGCCTTCCAAATGACGTTCGCGATCATAACTCCGGCCTTGATCGTCGGCGCATATGTGGAACGTATTAACTTTTCGTTTATGTTAACATTTTCCGGCCTGTGGATGCTTTTGGTCTACGCCCCCGTCGCGCACTGGATCTGGGGTGGAGGGTTCCTTTCCGACGGCGGTATTTTCGGAGATATCGGCACTAAAGATTTCGCTGGCGGCATTGTCGTGCACGAAACTGCCGGCTTGACTGCACTTGTCGTTGCGTATTTCCTCGGGCATCGTAAAGACAAATCCAAACCACCACATAATCCGGGTTACGTGATGCTGGGCGCATCCATGCTTTGGGTCGGATGGTTCGGTTTTAACGCCGGTTCGCAATTAGCGGCAGATGGTGGCGCTGCGATGGCGATGGTTGTCACCCATATATCAGCCGCCACAGCATCCCTAAGTTGGATCGCATGGGAACGGTTCAAGTATGGTAAAACCTCGATGGTTGGGCTTGTTACCGGCACGATCGCAGGGCTTGCCTCCATCACACCAGCATCCGGTTTTGTCGGGCCTATCGAAGCTGTAATAATCGGTGCCGTCGCAGGTGTTCTGACACAAGAAGCCTGCCGTTTTGTGAAAGGTTTCTTGAAGATAGACGACACACTTGATGTATTCGCCGTTCACGGAGTTGGTGGGATTTTCGGAACCATCATGATTGCGGTTTTCGGTGCAGGTGCATGGAGCGCACAATTAGGCGCCTTGGCCATCGTCGGCATCTTCACCATTGTGATGTCGATTATTCTGGTAAAGATAACCGGTCTAATTTTTCCAATCCGCGTTAACGAGGAGGATGAGTTCACGGGACTGGACCTCGCCTCCCACGGAGAGAGAGCTTATGATTTAACGTCATAGGTTCTTTGAGGCTTATTCGTTGAGGATTAGACCTTCAACGTGGTGACAATAAATAGTCGTCAACAGACTGATACCCGGCATGATCACCATCCACCCTAATATGACGCTCTGGATGAAGGAAAAAACGTTGGAGGATACAAATAGCGGCTCCTAGTCCAACAGCGGCCGAATTTGCGAATATATGCGTTAATGAACAACCAAATTTTCTCCAACGCAGTAATCTTTTGAATGCTGCAATCTATAAGATAATATAATTCAGAAAATACCACATTTGCATTACATCGCTAGCAACGACCTATCCGTATAACTCATCCGCCCGTTTTTCGAAGGCACGGACAATCCTTAGCATGGCCTCGTTGAACACTAAACCGATGACGGCTTGTAGCATTGGGGATTTGAATTCAAAGTCTACGAAAAAATCAACTTCGCAGCATCCGTCTTCCAAGGCATTGAACTGCCAGTGGTTGTTCAGATACCGGAACGGCCCATCAAGGTATTCGACATCAATATGGCTCGCTGTTGGGCTTAATGTCACACGACTTGCGAATTTTTCGCGGAACAGTTTGAAAGAGATTACGAGATCCGCGTCAATGATAGTGCCGGCGCCATCCTCGGACGGCTTCGCGCGTCGGATCCTTGCAGCAGTACACCACGGTAAAAATTTCGGATACGAAGCCACATCGGCGATCAGATCATACATCTGTTCGGCGCTGTGTGGCATAACTCGTTTTTCGGCGTGCGTAGGCATAATGGGTATATGAACTTCTGTTAATCATTGTGCCACGGGATGGATTGTCGCGGGGCTTTTGGCTTTAACTGTAATAAGATACCGAGAATCAAAAAAGGCAAGAGCATGGACCATTCAAATTACGTAATTGACGAGATGATTTCGGCTAAATCTATTGCGGCACGAGTGGAGGAGCTGGCAAAAGAGATTTCGGCACTCTTTGAGGGAACAGACAAGTTGATTGTGGTCGGATTGCTGCGCGGATCTTTCGTGTTTATTGCAGATTTGGCGCGAGAGTTGGATCTGCCGGTCGAGATCGATTTTATGGAAACCTCGTCTTACGGGAATTCTACCGAAAGTAGCCGTGAGGTCCGTATTTTAAAAGATATTCGGGGCGAAATTGAGGGGCGTGATGTGCTGGTGGTTGAGGATATCGTCGACACGGGGCACACGCTGAACCATGTTGTGCACCTGCTAAAAAGCCGCAATCCGAAACGATTGAAGATTTGTGCGTTGCTGGACAAACCTTCACGGCGCGAAGTGGATATAGCTGCCGACTGGATCGGGTTTGAAATACCGGACAAGTTCGTGGTTGGTTATGGCATTGATTACGCGCAACGGAACCGAAATTTGGATCACATTGGTGCGGTTCGGTTTGTTGAATAGTTAACGGATAGTTGACGAAATCACGATTTTTGGAAGCATATGGCGTTAACCTTTTGGCGGGTTTTTCGTGTGCACATTGCGTACACAACCCGTACACAACGCGTATGTACGATTTGTATTGAGGTTTTGTAGAGCTGGTGTTGCATATTTATAACTCCAAGACCATCAAGTGCGATTGCAACTCAAGTGGCATACAAATGTAGTTGGCGTTTGTGTGGTTAAATGGGCATCGGGTGGCATTCCTTTGCGGTAATTACTTTTTCGCCATTTTCTCTAGCGCGGTGACAATTCGCATTTGTGGAGATTTGTGAAATCCGAGGCTCCCCAACTCTCGAACGTCGATCATGAATTCGCTTTCGTATTTACCGCCAGCTATATCTTCGTAAGAAAGTTTAGCTTTAAACGGTGACATAGGATTGTCGCCCAGCAAATGCCACCCCATCGCCAAGTTATACTCTATTGATTTACCTTGCATAATCACCGTGAAGGGATGATGCTCGCGAAAGATATTCATGATAAGCTGCCTCCCTTCAATGTCACCAATTGGTTTCTCAACACACAAGGCGACGTTCAAGGCAGCACCTGCGCCGATATTTGAAATGTTGAACGCGACAAGTTCCCGCGCGTCTTCCCTTTGACCGAGGTGTGCCACTAAAACCGGGTCAGTTGCCGCTTCCCTAGTCTTCCGTTGTTCAAGTAAAGCGTTGGCTGCCAAGAAAATCGAAGCCATCGCCACAAGTGTGAAATAATGATTGGTGCAAACTCAATGTAAAGAGACGAACTAGTTGAACTATGTCTCAGTACTAGCACGAGGTATGTCAGAACCACTCCTGTCACGCCGAGCATCATACCAAGCGCTATCTTGCCATCATTTAGCATTCCGCGTTTTTGGTCGTTTTTATCGTGTCGGATCGGGTACTTTTTCATTTCTGAAGTATACTCTAGATGTCAGAGTAGGCGAATAAAAAAGTGCGGATGGCTCCAATCAACAACATAGCAATCTGTATTGGCGATATTCTGTATGGAATGGTGGGTGAATCACCCACCCTACGGGGTTAGGGTTTCTTCTTCGCCAACACGGCCAAATCTCTCGCAATCGCAAAGGCTCCTTTGATTTTGTCTGAGTTGTTCTTCCACTCGCGGCGCACGACGATTTTGTTGTCGCGGACTTTGGCTTGCCCTTTCTGGGCGTGGATGAATTCGACCAGACCTGCCGGGTTGGCGTATTTGTCCATGTGGAACTGGATCGTCGCGCCTTTTGGGCCGCCGTCTAGGCGGGCGATGCCGGCGCGGCGGCAGGCGGATTTTATGCGGACGATGTTTAGAAGCGTGTTAACTTCGCGTGGTAGCTTGCCGAAACGGTCGATTAGCTCGGCGGCGAAACCTTCCAGTTCTACTTTACCGGAAAGTGCCGAGAGACGACGGTAGAGGCCTAGGCGAACGTCGAGGTCTGAAACGTAATCGGCGGGGATAAGGACGGGAACGCCGAGGTTGATCTGTGGGGACCACGCCTCGTCTGCGTCGGACAGGCCTTCGAGCTCGCCCGCTTTCATCTTGGCGATGGCCTCTTCCAACATGGATTGGTACAGCTCGTAGCCGACCTCGCGCACGTGGCCTGATTGCTCGTCACCCAGAAGGTTACCCGCGCCGCGAATGTCGAGGTCTTGGGAGGCTAGCGAGAAGCCAGCGCCGAGGCTGTCGAGGCTGCCGAGCACCCTTAAGCGCTTCTCGGCCTGCGGGGTGAGAGGTTTGCGCGGTTTGGTCGTCATATAGGCGTAGGCGCGGATTTTGGAGCGGCCCACCCTGCCCCTGATTTGATAGAGTTGCGAGAGGCCGAACATGTCAGCGCGGTGCACAATCAGGGTGTTCGCGGCTGGGATATCCAGCCCGCTTTCGACGATTGTGGTGGCCAAAAGGACATCGTATTGGCCGTCGTAGAACGCGTTCATTTTATCGTCAAGCTGGCCTGCCGCTATTTGTCCTGTGGCGGTGACGACGGAAACCTCGGGGACTTGTTCTTTGAGGAATTCTTCGATTTCGGCCATGTCGGAGATGCGCGGGACGACGTAGAAGGACTGGCCGCCGCGGTAGTATTCGCGCAGCAGCGCTTCGCGGACGGTGACTGGATCGAATTCCGAAACGTAGGTGCGAATGGCGAGTCGGTCGATGGGCGGGGTGCCGATGATTGACAGTTCGCGGACGCCGGATAGGGCCAACTGTAGTGTGCGCGGGATCGGTGTGGCGGTCAGGGTCATGACGTGCACGTCGGTGCGCAATTGTTTGAGTTGTTCTTTGTGGGTGACGCCGAAATGTTGTTCCTCGTCCACGATCAGTAGGCCGAGGTTGGCGAAGCGGACGTTTTTGGCCAGTAGCGCGTGGGTGCCGATGACGATGTCTACGGTGCCGCGCTTCATGGCCTCGCGGGTGTCGTTTGCGTCTTTGGTCGATACGAAACGGGAAAGCTGCCGGACCTGAACCGGCAAGCCGCGAAAACGTTCGGAGAAGCTTTTGAAGTGTTGGCGAGCTAGCAGGGTTGTCGGGGCGACGACGGCGATTTGGCTGCCGGACATGGCAGCGATGAAAGCGGCGCGCATGGCGACCTCGGTTTTGCCGAAACCCACGTCGCCGCAGATCAGGCGGTCCATGGGTTGGCCGCTGGCCATGTCGGAAAGAACGTCCTGGATTGCGTGGAGCTGGTCTTCCGTTTCCTGATAGGGGAAGCGGGCGCAGAATTCATCCCACATGCCGTCGGGCGGGGTCATGATTTTACCGGTTCGTAAAGCGCGTTCGGCGGCGATGCGGATCAGCTTGTCGGCCATCTCGCGCACGCGCTCTTTCAGCTTGGCCTTTTTGGCCTGCCATGCGCCGCCGCCAAGTTTGTCGAGCATACCGATTTCTTGGCCGTAGCGTGACAGCAGTTCGATGTTTTCGACGGGCAGGAACAGGCGATCGCCGCCAGCGTATTCTAGCGCAAGGCATTCGTGCGGCGCACCTGCGGCGGTGATTGTCTCTAGCCCTGTGTATTTACCTACGCCGTGTTCGATGTGGACGATTAGGTCGCCGGGCGTGAGGCTTTGGGTTTCTTTGAGGAAATTTTCGGCGCGGCGCCGGCGCGGGGCGCGGATTAGGCGATCGCCTAGGATGTCTTGTTCGGAGATTACGGTCAGGTCTGCGGTCTCGAATCCGGTATCGAGGGGCCATACGGTCAGGAACAGACCTTTGGTTTTGCCGATGTCGCTGAAGCGGGCGATGTTGGTGAAGTTTTCGACGCCGCTGTCTTCCAGCAAGGTGGCGAAGCGTTCGCGGGAACCTTCGGAGTAAGAACACAGAACTACGTTGCCGGTTTTGCGTTTTTCCGCGATATGGATGGCGAGGGCACCGAACAGGCTGATGTCTTCGTTTTGCCGCTCTGGTGCGAAGTTGCGCCCTATTCTGCCGCCCGCATCGATGCAATTGGGCCCTGAGGGTTGCGGCAATGGAGACAGTTGGCGAATGGCACGGTTTTCCAACGCCGCGTTCCAGCTGTCTTCATTCAGGTACAGCAGCGACGGTTCAACGGGCTTATAGACAGTACCGAGGTGGGATTTTTCACTTAGGGCTGCGCGGCGCGTCTCGTATTGGTCCTCGATCGAGGTCCAACGCGCGGTGCGCGAGGGATTCACTTGATCGTCTAGCACAACCGGCGCATTTGGCAGATAGTCGAATAGAGTATCGAGGTGTTCATGGAAAAACGGTAGCCAGTGTTCCAAGCCTTGGTGCTTGCGGCCTGCACTCACAGCCTCGTATAGCGGATCATCATTGCCCGCTGCGCCAAATGTATGTCGGTATTTGCTGCGGAAACGTTGGATCGACTCGTCGTCGAGGATCACCTCGGAAACGGGGGCCAGCTCGATACGGCTGATCTTTTCGACCGTGCGCTGGGTGGCAGCCTCAAAACGCCGCGCACCGTCCAGAACATCACCGAAAAGATCGAGGCGTATTGGTCCGCTAGCACCCGGGGGGAAGATGTCGATTAGTCCGCCACGAATAGCATAGTCGCCGGGTTCCGTAACGGTAGGCGCTTGGTTAAACCCCATACGTACGAGATAAGAGCGCAATTCTTCAACGTTGATCCGGTTGCCAACTACAGCGGTGAAGCTGGAACTTGCAACCACCGCACGGGGCGGGATTTTCTGCGTCGCTGCATTCAAAGTCGTCAGGATTACGCACGCGCGCTCAAACCCGTCAGCGAGGATGGCAAGAGTTCCCATGCGCCGCGCCGACACGTCGGCATTCGGGGAAATACGATCAAATGGCAGGCAATCCCAAGCGGGGTAGACCAAAACCGGCAGATCAGGTGCAAAGAACTTCAACGCTTGCTGCATGGCTGCTAAACGCGTGTCATCACGCAAGACATGAACAACCGGCCCATCTGTACGCAAAACGAGCGCAGCCAGAAGTTTAGCGTCATACCCTTCGGGGGCACCGCCCGTCAAAGTTTTGACGGTGGTCATAGGATCGGTTCGGTTCATGTCGCGCAGATAGCCCAGTTATCCGAGGTTAACAAGCATATGGCTAGATCGTTGGTAGATCTTTACGCAACCTAGCTCTGGATTTTTCTAGTTCAGTGGTTTTAGTGCCTTTACGAGCACCAACCAATTCCTCAGGTTTTCTAATTTCCAACTCGCTATCGGAAGCCTGACGCGCCCACATGGAGGCATAGCGACCGTTTCGTGCGAGCAATTCCTCGTGCGTGCCTTCCTCGGTCACGTGGCCTTTTTCAAGGACTATGATCCGGTCGGCGTGCACAACCGTTGAAAGACGGTGCGCGATGGTAATAACGCTGCGCCCCTCCCCCATGCTTTTGAGGGAATCCAGAATGCCTTGCTCGGTCTCGGAATCGAGTGCGGATGTAGCCTCATCCAGTAACAGGATTGGCGGGTTTTTCAGAAGGGTGCGCGCAATGCCGACACGTTGCTTTTCACCGCCCGATAGTTTCAGTCCACGTTCGCCAACGATGGCGTCGTAGCCGTCGGGTAGCGACATGATGAAATCGTGAATTTGGGCGGCCTTGGCAACCTCGATCACTTCTTCATGGCTGGCTTCGGGGCGGCCATAGGCAATGTTATACCCGACGGTGTCGTTGAAAAGCACCGTGTCTTGGGGGATCACGCCTATCTGCTCGCGCAGGCTTTTTTGTGTGATGTCGCGCACATCTTGACCGTCAATTTTCAGACCACCACCATTTACATCATAGAAACGGAACAGCAGCCGACCAATTGTGGACTTACCGGAACCCGAAGGACCAACGACAGCAACAGTCTGGCCAGCTTCAACTTTCAGGTTAAGTTTGTGTAGGATCGAGCGGTTAGTTTCATAGGAAAAATCAACGTCTTCGAACGAGAGTTCACCACCCGTACAAACCAGATCCGGTGCATTCTCTTTGTCGGTTATTTCCGCTGGCTGCCCGAGCAGGTCAAACATCTCGCCCATATCCACAAGCGCTTGGCGGATCTCGCGATACACGGTGCCAAGAAAGTTCAGAGGCATGGTGATTTGGATCATGTAAGCGTTAACCATAACGAAATCGCCAACAGTTAATGTTCCATCCATCACACCCATAGCTGCCAGAACCATAACGCCAACAAGACCACTTGTGATGATAACGGATTGTCCGAAATTCAAAAAGCCGAGCGTGTAATTGGTTTGGATTGCCAGCCGTTCGTAGTTGCGCATTGAATCGTCATAGCGGCTGGCCTCGCGGCGTTCGGCGCTGAAGTATTTCACCGTTTCATAGTTCAGCAAGCTGTCGATGGCTTTCTGGTTCGCGTCAGTATCTTGTTTGTTCATCTCTTTGCGAATTTTTACGCGCCATTCCGTAATGCGGAACGTAAACCAAACATATAGCGCGATGGTTACGACGACTACGCCCAGATAGCGCACATCGAAAACGATGTAGAAAATCAGACCGACCATGGCCAGTTCTAGAATTAGTGGGCCCACAGAAAACAGCATGAAACGCAAAAGAAATTCAACGCCTTTGACACCACGTTCTATGATGCGGGACAGACCACCGGTTTTTCGGGTGATATGATACCGCAGAGACAGCGCGTGAATATGTTCGAAGGTTTCTAGCGCAAGACGTCGCAGGGCGCGTTGGCCGACTTTTGCAAAAATTGCGTCGCGAAGCTGGTTGAAACCAACCCCGAGCAGACGCATTACCCCATATGCAATAACAAGACTGATCGTGCCTGTAACCATCATAATCACTGGTTGTTCAAGCACTTCCGGCGACATTGAATCAATCGCTGCCTTAAAGAAAAACGGTGTGGTAACCGTTAATACTTTGGCTAATACAAGCGCGATCATCGCTAGCACAACACGCAGTTTAATTGCTTTGTTGTCTGCAGGCCAAAGGTAGGGCGCGACACGTTTAATTGTGCGCCAACCGTTCAGGCGTTCGGAGTTAGTGTCATCGTTGTTCATGTATCTGATCCCTCTTGAAAGAAACAGATAAGGATTGTTGAGCTAAAGAACCAGACCTGAACGAAATTATTCTTGCTCGTCGGGGATTGCAAACACTTGGCCGGGGTAAATCAGATCGGGATCGCGAATCTGGTCTTTGTTCGCCGAGAATATCTGGTGATACTGCATACCGTCTCCGTAACGACCTGTTGCGATAAGCCAAAGTGAGTTACCCGGTTGCACCGTATAGGTCGTATCGTTGGCCGCTTTCGCCTCGCGAACATCTTCTGGATATTCCCGCTGGAACGGGGATTCGACGCGACTGGTGACGTTTCCTTCATCATCGGTTTCATCTACACGCAAAACGTATCGACCTGCGTCCAGACCATGCAGCGCTTGTTTCCAACTGCCGGAATCTGACACCACGGTGTCCATTAAGGGCGCATCGTTTACGTAGATGATAATAGTGCGGCCTGGATTCCCGCGACCAGCCAACACAACTTCGTCATTGTCGTCGTAACTGATGCTATCAAGGCTAACCTGCCCAAGCGCGAGTTGTGGTGCACCCTGAACTATCACGACTTCCTCAGCGGTAGTGCGGATGATTGGTGGAGCGGCCTCTTCTGCGACCGTTTCTGCAGCATCGGAACGCAAGATTGGTAGGATAAGTATTGTTTCGTCAGAGAATAGCAGTTGCCCGTCTATTTCTGTTTCCAGCTCAAGCGTTTGGCCCTGTTCGTTTTCAGGCACCTGAATAATTGCAACAAATTCCCCCGATGAACCCGCGATGGCTTCGCCAATATCTTCGCCATTAGAAAGAATTACGACTTTCGAAAACGGCTCTGCGGTACCGGCTATTACGGCTGACCCCGTAGGATCAACGCGGACGACGTCGAAAGTTGGTTTGACAGCTTCCTCGATTTCTTCGTCTTTTGTCGTGTTGATAGCACTGACAAGTTCCTCGATCACCGCTTCAACTTCGCTTGCTGGCATGTCACTTTCAGTAGGTTTTTCTTCGCTATCAACCTCGGCGGTTTCTTCAACCGGAGCTTCGGCAACGACAGTTTCAGCTTCTTCGGAAACTTCGTCGTCTTTGACTTCAACAATCTCGATTTCTTCGATAACGTCATCGACAGACTCTACAACGGTGACAGTATTTTCGACCACGGTTTCGACAATTACCGTTCCCTCGACTTCGGTTGCTTCTGCTGTGACTAAAGCGGCGTCTTCTTGTCCAACAACCTCCGAATTCGGTTGATCCTCTACGAGAGCTACATCCGCTGATGCAGCTGCGTCTTGTAAGACGTTCATGGGTTCTTCCGCTACGATTACGTCGGTATTTTCGGCAACGACGACAGGAGTTTCATCTTGTTGGTTGTAAAATGCCATAGCTGCTGCCAAACCACCAACAACGATAACGATTATCCAGCGGTACTTACTAATAAACCCGTTCATCTACAAATTCCCGTTCGCTATGGCGTTCACATCGTGCCAGTCGACAATAGTGATTGCCTCTTGCCTGCACGGTGCGGTATTTCGGACGTATTAACAAGAGGAACAACGATTAATGACCCAAAAACCCACCTATTCCGTCTGTGTATTCTGTGGCTCGCGCTTTGGACGCTCTCAACATTACAAAGATTCGGCGACACAACTTGGCGAGGCCTTGGCAAAAAACGAAATGCGGCTGGTTTACGGTGCCGGTGATGTTGGCCTTATGGGGGCGGTAGCGAGCGCTACCCAGAGCGCTAATGGCGAAACTTTTGGCGTTATTCCGGTACATCTGCTGGATCAGGAAGTTGGCAAGCGCGATCTGACCAGTTTTATAATAACCGAAAACATGCACGAGCGTAAAAAAGTTATGTTTATGAACGCAGATGCGATTGTCACGCTGCCCGGTGGTGCTGGCTCGCTGGACGAATTATTCGAGGTTTTAACATGGCGACAGTTGGGCTTGCATGAAAAGCCTGTGTACCTGTTGAACATCAAGGGATTTTGGGATCCGTTGCTGGCATTGTTGGATCACATTATCGACCAGGGGTTTGCTGATCCGTCATTCAAGGACTCACTTCAAGTTGTGAACGATGTCCCTACCTTGATGGAACGTTTGCGCGCAAACCGCGCCTGATAAAACACAAAACCCCGCGCGTGATGCACGGAGTTTTGGTTTAGATTTGGACGTGATTAAGCGTTCGAAAGACGCTCTGCCACGTTTTCCCAGTTCACAAGGTTGTCGAGGAAATTCGACAGGTAAACAGGGCGTTTGTTGCGGAAATCGATGTAGTAGGAATGCTCCCACACGTCACAACCAAGCAATGCAGTTTGGTTGAAGCACAACGGGTTAACGCCGTTTTCCGTCTTGGTGATTTTCAGCGAACCATCCGTGTCAGCAACTAGCCATACCCAGCCGGAACCGAACTGACCAACGCCAGCAGCGTTAAAGTCGGCTTTGAAAGTGTCAACGGAACCGAATGCATCGACAATGCGGGATTCTAGCTCGGACGGCATTGTGCGGCCATTAGGGCCCATCATTTCCCAAAACTGAGCGTGGTTCCAGTGTTGCGAGGCGTTGTTGAAGATGCCGTTTTGCGCGACGGACCCAGCAGCATATGTGCCCTTAACGATCTCTTCGAGGGATTTACCCTCCCACTCAGTGCCTGCAACCAACTTGTTGCCGTTCACCACATAAGCGTTGTGGTGCAGATCGTGGTGGAATTCCATTGTTTCTGCGGACATGCCGCCTGCTGCCAATGCGTCATGTGCATATGGTAGGTCTGGAAGTTCGAATGCCATGGTGTAACCCCTTTTGGTTTAATGATTGTCACGACGTCTGCCGCTTGGTTGGGAATATAAACCGTTTTGCCGTAAGGAAAAGTGCAGAAACGCAGGATTCATGTATTAGAGAGCTTTTGACCACGACAATCCGGTGCTATCGGCGATTCTAGCTAATGACAGGATGAAAACATGAATGATCGCCAGAATAATTTGAAAGGGGCCTTCTATATGATGGCTTCTATGGCCGGATTCGTTCTGAATGACACCATGGTAAAATTGGCTTCCGACGAATTGGACCTATTTCAAGCCGTATTCATTCGCGGTGCTATCGCCACGTTTTTGCTTGGATTATTGGCATGGAATAAAGGCGCGCTAAGTTTTCGTCCGTCCAGGCGAGACATTAAAATTATTGGCTGGAGAACAGTTGCAGAAGTTGGGGCTACTTTTTGTTTCTTAACTGCGCTGTTTAATATGCCCTTGGCCAACGCCACCGCGATCTTGCAATCATTACCTTTGGCCGTGACTTTGGCGGCATCGTTATTTCTGGGTCACAAAGTTGGCTGGCGCAGGTACTTGGCGATTACACTTGGGTTTGTGGGTGTACTGATAATTGTCCGACCCGGAACCGGAGGTTTCAACGCTTACTCGCTTTGGGCACTGGCTTCCGTAGCATTTATCACACTACGCGACCTGCTTTCGCACAAGCTTGCACCATCTACACCATCAATATTCGTGGCCTTAATTACGTCGGGTGCAGTCATGATCTTTGCTGGTGTATTTGCAACCACGCAGGAGTGGCGCACCATTTCATTGGAAACATTTGCCCTCCTTGGTGCTGCGGCGGTCTTCATCTTGGTTGGATATGTGTCAGCAATCACCGCAATGCGCCACGGCGATATATCGTTTGTCTCGCCGTTTCGTTACAGCATCCTGATTTGGGCGCTGGTTCTGGGCATCCTGATATTCAAGGAAATACCGGATGTATGGACAATTGCGGGAAGCGCAATTGTTGTTGGCATGGGGATTTTCACATTTTATCGCGAACGGGTATCCACGCGTTAAGAGTCGATATCCGCGAATTGCGTTCCAGCCCCATTGTCCGGTTTTTCCCAGTCCCGTTTGACGCCGAGGCGTAACAGGATGACTGATGCCACAAAGATGGAGCTGTAGGTACCGATAATAACACCCCAGATCATCGCAAACGTGAAACCACGGATCACGTCGCCGCCAAGAAAATAGAGCGTAAGTAATGCGATCAAAGTTGTAACCGATGTCATGATCGTACGCGACAATGTCTCGTTGATCGACAGGTTCAACACTTCTTTCAATTCCATCGTTTTATATCGACGCAAATTTTCACGCACGCGGTCAAACACAACCACGGTGTCGTTCAACGAATATCCTACAATGGTCAGAATTGCGGCGATAATCGTCAGGTTAAACTCAATCTGGGTGACGCAGAAAATACCGATGGTTATGAACACGTCGTGGATCAGCGCGACAACTGCACCAACAGAAAACTGCCACTCGAACCGCAGCCAGATGTAGAACAGGACGGCGCCAACAGCGAGGACGATCGCGAGGACGCCGGCTTGGACAAGCTCGCCCGACACTTTCGCGCCGACGGAGTCGGTTTGTAAGAACACGATGCCTTCGAACGCGTCGCCTAGGGTGGATTTCACTACTTTAATCAGGTCGTTTTGAACCGCGGTGTCGTCACCGATTTGTTCAATACGCACCATGATAATGTTGTTTTCCTCGCCCGTAAGGGCTGCGGCCGGGTCTGATAACTCGGTTACGGTTACGTCGCCATCGACCACTTCCCTTAACAATTCGCGATATTCACTAACCTCGACCGCTTCGGGCGTTTCCACCATGAGCATGGTACCGCCTCGGAAATCGATACCGAAGTTTAGCCCCATCGTGAAGAAGGCGATGATCGTGCCGATCACCAGTGCCGAGGACAGGGTGATAGAGATTTTGGAGAAACCAAAGAAATCTACTTTTGTTTCTTTTGGAACCATTTTCAAGCGCATGTTCCGGCCCTCACACTTCGATTGTTTTAGGTTTGCGCGCGAACAGCCATGTGGCCACCATCAGGCGCGTAACCCAGATTGCAGTAAAGACAGACGTTATGATGCCGAGGCCAAGTGTCACCGCGAACCCGCGTACCGGGCCCGAGCCAATGGCGAACAGGATTACAGCAGTGATCAGCGTCGTAACGTTAGCGTCGATAATAGCGGAGAGGGCTTTTTGATAGCCAAGCTCGATCGCTCGTGCCGGGCCCTTCCCGCTTTTGAGTTCTTCACGGATACGTTCGAAAATCAGCACGTTGGCGTCCACCGCCATACCGATGGTCAACACGATGCCCGCAATACCGGGTAACGTCAGCGTTGCCCCGATTATCGATAGCAAAGCGAAAATCATCGCAACGTTCAGGACCAAGGCAATGTTGGCGAAGACACCAAACAGTCCGTAGGACAGGGCCATGAATACCAGTACCAACGCAAAAGCAATGATCGTAGCAATTTTACCCGCGTCGATACTATCTTGGCCTAGTTCTGGCCCAACGGTGCGTTGCTCAAGAACTGTAATCTCGGCGGGCAAGGCGCCCGCACGAAGCAAGATTGCAAGACGGGTGCTTTCCTCGACCGTGAAGTTTCCGGTGATGATGCCGGAACCGCCGGGTATGTGGCTTTGGATTGTTGGCGCAGAGATGACTTTTTCATCCAGAACAATCGCAAACGGGCTGCCGATGTTTTCTGCGGTATATACGCCAAACTTGCGACCACCTGCGGGATTGAAACGGAAGTTCACAGCAGGGCTACCGTTTTGATCGAAGGTTGGTTGTGCATCGACCAGTTGGTCTCCGCTGACAACTGCGACCCGCTCTAGCACATAATATAGACCGTCTTGGTCCGCATCTGCGTAAACTACTTTTCCGGTGCCTGCGCGAATGTCAGGGTCCGAGGTTTGCTGAACGACTGACAGGAATGAAAGCTTCGCAGTTTGACCGATCAGATCCAGCAATTCTTCGGCAGAACCGATTCCAGGTACTTGAACCAACACACGATCAGCCCCTTGGCGCTGAATAGTTGGTTCGCGAGTTCCTGCCTCGTCTACACGACGGCGGATAATTTCTAGGGATTGCTGCATGGTACGGTCGTCCATCGCAATCATCTCGGCTTCGGAGAGGGTGAAAACCAGAACGTCGCCATCGTTGGAAACTTCGAAGTCGTTCGAACCCGCACCTGTCAGTGTAACGATAGGGCTGGTCAAGTCGCCAACGACTTGAAGCGCATTTGGCATGCCTTCTGGCTCGCCAATTTTTACGCGCAACTCGTCCGGGTCGCTGTCTTGACGACGTATTGAACCGACGTCGTCTTTAATCTCGCGTAACGCATCACGCACCTCGGGCCACATGGAATCGAGACGATCTGCGTAGACATCCTCGACCGCAACTTCGACTAGCAGGTGCGCCCCGCCGCGCAGGTCCAACCCCAGATTGATCAGCATGGACGGCAGAAGATCAGGCCACGCGGCCATATCTGCTTCCATTTCAGGCGTGGCGACAACGCCAGCCTCGACCAACATATGGACGTCATTGGCCTTTTCGACCTTGGTATAAAATAAATTGGGGGCCGCGAAAACGATGCCAAGTAGGCACAGAGACCAGATCAGCCCCTTCTTCCAGATCGAAAATTGCAACATGTTGGTAATATCCCGTAAAAAAGGCCACCGGTAGAGTGGCCTTAAAAAGGTTAGGAAGGCTCGGTTTTGTTGATCACTTGCGTGATGGTATTCTGGAGAATGCGAACTTTAACTTCTTTCGCGATCTCGACTTCAACTTCGCCGTCTTCTTTGACTTTAGTCACTTTGCCGATGATGCCGCCCTGCGTGACGATCTGGTCACCCTTGCGTAGCGCTGCCACCATATTGCGGTGATCTTTCATCTTCTTCTGCTGAGGACGGATCATCAGAAAATACATAATGCCGAAAATCAGGATGATTGGAACGAAACCGCCAAGGCTTGACGTAAGGCTGCCCCCTGCGGCTTGAGCGTATGCTGGTGATGCGAACATCTGTTATCCCCTCGTTTGTCGGCCCGAAAAGCCGTGAAAAATCTGCGCGGACCCTAAAACGACCATGGCGAGTTTGCAAGGTGAATGGGTGCGAATATTGGTGTATTTTCAAATAGGCAACCTATAGCTGCCCTGCAAGGTGCGGTCAGCCCTTGCGAACCTGTTTTTTCCATGGTTAGTTCTATTCAACATGTAGGGAGACTTGGGAATGAATGCATTCTTCAATTCACTGTCTGCGTATTTTGCAGCCATACCGGGCGTGCTCCGCCCCTATAGGTATATTATTGTAATTATATCTCTGATCGGCACCATTTTCATGGGTGTTGGGGTAACAAAGTTCGAGTTGGATACCAGCATCGATTCATGGTTGTCTGACGATGACCCCGCGGTCCAAGCACTCGACGATTTCCGGCGCCAATTCGGCAGCGATGACGGGTTGTTTTTGGTGTACCACGCCAAGGATGGCGATGTGTTTTCCCAACAATCGCTCAAGGCCATCCAAGGCCTGAGCGACGATCTGGAGAATTGGTACGATCTAGACCCCGTAGCACTTGGGATAGATGCCGAGGTTATGGCCAATCTGGACCATGTGCTGCGCGTACAAAGCTTATCCAACACACGTTATCAACTTAGCACCGAAGATACACTCGAAAGCCTGGAACTGATCCCTGAGGGAGTCGAGATAACGCCCGAACAAGCTGACAAAGTGCGAAGGATCGCCCACGACCAACCGGCGTTGTCTTTATTAATGTTTTCAAAAAACAACGAGTATGGGGCGTTGGTTTTGACTACGGACTTTGGGGCAATACCGATACAAAGCGACGACGATGTAATTGAATCGGATTTTGCCCTGGACAAACTGGATCTGGCCCTCGATTCCTTTGTAATTGATGTGGATGATAGGGCAGTTGCCGTTGAAGTTGAATTCGAAGACACCTCGCCTTCCGTTTACACCGGCTTCATGAACGGGCTGAAAGCGATCTATGGTCAAGCGGAATACGCCGCCGCGTTCGAATTTTACCCAATAGGTACTGCCGGAATGATGGACATAGCGATGGCTTCGATGGTCCAGTCGGGATATTTGGCCACGGTCGCGGTGTTTATCATCATTTTGCTACTTTATACGCTGTTCCAAACAGGTTCCGCCGTGATGTGGCCTGTTACGGCCGTAGTAAGTTCGTGCGTCTGGTTATTCGGTGGTATGGCGTGGCTGGGAATTCCTTCTTCCAGCTTGATTTCGCTATCAGTGATGCTGGTGCTGGCGGTGGGGATCGCTGACTGTGTGCATGTGATGAGCGAGTATTTGTTGTTCAAACGCGAAGGTATGAACCACGAAGACGCCATCGAAAAATCGTTCGAAAAGACTGGTGTGCCTATTCTGCTGACAACCATCACAACGATGGCGGGTATGTTGGCGATTGCGTTTGGTGGCGTTGGGCAGTTTGTGACGTTCGGTATTACCTCGGCCATCGGCGTCGTTTTAGCATTTGTGTTTACGGTTGGCGTGCTACCCGCGTTGCTGGAATTCTGGCACCCGCATCCGGTGAAAACAAAACCCGCGAATGCATCATTGCAGCGGGTAATGTCTTACATCCGTCTTCCCTTCGCTATGATCCGCTGGGTTTCGAATAAAACCGGATTAAGCTGGCTGCTAAGTGCCGCTTGGTTGCAACCCTTACTGGACAAGGTGCCGGATTTTTCGTTCCGTTGGCGTTATCCGATCATCGTAGTGTTTACGACAATCTTTGTTGTCTGCGGGTATGGTGCAACGCAGGTGAAGATCGACTCAAATTTGGCGGAATTGTTCAAGGAGGGTAATCCGGTAAGGGTTGCCTACGAGATTGTCGATGAACATATGGCAGGCACCGGATCAATGGAGGTTATGATGGACTTTCAAGCATCTGACGCCATGAGCGACCCTGCAGTGCTAACGGTGATATCAGACCTTCAGGACATATTGGAAAGCGAGTACGGGAAATACGTTGTGCGTACGCATTCGCTGGCTGATCTGGTGAAAGACACCAACAAGATCATGAACGGCAACGATCCGGCGGCTTATGTCATTCCGGAAGCCCCGCTCGCGGTCTCACAATTATTGTACCTGTTCAATAGTTCCAATCCGAAGGATCGTCGCTCGTTGGTGTCCGACGACTATTCGCGTAGCCATATTACGATACAGCTAAAAAATGCAGGTAGCCACGAATACGCTATTTTCTTTGACGACATTCAAAGGGAAATTGATGATACACTCGGTGCTGTTCGTGCATCCTACCCTGAAATGGAGACCAGCGTCACCGGTTCCTTCGCCATGATGATGCGGATGAGCGATGTGATCTCCAAAAGCCAGTTTCGGTCCCTTAGTTTGGCAATTGTGATCATTTCCATCATCCTGACCCTGTCGCTGGGATCGCTGACCGGGGGGCTACTAGCCATTATCCCCAACATGCTGCCAGCAATTCTGGCGTTCGGTTTGATGGGCTTGCTTGGCATTCCGCTTGACACCGACACGTTGATGATTGCGCCGCTTATCATCGGAATTGCCGTTGACGATACAATTCACTTCGTGACGCACTATCGGATGGCCTTGGCAAACAAAATAAAGCCTGCAGCCGCGCTGGTGCAAACCGTTCGTGAAGTCGGGCAAGCGGTAACATTCACGTCTATGGTCTTGGGAATGGCGTTCTTCATGCTTAGCTTTAGTGATTATCTAGGCTTGGCAAAAGTTGGGATCTTTGGCTCACTGGCCATATTTGTGGCACTCTTGTGTGATTTGCTGTTCCTGCCGGCCTTGATCTACGTGTTCAAACCATCTTTTGGAGTTAAATTCAAAGACGACCAATTGGAGACAACCTGATGTTACAATTGAAAAGTGGTTTTCTTTTCGCAAGTCTGTTGGCTATGGCAAGTATTCTGATTCCCGCAGCGGGGATCGCGCAAACTGCGCGCTCGATTATGGAGCGGGTAGATGCAAATGCTCTTAGCCAGAGTAATTCAGTGTTTTCGATTATGAAAATCGCTACCTGTAAGTATGGAATAAGCGGGGGTAAAGTTCGATGTACGGCACGCGCAACGGTTAAAAGGCTCGAAAGTGCGTCGATTAATACCGGAACTGGCGGGAAAGATTCTCAAGGTATTGCCTTCATTCTGGAGCCCACATCAGAACGTGGTATCGGAATGCTAAGCTATACCTACGACAGCAACAAACCGAACGAAATATGGTTATATCTATCGGCGTTGGGCAAAGTTAAACGGATTGTTTCTTCAAATTCCTCCAGCAGCGAACCGGTCAGCCTATTTGGCTCCGAGTTCACGACCGAGGATCAGGAAACCGGAAAGCTAGATGACTATACCTACACATTGCTGGAAACGATCACCTTCAAAGGGCGGAAAACTTATGTGATCGAGCAAATTCCAACGCCTGCTCGCGCCCGTCAAAGCCGCTATGCCCGCACTGTGCTGTGGATCGACGCGAACCGCTATATCACCGTCAAAGCCGAAATGTATGACAACCGTGGAAAGGAAATTCGACGCGTTATCGCGGATAATGTAGAGCGGGTGAACGGAATTTGGCTGGCACGGAGCATAACGATTATGAACCTCGTAACTAATCGTTTGTCGAACATGAATATGGAGGCGTTGTATTTCGGCGTTAACATAGACCCTGCCCTGCTAACGCAACGTTCGCTAACCGATACGGCCTTTCGCGAGCGCCACCTCGACGCGCTGCGATCGCAAGCGAACTAGGGGACCACTGTATGCGTTTATTCATCCCCCTTGCTGTCCTGATCATCGCTACACCGGCTTTCTCACAAGAACTGGATCTCGATTTCGACAGCTTTGGTTTCGATGAGAATAGCGAGATTACTTTTGATACGCTCCCTGAAACAGGAATGGAGGTATCTGCAACCGTTAGCTTGTCTTATTCCGGTATAGGTGCGTTAAATCAAAGCAGCGCAGCGCAAATTAGTTTGGCAAACGAGCACTCATTGGGAACGCTGGGGTTTCTGGAATGGGCAGCCAATGCGACGATAATTGATTACGACATCGAGTTTGATTTATCGCGCATCCATCTGCAAAATTCTACCGGAAATTTCAGCTGGAAGCTGGGCAAATATCGAATTGGTTGGGGGGAAATAGAAGGCGCGCCGGTATTGGATGTGGTTAATGCGCTCCTATCATTCGGTGACGTGAACCTCTCTAGTGACGAGTTGCCGGGACAGTGGTTTATTGGGCTCGATTACTTCGCAAGTTCGGTTACGGTGTCTTCCTTCCTCGGGATTGTTCCAGGGGTTTCGCATGCAATTCCAGCCACAGATTCAACGGATATCGAAGTTGGGATCAAGGCCAGCCTGCCCATCGAAAGTGGTTCAGTCAATCTTTATGCGGCACGGTTGGTACCTCAATCCGGTGTTGTCGACATTCATAGTGATACCAGCCATGCGACGCCCTACGTTCTGGCTGGATTCAGCACAAATCGCAGTTTTGGAGATATGCTGTTTGAAGTTGATGTGGCTAGCAAATTTGGATTGCAGCGATCCACAGCCACCGCTTTATCGTACCACAATCGCATCGATGCGGCGCTGGGGGTCGAGTATGCGGCGTCAAACACGATGCAGGTAACTGCGGCGGTGAGCGGCCAACACTGGCTGGAACAGTCCGAGGACTACTTTGAGTTTGATGGATACTTATCCACACAGAACGCGGCGAACTATATTGTCGGAGTAAGTGAAGAGTTGATGGATGGAAAATTAAGTGTGTCTGCCAATATACTGGGAACACTAAACAATAATGTGAACGTGACAGCACTATCTGCTAGCTATTCTTATTCTGACAGGCTTGAATTCGGGGCATCGGCAATGTGGTTATCAGCCGAGACCGGCGCACAGTTCGAAGCAATGGATGGATACGAACAATACGGCCTTACGTCTAAGTTCCATTTTTAGGACGGGGCTTCGACGTTCCGGTTAGTTTTTCGGTAAACTTTGTCTCGAATTCAGATTCATCAAACGCACCAATGAATATTCCGACATTCTCGGGTTCGCTACGCTTGGCTTCAATCTCGGCATCCGAGATCGTCGTGCGTTGTGACATGCGCCGACTCCATTGTCCGAGATGGTCATACATTTCAGCGATCACAGCTCTATAAGCCTCGCTTTGGCCCAAGTCATTTAGTTCGCCCGGGTCAACTTTACGATCGAACAGCATCGGGCGAAATCCGCCCTCGGCGTGCATGAAAGTGTAGCGATCCGTTGCTACCATAAATAGGCGCGCGTCTTTTGGCATCAAACCAAGGTTGGCGCACATTGGCGTGGCCGAATAATCGTACTCGCTTATTGCAAACTCGCGCCAATCAGCTGTGGATTTACCTTGCAGAAATGGCAACAGAGAGCGCCCCTCAAGGATATTTGACGGCACCTCCCCACCCATTGCTTCAACAAACGTTGGGACAAGGTCAACGGACTCGACCAAGTCTTTAACCACGGTTCCACGGGTCGTATCGGCCTCCGGATCATAAATAATTAGCGGAACTTTGACTGAAGGTTCGTGAAACAAATCCTTTTCACCCAGCCAGTGATCCCCCATGTAGTCACCGTGATCGGAGGTCAGAACAATCATCGTGTCTTCCATCCGGCCAGATTCTTCCAGATGGTCCAACAAGCGCCCCAATTGATCATCACATTGTTTGATTAGGCCCATATAGGCGGGGATAACCGTCTGTCGTACTTCATCTTTTGAAAAGGCTTGCCCGATGACGTTGTTTTGGAACTGGGAATAAACCGGATGAGGGTCTACGCGTTCGGATGCATCGCGATTTACTGGTTGAATTTGGTTGTGCCCGTACATGTCATGGTAAGGGGCCGGCACGATATAGGGCCAGTGTGGCTTGATAAATGATGCATGGCACAACCAAGGAGGGCCATCTTTATGTTCGTCGATAAAATCAATGATCCGCGATGTTAAATAGGGTGTTTCACTATCTTCTTCGGCGATATTAGCTGGCTTGGAGGCATGCCGCATGAACCAGCCAGAGGCCATCTGACCACCGTCATCAGCCGCATTTGCATAATCGCGCCATGGATTATCCCCTTCATATCCTTTTGACCTTAAGTATTCGTTGTAAGGCGATCTTTTTTCGTCATAAAATCCTGAAGGTCCATCGGACCACAAGCCATCATCCCGCTCGAATATATCAAACCCGCACTCGGAAACCCGTGCACCAATCACACTGTCGCGGCTGATACCAAGGCGATCCATCCCTTCGGCGTCCGCCTTCATATGCGTTTTGCCGATCAACCAACTATTCACGCCAAGTTTACGAAGGTGGTCGCCCAAGGTTTGCTCGCCGACTTTCAACGGAAAGTTGTTCCACGCCGCTCCATGACTGGAAACATATCGCCCAGTATAGAACGACATACGCGAAGCGCCACACACAGGTGACTGCACATACGTATTTGCAAATCGCACGCCCATTGCAGCCAAGCGGTCCATGTTTGGTGTGTGCAGGGTCTTGTGACCCGCACAACTTAGATAGTCATGGCGAAGTTGGTCATACATGATGAACAGGATATTTTTAGCTTTACGGGTCAAGATGTTACCGGATCGATTGGGGTATTTTTCAAATCCAGCATTTGCTCGATTGTGCGAGCGACAGCCAGTAGTTTACCTTCGCCTCTGTTGGGGCCGATAAGCTGTATGCCCATGGGCATACCATCTGGCATAAATCCGACAGGTAGCGATATGGATGGCAAACCGGTTACGGTGGATAGATTGGAAAAACGCAGCCAGTCGAGGTAATCACCAAGAGGTTGCCCATCTATCTCGGTCGGACATTCTTCAGAAAGTGGGCCAGCGGAAAGACCTACCACCGGACATGCAATCACATCAAATTTTCTTAGTATGCCATTGAGATTACTCAATAATATACTTCTGTTAACTTGCGCATCAGCAATAGCACCAACCGTCAGGGATTGGCCAAAAGCTACATTTTCGATGATTGTAGGTTTTAGATGTTGGCGAATAGCATCAGGCATACGGCTGTATTGCGCGAGAAAACCGAGGCCTCGCAAGGTTCGAAAGGTCGCGTTCAGCGTTGAAGTTTGAAGTGGGACCTCTGCGATCGTAACATCGTTTTTTTCAACTATACCAAGCGCATCCTCCAAAACCTTGGAAACTTCGGCAGAAACCAAACCATGGCCACCAAGATCAGGAGAATAAGCTATACGCAGATTTTTCTGTGGGCTGCCGGCCGCACGAAGAAAAGGTTCTACCGGTTTTTCGATGGAAATTGGACTGCTCTGATCGAAACCAACCATCGCATCCAGAAACAGCGCGCAGTCCGTAACGGATCGCGCCATTGGTCCTTGAACACCTTCCGTATTCCAAGCGGTTAAGACACCGCCTCCGCCCACACGTCCGGGACTTGGGCGTAGACCAACGACGCCGCAATATGCTGCTGGTGTCCGCAATGACCCGCCATAATCCGATCCATGCGATAACCATACCTCCCCTGTGGCGAGTGATGCAGCCGCCCCACCAGACGAACCACCAGCGTTGCGGGCGGTGTTCCACGGATTGGCTGTTGATCCGAAGACCTCGTTAAAGGTATTGCCTCCAGCACCCAACTCGGGCGTGTTGGTCTTTCCGACAACAACCGCGCCGTTGCTTTCCAAAGTCGCGACCAACGGTTCACTAGTTGTTGGGATGTTGTCGGCCAAGCCTTTGGTTCCATAAGTGGTTCTGACCCCTCCGACTGCCATCAGGTCTTTGATAGCAATCGGAAGGCCCGACAAAAGGCTTTGATTGGGAATAGATTGTGTTGCTTGCCTTGCACGTTCTTCGCACAATATTGGCATGGCGTTAACGTCTGGCTCCACCTCCGCGCAACGCTTCAGACTGGCGTCTAGAAGTTCGGATGGGGAAACTTCGCCCCGCTTTAACAAGCCAACGACCTCGTGCGCCTCTAATGCGCAGAGATCGGGGCCGGTGAATGCAGGGCGTTCCGCCATCAGGCTGGCATCGCCGTTTCGACCAGTTTGGCCCAATAGGAGCAACCCACAGGGATCAGGTCATCGTTAAAATCGTAATCTGGATGGTGTAGCGTTGCAGTGTCGCCGTTGCCAACGAATACGAATGCACCAGGGCGAGATTCAAGCATATAGGAAAAATCTTCACCGCCCATAACCGGATCTACATCATCATTAACCATCGAGTCACCGGCTACCTCGCGGGCGATAGATGCTGCAAACGCCGTTTGATCTGCGTGGTTCTTCGTAACAGGATAACCGCGTTCGTATTCGATTGTCGCAGACGCACCGTATGCAGCGGCTGTGTTTTCAACGATGCGAGTAAGCGCGGCCTCGGCCATGTCACGCGTTTCGGGCGTCAAAGTGCGAACAGTTCCGCGAATTTCAACACGTTGCGGGATGACGTTATAAGCCTTGCTTTCCGTCTCGAAGCTGGTGACTGACACAACAATGCTTTCCAACGGGTCCGTATTCCGTGATGCAATTGTTTGCAAAGCAACCACAATATGGCTGGATACGACGGTTGTATCAATACAAGCAGCCGGATTTGCCGCGTGTCCACCAAGACCTTCGATGTGAAGTGTGAACTGGTCGGTAGCCGCCATTAACGGCCCAACTCGTGTTGCAAATTCGCCAACTTTGAGCCCTGGATAATTGTGCATGCCATAGACTTCTTGCACGCCGAAACGATCCATCATGCCATCGTCGACCATTTCTTTGCCGCCACCGCCGCCTTCTTCGGCTGGTTGGAAAATCACAACCGCTGTGCCGTCAAAGTTACGGGTTTCAGCCAAATAAGTGGCCGCACCCAATAGCATTGCTGTATGACCATCGTGACCACATGCGTGCATTTTGCCATCAGTTTTGGATGCATGCTCGGCGCCCGTAGTCTCGTGAATTGGTAGCGCGTCCATATCCGCGCGCAAAGCTATTACTTTGCCGCTTTTGTTGGTTTTGCCATGAATAACGCCAACAACGCCGGTACGGCCAATGCCCTCGACCACCTCATCACAGCCAAATTCTCTCAACTTGGCGGCAACGACACCGGAAGTGCGGTGGGTGTCGAACAAAAGTTCGGGGTGTTCGTGCAAGTCGCGGCGCCAAGCTGTGATATCGTCGTGAAGGTCTGCAAAACGGTTGATAGTAGCCATAGAAATTTCCTACTTAAGTTTTTCGATTAGTTTGCGGATAAAGTTCTCGCCAGCATATAGCTGACTGACCTCAATGAATTCATTAGGTTGGTGCGCCTGTTCGATACTGCCCGGACCACAAACGACGGTGGAGTACCCCTCGCGCTGAAACTGTCCTGCTTCGGTGCCATAGGATACCGCGTGGGTTCCGTTGTCACCCGTTACCTGACGTACCAATACTTCCGCGGAACCGTCAGTTTCCGGTTTTAGGGCGGGATTTACGTCTCGTGCGATCACCTCGATATAGGCTTCCGGGCGGATGGCTTGAATTTCCGACTCGATTATTGCGACATATTCCATGTAGCGGTCGAACCAATCCTGTGGGCTTTGCGAGGGTGGGCATCGAATATCAGTTGAAAACTCGCAGTATTTTGCGGTGATGTTGGTCGCAGTCCCACCATTCATCACACCAACATGAAATGTGGTGAATGGGGGTTCGAACAATGCATCAATTTCGTTTGGCGTAGCCAGCATCCCATCGGAAAATTGAACCCGCAGCCACTCGACCAGCCGAGCAGCGGTCATTACTGCCGATACACCGTTGTGCATAAGGCTGGAGTGAATTTCGAACCCGTGAACCTTGGTAACAAAACCTATAGCACCCTTATGGCCTGTAACGACCTGCATCATAGATGGTTCTCCGACGATAACGGCCTTTGCTTTTGGCAGTTTATCGACCATCTCGGAAATCATGAAAGGAGCCCCTAAACAGCCGATTTCCTCATCATAGGAAAGTGCGAACTGGATTGGATATTTCAGGTCGGCGGCGAGCATTTCGGGCACCAGCGACAAACCTGTCGCGATAAAGCCTTTCATGTCGCAAGAACCACGGCCAAACAGTTTGCCATCAATCTCGGTTAACACAAACGGATCGGTATCCCATTCCTGCCCGATGACAGGCACAACATCGGTATGACCAGACAGCACAACACCACCTTCAACATTCGGACCAATCTGGGCGTAGAGATTCGATTTCAAACCGGTTTCGTCGTAGACACGCCACGACTTCACACCATATTCCGCGAGGTAACTTTCGATGAACTCAATGATAGGTAGATTTGATTCGGATGAAACGGACGGAAACGCCACCAGTTTTTCCAGCATTTCCTTGGCATTATAGTGGGTTGGCATAATTTCTCCTGAATTTATTGCCTGCAATCCTGTTCCCGTGACCAACACCGCGTCAAGGGAAAATACGGGATTGTCGTATCGCTTTTCTTCGTGTTAACTAAAATTAACCACATGGACAAATATGTTCATATAACGCCCTGAATTAAAATGGGCGACGAACAACAGGGAGCCCTTCATGATCGATAATACCGCCACGATATTGGACGTGGCGAATTTGAAAACCGTGTTTAACACGCGCGATGGTGCGGTTCATGCGGTTAACGGAGTTAGTTTTTCACTTGCACCGGGCGAGCTGTTGGGCATCGTCGGGGAAAGTGGATCGGGTAAATCCGTGACTATGATGTCATTGATGGATTTGCTGCCGTCCCCCCCTGCTGAAATTGTTTCGGGCGAAATTGTCATTGATAACGAAGATGTTCGTGCGATGACGCCGCAACAAATGCGCGCGCTACGCGGTGGCAAAGTCGGGTTTATCTTTCAGGACCCCATGACCTCGCTTAATCCAGTGTTTACCGTTGGCTTCCAGCTTATGGAACCACTACGCGAGCACCTTGGCATGAGCAAATCGGAAGCGCGGGCTCGCGCGGCGGAGCTGTTGGATCTGGTTGGAATACCTGATGCGGAACGTCGCCTTAAAGATTACCCGCACCAGTTTTCAGGTGGTATGCGCCAACGCGTGATGATCGCGATCGCGCTTTCGTGCGACCCAAAGGTATTGATCGCGGACGAACCAACCACAGCGCTAGACGTAACAATTCAAGCGCAAATTTTGGAATTGGTGCGAGAACTTCGCCAGAAGATGGGCATGGCCATTATCTGGATTACGCATGATCTTGGTGTCATTGCCGGCATCGCAGATCGCGTTGCGGTTATGTATGCAGGCCAAATCGTAGAGCATGCCGAAGTTAAGGAGTTGTTCCGGAATCCACAGCATCCTTACACGCGTGCGCTGTTGGAAACGCTGCCTAAAGCGGAAGGTCAGCGGGATGATCGCTTGCGTTCCATCGACGGGCAACCGCCGAATATGAATGCGGCCCCGACCTCTTGCGAATTCGCGCCACGTTGTGCGCACGCGTTTGAACGCTGCTGGTCGGAAAACCCGCAGCGCGTAAGTGTTAGCGAGGACCACGATGTCGCCTGTTGGTGGAATGCAAAAAACGGAGGGCCGCGACATGCTTGATGATAGTGCCCCGCTCGTAAAGGTTGAAAACCTGAAGATGCACTTCCCGATTTATCGGGGCATCCTTAGTCGTCGCGCCGGTGAAGTTAAGGCTGTCGACGGTATCAGTTTTGAGATCATGGAAGGCGAAACCCTCGGTTTGGTGGGTGAAAGCGGATGCGGGAAATCGACGGTAGGGCGCGCTTTGTTGCGACTTTACGATATTACCGAGGGCTCTATCGAGGTGAACGGCCACGATGTCAGCACTATTGAGGGCGAAGAACTCCGCAAGCTTCGCCCCGAAATGCAGATGATTTTTCAAGATCCGCAAGCAAGTTTGAACCCGCGCATGACCGTAGGCTCGATCATTGCAGAACCTCTGGATGAACACACCGAACTTTCCAAATCTGGCAAGCGTGCGAAAGTCGGGGAGCTGATGGATGCCGTCGGGTTAGCCCGGCATTTCGCTGATCGCTACCCACACGAGTTTTCTGGCGGTCAGCGTCAACGCATCGGCATCGCCCGTGCTTTGGCGTTGAATCCGAAGTTTATCGTTTGCGACGAACCTATTGCGGCACTGGATGTGTCCATTCAGGCGCAGGTCGTTAATCTTTTGGAAGACCTTCAAGCGCAAATGGGTCTGACCTACCTGTTTATCAGCCACGACCTGTCTATGATCCGCCACCTCGCCACGCGTGTGGCTGTGATGTATTTGGGTCGAATTGTCGAACTGGCACCGCGCGATGCGTTGTATGACGCACCGCTCCACCCCTATACCGAGGCTTTGCTTTCTGCGGTTCCGCATCCGGATCCCTCACAGGAAGCCACGCGGGAAAGGATCATTCTTAAAGGGGATGTTCCAAGCCCGTCAAACCCGCCCAAGGGTTGCAATTTTTGCACAAGATGTCCAAAAGTTATGGATATCTGCCGTTCTGAAGAACCTAAATGGCGCAATTTCGGAGATGGGCATTTCGCTGCCTGTCACCTGTTAGATTAACCAAAGATGTGGGGGCAGCCCGCACGAATTCTAACCCAACTAGGAGAGAGAAATGAAAATTACTAATCTATTAATGACAGCAGCGGGCGCATCTTTGCTTGCTTCGACTGCCATGGCGGGCTCGCATGAAGCCCGTGGCCGTGATGGCCATGTGAACCTGATCTATTGGCAAGCTGCCTCGATCATGAACCCGTATTTGTCCGGTGGTACAAAAGATACCAACGCGGCTTCGATGGTTGTTGAGCCTCTTGCCCGCTACGACGAAAACGGCAACATGGTGGCTTATCTTGCTGAAGAAATCCCGACCGTTGCCAATGGCGGCGTGTCCGAGGATTTGACGACCATCACATGGAAACTCAAAGCAGGTCTGAAATGGTCGGATGGTTCTGCCGTAACTGCGAGCGACGTAGTGTTTACCGGCGGATACTGTATGGATCCTGACGGTGGCTGTCAGCAAATTGGCCAGTTCAGCGACGTAACAAACATCGAAGCACTTGATGATGTGACCGTTAAGATCACTTTCGGTGTCCCAAAACCGTTCCCGTATGGACCATTTGTTGGTCAGGAAACACCAATCCTACAAGAAGCCCAGTTCGCTGATTGTACGGGTGTAGCTGCGCCAACTTGTACTGATGCAAACTTCGGCCCGATTGGCACTGGTCCATTCGTGGTTACCGACTTCCGTGCAAACGATACGATTTCGCTTGAGGCGAATGACAACTACCGTGACGCAACCAAACCTGCGTTTGCGTCCGTTACGTTCAAAGGGGGCGGCGATGCTGCTGCTGCTGCGCGTTCAGTTCTGGAAACAGGTGAGTTTGATTACGCTTGGAACCTTCAGATTGCGCCGGAAATTCTGGTTCAAATGGAATCCAAAGGCATGGGTACAGTTCTATCCAGCTTCGGTCCACTTGTTGAGCGTATCATGGTTAACATGACTGACCCAAGCGCATCGCTTGGTGACGAGCGTTCAACCGTTGCACACGCTCACCCGTTCTTAAGCGACATTAATGTTCGTAAAGCGCTGAGCCTTGCAATTGATCGCCCGCTTCTTGTTGAAGTTGGTTACGGTAAGGCCGGCAAGCCAACGTGTAACGTGCTGCCAGCACCTGCAATCTATAACTCGACAGCAAACGATGCTTGTCAGGTTCAAGATATCGCAGCTGCCAATGCGTTGCTTGACGGCGCAGGCTGGGCACGTGGTTCGGACGGCGTTCGTGCCAAAGACGGTGTTCGTCTTTCGATTCTGTACCAGACTTCCACAAACGCTGTACGTCAGGACTTCCAAGCTCTGATCAAACAGTGGTGGGGTGAAATCGGCGTTGAAACAGAGCTGAAAAACATTGATGGAGCCGTATTCTTCGGTGGCGATCAATCCAGCCCTGACACGTTCCAGAAATTGTTCGCAGACGTTGAGATGTATGCAAACAACTTCAGCGGAACGGACCCGGAAGCCTACATGGGCAATTGGGCGTGTAGCAACATTCCATCACCTGAAAATGCATGGTTGGGTATGAATATGCCGCGCCACTGCTCTGCCGAATATGACGGTCTTGTCGCTGAAATGGCAGAAACAGCCGACATCGCCACACGTGCGGAACTGGCAATGGCAATGAACGATATCTTGATGCAGAACTATGTCATCATCCCGCTCGTTCACCGCGGTAACGTATCGGCAAGCGCCAATACACTGGACGGCGTTGCACTTAACGCATGGGACAGTGAACTTTGGAACATCGCTGATTGGTCACGTAAATAAGACCTTAACATCGTGGCTGCGGGGGAAACCTCGCAGCCATATCCACAAGACTGCTTAACCGAGGCGTTCAATGTTTAACTACACAATCCGTAGATTGATCTTCACGATCCCGACGCTTCTGTTCATCAGTTTCGTTATCTTTTTCATTCTGGACACCGCACCGAATGACCCGACGGGCAACCTACCCCTTACCATCCCACCTGAAGTACGTGAAAAAATCCGTATTTCACTTGGTCTCGATAAGCCGATGTTCTTTCGGTACCTATTGTGGTGTCAGCAGTTCTTCGTGAACGAGCCGCTAAACATGATTGAGCAATGGTTCAACATTACCATTGGTGACGGTGACCGCCTGCGCGTACAAAGCTGGGCGACACGTTCCCCGGTTGTTGATCTGGTTGTTGAGCGTATGCCGCAGACCCTTTGGGTGGTTGGTATGTCCTATGTCGTTGGCATCATCATCGCGATTCCTATCGGTGTGATTTCTGCTTACAAACAGTACAGCTGGTTTGACCAAATCGGTACGTTCATCTCCATGCTTGGGTTCTCGGTTCCGACTTTCTTTACTGGCCTTCTGATGATCGTGATTTTTTCGGTGAACCTGCACTGGTTCCCGTCAATTTACGACACCACGCATAAGGTGACGGATTGGGGCAGCTTTGTCTTTCAGGTCAAGCAAATGATCATGCCTGTGATGGTGCTGGCATTCTTTAATGCCGCGCAGCTCAGCCGTTTTATGCGCGCCTCTATGCTGGACAATTTGCAGCAAGATTATGTGCGGACGGCACGGGCAAAAGGTTTGAAGGAACGGGTCGTCGTATTGACCCACGTTCTCCGCAATTCGCTTATCCCTGTGGTAACCGTGATTGCTCTGGGCGTGCCGCAAGTGTTCGGCGGCGCCATTATCACCGAGCAAATATTTAAGGTGAACGGTCTGGGACAGCTTCTAATTATCGGCATCCAAGGTGCAGATATTCCCTTGGTGCAAACCCTGACATTCATCTTCGCCGTGCTGATCGTTCTGTTTAACCTGATAGCCGACATTCTTTATGGTTTGCTTGATCCGAGGATCCGCTATGACTGATACAACTTTGAATGAGGGCAAAGGGCGTACGCTTTGGGGCGACGTTTGGGACCAATACAAAACCCACAAAGGGGCTTTGATTGGAACAGGCGTTTTCCTGTTCATCCTGTTCGCGGTATTTCTTGGTCCGTATATTTACGATGTCGACCCGCAATACTTGAACATCCGCGAAAAAAACCAGGGCCCGAGCCTGTCGCACCTTTTGGGGACAGATCAACTGGGTCGCGATATGCTGGCGCAAGTGTTACACGGTGGCCGGGTGTCGCTTGCCGTGGGTGTCATTGCGATGTTCATTTCTTTGCTGGTTGGTACGCTTGTTGGATTGCTGGCCGGATATTTCAAGAAACTAGACGGGCCGCTGATGCGGTTAACCGACCTGTTCCTCGCCCTGCCATTGTTGCCGCTGCTGTTGGTCATCATCATGCTGTTCCGCGATACGTTGCGTGGCATGTTCGGACCGGAAACCGGCATCTTTATCCTGATCGTGTTTATCATCGGGGCCACAAGCTGGATGCACACGGCACGGATCGTCCGCGGCGATGTGTTGGCGCAAAAGGAACGAGAGTTCGTTTTGGCCGCCAAATCCATCGGAACGCCTGATCGTCGCGTAATCCTGCGCCATATTTTGCCAAACGTACTTTCACCCATCATGGTTTCAGCAACGCTGGGTGTGGCCAACGCGATTATCACCGAAAGCGCGCTGTCATTCCTTGGCCTTGGTTTCCCGTCAGATTTCCCGACATGGGGCCGCCTGCTGTTTGATGGGGCAAACTATATGTCTCTTACCCCTGCCCGCGTGGTTTGGCCGGGCTTGGCTATTTCGCTAACAGTGTTAAGTGTGAACTTTATCGGCGATGGCTTGCGCGACGCGCTCGACCCTCGCATCAGGGGGCGTTAACCGCCCTTCATATACGGCAGTAAAACGACCTCACTGTCGGGTTTGATCGGGGTGAACCACGCCTCTTTGTAAATCAAACCGTCTATAGCAACAGAAACCCCGCCCTCGATTATCGGATCGAGAGCGGGGTATTTTTTTGCCAAGGCCTTCAGCATTTCACCAGTATTCTTGGCCTCGACTTCAACTTCGGTTAGGCCGCCCGTCGCAGATCGCAATGATCCCCAAAGAGTGACCTTAACCATTATTTTGCGCCGTCAATGGCTGCGAGGATACGGGGTGGCGACATCGGCAGTTCCGTCATCCGCACACCTGCCGCATGGGATACGCCGTTTGCAACCGCGGCCAATGGAGGAACGATACCGGTTTCTCCAACGCCACGAACACCGTAAGGGTGGCCCGGGTTCGGGATTTCCAAAATCACAGCATCAATCATCGGAAGGTCAGACGCCACAGGAATACGGTAATCGAGGAAGCCCGCATTTTGCAGCTTGCCGTCTTCACCGTAAATGTACTCTTCGTTCAGCGCCCATCCGATACCTTGAACGGCGCCTCCCTGCATCTGCCCTTCAACATAATCAGGGTGGATGGCTTTACCGGCATCTTGGAACACCGTGTAGCGTTTGATTTCGGTGAAACCTGTTTCAGGGTCAACTTCCACATCCACCAAATGCACACCGAAACTTACACCTGCACCGTCTGCATTAACTTCGAAGTGGCCGGCAATTGGCCCCCCTGTTTTGGCGGAATCCGCAGCAATTTTTGCCAAAGACATCGGCGGGAAGTCCCCGGCGTTATGACCTGTCGGCACAGCCGCACCATCAACCCAATCCACCGCATCTGCGTCAATCCCCCAAATCTGCGCCGCACGGCCACACATATTCTGGATCGCGGCACGTGCCGCTTTTATTGTTGCGAGGCCAACCGCAAATGTTACACGGCTACCATCCGTCACATCGTTGAATCCGATAGCGTTGGTATCCGCGACAATCGTGCGAACTTTTTCCAATGGAATGCCAAGTTCTTCGGCTGCCATCATTGAAATGGATGCACGCGAACCACCAATATCGGGGTTCCCCTCGATCACAGCAACGGTTCCGTCTTCGTTAATATTCATCGAAACACTGGTATTGCCGGCGAAATTAAACCAGAAACCACAAGAAACGCCCCTTCCCTGATTTGGACCAAGTGGCGCTGCATAATGCGGATGTGCTTTAGCCGCTTCCAGCGTCGCGACTAGCCCGATTTCATCGAACGTTGGTCCATAGGATGACAAAGTACCCTTCTTGGCCGCGTTCAACAGGCGAACTTCCAGCGGATCGAGGCCCAGCTTTTGGCACAACTCATCCACGACAGATTCAACTGTATAGATAGCCATTGGCGCACCTGGTGCGCGATACGCTGCCTGTTTTGGGCGGTTAGTAAGAACGTTCCAAGCCTGTGTTTGGACAGCCTCAAGATCATATGATGCAAACGCAGTCATCGCACCTAGCATGGCCGTGATATTTGGAAAAGCACCGCCTTGATAGCGCAGCTTAGCTTGTCCGGCGGTGATGCGACCGTCTTTTGTCATACCGATTTTAACATCGGTGCTCGACGAAGTCGTTGGACCAGAGGCGCGGAACACCTCCTCGCGAGTCATAACCATTTTAACCGGCCGACCCGATTTCTTCGCTAATGCGAGCGCCACCGGTTCCAGATAAACTGTAGTTTTTCCACCAAAACCGCCGCCGATTTCGGAGGCCGTAACGCGCAATTGCGACGCTTCTATGCCGACAAATGCTGCGGCGAGGTCGCGGACCATAAATTGCCCTTGCGTACAAACCCAGATTTCGCCGCGCCCGTCAGGGCCCATCGTGGCAAGAGTTGCGTGTGGTTCAATATATCCTTGATGTGTCGCTGCGGTTTTGAAACTGCGCTCGATAACTATGTCTGCTTTCGCAAACCCTTCGTCCATGTCGCCATGGCCAAATTCCCAGTAACCGGAGACATTCGCATTATTCCCTTCGGGGATATTGCGGAACTTGCGGCCCTCGTGCAGGACGGGCGCGCTGTCCAACATCGCGGCGTCTACATCGGTCTCGTGCGGCAGAATTTCGTATTCCACCTTGATCAGTTTCAGCGCCGCATTGGCAATCTTTACGCTGGTCGCAGCAACGGCAACAATTGCGTGACCGTCGTAGAAGACCTTGCCGCGCGCCATGCAGTTATCAAGAGTATCCTGATTGCCAGAACTCGTCTGTTTGACGAAATCCTCAGAGGTAACAACCGCCTTAACACCATCCATCGCCAGCGCGCCTGACGTATCAATCGAAACGATCCGCGCGTGTGCATGCGGGCTGCGCAAAACGGTCGCGTGTAGCATGCCGGGTGCAGTAAAATCTGCGCCGAACAATGCACGACCCGTAACCTTATCGACCCCGTCTGGGCGCGGAGGGCGAGTGCCTACAACTTTGAATTCACGTTTATTGAATTCGGCTCCAACGGAACCTTCTTTGTATTCGGTAACCATAATCAGGCCCCCCGCATTTCAGCCGCGGCATCCATAACCGCTCGAATAATTTTGTCGTATCCTGTGCAACGACACAGGTTTCCCGCCAGCCAATACCGAACTTCGGTCTCTGTCGGGTCAGGGTTCTTTTCCAGCAACGCCTTGGACGCGATCAGAATACCCGGTGTGCAAATACCACATTGCAGCGCTGCATGATCTAGAAGTTTTTGTTGTAACACATGTAGGTTTTCGCCCTCGGCGATGCCCTCAACTGTAGACACAGTTTTGCCTTCAGCTTCAGCAGCTAACACCAAACATGAACAGACTAGACGTCCATCCAGTGCCACCGAACACGCGCCGCAGTCACCTGAACCGCAACCCTCTTTCGCGCCGGTAAGACCGACACGATTACGTAGAACATCTAGCAGTGTTTCTTCTGGTTCACACAAATACTCGACTGCATCGCCATTAATCGATGTGGATACATGTATCTTGCTCATTTCGAACCTCCTGCACGGCTATAGGCAATTAGCGCTGCCCGCTTTGCCATTACGCCTGCGGTTTTGGTGCGGAACTCGACCGTTCCACGTTTGTCATCAATCGGGTTACATGCCGCAGAACAGGCCGCTTGCAGCGTGGCAATCGCAGCGTCCTCCAATTTTGTTCCAATGATCGCGCTTGAGGCGTCCTCGACCACCAATACAGTCGGCGCCACAGCCCCAAGCGACACGCGGGCTTGTGTTACGACGCCGTCGCAATTAATCGTCAAACTGACACCCGCGGAGGAAACCGCGATGTCCATCTCCGTTCTAGGGATAAACCGCAGGTACGCATCGCCCGAGTTATCCGGCCGCGCTGGCAGGTAGATCGAAGTGATAACCTCGCCTTTAGTCAGTGACGTTTTGCTCGGACTAACAGGAATATCGGCCACGGGACATTCACGTGTTCCGTTCGGTCCAACAATTGTTGCAACAGCGTTGGCCGCGACCATAGCAGGCACGCTGTCGGCAGCTGGTGACGCATTACAAAGGTTTCCGGCAAGCGTTGCGCGGCCTTGAACTTGCGTGGAACCGATTAGCTCCATCGCTTCGACAACGCCCGGCCAAAGTGCAACTAGATCGGCGTGTTCGCCCATCTCGGCACCGGAAACGGCGGCCCCGATGCGGAACCCGCCATCTTCGGCAGTGATATCCCGCATTCCGGCGATATGTTTGATGTCGACGATCAGCTCTGGCTCCACCAGCGCCAAGCGCAGTTGAACCAAAACATCCGTACCGCCTGCCAACACGCGCGAAGTTCCTTCGCATGTGTTTAACAGCCCGATTGCTTGCTCTATTGTGTCTGGCGACTCGAAACGCATAGCGCTGCCTCCTGTATTAGGGGTAATTTCCCGTGCACTTTCTCAAAAATATGTTTGCTTGCCAATGGGTAAATTCACAATGTTACACGGCGTATTTTAGGTGTGCGTGGAAATCCAGTCAGGCACAATACCACTGTTTTTTATGTATCCAGCGACGTCCTTGCCAGCAAACAATCCATAGTCTGTGATCAATATCGTTTTCACGCCAACCGAAGCCCCGCCCAGCACATCGGTGTGAAGCGTATCGCCGACCATTGCGATCCGCTCACGTGGTATGGACGGGTTAACCTGTGCCAAAGCCAAATCAAAGACATTGTTAAACGGTTTGCCGAAGAACTCAGGTCTGATGTTCGTGCGGTGACTTAGGTCGTGCGCATACCAGCCCGGCTCTAACGACAATCCCGTTTCACGTGGCGCCACGATGTCAGGGTTGGCGACCATCACTGGGCGCGGACTACGTTTGAGGCTGGATATCATCATATCCTGATGCGCCTCTGTCCAAGTGGCGCTGCCTAGAAGGATAAACCCCTCGACTTGGTCATAAAGGTCGGGGTTCAGTGCCAGCCTCACGCACGGCACTGGAAAGTCTTCCAGTTTGGATTGCTCCAACGCCATAACACCCCAAAGTTTCTCAGGACGTCCTGTCAGCCCGACGCTTAACGCGTCGCGACTGGCTATCACGTCGGACTGCTTAAAATCAAAACCGAACTTTCGGTATTTCACCAGCGAAACCTTAGGCGGCAAAGACGCGCCGTTGGTCAGAACAAGCACCTTCTTGCCGGCAGCCTGCAATGCAGCCACCCGTTCCGGAGCCCCGTCAATAACCGTATTGCCAACATTCAGAACGCCGAACGCGTCTAGCAGAAAAACGTCGAACTGGTCGGCCACTTCACCAATATTGGAAATGTGGGTAGAGCGCGCGGGAAAATTCGCTGTAGGCAAAGCTTCCCGCACTTTTTCGTATTGGGCAAAGGCCCAATCAGCATCAAACACCATGATTAATCCTAAATTATCGCACCACGAACTTTGGCCGAAATAAACTCACCTATAACAACGGCTACAAGAATTACGGCAAGTATTAGCGATACTTGAGGCCACGCCAGCGTGTTCAACGATGATTGCAACTGCAAACCGATGCCGCCCGCACCCACAAGACCCAGCACCGTGGATTCGCGAATGTTGATGTCCCAGCGGAACACAGCGATACCGGCGAAGGCAGGCAAAATCTGGGGAACGATACCGTAAACCATAACTTGCCAACGCGTAGCGCCAGTTGCCGTGATTGCCTCCACTTGAGTTTCGTCAATCTCTTCAATGGCTTCGTACAACAGTTTTGCACAAAACCCGATAGATCGGATTGAAATAGCTATCATTCCGGCAAAAACCCCGGGACCAATGATCGACACCAGCAACAACGCCCAGATCAGCGAATTGATTGAGCGTGTTGATACAATAACCAAAAGAGCAATCGGTCGAATAAACAGTTTGCTGGGTGTGGTGTTTCGCGCCGCCAGAAAGGCGATTGGAACGGCCATCATAAGGGCGAACACTGTGCCCAACGTGGCAATGTTCAGAGTATCCCAAATAGGTTTACCCAACTGCGAAATATAGCCCCAACGCGGCGGCAATGCCCGCCCGCCAATATCTGCCGCAATGCGTGGCGCGTCATAAACGAAGAACCAAGTGGTCTGGTCAGATATTTTCATCCAGCTTACGTAGAAGATAATCCCTGCGGCCATCCACATAGCCCAACGAATAAGTTGGTTGTTGCGATCACGGACTTGCCAGACTTTTACACCGTTTCTATCATTTATAGGCATTACTGAACCCTCGCTCTGATAATACCCGAGAGATACTCAAGCACCATGACGACAACGATGATGATCAACAGAATGGCGGCCACGGTGTCAAACTCGTAGCGGTCAAACGCAGTATTAAGCGTCGCGCCAATACCACCTGCACCAACCAGCCCAAGAACGGCTGATTCACGGAAGTTGATGTCTAGACGGTAGATCGACAAACCAATTAGGCGAGGCATGATTTGAGGTTGCACCCCGAAATTGATCCACTGAAGCCAACTTGAACCCGTCGCTTTAACCGCCTCCGCTTGAACCTTATTCATGTCCTCGATCTCTTCAGCTAGAAGTTTGGCAAGGAATCCGATCGTCGCAAAGCTAAGCGTTAGAAAGCCAGCAAGTGGGCCGAACCCGAAGATCGCGACGAACAGGATAGCCACGATGATTTCGTTCAACGCGCGCGATATCGAAATTATAAAACGGCAAACCAGATAAACAGGCAAAGGCGCAATGTTGCGCGCAGCACCCAATGCAATCGGGATCGAGATCGCAATACCGACGACGGTCGATGTTACCGTCATGATCACGCTTTCCATCATACCTTCTTTGATGTCGGAAGCCCGCGACCCGAAATCAGGGTGCAAAAAAGCCGCGACAAACCTACGGCCCCGCTCCAACCCTTGATAAACACGGTTCCAGTTCACATCCATAGAACCGAGCGCCATGAAGAAATACACCACGGCGATAATTAATAATCCCCACCGCAGGGTGGAGTTCTTGATAAACGGTGGTTTTTTCCAAGGTGTTCCGATTTGGGTTTCAAGCGTCACATTCACTCGCCGCCCTCCGCATCGTCATCTACAGTCTCGATCGTGGCTTCCCAGTCTTCTTCGCCGTAAATACGGGTCAGCACGTCAGGTGTTAATTCCGTCGGGCCACCGTCAAAAATAATCTCGCCCAAGTTCAAAGCAACAACTCGCTGCACGAACATCTGCGCGAGATTAACGTCGTGGATGTTAATGATCGCGGCCAAACCGCGTTCCTTACACATCTCGACGATCAAGCGCATTATCTCGCGCGAGGTTTTTGGATCAAGCGAGGCTGTTGGCTCATCCACCAACAACAACGCAGGATTTTGGATCAAAGCGCGGCAGATACCGACACGCTGGCGCTGGCCGCCGGAAAGCTCGTCAGCACGTTTATCTGCCATGTGTAGCAGGCCGACGCGGTCCAGCAAGCGATATGCCTCGTCCACATCACTTTGTGGGAATTTTCGCAGGAAACTACGCCAGAAACCAACATATCCCAAACGCCCAGACAGAACGTTTTCCATTACAGTCAGGCGTTCAACAAGCGCATATTCCTGAAAAATCATACCCATACGCCGGCGCTCGCGACGCAACCCGGCCGAACCTAGCGCAGTTAGATCTATACCATCCAAAGTGGCTGTGCCACTCGTCGGATCTACAAGACGGTTAATACAACGGATCAGCGTGCTTTTCCCAGCACCGGATGGTCCGATAAGCGCAATAACCTGCCCTTTGGCCACCTCCAGATCGACGTCGCTAAGCGCCTTGTCTCCGGTTTTGTAAGTTTTCGTGAGTTTTTCTAACTTCAACATCTATTCAGACCCTAACCCCAAAGAAAGTGCCCGCGCATTCCCATGCGCGGGCACCAGTAGACTATTTATGTATTATTCGCATGCGTAGGATACGCCATTTGCCGTATCGATCTTGCGGATAACGTCCCAGAATTCCTGATAAGTCATTTCTAGGAACTGACCTTCGTTGGATTTCCCGAACTCTTCCTGAAGCGTTGTACCTTCCCAATCAAATGAGAAGAACGCATCACGGATTTTAGCAGCTAATTCTGGATCGAGGTTGTGCGCGGTACCATAACCCGTTGTTGGGAATGTCTGCGATTTATAGATCGAAATCACGTCCTCCGCATTAACCACTCCACGGCTGACCATGCGGTGAAGCACCGAATTGGCTATAGACGCCGCTGGGTAATCTTTGTTGGCAACGCCCATAATAGAGTTGTCATGCTTACCCGAGAATGCAGGTTCGAAGTCACGATCAGGCAACATATCGAAATCGCCCTTCAAGATGGCGGATGGCGCCTTGAAACCAGAATTCGAAGTTGGCGAAGTGAACGCAAGAACACCACCTTTGATGTCTCCAACACTTTCAATTCCTGAACCAGGGTACGTTAAAATTTCCATCTCGTAGCCGAAGCTACCGTCAAGTGCCGCCATAATTGTAAACGGGTTAAAGCCCGCACAATTAACAGCCAGTGGGTTGGAACCGGTGTTGAAACCAGCAATGTGAAGACGACCGGAGCGCATAGCCTCGATCTGTGCTGCGTTTGACTGAACAGGGAAGAACACAATATCTTTGCCGGTTACTTCTTCCATGTGGTCAAGGAAATCCGACCATGCGCTTTTATAAACAGCCGGATCTTCAACCGGAGTAAACGCAAAAATTAGCGTGTCTGGATTAACCCATTCGGCTGGATCGGTCGGCGCATCCGCCAAAAGGTCACCATTACGGTCACAATAACGGTCGTCTAACGTACCGCGCGGGCAATCTTCCTGCGCTTGTGCAACCCCGAAGCTTGAAACCAGCGCCACAGCAGCAACGCTCAATAAATACTTGGTTTTCATTTTTATATCCTCCCTGTTGAATTCCCTGGGCGGATTAGGAACGATTCATTAACAAAACGCAAACACTTTTGTTTCGTTTTGTTCAAATTTGTTCCATTTGTCGGAAAATTCACAAAACCAGCCAACTGAAAAGTCCCTTGAGACGGACCAGTGATTCCCCACGACTTACAAAACCCGAGATACTCGGACAAATTCCACCATGTTCCAAAGCCTTTTTTCATAGAACCACTTGCCTAAGCTTTATGAATGCGCATGTTAGGGGCAACGTAAACAATACACCCATCTGGAACCTGAAAATGACCATCACACGCGAGCAAATACTAGACGTTCTTCGTACAATCGCAGATCCGTTTAGCAAGAAAGACATCGTAAGCGCCGATATTGTTCGCGCCCTAACTGTTGAAGGTGGTGACGTTCGCTTCGTTATGGAGGTGGAAACGGTTCAAGGTGTGGCTATGGAAGCGATCCGCGCAACCGCAGTCGAAAAACTCGAAGCATTGGCGGGCGTTGATAAGGTTTCCGCTTTGCTAACGGCTCACTCCAGCCCTTCCGCTCCACCAAATCTTGGCGGAGGCGCAAAAAAGCGCGCAGCCCCAGCCGGCCCGCAAAGCATTCGGGGTGTTAACCAAATCGTAGCAATTGCATCTGGTAAAGGTGGTGTAGGTAAATCTACGGTTGCTGCTAATCTCGCGGTGGCTTTAGCCGCCGAAGGCCTGAAAGTAGGGTTGCTTGATGCAGATATCTACGGCCCCTCGCAACCACGTATGATGGGCATTTCTGATCGCCCGAAATCGCCTGACGGCAAATTGATAATTCCACTTACAAACCACGGTGTCACGATGATGTCGATGGGCCTAATGATGAAGGAAGACGAAGCCGTTGTTTGGCGTGGCCCTATGTTGATGGGCGCTTTGCAGCAAATGCTCAACCAGGTTCAATGGGGCGAGCTGGACCTATTGCTAATCGACCTTCCACCGGGCACTGGTGACGTACAGTTGACGCTTGCGCAGAAAACGGAAATTGCAGGGGCAATTGTTGTATCTACACCGCAAGATATTGCATTACTTGATGCCCGCAAAGCCATGGATATGTTTAAGAAAACAAACACATCAGTGCTGGGTATGATCGAAAATATGTCTACACATATTTGTTCAGAATGTGGCCATGAAGAGCATATCTTCGGGCACGGCGGTGCCAAAACCGAAGCCAGCAATAAAGGCATTAACTTCCTTGGCGAAGTGCCACTAGATATCAGCATTCGCACAGCGGCGGATACCGGCGCACCGATTGTGGTGTGTGATCCTAACAGCAAACCTGCCAACGCTTTTCGCGATATAGCCCGCAAGCTGATTGCAGACGCGATTATTTGACGTTAGAAGGCGGTGGTCTTGCAACGATATAACGCGCGTGAACAATATCGGGCAATCAAGCCACATACGCCGAACGTCAATTACAATTTGAGTCACAAGAGTTAAAAATGTCTTACAAGATCAAACATCTAAGCATTCAAGGTGACGGAATTACAGCTGGTCCAGATGGCCCTCTCTATATCCCGTTTGCTTTACCAAACGAGCTGGTGGAAGGGGATATCGATGGTAATCGCATCCCCAAACCCCGCATCGTCGAGCCATCTGGTGATCGTGTAAAGGCACCCTGCCCGCACTTCAAAACCTGTGGAGGATGTTCGATGCAACATGCCTCCGACGCGTTTATGGCGGACTGGAAAACAGACGTTGTACGCAATGCCCTGGCTGCGCATGATATGACGGCTGATTTTCGCGATATCATCACCTCGCCAGCGCAATCACGAAGGCGCGCGACGTTTGCCGCGCAGCGTACAAAAAAAGGTGTGCTAATCGGATTTCACGGGCGGGCTTCGGACGCTGTGGTGGCGATCCCTTCATGCAAACTGCTGCACCCCGACCTAATAGCCACCATGCCCGCATTGGAGGCGTTGACCAAGATCGGAGCATCACGCAAAGCTGGTATTACAATTGCCGTCACACAATCCGCTGCAGGACCGGAATTGAACGTAGTTGACGCCAAAGAAGCAGATGGCCCGATGATGGTCGAACTGGGCACATTAGTCGAAAAATTCAAACTTTCGCGTTTAAGTTGGAACGGTGAAATAGTTTCAATGCGTGCAGCACCTGTTCAGACGTTTGACGGCATCACAGTATCGCCCCCCGTTGGCGCGTTTCTGCAAGCCACAGAAGCTGGACAGATAGCGCTAACGAAGACAGTACGGGAGGCTGTGGGCAAAGCAAAACACGTTGCCGACTTATTTTCCGGATGCGGGACGTTCTCGTTACCTCTGGCTAAACACGCGCAAGTCTTGGCAGTTGAAGGCGATGCGCCGTTGCTGGATGCACTCGATACTGCTTGGCGCAATGGTGATGGGTTGAAAACTCTCACAACACAAAAGCGTGACCTGTTTCGCAATCCGATGCTTAGGGAAGATTTAAAGAATATCGACGCCGTGGTGCTAGACCCACCGCGCGCCGGCGCAAAAGCCCAATGCGAAGCGTTGGCCGAGGCCGGCATCCCCCGAATTGTATTTGTTTCCTGCAACCCCGTCACATTCGCCCGAGATGCCAAGATTTTGGTTAACGCCGGATACACCATTGACTGGGTGCAAGTCGTTGATCAGTTCCGCTGGTCCGCCCATGTCGAATTGGTGGCGCTCTTTACCAAAGAATAACGTTTACAGTCGTTTGAACGTAGTATTGTTCGACGTTGCAACCAATACCGCGGAACAACTTGAAATAGAGCTTCATATGCGCCGCAATTTCGAACGCCTGAACACGGACAGTGCTGTATGTTTAACCTGACATAGCCAAATTAGACGCAGTCACGGTTCATCGACTTTTTTCGACCAGAAAATCGATCATTGCACGGGATTTAGCAGCCAGGTTTGCACGGCTGGCATAGATAACATGAACGCCGACAGGCGATGTTTTGAATTCTGTCAACAATGGAACCAACGCCCCAGAATCTAATTCGTTAAGGCAGGCTAATTTGGGTAGTCGTGTGATCCCGGAACCTGCAAGCGCCAATGCCTTTTCAGTTTGGGCGTCATTACATCGCACACGCGGGTTGACAGGAACAACAATCGGGTTTTGGTTCGATACCGGATATGTCCATTGCTGCTGCACTCCGTGGAAGCTGAAATCTATCAAGTCGTGATCTTGCAGATCATTAGGGTGCTGCGGGATGCCCTTTCTGGAAATATAAGCCGGTGAAGCGACAGTTACGCCCACTGTCTGAAACAGTTCACGCGCGATCAAATCTGATGGCGGCATCTTGCCAATGCGCACTAGAAGATCGATTCCTTCCGAAATCATGTCAGCACGCCGCTCGGAAACGTCGATATCTAGTGTGATATCCCGATAACGATCTAGAAACTCGGGGAGCCATGCGTTTAGGCAGCCGTGTGCAAAAACGACAGGTACACTCATGCGCAGCTTGCCGTAGGGTCTGTCCCCTAACACCTCAAGTCGACTTTCGACGGCGCGGGTCTCCTCCACGATCCTCCGGGAGTTTTCATAATACGTCTGACCAGATTCAGTAAGGCTTATCCGGCGGGTCGTGCGGTTCAGTAGTCGCGTGCCTAACCTTGCCTCAAGTCGGGCGAGTTCCTTACTGACATGGCTAGGGGTATGCCCCAGCACGCGAGCGGCGGCGCTCAAACCCTGCTCCTCCACAATTTTGTAGAACAGGAACATTCCGGCGAAGATGTCTTTATTATGATCCATATGGAATAAATACTGTGATTAATGAGCTATTAAGTTTTCATACAGCTAAACCTATCTTCATTGCAAGCAAAGGAGAAATGAAAACATGATTGAGATTAGCAACTTTGACCACATCGGCATTCGCATAAGCGATCGTGAAAAGTCAGTGACTTTTTATGAGCTGCTTGGTTTCGAGATGATTGCCGATGGCGGCTTTGATCACGGCCACCCGCTTGTGATGGTGCACCCCTCTGGTATCAACATCAATCTTTTAGGGCCTGCCACAGCGAATCCTGGCGAAAACATTCTGATGGATGAAACGCCCAAATACCCCGGCATCACGCATCTTGCTGTCAAAGTTAAGGACGCTGCCGCGACCGAGGCTTTTGTAACCGCCAATAATATCGCCATCACCGGACGCCGCGAATTTCGGGGCACCACAACTATTTTTATCCGCGACCCTGACCGAAATGTACTGGAGTTAGTTGGCCCCGGACCATCAGTTGCAACCCTGATCGCTGAACATGTTCACCAAGAAAACGACTGAAACTAAAAAACTCAGATGATTAAATTATTCAAACCCCTCGCAACTGCGCTTGCCCTGACCATCGCTACTACAGCGTTACCAGCATTGGCCGAAACTCCGATGATTAAAACCATTGACGGAGTCGCCACACTGCGAACAACAACGCACGACAACATCGGCAATCTGCACAGCAATGCAGTAGCGTTAAAGAAAATAATGCACCGCCATATTACAGACGAAGAAGATAATATTATGCCTATATTCCTTCGCCAAGGCTAACGAAAGTAATCACAATGAACGATCAAGATAACCCGATGATTAAGTTGCCCGTTAACAAGATGCTGCTGCGAATGGCAGCACCCATTAGTCTTGGCATGTTGTCCACTTTCCTGTTCCAGATCGTTGATACATATTTTGTAGGGCAATTGGGGTCAGCAGAATTGGCGGCGCTGGCATTCTCGTCTTCAGCCTATTCCCTGTTCCTGTCGGTTTTCATTGGGCTATCGGTCGGTGTTTCTGCGGTTGTTGCCAAGACTGTTGGATCAGGTCAGCGCGACGGCGCACGAGGGCTAACCATGATCTCGCTTGGGTTCGTTTTGATCTTATCCGTGTTTCTTGGTTTTACCGCACGTGCAATGATCGGTCCGATGTTCACAGGGCTGGGAGCGGATAGCGAGATTTTACCGCTTATCGAAACTTACATGGGTATTCTCTATCTCAGCTTCCCCTTCCTGATGCTCGGCATCATTGGCAGTGGCGCAGCGCGTGCCATCGGCGTGACGATGGAATCGGAAGTGATATTTGGCATTTCTGGCCTGATTAATCTTGTTTTTGACTATCTACTGATCTTTGGTAAAGGACCGTTTCCCGAACTCGGCCTCGCTGGTGCCGCATGGGCAACGGCAATGTCGTTTGTCTTTATCTTTTTGGGGATCATGTTGATCCTGCGACGCCACGGACTGATCGGGATTGGTCCGATAAAAGGTGCACTGGCTGGGCTGCATGACATAATGCGGTTCGCCGTGCCTACCATCTCGATGCAAATCCTTATCCCAGCAACAGGTATGTTTATGACCTTTCTGCTAGCAGGGTACGGGACCGAGGTCGTCGCTGCCTTCGGCGTCGCAAGTCGGATCGAGGCGCTTGCGCTGATTGGTATTTTTGCAGTCTCGATGTCCCTCACCCCATTTGTTGCCCAAAACTTTGGTGCGGGCGAACATGACCGTATTGATAAAGCGATCATTTTTGCAGGTAAATCTTCGATCTATCTTGGCATATTGTTGTTTGTAGCGCTTGCGCTGCTCGGTCCTTCGATTGCAAGCGTGTTCTCTGACGATCCAGACGTAATCCGTTTTGTTAGCCTTTACTTTAAAATAGTTGCTATTTCTTATGGCTTTCAAGGTATCATCAACGTGACCGTCGCGATTTTCAACGGCCTGCAACTACCTGGAACGGCACTGAAACTAATGGCCATTCGCACGTTTGTCATCGTTTTCCCATTGTTATTTGTCGGTTCTCATTTTGGACTCTGGTGGATTCTGGTGGCACTCGCACTTGGCAACATTATATCAGCACTTTATGCTGGGAAATTGATGCGAAAGTCCGAACGAAAATGGAATCGACCAATCGCAGACGCGAGCCCTTGGGCGGATATTTTACAGGACATTCGGTTACTACTTCGCCGCTCCAAGTGAATTCAATTGGTGGTAGCAAGAGGGAAATAAATTGATTAACCCAGCGAACCCGAACACACGCTTCCCGATGACATCTCGAGAGCTTCCACTTGGTTGAGCAAAGAGATGGCGGACACTCCAGATGCGTGGCTCTACCAATTGACCACAGAAGCTGCCACGAACCACTTTCTAAGCTTGGGACTGGATGTCGGCGAAATCGCCAAAGAGGCATTCTCGCCCACGGCCTTTGATGCACATATTGCACAACTGAAGCAAAAACTGCTGTCGGGAATCGGTCTCGAAGTTCTGCGCGGACTTCCTGTCGAAAATTATACGCAAGGATTTGCCGCAGCTATATTTTGCGGCATTGGGGCGCATATAGGAAGCGCCTGATCACAAAACGCAGATACCCATCTCTTTCAAAGAGCGATATGGTACAATCGAAATTGGCAACCGAGGTGGAATTATCACTAAGCACACAAAACTTCACGCACCGCTCGAGTGAGGTCATAGGATAAGGATAGTCAGAAGTGTGGTACGTGGTTGCCTTTACTCTGTGCGCCATCGGTGACTACTTTGCCCACATGCATGCCTCGGTGCAAGAAGTCAAATCTCGTAAATATCGACCTATGCGCTTCCACCAAACTGAACAGTCTCATGGCTGGCATCGTTTCTGGTTTCGTGAACCAAACTCCGAATTTTGAAGATATCGTGCGAAGTGAATGTTCAGCATTGCGGCACGGTGAACGATCATCTGAGAAGCAAAAAAGTGAATCGCCAAATCCGGGCATCTGACCAGTGCAAATAGAGGGCAAAATATAACTCAGGCGCACTAGATCTGACTAAGCCCTTCGACTGGCCACATGTGGTTTCAATCCTTGCAAGGACACAAAAGTAAACTTACACGAATTAGCTGGTGGTATCTTGGTCTGACCCAGTAAAGATCACCGCCAATGCACTTTCGGTCACTCAATTTATGGTGTCTTGCAGGGATTGAATTCCTGTAGAAAAATTAAAGTTCACTTCGTCAGCAGACTTTCTAATGTGGCAAAGCTACTTCAAATTTATAATCGTGGCCTCTGATTTTCGTGTAGTTCGATGTCGACACTTTCGAGTGAAAGTTCCGATAATGCCATTGTTAATGCGATGCCGGCGCCTGTTTCGCTCGAATTGCTATTTAGACCGAGATCGTTTTTTCGATCTCCTTTAGTAGATGATCCGCGATGGGAACGCCCTTCTCAGCACATTCGGCCCGTGCTGCAATTCGACGAGTTCCCGGCAGTCGAGCGTCGCCTTGGCCTTCGATTTCCGTTACCAATTCCTCCAACCGTTCGCCAAATAGTGATCCGAGTGCGCCGTTCGGATTGATGGCAATGATGAACTGCCCGACGCCAGGTGATTTACCGTCTGCATCGAAGAAGGACGTGGCCTCGTAGCTGTAGTTGGCACCAGTCATTGTTGCGGCCAGAATTTCAACTATCAATGCCAGCGCAGAACCTTTGGCGTCGCCTGCTGGCAACATCATACCGGATAGTGCAGCGTCGGCATCTGTCGTGGGATTCCCATCGGCGTCCAGCGCCCACCCCACTGGGATGGGTTCACCGCGTTTCTTTGCGGCCATCACTTTACCGCGGGCAATTTTTGATAGGGAAAGATCAATAACAATGGGCTCCGCGTTCTCGCGGGGGGCGGCAAAAGCAATTGGATTAGTACCGAAAAGCGGTTTATTTCCGCCCCAAGGAGCCATCGCTTTTGGCGTATTTGCGACCATAAGCGCAACAAGCCCGCGTTCAGCCAATTTTTCAACATGTGCGCCAAGTTGACCGCAATGGTGCGAATTCGTGATAGCCGCCGCAGCGATCCCTGTCTGTTTCGCCAAACTTGCAAGCTCGTCAACCGCAAGGTCAACGGCGGGGTACGCAAAACCATTTCGGGCATCAACACGTATGAAGGCTGCGCCGTTTCGCTCAAAGGTGGGGCATGCTGCCCCAACAACTTTGCCTGATCGTGCTTGCGCGGAATATGCTGCAACGCGCGCGAAGCCATGCCCAGATTGCCCGTCGACCTCGGCCGCAACCAATGCACGCGCGACGGAGAGAGCGTTCCGCTCGGAAACCATATTTGCCACTAAGGCCTTGACGATAAGCGCCTCGGCATCTTCAATTTTCATTCGTTGATCCAAGCTCAACCCCCATTCAGAACGTGCATCACGTTCTCTACTGTCACAAAACTTACGCGCGTGTTTCCCTCGAACGTCACGCCGGCAATATGCGGGGTGAGGATCAAGTTCGGCGTATCGGAAAATTTGGCACCGGCTTCGGCAGTTAAGGGTTCGGCTGCAAATACATCCAATGCCGCCCCTCCCAACTTGCCCGACTTCAGCGCAGCCACAACTGCGTTTTCGTCAACGATACCGCCCCGTGCAGTGTTAATCAGGACAGCCCCAGATTTCATCTTCGAGATTGCAACGGCGTCGATCATATCGGCGGTTTCTTTGGTCAAAGGAACATGTAGGCTCAGGATATCCGCAAGCCCCAGCAACTCATCAGTGGTGCAATTTTTAATGCCTTCCCACGCAGGGTGATCTTTCGGAAGGTAAGGGTCAAATGCCGCGACAGACATACCGAACGATATCGCATGTTTTGCAACAGCTTGGGCAATTCCGCCAAATCCGAACAGACCGATTGTGCGTCCAGAAACTTCGCCACCATTTCCCAAGACGCCCCTTGGCCATTCACCAGCGATCATAGCGTCATTTGAGGCATAGGCCGTACGCGTCAGCGCCATAGCTGTGCCGATGACGTATTCCACCACCGAAAGCGTATTGGCACCCACGGCTGGGCATACTTCAACGCCGCGCTCTTTGCAGGCATCAAGGTCGATATTATCCAACCCGACACCAAGACGCCCAACAACTTTTAGTTTAGGTGCGGCATTAAGAAATTCAACGTTCACCAGTGTCCGGTTTCGAACGATGATCGCGTCTGCATCCGACAGCGCCTCGAGAAGCCTGGCCGGGTTATCAACCAGGCCAGGGTCGTAATTTACAGTGTAGCCGTCGCCGAAATTCGTGAGGGCGGTTTCGTCCATGAATTCGGAAACAACAACACGCATGGTTTATGCAGACCTGTACATTTTGGTCATCGAGAATTCGCGATGGCCCAGTGCTTCGGCGGCAGTATTACGACCGTTGGCTGTACGGCTGATCATTTCGATCAACGCATCGCCGGCCTCGTCGATTGTCTGGTCACGGCGCAGAATGCCTGACACGTCAACATCGATATGTTCACCCATAGTCCGCACTGTACGTGGGTTGGCAGTGATCTTGATCACTGGAACGATCGGGTTACCAACAACGTTACCTTGCCCTGTTGGGAAAGTATGGATTACGGCACCACCAGCGGCCATCAATGTCACACATTCGGCAGCGGCAGACGAGCTATCCATGAAGTATAGACCTTTGCCTGACCGAGGTTGTTCGGCTGGTTCAAGAATGTCGATGTACTGTGACGTACGCCCGATTTTCTCGAGGTTACCTAGTGCTTTTTCCTCAATCGTGGTCAGACCGCCCAGGATGTTGCCTTTAGTTGGCTGACTGTCAGAAAGATCGTCCGTCTGGTGGGCAAAAATCACGTCGTTCTGGTATGCATTCCACATCTTGTACCAACGCTCGCCAACTTCTTCGTTGATCGCACGTTTTTGGCAGATATGCTCGGCGCCAGTAATCTCGGAAGTTTCTCCGAAGAAACCTGTAATGCCTTCTGGCAGAAGTTTGTCGTACATATTACCCACAGTCGGGCAAGAACCCAGACCAGTTGTTGTGTCGCTCTCGCCGCATTTAGTCGAGATCCACAGCTCGGAAATTGAACATTCCTCGCGCTGAAGTTCGGTGGCGTAATGGACGAATTCTTTAGCTTTCCACGACGCGGCGCGGATAGTTTCAAAATCACCATTCTGTTCGATCGAGAAACCAACAACTGGTTTGCCAGTTTTTGCGATACCGTCGACGATGGTCTTGGTCCACTCAGGTTCGATCCCAATAACAACAACCGCAGCTACGTTCGCGTTAGCACCAGTGCCAATCATTGTGCGGAAATGTATATCGAGGTCTTCGCCAAATTGCAGACGCCCATAGGCGTGCGGGATGGCAAGCGTGCCTTTTACGTTGTTGGCCACAGCTTCGCAGGCAGCGTTCGAGATGTCGTCAACCGGCAAGATGACAACGTGGTTACGGACACCAACACGACCATTGTCGCGGCGGTAACCCTGAATTGTAGCTTTTGATAGATCAGTCATAATCAGGATTCCTTACCAGCGTTTCGTTTTGCAATTGTGAGTGTGAAGATGGTCGCCCTTTTTGACGTCCGCTTTCATGATGCCGATATCTTCGCCATATTTGAAAACGGTGTCGCCCTCTTTCAAATCTTTCAGTGCGATCTTGTGGCCAATCGGTGCCGCCTCGCCTGCAGTCAAGCGAAAGGTTGAATTGTCGTGCGTTACACAGACCAGCATGTCGGTGTTGGCTTCAAGGCCTTCAATCACAACAACGCCTACGCTGTCATCGTGATCATGGACCAAAAGGTGAGGGATTTCTGACATTTTAATTCCTTTGGTTTTCGATTCTGTACTACGGATAACCTACAAGTACTCTTATATAAGAGTCAATATATATTTTACTTAGTTGAGATTCGAATGCGATGCGTGATAGGCTTTAAAAAAATGGAGAATTAGCGTGTCCGAGCCACTATATCGTTCTGTTTACAACACCATAATCAAACGCATCGCCGACGGCGATTATGCGCCGGGCTCGATGTTACCAAGTGAAACTGATCTTGGGACAGACCTCGGTGTTAGTCAGGGTACGGCAAGAAAAGCACTGATCGAACTGGAATTGAGAGGTATCGTTAAACGGCGTCAAGGGCGCGGTACATTTGTAACGCTTCGTACGCCCGAGAACTCGCTATTTCACTTTTTCCCGCTGCGCACCGACGATGGAGACCAAGTTGTTCCTGAACCAGTAAGCGAGACGGTTACTCGCAGGAAAGCCACGGCAAAAGAAAAGAAAATGCTTTTCGGCCAACCTGATACCGTATTTGTTATTAGTCGGATCAGGAGTCATAATGGAACACCTCTTTGCCATGAAGTAAGTGTTGTGCCTACAAAGCTTTTCCCGGGTATTCAGGAGCGCTCGCCACTTCCAAATGCGCTTTATTTTTTATATCAACACTCTTTTTCTTGCGTAATTATATCGGCAAAAGAAAACCTTAAAGCTGGTGTTCTTGGCCCTGATCTTGCGGAAAAAACGCAAATGGACCCAATGACGCCTGTGATAGTTTCCGATCGCCGCGCCTATGATTTGTTGGACAGATTGGTGGAACTTCGAACCAGCACAATAATCACCAATAACACCAGCTATTTTGTAGAGATGGACTAGCCTTCAGCGACTATGTGTTTTGCTGTCGCTGGTCCCGGTCGATTGATACATTCTTTGAATATCCTAGCTTCGCAACCAGCGCAAATATCGTCATTTAGAACAGCAGTCGTTTTCTCGATTGCATCACCTTTGTTTTGAAAAGTGTGGTCTGGCCGTATCCGGTCCAGTACGCCGAGCTGACCTAGCCTACGGAGCAGAGGTTGATATCGGGCGACGAGACGGAATTCACCACCTGTTTTATGCCGCCGATCGACCTCATCGATAAGTGCTTGACCGCCCGCCAAATCAACATCGCCTACCCCTTTTAGGATAAGGACCAAATGCTTTTGAGATGGGTGCATTGCTCCAATCGATTGGAAACCGACTTCAACGGCTTCGGCGGATCCAAAATACAGCGGTCCGTCCAACCTTGCGAATATGATTTGCGGGCATTGCGGTAAATTGTAAACCTGTGCGTTTCGGAAAACGCCGTTGCCATCTGGAACTATGACGGCCAAATGTGGACGTGCCGATTTTGACAGGAAGACCATCAGCGAAATAATGACACCGACAACAATTGCAAATTCCAGCCCGACGACTATTCCCGCTAAAAAGGTTACGGCTACGATAAAGGCTTCCACCTTATCAGACCGCGCAATGCTGATAATTTCCTTAGGGGACATCAAATTCCATGCCACCAACACGATTATTCCTGCTAATGCTGGCACTGGAATATGTGCAACCAAAGGCGCAAACGCAAGCAGGATAATCACCAAAAAGAGCGACGAAGCGATTGCCGAAAGAGGCGTTTTCGCGCCGGCACTGAAATTCACACCGCTCCGCGTGAAGGAGCCAGATCCGGGATACGCACCAAAAAAGCCACCGACGATATTCGAGAGGCCCTGCCCGACGATCTCTTGATTTGCGTCAAATCGTTTGCCCGTTTTGGGCGCAAAAGACCGCCCAATTGAAACCGCCTCCAATAATGCCACGAACGCAATCGCAAATGCACTTTCGATCACGGGCCCGATTGTTTCAGTATTCACGCGGGGGACGCCAAAGCTGGGCAGAACATTGGGCAGTGCCCCTACCATTGCGATCGGAGAATTGGACGGAACTACGAAGAAGGCAAACAAACCGCCCGCCAGAAGTCCAATCAGGTAATTGGGCAGCAACGGTGACATTCGTTTAACTAGTACCGTCGTGATTAGTGCGATCGCTGCTGTGCAAATCGCATATACGTTCGCTGTTCCGATTCCTTCATAGAGCGATGTGAGACGCTCAAATATTGAATGGCCGGAGGACTGAATGCCAAAGAACGGGCTGAGTTGGCTAATGGCGATAAGCATTGCGGCAGCCGCAGTGAATCCCAGCAATACCGAATGGGAAACGAACGCGACCAGCCGTCCAAGCCCGAACAACCCAAAACAAAGTTGAATCGCTCCAACTAACACAGCCAACAGGATTGCGATCTGGAAAAACTCAGCCGAACCCGGAGGGGTGATCCCGGATATCGAACTAAAGACAATTGCTGATATTGCGGTCGTTGGTCCGGAAACCATAACCATCGATGATCCGAACAGTGCCGCAACAATCGGTGTGATAATGGCCGCAAACATCCCGTATTGGGGCGGCAATCCAGCAATCGCCGCGAACGCAACGGCTTGCGGGAGGACCACCGAAGCCCCAGTAAGGCCTGCGAGAATGTCGTTTCGTGTGGTAGACCAACTTACCTCCGGCCACCATTTAGCTGGCCGAAGCAGGTCGAGAGCGTTGCTCATATTTCATCGCATCCCATAGTACAGGCCGACGACGTGTTCAGCCTCCGCGAAAAAGAGCCAGCGCGAAACCGCAACGCCTGCGACATGACTGAGGACCGCGACAATCGCGAATAAGTGACTGAAGGGAAGCAACAACAATACCGCAGGTAATACAGCCATTAGAATAAACGATATCGCTCTGAGTTTTTGGGAATGTTTACGACCCACGACATAGATAAATTCGCGCATTAGGTAATTCGGAGAACTGTGTGGGTGCGCCATCGAGCGAACTTTTCCGCCCTCACCTAGGCCTGTTGCGGTGCCTAGGTCAGAACCTCGTGCGGCAAATGCTTTGTCGCCCGTAAGCCACCAGATAATTTGAACAGCACCAGCTAGTAGTAAAAGTGGTAAAGCGATTCCAACTTTGCCAAAAAGCAAAGCGCCGCCAGTGATACCTAGCGTTAGATACAACACTGACGTCAGCGATGTATTCCAACGCGGAACAGATGCAAGTTGCCCGTAAATCATTGATGTTGTGAAGATTGTTCCAAGTGACAACCACGCACCGAGCCAGCCTAATATTGCATAGTGGCGCCCAAAAAAGATCAAAGCAGCCGCATAAAGGCCCATGACAATTAATGCTGCGACGGCGCAAATACCTTCGCGTGACAGCCAGCTGGTTTTCCACTGTGAAAACGCTCGCCAAGCCCGTTCTGGATGGCCAAGGTGAAATGTCGAGGCTGCTAAACCGCCAACCGAAAGCGCGAAGGCAACCGCAAAAAACGCGAAAGCCTCCCATCCCGTTGGTGCCTCGGACGCCATGCCGAGCCACAAAAGAAGTCCGAACCCGAGTCCGGATAAAGTGGTGAAAATAATTACGGAAGGTGCAGGATGCATTATTTGCCCCTTTGTTTATTATCGCCCGGCAAGCGGGACAGTTGTTGATCAAGCCAACCCAAAAATCCATTTGTGTCTTCGGCTACAATGTCAAGTAAAGGCGCCAGCATATCTGTTTGTTCCAGCTGATCCTTGGGGCGTGGTGGCAAGTATTTGTTGGTCGGCTTTGTCCCCAACTCGGGCATCAAATCCATCCCGCCGCGTTTGGCAGTCAAACGGGAAACGTTGCTGTCAGGGTCCGCGAAGTCACCAAAGTGACGCGCACCGGCAGGGCATGTACGCACACATGCGGGCTCGCGATCTTCTTCTGGTAAGTTTTCGTTATAGATACGGTCCACACACAGCGTGCATTTCTTCATCACACCTTCTGCCTTATCAAGCTCCCGTGCACCATATGGGCAGGCCCAAGCACATAGGCCGCAACCTATACAGGCGTCTTCATTAACAAGGACTATACCGTCTTCTTGGCGCTTATAGCTGGCCCCTGTCGGGCAGACTGTCACGCATGGCGCGTCATCGCAATGCAAACAGGATTTTGGGAAATGTACTGTTTGTGCAGCCGCGCCTTCCGCCTGAACTTCATATGTGTGAACCCGGTTAAGAAACGTACCAGACGGGTCCGCGCCGTAAGCGTTTTGATCCGATAATGGTGCACCATAATTTTCAGTGTTCCACCCTTTGCACGAAATCACACAGGCATGGCATCCGACACACGTGTCGAGATCAATTACGAGGCCTAGCTTGCGCTCGGTAGATTGTGGTAGCTGCGTCATTGGCCAACCTTCCATTTCAGATTGGTTGGGCCTGTGCCAACTGGCGACTTGATGGGATCAAAGGCCGGTTGAGTCTCGATTGGCGCGTTCACTTTCTCTATATTCACACGCAGGTCGAACCAAGCAGCCTGCCCCGTTATAGGATCGGAGTTCGCCCATCTAAGACCGTCGCCTTTCGCTGGCAAAAGCTCGTGAATAAGATGATTGAGAAGAAATCCTTTAGTCGCCTCAGGCGCATCTTCTGAAAGCGCCCACGTGCCCTTGCGTTTGCCAATGGCGTTCCACGTCCAAACGGTGTTTTCATTCAGCGCGGCTTGAAGGGCAACCGGCACAGTAATCGATCCATGGGCAGAAGTAACAGCGGCCCAATCCCCCTCGGCAAATCCGTGCTGTTCCCAAAGTTTGGTGGGCAGATAAAGCGGATTGTGCCCATGTAACTGACGCAGCCACGCGTTCTGCCCGCCCCAGCTGTGATACATCGCCATGGGGCGCTGCGTCAGTGCGTGGATAGGGAATTCATCTGTGTCAACGTGGCTATCTTCGATCGGCGCATACCAGATTGGTAGCGGGTCCATCACATGTTTCAACCTTGCGCGCAGATGTTCCGGTGGCTGCCGGTCTCCATGGCCTTCAGCGGCACGTTGGAACTTTCGCAATGGCTCTGAATACAATTGGAATAAGTACGGTTCTGGCGCATCGTAAATACCCATACCGACCGCCCAATCCTGATACGCCATATTCCACGGTTTATAATAGCTGGCTTCCGTCGGAATGTGTTCTACGAAAAAACCACCGTTCTCGATGTATTTATCAAGCTGATCAGGGTTTACATCACCGCGCCCTGTATCGCTGCCGTCGCCACGGAAACCTGCCAACGGGCCGATACCCGGTTTGCGTTCGTGGTTAACGATGTAGTCAGCGTAATTTTTGTATTTAGCACTACCGTCTTCGTTTGTGAAACCCGGAAGATCTAAACGATTAGCCAGATCTACAAGCACAGACTGGAACCCCCGCACGTCGCGGTCAGGTTCGATAACCGGCCAGCGAATGGCATCCGCAGCGGCGTCAGCCTCGGATATGGGGCGGTCCAAAAGCGAGATACAATCATGACGCTCGAGATAAGTTGCATCTGGCAAAATCAAGTCGGCATACGCAACCATTTCGCTGCTGTACGCATCCGAATAGATGATGCGGGGAATTACATATTCGCCGTTTTCATCTTTGTCAGTAAGCATCTCCATGACGCCGCCAGTGTTCATCGAGCTGTTCCAAGACATGTTGGCCATATACATGAATAGCGTATCGATCTTGTAAGGGTCACCGGCATGCGCATTTGAAATAACCATGTGCATTAGGCCATGGGACGACATCGGGTTTTCCCATGTAAAAGCTTTGTCGATGCGAATGGGGGAACCGTCTTCTTTAAGCATCAGGTCTTCCGGACCGTGAACAAAACCCAAATGCGGGCCATCGAGCGGCGCGCATGGTGTAACATTTCCATGGGGTTTTGGATGCGCCTCAAGCGGCTTTGGATATGGGGGTTTAAAGCGGAACCCACCCGGTGCCTCGACAGTGCCCAGAATGATTTGGAGTACATGTAAAGCGCGACAGGTCTGAAAACCATTTGAGTGCGCCGAAATCCCCCGCATTGCGTGGAACGAAACCGGTCGCCCCTTCATTTTGGTATGCTTTTCCCCTCGGAAGTCGGTCCACTCCCGATCCAACTCAAACGATTCATCGAAGGCTACACGCGCGATTTCAGCTGCTATAGCACGGATTTTCTCGGCCTTGATACCGCAAGTGTCGGCAACATTTTCAGGGGCGTATTTATCATCCAGATAGCGATCCGCCATCTGATGCATCACCGTGCGATGAGTTTTACCCTCTACTTCATATGTCGCGCCAATATCGGGGTAAATACCCTGCTGATCAAAGGCTGCAAGTTGCCCTGAGTTGCGATCGACAACCAAAGGCTTATCATTGTCGTCACGCAAAAACAGACCCGTTTCCGCATCAATAAGAACGGGCGCGTTTGTGTATCGTGCAAGATAATCCAGGTCGATCTTACCTGCCCTCATCAACAAATGAACGAGCGAAAGCACAAACAAACCATCAGTGCCCGGCGTGATACCAACCCACTCGTCCGCAACCGCGTTGTAACCAGAACGAACCGGATTTACGCCGATTACTTTTGCCCCTCGGCCTTTGATCTTGCCGATGCCCGCCTTTATCGGATTGCTGTCATGGTCCTCGGCAACGCCGAACAACAGGAATAATTTGGTATGATCCCAGTCGGGTTGACCAAACTCCCAAAACGCCCCACCCATAGTGTAAATACCGCCAGCGGCCATGTTGACCGAACAAAACCCGCCATGTGCTGCAAAATTAGGGGTGCCGAAATTCTGTGCCCAAAAACCTGTGAAGCTCTGACTTTGGTCGCGGCCAGTAAAAAACGCCAACTTTTCCGGGTTATTGTCACGGATGGGTTTCAGCCAGCTAATCGCGAGTTCCAGCGCCTCGTCCCAGCTTATTTCTTCGAATTCACCAGATCCACGCGGGCCTACGCGCTTCAGCGGTGAACGCAGTCGCGAGGGAGCGTTCACCTGCATAATGCCTGCACTGCCTTTGGCGCACAAAATACCTTTGTTCACCGGGTGGTCACGATTGCCCTCTATATAGGCAACCTTACCATCTTTCATGTGTACGTTGATGCCGCACCGACAGGCGCACATGTAACAAGTGGTTTTTCGAATTTCGTCAGAAACTTTAGGGGAAAGATCAATTTGAGGCTGGTTTGCCATGGTCTATTTCGATTCGCTTACAGTGGTCATTTGATCGTCAGGATAATTATACAAGTATAATTATACAAGACTGATGTAAGATACATTTTCACCCGAGCAAAAAATTCTTATTCAAAAACTCAGGGTTTCAGGATGATTTTCGGTGCTTCGACTATGCCTTGTCGAATATCGGTAAACGCATTGGCACCGTCCGGCAGATTCCGCGTTTCATACCACTCGAGTGGTCCAAGCTTACCATCAAACATCGCCTGTGCAGTCGCGCGGAAATCGGCGGCTGTATAGGTATAGGTTCCGCCGAAAATGATTTCCTGAAGCGTAACCCGACGAATATCGAGACCGCCCTCGGCCCCACCCAAACCGATATGCATAATCACACCGCCTGGGCGAACGGCATTGGACGCGGTCTCGCGGGTTGCGGCAAATCCAACGCCGTCGATCACCAGATCAAATTGCGCATCATTATCCAAATCTGCTGGGTCTAACACATTTAAGTCTGTAGTCTTCTTCAAGTATCCGCGCCGTATCTCATTTGGCTCCAACACTGTGACATCAGTCGCACCAAATCCAAACAGTGATAGCGCTGCACCCACGCCTATGGCGCCGCCGCCAATCACTAAAGCACGCGCTGCGTGAATTTCTATATCTAGTACCTTTTGCGCCAACCGGACGGCATGCCAGCCACAAGCAATAGGTTCCGCCATACAGGCTTTTTCGAGGGAATAGTCATCTGGAACCGTTACAACATTTGACAACGGAATCGCGACAAATTCCGCGAAGCCGCCTTCACGCGGCTGCATCGATATTATCTGGCGATCTGGACACAGATTATCCCGACCAGACATACATGCAGGGCACGTACCACAAGTGACCAACGGGTTTACAGTTACGCGCCGACCGTCTTCTGCACCGCCGACGATTGTACCTGCAACTTCGTGCCCGAGGATCAGCGGAGCGGGCCGCCTGTCGTCGTGTCCGAGAAAGGCGTGCATATCGGAACCACAAATCCCAACGCTGTCGATTTTGACCAACACCTCATCTTCACGCAGCGTTGGGTAGCTTACTTCGATGAAGTCGAGCTTCTCGGGTCCAGTGTAAACAAGCGCCTTCATTTTGCAGTATATCCTCCATCAAGGGATAGAATTTGACCAGTTACATACGCGGATGCGTCTGAACAAAAGAACTGGAGTGGGCCATCAAGGTCTTCAGAAACACCGTTGCGCCCGATACAAGTTTGTTCGGCATTTCGCGCGGCACGTTCGGGGTCATTGAACACCGCTGCGGTTAATTCAGTTTCGAAAAAACCCGGTGCAATCGCATTTGCCGTTATTCCAAAAGGTGACCATGCCTCGGCCATAGCGCGTGTTAACTGGGCGACGCCTGCTTTTGATGCTCCGTACGAAATACCGCCCGGAAACGCACGATATGTTTGCAACGAAGCAAAATTGATTATACGCCCCCAGCCCTTGGCTTTCATACCTTTGGCAAAGCTTTGGGCTAGAAAGAAAGGCGCTGCAAGATTTAGGTCAATCGTAACGTTCCATCCCTCTGGCGTTACCTCGTCGGCAATCTGCCTTGTGTTGATGCCGGCAGCATTGATCAGAATATCCGGTGTACCAAATGGTTTTGAAATTTGCGCAGCAATATCCGACAACGCACTTCGATCAGACAAATCAGCCGAGACAACTTGTGTCTCGCCCACAGTTGAGGCCTGCCAATCCTTTAACTGATCCAGACGTCGCGCCACGCCTACGACCCGAACACCATTTTGTGCAAGGAAACTTGCCGCGTGCCGACCAAGACCGGAACTGGCACCGGTCACGCATGCGGTTTTTCCGGCAAGGCTAAAGAGCCCAGCCGAGGCGGTTGAGATTAATTCAGCCATTTGCGCTCAGGTCAAATTCTTCGTTTGGGAAATATTTTTTCAAGCGAATGTCGGCAGACCGCGCATGACCTTCCATCCCTTCTAAACGCGAAATACGTGCTGTAGCTTCGGCAATAGGTTTACAGCCATCTCGAGTTGCCCTCTGCCAAGTGACGATTTTCATGTACTTGTGTACCGAAAGGCCCCCAGTGTAGTTCGCCGCACCTGACGTTGGTAACACGTGATTGGTGCCAGATGCCTTATCGCCAAACGCGACGGTGGTTTCTTCGCCCAAGAATAGCGAACCGTAGCAAGACAAACGATCCTGCCACCAGTCAAGGTCTTCAGCCTGAACAGTCAGGTGTTCAGGCGCATATGAATCTGAAGTAGCCGCCATTTCTTCGCGGGTATCACAAAGTATAACTTCGGCATAGTCGCGCCACGCCTTGAACGCGTTTTCACTGTTTACCGGTGGTAGGTCGGCGATCAGGCCCGGCACCAGCTCCATTACTTTTTCGGCAACAGCACGATCGTCTGTCACCAACCAAACAGGTGAATTGTACCCGTGCTCAGCTTGTCCAACCAAATCGACAGCCGCAATCAGTGGGTCGGCTGTTGAGTCAGCCAAAACTAGGCTGTCTGTAGGACCTGCGAACATGTCGATACCGACGCGGCCAAACAAGATGCGTTTAGCCTCTGCAACAAATTGATTGCCGGGTCCGACTAAAATGTTCGCCTCAGGTTGACCAAAAAGACCAAATGCCATGGCAGCTACGCCTTGGACGCCACCAAGAGCCAGAATTTCGTCAGCGCCGGCAATGTGGGCAGCATAGATAATTGCCGGTGCGATACCAATTTCGGGACGTGGCGGCGAACAAACTACGATATTATCACATCCCGCGACTTTTGCAGTCGTAACCGTCATGATGGCCGACGCAATGTGTGAATACCGGCCGCCAGGCACATAACAGCCCGCTGCGTTCACCGGGATACTTTTTTGGCCGGCAAGCAAACCGGGAACGATCTCGCATTCGACATCACTCAGCGTGGACATTTGTGCTTCGGCAAAACGTTTCACATTGGCATGTGCGAACTGAATATCTTCCTTCAGTTTCTGAGGAACTTTGTCACAAGCCGCCTCGATCTCCTCTTTGGTGAGGACTATATTGCCTTCATATTTGTCGAATTTCGCCGCATATTTCAGCGCGGCCTCGTCACCGCCTTGTTCGATATCGTCCAAGATGCCTTGGACCAGTTCGCGTACGTCACCTGCACCGCTTTCAGATGTAAGGTCAGCTTTTTTGAGATACTCGATTGGCATCATATTTCTCCTATCTAAGATTGTCTGGAAGCATCGTCAGAGAGATCGCGGGGATGTAAGCGATCATCAAAACAACGATAAGCATAAAGAATACGAATGGCCCGACACGTGAGGCGATCCTGAGCACGGATTCACCGGTTATGCCCGACACAACGAACAGATTGAGGCCAAGTGGTGGTGTAATGAATCCCACACCCAATGCCGTAATCATCATGATACAAAACTGGATTTCATGCATGCCGATGGAGTCGGCCAACGGCTTCAGGATAGGTGCAAGGATAACGATGTTTGGTGTCGTCTCCATCACACAGCCGGCGGCGATCAATATGCCGATCATAAGCAGCGTTAGAATGAAAGGATCATCCGTCAGTGCTGATGCTGATGCAACAAAGCCTTGGGGTACTCCCATAATTGCGAGCGTCTGAGCCAACGGTAGAGAAAAGGCGATAATCGGAAGAATTACCCCGTTAACTTTGGCTGAGCTAACCAGCATTTTAGGGAAGTCCGAGAACTTGAGCGTTCTAAGAATGAAGCCCATAATGATTGTAACGATCACGGCCGTTGCACCAGCCTCTGTTGGGGTTAAGCGTCCCGAAAAGATGCCGTAGAAAATGATGCCGGGTACAAGAAACGCATACCAGCCCGAGGCCAGTTTGCTTCCCAGGTTTTTAGCCCATTCTTTGAAGGACATCGTGTTGCCGCCCTCGTATGAATAAACGCGGTTCACAACGAGGTTGGTTACAAGAATGGCTACCAAAATCGTGACGCCCGGTATCAGCGCGGCAATGAACAGCGTTGAGGCTGATATACCCAGCACGAGACCGATCACAATGTATGCGATTGAGGGCGGGATCAGAACACCCGTACAAGCGCCGGCAGCAACTAATGCACAGGCGTAAGGGCGTGGATATCCGGATTCTACAAGTCGATCAATCGTCATGCGACCCACTGCGGCAGCTCCCGCTGCATCCGAACCTGAAATTGCTGAAAACATCCCGCACACCAGAACCGTAGCCGATCCAAAGCCGCCCTTGGTCCAGCACGTCAACGCTTCGGCGACGTTCAGGAATTTTCGACTGAGTCCCGTTCGCACTAGCACGTCACCTGTAAGGATAAACAGGGGAATGGCCGTCAGCGCGAAGGCGTCGATACCGTCAAATAGTGACTCGCCAAGTAGCGACAAAGGCAAGGCGCCGGAAAGGAGCAACATCGAAATGGCGGCGGCGCCAATCGCGGCCCAGACCGGGATAGCTAGTGCACAAAATAGTACGAATATCAGCACAGGAATATAGAAATCCGAACCGAGTATTACTGTTTGTTCTTGAAGGCTGTTAAAAAGCATGGCTGACCTCAATCAAAGAGCTTGTCGCCTTCGTAAACGGGTGTTCCCGTACGAAAGTCGTTAATGTCGCGGAGTAGGGATTGGATCAATCTGAAGATCATCAAGGCAAACCCGATGGGTACGGCCGACAAGGCCCAAACCTTGGAAATCCGCAAACCGTCTGTAACCGATCCGAATTTCAAAGAAACCATGACCGTCTCGAACGACCAGTACAATGCAATGATAGCAACGGCGAACATGACCAGATCACCAAGTATATAGATCAAGGTTTTGACCTGACTGGGTACGTAATGCATCAATACATCAATTCTGATGTGCGCCCGTTCACGGACTGCCGAAGATGCGCCGATCCATGCAAGGTAGATAAAGGCGTAGCGTACGACCTCTTCGCCCCAGATAGATGAATACGAAAAGATTTCGCGACGGATAACTTCGATGAACATCGTCGAAACTAAAAGGACATAGAAAAACAAAAGCGCCCAGCGTTCCGCGTTTATATTGAGTGCAGTTAAAAAACTTCGCATTGCAACTCACTTTCATAAGTATGTTCAAGCCTCGACCGATTGTTGTCAGCAAGCACTTAAACCGTGAATGAATTCGAGGAAATTTGACCGCCAACAACTTTGTCAGCGGTCAGATCTTATTTATGCGTCGTGAACGTAGAATTGCCCGCGTGTGCTTGCAGCCTCGTTAAGTTCATCGAACTTGCCCATCGAACCGGCTAGCTCAACTTTGAAGCTGTCCCATTCTGAATTCTGATGGCCACCAGCGTCCTGCCATTCTGCAAGCTGATCATCGGAAAGCGAGTGGAATTCAACACCTGACTTGCGCAGTTCCGCCATGGCGTAGTTACGCGCCGATGGAACTTTGGCAAGGTTCTGTTGTGCAGTAATCGCAGAAGCAATTTCGATTCCTTCCTGCACATCGGCAGGCAGGGAATTGAACCACTCGAGATTACAGGAATAAACCTGGCTGTCAGGTACGGCCTGCGTAAACGTCACGTGGCTGAGTATATCTTTGAAGCCAAACACGTGGAGCGCGCCAACAGATGGGTCAAGCGCATCTGCAACACCCTGCTTAATCGCTGAGGGTGTTTCACCCCAAGCAACTGGTGTCGGATTTGCACCAACCATACGGTAGTACTGCTGAAGCATTTTGGAACCTGGAACGCGGAACTTGACACCTTCCAGATCGCTCGGTGAAATGACAGCGCCTGCGCCACCTTTACGAACCGCAACGACACGTGGGTCAATCACAACGTAGAACAACGGCTTGAAACCCTTGGCTTCGACTTTTGGATGAACTTCGTCTTGCCATGCTTTTGAATGCACAAGGTTTACGAAACGCTGATTGGAACCACAGAAATACGGCATGTTGATCAAATCAATAGTCGGCGAGAAAGGCGCGAAGTTTGACAGCGAATGCTGCGCAGCCTGAATCGTGCCGCCCTGAACTTTTTGAACCAATGCACCACCGGCACCCAACTGCCCACCGGGCGCAAGTTTAACGTAAACCTTACCGTTGGTGGCATTCTGGATGTTTTCTTTTAGGTCCAGCTGCATGATGGGATAGCTGCGTGTTGCACCCAGTACATATGCTGTACCAATCGTCATAATATGATCGGCTGCTGCCTCGCGTTCTTTTTCTTCTTTTGCAGTTTGAGCAACCGCTTCACTTGACCAAAGCGCGCCTGCACCACCAACAACCATTGCTGTTGTGAATGCCCCCGTCCCCGTTAGTTTAAGAAAATTTCTCCGCGCTGCGGATTTCAAGTTATCTACCATGTTTATTCCTCCCAAAATTTATGATGATTGGTTATTCTTCTGATTTTCTTGCTTCGGCTTCTCTCTTCAGGATGCCTGCTACGAAGAACAATACAGCAACCATAAGAATGAGCATTTCTGACACGCCACTCAAACGCAGCCCTCCACCGATCGTCCCAAGAAAAACGTTAATGAAGTACGCTCCAAATAGTACCGCTGATATTCCCAAGTACATGTTTTCCTCGCTTTTCAGTCGATTCGCATTGCTTCGCATGATCTTTGTAAGCGCTTACAATTCACAATGCAAGCGCTTACAACTATGTTTGCGATTTTGGTTATTGTATGTTAGCCGAACGATAGTGCTTCTCATAAACCATTGACCAACAAGATACTTAGCCGCATCATCAGCGCTCAGAACGGAGCAAGTTTTGAAAACCCCTAACTTACCCACACTTGAAGATGTTGCCAGAGAAGCTCATGTTTCTACCGCGACTGTTTCAAGGTGCTTAAACCTACCTGATAAAGTTACCGAAAAGACTCAAAAACGTGTGATGGCAGCAGTCAACTTGCTTGGATATTCGCCAAATTTTGGTGCGCAAGCACTTGCCGCTAAACGAACAAATACGATTGGTGCCGTTGTACCAACACTGGAAAACGCGATTTTTGCGCGCGGTTTACAAGCCTTTCAGGAAGAGGTCACTCGAAACGGTGCAACTTTGCTGGTTGCCAGTTCAAGTTATCAACAAAAACTCGAGGAAGAACAAATCCGCAGTCTCGTCGCGCGAGGTGCTGACGCATTGCTACTAATCGGAGACAATCGAAGCGAAGAAATTTACACATTCCTGAAGAAAAGAGGTGTTCCCTGGGTGATTGCATGGAATTTTCAAGATGGGTCGGAGCATTGTTTTGTTGGATTTGACAATCGGTCTTCGGCCAAAGAAATTACTGATAAAGCGATAAATCTAGGTCACACGAGAATTGCCATGATAGCCGGTATGACCCGAGGCAACGACCGAGCCCGTGATCGGCTTAGAGGTGTCGAAGATGCTATCATAGAGGGCGGCCTGCCAATAGATAGCTTCAACGTGATTGAGGCCCAATATAGCTTTGCTGATGGCGGCGATGCGATGGAAGCACTGCTACAAAATGAACCCCGCCCCACTGTGGTTATCTGCGGCAACGATATTTTGGCAGTCGGGGCCATAAAGCGGCTGAAGTCATTGGGACTAAATGTTCCTGAGGACATTTCAATCACCGGCTTCGACGACATTGCAGTCGCGTCAGTTATTGAACCCGAGTTGACCACCGTCCACGTCCCACACAGGGCAATGGGAACCAAGGCGGCGGAGTCTCTGCTAAAAATGATTGAGCAGGACGATCCAGTTGAAAGTCAGCAGCTTGATACATTCATTGCTGAGCGCCAGTCCCTAACCAGTCCACCAAAAGGATGAACTGACGACAATTATCAGGATGCGGCTAGCGCAGCACGTGCACCGAACATGGGGCATGACGCACAATTCGGGCCGCTGTAGATCCAAGGAAAAAATCGCGCAAACCCGGCTTATGAGCTCCGATTAGAATGCAATCTGCTCCAACTTTTGTGGCGTAGTCTGTAAGTGCACGTCCAGAGTGCCCAGTAAGGAGTACCGGCTTAACACCGGAAACATTTTCGACCCGCTCAACGATGCGGGTGTTGGCGTGCGCCAATGCCTTTTCGACATCTTCTTCCGAAACATATGTACTGGCCGTGCCCTGAAGTGCCTCATAGACATGTACAGCGAATATTTCGCCACCCTCAGCGCTGAGTGCTCTAGCCATCTCGATCGCTCGATCGCCATAACCGTGGTCCAATGACATCGATATGAGTATTTTCTTGTACATTTTCTCTCCTCGCTAGCGCTCATCTGTTTTCAGGTGTTATTCATTGCCCGCAAATCACGGTTTACGTTCAAAAAGTAAGGTCGCCCCACTTTATAGAAGTGTGAAGCAAGGCAATCCATGCCTGCGGTCTTTTAGATGATATCTTGTATATCTCTCTATACAAAACATCAAATATTATTTTTGCACGAACGTGCTCCTTATATTCCAGCAATACAGACGTATTTTGTCTCGAGATAGTCCTGAAGACCTTGGCTCCCGCCCTCACTGCCCAAACCACTTTCCTTCAAACCGCCAAAGGGAACTTCGACAGTTGTAATTAATCCCGAATTGAAACCTATTAGTCCGTAGTCAAGTGAATCATTTAACCGGAAAATTCGACCGACATCTCGCGTGTAAACGTATGCCGCGAGACCGAATTCTGTAGCATTTGCTGCGGATGCTACTTCATCTTCGTTTTCAAATTTGAAAACGGCGGCAATCGGACCGAAGATTTCGTCAGTAGCGAAATCCATATCTGCGCTAGCGTTTGTGATTACCGTTGGCTCAAAGAACGTAGCCCCTTTTGGGTGCCGCTTTCCACCAAGCGCGATTTCGCCGCCTTTGGATGTTGAATCCGCGACAAAAGATTCGACTTTTTCAACAGCGGCCATGTCAATCAACGGGCCTTGAGTGACACCATCGTCCACACCATTTCCGATTTTGAGTGCACGGGTAGCTACGATCAGTTTCTCAACAAAGGTGTCGTATACTTTTTCCTGCACGTAAAAACGGTTAGTGCAGACACAAGTCTGGCCCATGTTTCGATATTTGGAGACCATCGCCCCTTCAACCGCGGCATCGATATCTGCGTCCTCAAACACGATGAACGGTGCGTTTCCGCCCAACTCCATTGAGACTTTCTTAACCGTATCAGCTGACTGTCTGATTAAGCTTTTACCAACTTCTGTGGAACCAGTGAAAGTAACTTTCCGAACATCCGGACTTGCCATAATTGCACCGCCGATTTCGCGTGCGGATCCGGTCATAATGTTCAATACACCGGCAGGAAATCCAACTTCCTGTGCCAACACACCCCATGCAAGTGCGGAGTACGGCGTTGCCGTTGCAGGTTTTGCAACAACTGTACAACCGGCGGCAAGGGCTGGTCCCAGCTTTCGCGCCAACATAGATGACGGGAAATTCCATGGCGTAATTGCACCAACCACACCAACTGGATGGTGCGTGACCAAAAGGCGGCGATCATTTGTCGGAGCCGGCACGATTTCACCTTTTGCACGTCTAATTTCTTCCGCAAACCAAAGGATATAAGCGGCACCGATTGCGATCTCTCCGCGTGCTTCAAATAATGGTTTACCTTGCTCTGCTGTCAGCAGCGCAGCAAGGGATTCCTGATTGTCCATCAACGCATCATGGAGTTTACGTAACAACCCAACTCGATAAGACACGTCGGTGCGGGAATAGGTTTTGAATGCCGTCGCGGCCGCCTGAATTGCGCGCTCTGTTTCGGTCGTTCCGCAGTTCGGAACATGTCCAATAACATCACCTGTTGCCGGGTTAGTTACAGGGATATTGAGGTTACTGTCTGCGGAATGCCAAATACCGCCTGTTAGATTGGCTTCTTTCAGAAACTTTGAATAGTTGGTCATGCTGTTGCCTTTGTGAACGCAAACTGGGTTTGTTGAACGTATTGTTGACCCGGGCGCAAAATCGCTTGGGGGAAGTGTTCGTGATGTGCGGAATCTGGCCAAACCTGTGGCTCGATCGCGATCCCGACACGTGGTCCCATTTCGACCCCATCGAGACCGGGAACCGGGGCGTCAATTTTGGCACCGTCATAAACTTGAAGCCCGGCCTCGGTAGTATTTATGCGCATGGATACGCCCGAAAGGGGACTGTGCAAAGTTGCAACCAATCGCAAATTTTCCCGAACTGGCGAAAGACAAAGATTGTGATCAAAAATTCCGCCCTGTCCACCAAACTTAACTTCGCGAGGTTCCCGAAAATCAAAACCGGTTCCGTCGACGTCCATTACTAGCCCCGTAGGAATAAGCTCATCGTCAACTGGTGTGTACTGCGACGCTTCAACTTGTAAGGTATGGTCGACAATTGATTTGCCGCCATCAAGGTTGAAGTAACTGTGATGGCCGATATTGCAAAGTGTTGGTTTGTCTGTGGTGGCTTCATATCGAATGTCGAGTGTATGGTCTGGCTGAAGTGTAAATATCGCACGAACTTTTAGTTCGCCTGGAAAACCCATTTCACCATCGGCAACGATTATCGATAGCGTGACAGCGTGATCACTGTGCTCTTCAATATTCCAGACGCGTTTACCAATTCCGATTGAACCGCCATGCAAGCAATGCTTGCCAAGGAAGTTCTGATCAAGTTGATAGGCCTTACCATCGATTTCAAAATGGCCACCTCGAATACGATTGATATAGCGACCCGCAGTTGCTCCAAAATAGGGTGAGTGCGCCAGATATGACGGAAAATCTTCAAATCCCAGCACTAACGAAGGTTCATGCCCATCCAAACGTAAATCCTGTAGGACTGCACCATAGGTCAGGACATTTGCCACTAACCCGTAACCCGTAAGTTTTATGCGGTGTACTTCTGTGCCATCGGGCATCTGACCGAATTTGTGCATCATATATCTTCCAAATTAATTGCTTGACCAGTGCGCGCAGACAATTCTGCAGCTTCACCGACACGAACCGACCACAGGCCATCTTCCAATGTAACCTCCGGTTGCCCCTGCCCTGAACTTACTAAATCCAAGAATTTTTGGTGCTGGAAGAAGCTGGATCCGTGGTGATCACCGGCTTGAAGAATAGCCTCGTCAACCGCGATATCCTCAGTTGTCACCAATTTGCTGGCGCGATCAGAAATCACGATTTGTGATGCCCGCTCGGCCCCGTCCTTTGTAAATCGTGCAGGGCCCGGAACACACGCTTCAACTCGCGCGGCGGCACCTGTAACCGAGATCACCTCTTGCCAGTACGACCCTTCCGCGAACATACAAAGATCGAGCATCCCTCGTGCGCCGTTTTCAAACTCGACCGTTACAATCGCGTTGTCGATTATATCGGGTATTTCGCCATCATAACGTTCGTCAACGTGGTTAACATTCATTGCTGCCGATGCGTAAACTCGCACAGGATCACTTTGAAGCGTAAGCCGCATCAGATCCCAAAAATGGCAGCATTTTTCAACCAATGTGCCGCCTGTGCGATTGCTGAATCTATTCCAGTCACCAACTTTGGGCAGGAACGGAAACCGATGTTCGCGGATCGCCATCATTTGGGGCGTGCCAGTTGTGCCTTTTCTAACTTCTTCCAGCAAACGCTGCACCGGTGGCATATAGCGATATTCCATAGCAACCCACGTAGGCGCACTGCGATTTTGCGTCTTTATGATAATGTCACGGCAGTCAGCCGATGTTGTGCAAAGTGGTTTTTCACACAAAATCGGTTTGTTTTTTGGCAGGATGTCCAGAAGGATCGCATGATGCGTGTCGTTGGGCGCAACGATTACGTATGCATCACAAATATCGGCCGTCAGCATATCAGTATAACTTGAAAACGCTTTCGCACTTCCGCCTGATGTCTTCACCGACAAATTCCGCATGCGTTCATCGGGATCAGCTATTGCCACGACTTCGGCACCGTCCAGAAGGTTGAGGTTGCGTATATGTTCCTGTCCCATCATCCCGGAACCGATCAAACCATAGCGTATTGTCATCTCAAAGTTCCAATATAGGAAGGTTCATTGCAGCAGCAGTAGCGCGCAACAATGGACGATGCTCACCATAAGCCAATGCAAGATGATGCTCGAGGCCGGACGATATAATATTATCAAGGGTAGGCTTTGCAGCATTGTCAAAACGCACAACACCTGAGGTACCGGTGAAAGCCATCGGACGCTTCAGCATTTCTCCGCCTGCCAGTATCATCTTTGGCTTGCCAAAAGCTTGAGATATCCTAACAAAAGTTACTCGACCTTCACGCAGTGGAAATTCGTACAGCAAGGGCATTTTTCGGTTCGTATGAACTGTCGCCGTCGCTTGAATTTCTGGATCTCGCATTGAAATAGGCGCTTGCCCACAATGCCAGACAACACCTGTATTATCTTCGACATCAATATCAACAAGGTCGGTAAGAAAGACCGGGGCTCGCGCAGCTTCCTGTAGAACTAATTGAGTTAAAGCGCCATATACGTCAGCCTCGCAAGCGCAGGGCACGCGCGCTTCGCCCATTATCGAGGCGGGCCCACAAATAGCGCCACCATATTCCGTAAAAGTTTCTGGCCAACATCGAATAGCGAAAGCGTCGTAACTACCTCTTTGACGGATTTCGTCCAATGCCACTTTCAGTCTGAGGGATTTATCTAGCTCTTCTTGGTTTACTTCACTCAACCCATTCATGGTTTCAGTAGCAATCTGCATCACATCCGCGGCGTCTTCGTCGGAAGCAGCGCTCGCCGTTTCAAAAAGATCCTCGAGCGACATCTCATCGACAGATACCCCCGCTAAATCCATCATTTCGACTTTCGAATAGTCACAAGTATCAAAACCCAATGGGCGCTCGCCTATACGCGCTATCCGCTTTCCGTGAACCCGCTCCGCAATCAGGCCCCCCTCTTTTGACGAAAAGTCGGCTGAAGGCTGACTATCCATTCGTTTATTAATTCGTTGGCCGCCAAACAACGCATGAAGGTCTGAAATCGGATCGTTTTCAGGATCTCTATAAAGCCAAGAAAAATCACGCCCATTCAAACCTAGTGCATGGCTCGCCAGATTTAGGCCGCAAAATGCATTCAATCGCAACCTTCCACCGATGCGTGGCTCGGGCACTGCCCAAATAGAAATAGGAACATCAAAGGCATTCGCTGCCTCTACCGTCATTGACGCATCGGTGAAGGTCACTTGCAGTAGTAATAGTTGGTCGATACTTTCCGCCTGCAGTTGACCGATCGCCGCCTTCGTATTCTCTGCATCAAAAAGTAATTCTTTTGGTCCGACAATTTTTTGTCCTGTCGCGCTCAAAGCCTCCAGCATCGCAGCCAGTTTTTCATTAGCATAGGGCACATCAAAGGTAGGACGCCCAAGCGGAAGTATTCCAATTTTCATTTAGTATTTCCTACATATCTGCATAGTTGTGACGGAAACTAGCGTCATTAGGTGCAAATTTTGATCCCGTGGCTCCAAAGCACGAATGCTTAGACCAGTTGGAAGCCTTTTTGTCCGCCAACGCAGATATGTCAGCCATATAAGCGGCAGACTCGCCTTGCAGATCACGTTTAATCTTATCCCAGTTTGGATAATTTGAAAACGCATCCAACCATATCGCGCGCCCCGCCAAGAACCCTGAAGCGCCGGCTTCGAATGCATGATCTAGCACATTGCGGAATTCGGCTTTTCCAGCCCCCGCCGACAACATAACCCACGGACGCCCGGCAATACGACCCATTTCGTCAAACACCGATTGTACAGCCGCCGATCCATCTGCGTCTTTTGCATTTACAGGACTTTCCAGTTTGAAAACATCGACGCCATAGTCCGGTTTTGCAAATTCCTCGACAGATCTCAGCACGTCGTCCGCCTTTTTACCCTGCATCTCTATATATTCTTGGGTCTGATGTGCATCTTTTGACAACGGGTAAACGAGCAATTCGAACAAGAAGGGAATGTCATATTTGGCGCATTCTTCGCCGATACGTTTCACATAGTCCTGCTGCGCTTGATTTACTGAATCTCCGGCATCGGGGCGATACCACGCTAGCACTTTCACAGCATCTCCACCCATGCGTTTGATCTTTGAAACTGACCAATCATCAATGTTTGAAGACAGGCGACCCTCGGGTGTTTCCTCGAATAGCGAATCTTCGAGTGTTACGATCAAACCCTTGGTCGGCGACAAAACGTCTGTGCTGTAGGGGACGGCATAGTGTGGGTCCATCAACATGGCAGTACTTTGGGCCTGCAAGCTTTCCACGAGCAGCCCCTTAAATTTGGCAACATCTTCCCAAGGTGCTTGTTCAACGCGGTGATGTTTGGCGATTGGCCCTTTGATCGGGGGACGTTGATCAACCGCTGTCATTTTAAAAACACCAGCTTCGTCCGCCATACGGCGCAGACCCCAAAGTTTTCCGGGTGTTAATTGCATTACATATTCTCCTTTAGGAATTGTTCTGTTGTGGAACGGTCGGGGCAGCCTTCGCGCCCTCCATGTACAGTGCATTTCAGCGCAGCTGCGGCACTCGCGAATTTGATGGCGTCGCCTTCGCTCTTGCCTTCTGCAAGACTAAGAGCGAACGCACCGTGCCAGATATCTCCGGCGGCAAGTGTGTCTTTGATTGTTACAGTATACGCTGGAAAATGTTCGAGTTGTCCGGCGTTGATAGAATAAACGCCGTTCGCGCCATCAGTTACGCAGACCCAGCAGGGGAATTCGTCGTTAACTTTATGCAACGCTTTGGCAACGTCGCCCTCGCCGGTCAAGCCAATGAGACCTTGCAATGAAAACGCGACATGGGAGGCAATTTTCAGAAGTTCCGGATCAACGGGGTGTTCAGCATCAACAATACCTGGAACGTTATGTAGCTGTGCGAGTTTCATGGTTTCAATGGCACCAGAAACCCATCGACTATCCGTTAAATACGCGTCCGATTTTGGGGCACATTGCAACCATTCCGCATCGTCGCCGAAACCAGTGCCACGGAAATTCATAATTTGCCGCTCGCCTGACTTGTCGATGTAGATTGAGGAGAAAGCGGATCTGCCGCCCTCAATACGTTGTACAAACTGCAAATCGACGTTCTCATTGATCAAGTCTGCGACGATCAGGTCGCCAAGTTGATCGGAACCAAGCCTCGTCGCGAGAGCTGCGTGTCCCCCCAGTCGGGCAATAGCAACCGATGCGTTTGCAGCGCATCCCCCGCCAACTATCGCCGCATCATTTGCACGATACTTTTCGGGCAGTGTCGGCATTTCATCGACCAAAAAAACGAAATCAACGACGGCCATTCCGGTTATTAACACATTTGCCATCAATCCACCGCCAATCCGCTGGGAACATTTTCTGGTCGTCCAAGACGTCCTTTCACCGATGTTCCGCCGGTAAGCGCGTTCAAGAACGCAACTATTTCGGCAACTTCGGCATCGCTTAGTTCAACCGGTTGAATGTCGATATTGGATTTAAGCCGTTCACGTTCACGCGTATCTTGGTAGGCAATATAATCGACTTCATTTAACCAAGGTGCATTCGGCAATTTAGCTTGTTCGATCTGCCAGATTTCAAATGCACTTTCTGGGTCCAAGTGATGGCGAACTATACCCTCGAGTGTTGAGTAAGCTCCATTGTGTCCATAGGGACTTGTCAAAGCGACATTCCTTAGTGCAGGTGTGCGAAAGCGATAGGCGTCTTCGAGGCGATCAGTTTGGGCCATACGACCGACATCGCGCACCATTGGATCAAACCGTCGTGTACGACCAGGTCCGAACTGCGGCAATGCTAGCGCATGAAATTTCTGATCCGTCAGAAGTTTTCCCATATGGCAAGTTGCACATCCGGCTTTGCCGAAAAACAGGTCCTGCCCGTTTTGAGCCGCAGGAATCATAGCACTATCATTGCCCGACAAATATAAATCATAAGGGCTGTCGAAAGATTGCCATTCAAGGCCTATAAAGGCGCCAATGGCGTTAACAATATGGGTTATATTGACGTCGGAGGGTTGTGCAACATCACTATAAGTTCGAACAAACATCTCACCATATTCCGGAATGATCCGAACACGCTTTGCTAGTATTGGCCAGACAGCATCGATCCGATCATGTGCCGCGCCCGCAACTTCGTTTTCCTTGGGGTTTCCCGCCATCTCGAATTGTGAAGTCACCGGAAACATTGCCTGCGCAGCCAGAATGTTTTCTATCCCTTGCGGAAGCCATTCTTCGGCAGGCGTGTTGAACCCGTTCCCGTAAACATCAGAAATGCTGACGCGCCCGTCGTGAAACAACATGCTGATTTCTTTAGCGCCCAAATTCCACAATGCGGGCGAGTTACGCGGTATGCGTTTGCGTATCTGGTCATCTCCCGATCCAGCGGTGCGTTTTGTACCAACGCCTTCGCCACCTTCGCCGATGCCCAAAGACAAACCGTCGCCGCTGCCCAACTCATGATTGTGGCACGTACCGCATGAGATATTGCGGTTACCGGAGAGGATTGGGTCATAAAATAGAAGTTGTCCTAATTCGGCTTGCTGTTTATCGAATTCGAGGAAATCTGCGGGTCCTAGCGGTTTGGGTAATTCAAGGGCTTGCATTTGAATTGGCAGCAAGACCAGAATGGAAAAAACCAAAAAGGAGAAGTTATGCGTTCTTTGTTGTTTGCCGTTGTACTGGCACTTCCCATTCCGGCGTTCGCTGAAATTGAAACAGCCCGCGATCTGATGGAAGAAAATCGTTTTGAAGAAGCGATGCAGGAACTTCTGCCCGCTGCGCGCTCTGGAAACGCTGATGCCGAGGAACTTATTGGCGTTATGTACGCGATGGGTCTTGGGGTTGAGCAAGACGATCAGCGTGCGTTTGAATGGTATCTGCGCTCGTCCCTGAAAGGGCATCCGGGGGCGCAATCCGGTATTGGCTGGTACTACGAAGTTGGTCGTGGAATGCCTGCGATCGATCTTGTGCGGGCATATTTGTGGTACGCGCTTTCTGCTATCGGAGGCGACCCCGATGCGGCGATTTCCCAAGAGGAAGTTGTAAAGAAAATGACGTCCGAACAAATCGAAAAAGCCCATGTGTTGATTGGTGACTATAAGGTTTGGCTCTACCCGTTTAGGTAGGGTTTGGTTGGGGCCGCATACGATGCCGCGGCCCCTGACATTATTAAGGATCAGTTAACGTCTTGCATTGATCCAGCGCTGATGCTTGCTTCTGCATCCGCAACAGCAGATGTCAGCGCATCAAAGATAGCAGGGCCACCGTCGATGTTGGCTTTGAACCAGTCATAAACCGGTGCAGCAGCATCTTTGAACATCGCTTTTTGTGCAGGTGTTGGAACATATAGATCCCCACCACCAGCGACGAAGTCCTGATACGCCTGAATAGATTTACGCTTAGGCGAAGCAAATGTCGCTTGCTGAAGTGCGGCAAATCCATCCACGATCACATAGCGAAGATCTTCTGGCATCGACAAGAATGCTTCATTGTTCATCCACCACAAAGCACCCATGTAGGCGTGGCCATCAAGTGTCACGTACTGCAAGCCAGCATCGGGGAATTTCATACCCATGATGTCGGTGATGCCGTTTTTGGAACCCTCAACAACGCCCGTTTGGAACGACGTGAATAGTTCAGGCCAAGGAATCGGCGTAGGGGACGCACCCATTGCGCGAACCAGTTCTTGCGGAAGATCGGCCACAACCGTACGGATTTTCAGGCCTTCCATATCGGATGGCTGTGTCACTTGGCGTTTTGTATTGGCAAAGTTGCGCCATCCGCCAGTGTTTCCGATTGTCATCAGACGGATAGTGTCGCCGGAATCAGCCAGTGCCATTGCACGCATTGTGCGCGTGAAGTCACTGGATAGAACATCTTCGGCAATACGGTCGTTTGCCATCAAGTATGGTAAATCGAGCACCTGCACATAAGGGAAAATGCCGGCGGCACCACCAGATGTGGAAATGTAGATATCTACCGTGCCATCAGAAACACTCTGCAAGCATTCCGCACCGTTGGCACAAAGTTGTGTACCGATGAAAAGTTCTACTTCGATAGCGCCATTCGAGGCCGCTTCTACGTAGCTTTTGAACACGACGAGACCATCATAGTCTTCGTCGTTTTCATTAGAGTTGGCCGTCGCACGGATCGTGAAATCCGCCGCCGCCGCTGCAAGGCCTGTGCCTGCTAGCATAGTCGCCATCATGAGCGACCTTATTGTCGTTTTTAACATGTCTTTCCTCCTTGTTGGACCTATTTAGAAGTCATATTTCTTATTGAACGAAGCCGGTTATCCGCGGGATAAACATAGATAGTGCGGGAATGTAGGTGATCATGAAGATCACTAATACTTCGACAGCAAGAAATGGCAGTATGGCGCGCGAGATCGATTCAACTCGTTCACCAGAAACAGATGAGGCCACGAACAGCACCAGACCCATGGGCGGTGTCGCGAGGCCGACGGTAAGGTTAACCGACATAATAATTGCAAAATGGACTGGGTGAACACCCAGACTGATAAATATTGGTGCCAAAATCGGGCCAAGAATAATGATCGCAGGGCCTGCGTCCAAGAACATACCCACTACGAAAAGCAGGATGTTGATAAGGAATAACAGCATCAACGGATTATCGCTTAATCCCAGAATGAACGCGGCCATTTGCTCTGGTGCGTGACTTAGGCTGACGACGGTTTTGAATGCAACCGCAGCACCAACCAACAGCAGAACAGTTGACGATCCCAGCGCTGATTTCTTCAGGATCCCCGGCAAATCACTTAACTTCATCGATTTCAAGACAAAGAATGAAATTACCAGCGCGTAGGCAACAGCAACAGAGGAAGCTTCGGTCGGTGTAAATACACCAACCAGAATTCCACCAAGTATGATTATCGGCGTTTGCAACGGCGCGACTGCCTTTTTGCAAACTACTCGGAAATCGGATGACACCATTTTGCGTAAACGCATCAATAGCAAATGTGCGACGGGTAAGAAGATGGCAAATATAACCCACCCGTTAACCGAAATATCTACGCCAACCGTACCGCTCAACATGGCTCGAACTCCGGCATACACGGCGACCAGTAGTCCAGCAAGATTTATGCGGAGCAGCACAAAAGACACACGACCTTCAAGCGGTGATATTATTTGGTTCTTTTCAACGATGCGTTCGGCTTTGGGTAAATCGTACCGATCAGCCATTAACCGAACCATAATCATCAGGCCTAATCCAACCATGATCCCCGGTATGATTCCAGCAAGGAACAGCGCCGCAACGCTTTCGCCCATCACATAGGCGTAAATAATCATAATCCCTGACGGCGGGATAATTGGCCCGATGACCGAGCTTGCTGCGGTAATTGCAGCCGCGAATTTACGCGTGTAGCCGTTCTTTTCCATCGCAGGTATCAAAGTCGAACCGATCGCAGAAGTATCTGCCACGGCTGACCCCGAAAGGCCCGCGAATAACATAGATGTCAAGATGTTTACTTGCGCCAAACCGCCCCTGAAATGGCCCATCAACGCCTGCGCAAATTCGACGAGGCGTAAGGTGATGCCGCCACGATTCATCAACTCACCGGCTAACATGAAAAACGGCAACGCCATAAGTGGGAAGCTGTCCATACCGTTGTAAACGTTACGATAAAGTAACGCCAAATCGCGTTCTTGCCCGCTAAGCCAAAGCAAAACGCCCGGCGCGACGAGCAATCCGAAAAATACTGGTAAGCCGAGCATTAGTAGAAGAAGAAATACGGGTAAGAACCATACAAGCATCAGTCAGTCTCCATCGCGGTAGCCGGAGCGTCTGTCGGAAGCTCGATATCCGGTCGAAATAATGAGAAAATTGTTCGTAAAATCAGTTCGACATTCACAAGGAAAAGTAGGAACACTCCAACTAGCAACGAACCGTACATATAGCGGAGCTTAACTTTAACGGTTTCACCGCCGACTAAATCAAAGGGCAGCCGCAGCGATGCTGAATCAAAATTTCCGCCGAACCCCATCGCGTGCCCCCACCCCAACCCTAGGCCGACCCACAGAACGATAGCTGACAATGAAAACAGGAATAATGTCAGAATTAGACCGGATTTCTTCGGTAGTGCTAGGGGAAGCATATCAATGGCAACAAAACCGCCCCAGCGAAATGCAGACGGCGCAATCAGGCCTGTCATCCACAGCATAAGGAAGCGTGCTGCTTCGTCAGGCCAGTTCAACGCATTGTTAAGAATATAGCGGAAAAACACCTGGAGCAAAATTACGAACACCATCAACGCAAGCGCAACCCACGCTATATTGCGGCCGACTCGAAGCAGGATAGTGTTTATGGCGATTAACAAACGCATAGTGGATACGAGCATTTTTATCGGTTTTCCTCTGTCTTCAAACTTGTATGTTCGTTTTAAACATCCCTTACTTTCGTATGCTTGTTCAAACGAAAGTAAAAGTCAAGTGTTCAGAAAGAATCGTCGACCGGATGATCTGCGATCGAAGTCTTTAAGCTTTGACCAGTTCCACACCATGCTTTTCGCACAACTCTAACATGGCACTGTTTTCAAATTCGTCGGTGACCAACTTATCGACCTGCGAAAGGTGTCCGATTTGAACCGGTGCAGAGCCATCGAATTTCGTATGATCCGCGGCCAGTATAACATGCCGCGAGTTTTGGATGATAGCGCGCGCTACATGCGCTTCACGTAAATCATAGTCGTATAGCGTGCCGTCACCACCAATTGCTGCAGTTCCGATAACGGCGATATCTGCGCGAAACTGGCTCAGAAATTCGACAGCAGCCTCACCAATTATCGCACCGTCAGAGTGTCGAACACTGCCACCCGGAACCATCACGTTTATTCCTGTAAATGTCCTTAAATCGTTGGCGATATTAACATTATCCGTGATGATCTTTAACCCCGCGTGGTGCTTTAATTGTTGGGCAACGGCCGCGGTTGTTGTTCCGATATTTAGCATCAAAACAATATTGTTTGGTATTAGTTGAGCAACGGCCTTACCTATTATGTCCTTTTCTTTGGCCGCCATGTGTTTGCGTGCTTCAAAGTCGGTGTACTCGACACCTGCAAGCAGCGCGGCTCCTCCGTGAAATCGCATGACTTTGTTAGCGTCAGCTAAAGCTTGAAGATCCTTGCGAATAGTCTGTGGAGTGGTTCCAAACATTTCAACTAAGCTTTCGACAAGCACTCGACCATTGCGTCGCGCATGCTGAAAAATCTCGATTTGCCTAGGTGAAAGTTTGCCCAATTCGTTCATAGGAATTTCCCAATTAGCAGTTGCGACGAATTCACTATATTCGATTTATTCATAAAACGAAACCTGTCAGCTTTAACCGAGGTATATTATCAGCACGAAATTGCTCAAAGCAGGATGAAAAGCTGCGTTAGGCGCAATGCACGCTTCCCAAAGTGAGCCCCAATAAATCAATACATGACGTCCAGTTATCTGATATTTACCGGATCATCGTGACAAATATGAGTTAATACTGTTGTTGTCCGAGTAGTTCGAACCAATCTCAGCCTAAATAGATCCGCCGGACATTCGGAGGAACAAGGCAGACGACAACCGGAAAGAACGGCACAATGAGCCGTCCGAAAGGTTATTCTTCTGGCGGACCACCTCGGATTCGTGGTGAATCGTAAATCCAATCGCCGGTCACGCAGCATTTCGAAAATATCTAGGCTTGTGTTGGTGCGATAGCTGAAATCGCAGTGTGGCATGGTTGCAGAAAGATAAACAGCCAGGTCCGGTGTGATGTCACCGTCGAAATCCTCAATGCTGCCAATTCGTAGGTGGCTGGCCTCAATAACGTTGCCCGCCGAAGCTTCGGTTTTCGCACTACGGGTAGAAAGCAGCGCACCGTCAATATTGCGTAAGAAAATCCCGCCTTTCTTGGTCAATACCATCGACCTACGAGCATGATTAATCAGCTCAACGCCCAGATTTCCCTCGAGATTTCGCAAATGGTGGTAAGTAGTGCTGACTGACGAACCGGTTTCAGCAGCAACTGCCCGAAGTGTTCCCTTTTTTGGAGCATATCTGGAACAATTCCGTGACAGGTCCAGCGAGTATAGAACCAACTCCTTGAGCTGGCGTTTTGCAAGTATCCGCATCTCGATCTCTCCATGATTGAAGAGCATCGCGATGCCTTAGGTTACAACAATACCCAGACGAGATGATGATAGCGCTGGCTGGTATGAATTGCAAAAAATGAAATTGTATTGCAGCATAGATGAACACTGGATTACATATTTTCGCATTCAAGTGGATGGTCCAAAAAGGGGGCTGAAAAATATGATGGGTATATTATTAGTATTTACAGTATGTTGCAAAACATAATGGTGCCCGGGGGCGGATTTGAACCACCGACACGCGAATTTTCAATCCGCTGCTCTACCCCTGAGCTACCCGGGCACGGGTAAGGTTTTAACCTTGGGTGGGGGCGTTTTAGGTTAGATATTCACGACTGTCCATAGCAATTTTCGGGAAATTCCAACGAATATCAATGCTTGGTTTGAGCGGCCGCCATCAGCGCGATTTCATCCTCTTCCGAGAGGTCTTCGAGCGGGGCTGGAATGGCGTAGGATTCATTTAACCATTTGCCCAAATCAGCATCTGCGCAGCGTTTTGAGCAAAATGGTTTGAACTTCGGTTCAGACGTCTTTTTGCAAATAGGACAACTCATTTCATCGCCTCACGCAACGGAAACCGTTCTCGTTTACGTTGAAGTTCCAAATTCCCCAACGGCGTCCAGCCTGCGATAATCGTGTCTACTCCGTCTCGTCGGAACGCCGCCCGCAGTGCAGATTCGATCTTCACGCGTTCCTTTTTATTTACAGGTGCAAAGTCGATAGTGATTTGGCCGCCAAGTCCGCGAATTAACAACTGTCGTGATATTTCTTTGGCTGCTGCCAGATTTGTCTTCAAGCCTGCCGCTGGCGAAAAATCACCCCCCGTGTTCACATCAATCGCAATCAGTGCCCGCGTCGGTTCGATACTAAGCCATGCCGTTTCGCCCAGCTTAACGCCGGCACTCATCGCCGCATCTATATAGTCTAGAATACCGTGATGCTCGAATGCGCCGACAGTATTATCTACTTGCTCCGGTTCATCCCAATCACGCCACGCGCGGACAGTCGCGGTTGGCGCGTCCAACAGAAGTTCCGGTTCTTTGCCTTCAACCCCGGCAAGCACAGTGCGACACATATCCAGCATGTTGTTGATGTCGTCAGCTATAGATTCACCATCCGCACCATTGCAGGCCGATCGCAAGATCAATCCTTCGTCACCACCATCAACAGCGCTATGGGCAATCTCCAATAAACGATCACGTTCATCTTCATCATGAATGTTCCGAGCAATGTTTATGCCCGGATTTGATGGCGTTACAATTACATATCGGCTTTTAAACAACAGCTTACGAGCAACAGGTGAGGCTTTACCTTCCTCAACATACGTCGCGATTTGCACCACAATCGGCGCACCAGGTGACATATGTTTGGCATCTTTCAAAAATGCCCGCTGTCCATCAGGTAGACGCAAAATCGCCCCGTGCATCCCCTTTAATGGGCGCTCCAAAATTCCACGATAAATCGCTTCGGGGCGCGGAATCGGATCGTCTTGAGGTGGATCGAGCAGCAAATCCGTTAACTTTCCGTCAACTAACAATGCTGCCATATCGTTATCGAATACTGCTAACGTGCCTTTCATGCGGGCGCTCCTTCAAATGACAAGGGATACCCTGCCCCGATCAACATGTTCGCGGTTTCTGTCAGCGGCAAGCCTACCACATTGGTGTACGAACCGTTAATAGATGGAATAAAGGCACCGCCGATGCCTTGGATGGCATAACCACCCGCCTTGCCCCGCCACTCGTCAGAGCGCAGATAGGCCGACAATTCCATGTCCGACAGGCGTTTGAATTTCACGACTGTCTCAATCTGCCGAGACCAAATTTTGTCCCCAATGCGCAGTGCCACACCTGTAATTACACGGTGTCGCCGCCCCGACAAAAGCAGCAGGAATTGCGCGGCCTCGCCTGCATCTACTGGTTTGCCAAGAATACGGCGACCAACGGCCACGACTGTATCCGCGGACAGGATCAAATCGTCGGACTTGATCGCCTGCGCTTTTTCCACAGCAAGGCGCGCCGCGTAAGGGCGCGGCATTTCATTATTATGTGGGGTCTCGTCAATATCGGCAGGGCGGATTTCGTCCGGCACAACACCAATCTGCGCCAGCAGCTCGCGTCTGCGCGGGCTGCCTGATCCAAGGATCAGTCGCAAGTTACTTGAAGCGATAGTTGATGCGCCCTTTGGACAAATCGTACGGAGTCATTTCGACCTGTACTTTGTCACCTGCAAGCACGCGAATACGGTTTTTCCGCATTTTGCCAGCAGTATGCGCGATAATTACGTGGCCGTTCTCTAGCTCTACCCGAAACGTCGCGTTCGGCAGAAGCTCGGTCACGACACCCGGGAATTCTAGAAGTTCTTCCTTGGCCATGTGATCTCCGATCTGGTTGTTTAGTGCAAACTATTGTCTGCGGGGCATAGATGAGGGGTAATCCCTGAAAATTCAAGTGTAATCGGCGTTTTAACTCTCGATTTCATCTGGGGGACCGAAGCGATCGATAATTCGCTGTAAAACCTGATCTCGCATCTGGCGATAAACGCGTAGTTTTTCCTGGCGCGATTCCCCTAAACCCGTGGGATCGAAAATGGGCCAGTATTCGACCTCTAGCGCATGAACCCGTGTATATTCCAACGCTCGACGTTGCGAAGCAGGCGACAGCGCTATTATCAACTCATAACCATCGATGTCATCGCCCCACTCCTCCATCTCATCGAAAGAGCGCACACGATGTTTTTCGAGGAGAACTTCGATTTCCGCTGCAACCGCCACAGAAAATCCATCGACCTCCAGATCATGCATCACACCGGCCGACTGCACGAAAATCCGCGTCCCGTAGAATTTTTTCATAATCCCTTCGGCCATGGGGGAGCGCACGGCGTTATGGTCACAGGCGAACAACACAGATGTTGGTTTGTTCGCCATGCCCCCTTAACCCTTGAAATGCAGGACGCAAATCAGCGTAAACAGGCGTCGTGCTGTGGCTTTATCAGTTTTGACTTTGCCTGCCAAACGTTCTTCAACGACATTGCTACCCTCGTTATGGATACCACGCCGCCCCATATCAATTGCCTCGATTTGAGAAGGAGGAAGACGCTTCACAGCGTCGAAATAGCTTTCGCAAATCTGAAAGTAGTCCTTAATGACTTGGCGAAACGGAGTTAATGAAAGGTGAAACTCTCCCGCGTTCTCACCTGATTTCGTGTGCAGATCAAAGACCAGTCGACGATCTGCGATGGATAAATCGAGACAATACGGGCCTGCCGGAACCACCTGACCGTCGCGCCCAATTGGCTGAAAGAAGTTATCTTCCAACAAGTCAAATATCGCGACGCGCCGTTCCTGTTCGATCTCGGCCGTGGGAGCGGACAAGCCGGAATCATCCACATTTACCTCGAAAATGCGATCCATGTTATCCATCATGGCTCCCCTTGTTTAATTGGTCCAGACGCAATCGAACGGATAAACCGTGAGCCTCCAGACTCTCGGATTTGGCAAGCGTTTCCGCAGCCGGACCGATGGCTTTCAACGCTTCCGGCGTCATCCGCGCAATCGTGGTGCGCTTCATGAAATCGAGCACCGACAGGCCGGACGAGAACCGCGCAGATCGCGCAGTTGGCAGAACATGGTTCGGCCCGCCAACATAATCACCGATCGCTTCGGGCGTCCAAGCCCCAATGAAGATTGCACCCGCGTGTCGGACCATGTTCGACATTCCCTCAGCATCAGCGACGCAAAGCTCCAGATGTTCTGGTGCGATACGGTCTGATAGTTCTGCCGCTTTCGCAAGACTATCAACTACGATCACCACTCCATAATCCCGCCAGCTTGGTGCCGCCACTGCACGACGTTCCAGTGTCTCGAGGCGCCTCTCAACCGCAGCCACAACCGCTTGTGCGAAACCTTCGTCATCCGTTATCAGAATAGACTGCGCACTTTCGTCGTGTTCAGCTTGTGACAGCAGATCAACAGCAACCCAATCGGGGTTGTTGTCCTTATCTGCGATCACCAGGATTTCTGATGGGCCTGCGATCATGTCAATTCCGACACGCCCGAATACCCGCCGTTTCGCAGCCGCCACAAAAGCATTTCCCGGACCCGTGATCTTATCAACTTGTTTGATCGTATCCGTTCCATAGGCCATCGCCGCAATCGCTTGCGCGCCGCCAATTCGGTAAACGGTTTCAACGCCTGACAGACGAGCGGCCAGCAGAACAAGAGGGTTAACGTTACCGTTCGGTGTCGGCGCGCAAATCACTAGGTTTTCGACACCCGCAACTTTCGCCGGAATTGCATTCATTAACACGGACGACGGATAAGAGGCCAAACCGCCCGGCACATAAAGACCAGCGGATTCAACGGCAGACCAACGCCAGCCGAGTTCTGCTCCGCTGTCATCAGTCCAGCGTTCATCTTTTGGCAACTGACGTTCGTGGTAAGTTCGAATGCGCTCAGCCGCCAGTTCCAATGCCTCCCGCTCAACGGCCGGAACTTTGGCAATCGCGGCATCCATCTCGGCGGCCGAAAACGCCAGCGTTTCCGGCGTCAGTGACAGACGGTCAAACTTGCTTGTCAGCTCAATCACAGCTTCATCACCGCGCGCCGCTACGTCTGCGATGATATCTGCAACAATCGCATCAACATCCGAGTCGGACTCGCGCTTCATGCCAAGAAGGTCAACAAAACGAGCCTCGAAGTCAGGCTGTTTGGAATTCAGAAATACAGGCATTTATTCGTCCGGATGCGTTGGAGCGTGAGAGGAGCGAGCTTTATAGGGGCGCGACACATCGCTAAGCGTTACATCAAGGCATTCGACATCCAGCGCGATCGCGCCGTCGCCAGCAAGCGTCAGGATCATTTGTCCTGCACCGTCTTCACCTGCCTCGAAGCTCACTGACAGCAGTTCAAACGCCATGTCTTTGTCAGATGGGTCCAAACCTTGCGCGGATACTTTTAGCACAGAGTCTACCACCAACATCGATTGAACACGCTCATAAGGGCGTCCCTGTTGCTCGGCAGTCAAACGATCTTCCCAACGGAAACGGTTTAGTAAAACTGCAAACCGATGTTTCTTCGTTAACCACGAAATTTCGGAGTTCTGTCCGACCGCATCCTGAACATACGTCGAAATAACGGCCAGATCGTCGGTGCTTTCGGCCTTCAGACGTAACGGTTGCTCTGCACCATCCGAAAATTTTGCATCTGCCATGATTTACTCCGAAATACGTTCAATATTCGCACCACACGCGGAAAGCTTACGCACCACGTGTTCGTACCCGCGATCAAGGTGATACACCCGCGTTACCACAGTTTCCCCCTCGGCCACCATACCCGCCATAATCAAGCTGATAGAAGCCCTCAGATCCGTCGCCATAACCGGCGCGCCTTTTAAGGATTTCACCCCTTTGACCGTCGCATGACCGCCGTGCACTTCGATGTCCGCGCCCATGCGGATCAGCTCCGGTGCGTGCATAAAGCGGTTCTCGAAGATGGTTTCTTCAAGGACGGACGTACCATCAGCTAGCGTCAACAGTGCCATCATCTGTGCCTGCAAATCGGTCGGGAATCCTGGATGAACTTCGGTTTTGATGTTGACCGGGTGAATGATGTCCCCCTTACGCGACACGATCAGGCTATTGGGCGTTTCTTCGATTATCGCACCCGCAGCTTCCAATTTGTCACTGAACGCTGAAACCAGATCACGGCGGCCACCCAGAAGTTCTACTTTGCCACCCGTTATCACAGGGGCCAACATGTACGTGCCAAGCTCGATCCGGTCCGTTACCACCTGATGCGTTGCACCGCCTAGACGATCAACACCTTGAATGGTCAAGGTAGAGGTCCCCTCCCCCTCAATCTGTGCGCCCATTGCCCGTAAGCATTTAGCAAGATCGACAATCTCGGGCTCCCGTGCCACATTTTTCAATACCGTTGTGCCCTTGGCCAGTGTGGCAGCAGACAAAAGGTTCTCGGTTGCGCCAACAGACGCAAACGGCAGCTCATATGTCGTGCCAATCAGGCCCTTCGGTGCTGTGGCGTGGATATACCCGTCACGAAGGTCCAGCACAGCGCCCAAAGCCTCGAATCCGGACAGGTGGATATCAACAGGGCGCGCCCCAATAGCACAGCCACCGGGCAAGGAAACAACGGCTTCGCCATCGCGTGCTAACATAGGACCAAGCACTCCGATCGAAGCACGCATTTTGCGTACAATGTCGTAATGCGCCGTGTGATTGGAAATTTTCGCAGTGCCAATCGCAAGTACTCGTCCACCCTGCAAAGATGCGACTTCACACCCAAGCGATTCCAGCAGTTCTGTCATGGTGCTAATATCGGACAGACGCGGCACATTGGTCAGTGTCAACGGCTCCTCGCTCAGCAACGCGGCGGGCATTAACGTCAAGCACGCGTTCTTGGCGCCAGAAATCGGGATTTGGCCGTTTAGCGCCGCGCCACCGGTTACTACAATTCTATCCATCCTGCTCGTCCTTATCTGTCACTTTCCGCGCACGTTTTTGCGATTTTCGCCTGTGCATGTTCACCCGTAAAGCCTCACGCAAGCGTTCTTCGCGCTTGGCGGCTTTGGCCTTTTTACCCGTTTTGTCGACGGGTGTGTTTTGTGTATCATCTGCCATAGGATATTCTCTACACCAACATCGGGGACGGGGTCCAGATAGCCCTTGCACTTGTCGCCATTTCGGCTAAAAGGCGCTGCATTGCTGCCGTAGCTCAGGGGTAGAGCACTCCCTTGGTAAGGGAGAGGCCGGGAGTTCGAATCTCCCCGGCAGCACCAGCCACTAAATTGCTTGCCACACGTCGCGTTTGGGGCCAAAATAAGTGGATGACAGATCATCATCACAATCACGACGAGGGCTCCGAACTTTCGGACACGGCGTTGCGCGTTCGCGCACTTGAAACGTTGCTTGTCGACAAAGGGTATGTGGACCCTGCCGCGCTTGACGAGCTTATCGACACCTATGAAAACAAGGTCGGACCGCGAAACGGCGCCGCCGTTATAGCGAATGCTTGGACTGACGAGGAATACCGCCAGCGTCTGCTAACCAACGCAACTGCCGCGATTGCGGAACTGGATTTTGTTGGCCGTCAGGGTGAACATATGGTGGCCGTCGAGAATACTGAGAAAACCCACAACATGATCGTTTGCACGCTGTGTTCGTGCTATCCTTGGCCTGTACTGGGTCTGCCACCTATTTGGTACAAATCCCCACCCTACCGCTCCCGTGTCGTAATCGACCCACGCGGAGTATTGGCAGATTTCGGCGTAACTGTTCCTGAAAACACCGAGGTTCGCGTTTGGGATTCGACTGCAGAAGTGCGCTACCTTGTTATTCCGCAACGTCCGGCGGGTACTGAAGGATGGTCCAAGGCAAAACTCGCCGAACTGGTCACGCGAAACTCGATGATCGGCACTGGCACGGCGATTAGCCCTGACGAGTTGGAAACATGAACGGCGGGCAGGATCTCGGCGGGGTCATGGGGTTTGGTCCCGTTATCGACGAACCAAACGAGCCGCATTTCCATGAAGGCTGGGAGGCGCGCGTTCTTGGCCTGACACTCGCTATGGGGACCTTAGGTTTATGGAATATCGACAAAGGCCGCTATGCACGTGAAAATCGGCCATCTTCTGAATACCTTAATTGGAGTTATTACCGCATTTGGCTTGCAGGCCTCGAAACACTGATCAACCAGCGCGGGTTACTTGACGAAGCCGAAAATGCAGCGAGCAAAAACGTGCACGCGCTGAGTGCCGTGAATGTCGCAGCAACCCTCGCTAAGGGAGGGCCAGCTAACCGTAAATCACAGAATCCTGCGAAGTATAAAGTTGGTGACAACGTCACCACGAAAAATATCCACCCGACGCATCACACGCGCCTTCCCCGCTATTTGCGTGGCCACATCGGCAAGGTGGTGATTGTTCACGGTGCACATGTGTTCCCTGATTTTTCAGCGCACGACAAAGGTGACAATCCGCAATGGCTTTATACCGTTCGCTTTAAGGCAACCGATTTGTGGGGCGCAGATAAAAACCCCAATGACCACGTCCACGCGGATTTATGGGAGCCGTATTTTGTCTAAGACTGAAAACAATTTGGCGCGTAAATTGCCCGAAATTCCAATTGATGACGACGGGCCGGTGTTCGCCGAACCTTGGCAAGCGCAAGCCTTTGCCATGACCTTGAAGCTACACGAAAAAGGTGCGTTCACTTGGCCGGAATGGGCCGATGCGTTAGGCGGCGAACTAAAGGCGGCTGGCGAACATGACAGTGTTGATAACTATTATTTACACTGGCTAAGAGCGCTCGAAAAGCTGCTCGATCAGAAAAATATTGTGCAAAACGACGAGCGTGAGGACTGCAAAGCCGCTTGGGACAAAGCCGCCCGCGCAACACCGCACGGCAATACGATTGTATTGGGCACGTAAACTAAATCACAATATTAGGAGTTTGATAAAATGAGCGACTATTATGATTTAGGCCCTTATCAACGTCTGGTTTCTACAAAATCCAAAGACGCGCAGATGTGGTTTGACCGCGGCCTGATGTGGTGCTTTGGTTATAACCATGACGAATCCGTGGCCTGTTTTCAAAAAACCATCGAGGCTGATCCTGATTGTGCCATCGCCCATTGGGGCATCGCGTATGCATCTGGCTGCAACTACAACAAACCGTGGGAGGCGTTTGACAAAGAAGATGCCTTGCGCTCCGTCACGCGAGCGTATGACGCCACACAAAATGCAATGGCCAAGATTGAGCACGCAAACGAGGCCGAGGCGGCTTTGATCGAAGCATTGACCTTGCACTATCCGACGCGTGCACCAGCCGAAGATATGAATACGTGGAACGATGATTTCGCCGATGCTATGCGCAAAGTCTACACACAATTCCCCGACGATCTGGACGTCACAACTCTGTTTGCCGAGGCCATCATGAACCGCACTCCGTGGGCGCTCTGGGACCTCAAAACAGGCGGGGTTGCTGAAGGCGCGGACACGGCCGAAGCGATTGAAGTGTTGGAGCGTGCCATGACACAGACGGACGCGATGGTACATCCAGGCGTCCTCCATCTTTATATCCACGTTATGGAAATGTCGCCACATCCCGAACGCGCTTTAAAAGCAGCGGATGCACTGCGCGGCCTTGCACCGGACGCAGGGCATTTACAGCACATGTCAACGCATATCGACGTGCTATGTGGCCATTACGAACGGGTCGTGACATCCAATCAGGCAGCAATAGTTGCAGATCGAAAGTTCCTAGAACGCGAAGGCCCGTTGAATTTCTATTCGCTTTACCGCTGTCACGATTACCATTTCAAAATTTACGGCGCGATGTTCCTTGGCCGCTACCACGACGCAATCGAAGCCAGCGACGAGATGATTGAAACTCTGCCAGAAGAACTGTTGATGATCGACTCCCCGCCTATGGCCGACTGGCTGGAGGGGTTTATATCCATGAAACAGCACGTCTATATCCGGTTTGGTAAATGGCAGGAGATTATCGATCAACCTTTACCAGACAACACCGAATTATTCTGCGCAACAACAGCGATGATGCATTACGCCAAAGCTGTGGCATGGGCCGCCAGCGGGCACGTGGCACCCGCCGAAAAAGAAGCAATCCTTTTCGAGGCTGCAGTTATACGCGTGCCAGAAAGCCGTTACCTTTTCAACAACACCTGCCACGATATTCTGGATGTGGCGCGTCAGATGATGTTGGGCGAAATCGAGTACCGAAAGGAAAATTATGATGCCGCCTACGCCCACCTTCGCAAATCCGTCGAGTTGGACGACAATCTGCCATACGACGAGCCATGGGGCTGGATGCAACCAACACGCCACGCATTGGCGGCACTACTTCTGGAACAAGGGCATGTGGAAGAATCCGCCGCCGTCTATAGAGCCGACCTCGGTCTGGATTCCACTCTATCGCGGGCTTGCCAGCATCCTGACAACGTTTGGAGTCTGCACGGTTATCACGATTGCCTCACACGCCTTGGCCGAACCGACGAAGCAATAGTCATCAAGCAGCGGTTGGATCTGGCGAATGCTCGTACAGACGTACCCGTCAAATCTTCGTGCTTTTGCAAGGTGGGCAGCGTTTAGAGGACCTGCCCCCTATTTTGCGGGGTCCCACTGTGGTGTGAAGCAACCAAGAATATCGTTCACGGCGTCGTCTTCAATCGCTGAATCGTTGTATTTCACGACCGCAACCAAACCACGTTTCTTGTCCTCGAATACCGTTTCAACAATGGCATCAATGCCAGCTTTGGCCAGCGCCGTGTCGTAAACGCGCGTGATCGCCATTTTCCGCAGGTCAGGTTTAAAAATCTTTCCGACTTGGGTTTTTGGCAACTCGTCAAGAATTTCCACATACTTGGGAATGGCCGCTTTTTCGCCGATATGGCTCTTCAGGTATGCCTTCAACTCCTCCGTTGATATGTCTGCGCCATCCACCAATTCAACGTACACACAAGGCAGCTCGCCAGAATGCTCATCGGGTTGGCCAATTGCCCCACTAAAGGCAATCGATTCATGCCCAGCCAAAGCATCCTCGATTAATGCCGGATCAATATTGTGCCCACCACGAATGATCAAATCTTTGGCGCGGCCCGTGATCCATAAGTACCCATCTGCATCAATACGGCCCAAGTCGCCGGTGCGCAGGTATTTTCCACCTGCAAACAACCCGGTATTCTTTTCCACCTCGGTATATGTGCTGCCATTAACAACGCCCGGATTATCCACGCAAATTTCACCGATTTCGTCCACGGCACATTCGTTGATTATTTTTCCATCCACGTCATTGTGCAGGATTTTCGCCTCACAATACGGGAACGGCAAACCGACCGAGCCCATCTTGCGCTCTCCGTGTGGCGGGTTAATTGACACAAGGCACGTCGCTTCGGTCATGCCATAGCCTTCAAGAATTTTCACGCCGGCAGATTCTTCGAACCGTTTTGCCAGCTCTACTGGCAGCGGCGCAGAACCACACAGAACGTATCTCAACTTCGACACATCGGCATCAACGGGCCGTTGCATCAGCGCAGAAACCGCTGTTGGCACTGTGACCATAAACGTCACATCCCAGCGTTCCAGAAGTTTCCAATAATTATCGAAGACCCCTTCCCCGCGATAGCCCTGCGGGGTCGGCATCACCATATGTGCGCCGGACGCTAGACAGGCCATCAGGACCGGATAGGCCGCAAATACGTGAAACATCGGTAGGGGGCAGATCAGAACGTCTTCTTCGGTGAACAACATTTCCTTGGCGCACCACCCCTGGTAATTCATCCCCGAAAACTTGTGTTGCGCGACTTTCGGCATGCCTGTTGTACCACCGGTGTGAAAATATGAGGCGACACGATCCTCGTCGCTCTCTTCGAAGTCTAGCGCCGTGCCGTTGGCTTTGTTCAACTCGGCATTAAAATCCAAAACTGTTGCGGAGTGCTCAATCTCGACCTTCGGACGGATCAGCGGCACAATCCAGCTGAGCGGAGGGGTTAAGTAACGCGCCAAATCAACCTCAAGCACAGTTTCCACGTTCGGCGCCATTTTGATGGCATTTGCCACCTTTTGCGCCACATCTGTCTTTGGGAACGACTTGAGAGTCACCACAACTTTGGCACCGGTTTCGCGCAGAATTGATGCTATCTGGGTATCTTCGATTGTCGGGTTTATCGGGTTAACAATCCCCGCCGTCGTGCCCCCCAAAAGGCTTACAACTGCCTCGTTACAATTCGGCAAAAGATAGGTAACGACATCTTTTTCGCCAACACCTAGTCCACGAAAAACGTTAGCAGCCTGCGTTACACGCGCTTTGAGGTCGGTCCACGAAAGCGTTTCAGCTTTGTCCTTAACGCCAGATTTGATTTGAAAGCTAAGAGCCCTGCGGTCGGGAAAGTTTGCGGTGGTCCGTGCTAGCACCTGATAAAGGGTCACCTCGGGTACGCGCTCCGCAAAGGTCATGTCCGTTTCGGTTCTAATTTTGTCCGCAAGTGTGGCGTAGTGTGGCATCAGTTTTTCTCCCGGTCGTACTGTCCGCCTTTTTTTGGCGATATTTGACAGGCAGAATGTGCGGTTTCCCCTTCGTTAGCAAGGGGAAACCTAGCGTCAGGTTACATTGCCATCGGTAAATTGCAGCTTCGCCAACCGTGCGTACAAGCCGCCTTGTACGACCAGCTCGTCATGTGTGCCTTCGGCTTCGATCTTACCCTCGTTGAAAACAATAATCCGGTCAGCCTTTTTAACTGTTGCCAATCGGTGCGCAATTATCAAAGTTGTACGATTCTTCGAAAGCCGCTCCACAGCCAATTGCACAGCGCGTTCACTTTCCGCATCAAGCGCTGATGTAGCCTCGTCCAGCAATAGAATTGGAGAGTCTCGTAAAATTGCCCGCGCGATCGCAATTCGCTGTTTTTGCCCACCAGAAAGCATCACGCCACGCTCACCGACATAAGAATTGTATTTTTTCGGCAATCGCTCGAGGAATTCATGCGCTGCGGCCGCCTTTGCGGCCTCGACAACTTCAGCATCTGTAGCCCCAGGGCGACCGAACCGTATGTTCTCCATCGCGGTTGTAGCAAAGATAACAGGGTCTTGCGGAACTAGCGCATAAGCGCGCCGCATATCCTCGCGTAACATGGTCTCAATCCCCATATCATCGACTGCAATCACTCCGGTATCGGGATCAAAGAACCGCATCAAAAGTTGGAATATCGTCGATTTCCCCGCTCCTGATGGGCCAACCAACGCTACGGTTTCACCCGGCTTGACGTGTAGGTTTAAATTTTCGAGCGCGCGCACCTCGGGCCTGGCAGGGTAGGTGAATGTTACATCAGTGAACTTGATGTCGCCGCTTGCCCGTTCGGGTGCCGGAACAGGCAGCACAGGGTCTTTGATGATGTCTTCAGCCTCTAACAACTCAATCAGGCGTTCGGTCGCGCCTGCTGCACGCTGTAATTCACCCCAAATTTCGGACAGCGCCGCAACCGCGCCCGCGACCATGACCGAATAGATCAGAAACTGAACCAACTGCCCCGCCGTCATAAGGCCTGCGATCACGTCACGTGCCCCCATCCACAACACGCCAACAACACCAGTAAATACGAGGAAAATGACTGAAATCGTCAGGATTGCTCGCGTCACAATTCGCCGCCGTGCGGCATCGAATGCCTGTTCGGTCAGAACATTGAAACTATCTTGGCTAACGCCTTCATGAGTGTAAGCTTGCACGGTTTGTGCCGCCAGCAAAGTCTCGGACGCTTCGCCAGAGCTTTCGGCGATACGGTCCTGACTCTCACGGCTAAGCACACGAAGTCTGCGGCCCAAGATCATGATCGGCAGAATAACGAAGGGCACCATCAACAACACCAAGCCGGTCATTTTAAACGAAGTCAGCGACATAAATATAATTCCGCCGCCCATCATCAGCACGTTTCGAAGCGCAACAGAAACCGAGGAGCTGATAACCGACAGGATCAATGTCGTGTCTGTGGTTAGGCGGGATAGAACTTCGCCCGTGAGAATTTTCTCGTAAAATGCAGGGGAAAGGCTGATAACTTTCTGGTAAATCGCCATGCGAACATCGGCAATCACACGCTCGCCCAGCTTGGTGACGAAATAGAACCGCAAACCCGTTCCAATCGCCATTGCCCCCATAACAACGATGATCGCAGCAAAATATCCGTCGAGCTGCTTAACCGCTTCCAATGTGAACCCGTCGACAACATCGCGCACCACCCGTGGCAACGCCAAAGATACCGACGCCGTAAACACCAGCGCAATACCAGCGGCTATCATTAGACCTTTATAGGGAGCCAAAAACGGAAACAGCCCTTGAAGAGGGCCTATAGTTTTGGATTTCTCGCGATCATCTTCTATTTTTTCTTTTTTAGCGCGCGCCATAATGTGTCCCTTGGATCAACGGTTATTGGAAAGTCAGATAAGAACTAAAGTTAATAAGAACAAGTTGTAACACGTAAAAACAGGAGTTAACCGCCCGTGGTGACAACCATCAATCCGCCAATGATTAACGCGGCACCGACAAAATTACGGATCGTCAACACTTCACCAAGGAGCAACGCCGATAATATTGGCACAATCACAAACGTCAGCGCCATGAAAGAATACGCAAACGACAGCGGAACCGAACGTAACACGAACACCCATGCGAATGTGGCCAAGGCATAGATCGTCACAGCCAGAATAAACACCGGGTCTGTGATTAGCCGCATAAAGCCGACCAAATTTGCCTCGCCCATGCGCCCACTTGATATTTTGAACAGAATTTGCCCGCCTCCGATGGTCATCGGGGTTAAGATCAGTCCGATCCAAACCGCCGGCGATAAAGAAATGGAAAACATAGATAGTCCTCTCGTCAGGGCTGCGTTTTGTAGATGTATAGCAAGCTTTCGGCCTCGCCGGAAACAGATGTTAAGTATTCAGGAATATCGCCGCTATAAAGGCGATTCCATAGGCCATCAGGATACCTGTTGGCCAAAGCTTTTGTGGCGAAATCATTTTTGCACAACACAACATAATTCACGCCCCATTCAGTTAACAGACGCTTTGCATCAGGCATGTCAGCGCTCATCAAGTCGATACTTGCCTGAATGCCATCCTGATTTCGGTGGAAGTTTGCCGCCAAAGCCCTGTGTCCTGTTGCAAGCATTACGTACACGCCCAGATCGGTTGAGGTTGCAACCAATCCTGCCGGAAGCACAGTTAAGGCGTTCCACTCGTCTGGTTTGTAGCAGTCTTTGAACCGCCCCAAAGGTTCCCCGTCGCTCGTTTCTGGTTCGCTAGAACCAAACCTTGCGACACCGACAACCCACGTGTGCGGGATCGTTGCAAACAAAAGCGAGAGAAACAGTACGCCTGCCATAAATGACTTACTGTCTTTGTAATGTCCGTATACGCGCCCCATCATTGCGGCCAACGGGATTGCACAAAGTTGCAAAAGGAAAAACAAACCGCGTATTTGATAGAACATCATTGCGTAGGCACCGGCCAATATCAGGAGCAGGGCAATTGCACGCAACCTGAAAACCGGGGTGGAAATAAGATAAATAGTAAATAGGATCGCAATAATCGGAATGACAACATATCCGAAGTTTTTCAGTTGCCCCTCCGAAATGACCCACAACAACGACTTGCTTTCCGAGATGCGCCCCAACCATTCGCGGGCTACATCGGGATAGATCGGATCATATGGGTTGCCGAGGCATTGCGGCGCAAAAACCACAGCTACCAAGACAACGGCGCCCCCCAAAAACAGCACACCAACGGCCCTAACCGCACGTGTTTTCTCGCTAATCGTCGCAGCTAAAGCCAACAGTCCCAACGCACCCGAGACGCCAATAATCAACAATTCGCGTCCAAATGCATCGCACCGAAATATGGTCGTACTAAAGTCCGGTCTGGTAAACAGGAACACAGCTAACAATGTCGCCGCGAAAGACCCAGAAAACCGCATAGTTTTCGCCTTGGTTTCGGCTCCGCTCCAAATCCAGTTAGCGCCAACCATCAGGCTTACTGTGGCGATGAAGGGTAATGTTTCCAGCCCGATTGCCACACTAAAAGCTGCCGCAACACCAATAATTACCCCGTCGCGGGCATGATTTTTTTCATGCATCATTGCCATCAGAATAAACGCCATCAGCAACATCTGAACATTGTGATGGTCCAGTGCCGCTATCTCGAATTTAGGCGTTGTAACTATCGCGATGATGGCAAACAAATATCCAAACGGCCCTGCCCGCTCCCCGCCGAACCGAACCGACGCATGATACATCGCCCATAGCGTAGGCGCGATTAGGCCCAGCGGCCAAATCGCCAGCGTCACGGCTTCGGCCCATTCTTGCTTCAAAAGCAGTGATGTCAGCCATAGAATTGCCGCGATCGGCAGATCGACCAGGCGCGACCAGTGCATAGGCGTTCCCGCCTCGAACCCCAAACGGTATTGAGTGACGTCAAACCAACTTTGACCATTCAAAAGATCGCGAACCTGTATCAGACGCATCGCATCATCATTGCCGATATCCCAAACGGGAACGGAAAAACTCGGGCCTTTTAGAATAACTGCGCATATTGTCACGAAATAGAGCACCAGAAAAATCGCACGCGATCTGGCTGGTGTGGAAAGTTTAGCTGACTCGTTTTTCATTATTAACTGTCTATTCATAAATTATGGCAAAATCGCCGGAATAATACATTAACCTTGGTTTCATAGTTGAATGTCTAATAAAAACACAGCCTACATGTTGTATACAGACGTTAACATTCATTTCGTTAATTACTGAAGCACCCATTCCTTGAGTCGACCCAAACCCAGAATATCTAAAGGTAATCTATGCGCAACATTCCACCAATGCCGCGTTTTGGCGTTTGCAAAGTTCGCTCAGACGCCGTGGGTTTTGCTGTTCAGCAGTCTGGCTGGGTTATTGCGAATATCCCCAAGATTTACTTCGGCTTTTCCATACATGCGGCGCACACAGAACTCGCATTTTGCGCAGATTTGTTAGATAAGAACGAAACCATCTCCTTTTTGAGCACCTAATTTGCATAGACCACCCCAGGTTAGACTGTAAAATCATCACGATTTACGGCACCGCACAATCAATTTCATGTATGGGCGTGACTTCATAAACTTGGTTCGGTCTTCGTTTGTAAAGTCTGTCCTCCGTCCAAAGTCTTTCGAGAGTGTCACGAGCATCCGACATCCGATATGCAGAGTACTTTGTAAAAGGGTGAACTTTGAAGCTAACACCTAAATAGGTACTGAATCATCCAGAGGTCAAAGAATATCGGGAAAACAGGAAAGCCCCCTCGGATAAGCTATAAACTATCTAGTTGAATTTTGATCCAATGCGCATCCTTGCTGTATACACATGTTATCGTCATACTCCGGCCAACAACTAGATTTGAAACCAACGGATTTTTTTGAGACATGAGCGAAACCTCCCTACCAAGCATTGCCGTGCTATTGCCTTGCTTTAATGAAGAACACGCAATTGCGTCGGTCGTGCAGGGCTTCAAAAAGTCCGTCCCCAGCGCAACAATTTATGTGTACGACAATAATTCCACCGACGAAACATGCGCGCGCGCGGCCGAATCCGGGGCAGTTGTTTGCACGGAACCAAGACAGGGAAAAGGAAATGTAATTCGTCGGATGTTTGCAGACATTGATGCAGACTTTTACATCATGGTCGACGGCGACGGAACCTATGAGGCCGCCGACGCCCCAAATCTCCTAACAGCAGCAATTGATGGTCACCTTGATATGGTTGTAGGCAACCGCAAGGACATTAACGTGGATGCGGGGCGCGCAGGTCACGCTTTTGGCAACACAATTTTCAATTTCCTGTTTCGCAGGATGTTTGCAAACGGGTTTTCAGATATTTTTTCAGGCTACCGCGTGTTTTCTCGCCGTTTCGTCAAAAGTTTCCCCGCCTTATCTAGCGGTTTCGAGATAGAAACGGAGTTGTCAGTTCATGCTCTGGTGTTAAAGCAGCCGTTTACCGAGATTGAAGTATCCTATGGTACGCGCATGGAAGGCTCAGTCAGCAAACTAAACACATTCGGAGACGGTTTTAGAATATCGTCCATGTTTGTTTTGTTTATGAAAGAAACTCGACCGTTTGTTTTCTTCAGCTATCTCACCGGAATTGCATTTCTGATTTCAGCGTTCTTCGGGCTACCTGTGTTGATAGAGTACTTCCAAACCGGATTTGTAACGTTGATCCCTCGCTGGATTTTATCTGTCGGAATGTTGATGGTAGCGTTGGTTATGTTTGTTTGTGGGTTGATCCTCGATTCGGTCGCACGAGGACGAACCGAACATAAACGGTTATCATACCTTGCGATACCACGCTGGATCAACAAGCATTAGAACTGCCAGATAATCTTAAATTGTCTACGAGCCGCCCTGATTTAGGTATCCTATCCACATAGTTCTCGGTCGCGTGGTATCGAGGGTTGCCTTATTTTAGCCCAATTTTCTTGATATTTTCTAGATATTATTAGTAGTTTTAGGCAGTAATCAGTAATTTCCCAAAAACATTCCTTACGAAAAACTGTTTATCATGAAAGTTCTAAATTGCTTCAAAACCGACGAGTCAGGCGCAGTCACCGTTGACTGGGTCGTGATGACGTCCGCAGTTGTCGGGATTTCGATTGCAGTAATTGTCCTAATTTCCGGTGGCGTCCGCGAGGCATCCAACAATATTTTGGTTGGCCTCAATATTGGTTGGAATAATAGCTCTGACGGAAATGCAGAATCCTACTTTGATTTCGGCATTGCGGCCTACCCTGATGATCAACGCGAAGCTTGGCTCTCTGCCCGGTTGGAGGTCGATACCGACGCACCGAGTGGATACAACTACGACCCCAATTTCACCACAACCAGATATATAGACGATAGTTCAGGGAACCCGATTTATATCTCGGATGATGGAGCAACATATAGTATCGGTGGCGAAATCATTTCGGTCGCCGATTACGAAGCCAGTGATAGCACGTCGTTCAAAAATACTTTTGACGAGTACTGGGACCAGTCACAATAAACTTCAATTTGTACTTGGTAGGCTTCGTTGAATATTTTCAACTTGGTGCGGTCGAGAAGACTCGAACTTCCACGGGTGTTACCCCACAGCGACCTCAACGCTGCGCGTCTACCAATTCCGCCACGACCGCACTTAAGGTAGCGGGCGTATAGCATTGGCCTCTGGGCTTGTGAACCCCTCAATGGTATGGCTAGTGTGATTTTTTTTGCAGCGGAGATTTGCAATGGTCGAGTGGCTAATTTCGGACGGGTTAACGGGTTACCAGGACGCAATTCAAGCAATGGAAAACCGCGTCGGAGGCATTATATCCGGTAATTTGAACGAACAAGTCTGGCTGCTTGAACACCCGCCGCTTTACACCGCTGGAACCAGCGCAAATGCGGCAGATTTGCTGGACCACAATCGTTTCCCCGTTTTTGAAGCCCGCCGAGGCGGCGAATACACCTATCATGGCCCGGGACAACGAGTAGGTTACGCAATGCTGGATTTGAACAGGCGCGAAAAAGATGTCCGCAAGTATGTAAATCGGCTTGAAGAATGGATCATCCTAACGCTTCAAGAGTTCGGGGTTAAAGGTGAGCGCCGTAAAGACCGCGTTGGTGTGTGGGTGGTGCGGCCAGATCGCCCCCCCCTGCCCGACGGCTCTCCTGCGGAGGACAAAATCGCTGCTATTGGCGTTAGGATCAGGCGCTGGGTCACGTTTCACGGTATCTCCATCAACGTTGAACCTAATCTCGAGCACTTCAATGGCATTGTTCCGTGTGGAATCAGTGATTATGGCGTCACAAGTTTGGTAGATTTGGGTGTACCGGCAACTATAGTTGACGTGGATATCGCGCTTAAAAACGCTTTTTCGCAAGTTTTTGAAAAATAGTCGTGCTTGCGGCATTCTCGACAGTTGATGTAGATCAAGCCGCAAGATAAACGTTTGAGCGGGAGTAGGCGAATTCGGGACAGGATTCGCCTTACACATAACTGGTGTCAGGAGAATAATAATGGCAGACGCAGCTGCGCACACCCACGACGAGCATCCACGGCCGGGCTTTTTCACCCGCTGGTTCATGTCTACTAATCACAAAGATATTGGTATCCTCTATCTTTTCACATCCGCAGCTATCGGTTTTGTTTCGGTCTGTCTGACCGTTTACATGCGAATGGAGTTGATGAACCCAGGCGTACAATACATGTGTGCCGATGGTGCACGCGCATTTGTTGATGCCGGTAAAGAATGTATGCCTAACGGTCACCTTTGGAATGTTATGATCACCTATCATGGTGTGTTGATGATGTTCTTCGTGGTTATTCCGGCTCTTTTCGGCGGTTTTGGTAACTACTTCATGCCTCTTATGATTGGCGCCCCCGACATGGCGTTCCCTCGTATGAACAACTTGTCGTTCTGGATGTACGTTGCTGGTTCCTCGCTTGGTGTTGCTTCGCTGCTGTCACCTGGTGGCAACGGACAGCTTGGTTCCGGTGTTGGCTGGGTACTTTATGCACCGCTTTCGACATCTGAAGGCGGCTATTCCATGGATCTCGCGATTTTCGCGGTTCACCTTTCAGGTGCTTCCTCGATCCTTGGTGCGATCAACATGATCACAACCTTCTTGAACATGCGTGCACCGGGTATGACCTTGCATAAAACGCCACTGTTCGCCTGGTCGATTTTGATTACAGCCTTCCTGATCCTTCTTTCCTTGCCTGTTCTGGCCGGTGCGATCACGATGCTGCTGACCGATCGTAACTTTGGTACTGCGTTCTTTGATCCTTCCGGTGGTGGCGATCCAATTCTTTACGAACACCTACTGTGGTTCTTCGGTCACCCCGAAGTTTACATGATTATTGTTCCGGGCTTCGGTATCGTTAGTCACGTCATTTCGACCTTCTCGAAGAAGCCAATCTTTGGCTACCTTCCTATGGTTTATGCGATGGTTTCCATTGGTGTTCTGGGTTTCGTTGTTTGGGCGCACCACATGTATACGGTTGGTATGTCAACGACACAGCAGTCCTACTTCATGCTGGCAACGATGGTTATTGCGGTACCGACTGGCGTCAAGATTTTCAGCTGGATCGCAACAATGTGGGGCGGCTCGATCGAGTTCAAAACCCCGATGCTGTTCGCTTTCGGCTTCTTGTTCCTGTTCACCGTTGGTGGTGTTACCGGTGTGGTCCTTTCGCAGGCAGCGATTGACCGTGCATATCACGACACATACTACGTTGTGGCACACTTCCACTATGTGATGAGCCTTGGTGCGGTGTTCTGTATCTTTGCCGGTATCTACTACTGGATTGGCAAGATGTCTGGCCGTCAGTACCCAGAATGGGCTGGTAAGCTTCACTTCTGGGCAATGTTCATCGGTGCGAACATCACGTTCTTCCCGCAACACTTCCTGGGCCGTCAAGGTATGCCACGTCGCTACATCGACTATCCCGAGCAGTTTGCACAATGGAACTACCTAAGCTCCATCGGCGCGTTCATCACGTTTGCTTCGTTCCTGTTCTTTATTGGTGTTGTTTTCTACACCATCAAATGGGGCAAGAAAGTAACCGAGCCTGCGTATTGGGGCGAACATGCTGAAACACTGGAGTGGACACTTCCAAACCCTCCACCAGAGCACACGTTCGAAACGCTTCCTACACAGGATATGTGGGATAAATCAGGCCACTAAGGTCACCATTTCAAGATATCAAAAAGGCCGGATGTATTTCCGGCCTTTTTTATTTTTGGAACCCAAATATCGCGATAGGTACGGCCCCGTTTAACCACGCCAACTTTCTGCCATCAAAAAACACCTGCCATCAAGGACAGCGGTTAATAATACATTCAGACGAAAAGACATCAACGCATGAGCAAGAAACGGGTGGTGTTACTGAAAACCACCGCTAGGTTCTAGCTATGAAACAGCAACAGTTGAACAGTCGCGCATGGTTAGAAATGTTAACCCTTGGAGCAATATGGGGGGGTGTATTTCTGGCGGTTGCGTTGGCATTAAAAGAAATACCGGTCTTTTGCCTCGTAACAATGCGCGTAGGGTTCGCCGCCGTTGTTCTGTGGATATATATCTTGGTCCGCAAGCATCAAATTCCAAGGGGCTGGAAGGTCTGGTCTGCGGTGATTGTTATGGGCATCTTAAACAATGCCGTCCCGTTTACGCTTTTAAACTTCGGTCAGACACAGATTGCATCGGGCCTGACTTCTATTCTGAATGCCGGAACCGTAGTCTTTGCAACATTGATATCTGCTATGTTTCTAAAGGACGAACGCCTCACACCTCGTAAGCTCGTGGGGGTTATTCTAGGAATGTCCGGCGTTGTCACCGTTATCGGCGTCCAAGCGTTACAAACTTTCGACCTTCGCAGTTTGGGGCAAATCGCCTGTATTGGGGCAACCTTTTCTTATGCGCTTGCCGGTGTCTGGGCTAGAAAACACCTCTCGGGCGTCAGTCCTGCAGCCTCCTCAGCCGGCATGCTTACCGATTCCGCGCAAGTGATGGCTCCGATCACTCTTTGGATCGACGGCTGGCCTACATGGGCGTACTCCGGTCAAACGTGGCTGTCGCTGATCTATATCGTGATCATTGCAACGGTTATCGCGTATCTACTGTATTTCCGCGTTCTAAACTCCGCTGGAGCTAGCAACACCTTGTTGGTAACGCTGGTTGTTCCCCCGATCGCGGTCACCCTCGGAGCCTTTGTTCTTGCCGAACAATTACCGCTTAGGTCGCTTCTGGGCTTCGCTCTTATCGCCACGGCGCTGGCCGTGATTGACGGTAGATTGTGGAAACTCGCACACCGGACCTTTTCAACAGCGCGCGGCTCGGCTATTCCAAGGTAGCGATACACCGAGGACTCAATGATGATCTATTCAACCGCCAGCGACTGGAACGCCGCCGCACACAAACGTGTAGCCCTGATTGGCATGTCCGGTTTAGGGAAGACCTATTTGTCCAACATGCTGCGAGAAGGTGGAAACTGGTTCCACTACTCCGTCGATTTTCGTATCGGCACGCGTTATATGGGCGAACACATCGTTGACAATTTCAAACGCGAAGCAATGCGGAACCCCTTCCTTCGCAACCTGTTGCGCTCGGATTCCATCTATATCGCTTCAAACATCTCATTCGAAAACCTCGCCCCCCTATCCAGCTATCTCGGCAAGCCGGGTGACGCGGGCAAAGACGGCATACCGTTCGAGGATTACGTTAACCGTCAACGCCAGCATCGCATTGCAGAGATGGCAGCGACGCAAGACACCGGTTTGTTTGTTCACAAAGCATTGGATATTTACGGCTACGAACATTTCATATCCGATACGTCTGGTTCAATCTGCGAAGTGGTTGACCCGAATGACGCAGCCGATCCTGTTCTGACGGCCTTGTCAGACGCAGTTCTGCCCGTATGGATCAGAGGTTCGGATGACCATACAGAAGAGCTTCTGCGTCGCTTCTCGGCCGCCCCGAAACCAATGTACTACAGCGAAGACTTCTTGCGCACCAAATGGGCAGAATATTTATCAGAGCGCGGGGTAAACGAGTTCGAAGTCGATCCCGATGATTTCATTCGCTGGGGCTACGCCGAACTGTTACAGCACCGCCTACCTGTCTATGCCGCGATGGCTAAAAATTGGGGCGTAACCATCGAGGCCAACGAGGTACGCGACATTCGCGACGCCCAAGATTTCACCGCATTAATTGCCAAAGCCATAGACCGGAACATCTGATGCCCATTCGCGTTCATTCAAATCTGCCCGCATATAACATCCTCAAGTCCGAGGGTGTGATGGTGATGGATGATACCACCGCTGACCGGCAAGATGTTCGTCCGCTAAAAATTGGCCTGCTGAATTTGATGCCAAAAAAGGAACAGACGGAAACCCAATTCGCCCGACTAATCGGGGCCACTCCGTTGCAGATCGAATTGACTTTGATCCGCATGACTGAACACGTGGCCAAGAACACCTCCCCCAAGCATATGGAGGCTTTCTACCGTTCCTTCCAAGACGTGAAGAACGAGAAATTTGACGGTCTTATTATCACCGGCGCACCTATCGAGCACATGCCGTTCGAGGAGGTTTCATATTGGCGTGAAATGCAGGAGGTGTTCGATTGGACACAAACCAATGTCCTGTCCACGTTCGGGGTTTGCTGGGGTGGTATGGCAATGATCTACCACTTCCACGGCGTACCCAAGCACACTATCGACCACAAAGCCTTCGGCTGTTTTCGACATAGAAACCTTGCCCCGACCTCGCCTTATCTAAGGGGATTTTCAGACGATTTTGTCGTACCTGTCAGTCGCTGGACCGAGGTCCGCGAGGAGGACACTGCAAAGCACGAAGGCCTCGCTATCCTGATGAACTCGGACGAAGTTGGACCGTGTCTGATCGAGGATAAGCAAAATCGCGCCCTCTATATTTTCAACCACCTAGAGTATGATCGAGGTACGCTAAAAGAAGAATTTGACCGGGATGTATCTAAGGGGGCTAAGATTAATGTTCCGAAAAACTACTACCCCAACGACGATCCGAACCTAGAACCCGAAAACCGCTGGCGCAGCCACGCGCATCTTCTTTATGGAAACTGGATCAACGAAATTTACCAGACGACGAATATTAATGTCGAGAAAATCCTCGAAGGGGATTCTAAATGACAAAGCCATTTGACGGTGCCATTACCAAATATTATGAATCCGGTGCTCCGAAAAAAGTCCACAAGGCAATCAAGAAAGGTAAGAAAAACGATATCCTAGCACCCAACTTTCCCTACAAGAAACGGATGGATAGCGAGGAATACAACACCCTTTACGATGCTTTGCAGATTGAAATGGTGAAGTTGCAATCTTGGATAAACAATACAGGCCAGCGTATCGCTATTGTATTTGAGGGGCGTGATGGCGCGGGCAAAGGCGGTACAATCTATCGCTTCGGCGAAAACCTTAACCCCCGTGGCGCACGCGTGGTGGCACTTGCTAAACCAACACCACGCGAAAGTTCCCAATGGTATTTCCAACGTTACGTGCAACATTTACCCAGCGCGGGCGAATTAGTTTTTTTTGACAGATCTTGGTACAACCGCGCTGTTATAGAACCCGTATTCGGGTTTTGTACACCCGAACAAAACCAACATTTCTACAATCAGGCCCCCGGTTTCGAGGATATGTTGGTTGAGGATGGCATCACTCTGATTAAGATCTGGTTAACCGTTGGCCGAGCAGAGCAGCTACGCCGCCTTCTGGCCCGCGAGTCCGATCCGTTAAAGCAGTGGAAATTGTCAGTGTTCGACGTAAAAGGGTTGGAGCTGTGGGATGAATATTCGATCGCGATTGAACGGATGTTTACAGAGACAGACACCGAAACCTCGCCCTGGAATGTCATTCGGTCCGATGATAAACGCCGGGCGCGGATTGCCGCGATGCGGTTGGTGTTAGCTAAATTGGATTATGACGGCAAAGACCACGATATTATTACCGTGCCAGACCCTGAAATATGCGGCACTCCAGCGATCATGGGCCTAGAGCGCAGTTGACAACCTTGTTCCCGCAGCGCTTCAAGGCTATGTATATTCAATGAATAAACAGTCTCCAGAACGCAAAGGTTACCACCATGGTAACCTGAAGCAAGCCTTGGTAGAGGCCACCCTCTCCCTGATCGAGGAAAAGGGACCAACCGGGTTTACCTTGGCCGAGGCTGCCCGCCTTGCAGGGGTCAGCGCCGCCGCACCCTATCGCCATTTCAAGGGCCGTGAAGACCTGATTGCGGAGGTCGCGCGCCAAGGATATGTTCTGTTCGCCGAACAGATGGAGGCCGCCTTTGACCGCGGTAATCCCAACCCGATGGAGGCATTCGAAGCTGTGGGGCGTGCATACCTGTCCTTCGCTCGCAAACACGCAGGCCACTATATTGCGATGTTTGAATCAGGTGTTTCCGTCGCCGGTAACTATGAATTAAATATGGTCGCTAACCGCGCTATGGCTGTGCAAACACAAGCTGCGGAGAAGTTGTTCGAACATCTGCCGCCCAGCCAACGTCCACCTGCAACGATGGTCAGCCATCACATCTGGGCGATGTCCCACGGCGTTGTTGAACTGTTTGCACGTGGTGAACCCGGGGGCCGTGCGCCCTTCTCGCCGGAAGAATTGCTGGAATCCGGTGTCGGAATTTACCTTCGTGGCCTAGGTTTATTACCTAAATAGCTAATAATGTAAAAATCATTTACATTTTTTCAGCCCTACCCCTTGTGATTTTGGTAAGACCTCCCAAATATGTTAATGTGAACAACATTTACATTGAAAGGAACACAGACATGAACTCTCCGGCGCACCTCCTTGAACAAGCACGGGACAAGCTGGACGAACACGGGACGAAAGCCTGGATCGCAACAATGATCCTTGGATTTATCTTTCTGTGGCCAGTTGGCCTCGTCATCCTCTTTTACATGATCGGAACTAATCGAATGGGCAAAAATTGCAAGCGCGGTCAGTGGCACCGCCGTGGACGCCACAGTTTCTCTACCGGTAACACAGCGTTTGACGCATACCGTGATGAAACAATCAAACGTCTGGAAGACGAACAGAACGCATTCCAGAATTTCCTAGGCAACCTGCGTGCCTCCAAGGACCGCGTCGAGTTCGACCAGTTCATGCGCGAGCAGAACGCAAAGGATGTAACGCCTGAACCAACGACTGAACAGCCGTCTGGATACCCGGGTAACCCGACACAGGCACCGGCCTAAAACGATTCTCCCCCGCGCAGGCGGGGGCTTACTTTATACAGTGGAGATAAAATGACATATTATGACGCCGCCTACACAGGCCTGCCAGATCCAGAGATGGACAGCCAGTTCTATGACAAAGTCCCGTCTCGCCGTCTTGTGGCTTGGGTTTTCGATGGAATAATTGCCTTTGGGATAGCTTTTCTTATCAGCATATTAACTGTTGGATTGGGGTTCTTCATTTTCCCGTTCATTTGGCTGGTCGTCGGTTTGATTTACCGCATCTCCACCATTGCTTCCAAATCCTCCACATGGGGTATGCGGATGGTCGGAATCGAGTTTCGCGACAAGGATGGCCAGAAGTTTAGCACTGGCCTTGCGATAGCTCACACACTGATTTTCACCATCGGTACGGGCTTCTTCTTCGTGCAAATCCTTAGCATCGTGCTGATCCTGACAAGTCGTTACGGACAGAGCGTTCAGGATATGATCCTTGGCACAACGGCGATTAACCGCCCTCTAAATTAACGATTGCCCATACCACCTGTGCTTTGTTAGGGTCAACCGAACCCTAACAAGGTATTTTTTGTATTTATGCGCCACACGCTCCCTACCGCGCCCCAGTTTTATGTGACGGCCCCGCAACCCTGCCCTTATCTTGGCGGCAAGGTAGAGCGTAAGCTGTTTACGGCGTTATTCGGGGATGGCGCAAAAACGTTAAACGACAGTCTTTCGGGGCAAGGTTTTCGGCGCTCCCAAAATGTGTTGTATCGCCCGACCTGCCCCGGATGCTCGGCCTGTATGTCGGCGCGCGTCGTTTCCGCCGCGTTTGAACCCTCGCGTAGCCAGCGGCGTGTTCTAAAGCGAAATAAGAATCTCAGCCGCGAAGTCAAAGCCCCTTGGGCAACCGAAGAACATTACGAGCTGTTCGAAAGCTACCTTAATGAGCGCCACGCCGATGGCGGTATGGCAGGCATGGACATGTACGAATTTGCAGCCATGATCGAAGAGACACCAGTGCAAAGCCGCGTTATCGAATATTATGAAACGGCCGATGACGGCGAAAAAATTCTGAAAGCCGCCTGTCTGACGGATGTTTTGCATGACGGATTGTCGATGGTTTATTCCTTCTTTGACCCTGCGTTGAGGAACCGATCCATGGGCGCGTTTATCATCCTTGACCATATCAGCATGGCCCGCGAGGCAGGATTGCCTTACGTCTATCTAGGGTTCTGGGTGCCGGGTAGCCAAAAGATGAACTACAAAGCGAGCTACCGCCCGTTAGAGGTTTTCAAAGATGGTATCTGGAACGAGTTAACCGACGAGATGATCACCGACGTTGGTGAAAACCCGTTGGGCAATGACCCGGTGGCGGAACAAGTCGCCGCGATCCACCTTCCCCCACAGACATAAAGATCGCGCATAAAAAAACGCCCCGATAAAAATCGAGGCGTTTTTGTTTGTCTAGGTTGTGATCAGTTCAGCAGGTTTGGAATGATCGTCACTACGCTTGGGAAGAACCATAGCAGCAACAACCCGAATACCTGAATAAGCACAAACGGGATCACACCACGATAGATGTGAGCAGTTGTCACGCTCGCCGGTGCCACACCGCGCAAGTAGAACAGCGCGAAGCCGAACGGCGGGGTCAGGAAGCTGGTTTGCAGGTTCACCGCGATCATGATCGTCACCCATTTAGGATCCATGGTGCCGCCGTAAATAACGGGACCAACAATGGGAATAACGATATAGATGATTTCTAAGAAATCGAGCACGAAACCAAGGAAGAACAGCACCGCCATAACAATCAGGAAGACGACCCACTCGCGTTCAAAACTGCGCAGGAAGGACTGGATGTAGTGCTCGCCACCAAACGAGATGATCACGAGGTTCAGCATTTGTGAACCGATAAGGATCGCAAACACCATCGAGGTCACTTTGGCGGTTTCCCGCACCACAGGCGTCAACACGGCTGATTTCCACAAGGTCCAGCATGCGAATAACAGGCCGCCCATTGCAACGTGAAAGAACACTAGCGACGCTATTATCGCCATCCAGTTTTCAAACTTCACGTGGGAGATATTGGCGCGAAGGTCAAAGTTGATGCCAACGAGCAACAACAGAACCATGGCAAAAGCTGTTACCAGAATAACCTTTCCAGTGCCACCCTCGTCCTGCAACTTGCGGAACGCCGCCAACATGATCGCCCCGCCCGCGCCAAGCGCTGCAGCAGGTGTCGGGTTGGTAATGCCACCAAGGATCGAGCCGAGAACCGCGATGATCAAAATCAGCGGCGGGAAAACAACACGCAGAACATCATTCGCAGCCAGACGCTTCGCGGCCACTTTTACGCCAACGAACATCACAACAAACGGTATTGCCTGCATCGAGAATACTGCGCCAGATGAGGATTGCGGCCCAAGCAGCAGAATATCCACCAACAACGACAAACCAATACCAACCCCCCCAATATAAAGCGGACGTTTTTCCTCGTTCGGGGCAAGGCCGTAAGCTGTTGTCAGCATTAACCCAAGCAGAACCAGAATTTTGATTAGGCCGGAACCGATAGGCGCGGCATCGGCAATAACCTGCGCGCGAACCTCTTCGATTTGTTCAGGTGTGCGACGACGATCATCAGAACTCAACGCAGCACCGGATGCCTCGATCTCCGCTTGGACGGCTATCGCTTTATCCCATTCTTCTTGACCATGTAGTTCGATCATCGAAGCCTGACATTGTTCGCCCACATTAGTGCGAAGCTCGGCTTGGACACCAATGTTGGCAACCGTAGAAACATATGTGCTCTGACTGCCAACCATGTTGAACGACGAAGCCGTAATTGCAAACAGGATGATACCTGTGGGTACACCCAGCAGCCAAAGAAGTTTATGGTTGCGACTTGTACGCGGGCCAGTGGAGGCCTCCACGTGAATGGGCGGAGCTTTGGATGGGTTCAACAATGCAAACCCGAATGCATAGGCAGCATATAGGAACGCCAGCATGATTCCAGGCAACAGCGCTGCTTTAAACAGCGTACCAACAGACAGAACCGCAGCCTTCCCCAGATAGGTCAAAGCATCAGTACAACCAGCTTCGACCGCGCGACCTTCTTGAGCAGCGGAATAGATGTCACCCGCCAAAGTGCCAAGCAGAACAATCACAATGGATGGTGGAATAATCTGACCAAGTGTTCCAGACGCTGCAATAACCCCTGTCGCTAGTTCCGGCGAATAGTTATGGCGTAGCATGGTCGGCAAGGTTAGCAGACCCATAGTCACCACAGTCGCGCCAACAATACCTGTGGAGGCAGCGAGGAATGCACCAACCACGACAACCGACACGGCCAAACCGCCCGGTAGTGGGCCAAACACGCGGCCCATAGTTGTCAACAAATCTTCAGCGATTTTGGAGCGCTCCAGCATAATGCCCATAAGAACAAACATCGCCACCGCCAGCAGCGTTTCAATCGACTGCCCCGCAATAACCCGCTCGTTCATGCGGTTGGCAATGAACGAAATGTTGCGGTTCATCGCGGTTTCCCAACCGCCACTAAACAGCGGTTCCATATAGACCGGTAATTCGGGATACTTGAAGATCGAGATAACCTTATGATCCACTCCCGAGTTCAACAAATCATTGTAGGCACCGCTAGAGGTGTCCAGCACCTCCTTCATCAGTAAACCGGAACTGTCCAGCAATGCCAGAATACCGAAAGAAATCGTCGCGGCGCCACCGATAGCAAAAGCCACCGGAAAACCCGACATAATTCCGCCAAAAAGGCAGACAAACACAATTATCAGGCCTAATTCGACGCCATCTAGTCCGAAGAGCATTATATTATCCTACCTTTAATGTGCTGCGGCGGCTGCTTCAGCCGTCTCGTCGTTCAACTCGTCCAGTTGCAAATATTTACGTGCACTGGCCTCGCCCTCGATAAATTCCAGCATGGAGCGCCAGAAGAACGTCAAACCTTGAATGAACATCATACCTGCGAAACTAATCAGCAAGATTTTGAACAAGAAATACCCGTCGAACCCGTTTGGAGAGAAACCAATGGTTTCAACATTCCATTTCAAGTGCGGTGATAAACGATCCATTTGTGAAAGTGTTTTGGTGACATTAACTTTGGGCGTCACCAGATGACGCCACATGAAGAACCAGCCAAACATCCAGATAATTGTCATGAACGGAATGACGAAGAACAACGACCCGAACATATCCACAACTTTCTTGGCGCGGTGGCGCATTCCTGCATAAAACAAGTCAACACGCACGTGGCCGCCCTGCACAAACGTGTAGGACGCGGCTAGACAAACGATCATTGCGTTATAGAATTTCAACTCCTCGCCATACCAGCTTAGATCGCGGGTAAAAGCATAGCCGAACGGGCTGATTGAAATCTCGGCGACTTTGAAAATCCGTTGAAGAAATACGATCATGATTTGCTGCATAACCATGAACAACGAGGCCCATGCGAAGAAGCGGCCAACTGTGTTGGCAAATGCTTCAAATCCGCGGACGATTGCCCAGAGAAACTTTCTGTAAAATGCGCCAACGACGCTTATTACAACGAAGATATCGAAAATAACGAAGAAGAACTCTTTCGACGCACCATAATAGATGAAATGCCCCAACGCCGTTTTATCGGACCAATCGAGCCACGCAGATGGGTGAAGAATAACGTAGAACAGGTTCACAAAACCCATGCCGATGTTGGTAAACACCCAAATTATAAAATCCATTGTGCAGAATTCCCTCGTTAGACGCCCGTAGATATCATCCTACGTGTCGCCAAAATCCCCCTCCCCGATAAAAGGGGAGGAGGTTTGTAGTTTTGAAATAAGCCTAGGGCTTAACGGTTGCCAAGAACGCGTGTACGTTGGCGAGCATACTCGCCATCCGACTGCGAAATCCAAGCGGACGAAGAAGCCATCGATTTCTCGAAGCTTGCACGGATGCGCGCAAACAATTCGTCATCCATGAATTCATCCATAACTTCCGCAGAGGCCGAACCATATGCGTCCCAAACGTCATCGCTGAACTGCAGAGCTTGAACACCCTGAGCCTGAAGACGTGCAAGTGCTGCACCGTTGTTAGCCAGCGCCAAAGACAGATTGTGATTGGTTGTAGCCAATGTTGCCTGCTCGATGATTGTCTGATGAGCTGTCGAAAGCCCCTCGAACATGTCAAGGTTACAACCTAGCGCAAGACCCGAACCTGGCTCATGGAAACCAGCTGTATAGTACACTTTAGCAACTTCCTGGAAACCAGCGCGTTCATCAGCCCAAGGACCAACCCACTCTAGACCGTCTATAGCACCGGATGAAATCGCTTGATAAAGCTCACCGCCTGGAATGTTCTGAACGGATGCGCCCAGTTTACCAAGTACTTTGCCACCAAGGCCAGGCATACGGAATTTCAAGCCGTTGAAGTCTTCTGCGGAGTTGATTTCCGAACGGAACCAACCACCGGACTGCGAACCGGAGTTACCAGCCAAGAAGGATTTCAGACCGAATATCTGACCCAGTTCGTTATGAAGCTCTTTACCGCCATCATGGTTGTACCAGTTTGTCAGCTCTTGGGCTGTTGCACCGAATGGAACAGCTGTGAAATATGCATAACCAGGATGCTGGCCCAAGTAGTAATAGTCAGCGGAGTGGTACATATCAGCCTGACCCGAAGTCACAGCATCAAACACCTCAAGCGCACCAACCAGCTCGCCCGGAGCTTTCTTGTCGATAGTCAACTCGCCATCAGACATCGCTGTTACTGTGTCAGCGAAGTAAACAGCAGCGTCATCAAGGACAGCAAAGCCGTGTGGCCAAGATGTAACCATAGTCAACGTGCGCTTGCCCTGTGCATATGCCGGAGCCGCGAGCGTTGTAGACGCAGCAACTGCTGCACCGCCAAGTGCGGAATTTTTTAGAAAAGAACGGCGATCCATTAATAACCTCCCAGTTTATACTTCGCAGTAGTTGCAAAGTTGATCGAGTAACAAAAACTAAACTACTTGACCGTTCACGTTATGCAACGGTTTTTTCAGCGTTTTATTAACGAGCGGTATAGCGGCGACGCTGTCAGCAATCAATTGTCAGCCGAAATTGCGGCCAAATCAAGGCTGACACCACCAATTTCACCACCGTGATTTCCATTTATTTCGCCAACAACCTCACCTCAATAATATAATGTCTGATTTTGCGCTATTTAGGCAATTTTGTTAGAAATACGCTGTTGACGTTCCCAAGTTAGGCAACTAAAAATTGCGGCGGTGCGTGGCATGCTAAACAATTACCGTGCGTCACTTTACTTGCACAAACAATCTAACATGACAACTTGTGCATGAAATATCGTTACCCCTGCAATCTGGGGTATTTTGTGGCCCGAACTGCCACAATTGAATCACAAACGGGGGCGACCCCGAAAATTGGAGTAGACACAATGACCCGTCAAATGACCGGCGCCCAGATCGTAGTTCAAGCCTTGAAGGATCAAGGTGTCGACACAGTCTTTGGTTACCCTGGCGGCGCCGTCCTTCCAATTTACGACGAAATTTTTCAGCAAAACGAAATTCGCCACATTATAGTGCGCCACGAACAAGCTGCTACCCACGCCGCCGAAGGCTACGCGCGCTCGACCGGAAAACCGGGTGTTGTATTGGTGACGTCAGGCCCCGGTGCCACAAATGCGGTAACCGGTATGACCGACGCATTGCTTGACTCGATCCCGATGATCGTTTTGACCGGACAAGTTCCTACCTTCATGATTGGTAACGACGCTTTTCAGGAAGCCGACACCATCGGCATCACCCGTCCCTGCACCAAGCACAATTGGTTGGTGAAAGACACGAACATCCTGGCTGAAACCATTCACCAGGCGTTTCACGTTGCTACAACTGGCCGTCCCGGCCCCGTTCTTGTGGACATCCCTAAAGACGTTCAATTCGCGATGGGTGATTATACAACGAAACTTAAATCCAAAACCTCGCACTACCAACCGCGCATAAAAGGAGACATCGATTCTATAACTAAAGCGGTCGAGATGTTGGAAAAGGCCAAACGGCCGATCATTTATTCTGGCGGTGGTGTTATCAACTCAGGTGTTGGCGCGAGCCAACTGTTGCGTGAATTGGCGGACGCAACCGGTGCGCCAATTACCTCCACGTTAATGGGCCTCGGCGCCTACCCCGCGTCCGGAAAGAACTGGCTGGGTATGCTGGGCATGCACGGCACATACGAAGCAAACATGGCAATGCACGACTGTGACTTCATGTTGTGTGTTGGTGCGCGTTTTGACGACCGCATCACCGGTCGCACCGATGCGTTCAGTCCGAACAGCTACAAGGTTCATATCGACATTGATCCGTCGTCAATCAACAAAATCATCCACGTGGACACGCCAATCATCGGTGACATCGGCCACGTTCTGGAAGATATGCTAAAGGTTTGGAAGTCTCGCGGGCGCAAAACCAATGCCGCGGGCATCGCAAAATGGCAAGCCAAGATAAGCGAGTGGAAGGCTGTTGATTGCCTGAAATACCAAAGTTCTGACACGATCATCAAACCGCAGTATGCGTTGCAACGGCTCGAGGTCCTGACCAAGGGTCGTGACCGCTATATCACCACTGAAGTGGGCCAGCATCAGATGTGGGCGGCGCAATATCTAACATTCGAAGACCCGCACCGCTTTATGACTTCAGGTGGTTTAGGAACGATGGGCTATGGAACACCAGCGTCCATGGGCGTGCAAATCGCCCACCCAGAATCACTTGTTGTCAATGTTGCGGGAGAAGCTAGTTGGCTTATGAACATGCAGGAAATGGGCACTGCGACGCAATACAACCTGCAAACTAAACAGTTCATCCTTAACAATGAACGGCTCGGTATGGTTCGCCAGTGGCAGGAACTTTTGCACGGTTCCCGCTATTCGCACAGCTGGTCAGAATCCCTGCCCGACTTCGTAAAACTAGCCGAGGCATTCGGTGCCAAAGGTATCCGGTGCTCTGATCCCGCGGATTTGGACGACGCGATTATGGAAATGCTGGACCACGACGGTCCGGTAATTTTCGATTGCCTAGTTGAAAAACACGAAAACTGCTACCCGATGATCCCCAGCGGCGCCGCCCATAACGAGATGATCATGGGTGACGCTAGCACGGAAGGTGCAATAACCGGCAAAGGTGGCGCGTTAGTTTAACGACGCGGTGCAAGCGAATGAAACCTCTGATTTATTTCAGTTACGGAATGACAAAATGCGGCACCACGCTGGCCTTTCACATGGTCAGTGCGGCGCTAGCGCAGGCGGGTTATAAACAGCACCGCCTGCCCGCACATCTGATTGGCCCGAATAAAAAGATCAACTTCGGCCAACACTTCACAGACGACCAGGCCATCGAGTTGTGGGAGGCGGTGCAATCCATCGGCCACCCTATTGTGATAAAAACGCACACGCGCCCTGACCCGTCTGTCGTGCGTCTTATCCAGAATGGTCAAGCGGTTGCTCACGCATGCTACCGCGACCCACGTGACATGGCGCTGTCGATGCTTGATCACGGCAATCGCGCTCGTGCCAATGGCAAGCCCGCTTTCGCAGAAATCGAAACACTTGAGGACGCCAAATCCGGCATCCGCAATCAGTGCGATAGCCTTACGGCGTGGTTGCGGTTACCAAACGTTCTGCCGCTAGATTTCGAGGATATCGCGTTTAACATGAATACCACCGCACAACGAATTCTCGACCAATTGGGCATAGAAGGAAATACAGAGGAAATCGTCAACGAAGTCCTCGACGGGCGATTTACGCAGTTCAACAAAGGTATCAGTCAACGGCATAAAACTGAGATGTCTCAACAGGATTCCTGCAGTTTCGCCACCGAATTTGCCCAGCTCCTAGCCCACCTTATAGACAACAAAGCATCCCTTCCCTCAAACGGCAGTATTGTGCTGCCTCCGCCCAACGAACTCCGCATCTAGACATTTGGTCGGATATTGCGGACTATTTAGACGACAAAAAGGAAAACACCATGAACGCTCTAGCTTTAAAAAAAGGCGCTTCGAAGAAAAGTGCTTATGACCTCAAAAACCCTCTGGGTGACGAGGTTGAAACTCACACGCTATCCGTAATCGTTGACAACGAATCCGGCGTACTTGCCCGTGTAATTGGGCTGTTTTCTGGTCGTGGCTACAATATCGACAGCCTGACCGTCGCCGAGACAGATCACGAGGGGCATTTGTCCCGTGTGACCATCGTTACCACCGGTACCCCTGCGGTGATTGAGCAAATTAAAGCCCAACTAGACCGTATGGTTCCAATCCACAGTGTGAGCGATCTGACCGTCGATGGTCCTTCCGTTGAGCGCGAACTCGCCATGATAAAAGTGAGTGGCAAGGGCGACAAACGTGTTGAGGCCATGCGTCTCGCCGATATTTTCCGTGCAAACGTGGTTGACACGACACTTACCAGTTTTGTGTTCGAGATCACCGGAACGCCTGAAAAAATTGATGCTTTCGTCGAATTGATGCGACCGCTCGGTCTAACTGATCTTGCCCGCACAGGTGTTGCAGCCTTACCACGTGGCCTTTAATATCAGATAGTTACGACTTGTTTATAATATAAAAAATTGGAGGATGGTTTCCCATCCCCCAGTTTCGCTATTCAGGCTCATCTTATATACCGCTCGGTTCATTGCCTGCGGCCTGAACGCGGGAGGTCTACTAAGCAGATAAGCAAACCTCCACCTGTCTTTAATTTAGCTGCACCCTGAGGTTCCCCCGCAAGTGTTACACTTCATACATGTTCCGTTGCGCACCAAAGTGAAGTTCCCGCATTCCCCACAAGGATCACCTTCGTAACCTTGCATTTTCGCTTTGGTCCGGTCATCCATCACCGCACCCGTCGTCATGGCTACGGTTTCGCCGCTGATCGTTGTCGCAGCCGCTGCTGGTACCCCAACTAGATCGTCGGGTACGCGTTTACGCAGGTACCCCGTAGATGATATTTGACGGATCATATCGATCGAGGTTTTGGCAACATCTCCCTCAACATCCGCGATATTGCTAATACCTTCCTCGGCTCCACGCCCAATCGCGTCGAAGCTCTCTCCGCTTGGTTTTACGTGCGCCAGATCGGTGCGGTCGAGATAAGAAACGGCCAGTTCGCGGAAGATATAGTCAAGGATCGAAGTCGCATTCTTGATACTATCGTTCCCTTGCACCATTCCGGCGGGCTCAAAGCGTGTGAACGTGAACGCGTCGACAAACTCTTCCAGCGGAACGCCATATTGCAAACCAACTGAGATGGCGATGGCGAAATTGTTCATCATCGCCCGGAAACCAGCGCCCTCTTTGTGCATATCAATGAAGATCTCACCAAGATTACCGTCACCATATTCACCGGTACGCAAATAAACTTTATGCCCGCCAACCACAGCCTTCTGGGTGTACCCCTTGCGGCGTTGTGGTAGTTTTTCGCGGCCTCGCGCAACCTCCTTAACGATGATTTTTTCGACTATTTTCTCGGCCAAAATAGCTGGACGATCCGCAACCGGCGCCTCGTTCAGTATTTCTTCGAGATCTTCATCGTCGTCAATCAACGCGGACGAAAGCGGCTGCGACAGTTTGGATCCGTCACGATAAAGCGCGTTGGCTTTCACGCCCAAAGACCAGCTGAGTTCGTAAGCTGCCTTACATTCTTCAATCGTCGCATCATTGGGCATATTGATGGTTTTTGAAATCGCACCAGAAATAAAGCTCTGCGCGGCGGCCATCATGTTGATGTGGCTTTCAACGCTCAGATAACGTTTACCAATCCGGCCACAAACATTCGCACAGTCGAAGACTTTGTAATGTTCTTCCTTAAGGAATGGCGCGCCTTCCAATGTCATCGTTCCGCAGACATGGTTGTTTGCATCGCTGATTTGTTGGCGGGAATATCCGAGGTGGCGCAACAGATCGAATGTCGGGTCGTTCAGTTTTTCCGCTGGGATGCCAAGAGTGTTGCGGCAGAAATCTTCGCCCAGCGTCCACTGGTTAAACACAAACTTGATGTCGAAGGCTGTTGGCATCGCAGCTTCTACTTTGTCGATTTCCACGGCACTAAATCCGTGGCCCAAAAGCGAAGTATGGTTAATTCCTGGCGCATTACCGATGGTACCATGTCCAACAGCATACGAGGTTATTTCCTCGATCTGGCTGGAGGAGTAGCCCAGATTGCTTAGCGCTGCGGGAACCGAACGGTTGATAATTTTGAAATACCCGCCACCGGCCAATTTCTTGAATTTCACTAGCGCGAAATCAGGCTCGATACCTGTGGTATCACAATCCATTACCAGCCCGATCGTGCCAGTTGGTGCAATCACAGAAACCTGCGCGTTACGATAGCCGTGCTCCTCACCTAATTTCAGAGCTTCGTCCCATGCTTTGTGTGCAAGGTTTATCAGCTGCCCATCAGGGCAATTGTCGTGATCGAGCGGCACAGGCATCACAGCCAAACCCTCGTACCCTTTGGTTTCACCATAGGCTGCACGACGATGATTACGCATTACACGCAACATATGGTCGGCATTCTTGGCATAACCGTCAAACGGCCCCAACTCCTTCGCCATCTCGGCAGAGGTTTTATAGGCAACCCCTGTCAGGATCGCCGTCAAAGCCGCGCCAAGTGCACGACCTTCTTCAGAATCGTATCCAAAACCCATATTCATCAGCAAACCGCCGATGTTGGCATAGCCAAGACCAAGGGTGCGGAATTTATAAGACAATTCGGCGATTTCTTTTGACGGGAACTGCGCCATCAACACCGATATTTCCAGCGTCATCGTCCACAAACGGCAGGCATGCATATAACCGTCCGCATCGAACTGACCGTCATGCAAGAACGTCAGCAAGTTCAGTGAGGCAAGGTTACACGCCGTATCATCAAGGAACATGTATTCCGAACAAGGGTTTGACCCACGGATTGCGCCATCTTCAGGGCACGTGTGCCAATCGTTGATCGTGTCGTGGAATTGGATGCCTGGATCGGCACAAGCCCATGCGGCGTGTCCAACCTGATCCCATAGATCCGTTGCCTTAACAGTTTTAGCTACCGAACCATCAGTACGACGAATCAACTCCCAATCAGCGTCGTCTTTCACCGCCTGCAAGAAAGCATCCGTTACACGAACCGAGTTGTTGGAGTTCTGACCAGAAACCGTCAAATACGCTTCCGAATCCCAATCAGTGTCGTACGTCGGGAATTCAATGCTTGCAAAACCCTGCTCTGCATACTGCAAAACCCGTTTCACATAAGTTTCGGGAACCGACATTTTCTTGGCCGAGCGCACTGCATCCTTAAGGCCAGGATTAACCTTCGGATCAAACGCATCCGCCTCGGCGCCATCCCACGCACGGATTGCCGCGAAAATATCGTTCAGGCGTTGTTCGTGGATTTTTGAGCCCGCAACAAGCGCTGCAACTTTTTGTTCTTCTATAACTTTCCAGTTGATAAATTCTTCAACGTCCGGATGGTCCATATCGCAAATAACCATCTTAGCCGCTCGGCGCGTTGTTCCACCAGACTTGATAGCCCCCGCTGCACGGTCGCCGATTTTAAGGAAAGACATCAAACCCGAAGATTTACCGCCCCCTGCCAACGTCTCGTTCGCACCGCGGAGCGAGCTGAAATTGGTGCCGGTGCCGGAACCATATTTGAACAACCGCGCTTCACGGGTCCAAAGATCCATGATCCCGCCCTCGTTCACCAGATTGTCGGAAACTGACTGGATGAAGCAAGCGTGTGGCTGTGGATGTTCATAAGCACTTTCGGATTTAACCAGCTTGCCAGTTTTGTAATCTACATAGTGATGCCCCTGCCCCGGACCATCGATTCCGTAAGCCCAATGCAGACCTGTGTTGAACCATTGCGGGGAATTCGGGGCTGCCATTTGCGACGCCATCATATAGCGCATCTCGTCATAGTACGCTTTTGCGTCAGCCTCGGTGGTGAACATGCCACCTTTCCAGCCCCAGTAACACCACGTGCCCACAAGACGGTCAAACACCTGCTTGGCGGTGGTCTCGCCTATGTAGCGCTCACTCTCTGGAAGTTTCGCCAGCGCAGCCTCGTCGGGCACTGAGGGGCGCAGGAATTCAGGTATACCCTTTTCCTTAAGCTTCTTAACTGCGGCAGGGACGCCGGCCTTGCGGAAATATTTCTGTGCAATCACATCGGAGGCCACTTGGCTCCAACCAACAGGGATTTCCATGTTATCCAGCGCGAACACGATCGAGCCGTCAGGATTCCTGATCTCCGACGCAGTCGTTTTGAATTCAATTTCGCCGTAGGCACCTGTTTTTACTTTTGTAAACTTCCGCTCGATCTTCATGCTTGCCCTCGTGTTGACGTGACCACCGTTTAATTATGGGGTCTTTGATTTTATATTTGTACAAACGACCGGTCCGTAGCACCAATAATTTGCTATTTCGCGAGCTTTACGGGATTTGTCTATACGTCCAGCCAGCACACTACATATTGTGGTTGATGTCTTGATGTCATCTAATTGAAGTATAACACGCCCCATCGTCAACGAATTTATTTTCGTTTTTAGCAGATAAAATTGTTGACTGAGTTCTCCTACAATTTCATAGGGGGAGTCGCACAATCGCCGAAATTTCTTGCGGGGAATCTGCGAATGAATATGCGCGTGACCACATATAAATAATTCCAAGGCTTTTCAACTGTTTTAGGTTTGTCGTTGTCGCGAAACGTTAAGGTATACCATTGTCTACATTTAGCAGAATCACTGCTTCCTCTTTTTGTCAAACCCGTTTTCCGAAAACTTTCGATAAACGAACAACTTACACCCGTTATTTCCAAAATTGCGTCAGATCACCCTAAATGACTTCATGCAATATTTACACTTTCCGAAAAATAATCGTCGCGGCGAGAGGATTTGAACCTCGACCAACGGCACCAATATTCAGTTTTATTTGTTGCTTTTACGAAATTCATGTGAAATTTGATAATTACCGCCTCAATAGAGATCAATGACCTGTGAAAAAATACAAATCGTTTTCTTCCCCCACGGGCAAGGTCATGCTGATCGGCGCCACCTCCTAGCTGTTGCAAATGATTAAGCCAAATTATCTCAATTATTTTCGACGCGAGTTCCTACATTATAGAATGAATTGTTGAAATCAACTCAGATCAAAATTCAGTGAAGCTGCTTCACGGCGCCTCAGCGACGGGTAACTACTAAATGCGGAACCCGGAGAATCAACTAATCCTGGAAAAAGCCCATCATCACGATCACCGGTGTTGGAGTCGTGTTGGAGTGTAAAGCTGTTTCCTTCGGGAAAACTGCCCGTCGTGAAGACCAGCCTAGTGTCGATGTCCCCAAATGGCCATCCATCATCAGCCAACGTCAACTTGGTTGTTCGTCAGAAGTTACGAAATTATCGCCCATACCCTCGGTGATGGAATAAAGGGATAATCCGCCCGCCACATCTAGGGTATAGTCAACTCCATCCCGTGTAACGACAACGCTTTCAAAGACGATATTGTCTGCATCTGCGGCAACCTCGTCGTATATTCCGACATTGTCTGTGTGCGCTAAGAAGTGGTTATCGTTATAGTGTCAATCGCGATAAATGGCTCTGTCACGCCGGTAAAATGCGAATTCCCACTGCTTTCATTACGTTGATATTGTCGTACCCGACAACTTGATCACCAGAGAGAATAAACACAGCCATGTCGAACTTCCTAAAAATCAATACAACTAACTTAATGAAAATCTGTGAGCTTTTCCTGTACGCGTCACATTTCCAAAAAAGGCGAAGCCAGACTAACTGAAGGCATGTTCACCTGGGCAGGGAAACACAATCCACCGACCGACGGATAAAAGTATCCGGCGCTGCGTTCTGTTTTTTTAATAATCTTTTCTTAACGGCTCTCAGCCAAAAAACCGAAAACTGTCTGTGAACCAAATTTGGAAAATCAGTCTAACCAATACAAAGCTATGTAAATTACCTAAGTAATTCAAAGCTTTATATTGGTCGGGGCGAGAAGATTCGAACTTCCGACCTACGGTACCCAAAACCGTCGCGCTACCAGGCTGCGCCACGCCCCGACTAATGAGGTTCATCTACAATGTAGAATCCCCGAAGGAAAGCGAAAAATCAGTCACAAGCCCAGATAACTTCAGAACCCGCAATAGACGGATGTCGAACCTCTGATCCGACGGTAATTTCGAGGGTTTTAGCCAGTCCGCCGTTGATCTCGAAGACGTATTGAATATCGTCTCCACCAAATATTGAAGTTTCATCTAGCGGAATTGCGTTTTCGTGCACAAATTGCACCACACCAAATGCGTCAACAAACACCATGTCCAGCGGAATCAAAGTATTGCGCATCCAGAACTGCATTTGTTGCGGCTCCGGATACACAAACAGCATACCTGCAAACTTCCCGAGCGATTCACGGTTCATCAAACCCAGTGCTCGCAATTCAGGCGAATCGACCACTTCGGTGGAAAACCGGACCGTACTGTTGTCGGAACGAATATCGAGCCTGTCTGGTGCGCACCCAGTCCCAGCATGTGCCGATGTCAGCCCAAGTAGGAAAACCGCCGATGTCAGAAAACGCAGAATATCAGCTGCCTTTATGGATTACGTGATCCCAGGACTGCACTTCGCCAGCCATTTTACCACGAGGTCCTGCGATAATACGTACCGAGATAGCCTCCCCCGGTTGCAAATCAGACAGCCCGTAATGTCGCAAGATTTCAACGTGCAGAAAAATATCATCTTCGCTACCGAAGATATTCGCAAAACCAAAACCCTTGGCCTTGTCAAACCATTTAACGCGTGCTGGCATGAACGGAACATCACTCGCAACATTTGGGATGCTCGGCATATCAATCGAATCTGCTGAAGCAACTTCGGTTTCCGGTGCATCAATTTCGTGGATCACTGAAGCCTGCCGACCACGATCTGTGACTTGCACCTCAATCGTGATACGCGAACCTTCGGCAACCGAACTTCGTCCAAAATTTCTTAAAACATTAGCGTGCAGAAGGATGTCCCCATCATCATCGTCACACACGACGAATCCGAAGCCCTTTGTTGCATCAAACCACTTGACCTGCCCCTTGATCATTCTACTAACTTCTCTCTCTCTCATCATGCGTTCGTATGTATTCGATAACGCACGGCTCTTCGTTTAACACGCCCTACCAGTAAAACTAACAACATATTTAGTATCTAGTAAACAGGAGTATAAGACAAGAGATCATAAAGTGCCCTGACCTGCGAATGGGAATGCACCTCTGGTAGAATTACGCGGAATGATTCATTCATCAGGTGTATCAAGGCTGCAACCTGTCAATGCTCCACTCGCTATCTGGCCCACTACGGGACCAGCGAAATCTGTCATGCAAACGATGTTGACCATCGGCCCAGAACTCGATTTCTGTCGGTATAATACGGTAGCCCCCCCAGAACGGCGGTCGGTTGGGGTGTAGTCCTTTGGATGCCGTGATTTTCGCCACTTCTGCCAATAATTCCCCACGTGATCCAAGAGGTTGCGACTGTTTGGAGGCCCAGGCGCCCAAACGACTTGGCAGCGAGCGCGACGCATAATATGCATCCGCCTTTGTCCCGGATTCGCGTTCCACAACACCGCGCACTCGAATTTGGCGCCGCAATGATTTCCAGTGCATAACAAACGCTGCCATTCCGCTGTCGTCTATCTCAGATGCTTTGGCGCTGCCATAGTTGGTGTAAAAAACAAACGCTCCGTCCTCGATGTCCTTCAACAACACCATCCGCGCATTTGGCACGCCATAGGCGTCCACCGTGGACAGCGCGATTGCGTTGGGATCATTTGGCTCAGCACTTTCGGCCTCTGTCAACCAGTCACGCGCGATCTGAAACGGGTCATCGCCTGCAAATATACCGGTTCTTTTGGATTTTTCCTGCATTACGCCCTCAAACGGTTCAACAATCTTGCTGCATCTGTTTCAATAGCTTAAACCAGCGAAATAAATCTATGACAAGGGGCATACCGATGGGTGCAGGACTTATGCAAGGAAAGCGCGGCTTAATTATGGGCGTCGCCAACAACAAATCAATCGCATGGGGCATTGCACAAGCATGCCACGAACAAGGTGCTGAACTGGCATTCACCTTTCAAGGCGAAGCATTGGGCAAGCGCGTAAGTCCGCTGGCCGACAGTCTCGGCGCCGATATCGTGTTGGAATGTGACGTCACAAACGACGAATCAATCGACGCGGTTTTTGCCACACTGGAAGAAAAATGGGGTAAACTGGACTTTTTGGTCCACGCTATTGGTTTTTCGGACAAAGCTGAACTTCGCGGCCGTTACGTTGACACTACTGCCGCCAATTTTGATTTAACGATGAACATCTCCATTTATTCCTTTACAGCCGTCGTGCAGCGCGCCGAGAAAATGATGCCTGACGGAGGGTCTTGCCTGACGTTGACGTATTATGGTGCCGAAAAGGTCATGCCGCACTACAATGTAATGGGTGTTGCCAAAGCAGGCCTAGAGGCTTCGGTCAAATATATGGCGATGGATCTGGGTCCAAAAAATATCCGCGTGAATGCACTGTCGGCGGGTCCGATCAAAACTTTAGCCGCCTCCGGTATCGGTGATTTCCGTTACATCATGAAATGGAACGAGCTAAACTCCCCTCTACGACGCAATGTAACGCAGACTGAAGTCGGTAAATCGGCGATGTATCTACTGTCAGATTTGTCGTCAGGCGTAACTGGTGAGAATCATCACGTCGATGCTGGATACAATGTTGTCGGCATGAAGGCCGAAGATGCACCAGACATTGACGTAGTAACAGGACGGAAATAATGACTGATAAATTACCACACGAAAAAGGTTTCCACATTAGCTGGGATCAAATCCATCGCGACAGCCGCGCGCTTGCGTGGCGTTTAGACGGTAAAGGCCCCGAAGACGGCGCTTGGAAAGCCGTAATTGCGATTACGCGCGGTGGCATGGCACCGGCGATGATTGTTGCACGCGAGCTGGACATTCGCACAGTTGATACGATCAGCGTCAAATCCTACGATCACCAAGCGCAATCCGAAGCGATTGTTCTGAAATCCCCGGATATGGACTTGATGGGCGACGGCACTGGCGTTTTGATTGTGGACGATTTGGTGGACACCGGTAAAACACTGAAGGTCGTCAAGGAATTGTTCCCCAAAGCCCATATCGCAACTGTCTACGCCAAACCCGAAGGCCGCTCGATGACGGACACGTTCATCACTGAAGTATCCCAAGACACATGGATATTCTTCCCATGGGATATGGCACTTCAATACGTTGAGCCTTATCGCGGAACAGACTGAAAATATTAAATTATAGTCGGTCTGCATAGTAATTTGCAGGCCGTCTATGTTTCAAAAATCTTTATTTCATTTCAAGTGATTACAGCAATCCGCCAATCCTGCATTTTTTTCACCGGCTGATCACTTCAAGTACGATTTTTCCCACATGGTTTTTCTTGTCAAACAATGTTTGCGCTTCATTGATCTGGTCGAGCCTGTAAGTTTCCGCAATCAAAGACTTTATTTGACCACTCTCGATCCGAAATACGGGGTTACCAAATACTTCAGGATCAAGAACGGTACATCCAAAGAGACTCAAATCTGTCAAGGGTAGCGTTCGAATATCCAACTTCACCTATTACGCCCGAAACGGCGTAGCGCCCACCCGGTTTCAGAACGTCTAACAACTCATTCCATTGTGGACCTGCAACAAGATCGATCACTATATCAATGCTGCTGAGACCAAGGCTCTTAACCAAATTATTACCACGATCAACAGTTTGGTCGGCGCCAATATCTCGTAGCATCTGTGACTTCGAGGCGTTTGAAGCCGCTATCACGGATGCGCCACGAGCTTTTGCAAGCCGTATCGCTGCCGACCCAACGCCACCCGAGGCACCGGTGACTAGGACGCTGTCGCCCGCCACAACATTTGAACGCGTTAATAGGTTTTCCGCGGTGACTTAAGAAATGGAAACGGCGCGAGTTCCACGTCGGTTAACTGACTATTAACGGTATCTGCGTGTCGCGCAGCCACCTGTGTGTATTTGGCAAAACTACCATCACACTCAGACCCAAAATACCAAGGCGCGTTCAGAAGTTGCCCACCTACCTCGACGACGCTGGGCTCGATCAGAATGCGATCTCCGATTCGAGTTTTGTCGATACGTTCGCCAAAAGATACAATCTGACCACAGACATCCGCACCCTGAATTCTGGGGAATTGAAAAACTCGGCCGGACCACCCGGTATCTTCACCTTCCTGGTCGTCTTTTGCGTATCATCCCGTTCTGGTGTGGATATCCGTATTATTCACACCAGCTGCGGATACCTTAACAAGAACCTCTCCTGCAGCGGGAATCGGAACTACCAAATCGTTTCGCAACTGAAGCATATCAGGCCACTCATGCCCAATTAGACCAAGCGTGGCCACCGGCAACAGAAATTTGGAGAACCCATAACGTAAGGTAGTCGAATGTGTTTATTCTATAATCACACAAGCCAAAGGCCCGTACTATTTAAGTACGGGCCTTTGATCTCAGTGTAGTAGACTCTAGTTAGTGATGATTTCCGGTCCCATGAAGTACGTAGGCAGGAAGGTCGAGATCACCGGGATATAGGTAACCATAATCAGGAATACGAACAGGATCGCTAACCATGGTAGTGCGGCCTTCACCACGTTCATCATCGGCATACCTGCGACCCCAGAAGTCACAAATAGGTTTAGCCCCACCGGTGGCGTTATCATTCCGATCTCCATGTTTACCACCATGATGATACCAAGGTGAATTGGGTCAACGCCCAATTCAATTGCAATCGGGAACACTAGCGGTGCTACGATTACGATAAGGCCAGATGGTTCCATAAATTGTCCCCCGACCAACAAGATGATGTTCACTATCACAAGGAATACAATCACACCGAAGCCAGCGTTCAGCATAGCCCCCGCGATCTGTTGCGGGATTTGCTCTTCGGTCAGAACGTGTTTCAGGATCAACGCGTTTGCTATGATAAATAGCAACGTGACTGTCAGCTTACCCGCCTCGAACAACGTATCCTTGGTGTCTTTGTGTACCCACGCTGTCACCAGCGCCCACGGTTTTTTCAACAGTGAAGCAGGCCCCTCGCCGTCTTTGCCGGCCAACGGTCCCATGTCACGGTAAATAAACATCGAAATTAAAAACGCATAGATAGCAGCGACTGCAGCCGCCTCGGTCGGGGTAAAGACACCGCCATAAATACCACCTAGAATGATAACCATTAGGAACAATCCCCAGCCTGCATCCCGTGCGGACCGACCCACCTCGCCCCAGCCAAGCCATTCACCTTTTGGCAGGTTTTTCACTCGCGCCCAGATATAGATCGCGACCATAAGCATAGAACCCGCTAACAGCCCCGGAATAACGCCGGCAAGGAACATCCGCCCTACGGAAACATCCGTCGCCGATGCGTAAACCACCATGACGATCGAAGGTGGGATCAAAATCCCCAGCGTTCCGGCGACAGAGATAATCCCTGCCCCAAATTCCTTGGAATATCCAACCTGCTGCATGCCCGCGATAACAACAGACCCAATCGCCACCACTGTGGCAGGCGAAGAACCAGACAATGCTGCGAACAGCATACAAGCGACAACGCCTGCAATAGCCATACCACCGTGCAAGTGTCCGACCAGTGCGATCGAGAATCGGATGATACGTGTCGCAACACCACCCGTAGACATAAACGAAGACGCCAGAATAAAGAACGGGATCGCCAGCAGTGTATAATGCCCGGCCATCGCCTGAAACATCGTCTGCGCAACCGACGCAAGTGACGTATCCGACAGAACCAGCAAAAACAGGATGGAGCTAAGGCCAAGCGAAACTGCAATAGGCACACCGATCAACATGAAACCGATCACCATTACAAAAAGAATTATAACATCCATTATTTATTCTCCGCATCCCGTTTGGCTGCAACTTCGCGCACAGCATCTTCGGCTTCGTGGCTAACGATTAGGCTGGTTTGCCGCCCCGTAATCAAATGAATTGCCGCCTGAATAAAGCGAAACAACAGCAGCCCCATTCCAATCGGCAAAATTGCATAAGGGATGAACCGTGGAAGCTTTTCATACTCTTCGCCCTCATTCATCCAGCCCTCAATAAAGCGCAGCCACTCGGGCACAGGAATGTCATTGGTTTCGTACCAGGCACGGCCAAGGAACTTGTCCTGAAAACCGGTCGGAAACCAACGGCCTTCAGTCTGGGGGAGATTGGCGAAATTCGCCCAGTAATCCCATGCCCCTTTGAACATCAAGAATGCATATATAATACATAGCGTTACAGCGATCAGCGCCATAACCTTACGCGTTTTCGGGCTAAGCAGGTTCAAAACCGCGTCGACCCCCAAATGCGCTGTAATTTTCACAGCATAACTGATGCCAAACAGCACAAGCCACGCAAATAAGAACAGAGTAACCTCAAGCCCCCAGATTAGTCCGGTATTAAATCCGTATCGTAGCACAACGTTGATAAATGTGATGATCGTCATCAGACCAAGGATAATGGCAATAGCCGTCTCCTCGATTTCATTTATCACGTGGCCAATTTTTGACTGTTGGCTCATGGTCTCACCCTTTCGAAAAAAACTCCGGCCCGCATGATTGGGGCCGGAGCTGATACTCTTAGTGGTTTGCGTTGATCGCCTGAGCAGCCGCAATGTTGTCTGCGCCTACGTCACCTTCGAACTGATCCCAAACTGGCATCATCGCATCAACCCATGCTTGACGCTGTTCAGGTGTCAGATCACGAACAACCCCACCGGCAGCTTCAACAGCAGCACGCGCTTCGGCGTTAATACGTGTAGACTCAGCGTTCCGCAGTTCGGTTACTTCACCAACGATAGCCTCAAACTGGTCACGCACATCGGCGTCCAGACCGTCCAACCATTCTGTCGAGGTCACAAGAAGATAATCGATGATACCGTGGTTAGTGGCAGTCGATCCGTCCTGAACTTCGAAGAACTTTTTGCCGTAAATGTTGGACCAGGTGTTTTCCTGTCCGTCAACAACGCCAGTCTGAAGCGCTCCGTATACTTCCGAGAATGCCATTGGCTGTGGTGATCCACCGATTGCAGCCATCTGCGCTTTCAGAACGTCAGATGCCTGTACGCGGAACTTCAAGCCGTTTGCGTCTGTTGGCAAGTTCAGGGGCACGTTTGCCGACATGTTTTTCATGCCATTATGCCAGAATGCCAGACCTTGAAGACCGCGACGCTGCATCGAATCCTTCATAGCTTGCCCAGTTGCAGATAACTGAAACTCGTCAACAGCATCGATATTTTTGAACATGAATGGCAGATCAAAAATACGAAACTGCTTGGTGAACGCTTCGAATTTCGAAAGCGAAGGTGCGGCCAACTGAACGTCGCCCTGCAACATGGCTTCCAGAACCTGATTATCATCATAAAGGGTCGAGTTCGGGAACACTTCCATGCAAGCTTTACCGTTCATCTCCTCGTTGACGCGCTCGGCCAGAAGCGTTGCGGCGATGCCTTTAGGATGACGGTCGGTATTAGTTACGTGTGCGAACTTGATGACGATCTCGCCCGGTTCACAACTTGCCAGCGCAGCATTGGCACTGAAGCTAGAGGCCGCGATGATCGCAGCAGCAGTAAGAAAACGCATGATATTCCTCCCATAGCGTTATACAGCCACGGGGTCCCGCAGCATTGCCGCTATCAAATCAGACTCAAGTGAGAGGCAAAACGAAAATTTCCAATATTCTACAAAATACAAATAATTGTTACAAATCTTATACTTACACTTTTGTTAAATTGCTTATTTAGGAGTTCGTTAGATATCTGTGCGAAATATCGCACAATCACACACCGCAGTGTCACAAAACCCACACACATTGGGGAATCAGTCGCTGCGGAATACCTCTGGTAGAATCGAATGCCTTTTCATGCGGTCGTACAAAGTTTTGCGCGGGATTTGCAGTTCCTCGCACGCTAGTGTCACCTGTCCGTTTGTGCGCTTCAGGCAATCCATAATGATTTGTTTTTCGATACGATCCATTTGCGCATTCAGCCCTCGCGGTAGGTCCTGTTCTTGCCCTTCCAACCCCATGGCCAAACGATCTGCATGATTTTGCAACTCGCGAACATTGCCCGGCCATTGCCGCGCGAACAACTCCGAAAAGCTATCCTCGTCCATCTCCAACGGTGGCAACCCCATCCGACCGCGCGCCTCGGACAGGAATACACGGAACATTCCGCCTACATCCTCGATCCGTTCGCGAAGCGGGGCCACCCTCACCCGCGCCACATCAAGCCGGAAAAACAAATCTTCGCGAAAATCGCCCTCCTCCAACATTTTTGCGAGGTCTTCTTTGGTAGCTGCAATTACTCGGCAATTCAGATGTAGCCGCTCACCATTCGCGCGTTCAATCACGCGATCCTGTAGAACCCGCAGCAAGCTTACTTGCTGATCCAGCGGCATAGAGCCGATTTCATCCAGAAACAACGTGCCACCCTCGGCCCGCTCAAAGGCACCAAGGCTGTCGTCTCCGAATAAAGTTCTGCGCGTCAGGTCCGCAGTTAGCATCCCGCAATGCACTGCCACGAACTCTCCACTAGCGCCAGAAAGCTCGTGCACGATGCGAGCTGCCAGCTCTTTGCCGACTCCAGTTTCGCCGGTAATCAGCAAATCCGTGCCGGTCGCCGCAACCATCCGCAGTCGATCGCGCAGTTTCGACGTCGTCTCGGAGCGCCCGAGGATCAACCTTGAGGCGGCATCCTCTCGCGACAGTTTAGTTCGCAACGCTCGGTTTTCCATCACCATTTCGCGCGCTGCACAAGCCTTTCCAGCCACTTCAATCAAGCGTTTGGGTGGGCATGGTTTTTCAAGAAAGTTAAACGCCCCGCGGTTCACCGCCTGCATGGCCATCGGGATGTCGCCCTCGCCCGTCAGCAATACAAACGGAATGTCGGGGTCAATCGCAGCACACCGGTCAAGCAGGGCAAATCCGTCTTTTCCGGGCATCCGCACATCGGAAATCACCACGCCTTCGAAACGCGCAGATATATGGTCCGTCGCCTCGATAAAAGAAGCGGCCAACGTCACATCAAATCCCGCCAGATCGAGCGTCTGCCCCAGTGCCTCGCGCACCGATTTGTCGTCATCTACCAAAAGAACTGTCTTCATTTCGCCTCCGCTGGCGTTAGTTCTATACGAAACACTGCCCCGCCGTCATTGTGATTTTCGCCCACAATTTGCCCGCCAAAACTTTGCACAATCCCGTAAGAAATGGACAGCCCCAAGCCCATACCGTCCCCCTCGCCTATAGGCTTTGTGGTGTAAAACGGTTCAAATATCTTGTCTTTGTCTTCCAACCCTGGACCATTATCGCGCACTTTCAAATACACGGCGTTGCTACGCGAAATATCTAGCCATATTTGCGGATCGGATTGAACTTCCATCGCGTCGGTGGCGTTAGAAATAAGGTTCAACACCACCTGTTGCAACCGGACGCCACCGCCGATTACCAACACAGGTTTGGTCGGTTTCACCCAATGCACTACAACATTCTTTTCCCGCAACCGAATACCTGCCAGCTCCAACGTATCCTCGACAACTTTAACTAAATCGACTTCTCCCGCTGGTTCGCCTTCTTTGCGGGAGAATGCTCTGAGGTTCCTGATAATCCGCCCCATCCGCCCCGCCAGACTGGAAATCTGTCCAAGGTTTTTGCTCACATCTGCGGTCCGTTCCCTTTCAAGCAAGATCACGGCATTTTCAGCATATGACTGAATCGCGGCCAACGGTTGGTTTAATTCGTGGCTAATACCGGCTGACATCTGCCCCAATGCTGCAAGTTTTCCAGCTTGAACCAAATGCTCGTTTGCTGATTGCAATTGCGCGGTCCGATCCGCAACCCTGATCTCCAACTCAGCCGTGGCCTTTTCCTCGATCTTCAGAAGATCCGCCAATGTTCGTCGTCTTTGCAGCAAGTTCATGATCAACAAGCCAAGCATCACCAGAAACGCCGCCGCTAACGCTGTCCGCAATCTCGCCTGCTCTTCGACTGGCTTCAAATCCAGCAGGATATTCCCCGTCATCCCGATTACAGGCAGCGGTGTTTTCAAATAAAGTGAACGCAGCGGGATTTCAAAATCCTCGCTCTGCACCCAGCGCGTACGACCGAATTTCTCATCTTCTGCGAAAGGAAACATAGTCTGGAGCTGGGCGCGCACATACCGTTGGCTCTCCTTTTCATTCGACAGCAGTTCATCATAATCCCCATACACGCGCAGTAATAGCGAGTGCCTGTTAGCAATGAAGATCACCCCGTTTGCGTCGGTGAAAAAGATAATTTCAGGGTCACCGCGCCACTCGACCTCTAGAACCTCGAGATCAACTTTGATCGAAATCCCACCAGTAATATTTCCCAGACCATCGCGTAAGGCGGTGGTAAAATAAAACCCGCGCGGATCATCGGCATTTTCCTGCGAGTGATAAAATCCCAACGCTCCGTTCATTGCTCGCACAAAATCCGGTCGCCCAGCAAAATTCACGCCGATGAAACTGTCGTCCTGCCAGTTTGCCGCCGCAAGAGTTGTGCCCGAACGATCAAGCAAAAGAATGTCCAACGCGCCCGTCACATCAGCAGCCCGTTCTAGAAATATGCTAATATCCTGAAAGGATTCCTTCGGGTCGCGAACCACAGCTTCACGCAACACCGGATTATCGCTTAGCACCACCGGCAACTGACGATAACGCCCAAACTGACTGACTAGACGATCCGATGCTAGCGACAGGTTGCCTTGTCCGCGTACCTCCAACTGGACCAACGCCTCGTTATACGACCAGCGCCACACACCCCAAAGCAATGAGACGGCCGTCAAACCAATTAACAAAATAATAACGACGCGCTTCAACATAAGGCTCCGGTTGCGGGGTTCATCAGGTATCACCCGTCTTCGGTAAGGCGTCAAGCGGTCAGGCTTGTCATTCTGATTGTTCGGTCGCAGTATTGGCAGTGAATAACAACAGGATTCCCACGATGCCAACACCACCCAAACAGCTAAATCTGTCGCCTGCCACCCGTGCGGTACAAGCCTTGCACATGATAGACGAGCGCACAGGTGCCATCAGTCCAATGATCGACCTGTCCAGCACCTATGCTCGGGACGAAAACTATGACCCACGTCAAGCCTATATCTATGGTCGCAGTGGTGGCCAAACCGTCAAACATGCTGAAGCCGTTCTAGCCAGTCTAGAAGGCGGCAGCGCCTCGTTGCTGTTTGCTTCAGGCATGGCAGCCATGGTTACCCTGATGGAAACACTGGAATCCGGTGATCACGTTGTCGCGCCGCAGGTCATGTACCACGCAGGCATGACGTGGATCCATCGCCTGACCCAAAAGCGCGGGGTTGAAGCCACGTTTTTCGACCAGACTGATCCATCCGCGCTTGCGAATGCTGTGCGGGCCGGCCAGACACGTATAGTTTGGATCGAAAGTCCGACGAACCCGAACTGGGATGTCATCGACATAGCGCAAGCCGCCGAAATCGCCCACGCTGCTGGCGCCATCCTTGCTGTTGATTGCACGACTTCGCCGCCCAGCACCACGCAAGCGCTGACGCTTGGGGCAGATATTGTTTTTCACTCGGCCACAAAATATCTGAATGGTCACTCCGATATGACCGGCGGCGTGTTGACTTGCGCCGATACCAATGCGCTGTGGGATGAACTCGGGGAAATCCGCGAACTGCAAGGCAGCGTCATGGCAGGGTTTGAGGCATGGTTACTGATCCGCGGTCTGCGCACACTGTATTTGCGCTACGATCGGGCATCCGCGAATGCATTAACCCTAGCCAAGCATTTTCAGGGCCACAAACTGATCGAAAACGTCCTTTACCCTGGCCTGCCTTCGCACCCCGGTCACGAGATTGCCAAACGTCAGATGACCGGTGGTTTTGGCGGCATGATTTCGATCCTTATCAAAGGAGGGGCTGCACAAGCGCAGGATGTTTCGCGGTTCACACAAGTGTTCGTTCCAGCAACGTCATTGGGCGGAGTTGAAAGTCTGATTGAACATCGCAAAGCAGTTGAAGGCCCACTCTCCATCGTTGCAGACAACCTTATCCGCCTTTCCATCGGCATCGAGGACGTTAATGACTTGATAGCTGATCTAGAACAAGCGTTGGAGCGCGCAGAATGATTAAGACTTTCCACCAAGACCCGCGCGACCCCGAATTCGTGCAAAACCCTTATCCGTTTTACGATAGCGTTCGCGATGCTGGTCCACTTTTTCATTGGGAGGATTACGGGATATTATGTTCTGTCGAGCATAAAACCGTTAACGCCATCATGCGAGACCGACGGTTTGGTCGCGAAGCCCCAGAGGGGTTTCAGCCCGTTCATCCGGCCCATCTCAAACCCTTTTATGATGTCGAAAAACACTCGTTATTGGAATTGGAACCCCCGACCCACACTCGTCTGCGTGGCTTGCTGGTACGGGCATTCACCAATAGACGTGTTGCCGAACTTGAGCCTAAGATCGAAGCGTTAACCTATGAATTGATTGAGGGCTTCCCTGACGGAGAAGTCGATCTACTACCCGCATTTTGCGAAAAAATACCAATCATCATAATATCCCGCCTTTTGGGCGTGCCCGAAGATATGAGCGATCAATTGCTGGAATGGTCACACGATATGGTCGCAATGTATCAGGTGCGCCGTGATCGAGCGGTCGAAGATGCCGCCGTTAAAGCCACACAGGATTTTTCTGCGTTTATACGGGAATACATTGAAGCCCGACGGGGCGAGCCGCGGGATGATTTGATAACACACCTAATCGCCGCGAATGACGAAGGCGAAAAGCTGTCGACCGACGAGTTGGTTACCACGTGCATATTGCTACTTAACGCAGGTCACGAGGCAACGGTGCACAGTTTTGCAAACGGTATCAAAGCATTGCTGGAAGAAAGCGACGTTCCGTCTCAACATTTCAAAACGCCGGAAGACACGGTTCAAATGGTTGAGGAAACCTTGCGGATCGACCCGCCTTTGCACATGTTCACCCGCTACGCGATGCAGGACATCAGTGCTTTCGGGCATGATTTCAAAACCGGAGACGTGATTGGGTTGATGTTGGCAGGGGCCAACCACGACCCTGAAAAATTCGCCTGCCCCATGAAACTTGATGCTGAGCGTGGAGGGATTGGTAACATGTCATTCGGTGCCGGTCTGCATTTTTGCATTGGAACACCGCTGGCCAAGTTGGAAATGGCGGTCGCCTTGCCGATATTATTCGCCAAATATCCGGACATGAAACTGGCGGAGCCCCTCGTTTATGCGGATCGCTTTCACTTTCATGGTCTTGAGACCCTGCGCGTAAAGCTTGGAGTGAAGAATGACGGATAAGACTGCCTTGCCTCTGCCGATGCACCAGTCTGACCAATTGGTCAACGACGAAAAGGCTGGTCTTGACCGATTAATGGAAATCATGCGACGGTTGCGAGACCCTAAAACAGGGTGTCCGTGGGACATCGAACAGGATTTCGCCTCCATAGCGCCATACACGATCGAGGAAGCGTATGAAGTGGCTGACGCAATTGAGCGCGGCGAGATGGGCGAGCTGCAAGACGAACTTGGCGATCTGTTGTTGCAGGTCGTTTACCATTCGCAAATGGCACAAGAGGCTGGCTTATTCGGATTTGACGATGTTGTAGACTCGATTTCCGAAAAGATGTACCGGCGCCACCCGCATGTTTTCGGGGATGAAAGCAGGGACAAATCAGCCGCGCAGCAGGTTTCGGATTGGGAGCAGATCAAAGCTGCTGAGCGCGGAGTCGATAAGGTGAGTACACTCGATGGAGTTGCCGCTGGGCTTCCAGCGCTAACCAGAGCCGTAAAATTACAGAATCGTGCGGCACGGGTCGGCTTTGATTGGCCCGAAACCGGGATGGTTTTAGATAAAATCATCGAAGAAGCAGGAGAGCTCGTCGAGGCGCGAAATACATTGGGCAAAGAAGAAATAGCAGAAGAGTTCGGTGATTTACTGTTCGTCATGGCCAATCTTGCAAGACACTTGGACCTTGAACCCGAAACGGTTTTGCGTTCTGCAAACACCAAATTTACGCGCCGTTTCAAAGGAGTAGAAGACCGTTTGAAAGAACTTGGAAAAACTCCAAAAATGTCAAACCTTGAGGAAATGGATGCACTTTGGGACGATGTAAAAAGGCAGGAGAAACTTTCCTGATTTTTTTAGTCACCTATTGACCTGACAATTTTAGTCAGGTAATTCAACTCCAGAAATCAAACCGGAGTTAACAATGCTTAAACAAATTGCCACCATACTAACGGCCAGCATCATCGCCACGCCTGTGCTTGCAGAAGTCAATATTTACTCATCACGCAACCCGCAACTTATTGACCCCATTCTGGAGGCTTTCACCGCAGAAACCGGAATCAAGACAAACATCGTGTTCATCAAGGACGGGCTTATTGAACGCCTTAAGGCCGAGGGACAGCGCTCGCCAGCAGACCTTGTGTTGACCACGGACATATCGAACTTGAACGCCATCGTTGAAGCAGGCGTTACGCAGGCTGTAACCTCGGACGTGATTAACGCTAACATCCCGGCCACATTTCGCGACCCTGAGGGTAATTGGTTTGGCCTAACTTCGCGCGCACGGGTTATTTACGCTTCCAATGAACGCGTCGCGGAAGTCGAAGTAGCCACATATGAAGATTTGACGGACCCTAAATGGGAAGGGCGAATTTGCACACGCTCTGGTTCACACAACTACAATGTCGGGTTGCTGTCGGCTGTCGTCGCCCACCACGGCGAGGAAGCCGCAGAGCAATGGTTAACGGGATTGAAGGCTAATCTAGCCCGCAAACCACAAGGAAATGACCGCGCACAAATCAAAGCGATCTGGGCTGGCGTTTGCGATATTGCCATTGGAAACACCTATTACATGGGCGCAATGCTTCAGAACGAAGAACAGCAGGCTTGGGCGAACAGCGTCACCATCCAGTTCCCGATTCTGGGTGACAACGGCGTGCACGTTAACCTTTCGGGCATGGCTATGACAAAATCGTCAAGCAACGACGAAGACACTTTGCGCCTGATGGAGTTCCTGACTTCTGAAGCAGCGCAAGCCATGTATGCCGAGCTGAACTTCGAATACCCGCTACTGGAAACTGCCCAGACAAGCGAGTTGGTGCAAAGCTGGGGTGATTTCACGCCGGACTCAACACCGTTGGTAGACATCGCAAAACTACGCAACACTGCGCTGAAGATCGTAGATCGGGTGAACTTTAACGAATAGTTAACTCGAATACTTTAAATCATTACCCCGACCCAGTTAGGCCAAGTGCGCCAGATCCATATGATCAAATCGCGCAAGCCGCTCTGGGTCGGTTTTTTGCATAGATAGCGCATTTCGAACCTCGCTTTACGCTGAAATCCACCAACAGGCACATCGTTTTAACGCAAATGATGGTAGGGATAGAACCAGCCGACTATCCCGTTATCTGGTTGCCGCCACGTAAATTTCCACACTATCTTGCGGTTGCCATCTTGTTAAACCAATCCGAATCCGGTAAGAGTTTAATCCCGTGATACAAGCGAACGTGCGACACGGCACAATCCAAAATAACAGCATTTACACGGGGGCCAATTCGGCATGGCGCGTTATATTTTCATTACAGGTGGTGTGGTTTCCTCGTTAGGGAAAGGTCTTGCGTCAGCAGCACTGGGTGCTTTGTTGCAGGCACGTGGATACACGGTTCGCTTACGCAAACTTGACCCATATTTGAACGTCGATCCCGGCACGATGTCCCCGTTTGAGCACGGCGAGGTTTTTGTGACCGATGACGGTGCTGAAACCGACCTGGACCTTGGCCACTATGAACGCTTCACTGGTGTTTCGGCTTGCAAAACAGATTCGGTTTCCTCAGGGCGGATCTATTCCGACGTGTTGGAAAAAGAGCGCCGCGGTGACTATCTTGGCAAAACCATTCAGGTTATCCCACATGTAACCAACCAAATTAAAGATTTCATTAAGATTGGTGATGAAGACGTTGATTTCATGCTGTGTGAAATCGGCGGCACCGTCGGTGATATCGAGGCCCTACCCTTCTTCGAGGCTATCCGCCAATTCAATCAAGATCGGCGCGGGGAATGCATATTTATGCACCTGACATTGTTGCCATATATTGCAGCGGCGGGTGAGTTGAAGACGAAACCGACACAACACTCCGTTAAGGAATTGCGTTCGATCGGTATTGCCCCGGATATTTTGATGTGTCGTTCTGAACACGAAATTCCGCAAAAGGAACGCGAGAAGCTTGCGCTATTTTGCAACGTTCGACCCGACGCGGTTATCTCGGCGCTGGATCTGAAATCGATTTACGATGCGCCGCTTGCGTACCATCGCGAAGGTATGGATCGTGCGGTGTTGGAAGCGTTTGGTATCACCGATGCGCCGGAACCCGATATGACCAAGTGGGATGATGTCATGGACCGTGTCGAGCATCCAGAGGGCACCGTCAAGATTGCGATTGTTGGAAAATACACCCAGCTCGGTGATGCGTATAAATCGATCGCCGAGGCGTTAACGCATGGTGGTCTAGACAATCGCGTTAAAGTTAAGGTTGAGTGGATAAATTCAGAGGTATTTGAATCTGAAGATAAAATCACGCCACAACTTCAAGGGTTCAACGCAATTCTCGTCCCTGGTGGGTTTGGTGAACGTGGCACTGAGGGCAAGATCAAGGCCGCGCAATATGCACGCGAACATGGTATTCCCTACCTCGGAATTTGCCTAGGCATGCAGATGGCTGTGATCGAGGCGGCCCGCAATATGGCTGGCATCAAGGACGCCGGATCCGAAGAATTTGACCATGAATCAGGTGAAAAACGGTTCACACCCATTGTGTACCACTTGAAAGAATGGGTGGAGGGCAATCGTACCATCCAGCGCGACGCAAGTGACAACAAGGGCGGTACAATGCGGCTAGGCGCGTATAATGCCACATTGTCCGAAGGCTCTCGGGTGGCGGAAATTTACGGCGACACCGCAATTTCCGAACGGCATCGCCACCGGTACGAGGTTGATATGACCTATCGTGACGCGATTGAAGCGACCGGGTTAAAGTTCTCGGGCATTTCACCAGATGGCAAACTGCCAGAGATCGTGGAAATTCCCGATCACCCTTGGTACATCGGCGTTCAGTTTCATCCTGAATTAAAATCACGCCCGTTCGATCCGCACCCGCTGTTCGCCAGTTTTGTCGAAGCCGCAGTTAAGCAATCGCGGCTCGTATAAAACTGAATCCCAAACTCTCAAAGTATTTGCGAACGGTACGCATTCAGGCGATCTGGTCGATCAGAACAATAATCGTTTCAATCACATCGCCACAGCGCACCTTGCCACAATAGAATTAACACTTAGGTAACACACCATGTTCAAAACGCTTCTCAATCGTCTAAACAGCACCGCAACTACAGACCCGTTGTCAACGGACGACGCACGGTTGGCGATGGCCGCGTTAATGGTGCGGGTTGCACGCGCAGATCACGACTATGCGCCTGCAGAGGTTGCCGTGATCGACGCCCTCTTAATGCAACGTTTCGATTTGGACGCCGCTCAAACAGCTGCTCTGCGGACCGAAGCCGAGGAGTTGGAGAAGAACGCCCCCGACACTGTCCGCTTCACACGCCTGATTAAGTCTGCCGTGCCTTACGAGGATCGCAGCGCGGTTGCAGAATCCCTTTGGCGTATAGTTTTGGCTGATAACGAACGTCACCACCACGAGGATTCTTTTCTTCGACTAGTCGTTAGTTTGATTGGAGTAAGCGATCGCGACAGCGGATTGGCACGCCAAGGTGCACAGGCGGATTAACCGCCCTTAAGACGTTGCATCTGTGCTGTGATCAATCGTCGGTTTTCCCTGAGGCGATCATTATCTTTTGGCGTATCATTCCGGCGGTTAGCGTGTGGGAATGGTGATTCAGGCACGGGTTCTTGCAGAAACTCGCAAATTTTCTGCCAGCCGTCGCCCTCTTCCCAGCAGACTTCACACAATACATGCGCTGCCCCCTGATCTGCAAAATACTTGCGGACTTCCACCAAATGGTTTTCGTAAAATGCTATGTGGCGAGATTCTGCGCCGTGGGGATAGTCGAATCCAAAAATCTGTTTGCGTGGGTTGTTTTGGGGATTTGTCACCAGCGTGTGCGCCTTCAGGCTTTCTAGCCACGCTTCCGGCGAAATGCGACGCGTCAAAACATATCTTGCAGTTTCCCCATATTTCTCAAAGACCTGCTTGTACATCAGCGGCCAAGGCCAATCCTCAAACGAGTCAAATTCCTCGACAGTTTTGAATATTTGGGAAAAACTGTTGTTGAAAAACTTATGCGTCATCTGCCCGCGTAATGTGCAGTGATTATAGTCAAGCGTGGCCAGCACAAGCTTCAGGCTGGAGGTGCCGGTCTTGTTCAACCCAATCCCGAAAACTTTATGTGGTTTGCTCATTTTTCCTGCGTATCCCTCCTGCGGCACCAAGACAATAGATTCCAGCTTTCCAAGCGTAGCAACACGCAGTAAAAGACCCAAAATTCTGCTGCCCACCGGAGATTAACATGACCAAAGAGCCAGCCATCACACCTGAGATGATCCGTAAACACGGCCTTAACCAACAAGAGTATCAGCGCATCCTCGACTTACTAGGTCGTGAGCCGACGTTCACCGAACTTGGCATTTTTTCTGCGATGTGGAACGAACATTGTTCGTATAAATCCTCTAAGAAATGGTTAAGAACTTTACCGACCGAGGGGCCACAAGTGATCTGTGGTCCGGGCGAGAACGCCGGGATCGTCGATATTGGAGACGGCCAGTGTGTTGTTTTCAAAATGGAAAGCCACAATCACCCGTCATATATCGAACCCTATCAGGGCGCAGCCACAGGTATGGGTGGTATTCTTCGCGACGTGTTCACGATGGGTGCTCGGCCAATGGCGGCGATGAACTCGCTATCGTTCGGCGAGCCCTCCCACCCAAAAACCAAACAATTGGTTAACGGTGTGGTCGATGGGATCGGCGGTTACGGGAACTGCTTCGGGGTCCCGACTGTTGGTGGCGAAGTGCGCTTCCATAAAGCTTACAACGGTAACTGTCTGGTTAACGCCTTTGCCGCGGGAATCGCGAACACGGCGGATATTTTCTATTCCGCCGCTTCTGGGATAGGCATGCCGGTTGTGTATCTGGGTGCAAAAACTGGGCGTGACGGTGTTGGAGGGGCGACGATGGCCTCAGCTGAATTTGACGACACCATCGAGGAAAAACGCCCTACGGTTCAGGTAGGTGATCCGTTTACTGAAAAACGTCTGATGGAAGCCACGTTGGAGCTGATGCAGACCGGTGCCGTGATATCCATCCAAGATATGGGCGCGGCTGGCCTGACATGCTCGGCCGTCGAAATGGGTGACAAAGGTGGTCTTGGCGTCGCGCTGGACCTAGAGAAGGTCCCCGTGCGTGAAGAAAACATGACGGCTTACGAGATGATGCTATCGGAAAGCCAAGAACGTATGTTGATGGTTCTTAACCCTGACAAAGAAGCTGAAGCCAAGGCGGTGTTCGATAAGTGGGACCTCGATTTCGCCATTGTGGGCGAGACAATTGCCGAAGATAAGTTCCTGATCCGCCATAACGGTGTTTTGATGGCCGATCTGCCGCTAAAAGCGCTGTCGGGCGAGGCTCCTGAATACGACCGCCCATGGGTGGAAACGCCAGCGGTAACAGAGCTCGCCGATGTTCCTGAAATTGATGTTGCAGCGGCTTTGCTGGCTATCATGGGGTCTGCGAATTATTCCTCTCGTGCGTGGGTTTGGCAGCAATATGACCATATGGTCGGTGCCGATACGGTGATCCGTCCGGGTTCGGACGCGGGCGTTGTACGTGTGCACGGCACTCCAAAAGCCTTGGCGTTTACATCCGACGTGACACCGCGTTATTGCATGGCCAATCCGTTCGAGGGTGGCAAACAGGCAGTTGCCGAAGCGTATCGAAATCTATGCGCAACGGGTGCTACCCCTTTGGCAACAACGGATAACTTGAACTTTGGCAACCCCGAAAAGCCTGAGATTATGGGTCAGTTTGTGGGCTGTATCAAAGGCATCGGCGAGGCGGTTTCAGCGCTGGATATGCCAATCGTTTCAGGCAACGTTAGTCTTTACAATGAAACCGATGGCTCGGGGATTCTGCCGACCCCTACTATTGGGGCCGTCGGGATCATGCACTCGCTTGACGAGATGATCCGCATTGCACCAAAGAATGGAGACACGCTGATCCTGATCGGAGAAACGCAGGGGCATCTGGGGCAGTCAGCGTTGCTGGCCGAAGTTCTTGGCCGCGAAGACGGCGATGCACCACACGTCGATCTAATTGCCGAACGTAAGGCGGGCGATGCGCTTCGTGCGGCCAAGGCGGCTGGGCTGGTTAGCGCTGCGCATGACCTTAGCGACGGCGGATTGGCAGTTGCAGCCGCGGATATGGCGCTTGCGGCGAACCTTGGTGTTACGATTGACGGCGAAGGTGCTGGCTGGTTCTTTGGCGAGGATCAAGCCCGGTATCTGGTTGCATGTGAGGCGGCGCGGGCTGACGCACTAGTTGCTCTATTTGCCGAACAGAACGTTCCATCCAGCAAAGTTGGATCCGTTGGCGGAGATACGTTGACGCTTGGTACAGCTGACATCCAGTTGAACGCCATTCGCGACGTATTCGATACAGGCCTGGTTAAAGTTGCGGTTTAAAGTTTTTGAAAGCTTTTCCATATTGCCTTCCTTTCGCTGCAACTAATGGCGGCGAAAGGAAGAGATTTCTGTAAAATCGATTACGCACGCGCCCTAATCTGCGCCCACCCCTGAACAAATCAATAACGTCGCACCCCTTGCGCCCACCCCGTCTCGGTCTTAAATTCAGGCCAACAACTAACGGGAGATTCCGCATATGGCTATTGAAGCCCACACGATCGAAGCCCTCATCCAAGAGGCATTTCCATCCGCCAAGATTGTGATTGACGATCTAGCAGGCGATGGCAACCACTACGCGGCGACCGTTATTGCTAGCGAGTTCGAAGGGCTGAACCGGGTTAAGCAACACCAATTGGTTTATGCTGCACTAAAAGGCAAGATGGACGGTGCGCACGGCGAATTGCATGCGCTGGCATTGACAACTAAAGCACCTGAATAGGTGGAACTCTGGAAGCTAATAATTCTTGGTGTTGTTGGGCTGTTGGTAGCAGCGGTGTTGATCGAGGTCTGGCTCAAACGAGATAAACTGCCAACCACGTTGACGGACACCATAGGCAAGGAAAGTGGCCATAGTCGGGATGATAAACCGGCCTTGGGAATGGAAGAAATTGACATGGATGTGGTGCGCGAAGCCGAACGGTTGAACACCTCACTCGAGCGAGTAAATTCGATATATTCAAGGCAATCAAGGAAGAGACAATGACAAACGCAGCAGAAACTATCAAAGCCGACATCACAGACAACAACGTTGTGCTGTTTATGAAAGGCACCTCGATGGCCCCACAGTGTGGTTTTTCCAGCAAAGTCGCCGGAATTCTTAACTATATGGGCGTAGAATTCAAAGATGTTAATGTGCTGGCTGATGATGGTATTCGCCAAGGCATCAAGGATTTTTCCGATTGGCCAACGATCCCGCAACTTTACGTCAAAGGTGAATTCGTTGGCGGTTGTGACATCATCATCGAGATGACAATTTCCGGCGAGATGGATACATTGTTGGCAGATAATGATATCGCATTCAACAAAGAAGCAGCCGAAAAAATTCGCGAAGCGAACGGCTAATTTTTTCAAATTCAGATATTAAGCCCTGCCCTTCGCGGCGGGGCTTTTATTATGTACGCTCTATCTCGTAGGCCAACTCCTCGAGGCGCAGCACGGCGTCTTCGTACGAACGCATAAGTACATCTTCGTTCGGGAAAGCTTTTGGAGCCGCAGACGCAAGCGCCGAGTTGCGAACTTCGGCAGCGCGAAGCTGGGCTTCCAATTCTTTGACCCGCTCGGATGAGGCACGCGCCTCCCATTCCAGTTCCTTAATTTTATCCGCCAGCATAAGGCCCGACATTAGAAGCATCCGAGCCTCGGTAACACGACCAATCTGGGCGTGAAGGGTGTCGGCTTCTGCGCTCAGAAGCTTTGCGGCTGCTTCGAGATGAGGTTCTTCACCCTCGTTACATGCTAAAGCAAAATTTCTGCTTCCGATCGTGACGTTGACTTCAGGCATTGTTGTTTCCTTCCATCAACGGGCGGATTTGCTCGATTAATTCGTTAATCTCTGCCAGATCGGTTTCACGCTCCTGGCGTAAGCCGGCCAATTGTTCGCGCAATGCCGTATTGGTCTCTTGTGCCTCTGCCAAGCTGCTATTCTGGTTATCTCGCGTGGATAATGCTGCTGATATGCGGTCAGTCGCCGACTTAAGGCGGCCTTCCAATGTCTTCAATTCGTTCATTTCTGTTCTTCCTGCGTCGATCACGGCGTCTGCGAATCGCATTTTAATGCTTCTAAGAGGACTATAACCCCATTTCGCGCGATTTGCCGCTCTTTTGACACGCGTCAATGCTTGACCCATTTGTTGAGGCTGATATCAACGCGGGGAACAACTCATTAAAGGATACCGCCGTGAACATTGAAGACCTTCGCAATCAACACCCCGACCATTGGAACAAAGCCGCCGCGCTACGGATGTTGGCGATTGATGCGGTTCAAGCCGCAAATTCAGGCCACCCAGGCATGCCCATGGGTATGGCCGATGTAGCCACGGTTCTTTTCGAAAAACACATGAAGTTCGATGCCTCTGCGCCGCAGTGGCCTGACCGGGATCGTTTCGTGTTGTCTGCGGGTCACGGCTCCATGCTGCTATACGGGCTGCTGCATCTGACCGGTTACAAAGACATGACCATCGACGAGATTGCGAATTTCCGCCAGATGGGTGCGAAGACGGCAGGACATCCAGAATATGGCCACGCAGAGGGTATCGAATGTACCACTGGCCCGCTGGGCCAAGGCATTGCCACCGCCGTTGGTATGGCTATGGGCGAGCAATCCATGGCAGCACGCTTTGGCAAAAAGATCGTCGACCACCACACATATGTGATTGCTGGCGACGGATGCCTGATGGAAGGCGTCAGCCACGAGGCAATCGGTCTCGCGGGTAAACAGCGACTCAGTAAACTGATCGTGCTTTGGGACGACAACGGAATTTCCATTGACGGCAAAGTCGAGCTTTCCGACATTACAGACCAGATGAACCGTTTTGCGGCATCGGGTTGGTCCGTTTTTGCGTGTGACGGACATGATCCGGTTGCTATCGACAAAGCGATTGCGCAGGCTAAGCAAAGCCCACGCCCTTCCCTGATCGCTTGTAAAACGCACATCGGATTCGGATCTCCTGCTAAGCAAGATACGGCGGGTGCACACGGTGCGCCGCTTGGTGCTGAAGAAATCGCGAAGGTCCGCGAGATTTATGGATGGGACAGTGCCCCGTTCATCATTCCAGCCGACATCAAGTCTGCGTGGGAAACCATCGGATCGCGTGGAGCAGAGGACAACGCAGCATGGATCGAACGCAAAACATCGATTTCCGAACGAAAACAAGACGAGTTTGACCGAATTGTAGCTGGTGTTGCGCCTAAACGTTTAGGATCTGCAGTTCGCGGCCTGAAAAAGCAGATTTCGGCTGACTTGCCAAAGATGGCTACGCGTAAATCCAGCGAGATGACATTGGCGGCGATCAATCCGGTCATGCCGGAAACCATCGGTGGTTCAGCCGATTTGACGGGGTCCAACAACACCATCACGCCGGATTTGGGTATGTTTGATGCTGATAATCGCGCCGGCCGATATGTCTACTACGGCATCCGCGAGCACGGCATGGCAGCGACGATGAACGGACTGGCGCTGCACGGCGGATGTGCGCCCTATGGCGGTACGTTCATGGTGTTCAGCGATTACGCCAAAGGTGCAATGCGTTTGTCTGCGTTGATGGGGCTTCGAGTAGTTTATGTTCTGACCCACGATTCCATTGGTCTGGGCGAAGATGGTCCGACGCACCAACCGATCGAACATCTGGCGATGATGCGCGCCACGCCAAACTTTAACGTCTTCCGTCCAGCCGATACGGTTGAAACGGCCGAAGCGTGGGAATTGGCATTATCGGCTGATAGTACGCCTTCGGCACTAGCGTTGACGCGCCAAGGCTTGCCGACGGTTCGCACCAAGCACACGAACAAAAACCTTACTGCACAGGGCGCGTATGTTCTGAAAGATGCTGTGAATAAGCGGCAAGCAATTTTGCTGGCGACAGGGTCCGAAGTGGAAATCGCCCTTGCTGCACAGGAAATTTTGGAAGCCAAAGGTATCGGCACCCGTGTGGTCTCCATGCCGTGTTGGGAGTTGTTCGAGGCGCAGGACGAGAAATATCGCAAACGCGTTCTACCAGGTGGCTCGGTTCGTGTCGGCATCGAAGCTGCTGCGCGTTTCGGTTGGGACAAATGGTTAACAGGCGAGCGTGGCAATTCGAAAAAGTCTGATTTCGTTGGCATGGAGGGCTTTGGTGCCTCCGCTCCGATTGACGAGCTTTACGCGCATTTCGGCATCACCGCCGAGAATGTTGTCGCCAAAGTTGAAGCGCTGTTGACGTAATTCACCATAATACAAAATCAGGCTGGCCCGTTTCCTTCAGACGGGCCAGTATGCGACATGGATAACAAAACAGCTTCCTGGATGGCCCTGATTATCGTCTGCATATTTGCAGCCGATATTTTGTATTTTGAATGGGACCTTCTGGTTATCCTTGGCAAACTTACAGCGAGCGCCAGCAATTGGCTGGCCTTCTGGCGCAGGATATAGCCCCAATTTTGCCCGCGGTAGTTCTCGCAATATAAACTCGCCTAAATCGACTCATTATCATTTTAGGGATTCCCATAGAGAATCACTTGTGGCATGATTCGAGTAGATGCGCAGCAAGCGCACATTTTTTGAGGCAGTCACTGTGGAACAGGTATCCATCAAAAACGGATTTACTGGTGTTCTGGCATCCGTCGGAATTATCGCCGGCGTTGCTTTTTTCACCTATGCCGCCCTACAGGGGGAATACGGCATGTTCCGTCTGTTCCAAGTCCAAGCACAAGAAAGCCGCCTATTGGCCGAGCGGGAAGTACTATCCGACAGTCATAACCGTCTCCAAAACCGGACACACCGATTGTCGAATGAATACCTCGATCTTGACCTGCTAGACGAGCAAGCTCGTAAAGTTTTGGGGCTTGCGCGCGGTGATGAAATCGTCGTCCGTTAAGCGTTTTCCGTCAATTTTGTTGCTGCATTCCCCCGTCCCAAAAATAATGGGTGTTTTTTTTGCTCGCTTAGAGTAAGATGTAGTTCAACATTAAACTACCTTCATTCGTAATGGGAGAAATATACATGGCAGCCAAGAAGCCAAACGTCTCAAAAGAAGAGCTTTTAGGCCATTATCGAGAGATGTTGATGATCCGAAGATTCGAAGAAAAGGCAGGCCAATTGTACGGCATGGGCTTGATCGGCGGTTTCTGCCATTTGTATATCGGCCAAGAAGCAATCGTCGTTGGGCTTGAAGCGGGCACGAAAGAAGGCGATCAGCGCGTGACATCTTATCGCGACCACGGCCACATGTTGGCTTGTGGGATGGACCCCAAAGGGGTGATGGCGGAATTGACCGGCCGTGAGGGTGGTTATTCCGGCGGTAAGGGCGGCTCCATGCACATGTTCTCCAAGGAAAAAGAGTTTTACGGTGGAAACGGTATTGTGGCCGCACAGGTGCCTATCGGCGCTGGCTTGGCATTCGCCAATCAGTATCGTGGCAATGATAACGTCAGCTTTGCGTATTTTGGTGACGGTGCATCCAACCAGGGGCAAGTGTACGAAACGTTCAATATGGCAGCTCTGTGGAAACTTCCCGTCGTGTTTGTGATCGAAAACAACCATTATGCAATGGGCACCAGTCAGGCACGCTCGTCTTCGACCCCCGCGATTTATACACGCGGCGAAGCGTTCGGCATTCCGGGCGAAGAGGTTGACGGCATGGATGTGTTGGCCGTGAAGGCCGCAGGCGCCAAGGCTATCGCACATTGTCGCGCTGGTGATGGACCCTACATCTTGGAAATGAACACTTATCGCTACCGTGGGCATTCCATGTCCGACCCGGCTAAATACCGTACGCGCGAGGAAGTGCAAAAAGTCAAAACGGAACGCGATCCGATCGAACACGTTCGTGAAATGCTGCTATCGAGTGGCCATGCCGATGAAGATGCGCTGAAAGCCATCGATAAAAAGATCAAAGCTGTGGTTTCCGAAGCCGCTCAGTTTGCCACCGACAGCCCGGAGCCGGATCTTTCCGAGCTTTGGACAGATGTATACGTGTAAGGGAAATATATAATGGCAATTCAAATTCTAATGCCCGCACTTTCCCCGACCATGGAAGAAGGTACGCTTGCTAAATGGTTGGTCAAAGAAGGCGACACTGTATCGTCTGGCGATATTATGGCCGAGATAGAAACAGACAAGGCGACGATGGAATTCGAAGCCGTTGACGAAGGTGTAATCGGGCAACTGGTTATTCCTGAAGGCACCGAGGGCGTTAAAGTTAATGACGTGATCGCGGTTCTGCTGGAAGATGGCGAGGACGCATCAGCGGCTGAAGTCGTTGCAGCACCCGTCGTGCAAACAGAAGCAGCGGCAGAAACAACTGCGATTGCCGCAGCGCCTGTTGCAGTGGTTATTCCGGTCGAGGATGACCTGCCCGAAGGCACAACGTTCAAATCGATGACTGTACGCGAGGCACTTCGCGAGGCAATGTCCGAAGAAATGCGCGCTAACGAAAACGTATTCCTGATGGGCGAAGAAGTGGCCGAGTATCAGGGTGCATATAAAATCAGCCAAGGTATGTTGGATGAATTCGGCACTAAACGAGTGATCGACACCCCGATCACCGAACACGGATTTACCGGTCTGGCCGTTGGTGCAGCATTTGCTGGTCTAAATCCAATCGTTGAATTTATGACCTTTAACTTTGCTTTGCAGGCGATGGACCATATCATCAACTCCGCCGCCAAGACGCTGTACATGTCCGGCGGCCAGATGAACTGCCCTATCGTTTTCCGCGGTGCCAATGGCGCTGCGGCGAGGGTGGCAGCGCAACACAGCCACGATTTTTCGGCTTGGTATGCACAAGTTCCCGGGCTTAAGGTTTTGTCACCATATTCGGCGGCAGATGCAAAAGGCTTGTTGAAATCGGCTATTCGCGACCAAAACCCTGTCGTGTTCCTTGAAAACGAGATCTTGTACGGTCGCAGTTTTGATGTGCCTGAAATCGAGGACTACACAGTTCCAATCGGCAAGGCCAAAATCTGGCGCGAGGGCACGGATGTGACAATCGTCAGCTTCAGCATTGGTATGCAGTATGCACTTGAGGCTGCTGACAAGCTGGCCGAAGAAGGCATCAGCGCCGAGGTTATCGACCTGCGCACATTGCGCCCGATGGATACAGAAACAATCATCAACTCCGTTAAGAAAACCAACCGATGCGTGACGGTCGAAGAAGGGTTCCCTGTGGCCTCAATCGGCAATCATATTTCGGCGGTTCTGATGGAACAGGCGTTCGACTATCTCGACGCGCCAGTCGTCAACTGCACGGGTAAAAATGTACCTATGCCGTATGCCGCAAACCTCGAAAAACTTGCCTTGATTACGACGGATGAGGTTATCGCCGCCGTTAAATCAGTAACTTATCGTTAAGGAGAGCAGACATGCCTATCAACATAATGATGCCCGCGCTTTCCCCGACAATGGAAGAAGGCACGCTGGCTAAATGGCTGGTAAAAGAAGGTGATACGGTTCAATCCGGTGACGTGATGGCTGAAATCGAAACCGACAAAGCCACGATGGAATTCGAAGCCGTTGATGAAGGCGTGATCGGTAAAATCGTGATAGCTGAGGGCACCGAAGGTGTTAAAGTTAACGCTGTGATTGCCGTGCTGCTTGAAGAAGGCGAAGATGCTTCAGCAATCTCGGACGCTCCCGCTGCGGCACCTGCCCCAGCAGCTACAGAAGAAGTTGTAGTGGACGTTGCGCCAGCCGCTGCGCCTGCGCCAAAAGCACCTGCAGCTACCGATGGTTCTCGTGTATTTGCGTCCCCCCTCGCCCGTCGCATTGCGGCCGACAAGGGTTTGGATCTGGCAAATATCGCTGGTTCCGGCCCCAAGGGCCGTATTGTCAAAGCCGACGTTGAAAACGCAACCGCAGCACCTGCAACAGCCCCACAGTCGCCGAGCGCCAGCGTGCCTGCCGTAATGCCCCAAAGTGCGGATGCAGACGCCGTCAAGAACATGTACGCGGATCGTGAGTACGAGGAAGTCAAACTCGACGGGATGCGTAAAATCATTGCGGCTCGTCTGACAGAAGCCAAGCAGACCGTGCCGCATTTCTACCTGCGTCGCGATATTCACCTAGATGCCTTACTTGCATTCCGCTCGAAGTTGAACAAAACACTGGAATCCAAAGGCGTTAAGATTTCGGTAAACGATTTCATCATCAAAGCGTCTGCGCTTGCGCTGCAAGACGTGCCTGAATGTAATGCGGTTTGGGCCGGCGATCGGATTTTGAAGCTCGCACCGTCTGACGTGGCCGTCGCTGTCGCTATCGAGGGAGGTCTGTTCACGCCAGTGTTACGTGACAGCCATATTAAAACCCTATCGGCCTTATCCGCCGAGATGAAAGACCTAGCCGGACGCGCGAAAGCCCGCAAATTGATGCCTCAGGAATATCAGGGTGGCAGCTTTGCGATTTCGAACTTGGGTATGATGGGCATCGACAACTTTGACGCTGTTATTAATCCACCACAGGCCTCGATTTTGGCTGTGGGTGCTGGAGCGAAAAAACCTGTCGTAAATGCGGATGGCGAGTTGGGAGTTGCGACCGTAATGTCGGTTACGCTTTCGGTAGATCACCGCGTAATTGATGGAGCACTTGGTGCGACGTTCCTCGCGGCCATCAAAGGGTATCTTGAAGACCCACTAAGCATGTTAGTATAAATAAAAATGGCTGGGTCATTTCCCAGCCTTTTTTAATCAATCCGATATCAACGCTCGCCAATCAACAGGCGCCGATTGTGTCTGTGAAGCTTCAAATCGTGATGAATTGAATTCTAATTTATCCCACTGCGTCGTTGCTACCATCGGGTAGACAAGCAACGCTATAACCAAAAAGCTTATCAAAGCCAAAGTCGTTTTTAATTCAAAAGCCATAACTAAGCCCTATACTAATTATTACATACTACATGTGGCACCGTTAGAATCGCTGAGGACCACAAATGGTTTATATCAGATTAATCGGTTAAATGCTGCATATATTAATTGTTGCAATAAATTGTTTCCCAAAAATGATTCAAATGAAATGGAGTTGTAAAGTTCATTAATGCACTTCCTAGCTGAATAACTCCGTTAACTTGCGGCAAATTCATCTTAATTACTCAAATTTTGGTGGAAACTATTGACGAACGACGTAAACTTATCCACTTATCAAATATCGGTGCGGAATCCCGTGCCCGTTGTTGAAAATGACACAAGGACTCGAAGGCCATAGCCCGTAGACCACATAACGCGCCACCGCAGCGCGACACCGGACCCCGCGTCAATGAACGCATTACATCCGCAGAAATTCGACTAATTGGCGCCGAAGGCGAAAATGTAGGCGTTGTTTCCCCCGCTCAAGGGATGGAAATGGCGCAAGAGGTTGGACTCGATTTGGTGGAAATTTCCCCAAATGCGAAACCGCCCGTCGTGAAAATCATGGATTTCGGCAAGTTCAAATACGAACAGCAGAAACGTGATTCCGAGGCGCGCAAGAAGCAAAAGATTATCGAGGTTAAGGAAGTGAAATTTCGCCCGAACACCGATACGCACGATTACGACGTAAAAATGCGCAACGTGTTCAAGTTCCTTGAAAACGGCGACAAAGTGAAAATAACTCTGCGTTTCCGTGGCCGCGAAATGGCGCATCAGGACTTAGGTCGCAAGTTGTTGCACCGCGTTGCTGGTGACATCACGGAACTGGGCAAAGTTGATATGATGCCCAAGATGGAAGGTCGCCAGATGGTGATGATGATTAACCCGCTCAAGCAGCAGTAATCATCTAGAATTATAAAGGCGGGTATATCACCCGCCTTTTTTGTGTCAAATTGCCCATCGAACAAGATTACAAGATCGAGAAATATTGAATGCTCAGGAAACGCATTAAAAACATACGATATGCCGTTGAGTATTCTTTGATGCGAATCTTTCTTGGTGCCATCAGTATTTTTCCATACAAACAACGCGTTGAACGCGGTGGTGCAGTTCTGGGTATGCTAATGGCCAACGTTAAGCCCGCGCGGCAACGTATTGAAGACAATTTACATAACATTCACCCAGATATGAACCGCGACGAAATCCGTAGAATAACCAAACGCGTGGGCGTGAACTTTGGACGCACATTCGTCGAAATCCTTAATAACGACCTTAGCAAGAAATTTCCGGACTTACGGCATCCCTCAGGCCCCGGCTTACAAATTCTACGTGACGTAGCGGTCGCTGGAACTGGCGCGATCATCGTTTCCGGACATTTCGGACAGTGGGATGCCGCGCGGCTTTACCTAAAATCCGAAGGGATCGAGGTCGGCGCAATCTATAGACCAAGCAACAACCGTTACTTTGACCGCATATTCGTTCCCCAGATAGAACACGCTGGCAAGCCCGCCTTCCCCAGCGGACGGCGCGGAACAACAGAAATGGTGCGTCATGTTCGCGCCGGCGGTATGGTCGCCATCTTGCTGGATCAGCGATTTGGTAAAGGCGAATCACTAGATTTTATGGGTCAACCGGCCCTGACCTCAACGGCAGCGGCAAGCATTGCATTGAAGTATGATCTACCGATGATACCGGTTTATGGGACGCGGCGCGCTGGGTCGCTACATGTGGACATTGTGTTCGAAGCCCCTATTCCTCACACAGACGCCACAACTATGACCCAAGCGGCAAACGATAGCCTGAAAGTGCAAGTGCTGCGTAATCCAGAGCAATGGTACTGGCTACACAACCGTTGGAGCTAAGGTGTAAGCTTAGCGGAACAAGTTTTCATATTCCTCGCGCAGAGCTTTTTTCTGAACCTTACCCATAGTGTTGCGCGGCAAGGCGTCAACGAACAGTATGCTCTTCGGACACTTGAAGCGCGCAAGTTTATTGGCCGTAGCTGTGCTAATCTCCTGAGCCGTAAGAGCGGGGTCGACCAACACAACGATTGCGACGACCGCTTCTCCGAAATCTGGGTGTGGCAACCCGATCACAGCACTTTCCAACACTTCAGGGAGGTCGTCTATTATGGCCTCGACCTCTTTTGGATAAACGTTGAAGCCGCCCGAAATGATCAGATCCTTCGATCGCCCAACGATGGATATATACCCCTCACTGTCTTCCACTCCCAAATCACCGGTTATGAACCACCCGTCTTCGCGCAGCTCCTCCGCTGTTTTTTCTGGCATCTGCCAATATCCGGCAAATACGTTCTCGCCTCGCACTTCGATAGAACCGATTTGCTCGACACCAATTGTCGATCGGTTCCCATCCACAATCCTCACTTCAACGCCGGGTAACGGAAGGCCGACTGTGCCAGGTTTACGCGACCCTTCGTAGGGGTTGGATGTGTTCATATTGGTTTCCGTCATCCCGTAGCGCTCCAGGATTTTGTGCCCCGTACGCTCCGTCCAACGCGTATGCGTTTCCGCTAAAAGCGGAGCCGAACCCGAGACGAATAACCGCATGTTCCGCGTGCTATCCTTGGTTAGTCGTGGATCATCCAGCAAGCGGGTATAGAAGGTCGGGACGCCCATCATAGCAGTCGCATTCGGCATCGCTGCAAATATCGAACCCAGATTGAAATTTGGCAGAAACACCATCGTAGCCCCCGACATAAGCGCTACATTTGTTGCGACAAACAGCCCATGAGTATGAAAAATCGGCAGCGCGTGAATCAAGATGTCGTCGGGCGTAAATCGCCAGTAGTCAACCAAGGTAGCCGCGTTGGAGGCCAGCGCACGATGGGTCAGCATCGCCCCTTTGGAGCGCCCGGTTGTACCGGAGGTATAAAGGATTGCAGCCAAATCGTCAGCGGCCCGTAGAACGGGCGTGAACCCCGATGGCGCCTGCGACACTGCATCACCCAGCGTGCCACCGCCTGCCGCATCCAGCGTCATCATGTGGCGTACACCGCCAGACTTAGCGGCGAGTTGCATTTCGGATGCATACGAAGGATCAACCACAAACATACGTGGCGTTGCATCTTGTAAGAAATACGTAATCTCGGACGCTGTGTAATCAGGGTTGAGCGGCAAGAACACCGCGCCAGCCATAACAGCACCTACATAAAGCTCCAACGCAGCTAACGACTTGTTAACTTGGACCGCCACGCGATCACCCGGTGCGACCCCTTTTGAGGCAAGCACCGCGGCATACCGCTCAGCATTCGCAAAGAATGTGCCAAACGTACGACCGGCCTGCCCTTTAACAAAAACGTCGTCTTCACGGCCAGCAGATGCAGATCGCAACCGCGCTACGAGATAGTTGTCTTCGCACATAGTTAACCCTCGCTTTGATTTGCGCCGGTTTTATGCCGATAAACTTTGGCAAGCAGCACCATGGCGGGGGCCAAGTGGAACAACAAATCAAAGAGATCGATAGGTTTTCCCAAATCACCAGCCACCAACATTTTCAGTTTCTGCCACACGTGGGGTTCTGGAACAAACGGAGCAAATCCCAAAAATATGGTCATGATGATTGCCGTGCGAAACGGGATCTTGTCGAGAATTTTCATGGTTCACCTATAAGCGTTGCGTTACCACCTTATAGGAAACCTTCTCCCTGCCCTGCAATAGCAGTAAATGTGACGAAATTGGAGCAGCGTTAAGCGGGAAACAGCCCAATTATCCAGCCAACCTGCAATGCCAATTCCAAATGCCTCACACTGACTGTATATAGAGTTCTAGTTTAGTTTGTTATGGAGTTCCCGATGAAAATCTCCCGCTTATTCCTGCTTTTTGCGGTGCTGTTGTCCACCGTATCAAGCGCATCGGCGTATACGGAGGAACAATTGCGCAGCGGGTTGAAATTATTTTTGCACCTGCAAGGGTATGAGTGTGCTAATATTCTGACCGTCGATATGCGCGAAGAACCCCGCGCTTTCAATATATTGTGCACGGAACATGAAAACGGCAGCGGTGTCGAGACGCTGTATTTTTTCCAGTTCGTCGGCGCCGGGGCGCATGTCGAAGTTATCGAACAACGTTAACTCGCTATAAATCTTTAAATGCCAAAACTGCCTTGTTTTAATCAAAAAGGCGATTTTTCTTTGGCTAGCTCTGACACAAGTATCTTGAAGCGAAAAATAAAGGCAGCGTCGGTTCGGCAGACCGAGGCTTCGTTACAAAACTCGCTGGTTCAAAATATCGAAAAAGCGACAACCAAAGTATTTCTCGATTTCTTGGATCTTGAAGTTGTGGTCAAGGTCTCGGAGCGAGCGATCAACTCACACACCCGAACGATTGAGGCAATGACTTCGCGCCTTTTCGGAATTGTCAATTTTGGCGATGAGGTCGGTCTGACCGGTTTCGATTCACGCTTCATTAACACCGCCGTCACGCATTTGGCAGGCGGCGCTCCTAGCGCGAATGAGGATCGCCCGGTTACGAATACTGATGCTGCGATCTTCAAATTGATCATCAACAAAATTTTTGGGCTGGCGTTTGAATTTCCCGAAATAGTACAAACTGAAGTGAGCATGCAGGGATACGAGCGGGAAAAAGCACCATTGATGTTTTTACTTGCTGAAAAGCAGTATGCTCTGCTGCGTATTAAAATCAGCGATGTTGAATCTGTAGCACTGGGACAGTTCGAGTTGGCGATATCGTTAAGCTGCATGGAAAAAATCTCGGCTATGGAACAACGGGATTCGATGATGCAGGAACATGACGCATGGCGCAGTGCGATGTCTCAAATTGCGATCAACGCCCCTATTGAGCTAGATACCATTGTCAGCAGAACGGAAGTTTCGTTAGGGCGAATTTTGGACTTAAAAACCGGAGACATATTTGAGTTGGCCAACGGCTCGCTAACCAGTCTGTCGTTGGAAGGGCGAACACACAATGGACCTAAAACGATATTCACGGGGCACCTGGGCGCTTTGAAAACACACAAGGCGTTCAAAATTACCCACCTCCCGCACGAGGAGTATGCGTTGTTCTAAACTTGCGTTGCTCAGTGAACGCAAATTCCGCTGCGTAATTTGGCGGCAACCACTTGCGGTTCACCGGAAAACTTGTCCACACTGTGTGCAAACGCAACAAAGGAGACGGTTATGAATTTGGGAATTAGCGACAACGTCCGCCCACTAATAAAGCAAGTCAGGGAAATGGTAACCCACCAAATCGCTCCGCTGGACGAGGAGTTTCATAACGAGGTCGGCAAATCCGGTAACCGTTTTGAATATACTGAGCGTATGACGGAAATCCTTGAGGGTTTGAAAGACGATGCGAAGGCCAAAGGTCTGTGGAATTTTTGGTTGACAGACAGTGAGCGTGGCTTTGGCTTGAGCACAGTTGAATATGCGTATCTGGCTGAAGAAATGGGCAAAACCCGATTGGGCGCAGAAGTATTCAATTGTTCTGCCCCTGATACCGGCAACATGGAAGTGTTTGAACGGTACGGAACGGACGAACATAAAGAACGCTGGTTGAAGCCCCTGCTCGCGGGTGAAATCCGGTCAGCATATTTGATGACAGAACCTGATGTTGCCTCTTCGGATGCGACGAACATGTCGATGACGTGTGTTCGCGATGGCGACGAATATGTTCTTAACGGCGAAAAATGGTGGGCTTCGGGTGCGGGTGATCCGCGTTGTGCGATCTATATTGTGATGGTGAAAACCGGATCGAACGCGGACGCGAAGCATCAGCGGCACTCCATGGTGCTCGTACCCGCTGCTGCGACGGGTGTTGAGATTGTGCGCGCTATGGAGGTTTATGGCCATGACGACGCGCCACACGGGCATATGCATATTCGGTTTACTGATGTACGCATTCCGGTGTCGGACCTGCTCGTCGGCGAAGGTCGCGGGTTTGAAATTTCACAAGGCCGGCTTGGACCTGGCCGAATACACCACTGCATGCGCGCCATCGGACATGCCGAAGCCGCGTTGGAACTGATGTGCAAACGGTCTCTGGAACGAGAGGCTTTTGGCAAAAAACTTTCACAACTGGGCGCAAATTACGACATTATTGCAGAATGCCGCATGGAGATTGAGCAGGTGCGGTTGTTGTGCCTAAAAGCCGCTTGGATGATGGATCAAGGGGATGCCCGCGCTGCAGCGCCTTGGATAAGTCAGATTAAAGTTGCAGCACCGCGGGTTGCGCTGAAAGTCGTCGACGAGGCTGTGCAGATGCATGGAGCCGCCGGTATCAGTCAAGACACGAGCCTCGCCGCCAGTTGGACACACGTTCGAACATTGCGATTGGCCGACGGTCCTGATTCCGTTCATCGTCGCCAAGTAGCAAGAGTTGAGTTGCGGAAATACACAAACGAGAAAGTTTAATATGAGCGACCTTCTCGATCTTGATATTGTTGCCAAATACATGTCGGGTCGTATCGACGGGTTTACTGGGCAGATTCGTGCCGAAAAAACCGCAACGGGCCAGTCCAACCCGACGTTTATTTTAACGTCTTCTACCGGTAAATTCGTTTTGCGACACAAGCCACCAGGGGTTTTGTTAAAATCAGCTCATGCGGTCGATCGGGAATTTCGTGTAATGTCAGCGCTGGCGGATACCGGCGTCCCTGTTCCGAGAACGTACTTTCTGTGCGAGGACGAAGACATTATAGGCAGTATGTTTTACGTTATGGAATATATCGACGGGCGCAACTTCGTTGATCCACGCATTCTAGACGTAACAATTGAAGAACGCCGCGGGATGTACGACGCCATGAATGCTAGTCTCGCTGCATTACATTCAGTTGATGTCGATGCGATCGGGTTGTCGACCTACGGCAAACCCGGAAATTACTTCACCCGCCAGATTTCACGCTGGTCCGCGCAATATCGAGCAACTGAAACAGATATAATACCGGAGATGGATCTACTGGTCGATTGGCTGGGCGAGAACATCCCTGACGGCGACGACAAGACGGCTTTGGTACATGGCGATTGGCGGATCGACAATCTTCTTTTCGCTCCTGACGGACCGGAACTTGTCGCCGTACTTGATTGGGAGCTATCAACGCTTGGCCACCCTTTGGCCGATCTTGGTGCACAATTGATGCAATGGGCGATGCCAGTTGGGCCAGAGGGGCGCGGCTTGGACAAAGTCGATCGCCGCGCGCTGGGCATTCCCGAGCAACGCGAATATGTGGAGCTTTACGCAAAACGATCCGGATCAAGCGACGTGCCCGAAATGGACTTTTACGTTGCGTTCAGCTTTTTCCGTATGGCTGCGATTTTGCAAGGGGTTAAGAAGCGCGCACTTGATGGCAACGCCTCCAACCCAGAACAAGGGCTTAGACTTGGAGCACTAGTGTCTGTGTTTGCAAACAAAGGTTTACAAACTGCTAACGGGGAATTGTGAAGATCACCTTCAACCCGCCTAGTTTATTACTATCGGATAGTTGAACGATGCCACCATGGCTTCGAGCCACATCAGCAACAATTGCCAGCCCCAGACCAACGCCGCCACTATTATCTTGATTGCGGGATTGGTCTAGCCGCACAAATGGTTTCAAAGCGTTTTTACGTTCTGCCTTAGGGATCCCGGGTCCGTTATCCTCAACAATAACTTTCAAGCTTCTTTCCGAGAGTATGCCACTTAATGCGACCACTTCTCCGTATTTCAACGCGTTGGTAAGAAGGTTCGTAACCGCACGAGATACAGCGCCGGACCGTAAGGCTATATTGCTTAATTTTGGCGTTTTGTTGCTAAACTCGAACTGGATATCACGCCCCGATCGCTGGCAATTCGCCACTACCTTATCCAGCAAAAGCTGAGGGTTCACTGTTACCGTATCTTCAAGGGAATCACCGCGGGCAAACGATAGGAAACCGTTCAGCATCTGCTCCATATCCTCAACATCTTGCTGCATGTGTTGCACTTCTTCACCCTCCTCCATCAATTCCAGCGATAATTTCAGTCGGGTAAGCGGAGTTCGCAAATCGTGACTTACGGAGGACAACAATTGAGTGCGCTGTTCGATTTGGCGTTCTAGACGCCCACGCATCGCAAGAAAAGATATCCCGGCGCGTCGGACCTCGGTTGCTCCAGTTGGATGGAGGGGCATCACGCGTCCTTTGCCAAACGCTTCTGAGGCTTCGGCCAACCTTCGGATCGGACGCACTTGATTACGCAGGAATAGCGCAGAAATAATCGAAAGAATGATTGCTGTCAGCAGCATCCACAATAGCAATTGGTGCGGGTTTCTAGCACTAACACGTCCACGCGGGAGGTTCGCACTGAGCACACCAAGTACCGTTTGTATCTTTACTTCAACCACCCGGTTTGCCTTGGTCAAGTCGATGGAGATTGTACGATCAATATCGCCACGTAGGCTTTTTATTAACGCACGGCCCGATACATCATAAAAATAAAACCTAGTCGTTGGAGGCACCGTTTCGCCCAGATCCAGCCGCAACTCAATGTTAAACGGGTGCTCAAGGGAAATCAGAACAGCCCTCGCCTCCTCTACGCTATCCACTTCCTCAATGAGGTCGGCAGCGTAATTCAACTCCAACGCGACCGAAGACGCCATTTGGGTGGTGACCTGTGCGTAATGGCGTTGAATAAATACGAAACCAACCACCAGTTGCAGCACAACGATGGGAAATAATATCATCAGCAACGAGCGCCCGAACAGGCTCCGCGGCATATAAGACTTGATCCACTGGAAGTTCATATCCTAAACAGGGTTACGCGCATGATTGCTGACTGGCAAGGGAGAAGCCGTTGAAACCACCATTCCGAACTGATCACACACCAAATATCGGCGTCCCACTACCGTTGATCGAAGGTTTACGCGTGATAACCTGTGGGAATGCAAGTCCGATGACATTCACGGGCACTCAGACATATCTGCTTGGCGAACGTGAAATTGCGGTAATCGATCCGGGACCCAACGACCCAGCACATCTAGCGGCAATTGAAAGGGCGCTGGAAGGTCAATTGCTGAGCCATATTATCGTGACGCACTCGCACGTGGATCACTCGCCCCTGGCCGCGGTTCTATCGGCCAAGACAGGCGCCCCAATATACGGGTTTGGCCCAGCCAATGCGGCGAGATCCAAGCTGATGAGCCAGTTAGCCGTGGACGGAAATATTGGTGGAGCCGAAGGGATAGATTTGAGCTTTACACCCGATATTTTAGTCGCCGATGGTGATGAAATCAAAAGCGCAGAGTGGGCGCTAAGTGCAACCCACACCCCCGGTCACCTTTCAAACCACCTGTGTTTTGCATGGCAAGGTAATGACAGCTTGTTTTCCGGAGATCATGTGATGGGTTGGGCCTCTACACTGATATCCCCTCCTGATGGGGATTTAACTGCGTTTATGGCGAGCCTGAAAATCCTGCAAAACCGCACCGAGCACACATATTATGCGGGCCACGGCGCACCTTTGTACGAGGCGCACAACATGTTGGACTATCTATTGGCACATCGATTAGGACGCGAAGATCAAATTATGGCACGACTGCAAACCGCACCGCGCACGGTGGCGGAGCTAACGGCTGATATGTACGCAGATGTTAACCCGCTATTGCATGGCGCAGCATCGCGAAATGTTTTGGCACATTTGGTAGACTTGTTTGAGCGTAAGCTTGTTGCACCAGAAGGCGCATTCAATGCGGAAACACGATTTATGCAGCTCTAGTACTTACCCACCACCATCTGCGCATGTTTCAATGCGACACTACAAGCGATGCAAGTTTGTGCCAGTGCCAACTTTTCCACCGCGATCTCGACACCGGTTTGTGCGTGCTTTAACTGCATTTGGCTAAGTTGGCCGTTTGTGAACAGCGCCATTGTTGCCAACACTTCGGAATGTATAGATGGTGGAAATCCCAGTGCGACTTCGGCGAGTATATCTGTGATCTGCGAGAGCACGGACGCCAGTTCGATTACAGTATCACGAACGGAGATTGGCGGGTCTGATGGTAGCGAAAGCTTCAGTGCTTCAGCCAAAACGGCTTCAACTTCGTCCGCGCTGGCAAAGGTAGCATCGCCAGTAAACCGGACGACCAATAACTTGTCCTGAACCATCTGCAATTGCGCCACAATCTGCTCTAAACCAGCAAATTTGTTTATCTCAACTAAAGCATCTAGTCGTGCGCCAACCAACCGTAAAAACTGACGCAGACGCAGCACCAGTGCCGTGTCCAAAATATCTTGCGAACGCGCCTCCCAATGGATGTATTTTGCGTGATCAGGCGCTTCCATCGCTTTGCCAAAGGCTGCGACCAAAGCCTGAACAGGATTGCCTGATTCTGCCATACCGGTCGCCAACCCCGCCGGATCAACCTGCACCTCCATCGAGGCTCGATGAATATAAAGCGCGGAATCAAGTGGGATAAGTCCCAATTCTCCTTGAACTTTGGCGAGGGTGCCCTCCACCAACAACATAGCACGGACTTCGGCGCTGTCGGTGAACAGGGTGCGCACTTCGGGGTCGCCATAAAGCGTGCTGTAAATCGGGCTATCGAAGGGAGAGAACGTCATGTATCGGCCTTATTTTAGCGGAATTTCAAGAATTTGTCGGGCCTGCTCCCAAGTTGCGACTGGGCGCTCATACTTCCCGCACAGATCCGCCGCGCGCTTGACTAATGCCGCGTTAGATGGCGCAAGCGTGTTGTGGTTTAGTCGCATGTTGTCCTCTAATCCGGTTCGCGTGTGGCCACCAGCCGCTATTGCCCATTCGTTGACGATTATTTGCCCTGGACCGACACCTGCCGCACACCATTGGGCATCTGGAACAAGCCGGTTAACCGTACTGATGTAGAAGTCAAAAACTTCCTTATCTACGGGCATCGCATTTTTCACACCCATCACAAATTGAACGTACAACTTGCCGGAAATTCGTCCATCTCGATTCATTGCTGCTGCCTGGAAAATATGGCTAAGATCAAAGGCTTCAACCTCTGGCTTTACGTTGTATGTGCGCATTTCGCTCGCCAGCCAATCAATCAGTTCAGGCGGATTTTCATAGACACGTGTGGGGAAGTTATTCGATCCAACCGACAGAGACGCCATGTCAGGTGACAGCGACAACATCCCCCCGCGCGCAGGACCTGCGCCCGATCGACCACCCGTCGACATTTGCATGATCATTCCGGGGCAATGTTTGGCAATACCCAGCTGAAGAAGAGCAAACTTTTCGGGGTCCGATGAAGGTGATTCATCATCATTACGAACGTGACAATGCGCGATGCTAGCCCCTGCATCGAATGCAGCATGTGTACTTTCAATTTGTTCGTTAACCGAAATCGGGACTGCCGAATTATTCGCCTTTTTGGGCACAGACCCGGTGATTGCCACGCATATTATACAAGGATTCGTCATGTTACTCCCCTACTATATATTCAATAAGTCTCGCCAATGCATCGGGCCGGCTAAAAAATGGTGAATGCCCGCAGTTCATGCGATGCACGTCTGCTGCGGGCCAGTCCGCAACCATGTTTTCTTGTTCCTCAGGCGGGATTGTGTGGTCGTCTTCGCCTAGAATAAAGCTCCGTGGTACCGTTTCATAATTCGCACCAAGTTTGACAGGTGTTTCTTGCGGTAAAGTTGGCTGTGGACCCAGTTTCGTCAACGCATATTCAACACTTTCAGCGGAACAGTCATGATAGAATATCCCTGCAGCTTTCGCCGCATCCACAGTATAACTTAAACCGTCATCCGAACGCAAAACGGCTGGTAAGACCAACTGCCGCTTCGCCCGTTTTCGCATAGAATGCAACGCATCTCCATCACATGGCGCGTATGCACACAGGTAAATCAGGCGTGAAATTCTTTCTGGAATACGCTCCGCGACCGACGCAATAGTAACGCCAGCAGCCGAATGTCCCACAAGAACAATAGGTTTGGAGTATTTTATAATCTCTGCAATCACAGCTTCAACATACAGATCTAGCGTTACGTCGAGAATCTGTGTCGTATCTTCGCCGTGACTCGGCAAATCAATCGCCACGGCATTTTCGAGCAGTGGTAACACATCTCGCCAACACCATGCGCCATGACAAGAGCCGTGCACTAGAATGTAGCGAACATCATCAGCCAAGATCGTTGTCCTTCATAAACGCAGTGATCAATGTTGCCATCTCTAACGGCTGTTCCACACAAGGCAAATGCCCGGCTTTTCGAATGACTTTAAACTTACATCCAGCGATCAATTCCGCCGTTTCGCGCACCATATCTGGCGGGGTTGATCCATCCTCCGAACCGACGAGTGCCAGTGTGGGCAACGTTAAGCCCGACGTGCTGACATAAAGGTCCGTCTCGGCAACCGCTTGCGAGCACCCTATGTATCCCTCGACCGGGGTGCGGGTTAACATGTGCCGCCATCCCGCCAGTTCGTCCTGCTTATCCGTATGGAACGCTTTGGAAAACCAACGTTGCAGCGTTGGCTCCGCCAATGCGGCGATTCCACCTTTGCGAACAGCATCCACTCGATCCGCCCAAATTTGTTCAGTACCGATTTTGGCCGCTGTGTCAGACAAAACCATTGCACGCACCAAATCAGGTCGTTCTGCAGCAAGCCCCTGCGCGATCACTCCACCAATAGAAAGGCCGACAAACAGCGCATTATTTATACCCAAAAAATCCATCAGCGCTGCTGCATCCTGCACCAAATCCCCCATAAAATACGGCGCTTTAGGCACTTCACTCAGGCCATGACCGCGCATATCGTAACGTATGAAACGCAAACTTTGCGGCAAATGCATCAATAGTGCATCCCACACCCTAAAGTCGGTACCAAGAGAATTGGAAAACACGATTGGGAAGCCATCTTCAGGCCCCTCCACGTTGTAGTGTACCTTTATGTCGTTTATCGTCGCTAATTGCATAAGCTGGCCTCCTGTTATGGGGAAAATACACGAGCTTTGCACCATGTAAAACGATAATCCTTAGATTGTAAAAACAGAAAATTGATTATCTTTCAGAAAGCATATTTTTGGCTATTATTTCACTTGCCGCCCCCAATCCGCTTTGCTATACGGCCCTCACCGACGCGCAAGCGTAGCCTGTTCCGGCGTAGCTCAGTGGTAGAGCAGTTGACTGTTAATCAATTTGTCGTAGGTTCGACCCCTACCGCCGGAGCCATTATCAAACATTTACTTAACCGGACGCGCAGTTTATTGCCGATCATATTCGTGCATTAGTTGACTTGCAACGCAGTTCCTGACACCTATAATTCAATAATAAATTCGAGCAATAAAAGGAATAACTGGCCGTATGCGTATACTCAAATTAGCCGCAATATTTGTCCTCGCAGGATTTTCTGCCCATGCACAAAGCGCCGACAACTATCCTGTCGCCGGTGCCGCAGCTGCCGAAGAACAACCGCAGGAAATTGTACGTGAAACCCATGGTGACTGGGAAATTCGCTGCACGACGGCAACAGATGCCTGCTTTTTATATCAACTGATGTTGAACGACCAAGGCACACCTGTTGCAGAATTCAGCATTATTAAATTACCTCTAGGTAGCGAGGCCGTCGCAGGCGCAACCATTGTTGCTCCGCTGGGCACATTGCTGACACGCGGTGTAATCTTTGCTGTGGATGATGCATCCCCGGTTCAGTATCCGTTCAGCTGGTGTACACGCCCTGGCTGTTTCTCGCGCTTCGGATTGACGGACCTTTTGATTGCTGACATGAAAACTGGATCTGACGTGAACATCACGCTCTACTCAATTGGAAATGCACAAGTAGGTATCCCTGTCACTGCGTCTTTGAACGGGTTTACTTCAGCGTTCGATGCTTTAGAAAACCGTTCACAGTAAGCTAAATTGAACGCAGTGCCAATACTGCGTTCAAACCACCGAAGGCAAATGCGTTGCTTAACGTAACGTTAACTTTCGCATCTCGGGCAATGTTCGGAACTATGTCCAGATCGCAGGCGGGATCGGGTTGTTCGTAACTGATTGTAGGTGCGATCACCCCGTCACGAAGCGCCATCACGCAGGCCAGTAATTCCACAGCACCCGTGCCACCGATCAGATGACCGTGCATGGATTTGGTGGAAGACATCATCAGCTCGTCCGCATGCGCCCTGAAAACTTCGCGCACAGCAGCACACTCTGTTTTGTCATTCGCTGTGGTACCCGTTCCGTGCGCATTGATGTACCCAACTTCGTCGCCATTTAGGCCAGCATCCAGCAGCGCCCCCTTTATTGCCCGCGCAGCTCCGTTTTTATTTGGCGTCACGATATCGGAAGCGTCCGATGTCATGGCAAAACCGATAACTTCCGCCAAAATTTCTGCGCCACGCCTTTTGGCATGTTCATATTCCTCGAATACGAAAACTGCGGCCCCTTCGCCCTGAACCATGCCGTTTCGGGTAGCCGAAAATGGTCGGCATGCATCCTTGGACATAACGCGTAGGCCTTCCCAGGCCTTGATCCCGCCAAATACCAGCATGCTTTCACTTCCACCCGTCAACATGACATCAGTCGCACCCGAGCGGATCATTTGGAATGCCTGTCCCATCGCATGGTTCGATGAAGCGCAAGCTGTGGCCACCGTGTAAGTCGGCCCTTGCATGCGGTGCGTCATGGATACATGGCTAGCGGCTGCATTATTCATCAGACGCGGCACGACGAACGGATGCACACGGTTTTTGCCAGCCTCGTAAACGTTTCGATAATTTTCGTCTTGTGTATGCAACCCACCGCCAGCTGTTCCCAGAATAACGCCGGAACGCAGCGACAGACGCTCGTCTATCTCTAATCCGCTCTGCTCCATCGCCTCTTTGGCCGAGAGCAGCGCAAATTGTGTAAACTTATCGTAAAGCACCAGCTCCTGACGGCTGAAGTAGTCCGCTCCCTCATAGCCGTGAACCTGCCCACCTATCTTGACTGACAGCCGCTCAACGTCTTGTATCACCAAGTCCGAAATACCCAGGCGGCCCTCGCGCATGCCTTCCATCGTGGCGGTTGCACTCATACCTAGTGAACTAATGGCGCCTTGGCCGGTGATGACAACGCGCTTCATGAGGCTTAATTGCCAGCCGCCGCAACGAGACCGTCGACGGCCTTGATCATAGATTGCACATTGGAAATATCAAATTTGGAATCCGAAGGATCATTCGCATTGAATGGCACTTGTACGTCAAAAGTTTCCTCAATCGCAAACACCGCCTCGACCAAACCAAGGGAGTCGATCCCAAGTTCTTCAAGCGTTGCTTCCAGATTCACCTCGGACACGTTCATAAGAGCTTGTTCAGCCAATATTGCAATAACCCTAGTCTGCACACTCTGTGCCATCGGATTTTCCCCTTATGATCTACGTATTCGTCTACTTGGTCGTATCCAGTTTTGAAACCTGTTTTTGCAACTCGGCGAGTTTTCGTGCCAAGCGCGGCAATCGGCGCAGCGCTTTGTAGCTTTCGATGCTGGCCTTCATGGGAACCGCCGGATTACCCATCATCACCCGATTTGGCGGCACGTTCGACAAAATAGCAGCTTTGCCCGTCGCGATCGAATTTGCGCCGACGATCACATGATCCATAACCCCTGCGTTTCCACCAAGAATAACACGATCATGTAAAACCGCACTGCCTGCAATTCCGGCCATGCCACACAACAGACAATGTTTGCCAACTTTGACATTATGCCCAACCTGCACGAGGTTATCAATTTTCGTGCCTGTCCCGATCACCGTATTTGAAATTGTACCGCGATCTATTGTTGTGTTCGCGCCGACCTCAACTCGATCCCCGATTACTACGGTCCCAAGTGAATTGATCCGCGCATATTCGTCGGTGCCACCGGTTAATTCTTGCGACATGCTACGCGCTTCTTCAATCGCTCCAGCTTCGGGCGTAACAAAAGAAAATCCGTCCCCGCCGATCACAGCATTGGGCTGGCAAATGAAATCATTACCGATCACCACCCGCGCCCGTATACGAACCCCTTCAAAGATCAAAGCATTCGCCCCAATCTGGGCGTTCTCGGCGATACTCGCATGTGCCAAAATTCGCGCGTTCGCCCCGATCCTCGCTCCTTTGCCTATAACGACAAATGGACCGACAGATGGGTTCTTACCGATAATCGCGGACGCGTCTACAATTGCGCTCGGGTGGATGCCTTTGGGAATCTCTGGTTCGATGTCAAATACTGTTGTGATCCCTGACAGGGCATACCGAGGGCGCGGTACAAAGATCGCGGCCCTAAGACCCAATCCTTGCCAGTCTGCACCCTGCCACAAAATGGCGGCGCTCGCATTGCTCTGCTGTAATGCCTCGGCATAGGATTCATCCATTGCCAATGCTATTAGCCCATCAACGGCAACAGTTGGCTCGCATGGACCGGACACGATATGATCCACATCGCCAACGGCCTTCGCCCCTAACGCTTGCGCCAGTTCTGCTACGGTAATCTGCATAGAGCCTCCGAGTGGATCAATCGGTCAATCCGACCGCTTGACTCACTTTTAGCTATCAAGGGCGGGCAATGTAACCCCAGCATTCACCAAAGCATCAAACACCATACTATCGCGGCTGTAGACATCGTGGCGATACTGAACATCACCAGCACTATCAATCCAGACGGTGCGATAAACGATGTGAACAGGAACAGGCTTAGCAAGATTGATTTGCGTTTCCTCGCCGGAATTCAAAGCACGGTTAAACGTAGTCTCGGGATTATCTTCCTGCAATGATAGCAGCGCATACGCGAATTCCATTGGTTTTTGCACACGCACACAACCGTGGCTAAACGCCCGCGCGTCTCTCGAGAACAAGCTTTTCGACGGTGTATCATGTAGGTAGATGTTGAACCGGTTCGGGAACATAAACTTCACACGTCCCAACGCATTTCCACCACCGGATTGCTGTTGAAGGAAAAACGGAAAATTATCTTCATCGAAATACGAAAAATCGATTGCCGACGGATCAACTAATTGCCCCGAGCCCCGCACCGACATCAGGATATTTTCACGTCCCAAAATTGTTGGATCGGCACGAAGTTTTGGCAAATATTCTTCCGAAGCAATGCTGTAAGGCACGTTCCATTTCGGGTTCGCTATCATATGTGTCATTGAATCCGAGAACTCGGCCGTCTGATTTTTGCCGGTTCCAACCACTACCCGAAAACTAAGTGTAGCCACATCGTAATCCATGACCGAAGCCGTGAAATCTGGGATATTCACATAGATGTGGCGCGCACCCAAATCATAATTCATCCAGCGCGCACGTTCCAGATTGACGATAACCTGTTTTAGGCGACCATCTGGTTGCGCGTTGATTGACGACAATGTTTGAGGCCCAACAAGCCCGTCAGCATTCAGTCCGAAATCGGTCTGGAATTGTTTTACAGCGCCCACCACCGCTTCATCGACAATATGTGACGTCAAATCGTCTAAAGTATAACCACGTTGGTTCAGACGGACACGCAGAGACGCGACACGGTCACTCGTGTTGCCGGGTCGCAACGTTCGACCAGTCGGAACAAGCGGCCCCCAACCTTCAGACGAAATCAACGCTTCCAAGTCTTTTTTCAGATCCAGCAGTCGCGTATACTCGACATTTGACGGCGGCAGTGACTGATAATGCTCAGACTTATTTTCAGCACTGGAAATATCAGCCAAGACATCGCCGGTTTCCGGTACATATCGCGTGGCGTTCATTTCCTCGTGAATCGATCTCGGGTCCAAGATGCCGGACGAAATTTCTTTAGCAAACGACACATAAGACTGCGCCGCTGCTGCTTCGAGTGCGGCCAGATCTTCAGGAGAATTCCCTGACATCCAAAGCGCCTCAAGTTCGGCCAAATTGTACCGCCCCACAGCCATGCCGTGATTTGGCGCTTGTTCAATCGCAGTGATCAAAGCCAACATCGTTTTGGAATTGCCATCTGCCCAGATAGGCTGGTTGTCTCGTGCAGTGTAGAATTCGGCTATATCTTTCAGGTCACGGCCACCCTTTGCGAGCACGCCTTGTAATGTTGCGGCAAAGCGTTCCTCGGATGTTAGTTCAACAACCGTTTCTACGGCCGTATCCTGTGCGAATACAGGTACTGTGACACTTAACGCAGCAATAGAAATGGCGAAAAATGTATTTCGAAAAATATTGGTGTTGCTAAAATGATACATGTTGCCTCTAAATCACATAAAAATCATGGTTCGACGCTACCTACACGGACTGCGTGACGGTATCGAGAAAAATCCCACTTTCTCGGCAAAATATCGCCCATTGTGGGATATTAGTTACATATCAGCAGAACAGAACGAGACCAACCAGATGTTGTTCACAGTTGTGTCATCTACGCGGATTTTTGCTTGCTGAAATAACGGGACAAAACTGCCACTTGGCCTGTGAGTCGTTTTGTGGCATAACCTTATTAGGTTAAGCAGATATAAAAAAGATCGACAAACGGTCCAAGAGAAATTGAGACGAGGCAGTCCACTATGAAATTTAATGATGTTGGTACATCCCGGCGGCAGCTTTTGGGCGCGTTTGCAGGTGTCGCAGTCATTTCAGCAGCTCCGGTTTATGCTAGTGCTGCAGGCTTTTTGCGTAACGCAGGCGATGTGCGGCGGATCAGCATGAACAACAAACGTACCGGTGAATCCATTGACACGATTTATTGGATCGAAGGGAAATACATAACCCCTGCGCTAAATGAAATCAGCTATTTCATGCGCGATTGGCGCCGTGATGAGGTTATTGGATATGATCGACGTAACATCGACATCCTTGCGGCATCTCATCGACTGATGGAAACGACCGAACCTTATACATTGCTATCCGGCTATCGCAGTCCACAGACAAACGCGATGCTACGTTCAAGCAATGGCGGTGTTGCATCAAATTCTTATCACATGAGAGGTATGGCTGCCGACGTGCGCCTTGCGTCTCGTAGTGTATCGCAAATGACGGCAGCCGGTAAGGCCTGTAATTCGGGTGGCGTTGGAAAATACAATCGCTCGAATTTTGTTCACATGGATTGTGGACCCATCCGCAGTTGGCGCGGCTAAATAAGCACTAATATTAGAGCAACGGCCCGCCTTTCGGCGGGCTTTATTGTTTTAGGGGCGCGTTGTTCCGTCGCCAACCACCAGATACTTGAAACTGGTTAATTGTTCGGCCCCTACTGGACCGCGTGCATGCATTTTACCGGTAGCGATCCCTATTTCAGCACCCATACCAAATTCGCCACCATCGGCGAACTGGGTGGACGCGTTGCGCATAAGGATTGCACTATCGACACGTTGGAAGAACCGGTCAGCCGTCGCATCGTTTTCTGTCAAAATCGCATCCGTGTGGTTGGAGCTGTACTTGCCGATATGCGCAATCGCGCCGTCAATGCCGTCTACAAGTGTCACAGCAATGATCATGTCTAGGTATTCGTTCCCCCAATCATCCGCCGTGGCTGGAATAGTGCCCTCGATGCCCTGCAAACCGTCACCAACTCGCACTTCGACACCAGCGTTAACCAAATCTTCAACGAAAGGCGCACCGTGCGCATCGAAAAACGCTCGGTCAATCAGCAAACACTCTGCAGAACCGCAAATCCCTGTACGCCGTGTCTTGGCGTTCACAATGACCTCGCGTGCTTTTTCAACATTGGCGTCGACATCGACGTAAACGTGCACAATGCCTTCAAGATGAGCGAAAACGGGCACCCGTGCCTCTCGCTGCACAAGTCCAACCAAACCCTTGCCACCACGCGGCACGATCACGTCGATATAGTCGGTCATCGTTAGCATTTCGCTAACAGCGGCGCGATCTCGTGTGGGCACTAGTTGAATGGAATCCGCTGGCAACCGTGCGACCTCCAAACCGTCAACAAGACAAGAATGAATCACGGTGGAGCTGTGGAAACTTTCGGATCCGCCGCGCAAAATCGACGCGTTCCCAGCTTTCAAGCACAACCCTCCGGCATCGGCTGTAACGTTCGGGCGACTTTCATAAATCACCCCGATTACGCCCAAAGGTGTGCGGACACGCCGAATATTCAGCCCTGAGGGCATATCCCAGTCCGCTGTCACGACACCCACAGGATCTGGCAGCTTTGCAACCGAGCGCAGACCATCCATGATGCCCTGTATGCGGGACTCGTCTAACATCAGCCGATCCATCATCGCGCCTGACAGCCCCTTTTCGCGGCCATAATCCATATCCTTAGCATTCGCCGCGATAATTTCTGCGCGGCGCGCCCAAACTGCATCAGCTGCACCTGTCAGCGCGGCTGCTTTACTTTCCGATGTCGCAAACGCCAACTGCGCGCTGGCCGCCTTTGCTTTTTTACCGATCCCAGCCATGATTTCTTTAACGTCCATAATCCCTCACATCGCCATATCGTCACGGTGAACCATCGCGGCTCGCCCCGTGTGGCCCAATCGAGCCTCGATTTCGTTTGACTGACATCCCATAATCAGCCGCGCTTCAGTCGCATCATACCCAGCCAAGGCCTTGGCAACGCTATCACCGTCGGGCCCGACAATTTCGATTGCTTCACCACGCCCAAAATCACCCTCAACGCCTTTGACGCCGGCTGGCAACAACGATTTTCCGCGCCCAAGTGCGGCCACCGCACCGGCATCCAATACAATCCGCCCCTTCGTCTTCATACCCGAAATCCAACGTTTCCGCGCAACCCCGGGCGAGGCTGCGGCTGCAAACCACGTGACGGGCGCGCCATCGAGAAGAGCTTTGATTGGTCGTGAAACCTCTCCCATGGTGATGGCCATTGCACAGCCAGCGTGCATCACAACTTTCGCGGCCATAACCTTGGTTTTCATGCCACCGCTTGCGCCTTCTGTACCCGCATCGCCCGCCATCGCTTCGATCTCGGATGTAATTGCCTGCACATGGGTCAAAAAATTTGCATCGCTGTCGGATCTGGGGTCGGCCGTATATAGCCCATCCACATCCGACAACAAAACCAATACATCGGCCCCTACCATCGACGCCACCTGCGCCGCCAAACGATCATTGTCACCATATCGGATTTCGTCAGTTGCAACGGTATCGTTTTCGTTAACGATTGGAACTGTTCCCAACGCTAACAGCGTGCCGATGGTCGCGCGCGAATTTAGATAACGCCGACGATTTTCGGTGTCCTCGAGCGTTAACAAAACCTGCGCGGCCTCAATGCTATGGGGCTGCAAGACCTCTTGGTACGCTTGCGCCAACCGGATCTGTCCGACTGCTGCCGCGGCTTGTGCACGCTCTAAACTAAGTGTTCCGTTGGGAAATCCAAGAACCCGCCGCCCTAAAGCAATGGAGCCGGATGATACGATCAAAACCTCTTTACCGTCCGCCTTCAGCATTGCCACATCTTCGGAAAGATCGGCCAACCAGCCACGCCTAAGCAATCCCGTCGCACCATCCACAAGAAGCGCCGAGCCGATCTTGATCACAATTCGTTTAGCCGCGCCTAAAAGCGAAGCAGATTTTACGGTCTCCATGCCTCGGGTTCCTTATCAACGTCGGTGTCGGCAGCGGCGTTAGTGTCGATGATCTTGCGCAGCACACGCAATGTGTTTTGCAACCCCTCGCGACTGACACCTGACTGGCGCATCACAGGATTGCCCGTGGCATCCTCCAACGCTTTCGCAACGTCCTCGCGTTCATCATCCGTTAATGCATCAATTTTATTCAATGCCGTCAGACGCTGTTTATCCGCCAGATCACCACCATACATTTCCAGTTCGTTAATGATGACTTTATAATCCTCGACAGGGTCGTCGCTGGTCGCATCCACCAAATGCAGCAACACGGCACAACGTTCAACGTGCCCAAGGAAACGATCGCCAAGCCCGGTGCCCTCATGCGCACCTGCGATTAGACCGGGTATGTCAGCGACCACAAATTCAGTTTCATCGATTCCAACGACACCCAAGTTCGGATGCAGAGTGGTAAACGGATAATCGGCAATCTTAGGGCGCGCGTTCGAAGTCGCAGCCAAAAACGTCGATTTTCCCGCGTTTGGCATGCCCAGAAGGCCCACATCTGCAATCAGTTTAAGTTGCAACCAGACATCTCGAACGATGCCCTCCTGCCCCGGATTGGCTTTGCGTGGCGCCCTGTTGGTCGAAGTTTTAAACCGCAGGTTCCCCCAACCGCCATTGCCGCCAGCAGCGAGACGCACACGTTGGCCGACCACTGTCAGGTCTGCCAGCACAACCTCTTGTTCTTCATCTAGAATTTCAGTGCCTACAGGAACTTTCAAGATAATATCGTTACCGTCTGCGCCCGTCATCTGACGCCCCTGCCCGCCGCGTCCGTTCTGCGCAAAATAGTGTTGTTGATAGCGGAAATCGATCAGCGTATTCAGACCGGTCACAGCCTCGACCCAGACATCGCCACCTTTGCCGCCGTCACCACCATCAGGGCCGCCGAATTCCACGTATGCTTCACGCCGGAAGCTGGCACAGCCGTTTCCGCCTGTGCCGGATCGAATTTGGACCTTTGTAAGATCGAGGAATTTCATAGTTCTATCCTAACTGGTGCCGATTTTGGCGTTGCGCAAGCGATACAGGAACAGAGGTGCTTCCTCAACCCGACCAGACGTTTTATGCATATCTTCGCCGGTTTTCACAAAACCCAACTTTCTCAACACGCTCTGTGAGGCCGCATTATCAAACATCGCCCCGGCCGTAATTTCGTTCAAGCCAAACGCTGGCATAACTGTGCTCAGAAAACCGCGCATCGCCTCGGTTGCATACCCATTGCCCCAAAACTCGCGCCCGAACGCATAAGCCGTGTCCACCGGATCGCCCCCGATGCCAATAAAGCCGATCATCGTGCCATCCTTCAACGTCACTTTGACACAAAACCCGAGGGTTCCGTGGAACTGCCGTTCGCAAATCCACTCTTCCGCCGTTTGCTGCCCGAACGGATACCGAATACTAGTCATCATCCTGGCGATGTAGGGATCATTCATCAGCCCTGCAAGGGCATCCCCCTCACTCGACCCAAACGGACAAATTACAAGCCTCGCCGTTTCAATCGGAAAGAGTCTTGCGTTATCCATCGTTGAAATCCAGAGTATAATTCCACGATTGCACGATACCACCGCGAGCGATGGAGTGGGTTTCGGAGTCCCCGCAATACTCGAACGCTTCCTTGATCAACACACGCGCAGAACCTTGGTTGCCTTGGTGCACGCTTGCATTCAACCCTTTGAATCCTGCTTCGCGGGCGTGTTTGATCGCAGCCTCAAGCGCTTCGGGTGTGAACCCTGCGCCCCAGAACTGTGGTGCCAGCCAATAGCCAATGTTGCCACGCCCCGAGTCTCGGGGTGAGATCGAAATCACCCCGATCAACTCGCCGTTCAGCTCGATCACCCAGATGATTTCATCGGTATCCTCTTTGCGCGAGTATTCAATATACGCCTCCGCCGCGCCCGCAGGATATGGGTGCGGTACAACCGCAAGGTTCATCGCGACCCGCTCGTCACCGACATAAAGTGCGATTAATCCTGCATCACTGTCCTGCAATGAGCGAAGGATCAAGCGTTCGGTTTTAATAGTTGTCGAAGTGCGTTGAATATTCATCTCAACCTTCTTTCATCAATACAAGCAGAACGCTGGCGACGGTCAGCCCTGCCAGCACCCTCATCAAATATTTTTCGGACCTCTGGCCCGCCATCCGTGCTGCGATCGCCCGCCCTCCGAGTGTCCATAATGGATGCAATACGAGTTGTACCGACATTAGCGACAGTGCAATCACGGTTGTTGCGATAAGTGCTGACGTTCCTTCAGCGACAAAACTGGTGAAACCAACCATAATCATCGCCCAAGCTTTCGGGTTTAGCGGGTGTACGATCAATCCTGCAAAGAAGCCCGGTACTTTGGTTTGTCTCGCCGTGTTAATACTGCTGCCAGCAATCCGCCACGCCAGCCAAAGGATATAGGCAACTGACGCCCATTTAAGTGCCGCGAACGCTGACGGTACGCGATCGGCCAACTCGATCAAGCCAAAACCGATGGGCCAAATGATCAATTGTTTGCCCAAAAGCACGCCGGTTACGAATGGTAACGCGCGGCGCAGGCCAAACCGTGCCCCTGCCGATAGCAGAACCATATTCGCCGGTCCGGGTGTGCCAACCATCGCTGCTGCGAAAATAAGGAACCCTAATACTTCGACACCCATTGTCGCCTCCGTAACATAGAAAAAGGGCCCGGTGTTTCCACCGAGCCCCTCATAAGTTTTTTCATACCGAGGGTTCGGTTATTCTGCGGCCTCAGCTGCCGGAAGAACGGAAATGAACGTGCGGCCTTTGAAGCCTTTTTTGAAAGTAACATTACCTTCTTGCACAGCAAAGATCGTGTGATCTTTACCCATTCCAACACCTGTGCCCGGATACCATTTAGTACCGCGCTGACGACAGATAATGTTTCCGGAAATTACGGATTCTCCGCCATATTTCTTAATGCCTAAGCGACGTCCAGCGGAGTCGCGACCGTTGCGGGTTGAGCCGCCTGCTTTTTTATGTGCCATGTCGTTCTCTCCTTAACTTAAGCGTCTGCGGCGAGTGTTTTCGCCTGTTCGATCCAGCCTTCTTTTTCGATCTTGCCTTTGAGCGAAATAGCTTCGTCAAATGTGGCAGCATCGGCATCGGACCAGCCAGCGATCTGAGCGAAACTAGTAACGCCACCGGCGATTAGTTTTTTCTCGAGCGCGGGGCCAACACCAGTCAGCTTTTTCAGATCATCGGAACCGGCAGCAACCGGAGCAGCTTCAACTTTGGCGGCAGCTTTCGGAGCAGCCTTAGCTTTAGCAGCAGGTTTTGCAACCGCAGCAACAGCCGCGCTAACCGAACCAGAGCCAATGGCAGCTTTGATACCGGATTTCTCAGCGCCGCTGGCCAAGATGTCTGTGATTTTGATCACTGTCAGTTGTTGACGGTGGCCTTTTTTGCGTTGGGACGAGTGCTTACGACGACGTTTCACAAAGTGAATTGTCTTCTTGCCTTTCATCTGGTCCAGAACTTCTGCCTGAACACCAGCGCCTTCTACAACCGGAGAACCAACAGTTACGTTGTCGCCACCCAGCATAAGAACTTCGTTGAACTGAACTGTCTCGCCTGCGTCGGCGGCCAGTTTTTCAACTTTAAAAATATCGCCTGTAGCAACTTTATACTGCTTGCCACCAGTTTTTATAACCGCGAACATACGCGCATTCCTTCATCATTCGCGTCGTGTGGTCCCGCTAGAGCGGTGTTTTGCAGATCATCTGCACCTCGGACTGCGTGCCCCGTTTGGGACAATTGCACAAATTGCGCAGGAATCTCTTCCTGCAACAAGCGCGCGTTATCCTTTAGTTACTTGGATAAGTCAACATCAAACGCCCGCGATCAGTCAATCGGCGTAATTAACACCTTCATCGTCCAGAATAGCCTTCAGTTCGGCAAAATGTCGGTCTGCTTGTTCAGGGTATCCCTCAACTTCCTGCGCCGTCTTTTCGGCTATTTCATCCGACAGAATTCGTAATTTCTGCCCGGTCTGCAAAGCACGAATATAGGTCTCGGCTGCGCGCTCGAAATAATACAACCGGTTAAACGTGTCCGCCACGCTGTCGCCAGTAACGAGAACCCCGTGGTTACCCATCACCAATACCTTCTTGCTAGGATCGTCAAGCGCGGCCGCACATCGCTGCCCTTCTTCCTCAAACGCTAGACCACCGAACTCATTATCGATAACCATACGGTTGAAAAACGTCGCTGTATTCTGGTCGATTGGCGGCATGGAGGAATCCGTAAGGCTAGCCAGAACCGTCGCAAAAATCGAATGAACATGCATAAGGCAGCGCGCGTGCGGACAGGCCCTGTGAATCGAAGCGTGCAGGCCCCAAGCTGTTGGATCAGGGGCATTCGGAGCATTCATCGTTTCTGAATCATTGGCATCCAGCAACAGCATGTCGGATGCACGAATACGCGAAAAATGCGCCTGATTTGGGTTCATCAAGAATTGCGTACCGTCTTCGTTAACAGCCAAGCTGAAATGGTTTGAAACCGCCTCGTTCATATCGAGGCGCGCCGTCCAGCGAAACGCTACTGCCAGATCGATGCGTTCATTCCAGTGTTCAATGTTGGACTTGTTCGTGTTCTGCATGGGGCTTCTCCGTCAGTTATTGTGTTCAGAGCTATTCCAAATATCTATTTCGGGCAATCGCAATTTTCCCTCTTGCGCAATGCTGCTTCCCGGCATAATTATCGCGCCACTTAAAATGACCGGATACACCCCTGCGGAGAGGTGCCAGAGTGGTCGAATGGGGCGGTCTCGAAAACCGTTGAGCCTTCACGGGTTCCCAGGGTTCGAATCCCTGTCTCTCCGCCACTTATAATTATAAGTATTTATTATAGTTGTGTTTTTAGTATTTCTCAAATTTCCCCCCAATATTTCCCCCTAACGGTTCGCACTCACACCTCTGCGATTTCAACCTATTCCCCACAAACTAACGCTCACATTGAGAGTTGGGATTTGTTCAAGAAACTAATTGGGCAATTATTCGAGGTTCAAAAAAAACGACTACACCGCTATTACTGGTGTTCTAGCTTGTAACATATTGGTTGACATCGGAATTAAGTCTTGTTGCCTAATTGCTTCTACCTGTCAGTACTCATTCATTCCGATAGTTATGCGTTTGGGAGAGCCAAAACTTAGACGGGCATCTTCAGCGTCAAAGCTCTGCAGCGTCTCCGGCACGGCGTTGTCTAATAGAGATAATTCGACTCATCCAGTTGATCCATCAAAGTAATGAATGCGCCGTTTCTGATCTGACTGCCTTCAGCACACGACCCCGACTCGTGTTTTATGAAGAGCTAAAACAGCATCAGACTGCGATAGATACAAACAAAGGATGGTAGTAAATCCTGGACTAGAGGGGGTACTATTATCCCCGTGCGTAGTTGCACTGTGGGAAGCCAGCACTTATGAGACATAGTTGATTGTTTGAAGGACCAACACAAGTGGCAGAACCATCCGAAGTTCTCATTATCGGGGCGGGCCTTGCCGGTCTTTATGCGGCATTAAGCTTTGCGCCGCACCCTGTCACGGTGTTGTCGCCTTGTCCATTGGGTGACGGTGCCTCGTCTACTTGGGCACAAGGCGGTGTGGCAGCCGCAATGGACAAAAATGATACGCCTGCTGCTCACGCCACGGATACTATCTCGGCCGGTGCGGGAACTGTACTTCCCGAGATTGCCAAACTAGTGACGGAAGCCGCCCAAAAACACATTGCGGGTTTGTCTGCGCTCGGCACACCGTTTGATCGAACTGACGAGGGTGAATATGTACTATCCCGCGAAGCCGCACATGGTTGGCCACGCATCGTGCGCGTCAAGGGTGACCAGGCTGGGAAGGCAATAATGACTTCTTTGATCGAGGCAGTTCGCCAGACTCCCTCGATAACTGTACACGAAAGTTGGTCTGCAGTGGATCTGCTTACAGATGACGATGGCATATGCGGGGTGTTGGCGGTCAGCCCTGACGGACGCCATGAAGTGCTGAAAGCACAGGCGTATCTTCTTGCCGCGGGTGGAATCGGAAGCCTTTATGCAAAAACCACCAACCCACCAAATGTGCGTGGCTTGGCTATCGGGATGGCGGCGCGGGCAGGAGCGGTTATTGCCGATGCTGAATTTGTCCAGTTCCACCCTACTGCGATTGACTTGGATTGCGATCCAGTACCCCTTGCCACCGAAGCTTTGCGGGGCGAAGGGGCAGTCTTGGTAAACAGTATGGGTGAGAGGTTTATGACAGCGCTGCATCCCGACGCCGAACTGGCACCTCGCGATATTGTTGCCCGTGCTATTTTTACGGAGTATCGCAACGGAAATCGCCCCGCACTCGATACCCGCAAGGCAATCGGCGCGCATATCCTGAAAGACTTCCCCACCGTTTCCGAAATATGTAAATCCAACGGTATTGATCCGGTGACCGAGGTTATTCCAGTGATACCAGCCGCCCACTACCATATGGGTGGAGTCGCTTGCGATGCGTCTGGTCAAAGCTCGATTTCAGGCCTCTGGGTGGCGGGCGAAGCGGCGTCAACAGGCTTGCACGGGGCCAACCGGTTGGCCTCAAATGGACTGCTGGAGGCATTGGTATTTGCCGCTATATGTGCCGAAAGCATTTCGCAAAAGTTAACCTCAGGACTTTCGATAAATACTCCAAAGCACGTCGCAAGAGATAATGATGGGGTTTTCTACCCAGAAGATTTGCAGATACTGCGACAGACGATGTCAGACAATGTCAGCGTACTTCGCGACGAGAAGGGTTTATCCGAAGCTTTGCGCGTTATTCGTAGTTTGGATCAAAAGCACAAAAATAAATCTGCAGATTTTGCGAATATGCTGGCGGCAGCCACAGTAGTTACCGCCGCCGCCCTACTGCGGACCGAGTCCCGAGGTGGACATTACCGCAACGACTTCCCAGCACCCCACACCAATCAAGCCCGACGGTCGTTCCTTACACTGCCCGAGGCCCTCGTGTTACGCGATGCTCAATAGAGGGAAAGTTGCGATGAAGCCTTCTGAATAGTCTGAGGATTTGTTCTCGAAATCGAGGTTTCCTCCATATTCGAAGGATTGTAAACCGTCTATTTCTTTAACCAGACCAGAGAGACGCCCGAATACTTCTGCAGGTTCAGCAATCGTGAACTCGGGTTTGAAATTAAGAAATACACAATGTTTCAACATGTCAAATTCCCTTATTTGGGGTGATCAGACTTGCTCGAAAGTCGTTAACATTCGTAAAAGTTGGACCTGTTATGCCTTGATCTTCGACCGCAGCGAAAAATTCATGACTATCGTTTCCCTTTAGGTATTCTCCAGCGTCCACTCCATCGGCGTCACAAGCGATAGCGTAAATGCCTTCTGCGCCACCAAGAGAGATGGCGGCAGCCAACAAGAACTCGGCATTTGGACCGCCACACCCATCCGCTCGACGCGTCAAAGTACATTCTCCGCCAGACAAAAGCAGAACTGGATCATCGCCAGATTTTAGTGCCGCGCCGATAGACAATGCGAGTCGTGCCTGTTTATGCGTGCTGCTGCCGCCAACCGTTGGGCCGGAGGGTATGCCAGCAGGATCACCTCCAGGCACATCCGAGATCAATAACGACAACATCCGCGCTGGATAAGAGACCGCTGCCAACTGCCCCCCTTTGACGCGCGACAAATGTTGACGCGCAATATTCATCTGACCTATAGGCGCACCCGATGCAAAAAGAGCCGCATTTAATTCTTGTTTTTCTTTGTTACTGATGTCGCCTGCTGGTGCAGTCATCAGCACCGAGCACCACCGGAAATCAACGCCAGAACGAAATCTTCTGGTCCAAGTTTTCGCAGTATGTCCTAAATTCGTTCGGGTGCCTTCAGACCATTTTCGTCGGGCACTGGATGAGCAGATTCACTAATTTCAACACCAGCGACCGGTCGAAATACCCATAGCGGGTAACGACAAGTTCCGCCATGTTTTTCCAAACTTTTCAACATCACACCGCACATAACTTAACTCGGGTATACTTGTTGGTACTCCTCAATATCATCGAACCCGACAAGTAAAATATCACGCCCGACAATGCTACCGGTCTGGGCAAAACCGGACAACATTCCCAATCCTACGACCTCATTGAAACATATCACAGCATCAATATTCTGATTGGTCTCTGAAAACTTGACGGCGGCGGCGCGGCCTATTTTTCTGGTCGCGCGTCCGTAATGCATCGTTGGAACTATCTTATGTTCTTGCATAACCTGCAGATAGCCAGACATCCGTTCCAGCTCAATAGCACCGTCTTCGACGCCGCCAACAAAAGCGATGTTGCAGGCCCCTTTATCGATCAGATGTTCGGCGCCCACCGGTTTCGTAATCCATCGAGTAAAACGGGAACAAATCCGTTCGGCTGTAAACCCGTCGGCGCACTTACATGGCTGGAGTGTTAGAGCGCTCGATATGAAAAATTATTTTTACGTCCCCACCATAACACGGTGAGATCAACAGCGCCGAAACGTCGTGTTCCAGCATCGACGAAATCACCTGATTCTGAATATCCGGATTTTCGTCTGTGGTTGCGATCACTGTGGCATATCCATGCTTGGAAAAAGTCATCTGGGCGGTGATTGCGAATTCCGCGAAAAGCGGATTGCGAAGATCGTTGATCACCAATCCAATTAACCCAACACCGGAACCCCGCAGTTTGGCGGCTGCGCGATTATAAACATAGCCCAAAAATTTGATCGACTCCTCGACCGCGGCGCGCGTTTCACTTTTAACAAACTGCTATTTTGTAAAACCAACGCAACCGTCGATTTGCCCCCCGCATGGCGCGCGACGTCAATTATCGTTGGGCGTTTGTCCATCGGTGGCCTCCGGCACATTGCAAGGTCAGGTTTTGCTAATAATCTTGCTTGGTCAGCGAGGCGGAAAACTTCGGAATAATGACTAATTTCACGCGATTACTGGAAACCCGCTGGCATGATGAAATGGCTTTGTGCATCGTTAAGCCAAGAACGCTATTCCAGCCTTATAGTACGGTGTCGGAGATTTGAATATCTCGCGAGATAATGGGACCGTGGGTTCTAACAGTGTATTGAAGGTTACGTTGTCCCCCAAAGCAAGTGCCTCCAACGCTTGAGATGCAGCAGGTGCTATGGCGGCGAATACTCCAAGTAACGCATGCGAGTACCTTTCTCCGTCCCCCTCGATCTGGGAGGCATAGTTAAAGTCGTCTCCAGTATAGAGGCGTACCCTCGTCCGGTAAGCGAGCGCGGATTTTTTTCTCCTGCTCCTGTTCAAGCAATGATACCTTTATGCCAACGATTTTGTCGGTGTGCTGATTGATGATCGTCAACACCGAGTCCGCCGCCTCATCTAGATCATCGCTCCCCCAATAGCCTTTTATAGCTGGATCAAACATGTCCCCCAACCAATGCAAAATCACCGGTTCAGCCGCTTGTTCGATTAGCTTCGCATACACCCGCGCATAAAAATTCGGACCTTTTCCCGCAGCTATCATCGCGCGGCTTGCCATTATGATACTTTGGCCACCAGCTGCCTCGATCGCTTCCATCTGCTCGCTATAGGCAGCGATGATGGCGACATCACTTGTCGGCTGGTCCAGAGTTAACTGATCCGTTCCCGCGCCCCAAGCAACCCGCGGTTTAAGCGGGTGGGCTTTAGCTTCGCGCATAGTGCGATTGATCAATTCTTTGGCTGCTTCCCAATCCACGCCCATACCACGTTGTGCCGTATCCATAGCCTCAGCAAGATGCATGCCTTGATCCCAGAGGGAATGCCGAAACTTTAGCGTAGTGTCCCAATCAATTGAGGGGCGGCCCAGCCACGGATCACGCTCCGCTAACGGATCGGAAAGCACATGGGCAGCCGCAAAAAGCAGTTTGCGTCAACGGCACACGCTGGGGTCGTGGCGTTAAAGGATCACCAACTAATTGATAATCTTCAATAGTTCCGCAGTAGGTAGGTAATAGCATCGGTTTTCCTTAGATATTATGATCCACGCGGATCATATCGGCGGCTTTTTTCCGCAATCATGATCGTGGGTGCGTCGGTGTTGGATGAAACGAGTGACGGCATGATCGAAGCATCTGCAACACGTAGCCCCTTTATGCCGCGGAAATTAAGCCTGGGGTCGACCACGGAGGCATCGTCGCCCCCCATTCGGCAAGTGCCCGCTGGATGATGATTAGTCTTGGAATGCGCGCAGGCAAATCAAAATAGTCCTCATCCGTTTACACGTCCGGCCATGGAGCTTGCGTTCGCGTTGAATGAAGGATTTAAGGGCATCCTGACGCAGGATTTCCTGCGCCAGCTTCAACCCACGGATCGACATCGTGTGATCATGTGGGTCCGCCCAGTAGTTCGGATTGATCAACGGTGCGGCATCAATATCGTTACTTGCCAAACGCACCGTACCGCAGGAACGCGGCCGAAAATATGCTGAATTCAACGTCACGCCGGAGTTTTTATCTTGTCAACTCCAGTTTCGATGCCCGAACCTAGCCCTCCTCAGCATACCAAAATCCATCGGTTTCAAAAAGGCTGGAAGCAACGGGTCAGCTTTTTTTGGTAAGAAGGTATTGCAAGCCAGCCACGGCCGACCAGTGCGGTTTAGCATATTTGTCATAAGTATGATCGCCAGTGCACTCGGATATTGTGAACAGGTCAAGGTGGTCTGCCGGTCCGATACCCGACGGCATCAGCATACGTGGCGACCCGATAGCGCCGGAGGACAGAATAACTTCGGCTTCCGCTCGCACTGCTTGCGGGCCATTTCGCCCCTTAAGTTCAACCCCGACAGCCCTTCCCTTTTCAGTTACGATTCTTGCCACCTGTGCGGCTGTGCGCACAGTCAGATTTGCACGTTTCCGCGCCGCAAGCACTCGTCATTAGGTTGGAAAAGTCCCTTGGCATTCGGAAGGATAGTCACTTAAATGAGTAACCGGAGCGGCACTAAAGCGTGACAGTACCACCATCGCCTACGGTGTTTAATTAGTTTGTCACTCTGGCCGTGATGCTCGAAAAATTTTCAGTCTGGTCCACCAATTTGGTCCCAGTGCAGATAAAATATGGTGACGCCAATGCGGCAAAGGCCAGTAGAATCGCTGCTAGGTGACGAAAGGGAATATAGTTTTCCGATCAATCCAATTCGCTCAAATGAGACTAATAGCATGTGACCTAAAGGCGAGATACTCACCACAACTCTCTCTCAGGTACACGATGATCTTTTTTGCTTGCTAATACTGCAAATTAATAAACACTGCCATCCAAACTTAAGGCTATGTTTACAGAATTCCCGCATTTGAAGTAATAACCAGATGGCAGACAAAATGATTTTATTATATGAAGCGGTGAAAGCACTCGAAACAAACGCAATCACCGTTTTGAACGTGTCCCCGCTTGACGGAAAAGACATGTCAACCCGCCCCTGCAACGCTCGGAAGACCCGGGACCAACCTCGTATTAACCGCTTGTCAATCTCTAAAAACAAGGCAGTGATGCCCCTATTCGCAAAATGATCAACCGTTTGGGAATCGAGACACCAACTCACCGGGCTGATCGGGTTATGATCGCGAAAACACTTTAAGGCGCACAGCGTCAATATCAGAAGAGCAGTTCAATGGCCATTCCCGACACCCTTGCCGCCCGTCTTATTGAGACGGTCAAAGACAATGAACTTAGCGGTAAATTTGCAATGCTTGGGCGCCAACGCTGGGTCGGGAAAAGGCGCAAACGCTCTGCTGCGCTGTTCGAGGCCGTACTAGAAAAATACCTGCCTGGCGTTACTGAAAAAGAGTTGGCCAACCCTGATAATCAATATTCAGAAACCTTCTTTGAAAAGCTTGGTTTTTCGTCTGTGGACTCAATCGATTTCTCTGACTTCGAGGACGCGAGTATCATCCAAGACCTTAGCGCAGAACTACCCAAGGCACTCGAAAACAAATTTGATGTGATCTACGACGGCGGGACCTGCGAGCACATCTTCGATCTGCCGACGGCCTACCGCAATATACACAAAATGCTAAAAGCAGGCGGGGTGTTGATTGGCCATTCCCCCTGCAACAATTGGGTGAATCACTCCTTCTACCAAATTAACCCAGAAATGGTGTACGGTTTCTGGGAAAAAGCGCTGGGCTACGAGGTGCTGCACTGCTCGCTGCAGCCTTTGATGCCCATGTACGCAAACAAGGTGGTCACCACGACCAACCCGAATATCACCGGCAAGCGCCCACGACTATCTGGGGCGCTCACCAGTGGCGGAATCATCCTTAACTACGCTGTACGTAAACCGAAGCATCGCGTGAAATCGGGCGGAAAAGTCTTTCAAACAGACTATATGAACCGCTGGAACAACGACTAAAATTAGCTCATTGTTTTGCTAAATCAACTTCCAGAGAGCGTGTGCCACGCATATCGGCGCGGCCTCCGCTTCGAGCTATCTGCCCAGCGCGGCATCACTTTAGTCCAAACTCGGCTGCCTTCAACTGAGTAGATCATCTTGCTCGGCATCTCGGAGGCCCTAACGGTCGATCACCACTGCCAAATCCCATAATAACATTGGCTTTCTCGTAAATGCGCCCGAACCAAATCACCGACTTCGGGGATGAATGTCAGCTCGGAGCGGTCCATCGCCAGTGCGTCGTCTTTCAGATTTCTACTGCTTAACCTATGTTTCCAGATTTCAGCAACAGTCCAAGTTTTTCCCGCATTGTCGCCAAGCGGTTTACTTTTACATTATGATGTCATGTCGGCTCTCAACCCGTCCACCAGACCATCCATCTCAGGATCCATTTTCAACGAATCTGCTTTGCGCATGTGCCAATCCACTGCACGCGCATGCAACTCACCCAAAACCGGATCGTTTTTCAAGTCCTCGGCCAGTTTCGCGCTGGCCGCGCTATACCGTTTTATCGACGTATCGGCTTGATCATTCAGGTTAAACTTGGTCCAATAATCCAACCCCAACACATGATGCGAATGGTTCGCCCTGCCCCGTGCCCGCTTGATCAGGAAACTATCCATAGAACGCAGCGCATAGTGGTTCACTTGCGCATGGATAAACAGCGGCGGGTTTTCTGTGCGCTCGCCATCCACCACATAATCAACTCCGCCCGGCAACACGCGTTTGGTGTCACTCACATGATCTTGCAAGCTGACTGGCGCATGCAATCCCATACGCTGGAATTTGTGCTGGTTCGTATAGAGGGATTTGACGAATTTACCGGTTTGCGGGCGCGCCTCACCATCCCATTCAAACTCTCCCTTGGTAAACTGCTCTGTTACTGGCGTATCAACCATTTTCTCGATGCCATCGGGCCCGAAAATCCGCCAAGGCACTGAAATCACGTCCGCGTCCGCACCAGACCCTTCGACCAGCGCCTGAACCGAGCCATCACCTAAATGCACGTTCAAATATTCATCTACATCGCACACAAACACCCATGTGGCGTTCATCACGATATCATAGCGCCGCGAGGCTTGCCGCAAAGCGCTGCGATGAATGCCCGCCCTGCGCACAATCGTGTTGTGTTGGGTGACCAGTCCCAGTTCTTGCAAGCGCAGCAAAATATCAACAGTCGGGTCGGTGCAATCATTGGTGCACACTAGGATATTATCAAACCCAAGCGTTCGATAATGCGCTACCCAATCAATGATATAGGGACCTTCATTCTTCATGGTCGAGACGACAGTGTAGGTCTCTTTACTCATTGTGCCTCGCAGTCCGACTGATTTATCCAGTCATTATTACTATTTCGTCAACAATAACGCAGCACCATTGCCCCGCGCAAGCGCGCAAACCTTGTACATCAAATTGGTCGATGTGCTAACCACGCGCTGGGAAATTTACGGGCAATTATCAATCTGGTGGTACACAAACACCTTTTGGAGCCCTACAGTGTCGAAAAATGACGCAGCTACAAAGACTCTCGCAGGTAAAAGGAACAGTAGATGGCACGCACGCGCGAGGTCGGCACGCTTTGGATCGGTGGTCCACTCAGCTGGATGGAGCAATTGTGCCTCAAGTCTTTCGTGGATAAGGGCCAAAAAATCACGCTGTTCAGCTATGAAGATATTCCCAACGTCCCGGATGGCGTCATCCGCTGCGACGGGCGCGAGATTATCGACACGGATGACTTCATCAAATACGAACAGAAAAACAGCTTTGCTTTGTTCGCCGATTGGTTCCGTTTGCACATGATCCATAAATGCTCCGGCATGATTTGGGTCGACACGGATGTGTATTGCCACCGCCCAATGAACTACGAAAGCGATTACGTGTTTGGGTATGAATTGCCAGGAGAGTACCGCGTAAACAATGCAGTGCTGGGCCTACCCGCTAATAGCGTAATGCTGCGACAAATGATTGAATTTACAAATGATCGTTATTCAATAGCTTCTTTTTTGCCACGTAAGCGCCAGGAGATCATGCGCAAAGCCGCCGAAAAGGGCAAACCCGTCCACATAACTCACCAGCCTTGGGGCGTATGGGGCCCGATGATGGTCACGCATTACGCGCATGCGCTCGCGATGGAAGAGCATGTGCTGCCACTGAGCGCTTTCTACCCGATCACCTTTCGCGAACGTTTCAAATTCATGCGCCGCGCCGAATTGGTCGAGGAGTTGATCGGCGATGAAACGACAGCCATGCATCTGTGGGCCTCGAACAAACGTCAACTTGGCAACATTCACGACGGCCTACCACCCAAAGGCAGCTATCTGCAAAAGTTGGTGCAAGAACACGGCATCATCCCTGCGCTCGCCCCGATCAAGAGTCGCGGCAATATCACATTTGATGGCGCTTTGATTGATGATCTTGACCTAACAGAGGTCCAGACTGTCGCTGATCTAACAGGCAACGCGCGCAGTTTTGTGCTCGCTCTCTACCACAAGTTCGATTGCAGCATTCAGCTGATCAACACCAACCGACGCGGCAAGTTTAAAGAAGAAGACGAAACCTGGTTGGCCGATTATACCAAATTTCTGACCGACAACGATGTGGACCCCGATCGCATCACCGTGATCCGATCTGAGAAAGACCTGTGCGCTGTTGATGTGCTGTGCAACTTGTCCGGATTTGGCGATCGATTCAAAACGCCATTCCTCGACAAATTTTTGGAAAAATGCCTGCACTCGGAAACCCGCGTGTTTATGGACGTGCGTAAAGGTTCTGGAGCGTTTCCCTTCCTAAAGAAATACGGCACCAACACGGCTCTTTCTACCCGCACGGAAGACGACCAAGAGATCACGCGCATTCGCGTTCAGCCCACCCCCCCCGAGATAAGTGACGCCGAAGGATCGTGGGATCGAATTGCCAAGGAACTGGCTGGCGATGAGGGCTGGTATCGTCAGGGCACCAATGGCCACAGCTTCCTCTACATGCCGCGCAGCTCTGATACGCTGGTCGTGACCTTTGATAACCTAGACATCGCCATGACCAAACGCGAGGATCGTCGCCCATGGGGCTATAAATTCATAAAGGATCAAGGCTGGTCCATGCTAGGCGTACTAGCTGGCGGCTGGACATGGTATCGTGAACAATGGGTTTCGGATCAGTTTGACCAGCTCAAGGACGAAGGCTTTTTCAAGCAGTTCGATCGTGTAGTTTTTTATGGCGCCTCCATGGGGGGATACGCGGCCTGCGCCTTTTCTTCAGCTGCGCCGGGCTGCGATGTTGTGGCCATCTCACCGCAAAGCACCGTTGATAAAAAGGTGGTCCCATGGGAGAGCCGCTATAAGGTTGTGTGGAATCGTGATTTCAGCGGGAAATATGGCGATGCATCCAAGGTCAGCCAAGCTGCCAATCGCGTGTCAATCCTGTATGATCCTTACGAGCCACTCGACGCCCAACACGCCGCACGCTTCACCGGCAACAACGTACAATATTTGCGCGCCCCGCTTTTGGGTCATCGACTTGGAAGTTCGCTAAATCAAATGGGCATCCTGTCACCGATCATTCTCGGCGCGCTGGATGGTTCTTTGACCAGCCAAGAATATTACAAGCTGTTGCGCACGCGCAAAGATTCACCACGCTACCAACGCGAATTGTTTAATCGCGCGGTAAACAAAGGCCACAAGGATCTCGCACTATCTTTGGGCGAACATATTCTGAAATTGAACCCAAACCGAGCCGTACGCCTTGGAATGCGCGCGCTTGGGTAATATTCACATGCAACACATCCTTTGCCCGCCCTAAGATCCTCATTAGAGAATAAAACCAAAATTATTGGCTGTCACAAAACACCCATACACCACCAAAAATTATACACTATCGAACCAACAAGGCGATTCAGCCCCCCGATTGCATTATCATTAACTGCAAAAAAGGGAATTTGAGTTTGACGATACATGTAGCATTCAGTTTTAACATGTAGCATTCAGTTTTACTCACTCACGGCACAAGCCTCAAATACGCACATCCTGATCCTGACCCATATGCTCAACAACGGGCCGTTTTTCATAGAATGACGCACCAACATCAAGGCATTGGAACCACGAATCTATTCGAACAGCTGCAAAGGTGACGTCGACAATTTTCGGGACCGACAGCACGAAATGGGTGGAAACACCCGTACTCCAAACCTTCCACTTAATGAAAAAAGGTGCAATGGTGGATGTTTTCAACCGCAGCTACCCAACGGGTCAAACAAGAATTTAACGCGATTCACGGCTCAGATGTTGACAAGTTTGTTAATATCAAAGTCAGCTACGGTCGCGTGAGCGACCTTTTCCGCGCACAGCCTCAAGCTATCGGTGTTACACTGGCTTGATACCCCCTCGACCACAACGATGTCGTATCGTTTCAAGACAGGATAGTGACAGAGCAGTTCGAATACCAATTTAAGAAAGATGGTTCTTACAAAAAACAAGGTGTTTACGTGCGATGAAACCACCCAAAAGAAGTTACAAAAACCGTGCGGCGCTACGGTTTTGATTGTCCTACTCTAGGGAACTCGCCAAATAGTTTATTCCTTAATCCCCAAGTTTTGGGCCGATATATACTGGCGCAAGCCAATAACTGCGACGTGGGTTCGGTTGAAAACTATCCGGTAAAACCGCCGCTGGGAAAACTGAACCGCTCAACCATCGGGATTAATCTGGCCTATTGTGTCGGTATAAACTTTAACGAAACGTAATGTCTAGTACCCAGAAAACCGTTACCCTTTCCGCACTCATCTTATCGAAGTATTAACATGACGAAAAATCAACCCAACTACGCTAGGCAGCGCCTAACATTGCGTTCAGTACTCACCAAATGTTTTCATGGTCAAGCAGCCATATTCCACAATTCCACGTTAGCCGGTTTTTTTCTACACCGAGGCTAGCAGTTCTGCATTGCCACCAGACGCTGTTGTATCGATGCAAACATGCCTTTCTATTGTGAAACGCGATCGTTCAGTATCCATGATCAGTGGCAGCAATGGGCCTGGACGTTCGGCGAGCGCAATTTTGAATTTACGAGCAGTTTCGTCGTCCCCCCAATAAACAACGGCATTTATATCTGACAGATCTTGCAGAATCTCAGCCGTCGCTATGCCCGACACGTCGCCACCAACAACCAGACGCAATGCGGTGCATCCCGCGGTTTTTGCAACAGTTTTTTGTGCGTCGGCAGCCGCGAGCGTAGGCCCGAGACATAATACTTTGCCCCTTGCGAACGTGCTTAATCGGTTGGATTCTCCGGTTGGGCCAGGCAGAATTTCAACGGATAGCGGAACAAGCGCTGACACTGTCAGCCCATCCAGCGCCCGTTGAACATCTTTCAACAATGCTGGTCGGTTTTTGGAATCTGCAAAAACGTGGTGTTTCGACTTTGTTAATCTGCTCAGATATTCTGACCCACCAGCTTTGGGTCCAGTCCCTGACAACCCCTCCCCACCGAAAGGTTGTGATCCAACTACCGCGCCGACTTGATTACGGTTAACGTAAATATTTCCAACGTTCAACTTGTCGATAAACCCCTGCACACGGTCATCAATTCGGCTGTGCACTCCAAATGTTAGACCAAAACCGCTAGCGTTGATGTCGGCAATGACTTGGTCGATATCGCCCGCCGCAAAAGTTGCAATATGAAGAACTGGTCCGAAAACTTCTTCCCCCAAATCACCAATTCCGTTGATTTTCAAAACGGTTGGCGGGATGTAATAACCACGCCCGTGCGCCTCAAGTTGTTTCAACAACCGCCCTTCGCCCCGCGCCGCGTCGATGTATCTGGCAAATCTGCGCTCGGCAGACTGATCAATGATCGGTCCCGTATCCGTAGAAATTTCCCACGGGTTTCCCGCACGAAGTTCATCCATCGCCCCGAATAACATCTTGGAAACCCCTGCGGCGATGTCTTCCTGAAGATACAACACCCGCAAAGACGAGCACCGTTGCCCTGCGCTTTGGAACGCACTTACCAATATATCGCGAACGGCTTGTTCGGGCAGCGCCGTTGAATCGACGATCATGGCGTTCAATCCGCCAGTTTCCGCAATAAGCGGTGCGGAAGGTGAAAGGTTCTGTGCCATGTTACGGTTGATGTGTTGCGCAGTTGGCGTTGATCCAGTGAAACACACACCATCAATTCGCGGGTCACTAGACAGCGCAGCACCCACAGTGCGCCCCGCCCCGGGTAACAGTTGCAGCGCGTCGCGAGGAACGCCGGCCTTATGCAAGAGAGCTACGGCTTGTGCGGCAATCAGTGGGGTTTGTTCAGCAGGTTTTGCGATAACTGCGTTGCCAGCGGCAAGTGCTCCGGCAATCTGACCTGTAAAGATTGCCAACGGGAAGTTCCAAGGGGATATACACGCAATAGTCCCGCATGCTGGCCCGGTCAGCAGCTGAGCCTGGTCACCGTAATAGCGCAGAAAATCGACAGCCTCGCGTAGTTCCGAAACCGCATCAGGCAGTATTTTCCCCGCCTCTCGCGCCGACAGTGCAAAAAACTCGCCGCAATGCTCTTCATATAGGTCAGACGCTGCTTGCAGAATTGCAGCACGGGTGTTCGCATCTGCCCCCCACGGCTTTGCGTTTGCCAATGCATTTTCGATATCTTCTGCTGCGGCGGATGTAACTGTGCCTACAATATCGGTAGGATCATACGGGCTGCAGATATTCGTGACTTCTCCACCGACCGGCGCCCCAGACAGCATTGGCCCAGCATGGAAACGGTTATTCCGATGGGGGGCGCGCGCGGCCTCTATACTGGCCAAGTCCTCGGTGTCGGTCAAATCCCACCCTTTGGCATTCTTGCGCTTGACGCCGAATAAGTCCGAAGGCTTTGCTATAGCCGGATTTTGCACAGCATCACGATCTTTCTCGACCTGTAAAAAAGGATCGGTCGCCACCTCGGCAGCGGGAACACTTTCATCCACAATCTGGTTCACGAACGAGCTGTTCGCGCCGTTTTCCAATAAACGCCGCACAAGATAGGCCAGCAAATCGCGGTGCTCCCCGACAGGGGCATAAATACGGCACCGGGTTTGTGCCTGCGCCATCACCACGCTGTGAAGGTTTTCCCCCATACCGTGGAGACGCTGAAATTCAAAATCCTGCGTGTCGCCCGCCATTGCAAGAACAGCGGCAACAGTATGAGCATTATGCGTGGCAAACTGCGGATAAATTCGGTCCCGCATGTTCAACAGTTTTCGGGCATTGGCGATATAGGAAACGTCGGTGGCCGCTTTTCGCGTGAAAACAGGAAACCCGTCCAGACCCGAGCTCTGCGCCAACTTGATCTCGGTGTCCCAATAGGCTCCCTTCACAAGCCGCACCATTATCTTGCGATCCAATGTTTCAGCCAAACCGTACAACCAGTCGAGCATTGGTCCTGCGCGCAAACCGTAAGCCTGTACAACTACGCCAAACCCGTCCCATTTCGCCAGCGCAGGATCTTGAAGTACTTCGTAAATAACTTCACAAGACAACTCCAGTCGGTCGGCTTCCTCGGCATCAATGTTGAACCCCATACCTGCAGATTTCGCCAACAGCGCCAAAGCGCGAACGCGAGGGACAAGTTCCGCCATAACACGATCTCGTTGCCCAACCTCGTAACGTGGATGCAAAGCCGACAGCTTCACCGAAATTCCCGGATTTTCTCGAATGTCGGTAGATGTGCAAGCGCTGGCCATTGCTGAGATCGCAGCTGAATAAGATAGATGATAGCGCTTCGCGTCTGCCTCGGTCCGTGCGGCTTCGCCAAGCATGTCGTAGGAGTACGTATATCCAGCACCCTCATCGGTTTTAGCGTTCGCAAGCGCTTTTTCAATTGTTTCACCCAAAACAAACTGTCGTCCCATTTCGCGCATGGCCTGTGCCACGGCTTTGCGAATAACCGGTTCCCCTAACCGTTTCACCACAGTCTTCATCGCCCCCAGCACCCGCGCATCACCATCGTCCAAGACCTTTCCGGTCAACATTAGCCCCCATGTTGATGCGTTAACCAACGCAGAAGTGGAATGCCCCAGATGTTGCCGCCAATTCGAGGGTGCGATTTTATCCTCGATTAGTGCGTCAATTGTTTTGGCATCGGGCACGCGCAACAGTGCTTCGGCCAAACACATCAAGGCCACACCTTCGTTTGTGGAAAGACCGTATTCGGCCAAGAAGGATTCCATCACGCCGGGTTTCGTAGCTGAACGGATCTTCTCAACAAGATCGGTTGCTTGGATCGAAATTTCTTGTCTTGTAGCTACTCCGATACCCGCTTCCTCGATCAAGCGCGAAAGGACCGATCCTTCGTCCGGTAAGTTTTCAGCATGGAATTTCGGAAACTGGGGTTTCATTTTTGCACTCCTGTTTCAAGGACTCTACTGCATGATAAAAAGTGATATTACCTTTTATCTTATCTTTTTAAGGCATACTCTCTATAAACAGTCACAATTACAGTTCAAACATGGCAACCAAGATGACCACAGAGACAATAGACTCATTCGACAAAGCGATACTGGATCAGCTATCCACCAACGGTCGAATTACCATAACGGAGTTGTCGCACAATATTGGTTTGTCGAAAACGCCGTGCCAAACACGTGTCAAACGTCTGGAGGCCGACGGATTCATCACGGGATATCGTGCGCTGCTTGACCCTATCAAGCTTGGACTGGATCACGTTGCATTTGTCGAAGTAAAGCTAACCAAGACAAACGAGCGGGCGCTTAGGGACTTCAACGCGAAAGTTATGCAAATTAAAGAAATCGAACAATGCCATATGATCGCCGGCGGGTTCGACTATTTGTTAAAAGTTCGCACGCAAAGCATCACCGAATATCGCCGCGTGATGGGGGAAAGAATTTCCTCGCTCCCAAACGTGGCCAGCACTTCGACTTTCGTCGCTATGGAAGCGGTTAAGGAAGGCGTCCTTTGATAAATCTGATAAATGAGTCCCAATGATCTATGCATGCAGGAGCCTTTAGGTAATCTGGCGTTTTCTCAGCCTGCTTTGATTTGCCCCCCGGAAAAACTTCATACACGTAGTGGTCGCAACGTTTCCCGCTCCAGCGACGCTCATTGCCCAGATGCACGTTCGCATTGTGTTTCGCAATGCTTCACGCACAAATGACATCACATTCCATCAGTTTAGATATTGCACTCCAAAAAAATCAAACAGCTAGATGTAACATTTTTCTCGCGTTTTAAAACAAATACACGATTGATAGCATGTCGAGCATTCAACGATGTTAGAGACGAGGGCTTCAACAACTTTTAATCGAAATTCTAACTGGCCGCGATCCATTTCGTTAGAATCGCGAATAGCCTACGATGTCATCGTTTTCACCGAATAAATCTAGGCACAGCTGCCTTATTCTGACGAATTTATTCGACAAAAGTTGTCGGACACCGTCGAAGAATACAACTATTGTTGTGCATTTTCCTTTATTTATTGGTGTAACCCTATGGAAAACTCGAATACTTGATTGTTAAAAAAATATTAAAAATTTTGATGTTTTTCTAAAAGCTGCCCAATTTTCGCCCGATTTGCCTGCATATATCAGGGCAATTGGTTCGCAGCGTTTCACTGAGGATCATGAATTAAGCTCTAGGGTTCTGGAGTAGTGAGGCCAAGCGGCCATTCTAGTACCGGTTCATTTGGAGCCAAATTATTAACCTATTCACCCTTGGAAGGGGACACATTATGAAATTGTTCACAAAATTCGCAAACGACGAGTCCGGTGCTGTAACTGTAGACTGGGTTGTTCTAACTGCTGCTGTTGTTGGTATCGCGATCGCTGTTATCTCGCTAATTCAGGGCGGCATCAATACCGCGGCAAACAACATCAATGACGAGCTAGCTACTCAGTCGACATACCCATAAAAGATAATATGCGTGCTAACGCATCTTAATACAGACCGGGGTGTTCATTCACCCCGGTTTTTTTGTGCCCGTTACCGCTCGTTGGGCTAGCAGAGCACTTATTGCCGACAAACCAATTGAATATCTACGTCCGGTAGCTTATCGATGCCAATGATATGCCCGCTTTAAATGTTTCAAATTAGCAGACGCAGGGCCAAAATTTTTCGTAAGGATACAACATGCGTATTGTTTTTGCTTTAGTTTTGCTCATTGGAATTGGCCTTGCAGGGGCAGCAGCGTATCTCGCGCAGCAAACATTTGGTGAACTTGAGGCAGACTTGGCGCAGGCGCGCAGAAATAATATGCCGTCCATCGAACTGGTAGGCGTTGCTGTTGCGACACGCGAACTGAATTTCGGAAGTTTCCTTAGACCAGGCGATGTTAAACTGATTGGCTGGCCGAAAGACAATGTACCAAGTGGTGCATTTACAGATCTCGAAAAAATTATAGGCGGTGAAGGCGCGGAGCCGCGCGCCATTTTGATTGGTATTGTTAAAGACGAGCCAATCCTGCCACATAAAGTGACGGCCTTTGGCGAAGATGCAGGTGTTCGCTCCCGACTTGCGCCAGGCATGCGCGCTTTTACAATTAACATTAACGTTAGCACCGGCGTTTCGGGCTTCTTGCAACCCAATGATCGGGTTGATGTTTATTGGACGGGTGACGACGGCGGGCGAACAATCACACGCCTTATTCTAGAAGGTGTGCGTCTGATTGCGGTCGACCAAGTGGAAAATTCGGACATTTCGCGTACGATTTTGGCGAGGAACGTTACAGTAGAAGTTTCTCCACAAGTTGTTGCAGAGTTGACACAGGCCCAACAAACTGGACGACTGACGCTGTCACTTCGCGGCGCAGAAGACGACGTTCTCACAGGCGTTTTTGCAGTTGACCAAACAGACATTATTGGCAATGAAACCATAGCGGTAGAAGCCAAACCCGTCTGCACATTGCGAACCCGAAAAGGGGCTGAAGTGGTTGTGGTCGAGGTTCCCTGCCCGCAAGAGTAATTTCTTTACAAAATTGAATTGAGTCGTCCATTATCAACGTGTTGGCGATTCGATTCGTAAAAGACTGTTGATTCTATATTTGACTTCGCGCATTCTGCCCGCACAGACGCACCTAAATGCGCAACTTACTATTTGCTATGGTTTTGTGAGGCAGGACCATTAATTCAAACTGGTGATTTTGAGAGGCAGGATCACAATGAAATTTAATGACCTAATTAAAGCGAGTCTATTTGGACTCGCATTAACTTTACCGACCGTATCGCCGGTGTCAGCACAGTCTGGCCTGTCCGTTATGCGTGGTTCTGTTTCAAGTAACATCACCGTGGCGACAAACCGCGCGATTGTTGTTCAGAGCGATCAACCGTTTGCTGAAATATCCGTCGCCAATCCCGGCATTGCAGATATCGCGACATTGTCCGAGAGCACAATTTACGTTCTAGGCAAAGCTCCGGGGCGCACAACGCTCACGTTGTTTGGTGTTGATGGCGATCTGATTGCAAACGTCGACGTGCGGGTTGTTCCCGATATTGCGGAATTCAAAGAACGTCTAGCCGAAATTCTTCCTGGTGAACCAATCGAGGTTCGTACAGCAGGTGGCGGTATTGTTCTAAGTGGTACAGTTTCAGGCGCACGTAAGGTTGCACGTGCAATGGAATTGGCCAGCAGATATGCTGGCGATCAGGTTACAAACCTAATGATGGTTGGCGGAAGTCAGCAAGTTCTGCTGAAAGTCCGCTTTGCCGAGATGTCGCGCTCCACCAGCAAATCTTTAAGTAGTGCAGTTGGTCTTACTAGGTTATCTTCTCCTACTGGTGAGCGCTTTTTCGATAGTGCCACTGGAGAAGCAGCGTTCTCGTTCGGCGCGGGCGGATTGGCGGTCGATGTTTTGATTGAAGCGCTTGAATCCAAAGGTATGGTTCGAACGCTTGCCGAGCCAAACGTTGTTGCCATTTCCGGTAAACAAGCCAGCTTCTTTGCAGGTGGCGAGTACCCTGTACCGGATGCCGACGGAGGATACGTATTTAAGCAATTCGGTGTCGAGTTGATATTTACGCCCACCGTTATTGACGACAATATGATCAGCCTGAATCTTAACACTGTGGTGAATGCGATAGATACCGCAGTTGTCGGTGTCAGCACGAATGCAGAGGATAACGCAACTACATCCGTTCCGGGGTTCACAACCAGAAGCACTTCAACCACAGTTGAAATGAGAGACGGGCAAAGCTTTGCGATTGCTGGCCTGCTGCAAGACGACTTCAACGATGTGGTCGGACAAGTTCCTTGGCTTGGTGACGTACCGATTTTGGGTGCTTTGTTCAGAAGTTCTGAATTCACTCGCAAACAAACGGAATTAGTGATCATCATCACTCCGCATTTGGTAAGAGCGGTTTCAGGCGAAGCATTAAGCATGCCGACAGACCGTATGCGCGTCCCTACTGAAGAGGAACTGTTCCTGCTGGGAGCGGTTGAAGGCTCTTCGTCCCTTGATGGCTCTAGTTCTCAGAGTATTCAAGGTTCCTTTGGCTATGTGTTGGAGTAAGGCAAATGAAAAACACTCTTAAAATAACCGCCGCTGCTTCCGTTCTTCTAACTGCTGGGTGTCTTGATCCAGCAGGGACCATGCTGAACGAAGGTTCCTTCGCAGGCGCCGCAACTAGCAACCAGTTTGCCCAAACGGCATACCTTGAACCTGGTGCCGCGCTGCAAAGTCTGGACGAACAATTCCGCCGGGCCACCCCGACAATGATTAATTTCGAGTTCAACCGTTCCGTTCTGGACGCTGAAGCGAAATCGATCTTGCGTGGGCAAGCTGGCTGGATGAAGGGCTTCCCGCATGTACGCTTTACCGTGTATGGGCACACAGACTTGGTTGGTTCCAACAGCTACAACAACAGTTTGGGCCAACGTCGTGCACAGGCAGCCGTTAACTATCTTGTTTCGCAAGGGGTTCCACGTAAAAACCTGATTGCGGTTGTATCCAAAGGGGAATCCGAGCCTCTGATTAATACACAAGATCGCGAACGCCTGAACCGTCGTACTGTAACCGCAGTATCCGGGTTTGTTAAAGGCTACATTGGCGATGATTTTGACGGCAAAGTTGCGGTCAATGTCTACAACGCATATGTGAGCGTCGGAAACTAGCTCTTTTGAGAATGCCTTTTGCTATAGAAGGCTCCGTAATTTCGGGGCCTTTTTTTGGGACTAGGCGAAGACTCTCAAAATCGCCCAAAACGTAAATATTTCTGTCCTGTACGCGACGTCTTTGCTGTTGTATCAGCGTTATGATTTTGACACATTTGTGTAGTAGACATTAACAATTGATTAAAGTTTTATAAAGAATATCACTTCTGAAGGTAGTCTGGGGGCATTTTATGGCACTACTAAAGCTAAAAGAACGTGTAATCGAAGCGTTCGCCGCAACACGCGATATCAAAAAGTTCCCTGAGCTGTCAGGTGAGTTGTCCGAGCATTTTTCTAAGAACTGGGCAGTTGGGTCTTATAAGGAAGCAATGGAGTCGCTTGAGCGTGGCTCGCTTGATGCGCTAGAAGTAATATTCGTCTGTGTGGACAAAAATGACGAAGACAATCTCGGCGTAGTAACCACTTTTATCAAAGCCGTGAAAGCGCGTCGGTTGAAAGTTGTACTGGTTGCGAGCGATATCTCCCCTACAAGCTTGCATCAAATTATGCGTCATGGCGCAGACGATTTCGTTCCCTGCCCCGCTCCAAAGGACGCGTTCGGCGATGCGCTTGCTCGTTTACGAGCTGACGCGATCAACGTTGAAACCGAACAGAAGAAAACAAAAAAACGCCGCCGCGGGATTGTGTTGCCTGTCTATGGTGTTGCCGGTGGTGTTGGAACGTCGACTTTCGCGGTCAATCTTGCCTGGGAGATGGCAACGCTGGATAAAAAGTCATCGTTGAAAGTTTGCATACTAGATCTAAACTTTCAATCTGGATCCGTTTCTACGTACCTCGACTTAGGGTTCCGCGATGCGGTATCAGAAATGCTCACGCACATCGAAAACCTAGATGCTGACATGTTTGCGGAAAGCCTGACATCTTTCAAATCACGTATGGCGGTGCTGACGGCGCCACCCGAAATTTTCCCGCTAGATATCATCAGTGGAAATGACATCGAAAATATCCTATCCTATGCGCGCGAGTCTTATGATTTCGTGATCGTCGATATGCCGACGACCTTGGTGGATTGGACTGCGAATGTGCTGCAAATGGCAGAGACATACTTCGCGATAATGGAGCTGGATATGCGTTCTGCCCAAAATATGATGCGATTCCTGCGGGTTCTTAAATCGGAAGAACTCCCCGAGGACAAATTGCAGTTTGTTCTGAACTTCGCCCCGGCTTTCACTGATTTGAACGGCAAGGCACGCGCAAAACGGTTCTCGGAAAGTTTAGGGATCGACATTAACATTCTATTGCCAGACGGCGGCAAGCAAGTTCTGGCAGCAAATGATCAGGGGCGTCCACTCGCTGATGCGATCCCAAAGAACCCGTTGCGCAAAGAAATTCGCAAAATTGCTGCCTCCATGGTCTCAATGGCAGAAGAACAGAAGGCTGCAATAGCCTAAGGAGCTACAGATGTTCAAACGGTTTAACAAACAAGAGTCATCGAACGGTGCTCCGGCCGCTGCCCCGTCGCTAGTGCCTTCGGCAAAAGCCGCACCAGCTGACAAGACCCAGGCACCTGCGGCTCCGAAGCCTGATAAAAAGGCAAAAAGTGATAAAGTCAAACCAGCTGCACCAAAATCTGTCACCGTTGACCCTAAAGAAACCAAGCGGATGGATCGTCTGCTTGAAATTCGAATGGATCTGCACAAGCGTCTACTGGAAAGCTTGAATTTGGCGGCTCTCGACAAAGCTTCGGAAGAAGATTTGAAACACGAAATTGCCCTTATATCGCGTGAAGGTCTACGCGATATGGATATTGTGCTTAATTCGGCCGATCAAAAGCAGCTCAATATTGACCTATTGGACGAAGTCACCGGACTTGGCCCTATCGAGGTTTTGTTGCGCGATGATACAGTCAACGATATCCTTATTAATGGCAGCCAGCAGATTTTTGTCGAACGCGCAGGTGTTCTCGAACTGACAACCGTTAAATTCAAAGACGAGAAGCACTTGATGCGGATCATCGACAAAATCGTTTCGGCCGTTGGCCGCCGCGTCGATGAAAGTTCTCCGTATGTGGATGCGCGTCTTGCGGACGGTTCGCGTTTCAACGCGATGGTTCCCCCCTGTGCTGTTGATGGATCACTTGTTTCTATTCGTAAATTTACCAAAGAAAAGCTGTCGATCGATCAATTGATCAAGTTTGGTGCCTTTACCGAGGCAATGGCGACCTATCTTCAAGCTGCTGTGGCCACCCGTCTGAACATCATCGTTTCCGGTGGTACTGGTTCTGGTAAAACAACGACTTTGAACGCTCTCTCGGGTTTTATTGGCGATGAAGAGCGAATTGTTACCATCGAAGACACCGCCGAGCTTCAATTGCAGCAGGTGCATATTGGTCGAATGGAAAGCCGCCCCCCTAACGTCGAGGGGAAAGGCGAGGTCAGTCAACGCGATTTGCTTCGAAATGCCCTTCGTATGCGGCCGGACCGCATTATCGTAGGAGAAACGCGTGGCGACGAAGTTATCGACATGTTGCAGGCCATGAATACCGGTCACGATGGGTCGATGACGACGATCCACGCTAACTCCGCACGTGACGCTGTTTCCCGTCTGGAAAATATGATCGCGATGACAGGTGTGGAACTGCCACTGGTTGCCAGTCGCGCGCAGATTTCCTCGGCTGTTGATTTAATGGTACAGATCAGCCGCCTACCCGATGGCTCACGTCGAATGGTATCCATCACCGAGATCACCGGGATGGAAGGAGAAATCATTTCCATGCAGGAAATCTTCAAATTCCAGCGTACGGGGATGGATGAAGATGGCAAAATTCAGGGGAAATTTGTATCCGGTGGGCTTCGATCGCACTTCACGGAGCGTTTCCGTCAATGGGGTTACGATTTGCCAAGCAGTATTTATACTGATGCTGATCAGTAAAAAGAGGTAATTAATATGAGTTTACAACCACTTATTTACGCGTTGATCTTCGTCGGTGTGTTTTTCATGATTGAAGGCATCTATCTGGCTTTCTTCGGAAAATCCGTCCGCCTAGAATCCAAGGTTAACCGCCGTTTGCAAATGTTGCAAACCGGTGAAAACCCCGAAGAAGTCATGGAAAATTTGCGTAAAGAGCGTGAACAGCACCGCGACGCCAAAAGAATTCCGCTCATTGCACCGTTGTCGGAAAAAGCCGCACAAGCTAACATTGCGTTTACGCCGACGGCCTTGATTCTAGTAATGATTTTTGTGGGCTTTATGGCCTTCGTCGGGTTGACGCTTTTCACTGGCACCGGCATGCAGCTTCGCATCGGTATTTCTGTCGTAATGGGGTACGGCGCAGTTTACACGTGGCTTCGCAACAAGGCAAAAAAGCGACTGGATTTATTTCAGGAACAGCTGCCCGATGCGGTGGAGTTGATTGTGCGAGCGCTCAAAGTTGGTCATCCCTTTTCTAGCGCGATCGCCAACGTAGCCTCTGAAATGCCAGACCCGCTAGGAACCGAATTTGGCGTTCTTGCGGATGAATCGACCTACGGTATGGATATCACTGAATCACTGGATAAAATGGCCGAACGTATTGATCTCCAAGATTTGCGGTTTCTTGCTGTTGCTGTGAAAATTCAAAGTCAGGCCGGTGGTAACCTTGCAGAGATTCTTGCCGGTTTGGCCAAAGTTATCCGGTCACGGTTCAAGTTGTTCCGGCGCGTTGACGCGATCACCGCTGAAGCTAAATGGTCGGGATGGTTCCTGTCGATATTCCCGATTTTGGCACTTGTAATGATTAACGTATCGCAGCCCGGATATTATGATGGCGTCATGTCGACTCCAGTATTCGTGCCAGCGGCGATTGTGGTTGGCATCTTTCTGCTCGTGAACATTATATTCATGAAAATCATGGTCGATATTAAAGTTTAAGATGTCTTTGGGGGCACGTTATGGAAATGGTTTTGCAGATTTGGGAATTCTTGAGCGCCATGATTGGCCCAAGTGCACCGTTTTTCGTAATCGGTTATTTCGGAGTGTTTTTTATACTTGTCGCCCTCCCTGTTCTGTTCAAGAAAGAGGTTGATCAATTCTCAAGACTGCCAACACGGCGCGGACCATCCGCGACTGCAACGGGTGGACCTGACCAATCCAACAAGCTACGCTTTGATGCTGGCAAAGGGGAGATGCTTGATAAATTCTCCGAATATCTAGAACCTCAGGGTGAAGAAGAACTATCAGCGGCTCGCCTAAAACTTATTCAGGCCGGATATCGTTCCCCCTCGGCAGTTCAAACCATGAATTTCGCCAAAATGATGATGGGCGTCGGGTTTCTTGCGGTCGGTGTTCTTTATGTTCTCATTCAACCGGGCGAACCGACGATGTCCAGCATGTTGCTTACAATCTTGATCCCGGGCGGTATTGGATACATGTTGCCTTCTTATTGGGTGGAGCGGCGTTTGCAACAACGTCAAGAAGATGTAACCAACGGCTTCCCGGACTCACTCGATTTGATGTTGGTTTGTGTCGAGGCAGGACAATCCCTCGACCAGGCCATTTTGCGCGTAGCCAAAGAAACCAGGAAGTCCTCGCCGACACTTGCAGAGGAATTCGAAGTGGTTGCGAACGAGATGCGTGCTGGTAAAGACCGCGTAACGGTGCTGCGTGATATGTCAGAACGCTGCGGCGTTAATGATATCAGCTCTTTTGTTACTGTGTTGGTACAATCCGCTAACTTTGGTACGTCCATTTCGGATGCTCTGCGTGTTTATGCTGACGAGATGCGTGACAAACGTGTGCTGCGTGCCGAAGAAAAAGCCAACGTGTTGCCCACGAAACTTACCATCGGCACCATGTTGTTTACAGTTCCTCCGTTGCTGATCATTATGGTTGGCCCGTCGATTTACGACATTTACGTTAACCTCCTCGGCAATGGTGACTTCTAATTCTTCGCCTCGCAGTTAAAGCTATTCTATTGGTAGCCCTGAGCGCATGTCAGCCGACCAATTTCGCGTTAACGCCGGATGAACGTTCCGGCCCGCCAGTGCCATTTGGAACTCAACGTACACCGCGTGTCGATGCTATCACGGTTGCTCATCGCCTGATGGAGGCTGAAGAATTTGAACTCGCCTTATCCGCCTACCAACGCGCAGCTTCAGAGACTGGTGTAAATGCCGAAGTATTAAGCGGCATGGGATCAGCCAACTTACGCCTTGGACGGCTAATGCAGGCCCACACACTTTTGGAAAAAGCTGTCCAGCAATATGCTGAGTCAGCTTCTGCATGGAACAATTTTGGTGTCGTTCTGATAAGCCTTGGTGACTACCAACAGGCGCGACAAGCTTTTCGCGTCGCGTTCGGTGTCAATAATGGAAACTCTGAGTTGATCCGCCAAAACCTGATCCTCTCAAATCGCCTTATTTACGAACAATCCACAGAAATCACACGAGAGTACGACTTTTCACTGGTCCGATACGGAAACGGCAGCTATCTTTTATTAGGAAACAAATAAGAAGGGGCGAGCAGATGAGCCTTACAATTCTACAAACAATAGGCGCAGGTCTTGCCTTAAGTATTGTCCTTGCCGGTTGCGCACAAATGACCGAAGAGGAGAAAAATGCGGACCTTGGTCCCATCAACGTTATCGACGCGACTGGCTTGAACGACATCATGTTAAACCTCGCCGACCCAGCCGAGGCCGTCGCATTTTTCCGTGCGTCACTAGCCGCTGAGCCAGAGCGCGTTGACTTAAAAAAGGGATACGCTCAGGCACTTGTTCAAAATGGGCAATACGCCGAAGCCGCTCTCGTTTACGAAATGTTAATTGAAGACGGGCAAGCTGACAGCAACGATCGGCTCAAATACGCGGACGCGTTGGTTCGCAACGGCGCATGGGATGAGGCGCGCGTGCAACTTAACGCTATCCCGCCAACGGTTGAAACGTTTGACCGGTATTTCCTTGAAGCGCTGGTTGCTGACCACAATAGCGAATGGGAAAAGTCCGATAATTTCTATGATATCGCGCGCGGGCTAACCACTCGCCCCGCACAGGTTTTGAATAATTGGGGTATTTCCAAGCTGGAACGCATGCAGTATTCAGCCGCCGAAAAACTGTTTAAACAAGCCATTTCCGCGGACTCCAAAATGTTCACGGCCAAGAATAACCTTGTAATCACGTTGGGAAAACAAGGGATTTACCGACTTCCGGTCATTCCAATGAATGATAAAGAGCGTGCTATCCTGCTGTATAATCTCGCGCGAGAGGCTATCAAAAATGGAGACACTGACGTCGCCCGCGGGCTTTTGGCCGATGCAATCGACATTCATCCACAGCACTTCGCACCCGCTGTATCACTGCTGGCGTCGCTATGAATATTGACATCAGCTTCGCAAACTACATTTTCCTTGCAGTCGCCACTCCATTTGCACTTTGGTCCGCATGGAGCGACCTTAAGTACATGAAAATACCCAATATTTTGGTATTACTGATGACAGGTGCTTTTGTAATTTCCGGTGCAATTTTACTGCCGTTTGATGTGCTTCTCTGGCGCTTGCTTGGTGGATTTATCGTACTGGCCGTCGGTTTCACCCTATTTTCCTTTGGCGGAATAGGTGGCGGAGACGCTAAATTTGCCGCTGCCATGGCCCTGTTCGTCGATCATTCTCACATCGCTTCCTTCCTCTTCGAGTTGTCAATCTTCGCCATTATTGGCGTCGTCCTACATAAGATAATCGGGAAGCTCGGCTTCATGAACCCAATCACGGATAACTGGGAATCGTGGCGGATTGAAAAGACCTCCAAAGTGAAGAATTTTCCGCTAGGTTTGGGAATGAGCGCTACGTTAATATATTACCAACTATCCGTCGTCGGACTCGTTTAAGCCGCCGCCGGGCCTGTGGATTGTCTAATCGATCCACTAGATTTCTAATTTCGGGCGCTGTCTGGCGGTAGTATGCGTTTGGTTTATTTATTCTCCGCATTGCGTCAAAGCGGCAATGTGCGTTAAAATCAATTTGATACAGTTTTCGATCACGAAGGAGACGACATTATGGATGGACATAAGCACGAGGCTTTTAAGCCGGCCGTTCCTTTGAAACTATCCGATATTGGCCTTGAGCTGACGCTCATGACCGGCATCTTGTTGAAAACGATTTTTCGACGGAACCTGAGTGACATCATCGATATAGCTGACGCTCTTTCCGTTTCGGTGCCAATCGCGCAGGAACTCGTCGATGAAATCCGTGTGAACGGATTAATCGAAACTCTAGGCGCCCGAGGGGCCTCCACCACGGCAACGATGCGTTATCAGCTTACAGATTCCGGTAAATCCCGTGCGCTGGATGCGCTCCAACAATCAGAATACTACGGGGCACTTCCTGTACCGTTGGCTGATTTCTGGCAGCAAACGGAGCGCCAAAAGGTTAAAGACGTAAATATCCGTCGTGAAGATCTGGAGACCTCTCTTTCGCATATGGTTATGCCTGAAGGCATGCTTGACCAGCTTGGACCTGCGGTTAACTCTGGGAAGTCCATACTACTATTCGGCCCTCCGGGAAATGGTAAGTCCTCAATTGCGAACGGAATTCGAGATGCGCTAGGGGACAATATTTTCCTTCCCAAGTTCCTAGAATATTCCGGGCAGGTAATTTCCCTTTACGACCCGATCATCCACACGTTGGCCAAAACCGAAACATTCGACGCCACGGCGTTGCGCCGTCTTGGGCCAAGCTTTGACCAACGCTATGCACTGTGCCGTCGCCCCTCGGTGATGACCGGTGGTGAGCTGACGCTTTCCATGCTCGATTTGATCTATAACCCTGTGTCGCGCACCTATCAGGCGCCTTTACAACTTAAGGCCACAGGCGGCGTATTTATTGTGGATGACCTTGGTCGCCAAGCCGAACCGCCACAAGCGCTAATCAACCGCTGGATTGTTCCAATGGAGCAACATTTCGATATTTTGACGCTGCAGTCGGGTCAGAAATTTATGGTGCCATTTGATACTCTCGTGATTTTCTCCACCAACATGGTCCCGACCGAAATGTTCGATGGGGCGGCTTTACGGCGGATTTACTACAAAATCAAAGTGGATAATCCAAGTCGCGATGATTTCATTAAGATTTTCGTGAAAACATGCCGCCATTACAAATTGCGCCCTGACGAAGAAGTTATGAAATATTTGCTAAATACAAAATACCCGTCGGTGGACAACCAATTTGCGTCTTATCAAGCCCCCTTTCTGATCGACCAAAGCCTGTCGATTTGCGACTATGAAGGCTACGAGCCACATATGAGCCCTGAGTTAATTGACCGCGCTTGGGAGAATTTGTTTGTCAACGACTAAGCGCGTCACGGTTATGCATGACGGCCCCATCGCCCATGTTGTCCTGAATCGTGCAGAAAAACGCAACGCGCTTGACCAGGCGATGCTTGAAGCGATCGCAGAAACAATTGAACAACTAGCCAACGCCGGGGGAACACGTGCAGTTGTTCTTTCTGGTGATGGAGCGGCCTTCTGCGCCGGCCTTGATTTCATGAGCTTCGCGGCGATGTTACAAAACCCTGAAAGTGTCGATTTCATTGCGCGATCACATGGCGATGCCAACCTGTTTCAGCATGTATCAACAGGCTGGCGCGATTTACCGATGCCGGTTATTACAGCGCTTCACGGCGTGGCCTTTGGCGGCGGCTTTCAGATTATGCTTGGTGCAGACATTCGCGTGGCCGCGCCTCATACCAAGTTTTCGATCATGGAAGCCAAGTGGGGGCTGGTGCCAGACATGGGCGGTATGGCTTTGATGCCAGCCTTGGCACGCCAAGACATCGTGCGGCGCCTGAGTTACACAGCTGAAATATTTGATGCAGCACAAGCGTTGGAATGGGGGTTCGTGACCGAAGTTACCGAAGACCCTTTAGCCCGTGCTATGGAACTGGCCGCCCAGATCTCTGCACGAAGCCCTGACGGAACTCAGGTTTCCAAACGGTTGATATCGAATACTTGGGGCGCTAACCGTAAGGATACACTAATGGCGGAATCCGAGGCTCAAAAATCGGTGCTGGGCGGTGAAAACCAGATGGAAGCGGTGATGGCCAATTTCGAAAAACGCCCCCCTATCTTCAAGGACTAACATATGTCTAAACTCGGAGTCGCCGGTTGTGGTCGCATGGGCCTGCCCATGGCCAGAGCCATTAGTGAAGCTGGGTTTAATACCCAAGGTTTCGATACGCGCCCTCTGGCAGAGTTCGGAGATTTCCAAGTTTCGATGGCCGGAAGCGTAACTGAATTTACCACTGAACTTACAACCCTTTTCACCGTTGTACGGGACCAGCGGCAAACTGATGATGTGTTGTTCAACGACCAGGGTCTGATCGCCAAGGCAGATAAACTGACCCATATTGTCATCAGTTCCACCCTCTCACCAAAATATGTGCGTGAACTTCGGGGCCGTATACCGCAACAAATCAAACTGATCGATGCACCGATGTCGGGCGCAGCAATCGCTGCTGAGGAAAAACGGCTGTCCTTTATGCTTGGAGGTCACGCTGAAGATATCGCGCACATTCAACCCTATTTGAACGCCATCGGAAAACATTTTCACGTGATGGGTGCGTTTGGTGCGGGAATGGCAGCTAAGGTGCTTAACAACTTACTAGCCGCCAGTTCCACAGTCGCTACGCGGCTCGTGTTGGACTGGGCCGATGAATTGGGGGTTGAAGAAGCTCGGCTGCTTGATCTAATGCACACAAGCTCAGGTCAAACATGGTTCGGTAGTAACTTCAACGATATCGAATTTGCCCGCGACGGGTTCGACCCTGAAAACACCATCGGCATCCTCAAAAAAGATGTGGAGGCCGCAATGGATGGCGCTCCCGACAACGCAGATCTTAAACTGCCATCAACCTTGATTGCGATGATTGAAAAACTGCGCCCGCGTTAGCTTTCGTCTTCTTCAATCGCGTATTTGCTGAACACGCCCATTTGACTAAAGATAAACACAAACGTGGCCAAAGGCAGTGCGAAAGTTTTGAAGTTCACCCAAATGTCCGTGCCAAAACCGCGCCAAACGATTTCGTTAACAATTGCTAAACAAACGAAAAACAGCGCGAACCGAGTGGTGAAAATTGTCCAGCCCTCAGGCTTTAATGGCATGGAATCTTCCATAACATACTGCAAATAGCTCTGCCCTCGCATCAAGCCGAATCCAAGGATTGCGGCAAACAGGGCGTAAAGAATTGTAGGCTTCATTTTGATGAACGTGTCATCCTTTAACCACAACGTCAGGCCACCCATTACTACCACAACCACCGCCGTCATCACGGCCATCTTCGGCAGGCTGCGGGTCAACACCCAGCTGATGGCCAACGAAATTAGTATCGTCGGAATAAATATTCCCGTCGCAAACAGAAGCTGCGCCAATTGCCGCTCCTCGTCGGTGGCCCCATCCGGTGCAACAGCAAATTTATACGATATGAAGAATATCATAATCGGCCCAATCTCAAGGGCGAGCTTTAATAACGGGTGTATCTTTTTCTTTTCCATAATGCCTCTTAGCCTCTCTATCCGCCGAATTCTACTACTACGGCGCCTGCCGCGATGATTGCCATCAGGCCTGCCCGCACGGGGCCCACCGTTTCTTTCAGGAACAACCAACCAATCAGGGCCGCAAAAACTGTTGATGTTTCTCGCAAAACCGCAGCCTCGCCGACTTTACCCAAGCGCGTGGCCAACATAACCGCACCAAAACTGACGAATGCAATTAGCGCGCCAACAAAACCACGTTGAAGCAAGGGGATGGGGTTAGGCCTATTTTTCATTCTTTTCCAGTGCACATAGGAAATAATCGGGAAGGTCCAACCATCAACCACGAAAAACCAGACCAAAAAAGTGAATGGATCCGGTGTGGAGCGCATACCCAATGCATCAACAATTGTGTAAAGGGCAACGATCCCGCCAGATAAAAACGCAAATCCAAGCGCCGAGATCAGGACGTTCCGTCCAATTTTGGTCTTGTGAAGGTTCCAGCCTGCCAACGCAAATATTCCGCCCGATAGCAACAAAACGCCGCCCCATTGTGTTGGGGTGAACGTTTCACCAAATACAAATCCTGCGGCGAAAACCGTGACCAATGGGCCAGTTCCGCGAACAACCGGATAAACAACCGTATATGCGCCGCGAGAATAGGCCATAGCCATGAAATATTTGTAGGCCACATGGATGATCCAGACCACAACCAAAATCAGCCAAACGTGCGGTTCCGGCAACGGAAATACAAATATCGCGATTGGCAGAGCTATCAGGAAATAGAAAACGTCGATTGCGCCACGCATCAACCAAGGATCATAACGTCCTTTCTGCAATGCCCCGAATACCGAGTGCGCCACCGCCGAAGTCAGCGCCAACACCATCGCCAACCACTGACCGTATTCCGTCCCCTCGACCGAGAGGATAAAATCGCTCACAATGTAGCCCCCGTCAGTGCACGTGCGAATTCATCCGGGTCAAAGGCCTGAAGGTCTTCAATGCTCTCGCCGACACCAATCGCGTGGATTGGTAGGCCGTATTTATCTGCCAATGCCACCAACACACCACCCTTGGCGGTGCCGTCCAGTTTGGTCATAACCAAACCGCTAACAGCGGCAATTTCGGTGAACACTTTCACTTGCGACAGCGCATTTTGGCCAGTCGTAGCATCAAGTACTAACAAAGTGTTATGCGGCGCATCCGGGTCTTTCTTGCGGATCACACGAACGATCTTGGCCAGTTCTTCCATCAAATCCGCGCGGTTTTGCAAACGCCCTGCTGTATCGATCATCAGCAAATCGGCCCCGTCGGCTTCTGCCTGAACCATCGCTTCATATGCAAGGCTAGCTGGATCAGTGCCCTCGGGTGCAGTCAAAACCGGCACCCCTGCCCGCTCCCCCCACACTTGCAACTGCTCTACCGCTGCCGCACGAAATGTATCGCAAGCCGCAATCACAACAGATTTGCCAGCGGCATCGAACTGGCTCGCCAGTTTTCCAATCGTTGTTGTTTTACCCGAACCGTTAACCCCGACAACCAGCACCACCTGTGGCTTCTTCGAATACAGAGGCATCGGACGGGCGACGGGCTCCAAAATGGTCTTCAGTTCATCAGCCAAAAGTCGCTTGATTTCATCGACACCAAGCTTCTTGCCAAATCGCCCCTCTGCCATATTGGCCGAAACCTTTAGCGCGGTTTCGACACCCATGTCGGCGGTGATTAACAATTCTTCAAGGCTTTCCAACATTGCATCGTCGAGCACTCGTTTCGGTGCGGTGTCACGACCAAGCATGCGCCCAACTATACCGACTGTCGGAGCGTCCTCGACAACTTTGTCGACGGCTTCAACCGCAACCTCTGCAACCTCTTCTTCGACAATCGCTTGAAGCCCCTCATCAATCTTTGACGAGGATCTGGTCAAACGGTCTTTCATCTTTGAGAAAAACGACATGTGTGCTCCGAATATTGTTCCTACATCACCTAATACGGGTGAACGCGGGATGGAAGACTCGGTGCGTGGAAAAGTACGCTTGAATTGCCGCATCTACCGCTAGAAAGTGCCGGAAATTCGGATTTTAGCATAATGAGGTATTTTTATGGTTTCTCGACGCAACGTGATTGGCGGAGTCGTGGCGGGCGCCGCGGTTATCGCAGCGGGTGGGTATTACAAATTCAGACCAAAACCACCGGAAATCGGTTTCTCCCTAACCAACGCCGAGCTGGACCGTGCAATGGCGTTTCTCAAAGCTAATCCCGCAATCGACTCCCACGCCCACCCAGGCCGCACTTTCGTGCGCGAGGGGACAAACCTTAACTGGAAGTTAAACATCTATCGCCTGATGGGTACGTTTGAAAACACGGCAATATCCGACATGAACAAAGGTGGTATGGCTGGTGCTGTCTTTAACGGAGTGGCCGATTTCCCGCTGCTTGAACTTGGTGACAATGGCTTGGCCGCCACGCGCGATTTTGAAGAAGGCGAAAGCTGGGCCGCCTATCGCACCCAGATCGAGAACCTCACCGATCTTGAAGGCGCTTTGATTGTCAGCATTGCTCGAAACTCTGACGACATTCGCGCAGCCCATGCGTTGGGTCGCCAAGCAGCCATTCTGGGGATGGAGGGTGCGGATTTCCTTGAAAACGACATCGGCCGACTGAAAACAGTTTATGATGACGGTGTGCGAATGATCACGTTGATCCATTACCACAACAACACGCTTGGTGACATTACAACCGGCGAAGATCTTAACCGCGGGTTAACCGATTTCGGGCACGAAGTTGTGGCGGGTATGAATGCCACGGGGATCGTAATTGACGCCTCGCACGCCTCTGCCAAAACTGCTGCGCAGATTGTGGCAGCTAGTAGCCGGCCGGTCGTTATCACTCACAGCCATATCAATACACCTGCGTTGGAACATCCACGCTTTATCTTGGCGGAACTTGCCAAATCAATCGCGAAATCCGGTGGGTACATTGGTGCGTGGCCTGCCGGTATAGGCATTAACACTTTGGCGGGATTTATCGACCGGATCGAAGAACTGTTTGATCTTGTTGGGGAAGATCACGTTGCACTTGGCTCGGATATGGATGCAAACTATCAACCTGTATTGGAAACTTACCGCAAGATGCCATTAGTCGTCGGCGCATTATTTCAGCGCGGTTATACCGAAAAAGTCGTCGCCAAATTTATTGGCGGCAACTTCATGCGGGTAATGGACGAGGTGCAAGGCGTCTAAACTTCGTCAGGGAAATATTTCAAAACCGACAAGATGGGGTTAGGCGCTGCCTGCCCCAGCCCACAGATTGACGCATCGATCATCGTTTCGGACAACTCATTTAGCAATCCGCCATCCCAATTATCGTTTTGCATCAACAGCACGGCTTTGTCGCACCCGACGCGGCAAGGTGTGCATTGACCACAGCTTTCGGCAGCAAAGAAACGCACCATATTTAACGCCGCATCGCGAATGCTATCCTGATCCGACAACACAATAACGGCAGCAGAGCCGATGAATGTCCCAAGCGGTTGCAGAGTGTCAAAATCCAGCGGCACATCGTCGACGCTGGCCGGTAGCAACCCCGAAGATGGGCCGCCCGGTTGGTAGGCGTTGAACGTGTGCCCGTTCAGCATACCGCCCGAAGCCGTGATAATATCAGTTATGGTTGATCCAGCGGGTAATAATTTTACGCCAGGTTCCTTCACACGACCAGAAACAGAATAAGAGCGTAGACCTTTCCGGCCATTGTGCTCAACCCCATTTAGAATTTCCGGCCCCTCGCGCATGACACGGGCTACCCAAATAAGTGTTTCGACGTTGTGCACCAGCGTCGGACGGCCAAAGATACCGTTTTGTGCAACGAATGGTGGGCGGTGCCGCGGCAAGCCACGTTTACCTTCGATGCTTTCGATCATCGCGCTTTCTTCACCACAAATATATGCGCCGGCACCACGCCGAAGATCTATGAACCCAACAGGAACAACACCCGATTCCTCCAACTTTGCGATTTCTATTTGCAAGATTTTTCGCACCGCAGGATATTCATCACGCAGATAAATAAAGCATTTTTCGGCATCAACCACGCGTGCGGCAATCAGCATACCCTCGACGAACAAGAGCGGTTGACGTTCCAAGTAATATCGATCTTTGAATGTCCCTGGCTCGCCTTCATCAGCGTTTACAGCAAGGTACCGGGGACCCCTTTCTGCCCGCACAAATCCCCATTTTTTTGCGGTTGGAAAGCCTGCACCGCCTAGTCCACGCAAACCCGATGCAGCAACCGTTTCAATAACATGTTCTACACTGATTTTGCCCGTTATCATTTCATAGAAAACGTTTGAACCACCCTTATCGTAATATTCTTCTACGGTTTCGTAATCTGGCAAATGCGGATGTACGTCGTTAGCTTCAATCGCGGCCTCGACCAAATCGACGCTGGCATGGTCGATATGATTGTGACCCAGTTCCAGTGTCGGAGCCGTATCACAGCGCCCCATGCAAGGCGCGCGCAAAACACGGACTTGGCCTGCAGAATACTTCTCACCAAGTTCGGCTAGCAATTTTTCGGCACCAGCCAACTCACACGAGAGGGAATCACATACACGAATTGTTAACGAAGGCGGTGCAGTCTCCCCTTCCTTGACGATATCGAAATGGGCATAGAAGCTGGCGACTTCGTAAACTTCAGACATTGCCAGCGACATCTCTTCAGCTAACGCTCGTAAATGCGCCGCGGACAGGTGTCCGTATTTGTCTTGAATAAGGTGTAAATGTTCGATCAACAGATCACGGCTACGCGAGCGCGAACCAAGCAGTAGCTCGATTTCTTTCCATGCCGTTTCATCCAGCTGTCGGCCTTTGGGCGTATGTCGCCCCTTGCCTTTGCCGGATTTCCAAACACCTTTTCGCTGATCCAACGGAGCCATTTTAACACCTCGATAGTTTCTCAGGGCAACATACACCAACTCGACACCCCGCCTAGCCTCAAAACGACGTCGCGATGGCAATTTCGGTCGTCAATGCTTGTGATTGGCGGGCGCATCCCCTAAATTTGCGAAGGCAACTAATGGCAAGGAATATCATGACGATCAAGGAGCGGATCACACACCTTTGCTGTGCACTGACCTTCGTCATTGTACCACAGATTGCCGTTGCAGATATCGCGTTGGTCGCTGTTGCCACCAATTTTTCTGAAGTAGTCGATGAATTAAAATCTGACTTTGAGGTGACAACTGAACACGAACTGGTCATCGTCACAGGTTCCACTGGCAAACTTTATGCACAAATAGTTAACGGCGCCCCGTTCGATGTGTTTTTAGCGGCCGACCAATCTCGTCCCGAACGACTGGTGGAAAGTGGTCGAACCCTCGATCAGAAATTTACCTTTGCCACCGGCCAACTCGCGCTTTGGAGCATTGATGCAGACCGCATCAGCGAGAACGGATTGCGTGCGTTAACAGCATCTTACCGTCGACTTGCGATTGCCAACCCACAACTCGCACCCTACGGTATGGCTGCCAAAGAAGCCTTAATTGCCTTCGGCCTATTCGAAAAACTTCAGGACCGCATTGTTATGGGGGAAAATATCGGACAGACCCACGCCCTAGTCGCCAGTGGCAATGCTGAACTTGGCATTGTGGCACTGGCCTATGCCATGAGCCCACGGAATGCAGCGGCGGGCAGTTATTGGATCATTCCGTCCAATTTACACGCACCAATTCATCAAGATGCGGTGCTCACGCGACACGCAGAAGGCAATGCAGCAGCATCGGACTTCATAACGTACCTGCAAAGCGGACCCGCCAAAGAAATCATCCGCACCTACGGTTACGAGGTCGATTGATGGCGGACCTTTCCCCCCTGTGGCTAACAATACAACTGGCCGGAACGACCACGTTCTTCTTGTTGTTGCTGGGCACACCGCTAGCTTGGTGGTTAGCCAACACGCGGTCCAAAGCCCGCCCCGTTATTGAGGCGTTAACGGCGTTACCCATCGTTCTGCCCCCGACCGTCATCGGGTTTTACTTCCTGATCCTTCTTAGCCCAACATCAACGATCGGGCGCTTCTGGGTCGATATTACCGGCGAAACCTTAACATTTTCTTTCACCGGATTGGTCATCGCATCGATGTTCTATTCGCTGCCGTTCATGGTGCAACCATTACAAACGGCATTCCAAACCGTTGGCCGCGCCCCGATGGAGGCCGCCGCCTCCCTCCGCGCCTCCCCGCTTAACGCTTTTTTTACGGTTGCAGTCCCGATGGCGAAACGCGGCTTCTTGACCGCCGCGGTTCTTAGCTTCACGCACACTATCGGCGAATTTGGGGTTGTATTGATGGTAGGTGGCAATATTCCGGGTGAAACCAAGGTAATATCCATCGCCATTTATGAACATGTCGAAACACTGCGATATGCAGAGGCACACCAGCTTGCTGGCGGCCTGATGATATTCTCGTTTATCGTCTTGATGGCGGTTTACGCTCTTAATCGACGGGCAGCAGTTCATGTCGGTTAAATCGCTAAAACTCCGCGCTCGTCTACCGTTCGCTGATCACACAATCGAGTTTAACGAAACGATTTCGCTATCCGGAATTACCGCCCTATTCGGCCCCAGCGGCAGTGGTAAAAGCACTTTGCTGCGGATCATCGCTGGCTTCGAGAACAGAGGTAACCTGCGGTTAACTTATAACGACGAGATCTGGAGCGATACCAACGCGGGCATTTTTTGCGCCCCCCACAAACGACCTGTTGGTACGGTTTTTCAAGACGACCGCCTGTTTTCTCACCTAAATGTTGCGGGAAACCTTGCGTTCGCTGAAAAACGTAGCCCAATGGTTAAAAACCCGATCACTGTCGATCATGTGGTCAAGTCACTCGATTTGTTAACGCTCCTTAACAAATGTCCTTCAACGCTTTCGGGGGGCGAAAAACAGCGTGTTGCCTTAGGTAGGACTTTGTTAACCCAGCCTGAATTGCTGCTGCTGGACGAACCTTTGTCAGCTCTCGACATCCGTCGCAAAGCCGAGCTGCTGCCATTTCTTGAAAAGATTCCGCGCGAGTTTGGTGTCCCCGCGATCTTCGTCAGCCACGCAATAGACGAAGTCGCGCGTTTGGCCGATGAGGTCATCTTGTTGTCGCCAGATGGCTATGTCAGCACGCGCGGGCCAATTCCCGAGATTTTCGACACACAAGAAATGCATGATTTTACCGGAAAATTCGAGGCCGGTTCCTTTTTGCAAGCAACTGTTACCGCACAAGACACCACATTCCAAATTACATCTTTGGATTTCGAGGGTGAGGTGCTGCGCATGCCCATGGTTGCGTCTCTAAATATAGGTGACCGAATCCGTCTGAGGATTCGCGCTCGCGACGTTGCCGTAGGCACTTCTCGCCCCGAGGATATCAGCATCCGTAACGCCATCGCCGCGACAATATCCGAAATAAAAACCGAAAACCGAACCGCGTTCGCCGAGATTGTTTTCGCAGTTGGCAGCCAATCCTTGCGCGCGCGTATCACACGACAAGCGGTGGCCGAGTTGGGGTTGGAAGTCGGGCAAGAAGCCTTCGCCTTGATCAAAAGTGTCAGCTTTGATCGACGGGTAATGATTTCGGCGTTGGGTTAAGTAGGTTGCTCGGAAAGAGCCACGCTTTTAAAATATGTTTTGCATAGAACCGTTGCCATTAGCGCCAAACCAAACATACGGAACGCATATATAATAAAAGCGATAACTGTACCAACTATGCCCAATTCCCCACTTTCTCCGTAAACATTAACTGGAATGTTACTTCGTCCGAGAACAACTATTATAATGAGTGATCCGACAGTGAACAAAGTTGGCCCGTATGCTAAACGTCCAAATGTGAACCAGAATAGCCCTTTACTTCGGCGAAACGCAGCTGGAAATGATGAATCTACTTCAGCAACTGTTGCTGGAAGTACCGTTCCATATATCGTAAACAATATGCCAATCAGAGGTAATCCAATAATTACAAATAGAATGGCTGCTAATCCCAAATACAGCTCTTTTTTGTCGACAACCAAAAATGTCCCTAGCATAAAGGTTAGTACCCCAATTATTGCCATCACCAAAAAAAACATGACCAAGAAAGCAAAACTTTTCCACATAAAGGGCTTGTAGCTATAGGCTTCGTTCTTAACCAGTATTAGGTCTTTCCATGAATTTGATACGCCAGTTAAAATAAAAGTATGGACAGCAAATGCCATTCCAATTTCCAAAAACATTTCTCCAACGAAAGTCATAGATGACTTCAACCCGAAAATTGGGGTTACAACCTCCAAAACAAGTAGAATAAAGGCGAAAGTCAAGGCGGTTGGTAAACTGTTTCTATATGCGTGGGCCGCAGACTTATAAATATTTGTATTCAGGTAATCGTAGCTCATCGAAAACTTGTCTCGCTATGTTCAAGAAATATTGAGCAACCTTATTGTCCAATATTTCGCAACACAACCAAAAAGGGTTTCTTACGTGGTGATTTCAACTAATTTTGGTAGGCCCGGTAGGACTTGAACCTACGACAAAAGCGTTATGAGCGCTCTGCTCTAACCAACTGAGCTACAGGCCCGCCTGCGGCACTCGATACGCGAATGATTTAGGAGGGTCAAGTGGCTTCCCTTTTGTTTTCGCCTAAGGTAAAGCAGGCGCAAATCTCAACATTGCAGGAGCCTGAAATGTCCGACCGTCCCAATGGCCTAACCTATGCCGACGCTGGCGTTGATATTGACGCAGGTAATGCGCTGGTAGAGCGGATTAAACCCGCTGCTGCCAGTACCAAACGTTCAGGCGTCATGGACGGCTTGGGTGGGTTTGGTGCGATGTTTGACCTAAAGGCCGCTGGGTACAAAGACCCGATTTTGGTTGCAGCAACGGATGGTGTCGGCACTAAACTTCGGATCGCTATTGATACAGGTATTCTTTCCACGGTTGGTATTGATCTGGTCGCGATGTGCGTCAATGACTTGGTTTGTCAGGGTGCAGAACCGCTTTTCTTCCTCGATTACTTCGCAACTGGTAAACTGGATGTTAACGAGGCAGCGACTGTTATCGAGGGCATTGCCGAAGGCTGCCGCCTATCGAATTCCGCACTGGTTGGTGGTGAAACTGCCGAGATGCCGGGGATGTATGCCAAAGGCGATTTTGACCTCGCTGGTTTCTCCGTTGGTGCGATGGAGCGTGGAGCGATGTTGCCGTCTGGCGTAGCCGAAGGTGACGTACTGCTTGGGCTGGCCTCTAGCGGCGTGCACTCAAACGGGTATTCGCTGGTTCGCAAGATCGTCGAAAATTCCGGTCTTGGCTGGGATGCGCCCTCACCGTTTGGTGAAGGTTCGTTGGGGGAGGCTCTGTTGGCTCCTACGAAACTGTACGTTCGCTCGGGGCTTGCGGCCTACCGCGCAGGTGGATTGCATGCGCTGGCGCATATCACAGGTGGCGGATTAACCGAAAACCTGCCGCGCGCGTTGCCCGAAGGGCTTGGTGCTCAAATAGACCTGACCGCGTGGAACCTGCCGCCGGTTATCAAATGGCTGGTAGATCAGTCCAGGATGGCACAGTCCGAACTGTTGAAAACCTTCAATTGCGGTATCGGTATGATTGCCGTTGTTGCGCCTGAGCGCGCCGAAGCTTTGCAAACGATTTTCGAAGAAAACGGCGAAACGGTGTTTACTATGGGCACGGTCGTTAAAGGCGATAGCATCTCATATGCGGGAACGCTGGCGTGAAAAAACGGGTCGCCATTCTGATTTCGGGTGGTGGTTCGAACATGGTTGCGCTGGCCAAGGATATGGGTGCGACGCATCCGGCGGAACCTGTTCTGGTGCTCTCAAACAATCCAGATGCTGGTGGGCTGGCCAAGGCCGCTGACATGGGTATTGCGACGGCGGTCGTTGACCACCGTCCTTTCAAAGGAGATCGCGAGGCGTTTGAGTCTGAATTGCATTCAGCGCTGCTGACGGCAAACCCCGACATTATTTGTTTGGCTGGTTTCATGCGTATTTTAACGCCCGAATTTACAGCCAAGTGGGAAGGGAAGATGTTGAATATTCATCCCTCAGTCTTGCCGTTGTTTACAGGATTGCACACGCATCAGCGCGCACTTGACGCTGGGATGGCGGTGCACGGGTGCACGGTGCATCAGGTCACGGCAGAGTTGGATGCCGGGCCGATATTGGGCCAAGCCGTAATCCCTGTGCTTGCCGATGATACGCCTGACGATCTTGCCGCGCGATTATTACCGATGGAGCATAGACTCTACCCTGCAGTGTTGCGTAAGTTTGCTGATAACGACGACACGAAAGTCGTGCTGTTTTCCTAAGGAAGCGTCATGAAATTTATCCTTCGAGACGAAGCCCGCGCAACCGAGCGGCGTACACCTGTTATTCCGAATGATGCGAAAACCTTACTTGAAGCGGGGTTCGATATCTCCGTGGAGCGCAGTAATAAACGGGTTTTCGCAGATGCCGAATATGAGTCCGTTGGATGTGATTTGGTTAATACGGGTACTTGGTTAAAGGCTACGGATGCGACGATTCTGGGGCTTAAAGAATTGCCTGACGAACCCGCTGAGCTTACCGCTCCCTTCGTACACTTTGCACATATCTATAAGGATCAAACCGGTTGGAAGCAGGAGATTGCCCGCTTCCGTCGTGGCGGTGGACAGCTTTACGATATTGAGTATTTGACCAAAAGAGAAGAACGGGTGGCGGCTTTCGGGTATTGGGCAGGTTGGATGGGGGCCGCGTTGGCGGCTTGGCGATTGTTGGCGCGTTGGAACGGGGTTGGCGGGCCGGAGCGCGGTGTCGGAAGTTTTGAATCGCGTGAAGAGGTCGTTGAAATTCTGCAGGAATTGTCGGCCAATTGCATCAAACCTCGCCGTGCCGTGGTGATTGGGGCGAAGGGGCGTTCCGGTACGGGTGCTACCGAGGCATTGAAGTTGGCTGGATTTGATGTGACCGAATGGGACATGGAGGAAACACGCAGTCTGGATCGTGCAGCGCTATTGGCGCACGACTTGTTGGTTAACTGCGTGTTAATGACGGGACCAGGGTTGCAGCTATTGTCGTCTGACGAAATTACCAATCCACTAAACTTTATTCAGATGATCTCGGATGTGTCCTGTGACCCATTCAGTGACTTTAACCCATTACCGATTTACGGCGCGCCTACAGAATGGGACGCGCCATTTATATCCCTTGGCCAAAACGGTATTCGCGAGGAGCTTGAACTCACCGCGATTGACAACCTCCCTTCCCTGTTGCCACGCGAAGCGAGCGAGGATTTTTCCTCGCAGATGGTTAAGGCACTATTAACTTATCCGGATGGTGCAGAGTGGTTGGCGGCCAAGGCCGTTTTTGATGCCACGGTTGCTAAATCATGCTATGTCTGATCCTGTTTCATCGATACGCAATCTAGGCCCGTCTACCGAAATAATATTCACCGCTGCTGGCATAACAACAGCCGAGCAACTTCGTGCATTAGGGGCAGATGAAGGGTACGGGCTGGTTCTCAAAAATGGAACTCGTCCGCATTTCATCGGGTATTACGCGCTAGTTATGGGGTTGCAAGGTAGGCCTTGGAACGACTGCCAAGGGGTCGAAAAAGAAAACTTGCGTAAGAGATTCGACAAACTCGTTGGTGATACGCTTGGCGCAAAGAAAAAGGGCCGCTCCAATATTGAAGCAGCCCTTGATAAGCTTGGTGTCAGGTCGGCGGATTAACCGACTAGTTCAAGACCCGAGAAGAAGAATGCGATTTCTTCAGCGGCCGTTTCTGGTGCATCGGAACCGTGTACCGAGTTTTCGCCAATCGAAAGCGCGAATTCTTTACGAATTGTGCCAGCGTCTGCGTCGGCTGGGTTTGTTGCGCCCATAACTTCGCGGTTTTTCGCGATTGCGTCTTCGCCTTCAAGAACCTGAACCACGATTGGCTCGGAGATCATGAATTCGCAAAGTTCGCCAAAGAATGGACGTTCGGAGTGTACGCCGTAGAATGTTTCAGCCTGTGCAAGTGTCATCTGGATGCGCTTGGACGCAACGATGCGAAGGCCAGCAGCTTCAAATTTAGCCGCAATAGCGCCCGTAAGATTGCGTTTAGTTGCGTCTGGTTTGATGATCGAGAATGTGCGTTGGATAGCCATGATAAAGGTCCTTTGGAATGTTGGGCCTGTTGGCCCCCGTTTGTCTCTGGCGCGCAAGTAACATGGGGGTTGGCATCTGTGAAGAGCTAATTCCGTAGACCCATTGACTTGGCCGCCTAGAACAGCGAAATACCCGCCCATGCTAGCTATAAAAAACATATCATTCACACTTGAGGGTCGCAAACTGATTGACAGTTCGACCGTCACGATTCCCTCTGGCCATAAGGTCGGTATTGTTGGGCGCAACGGTGCGGGTAAAACCACACTGTTCAAGCTGATCCGAGGCGAATGGACGCTCGACGAGGGGGAAATTGAAATCCCGCGCGGGGCTCGCATTGGCGGCATCGCGCAGGAAGTTCCCTCGGGACCGGAGAGCCTCATTTCAGTCGTTCTTGCGGCGGATGTAGAGCGCTCCGAGCTGTTGGAAGAAGCTGAAACGGCCACGGACCCTACCCGTATTTCAGATATATACATGCGTCTATCAGATATCGAAGCCCATTCAGCCGAGGCCCGCGCGGCCAGCATTCTGCATGGTTTGGGGTTTGATAATGACGCACAGCAACAACCTTGCTCGGACTTTTCCGGCGGGTGGCGGATGCGTGTGGCGTTGGCGGCCGTATTGTTCTCGCAACCTGATTTCCTATTGCTCGACGAGCCGACCAACTATCTTGACCTAGAGGGCGCCATTTGGTTGGAGCAGTATCTGACCAGATACCCCCATACGGTGTTGATCATTAGCCACGACAAAGCGCTGTTGAATCGCTCCGTCACGCAAATATTGCATTTGGATCAACAGCGGCTGACGCTTTACACGGGTAATTACGACACGTTCGAAAATACCCGTCGCGCGAAGCTGGAACAGTTGGTCGCGCAGAAGAAAAAGCAGGATGCGCAACGCGAGCATATGGAGTCCTATATCAATCGGTTCCGCGCGCAGGCTAGCAAAGCGAAACAGGCGCAAAGCCGGATCAAGGCGTTGGCACGGATGGGGACGCTTGCGCCGATTGTTGGGGATCAGGTCACTCCGTTCAACTTTCCAGAGCCGGAAGAGCTTAGCCCGCCGGTTATTCGCCTTGAAAACGCTAGTGTTGGCTATAATGACAAGACCATTCTGCGCAACTTGGACCTGCGGATAGACCAAGACGACCGTATTGCGTTGCTGGGTGCTAACGGGCAGGGAAAATCGACGTTTGCGAAGTTATTGGCGGACCGACTAACGGTTATGTCGGGCAATAAATATGCCTCTTCGAAACTGCGGGTCGGCTTTTTTGCGCAGCATCAGGTCGATGAACTTGATCTAGACGAAACCCCGATTCAGCACATCCACCGCCTGCGTCCCAAGGAATTGGCCGGGCGAATTCGATCACGTCTGGCGGCTGGTGGGATGAACGCGGATATCGTGGATACCAAAGTCGGGCGCCTATCTGGTGGTCAAAAAGCGAGGTTGTCGTTGCTGATTGCCACAATCGATGCACCGCATATGATTATCCTCGACGAACCGACAAACCACCTTGATATTCAAAGCCGCGAGGCGTTGGTCGCCGCCTTGACCGAATACACGGGCGCCGTGATTTTGGTCAGCCACGACCAATCCTTGGTGGAACTGGTGGCGGACCGTTTGTGGTTGGTGAAAGACGGGAATGTGACGCCGTATACCGAAGATATGGATGCGTATCGCAAGATGCTTTTGTCCGAGCGCGGGGGCTTGCCGAAGTCAGAGAAAAAGAAACAAAAGGGTAAAAAGCCCAAGAAGGTTTCTAAAGAAAAACTGCGCGAAGAGGTTGCCACATGCGAGGAGCGTGTGACAAAGTTGCAGGACATGCGCGACAAGTTGGACGTGAAGATGGCTGAACCCGGGTTTTATGACGGTGAAGCAGCCGCCATCAGTATGTGGCAGAAAAAGCACGTCGAAGTAACGGATGGGTTAGAACGTGCCGAATCTCTTTGGATGGAAGCACTAGAGAAACTAGAGGCACGTGGGTGATGGAATTGGAGCTTGCGACCACAGCGTTCGTAACCCTGTTTGTCATCATAGACCCCATCGGCCTGACCCCCCTGTTTGTGTCCTTAACAAGCGGCATGACCACGCGTCAGCGGCGCGGGGTCGCGGTCAGAGCACTTGTTACCGCGGCATCAATACTAGCGGTTTTCGGGATTGGCGGAGAGTTTGTTCTGGCGAAAATTGGCATAGGCATGCCTGCCTTTCGCGTATCCGGCGGCATCCTGTTATTCCTAACCGCAATAGATATGCTGTTTGAGCGCCGGACTCCACGACGTGAAAAAACTGCTGAGGACGATGAAGGGCCAGATCCCGCCATTTTCCCACTCGCCATGCCGCTGCTTGCAGGACCAGGTGCGATGACGACGATGATTTTGCTCGTCGGACAGAATTCCGGTGATTTAACCAGCCAACTAACAGTTTATGGCGTGATGTTGGCCGTGCTTTCAATCGCGTTTCTATTGTTTATGACAAGTGGCATGATGGAACGCGCTCTTGGTAATACAGGTATTAACCTTGTAACCCGCCTGATGGGCATGTTCCTCGCTGCATTATCGGTTCAGTTTGTTCTGGATGGGTTGCGCGAATACGGTATGTTTGGCCTCTGATTGCCGGGCGATATCGCATATTTCGTTTACATGGCCATATTCGGGGTGGTCATCGGGGCCTATCTTCTTAGGGCGTATCGCGGGCGCATGGGCACAATGGTTCAGCAGGCCTTGATATGGGTGCTGATCTTTCTTGCCGCAGTCATTATTTATGGCTTCAAAGGGCAACTCCAAGATCAACTGTTTCCGTTCCGTGGCACAATAATCTCAGATGAAGCCGTTAGCATTTCACGTGCCAGAGATGGACATTTTTATGCTGGATTGCTGGTCAACGACGTCCGGGTCGAATTTGTAATTGATACCGGTGCCAGTGAAATTTTCTTAAGCGCACAAGATGCTCGAAAGGTTGGGATTTCGCCTGAAAGCCTGATTTATCGTGGCACCGCAGAAACTGCGAATGGCACAGTTCGCACAGCAGTGACCTCGCTTCAGTCATTGGAATTCTCCGGCGTAATCGATAAAAATGTAAGAGTTTTAGTGTCCGAAGGTCAGATGAATGTGTCGCTGCTTGGAATGAGTTATCTTCGATTATTCGAGCGGTTCGAGATCATCGATGACACGTTGGTGTTGCAACGGTAATCAGGGGGTATTTTCTGCCTTTTGTGTCCAACGGCCGTCTTCTTGCGCCCAGTATTTAGCAGGCAGTTTCGCCGCTGCGGTCGCTGTCCAGTCTGCACGTGCAGCATTCAACGCATCCACATCGTTGCCATCAAACAGAACGCAGACACGATCGAATCGGTTCATCTTTTCGAACGGATAAGCCGCGCCATCTACCAAAAACAATATGTTCGCTTGATTTGGCTCTTCCTCCCCGACGGTCAGGTAAACGGGCTGGTTATCCGCTCCCTCCCCCGCCACTCCGTGCGGTAGGAAAGAATCGTCGCGGTATGTCCATAACTTCTCATCGAGAAACGCCAGACGGTTGGCATTGCCCCCCTTTACCAACACACGCCAACCGCGTTGCAACGACTTTTCCAGAAGCTCTGGCAAAGTGCGCTCCAACGGCGTTTGCGTCAGGTGATAAAAGAGGACATCAACCAAGTTCAGCCCTCGTACTTGTCGCGGATAAAACGATCGAGCGCGCGAACGCCCCAACCTGTTGCACCCTTCGGTGCCAGTTCGCTATCACCCGGCAACAAAGCAACACCCGCAATATCAAGGTGGATCCACGGTGTGTCTTCCTTAACAAACCGTTGCAGGAATTGCGCGGCAGTGGACGCACCGGCAGGACGACCACAGGAGTTTTTCATATCCGCCGTGCGCGATTTCAGGAGTTTGTCGTAAGAAGGCGCAAGCGGCATGCGCCACGCGCCTTCGTTTTCCGTTTCAGCTGCCTTCAAGAAATCCTTGCAGATCGTGTCATTATTCGAGAATACGCCAGCTTTATCGTGCCCAAGGCCAATAATGATCGCGCCCGTAAGAGTCGCGAGGTCGATCATTCCCGTAGGTTTAAAGCGTTCCTGTGTGTACCAAAGGATATCAGCCAGAACCAAACGTCCCTCGGCGTCAGTATTGTTAATCTCGATTGTGTCACCCTTCATAGAGCGAACCACATCGCCCGGACGCATTGCATCGCCATCCGGCATGTTTTCAACTAACCCGACAACGCCAACTACGTTCGCTTTCGCGCCGCGCAATGCCAACGCGCGCATAACACCGGAAACAACACCTGCGCCGCCCATATCCATGGTCATGTCTTCCATGCCCGCTGACGGTTTGATTGAAATACCACCTGTATCGAAGACAACACCCTTGCCGACAAGCGCGAACGGGGCCTCGTCACCGCCGCCGTTCCAACGCATCACGACAACTTTCGAGGGGCTCGTAGAACCCTGCCCGACCGCCAGCAACGTACGCATGCCCAACTTGGCTAGTTCGTCTTCCTCAAGAATTTCAACTTCAAGGCCTAACTCCTGCATCGCAGCCAGTCGCGCAGCAAAATCGTTCGTGGTTAGAATGTTTGACGGCTCGTTAACTAAATCACGTGTAAAAAATACGCCTTCAGCAAGTGCCGCCATTGGGCCAGCTTCGGCCGCAACACTTTCAGGGTTGGTAACCATCATTGTGGCGCCCTGAATATCGTCTGTCTCGGTGGTTTTATGCGCGATGAATGCATATGCGCGCAGTGCCAAACCGTAAGAAATGTCGGCAGCTTTCGGGTTACTAGCGGCCAGAACGGTCAAAGTGTCTGTACCTTTATAGACAGCCATCGTCGCACCAGCTTTGCGGGCTTCAACAACCGAAGGGCGTTTGGCTATCTTTACGACTATAACCCCGTCGCAGGTCATTCCCGCTGGATAAGCCAGCGCAACACCTGCCCCATGTTCCAGTTTCGCAAAAGCATCACTTTCAGCAAAACGCGCAATCGCACCTTTGGATAGGCGGTTAACTCGCCGTGCCAAGGTATCGATTTTGCCATCCGGGCTAACCAAAACGGCGAGCTTGCCGGTAAGTCCAGCAATAGTGTCGATATCGGATTCGACGAAATTAATGTTAATAGGAGTGGTCATTTTATGTTCCTCAAAAACTGGCAGAATCTTGCTGTCTATAGTCCTATCGCGATAACATCACCTTGACCAGTTGGGGGTGACGAAATAGGCCGGAATAGGTAAACTACTTCAAATTTTGAGGGTGGCCCGAATCTGTGAACCGACTTGATCGATATTTGTTTTTAACGCAACTCGGACCTTTCGGGTTTTTCGCGCTGGCGCTTACAGGAATCATTTGGCTGTCACAGACATTGCCACTGATGGAGATCATAATTGATAACGGAGAGTCCGGATTTATCTTTCTGGAATTCGCCACCCTGATCCTGCCAAACGTGTTAATCATTGTCCTGCCCGTTGCTGTTTTTGCTTCAACCCTATTCACCATTAACCGTTTGTTCGGTGAATCCGAAATGGTGGTAATTCTGTCTTCCGGCCTTTCGCCCACCCGCATTATCCGATCGACCGTTGTGATCGGAATTCTGGCAATGCTTGCAATGGTTGTGCTGCTCGTCGTGTTACAGCCTCGTTCCACCACACAGCTTGCAAATCGAATTGCCGAAGTCCGGCAGAATTTTGTCGGAACGCTGCTGCGCGAGAAACAGTTCATTCACCCAACAACCGGCGTAACGATCTACATTAAAGAATCGAGTCAGGCTGGCGAAATTGACGGATTGTTCCTGAATGACGAGCGCGATCCGATAAATCCCGTGACGTATTCCGCCAAACAAGCACTATTACTTAAAGACGACAATGAACTTAGGTTAGTGATGCATCAAGGTGTGATGCAGCGATATTCAATGATTGAAAAGAACCTTAACACGATCGAATTTGATCAGTTCATTTTCGATCTGGATGGTATCATTGGGAAAACACAAGTCCGTGATCCAAAACCAGTTGAATACTTTATTTCCGAACTGTTGAACCCGGCGCAGATCGTTGCAGGTGGTGGAAAATACAATCAGTCGACATATTGGGCGGAAGCACACATTAAATTGGTGCTGCCCTTACTTGGACTGGTTTTGCCGATCTACGCTTTCGCAATGCTGATGACCGCAAGTTACAAACGCACGGGCCTAGGGTTGCGCATAGCTGTGACCGGTGGGTCCGGAATGTTCATCGTTGGTTTGACGCTAATGATTAAGACTTGGGTTGCTACAAATCCAGACATGTATCTGGTTTCCTACGCCCCTCCGATTGTTTGCCTAGTTCTGGCGGTGCTTGTTTTGACCAAAAACCGCTTCAAACGCACGTTACACCGACTTCCGGCGCGGACAGCTATATGACCCTATATTATTACATTGCGCGAAAGTTTGTATTTAGCGTCGTAAGAATTCAGATTGCGATGTTTGCGATCCTGCTGCTTGTTGTGACGAACGACGTGATTCGATTTCTGTCCGAACGCGGAGTGGATGCCAAAGTATATATCCAACTGATTTCCGTAACGATTCCAGAGTACCTATCGGATATCTTTCCGTTGGTTGTGCTGCTTGGCAGTATGTTCACGTTCCTTGGATTGTCTCGGTCAAGTGAATTGGTGATTGTGAGGGCCTCGGGAATATCGGCATTGAAAATGTTGCTGGCGCCGACAATCGTTACAATCCTGATTGGCTTGGTAACTATTGCAGCGTGGAATCCGATTCTTGCGGCAACCATTCGCAAAACCAGTGATATCCGGGCCGAATATACGGGAACCGGCGGAAGTCAGATGTCGATTTCTCGTGAAGGTTTGTGGCTGCGTCAGACGGGCGAGAATAACAACTTCATCATTCAAGCCCGAAATTCCAGCCGTAGTGGTGAGGTCCTTTACGGAGTTCGCTTTCACGAGTTCGCCACTGACGGAGATCTCGTTCGACGGATCGAAGCCACACGCGCCGAGTTACAACCGGGTGCATGGAAATTGTTCAACGCAACGCAATGGCGTTTTTTGGACAAAAACCTGTTTGAGACAGCCGACATCCGTCCTTACCCTGAAATCGTACTGGCAACGGACCTGACAAGCGAACGCATCCTCAGCAGTTTTGCGGCCCCTAAAACCATCTCTGTGTGGAATCTCCCTGCTTTCATAGATCAGTTGAATGCCTCAGGCTTTTCGGCGATGCGCCACGAGGTATTTTTACAGTCGCAATATGCTACACCGTTGATGTTGGTCGCGATGATGCTGATCGGTGCAGCTTTCTCCTTAAAGCATGTGCGATTCGGGAATGTCGGTGTAATGGCGCTTTTGGCAGTCTTATCTGGTTTCTTACTTTATACGGTCAAAAATGTTGCCGAATCGCTCGGGCAAGCGCAAGAAGTTCCAGTACTATTGGCAACTTGGGCGCCTCCGTTGGCGGCCGCCCTATTTGCGTTAGCTTTTGTGTTACATTTAGAGGATGGCTAAAGATTAATGCGAGGAAGTATCCGAAATTTCCTAAACTATGTGCTACACGGGTTGAGCGCCTTGGTGATGCTCTTCGTCGTAGTGATCAACCCACAGGTTTCGCTCGCGCAATCCGATAATCCCATCAGCTTGTTGGCCGATACAATCAATATGGACCAAGCCAACGGATTGTTGAGCGCCACCGGCAACGTACAGGTGTTCTTCGAAAATGCCGTACTTAGTGCAACCAGCATTGTTTACGATTCACGCAACGGCTTGATAACGGCGCAAGGCCCCCTCTCGATTACGGACGCTACTGGCACAGTCATATTGGCGGATTTTGCTGAACTGTCCAGCGACCTAAAACGCGGACTTGTCCAAGGGGCAAAATTGTTGCTGGCTGATCAATTGCAATTGGCTGCAACGGAATATGAGCGCACCGAGGGACGATTTGATACATTTAGCAACGTTGTCGCAAGTTCGTGTCAGGTATGCCCGTCCCGCCCCGTGCCGGTCTGGCAGATACGGGCCCGTCAGGTGATCCGTGATGATGAACAAAAACAAATTCACTTCCGCAGCGCCACGATCGAGGTTTTTGGATTGCCGGTATTTTACCTGCCGTATATGCGCATCCCGGACCCGTCTATAAGCCGCGCTTCGGGTTTTCTTAGTCCTGTAATCTTGTCGTCCGAGTATTTCGGGGACGGCATAAAGCTGCCCTACTATCTAATTCTTGGCGATCATGCAGACGCCACGATAACGCCAACCCTAAATTTCACCGGTGCAACTGTTATCGATGCGGAGTATCGCCAAAGATTTGCCAACGGCGGTTTTGAAACATTTGGCGCGATTGCAATCAATGACGAGTTTGGCGAATTCGGGCGCGGCTTTCTGACTATTGACGGTAGTTTTGAAATCCTCAACGAGGTATCACTGGATTTCAGCGCAACGATCCTTAGTGATGATGGTTTCATGCGCCAATATAACTACGATGACACCGATCGTGTCGTGAGCGAATTGACCGCCAGCAAGTATCAAAGCAATAGCTATTTTTCGGTGGCAGGTGCAATTATACATAGCCTTCGCGACGATGAAGACAACGACACCATTCCCTTTGTATTTCCTGAAATCAACTACCGCGGCTATCACACCGATCCATTGTTGGGCGGGAAGCTTGGCTATGAAATTAGTAGTGTTGGTTTGCAGCGAGATATTGGCGAAGACTATATGCGTGTTGGCATTGGTGCAGACTATACTGTTCCTATTAACTTGCCACTTGGTTTGAGGGCATCAGGACTACTGAACCTTGATGCTGATGTCTATCGCGTCTGGAACAGTACGGACTTCGCGAACACGCCGCTGCTCAGCGTACACCCTTCTATCGGCGCTGATATCCGTTGGCCGTTGTCCAAATCAACGCAATCTGCGCGCCATATATTCGAACCAGTGGTGCAACTTCTGTATACAGCAGACCCGGCATTCAACGATCTCGTCCCAAATGAAGACAGTCAACAGGTCGAATTCGACGAAACGAACCTTTTCGAACTTAACCGCTTCCCGGGTCATGACGTAACCGAAACGGGATTTCGTGCCAATATCGGTGCAACGTATACAATATATGATAACGACGGCTGGGCTCTTGGGTTGTCCGGAGGATTGGTCATTCGCTCCGAACCTTCAGATTTGTTTGGCGAAGATACGCTTTTGGGCGGATCACGCTCCGACATACTCGGGGCGGTCAGTTTTGAATTCGCCCCTAATTACAACGTGATCGGGCGCTTTCTGTTTGACGATGATTTTGATTTTAAACGTAGCGAAACACAATTTTCGACATCGTTTGGCAAATGGGATGTGGATGGCACATTCGTCTACCTTGCGGCAGACACACTAGCACTAGCTTCTGATGAACGTAGCGAGGCTGCTGTTGATGCTCAGTATCGGGTAGCCGACAATTGGGCGTTGGATTTCGACTGGACACGGGATTTGTTGGAAAATAGGAATGTTTCCGCTGGTTTAGGCTTAACATATGGAAATGAATGCATAGAAGTTGGGCTTTCCCTCTCGCGTAGCTTCACATCTTCGAATAACGTGGTGCCGTCGACAGATATCAACCTGACAGTTCAACTGGCGGGATTCGGCGGAAGTACGAGCAATGACTGGCCTACCGCACAATGTGCATACTAAGTATATTACGAGGTTAAATAATGGGTAAATTCATGAACTGGGTGCTAGCATTAACGTTGGCGATCTTTGTCTGGGCTCCAGTTGCCCATGCTGCAAACCCCTATTCTGCAGCTTATGCTGTTAACGATTCGATCATAACTCATTTTGATATAAGCCAGCGCGTCAAGCTTTTGGGCGCATTAGGTGTCCAGTCTCGAAATGTACAGCAAGATGCCGTCGAACAGCTAATCGACGACCGACTGAAAGTCCGTGCAGCAGGCATTTACGGGTTGGAAATATCTGACGAAATGCTGACGTCTGGACTAGCAGGGATTGCCGCATCCCAAAATACTACATCCGAAGCTTTATGGGCCAAAGCACGCAGCCGTGGGGTTTCTCGCCAAGCGTTTGACGACTACTTCGGCGCGCAATTGATTTGGCGCAGCCTTGTACAACGTCGATTCCGTCAAGCTGCGGACCCGACAAGTGTTGAACTGGATAACGCAATTAACGTCGCCGCCGCCGTGACCCAACAAACAATACTGTTAGCTGAAATCGCCCTGCCATTCGCAGAGCGTGGTGAAGCTGCGACGATCGCATTTGCCGATAGGCTCGCGCGTGATTTAAACAACGGCGCCAGCTTCGAAGCGGCTGTGAAAAACTTCAGCCGGTCACGTACGGCGGAAAACGGTGGTCAAATCGGTTGGCTTGCGCCCGAGCGTTTGCCCGCTGCAATTGCCGCAAAAGTTGTTGGCTTGTCAACTGGCCAGGTTTCAGAACCGGTTCGTATTTCTACCGGTGTAATACTATTGAAAGTTGTCGCTTCGCGCACCGTATCCAGTGCCCTGCAAAAGACCGTATCAGTCGAATACGCAGTACTAGATTTCAGTGGTAAACCCGACGCAATTTCCAGTGCCACTAATAAACGACGTGATCTCGACGAATGCAGTACTGCTCGATCTGCCCCCGAGGGATTTGGCCCGCGCAGCGGTCTGTTCGGCCCGACCGCGATTAACGATGTTCCCGCCGATATTGCGTTATCCCTAGCGCGTCTTATGCCTGGCAAAAGCGAAGTTATCACAAATGGCGACAACGTTCTATTAGTGCAACTTTGCGACAGAACAACGGACCTAAGCGCACCAGTCACAGCCCAACTTAGCAGCAATCTATTTGGGCAAAAATTGGGAAAATTGGCTGAAGGATACGCCCTGGAGCTACGTCGTACGGCGATTATAGAACAACGATGAACCAGAAACCAGTCGCCCTGACCCTTGGCGAACCGGCGGGGATTGGGGGGGAAATCACGTTGAAAGCGTGGTCGACCCTACGCGACGAGTTGCCATTTTTTCTGATCGCCGACGCCTCACATATACAGACGCTGGCGATCGGTTCTGGCGTTCCAATCAAGGTTATTGCCAACCCATCCGAGGCAGCTCACGTAATGCAAAGCGCCTTGCCTGTTCTTGACCATCCGCTATCAGCGCCCGTGATAAATGGCGTTCCAAACGCTCGAAATGCTGTTGAAGTCGTGAACATGATAGAGCGTGCCGTCGGTCTGGTTCAATCAGGTCAGGCTTGTGCGCTGACCACCAATCCGATCCACAAGAAGGCTCTGCAAGACGGCGCGGATTTCGCTTTTCCGGGGCATACCGAATTCCTCGCTAATCTCGCAAACGTCGAACGTCCAATCATGATGCTAAGCGCGCCCGAGCTACGCGTAGTGCCGGTCACGATCCACATAGCGATAAGCAAAGTTCCCGCGGTACTGGATGCGGCATTGCTGGAACAAACAATCCGTGTCACGCACCAAGCCATGATTACAGATCTTGGTATTAGCGCGCCGAAGATTGCTGTCGCTGGACTTAATCCGCACGCAGGCGAAGAAGGTGCAATGGGGAACGAGGAAATCGATTTCATTACTCCGACGCTCGAAATGCTTCGGGCTGAAGGAATGGATTTGGCAGGGCCAATGTCCGCCGACACTATGTTCCATCCCGCCGCCCGTGACAGTTATGATTTAGCTATCTGCATGTACCACGATCAGGCGCTGATTCCGATTAAAACGCTGAATTTTTCCGCTGGGGTTAATACAACGCTGGGGCTTCCATTCATCAGGACGTCGCCAGACCATGGTACCGCCTTTGATATCGCCGGACAAAACATCGCCGATCCGCAGTCGTTGATCGAAGCCTTGCGAACCGCCAACGAGATGGCAAAGCATAAGGGAACGATATGAGTAATTCCCAAGACGGCCTGCCTCCGCTCCGTGAGGTCATTTCTAACCACGGGCTAAGTGCCCGCAAATCTTTGGGGCAAAATTTCCTTCTGGACTTGAATCTAACATCAAAAATTGCTCGGCGTGCCGGGGAGTTAACCCAGTGCGATGTGCTTGAAATTGGTCCCGGACCCGGCGGATTAACACGCGCGCTGTTGATGGAGGGGGCACGAAAAGTCGTTGCCATTGAAATGGACAACCGTTGCCTTGCTATACTGGATCAAGTCTCTGATGCTTACCCTGGCCGCCTTGAAGTGCTGGAGGGGAACGCGTTGGACGTTAACCCTTTACCCAATTTGACCGCTCCGATACGGGTAGTCGCCAACCTGCCCTATAATGTGGGAACGGAGTTGTTGATCCGCTGGCTGACCCCGCCGACGTGGCCACCCTATTGGCAGAGTCTTACGTTGATGTTCCAGAAAGAGGTCGCACAGCGCATTGTGGCAGCCCCTGGTTCGAAAGCGTACGGACGCTTGTCTGTATTGGCACAATGGCGCACCGATGCGAAGCTGGCGTTCGAAATTTCACCGCAAGCATTTACACCACCGCCTAAGGTAACGTCAGCGGTCGTACATCTGGAAAGATTGGAGGAACCGCGTTTTCCTGCCGATGCTAAAGACTTATCACGAACCGTTTCTTTGGCTTTCGGGCAACGGCGCAAAATGTTGCGGGCAAGCCTGAAGTCCTTAGGAAAAGGTGTGGAGGACCGTATTCGCGAAGCCGGAATCGATCCGACAACGCGCGCTGAACAAGTCTCTATCGAGGAGTTTTGCAGCCTTAGCCGGATCCTGTTTCCGAAATAATCAGTTAGGTTGCGGTTGGTCTTCCGCCGCCGGATCAACCTCGTGCGACGTATCTTTTTTCACTGGCTTGCGACGCGGAGCGCGGGTGCGAGGCTTATTCTCTGGTGTTGCTACGATATGCTCGACAACATCAGGCTGCTCGCCAACCTCTGGTTGGTCCTCTGAAACTGCAGCAAAACCTTGACCACCATCCGGTTGTTCGTCATCAGTTTTCGCTTGCTCTTTTTGCTGCTGCTGTTGCGCTTGTCGCGCTTGCTGTTCGGCTTGGCGTTCGGCCTGTTGAGCTTGTTGCTCGGCCTGACGTTCGGCTTGTTGGGCCTGTTGCTCAGCTTGACGTTCAGCAATCTGGCGCTGCGCTACCAGCAATATACGGCTGTAATGCTCTGCGTGCTGCTGGAAGCTTTCAGCAGCCACACGGTCATCGCCCATCAACGCATCGTGCGCCAATCCGCGATATTTTTCGATGATCTGCTGCGGAGTCCCACGCACACGCCCCTCGGGACCGGCGCTATCAAACACACGATTTACGACGTTACCGGACGTGTTATTGTTGTTCCGGCGGTTATTATTCTTATTTCTCGAACGGGATTTGTTTGAAGGTCTCATGCTCATAATTTCTGAAGTGTGGGATTTAAGGATCTGCACAATGCAGCGCAGCTAGTCTTGCGTAAAAGTCCCAATATGGGGTTAACGTATCCGCTCTCAACGAGAGAACCGTCAGGGCTCAATCTCGGGCGGATAATGTATATTTATACCTTCAGGTTGGTTGATAACAAGGGGAAAAACGTCACTGTGATGGTAATTAAGCGAAAAATTGACATTTCTCTACTTTTTCACTGTCACTACGCGATCTTTTCCACCTAAATCCTGCAACTTCGTTACGTTCGCGAATCCGGCGTCCTGAAAAATACTAACTACATCCACTGCTTGGGTATGCCCAATTTCGAACAAGGCTAAACCGTCATCAGACAAAAACCTGCTCAGCGAGGAGGCGATAGTGCGATAAGAATCCAGCCCGTCCCCACCCGGAGTTAAGGCGATGAATGGTTCCCAATTGCGGACATCAGGAGATAGCTCCGCCATCTCAGCAGCCGTGATATAAGGAGGATTTGAAACAATGAGGTCGAACTGGCCCGCAACCGCGTCATACCAATTCGAAACGATCAGATTTACTCGGTCCGCCACGCCGTGCGCAGCCGCATTCTTGTTAGCAATCGCAATCGCTTCGCTACTGATATCAACGGCAATCGCGCGGGTCTCGCCCCATTCGGCAGCAAGGGTCACAGCAAGAATGCCCGAACCAGTACCGAGGTCAAGTATGCGTTGAAACGGGCCGTGTTGCAGCGCGACATCTATCAGAGTCTCCGTTTCGGGTCTGGGATCCAAGACGTCTGGTGTGACACTAAACCAACGACCCCAAAACTCGCGCCCACCAATGATCTGACTTACCGGTTGAAATTTTTCACGCGCGGCAAGATATCCATCAAACGAGCGGAAGACATCAGGTTGTACTTCCTCGTCTTCCAACAAAATCAACCGCGACGGATCGCACGACATCGCATGCGCCAGCAGAAACCGCGCGTCAATATCCGCATTCGGGATACCGGCTTCTTTCAACCAAATAGTAGCATTTGCCAGCGCTTCACGAACCGTGACACTCAAGGATCCAGCTCCGCCAGTTTTTCCGCTTGATCTGCGGCCGTCAATGCCTCGATCAACTCGTCGAGATCACCTTGCGTGATTTGGTCAAGCTTATACAACGTAAGATTAATACGATGGTCGGTCACCCTGCCCTGCGGGTAATTATAAGTCCGAATTCGCTCCGATCTATCACCCGAACCGATCTGTCCTTTACGCGCGGCCGAGCGCTCATCATCAACTTTCTGCCGCTCCAGATCGTAAAGGCGCGTCCGTAAAACCTGCATCGCTTTCACGCGGTTTACATGTTGAGACTTCTCGGACGATGTTACCATTATCCCTGTCGGAAGGTGGGTTATTCGCACAGCAGAATCCGTAGTGTTAACGTGTTGGCCGCCAGAACCTGACGCCCTCATGGTATCAATACGAATATCCGTGGCGGGGATGTTGATGTCTACGTCCTCGGCTTCGGGTAGCACAGCGACTGTCGCCGCTGATGTATGTATGCGCCCGCCCGATTCCGTTGTTGGTACGCGTTGTACACGATGCACGCCGGATTCAAACTTCATCACGGCAAAAACGCTGTCACCTTTGACGTTCACAACCACTTCTTTGTATCCACCAACGTCCGAAGATGCTGCTTCGACGATTTCGAATTTCCAACCACGATTCTCACAAAACCGTTGATACATTCGCAGCAAATCGCCGGCAAACAATGCGGCCTCGTCGCCACCCGTGCCCGCGCGGATTTCCAGAATTGCAGGGCGGATATCTGCTTCGTCTTTGGGAATTAGTGCCAGTGTAATCGCCCGTTCGGCGGCTGGTAGCTTATCCTTGATTTCTTTCAATTCTTCTTGCGCCAGTTCCCGCATTTCGGGGTCGTCCAGCATCGCGGTCGCCTCGATTTGCGCCTCAATGTAACCTTGGTAGGCATCGATTTGCTCTACCACAGGTTTGAGTTCGGAATACTCGCGGCCAAGCGTGGCCAACTCGCTGGCTTCAGCGCCGCCAGAAAGTTTTGCTTCGATAAACGCGAAGCGTTGCCGGATCATTTCCAGTTTGTCTGATGCAATCATTTTGTGGCCGTATTATTGTTCGAAAGATTGAAGGGTATTAACCCACGCCAACACTCGTTTTTCATTCGAGCCAAGATCGTCATAGCCGAACCGCGACTGCGAATAGATGGCAATCGTCGAATTTCCACCGTTCAAATCGATAAACTTTACAGATATGTAGTCCGGTAAATTCAAGCTTTGACTGCGTTGCACATAGGTCATCCAGCCTTCTTCAGGCGAACCGGCAATACGAATGGTTTTAGATTGGTTCAACACATAATCGTCAAACGCCTTTGCCATTAATGTCGGGTTGACCGTATAAACCGGCGACGGGGCGTCAACGAATTCTTCGGTCAATGCCGGTGGTGCCATACGGAAACTGTGTGGCTGAACCGATTGGGGAACAGTCAGCGGATCAACATGCCAAACTGTGGCGTCGTGTTCCACTGAACCAACATAATAGAACAAACCACCAGCAGCCCCGGCGGTTAAAAAAATCAAAAAAATCGCCATACGGACCATAATATTTACGCTGCGTTATCCGCAGCCTCCTGCTCAGCTTCAATATTTTTTGCTTTGGCTTCGACCATTTCTACAATGTGGTCAACCATATCAGCATTATCCCGTTTATGGTCTTGTTTACCAGCCAAATATACCATTCCCGACCCAGCACCGCCGCCAGTGAAACCGACATCAGTCATTAATGCCTCGCCGGGGCCATTAACTACGCAACCAATAATAGACAGGCTGACTGGTGTATGGATGTGTGCAAGGCGGTTTTCCAATTCGGCAACGACCTTGATTACGTCGAATCCTTGGCGCGCGCAGGATGGGCAAGAGATGATGTTCACACCTCGATGCCGAAGTCCTAAAGATTTCAGAATTTCAAAACCTGCCTTAACCTCTTCTACCGGATCAGCAGAAAGCGAGACCCTTATGGTGTCGCCAATCCCCATCCACAGCAGGTTACCAAGACCAATGGCAGATTTGACAGTCCCGGAAACCAGCCCCCCTGCCTCGGTTACCCCAAGATGGATCGGAGCGTCGGTCAGGTCAGCCAACCCCTGATAGGCCGCTGCGGTCATGAATATGTCTGATGCCTTCAACGAGATTTTGTAGTTCTGGAAATCGTTATCCTCAAGGATGCGGATATGATCCATCCCACTTTCAATCATCGCATCGGGGCACGGTTCGCCGTATTTATCCAGTAGGTGCTTTTCCAGAGAGCCCGCGTTCACACCAATACGAATTGCACACCCGTGGTCTTTCGCGGCTTTGATCACTTCACGTACACGTTCGGGCGATCCAATGTTGCCCGGGTTTATTCGCAAACAAGCGACACCTGCCTCGGCAGCCTCGATTGCACGTTTATAGTGGAAATGGATATCCGCCACGATGGGAACCGGGCTGGCTTTGACTATTTCTGCCATTGCATCGGTCGAGGGAACATCAGGGCAAGAAACACGAATAATGTCGACCCCGGCCTCTGCGCATTCTTGAATTTGCGCAATCGTAGCTTTTGCATCTGACGTTAATGTGTTGGTCATCGTCTGCACAGTAATCGGAGAATCCCCGCCGACCGGTACGTTACCCACATGAATGACACGGCTTTTGCGGCGTTCAATATCACGCCATGGACGAATAGGGTTATGCGACATACGCGGATTCCAATTTATGCAGTGGATCTTACGGAATTAATAAAGCTGATGATTGCCATTGTCACCCCGTCCAATTCAGGTGGGAATTTATTGACTCAAACGCGCTAAATTCTGGCTCCGCCAAGCTTCAGCGGCAACCTGCAATGCAACAGATGGTTCGGCGACCCCGGTCATCGTGTCTGCAACGGACGTCGGTAAGAGCGCGATATCACGCACCACGGAGTCAGAATCGCTAAGCGGTCCATAAGCATCGTCGTCGATCATCAAATATACAGCAGTAGCATTACCCGCCCGCAGGTAAGCTGTAGGCGCATCGCGTGGTAGTGAATATTGTTCGCCAGCAGCAAGAATTTTCTCAAAAAGGATCGTGCCGTTTTCCTGATAAACCCGCACCCAAGCCTCTTGTACAGCAACGACACTTACGGTTGGTACATACGGTGTTTCACTAACGCGAGGGGACCCTTCGATTACGACAACAACTTCAGTTTCAACAAGATCGGTTTCTTCAGTTACGACAACGGCATCGTTTTCTGCATCAGGATTAATCGCAAAAATCGGGCCGTCACGCGGTTGAACTACAGGAATATCTAATTCTCGGCGCGAGTACAGGATCGACGGGTCGGCGGCCAATTCAATGCTCGAAGCTAGGAAACCATCGGAGGCGTCAAGGCTTGCGCCCCCCAAATTATCCGGTTCGAACGCGACCATCGGATTATCCTCAATCGGCGCAAACTCAACCCGTTGAATATCTTGCAACACAAACCAAGCGCCATACCCAAGAATTGCAACCACAGCAGCAAGCACCACGGCGGGCCCAGCGGCTGCAACCGTTGCTCCGGCTGTACCACTTCGCCCATCCACACCATTTCCCGGCATATTAGGAGTCCATGACTGAGGATCCGTTATGGGTTGTAAGCTCGTTTTCTTTTTCTTGGTCGGCGTGCCGCCCAGTTCAACGCTTGCACTTTGAAACCTTGCCTCAACGCAGAAACGCGCGAACGTAACTTCGGGATCCAACTCTAGGTAGCGCGCATAGGACCGAACGTAACCAGCCACAAAACTTGCGTTGGGAAAGACCGAAACATCGCAATTTTCAATCGCGGAAATATACGCTGCCTTAACCCGCAATTCTCGCTGAACATCCAGCAAGGACTTGCCCATCGTGGCACGCTCGCCGCGCAACTCATCGCCCAGCTTGCGCTCGAAAGAGTCAAAACCGCCAAGGGTTATATCTGAGGGCGTGTTGCTCATTAGCCTGCTTGCTTTTTTTGTAACCTCGGTACGTATTTACCCCAACACCACAAAACCACAAGGGTTCCATGGCGTTAGTGACTAATTTATATCACCTTTTTGTGAGTTTGTGCAGGAAAAATTAACCCACTTGTGAAGGCGTTCCTTACATCAACCAAAAAGTGGCGAATTTACGCCTACGCGCTCAGTTCTGTGCGGTTCAACTCGCAATGCCGCCAAAGAGAATCCATCGCCCGCACTAGGTGGTCCATCATCTTCGGATTATGAACTGGCGAGGGTGTAAAGCGAAGCCGCTCTGTGCCGCGCGGAACCGTGGGAAAGTTGATTGGCTGTACGTAAATTCCAAAATCGTCCAGAAGGCGATCTGACAGGCTTTTGCATTTCACCGGATCTGCAACAAGTACAGGCACGATGTGACTGCTATTCTCCATCACAGGCAAACCCAATGCTTTCAGGCGCATTTTCAACACCTTAGACGCGTTTTGCTGCGCATCACGCAACTCTTGGTGTTCCTTTAGGTATCGAACCGAGGCGGCAGCCCCTGCTGCAACGGCTGGTGGAAGCGATGTTGTAAATATAAATCCGGGTGCATAAGACCGCACGGCATCTGCCATTTTTGCCGAAGTCGCAATATATCCCCCCATCACGCCATATGCCTTGGCTAACGTGCCGTTGATAATGTCGATCCGGTCCATCAGACCATCGCGCTCCGCAACGCCGCCGCCGCGTGGGCCATACATGCCAACCGCGTGCACCTCGTCGATATAGGTAAGCGCGTTGAACTCATCTGCCAGATCACAGATCGCTTCGATCGGCCCAAAATCCCCATCCATCGAATAAATCGACTCGAACGCGATCAATTTCGGGCGGCTTTTATCGACCGATTCCAAAAGTTCGCGCAAATGATCAAGATCGTTATGCCGCCATATGTGTTTTTCGCATCGGCCATGACGCACACCTTCAATCATCGAAGCATGATTAAGTTCATCCGAAAATATCACTAGGTCTGGGAACAGCTTTGGCAAAACCGACAATGTTGCCTCGTTGGCAATATAGGCGGATGTGAAAACCAACGCCGTCTCTTTTTGGTGTAGGTCAGCAAGTTCGCGCTCGAGTTCTTTATGAAAAACCGTTGTGCCAGAGATGTTCCGTGTACCACCAGAACCTGCGCCTGCAATTCGCAACACCCGCTCCATCGCCTCGATAACCACCGGGTTTTGCCCCATGCCAAGGTAATCGTTGCCACACCAAACGGTAATATCCTGCTTGGTCCCATCTGGCCGCGTCCACACGGCCTGCGGAAACGCACCCCTCTCGCGGCAGATATCGGTAAACACGCGGTAGCGACCCTCTTCATGTAGGGCGTTTAACGCAGTATCCAACTGGGCATCGTAATTCATGGCTGCACTCCAAACACATTCGTAATGCCGTATACTTGTAGTTGTTGGAACTTATTACACTACAAATCGACGCAGGGTTCGAGGATTGTTTCCGACCATGCAGGTCAATTCTGCGCGAGTTTGCCTGAATTTTCTAGTAAATATATCGAATTTGATCCGCCCAATACCGCTCAACCCCACGCAAATGCGTGTTCACCGTATTAAGCGATTCTTCATTTAGTGCCGCCCCTGCCACCAAACCTTCCGCCTGGCGGGCGAACATTTCCGATAATGCTTCGCGAATCTTGCGTCCTTTTTCAGTCAATCTCACCCGTACAGAACGGCGGTCCACCGCGCATTTCTCGTGGTGCATATATCCAGATTCAACCAGCTTTTTAAGGTTATACGACACATTCGAGCCCTGATAGTACCCGCGTGATTTCAGCTCCCCCGCGGTTACCTCCTGCTCGCCGATGTTAAACAACAACAATCCTTGCACCGAATTGATGTCAATCAGCCCCAGCCGTTCGAACTCGTCCTTAACAACATCCAACAACAACCGATGCAAGCGTTCCAATCGCCCGAGCGTATCAAGATAAGTCGACAGGTTATTCGGCATTTCCTGCTCATTAACAGCCGTCTGCATGTTCATTTTTTGGCCTCCAATACATTTCACTGCATTGGTTCTGGCACTACGAATCGCAACAAGAGGTTAAATATTCGAAATTTTGACGAATAATATTATGCAATTTTATGGAAATCTTGAATCACTTCGATTATTTCCACATGCTCAGCTGGGGGTAAAGTCTGCCGCGACATCCAGACATAGAGATCTTGATCATTCTCGTCCAGCAAAGCCTCGTACAACTCAAGTGATTCCGCAGAAAGCACCGCTATTTCCGTGTCCGAATACGGCCCGAGGATCATGTCCATTTCTTTGGTTCCACGCCGCCAGCTTCGCATTTTCAGGCGCTTAATACGATGTTCGTGTGTCTCCGTCATGGGGTTCTCCTTCGATTTACGGGCTGTACCCTAATAACGGTTTGCACCCTATCCCAGATATGTGCAACCTTGTTCGCGCAATTATCTTTCGGAGACCTCCATGCCCTTCATTGCCGACAAACTTTCCCGCGTAATACCATCGCCTACAGTAGCCGCGACAGCTAAAGCTCGCGAGCTGAAAGCAGCAGGCGTGGACGTGATCGGCCTCGGCGCCGGAGAGCCGGATTTTGACACACCTGACAACATCAAAGCCGCGGCGGTTGACGCCATACATCGGGGCGAAACTAAGTACACTGCGCCTGACGGAATTCCCGACCTTAAGGCAGCAATCTCCGGCAAGTTCAAGCGCGAAAACGGCTTGAGCTACGATCCGTCTCAAATCATGGTATCTACTGGTGGAAAACAAGTGTTATTCAATGCGTTAATGGCAACTCTTAATCCTGAGGATGAAGTAATTATTCCCGCCCCTTACTGGGTCAGCTACCCCGATATGGTTCGCCTTTGTGGTGGCGAGCCCGTGATTATCGAGGCTCCCATCGAGGCAAGCTTCAAGATCACACCCGAGCAACTTGAAGCCGCGATTACGCCAAATACAAAATGGTTCATTTTCAATTCACCGTCGAACCCGACGGGGGCCGGATATTCACGCGATGAGCTAAAAGCACTGACCGACGTATTGCTACGTCATCCGCATGTCTGGGTTATGTCCGACGATATGTATGAACACATCGCATACACCCCGTTTGAATTCTGTACGCCTGCACAAATAGAACCAGCACTTTATGACCGAACATTGACGGTTAACGGGGTTTCCAAGGCATATGCAATGACCGGCTGGCGGATTGGGTACGCAGCGGGGCCGGAAGTACTGATAAAGGCGATGACCAAAGTTCAGGGTCAATCCACCACCAACCCTTCTTCCATAAGTCAATGGGCGGCGGTGGAGGCGTTAAACGGCCCGCAGGATTACATCGCAACCAGTCGGGTCGCTTTCGAGCGTCGGCGTAATTTGGTAGTGGGATTGCTTAACAAAATTGACGGCGTGGAATGCCCTACACCTGAAGGGGCGTTTTACGTTTACCCATCCATCAAAGGACTAATGGGCAAGGTCACTCCATCTGGAGCAACCCTATCCAGTGACGAAGACTTCTCCACGGAACTGTTAACAACCGAAGGCGTAGCAGTCGTGTTCGGGGCCGCTTTCGGGTTATCGCCAAATTTCCGTATTAGTTACGCCACGTCTGACGAACTATTGACCGAGGCCTGCGCCCGTATCGCCCGGTTCTGCGAGGGACTAACCTGATGTTCGACCGCCCTACTCTCTACTTTCGTCGCAAGAGCAATGGTGCGGCTATATATCGTGTCGCAACGGGGGCGCATGCGCGACTTGATATGATTCAAATCGGGATTTTGAAGCATAATGGCGAGGTAAAACCTTCGGGAAAGCAAGAACCTACAGAGGTCGAGCTGGTCGAAATCGCTGCTTGGTATGATGCGCGTAAAGCCGATCAGAAGACTAGGGATACAGCCCGGGTCGATCAGTTGGTTGGCGACATGAATGCCGTAGCACAATGGGTTCAGACGAACGCAAACGACAGTCAGATTACGCAGAGCGCGCAGCCAATCCTCATGGCCATGCACGATCTGCGGACAACGTTGGTTCGGCGACTATCGGATCAGGGGAAGTAGCGTCTGGTACTAGCCGTATTCGAACACAAACAATCCTGGAGAGCATATGTCAGATTCATCGAATGATCAGTCCGAACCGAAAATGCCGAACACAAAGAGTGCAATAATTTGGGCCGCTGTGATTGGCATGGTTACGGTTGGCCTCGTTTTCTGGATATTGAGCACCCAAAGTATTGTGACCCGCCTAATCGCCGGAACAGTAAGTGGTGTGGCAGTCGCCATATCGTCATACCGAAAATCCGTAGCGACAATAGCCAAATCTGGCGGCGAACCCGACGACGATTCCGTATAAATCAATTGTTTACGCTTATCCAACGTGGTTGGATTGCCGAATAAATATCCCTTACAAAGTGTGTGCTTCAGTTTAGAACGATAGTTAGTTACCCTTTGCTCTTCCACCACGGTCCAAAGATCTTCATGCTGGCTGCGTTTTTGAGGACATAAATGAACGACTTCGTAATTCCAGAGATCACAATTTCTCAACGCGATTTGGTAAACGCTGTATTGCTATATATGGCGTGCCTGCTCGTTGTTATGGTGATATCGAGATGTCGAAACTGGCTGAAGGCTGTGCTTTGGACCAGAGGAACGGCATATTGGTTACTTACCGTATTTTCAGTTGCAGTTTTTCTGCCGGCCATCTGGGAAACCCTAAAAGTTGTCACAGGAACTGGTAATGTATTCGATAATAATCCACGCAAATATGTACTACTGTTGGCGGCCATCACAGGACCACTCTTTATTATCTGGCGCATATACATCGCTCAAGATAAGTCCAGCACGGCTCAAGAAGAGTCAATATCAGAGCGCTTGGCCAAAGCCGTAGAGAACCTTGGTGCCGAACCAAGCATCATAAAGGGTGCAAAACTTCCACCCGAGCAAAACCTCAAAGCCAAACTCGGTGCGATATATTCGTTGGAACGCATTGCGCAGGAAAGTTTGCGCGATCATGTGAAAACCATGGAAATCCTCTGCACCTATATTCGGAAGAATAGCCAAGCTGATACTGCTATTTCGCCACCCGAACGCATCCGGATTAGTGTCGCGAAGTGGAGAGAAAGTATTCCACCTATCGGCATTGATATCCAGGCAGCCATCGATGTGATTGCAAGACGCAATGATGCGCAGGTTCTTAATGAGATTTCCGCTAAATACACATTGGATCTTCACGCATGTAATTTGCAGCGCGTCCATTTTCAGCAAGGCAAATTCGACCTTGCAAATATGGAGGAATGCCACCTGGATTTCGCACAGATGAATAGCGCGGAGCTAAACGGAGCTGTGTTAAACCGAGCTACCCTCAATGGAACGAACCTCCTCGAAGCGAGGTTAAACGGGGCAGAGTTAAACGGGGCAAGACTCAACGAGGCAAAGCTCGATCGTGCGGAACTAAACGCGGCGCAATGCAACGGAGCCGAGCTTAACGGGGCGATGCTCAGATTGGGAAAACTTAATGGGGCTGTGCTTGTCGGGGCAACGCTAAACGGCGCGGATCTCAACGGTTCTGCGATAAATCGGGCGGTGGCAAACGGGGCAGATTTCAGCAAAGCAAAGCTTAATGGAGCGGAACTCAAACAGGCTGTGCTCAACCGAGCTATTTTTAATGCAGCCGAGCTAAATGGTGCCGAATTAAATCGCGCAACGCTAATACGGGCGGGGTTAATCGGGGCGGAATTGAACGGGGCAAAGCTTGACGGTGCGGATTTTAACGCGGCTGAAATGACGAAAGCAGCCGTTAAATCTACCGACCTTTCGGGTGCCGTTCGGCTGTCAGAGGCGCAAGTTAATTCTATGTATGGTGATGAATCCACGAGTTTGCCTGCGAATATGATGCGACCAAATGGCTGGCTGGAGGATGACCTAGACTACTCGGAGTTTTATGCATTTTGGCAGGCCGCCAAAGAAGACGCTGGCCTCCGCTAACTCCAGATTGCTGCACCGGACTCGACGAATATTTCCAAGGGAAAACCGAGGAGTCACACCGTTAACTTTTGGCAAAACTGTGGGATTTTCGTGTGCACAACACGTACACAACCCGTGCACAACGCGTATGTACGATTTTGCGCATGGGTTTGTTAACCTTTGATCTTCCACTACCGCTGATAGATTGTCATAGTGGCAGAGTTACTGGAGGGTCGAGATGAATGACATTGTAATACCGGAGATCACAATTTCGCATTGGGAATTGTTTGTCGTCTTCTTAACGTTCTTTTCACTTTTGATGCTTATCTTGGTGGTTAGCACAAATATGAATAAGATTACCCCGTACTTGACAAATGCAAATATTCTTTCTTGGAGCGCAGGAGGATTAGCATTCTTACTTTTTGTTCCGGCAGTTGGCCAACTTGTTCCAATTGTTTGGGACCCCAAAGCTAGCGGCCTATTGCAAGGCGACAGTAGGGGATATGCCGTTTTGTTGGCTGCAATCGTTGGTGCGCCGCTCGTAGTTTGGCGAACAGTGGTCGCGCATATGCAGAGCAATACCGCGGCACAAGGCTTGATTACAGATCGGATCACGAAAGCCGTTGAACAGTTGGGATCCGAGAAAACTATCCAAAATATCCAAGATATCCAAGATAAGATAACGAACCAAAGCTCAGCTACGCCAATTTTCAACCAAGCATTCAACAGCGGATTCAATCAAGGAAATGACCAAAAATTTCAAATAAACGACGAACGTTATTACTCGATAACAAAATCCGTTCCAAATTTGGAAGTACGCCTCGGCGGAATTTACGCACTGGAGCGTATTGCGCGTGACAGTCTAGACGACCATATCACGGTTATGGAAATCCTGTGCGCATATGTGCGGAACAACAGCCCGGTAAACAGGAACAGAATTCCAATAAACTGGGCGGAAGTTGAGTCGGGCGCCTTAAATAATTGGCGTGCTTCAGTCCACAGCGTGAGATTTGATATTCAGGCAATTATCGATGTGATAGCACGTCGTAACCAAGAACAAATTAACCGGGAAACCTTAGAGGAATACCAACTGGATATTAGTTATTGTAATCTTCAAAGAGTTGATTTCAGAAAAGGAAATTTTGACCGCGCGTTAATGAACCATAACGATATGAATATGGCGAAAATGAAAGGTGTTAAGTTAAATCAAGCACACTTAGAGGGCGCAGCTCTTAACGATGCATTTCTTCGTGAAGCTGAACTTAATTCAGCAAATCTTATGGGGGCACAGCTAAACAAGGCAAATCTATTCATGGCGCAAATGAATGGGACGGAACTATTCCGTGCCGCTTTTGTCGACGCAAATACAAGTCTGACGGCCGTGAGGTCAACGTCGTTTATATTAACGAGCGGCTTAACAGCCGATAACGTCAATCGGATGTTTGGCGACAATTCGACAATTCCAATCGAGAGAATGGAAGATAGGCCTGTCCATTGGCCAACCGAGAATTTAAGCACCATCGAATTTCTTCAACGTTGGACGGTGCACGTAAACGCGACACAATAACCCCCCTTTATCCCACGCGAAGTTTGTTGCATAACCCCGCTCAGATAAAACTCTAACCAACGAGCGTTCCAATGCATGACATCCGTATGATCCGCGAAAATCCTGAAGCTTTTGATGCGGGTCTTGCTCGTCGGGGTTTGTCTGCGATGTCCTCTGCAATTTTGGAAATTGACGGTGCGCGGCGGACGAAAATTCGCGCGGCCGAGGAAGCTTTGGCGGAGCGGAATGCTGCTAGCAAGTTGGTTGGTGCGGCGAAGGCGAAAGGCGATGAGGCGGAGTTTGAACGCCTCCGTGCGCTGGTTGGCGACAAGAAGGCAGAGATTGCGAAGCTGGAGGAAGAATCCAAAGCCGAAACGTCTCGCCTTAACGAATTGTTAATGGGTATCCCCAATACTCCTGCTGACGACACGCCTGACGGCGCTACCGAAGATGATAATGTCGAAGTGAAGAAGCACGGCGCGCCACGTAATTTTGCGTTTTCTCCGAAGGAGCATTACGAGATTGCGGGGGCTGCTGACGGGCTCGACTTTGAGCTGGCGGCAAAGTTGTCGGGGTCTCGATTTGTGGTCCTTAGCGGCGCGATGGTGCGTCTGCACCGCGCGTTGGCGCAGTTCATGCTGGACACGCATATCGACAAGAACGGCCTGACCGAAATGTGGGTTCCGGTGCTGGTCCGCGATGAGGCTATGTATGGCACGGGGCAGTTGCCCAAGTTCGCCGAGGACAGCTATCGCACCGAAAACGGCTGGTGGTTGATCCCAACGGCGGAAGTGCCTTTGACCAACGTGGTTGCCGGCGAGATTGTCGACGAGACAACCCTGCCCCGCCGGATGATGGCGCACACGCAGTGTTTCCGTAGCGAGGCTGGTTCCGCTGGTCGCGATACTGCCGGAATTTTACGCCAACACCAGTTCGAGAAAGTCGAGATGGTGACGATTTCGCGCCCCGAAGATAGTGCGGCGGAGCTGAAACGGATGATCGGCTGTGCCGAGGGCATTCTGGAAGCGTTGTACATTCCTTACCGCACGTTGGTTCTGTGCACCGGTGACACGGGTTTTGGCATGCGACAGACCTTTGATATCGAGGCATGGTTGCCTGGGCAAAACGCTTACCGCGAAATCTCGTCTTGTTCGGTCGCTGGCGATTTTCAGGCGCGGCGGATGAATGCGCGGTATCGCCCCGAAGGCGGTAAGCCGGAATTTGTTCATACACTGAACGGATCTGGTTTGGCGATTGGGCGAACGTTGATTGCTGTGGTGGAAAATTACCAGCAAGAAGATGGATCGATCGCTATTCCTGAGGTTTTGCAGAGGTATATGGGCGGAAATACGGTGATTACGGCGCAAGGAACACTGGTGTAATCAGCAGGAAACGGGTCGTGGGATGTGCGGTGAGCGCATAAGTATTGGGCTTCATTGAAAGGAACCCCAATGCCCATACACTTTCACGCCTTGCCAACAGATACTGTACGCGCCCTGCAAAACGGTCAAACCGATTTCTATGGGCAATTGCCTGAGCGGACCATTTCCGATGGTGCGGGCAATCCGTGTCGTCATTGTCTGTCAGATACCCCCGAGGGTCGGTCGATGCTGATTTTGGCCTATCGCCCGTTCCTGAACGACCAGCCATATGCCGAGGTCGGGCCGATATTTCTGTGCGGCGAGGCGTGCGAGCGTCATCTACCTTCTGGCAAGCTTCCACCAATTCTGCAAAGTTCGAACGACTTCCTCATCAAAGGATACGGGGCTGATGACCGGATTGTATATGGCACGGGCGTGGTCGTTGCACGGGACAAATTGATCGCGCAAAGTGAACACATATTTGCCACCCCGAAAGTACGCTATATCCATGTTCGGTCAGCACGAAATAATTGTTACCAGTGTAAAATCACTCGCGGCGAATAGTGCACTCGCCATGTGATCGTTGCCCCAGCCTGTTTTTGGCGTATTGTTCGAAATATTCGGCACTCCTCTCCAAGAAAACGTGTTTTACTTGTCGGAGCGCATTCCTGCGATTAGAACAATCATGAAACAGTTATGAAAGAACCAAAATGCGCATATTGATCACTAACGATGACGGCATCACAGCCCCTGGTCTGGAAGTAATCGAGGCCATCGCCGTCGATCTAGCTGGTCCCGACGGCGAAGTTTGGGTGGTGGCCCCTGCATTCGAACAATCCGGGGTTTCACATTGTATTTCCTACATCCGCCCGATGATGCTGCAAAAGATGGGCGAGCGGCGCTATGCGGTTGAAGGATCCCCTGCCGATTGCATATTGGCCGGACTCTTCGAGGTGCTAAAAGACAATCCACCAGATTTGATCTTGTCGGGTGTGAACCGCGGCCACAATGTCGCCGAAGATACGCTATATTCGGGGACTATTGGTGGCGCGATCGAAGCAACGCTGCACGGTTTTAAGGCCATCGCAATGTCGCAGTATTATAGCCGTGACAGCGCTGTCTTGGACGACCCGTTCGAGGCCGCCCGCGTGCACGGTGCCGATATTTGCCGACGTTTGCTGGACGATGCCAAGTGGCACGATCAACCTTATGGGGTGTTTTACAATATCAACTTCCCCGCCGTGCCCGCAGACCAGACCAAAGGTGTCAAGGCAACGGTTCAGGGTCAGCGGCCGAATGGTTCGTTCGGGGTCGATCCACACGTAGCGCCCAATGGGCGGCGATATTTGTGGATTACGGCCAATCCCGAAAATGCCAGCGCACCTGTTGGATCCGATGCGCGGGAAGCTGCCGAAAACTGGATCACCGTCACACCGCTTCGTGCTGATTTAACGGCACATGACATAGTTTCTGACCTGTCAGAATTGTTCTAGGTTATGAACCTGACCGAACAACGTATGCAGTTTATCTTGACGCTCCGCAGCAATGGGGTGTCCGATCCGGCAGTTCTTGCGGCGATGGAATCGACCCCGCGCGACATGTTTTTGGAAGGGATTTTCAAAGAACGTGCATATGAGGATCGACCACTACCAATCGGTCGTGGACAAACGATCAGCCAGCCCTCCGTCGTGGCAATAATGACCGAAGCCTTGGAATTAAACAATCGTTGCAAGGTGTTAGAGGTCGGAACAGGGTCTGGTTATCAGGCCGCGATCCTTTCCAGACTCGTGCGGCGAGTTTATACCGTAGAGCGACATCGCCCCTTGGCACGGGCTGCACGGACGTTGTTTCAAGATCTAGACATCAGCAATATCACGGTTGTAACCGGTGATGGGTCACTTGGATTACCGGAGCAAGCGCCGTTTGACCGCATCCTTCTGACCGCGGCTGCAGAAGACCTGCCTGCAAATTTGCTGGCACAGCTAAAACCCGGTGGAATCATGGTTTTGCCGGTCGGACAGACGGACACTGTGCAAGCGATGATAAAGGTGGTAAAAACCGATAACGGCTTGGAATATACCGAGCTTGGAGATGTCCGGTTCGTCCCTCTACTTGAAGGGGTGGCCAAGGACACAGAACATTGAGCAACGCCTAAAAACAGGCAAACGAGCATAGGTATTGTTATGAATTACTTTGGTAAACGCACGCGAATTGCCACTTTTTTGCTGGCCGCAGGCTTTCTATCTGCTTGCGGAAACGTTGATATCCCGCAATTTCGGGTCCCCGATTTAGGCTCTAGCGCCTCTACAGCCCCGGTTATTGATCGCCCGCTGCCTGACAGTCGTGGTGTCATCACCTATGAAACCTATCAGGTTATGGTTGCCCGCTCGGGAGACACAGTATCGTCGATGGCGCAGCGTATCGGCATGGCGCCAGAAGAATTGGCGCGCCATAACGGCCTTTCCGTTGGATACCCTCCGCGCTTGGGTGAAGTTCTAGCGCTTCCGCGCAATGTCGGTGGTTCGGTCGTTGGTAACCCTTCTGGCTGGACGCCAGATTTGGCGATCACTGCTATTGATACTGCGACAGGTGGTTCAATTCAGGTAACCGAGCCTTCGCTTGGTCGGCCTGATGAACCACTTCGCCACCGTGTCGAATCCGGCGAGTCCGCCTATTCGATCGCACGTCTTTATAACGTTTCGGTAACGGCGCTGGCCTCGTGGAACGGTCTTGGCTCCGATCTAGGTGTCCGCACCGGACAAGAACTTATTATTCCAGTGCCAGATACTTCGCGCACGACGGCAGCCCCCGTCGCGCCTGCGGCTACGCCTATTGCGTCTCCAACGCCTACGCCAACACCAGCACCTGCCGCTGCTGTGGCTTCCGCGTCTTCGGCCACGGGTTTTGTAAAGCCGGTGGATGGCACCGTTTTACGGCCCTATAACCCTAGCGCTGGTCGTGACAAGAACGACGGCATAGATTATACGGCCACTGCTGGAACTGACGTACGTGTAGCCGCTGATGGCGTTGTTGCGCTTGTGTCAACATCCACGGGTGGTCTGGGTACGATTGTACTGGTGCGCCATTCCAACGACATCCTCACGATCTATGGGCGAGTGGACAAAGTTACCGTTGCCAAGGGCGACACGGTTCGCCGAGGGCAGACCATCGGAGTTGTTGCCGCAGGCGATCCTGCAACAATGCATTTCGAGGTTCGCAAAGGCACTGACAGCGTCGATCCGGCACCGTATTTGCGCTAAATCTACAATCCCGCAGATAGCTTCGGTGACTGCGGGATTGGTTCCCGTTTCAAATGGTGATAGCTGAGCGTCTTTGCACGAATCGTGCTTTGCGTTCAGGATGGTTTCAGATGGATTTCACGCCCAATAATGTACTGGCCATCGACTTTGGGACTTCCAATTCGGCAGTTGCCGTGATGGACGACGGGGTGATTAAACGGCTGCAGATGGAGGCGGGTTCCGACACCCTTCCAACCGCAACATTTTTCGACTTTGCAACTGGGGAAACGCGCATAGGGACGCCCGCAAATGACCTTTTGATGAGCGGAGCCGAGGGACGGTATATGCGGTCCCTCAAGCGGGTGCTCGGGACATCTTTGATGCGCGAAAAACGTTTGATAATGGGGAAATATATTAATTTCTTCGACATCATCGGTGGGTTTCTAGCGGAGCTGAAAACACGGGCCGAACGCATTGAGGGACGGAAGTTCCAACACGCCCTATCAGGCCGCCCCGTTCGGTTTCATGACGACCCGGAAAAAGATCGCCAAGCTGAAGTGGACCTTCGGGAATGCTATCGGCGGGCTGGTTTTTTAGAAGTTGAATTCATGTTCGAACCGGAGGCAGCTTCGCTGGCGAACAATGTTCTCCAGCAAGATTTTTCGCTGGGATTGATTGTCGATATTGGTGGCGGAACTTCGGACTTTTCGGTGTTCCGCTCGAATCCAGAGGCAGACCAATCTGTCGAAATTCTCGCGTCTTATGGCGAGCGTTTCGGTGGCACGGATTTCGACAAAACCCTGAACGTTCAGCATTTCATGCCATTGCTGGGAAAAGGGTCGTCGTTGCGTCGCGTATTTGGTTCCGGCACTGCCAGCACGCCAGCCGCGCTTTTCAATGATCTGGCGACATGGGAGAAAATCCCGTTCATGTATACGCCTGAAACCAAGAGGGTGGCACGTGATCTGGAACGCCATGCATTGGATCGAACGCCGTTCAAGCGGTTGATAGATGTGTTGGAGTACGAACTTGCACATGAGTTATCGATGCTGGCTGAGAAATCTAAAATCGCGACAAACCACACCGAGGAAGCTTATACGGTCAATCTGGGACTGATCGACAAAGGTGTCGAAGTAAAAATAGCCCCGAACGACCTGAATGCGATGATGGCAGACCACCGTCTAAGGATTTCTGCGGCGGTTCGTCAGACGTTAACGTTAGCCACCTGCAAGCCGGACGAAATTACCGATGTGATGTTCGTCGGCGGGTCCAGTTTGATGGGGTTCATCAAGTCTGCTTTGACGTCTGATTTCCCGAATGCCCAGTTCCACACCTCGGCCGTTTTCACCGCCGTTGTGGATGGATTAGCCCTCGCGACCGCTAGATCTTAACGCCGCGCCGCCCAGCCAGATCGGTTACATATTGCCAAGCAACACGGCCTGAACGACTGCCTCGGGTTTGTTGCCATTCAATGGCTTCTGCGCGCAGGACCGCATCCGAAATCGTGATTTCCAGCGCGTCGCAATATCCTCGGATCATTGTCAGATATTCGTCTTGGTCGCACGGGTGGAATCCCAGCCACAGGCCGAAACGATCGGATAACGATACCTTCTCCTCGACGGCCTCGGATGGGCTGATTGCGGTGGAGCGCTCATTCTCGATCATATCGCGTGGCATCAAATGGCGACGGTTAGACGTGGCATAGAACAGCACGTTTTCGGGTCGTCCTTCAATGCCGCCATCCAGTACCGCTTTCAGAGATTTGTAGTGGCTGTCATCGTGGTCAAACGAAAGGTCATCGCAAAACAGCAAGAATCGCATGTCCTGCCCTCGCAGCAGGTTCAGCAGCCGCCCTATAGTTGGCAAGTCTTCGCGCTGGATTTCGACAAGTTTCAAACCTTCAGCCTGCTTGAGAACCTCGGCGTGGGCGGCTTTTACCAGCGAGGATTTCCCCATGCCGCGCGCGCCCCACAGCAGAACGTTATTGGCAGGCATCCCTTTAGCAAACTGCAAAGTATTGGCCAGCAACGTATCCCGGGAGCGATCAATGCCGACCAGCAGGTCGATTTCAATCCGGTTAACTTCTGGAACAGCCTCAAGGCGATCGGGCGACGTGTGCCAGACGAAAGCATCGGTGACCGATAGATCTGGTGCAGGGGTTGGTGCGGGTTTAATCCGCTCCAACGCCCCTGCGATCCGCTCGAGTGCCTCGACCTCGCGGTCCATTAATTGTCGTCCTTGTCAGAATCGGTCATCACGGTGTCAACTTCTTCGTCGTCTTCCTCGTCATCGTAGTAACCTTCAGCGCGCAGACGTTCTTCACGCTTTTTCTCTACCATTTTGACCAAGATGATCGAAATCTCGTAGAGGCCGTAGACAACCACGAACAAAATACCTTGGGTGATTACATCTGGTGGCGTCACGATTGCGGCCAGTACCAAAATGGCGACAACGGCGTATTTACGCACTTCGCCCAAGCCTTTGGCAGACACCAATCCGGCCTTGCCCATCAGGGTTAACAGCACGGGCAACTGGAAGCAGATGCCGAAAGCGACAATGAATTTAATGGCGAGTGCCAGATATTCTTTGATGGAACCGAAGTAGAAGATTCGCAGGCCGGAATCTGCGGCCTCGATCGCTTCTGGGGAAGTATCTTCGCCAATCCCAAGCAGCGAGGAAATCATCGGGATCACGTTGCCAAAACCAAGGAAGAAGTTCATCGCCAGTGGCATTACGACGTAATATGCGAACGCGCCGCCTGCGATAAACAGCAGTGGCGAAGCGATAATGAACGGCAGAAAAGCACCGCGTTCTTCTTTATAAAGACCAGGTGCTACGAAGCGCCACAATTGCGTGCCAATGTAAGGGGAAGTCAGCGCGAAGCCGAACAGAACTGCGATTTTCACGTAAGCAAAAAAGGCATCTTGAGGCGCGTCGAAGAACAACTGCGCATCTTCGCCACGTGCCCGCATGATGTCCGCCATGGGTTCTGCTAGAAACGACAGAATTTGTTCCGCGAAAGGGAAACAGATAATCATTCCGATAAGGAAAGCAAAAACTGAACGTATTATGCGGGTTCTTAGTTCCGTCAGGTGTTCAATCAACGGGGCTGTGGAATCGTCGACATCCGTGTCGCTCATGTCGTGGCACCCTCATCGGTTTTAGGCTTAGCTTCAGGTTCTGGCTTGACGGTCGCCTTCGCCACAGGCTTCGGCGCATCCTCTACGATTTCAACAACCGGTTCAGGGGCAGGATCGTCATCCACCAAATCGGCGGCGAATTCTTTATCAGCCTCAGCTTCGGGGTCGTCGGCTGCAACCGGAATGCCGGTATCTTTCGCATCAAGGATTTTCTTGAATTGCTCTTTGGCCTTCTTGGCGCCCATGGAACCAGGGTTCATGATGTCATTCACGTCGTTCAGGCCGCTGGCCATATCTTTGAAGTCAGACGTGACATCTTTCAGACCCGTTGCATCCGCGGCATCTTCCATAGAGCGCTGAAATTCCCGAGCCATACTCTTGGCTTTACCGACATATCGGCCAACCGTACGGAACATTCCGGGCAAATCTTTGGGGCCAACAACGATCAGCGAGACAACGCCGATAAGCATAAGCTCTGAGATACCGATATCAAACATGAGGTCGCCTTCTGGTTCAGGCTTCGTCTTTTTCAGCCGTAGGCGTCACGTCCACTGCTTCTTCGCTAGCCGCTTGCTCTAGTTCGGCTTTGCCTTCGTTAACACCGCGCTTAAAGCTGGTGATACCTTTGCCGACTTCGCCCATCAGGGACGAGATCTTGCCACGTCCGAAAAGAACAAGCACCACAACGGCAATAAGAAGAAGACCTGGAAGGCCAATGTTATTCAGCATATTAATGCTCCCTTAAGGTTTACCGGCCTAGACCGGTTGATATTCTGTCCGCTCTACTTTTATTAAGTTACGCACAAGTATTCAAACCCCAAATAAGCAATCTTACGTGTATTTTTAAGATGCCGCGCTCGATTTAGCGGCATTTTGCTTGCTGCACGGGAAAACAAAGCAGCGGTCGCGGCGCATGGACAACCACAATGGGGTGTCCGGTTTTGGTAAAAACACCCCCGGAATAGAGGCTGTCAGGGTTGATCCGTCGTAATCCATTCGCAACTCCACAAGGCTTTCATTGCCCAGAAAACGGGCGCGCGTCACCAGACCGCGGGCCGGAACCCCGTCTGTTGGCGTGACGTTTGGGCCTTTTCCATTACGGTCAAAATCGATTTTCAGGTGTTGTGGCCGGATAACGATTTCAACATCTGTGCGGTCGTGAAGTGCAGGCGTGAAGAACAGGCCAAATGGTGTTTCCGTCTGGAAATTCTGGGCCACGCCTTCAATTACGTTCACGTCCGAGAAAAACGCCGCCGCCGCGCGGTCTTTAGGATTGTTGTAAATATTGTAAGGCGCACCGATCTGCACAATCTTGCCGCCACGCATTAGCGCGATCTGGTCGGCCATACGCATCGCTTCCTCGGGTTCATGCGTGACCAGCAGAACCGAGGTCCCCTCTTCTTTAAGAATGTTTAAGGTTTCGTCCCGAATGCCGTCACGCAGACGGTTGTCTAGGCCGCTGAACGGTTCATCCATAAGCATAACGTTGGGCTTTGGGGCAAGTGCGCGGGCCAAGGCAACGCGCTGTTGCTCCCCTCCTGACAACATATGGGGGTATTTATCGCTGTAGTCCGCCAAGCCTACACGGTCCAGTATAGCCATTACCGCTGGTTCCTTGCCGGACCCCTTCAACCCGTACGCCACATTCTGCGCAACTGACAGGTGTGGAAACAGGGCAAAATCTTGAAACATCAATCCGATGGAGCGTTTCTCGGGCGGCATATGGTGTTGATCGTCCGAGATAACCCGCCCGTCCAACAGAACTTGACCACGATCTTGACGGTCGACCCCGGCTGCGATGCGCAAGGTCGTAGATTTCCCGCAACCGGAAGGACCAAGAAGACAGGTTACCTCACCCGGATTAAGCGTCAGAGACAGATCGTCAACCACGGTCTGGCCGTCGAAGGTGCGGGTAATTTTGTCCAAAACCAGTTTAGCTGTTTCGCTCACGCGCGCGGCTCCTGCGATGTATCCGATAGTTTTAATCGGGTATTAGCAACAGGATCACACTTCGGCAACCCTTCGGCGCAGTGCGATGCCAATCAATCCTGCAGTGAAACCAATAAACAACACGGCGAGGCAGATAAAAAACAAGCGTTCATACTTATGACCGTTTCCGAACAGGCTGATAATCAGGTCAGAGCTTTGATAGAAATATCCAACGGCACCCGTCACAGCGGCGGCGAAAGACACAAGATACGACCACAGCGGCAAGCGTTGGCCAAAACCAAGCCCCAAGACCAAAACTGGCGCTAGGAACATCGATGCAGTACCGGAAACCGCGACTGCTGCGAACAGGTCTTTGGTTTCAGCCAGCAGGAATAATACCCCGCCAAGCATGAATACCGCCATCGTGATCCTGCCATTCGCCACGCTGCGCGCCCCGATTTTCATCTCGTCAATAGCAAGGCGGGCGGCGGACGAAAGGGCTGAGTCAAGTGTGCTCATCGCAGAGATCAATAACGACGCTACAATCAAGAAGTATACAAACGGGCCAAACATCTGTTGCCAAGTTCCAAGCAATTGACCGTTAACCAGTTCCGCCCCAACGACGCCGGCTTGAACACCGAACAATGCAAAACCGAAAATGCAAAGCGTTGAAACCCAGAACGCATGCAGGAAAGCGCGTTTGGTTGTGACTTCGTCAGTCAGAAAACCACGGTCCATCATCACTGGATCATGCGCTGGATAGGATGTGATTTGAAGCAAGGCGACCGCGAATAATACCCAGCCGTTAAACCCGCCAGAAATACCGCTGGCAGTCAGAACTGTGCCGAACGAAAAGTCGGCCGAAGAAACCATTACCGCAAAAGCGATCAGGAAAACGATCAGGAACAACGCCATTTGCGCCACATCCGTGCGAAGCGATGCCCGCAACCCCCCAAGGGCCGAATAGGCCAGCGCAACCAACGCAAGCGCAATCATTGCGAGCTGTCCCGCTTGCTCGGCCCCGCCAAACGCGGCTGTAAACACTAGCCCGACCACGATAAGGTTGGCGAAGATTTCTGACATTAAGCGTAGCGTAATTACCGTGTTATAACAAAGCACTCCGATGCGTCCGTAATCTTGCCTAAGCCAGTCCTGTAGGCTGCGCGCACCCCTATTTCGAAGGCGGGATACAATAACCATACCCGTCAGGAAACTCATGTAGTATGCGGTATAGGCTAACGCACCAGCGACGCCGTAATAGTAGCCTAAAATCGCTGCTGTTAGCAGTGATCGGGCGAAAATCCATGTTGTGACCTGACTGAAAACCAAAGTTAACAGACCGGGCGCATTCCCGCTTTCGTCGGCGCCTGCGAAGAACGCCTCGGCTGTGCGTGCACGTGGTGACAGAAAAATACTGCCACCTGCAATAAGAATTACAAGGGCGACTAGCGCTTCTGGGCTGGCGAAGAAATTCATGGGCTACTCCTGTTTGCTAGCCGATTAGATAGCTTGCGAGCCAATCAATTCATAGCCTATGAAATACCCGACAACGAAGTTGTGAGTAGCCCGTGAGAATGTTTTGATAGGTGCTCTGCTTCAAGTCAGTTCGAAGTCGGCTTCCCCAAAATTCTGACCGTTGATCTGTAACACAATTCTTTGTGCACCCGCATAATGCGTGAAAGTCGTCGCGCCTTTCACAAAGCGGTGGTTCTTTTGAATCGTAACTAATTGTCCCTTTTTCAATGCAAGTTTTTTCAACTTGAACACCCGAGGGGCGGTCGATCCGTTCGCTTTAACAAAATGCATGACGTAATCGACCATCAGATTTTCGTCACGGCTAGCCGTGATTTTAAAACTGATAGCGCCGGTGTCGCCTATCGTCACAGACGGCGAAATATTGAAATCAGACACGCTGATATCGGGCTGGTCGTGATACCCCAGCAAGGCCAACGCCGTCTTATCCCCTTTCTTGACTAACGTGCGCAAGGCGTGGCGTGTCATCCAGTCCAATTCATCTTTGTCCTGTGACTCCATCTCGCGCCAGCGCGATAAAGTATCAACTACCAGCGCAGGGTCCTTCTTGGAAATGTCGTTCAAATGGTTGGCAACCGAGCGGGTCACAAAACGCGTGGCATCCGCATGAAGCGCATCCAGAAACGGCATTGGATCAGATGCCTTCAAGCCTGTTTTCAAGCCCCACGGCAAGGTTGGACGCGTCCCTTCGCTGACCAGACGGCGCACATGATAGTGGTCGTCCTGCACCCAATCTTCCAACGCAGTCATGGTTTCATCCTGCGCAGCATTTAGAAAATGACGCAGTGCGAATTCCATCGAGGATCGTTTGGTGATTTCCCGCAACAGGGGCAGTGCCACGGGCAGATCATTCAGACCGTTACGCGCAACATATTCCCCGAGTGCACCCAATACAAACAACCCGAAATCATCGTCCGTTTTGGTGGGATCAAGAGGTGGCGGAAGGGCCGCATGAATGCGCTCTGCGGCTAGTGGAAACGCAGTAGGTAGATAGTTTTCAAGAACTTCCGAGATTAAGTTCATCCGTGCCTTTAATTCCAGATCGAGCATGGTCGCCATGACCTCGGCCTCGAACCCTTCAGCGTCGAAATCGTTGTCCGCAACATAAAAAAGTCCGGCAAAATACCGGACCTTTTCAACATTAAACAACTGGTCTTTGAGACTGAAACCTTTGTTAGAAACCATACGCTTACATCGTTGAGTTCACGGAACCGCCGTCAAGCAAAATATTTTGCCCAACGATATATCCTGCATGTTGCGAGCACAAAAATGCGCACATCGCGCCGAATTCTGCGCTGGTACCATACCGTCGTGCTGGAATGGTTTCCACGCGTTGCGCGGTGGCCTCGTCCATCGAAATGCCCTGCGCCGATGACACGCCCTGATCAAGGCTAGCAATCCGGTCCGTGGCATGATTTCCCGGTAGCATATTGTTAATTGTCACGCCGTACGGGGCAACCTGACGGCTTGTTCCGCCAACATATCCGGTCAGACCTGCACGCGCAGAATTAGACAGGCCAAGCACTGCAATCGGCGACTTGACGGATTGCGACGTGATATTAACCACCCGTCCCCATCCTTTGTCGATCATGCTAGGCAACACTGCTTTCATCATCGCAATCGGCGCCAACATATTAGCATCGAGAGCTTTGATAAAGTCGTCGCGATCCCAATCCGACCACATACCTGGAGGCGGACCACCGGCATTGTTCACCAGAATGTCAGGATTTGGACAGACAGCGAGAATCTTCGCTTGCCCCTCGGCCGTGCTAATGTCGCAGGCAACGGGTGTAACAGACACGCCATATTTCGCGGCTATCGCCGCTGCCGTTTCGACCAGCGTGCTTTCAGTACGCGCGTTGATAACAAGGTTAACGCCCGCTTCGGCCAAGGCCTCGGCGCATCCGCGTCCCAATCCTTTAGAGGCAGCACAAACAATTGCTGTTTTGCCTTTGATTCCTAAATCCATCGATATTTCCTTAAGTTAGCCGCAAGTTACGCGTGTAATTCGACCGGCAGTGTCAAGATAGTAATTGGTGCGTGTGGGATTGTGATCCATACTCACTGTCTGATTATAACTGATCACACGCACAGGACCGACAAGTTCGACACCCGCAATTACGCCTTCGGGCTGACCAATCATCCACTGCAACGTGCCGGAATTACACGCCTGTGTGGTGGTTGCGGCGGTGGACTGAGCCTGTGTAGCAATCACGTCTACTTCTTGAAAATACGTGGGAACCGTTGGTTGGCACGCCTGCAAAAGAAATGCCGCGACGATCATTGTCGCGCTAAACATGGTTTTTTTGGAATTGGTCATAAAATGCTCCTGAATTTTGCCCGTTATGGCGCGAGCCTAACGATTTAGCGCAGGGCCGCCAACACAAATCTTGCCCTTTGTCGCGCCCTGCCCTATATCGCGGACATGTTAGATAATGCACAAACTCACCCCGAAATCGCCCGCCGCCGAACCTTTGCGATCATCTCGCATCCAGACGCCGGCAAAACGACCCTGACGGAAAAATTTCTGCTGTTTGGCGGAGCTATTCAGATGGCGGGGCAAGTGCGGGCCAAGGGTGATGCACGGCGTTCGCGTTCCGACTTTATGCAGATGGAAAAAGATCGCGGAATTTCGGTTTCTGCTTCGGCCATGTCGTTCGAATTTCGCGATTTCTGGTTTAATCTGGTTGATACGCCCGGCCACTCGGACTTTTCCGAGGATACATATCGTACGCTGACCGCCGTTGACGCCGCTATCATGGTGATCGATGGCGCGAAAGGTGTGGAAAGTCAGACACAGAAGTTGTTCGAGGTTTGCCGCCTGCGCGACCTGCCTATCGTTACCTTCTGCAACAAGATGGACCGCGAAAGCCGCGATATCTTTGAAATTATTGACGAAATTCAGGAAAATTTGGCGATCGATGTTTGCCCTGCTTCATGGCCCATCGGAATTGGCCGCGAATTCATCGGCACATATGATATTTTTAACGACCGCATTATCCTGATGGATCGCGCCGACCGAAATATTAAGGCCGAGAGCATCCAGATCGACGGTCTGGACGATCCCGCGATTGAAGAACACGTGCCAGCGGACTTGCTGGAGACATTGCGCGAAGAGGTCGAGATGGTGCGTGAATTGCTGCCCAAGTTTGACCGTCAAGCGTTTCTGGACGGCACAATGACGCCAATCTGGTTTGGCTCTGCGATTAATTCCTTCGGTGTGCAGGAATTGATGGATGGCATCGCCACCTACGGTCCACCGCCGCAAGTTCGGCCGGGCACCCCGCGTGAGGTTGACCCAGATGAGAAGAAAGTCACAGGGTTTGTCTTCAAGGTTCAAGCTAATATGGACCCAAAGCACCGTGATCGGATTGCATTTGTGCGCTTGTGTTCCGGCCACTTCAAACGCGGCATGAAACTGAGGCATGTGCGATCTGGCAAGACTATGGCGATCTCAAACCCTATGATGTTCCTTGCCAATGACCGCGAGGTTACTGAGGACGCATGGGCTGGTGACATCATCGGCATCCCCAACCACGGCCAACTACGTATCGGTGATAGCTTGACCGAGGGCGAAAACATCCGCTTCACCGGCATCCCCTCGTTCGCGCCGGAACTGCTACAAAACGTGCGTGCGGGCGACCCGTTGAAGGCCAAACATCTGGAAAAGGCGCTGAACCAGTTTGCCGAAGAAGGCGCTGCGAAGCTTTTCAAACCCTCCATCGGGTCCGGCTTCATCGTCGGCGTGGTTGGGCCGCTGCAATTTGAGGTTCTCGCCAGCCGGATTGAGTTGGAATACGGCTTGCCAGTGCGGTTCGAGCCAACGCAGTTTACGTCTGCCCGTTGGGTTTCTGGTGATCGAGACGCGGTTGACGCATTCGTCAAAGCCAACATGGGCCACATGGCAGAAGACCATGACGGCGATCCGGTTTATCTGACACGCCTGCAATGGGATATTGATCGGATTGAACGGGATTATCCGGATGTAAAACTGACGGCCACTAAGGAAATGCAGGTTTAGGGAGTGTGGCTTCCAAGCCCCCTACTGCGTTACCCCAACAACTCGTGACATGTTTCTAACGCATCGACCAACACATCGACTTCTTCAACGGTGTTATACATCCCGAAAGACGCGCGAACGGTTGCTGTAACACCAAGATGCTGCATAAGCGGTTGGGCGCAGTGATGCCCTGCCCTTAGGGCCACGCCTTTACGATCCACGATAGTAGAGATGTCATGCGCGTGCGCCGCACCCTTCATCGTTAGCGAGAATATCGCCCCCTTGCCCGGAGCATTGCCTTGGATGTTGAGGTAGTTCAACCCGCGCAGACGCTCGTTTGCGTAGGAAAACAGCGCGGCCTCATGTGCAGCGATGTTTTCCATACCGATGCGCATCATGTATTCCAGCGCGGCGCCCATGCCGATTATCTGGACAATACCTGGGGTGCCCGCCTCGAATTTATGCGGAGGGGCGTTGTAGGTAACGTTGTCTTTGGTGACCTCGTCAATCATATCGCCACCGCCCATGAAGGGGCGCATTTCGGCTTGGCGGTCGGATTTGATATAGATCGCGCCCGAGGCGGTAGGGCCATACAGCTTGTGGCCGGTTATGACATAAAAATCTGCGCCAAGATCAGCGACATTAACGGGCATGTGGACTGTGGACTGAGAGCCATCAACACAGACGACCACGCCCTTTTCATGGGCCGCGGCAATGATCGTTTTGATATCGACGACTGTGCCCAGCACATTCGACATATGCGTAATTGCCACCATCTTGGTCCGCGGCGATATCGCGTCGATAACAGCTTGCGGATCAAGCGAGCCATCCTCGGCCACATCAACCCACTTTAAAACGACACCCATGCGTTCACGCAAGAAGTGCCAAGGGACGATATTGGCGTGATGTTCCATCACCGACAGAATAATCTCGTCGCCCGCCTTAAGATTGCGCACGCCCCAGCCGTAAGAAACGAGGTTAAGACCTTCGGTAGAGCCCGATGTGAACAGGATTTCTTCCTGACGCTCGGCACCCAGAAACTTTTGCACAATCCCGCGCACTGCTTCGTATTTGTCTGTTGCGAGGTTCGACAGATAATGCAGGCCGCGATGCACGTTCGAGTATTCTTCTGAATAGCCTCGAGTCATTGCATCGATTACTACCTGCGGTTTTTGTGCCGAAGCGCCGTTATCTAGATACACAAGCGGTTTACCGTGCACTTCACGAGACAGAATCGGGAAATCTTTGCGAATCTCTTTAACGTCATACATTCGGGATAAGCTCCATCACCGGCAGGCCGAGAAAGCTTGCCGCAATAACTAATATGGCCCCTGCGATCAGGAATGCAACGACGGCCACAACAAACCCCAGAAACAGGTTTTTGGTGCCCATTAGTTGAGACCAGAAAACCGCCAGTGCGTATGGCCCCCACACGATGGTGAACAGCACTACAAAAATCCCAAACGGCCCCAACAACATTGACGTCAGGATCATCAGACTCAGCAGAACGACCAGCAGGATGTTAAACCAAAGATAGACAACCATAGCGTCTGAAAACTTCACGTCCACACGGATGCCACGGGCCAGCATAACTACAATTTGACTAACTAAATAAGCGTTAAAAAACTGCACAGCCACATCTACCAATGGCACAGAGAACTTAACCGTCCACACCTCTGTAGCTTGTGTCTGGATGAAGGTGTAAAGTAGGAATTGCGACAAAATCGTAAGGACCGCCAAAAGCAAGGCAGCCTCGATCAGCACGTTTCGGGACAGGTTTAAACCTATCAAATGGGGCGCAGCGGTACGTGGCCGGAAGAAACTCTCCCTTGCCAGTTCCAGCAAGGGAATGGGCATTTAGATTACTCCGTTTGCCCTTAGATATAGTGCCCAGAACATACCTACAATACAAAGCAGCGAAAGTGCTGCAAATAATGGGTAAAATCTTTTGAAACCATGCGCAGATGTCGCCCCGGCGGAGACAAACCAGATGTATGGAAGCAAACCGAGCCACAATGGCGCCAACGAGAGTGTCTCGCCCGATAAGAACGGTATGGCGTTTTCCATGGAAGCCAAGCTGACGGCCAATACTGCGGCCATAACTTCAAACGGAGCCGACACAAAAGATCCCCAGAACACACCCGCGCGGGTGTCTTTCAGCGTACCGGTGCCGCCAAAGGCCCGAAGGATCAGGCCAAGAACTAACGAAAACGCGTATATCGATCCGGTCCTAACCATCAAGGCAACGACCAAAAGTAGTGCAACATCGTTCGGCAAGGCGCTTTGGGCAATTGCAGTCGGGCTAACGACGGTTTTAACCGAGAAGGACAGGAAGAAAATCAGATCAGAGAGGAGGACGAAAAACAATAGTCGCGCTTCCGAGGGACGTTCTGCGATCAAGCGTCGTGTCGATGCTGGCATATCTTTCCATGCATCAGTAATGCGCGTGATAAAGCTGGTATCGCTTTGGCGGTACGTGCCGTACCCAGCCTTAAAATTAGTGTCAGTTGTTTCCATGTGAACAGTCATTGCAGCCCCAATTAAAAATCCTGAAGAAAAACGGTCATACTCGCTATAAATGTTTGGTCAAAAAAGGTATTTGTAACAGAATTCGAGGTCAAAACTAATTGTTTTGACCTCGTTGTGGTTTAGTTTACATCGCCATGTAGCGTACACCGCCGACCAAGACTACTGCCAGAGCAGCGATGGTGCCGAAAATAGGAACCACATTGTCGATGCGGTTGGCGGCAGCGGCCCCTTTGGAAACGAACCAAACGAACGGAACCATTCCAAGCCAGTAAGGTGTCATCTGGATACCTTGAGATTGTAGAAGCGCAAGGCTGCCGTCGAACTGGTTGATGACAACCGCGAATTCAGCAATGATCAAGCCGATCGGAGCGGCAACGAAGACCCCCCAAATTACACCAACGCGCGTTTCAAACAGGGTAGCTTTACCACCGAATAGTTTGACAACAACACCAACGACCAAAGCCAACGCGTAAATGGCGGTGGTACGCAGCATCAATGCAACCATTAACCAAAGAACCACGTCGGATCCCATAGATGAGGTAGCCGCTGCCGTCGGAGCGATCAAAGTTTTAAGCGCCCATGATAAAGTGAATATCATGTCTGACAAAAGCACCAGCAACAGAAGGCGGGCCTCGGAAGGACGTTCGCTAAGCAACTCTTCCGTCGTGGCGCGCATATCGAAGAAGGACCGCGCGAGGCGTACTGTGACGCTTGGGCGAAGGTTTTGGGCTTCGTTACGAATGTCTGTTACGTTGATGCTAACCATGACGCTGTCCTTTTTTTAAGTTAGGACCAACATCGTTCACAAGTTTGACCGAATTAGGGCAGGACTTGGGCCATTATGCCCCAAGTCTGATTATCAGTGAAATCCCAGCCAAAACGCTAAAAATAACGCCGGAAACGCGCCATTCGCTGCGAAATTCTTTGGCCTCGGCCAGCATCGCCCCCCAAATTCGCAAAATTGCGAGGGCCAAAATGATGTTTAAGGCATTCAACGTATTATGCCCCAAAACGCCACCAATCTGGATGAAAACACTGGATAGCATCGCTTTGGCAATCAATGCGGGGCTGAGAACTGCAAGCGCCCAAAACAAGGCGTGGCGTGCGGTTTTGTTGCTACTCGTCGCTCCGAAGGCCATCGAGAAGAAATGAGATATCCACGCGATTCCGTACATCAGCAACGGCAAAAAGAACATCACCACGAAGAACCATAAGATGATGCCACCAGCAATGCTTTGGTCTGGTGATTGCGATAAGTCCGTTGCCAGCAAACGCGGAAGAAAGCTGAGGAAAACTACGAAACAACCAAATACGAGCAGCGCCAAAAGCCCTTCTTCGCCCGGATTTTTGTCGAGTTGTTTGCGCATGGAAGTCCGAAGCCCCCCATACGCGTTAATAATTTCAGGTAAGAACCCGCTGCCTAGAAAACCCATACTAGCCTCTATGACGCTCCATCCACCCGCCAAGACGATTGCGGATGGCATTCGCCAAGACCTCGTCCTCGATTTCCTGAATGCTTTCATCCATGAACGCTAAAACCAGCATATCCTGCGCCTCGGATTTGGGCACACCGCGCGAAGTTAGATAGAACAGTGCTGTTTCATCAACCGCACCGCACGTAGAACCGTGCGAACAGATCACATCATCCGCGTAAATCTCAAGTTCGGGCTTTGCGAGGAATGTACAATCGTCATCCAACAACAAACCTTGGGCAATTTGATAACCGTCGGTTTTCTGCGCGTGTGCAGGTACGAGAATTTTTCCCTGGAACACACCGGTAGCACCGTTGCGAAGAACTTTCTTGAAAACTTGACGGCTTTCGCAATTCATCGCGTCGTGGGTAATGAACACAGTATCGTCATGATGATACGCCCCATCGCCCGCACTTGCACCAGATACCGTCGCAAACGCATTGTCACCGGTGAATTCGATCACAGCCTCGTTGCGGGTTAACGCGCCGTTAACAGTCAGGGTAAAGCTTTTGAAACGGCTTTCTTTACCAAGACGTGCAAACATATGCGTCGCCGCCAAACGCTCGTGATCCCGCCCTTGCGCGCGCACATGATGGAACGCGGCACTGTCAGCAACTTCGACCTCTAGACTGCTGTTTAAACGCGCCGCTGCCGGGCCGCTCTCGAGCAATGTCAGGTCGGCTCCCTCTTCCAGTTTAATAACGGTGTGGACCATCACGTCTGTATCCGCACCGGAACGCATGTACCGAAGCGCGATCGGCTTCGTGACTTGTCCCGTGACCCGAATAACCAAACCTTCAGTCGCCACAGCGGTATTTAGAGCAGCCATTGGACGCGATACCGGATTCTGACCGTTAGCTTCCAGCGCGCCGTAAATATCACCTACCCAGTGAATGTCTTTCGACATGGCGGAAGCCAGAGTTTCAATCTCGACCCCTTCCAACGTCAAATCATCCGATAGGTCCGTCAGCAGTACACCGTCCTCGAACACAACCAACAGTTTGTCGATATCGTCAAACATTGACGCTTCGCTCGTTTCCAGGATCGTCGCAGGCTTCACAGGTTCCAACAACCGCGCCGGATTGGTAAACTTCCAATATTCGTCACGACGAACCGGTACCCCGTTTTCGCGCAACGTTGTTAGTGCCCGCAGGCGAGCATCTCTGGCCCATTTACCCTCAGTAGCGGGGGCCACGTAGGCAGCTATTAGCGCCTCCGTGGCATCCATATTTTTTGCAGCAGTCGCCATCAAGCCACCTCGTTCAGCAGATCAGCATAACCGTTGTTCTCTACTTCCAGCGCCAGTTCAGGCCCACCGCTTTTGATGATCTTTCCGTCAGCCATGATATGCACCACATCAGGTTGGATGTGATCCAGCAGGCGTTGGTAGTGTGTGATAACAAGGAACGAGCGTTTTCCGTCGCGCATCGAGTTCACGCCTTCGGAAACCAGTTTCATCGCATCGACGTCCAGACCGGAATCCGTTTCATCCAGAATACACATCTTTGGTGCAAGCATCGCCATTTGAAGAATCTCGTTGCGTTTCTTCTCGCCACCCGAGAAGCCCACGTTGACCGGACGCTTCAGCATATCCGCATCAATTTTCAGGCTCTTGGCCTCGGCGCGCACCAATTTCAAGAATTCGGCAGCGTTCAATTCTTCTTCACCACGCGCTTTGCGTTGCGAATTAAGGGCTGTACGCAAAAACGTCATGTTGCCAACGCCAGGAATTTCAACGGGGTATTGGAACGCAAGGAAAAGGCCGGCAGCAGCACGGTCCTCTGGCTCCATGTCCAGCAGATCAACATCGTCAAGCGTTGCAGATCCGTCGTCCACCACATAGCCGCCTTTGCCCGAAAGCACATAGGACAACGTCGATTTACCAGACCCGTTCGGCCCCATAATCGCATGTACTTCGCCCGCACCGATATTAAGATCGATACCTTTAAGGATTTGTTTATCTTCGTCCTCAAGCGAGGCTTTCAGGTTTTTGATATTTAGCATTGTCTTTTCTTTCTCATACCGAATTTTGAATACTTGAGTTCGCCAACCCGTCTTCAGACGTGTGCAATCAAGTAATTTGTATTGGATCTGTATCGTTTGTACTCTTGGAGAATCTTGTAAGAATGTGTTTTTAGCCATTGAGAAAACTGTTCGGAGTTCTCATTGTTTACTTCTATGAACATTTTGGGGCTACACTGTTCAATTATTCCGGACAGCCCGTGCAAAACATCAATTTCCATTCCCTCTACGTCAATCTTGATCATATCAGGTCGAACATCACCCAATAGTTCATCGCCTCGATAGGTTTCCAGATTTCCCTCACCTTCAACCATTCTAGATCCTCCTAAGTTTCTAGGAGGGATTCTCATCGATAGCCCTGATTTTTTCTTGCTCGACAACCCGACACCTAAGAACGATCTGTCACAAATATGCTCGATCTCGTTCAAATATATATTTGATTCCAGTATATCTATCGCTTGCGGATTTGGTTCGAACACGAAGATTTTGCTCGCATGCAAGAATTTGGCAACATATAAAGTATGGTTTCCAACATTGGCTCCGATATCGACAAAGACTCCCCCAACAGGGAAGTGTCCTGCAATTATTTCCAACTCTTCAGTTTCGTAAAAAGCACCAGACATGTGTTCTCTTTGTATCGCATCCTTAGGATTTCTGACCGAGAAAAAAACCGTTTGGCCATGCATAACTTTGCGCACGACATGCACGGCTGGAGACACAAATAGCTTATGCCGCCGAAATCTCCTCATATTTCGCTTAACTGAAAGGATCACCCCACCGAACCTTCAAGCGAGATCGCCACAAGTTTTTGTGCTTCCATCGCGAATTCCATGGGCAATGACTGCAACACTTCCTTAACGAAACCGTTCACGATCAAGGCGACCGCTTCTTCTTCGCCAACGCCACGCTGCAAGCAGTAGAACAGTTGTTCGTCGTCTACCTTGGAGGTCGTCGCCTCGTGCTCTACTCGCGAAGAGTTGTTCTTCACTTCGATATAGGGAACCGTGTGTGCCCCGCATTTGTTTCCAATTAGAAGGCTGTCACACTGTGTGTAATTGCGCGAGTTCTTCGCCCTTGGGTGCATTGTCACCAACCCGCGATAGGTGTTCTGGGCGCGTCCTGCCGAGATACCTTTTGAAACAATCCGCGACTTTGTACGTTTTCCCAAATGGATCATCTTGGTGCCCGTATCGGCCTGCTGGTAGTTGTTTGCAATGGCGATAGAGTAGAACTCGCCCTGTGAATCATCGCCACGCAGAATGCACGATGGGTATTTCCATGTTACGGCGGAACCAGTCTCGACCTGCGTCCACATAACTTTCGCACGGTCACCACGACAATCGGCGCGTTTGGTTACGAAGTTGTAAATACCGCCAAGGCCATTTTCATCGCCCGGATACCAGTTTTGTACTGTCGAATACTTAACGTCCGCGTCTTCCATGACCACAATCTCAACCACAGCAGCGTGAAGCTGGTTGGTGTCGCGTTGTGGTGCGGTACAACCCTCAAGATAAGAAACTTTCGAGCCTTTTTCCGCGATAATCAGCGTGCGCTCAAACTGACCGGTGTTTTCGGCGTTGATACGGAAGTAAGTCGACAGCTCCATCGGGCACTTCACGCCTTCAGGGATGTAAACGAACGACCCGTCCGAGAATACCGCGCTGTTCAGCGTCGCATAATAGTTGTCCGAGATTGGAACAACCGAAGCCAGATATTTGCGAACGAGTTCAGGGTGGTCTTTAACCGCCTCCGAGAACGAACAGAAGATCACGCCAGCTTTGCCGAGTTCTTCTTTGAAAGTCGTCCCAACCGAAACGGAATCAAATACGGCATCCACAGCAACTTTGCGCTCGCCTTCAGGCATCTCAACACCTGCAAGCAATGCTTGTTCCTTCAACGGAATGCCCAGCTTGGCGTAGGTTTCCAGCAATTTCGGGTCAACCTCGTCCAGCGACTTCGGTTTTTCGTTCATGCTCGCCGGTTTGGCGTAATAATAGATATCCTGAAAGTCGATCTTTGGATAATCGACCATCGCCCAATCGGGCTCCTCAAGCTGCAACCAACGACGGTAGGCATCCAGACGCCATTCCAGCAACCATTCGGGCTCGTCGTTCTTACCGGAAATCAGACGTACAATGTCTTCGTTCAGGCCAAGCGGAGCGTATTCAGTCTCGATCTCCGTCTCGAAGCCGTATTTGTACTTCTCGGCTACACCTTGAACCGCTTCGACGGTTTCGGCGTCGACGCCCTCCTTAACTACATCTTCTAAAGCAGCCATTGGCTTTCCCCTTTTATTCAAGCCGCGCGTTGTTTGTAACGGCGGTAATGTTCAATCCATGTATCGGCGAAGCGCATTACTTCTTCGCGCGTTGTCTGTAGCCCCATCGAGATGCGTATAGCGCTGCTGGCGGTGTCGTCGTCATAGCCCATTGCTTTCAGGACTTTGCTGCCAACAACCTTGCCGCTGGAACAAGCCGAACCCGCTGAAACCGCGAAGCCAGCCAAATCCATCTGCATAACCTGCGTTTCACCCTTCCAGCCCCTAATAGAGAAATAAGTAGTGTTAGGCAGGCGATCAACGTTTTGGCCAAATATTTGTATGTCATCCGCGGCATCTGCCAGATATGCTTCCAGCCAGTCGCGTAGCTCTGCAACGGCGCCCCAGCGCCCTTCGTCAACGTCTTTTGCTGCTGCTTTCGCTGCTGCACCCATACCTGCGATACCGATGACGTTTTCGGTGCCGGAACGGCGGCCCATCTCCTGACCACCACCTTTAAGGCGTGCGTCCACTTCAACACCTTTACGAACGATCAACGCCCCAACACCTTTCGGAGCTCCGAATTTGTGGCCCGAAATCATCGCGCGCTCTGCACCGCTCCATGAGAACGCGTAAGGAATTTTACCAAACGCCTGCACAACATCAGAAAGCGCGATGCCCTCAGGCAGCTTGTGAACCACACCTGTTTCACTGTTAACCTGTTGTAGGCTGGTATTCTTCGGATCTTCGGCCCGCACATATCCGTTTTTATCGGCATGCAATGCATCGGCCGCCCACGCGGTCACGCAATCATGCTCGACCGCCGCACACAGATACCCTTGACCTGCCAGCGCCAGCGCCGCAGCCTCCGTTGCGCTTGATGTGAAAATGATATCCGCACCAGAGGCACCCGTGGCATCGGCCACCTGTCGCCGAGCGGTCTCGATGACCGTTTTGGCGGCACGCCCTTCGGCATGCACAGACGACGGATTGCCAAGCACATCCATCGCCGACAGCATCGCCGCCCGAGCCTCTGGTCGCAGCGGGGTGGTGGCGTTGTAATCTAGGTATACTCTGCTCATTCGTCGTCGACCAGTTGAACAAAGGCTGGAACCGCCGGACAAGGGGCAAGTTCGTCACCCGTGATATCACTAAGGCGGGTTTGGTGCAGAAAAACGTAAACATGGGCGGATAGGCGCTCCCACAATTTATCTGTTAGCTGCTGTGCATTCGTATCCTGATCGCCACCGCTAGCCCCAGCACCGCGTGACATTGCATCCATGGTTTCATCGACGGCATACAGAATCTGCGAGATTCGAATCTCCGTCGTCGGGGCAGCTAGGCGATACCCACCACCTGGCCCACGCACTGATTCTACTATTTCGGCGCGGCGAAGCTTTACGAACAACTGCTCTAGATAAGCCAATGAAATCCCTTGGCGTTCGGAAATTTCAGACAGCGAAATCAAACGATCCTTGCCTTCATGCGCCATATCGACCAGCGCAATCATCGCATAACGTCCTTTTGTGCTGAGCTTCATGGTCTATTCCGATCTACGAGAGGTTGACGCAAGGCCTTACAGGGCTTACTTCCATACCAAGCAAGAAGGGTAATCCCCCTTACTTTAGAATGTTTCTAGGTTGGTTGACTGATTAAGTCAAGCATTCGGTCAACCCCTTAAGTCGTTGGAGCGATTTTGTATGCCTGAGGTTATTTTCGCCGGACCAGATGGTCGGCTAGAAGGTCGTTATCACCCTCAAAAAGCTAAGGACGCACCGATTGCAATCATATTGCATCCGCATCCCGAGCATGGCGGGACGATGAATAACAAAGTAACGCACAACCTGCATTACACCTTCCATAAAATGGGCTTTACCGTTTTGCGGTTCAATTTCCGTGGCATTGGTCGAAGCCAAGGTGAATATGACCAAGGTATCGGCGAACTGTCTGACGCAGCCGCCGCCCTAAATTATCTGCAAGGCATGAACCCGAACGCCAAGCATTGCTGGGTTGCCGGCTTCCAGTTTGGCGCATGGATCGGTATGCAGCTACTGATGCGTCGGCCTGAAGTTTCCGGATTTATTTCGGTTGCACCACCCGCGAACATGTATGACTTCAGCTTCTTGGCACCCTGCCCTGCGTCTGGCCTGATTATCAACGGGTCCGAAGACAAGGTTGTGCCACCTGAACCCGTTGAAGAGTTGGTCGAAAAACTGCACCAGCAAAAAGGTATCACCATTACCCACGAAGTTATCGAGGGTGCGGGTCACTTCTTTGATCCAGGCATGACCGAGATGCTGGACATGACAGATTCATATGTGCGCCGCCGGATGACGGAAACTACGCGTTAATACGTCCAGTTCTGGTGTTTTATTGCGTGTGTATGGTTTTCGACGCCTGTTGACTTGTTTTGACTTCCCGAATACTTAAATGTTAATGGCATTAACACTTAAGTATTTTGGAGTCGAAAATGGATAATGGTACAACAGAAAAGCCCTCACGTTGGGCACGCTTAATCCCGATGATCGTGTTGCTAATCTGCTTTGGCTTAGCCGAAGCCGCGTTGTATATCATCGCGCTAATCCAGTTCATTTGGACCTTGGTCAACGAACACCCCAATGAACAACTAACCGACTTCGGCGCTGCTTTATCCGAATGGATCGCGCAGAACGCCAAATACCTAACTTATGTCACCGAGGAAAAACCGTTTCCTTGGGCTAAATGGCCAGCCATAGAAGACTAGGGCTTGGCGGCCATCCCAACCACGTAAGTTTCCACAACAGATCGGTCATCGCCAAGGGTCTGTAGAACAAACAGTTCTTCAGCCAAGCTTGTGACCGTTTCCATCCGTAGCGCCATTGCAGGTGTAGCGGATGCATCGAGCACAACAATATCCGCTTCGCTTCCGACTTCCAACGTACCGATTTCGGCTTCCAGCCCCAGCGCTTTAGCGTTGCCGAGCGTCATCAGATAAAATGCATAAAGCGGTGGCAGATTCTGGTTTTGCAACTGGCAGACTTTGTATGCCTCGTCCATCGTCCTGAACATCGAATAGCTGGTACCGCCACCAATATCCGTCGCTACAGCAATGCGAACACCATCTTGGCGCGTACGTTCCTCGTTGAACAGACCAGAACCAATGAACAGGTTTGACGTTGGGCAAAAAACGGCAACGGAAGCAGTATCCGCCATCACTGAACGTTCGCGATCATTAAGATGGATACAATGGCCAAGCAAAGCACGCGGGCCTAATAGGCCGTAGTGTTCGTAAATACCCAAGTAGTCCGGATGCTCGGGATAAAGCGACATCGTGTATGCTATTTCGTCGTGGTTCTCCGACAGATGCGTTTGCATATAACATGTTGGGTTTTCGGCCACTAAAGCTTGCGCAACTTCCATTTGGTCCGGCGTTGATGTTATCGCAAAGCGTGGGCTGATCGCATAAAGCGCCCTACCCTTGCCATGCCATTTTTCGATAAGCGCTTTGGTGTCATCGTAAGCACTCTGCGGTGTGTCCAGCAACCCGTCAGGCGCGTTGCGATCCATCAGGACTTTGCCGCCAAGGGCGCGAACATTGCGGCGCTCGGCCTCTGCAAAGTACGCGTCGGCCGAAGCTTTATGAACCGAGCAGTAAGCCACCGGAGTGGTCGTTCCGTTGCGCAACATCTCGTCGAAGTAGCTCACCGCAATACGGTCTGCATGGGTGCGATCCACGAATCGTGTTTCTGCGGGGAAAGTGTAGTTATTCAACCAATCCAGCAACTGTGCGCCATAAGACCCGATTACCTGCATCTGCGGAAAGTGGTTATGCGTATCAATAAAACCGGCCATCAACAGGTTTGGACGATGATCAACTACCTCAACGCCCGAAAGCATTTCATCAAATGCTCCGACGGCTTTGATCAAGCCATCGGACACCAAAATCGCCCCATCTTCGATGTAGGTGTAAGATGCGTGATCGTCAGCATTTTCGGGTTGCCGAGTAAACGAGAGGACCCGCCCGCGTAAAATATTGGTCATGATTCATCCGATACAGCATCTTCGTACCACTTGACGATCAAGCGGCGTTCTTCTTCTTCCATGAACGAAACGTTGCCCGGTGGCATGGCGTGGCTACGCCCTGATTGTAGGTAGATTTCGCGAGCGTACGTGATAATCTGGTGATCCTCTTCAAACACAACGCCTTTGGGTGCAGTGCGGATGCCTTCCCAGAACGGTTCCGTCGTGTGACACATAGTACAACGTCCCGCGATAGTGTTTCGCACTTCCTCGAAGTTTTCGGCCAGTACCAGACGTTCTTCCCGGGCGTTATGGGTAAGTGCCAGATCGTCAACGTCGCCGCCAAGAATTTTGGGCGTCGTAGACAGCCACATGATAACGATAAACAACACTGCAGTTGCTAACCATGTCCACGTTGGATCACCCGAGCGTGCGTGTTTGGAATTGAAGTAGTGCCGGATTGTGACGCCCATCAAGAAGATCAAGCTGGCAATTATCCAGTTGTACTGCGTTCCGAAGGCCAACGGTAGATGGTTGGACAACATCAAAAACAGAACGGGCAACGTTAAATAGTTATTATGTGTAGAGCGCTGCTTGGCAATCTTGCCATATTTTGGGTCAGGCTTACGCCCGGCGATAAGGTCGGCAACCACGATTTTCTGATTGGGGATGATGGTGATAAAGACGTTCGCGCTCATGATCGTTGCAGTGATTGCGCCAAGGTGCAGAAACGCGGCGCGGCCGGTGAACACTTGCGTAAAGCCCCACGCCAGCGCTACGAGCAAGATATAAAGCAGGATCATCAGGCGGGTGTTATTGTCACCAAACTTCGATTTGCAGATCATATCGTAAGCAAACCAGCCGCCGAAAATGGACGCTATCGAAATCAGAATTGCGATGGGTGCAGACACGTCCAGCACGTTTCTGTCGATCAGGTAAATATCCGCCCCGCCGTAGTAAACGAGCGTTAACAGCGTGAAACCAGACATCCACGTCGCATAGCTTTCCCACTTGAACCAGGTCAGGTGTTCAGGCATCGCGGCAGGTGCAACAAGGTATTTTTGAATGTGATAAAAACCACCGCCGTGAACCTGCCACTCTTCGCCATGCGCCCCTTCGGGAAGGGCTTCGTGCTTGCGAAGACCCAAGTCGAGCGCGATGAAATAGAACGATGACCCAATCCATGCGATGGCGGTGATGACATGTACCCAGCGCGTTGCGAAGGCCAGCCACTCCCAGATTATTGCGAATTCATACATCTCATTCTCCCGTTTTTTTTGCTAGAATGCCATGGTTTTCGGTCCAGCGTAAGCCAATTCCTTACACCACACTTTCAAAAATATATAGATAATGGTATCGTGTTAGCTGCAGTAATCAGGTAACTGACATGTCCTATATCAATAACATAAAAATGTTCGTCCGCGTGGTGGAGCTTGGCAGTTTGTCTGCGGCTGGGCGGGATTTGCGTGCCTCCCCCGCAGTTGCAAGCAATCGTATCAAAGAGCTGGAAAAACACCTCGGGGTCCGCTTGTTCAATCGCACTACCCGTAAGCTGACGACGACAGAACATGGGCGAATATTCTACAGCGGCGCATTAAAGACGCTTGAGGCGTTGAACGAAGCCGAGGCCGCGATTGCCGAAGTATCGCACAACCCCAAAGGTTCGATCCATGTCACGGCTCCGCTAGGATTCGGGCGGCGCTTGATTGCCCCGCTGGTGCCCATTTTTCATGCTGAATATCCAGAAATAGAGGTTCGCCTCCGCCTATCAGATCGGATGGTCGACATCACAACCGAAGCATTGGATGTTGCCTTCAAGTTGGGTCAAATACCGGATTCCAATTTCCGCATTCGCGGGATTATCGATTGTAAATCTGTGTTGGCAGCGGCGCCATCCTACCTCGAAGCCCGTGGTACTCCAAAGAACCCTAATGACCTGTTGTCAGACGAACATGCCTGCCTGTTGCTGCGCTTCCCGGGTTCCACACAATATAATTGGGAACTGCAAACGCCATCAGGGATTCGTAAAATTGCGGTGTACGGTCCGTTTGAATCAGACGATGGCGACGTGCTGACAGACTGGGCGCTTGGTGGTCATGGGATCATTAACAAGCCTTGGTTCGAAATCGCACACCACCTTGCCAAAGGGGATTTGGTGGAAGTGCTTCCTGATACTCCCCCCAGCGCGACCAACCTAGCGATTATTTATCCCCATAAACGACTTCAAGACCCGAAAGTCCGGCTGTTTATCGATTTTATGACCGAACATATCCGCCAACGAATTACTGATGTTATGGAGGCATAATGCCCACTCTGCTGCTTAAAAACGCCGACGTATTGGTAACCATGGACGGCACCCGCCGCGAAATACCCGGTGGTGGTCTGTTCGCCCGAGACGGGGTGATTGAGGCCATTGGTACTGATCTACCCGAAACCGCTGATGCCGTGATTGACGCTGAAGGCTGTGTCGTCACACCTGGGTTGGTGAATACGCACCACCATTTATACCAGACCATGACGCGCGTAGTGCCCGGCGGGCAGGATGCACTTTTGTTTGGATGGCTGCAAACGCTATATCCGATCTGGTCGCGTATGGGGCCTGAAGAGATGTTCGTGTCTGCACAAGTCGGGCTTGCTGAACTGGCACTTTCGGGCTGCACAATGTCATCAGATCACTTGTATCTTTATCCCAACGGCGTGCGGTTGGAAGACACCATTGATGCCGCCGAGACGGTCGGAATCCGTTTCCACCCCACCCGTGGCTCCATGAGCATTGGCGAGAGTGATGGCGGCCTTCCACCCGATTGGTTGGTCGAATCCGAAAGCGCTATTCTTGAAGATTCGATCCGTGTCGTTGATGCCTTCCACGACGCCAACGATGGTGCGATGGTAAGGGTTGGTCTTGCCCCGTGTTCGCCATTTTCCGTTTCACGCGAATTGATGCGCGACACAGCGCTATTGGCGCGGGACAAAGGCGTAATGTTGCATACACATCTGGCAGAAAATGACGAAGACATCGCCTATAGCCTTGAGAAATTCGGTGCTCGTCCCGGGCAGTATGCCGAAGATTTGGGTTGGACTGGCAACGACGTCTGGCACGCCCATTGCGTGAAACTGGACACATCCGAGATTGATTTGTTCGCACGCACAAAAACCGGCGTGGCACATTGCCCTTGTTCGAACTGTCGCCTCGGTTCCGGTATCGCGCCTGTTCGACAAATGCGGGACGCCGGCGTGAAGGTTGCACTTGGGGTTGACGGCTCCGCCAGTAACGACGCGGGTCACTTGTTGTCCGAAGCACGACAGCTTTTGCTGCTGCAAAGGGTCCAAAACGGAGCTAACGCCATGTCCGCCCGCGAAACACTGGAAATCGCGACACTTGGTGGTGCAAAAGTGCTGGGGCGAAGTGATCTTGGTTCATTGGAAATCGGCAAACGCGCTGATTTTGCAGTGTGGGATGTGTCCGGATTAGAGGCCGCTGGTTCGTGGGACGCGGTTGCAGCTCTCATACTATGTGGACCGTTTACGGTGCGTGACTTGTATGTTGAAGGACATGCAGTCGTTCGAAGTGGTATGCTGACAGGTTTGGAGCTAAATAAAATAGCTGAACGTCAGAACGTTTTAGCAAAGAAACTGGCCGCAGGGTAAGCTGTGCGTAGTGGCTTCAGTTCGCGGTTAGCAGCTTTGCTGCGCTTCAAACTCATGCATATCGCCATAAAACGAAAAACGGCGTCCCGTGGGACGCCGTTCGAGTTCGATATCAGTGAAAAACTTAGGAGTTTGCAGTGATGAATTTTACTGCGTCGCCAAAGGACTGGATAGTCTCTGCTGCGTCGTCAGGAATTTCGATGCCGAACTCTTCTTCAAAAGCCATAACAAGCTCAACTGTGTCAAGGCTGTCTGCGCCCAGATCGTCGATGAACGAAGCTGTTTCAGTTACTTTTGCTTCGTCAACGCTCAGGTGCTCGACAACAATTTTCTTAACGCGTGTTGCGATATCGCTCATGTTTTTATCCTCAATTTTATACCGGCCATTGTTGGCCATAACTTGGTTTTGTCCTGCAGCCCTAACAGGACGGCGCTTCGGGTTGCCGTAACGGCAAGAGCACCGCAGGCAGGGCCTTCGGCAATCACTCGAGCCGCGCTATAGCACACTCGAGCGGTTTGGCAAATGAATTCGTGATGAACTAATCGACTCGCCAAGACCACTTTATCATATAAGAAGTAACAATCACTCTACCAGAGGGATCGCACTAATTGGTGCAGTTAATACCATCTGCTGCCTCAGAACATCGCCATTCCACCGTTCACGTGCAGTGTCTGGCCTGTAACGTATCCGGCCTCTGTTGATGCGAGATAAACCGCCGCTGCCGCGATTTCATCCGATGTGCCCATACGGCCCATTGGAACGCCTGTCAGCAGGTTTGTTTTCTGGTCGTCGGTCAGCTTATCGGTCATGGCGGTCGTAATGAACCCCGGCGCGATTGCGTTGACGGTGATGCCGCGACTGGCAACCTCGTGCGCCACGGATTTGCCCATGCCGATCACACCGGCCTTTGATGCTGCGTAATTCGCCTGCCCCGGATTGCCGGTCACACCAACGATGGAGCTGATGTTGATAATTCGCCCCCAGCGCGCCTTCATCATAGGGCGCATCACAGCCCGCATCAGGGTCATGGTGGATGTGAGGTTGATGTCCAGCACCATGTCCCATTCCTCGTCCTTCATGCGCATGAATATGTTGTCTTTGGTGACACCGGCGTTGTTAACTAAGATGTCCAATCCGCCCATCTCGTCGCTTGCAGCCTTTGGAAGTGCGGCCACGGCCCCGCGGTCACTAAGGTTGCACGCTACAACATGCGCCCGCTCGCCGAGTTCCGCTGCCAGTTCGTTCAGTGGATCAATTCGCGTACCCGAAAGTGTCACGGTTGCGCCCTGTGCGTAAAGGCTGCGAGCGATCGCCCCGCCGATACCGCCTGATGCGCCTGTTACGAGGGCGGTTTTACCTGTTAGATCAAACATTCTTATTCTCCTGCTGCTTTTGCCCCGTCGGGATCATTCACTGCTTTGCATGTAATTTCACGGTTGATACGACGGATCATACCGGAAAGCGCTTTGCCAGCGCCAACTTCCCAGATTTCGTCAACGCCTTGTGCGGCCATAAACAGCACGCTTTCGCGCCAACGAACGGAACCAGTAACCTGTGCCACAAGATGTCCACGCAGCTCGTCGGGGTTTGAGCATGCTTCAGCCAGAACGTTAACAACCACAGGAACGTTCGGGGTGTTGAAGGTCACTTCTTTAAGTGCGGCCTCCATTACGCGCGCGGCTGGTTCCATCAATGAACAATGAAACGGAGCGCTGACGGGTAGGATTACAGCACGTTTGGCGCCCGCCTCCTTGGCCAGCAAAGCTGCACGTTCAACAGCATCCTTGTGGCCCGAAACAACGACTTGCCCCGGATCGTTATCGTTAGCTGCTTGGCATACCTCGCCTTGCGCAGCCTCGGCAGCAACAGCTTGTGCCGCCGCGAAATCCAGACCCAACAGCGCGGCCATAGCGCCGACACCGACAGGAACGGCCTCCTGCATTGCTTGCCCGCGTGTTTTCAACAATCGCGCTGTATCGGCCAGCGACAACACCCCTGCAGCACAAAGCGCCGAGTATTCGCCAAGCGAATGCCCAGCTACATAAGATGCATCCGTCACCTGAACACCCTCGGCGTTAAGCGCCGCCATTGCCGCCATCGATGTTGCCATCAACGCCGGTTGGGCGTTTTCCGTAAGGGTTAATTCTGCAATGTCACCTTCCCAAATCAACGCCGAAAGGTTTTGCCCCAAGGCTTCGTCCACCTCGTCAAATACAGCTTTGGCTTCGGGATATGCATCGGCAAAGGCCTTCCCCATTCCGATGGATTGCGCCCCTTGACCGGGGAATACGAATGCTTTTGTCATGTGACCCTCGTTTTTGTTAATTGGGTAAACTATAGCTTGGCGGCAAATCAAATTACAGGTCGGAATTGACGATCCCACATTTTTCCGAAATACGCAGGTAATCACTTATACATCAGCGCAGAGCGCCGCATTCCCCCCTTGCATACCTAAGCCACAGGCGTATAAGGCCCCATTCCTCCGAGAACCATTCACACGTGGCCTCTCGTATGCGGGCCGGAGGGTTATCTCCCGCATTTTGAAGCACGTCTAAATATAGGTGACTAATATGGCGCTCTACGAGCACGTATTTATTTCGCGTCAGGACTTGTCCAACGCGCAAGCTGAAGGTCTCATAGAGCACTTCGGCGCTATCCTTTCCGACAACGGCGGCAAAGTTGTTGATACGGAATACTGGGGCCTTAAAACTATGGCCTACAAAGTTAACAAAAACCGCAAAGGCCACTATGCCTTCGTGAAATCCGACGCGCCAACCGAGGCCGTTCAGGAGATGGAACGCCTTATGCGTTTGCACGAAGATGTAATGCGCGTAATGACTATCAAAGTCGACGCACATGAAGAAGGCCCATCGGCAGTAGTTATCGCCAAAAACAGCCGCGACGAGCGTCCTCGCCGTCCGCGTCGCGATTAAGAAAGGAACATAAATCATGGCAAACAAACCATTTTTCCGCCGTCGCAAGACTTGTCCTTTCTCGGGCGACAATGCACCGAAAATCGACTATAAAGACGTGAAACTGCTTCAGCGCTATATCTCTGAACGCGGTAAAATCGTTCCATCCCGTATCACCGCAGTGTCGGCGAAAAAGCAGCGTGAACTGGCTCGGGCCATCAAACGCGCCCGCTTCCTCGCGCTTCTGCCATACGCTGTTAAGTAAGGAGAAAGACCATGGAAGTAGTTCTTCTTGAACGCGTGGCCAAGCTAGGCCAAATGGGTGACGTTGTTTCCGTTAAAAACGGTTTCGCACGTAACTTCTTGATGCCACAGGGCAAGGCGCTTCGTGCGACTAAAGCCAACTTGGCGTCGTTTGAAGCACAGCGTGTACAGCTGGAAGCAAACAACCTGGAATCCAAAGGCGAAGCCGAAGCAATGGCTGCGAAAATCGACGGACAGGTGTTCATCGTGATTCGCTCCGCTTCCGACGCTGGTTCGCTTTATGGCTCAGTTACGGGTCGTGACGCATCTGATGCAGCGACTGAAGACGGTTTCACAATCGACAAGAAACAGATCGTTCTTGCCAAGCCTATCAAAGACTTGGGTCTGCACGAAATGACTGTTGTACTTCACCCTGAAGTATCAGCAACAATCACTGTTAACGTCGCGCGTTCTGCTGAAGAAGCTGAACTTCAGGCAACAGGCGAGTCCATTGCGGATCTTGCTGCTGCTGCTGAAGCCGAAGCTGAATTCGAGATCGCTGAATTGTTCGACGAAATCGGCGCTGCCGCTTCTGACGACGATGATCGTGGTGACGCAAATGACGCGCCTGCTGAAGAAGCCTCTGACGAGGACGATCAGCCGGAAGCCTAAACGCTCCGACAGGCTTGCAAATCATTAGGGTCGCGTGCAAATTGTACGCGACCTTTTTTATGGGATACGCATGAAACATCTACCGAAATCAAAATTGGCAAAATACAGCGCTCTTGGGTTTGCGTTGTCGCTCATCAGCTTCTTCCTGCTCGACGAACGCATATATCACCTGACCCGTGTAACAGACAGCGGCGCGCGCGATATCTGGCTCGCGATTACGGATCTGGGGAACTCTGGCTGGATGGCGATTGTGTTGATCAGCCTATGGATAGTATCTTCCGCCCTCGCCCGTTTCACCCCTGAAAACCCGCGTTGGAAGCGCTTGTCGCGTCAAAGCGTGTATGTCTTTGCCGCTGTCGCCTTGTCCGGTATTTTCACAATGATCGTCAAAGGCATTGTTGGCCGTGCGCGTCCTTACAAATTTGAAACAGAGGGTCCGTTCGGGTTTGACCCGTTTGTGTTTCAATCCAGTTTTGCAAGCTGGCCATCAGGCCACACGACGACAGCCTTTGCCTTTGCAGTGGCCATAGTTCTGCTGGTTCCACGCGCTAAATACATTCTGCTACCTCTCGCGGTGCTTGCAGCGTACAGTCGCATGGCCGTAGATGCGCATTACTTGGCCGATGTAATAATGGGAACGACCGTTGGTACGATTGGCGCGATACTGGTCTATCAGTGGCTGGCACCTAAGTTAAAAATTTGAAGTTATCCCCACAACACACATAGTGGGGATAAGTGCTTTTCGATATATAACCGCGCCTAGAAGGAGCGACTCATGGCAGATGGTGGAATAAATGTGGACTCAGAGGCCCAAGCCCTCCCCCACAATATCGAAGCAGAGCAAGCCTTACTTGGTGCACTTTTGGTCAACAATGATGTTTTTGATCGCGTGACAGCAATAGTGAACGAGGGGCATTTTTACGACCCCGTGCATGGCCGGATATTTGAAGTAGCCGCCCGCCGCATCCAGAAAAACGCATTGGCGTCCCCCGTGACGTTGAAAGCGTTCATGGAGGATGACGAGGGTCTTAAGGAGCTTGGCGGCCCGGCCTATCTGGTGCGCCTCGCAGGCGCCTCGATTTCACTGTTCGCTGCCAAGGATTACGCTCAACTCATCTATGATCTGGCGATACGACGGGATTTGATGGCGATCGGCGATCAGATTTCCGCAACAGCGGCCTCGGTTGATGTCGAAAGCGAGCCGAAAGATCAGATCGTTGATGCAGAACAAATGCTTTACCAGCTGGGTGAATCCGGCAACGTTGACAGCGGGTTTCAAAGTTTTCTGCGGGCACTAACTTCGGCAGTTGATGTCGCCAATGCTGCATATTTGCGCGATGGCGGGATGTCGGGTATTTCCACTGGCCTGATTGATATGGACAAAAAACTGGGCGGATTGCACCCTTCAGATTTGCTGATTTTGGCTGGTCGCCCTTCGATGGGTAAGACCTCGCTTGTGACAAACATCGCATTTAATATCGCCAAGGCCTATAAAAAAGGCATCAAGCCTGACGGTACCGAAGGGGCGATTGAGGGCGGCGTTGTCGGTTTCTACTCGCTGGAGATGTCATCCGAACAGTTGGCGGCGCGTATTCTATCAGAAGCTGCCGAAATCCCGTCTGAACAGATCCGCAGGGGCGACATGTCCGAAGAGGAATTCCGCCGCTTTCTAGAGGCCGCGAAAGACCTCGAAGCCTGCCCGTTATATATCGACGACACTCCGGCCCTGCCAATTTCATCGCTTGCCGCGCGCGCGCGCCGCCTGAAACGCCAACACGGGCTAGATGTACTGATGGTGGATTATTTACAACTTGTTCGCCCCGCGACGGCCAAAGACAGCCGTGTAAACGAGGTGTCGGAAATCACACAGGGTTTGAAAGCCATTGCGAAGGAGTTGAACATACCCGTGATTGCCCTTTCACAGCTTTCCCGTCAAGTTGAATCCCGTGAAGATAAACGCCCTATGTTGTCGGACCTACGCGAATCTGGCTCGATCGAGCAGGATGCCGACGTTGTGATGTTCGTGTTCCGCGAGGAATACTACAAAGAACGCGAAAAACCCGGCGAACACGACGTCGAAAAAATGATGACGTGGAAGCAGGAAATGGATAATTTAATGGGCAAAGCCGAAGTAATTATCGGCAAACAGCGTCACGGTCCTATTGGCACGGTCGACCTGTCGTTCGAGGGTCAGTTCACACGTTTCGGAAATCTAGTGAAATCCTACCAACAAGGTGGCGGGGACTTCGGGTAATGCCAGGTGCTTTGCTGACGATTGATCTTGGCGCGGTCGCCGCCAACTGGCGCGCACTGGACGCAAAGTCCGCCAATACGGTCGAAACCGGAGCCGTTATCAAAGCGAATGCCTACGGTTTGGGCGTTGGCCCTGTAGGAAGGGCTTTGCAAAAAGCGGGTGCAAAAACGTTTTTCGTAGCGCTGGCTGCCGAGGGCGTCGTGCTGCGCCAAGCTATTGGCCCCACCGCACGGATATTTGTTTTCTCTGGTTACATGCAGGGCGACGAGAGTGCATTTGATGAATTCGACCTAACACCGTTGCTCAACAGTGCCGATCAGGTAGTGCGATATTTGACGCATCGGCACGGGGCGGAATATGGCTTGCAACTCGATTCCGGTATGAACCGGTTAGGGATGGAGTCCCCTGAACTGGTCTCCGTTATCGAACATTTTCCCGCCATTGATCCAGTATTAACCATGAGTCATCTGGCCTGTGCAGATGAGCCTGAACATCCGCAAAATTTGGATCAACTTACGGCTTTCAACGAAATGGCGGCCACCCTTACCAGCCAACAGAGCAGCCTATCCGCCACCGGTGGGATACTACTGGGGGCGGATTACCATATGGACATCACCCGCCCGGGAATCGGGCTTTATGGTGGCGAACCCTTTATGGATGCGCGCCCTGTCGTAACGCTGTCGTTGCCAGTCATCCAGACCAGACCAGTCGCTGTAGGTGAAAGCGTCGGATACGGCGCTACATGGGTTGCACCCCGCCCATCGACTATCGCGACGGTGGCGGGAGGTTATGCCGACGGCCTGATCCGTGCGATGGGGTCAAACGCCAGCTTGTACGCTGGCGATACCCGCTGCCCGATTGTTGGCCGCGTTTCGATGGATCTAATCACGGTTGATGTAACAGATTTGGCACAAGTTCCAGCTTCGCTGGACATCCTGAACACCACGCAAACCGTAGATGTACTGGCGGACGCGGCAGGGACAATCGGGTACGAAATTCTGACCAGCCTTGGCAACAGATACCAGCGCGTCTACAAAGACTAGCATGATTGTATTGAATTTTTTCCACAGCTTCCTTGCGTCCATCGGGCGCTCCACATTGGCGTTACTTGCCTCCGTCGGACGCGTGGCGTTATTCACAGGGGCAACGCTGTCGCACACAGCGCGTTCACCGTTTTATTTCCGCGAGTTGGGTTTTCAACTGCTACGCATTGGGTATTTCTCACTCCCCGTGGTTGGCCTGACGACCCTATTCACCGGCGGCGCACTGGCGCTGCAAATTTACGCAGGCGGTGCGCGTTTTAACGCTGAAAGCGTTGTGCCATCCATCGTTGCCATTGGGATGGTACGCGAATTGGGGCCTGTATTAGCCGGATTAATGGTTGCGGGGCGTGTCGCTTCCTCCATTGCTGCCGAGTTGGGCACGATGCGCGTTACCGAACAGATTGATGCCCTAACTACGCTTTCGACCAACCCTATGAAGTATCTGGTCGTGCCGCGCGTGGTTGCCGCAACGCTGGTTATGCCGCTGCTGGTGCTGGTCGGTAACATAATCGGCGTTATGGGTGGCTATTTGGTCGGCGTGGCGCGATTGGGGTTTAATTCGGCGACTTACATCCAGAATACCGTGGATTTTCTTGTGATTGCGGATGTCACGTCGGGCTTAATCAAAGCGGCAGTATTCGGGTTTATTCTTGGATTGATGGGCTGCTACCACGGATATTATTCGGGCCGCGGCGCGCAAGGCGTAGGACAAGCGACGACGAATGCAGTTGTTTCTGCCTCCATCCTGATCTTGTCAGTTAATTATCTGTTAACAGAATTGTTGTTTCCGGGATGAGCGAAACTCCTAAAATATCCCTAACCGGTGTCAAGAAATCCTTTGGTAGCAAACGTGTGTTGGCTGGAATTGATCTCGATATAACCACTGGCGAGAGCATGGTCATCATCGGTGGCTCCGGCACTGGAAAATCGGTGCTGTTAAAGTGTGTGCTTGGACTGATAAAACCGGGCGCTGGCGACATCCTGATCGACGGAAAACCGGCAAGCTCCGGCAATCACGATGCGTTTCTTTCGCGTTTCGGCATGCTGTTTCAGGGCGGTGCGCTGTTTGACAGCCTTCCGGTCTGGCACAACGTCGCCTTTCGTTTGCGCCAAGGTAGCGACCGCCTGTCGAAGTCAGACGCCCGCGATCTAGCCATCCTAAAACTGCGCCGTGTGGGATTGAAACCCGAAGTCGCCGACCTGTTCCCCGCCGAGCTATCAGGCGGTATGCAAAAACGCGTCGGATTGGCGCGGGCCATCGCAGCCGACCCAGAGATCATTTTCTTTGACGAACCAACCACTGGTCTGGACCCGATCATGTCTGGCGTGATCAACGAATTGATCCGCGAGATCGTGGTGGAAATGGGCGCCACCGCCATGACCATCACTCACGACATGTCGAGCGTTCGCGCGATTGCCGACAAAGTGGCGATGATCCACGACGGTAAAGTGCAGTGGACGGGGGCGATTGAGGGTATTGACGACAGCGGTGATCCGTATCTGGATCAGTTTATTAATGCGCGGGCCGAAGGGCCAATCGAGAGTGTGCGGTGAATTGCCGGCTACACGCTTATGTAGAGTTTGTGGCTCTCAAATTATGCTAAAACTCGCCAACCTATCGCTCCTTGTCCTGTTCCCCATCGCGTGGTTCGCTCCCCTGCTCCGCGCGGGACTGCTACCGTTGTTTTCGCTTGATGAAATCTCGACTGCCTCTGCTGTGTTAGCCTTGTGGGACGCGGACATCTTTCTCGCCGTACTCGTCACCTTCCTTGCCATCATTGCCCCGATGATCAAAGTTGCGGCGACCGCGTTAATCCACTTCGGCCATCTCTCCAGAAAATCCCTGCTAGCTTTGGAAATCCTCGGAAAACTGGCGATGGCAGACGTTTTCTTGATCGCAATATATATCGTGGGCGCATAGGGCGTCGGTGTTGGTCGGCTCGAAACGGCATGGGGATTGTATTTGTTTACTGCTTGCGTCCTTGGCTCCATGGTAATCACTCATTTAACCAAGAGGCGGCTGCAATGATTTTTGAACTGATGGGCGGTATTTCCGTCGCGGCCGGAGTCTTTGTGGCGCTGTTGTGGTCTATTTACCAAAGCATTTTGGCACGCGGACTGCTTCAATACACCCATATAGCCGTCGCCATATTAACCATTCTCGGGATGGCCTCTATTTCCGCTGTATCGCCTTTCTTGGCCCAAATACTCGGGTTCGCCTTGGCCGCAACAGCGACGACGGCGGCAACTTTAGAGACGCGCTGGAACCGCGTTCTACCCGTTTTCCAAATAATATTCGCAATCGTTCTAATCCTCGGCTTGCCCTTCGCGACGGTATAAGGCTAGACATCAATATGGCAAAATCAACGACATATACTTGCTCCGCTTGCGGGGCCGCGCACAAGAAATGGGCTGGGCGTTGCGAGACGTGCGGCGAGTGGAATTCTATTGTCGAAGAAGTCGCGCTGTCAGCTGGTCCCAAGGGTAAGACGCTCGGGGCGGCGAAGGGGCAGAGGGTGCAACTTTCGGATCTGGCGTCCAAAGACGCGCCGCTGGTGCGCAGTCTTTTCGGCATAGAGGAACTGGACCGCGTCTTGGGCGGTGGCCTAGTTCCTGCATCGGCCATATTGGTCGGGGGTGACCCTGGTATTGGCAAATCCACGCTGTTGCTACAGGCCGCTGCCGCGTTTGCACTAATGGGCAAGAAGGTGCTGTATGTTTCGGGGGAGGAGGCCGCCAGCCAGATCAGGATGCGCGCAGATCGTTTGAATCTGACAGATGCACCAGTGAAACTGGCTGCCGAGACCAACCTTCGCGATATCTTGACGACGCTGGATTCCGAGCGCCCAGATCTGGTAATCATCGATTCCATCCAAACCATGTGGGCCGATCATGTCGGTTCCGCGCCTGGTTCTGTTTCGCAGGTCCGTGCGGCCGCGCACGAGTTAACCAGTTTTGCCAAACGGCGCGGTATTTCCGTAGTTCTTGTCGGCCACGTCACCAAAGACGGTCAGATTGCGGGACCGCGTGTGATTGAACACATGGTCGATACTGTCCTTTATTTCGAGGGTGAACGCGGCCACCAGTTCCGCATTCTTCGTGCCGTCAAAAACCGTTTTGGTGCGGCGGACGAAATCGGTGTGTTCGAGATGACTAGCGGCGGGCTGCAACAGGTTCTTAACCCTTCGGCATTATTCCTTAGCGAACGAGATAAACCCACTTCCGGTTCCGTCGTTTTTGCGGGAATCGAAGGGACGCGGCCAGTATTGGTGGAAATTCAAGCCCTGGTGGCAAGCTCTCCGCTCGCGACACCTCGGCGTACGGTTGTAGGCTGGGATTCAGGGCGATTGGCGATGATCCTAGCGGTGCTTGAGGCGCGTTGCGGTATCGGATTTGGCGGCATGGATGTATATCTGAATATTGCCGGTGGCATTAAGATTAGCGAACCTGCGGCGGACCTAGCGGTGGCGGCGGCGCTAATCTCGGCACGGCAGGATCACGCATTACCGGCTGATTCGGTGGTTTTCGGGGAAATCAGTCTTTCGAGCGCTCTCCGGCCGATCTCGCAGCCGGAAAATCGGCTGAAAGAAGCCGAAAAACTGGGGTTTTCCAGTGCTTACGCGCCATCTAGGATGAAAACTATCGCCAAAACCAGCATAGACGTGCATAAAGTTGATGATCTTGCAGAGTTTATTGAAAAATGTTTTGGACAGATAGACGATTAAAGGGACGGATTTATGGAAGACTTTACACTTTTTGATGGCGGCGTTGCGGCCATTCTGTTCATTTCGGCTGTTCTGGCATATTCGCGCGGATTCGTTCGCGAAGCCCTAAGCATTGCAGGCTGGATCGGAGCGGGAATCGTTGCGTTCTATTTCTCGCCACAAGTTGTTCCGCTGGTGCAAGAAATCCCGATTTTGGCTGACATTATCGGCGACAATTGCGAACTGGGTATTCTAGCCGCCTTTGCAGGCGTATTCGCTATAGCCTTGGTGATAATCGCTTTATTCACACCGTTGATCTCAGGTGCGGTTCAAAAATCGGCGCTGGGTTCACTGGACGGTGGATTAGGATTCCTGTTTGGCCTCGCGCGTGGTGTTTTGCTTATTGTTGTGGCTCTAGTGGCATATGATTTCTTCATTGCTGGCAGCGAAGGTTTCCCGGTGGTCGAGGATTCCAAAACGCGCGTGATACTGGCCGAACAGCAAACACGCATGCAGGAATATATTCCGACAGACATTCCGGAGTGGTTGATCGAACCATACGAGCAGTTAACTGCAAGCTGCACCGGTGACGCGGTAACCGAAGAAGAGGCTGCGACATCAGCTGAAGGCTGATAAATCGCCACAGGCGCGTTAGGTGGGGTGACACCGCAAGCGGTGCCGCCTATAAGGCAAGCAGTTGCAACAAGCCAAGCGAGTCCTTGCCAATATGTACAACGATGCAGACCTACCCGCATTTCCTTTTGATGATGATAAATTGCACGAAGAGTGCGGCGTATTCGGCGTCTGGGGCATGGCTGAGGCCGCAAATTTCGTAGCCCTTGGACTGCATGCCCTGCAACACCGCGGGCAAGAAGCTGGCGGAATAGTCGCCTACGACGCCGACAAAGGCTTTACCTCGGCACGACGCTTTGGATATGTTCGTGACAACTTCACCAAATCCAGCCTGATGAAAACCCTGCCGGGCAACCTGTCGATTGGCCATGTGCGGTATTCAACGTCTGGCTCAAAAGGCGAAACCCAAATCCGCGACGTGCAACCCCTATTTGCCGAGTTCGCCATGGGCGGCAGTGCGATTGCGCACAACGGCAACTTGACTAACGCAGATGCGTTACGGCGCGAATTGATTGAACGTGGTTCCATTTTTCAATCGTCGTCCGATTCCGAATGCATCGTACACCTGATGGCGAGGTCTTTTCAGAAGAACATCCCCGAGCGTCTAAAAGATGCGCTTCGCCGTGTTGAAGGCGCGTTTTCGATTGTCGCCATGACCCGCACCAAATTAATCGGTGTGCGTGACGCCTTGGGCGTTCGCCCATTGATGCTTGGTAAAGTTGGCGACGGTTGGGTCCTATCGTCGGAAACCTGTGCTTTGGACATCATCGGCGCCGATTTTGTTCGCGAGATTGAACCAGGCGAAATGGTCGTCATCACGAAAGACGGAATTGAAAGCTCCTTTCCTTTCCACAAAGCCGAGCCTCGATTTTGTATATTCGAGCACGTTTATTTCAGTCGCCCTGACAGTATCTTAGGTGGCCAGTCCGTTTATGAAACCCGCCGTCGCATCGGCGTAGAACTCGCCAAAGAGTCGCCCGTCGAAGCAGATTTGGTTTGCCCCGTTCCCGACAGCGGCACCCCTGCGGCCATCGGGTTTAGTCAAGAAAGCGGCATCCCCTACGCCATGGGCATCATCCGCAATCAATATATGGGCCGAACTTTCATTGAACCGACCGAGCAAATCCGCAACATGGGTGTTTTGTTGAAACTTAACGTCAACCGCGCCTTGATTAAAGGAAAACGGATCATTCTTGTTGACGATTCCGTTGTGCGCGGCACCACCAGTCGTAAGATCAAAGAGATGATGCTGGATGCAGGTGCGAAGGAAGTACATTTCCGGATTGCCTCCCCGCCCACACAGTGGCCATGTTTTTACGGCGTCGATACGCCGGACCGCGAAAAACTGCTAGCTAGCTCCATGACTGAAGAGCAGATGCGTCAGCACTTGGGTGTGGACAGTTTGCGGTTTGTCTCGCTGGACGGGCTTTATAATGCAGTTGGCCAAACCGGTGGACGGAATAAAAAATGCCCACAGTATTGCGATGCATGTTTCAGCGGTGACTACCCAGTACGCCCGACCGACAAAATCGACAAAGGCTTTGAAATGCAAGGCGATAAATGAACATTGGGGCGGGCACCATTGCGCTGGTAACGGGCGCTTCGCGTGGTTTAGGCTATGCCACAGCAGTGGAGTTGGCCCGCCAAGGTGCGCATGTCATTGCGCTGGCCAAAACCGTAGGTGGTCTGGAAGAGCTTGCCGACGAGATCGAGACGGTTGGAGGTTCATGCACACTTGTGCCCCTCGACATCACCGACGAAAGTGGACTGCAACGTATGTGCGTGGCTATTCACGAACGCTGGGGTCATTTGGACCTGTTGGTGCATTGCGCCGTGCATGCGGTGTTATTGTCACCGGTTGCGCACGTGTCGGACAAGGATTTCGATCGGATGTGGGCCGTAAATGCACGCGCGACGCAGCGGATCATCGCAATGACCGAACCTTTGTTGAAGGCCGCCGAAGAAGGCACAGCCGTGTTTATGGATGATCCCCGTGGAGGTAAAAAATTCTTCGCGGGCTACGGCTCGACCAAAGCCGCCGCACAAGCGATTGTTGATAGCTGGGCAGCCGAGACCGTGACTATCGGGCCGCGCGTTCTAACGTTTTCACCAAATCCAATGCCAACCGGCATTCGCGCACGCTTTTTTCCGGGCGAAAATAGGGAAAAATTAGCCTCAACAAGTGACGAGGCAAAGAGATTGCTAGATCATATTTCGTAGGTCACCTAGCCCCGGAATTCTTAAACTTCTTAACATTTTAACTGATTTACTATATATATAGCATTAATTTACTCTATCTATCGCCCTATTCTTGCCTCTTTTTTCTGCGATTATTTTAGGATTACGATTCTATAATTTTGTGTAAATAGTAACTTTAGGAGAAAATGATGCATTCATTAATCAACTTCTCGAATAATGAATCCGGCGCAGTCACCGTAGACTGGATCCTGCTGACGGCGGCGATTGTCACTATAGCGTTGGCTGTGATTTCTGTGATATCGGGCGGTCTTGAAGACGCTTCGGAAAATATCGTGGATGAGATTGAAACTGTCGGGACAGGTTAGAAGTTCGTTGTTGGACCATATTCAACATTCGACAAATTCTTAACCGAGATTAGTGCTAATAGCGATAGATATAGCGACACTTCAATCTATCGAGCAATATTGTTGACGACCTATAGCAGACGGCTCTGCCGACAACGGCTGCGCAGATATTATAAATGGAGACGGTTGTCCCATCCACGCAAGTGCTGATGGGGATGTATTCGTGGACGGTGTAGCTCTTATTAGATTAACCGACGCACTGAGCGATAATTGGAATATCGTGGATCAGGCACGCTGCGAAGCGCAGAGCTCACCTCAGGACGGTTTCTAGACATATAATTCTTTGGCTTTGGAACTCATCTGGACAATGGCAAAACACGCGATACAAAGGATGTTACCCGATTCCACATCTATACGTATCGGGGTTAAGTATTCAGGATGTTCAATGCATCAGATGCCTGGATAGCATCTATGCTAGCGCTGAAGTGGAATATCAGTAACGCTGGATTGTAGCTTCTTGAACGTAGCTTCTGCTTCGCTCCAATCAGCTACCATAGACTTAAACAACGTCGCCTGCGATTTCAAAATCAACCCGTCTGGCAATATCTTCAAATGGTTCGCCGCCAGCGTATCCCCTGAGGATGTAATGTCAGCCACGGCCTCGGCAGTAAGGTTTTTAACCGTCCCCTCGGTCGCGCCCTGACTATCAACCAATTGATAATCTGCGACGTCATGGCCTCGCAAAAACTCGCGCACCAGATTGTGATACTTGGTTGCGATGCGCAGCCGAAAGCCATGGTTGGCACGAAAGGCTGCCGCGACCGCGTCGAAATCATCGATATTTTGAACATCTACCCAGTTGTCCGGTACCGCAAGAATCAGATCAGCATGACCAAAACCCATCTCGGTCAGCTCGGTTATCTTTTCTTGCCAGCCAGGAATTTTTTCATGCACGAGATCTTGGCCGGTTACGCCAAGGTGAATCCGGCCAGCGGCCAATTCTTTGGGAATTTCGCCAGCCGACAAAAGCACCAACTCTATGTCGTCGAAACCCACAACGCGACCGGCGTATTCTCGCCCTGACCCCGTGCGCTCAACTGTTATGCCACGTTCAGCAAACCAGTCGATCGTTAGCTCTTGCAGTCGGCCTTTTGAAGGCAATCCAAGTTTCAAAACGCTCATACTGCACCGCCGTTCAGGGCCAAAGCTGCTTCTGGCCGAATAATGCCACCCACAGCAGGCACAGATTTGCCGTCGCCAAGCACACGTGTTAGCGCGTCGTAGCGTCCACCCTGTGCGATTTGTGGTAAATCAGGGCGATCGGGTGCATGGAAACCGAATACGAAACCGTCGTAATACTCGAGCGTTGTGCGGCCATAAGATGCCTCGAACGGCAGGGCTGACACGTCGATTCCAGCGTCTGACAGGGCTTGTGCGCGTGCTTCTAGCCCGTCAGCCGCCGCCCCCAACATTGGGGCAACTCTGCGTAATTCTTGCGCCGCAGATCCCATTGTTGATTTCAGCTCCAGCACGCTGGATACAAGCGCCACCGCGGTTTCGCTTAGGGCAGCCGCCTCTTTTTCGTATAACAATATTTCAGCGCGCGCCGCGATTTCGTCAATGGAACGCACACCGAGTGCTGCACCAGACGCCTTGATCAGCGTATGCACTGATCCATCCTCAACCGCTTGCAACAACCTTGCCCGCTCTGCGCTTACTTCGGCCTTTGCGGAATATCGCTCCAGCAAACGTTTAAAACGCTGCGGTCGCCAAACGTGACGACGCAGCGCACTTTTGCGTCGCTCATTTGTGTCGAGCGCCTCGATTGCAGCAAATATCAGGCCCAGATCGCCCGTAACCGGCATCACCGGAAGATCGCCGAGCGCTGTGGCCAGCACGGCGAAAACTTCGGCATCGTCCGCTGCTGGATCAGTGCCACCGAACACTTCGAAACCCGCTTGCAGGTATTCCGTAGGGCGGTTGCTGCCCACCTCCTGGCGACGCCAAACAGAGCCAGCATAGGCGTAGCGCGCAGCACTCGCCCCGTTTGCCATGTGGATTTGTACGACTGGAACCGTAAAGTCCGGGCGCAGCATCAATTCACCCTCAACCGGGTCATGCGTGGTGTAAGCCCGTGCGCGTAAATCTTCGCCGTAAAGGTCAATCAAGACATCAGCCGGTAAAAGGGCCGCCGGTTCAACCGGCTGCGCACCGTTGGCGATAAAGCCGGACATAAGGCGCCCAACTTCAGCGCGCACGTCGTCCAAGCCCTGCCCTAGTCGACCATTTTCCAGGTACGCCCGTGAAGTAACCATTATCCGTCCGCCCGTGCAATCATTTTGCGAACCTCTGAAACCAGATCGCCGCGTGCAATTTCCATTTGTGCGGGCTGGGCTTTCCATTCCTCATTCGTCGTAATGTTCGCCGCTAACGCCGCCCCGAGTGCCAAGTCCTTGATCTGCACGACGCCGGACTCGAATTCATTGCCACCCTCGATTACGGCAACCGGAGAGTTCCGCGCATCCGCGTATTTAAGTTGATTGCCAAAGTTCTTGGGGTTGCCCAAATACACTTCGGCTCTGATGCCGGCATTGCGAAGCTCTGACACCATCGTTTGGTAATTCCCCATGCGGTCGCGATCCATAACCGTGACGATTACCGGGCCATTTGCGCGGCTGTTCATGCGGCCTTTTTCACGTAAAGCGGCCAACAGACGATCCACCCCGATGCTTACGCCTGTCGCAGGCACTTCTTGTCCAGTAAACCGTTTCACGAGGTCGTCATAACGGCCACCACCGGCAACCGACCCGAACTGGCGCTTGCGGCCTTTTTCGTCAAGAATATCGAAGGTGAGCTCGGCTTCATAAACGGGACCAGTGTAATAACCCAAACCGCGCACCACAGATGGGTCAATGACAATGCGGTCCGTGCCATAACCTTGAGCGACAAGAAGGTTGAAAATTTCCTCCAACTCTCTAATTCCCTTAAAGCCGACTTCAGAAGTACCTACAGCTTTTGTTAAGTTCTCCAAAGTCGCGGCAGTGTCGTCACCCTTCGATGTGAGAAATTCAATAACGGGTTCAGCTGCGGCGTCCGATAAGCCAACACCGTCGATAAAAGCACCTGACGCGTCCAACCGACCATCAGTGAGCAACTCGCGAACACCAGACTCTCCTACTTTGTCGAATTTATCAATGGTTCTAAGGACATTCGCTTCCCATTCTGACATCTCATCGTAAATACTTGGAGGTGAATCCGGCCCAGCCGTTTGCATCTGCTCGTGAACAACAATTTCAACGACAGCCTCCAAAACCCCAGACAACACCTTCCGGTTATTCAACCGAATAACATAGTCCCCACGCGGAATCCCGACAGCCTCCAGCGTATCTGACAACATAGCACAAATTTCTGCATCTGCTGCCATGCTCGCACTACCAACAGTATCCGCATCGCATTGATAGAACTGGCGATATCGCCCCGGTCCGGCTTTCTCATTGCGCCAAACTGGGCCAACTGCGAACCGACGGTATGGCGTTGGCAGATCGTTACGGAACTGAGCATAAACCCGCGCCAGTGGCGCAGTCAAATCATAGCGCAATGCCATCCAAGCGTCGTCCTCGTCCTGCCACGCGAAAATGCCGGCATTCGGACGATCCACGTCTGGCAGGAAACTTCCCAAAGCCTCGACAGTTTCAACGGCTGGAGTTTCCAGCGGATCAAAGCCATAGCGTTGGTAAACGTCGGTGATTTTGCCCAACATATCATTGCGTTCGGTCACGTCGGTGCCAAAATAGTCGCGAAATCCGCGCGGCGGCAACGCCTTGGGGCGTTTGACCTTTTGTTTCTTGTTCTTAGCCATGTTCAGACCCTGAATAGGTGTTTTTCAACGGTCTACCCCAAGGGTCGGTTGGTCGCAAGGTATAGGGATCAGATGAGGGCGCAGATATATGGGGAAAACACACCAATACCAATGATCACAGCCGCGATAGCCGCAATAAGCACAGCCCCGGCAGCAACATCCTTGGCCCGTTTAACGCTTTCAGACTGCTCTGGCGATACCAAATCACATAGGTGTTCAATGGCCGTGTTCATTGCCTCGAAGGCCCAAACCAGAGTGATCGCAAGCGTCAACCACAACCAGTCCTGACGTGTGACATCAAATGCGATTGCCGTGATTATCACCAACGTTGTTGCCAGTAGGTGAATACGGGCGTGGGGCTCGGATTTCAGCAAAAACATTAGCCCCGCGCCAGCGTATCTAAAGCTCTTGAGCCGGGCGTTGAGATATTTCCGCATTAGCTAAAGCCTGTGAATTCGCCACGGTAAAAAAGTAATGAAGGCTTGTCGCACGCCGAAATTCGCAAGACTTCGCCGACAACTATCAAATGATCGCCGCCATCATGACCAGCCGCGTGACTGCACTCGAATCGGGCGGTACAGTCATTCAGCAAGGGCACATCCCCAATTCCACGGGTGTATTCAAGGTCATCAAACGCCTCGAAACCGGAATTGGAAAACATATCGGCTAACTTCCGTTGGTCCGCAGAAAGAATATGAACTGCGAAATGGTTGGCAGCCTCGAACGCGGGGAAACGCGCCGACTTTCGCGCGGGCGACCATAGGACCAGCGGTGGATCCAGTGAAACCGAGGTAAAACTGTTAACAGTCATGCCAAGCGGACCGCGATCGGTCATCGTAGTTACAATCGTGACACCAGTGGCAAAACTGCCCATTGCGTCGCGCAGTTCGCGCTCTGAAAATTCGGCCAATTTCGGCTCCCCTATTCGTTAGGGTATTCTTAATCATTGAATACGTGCGTGTCGATGGATGGATTGCCAAATCACGTTGTTGAACCTATTTGAAAGGGATGAAACCAATCTTATATACATTCCGCCGCTGCCCCTACGCAATGCGTGCCCGCCTAGCCATTGCAGCGAGTGGTGTTGAGGTTGAGCTACGCGAGATTTTGCTGCGGGATAAAGCACCGGAATTGCTTGTCGCTTCCCCTAAGGCGACCGTACCAGTTGTCGTTTGTAGTGGCCGTATTATTGAAGAGAGTTACGACATTATGCTGTGGGCGCTGGAACAGAACGACCCGGATGCGTGGCTGGATCGGCACAATCAGGAACTGATCGAAGAGTGCGACGGTGCATTCAAATCGGCCCTTGATAAATACAAATACGGAAATCGGTACGAGGGTTCCGACGCAATTGAACAGCGTTTAATCGCGTCGGAATTCTTAGTGAAAATCGACAACATCCTGGCAACGCAGCCATATTTGTCGGGGGAAAAAATAGGTATGACGGATATGTCTATCGTCACCTTCGTTCGCCAATTCGCCAATGTAGATCGCGCTTGGTTCGATATCCAGCCGTGGCCCAATCTCATCCGTTGGTTGGAAGAATTCCTATCCTCGGATGCGTTCACCTCTATAATGACCAAATATCCAAAATGGCGGGCGGGCGACCCCGCCACCCTGTTTCCGGAGTTACCATGAACGAAGATCGTATTACCCGCCTTGAAGAGGCCATCGCCCATCAAAGCGCGTTGGTTGAAGAACTGAATGAAGTCGTAACCAACCAAGCGGCCGAGATCGACCAATTGAACCGCCGTGTTTCAATGTTGATGCAACGCGCAGCAGAGCAGGAAGCCGACAATCTGTCAGGCGCCCCACTTGCCGATCAAAGACCACCCCATTGGTGAGCTAACCCGTGCTCCAGGCGCGAGGTTGTTTCATACCCGCAATTTTGACGGCCTGCTTAACATATCCATAAGGGAATAGTTCAAATAGCAAACGGCGGCCATCGTGCTTGCTGATGCCGTTTTGTAAGGCTAAAAACTTGTTTACGTGGCGCACATCGACAGCAACGCCGCGATTGGCATAGGACTTGCGCATAAAATCAATGACGTCCCAGTGGGTTTGAGTCAGTTCAATATTTTCGAAACCCGCCACCACACGCGCAAAATTCGGCGTCCACGCTTCGGGGTCAACGATATATCCATGCCCGTCCAGCGTCACCTTGCCAGACAGCAATTCCATTTCGGTTGTTTGGTCCGGCCTAGTCCGCATTATGTTTCATTTCCCAATTTTTCAGATATTTATATCGCAAAAGCTGAATGTCTAACATGATTTAAATCAATGTCACGCTTGTTTAGTTCGACTAACCCATGCGAAATCACCACAACGATCGGGTCACCAATGTTAACCACTTCAGAACGCCGTCGCGCCTACAAAGGCCCTGTCCTGTTCAGCCACGGCTTTCGGGTATTCTTCTTGCTGGCCGGCATCTGGGCCGCACTCGCCATGATCCTCTGGGTGATTTTCCTCGCGACGGGAACCCCGATCCCTAGTCGCATGATTGGCACGGACTGGCATATGCACGAGATGGTTTTCGGTTATTCAAGCGCCGTGATCGCCGGTTTCTTATTAACCGCAGTGCCAAACTGGACGGGCCGCTTGCCAGTCTTGGGTTGGCCGGTCGTGGGACTTTCAGGCATATGGGTTGCAGGTCGGTTGGCCATATTCGTATCGGAATGGCTACCGGCAGTAATATCTCCATTGGTCGATATCGCTTTCTTGATCGTCCTCGGTGCTGTACTGGCACGAGAAATTATTGCAGGAAAGAACTGGCGAAACCTGAAGGTTCTGGGTGTCGTTGCTTTGATGGCCATTTCCAACGGCATATTCCATTACGAAACCCTTAATGGGTCAGCGATCAATGGCTACGGAATCCGGATGGGGGTCGGCACGATCGTTTCCCTAATCATTCTTATCGGCGGACGGGTCATTCCCAGCTTCACCCGAAACTGGCTTGTTCGCCAAGGTCCGGGCCGCCTGCCCACCCCCGTTAATCGTTTCGACGCCTTCGCCATCGCCATTGCCATCGCAGCCGTTCTACTCTGGCTGGCCGCACCCGAATTCGTCGGTAGCCGTTTGCTTAACATGATCGCAGGCGCAGCCCACGCCATTCGCCTTACAAGATGGGCTGGTTGGCGCACGGTGGCGGAGCCACTGGTGTTGATCCTCCACGTTGGATATGCGTTTGTGCCGTTGGGTTTCCTACTGTTGGCTATCAGTGGCGGCACACAAATCCCACATGCATGGATGGTTGGTGTCATCGGCGTGGTGACATTGGCCATGATGACGCGCGTTAGCCTTGGGCATTCGGGCCGCCCGCTTGCGTCCACCAAAGCGATCGTGGCGCTTTATGGGGCGATAATTCTTGCAGCACTGCTGCGGATCACAACCGAGTTCCTGCCACACCTAAACTATCTGTTATACATCTCCGCAACGATGTGGATTGCAGCCTTCGCAGGTTTTGCCATCGCGTATTATCCGATACTGGCAAAGCCGCATAAATAGTTTCTCTGCGCGGCTAAATCTGAAAAAAGACTTGGCATCATTCGCAACGCTGGTCATATTTCGAAAAGAGATATTGTAGCGTCTGATTCTCCACTTGAAACAAGAGATATGCCATGCCGACCAGCTTTTTCTCCGCCGCAGGTAAATTCCATCGTGGAAACCTGCACACCCATTCCACAGGGTCAGACGGTGTCCTTTCGCCTAAAGAAGTTTGCCGCAGGTATCAGGCCGAAGGCTATGATTTCATTGCGCTTACAGATCACTTCGTTGGGCTGTTCGACTATCCGATCACAGATACCACGGCTTTCCACAATGACCATTTCACAACCATTCCGGGGGCTGAACTGCATACCGGGTCTATGGAAAACGGTAACTTATGGCATATTGTGGCAGCGGGACTGCCGCATGATTTTACCCCGCCAAATGCCCCTGACTTTCACGCTCTGGAAGGCTCGGAATCCGCAACGAGTATCGCACAACGCGCACGCGATGCCGGTGCATTCGTCGCCATAGCCCACCCCCATTGGTCCGGTATGACCGAGGCCGATGCCCGCACAATAACCGCAGCACATGCGGTTGAAATTTACAATCACGGCTGCGTCGTTGACAATGATCGTGGCGAAGGGTTCATGACGCTGGAACATCTGTTGAACGATGGGCGCGAATTAAACCTGATCGCGACCGATGATGCACACTTCAATACACCTGATTTCTTTGGTGGCTGGGTCATGGTTAAGGCGACGCAAAACACACCTGAAGCACTTCTGACAGCGCTTAAAGCAGGTGAATATTATTCAAGCACCGGCCCACAAATCAACGATATTCGTATCACTGAAGAAGGCGTCGAAGTTGATTGCTCCTCTGCCGTCACGATAATCGTTCAGGGCAAAGGTACATCCACAGCAACACTTCACGGGCAATCGATAACCAAAGCACAGCTTTCGCTGAACCGCCTAACTGACTCTCCGTGGGTGCGGGTCACCGTCATTGATCGTGCAGGCAAACGAGCGTGGTCAAACCCGATCTGGCGCGAAAGCTAAACGGTCTTCGAGATGCAGAACCTTTGATTAAAAATTGCACCTTGTCAGCGATTCAATCCGCCTTGCTTTTCAATGAATTCCACAACCACGTCAGTGCCCTTATTCGTTTTCACCTGACAAAACACAAAAGGACGACTTCCGCGCATTCTTTCGCTGTCACGTTCCATCACTTCTAGCGACGCGCCAACATAGGGCGCGAGGTCGGTTTTGTTGATTACCAGCAAGTCGGAGCGTGTAATTGCGGGACCGCCTTTGCGGGGAATTTCTTCACCGGCGGCTACGTCGATTACGTAGATGGTTAGGTCGGCAAGTTCGGGTGAAAAAGTGGCCGATAGGTTGTCGCCGCCGCTTTCGATAAGGATCAAGTCCAGGTCGGGGATGTCCTTGTTTAGTTGATCGATAGCCGCCAAATTGATCGACGCGTCTTCACGAATGGCGGTGTGCGGGCAGCCGCCTGTTTCCACGCCAACGATGCGTTCTAGTGGTAAAGCTTGTGCGCGCATCAGGTACTCGGCGTCTTCGCTGGTGTAGATGTCGTTGGTGACAACTGCGATGGAGTATTTATCGCGCATGGCTTTGCACAAAGCCTCGGTCAGGGAGGTTTTTCCGGCGCCTACGGGGCCGCCGATACCGACGCGCAAGGGGCCATTTGGGGAAGTCATGAGCGGAAAATCCTTGTGGTTTGGGTCTCGTGTTTCATCGATGCAATGTCGGCACGAAAGGCGCATCCACCTAGGTCGTCGAGTGTGGAAACTTGTGTTTCAAATGTTATTTTATCTATAGCTTCAAATAGTTCGCTCAAAACACGTTGACCTTCCGTTTGCCCCAATGGAACGAAACGGACGGCGGCAGAAACCAGATTGGCGGCAAAGGAATGCAGGTAGAGGGCGATGGTGTCGTCGAGTGGTATTGCGTGTTGACGTGCGGCTGCACCGACGGCAACGGGATAGGGCATATCGGATAACTCGGCGGGCCAGATTGAGCGCGTGGTTTTCGCGAAAGCCGCGCCTTGAGATTGCGTTTCCAACAGGCGCTCTGCACTTGGATTGAAGGCTGTTGCCAGCTCTGATACCTCGGCTAATTCGGAGGGGGTTTCGGCGCGGTAGGCGTGCGCCAGCAAGATAGCATCGTTACGGCCAGCCCCGTGATTGAGGATGTCTAGCAGCCAGGTTTTCAACGCCGCAGCGTCGGTGATTTCACCTTCGGAAATCACCCATTCCAACCCGTGCGAATAGCTGAATGAGCCGACCGGATAGGACGGTGACAGCCACTGCGTCAGCTTGTGAAGGCCCGCGTTAACCATGATTTTTCGGGTACACAATGCGTACACAACCCGTACACAACACGTATGTACGTTTTTGCACATGGGGGAAAAGGTTAATGCGCATGGCCGTGGGTCCTTCCATGACCATAAGCGCCGCCTTCGGGGGTGAATTCCTCGGTCACATCGCGCAGTTCCGCGCCGAGCTTGGTTAACATATCGCGCATGACGTGATCACGTTGGATTAACAGGCGATCCGTGCCGAGTTGGCAGGGCGTGTGGCGGTTACCGATGTGCCATGCAAGGCGCACGAGGTCGGTGCCTTTGACTTCGAGCAACTCCTCAGTGGCAGGGATGATACCGATCAGGCGACCATCGTCGAGTTTGAAGGCATCGCCGCTGTTCAGGGAAATTGTTTCGGGGAGATCAACGAGGAACTCTTCGCCGTTGTCCGAGGTCAGCAACTTGCGCCGCAAGAACCGTTCGTCATAAGTGAGCGTTACCGTGTCGTCGGTGGCGGCGTGGGTGTGAAGGGTGGCTGTGGCGCGGGTCATGGGTTGCCTATAATAGTTTGTCTAAGTCTGAAATCCCGGGCTGTTGTGCTAACTCGGAAAAGAGGTCTTTTCCGCTGTCAATTACATCTCCCATTGCATCAGATACTCCGTTTTCCGTTCCTTTCTCCAGCCCCCTTTTCAAAATCTTCGTCAACCAAGAAAACAGACCACTTGCGGCAGATGTTTGAATTGCAGGTGCATTTAAGGCTGCTAGAGCAGTTTCCAACAAAGCAATTAACTGGGCCTTTTGGATGTCATTAATAACAGAGTTTTCAGATCCAAGGGTATTGCTTGTGTTAACTAATTCGAGCAACAAAATAAGTTTCAACGACACATCAGAAATAGCTTTTTGAACAGAAGGAGCATTTGTGAGCCGCCAATCTGTAGTTCCGAAAAAATCTGGTGTAGCAAATATATCGGAAGTTTCCTTTGTTGGCTTGGATAACGTCTCAATTTCCTCAATTAACGGGCTAAAAGAATCCCATATAATTTTGCGACGCTCTGCGTATGTTGGTTTTTCGTCTTTTATCCATGCCCAAAACTGATCAATATTTTTGCAGCGGCGAACAAAATCTGGAACCAAGGATTCCGTACTGGAATCATTCATCAGACTGGACCTAATCTGGAGATAATCTAGGTTTGCGAAGTCACCTCCGGTGGCCCTTGCCGCAAGGCCATTTTGCAACTGATGCGCTTCATCTAGAGTTGTTTCCATATCTCTCACCTCAAAACATAAAGTACCGCTGTGCCATTGGTAGCACTTCGGCGGGTTCGCATGTCAACAATACTCCGTCGGCGCGGACCTCGTAGGTTTCGGGGTCAACTTCTACTTCCGGTGTGGCGTTGTTCAGGATCATCGAGGCTTTGCTAATGCCGCCTCGGGTGTTTTCAACGGGAACGGTTTGTTTGGCGATGCCGAGTTTTCCGGCGATACCGTCGTCGTGCGCTGCAGCGCTGGTGAAGATGACGGCGGAGTTTTCGACGCTGCGGCCAAATGCGCCGAACATCGGGCGGGAGTAGACCGGTTGCGGTGTCGGGATGGAGGCGTTCGGGTCGCCCATTTGTGCCATGACGATCGTGCCGCCCAGCAGGACCATTTCCGGTTTGACGCCAAAGAAGGCAGGATTCCAGAAGACGAGGTCGGCGCGTTTGCCCTCGGCTATGCTGCCGATATGTTTCGAGAGGCCGTGCGCGATGGCGGGGTTGATCGTGTATTTGGCGATGTAGCGGCGGACGCGGTAATTGTCGTTGTCGCCGGTTTCCTCGGGCAGCGGGCCGCGCTGCTTTTTCATCTTGTCGGCGGTTTGCCATGTGCGGATCAGAACTTCGCCCACACGCCCCATGGCTTGGCTGTCGGATGCGATGATCGAGAAGGCGCCTAAGTCATGAAGTATATCCTCGGCAGCGATGGTTTCGCGGCGGATGCGGCTTTCCGCGAAGGCGATGTCTTCGGGAATTTCACTGTCCAGATGATGGCAGATCATCAGCATATCGAGATGCTCTTCCAGCGTGTTGACCGTGTAGGGCCGTGTCGGGTTGGTGGAGGCAGGGAGGACGTTATCCTCGCCGCAGATTTTGATGATGTCGGGGGCGTGACCGCCGCCAGCACCCTCGGTGTGGAAGGCGTGGATGGTGCGGCCTTTGATGGCCTTCATTGTATGTTCGACAAAACCGGATTCGTTCAGGGTATCGGTGTGGATCATGACCTGCACGTCCATTGCGTCGGCCACGCTTAGGCAGTTGTCGATGGCGGCGGGGGTGGTGCCCCAATCCTCGTGCAGTTTCAGGGAACATGCACCGCCCAATACTTGTTCTTCCAGCGCGGCAGGCAGGGAGGCGTTGCCTTTGCCGGCGAACGCGAGGTTCATGGCGAAAGCGTCGGCAGATTGCATCATGCGGCCAATGTGCCATGCACCGGGCGTGCAGGTTGTGGCCAAGGTACCATGTGCGGGGCCGGTGCCGCCGCCAAGCATAGTGGTGATGCCGGAGTGCAGAGCGTCGTCGATTTGCTGGGGGCAGATGAAGTGGATGTGGCTATCGAACCCGCCGGCCGTCAGGATGCGGCCTTCGCCGGCGATTGCCTCGGTTCCCGGGCCAATGATAATATCGACGTTGGGTTGGGTGTCGGGATTGCCCGCCTTGCCAATCTTGTGGATCAAGCCGTTTTTCAGACCAACGTCGGCTTTGTAGATACCGGAGTGGTCGACGATCAGGGCGTTGGTGATTACCGTATCAACCGCCCCCTCGGCGCGAGTGGCTTGGGATTGGCCCATGCCGTCGCGGATAGTTTTGCCGCCGCCGAATTTGACTTCTTCGCCGTATGTGGTGAGGTCGCGTTCGACCTCGATAATCAGGTCAGTGTCGGCAAGGCGGATTTTATCGCCTGTGGTGGGGCCGAACATATGGGCGTAGGATGTGCGTGGGATTTGTGTGGGCATTATACGGTTTCCCTGATTATCTTAAGACAGCTGAGATTCAATAAGGTCGGATAGGTGCTTTAGAAAGTCAGGTTCGCAAACATCTGTGGTGTGGTTAATATTCCACAAACCTGATTGTCGAATTTTTTCGTTAGCCGCATTGTTCCCCAGCCATTCATCACTTTGTATATCCTTTCCGTTCCGGTGACGGTTACTCAAAACCGCAATGGAATTCCGCTCGATATACGAGGATTCATCTGCGCTCCCTGTCTCCACCCAAACAAACGAATGCTGACTTATCTCGTTTGACACTTCTGTTTCCAAAACTATTTCAAGCGCTCTCATTTCGTCTGTGGGAGTCTTTTTGTCGCCCCAATTATCAAACGCGGCTTTTTGATCCCGAATGATCAACGCGCGTCCAATATGTTGCCGGAAAATAGATGACCTGTGTGCGCCCGTTCCAGAAAGATCGCCCATGTGCTGTTTTAGCCTTGCTGAAAGCTGTTCAGATTTTCCAATGCGGACAACACGCTTCTCAAAAGGGCTCTTGGTTCGCATCTCGTCAGGGTGGAACACGAAATACACCCCATGAGAAGACATCACCGGCAACTCTTCTGCCCGTTTCATAATATGTAATGGACGTGCCTTAATTAATGTCTTTAGCAGGAAATATATGCGTTCAACACTATCCGATGATGTGGTGGAAAAAACATCAACCCCTCCCATTACTGCCCCATTAAACCCAAACACCCGCCGCGCGCCGCCAAGTGGCACCAACGTCACCTCGCGGGTTTGGCCCGGCTCGAACCGCACGGCGGTGCCCGATGCTATATTCAGACGCCAGCCGTGTGCAGCAGCGCGGTCGAAATCCAACGCCGGATTTACTTCGGCAAAATGATAGTGGCTGCCGACTTGTACGGGGCGGTCGCCGGTGTTTGAAACCGTAAGTATTATGTGGTCGGCACCTTCATTGAGGGTGATGGAACCGCTGGCGGGAAAGATTTCTCCGGGGATCATGGCGGCCTCTTATCTTATAGGTTGGCGAACGGTCACGAGTTTCGTGCCGTCGGGAAAAGTTGCTTCGACCTGCACGTTGTGGATCATCTCGGGGATCCCTTCCATGCATTGTTCGCGTGTGATCACGCCCGCGCCAGCCGACATCAGATCAGCGACGGAGCGGCCATCGCGTGCGGCCTCGACCACGAAATCGGTGATCAGGGCGATCGCTTCGGGGTGGTTAAGTTTGACGCCGCGTTCCAGTCGGTTTCGCGCTACCATTGCGGCGAGGCTAACCAGCAGTTTGTCTTTTTCTCTTGGGGTCAGGTTCATGGAATTGCCTTTACATATGCCAGACACGGGGCAGATCGCGGCCGCGGAATTGGGTTAAAAATGAAATAAGCGCGTTACGAAGCGGTTGCGCATCGGGTGCTAGAAAGCGAAGTGTCAGGATGCCGCTCCATGCGGAGGCGGCGGCCTCGACATCAGGGAATGGCAACAAGCTGCGTGCGAATTGCAAGCGATCCTCGGCGTCAGGGGCAACAATAACAATGGTTGCCAATGCGCGGTTTCCGTTGAGGGTTGCGGTGCTTTGCGTTTGCACATCGGGTGCATTGAACCGCAGAGCATCGGCATAAATCAGGCGATCCCCGCGGCGGATACGCCACTGGTCAGACAGCGATGCGGAGTGCAAGATTTCCCCCATCGCCTTGCGGCCAAGAACTAAGGTTTCGAGCGCCAGCAAGGACGCGCTTTCAGCCATGGTGACGTTTAGCTGGCGCTTTAGTGCGGAATTTTCGAACAAGATGGTTTCTTGTGGCACCCAGTCCATTTGACAGTTTTCACCAAGCGTCAGAGTGTTCGTGATCACAGCCTCACCAGTGGTTGCACGGTAGATGCGTTCGGCGGCTTGCGTTGTAACATCCAGCCGTGCGCCGTCCTTAACCCAAGCAGAATAGTTCAGCCTGTCGCCGCCTGTCGCCCCGCCGGAGGTGTTAATAAAAACAGCCTCGGGTGTTGGTTGGAAATTCTTTGGAAGCAACGCTTTGCTGCAACCACTTTGATAGAGGTGTTTTAGACCACGAGCACCAAAGCCGACCTCGGCGCAACCCTTGGCGCGTTGCATGTTTTCAGACGGTAAGGAGGCGTCGAACATCTTTTTCCACCATATCCTTTCGATTGCCTGACAGCACCACTTCGCCACGGTCCATTACTGCGTAATCATCTGCTAAATCGCGGGCAAACTCGAAAAACTGCTCGACCAGGATTATTGCCATATCGCCTTTGTCGCGCAGGAATTCGATTGCGCGGCCGATGTCCTTGATGATGGAGGGCTGAATGCCTTCTGTCGGTTCGTCAAGCACCAGTAGTTTGGGTTTAGTGACCAATGCACGCCCGATGGCAAGCTGTTGTTGTTGACCACCCGAAAGATCACCGCCGCGACGGCCCAGCATTTCTTTTAGCACTGGAAAGAGATCGAATACTTCGTCCGGTATGTGGCGCTCGCCACGTGGAAGGCAGGCGTATCCGGTTTCTAGGTTTTCATGCACGGTTAGTAAGGGGAATATTTCGCGCCCTTGGGGAACCGAGGCCAAACCGGCGCGCGCGCGCACTTCGGGAGATTTGCGCGAGATATCCGCACCTTCCCACAATATTTGACCGTCGGTTATGGTTTCACGGCCCACGATCGCGCGTAGTAACGAAGTTTTGCCAACGCCGTTGCGTCCCAGAACGGTGGTTACTTTGCCGGCCTCGGCGTGCAATGAAACCGAACGAAGCGCGTGTGAGGCACCGTAGTGGAGGTTGATATTTTCGACTTTCAGCATGATTAGCGCCCCAAATAGACTTCAATGACTTCGGGCATGGACGACACATGGTCGAGCGTCCCTTCGGCCAGAACGCTGCCTTGGTGCAGCACGGTAACTTTGCAGCCCAAAGCGCGCACAAATTCCATGTCGTGTTCAACGACAACCACGGAACGCTCGCCTGCGATGTCTTTAAGCAATTCGGCAGTGCGCATGGTTTCTGCGTCGGTCATGCCGGCAGCGGGTTCGTCAACCAGAAGAAGTTGCGGGTCTTGCGCCAGCAACATCCCGATTTCGAGCCATTGTTTTTGACCGTGAGAAAGCTCGGCAGCCATGCGGGCACGGTCATCGTTGAGCCGCACGAGCTCAAGTAGTTCGGTGATTTTGGCAGCTTGTTTCGATGTTTGGTGGTCGAACAATGTCGCGAAAACGCCGCGCTCGGCTTTTAGGGCTATTCCGATGTTGTCCTCGACCGTCAGGGTTTCAAACACCGTGGGTTTCTGGAATTTTCGACCTATGCCAAGTCGGGCTGAACCGGCCTCGTCGACTTTGGTCAGGTCTACGACGTCGTTCCAGTAGACGTCGCCCTCGTCCGGTCGGGTTTTGCCGGTGATGATGTCCATCATCGTGGTTTTTCCCGCACCATTGGGGCCGATGACTGCGTGCAGTTCACCTTTGGCGACAACCATCGACAGGTTGTTGATGGCTTTGAACCCATCAAAGCTGCGCGAAACGCCCGAGAGGTAAAGTTGCGTGGTCATGCCGGGGCCTCCGTTTTACGTTTCAGTTTTTTGATGGTGTTTTCAACCGCGCCTAGTACGCCGTTTGGCAGGTATAGCGTGACCAGAACGAACATACCGCCAAGCGCGAACAGCCATATTTCGGGGATCCATCCGGTTAACAATGTCTTGGCGAGGGCCACGATAATCGCGCCGATTGCTGCGCCAACGAGTGTTCCACGACCCCCTAGGGCCACCCAGATCACAATCTCGATGGAGTTTGCCGGGCTGAATTCACCGGGGTTGATGATGCCGACGAGCGGTGTGTAGATCGCACCTGCAACGCCTGCCATCATCGCCGAGACTATGAACACGAACAGTTTGTAGCCCTCAACCCGGTACCCGATAAAACGTGTACGGCTTTCGGCATCGCGCACCCCGACGAGGACTTTCCCAAGTTTCGAGGTGGTGATGAATTTTGATATTAACAGACCCGCCGCCAATGCGATTGCGGCTGCAACGAACAGGCCAGCGCGCGTGGAGTCGGTTTGTAAGTTGAATCCGAGCAGATCTTTGAAATCTGTCAGGCCGTTATTGCCCCCTAAACCCATTTCATTGCGGAAGAAGGCGAGCATTAGCGCGTAGGTCATGGCTTGTGTGATGATCGACAGGTACACGCCGGTGACGCGACTGCGAAAGGCGAGCCAGCCGAAAACGAACGCCAGCAGACCAGGGATTAGCATTACCATGAGGCTGGCGAACAAGAAGTTGTCGAAGCCCAGCCAGAACCACGGAAGCTCGTCGTAATTCAGGAAGACCATGAAGTCGGGCAACAACGGGTCTGCGTAGACCCCTCTTGTGCCAATCTCGCGCATCAGGTGCATGCCCATCGCATAACCGCCAAGCGCGAAGAATGCGCCGTGGCCAAGGCTGAGGATGCCAGCGAACCCCCATACGAGATCGAGGGAAACGGCCAGAAGCGCATAGCAGAGGTATTTGCCAAGCAACGCGACTGCGTAGGACGGAACCGGTTGGCCAGCGATTAGTAGGTTACCAATCGGGACTGCGACGGTGATTATGAATAGGCCGGCGAGGAATATGCCCATGCGGCGGTCGATAAGACGATTGAACATGTTAATTCTCCACCGCGCGACCTTTGAGGGCGAAGAGGCCCCGTGGTCGTTTCTGGATAAATAGGATGATAAAGACGAGGACGAGAATTTTGGCTAACACCGCACCGGCGAACGGTTCTAGGAACTTGTTTGCGATGCCAAGGCTGAACGCCCCTGCTAGCGCGCCCCAAAGGTTTCCAGCGCCACCGAATACAACCACCATAAAACTGTCTACGATGTAGCTTTGACCGAGATTGGGCGACACGTTATCGATTTGGCTAAGGGCGACGCCTGCTAGACCTGCAATTCCGGCGCCAAGACCGAAGGTCAACGCATCGACCCAGCCGGTGTTGATGCCCATGTCGGCGGCCATCGCGCGGTTTTGCGTGACAGCACGCATTCGTAAACCCATTGATGTGCGTTTGAGCAGTAGAAGCAGGCCCGTAAAGACCATGAGTGAAAATACGAGAATCCACATGCGGCTGTAAGTGACGTTCATCGCGCCAATCTCGAAGGCTCCAGACATCCAGTCTGGGTTACCGACTTCGCGGTTGTTTGGCCCAAAGATCGAGCGCACGGTTTGTTGCAGGATCAGGCTGATACCCCATGTTGCCAGCAAAGTTTCAAGCGGGCGACCGTATAGATGGCGAACGACGCCGCGCTCTATCCCGATGCCTACGCTTCCGGCAACAAGAAATGCTAGGGGGGCGGCGAAGAGCAACGACATGTCGAAATATTCCGGCATCGAGGTGCGGATGAATTCCTGTACTGCGAATGTGGTGTAAGCGCCAATCATCACAAGTTCGCCGTGGGCCATGTTGATGACCCCCATAACGCCGAACGTAATGGCGAGGCCGATGGCGGCCAGCAACAATACGGACCCAAGCGACAACCCGTACCAGACATTCTGGACCAATCCCCATAACTTCTGGTTTTGCTCGATTTCGGCAAGGACCGTTGCAACGGCTTCGCCAAGATCGGGGTCTGTGATGAATTTGGATAGCACGCCTTGCGCGTCGCGATCCCCGCGTTCGCGAAGGACTTCGATTGCGGCGAGTTTTGCGGATACGTCTGCGTCGTCGTTTAGTATGGCGACGGCTCTGGCCTCGGTGAGGGCTGTTCTAACTTTGTTATCAGTCTCGGCCAATATCGCAGCTTCTAGGGCTGCGAGTTGAGTGGGGTCGCCACTTTTGAATACGGCATCCGCGGCTTCTAAACGAACGGACGGATCAGTGCTTTGCAGATACATCGTCCCAAGAGCCGCGCTGATTTCGCGGCGTAAGCCATTATTTACTTTGATTTTTTTAGCATCGCGGCGTCCAACGGCTCCGATTTCGGTATTATCTAGAATGTTGAATGCAATGTCTTCGTCGCCAATCTCGCGAACCTCGACAATAATACCTTCGCCTTTGTGGAAGAATAATTTTCCAGCTTTTAGCGCTTCGAGAACAGCAAACGCACGTTCGTCGCCTGTCTGTGAAATTTCCAGAACCACAGCGGCACGATCATCGTAAGAACCGCCTGGAAGTTGGGCCACCAACGCTTCTAGGTCCTGTGCGAATGCTGCGGCACCGTAGAATAGAATCGCGAAGGTAAGAAAGAGTTTTTTCAGCATAACATCCAGCCTGAATTCAATAAGCATTGGGGCGCGAATGCACGCGCCCCAAGTATTTGTATTTACTCTGCACCGCCGCAAGCGCCGGTTTCGACGTTGAAGTTTCCGCAAGATAGTGGAGCGCGCCAATCGGAGATCAGAACCGAAGATTCTGGCAGGAAGTCAGACCATGCATCGCCAAGAACGAGGCCGTCTGTTTCCCAAACAACGTCAAACTGACCGTCGTCTTGAATTTCGCCAACCAGAACCGGCTTGGTGATGTGGTGGTTTGCACCCATGGAGGACAAGCCGCCCGTCAGGTTTGGAACCGCAACACCCACAAGCGCGTCGATAACAGCGTCGGTATCTGTTGTGCCGGCAGCTTCAACAGCTTTAACCCACATGTTGAAACCGATGTAGTGCGCTTCCATTGGGTCGTTTGTTACGCGTTCGTCAGAACCGATGAATGCCTGCCATGCGTCGATGAAATCAGCATTTTCGTCAGTATCAACGGACATGAAGTAGTTCCATGCAGCCAAGTGACCAACAAGTGGACCAGTATCTAGACCAGCAAGCTCTTCTTCACCAACCGAGAATGCAACAACGGGGATGTCTTCAGCGGAAATACCCTGATTGCCCAATTCTTTGTAGAAAGGAACGTTTGCATCGCCGTTGATTGTCGAAACCACAGCGGTTTTAACGCCAGTTGAACCAAACGCTGCGATGTCCGAAACGATTGTCTGCCAGTCGGAGTGACCGAACGGCGTGTAGTTGATCATGATATCGTCAGGGGAAACGCCCAGACCGATAAGGTATGCTTCGAGGATTTTGTTGGTTGTGCGCGGATAAACATAGTCTGTTCCGGCCAGCACCCAACGTTCAACGCCTTCTTCAGCCATCAGGTAGTCCACTGCCGGGATAGCCTGTTGGTTGGGAGCAGCACCTGTGTAAAATACGTTGCGCTGGGATTCTTCGCCCTCATATTGCACAGGGTAGAACAAGATGTTGTTCAGCTCTTCAAACACAGGCAGAACGGATTTACGGGACACGGAAGTCCAGTTGCCGAACACTGCTGATACGTCGTGAACTTCGATTAGTTCGCGAGCTTTTTCAGCAAATAGTGGCCAGTCGGACGCAGGGTCAACGACGACGGCTTCTAGCTGTTTGCCAAGAACGCCACCAGCTTTGTTTTGCTCTTCGATGAGCATCAACATCACGTCTTTTAGTGTTGTTTCAGAAATCGCCATCGTACCGGAAAGCGAGTGTAGGATACCGACTTTGATTGTGTCTTCAGCAGCCATAGCCGAGCTTGCCAACAATGACGCTGACAGGCCTAAGCCTAATGCGAATTTATTTAAGGAATTCATAAGGTTTCTCCGAGGATTTGCTGCGTCGGAAAACAACGGGGCGTTAGTGTCTTGCCTGGTTGAATGTCATGTATCATTTAGATTACCATGTCCTTGCAGCTTCATGTTGCACCCGTGCGGTGGCGAATAGATTTCATAGACTTTCGCTGCCGCACACTTCACACCAAAACCGAAAACAAAAGGGTTTCCCATTTTGGATGGAAAACCCTACGCATAGTAATGTGCTCACTTCCACACAAATTGCACAGATATTGCACAAAGTTTGAACTTTGATTAATTATTAGGCAAGTTGAGGCTTGGATGCCCTGAGATTGGCCATTGTCGGGCTTCAGTATTGTGATCTGTACATTATTGATTAAGGAATGAATTACATTCCAGGGGCTTGAAGCACGTGTCAGGTATTGGCGGACAGCGTAGGCAATTGGGACCAAGCTCATTTCAATGCGTCGGACTGGCCGCAGGCAGATGTTTTTCTGAACGCAAAGTCAGCCCGAAAAGCGGGTGTGACGGAATTCAGTGACCGGACACCGCCTAGTTGATTTGAGGCCGCACCTTGAACAAAGCAATACGGTCCTTTGTCGACTAACCGTTGAGTAACAGCCGCCGCGTCAGCCCTAGATTAAGAACAGCTTGATGTTTGTGGCGATCATGCCGGTCGTGGCGACGACTATCATTATCATGTCAACCCGACCTATATGCTCGCGGAGCGTGGGTTACAGCTATGATGGGGGGAAGTGGTCGCTGCCGAATACTGTTGTTGAGTACATTAGTGGGCGAATTGATGCGCGACGCAGTGCGCGCTTACGTCTGCAAAATTGGTATTGCGCACGTTCCACCCGGTTATTTATGCAGATAAGAATCATCCAACGCTGCAGCGCAAGATGCGTACTTTGATCGGAGAAAGTACGCTCCTGTAATTACGAAAATTGACCGAAGCTTGTTCGCTCGGTGCTGCCCATCTAGCGAAAAATATTACTAAAATGTGAATCTTCCCTGAAATTGTGCTATACTTTCAAACAATCAGGAGGGTGCAGAAAATGGCAGTTATTAAACAATTGCTCAAAACCAAAGGGCACGATATCGAATCCGTCGGTGCGAACGATAGTGTATATGACGCAATCAAATTGATGGCGGACAAGAATGTCGGTTCGCTGGTTGTCTTGGAAAATGGAAAACTTGTCGGCATCGTCACTGAACGACACTATGCCAGAAACGTATTTTTAAAGGGACGATCTTCGCGCGAAACATTGGTCGGTGACATCATGGCGACACATGTGGTCTGCGCTTCGGTTGACCAAACAGTCCAAGAATGTATGGCGCTGATGACCGATAAGATGGTCCGGCACTTGCCGGTGCTGGATAACAATGAATTGGTCGGGATCATCTCTATTGGGGATTTGGTGAAGAATATCATCGATGGCCAGCAGTTCATCATAGAACAGCTCGAAATGTATATTTCGCGATAAGTCGAACCAATTCCTGAACATCCGAAATTCTTGGCCAATCATAATCTTTGCGAAATTTTGCGATTTATGGTAGCGTTAAGGCTGAAATTGTTAAGTTGTTCTCGGCGTTTGCACCAAGACTTTCGACATACTACAATTTGAACATGCCTTATTGGTCAGATCCGTGTGATGACACCAACCGAACTTGCGGCCGGTCGGCTGGCGCATGGGGATGTCTTACGGAATGGAAAATTTTATAGCTATTTTACCTTTGTTAGTAAAAATGGCTGTTGTTGTTTTTGTTCTACTTCTCCTCCCGCTACCGCTTACGTGGATAGAGCGGAAAATAGCTGCACATATACAGCAACGCCCAGGACCGATGCGCGTTGGGTGGCATGGGCTACTGCAACCTTTGGCTGATGCGATTAAATTGCTGACCAAAGAAGATCACATCCCTACCGACGCTGACCGTCTACTTTTCCGCATGGCTCCGGTGGTGGCGCTCGTGCCGCCTTTTGTCGTCTTTGTCGCCATTCCTTTTGGCGAACCGGTTCGTTTATTCGGCGTTGATATCACACTTTCCATGTCAAATATGAATGTTGGCCTGTTGTTCATTCTGGCTGTTTCAGGCATCGGCGTATTCGGAGTGATATTGGCAGGCTGGGCGTCAAACAGTAAATACGCGGTTTTGGGCAGTTTGCGTTCGATCGCACAAATGATCAGTTATGAAATTCCGATGGGATTTTCTGTTATCGGCGTCGTGATGCTTGCAAATTCAATGAACCTTTCGGACATTGTGGCGGCACAAAGCGGCGTGTGGAATATCGTATACCAACCAATCGGTTTCTTCGTTTTTTTTGTTGCCGGTCTGGCAGAAGCCCAGCGCATCCCTTTTGATTTGCCCGAAGCCGAGGGCGACTTGGGCGCAGGTTATCACACCGAATACAGCGGCATACGGTTTTCGCTGTTTGCACTGTCCGAATATCTTGTTGTCGTAATTCTGGCGATCCTGAACGTTTTACTGTTTTTTGGTGGCTGGCAACATAGCCCGTTTTTCCTGACACCATCCTTATGGTTCCTGCTGAAAATCGGGTTCTTCATCTGGGTTTTCATGTGGTTCCGCTTCACGTTTCCCCGATACCGTTACGACCAGTTAATGACTATCGGATGGAAAGTACTGCTACCCCTTTCGTTGCTGAATATTCTGGTAAGCGGAATTTTCATGTTTTGAACTAACACACGAGGCAAAATGGCGAGATCGTCGACACATAAACGCAGTTGGATCGGATGGGTCTTTTTTACGGATCTATGGGGTGGGCTGCGACTGACGCTCAGATATATGTTCTCCAAAACAATTACACATCATTACCCCGACTTTGAGAAATGGGTGCCCTACCCACGACATCGCGGGCATCATTTTATCAAGACAAATGACGAGGGCGACGTGAATTGCGTGGCTTGCGAGCTTTGCTCGAAAATTTGCCCGTGTGATTGCATCACTGTGATCCCCTTTGAAGACGCGAAGGGAAACCGACGGCCAGAAGTATTCGATATTGATCTGGCCAGATGCCTTTATTGCGGGCTTTGCGAAGACGCCTGCCCTGCGGATGCCATCAAGCTCGGACAGGAATACGAAGTTTCCAGCACCCGATCAGAAAATCTGGTTGTACATCTCGAAGACCTTATCGCTGCACCACGGAAATCCGATAATGGCGGGCAGGTTATGGCTGCGAAACTTGTGAAAGATGAAGCGCCGAAATCTGTGACGACAGGGACAAGTGACGGGTTCGATTGGTGGGAGCGTATAAGTCGAAAAGAATAAGATCAGACCGCGGGTTTAAGTCTGACAAACACGGAACGAGGAGAGATTTATGGAACGGGAGTTTTTTCTGCTCTTTTCCACTGTAGCCACAGGATCGGGGTTTCTGGTTGTTTTGGCTAAAAATCCGATTCACAGTGCGTTGGCGCTGGTGACCTGTTTTGTGCAGATCGCAGCGCTCTTCATTTTGCTGGGTTCCCCGTTCCTCGCGGTAATCCAGATTTTTGTTTATGTCGGCGCCATTATGGTGCTGTTTTTGTTTGTCATTATGATGCTCGATGTGCGCAAAGAAGCCCGATCCAGATTTTTAACCAAAGGCGCGCCGCTTGGTTTCCTTGTGATACTGGTTCTTGCCGCAGAGATGTTCTTCCTGCTGACGCGCAACGCAGTGTTTTCAACAAACATTGTGGATGGTGTCCCAACAACCCCATCAATAAAAGAGCTGGGGCTTACGCTGTTCAGCGAGTATTTGCTGCCATTTGAAGTGGCGTCAGTAATACTGCTGGTCGCCCTGATCGGCGCTGTAGTTCTAGCCAAAACCGAAGAAGATGACACAGCAACGAAAGATGAATTAGCCGGCGGGGTGGTAAAATGATCCCAGTTTCCTGGTACCTTATCCTCGCGGCCATATTGTTTGTCACCGGCGCGGCAGGCGTTTTGCTAAGGCGCAATGTATTGATTGTGTTGATGTCGCTCGAACTCATGTTGAACAGTGTAAATATTAATTTGCTGGCGTTTGGTCACCATTTTCAGGACCTGCGCGGCCAGATAATTGCCATATTCGTTATCGCCATAACAGCCGCCGAGGTTGCTGTCGCACTGGGAATTCTGGTGGCGTTGTTACGTAACAAACATTCGTTGGAAGTGGAAGATTTAGCTATTTTGAAGGGTTGAAGGTTGGATTATTTGTTATCCATAAGACCGGTTCTGGCCATTGCTACGTCGCTCGTGGCAGCGGTTCTGATACTATACCTGCATAATCGCCCGAACTTACGCGATGCCACTTCTGTAATAGCCGCAATCCTGAAATTTTTGATCGTGATTTCCATGGCCCCGGTGGTACTGGCCGGAGGAACGCTTGATCTAACGCTATTCGAAATCCTTCCGGGGATAGATTTCGCCTTTCGCGTAGATGCCCTTGGTATGGTTTTCGCGTCTGTTTCGAGCCTGTTGTGGATACTGGCGGCCATTTATTCCATCGGTTATATGCGAAACCAGAAAGAACGCGCGCAGACACGGTTTTTCGCGTCTTTCGCCGTGTCGTTGTCTGCCGCGATTGGCGGAGCTTTCGCTGCGAACCTGTTCACGCTGGTAATCTTTTACGAGGTGTTAAGTCTCGTCACCTACCCGTTGGTCTACCACAAGGAAAACGAGGAAAGCTGGAAAGGCAGTCGCCGCTATATTGTATATCTGGTTGGCGCATCCAAATCTTTCCTGTTGGCGGCGCTAGCGCTTACATATCACGTGGCCGGTTCAATGGATTTCCTGCCGGAAGGATTGCTGAATGGTTCGGCCGCGTCCGATTTCGTTCTAATCGCGATCTATTTCAGCTATCTGATCGGTTTTGCCAAGTCCGCGATCATGCCCTTTCATGCGTGGCTGCCAGCGGCGATGGTTGCCCCAACGCCCGTCAGCGCGCTTCTTCATGCGGTGGCGGTGGTCAAAATGGGGGTTTTTTGCGTCCTACGTGTCATTTTTCATGTCATGGGCATTGACGTGATGGGCAATCTTGGACTTGGGATAGCAACGGCCTATCTTGTCTCATTCACTATAATCACTGCATCTATCTACGCTTTAACCCGTGACGACCTGAAAGCGCGCCTCGCCTACTCAACCGTCAGCCAATTGTCCTACATCATCCTTGGTGCCGCCATGCTGACGCCGCTGGCCGTAATCGGGGGCATAACCCATATCGCTGCCCACGCGTTTTCAAAGATCACATTGTTTTTCTGTGCAGGCTCCATTTACTGCGCATCACATCGCCGCAATATCAGCGATCTTGCCGGAATTGGCAGGCGGTTGCCGTGGACAATGGCGGCCTTCTTTATCGGGTCTCTCGGTATGATCGGAATTCCGCCAACCGGAGGTTTCATCAGCAAGTGGTTTCTGGTTACCGGAGCAGTTGAAGCTAAAGAAATGGTGTTCCTCGCAGTGCTTCTGGTCAGTGCAATCTTGAACGCGGCCTATTTTCTGCCCGTCACCTACACAGCGTTTTTCGAGAAGGAGGTGCAAACCTCCAATCCCGAACTGGTCGCGATGGAAAGCGTGAAAGAAGTGCCGATGGTTGCAATTCCGCTAGTTGTTACCGCGATACTGTCGGTGATGTTGGGCCTTTATCCTGACTATTTCCTTGAATTGGCGCGTGCAGTGATGCTCGGGACAGGTATGTCATGATCGCCAAACTTGTAAACTTTTTCGGAGACGCCAAGTACACCCGCATTCGGTGGCGGCTGTTGCTAATAGTATTGGCGCTGATCGTCCTTGCGGACTTCTTAATTGAACGTCACCACACCGAACATTTCTGGGATGCCGTTCCCGGCTGGGGCGCTGCTTTTGGCTTCGTCAGTTGCGCCGCAATCATCTTTGTCAGCAAGTTTATCGGCCATAAGGGCGGTATAATGAAAGATGAGGACTATTATGATTGAATGGTTCCATCCTGCATTGCTGATGATTGTCGGGGGGCTGGTATTGCCCTTGTTCAAAGGCGTGTGGCAAAAGTCCTTGTCTTTGATCATCCCGCTGCTGGTTATATTGGAGGTCTCGCAACTTACAGCGGGCGTAAACGGAAACTTCAATTTCGCAGGCATCGAATTGGTGTTGTTCAAAGTCGACAAGCTCTCGCTCGTGTTTGGCTGGGTCTTTGCGTTCATGGCATTCATCGGAAACCTCTACAGCCTACACATTACGGACACCGGACAAAGGGTCTCGGCATTCTTGTATATCGGCAGTGCTTTTGGAGTCATTTTCGCGGGTGACTGGTTCACGCTTCTGGTGTCTTGGGAAATCATGGCCTTTGCGTCGGCCTACTTGATTTTTGCCTCGAAAAAGCAACCTGCAATCAGGGCTGGATTTCGCTATCTCATGGTGCATGTAACCGGTGGTGTGCTGTTGTTTGGCGGAATCGTCTTGCACGGCATTCAGACAGGATCGTTCCTGTTCGGTCCGCTGGAATACGGACAAGGCGGCAGCCTCGCCTATACTCTGATTCTTGTATCGTTCATGTTAAACGCCGCTGTCCCACCTTTGAACGCATGGCTTACGGACGCCTATCCCGAGGCAACAGTAACCGGCGCGGTTTTCCTAAGCGCATTCACAACCAAAACTGCGGTTTATGTACTACTCCGAACGTACCCGGGAGCTGAAATATTGGTCTGGTTCGGCGTTGCCATGGCGATATACGGTGTAGTTTTTGCGGTGCTGGAAAACGACAGCAGGCGCCTGTTGGGATATCACATCGTCAGTCAGGTAGGTTACATGGTCGCCGGCGTTGGCATCGGCACCGAGATGGCGATTAATGGCGTTGCCTCCCACGCGTTCGCGCACATTCTTTACAAAGGGCTTCTATTTATGGGGGCTGGTGCAGTTATCCATATGACAGGCCGACGAAAACTAACCGAACTCGGTGGGTTGTATCGCACGATGCCGTGGACCGTGGCGCTTTATATGGTCGGCGCACTGGCGATTTCCGCGTTTCCCTTCTTTAGCGGTTTCGTCAGCAAAAGCATGATTATTGCGGCAGCAGCTGGGGATCACTCGGCAACGGCGGCTTTATTGTTAATGGTCGCGTCTTCTGGCACGTTCCTGCACACGGGACTAAAATTGCCTTACTATATGTTCTTTGGCAAAGACAGCGGATTGCGGCCAACCGAGCCGCCAAAGAACATGCTATACGCAATGGGCATAGCGGCCATTTTCTGCGTCGGCATAGGTGTATTTCCGGGACTTCTATATGATCTGCTACCTTATCCTGTCGAATTCAAACCTTACACAGCCACGCATATAATCGAGTCACTCGGCATTTTGATGTTCACACTGTTGGCGTTTGTGCTGTTCCTGAAATACCTCGATCCTGAAAACACTATCAGCGTTGATACAGACTGGTTCTATCGCCGCGGGGCAAGATTGTTCATTTGGTTTGCAAATAAACCTGTTCTGCACTGGGAGCAGTTCTTGATCACACTTGGCGATGGACCAGGCCTTAGGACATTGCACCGATGGTCGGAACGAAGTCTGCAACTCGATACAAAAATAATCGATGCCGCGGTTAACGGCGTTGCAAATACAGCGCGCAGAAGTGGCGAGACTTTTCGGCGTTTGCAAACCGGAATTGTATCACATTACGGGTTGGCGATGATTGTCGGACTGATCGCAGTCGTGGGCATTTTTATGCTTTTCGGATCGAGGGGGGCGTGATGAATCTGCCCATTCTCAGCGTGCTGATATTTCTGCCAGCAATAGCAGCCGTGGTTGTGCCGTTCCTGCGTAGCAACGCCTCCGTACGTTGGTTCACTTTGATAGCGCTGCTCATTGATTTCCTAATTGCCGTTTGGCTTCTGATCGCATTTGACACGTCAACCCCCGATATGCAGTTCCGCGAGAACCTTGCATGGGTGCCTCCATTGGGTATCGGTTATCGACTGGGGATTGACGGAGTTAGCGTCTGGTTCATCTTCTTGACTGCGCTATTAGGTTGGATTTGCGTACTGGCGTCGTGGAATTCCATCAAGCACCGCGTCAAAGAGTTCATGGCAAGCTTGCTAGCAATCCAAAGCATGATGATCGGCGTTTTCTGCGCACTCGATGTTTTCTTGTTCTACGTGTTATGGGAGGCAATGCTGATCCCGATGTATTTGATCATCGGGATCTGGGGCGGCGAAAACCGGATATATGCGGCTTTCAAGTTTTTCCTCTTCACGCTCGCCGGAAGCCTGCTTTTCCTGATCGGCATCCTTGTGCTGTATTTCGAGGGTGGGCGCACATTTGATATGTTGGCCCTTATGGCGAGAGAATATTCGTTTAAAGTGCAGGCTTGGGTATTCATATCCTTCTTGATCGCCTTCGCCGTCAAAATTCCTATGGTGCCATTCCACACTTGGTTACCGGACGCCCATGTTCAGGCGCCAACTGCGGGTAGTATCATTCTGGCGGGAGTGCTTTTGAAAATGGGTGCCTACGGGTTTATCCGGTTTTCCCTGCCAATGTTGCCCGACGCCTCGCATTATTTTGCACCAATGATGATCGCCCTTTCAGCGTTGGCGATTGTATATGGCGGGCTGCTGGCCCTTGCGCAAACAGACATCAAGAAACTGGTGGCCTATTCCAGTGTCAGCCACATGGGGTTTATCACACTCGGGCTGTTCACGTTGAATGTAAACGGAATGTCTGGCGCGGTTATACAGATGTTCAATCATGGCATTACCACTGGTGCCTTGTTCCTGTTTGTCGGGTTAATATACGAACGCACGCATTCGCGTGAAATCCCCCGATATGGCGGCATGATTAAAGCAGTGCCCTTGTTCGGCATCCTGTTCGCGGCATTTCTTCTGTCTTCAATGGCTGTACCCGGCACCAACGGGTTTGTTGGCGAGATTCTGGTCCTGTCCGGCACATTTGCGGTGAACGGTTGGGCCGCGAGCGCCGGTGTTGTCGGCGCCTTGATTGGCGCTGCGTATTTGCTGGGAATATACAGACAAGTGCTTTTGGGACCGGTCAAAGTACCTGACGACAACAAAATCTGGGATTTGGACAATCGCGAAATCCTCTGCGCTGTTCCTTTGTTGATTTTCGTTTTCTGGATGGGGTTTTATCCGAAAACATTCTTGAGCATTTTGCAGCCCACATTAGAGAACCTCCTTTTACAGCTGGCCACAACTGGTGCAGGCGGATGAGGGGGGCAGAATGGATATGACTCTGATCGCTGGCTCGGCGCTAGCGTCCGTCCCCGAGATTATTATCATCATTGGTGCATGTGCGGCGCTGATGATTTCGTTGCTTCCAAACGCTCGTCAGGAAAACCTACTGGCAAGCCTGAGTGTTATCATCATCGCGCTAGCAGCCGGCATGAGCTATGCGCTTCCAGAAAGCCCGCAACGTGAATATGCAGGCATGTTCGTCGTGGATGGCTTTTCAACATACTTCAAGATGGTGTTATATCTGGCGACGGCTCTGACAATCCTGATGTCCGGCAAATATCTGGTTAAAGAGGGTGTCGTAAAAGGCGAATATTACGTTCTGCTGCTATTCGCACTCGTCGGCACAATGATTATGGTCTCGGGGACAGACCTGCTGATAATTTACGTCGGTATCGAACTTCAAGCTATCGCTATCTATGTGCTGGTGGGTTTCCTCAAAGCCGATGCACGTTCAAACGAGGCGGCGTTGAAATATGTTATTCTTGGCGCCTTTTCGTCGGGAATTCTGCTTTACGGCATTTCACTGTTTTATGGTCTAAGCGGTAGCACCAACCTCGCCGCGATCTCTGAAGCACTATTTGCGCCGAACTTTGATAATCCGATGCTGTTGATGGCGACACTATTCATGTTGGTTGGACTGCTTTTCAAGGTTGGTGTCGTTCCCTTTCACATGTGGGTACCAGACATTTACGAGGGTGCCCCCTCGCCGATCACCGGATTTATGTCGGTCGCGGCAAAGGCGGCGGCATTTGCGGTGATATTGCGCGTTTTTCTAAACGAGTTATTTGTCCTCTCGCCGATTTGGTTGCTAGGTGTAGCGGTTTTTGCGGTCGCGACCATGGCGCTCGGCAGTTTGGCGGCGCTGGTGCAAACCAACATTAAACGGATGCTTGCCTATTCCTCGATTGCACACGCGGGTTTCTTACTGTTGGGCCTGATCGCTGGCGGCGCTGACGGTGTGGCAAGTGTTATGCAATATCTGGTGGTGTTCACATTTATGAATCTTGGCATGTTCGCTATAATCATTCTGTTGAACAAAGGCGTTAAATTTGGCGAACCCATCGAGGCTTTCGCCGGATTAGCCAAAACACACCCGATACTCGCGCTGATGACCATGATCTTCCTATTATCGCTGGCAGGGATACCGCCAACTGGTGGGTTCTTTGCAAAGTTTTATGTCCTCATGGCGCTGATAGAGACTGGCCACATCTGGCTTGCGGTGATCGCTGTGCTTCTAAGTGCTGTCGCAGCGTGGTTCTACTTACGTATAATCATGCTGATGTACGTCCACGAGCCAAGCGGTAAACCGGACATTCACATCACCCGATCGATGCAGATTGTGCTGGCGGTGACATTTCTGGGAACGGTTCTTACAGGGCTGTTTCCGGCGTGGTTACTGGAAGCCGCGCGTAGTGCGGCTGTGTTTTGAACAAGTTGAAAGGGGAAAGAGTGCAACTTGGACTAAAATACTGTAGTATAGGTGAAAATGACGGCTGCAACGTCATGATCCATACAGTTTTCACGCCTGCCAAGGAGGATGCAGGCCCTTACAGATAGGATGCTTTGTTATGCCTATTGATTTTTTACCGGTGTTCATAATGGTCGCCCTCATTATCGGGTTGGCTATGTTCATTCTTGCTGTCTCGCGGTTGGTGCGGCCGGACAACCCCTACCCTGAAAAAAACCGACCCTATGAATGCGGGGTAGATCACGTTGGCGAGGCCTCGGCCGGGCTTTTCAAGGTGCAATATTTTGTCATAGCGATCCTGTTTGTTATCTTCGATGTCGAAACGATGTTCCTGTTTCCGTGGGCTGTCGTGCTGCGCGACATGGGCTTGTTCGGCTACGTCGAGATGTTCGTGTTCATCGTACTGCTGCTGGTCGGGTTTGTTTATGCATGGGCGAAGGGAGCATTAGAATGGGAGTCCTGAATAACAGATTTCAAGACAATGTGTTTTTCACATCTGCTGACAGCATAATAAACTGGAGCCGGAAATCCTCGCTTTGGCCAGAAACATTCGGCATCGCATGTTGTGCTATCGAGATGATCTCGGCGGGATGTGCACGCTACGATCTGGATCGGTTTGGCGTGGTATTCCGCCCGTCGCCTAGGCAATCGGACGTTATGATTGTGGCTGGCACTGTTACTAAAAAAATGGCCCCGATTGTGCGGCGCCTATACGATCAAATGCCTGAGCCACGTTATGTAATTGCGATGGGAACATGTGCGATTTCCGGCGGCGTTTACAACACCTACGCCGTAGTTCAAGGCGTCGAGCGTGTTATCCCCGTAGACATACATGTGGCTGGCTGCCCACCACGACCCGAGGCGTTACTGCACGGGTTTGTTCAGTTGCAAGAAAAAATCACCGGCACTCGTGTTTTGCGGGCAGAAAAACCAGCAGAGTTGTCGGCCGTTGAAGAACCAGTTTCGTAATGGTGCAAGCATTATCAACCGGCAAAATAATTTCGCATTTTGGTGGCAGGGTTTCACTCGATGCCACTGCGACCGACATGCCTTGCGTTAAAGTCGCGCCAACTGATTTGGTCGAATTGTGCTATTATCTACGCGACAATACTGCTTACAAGTTCAATTTCATGGCTGACATATGTGGGGTTGATTTTCACCCGAAAACACCACGCTTCCAACTCGTCTACCATCTATATTCCATTCCATTTAATTGGCGCATCCGTATTAAATGCACCTTATCAGATCCCCCAATTGCACCGACAATTACTACAGTCTGGACTACCGCAAACTGGCACGAACGCGAAGCCTATGACATGTACGGGATTTTATTCGAAGGCCACCCTGATCTAAGGCGCATCTATATGTGGCAAGAATTCGAAGGTTTTCCGATGCGTAAAGACTTTCCATTGCGCGGATTTAAGGACGAATATAACCCATTTGGCGCTGACCCCGATTCAAAAGGGGCGTCTGAATGACCGATGTCACCGTAGTTGAAGAAATCAAAACCGAAGGAGGTTTGTCACGTGAGGTCCTGATGAACCTCGGCCCACAACACCCCAGCACGCATGGCGTATTACGGCTATTACTGCAAATGGATGGCGAGATCGTCGAGCGTATCGAGCCGCACATAGGTTTGCTGCATCGCGGCACTGAAAAACTGGCGGAGCATTTTACCTATACGCAAATATTCCCGCTGACTGATCGTCTAGACTACCTTTGCCCTCCCTCAAACAATCTGGGGTATGCCTTGGCTGTCGAAGCACTATTAGGCATCGAGGCACCGGAACGCGCGCAGTATATTCGGGTAATTATGGCCGAACTATCACGTATTTCCGGCCACCTGCTGATTACCGGCGCGCTGCCTTTGGATGTCGGTGCGATGACCTCCCTGCTCTATACCATGCGAGACCGCGAGATGGTTATGGACCTGATGGAAATGATCAGCGGTGTCAGAATGCACACATCGTATTGTCGTGTAGGCGGTATACGTGAAGACCTGCCTGATGGTTGCGGTGAACGTATTATTGAATTTTGTGATATCTTTTCGGTCCGTATATCGGACTATGAAAAGCTGCTGTTGAACAATAGGATATTTTTGGCCCGCGTTGAAAACATCGGCAATATAACCGGCGAAGATGCGATTGCGTTAGGATTGAGCGGCCCAAACCTCCGGGCATCTGGCGTAGATTGGGACATCCGCCGTGACGCCCCATACGAAATATATGACAAGCTGGAATTTGACGTAATCGTGCGCAAAGACGGCGATTGCTATGATCGTTGGAAATGTCGCCTCGACGAAATGCGCGAAAGCGTGCGAATGATCAGACAATGCGTACAACAAATGCCAACGGGTCCGGTTCTGATCGATGATCCCAAGATTGCGTTTCCTGTCGACAAGGATCTGCTTTCCCGTTCGATGGAAACCCATATCCACCATTTTGAACTAGCCGCCTTTGGCTTCAAAGTACCAGCCGGTGAAGTTTATACCGCGATAGAAGCCCCTAAAGGGGAACTTGGATATTACATTATATCGGACGGTAGCGAAAAACCGTTCCGGTTTAAAGTACGCGCCCCATCTTTCGTCAACTTGCAGTGCCTTACCGAACGTACCACTAACGTCAGATATTTGGCAGATGTAATAGCCATGCTAGGCAGTCTCGATCCGGTTATGGCGGAGGTGGACAAATGACGACCGACCAAAGTATTGCCTCTATCACTGCTGATTTGACCGATGAAATTCAACAAGTAGCGAAACAATATCCCATCAGGCGCAGTGCGATTATGCCTGCGCTATATCTGGCACAGGACAAATACGGGACTGTCGACGGTATCGTCTATCAGGCAATTTCAGAAATACTGGATGTTCCCGAAATATGGGTCTTCGAAGTTGCCAGCTTCTATTCGATGTATAATCGCACGAAACTAGGCAACTACCATATCCAGTTTTGTACAAACGTGGCTTGCATGCTGCTTGGGGCAGATAACGTGCTGGCAAACATCCAAAAACGATTGGACATCAATGCTGGCGAAACCACAGATGACGGATTATTCACACTTTCTTGTGTGGAATGCATTGGCGCATGTGATGTTGCGCCGGTGATGATTGTTAACGAGAAATACTACAACTATCTAACCGGTGAACGGGTTATTGAAATCCTCGATCAACTTGAAAAAGACATCAAGGAGGCCGCCAAATGAACGAACAAGCTCTGTTGAAAAATATCCGCAACCCTGACGCCAGCGATATCACCGTTTACGAAAAATCCGGTGGCTATACCGGTTTGCGAAAAGCGCTTGGCACATGCTCTCCTGACGAAGTTATCGAAAAAGTGAAATCTTCCGGTTTGCGCGGTCGGGGCGGTGCTGGCTTCCCCACAGGTATGAAATGGAGCTTTGTGCCCAAAGATAGTGGAAAGCCCCACTACCTGTGTTGCAACGCCGACGAGGGTGAACCTGGCACCTTCAAGGACCGCCTGTTGATGGAGCGTGACCCCCATCAGTTGGTCGAGGGCATGATAATCGCTGCCTATGCGATTAATTCCAACATTGCCTATGTCTATATTCGCGGAGAGTATTTCTTATCTATTAGTAGAGTCGAAGAAGCCATCGCCGCTGCTTATGCCGCTGGTTATCTAGGCAAGAATATACTGGGCAGCGACTTTTCACTAGACATGTATATTCACAAAGGCGCCGGAGCCTACATTTGCGGCGAGGAAACCGCGCTTCTTGAATCTATTGAGGGCAAACGTGGTCAGCCGAAATTAAAGCCGCCGTTTCCAGCGGTCGCGGGGCTGTATCAGTGCCCGACCGTGGTGAATAATGTTGAAACCTTTGCCTGCCTTCCACATATTTTCCGCCGCGGTGTTGACTGGTTTACCTCCATCGGTCCTGCGGATGCGCCAGGCCCGAAATTGTTCTGCCTAAGTGGTCACTTGAACAAACCCGGGGTTTACGAGTTGCCCATGGATATATCGCTGGGTGATTTGCTTGAAAATTACGGGCGCGGTGCGCGAACGGGAAAATTCAAAGCAGCAATACCGGGTGGCGTCTCGGCCCCGATGATCCCGTCTAGCGGCTTTGACGTGCAGATGGATTTTTCGTCCTTGGCAGCGGTGGACAGTATGCTGGGCTCGGCAGGTGTAATCGCCTTGGACGAAACCGCATCAATCCCGTCCGTTGCCAGACGTACAACCGAATTTTTCAGCCATGAGAGTTGTGGCAAATGTGCACCCTGCCGCGAGGGGCTTACGTGGGCGGCAAAAATCCTGCGCCGCATCGAGGCAGGTGATGGTTTGCCCGACGACCCTGCGCAACTCGAAGTTCTGTGCGGCGGGATATTCGGATTGACATTCTGCGCGCTTGGCGATGGCGCCGCATGGGCGCTAAGGGCGACGCTCAAACATTTTCCACACGAGTATGAAGCATTAATAAAAAACCGGTCGATTCCCGCTTGAAACGAAAGCTGAGCTGATGACAAAATTTGTACTGGACGGAAAAGAATTCGAGGTTGCGCCCGGCACAACAATCCTGACCGCTGCCCGTGCTGTCGAAATCGAAATACCGACGTTTTGTTATCAGGATCGCCTAACAACGCTTGCATCATGTCGAATGTGCCTCATCGAAATCGAAGGGCGACGCAAGCTTGAACCAGCCTGCGCTACAGTCGTTTCAGATGACATGGTTGTCCACACACGATCTGAAAAAGTTGTCGGTGCGCGTGAAGATATGTTGGAAATACTATTGGCCAACCACCCGCTGGATTGCCCTATTTGTGACAAAGGGGGCGAATGCGAACTTCAGGACTCCGTGTTTGAATACGGTAAGGGGGACTCTCGTTTTTATGATGACAAACGTGTTTTCAGAACTCGTGACATAAACCTGAACGATGTAATCGTGTTTAATGCCAACCGCTGTATCCAATGCCAACGGTGCGTCCGCGTGTGCGAAGAAGTTGTCGGGGACGTGGCACTAGGTACCGCCGAGAAAGGTTTGGACTCCGAAATAACCGGTGTCGGCAACAGCCTGAAAGATTGCAGCCATTGCGGGAATTGTATCGAGGTCTGCCCGGTCGGTGCATTGATGAGCATTCCGTACCGCTATAAGGCGCGCCCGTGGGACATGGTCCAAACCGAAACTACATGCGCTATGTGTGGCACCGGTTGTAGTTTGACCGCAGAAACACGCGACGGGAAGTTGATGCGCATCAAAAGCAATTACGAAACCGGCTTGAACGGTGAATTGCTGTGCGCAAAAGGTCGTTTCGGTTTTGACTTTATAGATGGTGGCCAACGTATCACAGAGCCGCTGATCCGTAAAAACGGAGTCTTGACGGCTGTATCATGGGATGAATCGATAGAATTCATTGGCACCGCAGTCAAAAACATCCGCGATACGAATGGTCAGATCTATGGGCAAATTTCGCCGCGCCAAACGAACGAAACAGCCTATATGTTTCAAAAGTTGATGCGTGATGTGTTTAAAACACATGCCATCTATTCCAGTAACCGTTTTGAAGGGTTCGCATTCGGCGGGCCGGACACATTGCAAGCGTTGCACAATGTAATCGCACACCATAGCCGCAAGCCATTGAAGGAAGTTCTAAACGCGGATTGCGTTTTCGTGCTGGGATCAAATATCACAGACGAAAACCCGGTTTCGGGATATCTGACCCGCACAACGCTTCGTGATCGAAAAAATGCACTTTTAATCGCCTCTTCCAGACCAAGCGGGCTTGATAATATCGCCAGTGCAACATTGCGACTTCTCCCCGGTTTGGAAGGATCGCTGATGGAGGCATTGACGAAGGTCGAACCTGCAACCAGCGATAAAACCGTTGAATTTGTCACACATGCCCAACCGCTGATTGCCAGCGCCAATACCGTCGCGCTCTTGATTGGCACCGAATTTCTCAGAACCAAAAACGCACAAAACTGCCTTGAATGGATTGACAATTATACCCGCCAACTTGAAGCTGATGGGAAAACTGTTGCGGTGCAATTTCTATTTGATCGCCCTAACCAATTGGGACTTTGGGATATGGGGTGCTTGCCGGAATTTCCCCCGGACTGGCGAAAATCCGAGGATCATACACCGCTCAATACCAATCCCGACATGCTATATGTGCTAGGCGCAGATCCAATCGGCGGAGCAGCAAGCGGTAGTTGCTATGACGCGGCAATGAATACAGAATGCCTTGTCGTCCAAGATGCATATTTTAGCCAAACCACCGAGCGTGCGACGGTAATCCTGCCCGCACCATCCTACGGAGAAGCAATCGGTAGCTACACCAATAACGAAGGGCGCGTGCAAAAGATAAGGAATGTCAGGCCAGCGGCCCCGAATGCTAGACCTATATTAGACGTGATCAATGCGATTGCTTTGGTGATGGGCGATAGATTTGGCCCACATTCTCCCGAAGACGTTATCACCGAAATCACGCAATCGGTTCAGGGGTATCAAAAGCTCGACTTGAAAGCCGAAAACGACATGGGCTTCACATTTGGCCGGCCAAATAAGTCCGAGCATTTGGTTAGAGAAACACATCAATTTAACGCACCCGAAGCACCGAAGGGCTCGTATTTCCTGATTACCGGAGACGATAAATTTAGTGCAGGTACCATATCTACACATTCAAAAATTCTGCCATCGTTGGGTGGCGGGCCATATGCCGAAATGAATTTCGAAGTGCAAAACGGACGCGAAATTGACGATTACAAAGTCACCGTAAGCCGCAATGGCGTGTCGTTAACTGTCCCACTTAAACTTAACAAATCCTTTGCCAAAGATGTTGTTTTTATCCCCGAAAGCGTCCTTCAATTACAAGCCAGTAAACTGTTGAGCGGTCCACAATACCCCGGCGTAGTGGATGTAACGGTATCGCCGGAGTTGTCAGACTAAATCGCCGCCATTCGAAGAGAGCCGCTGCGCGATTGAGGTTGAAATAGCGTAATAGTTATCTTTGATCCGCCGAGCAGCTTACATCGACACCCTACTCCTCTCAATCAAGTTTCCTCGAACTAGGTACTCCCGTCGTTTTCGGCGGACTGTTCTCGTCCTTGCTCCAGCATTTTAGTCAGATAGTTCTGTGTCACCTCTAGGGCGCCCCTATCTTTTGCCAAGCACGTTTTCGCTGCCTCCAGAAATGGTCCCACATAATCAGCGTTCTGGGCCACATTGATAATTTCTTCGGCTAGCTCGGATGCGTCCACAATTTGCTTTGTCGCGCCTGCTGTAGTCAAACGCCCGTAGACAGATGCGAAATCTGCATAGTCAGACCCATGGATCACAAAAGCGCCAAGGCTAAGTGCTTCATAGGGGTTTTTGCCAGTCACTGGCGGTATAAGACCGGGCAACGTGTGCCCAATAAACACCACTGGGGCGATCCGGCACCACAGCCCCATTTCCCCAAAGCTGTCAGCGATATAAACCGCCGTGTCAGAGCCGATAGATTGTTTTTCACTACGACGTGACACAGCACTGAAACGTTCTTTTGCCAAGGCTTCGGTTTCATCCGCGAACTTTATGTGACGAGGCGCGATGATCATCAACAAATTCGGGATTTGCTCTCGCGCCAGCGCGTGGGCCTCAAACATTCGCTCCTCTTCACGTGGCTCCGTTGATGCGGCCAACCACACCGGACGGCCCCCAATTTTGGTCTCGATTTGGTCACGCTCTGCGGGAAAATCCGGCAAAGGATCTGCGCTGCTTTTCAACGAACCTACAACCTGAACATTTTCGGACAGCGCACCTAGGGCAATGAACCTGTCCGCATCTATCTTGTCCTGCGCAAATATCTGTCGAAACATCGGCAGGATATTATCGTAAATATCGCGTGTTTTCATGCGACGTGGAAAACTGCTGTCGGCGACGCGGCCATTGATCAGAACCATCGGAATACCACCGCGAGCGGCGCGTGTGATCATATAGGGCCACAGGTCGGTTTCTGTGATAGCCAAGACATCCGGCTTCCAATGCTTCAGAAAGCGTTGCACCGGCCCACGCGCATCCGCTGGCAAGTAGCTGTGCATAACCCGCTCGGGCAGGCCAACCGATGTCAGCGCGTCAACAGACGTCTTGGTATTTGTAGTCAACAAAAAGTGGGCTGAAGGGTGAAGTTCGCCCAATTTATTCAACAAAGTTAGCAAGGCCAAGGATTCGCCTACACTCAGCGCATGAAACCATATCAGTGGGCCGTCAGGACGCTGTGCTGTGAAATATCCCAGCTTCTCTTGTACCCGCAATGGATCTTCTTTGCCACGTTTCACGCGTCGCTTTAGCGCGAAGCTCCATAACGGCGAGCTGATGGTGGCCAGCGCCAGATAAGCTCGAAATAGCATCGTTAAGCTACGCCTTGCTGCAAGAGTTGCAGCATTGAGACCAGACCGATAGGTCGGTTTCCTTCGACCACAAACGCCGCAGATATCCGATTGGTTTGCAAGGTGTTCAGCGCTTTAGATGCAAGGATATCAGGCGACAATCTAATTCCACCTTCTGTCATCATTTGCGCCACAGACGTGTCTTCCAAAACCAGTTGCAAAGTCGAAGCCGCGTTTTCTTTCAAATATCGGCGAATATCGCCATCGGTAATCACCCCACAGAGGTTTTCTTCGTGATCCAGCAAACCGACAATACCAAAGCCTTTGACTGATATTTCCGAAATGACCTCCAGCACAGGTGCGTCAATAGAAATCAACGGCAGGCGCGCATCTTTGTACATGAATTCGGAAATCGGTTGCAGCGAGGCACCCAGTTTACCGCCGGGATGAAAAGCCCTGAAATTCTCTTCCGAAAACCCTCGCATTTTGAGCAAAGTCACGGCCAACGCATCACCTATGGCCAGTTGCAACATAGTCGAGGTGGTTGGTGCCAGATTATGTGGGCAGGCTTCTTCCACTTTTGGCAATACGATTGGTATATCTGCCTTTTGTGCAAGCGAGCTTTTAGAACCGCAAGTGATCGCAATAATTGGAATACTGAATCGCAAGCCATAGGCAACGATGTCGGACAACTCTCTGGTTTGACCGGACCATGACATAAGCAGTAAAACATCATCGTTTTGGATCATGCCAAGATCACCGTGACTGGCCTCAGTGGCATGAACGAAATAAGCTGGTGTTCCAGTAGAGGAAAACGTGGCAGCCAACTTGCGCGCGATGTGGCCACTTTTCCCGATCCCCGAAATGATCAGTCGCCCTTTCATTCCAATAATCGCGCTGGCAGCTTGTTTTAAAGCCGCCGACAATTCCGGTTCGTTCACTTTGCGTCTCAACTGCTTCATGCCTTCGTCAAAACAGGCGAGAGCAGAATTTACAGAGGCAAGCGGGTCGTTTGTCGTGTCCATTTATGTTCCAAATATCAATGCGTCAAAATTATCTATGCCCGAGAAGCAGTCGGGCAGAATTCCAGTTAAGTCTGGTGGAATACCGACTCTATGGTGTGGCCATTTTTGTATCCAGTCATAGCAGGGAAAGGAGTTTAAAGCTCTTTTGCAATACGATCAATTGCGACAATCTTCTTTAACATTTCCGCCATCTGGTCCAGCGGAACCATGTTGGGACCGTCGCTGGGTGCATTGTCAGGATCAGGGTGGGTTTCGATGAACAGAGCCGAACAGCCAACCGCAACAGCGGCACGGGCCAATGGTGGCACAAATTCACGTTTGCCTCCCGACGATCCGCCTTGCCCGCCCGGCAATTGTACGGAATGGGTAGCGTCGAACACAACCGGATATCCGGTATCCGCCATGACCGGTAGACTACGAAAATCACTAACCAACATATTGTATCCGAAAGACGTGCCACGATCAGTCAACAGGATTCGTTCGTTGCCAGTACTCGCAACCTTGTCGGCGACATTTTCCATGTCCCAAGGCGCCAGAAATTGACCCTTTTTAATATTGATTACAGCGCCAGTTTCGCCAGCAGCCAGCAGCAAATCGGTTTGACGACATAAAAACGCGGGGATTTGAAGGACATCAACGGCCTCTGCTGCTGTTGCACATTGATCCGCCGAATGGATGTCCGTTACAGTCGGACATCCGAACTCCTCGGATATCTTTGACATAATCGACAGACCTTCTTGCATCCCCAGACCGCGTTTACCCGCAAGGCTAGTACGATTAGCTTTGTCAAAACTTCCTTTAAAAACTAATGGCACACCAAGGTCTGAACAAATACTGACAAGGCTTTCTGCTATTTGACGGCTGTGACTTAGGCTCTCCAATTGGCACGGCCCAGCGATCAAAATCACGGGTGCGTTGTTGCTGCATTCAATGTTTCGAATCGTAACAGACTTCATTCCCAGCCCTCCCTAAGTAACACGGACTCGATACGGGCGACATCCACGGGATTATTCAGCTCCCAAAATACACGCCCCGGAGCCTCGACTGTGACGCAACGCACTGGTTTTCCATTTTCAAGGAAACGCAATTGTTCCAGTCCTTCCAATGTCTCGAATGTGCCGACATTCCAGTCGATATACGCCTGAAGCGCCGCCTGCCGATATGCATAAACGCCGACGTGATGAAAAACCGGAGTTTCCTGTTCAGGCTCGTAGTCATCATTAGTATATGGGATGACTTCCTTCGAAAAATACAGCGCATCATGTGATGCATCAAATATCGCGGTTGTTCCACCAACGCGGCCGTTCTTGCGATCGTCGCGAAAGTTCTGCAACGTTTGACCATCGCAACGTAATACCGGTGTTGCCATCTGCACAGAAGGGTCGTCGCGCAACTCGTCGATCAACGCGGTCAAAAACCAAGGCGGAGTCAGCGGCGCATCCCCCTGCAGATTAACGACGATATCTGGAACGCTATCCAATGATTTGACCGCTTCGGCAACTCGCTCTGTACCATTTTTACAACCCGAGGATGTCATTATGACGTTCGCACCAAAGGCTCGAGCCGCATCGGCGATCCTGTCGTCATCTGTGGCGACATAGACACCTGAAATTCCGTCCACCATCATGGCGGTATTCCAACTTCGCTCGATCAAGGATTTGGCGACACCAGTTGCACCGACCAACGGCGCAAGCGGCTTACCCTCGAAGCGCGATGAAGCATAGCGAGCGGGGATTATAATTACGACATCTGTTTTCATGCCCTCATTGATGAATGATTCGAGCATAAACGCCAAGGGCTTTTTACTGCCTTGTGTCGAATATCAGACCGATTATTAACGGGATCGGTCGACGATTTGCAATATCCCGTCATCGTCCAACGACCGACCTCTTTCTTATCGACGGTGTCGGCCACTTTCATCGCTGTTTCTCCATCTCGCTGCTCAGTAGAAAGGTCCTAAACTTCGCCCTCACCATCACTCCAAACCAAAAATTGCATCGCCACAAAAATTTCAGATCAACAAAACACATTAGTAGCCCTAAACCCTCCAGTGTTAGGCTTTTCTACGTTCTACCTGTTTCTGTAAAGTTTTCGAAAACGTTTCCGGCGTCCATTTTTCAGCGAGTGCGCGGTGGAAGATGGCCTGCTGTGTTTCAGGTGCGAGACCACCAAGCGGAGGATCTCGGTCAAGGTTGGTAGGAAATGAATACCCCTCGGCACACGACGCAACCGCCGCTACAATTTCACCCTTGGTTAACGCGCCCTCGCTTTGCAGTTTTGCCATCGCCGGAAACAACTGTTCTGACATTGCTTTACGGTCAATCGTCTCCATCGCCCGGCCGAAAGCCGAGGATACTTGCAACAAGTTCGCCATCCGACCTGTATTTTTGCTAAAATTGTCACCAGCAGCATGGAATAGCGCTGGGCTGAAAAACACCGCGTCACCTTTTGACAGCGGCAACTGCACCTGATGCGCCTCAAAATAGTTGCGGAAATCTTCGCGACGCCATGCGGCGTACCCTGCACGATATAATTGGGAAAACGGTAACAGCTTTGTCGGGCCAGTTTCGACAGGCATATCGGTGTGGGCGACGGCCCCCTGCAACGTTAAAGCTGGCGAAAGATCATGCACATGCGCGGGGTATTGCGAAGAAGCTTCCGCAGTCTGGAAGCCCAGATGATAGTCCCGATGCGCCTGTTGCGCTGCACCACCCGGACGCACCAGATTAACCTGCGCCGTCATTTGATAATTCGGACCAAGCCAAGCCTCGCACACTGCCGCAATCGCGACATTACCGAAATATCGTGCAAAGGTTTCAGGCGAGCGATCACAAAGTTTTTGCAAGGAATTCCAGATGCGGTCATTCGCGCCAGCTTTGGCGAAGTGATCCCCTTCCCCGTCGCTCTCTTTCCTTTGCGTCTCAATAATTCCGTTATAGATTTCGGATGCCGCATCAATCGGCGCAGTGTCAGCGTAAGCACCTTTCAACACCAATACGCCAGCCGAGTTTCTTAGAACATCCGCCCATTCTGACATGATATGCAAGCGCGTGTCCGGTTGCGAAAGCTTCTCCCCCAACGCGTTTATATCATAAATCGGGATGTTCTGTTCAACTGCAGCCGCGAATGATAATTCTGCTTTATCTAGCGATTGCGAGACCACACCAACAAATTCATCAAGGCTACATTCATCAGCGTAGAAATAACCGGATGGTTTCTTAATGGTGTCTTTCATAACTTCCCCCTTTTTGGTTGTTACCGAAATACTATCAAATTTAACGTTTGTTTTCTGTGCTAAAATCCATCAATAATACATCAAATGACTCATCGTTTTCCGATTAAAGAAATTGCACAACAGGCTGGCCTTAGCACCGCAACCGTTGATCGAGCCTTGAACAAGCGCGCTCATGTAAGCCCGCAAACGAGGCGGCGCGTAAGCGATGCAATTTCCGAACTGGAAGGGCAAGAAACCCAGCTTTCCGCACGTGGTCGACGGATGTTTATCGACTTCGTAGTCGAGGCCCCTGCCCGTTTCAGCCGTGAAATCCGCCACGCGACCGAAGATGTGCTGCCTGCGTTCAATCCAGCGGTCATTCGCCCGCGCTTCAACTTCAAAGAGCGCATGTCCGAAGAAGAATGTGCTGCTATTCTTAAAAGTATTGCAAAACGCGGTAGTCAAGGTGTTTGCATCAAGGCCCGCGATCTACCAGCAATTCGCGAAGGTATTTCCGAGCTCATGAAAAAAGGCATTCCCGTCGTTACGATTTTCACCGATATCTCTGGATCTGATAGATTGGCCTATGCGGGGCTCGACAATTTTAATGCGGGGCGCACGGCTGCCTACCTATTTGCAAATATGTTAAGCCATACCAATGGTACAGTTCTTACAACGAAAAGTGACACACTATTCCAAGGTGAAGATGATAGGTATCAAGGGTTTTGCGAAGTAATGGCACACCTTCGGCCAGACCTACATGTGCTCGATGCCAGCGGTGGTGCTGGCCTGAATGCCAGCACGGCACAAAAGGTCGAACTGGCGATTTCAAATACACCGGATATTTGTGCAGTCTATTCAATGGGTGGTGGTAACACCGCCATCCAACAGGTTTTAGAGAATCTTAAGCGTAAACCAGACGTTTTCATCGCGCATGATTTGGACGCCGACAATCTAAGACTGCTGCGGGAAGGCAAGATAACAGTCGTTTTGCAGCACGACCTGCGCGAAGATATTAGAATTGCGTTTTTGCACATGATGGCACACCACAAACTCGTTAAACTTGCCGTACCACCCACAGCGTCGGATATTCAGATTATTACGCCAATGAATATTCCCTCTCGGTTTGATGTCTGAAATAGAAAAGGGCGCCCGCATTTCACATGCGAACGCCCATTAGATCTAACCTAGGTGCTAGGTCAAACTACACAGTTCCGCCAAGCGACCCTTCGAGCGTTGCAAGCTCCTGGCCGCCGGCCATCAAGTCCTGCAATTCCTCCGGCGTGATCTCACCGCGCTTTGCCGTGCCCAGCGTTTTGCCACGATCCAGAACCGTGAACCTATCGCCCACAGCCATCGCATGGCGAACGTTGTGGGTGATGAACACCACCGCAATGCCTTTTTTGCGCACCCGATCAACAGTGGCCAGAACATTAGCCGTCTGGCGCACGCCCAAGGCCGATGTCGGCTCGTCGAGGATCAGAACCTTGGCACCGAAATGCACCGCGCGGGCAATAGCCACTGTCTGCCGCTCGCCACCAGACAAGGTTCCAACCGCCTGATCAGGACCACGCAAATTGATGCCCATTTTACGCATTTCTTCCATCGTGACCTCGTTGGCCAGTTTGTGATCGAAGAAATTGATACCGGCAACACGCTTCGTAGGCTCGTTACCCATGAAGAAATTACGCGCTACAGACATCAGCGGGATCATCGCCAAATCTTGGTAAACCGTCGAAATTCCAGCAGCCATCGCATCACGGGGGCGATCGAAATTCATCTCGTTGCCCTCGAAATAGATCTCGCCCTTGGTGGCTTTGTGAACACCCGACATCGTCTTGATGAATGTCGACTTACCAGCACCGTTGTCACCCAACAGGCAGTGACATTCGCCCGGAATGACATCTACGGATACACCGGCCAACGCAATAACAGGACCAAAGTGCTTTTCGATATTCTTCATTTGAATGATAGGTTTGGTCATCTTATTTCTCCCCTGTAATCATGCGTCGGATATAGGTGTTAAGGATCACCGCGAGCAGCAATATAACTCCAAGGAATACGCGGAATAGTGAACTTTCTACACCGGCAAAGAACAAGCCTTGCTGCACCACTCCGAAGATAAGCGCGCCAAGGGCCGCGCCGATAACCGAGCCATATCCACCCGTCAACAACGCACCACCGATAACAACCGAAATGATCGCCTCGAATTCTTTAAGAACACCACGATCAGCTCCAGCTGAACCAAATTCCATCACCTGCGCTGTGGCAAATACACATGCACAAAATGCGGTAAACATAAACATGATGATTTTAACGCGATTTACCGGAACACCAGTATATCGTGCGGACTGCGCATCGCCACCCGCTGCGAAAATCCAGTTACCAAACCGGGTTTTCGTCAACACTATATGACCAAATACAACCAGCCCGAGCGCCCAGACGATCAGCATAGGAATACCCTCGACCACTGGTTGTCCCGCTTTGGAACCGCGAACGAAAGTTTCAATCCAGCCATGGTCTCCCATCCATTGGAAAAAGCCCGTAAAGATCTTTCCGCCAAATATTGGCGCCAGCCAATCGCCTTCAGCAACATCGCGCACACCACCAATAATGGTTTTCCGTGTCGTCGCAATCGCTGCAAAAATTGTCAGGCCGCGTAGAATAAACAAGAACGCCAGTGTCACAATAAAACTCGGCAATCCAGTTTTGACAACCAGCCAGCCGTTAAACGCGCCGATCGCCATACAAAGCACGAACGTAATAGTGATTGCCAACCAGACAGGCCAGCCAAAGCTAACAGAAAGAAGTGCAATCGACATGCCGGCAAAACCGATCATGGACCCCACTGAAAGGTCGAATTCCCCTGCAATCATCAGCAAACACGCGCCGACGGCGATAATTGTGAACTGCGCAGATACTACTGACCAGTTCATTACGCCCGCGGGCGAGAACATGCCTGAATCGCGTGCCGTCAGGAAAAAGAATACAAAGACAAGGATGGTGCCACAGATGCCGCCCAGTTCAGGACGGATCAAACTTTTGCGAAAGCTTGACATCTCCTTGACGCGTTCATCCGTTGGCGGGGCTGTTTGTGCGGTTTCCGACATCTCGGGCTCCCTAAAATCAAATAAGAAAAATGGCGGCAACTAAGAAAGCAGCCGCCACAAAATCACACGACCTAGCGGTACTCGCCAGCCCATTTTTCCACCAACGTCAGGCCCTCGGCTGTAACGAAGCCCGGACCAGAGTTGATATTGTTACCAGGTAGAACGCCGTAACGATCATAGTTAGCCAAGATGATAACCGGCAGGTAAGCCTGCAAGAACGGCTGCTGATCGATACCCCAGTTGATGATACCGGCTTTGATACCTTTAACGATTTCTGTACCCAGATCGAAAGTGCCGAAGTAGATGTCGCCAGCCAAACCATTTTCATCAAGCGCTGCCAATGTAGGATCAGCAGAGGTTGGACCAAGCGTCAGGATAGCATCTGTGCCGGGGTTAGCTGAAAGGTAAGCAAGAACTTTGTTCTTGATCTCGGCCGGATCCTGACCGGAATCGATCATCTGGTTGCCCAGATCAACACCTAGACCATCAGCAAATCCCTGACAGCGTTCTGTCGAAGACGGGCTAGAGATGTAGTGGTTCACACATAGGAACGACCCAACGCCGTCACCGGAAGCGCGAAGACCAGCAGCGTAACCAGCGTCATACTCAGGCTGGCCAACATACATTAGCGCACCAACTTCACGTGCCTGCTCAGGTGAGCCGGAGTTCATGATGATAACGTTAATTCCCTGTGCAACCGCGTCAGAGATCGGACCACTTAGAACATCAAAATCTGAAAGTGTTGTGATAATGCCATTCGGTTTGGACGCCGCGGCCTGCTGAATGATACGCGCCATGTCAGCCAAATCGCCTGATGGCGGGTTACGGTACTCAACTTCAACGCCCATTTGATCACCAGCAAGCGCGATACCGTTTTTAATAGTATTCCACCAGCTATCCGAATCCGGAGCGTGGCTAACGAGGATATACTTCTCGCCTTCAGCTTGGGCAGTACCAGCCGTGAACGCCAATGGCGCCGCAACGACCGTAGCAGCCAAAGCTAGGTTTTTGATAATACGGTTCATTCATTTTCCTCCCAGAAAAGTTGAATAGTTATCTCTCTCGAAAGACCCAAATGCCCCTCGTGCGACTCAAGTAATCACAATTCAACTCATTTTGCAACCGGTTGCAATTTTATTTTGTCTGGGACAATATGGACCCGCATGATTGTTTACACTTTTAATCACGCACCTTAGAGAAAGTTCAGCGCCAAACTATGACGGCGATCAAGGAGCAGGCATGGCCGTAACACTAAAGGAAGTCGCTTTACGCGCCGGGGTTTCCCGGTCGGCGGTTTCCAGAACCTTTACGGAAGGCGCATCGGTTTCGGCCAAAACCCGCAAAAAAGTTGAAAAAGCAGCAGACGAGCTGGGCTACAGCCCTAACTTTCTGGCCCGCAGTTTAACCACACGCCGCACCAAGATGATCGGCCTTGTGTCAAACAACTTCCACAACCCGATATTCCTGCAAGTCTTTGATTTATTTACACGCGGCCTTCAAGAACGCGGGCTAAGACCTCTGCTCGTAAATCTAACAGACGAGACTGATCCGGAGGAATCCGTGAAGATGCTTCGGCAGTACTCGGTCGACGGCGTAATCGTCGCCTCCTCCACATTGCCGTCCGGGTTTTCCAAAGCTTTCCGCGATGCAAAGGTTCCGGTCGTCCATTCGTTCGGACGTTTTTCCGCAACACCTGATGTTCACATCGTAGGAATTGACAACCAACAGTGTGGGCGCATGGCTGCCCGCTGCCTGATCGAAAAAGACTACAAATCCATCGGTTTCATGGGTGGACCAGAAAACGCGACGTCGACGCAAGATCGTTTTGATGGCTTTATGGAAGAAGCCGGAAAGCACCCAGACATCGAGGTTTCCTATAGTTACGCTGACGCATATTCCCATGAAGCTGGCCGAAAAGAAATGCTCCGGCTTCTTAAAAAGGATCACGCCGAGGCGTATTTTTGCGGCGATGATGTTCTCTCCATCGGGGCGTTAAGTGCCATCGAAACGGCGGGGCTATCCGTGCCCGACGACATAGGAATAATCGGCCTGAACGACATGGAAATGGCGGCTTGGGAAAACTTCAATCTTACCACAATCCACCAACCCGTCAGTCAGATCATCAGCTCCTCAATTGAACTGATCGTAGCGATGCTGGACGAACCGGATCGCTACCCCGAAACCCGCCTGTTCCCCTGCCGGATTGTCGAGCGTGGAACATTAAAAAAGGGTTAACGACATCTCTGACGTTAACCCTTTATTAATAATATCACGCAATATACATAAATTGTGCATACGCGTTGTGCACGCATTGTGTACGGGTTGTGTACGCCGTTTTAGCGGAACATCGGCGGCCGGGCATCTACCCATTCACCATCTGAATTTGCCGATTTCACGGCCATATGTACCGCCGCCATAGACCGCAATCCATCCACCGCACGCGGGTACAAATCAGCTGCACTGTCAGCGTTACGACCCTCTTTTTGCGCGCGAATAACTTCGGCCAGATCCGAATATATATTCGCAAACGCAAGCGGCATTCCCTCGGCATGTCCGATGGTAACCCGCGTCGCACGATCGGCCTCTGGTGACAGGTTCGCATCACCACGCTCGATAACTTGAACACGGCCCCCAACCGGCGTCCAATACAACTGATTTGGTTGTTCCTGCGCCCAACGCAATCCGCCAGTTTCACCAAACACCTGAATGGTTAAACCGTGCATCCGGCCAATAGCAACTGACGATGTCCAAAGCCTTCCAACCGTTCCACCGTCCATACGGAAGTTCACCATTGCGTCATCTTCAAGCACACGACTTTCAATTGTAGATGCGAAATCTGCCGACAGTTTTTCAACTTCTTGTCCGGTTACAAAACTGGCCATATGCAACGCATGAATACCACAATCCGCAAACTGTGCAGACACGCCAGCCTGCGCCGGATCATAGCGCCAACGAACCCGTGGGTTATCCGCATCCGCCGCATCAGCGTGATGCCCGTGTGCAAATTCCGTAACGACCAAACGAACTTTTCCAAGGTCACCACGTGCAACCATCGCCTTCATATGACGCACCAAGGAATATCCTGAATATCCGTAATTCACAGCGCAGATTTTACCTGTAGATTCAGAGATTTTCACTATCTCTTCACCCTCCTCAACCGTCATGGTCATCGGCTTTTCACACAGCACATGGAACCCGCCCTCAAGGAAAGCTTTGGTGATTTCAAAGTGCGTAGAATTCGGTGTTGCAACGGTTACAAGATCAACACGATCTTCCCGCGCCACCTCGCCTGCCAGCATTTCACGCCAGTCTCCATAAGCGCGATCAGCGGCTATGCCCAAGCGCTGCGCATAGTCACGACCATCGTCCGGATTATGATCTAACGCACCGGCAACAAAAGAGAATTCGCCGTCCAATCCAGAACCAAGTCGGTGTGCAGGGCCAATTTGACTACCTTCGCCACCACCGATCATACCCCAGTTTAATTTAGTCATTTGCAGGTCTCCTTAGTTGAAACCGATAGATTCTAGATACTGACGGTTCGCGCGCGCATCGTCGATTGGCGACACATCGAGCGTCGGATCGCAATCCTGCTCGACCGTGCACCAGCCCTCAAAACCGCTGTCGACAAGCAACTGGCGAACCGCTGGAAAGTCAACATCCCCATCACCAAGATTACAGAATATTCCCTGCCCACACGCATCGTAAAACCCCGTACGATTTGCAATCGCTGCGGCCTTGATTTTTGGATCAATATCCTTGAAGTGCATATAAGAAATGCGGTCCATATGCCGCTTCATAAATGCAACAGGATCGAAACCTGCATAGGAATGATGACCCGTATCAAAACAGATTTTTAGAATGCTCTCGTCAATTTCATCGAGCAGTTTTTCAAGCTCCGGTTCGAAGTCCATAAAGCCCGCTGCATGCGCATGAATACCAACCGTAAGGCCATATTCTTCAGCACCAATTTTAGCGATAGTACGAATGCGATCCGAATAAGCCGCCCACTCTGCCGCATCCATTTGTTCAGCCTCGGCGGCACGTCCAGCAGTTGGTGCACGACGATCAGAAATCGAGTCAATCAACACCAAATGCTTCGCCCCGTGCGCCACCAACGCCTTACACGTACGCACTGCTCCATCCTGAACATCTTCCCACTGCGCAGGGTCGTGAAACGCGCGGAACACGACGCCACCGATCAGCTCCAGATTATTCTCCGCAAGCGCATCTGCAACGATCGCCGGGTCTTCGGGCATAAAGCCAACGGGCCCAAGTTCAATACCCTTGTAGCCAGCGCCAGCACATTCCTTCAGCACTGTTTTCCAATCCGGATTACGCGGATCATTTGCGAACTCAACACCCCAGGAACAGGGCGCATTTCCAATTCTAATACTCATAGTCTCGCCTCTCGATAGTCTACTAGGTGCCCACCTGCACCCACGTTTTTTCTTCGCTTGAGCGCAACGCCGCTGCGACAATTTTGTTAACTTCCATCCCGTCACGGAACGTCGGCCAAACGGGTTTTTTCGTCTCGATCGCGGTCAGGAAATCCCGCGCTTCGATGATAATTTGATCTTGGTATCCGGTGCCGTGCCCAGGCCCCTGACAGAAGGGTTCGTAGTCTGGATGTGCCGGACCTGTCAGAATTTTCTTAAAGCCCTGCTGCGCTGTTGGATCATCCATTTTGTAAACCCAAAGCGCATTCTGATCTTCCTGATCAAACCGGATTGCACCTTTGGTTCCGGTGATTTCATAAGCATAACCCATCTTGCGGCCGGTCGCGATACGGCTAAAAAACAAGTGCCCCATTGCACCATTTTCAAATCGGCACATCAGCTGTCCCTGATCGTCATTTGTGACAGCTTCTGTACCTGATTTTCCCGGTCGCGTAGTATGCACAGTTTCGACCTCGGCTATCAATGAAGCTATGGGCCCGATCAAGGCCAAAGCGCCGTTAATCATGTGCGGCGCCAGATCGCCCATCGTGCCATTGGCCGCCCCGCTTGTTCGCCAAGACGCTGGTGTCGCCGGATCCGCGTAAAAATCCTCGGTGTGTTCACCACGAAAATACGTTACTTCGCCGATCTCGCCGCTCGCGATCAGATTACGCGCCAACTGCGATGCTGGTGTTCGAATATAATTAAATCCGACCATATTGGTTACACCGGATTCTTCCGCCGCCTTGACCATTAATTCGCTATCCTCTAGCGAGGCACCCAAAGGCTTTTCACAAAACACCGGCTTTCCAAGCGCAAAGGCAGCTTGTGCAATTTTTCGATGCGTTGATTGCGGCGACGCAATTACGATAGCCTCCACTTTCGGGTCGTTAACCAATACTTTCCAGTCGTCGGTCGCACGCGCGAAACCATAAGCGATCCGGTACTTTTCTGCAGACGCTGGTGAACTAGCGCAGATCATTTCCATCTTTGGACGCAGACGTGTATTAAACACCGCGCCAACGGCCTGCATAGCAACCGAGTGTGCTTTGCCCATATATCCGCCACCAACTATTCCGATACCTATGTCTGTCATTTTCTAAGACTCCGCGAAAAGGCTATTGCAACCGGTTGCAAAATATGTATCCTATCTTCAACTCTTAGGTCAATTGGAATTTTGATCTATATGCAATTTGAATTCGGATACTTCGAAAAATCGGAGAGATATAATGAACACTCAAAGCGACACAATTACACTGACGATGGCGCAAGCTATTGTTAAGTATTTGGCTAATCAGTTCATCGTAATCGATGGAGTCGAGCAACGTCTGTGCGGTGGTGGGTTTGGCATTTTCGGACATGGAAACGTCTCTTGTCTAGGCGAAGCGTTGTATGATTCCCGTGAAGAACTACCGCTCTATCGTGGGCAAAACGAACAAAGTATGGGATTCGCCGCCGCCGCTTACAGCAAAGCCAAGTTGCGTCAAAAATTTATGTTTTGCACCGCGTCTGCCGGACCGGGCACCACCAATCTTTTGACGTCCGCTGCATTGGCACATGCAAATAGATTGCCGATGCTTATGCTTTGCGGTGATGCATTTCAAACCCGCCTGCCCGATCCAGTCCTTCAACAGCTTGAACATTACGGCAATCCAAGCTTGGGCGTTAATGATGCTTTCAAAGCTGTTTCGCGCTATTGGGATCGGATTACCCACCCCGCGCAAGTCATTCAATCATTGCCCAACGCAATCGCAACGATGCTTGATCCAGCAGACTGCGGGCCTGCGTTTTTGGGCTTGCCTCAGGATGTTCAAGGCTGGACGTACGACTACCCCGTAGAGTTTTTCGAAAAGAAGGTTCACCGTATCCGGCGCCAACACGCTGATACACAGGATATATCGGATGCTGCCGCGCTGTTAAAAACCGCTGAGCGTCCAATGATTATCGCCGGTGGTGGCGTACAGTATTCACGCGCAGTAGAGGAACTGACTGCCTTTGCAAAAACGCACAACATTCCGGTAGTGGAAACGATTGCCGGTCGCGCCAATTTGTTAGCGGATGATCCGATTAACATTGGGCCAATAGGCGTGACCGGCTCTAATTCCGCCAATACTATTGCTGCCAAAGCGGATGTGATTGTTGCTGTTGGCACTAGATTACAGGATTTCACGACAGGATCGTGGACTGCGTTTGACAAGAAGGCGCAGTTTATCTCGATCAATGCCGCGCGCCATGACGCTGGCAAACACAGGTCCCTTCCAGTTGTTGGCGATGCAAAACTTGCCTTGGTGGCACTGGGCGCGGAGCTTGGCGAATACACATCCTCGCAAAGTTGGATGGCCGAGGCACAAGGTGAAAGAAAAGCTTGGGACGCGTACGTTGCGGAAAACATACGGCCGGGCAATGGACCGAACTCTTATGCCCAAGCCATTGGAATCGCAAACGACCTGTGCGACCCACGTGACCGTGTAGTTGCTGCCGCAGGTGGACTGCCTGCTGAAGTAACCGCCAATTGGCGTACACTGGATATCGGTACTGTTGATGTGGAGTTTGGCTTCTCCTGCATGGGTTACGAGATCGCAGGCGGATGGGGGGCAAGAATTGCCCAGTCCGAAACCGAGCCAGATAACGATACCATGGTTTTTGTGGGCGATGGTTCATACTTACTTATGAACTCGGACATCTATTCGTCCGTCCTGACGGGAAAGAAGCTGATTATTCTTGTGCTCGACAATGGTGGCTTTGCGGTAATTAACAAACTTCAAAACAATACTGGCAACACGTCTTTCAATAACTTGATCGAAGATTGCAAGCTAGCGGTTGAACCATTCGCGGTCGACTTCGAGGCTCATGCACGCTCAATGGGTGCAAATTCCGAAACTGCGGCCAACCCAGCCGAGTTTGCAGAGGCGTTTAAACGCGCCAAAGATTCCGACAAAACATATGTGATTTGCATGAAGGTCGATCCTTATGAGGGCTGGACACAAGAAGGTCACGCATGGTGGGAAGTTGGAACACCGCACATCACAAACAATGAAAGCGTCCGCGAAGCTCATATTGAGTGGGAATCCGGCCGCTTCAATCAACGCAAAGGTGTGTGATGTCGATTGAATCCAAAATCGCCGAGAACAGCTTCGTAATTATTGGCCGCGCCGGGATCGATATGTATCCAGATCCGCCGGGTACAAAAACTGAAGATGCTACACATTTTTTTACCTGCCTTGGTGGTTCATCGGCGAATATCGGTGTTGCTATAACGCGGCACGGTGGGAAAGCAGCGCTGGTAACCCGTGTATCAGACGATTCAATCGGCCGGTTCGCCGTAAACCAGCTTAAAAAATACGATGTGGATGCAACCCACGTTCATGCCGAAGGTGGCGAGGCACGCAATTCCTTGGCAGTTGTTGAATCCCGCGTAGAAGATCATCAATCGGTGATTTACCGCAATGGTGCGGCAGACTTTCAGATGACTGTCGCCGATGTCGAGGCTGTCGATTATTCTGCTTACGGTGCGTTGATAACTACCGGAACCGTTTTCGCTGCCGAACCTTCGCGATCCGCAGCCTTCCATGCAATGGCGCTTGCCAAAGACGCGGGTCTTCCGATCATTTTCGATGTGGATTATCGTCCGTATTCATGGCCATCTGACGAGGTTGCTGCCGAAGTTTACGCGCGCGCGGGTAGGCTTTGCGACATCGTAATCGGAAACGACGACGAGTTTGGTTTTATGGCTGGCGGTAAAGAAAAGGGTCTGGATTTTGCGCGGGAGTTGGCAAAAACAACTGCATCGATAATTGTCTACAAGATGGGCGAGTTCGGCTCCATCACCATAACCCCGGCCGAAGAGTTCCGAACAGGTATCTACCGTGTTGAAGCGCTGAAACCTACCGGTGCCGGTGACGCATTTATGGGCGGATTCATTTCGTCCTTGGCAACTGGACACGACTTACAAGACTGCGTGTTGCGCGGGTCCGCATCTGCCGCCATTGTTGTATCCAAAGTTGGTTGCGCGCCGGCAATGCCTACCACAAGCGAATTAGACGAATTTCTCTATAATCATTCCGGCCCTTCGGCCGTCGAAAGGAATTAGTATGCATATTGCACCGTTTGAAAACTTGAATAAACCGATTGTCGATGTTGATGATACAACCGTACCATTGAACTACTTCAACATAGTTAAGCTAACTAAAGGCCAAGCGTTCGAGTATCGCGTTCCGGGCTACGAGACATGTATTGCACCCGCGACAGGTACGCTGGATATCAATGTTGGTGGTGTAGAATACAAGTCAATCGGCGGACGTGGCGTAGACGTTTGGGACGGTGAGCCGGAAGGCGTTTACGTGCCAACTGACACCCCTGCACAAATGGTCTGCACATCCGATACAGCAGAAGTTTTTATTGCCGGTGCCAAATATGATGAAGTATTAGAACCATTTGCAGTCCGCGCCGATGAAATCGACAAAGTCCAATACGGATCTGACGACACAAAAACGCACCGCAAGATCAAACATATTCTTGGTCAGAAACAGCACGGAAAAGTCGGGCGCCTACTCGTTTCCGAACTGTACACAGTTGGTCAGGGCGGTTGGTCCGGTTTCCCTAGCCACAAGCATGATACAGATCGCTTGCCGGATGAAACCCGCCACGACGAAACGTACAACTTCCGCTTCCGCCCAAACTATGGCTCCGGTGTTCAGATGCTTCAGCGCGAAGATAACAAACCGGGTGATGCTTATCACATAGTCGATGGATCAACGATTTGCCTTGATAAAGGGTATCACCCTTGTGCGGTTTTACCCGGGTATGAGATGTATTATTTCACCATCCTTGGCGGGTTGAGCCAGCGTTCTCTTGTTCAGTATTTCCAGCCGACACATGCGGCACAGTTGGAAACCATCCCCGGCATCAAAGACATGATTGCGAAGTTCAAATGACACTAGCGACGCTTGAAGAAGTTCTTCAGCCAGCCCTGAAGCACGGCTACGCCGTTGGCGGCTTGGTCTGTCTTGGGTGGGAAGACATGCGTGCATATGTGGCCGCAGCTGAAGCAGAAAACGCACCGGTGATCCTGCAAGCAGGACCGGGATGTCGGGCCCACACTCCTCTTCCGGTGTTGGGTGCGATGTTCCGGAACCTTGCTGAAAACGCAAGCGTTCCCGTCGTCGCGCACCTCGACCATGGATATACTTTTGACGAATGTCGCGAAGCAATTGATAGCGGTTTTTCGTCGGTTATGTTCGATGGTTCTCGAAAATCAATTTCCGAAAACATCGATATGACCGCGCAAATTGTCGAGATAGCAAAGGCCGCTGGCGTGTCAGTTGAAGGCGAAATTGGGTTTGTGGGATATTCCGAAGGTGAATCCTCCGCTGGTACACTTCCGGAAGAAGCTGCGCGTTTTGCGGCGGAAAGTGGCGTTGATGCAATGGCCGTATCCATTGGCAACGTTCACCTACAGCAAGAAAAAGCTGCTGAACTAGACATTGTCGCCCTGCGTGCAATCGAGGCGGTAACAAGCGTGCCGCTCGTCATTCACGGTGGTTCCGGCGTTCCAGTCGAAACGCGTAGTTTTCTTGCGAAAGAAAGCAAAGTTTGCAAATTTAACATTGGAACTGAACTTCGGATGGCATTTGGTTTGGCCCTGCGAACAGCGGTAAATCAAGATCCAAACCGCTTCGACCGCGTTACAATTCTAAAAGAAACAGAAAATCCGGTGCAACTTGCCGCACAGCAAGTAATTCGCGCTTTTGGCGCACCTGTGCAACGTTAGCGTAACCTGTTACCAGAAAATACACTGAGGTGAAAAATGTTGAAATTGGGACTTTTAGGCGCTGGACGCATTGGAATTACACACGTAAAAGCCGTGCAGGCAGTTCCAAATGCAACAATTTCCGCGGTATATGATCCATTCGATGCCGCAGCAGAAGCCGCGATCGAACTTACTGGCGCTAAACGGGCGACCGTTGAAGAAATAATGGCCTCTACTGAAATTGACGGCGTTATTATTGCAACCCCGACAGATCTGCACGCAGAACAGATAGAGTTGGCCGCCAAAGCCGGGAAAGCGATCTTTTGTGAAAAGCCAATCGATCTTTCCGTCGAACGAGTGCGCCAGTGCCTTGATATTGTGGAGGAAACAGGCGTTACGTTGATGGTCGGATTCAATCGCCGCTTCGACACTAGTTTCGTTCGCTTGAAGTCCGAAATTAACGATGGCACTATTGGTAACGTTGAGCTGGTACAGATTACTTCGCGAGACCCCTCCGCCCCGCCTGTTGATTACATCAAACGCTCCGGCGGTATCTTTCGGGATATGATGATTCACGATCTGGACATGGCTCGTTTCTTGTTGGATGAAGAAATAACTGAAATCAGTGCCACTGGCTCTGTCCTCACAGATCCGGCGATTGGGGATGCTGGTGATTTCGATACGGCGACAGCAACTCTGCGCACTGCAAGTGGAAAAATTGCCGTAATTACAAATTCACGCCGTGCCAGCTACGGATATGATCAGCGGATAGAAGTTCACGGATCTGATGGAATGGTCCAAGCCGGCAACCATCGTGCAACCACCGTCACCGTGGCGTCAAAAGATGGTTATAAAACTGATCCACTGCTGGATTTCTTTATGGAGCGATATGCCGACGCTTACCGCGCGGAACTCCAATCCTTCGTAAAAGCGTTGTCCGGAGAAATCATCTCCATTCCTGACGGCCAAGACGGATTGCGCGCGCTTGAACTTGCTGATGCTGCACTTGAGTCTGCACGCTCTGGTATGAGCGTCGTCCTCGGTTGAGAATACGATAACTGATCCTACAATGTCCTACGAACTCTTCTTCGCACGTTGAAAATTTCGGTGTGACAGAAACCCTTCCTTAATCAAGACAAGAATTCTGTTCCATAAGTGCTGACGTCAGATCAATGAGGTTTAGAGACTCATTGAAATTGGCGTTTGACGGTGCAGGCTGTCCCGACTTGGCCAGTCTCGGCCTAAACTTCCCTGCAAACAGGGAGATTTACAGGGTAATTGTTTTAATTCAGACTGTTATGTAATTTTATGCGCGGTTTAGTCTCGTATCCACAATGCCTTACGGGCGAATACCCTGCTTTTGCCATTCTTCTGCTACTGCATGAGCATCTTTAATCAACTCTTGTTTTGTCATTTCTAACTTTGATGCAGCAGACACATATGACTGCCCATGAGCTTCTGAGAGTAATTGTAAGGCTGCTAGACGGTCCTTCTCAGGCTGCAATGGATTAACGCGGTAAGAATAAACAGAGCCTCTGCTTGCTTATCCACTGCCACATATCTTTCTAGGGCAATGTGTTTATCTTTGGTTTTGAGGCTAACGGCATATTCTCGTTTGTTAATAACATCACTTAAATCACGCGGAATAGTTTTCCGCTAACAGTAAACGCCGTTTCTTTGAATAAGATTTTTCATGCTGCTTCCCATTCTGATACGAAAAGTTCGTAGCAAAACTCGTAGCAGTTTTGGGTTTATATTGCAAATAGTCAATAAAATAAGGGGATCTGGCGGACAGACAGGGATTCGAACCCTGGAGACGGTTCCCCGCCTACACACTTTCCAGGCGTGCGCCTTCGACCACTCGGCCACCTGTCCGTTGAGGGTCTATATACCGCCCTTTGACGCCAGATCAAGGGGATAAGCGCACATTGAGAATAAGAATTTTCGATCATCGGTTATTGAACGGGAGCAACACACAAACTTCGTTGGATATTACTTGTTACCCGAACGAATTCCCTTGATAGCGTCGCTTACGGCTACCCCAATTTGGTCTACGTTTTTCAAAGTCACATCATGTTGGTCAAACGGAATTTCGATGCCTTCTTGTTTGAACCGTCGGGCTATCTCGAAGTTTATATCCGAATGTACGGATAGGATTTTATTTACATCTCGAATGAACACTCTTAATTCGAAATCCAGAGCGCTAGCGCCGAAATTCTTGAATATGACCGACGGTGCCGGATATTTCAGCGCCACCGAATTATCTGAAGCAATCGACAGCAACACCTCTTTAACCTTTTCGGGATCGGTGCCGTAGGCCACCCCGATTGCGACTTTTACGCGGCCCGACAGGTCTGGCGAAGTCCAGTTCAATACGCTACCCGCGATCAGGTCCGAATTCGGAATAACGACCGCGCACCGGTCAAATGTGTCTACAAGTGTTGCACGAACAGATATTTTGCGCACGATCCCTTCATGACCGCCAGCGACAATCCAATCGCCTTCCTTTATCGGGCGTTCCACCAACAGAATGATGCCTGATACGAAATTCGAAACGATCGCCTGAAGGCCAAAACCGATACCAACGGACAATGCACCTGCAACGATTGCAAGGCTTGAAAGGTCAAGCCCTGTGGCCGATATAGCTGCCAATGCTGCAAAGGTAACACCTACGTAGCCTACACCGGTTAATACTGCAGTTTTCCCACCGATATCCATTTTCGTGCGTGGCAACACCGTGTTACGGATCATCTTTTGCAGCAACCGTGTAATTGTGTAACCAAGTCCGAAAACCACGACAAACACCAACAAGTCCGTCAAAGAAAATCGACTTTCGCCAATAGTGATTCCGTCACTTAACCACCCCCAAATTTCCCAAAGGTCACTTGGCCGGGCGCCCCAGATCAACGCCAGGACTGGTAATGCACCGAGCGCTAGCAAGAAACCTACGAATACGGGGATTAGACGCGTCTGATCTCGGCGAAGCTCGTGCCCCTCCCCTTCGATCCAATAGTCTAGAAAAGTACGGATCAGGCTAAACAGCACCAGAATCGTGGCGACCAGGCCGAGGGTTACGATTGTTGGGAACACGAAGAACCGGGCAGCGGCATAGTATCCAATCGCGGCGAATACCGGAGCAAAAATCGCGAACAGCATCAGCAACCGGGAAACGATAGAGGAGAAAAGGAATTCCGGTGTTTCAGTCTCGTCATCCGGGTCCAGATCGGCGTGCCTGCCGTTTCTGAGGATTCCGGACAGCTTATAAAATGCATACGAAGCAATGACAACGGGCGGGAAACCTAGCACCGCTTGTGTTCCGGTTGAAAACTCGCCTTGGGCAGTGATCGCTATCAATAGCACAGACGCCGCGTAAATGATTCCTAACAAAACGCTCATGCGGTAACCCGATCGGGCAACGTCGTCGCCATCGAGCTTTTGCGCATGTCCAAACACACTGTGTCCCAACCAAGGTGCCGCGATCAAAGATACAGCGATTAGCGGCAATACATTTACAATCGCTTGCCCCCAGACGCCGGCTAATTCGGAACTCTCAACGGCAAAAATCACCGCGGCAGCACCCGCGCTTGGAATAAGTAAACGCACTAAATCGGCCAACGACGACTGCCATAACGTAACATCACCCCCCTGCGCTAATCCACGCTTAACCCAGTCGGCGAACCCCCGCCGCACTCCCAGCAACATCCACAGACCCAGCCCTGCAAACAACAACGCTAGTGGTGCTTTTTGCGCTAACGCGGTCCGGCTTGTTTCTTGCGCGAATGCATCCTGCACTTCGCCAACCAACCTTGTGGCGTAATGCGACACATCACTAAACGCTTCAGGCCAGAGCGCCGGGTCCAATGGGGACGGGCCAAGTTCTACTAGTGTATCGGAGAAGCGCGTACGTATTATCGCGTTTATATCATGTATCAGCCCGTCAGCGCGTAGATAGGCAGCTTGCGCCAACAAAAGCGGCACAGTTTCACGGACAATATCGGCTTCAAGCGCTGTTCTGCGTGCCGCGATTTCCGACGCCTCCTCGGACCCGTCTTCTGGCGGTAACCCAAGCGCATCCAGTTCTGTACGTAAGGGAAGGATGTTGCTTTGGGTAACAACTTCCAGCCCCAAAGCCTCGCTTCGTTGATCGACCAGTTCAGCGCGCAATGCTTCAAGCGCTGGTGTAGAGGCCAGATCGGCTTCCAACACCCCTTCCGCACGCGTTGCCGTTGCGATCCAAGCATTAACCATTTCCGTATTGTCACTCTGTGCAAATCCGGCACTCGACATAAACATGGCGATTAATGTGGTCTGCAAGGCGACAATCAGGAACTTCATTTGGCTAACCTTTTATTCACTCACATCGGGCATCGAAGTAGCTTCGGCGTCCAGCCATGCAGGTACAGGTAGACCTTTTTCGCGCAGGAACATCGGATTAAACAGCTTCGACTGATAACGCGTGCCAAAATCCGCCAGCACCGTCACAATTGTCTTGCCCGGGCCCATATCCTTTGCCATCCGCATTGCAGCTGCGACGTTAATACCGGAGGAACCGCCGAGGCATAACCCCTCGTCTGCCAACATATCGAACACTACGGGCAATGCCTCGCTATCGGGAATGTTGTAGGAAAAATCGACCGACAACCCGTCAAGATTTGCAGTGATCCGGCCCTGCCCGATCCCCTCCATTATCGAGGAGCCTTCGCCCTTTAGCACTCCGTTAGTATAGAAATTATGAAGCGCCGCGCCGTCGGGGTCCGCTAGCCCGATCTTGATGTCCTTGTTGCGTTCATGCAGGCCCATGGCCACCCCTGCAAGAGTACCGCCGGAACCAACCGCGCATACAAATCCGTCAACTTTGCCATCTGTTTGTTCGTAAATCTCGGGGGCGGTTGTATCGATATGCGCCTGACGATTGGCAACATTATCAAACTGGTTGGCCCAGATAACGCCGTTCGGATTGCTTGCCGCCAAAGATTTCGCCAGCCGTTCGGAATACCGCACAAAATTGTTGGGGTTGGAATAAGGCGCAGCCGGAACTTCAACAAGTTGCGCGCCAGCCAGCCGGATCATGTCCTTCTTTTCCTGGCTTTGTGTCTCGGGAATAACAATTACCGTTTTGAAGCCCATCGCAGCCCCGACCAGTGCCAAACCAATGCCGGTATTTCCCGCCGTCCCCTCGACAATCGTACCGCCAGACTTCAGGTCACCCTTTGCTATCGCGTCGTTAATAATGCCCAACGCGGCACGATCTTTGACCGACTGCCCGGGGTTCATAAATTCGGCTTTGCCATAAATTTCGCATCCCGACAGCGCCGAGGCTTTGTTAAGCCGTATCAACGGTGTGTTCCCAATGGCATGATGAAAATCTGCGTAGCGGTTCATGGTCAATCCCTCGACATTTCTCTGTTAGACAGATTTATTAACCAAACCAGATCAAAACAAGGCCTAAAGCTGGTGAAAATCACCTCAACTCCAACGCGCATCCGCAGTTTTAGTCATTTTCCCTACAATGGCCGATAAAACCACCATTGTGCCAATAATCGGAACATTCAACGCCATTTGCCCATACTTAATCATACCAGCCGGAATAACCAACAAAGCGGTCATCGGCTGGTAGTACAAATTGTCTTTGATGCCTGCGATCATGTCTTCCAGCGCATAGAGGAAAAGCACCCAAATAAACATCGATATTCCGGCCTTCAGGCCTAACATCACGCCAGAGCCCTCTTCTTCGGTAATTTGCCTACCCAAGCCACGCCAACCGACGAATAGCCCCATGAACACCGCAGCGGTCGTCATCCCGACCGACCGTCGGGCGGAATCGGGGTAAACATTCACTACAACTATCACCACGATGATGCCTGAGATGGCTAACATAATCGATGCAACTAGTTTGGCAGCGGTTGGCAAAATGTCTCTCCCGTCATACGTATTTTCAACAGGGTAAACTTGACGCCGCAGGAATCAAGTCCAAATGTTAATTATTCCTTACAATATCCCAGTGCATTATAGTGTTTGATCCAATGCAATTATCAATTTTTCCACTTCTTGCGCATTCGTATAATGCACAAAACTGAGTCGCAGCACGCCATGAGTTGGCTTAATTCCAAGACTTTTGAGCAACCGAACAGCATAGAAATCACCGCCACCGGCCATTATTCCGTGTTTCGCTAAATCTAGCGCCACTTCTTCTCCTTGGCGTAGCAGACCGACGGCCACAGTGGAAACACGTTCCTGCACCTTATCCGTCCCGATCAGGCGTACATCATTGCGAGCACGCAAGTATTCCAGCAGCGGTGCCAGTAATTCTGCTTCGTGATCTGCCTGCAACTTCAATGTCGCACGCGCTTTTTGTACCAGTGGAATGTTCGCATCAAAATGATGGTCGTGGATTGCTTCGATATAATCCACCATCCCAGCCGAGGCTGCGATCTGCGCATGGTCGGGTCCTGCGGGCGTAAAGCGTTTGTATGGCGAATTCGCATTGAAATAATGCCCTTGGTTTGGCAGTCGCTTCGCCAAATCGGCGTCCACATACATAATCCCCTGATGCGGGCCGTAGGTTTTATAAGCCGAGAACAAATAGATATCCGCGCCCAGCGCCTTGATATCAGGCAGCCCGTGTGGTGCAAAGCTAACGCCGTCGACGCAGGCGACAGCTCCGGCAGCTTTCACCATCGCGCAAATATCCGCCACTGGATTTATTTGCCCAACGATGTTGGACACATGCGGGAATGTTACGAGTTTGACTTTGTTATCCAGAAGGTTCGCCAAATCTGACAAATCGAGGAAACCGGTATCCTTGTCCACTTGCCACTCACGCACCTCGATGCCGCTCTCGGCTAGCCGACGCCAAGGGCCGGAGTTCGCTTCATGGTCCTGATTGGTGACAATTACCGCATCGCCCGCGTTCAACATCTGCCGGAATGCTTGCGCCAAGACATAAGTATTTTGAGTGGTCGACGGACCAAAGCTAAGATCATTAACAGGAATGTTTAGGACCGCTGACAGACGCGTCCGCGCCTCGTCCATCTCTTCGCCTGCCACACGCGAGGCCTCGTACGGCGCATAGGGTTGAACCTTGCGTTGCGTATAGTATCGGTGCAACCGGTCGATCACGAACTTGCTGGTGTATGACCCGCCCGCATTTTCAAAAAACGCCTGTCCTTGTAATGTCGGCTCTTGAAAGGCCGGAAACTGGCTGCGTACGAAATCTATATCCAACTTGGTCATGAAGTATCCCCTAAGAAATCCCGCCCGCTAACTAAAACGGACGGGAGTCTATCAGTTTATTTATGCAACGTGGTCAAGCGTTTACGTCTACAACGACACGCCCCTTAACCTGACCTTTAAGGATGTCTTTCCCCAATGCAGGCAAGTCACTTAGCGTCGCTGGCTGGATCATGCTTTCCAACTTATCCATCGGCAGATCCGTCGCAATCCGTTGCCAAGCGCGTACGCGATTGTGGTAAGGCTGCATAACACTGTCGATGCCCAACAGGTTCACCGCCCGTAGAAGGAACGGAATAACCGTAGCGGGTAAGCCCATGCCACCAGCCAAACCAACAGCCGATACAGATGCTCCATACTTCATCTGCCCAAGAACGCGCGCCAGCATATCGCCACCAACGGCATCAATACAGCCAGCCCAGCTTTCGCTCTCCAGCGGACGTTTTGTTGTTTCGTTAATTTCGTCGCGCGCCACAATTTGTGTCGCCCCTAAAGATTTTAGATAATCCGCGGCCTCGGGACGACCAGTAACAGCCGCAACCTCATATCCAAGGTTCGCTAGTATCGCCGTCGCTACAGATCCAACACCGCCAGCAGCGCCAGTTACCAGAACCGGACCGTGGTTCTTTTCCATCCCATGATCTTCAAGCGCGATAACGGCCAGCATTGCCGTAAAGCCAGCCGTTCCAACCGCCATCGCCTGACGTGTTGTCAGACCATCGGGCAACGGTACAAGCCAATCCGCTTTAACCGAAGCTTTCTGGGAATATCCACCCCAGTGCGCCTCGCCTACGCGCCAACCGGTAAGCACAACTTTATCGCCAGCCCTGTAACGAGGGTCTTCGGAACTCTCGACTGTACCAGCGAAATCAATCCCTGGAACATGCGGATAGTTGCGCACCAATCCGCCACCGGGGCCAATGCAAAGACCATCCTTGTAGTTTACACACGAATACTCAACCGCGACGATGACATCACCATGCGGTAGATCGCTTATTTCCAATTGCTGGATCGAGGCAGAGGTCTTCTTATCCTCGTCCCGCGTCACTACTAAAGCGTTAAAACCCATTTTATTTCTCCCCAAAGCCCGTGGGAACCGGAATGTCCGGCAAGCCCGCGGCGCGTTTTTGTAAAGCTCGCCCTATAACTACACGGCTGATCTCTGTCGTGCCATCCACAATCCGCAGCATCTGCGATAGACGGCTTAGACGGTCCATGCCATAGGATTGCAGCAACCCCATTCCGCCCATCGCCTGCGTACAGGTATTGGCCGCTTTTACGGCAGCATCCGGCACAAAGCGTTTAGCATGTGCAGCCATCAATGGCCCTTCAGGTGTCCCAAGCGCATTTGCCGCTGCTTTGTATAGTAAGCGCGAGGTTACCAGATCGGTCGCAACATCGCCAAGCATCCACTGGATACCGTCAAGATCAAGGTTAACGCCTTTAAACATTTTGCGGTTCTTGGAATACGCCAACGCAGTATCCAGCGCGCTTTCAATCAAACCGCAACATCCCGATGCAATCGAGACCCGTGCGATATCAATCGCCATTAACGCCCCCTGCAAACCAGTGCCAACGCCCATGATTATGTTGTCTTCGGACACGACAACGTTGTCCAAATACATCTCGCCCAGTGGCAGAAACTCGTATGACGGCGTGTCGTAACGCGGCCCGAAGCTAACGCCTTTGGCATCGGCTGGAATGGCGATCATCGCCATATCCTTATGCCCGGGCTCATCACTCGTTTTCACAACTGTGAAGTAAACGTCCGCTTCGCCTGCCAACGAAACCCATGCCTTCGCCCCGCTGATGGTCCATGTCCCATCGTCGTTAATGACAGCTTTCGTATACATGGTGGATGCATCCGAACCCGATTGCGGCTCGGTTAATGCAAAGTTCGCCAGTTTTCTACCAGAGGTAAGGTCGCGCGCCCACTTGTCCTTGAATGCGTCTGTTCCAAAACCACACGTCGCATAGGTACAAATGTTGTGCATGGAAATCGTAAACGCATAGGCTCCGTCACCTTTACCAAGTTCTTCATAGACTTGAATACCCTCACCAATCGAGAAACCCTGACCACCCCAATCTTCCGGTGCATAAAGGCCAGTCAGGCCCGCGTCTCCCGCTTTGTCGGAAGCATCACGTGGCCAAACACCCGCTTCATTCCATGCGCTTACGTTGGGTTTGATAACTTCGTCCGTGTGCCTGCGTGCGGCTGCCAGAATGCTTTCTAACTTGGAACTCATGCGTGTCCTCCTTTGGTGCTGATGTTCAAAAATTTGTGTCCCAAAGGACCTTATCGTCGCGATCAGATAGGTCAATTATTTGAACGTTCGTTCATCGTTATTGACGCAGCGTAAAAGTCTCGCACGGAAATTTTCGACAAATTTTACCTTTCTTTAATCAATTTCCACAACCCTGAACGGGCCATTAACCAATTTGAGGCCGCCAGTGAGAGAATTGACAAGGATAACCGCCATTGGATCCTGCCGGATCAGCACTCCGTTCAAAGCGGCGGCAATGTGTCATCCTGTCGTTAACAACACGGACCGCATCTACGGTTACACCCACACCAGCGCCGAGGCTTTACAGCAAGTCCGGTTTCTTCAGGGCGAATTTACACCGCTTGCTGAAACCTTGCCGCTGTTAATGCCGAACGTCGATGTTGACGCGCTCAAGGGCACACAACACCCGACGTCGGACATATATTTTATCGAGTTGTCGTCTGCAAAAGAACTGCGGATCGATGATACCCAAGTCCAACTTAATTATACCACTCGACACTTCGCCGATTTCTTCGGCGACAAACACCGTGCTCGTGATTTCTGGCGTTTGGCAGACGGCCGACAGGAAGAGGAAAAACGAACATTCCTTACCAAACAGGAAAGCTTTCGAGCTCTATCCGGTAGTGATCAAACTTTGCTGGAAAAACTAACACGCTCTCTCTCAACCCTTGATACGCTATCGCGCGACCTGACCGAAATCCGCGACCGCCTACCAAACGTGGTTTTCATAAGCCACTGTAACGCTCTTTCAAACATCCAAACACCCATCGCTAGCCGTGCGGCATACATTGCGATGGTTGAAGACGTTGCACAAAACCTAAAGTTGCCGATTTTCAACCCAACTGCATCCATGCAAGCGTTCGGGCAACAGGCGGCAATGTCGGATGCCGAAACCAGCCTTTCGCATTATTCCGAGGACTTCGGTGCTTTCCTTTTCGACGGCTTGTTCGATACCTACATCGCACCTAATCATGCGCGTGCGCTGACCCCATCCACTGCCTTGTCACAAGCTTTGCAACAATTTCAGGACCGTTCGCCTGTCACATCGATCTCGCCACATATCGGTGGGGTCGCTTTCATCACCGGATCGCTTGGCGCAGGGGGCGCAGAACGGCAAATGACACGTATGGCTGTCGAAATGAAACGCGGCCAGTCGATCAACAAGCCAGACCAATTCGGCATCACTGGCCCAATCGAAGTTTTCGTCAACACACTATCCCCAGAAAGGGGGCGCGACTTTTTCCTGCCAAAACTGCAAGATGCCGACATTCCCGTCTCCGTAATCAATGAGCTTCCAGCCGGCCCGTCCCCCGTGCCAGAAAACCTGTTCCGCTTTCTGCCACCGCAAACGGCCGAGGCGGTTCGCCGTCTTACCCCCCACCTCACAACCGTGCGCCCCGAGGTAGCCTACATCTGGCAAGACGGCGCGGTGTTGGCCACGGCGTTAGCAGCGCTTGCCGCAAACATCCCACATATAGTCATATCCTTGCGCGGCATGCCGCCTGACCTGCGTCCCGAAATGATGAAGGACGAATATTTCGACATGTATTGTGTTTTGTCAAAGATTCCCGGCGTGACCTTCTCCGCAAACACACAAGCAGGCGCTGACGCCTACGCCCGCTGGCTAGAGCTGCCCGCAGATGCCATCCGCGTCGTCCATAATGCGGCTGAGTTGATCAACGCTAACGGAACTAACCTCGAACGCAAACGTTGGGAAAAGTTCGTAAAGTCCACACCCGACGCGGATTTTACCTTTGGCGCAGTTTTTCGATTTGATCAAAATAAACGCCCGTACATGTGGCTGGAATTCGCAGCCGCCGCAATGGTCGCTTACCCAAATAGCCGATTTGTTTTGGTCGGCGACGGCACGCTGTTAACTGCCGCACAATCTTACGCCGAGGAACTGGGAATCGCGCATCGCTGCCTGTTCGTCGGAAAATCCCGAAACGTCGGATATTGGCTGTCAAGAATGGATGCGCTTGGCTTGACCTCGCGGCTTGAAGGCCTGCCCAACGTGTTAATCGAAGCACAACTCGCAGGCATCCCTGTCATCTCGACTCCCGCTGGTGGCGCTGCCGAGGCATTTGTCCCGGACCAAACCGGTTATTTGCTCGGATCCACTGAACAGCCGCAATTGGCACAATTTTTGGGATACTTCTTAAAGTTAGCCACTGAGACATCACAACGAGAAGCTATGGGGATCGCTGCGGCGGCATTCGCATCCGAAACTTTCGCGATGGAAAGCATACTACCCAAAACACTGCAACTTTTATCAGGCCTTTCAGACTCCGAGACATATTATAAAACGGCAGCTCGCGCATGACACATTTCGCAAATGGCATGTGGAACTGGGCCAGTACCATCCAAACCATCATGTTACGCGAGGTCCGATGCCGTTTCGCAGGCGACCCGCTTGGGTATATGTGGGCATTCCTTGTTCCACTATTGTGGATCGGAACCCTAATGTATTTCTTCGCCCTGCTAGGTCGCAGCCCTGCGATACCCGTGGACACCCCAGCCTTTATCGCCACGGGTGTCGTGCCCTATGTACTGTTCCGCTACACCATCACTTCAATGAGCCGCGTTGCCTCTACCCACCGACATCTAGTCCATTTCGGCGGTGTACGCGGATCAGACCTACTGTTCGCCGCCGCATTACTGGAACTTCAGAACGCAATCATCATATTCGCTATAATCTGGGTGGTTTTGTCAGTGGCGTTTGGCCCAACACCCATCGAAAACCCTTTAGAATTCATCAATGGCCTGTTGCTTACCGCCATGCTCGGCACTGCTGTTGGCCGGTTCTTCGCCATCCTCGGCATGGTATCCGAAACGGCCAAACGAATGGTTCCAGTTGTGCTTCGGCCAATGTTCTGGATATCTGGTATTTTCTTCACTGCGCCCGAGTTGCCCTCTGCACTTCATATCTATCTGCAATGGAATCCTTTGCTGCACACAATCGAGATTACTCGTTCCGGGGTTTTCCTAGATTACACGTCTAGCTTCGCCAATATAGCTGTCCCACTGGGGTTTTCGACGGTGATCTTGATGACCTCCTACGTGATGCAATCCGCCTTCAAACGCGGTCGCGACGGGATGGAGCTCACATGATATCCATGTTCAACGTCAGCAGGTACCACCCTGACAAAACCAATCCAAACATCATTCTGAATAATGTCTCCACACAGTTTGCCCGTAACGAAAGCGTTGGCATTCTGGCCTTGGGCGGGACAGGTAAAACCACTCTCGCGCGGATTCTTTCTGGTGTTGAACGCCCTGACATCGGCAACGTTCAACGTCATAACAGCCTGTCACATCCGATCGGCAGCACAGTGGGATTTCACGCAGGGCTTTCAGGGGCTCAAAACGTCCGATTCCTCGCTCGATTGTTACGACGTAACGTCAAAGAAACCACGGATTATTGCGAAAGTTTCGCCGACATCGGCCCCTACTTTCACCGACCAATCGATCAATACGCCCCCATCATGCGCGCACGACTTGGCTTTGCATTTTCCATGTCGGTTGAGTTCGACACTTATCTAAGCGACGGTATCACCAGTGCGGGTGACCACAGTTTTCGAGATAAATGCGAAGCCGCGTTGCTAGAACGTTTGACACGCTCTGGTCTGATCTTAATATCCCGCCACGCCCGCACACTTAACCGGTTCTGCACAAAGTTTTACGCGCTGCATGCAGGGCAACTATTGCCCTGCTCGTCGCCCGAAGAAGCGCAGGACATTCTCGATTATGCCGGCGGATATGGCAACACTTACTGGAACGAGGTCGCCCGCAATGTCGGATAGCGCCCCTATACAGTCCCCGAATTTGGCACAAGAACAGGAACGCCTTCGCAAGTGGCGAGAGGTCCGACGCCAAGCCGCCGCAGACCCAAACACCGAGCGTTTACGTCAAGCAGATACCGATCGAAAAACCCGTCTGGACCGCTTTGAGACCGACAAAGCTGAACGCATTCGAACCGCCGAAAATCGGCGCCGAGAAGAATCCGAAGCGATAGAAGCGCGGCGGATGGACAAAGCCCGCGCGCACTTGGAAGCGTTGGACGACATCGAAACCGCCTGCGCAGCACTAAGATCAGCACGCCGAAAATCCCATCGCCTGACGGCAGGACTGATGGCAGTTTCTGTTTTCCTCCCTACACTTCTAACCGCAGTTTTTTACACGTTTATGGCCATACCCGTTTTTCAGTCCACCAGCACCCTCGCCATTGAGGGGGCGATGCCATCCCTCCGCCGCAACCCGTTGTTCAACGACATCTCAACTATGCAATCCACCATGGCCGCAGCGTTCCAACTTCGTGTTAAAATGCAAGACCACGAGGGTCCAGGCTTCGAGATGGCCATCGACACCACGCAAGGACTGTTAACGATAACGACGTTGGCGACAACGCCAACGCAGGCCTATTTGCAAAACTCCGAACTGGTTAAAACGGCTAACACTTTAGCGTTCCCTGCAAGGGTTAAAGTGCTAGCCGGACCAATTCCACCTGACCGCGCCGTCGCTCGCGTACTCCCCAACACCCTACTCACATTCCTCGTCAGCCTTTCAATATTCTCGATTGGAGGCATTTTTTTCCAAAGTTTTCGGCACTACGCCCGAAACTGAACAGGAGTTTAAACAATGAATGTTACCACCCCCTTCCAACTTGTCGATGCGCTTCCCGTTTTGCCACTCCGCACAGACGAAACCATCGCTATCGTCGGTCTTGGCTATGTCGGTCTACCCGTCGCCATCGGCTTTGCCCGCCATTTCGCCAACGTTACGGGGTTCGACATCAACAAATCCCGCATCCGCGAGCTAGCCGACGGTTTCGACAACACGCTGGAAATCGGCCGCGCTGAAATAGAGACCTCCCGCCTGGACGTTACGCATGCCGTCACCAAACTTTCGAATGCCAGTTTCTTCATCGTCACAGTCCCAACCCCCATCGACAAAGGTAACCGCCCGGATCTCGCGCCGTTGCGGGCGGCCTGTGAAACCATCGCTCCGCATCTGTCCAAAGGCGCCATCGTTGTTTTTGAATCCACGGTCTACCCCGGCGTTACTGAAGACATCTGCGGCCCAATCCTTGCCGAAATATCTGGCCTGCGGTGCGGGACCGACTTTAAACTGGGGTACAGCCCCGAACGTATTAATCCTGGCGATACAGAACACCGTATTGAAACGATTACCAAGGTAGTGGCTGCCCAAGACGCTGAATCCCTGCAACGAGTAGCAGACGTTTACGGCACGTTGGTCCACGCAGGCATCCACCGCGCCCCATCCATTCGTGTTGCAGAGGCAGCCAAGGTCATCGAGAACACCCAGCGCGATGTTAACATTGCTCTAATGAACGAGATCGCCATTATCTGCGACCGCCTAGATGTACGCACTAGCGACGTAATCGCAGCAGCTTCAACCAAATGGAATTTTCTGCCCTTCACACCTGGTTTGGTCGGCGGGCATTGCATCGGCGTGGACCCATATTATCTGACGGCCAAAGCCGAGGAAGTAGGGTATCACTCCGAAGTCATCCTGTCTGGTCGGCGTGTCAACGATGGAATGGGGGCTTTTATCGCCGCCAAAGCTATCAAAATGCTCGCGTCATTGAACGTACCGTTGTCTCGCGCCAAAGTTGGCGTTCTGGGTCTAACATTTAAGGAAAACGTGCCGGATTTGCGTAACTCCAAGACCTTTGATGTGCTGGATGCACTATCTGAGTTCGGTGTGCGCCCGATGGTACATGACCCCATAGCCAACCCGACAGAAATTCCCGAGGGCGCGTTTGATTGGGTAAATATTGGCGACATGCCAATGTTGGACCTACTTGTTTTGGCGGTGCCTCACGATGAATATTTGGCAGCCAACGTTTTTGAACGAGTTCGCGACGGAGGTGTTATCATTGATATTCGGTCCGTATTGAACCGCGCCGATATCCCTGAAACCATTACGCATTGGAGTCTTTAGTTCAGGTACTCGGCCCCCAAAACAGGCCCAAAATCTTTCGCTTGAACTAACACCACATATTTGCTGTCACCGCGAATGGACGCGCGAACTGTAACATCGGATTTACCATTCCAATTGGCGATCCAAGTCATCGCTTCGACTACGTTTACATAGCTTATAGTTCGACCTGCATTTTCGCCACGACGGATGCTGGTGGTCGCTTCGGGTGTTATGCGGGCAAGGAAAATATCCGCCGCTGGTAATCTGGACGCCAACGCAGACACACTGATGATTGCGACAGCTTCCGACGTGTTAAAATTAATTTCCAGCAATGGTTTTTCGGCTTGAAACTGGTCCACATACATACGGATATCTTGTTCGCTACTACCAACGGTTTGTGCTTCACCGTGAATAACCGCTTGAGGTGTGTAGAGTGATCGCAAGTTCCAGCGATCGCGATACCCCCTTTGACGATCAGTGTTCTCAGGACGTGAAAATTCGTCTTTCCAGCCCAGATAATCCCAATAATCAACGTGCCAACCAAGAACAATGACACCTTCCTTCGATGCCAATTCACTTAGAATGTCGTCCGCCGGCGGGCAAGAACTGCACCCTTGCGAGGTGAACAGCTCCACCACGACATTCTGTGCAAATGCGGCGGAAGGAAGATATAAACTTAAGGCAACGGCGAAGAACTTAATAAAACGCATCTTGGCTCCGAATGTTGAAGGTTACCTATTTGATACGGATAAATCCCCCAACATTCCAGTCAACCCTTCGCGAGGTGGAGTTTACCTTACCCCGCGCCAGCGTATCCGAGGGTTTTCAGCGCCGCTGTGATTTCTTCCAAAATAGCTGGATCATCAATGGTAGCCGGCATTTTCCACGGCGTTTCATCCGCGATGTTCACCATTGTCCCGCGCAAGATCTTACCGGACCGGGTTTTGGGTAACCGATCAACGACCAACGCCAGTTTGAAGGCTGCCACGGGTCCAATCTTTTGGCGCACCAATTTCACAACTTCCGAGACAATTTCTTCGTGTGGACGATTGACGCCATTGTTGAGGCACATGAGCCCAAGTGCCAACTGTCCCTTCAACTGATCTGCAACACCAATCACCGCGCATTCGGCCACGTCTGGATGAGCGGCCAGAACCTCCTCCATCGCGCCGGTGGACAAACGGTGCCCAGCAACATTGATCACATCATCGGTACGCGCCATGATGTAGAGGTATCCATCTTCGTCGATAATCCCGGCATCACCTGTTTCGTAATAACCCGGAAAAGTATCAAGATAGGATTTGATGTACCGTTCGTCGGCATTCCAAAGCGTCGACAAAGTTCCCGGCGGTAGCGGAAGCTTGATCGCAATCGCGCCCAACTCGCCAGCAGGCAGTTGGTGGCCATCGTCGCCAAGAACCTGCACGTCGTATCCGGGCATAGCAACTGTTGGCGAGCCAAGTTTCGTCGGCAACTCCTCCAACCCCAGCGGGTTTGCTGCTATGGAATAGCCGGTTTCGGTCTGCCACCAGTGGTCCACAACTGGAACACCAAGCTGGTCTTGCGCCCAAAGGATCGTGTCCGGATCAGCACGCTCGCCAGCCAGATAGAGAGCTTTCAAGCTGCTAAGATCATACTTCTTAACAAATTCCCCTTTCGGGTCTTCGCGCTTAATTGCCCTGAACGCGGTTGGAGCCGTGAAGAAAGAAGCCACTTTATGCTCTTCAATCACGCGCCAGAACGTACCGGCGTCAGGGGTGCCAACCGGCTTACCCTCGAACACGACAGCTGTTGCACCATAAATAAGCGGAGCATAGCAAATATAGGAATGCCCGACGACCCAGCCAACATCCGAAGCTGCCCAAAACACTTCACCCGGCTCGACGTTATAGATGTTTTTCATCGTCCAGTTCAGCGCAACCATGTGTCCGCCGCTTGGGCGTACTACGCCCTTGGGCTGACCAGTCGTTCCAGATGTATAAAGAATATACAGCGGGTCAGCGCCGCCGATTGGTACACATTCGGCGGGCTCAACACTCTGCTGTAGTTCGAACCAGTCGAAATCACGATCTTCGATCAATTCGGCCTGCGCTTGTTCGCGCTGAAGGATAATTGTAAAGTCCGGCTTGTGCGTGGCCAAATCAATCGCGCCATCCAGCAGCGGTTTATACGCAATTACCCTTCCAGGTTCTATACCGCACGATGCGGCGATAACAGCCTTGGGTTGCGCATCATCAATCCGTATGGCCAGCTCATTCGCCGCAAATCCACCGAACACCACGGTATGCACGGCCCCGATGCGTGCACAGGCCAACATGGCATTCAAAGCCTCGGGCACCATAGGCATATAGATCAGCACGCGGTCGCCCTTGCGAACACCTTTGGCTTGCAGCGCACCAGCAAGTAAGGCGACCTGATCAGTTAATTCCGCGTAAGAAATATTGCGTTTTGCACCCGTTATCGGACTATCATAAATGATAGCCGTCTGATCCCCGCGCCCCGCTTCAACGTGCCGATCAAGCGCGTTGTAACAGGTGTTGGCCTCACCATCGGTGAACCACTCGTACACTGGCGCATTGGTGGAATCCAACGCATAGGTAGGCTTTTTGGTCCAGCTTATTGCCTCGGCGGCCTCCATCCAGAATGCCTCGGGGTCGGCTTTCCAACCGTCATATACTGATTTGTAACTCATCTTGTTCTCCTATGAACTAAGGCGCTCCAGCCTTGGCGTTTTCATTGACGCCCTTCGAGATGATCATTTTCTTATTATTCATAAACGTTGACAGGTGTTCCCGCGAGCGCTGTAATATTCAGCAAACCGCGCGCCGTAATCGACGGCGTAACGATGTGCGCCCTGTTCCCCATTCCCATCAGAATAGGTCCGACTTCCAGTCCATTGGCCGACATTTTCAGGATATTTCGAACGGCACTGGCCGCATCGGAATTGGTGAAAACCAGCACGTTAGCCGCCCCGTCGTAGCGCGAGTTTGGATAAATTTTGCGGCGCAAATTTTCATCGAGCGCGGCGTCGGTATGCATTTCACCCTCGTAAACGAAATCTAGATCCATACCATCCAAAATCTCAATCGCTTCGCGCATCCGGCAAGCCGAGTCCGTTTTCAGGTTCCCGAATTGGGAGTGCGAACACAGCGCCACCTTCGGCTCTAGGCCAAACCGATGCACGTGCCGCGCAGCAGCGACCACGGTATCGGCCATTTGTTGCGCGGTTGGTTCAGGGTTCACATGCGTGTCGGCAACAAATAGCGGACCGTCTTCTAAAATCATCAGCGACAATGCCCCGACAGGGCGCATCCGTTCCGTGCCCAGAATTTGTTGGATGTATTTCAAATGCCACAGATATTGCCCGAAGGTTCCACAAATCAGGCTATCCGCGTCGCCGCGATGCACCATTACCGCGCCAATCGCCGTAGTGTTGGTCCGCATGATCGCCTTGGCCAGTTCCGGTGTCACGCCACGTCGTTGCATAATATCGTGATAGCTGCTCCAGTAGTCGCGAAAACGTGAATCGTTCTGAGGGTTAACCAATTCGAAATCACGGCCCTCTTTGATGGGTAAACCAAATTTCTCGCATCGCGCTTCTATAACATCGGGACGGCCAATCAGGATTGGCTTATCAGCAATCTCTTCGACCATAGCATGCGCTGCGCGAAGCACGCGCTCGCTTTCGCCCTCGGCAAAGACGATCTGGCGAACGGCATTTTTTGCAGCAGAAAATACCGGACGCATGATAAGCGCGGATTTGAATACTGAACCGTCGAGTTTTTGTTTATACGCCACCATATCCGTGATCGGGCGACTAGCGACACCGCTGGCCATCGCAGCCTTAACAACGGCGCATGAAACTATTGCCAGCAAACGCGGATCGAATGGTTTCGGAATAAGGTAATCAGGACCAAACTTCAGGCTTTCATCTTTGTAAACAGCCGCAGCCTCCGCACTGGTGGAGGCCCTCGCAAGCTCCGCTATCCCCTCAACACAAGCGATTTCCATAGCGTCGTTAATAGTGGTTGCCCCAACATCCAACGCGCCCCTGAAGATGAACGGGAAACACAGAACATTGTTAACTTGGTTCGGGAAGTCCGAACGTCCCGTAGCAATAATCGCATCTGGTGCAACCTTACGAGCGGCTTCTGGCATAATTTCAGGTGTCGGATTGGCCAACGCGAAAATAATCGGTTGCTTTGCCATACGCGCAACCATTTCAGGTTTCAAAACGCCCGGGCCTGATAAACCCAGAAACAAATCCGCCCCCTCAATCACATCCCCAAGCGTGCGCTTATCACTGTCCTGCGCAAACTCGGCTTTTTGCGGCGTCATCTCTTCGGTTCGGCCTTTGTAGACCAAACCGGCGATGTCACACAGCCAGACGTTTTCGCGTTTCACACCCAATTTCAGCAACATGTTCAGGCAGGCAATTCCAGCTGCGCCGCCCCCCGTGGACACTACTTTGATGTCTTCAAACTTCTTGTCAGCGACACGCAGTGCATTCGTCGCCGCAGCGCCTACCACGATCGCCGTACCGTGTTGATCGTCATGGAATACAGGAATGTCCATGCGCTCGCGACACAGCTTTTCTACGATAAAGCACTCCGGTGCTTTGATGTCTTCAAGGTTGATTGCACCAAACGTCGGCTCTAACGCAGTGACAATATCCGCCAGCTTTTCCGGGTCACTTTCGTTAACTTCGATGTCGAAACAATCGATATTAGCGAATTTCTTGAACAGGACCGCCTTGCCTTCCATGATCGGCTTTGACGCGAGCGCCCCGATGTTCCCCAACCCCAACGCCGCTGAACCATTGGTAACCACCGCCACCAGATTGCCCCGTGCGGTATATTTCGCCGCAGCAGCGGGATCTTTGCTGATCTCGACACAAGCCTCCGCCACACCCGGGGAGTACGCGCGCGACAAATCCCGCCCGTTGGCCAAAGGTTTGGTTGCACGGATCTCAAGTTTTCCCGGCTTGGGAAATTCATGGTAATCAAGGGCCGCTTGGCGGGCAGATTTCTGGCGGTCTTCGGTCAATTCACGTCTCCTATGCTGATTTCAGCGCACAATAGTCGGGTACGACAATATTGTCAGGTCGGAAATACTGGAACTGTTTCAATAATTTGTCCGACGTATCAGCCGCAAAACTTTGTCTGCTGCATCGGGAATATTTGTGCCCGGTCCGAAAATCGCTTTAATTCCGTGTTCATACAGGAAGTCATAGTCCTGTTGCGGAATTACCCCGCCACAAATCACCATGATTTCACCACCGCCAGCGGCTTTCAGGGCCTCCACCAGCTGCGGCGCGAGGGTTTTATGCCCCGCTGCTTGAGAGGAAATTCCGACGACATGAACACCTTTATCGACTGCATCTTGCGCAGCCTCTTCAGGCGTTTGGAATAACGGGCCGACGTCGACATCAAAACCGATATCGGCAAATGCTGTAGCGATAACTTTGGCGCCGCGGTCATGCCCATCCTGCCCCATCTTGACTACAAGCATACGCGGGTGGCGGCCCTCGATATTCGCGAAATCTTTGACGTCTTGCTGAATTTTCGCAAACCCTTCATCGCCTTCATAAGCGTCACCGTAAACGCCTGAAAGTGTCTTCACCTCGGCACTATGGCGCCCAAAAACCTTTTCCATAGCTGCGGATATTTCGCCAACGGTTGCCCTTGCCCGTGCAGCTTCAACAGCTAATTCCAAAAGGTTACCATCAGATGCGGCACCTTCTTCAAGTGCCACTAAGGCGTTTTCACAAGCCGCTGTATCGCGCGTTTCCCGAATGCCGGTTAAGCGTTCGATTTGGGAGTCCCGAACCTTGCTGTTGTCGATCTCGCGAATGTCGATCGGGTCTTCCTGTTCAAGGCGGAACTTGTTCACCCCGACAATAACATCATCGCCCTTATCGACCGCTGCTTGTTTACGCGCCGCAGCTTCTTCGATCCGAAGTTTGGGCATACCACTGGCAACAGCTTTGGTCATGCCACCCAATTCATCGACTTCGCATATCAGCTTCCACGCCTCATCCGCCAGTTCCTTGGTTAGGCTCTCGACATAGTATGAGCCCGCCAACGGATCGACGACGTTGGTAACACCCGTCTCGTTCTGCAAAATCAGCTGCGTGTTCCGCGCGATCCGTGCCGAGAATTCGGTGGGCAGCGCGATTGCCTCGTCGAACGAGTTCGTGTGCAACGATTGCGTGCCGCCTAATGCCGCCGACATCGCCTCGTAAGCGGTTCGAACAATGTTGTTATACGGATCTTGTTCCTGAAGACTTACGCCCGAAGTTTGGCAATGTGTCCGCAGCATTGATGATTGCGGTTTCTTCGGGTCGAATTCCGCCATTATCCGCGACCACAGCAGTCGGGCGGCACGCAGTTTAGCGGCCTCCATAAAGAAATTCATGCCAATAGCGAAGAAAAACGACAGCCTTCCCGCAAACGCATCTACATCCATACCCGAAGCAATCGCGGCCTTAACATATTCCCTGCCATCAGCGAGCGTGAACGCCAATTCTTGCACCAAGTTCGCGCCGGCCTCTTGCATGTGATAACCCGAAATCGAGATCGAGTTGAATTTCGGCATTTCCTGTGAAGTATATTTGATGATGTCCGAAACGATCCGCATCGACGGTTCGGGCGGGTAGATGTACGTGTTACGAACCATAAATTCCTTCAAAACGTCGTTTTGAATGGTTCCGGTCAACGCCGCACGATCAACGCCTTGTTCTTCACCAGCCACAATGAAACTGGCCAGAATCGGAATAACGGCCCCGTTCATCGTCATGGAAACCGACATTTTATCAAGCGGAATGCCGTCGAACAGGATTTTCATATCCTCGACACTATCAATCGCTACGCCCGCTTTGCCAACGTCCCCAACCACACGTGGATGGTCACTGTCGTAACCCCGATGGGTCGCCAGATCGAACGCAACAGACACACCCTTTTGCCCAGCAGCCAATCCCTTGCGGTAAAACGCATTACTTTCTTCTGCAGTCGAAAATCCCGCGTATTGCCGGATTGTCCAAGGACGCCCAGTATACATCGTGCCACGCGGCCCGCGCGTGTAAGGCGCAATTCCGGGCATTCCGCCAAGGTGCTCAACCCCGTCAAGATCATCCGCAGTATAGACGGGTTTAACGGCAATCCCTTCGGGAGTGTTCCATGTCAGGTCATCAAGCGGGCGGCCACGTAGCTCCTTCTCGGCGAGGGCTTTCCAATCGTCGGAATTATTGCTCATGGCTTGTCTCACTATCGTTTCTGGGGTGCAAATCGGGATTATTTCGGGATAACGTTGCGGAATAGCGGAAAGCTCCGCCGCAGCTATTAGATTCTACGGGGTAAGTACTTATGTCTTGGGAAACCGGAGGAATTATGCGTAAATTCAGTTTACTAACCTTGTTGCTGTCGATCTTTGCCACTTTTGCAGTTGCACAAGATACGACAGATCCGCTTGCAGAATATAAGTGGATCACGCGTCCGTTGGTAATTTTTGCCGACTCTCCGTTCGATCCGCGGTTTGTGTTGCAAATGGAAATGCTTGCCGAAGATCCAGCTGTATTGGAAGAACGCGACGTGATTGTTCTAACCGACACCGATGTGGGTGCATACGGCCCGCTGCGGCAGCGCCTAAGACCATATGACTTTACGGTGGTTCTACTGGACAAAGAAGGAAATGTTGTTCTGCGAAAATCCACACCGTGGACCCCGCGCGAACTGTCTCGTGCGATCGACAAGCTGCCAATTCGAAAAGACGAAATTGACCGCATGTAGGGTGTTCGCGATCTAACATCATTTGTCCCGATGATATTTAGAGCTGCAAGCATCGGTCTATTCGAACTCCATAATCACATCGTCAACGGCGAGGCTGTCACCTGCCGCAGCATTGATTTTGGTTACAACCGATTTCTTTTCCGCCCGCAGGACATTTTCCATCTTCATGGCTTCGACAGTGCAAAGCGCCTGGCCTTCCTGAACTTCGTCACCTACCTCAACCGCCATCGAAACGATCAAACCGGGCATTGGACATAGCAACAGTTTCGAGGTGTCCGGCGGCATCTTCTCGATCATGTGCTTGGATAGTTCAAACAGACGCGGCGTGCGAATGATGACATTCAAATCTGCACCGCGATGGCGCATACGGAAACCACCGGAAATCTGGGCGACTTTGGCAATAACCGCTTCGCCAGACACATCGAGACGCACCAAACCTTCACCCGGCTTCCAGTCGGAAACCACACGGTGGCTGGTCCCATCCGAAAATTCCACGGTTGATCCATCGTGATCCGCCGCAACCTTCACCGCTAAATCAATGCCACCAAGCGAGATCACGAAATCCGTACCAACCTCGCGTTCATGATTGTCCATCCGGCCCGACACCCGCGCTGCGCGAATTTCAGAGACACGGTGCATGGCAGACGCCCCCGCTGCCAGCTGTTTCAGAATTTCCGTAGACAGCGTAGCCCCTTCGAAACCCTCAGGGTATTCCTCCTCGATAAACGCGGTGGAAATATTGCCGGTGATAAACCGTTCATGATCCATAACAGCGGACAGGAACGGCAGATTGTGGCCAATACCTTCTAGTTCAAACTCGTCCAGCGCGTGGCGCATTTCGGCAATTGCAGTCGCGCGGTCCGGTGCCCATGTGCACAATTTGGCAATCATGGGATCGTAATACATGGATATCTCGCCGCCCTCATACACGCCGGTGTCATTACGTACAGCGCGTGTTTCGTCCGCCATCTCGGCAGGTGGGCGATACCGCGACAAACGTCCGATAGAAGGCAAGAAGTTGCGATACGGGTCTTCGGCGTAAAGGCGGCTTTCGATAGACCACCCGTTGATGCCGATGTCTGATTGCTGCATCGACAATTTCTCACCATAAGCCACGCGGATCATCTGCTCCACTAGGTCAATGCCAGTGATCAGTTCGGTCACGGGATGCTCGACCTGAAGGCGGGTGTTCATTTCTAGGAAGAAAAAATTCGAATCTGAATCAACGATAAATTCGACCGTACCTGCCGAACAATAATCAACTGCCTGCGCCAACGCCACAGACTGCGCACCCATAGCAGCGCGAGTTTCTTCGTCCAAAAACGGCGACGGGGCCTCCTCGATCACCTTTTGCTGGCGACGCTGAATGGAACACTCGCGTTCATTCAGATAGACACAGTTGCCGTGCTTGTCCCCTAGCACCTGAATTTCGATATGGCGGGGCTGGGTGATGAATTTTTCGATGAAAATCCGGTCGTCGCCAAAAGATGCTGCCGCCTCGTTTTTGGAGGATTGGAAACCTTCACGGGCTTCTTCGTCATTCCAAGCGATACGCATACCTTTGCCGCCGCCACCAGCCGATGCTTTGATCATAACCGGATAGCCAACCTGATTGGAAATCTTTACGGCTTCTTCTGCATCCTCGATCAAGCCCATATAACCGGGAACAGTGGTAACCCCCGACTCCTTAGCCAGCTTTTTGGACGTAATCTTGTCGCCCATCGCCTTGATCGCGCCAACAGGTGGTCCGATGAATGCAACCCCTGCGGCTTCAAGTGCCTCGGCGAATTTCGGGTTTTCGGACAAGAAACCATAGCCCGGGTGCACGGCTTCGGCCCCTGTTTGCTTGATAGCGGCCATGATCTTGTCAATCACAATATACGATTGGTTTGCCGCGGGTGGGCCGATGTGAATCGCCTCGTCCGCCATGCTTACGTGCAGGGCATTTTTATCGGCATCGGAATACACCGCTACCGTTTTGATGCCCATCAGTTTGGCAGTTTTGATAACACGACAGGCGATTTCGCCACGGTTTGCAATCAGAATTTTCTTGAACATGGTTTTCCCCGTCTATGCTTTAGGCAAACAAAAAGGGACACCGCGCGAATGCGGCGTCCCTCTCGAATATTCGGAATTGCGCGTTAACGCAAAATTATGGTTATCGGTTACAGATAACGCCTTCTTCGCACAGTGCAGCGCCCCCGAGACCAACGAGTGCGCCTGTGACAGGATCACCGCCAACCAATACGGCAGCGCCAGCACCGATACCCGCACCAAGACCAAGCGTTTCACCATATGTGTCGCATCCTGACAAAACGATGGCCGCCAATGCGAGAACAATGAATTTCTTTTGCATCTTATTTCTCCTGTATTTCCTGACTGACGGTGTCCCCCGCCCGATACTGTCGTATCGTAGACGCAATCCTCGCGTTTCGCCACTTGAAGTTTCGCGCAAGCGGTTTTCCACCTATACAAACGCATCATACACGTGCCTCTAGATCAATTTGCGGAAAATTCTTACGGATTACGTCAAGATTCAGCTTCAGCATCGCCTCATAATGCGCATTGTCAAACGGGTCTTCGCCAGCGACGATCTCGCGGCCAAATAGCCAATTGATACGACCGGCATCCAGATTACCACGTTCAAACGGCTCATCGCCAAAATGTTGCCATAGCGCGGTCAAAAACAGCTCGTCTGCTTTGCGATCAACGGCACGGCGATCCCGATACCGCTCACGTGGCGCGAGAGGTGTCACGCCCTTGGTTGCAGGCCGACGAATGGTGAATTGCGCGTCCGAGCTGGGCATACGCCCCGGGAACCCTCGATGTTTATGCATGTTTAGCTGAGCCATGGGACCTCACAAAGGAATGTTGTCGTGCTTCTTCCACGGATTGCTCAGCTGCTTGTTACGCAGGCTGGCAAACGCGCGGGCGACGCGGATACGAGTGTTCCGAGGCATGATTACCTCGTCGATAAATCCACGCTCTGCGGCAACAAACGGGTTGGCGAAACGATCTTCATAATCCTGCGTGTGGGCGGCAATCTTCTCGGCATCCCCAAGATCGGAGCGGTGGATGATCTCCGTTGCGCCCTTGGCGCCCATCACCGCGATCTCGGCTGTGGGCCATGCGTAGTTGAAATCCCCCCGCAAGTGTTTGGAGGCCATAACGTCATATGCCCCGCCATAAGCCTTACGGGTAATCACGGTGACTTTGGGCACGGTCGCCTCGCCATATGCAAACAACAGTTTCGCGCCGTGCTTGATAACGCCGCCGTATTCCTGCGTGGTTCCAGGCAAGAACCCGGGCACATCGACGAGCGTTAAAATCGGAATTTCAAATGCATCGCAGAACCGCACAAACCGCGCAGCCTTGCGGCTGGAATCGATATCCAGACACCCTGCCAGCACCATCGGCTGATTGGCTACAACACCAACGGTGGAACCTTCGAGACGAATAAACCCTGTCAGGATATTTTTGGCAAAGTCCTTCTGGATCTCAAAAAAATCCCCTTCATCAGCCAACTTACGCACCAGTTCGTGCATATCGTATGGGGCATTGGTGTTGTCGGGGATTAGCGTATCAAGACTGTTTTCAACCCGTGAATGGCTGTCGAAGTAAGGCCGTACCGGAGGTTTTTCACGGTTATTCAAAGGCAACATGTCAACAAGACGCCGAACCTCGAACAAGGCCTCCATATCGTTTTCATAAGCGCCGTCCGCGACGGAAGACTTGGAGGTATGCGTTCTTGCCCCACCCAACTCTTCAGCGGTGACAATCTCGTTGGTTACAGTTTTTACAACGTCAGGGCCAGTAACGAACATGTAGGAGCTGTCTTTCACCATAAAGATGAAATCGGTCATCGCGGGGGAATACACCGCACCGCCGGCGCAAGGCCCCATGATCACGCTGATTTGTGGAACAACACCCGATGCCATAATGTTTTTCTGAAACACATCCGCATAGCCACCCAGCGCTGCGACGCCTTCTTGAATACGTGCACCGCCGGAGTCGTTCATACCGATCACTGGCGCACCGTTTTTGATGGCCATATCCATGATTTTGCAAATCTTCGCCGCGTGGGTTTCCGAAAGCGAACCACCCAGCACGGTGAAATCCTGCGAGAACAGATACACCATCCGTCCATTGATCGTTCCCCAACCGGTAATTACACCATCACCGGGGTATTTCTGTTTCTCCATCCCGAAGTCGACGCAACGATGTGCCACGAACATGTCGAATTCCTCGAAGCTGCCCTCATCCAACAGCACCTCGATCCGTTCGCGCGCGGTCAGTTTGCCTTTTGAATGCTGCACATCAATGCGCCGCTGCCCACCTCCAAGCCGTGCCTGATCGCGCCGCGCTTCGAGTTGTTCGAGAATGTCTTGCATACGTCTGTCTCCCAAATGTTTGCAACACAGCATAACGAAGTTTCCAACGAATTAGAACCGAACAATCGCAACTTTGCAAAACTTATTGCAAATCCTGCCTGCAAATTGCAAACTTGCGAAACTATGGCAACTCAAAAGAAACTATACGCCGGTGCGATACTTCGCGAGACACGGTTGAAAATTGGTCTAACCCAGAAGGATTTCTCGAAATCTTTGGGGATATCTGTATCCTACCTGAACCAAATGGAAAACAACCACCGCCCGATTTCGGCAACGGTGGTTCTGGCCTTGGCCCAGGAATACAACTTTGATGTGACGCAACTCTCGGTCGGCGACAGCGAACGCATCGTGGCAGACATGCGCGAGGCGCTTGCGGATCCGGTGTTTGGCGAGGACCCACCGCCGATGGCGGATTTACAACTGGCCGCTTCAAATGCACCAGCATTGGCGCGCGCATTCTTGACACTTCATCGCGCCCATCGGCAAAATCAAGACCGCCTCGCCACTTTGAACGAGGCATTGGGCCGCGAAGACATCGGCATCTCCCCCCTTCCGTGGGAGGAGGTTCGCGATTTTTTCCATTATTGCGACAACTACATTGATGCGATCGACCGCGCTGCCGAGCATTTTTATGCGAGTGCCAGGCTAAGCACACCGGACAAAATCAACACCTTGCGTAAGTGGCTGAACACCGAACATCGGGTTGAACTTGTCATTTCTACTGACACAGCAATTCGCCAGTATGAAACCGGCTCACGACGCCTAACGGTATCTGCGCATGCACCGGTCGCCACGCAAGCTTTCCAAATCGCCCACCAAATCGCGTTGCTGGAATATAACGACCTGCTCGAAGCCACCCTCGACTTTGCGCGTTTTGGTACGGAAGAGGCGCGCGCGATTTGCAAGATCGGTCTAGCGAACTATTTTGCCGGTGCAGCGATGCTGCCTTATGAAGACTTCCTTAACGCGGCCAAAGAATGTCGCCACGATCTGGAAATTTTGGCCAACCAGTTTTCCGCCAGCATTGAACAGGTCGCCCACCGCCTATCAACAATGCAGCGTACCGGCGCGAAGGGAATTCCGTTCTTTTTCGTGCGGGTCGATCAGGCAGGGACAATCACCAAACGGCACTCCGCGACGCAGTTACAGTTCGCACGCTTTGGTGGTGCATGCCCCCTCTGGAACGTACACCGCGCCTTTGAGACACCAGGGCAAACACTGCGGCAGCTTGCCGAAACACCAGACGGTGTTCGCTACCTGTGTCTTGCACTGGATATTTCCAAAAGCGGCGGCTCGTTTCGTGCGCCAGTCCAGCGGTTTGCGATCGGCTTGGGATGCGAAGTCGAACATGCGGGCGCATTAGTTTACGCGGACGACTTAGACATCCAAAATACCAAAGCCTTTGAGCCAATCGGGATATCGTGCCGGATTTGCCCACGGAAGAAGTGCCATCAAAGAGCAGTTCCACCCCTCGAAAGACGCCTGATCGTCAACCATAATGCGCGCGGTGTGCTGCCCTATTCCATAGGATAACAGCTAAAATTATTTTATTTTACCATTTGATAAAATTTTGCATTTATGTCATCGTACCTTAAAACAAACGTAACAGGAGGGCGAAAATGCCAAACGATATGCAGACATCCGGGATTGCAGACCACCGTCTGACCCCGTCAGATTATGCCGACAACTTCACCGACCTGCACGCCCCGCTGACAGACCATGAAGCGCTGGTTGCGGCTGATCGGTGCTATTTTTGCCACGACGCGCCCTGTATGGACGCTTGCCCGACCTCGATCGATATTCCGCTATTTATCCGGCAGATTTCGACGGGAACAGCGGATGCAGCGGCCAATACAATCTTTTCGCAAAACATCCTCGGCGGCATGTGCGCCCGCGTTTGCCCGACCGAAACGCTATGCGAAGAAGTCTGCGTTCGTGAAACAGCCGAGGGCAAACCGGTTCTTATCGGCCAGTTGCAGCGCTACGCGACCGACGGAATGATGGGCCGCGCCCACCCGTTTAAACGCGCAGCAGACACTGGCAATAGAATTGCTGTCGTTGGTGCTGGCCCCGCCGGCCTTGCATGTGCGCATCGTCTTTCGATGAATGGCCACGCGGTTACGGTTTTTGATGCTCGCGCCAAAGGTGGCGGTCTGAACGAATTCGGAATTGCTGCGTATAAAGCAGTTGACGGTTTCGCGCAGACCGAAGTTGAATGGCTTTTGTCTATTGGCGGAATCGAAGTGAAATACGACTCCCCGCTTGGGAGCGGCCTGTCGATTGACGATCTGAAAGCGGATTATGAAGCGGTTTTCCTCGGAATTGGTCTTGGTGGCGTGAACGCGCTTCGGGCCGATGGCGAAGACAAGGACAACGTCGTTGATGCGGTCGATTTCATTGAGGGTTTGCGTCAAGCTTCCGATATGGGCACCGTTGCCGTTGGTCGTCACGTCGTGGTTATTGGCGGTGGTATGACAGCCGTGGATGCCGCCGTGCAATCCAAGCTTTTGGGCGCGGACGAGGTAACGATGGTGTACCGCCGTGGCAAAGAACGCATGAGCGCCTCGGAATTCGAACAAGAACTGGCAACCAGTAAAGGCGTTCGGATTATTTACAACGCCGCCCCCGTGCGCCTGACCGGAAACGGCGCCGCGCAAGCGGTGGAATTCGCGCACACTCACACGGTGGATGGCAAGCTGGAAAACACTGGCGAGACGTTCACCGTCACTGCCGATCAAGTGTTCAAGGCCATCGGCCAGACATTGGACGGTGCACCCGACGGGTTGGAACTGACGGGCGGAAAAATCAAGGTTAACGAGGTTGGGCAAACATCTGATCCGGCCATCTGGGCGGGCGGAGATTGCGCCTCAGGCGGCGATGATCTGACTGTTACAGCCGTAGCGGAAGGGCGCGATGCCGCCGAAGCTATTAACAATAAACTAACGGCGGAGGGCTAAAACATGGCTGATCTAACAACCAATTTCATTGGCATTAAATCCCCGAACCCGTTCTGGCTGGCATCTGCCCCGCCAACGGACAAGGAATACAACGTTCGCCGCGCCTTCGAAGCGGGCTGGGGCGGTGTTGTATGGAAAACGCTGGGCGAGGAAGGTCCGCCCGTTGTGAACGTTAACGGTCCACGCTACGGTGCCATTTATGGCGGCGACAGACGCCTGATCGGCTTGAATAACATCGAGCTAATTACCGACCGCCCCTTGCAACAGAACCTTCGGGAAATCAAAGCTGTTAAACGGGATTACCCAAATCATGCGGTTGTCGTCTCGCTGATGGTTCCGTGCGAAGAAGATGCATGGAAGGCCATCCTTGGCCCGGTTGAGGAAACTGGCGCTGACGGGATCGAACTGAACTTCGGCTGTCCGCACGGTATGGCTGAACGTGGGATGGGCGGAGCCGTTGGCCAAGTGCCCGAGTACATCGAAATGGTGACGCGCTGGTGCAAACAAAACACTCGCATGCCGGTTATCGTGAAGCTGACCCCAAATATTACCGATATCCGTAAACCAGCCGAGGCTGCATATCGCGGCGGTGGTGATGCCGTCAGCTTGATCAACACAATCAACTCGATCACATCGGTAAATCTGGACACTTTCGCGCCGGAACCAACCATTGATGGCTGGGGCGCACATGGCGGGTATTGTGGGCCAGCTGTTAAACCGATCGCCTTGAATATGGTGGCTGAAATCGCCCGCAATCCCGAAACGGCAAACTTGCCGATTTCCGGTATCGGTGGCGTTTCTAACTGGCGTGACGCGGCCGAGTTTATGGCACTGGGTGCTGGCAATGTGCAGGTATGTACAGCGGCGATGACGTATGGCTTCAAGATCGTGCAAGAGATGATCTCGGGGCTTTCGCAGTATATGGACGAACACGAAATGACTTCGACCAGCGAAATCGTTGGACGAGCGGTTCCTAACGCCAAGAATTGGCAGGATCTGAACCTCAACTATATCGCCAAAGCCAAAATCGATCAGGACCTCTGCATTAAATGTGGCCGGTGCTTTGCAGCATGCGAAGACACATCGCATCAGGCGATATCCATGTCTGAAGATCGCGTGTTTGAGGTCATGGACGACGAATGCGTCGCCTGTAACCTTTGCGCCCTCGTTTGCCCGGTTGAGAACTGCATCTCACTTGATGCGCAGGCGCCTGGTACAATCGACGAACGCACTGGCAAGGTAGTTGAAAAAGAATATGCCAACTGGACTACCCATCCAAACAACCCAATTGGGGAAATGTTTGAGCTAACTACACCTGACGAATAATGTCGTTGTAAAAACAGTACTTTCGGGCGATCTTGTTAACTCAGGATCGCCTTTTATTTTTACGCCGGAACAATCAAATGAGCGACATCAAAGCCCAATCCATGCGCGGTCACGGCGCCATGTTGTTATTTTCCGTGCTCGTGGCGGGCTCGTTTTCACTTGGCAGCATTGCGGCACCTATGATTGAGCCGTCGGCACTAAACGCAATACGTTTTCTGATTGCCGGTGCTATCATCGCGCCACTGGTTTTTTTAGGACCTGGCCTCAAGCGCGAACATCTTGTCGCCCCATGGCGCTATTTGCTGCTGGGCGGGTTGTTTGCGATCTATTTTGTGCTGATGTTCGAAGGATTAAAGTTCGCGCCAGCGATTTCCACCAGTGCTGTATTCACCCTAACCCCAGTTATGTCGGCGGGCTTCGGGTGGTTATTGTTGCGCCAAATCACAACCCCTCGCATGACTGTTGCACTTACGCTTGCGGCCATGGGCGCCGTATGGGTTATTTTCCGTGGCAACATCGATGCCATCCTCGCCTTTAACATTGGCAAGGGGGAAACAATATTCTTCTTTGGTTGCGTCGCGCACGCAATTTACACACCACTGGTCCGAAAGTTGAACCGAGGGGAACCGACGTTGGTGTTCACGCTTGGCACTCTGCTAGCCGGGTTCTTTGTGCTGTCGATTTACGGCGCCAAAGACATCGTTACGACCGACTGGGCCGCCCTGCCCGCAATCGTCTGGATTACCATCCTTTATGTAGCAATCTTCGCCAGCTCTGCCACGTTTTTTCTTCTGCAATACGCCTCTCTGAATTTGCCGAGCGCCAAAGTCATGGCATACACATATCTGGTTCCGGCATGGGTAATATTGTGGGAAGCCTTGATGGGAAACGGGTTCGTCGAGATAACGGTTTTGGCAGGAGTTGCCCTAACCATTGTGGCATTATTAATGTTGCTGAAAGATTAACGGATCTTCAGTGATTCCAGATTGGCAATAAAATCACGCGCATCGACTGTGGCTTCACGGATTAGCCAGTCGAAATGGTTGGTCATGGCTTGAACCCGCGTCGAATCCCGAAAGACCAAGTAGTGCCTTCCCAGATAAATCGTCGCGATCAGCGGCCCGAAAACGGTTAGAGGGGCGCTGAAAACCTGATGCGCGTCAAACTGGAAGATTCTCAGCGAAGGGTAAAGTTGGTCGTAATTCTCGATCCAGCTTGCGATTTGTTTCTCACGGATTTGTACCGATAGCCCTGCATAATAGCCGGTTCCGGCGGCGAAACACTCCAGCTCGTTCAACGGCATCGCGATCTCGTAGTCGGTGTGTCGAGAGCGCAGCCACGTCAACCCCTCCTCCATCGCATTGATCGCCTGATTTGTAGTTTTGCCGATGTGCTGCGGGTATTCCCAATTAAGAACGTCTGGCGTCTTCAAAAAGTCCGGCAGGGTCGCAGGGACATGGCGAATTTTGTATCCGGTGGCCTCCTGATGCCATGCAAACAATTGTTTATCGACTGACGATCGCGCCGCTTCCGGCATGGTTAGTGCGACATCCAGCAGGTCGTTCGCCCGCTCAGGCCGTGCACTTAGCCCCAACAACCAATCCGCGGAAACACCCAGCGTATAGGCGCATTCGCCAATCACCTGCGCATTGGGTAGGCGGGTGTGATGGTTCGACAATAATTGCGAAATGGTCGAGCGGTCGACGCCAATGGCTTCCGACAGGCTGCTCTTGTTCAACCCGGCTCCATTCATCGCTTCTTGCAATCGTTGACGAAATATCGCGGAACGTTCGCGCTTGTCCATATTTATCGACATTGGTGATAAAATCCCATGTTGTGGAATTAATATTGTGTATATCCACAATACCCATCACCAAAAGTCAAGAGTATGTTGGGTGCATAAACTTACACAAATCACTGGAATATAAATGGAAACGGGCAAAAGAACCCTTGTGAAAACAATAATTTGGCAATTCATCGGGTTGATATCCATGAGCCTTGTAGGTTTTGCTATCACCGGATCGCTGATAAGTGGTGGTGCATTGGCGTTGGCAAATACAGCCGTTGGGATCGTGGCTTACGTAACCTATGAACGCGTTTGGTCACGGATCAACTGGGGTCGCCGCGCTGAACGCCGATCCCTTTCAGAATAATGTTTGTCACACATTTCGTCGCCTGCGCCCATTGCGCGTCGTTAAACGGTACACCGCTATTCAGAGTCTCTATCTGGTGTGAAAAGTCCGCGTAATGCTGGGTTGTTGACCAGATCATATATAGCAAATGACGTGGGTTAACGGGGTCGATCAACCCTTCCTCTTCCCAGCGCTTGATAACCTCGATTCGCGAATCCGTCCACTCTGTTAGCGTTGTTTCGAGGTAGTCATGAATAATCGGCGCCCCGTGGATCACCTCGTTCGCCCAAACCTTGGAGCCGTATGGGTGGGAACGGCTGATCTCCATTTTCTTGCGAATATATGTACCCAGCGCTTCTTCCGGGTTGGCTTGCGTGTCGAAACTTTCTGCGGCATCCAGCCAGATGTTGAAAATACGCTCAACAACCTGCCGGTAAAGCTCTTGTTTTGTTGGGAAATAATAATGGAGGTTCGCTTTAGGTAAGTTCGCCCCATCAGCTATCGCCTGCATGGTTGCGCCTTTAAAACCATGATCAGCAAAAATCCGTTCCGCCGTAGCAACGATTATCGCTAATGTTTCACGCCGCAATCCTTCGCGTTTCGACTTTGGTTTTTCAACTGGTACGAGCATTTTCAGATTTCCAAACAAATTCTTGACTAGTTAGTCAGCTATGCTAGCGTCAACCTGACCAATTGGTCAAAAGAATTCTTTTCCGGAGGACCGGCATGTCTGATCGCACAAACGTAGCGCCCAATGATCTTGGCGCATTCTGGATGCCGTTTACGGCTAATCGTCAATTCAAAAAGAACCCTCGCATGTTTGTGGCGGCAGACGGCATGTATTACACGACTGCTGAAGGGCGCCGGGTTCTAGATGGGACATCAGGTCTTTGGTGTTGTAACGCTGGCCACAACCAGCCCCGTATTGTAGAGGCGATTGCCAAGCAAGTCAGCGAGCTAGACTACGCCCCTGCTTTCCAAATGGGTCACCCAAAAGCGTTCGAGCTGGCTAATCGTCTGGTGGAAATGACACCCGAAGGCATGGATCATGTGTTCTATACCAACTCGGGTTCTGAAGCGGTAGAAACAGCCCTAAAGATCGCAATCGCATACCACCGCGCACGTGGCGAAGGTACACGGACCCGCCTGATCGGGCGCGAGCGTGGCTATCACGGCGTGAACTTTGGCGGCATTTCGGTCGGTGGCATTGGGCCAAACCGCAAGGCTTTCGGCACTTTGCTAAACGGTGTCGATCATATGCCTCACACCCATATCCCTGAAAATGCCTTCACCCGCGGGCAGCCCGAACATGGCGCCGAGATTGCGGACGAGTTGGAAAAGATCGTTGCCCTCGGGGATGCATCCAACATCGCAGCTGTGATTGTCGAGCCGATGGCCGGCTCTACAGGCGTGCTGTTGCCGCCGAAAGGCTATCTCGATCGGTTGCGCGCGATCACCAAGAAGCATGGCATTCTGCTAATATTTGATGAAGTTATCACCGGTTTTGGCCGCCTTGGCAGCAGTTTCGGTGCGACACATTACGGCGTGACACCGGACATGATGACCACAGCCAAAGGCCTGACCAACGGCGTTATTCCTATGGGCGCGGTTATTGCCAGCGCGGAAATCCACGATGCGTTCATGGACGGTCCTGAGAATATGATTGAGCTGTTCCACGGCTACACATATTCAGGCAACCCGATTGCCTCGGCTGCGGGGCTTGCGACGCTGGAGACATATAAAGAAGACGGGCTGTTTGAGAACGCCCGCGATCTGGCAGGCTATTGGGAGGATGCCCTGCACGGGCTACGCGGCCTGCCGCACGTCATCGACATTCGTAACGAAGGTCTGATTGGCGCAGTCGAGTTGACACCGATCGAGGGTGCGCCGACCAAACGTGCATTCCAAGCCTTCCTTGATGCATACGACGCAGGCATCCTGATCCGCACGACGGGTGATATCATTGCCCTATCACCACCACTTATCATGAACAAATCCCACATAGACGAACTGATCGGCAAGCTGGCCGACGTTCTGAAAAACCTCGACTAAGGAGAGAACCAATGGCTGCACCCGGTGAAAACATGAAAATCAATGGCGAGCGCCTGTGGGACTCGCTGATGGCAATGGCCAAAATCGGACCGGGGGTTGCAGGCGGCAATAATCGCCAAACGGTTACGGACGAGGATGGCGAGGGCCGCCACCTGTTTCAAGATTGGTGTAAGGCCGCTGGCTGTACGATGGGCCTCGATCAGATGGGCAACATGTTTGCCATGCGCGAAGGCACGGACCCTGACGCCCTGCCCGTCTATGTAGGTTCGCATCTTGATACGCAGCCAACGGGCGGAAAGTATGACGGAGTGCTCGGGGTTCTCGGCGGATTGGAGATTATCCGTACGCTGAACGATCTGGACGTCAAGACCAAGCACCCGATTGTGGTGACCAACTGGACCAACGAAGAAGGTACGCGGTATGCACCGGCGATGCTGGCATCGGGTGTTTTCGCGGGGGTGCACACACAGGACTGGGCCTATGATATCGAAGACGCCGAGGGGCTGAAGTTTGGCGACGAACTAAAACGCATCGGTTGGCGCGGCGAAGAAGAAGTCGGCGCGCGCAAGATGCATGCGTTCTTTGAACTGCACATCGAACAAGGGCCAATTCTGGAAGCCGAGGGCAAAGAAATCGGCGTTGTTACCCACGGTCAGGGTTTAAGCTGGGTTCAAGTTACAGTTACGGGCAAAGATTCCCACACGGGTTCCACCCCGATGCCGATGCGCAAGAACGCAGGGCTGGGAATGGCACGGATGTTGGAGCTGGTGGACAAAATCGCGTGGTCGCATGCACCGGACGCTGTGGGGGCTGCAGGGCATATTGATGTGTATCCGAACTCTCGCAACGTGATCCCGGGAAAGGTTGTGTTCACTGTCGATTTCCGCTCGCCTGTTCTGGCAACAATTCAAGATATGGAAGCGCAGTTTGCTGAGGGTGCGAAGCGGATTGCCGAGGAAATGGGATTGGGCGTGGAGCTTGAAAAGGTCGGTGGTTTTGACCCTGTGACGTTCGACGAGAGTTGTGTGACAGCTGTTCGAAACGCGGCTGAACGACTGGGATATTCGCACCGAAATTTGATTTCGGGTGCTGGGCATGACGCCTGTTGGATCAACAAAACAACGCCAACCGCAATGGTGATGTGCCCTTGCGTGGATGGATTAAGCCATAACGAGGCCGAAGACATTTCGCGGGAGTGGGCAACCGCTGGCGCAGATGTACTGCTGCATGCGGTGGTTGAAACGGCCGTAATCGTAGAATAAAACAAGTGCCCCACGCTGAATGCAGCGGGCGCTTCCAACACCTCACCAACAGGAGGAAATACCATGACCAAAGTAATCAAAGATGGCACTGTCGTCACGGCGGATCGCACGTGGAAAGCGGATGTCCTGATCGAGGGCGAGACTATCAAGCAGATCGGCGAGGATCTTAAGGGCGACGAGTATATTGATGCCTCGGGGGCTTATGTAATCCCCGGCGGGATTGACCCGCATACGCATCTGGAAATGCCATTCATGGGCACGACGGCTGCCGAGACTTTCGAGAGCGGTACGTTCGCCGCCGCCGCTGGTGGCACAACCATGCTGGTGGACTTCTGCTTGCCGGGCGAGGATGGTTCGCTGGTTAATGCTATCAACGAATGGCATCGCAAATCGGCGCCGCAAATTTGTGGTGACATTGGCTATCACATGGCGATAACCGGTTGGAATGAAGGCATTTTTGACGAGATGGCCGAGGTTGTGAAGATGGGGGTTAACACCTTCAAACACTTTATGGCCTACAAAGGGGCGTTGATGGTCGAGGACGACGAGATGTACGCCAGCTTCCAGCGTTGTGCGTCACTTGGGGCCTTGCCGCTAGTGCATGCCGAAAACGGCGATATCGTTGATATATTGCAGAAAAAATACATGGCCGAAGGAATTACGGGGCCAGAAGGCCACGCCTATTCCCGCCCGCCAGAAGTTGAAGGCGAAGCTGCCAACCGTGCGATTATGATCGCTGATGCGGCTGGTGTTCCGCTCTATATCGTGCATGTTTCGTGCGAGCAGGCGCATGAGGCTATTCGCCGTGCGCGCCAAAAAGGAATGCGGGTTTATGGGGAACCTCTTATCCAGCATTTGACCTTGGACGAGAGCGAATACTTCAACAAGGATTGGGAATATGCAGCGCGGCGCGTGATGTCACCACCATTCCGTAACAAAGAACATCAGGCCAGCCTTTGGGCAGGTTTGCAGTCGGGTTCATTGCAGGTTGTCGCCACGGATCACGCGGCGTTTACGACCGAGCAGAAGCATATGGGCGACGCTGGATTTCCGATGATCCCGAACGGGACTGGCGGCCTGGAAGAGCGGTTGGCGGTGTTGTGGACTGAAGGTGTTGAAACCGGTCGGTTGACGATGAATGAGTTTGTTGCGGCGACCTCGACCAATATCGCGAAAATCCTGAATGTTTATCCAAAGAAGGGTGCGATTGTTGAGGGTGGTGACGCGGATATTGTGGTTTGGGATCCGACGATTTCAAAAACAATTTCAGTCGCATCGCAAAAATCTATCATTGATTACAACGTGTTCGAGGGTTTCGAGGTCAAGGCGCAGGCGCGTTATACGCTTAGCCGTGGCGATGTAATCTGGGCCTATGGTCAGAACAGCCAGCCGCAACCGGGCCGCGGGAAGTTTATTCCTCGTCCGGCATTTCCGGCAGTTAACCAAGCGCTTAGCAAGTGGAAAGAGTTGAACTCTCCGCGGATGGTTAAGCGCGATCCTATGAACATTCCGTCAGGAGTTTGATGTGAACCAAGAGGTTGTAATTGAAGCCAAAAAACTGAGCTTGACGTTTGAAACAAACGACGGGCCAGTGCATGCGCTTAAGGACGTTGATTTGACGATCAACAAGGGTGATTTCGTTTCGTTTATCGGACCTTCGGGGTGTGGCAAGACGACATTCTTGCGGGTCATGGCGGATCTGGAACAGCCAACTGGCGGTGAAATTTCGGTCAACGGAATGACACCTGAGGAAGCGCGGCTGAAGCGGGCTTATGGCTATGTTTTTCAGGCGGCAGGATTATATCCTTGGCGGACCATCGGCGGAAACATTCGCTTACCCCTTGAAATCATGGGGTATTCCAAGGCGGAGCAAGCCATGCGCGTTGACGAGGTTCTGGAGCTTGTACATCTGGACGGGTTCGCGAAAAAGTTCCCTTGGCAGCTTTCTGGCGGAATGCAGCAGCGCGCCTCGATTGCGCGGGCGCTTAGTTTTGATGCGGATTTGATGCTGATGGACGAACCCTTCGGGGCGCTCGATGAAATCGTTCGGGACCATTTGAATGAACAACTTCTGGAGCTGTGGGCCGCGACAAACAAGACGATTTGTTTCGTTACGCACTCCATTCCCGAGGCGGTTTATCTGTCGAGCAAGATCGTCGTTATGTCGCCGCGCCCGGGCCGTGTGACCGATGTGATTGAAAGCACTTTGCCACGTGAACGACCACTGGATATTCGCGAAAGTCAAGAGTTTCTGGACATCGCGCATCGGGTACGTGAAGGGCTGCGTGCGGGGCACGGGGATGATTAACCTTTGCCAAAAACTCGTGTGCACAACCCGTACACAACCCGTGCACAACGCGTATGTACGTTTTGGCGTTAACCTTTTGGTGAGCGCATGAACCGGATGTGGCAGAAATTCGGGCCGGTACTGACCGTTGTCCTCGCGATTTTCGCGCTTTGGTATGTGATGGCCGTGGTTATGAATGCCAACTGGGCGTATGATAAAGCCAAACGCGCGGATGTGGAACTGGGCTTTTCGGAGCTGGTTGTGGATACGTGGAGCCAGAAGAAACCGCGCCTCCCTGCCCCGCATCAGATTGCGGAGGAGTTGTGGAATACGACGGCGATGAAAAGCATCACGTCGAAGCGGTCACTGGTTTTCCATTCGTGGATTACGCTGTCGTCTACGTTGTTGGGTTTTGCAATGGGAACAGTTCTGGGGATTTTGCTGGCTGTTGGAATTGTGCATAATAAGGCGATGAACCTGTCGGTAATGCCGTGGGTAATTGCGAGCCAGACGATCCCGATTTTGGCGATTGCGCCGATGATTATTGTGGTGCTGAATGCTGTCGGAATTTCGGGGTTGGTGCCAAAGGCGGTGATCTCCATGTATCTAAGTTTCTTCCCTGTCGTCGTTGGCATGGTCAAGGGACTGCGTGCACCGGATGCGATGCAGATGGATCAGATGCGTACTTGGAACGCGAGTAAGTGGACGACTTTTTGGGCGCTCAGATGGCCGTCTTCCGTTCCGTATCTTTTCCCGTCATTGAAGATTGGCGTGGCTGCGGCATTGGTTGGCGCGATTGTTGCCGAGCTGCCGACGGGGGCCGTTCGTGGTCTCGGAGCGCGGCTGCTGGCCGGTAGTTATTACGGGCAGACGATCCAGATTTGGTCGGCGTTGTTGATGGCGGCGGCCCTCGCGGCGGCACTCGTGATGGTTATCGGGCAGATTGAAAAGTACGCTCTGCGGAAAATGGGGATGGCGCGATGAATATGTATCTTATTGGCGCCTTGGTTTTCTGGCTGGTAGCATGGGCGTTGAACGTCTGGTTGTCGAACCTGAAGCCCACCCGTTTGACCAAGCTGTTGGTGCCTGTGATTTTCGGCATTACCCTGCTGGTGATCTGGGAATGGGTCGTGCGCGGGTTGGAGGTTAAGGCGGTTCTTCTGCCGCCCCCGACAATGATCGGTGTGGCGTTTGTTAGCAACATTCCGACGCTTTGGGCGGACTTTATACAGACGTTCGTTAAGGGCGCGTTAAGCGGGTATTTCATTGGTTGCGGGGCGGCGTTCGCCACTGCGGTTGCGATTGACCGATCTCCGTTCTTGCAAAAGGGATTGCTGCCGGTCGGTAACTTTGTGGCGGCGTTGCCGATTATCGGGATGGCCCCCATTTTGGTGATGTGGTTCGGGTTTGGCTGGCAGTCCAAGGCCGCCGTGGTCGTTATCATGGTGTTCTTCCCGATGCTGGTAAACACGGTGCAAGGGATGCAGGCGCAAACGTCGATGCAACGCGATTTGATGCGGACATATGCGGCGAGCTATCCGCAGAAGCTGTTGAAATTGCGGCTTCCTGCGGCGGCGCCCTTTATTTTTAACGGACTCAAAATTTCCACGACATTGGCGCTGATCGGCGCTATCGTGGCCGAGTTCTTTGGCTCACCCACGGTTGGAATGGGATTTCGTATTTCAACCGAAGTCGGGCGCTTGGCGCTTGATATGGTGTGGGCAGAGATTGTGGTCGCGGCGATTGCCGGTTCCGCATTTTATGGTGTGGTAGCGCTTCTAGAGAAAGCGACCACGTTTTGGCATCCTTCCCAGCGCGGGTAGGACAAATTAGGAGAGTATGATGAACAAATTTTTAACGGGTGCAATGACCGGCGCACTGGCGCTTACAGGTTTTGCAGCACAAGCGGCGGACGATGTGACGTTGCAACTTAAGTGGGTAACGCAGGCACAGTTCGCTGGTTACTATGTTGCGCTGGACAACGGGTTTTATGCTGATGAGGGCCTTGACGTGACAATCAAACCGGGTGGTCCTGATATCGCGCCAGCACAGGTTATCGCCGGTGGAGGTGCTGATGTTGTTCTTGACTGGATGCCTTCCGCGCTTGCGTCACGTGAGAAAGGTCTGAACGTTGTGAACATCGCGCAGCCATTCGCGTCTTCGGGCATGATGCTGACGTGTCGTAAAGACAGTGGCATTGCGTCCCCTGCCGATTTTGCGGGTAAAACACTGGGCGTTTGGTTCTTCGGCAACGAGTATCCGTTCCTTAGCTGGATGTCGCAGCTTGGCCTATCCACTGATGGCGGCGACGATGGTGTGACGGTTCTGAAACAAGGATTCAACGTCGATCCGATCCTTCAGGGTCAGGCTGATTGTGTGTCAACTATGACATATAACGAGTACTGGCAGATTATTGATGCGGGTCTTACTGCAGACGATCTGATCGTGTTCAAGTATGAAGATCAAGGTGTTGCGACGCTGGAAGACGGTATGTATGTGCTGGAAGAAAACCTGAACGATGCAGCGTTTGTTGATCGTATGGTTCGTTTTGTTCGCGCTTCCATGAAGGGCTGGAAGTGGGCTGAAGCTAATCCTGATGCGGCGGCTATGATTGTTCTTGAGAACGACGCGTCCGGTGCACAAACTGAAGAGCACCAGAAACGTATGATGGGCGAAATTGCCAAGCTTACAGCTGGTTCAAACGGCGCGCTGGATATCGCAGCATATGAGCGTACAGTTGCCTCGCTTATGTCTGGTGGTTCCGATCCGGTTATCACAGCCGAGCCAACAGGCGCTTGGACACACGCAATTACGGATGCAGCTTTGAACTAAGTTTCGCAGCTTAACAATTGAAAACGCCCGTGGTAATTCGCGGGCGTTTTTTTTGGTAATTCAAATAGTCAAATGCCCGCTTGGAGCCCAATCCTACCGCTCGCCGCTTTATACAAAACAGACGCCAAACAACGAATAACGCCGCCCCAAGGGGCAGCGCTAATTGGCAAGTCAGAGGGTGCTAAGCCCATCCGAGTTGCCTAAGGGAGTGGCCGTCATTCCAAATCTTGTTCATGCGGGCGATTTTATCACCCTCAAATTCCATGACATAGGCGTAGTCGGCTGAAACTGCGTTGCCGGTTGGTGGGACAGGACCACCCTCTCCGGTCTGGGTGCCCTTGAAGGCCGCTGCGGCGACCACGATGTTTCGTTCGAGATCTGTCGAGAACGATTTGAGATCGTAATGACCGTCCGGAACTGGCGTTAATAGCCCTGCCGTCCAGCCGGTATATCCCTCGATCGTCGTGATGTCGGCCAGCGCATCAGCCTGGCATGAAAAGGCAGCGCCTTCATGGCAATAATTCTTGCACACATCCCAGCCTTTGCCGGTTTCGCAAGCATCGAAGAATGCCATTGCAGTATCGGAAATCGTCATTTTTAGCTCCATATTTATTTGTTTTAAATTCTTGTTCCGGTCGGGACCCCGCGTGCAGGGACGCCGGATATTCATTTTATAAAACAAATATTTTAAAATGACTACTTTAAAATCATGGAGCGATAGATCCTAATTACGTAGGGCACGCATGATTACATCGTAAAAGTTAGAAATTAGGGCTTTTTTAGTATCATGGCGTCCATACAACACCGCGCCATGAACGCAGAAAACGACAAAGCTCGCTAGCTGCGCCGGGTCTTTGTCTGGGCCGATATCTCCGTCTGACTGCGCGTTGCTCAGGGCGTTTTTGACCAGTGATTCGATCTCGTCGCAGAACGCGCCGACCTGTATCGCAGCATCGGAACTAATCGCATGCTTTTGCGCCAGATGATTCATCATCAGGCAGCCTTTGTATTCTGTTTTGGCAGCGCCGGTCATTACATTCCTGAGAAATGTTTCGACACCGGCCATGTTAGGATTGTCCACTAGGATCTGGTAACGCGGTCCGATGACATTGCCGCGATAATATTCGAGTGCCTCAAGAAAAAGCCCGTTCTTGTCCCCGAACTCCTTGTACATGCTGGCGGTATTCAGTCCGGTCTCACGGACAATGTCGCTGACCGAGGTCGCCTTGTAGCCGTTCTGCCAAAATACGCCCATTGCCTTTTCGACCACTGCGTCACGAGTGTATGTTCTCGGTCTACCCATGTCCGCTTTGTAAAACGATCGCTTGAAAACTTCAATAGACCGTCGAGGGCGTACTCAATAAACACCTGCTATTCAGCGTCTCGCATATTCAATTTAAAGCCAACGTATCCCCGCGAAAGAAAAGCTCAACGTCCGCTTTGTCCGCATAGTCGCCCTCGACTCAGTTTGTGGTGATCAACTTCATTCAACCCAAACTCGCAAAACTTGGCTCAAAATCAAAGTTATTTGGCAGTTTACAAGTGCTGGTCCAATAAGATCGGGTTGCCGTCCGGATCTGTAAGTATGACACTGGCCGGCCCGCTGGTATTTTCGTCAGCTTCCGCATCCAGAATGACCCCTTCGGATTTAAGATGTTTTTGAATTTCCCGCACGTCTTGGAAACTTTCCAATGGCTGAGCAGCGCTGTCCCAACCTGGGTTGAAGGTTAGGGTGTTCTTCTCGATCATGCCAACAAACAGGCCGATTGTCGTTGTGCCGCCTCGTAGGATCAGCCAGCCTTGTTCTGCGACTCCGCCGATAGGTTCAAATCCTAGTTTTGCATAAAATTCTTGTGATACAGCGATGTCTTTGACATTCAGGCTGATCGAAAATGTGCCTAATTCCATTTGAATACCCCTTCCCTATTAAGTGGGGTTTATAACAGAAAAAGCGCCCTTCATAAAGAAGAGCGCTTTAAGGTTGGTAAAATCAGAGCTGTTTAGCTTTTGGCAAGGTTCCGTAGAACATAGTGCAGCACACCACCGTTTTCGACGTATTCGATCTCGATCTGAGTATCGATACGACATTTGAGGCTGATCTCTTTCACTGTGCCGTCTGCATACGTGATGGATGCAGGAACTTCCGAGAGAGGAACCAGATCACCTTCAAGGCCGGTGATCGAAATGCTTTCCTCACCAGTTAGACCCAGAGATTTGCGACCTTCGCCGTTTGTGAATTCGAACGGTATAACGCCCATGCCAACGAGGTTGGAACGGTGGATACGCTCGAAGCTTTCAGCGATAACTGCGCTTACACCCAGAAGGCTTGTGCCTTTGGCTGCCCAGTCACGGGATGATCCGGCACCGTATTGTTCACCGCCAACGATAACCAGTGGGGTTCCGGCATCTTTGTACGCCATCGCCGCATCGAAAATCGAGGTTTGGTTGCCATCCGGGCCGTTGGTGTAACCACCTTCAACGCCGTCGAGCATTTCGTTCTTGATGCGGATATTAGCGAAGGTGCCGCGCATCATTACCTCGTGGTTGCCGCGCCGTGACCCGAACGAGTTGAACTCGCGTTGGCCAACCTGACGATCGATCAGGTATTTACCGGCCGGGCTGTCCACAGTGAAGGAACCGGCAGGAGAGATGTGGTCTGTTGTGATCATATCGCCCAGAACGGCCAGAAGTTTAGCGTCTTTAACATCAGTGATTACGCCAGGTTCCTTGGACATGCCTTGGAAGTATGGCGGGTTCTGGATGTATGTCGAGGCTGCTGGCCAGTCGTATGTCAGGCTGTCGGTTGTATCAACGGCCTGCCATTTTTCGTCGCCTGCAAATACGTCAGCGTATTTTTCAAGGAAGGCTTCGCGGGTAACGGTCTGTTCAACCAGCTCCGCAACTTCTTGTGTCGTTGGCCAGATGTCTTTGAGGTAAACGTCGTTTCCGTCTTTGTCTGTACCGATCACGTCCGTGGCGATATCGATGTCGAGCGTTCCTGTGATCGCGTAAGCCACAACAAGCGGAGGCGATGCAAGGTAGTTTGCGCGAACGTCGGGGCTGATACGGCCCTCGAAGTTGCGGTTACCGGAAAGAACGGAAGTCGCAACCAGATCACCCTCGGCAATCGCGGCAGAAAGTTCTGGCTGGATCGGACCGGAGTTACCGATACAAGTTGTGCAACCATAGCCAACAAGGTTGAAGCCAATCGCGTCGAGGTCTTTTTGCAAGTCAGCCGCTTCTAGGTATGCAGAAACAACTTGGCTTCCCGGTGCGAGGGAAGTTTTAACCCAAGGTTTGCGGTTCAGGCCAAGGGCCGCCGCTTTGCGGGCAACAAGGCCAGCGCCGATCATTACGTATGGATTCGAAGTGTTGGTGCACGATGTGATCGAAGCGATAACAACTTTGCCCGATTCCATTGTGTAATCTTCGCCTTTAACAGCCACTTCTTTGCCCATTGGGCGCTTGAAGGTTTCTTCCATTTCTTTGTGGAAGGCTGCTTTGGCATTGGTCAATGCCACGTAATCCTGTGGACGTTTTGGACCAGAAATCGCCGGAACGATTGTGCCCATATCAAGCGAAAGTGTGTCTGTGTAGATCGGGGAATAATCCGCATCGCGCCAGAAACCGTTTTCTTTCGCGTAGGCTTCTACCAGTGCTATACGATCTTCGTCACGACCAGATGTGCGCAGGTAACGGAGTGTTTCGTCATCGATCGGGAAGAAACCACAAGTCGCGCCGTATTCAGGTGCCATGTTTGCGATGGTTGCACGGTCAGCTAGTGGCAGACGGTTTAGACCGTCGCCGTAGAATTCAACAAATTTGCCAACAACGCCTTGTGCGCGCAGTAGTTCAACAACTTTCAACACAAGGTCTGTACCGGTAGTGCCTTCCATCATTTCGCCGGTTAGCTCAAAACCGACAACTTCTGGGATAAGCATGGAAACGGGCTGGCCAAGCATTGCGGCCTCGGCTTCGATACCGCCAACGCCCCAACCAAGAACGGCCAAACCGTTAACCATAGTTGTGTGGCTATCTGTACCAACGAGTGTGTCAGGGTATGCAACCTCAACACCGTTTTGGTCAGTGTCTGTCCAAACAGTCTGTGCAAGGTATTCAAGGTTCACCTGATGACAGATACCAGTTCCCGGAGGTACAACGCGGAAGTTGTTAAAGGCTGATTGGCCCCATTTAAGGAACGTGTAACGCTCCATATTGCGTTCATATTCGCGGTCCACGTTCATCTGGAACGCGCGCGGGTTGCCAAATTCGTCGATCATAACGGAGTGGTCGATGACCAGATCAACAGGGTTCAGCGGGTTAATTTTTTCAGCGTCACCACCAAGCGCAACTAGGCCGTCGCGCATCGCGGCAAGGTCAACAACAGCCGGAACGCCGGTGAAATCCTGCATAAGAACACGTGCTGGTCGATAAGCGATTTCGCGGGGGTTTTTACCACCGTTGGCGCCCCATTCAGCGAAGGCTTTGATGTCGTCAACGGAAACTGTCTTGCCATCTTCGAAGCGAAGCATGTTTTCCAGAACAACTTTCAAGGCTGCTGGCAGGCGCGAGAAATCGCCAAGGCCGGCTTCTTGAGCAGCAGGAATGGAATAATACGAAATTGTTTGCGATCCTACTTTCAGCTCGCGGCGGGTTTTAGCGGTGTCGGTACCGACTTGGATGGTCATAAGGGTGCCTCCGTTTGGGATGGGTTCGGGGTGCTATGCCCTGAATACGGTTGGTGTGCAATGCGCTATAGCGACTTTGTGTGCAATTGTATACTGAATATTGCTGCAAGGTCAATATTTCGGTAAAATGACATGAGGCAGGGTTTGGCATAGTATGGTCCTATAAGTAAACAGGAGGGATTGAAATGTCAGGTGACGTCATACCAAGAACCGCTGAAAAAAACGGGAAATTATGGGGTGCGAAAGCGCAGGACTGGGCCGATATTCAAGAAGGCATGGTCCGCCCTGCTTTTTTGGCAGCACTGGATCGAACCAAAGTTGAAGCGGGCACTCGGTATCTGGATGTTGGTTGCGGCGCTGGAATGGCAGCGGCAATCGCAGCAAACCGAGGCGCGGAAGTTAGCGGAATTGATGCTGCGGAGGAATTGCTGGCGGTTGCTCGCACGCGGTCCCCCGACGCCGATTTTCAACATGGCGATATCGAGGAATTGCCCTATTCGGATAATTCGTTTGATGTCGTAACCGGCTTTAATTCATTCCAATACGCCGGAAACCCGGTTGCTGCGCTAACCGATGCGCGGCGTGTTACCAAGACCGGAGGCGCGGTTCTGATTGTGACGTGGGGCGAACCGGAGGGCATGGAAGCAGCGGCGCTGATTGGTGCTATCAAGACGTTATTGCCACCACCGCCGCCCGGTGCACCTGGGCCTTTTGCGTTGTCAGACGAGGCGATGTTACGAGGATTTGCCAGTGATGCAGGGCTGAAGCCCTTGGAGGTTTTCGATGTTGATTGCCCGTGGCATTATCCAGACGAGGCCACCGCGCTTAAGGGGCTGGCCTCATCGGGCGTTTCAGTGCTGGCGATAAATACCTCGGGGGAAGCTGCGGTGATGGATACTAATGCAAAAGCGTTGGAGGCATTCAGGCAAGACGATGGAAGTTACCTTATCGGGGCAACATTCCGGTGCTTAATGGCCGAGGCTTAACAGCCCCTTCCCCCTGCAATCACAATAGGCTAGAGAAATTGCATGACTTTGAGTGTTTCCAATCTAGCTTGCTATCGCACAGGGCGTCTGATTTTTTCGGACCAGAGCTTTACCCTTGATGCAGGCGAGGCTGTTATGCTGCGCGGGCCGAATGGTTCTGGAAAGTCAACGTTATTGCGAGCGTTGGCGGGGATGCTTCCTTTTGAAGGTGACGTTGTGCTGAATGGTGTTTCCTTGGGTAATGACCACGACGGCGTGCAGGAACAAATTGCTTATGCTGGCCATCTGGATGCGATCAAACCCCAACTGACGGTGGGGGAAAACCTGACGTTCTGGGCGCGGTTATTCGGGGGGGGATCCATCGACGACGCGGTTGAACAGTTCGCGTTGGCCGAAATATGGGATCGGCCGGCGCACGCGTGTTCAGCAGGGCAAAAGCGGCGCTTGGGGTTGGCGCGTCTGGTGGTTTCGGCTCGCACTTTGTGGCTGTTGGATGAACCTACCGTTTCGTTGGACGTGGAGACCACGGCGCGATTTGCCGCAATTATCAAGAAACATTGTGCTAGCGGTGGCATGGCCTTGATTGCCACACATATTGATTTGGGTCTGGATACGCCGCGCGAAATTATGCTTGATCCAAATGTTGTGCAGAAATCAGCGCCCTCGAATGATCCGTTTTTATCCGAGGCTTGGGAATGAACGCGACATTAGCCATTTTAAGTCGCGAACTGCGACTCGCGTTGCGTTCCGGCGGAGGCGCTGGCCTTGGCTTGGCATTTTTCCTGATGGTAGTGATGCTGATCCCCTTCGGGGTTGGCCCCGTGCCGCACTTGTTAGCGCAGATCGCGCCCGGCACTTTATGGATTGCGGCCCTGCTGGCCTGTTTGCTGTCCCTCGACCGCTTGTTCCAAGCGGATTTCGAGGATGGGACATTGGACATTCTGGCACTGTCGCCCATGCCGCTCGAAGGATTGGTGGCCATCAAAGCCTTCGCACATTGGTTAACGACTGGCCTGCCGCTGGTGATTGCCGCGCCGATACTTGGCATAACTTTGAACTTGGCGGACAGCGCGTACTGGTGGCTGGTGATTAGCCTCGCGGTTGGCACTCCTGCCCTAAGTTTCCTAGGTGCAATCGGGGCGGCGTTGACCGTTGGCATCCGGCGTGGAGGTTTGCTGCTGTCACTGTTGGTATTGCCGCTTTATATCCCCACACTTATTTTCGGCGCACGATGTGTGACCTCAGCATCCGAGGGAATGGATGTGATGCCAGCTTTTCAGCTTTTGGCTGGCGTTACATTGTTCACGCTTGCCCTAACCCCAATCGCAGCAGCGGCGGCCCTTCGAATGCACATGCGCTAGCGGATATGTGACCAAAAGCCCGTTGCATCGGGCGTGCGCAGCGCATAGGAAAATACAAGCAACTTAAGGACAATACCTATGTCTATTTGGGAATTCGCGAATCCGGTTCGCTTCATGCGCCTGACTGGCAAGGTTTTGCCGTGGATCACAGCGCTGGCGATTGGATGTCTGGCCGTTGGACTTATCTGGGGGTTCTTCTTCACACCCGAAGCGGAAAACTTCGGATCAACTGTGAAAATCATATACATCCATGTACCTGCGGCCACTTTGGCGATTAATGCTTGGGGTTTGATGTTCGTAGCCTCGTTGATTTGGCTTATCCGGCGCCATCATGTTTCAGCACTGGTTGCACGCGCTGCGGCACCGGTGGGCATGACGCTGACGCTGGTTGCCTTGATTACCGGTGCGACCTGGGGCCAACCTATGTGGGGAACGTATTGGGAATGGGACCCGCGTTTGACCTCGTTTCTGGTGCTGCTCATATTTTACCTAGGCTACATGGCGCTTTGGGAAGCTATCGACGAACCGGACAAGGCGGCAGATTTGACCTCCGTTTTGGCGATGGTCGGAACCGTGTTTGCGGTTATTTCCCGTTACGCGGTTAACTTCTGGAATCAGGGCCTGCATCAGGGCGCATCCTTGTCGCTGGATAAAGAAGAGCATGTATCGGATGTGTATTATGTTCCGCTATTGCTGACACTGGCCGGTTTTTTCTTTCTGTTCTTGGCGCTCGTACTTTTGCGCACCGGTACAGAAATTCGCGCACGTCGCATTAAAGCGTTACAATTGCAGGAGGTAAACTGATGCCTGATCTCGGAAAATATGGCGCGACTATTTTGACAGCTTACAGTGCAACGATCATTTTGGTGGTTGCAATGGTAGTGCTGTCCGTCGTTCGTGCTCGCAAGGTTAAACGGCAGCTGGCCGAGTTGGAGGCGCGTCGAAATGGCTAAAATAAGCCCTTATGTGGCAATCCCGCCGATCATTTTTCTGGGACTGGCAGGGTTATTCTACTTCGGTCTAGCACGCGAGAATGCTGGTGATTTGCCAAGCACAATGATTGGGCGCGATACACCTTCCTTGTTGAAAATCACTGATCTACGCGAGGACTCCGCACCGACGATAGACGATCTGACTGCAGACGGAATCAAGTTCGTGAATTTCTGGGCAAGCTGGTGTGGGCCGTGCCGCGCAGAACATCCGTTGTTGGAGGCAATGGCGGACGACGGGATGACCTTGATTGGCATCAACTATAAGGATGCGGCGGATAACGCGTTGGGTTTTCTTGACGAACTCGGCGATCCGTTCACCAAAATTGGTGCGGACACAACTGGCCGTACGGGGTTGGAGTGGGGCGTTTATGGGGTGCCGGAAACTTTTGTGATCGACGGTAACGGCAAGGTTATATATCGCCATCCCGGGCCGCTTACAAAACGCGTTCTGGACGAGCGTGTCTTCCCTGCGATTGCTGCGGCTGCTGAGTAGCATGACCCGCTCGGTCCTTTTCGTTTGTCTGGGCAACATCTGCCGCTCCCCCACCGCCGAGGCGGTGTTTCGCAGTTTGGCCGATGGGCGCGGGTTGCATATCGACAGTGCGGGAACGTCTGGCTGGCATGACGGCGAACGTTCGAGCCCTGGCGCGAGTGCCGAGGCGCAACGTCGGGGGTATGACATGTCTGCGATCCGTTCAAGAAAGGTTACGGTGGCAGATTTCGAAACGTTCGATTTGATTATCGCGATGGATCGGCAGAATTTACGGGATTTGGTGGATTTACAGCCAGCTGGTTCGAAAGCCCGCTTAGAACTGTTCTTGCCATATGCGCCTGAATTGAACCGCGACGAGGTTCCCGATCCTTATTATGAGGATAATTATCCTGAGGTATTTGATATGATCGAGACGGCTAGTCGTGCTCTCCTCCACGATCTCTAGGTGCGTAGATGGAGGACGTGGAGCGGCAACGTTTTACGATAGAATTTTTTTCATTTCTTCGCGATACTTCATTAGATTAGCATTGATCAACAACATATCATCAACCAGCGCGTGATATTCGGGGTAATCACGCTGAATTTCTTGCGGTGTTTTATTAGGGTTGGCATCACTTTCGGCCCGATACCACCGCCGAAATTTTGCTTGCCAAGCTGTCAAATGTGGGCGCAGCCCGTCGTTCAGCACGGTAAAAACCAATTCCACCAACTTTTCAGTGTCGCCTTGTCGAAGTTTAGAAACGGGAATTTCTTTCGCGAGATCCCGAACAACACCAAAAAAGACATACCAAGAATTATAAACCTCTTCGATGACGTCGTTTTCTATGTCTATTGGTAATCCAATTTTCCGAGTGCTCAGCTCAACCCAAATCGCATAAGCAATTTGCCGGTCGGTATCATTAGGCATCATAGTGATTTTGGAGTTACCAAAAGCAACTTCTACTTCGGACACCTCCAAGTGTTTTCCTCGTTGAAAACCGCGATTCCTAAAGACTGTCCAAAGTACGAATCCGCCTACTACAACGGCAACGAGAAGGGTGATCCAACCTTTAATATCAATTGTTAGGCCGAAATTCGGCCCAACAATGAACGAAAAGATATCCGTCCCGCCAACCATTACTGCCAACTGCTCCCAGAACGATTCTGGGCGAAAGAGTCCCGAGAGTTATCTGGATTTATGTTATTTCGCCGCAAAAATGCTTCGTGAATCCAGCCTTGAACGGATTGTGCGTTGTTACTCCAGTCATAGATTTTGGCAAACCCGCTCTTGACGTTATCGTACAGCCTCGGAGGAGTCGTATTTATTGTGAATTTTTCCGTTCCGAAATCAGGGCGTGTCGGAAGCAAGATTCCGATTAATCCCGTTCGTGAATTATGGCTTGTTTGGCGAATACTTCCTGAAATCTCCCAATCCACATGTTTTCGTTTCCAAGTTTCAGTCCCAATCAAAACAACTGTAACCGAAGCTTCACGTATAAATTCATCACGAATTTTGTTCCGAATGGTATCTGTTTGTATGTACGGGTTGATGTCTCCATCGGACACAGCTTTAGTTTCAAGAATATCATAGATGCCCGAAAAAAGGCGCTCGAATTCGTTTTTGTAGTTCTCATCATTTGCGTGATGATAGCTTATGAACACATTGTGGCGATTACCCATTTGGAATTCCTATAAGAATAATTTTGCTTTAATATTTATTACCTAGGGTTGATTGTGCACAGTTCAATCCCATCGATACAAGTTTCGTTTAATGCTTGCCCTTGACCCCCCACGCAAACCCACGCATACCCCGTTCCATGACCGATATATCCAAAATCCGTAATTTCTCCATCGTGGCGCATATTGACCACGGTAAATCGACGCTCGCTGATCGGCTGATCCAGTCTACCAATACGGTGGCGGATCGGGATATGAAGGCGCAGCTGTTGGACAGTATGGATATTGAACGCGAACGCGGGATTACCATCAAGGCCAACACAGTGCGGATTGACTATACCGCAAATGATGGCGAGAGTTATGTTCTGAACCTGATCGACACGCCGGGCCACGTGGATTTTGCCTATGAGGTCAGCCGCTCCATGCGCGCGGTCGAGGGGTCGTTGCTGGTGGTGGATGCCGCACAGGGCGTCGAAGCGCAGACCTTGGCGAACGTTTATCAGGCGATTGAAGCGGATCACGAGATTATTCCGGTCTTGAACAAGATCGACTTGCCAGCCGCCGAGCCTGAACGAGTTTGCGAACAAATCGAAGATGTGATCGGAATCGATGCATCAGACGCGGTGATGATTTCGGCAAAAACCGGCATTGGCATCCCCGAGGTTCTCGAAGCTATCGTAACGCGCCTACCTGCGCCCGAGGGCGTGGAAGATGCACCGCTTAGGGCGATGTTGGTGGACAGTTGGTACGATGCGTATCTGGGTGTTGTTGTTCTGATCCGTGTTATTGACGGGCGCTTGAAACGGGGTGACAGGATTCGGATGATCGACACCAATGCGGTGTATCCGGTTGATCGTGTCGGTGTGTTCAAACCCGAAATGACAAACGTCGAGAGCCTTGGACCCGGAGAGTTGGGGTTCCTGACCGCCAGTATCAAACAAGTTCGCGATACGCGTGTCGGGGATACAATTACGCACGAAAAGAAGGGCACGACAGATGTCTTGCCTGGATTTAAGCCCGCGCAGCCAGTGGTGTTCTGTGGTTTGTTTCCGGTGGATGCCGCCGAATTTGAAGATCTGCGCGAAAGCATTGAAAAGCTTGCGTTGAATGATGCTTCGTTCAGTTTTGAAACTGAAAGCTCTGCAGCGCTCGGTTTCGGTTTCCGTTGCGGTTTCCTCGGCCTATTGCACCTCGAGGTCGTTCGCGACCGGATCGAACGCGAATACGATATTGACCTGATCACCACGGCTCCGTCTGTGATTTATGAAGTACACATGCGTGATGGTTCGGTGATCGAGCTTCACAACCCTGCCGATATGCCCGACCAGACGCTGGTTGACCATATAAAAGAACCTCGGATCAAGGCGACAATCCTTGTACCCGACGAATATCTCGGCGATGTGCTGAAACTTTGCCAAGACCGTCGTGGCATTCAAAAAGACCTGACCTATGTAGGTTCGCGCGCGATGGTGGTTTACGATTTGCCGCTGAACGAGGTTGTCTTTGATTTCCACGATCGCTTGAAATCTGTGACCAAAGGGTATGCGAGTTTCGACTATGAAATGGACGGCTATCGCGAAGATCAGTTGGTCAAGATGCAGATTTTGGTGAATGACGAACCCGTTGATGCGCTTTCCACCATGGTTCACCGCGCCCGCGCAGAGGCCCGAGGTCGCGCCATGTGCGCCAAGCTAAAAGAACTGATCCCGCAACATATGTTCAAAGTGCCTATTCAGGCGGCAATTGGTGGCCGGATTATCGCACGCGAGACTATTTCCGCATTGCGTAAAGATGTTACTGCCAAGTGTTATGGCGGTGACATGACTCGTAAGCGCAAATTGCTGGACAAGCAGAAAAAAGGTAAGAAGAAAATGCGGGAATTTGGTCGAGTATCAATTCCACAGCAGGCATTTATTAACGCACTGAAGATGGACGACTAAGATCAGCGTGCGCCCCCGATTTCCTAAGGGGCGCTTACGTATACAATCTGTGATTTCAAAGCGCCATGGTGCTTCTGTTTGCCAGTGCTAGCTTAGCCAGTTCCAGTGAAGCATTTGCGTTCACTGGCAGAGTTCCTGCCCAGATTACATCGCCGCGCGAAACACCAATATCTTTCAGCATATAATCATCTAGCTGCATCAAATACTTGAAGTTCTTGTTGTCGGCGCGTCGTTGAACATGGTCATTGAGCTTTCCTTTTAACGTCGCGATCAAATTCATGAAACGCGACGTTCCCGAAACCGATGCTTCCGCAATTTGCTCGGAGCAATTAGGCGTGCGGTCCATAAACGATGAATAGTCAGACATTTCAAATCTCCTCTTAGTGCTTCTTTTCGGCTTCATTGCCTGAACCTTGATAGGTTCGTTGTTTTGATGAAACCAACATAAGAGAGATATTCACATCACACAAACGAATACATTTGTTATATTACATCACATATTGTGATGCTTGATTTTAGCGAATATCGAAATGGACGCACGCGCTCGGACGCCCCCCGTAAGTTGGCTGCGCGTTTACGGGGGCGGAGTTCTGATCCTAAAGCGTTACAAACGAGGCGTCGCTATTCGTCGATCAAATCACCGGTTCCACCAAAATCTGTCGGAAAGTCTGCGAATTTTGGTAAACCGTCCTTCATAGGCAAAACCGTTTCGGCGTAATTCACATGCAAACCCGCTTCGAAAGAGATCGACGGAATAGTAGCTGCGTAAACGTCAATCAAGCTTAATCCCTCATGTCCTGTCATCACATGGCCACCGCAAACAGTGCAAAATTGGCGTTGGCTGTTGGGCGTTTTTTCGAACGTTGCTAGCTTGTCGGCACCTTTAACGACGCTCACCGCCTCCGGCTTCCAAAGTGTAAATGTGTTTACGGGTCCAGCAGACCAAGACCGGCAGGATGCGCAGTGGCAATACCCCATCCCTTCCGGTACGCCTTCGACTTCAATTTGGACTTCGCCGCAAAAGCAGGAACCTTTATATATCTGTGACATACTTTCCCCCTTAAAATTTCGGTTGATATTAGTATTTGGTCGCTAAACGCTAACATAACTTGTCAGTTTGACCAAATTGGCGGGAGGCAGCCTCGCTGGAAGCAACGTTGATGGAAATTTGGGCATGGGGTCACTATATACGGTTTAACAATTCTTAACGGAGGCGAAATGCCGTTTACATTTGACAATAGCTATACGCGTCTGCCCCAGCGGTTTTATTCGAACCAACTGCCAACTCCTGTGGTTTCCCCCAGCGTGATCAAGATAAATCATCGTTTGGCCACGCAAATAGGCGTAAATGCGGATAGATTAAGCGCTGAAATTCTGGCAGGGAATATGATACCTGAAGGGGCAGCGCCGATCGCAACTGCATATGCAGGACATCAGTTTGGCGGATGGAATCCACAACTGGGGGATGGACGGGCCATCTTGCTGGGCGAGGTTGTTGGACCGGACGGCGTGCGGCGCGATATTCAGCTAAAGGGTTCAGGTCAAACCATGTTTTCGCGCAATGGTGATGGCCGTGCAACGTTGGGGGCCGTGATGCGAGAATACTTGGTCAGCGAGGCGATGGCGGCGTTGGGGCTGCCAACCACGCGGGCGTTGGCCGTGGTGACGACGGGTGAGCAGATAATGCGCGATGGTTATGAACCCGGCGCGATACTGACACGAGTGGCGCAAAGCCATATACGGGTCGGGACATTCCAGTATTATTATGCACGTAAGGATTACGAGGCTTTGCAGCTGCTGGCAGACCATGTGATTGCACGGCATTATCCCAAAGCGGCGGAGGCAGATAATCCGGTTCGCGCGATGCTGGACGCGACAATTGTGCGGCAGGCAGAACTGGTAGCGCGGTGGATGTTGGTCGGGTTCATCCACGGCGTGATGAACACGGACAACAGTGCAATCTCTGGCGAGACAATTGATTATGGACCTTGCGCTTTCATGGATACGTTCCATCCTGAAACGGTTTTCAGCTCGATTGATCGACAGGGTCGGTATGCTTGGAATAACCAACCGGAAATGGCGCATTGGAATATGGCGCAGCTGGCGCAAGCTTTGACGCCGCTGCTGGGTGAAAATGCTGATACAGAGGCGCAAGAGGCGCTCGGGTTGTTTGCACCGGCGTTTGCGAAGGCGTTTTATCGCGGATTTGCAGCAAAGCTTGGGGTGGGCGAGGATACGGCAGATTTGCGGGAACTCGTGACGGAGTTGATGGGGGTGATGGCGCAAGGGAAAGTGGACTTCACGCTGTTCTTCCGACATCTAACAGCTGGTGTTGGGACAGGTACGTTCACAAACGTTAAGGCAATGTTTACCAATCCTAAACAGATTAACGCGTGGCTTGAGCGATGGGACGCGTTTAGCGCAGACGCCGCATTGATGCAAAACGCTAACCCCGTGTTTATTCCAAGAAACCACCGGATTGAGGAAGTTATCAAGGCCGCAAACCATGGCGACCTCGAACCGTTCGAGAGGCTGCATGCCATTCTGACGCTTCCCTATAACGAGCAACCGGAAAATGCGGCATATGAAAACGCACCGATGCCCGAAGAGGTCGTGCAGGCTACTTTCTGCGGAACGTAAGGTTTCGATTGCATCCGACGAGCTTTTACCAAAGAGTAAACATCTTTGAATCCAACGCTCGAGGCTGCTATGACAAGTGCTACTTTCCCACCGATTTTTGATGGCCATAACGATGTCTTGCTGTTGCAAATGCAAACCGGCGAGAGCGGACGTAAAACGTTCATGGACGGCAATAGCGCGCATATCGACGTGCCCAAATCCCGCATCGGTGGTTTCGGTGGCGGTTTTTTTGCAATCTACATCCCCTCCCCCGGAGATTTTAGCAGTTTCCAGGAGATGATGCAGCAGCCGGCATACGACTTGCCCCTGCCCGCCCCAGTTCCACAAGCGGAAGCCGAGCCTGTCATGCTTGCGCAAGCCGAAATCCTTCGCCAGCTAGAGGCGGACGGAGCACTTAAGATTTGTACGAAAACTGCAGAAATTCGCGAATGTCTTGGCACAGGCTTGATGGCCGCGATTATGCACATTGAGGGCGCTGAAGGAATTGATACAAACCTCGATATGCTGGGCAAGATGCATGATTTGGGTTTACGCTCATTAGGTCCGGTTTGGAGCCGCCCGACTGCATTCGGGCACGGCGTGCCGTTCCGGTATCCCTCCGATGGTGACATCGGCGAGGGGCTAACTGATGCGGGCAAAGACCTTGTACGCGAATGCAACCGCTTGGGAATTATGCTGGACCTTTCGCATTTGAATGCGGCCGGAATGCGCGATATTGCCAAGATCAGCGACGCGCCGTTGGTTGCTACGCATTCGAATTGTCATGCGATCAGCCCGCATGCCCGGAACCTGACGGACGATCAGCTGATGATGATCAAGGACAGCAACGGCATGGTCGGATTGAATTTTGCCTCGGCATTTCTAAGGCCAGATGGTCAGATGAAAACCGATATTGGGTTGGACGTTATGATGCGGCACCTTGATCATTTGATCACGCATTTGGGGGAAGATCGCGTGGGCTTGGGTTCTGACTTCGACGGGGCGCAGATACCCGACGGTATTGGCGACATCGCGGGACTGACAAATTTACGCGAAGAAATGCGCCGACACGGTATCGACGAACCGTTGATGGCCAAGATTTGCAACGAAAACTGGCTTAGCTTGCTTGATCGGACGTGGAAATAACGGCAACTGTATTCCCAATTGGATTGCCACGGCACGATGATCGGTTCAATAGCTTGACCTAGCTGTATCCGCTGGATTAAATCTGCGGTTACACATCCCAAAGCCCGAGACCCGTCACATGGCCCTTTCGTTTCGTCACCAATCCATACTGGACATAGCCAGAAATATCGGGCGCGTAGCGGTCGATGATCTCGCGGAGACATTATCGGTCACGCCGCAGACTATTCGCCGTGACCTGAACGATTTATGCGATCAGGGCCAACTGACGCGTGTACACGGCGGTGCAATACTTGAATCCGGCGTCGAAAATCTGGCCTATGACGCGCGCCGCCTTATCGCGGCTGACGAGAAAGAGATGATCGGGCGATTGTGTGCTGATGCAATTCCCGATGACGCATCGATTTTCATCAATATTGGCACCAGCACCGAGGCCGTTGCTCGCGCTTTGCAGAATCGGCGCAACCTGATGGTAATCACCAACAACCTGAATGTTGCGAATATTCTTGCCTCCAACCCCCACTGCGATGTTGTGGTGACCGGGGGAATGTTGCGCCGCTCGGACGGTGGGCTAGTCGGGGAATCTACTGTTGATATCGTAGAACAATTTCGCACGGATTACGCTGTAATCGGCGTGTCCGCCATAGACGAAGATGGATCGTTGCTGGATTTCGACTATCGCGAAGTTCGGGCCACACAAGCCATAATCAAGAACGCACGGAAGACTTTTTTGGTGGCTGACAGCAGCAAACTATCCCGATCAGCCCCAGTTCGAATTGGTGATATGAGCGAGATCAACCACTTTTTTACGGATGAGATAAAGTCCGCCAAATTGCGGCACGTCTGCGATCAAGCCAGTGTAAAGATTACCACCGTTGAAACCGAATAGTTCAGGCTTGTCTGCGGGCACATTATTCCAGTTTATTTGCTCATTAATACCCGCCCACCAAGCTGCCGCGTTACTTCGCGGGCGAAGTTGCTGACAATTTCACCAATCTCACTGGTTGCATTTTGCGGTATACGGAAAGTCGGGCCGGAAATGGACAACCCTGCGATCGGATCACCGTAAGCGTCGAAAATCGGGGCTGCGATACAACGCATTCCTTCTGTTCGTTCTTCATCATCCACCGCGTAACCTTTGCGTTTGATGTTTTCCAACTCTTTTAGCAGTTGGTCAGAGTCGGTGATGGTGTTATCTGTAAAACGCTCCAACCCCTGTTCCGCAATGATTTTTTGTACACGGTCTTTTGAAAAATTCGCCAACAAGGTTTTACCGATCCCCGAGGCATGCATAGGGTTGCGGGTGCCGGGGGGAAAAAATGCACGGATGGTCTGGCTGCTTTCTACTTGCGAAACGAATAGAACCCAGTCGTCACGCTCGATCCCGAGGTTGGCGGTTTCACCAATCTGCCGCATCAGCTTTTGCATTACCGGTCGGCTGCGTTGTAAAATGTTGGTGCGGTTTAGAAATACGCTGCCTATACGAAACGCCCCTGCCCCGATGTACCAAAGTTGCGTGTGTTCTTCGAACTCAACGATTTCACGCGATTGCAGGGTGATTAGCGCACGGTAGGTGGTGGCGGAAGATTGATCCGCGCGCTCGGATAATTCGGATAGAGAAACCCCGTCGCCCTCGGACAAAGCGCCAAGGATAAGCATTCCACGATCAAGCGAGCGGACGATTGTGCTGTCGGTTTGGTCGTTGAACGCCTTGGGACGGCCACGAGACCTTTTGGTTGGGGTTTGCATGAATAAACACCTTACTGACGTGGGATATAATTCTTCGAAAAACTATTTCAAAGAATGAAATAATGTAACCAACGGAAATAATACATAAAATACACTACTAATCAATAATGAAAAACTATTTCGAAAAAATTGTGAAGTTCATTCATGAGGGATATGCTGAGAGAAACCCACAAACCGAGAGCGTACCATGTTCAACCAAAACCCAGTATTCATCCCCGGTCCAACGAACATCCCCGAGGTTATCCGTAACGCATACAACATCCCAACGATCGACCACCGTTCAGGTGCTTTTGAAGGGATCGTTCAGCCAGCACTGGCTGGCGTGAAGAAAATCCTGAAAACCGAAACGGGCGAAGTGGTCATTTTCCCCGGTTCTGGCACACTTGGTTGGGAAGCTGCGATCAGCAACACCTTATCCGCTGGCGACAAGGTTCTGGCTGCTGCGCAGGGTATGTTTTCGGAAAAATGGATCGAAATGTGTAATCGCCACGGCCTCGACACGCAGGTTCATGCGGTTGCTTGGGGCGAGGCCTGTCCGATCGAGCAATACGCTGAAACGTTGAAAGCTGATACGAACCACGAGATTAAAGCGGTTCTGGTTACGCATAATGAGACCGCAACGGGCGTTCTTAGTGACGTTGCCGCTGTCCGCCGTGCGATGGACGACGCGGGGCACCCTGCGTTATTGTTCGTGGATGGCGTCAGCTCCATCGGGTCGATGGACTTCCGCATGGACGAATGGGGCGTCGATATCGCCATCGCGGGCTCGCAGAAGGGGTTCATGCTGCCCACAGGTTTGGCCATCGTAGGCGTTAGTCAAAAAGCGATTTCAGTGATGGATGATGCCGACCTGCCGCGTTTTTACTATGATATTCGCGAAATGATCGCGGCGTTGAATGTTAGTGGCTATCCTTACACACCGGTTGTTGGCTTGCTTAACGGCCTAACCAAGTCAACCGGACTGCTATTGGAAGAGGGGCTTGATAACGTATTTGCCCGCCACCATCGAATTGCAGAAGGTGTTCGCACGGCTGTACGCGCATGGGGTCTGGATATTTGCGCTGTGCACGAGGGGATATATTCCGACTCCGTGACCGCCATTCTGGTACCTGAAGGGTTTGATGCAACGGAACTGGTGAACCACGCCTCCAAGAAATACGACGTATCATTTGGGGGTGGATTGGGTAAGGTTGCGGGCAAAGTGTTTCGTATCGGGCACCTTGGCAGCATCACGGATGTTATGGTGCTTTCCGGGGTTGCGACTGCCGAAATGGCTATGGCGGATCTAGGATTGCCGATTAAGTTAGGCTCTGGCGTTGCTGCAGCACAAGAATACTATCGTAATACGGCGTGAATAAAGGATATCACATGTACATACCCACATTTGACGATGTGAAAGTCGCCCGCGAACGCGTGACACCTTACATCCATAAAACGCCGGTTTTGACCAGCACCTTCATGAACGACCTGACCGGAGCCGAGTTGTTTTTCAAATGTGAAAACTTCCAGAAGGCCGGGGCGTTCAAGGTTCGTGGAGCCTCGAATGCTGTTTTCGGGTTAAGCGACGAAATTGCTGCGAAAGGTGTCGCGACGCATTCCTCCGGCAACCATGCTTTGTCACTGTCTTATGCAGCGGGCCGACGTGGCATTCCTTGCCATGTGGTTATGCCGAGCACAGCGCCGCAAGCCAAGAAGGATGCGGTTATCGGTTATGGTGGGATCATTACGGAATGCGAGCCATCAACAACCTCGCGCGAAGCAGTTTTTGCCGAAGTACAGGCCGCGACTGGTGCTGATTTCGTGCATCCCTACAACGACCCTCGTGTGATTGCAGGACAAGCGACATGTTCACTGGAACTGCTGGATCAAACGGGTGATCTGGACGCGGTTGTGGCCCCTATTGGTGGTGGTGGTATGATTTCGGGCACATGCTTGGCACTGTCAAACGTTGCGCCTGACACCAAGATTTATGCGGCCGAACCGAAGAATGCGGACGATGCGTATCGGTCATTCAAAGCGGGTCATATCATTGCGGATGATGCCCCCGACACCGTGGCCGATGGCCTGAAAGTCCCGCTTAAAGACCTGACGTGGCATTTCGTTTCGAACCACGTTGAAGACATTCTAATCGCCACTGAAGAAGAGATCGTCGATGCGATGAAATTGATTTGGCAACGTATGAAAATCGTGATGGAACCGTCGAGTGCTGTGCCGCTGGCGACCATACTTAAAAACAAAGACCTGTTCGCGGGAAAACGTGTCGGGGTAATTATTACGGGTGGTAATGTCGATATGGACAAGCTGCCGTGGATGAAAAACTAGGAGAGAATTATGAACGCACCTATAAATTATGACGACCTCGAAGTCGGATATGACGTTCCCGCCATTCCTGGCATGGACGAAAAAGACATTCAAACCCCTTGCTTGATCATTGATCTGGACGCGCTGGAGCGTAACGTGAAAAAAATGGGTGATCTTTGCGCTGAAATGGGCGTTCGCCATCGTGCGCACGGGAAAATGCACAAATCCGTTGATGTGGCCAATCTGCAAGCAAAGCTGGGCAATTCGGTCGGTGTATGTTGCCAAAAAGTTTCCGAGGCAGAGGTTTTCGTTCGCGGTGGCATCAAGGATGTGATGGTTTCCAATCAGGTACGCGACCCCGCCAAGATCGACCGACTGGCACGTATGCCAAAGCTGGGTGCGCGCATTCTGGTTTGCGTGGATGATCCTGCAAACGTTGCTGATCTGGCTGCCGCTGCGCAAAAGCATGGTACCGAACTGGAATGTCTGGTCGAAATCGATTGTGGCGCGGGCCGTTGTGGCGTGACGACCAGTCAAGACGTGGTGAACATCGCCAAGCTGATCGATTCCGCTGACAACCTGAAATTCGCGGGCATTCAGGCCTATCAAGGCGCGATGCAACATATGGACCTTTACACTGACCGCGAGGCAAAAATCGACATTGCCATCGATATGGTTCGTGATGCGGTTAACGCGCTGAACGCACAAGGTCTGGAATGCGACATCGTTGGTGGCGCCGGTACAGGATCGTACTACTTCGAGGGCAATTCTGGCGTTTATAACGAAATGCAATGTGGCTCTTATGCATTTATGGATGCGGATTACGGGCGAATTCTGGACAAGAACGGCAAACGGATTGATGATGGCGAGTGGGAAAACTCTCTGTTTTTGCTGACTTCTGTGATGAGCCATTCCAAAGCCGATAAAGCCATTGTGGATGCGGGCCTGAAAGCCCAATCAGTCGATAGCGGATTGCCTACAGTTTACGGTCGCAACGACAAGGTTGAGTACGTGAAATGTTCGGACGAGCACGGAGTTGTTGCCGATCCTGATGGTGTTCTAAGCATCAACGAAAAGTTGCGGCTTGTGCCTGGTCACTGCGATCCAACCTGCAACGTGCACGACTGGTATGTCGGCGTTCGGGGCGGCAAAGTTGAAACTCTGTGGCCTGTGTCCGCGCGCGGCAAGGCATACTGATATGATCATTGTTCCTGAAAAAGTGATCCCGAACCTGATCGACCGCGCTACTTCTTATAACGCTGTCGAGGCCGTATTTGGTGCAATGTCACGTGGTGATGCGTATAATTTTCCGGTTATCCGCGAAGACATCGGATATGCAGATGCGCTTTATGGTTTTAAGTCGGGGTTTGATAAGGCAGGCCTGTCGCTTGGTTTAAAATCTGGCGGATATTGGCCGGGAAACGAGGCGAAGGGGTTAACAAATCACCAGTCTTCGATCTTCTTGTTCAACGCTGATACGGGTCAGGTGAAAGCCATCGTTGGTGGCAACTACCTGACCGCAGTGCGTACGGCTGCTGCCTCCTCCGTTTCAATCCAGCATTTGGCCCGTAAGGATTCTAAGGTTCTGGGAATGATTGGTGCTGGTCACCAGTCTGCGTTCCAGATGCGCTCCGCGGTGGAGCAGCGTGATTTCGTAAAGGTTATCGGCTGGAACTACCATCCCGAAATGCTTTCGCGTTTGGCAGATGTTGCAGACGAACTTGGATTACCCTTCGAAGCCGTTTCCTTGGATGAACTGGGTGCACAAGCTGATGTGATCATTTCGATCACGTCCAGCTTTGCGCCAATTCTGATGGCTGCACAGGTGAAAGCCGGAACGCACATCGCGTGCATGGGAACCGATACCAAAGGCAAGCAGGAGGTCGAATCCGCATTGATCGCCAAAGCCACTGTGTTCACTGACGAGATCGCTCAATCGATCACTATCGGAGAATGCCAGCATGCGATTGCTGAAGGATTGATCACTGACGGGCAAATTTCCGAAATCGGTGCTGTTATTAATGGCGATCACGCTGGCAGAACATCGGATGACGAGATCACGCTATTCGACGGCACGGGCGTTGGATTGCAGGACTTGGCTGTCGCGACTGCCGCGGTCGAGCTTGCGATCGCATCAGGTGACGCTATCGAGATCGACGTATAAGTAATTGTCGGAGCGCGGTGTGCGCTCCGACAAACCAAGTTAAACTGCAAGTTCGTCCAACGTCTTCGTTAGCTTACCAATCATTTCATCAATGTGGGATTTCTCGGCTATAAACATTGGCGCAAGTATGCCTGTGTCACCGGTGAATTTCACGTGCATTCCGTTCCAGAACAGATCGCTTTGCGCGCGGCCTCCACGTTGCCCGGGCTTGCCGTTTGATTTCAGCTCTACTCCCGCCATCATACCGATGCCGCGAATGTCTTTCACCATTGGGTGGTCTTTCAACGTATAAACCGCATCAAGGAAATAGGGTGTCATTTCAGCGGCACGCTCGAACAAGCCTTCCTCCTCGAATATTGCCATCGTCGCAAGGCCCGCGGCACAAGCTGCCGGATGGCCAGAATAAGTGTACCCATGGAAAAACTCGATTGCGCCAGGCGCGGCTTGATCGGAAATCACATCGTAAACCCGCTCTGTTACCCCCACAGCGCCCATAGGAATGGAACCGTTGGTCAGCGCCTTGGCCATGGTCATGATGTCAGGTGTCACACCAAATACATCGGCTGCGAACTTGTCACCGAGGCGTCCGAAACCGGTTATAACTTCGTCAAACACCAACAGAATGCCATTCTCGTCGCAAATCTGGCGCAGGCGTTCCAGATATCCTTTAGGAGGGGCGAGAATGCCCGTGGATCCAGCGACAGGCTCCACAAAACAGGCTGCGATCGTATTGCCACCATAGTTTTCGACCATTCTTTGCAGGTCATTCGCAAGCTCGACGCCACGTTCAGGTTGGCCTCGTACGAACAGTTCATCCTCGTCCCATGTGTGACGCATCATCACGACGTTTGGCATCACGGACGGAAAAGTTTTGCGGTTGTTGACCATACCGGACAGAGAAACCCCGCCGATGTTAACCCCGTGATACGCCCGTTCGCGGCTGACAAAACGGCTGCGATCACAGCCCAGCGCAGAATGATAGGCCATCACCATTTTCAAGGCCGTATCGATTGCTTCGGAACCCGAGTTCACGAAGAAAACGTGGTTGAAATCTTCTGGCAATAAACGTGCAACACGTTCGGCCAGCGCGAAGCTTAACGGATGGCCGGACCCGAACGGGGCTACATATGTGAAGGTTTGCATCGCCTCATGCACCGCTTCGATGATCTTGGGGTGGCTGTGCCCTGCTGGGCTACAAAACAGGCCACTTGACCCATCAATGACCGTTCCACCTTTGTGATCTGTCATATAAACGCCACTGGCGCTGGTGATCAGACGCGGGTCCTTTTTGAAACCTTTGTTGTCGGTAAATGGAATCCAGAACTCTTCCATTGAATTTGATTGCACGTCGAAAGCCATCTTGTATCTCCCATTTTTAATTGCCCGAGTGAAACTTTGATTTGACACTAGGAGCGCTTTCGGGCTTCTAATACATCCAGATCATAACCAACATTAGGTCCAGTTAGGATGCCAATGGCCCTTGTCGAAGATGCATTTTTCCTTGATCCCAATTTTCAGGGCAGTTTGCAAAAGCAGATACAACAAATCGTAGCGTCGGCCATTTTGGCCGGACGATTACATCCGGGTGAAAAATTGCCTTCGTCCAGAAAGCTGGCCGCACATCTGGGAATTTCGCGGATAACGGTGACACTGGCGTACAATGAACTGGTTTCGGATGATTACATAACGTCTGAAAACCGATCCGGGTTTTACGTTTCTGAAACGGCCCCTAGCGCGCCTTTGCCGCCCATCCGCGGGGCAATGGTGGCGGATAAAGTGGACTGGACGCAAGCTGTACAACAAGATTTCACGGGTGGAAAACACGTTCACAAGCCTGAAAATTGGCGCAGCTATCCCTATCCGTTTATCTACGGTCAGCCGGACGCGACGTTGTTCAATCAGGCAAGTTGGCGGCTATGTGCACTGCAAGCGTTGGGAAAGAAAGAATTCGATAGCCTGACGTCGGATTATGCTGAGCGCGACGACCCTGAGCTAATTAACTTTATCGCAAGAAATTCTCTGCCAAGGCGCGGGATATTGGCCAAACCCGAACAAATTCTGGTGACCGTCGGTGCACAAAATGCCCTGTGGATGGTTGCTCAGATATTGCTGAACCAGAACCGTTCGGCGGCTTACGAGGACCCAGGGTATTACAGCTTGCGTGAAATACTGCGTTATACTGGCTGCACGCAATACCCCGTAAAAATTGATGCAGACGGCCTACCGCCCAACCGCCTACCTGAAAAATTCGATGTGCTGTTTACCACGCCCAGCCACCAATGCCCGACAACTACGACCATGCCAATGGCACGCCGGCATGAGCTTCTGCGGTTGGCCCGCGAGAAGAATTTCATCATTGTCGAAGATGACTACGAATTCGAGATGAGCTTTCTTAAATCCCCTTCTCCAGCTCTTAAATCCTTGGACGAGGATGGACGGGTGATTTACACGGGCAGCTTCTCAAAATCCCTATTTCCTGGCCTGCGCCTCGGGTATCTGGTCGCATCAGAACCTTTCATCCGTCAAGCCCGCGCGTTACGTTCCGCCGTTCTTCGTCACCCACCGGGGCATATCCAGCGCACAACGGCTTATTTTCTGGGGCTGGGCCATTACGATGCCATGATAAAGCGGATGCGTAGCGTGTTTCAGAAACGGCGCACCGTGATGGACGCGGCCCTGAAAGGCACCAGCATGGTTATCGCTGGCAGCGCATCCTTCGGTGCATCGAGTTTCTGGGTAGAAGCGCCGTTGGGCATCGATACCGAACTGCTGGCCGAAAATCTGAAATCCCAAGGTGTTTTGATCGAAGCAGGTGCGCCGTTCTTTGAACACAGCGACGCCCCGAAAAACTTCTTCCGGCTCGCTTATTCCTCGATTTCCTCCAAGAAAATCCCCGAGGGGATCAAGCGAATCGAGCAGGCCATCGTTGAAATGCAAACTGGCTATAATTCCACCTAAATTCTGGCCCTATCGCCCGCCTGTGCACTCGCTCATATTCGCACGCAGCGTTACACACATCATCACAAGGACATCGCCATGAAAATGACCACAGAAGAGGCCTTCATCAAGGTTCTGCAAATGCACGGAATCGACAATGCGTTTGGTATTATTGGGTCGGCTTTCATGCCGATCTCGGATTATTTTCCAGCGGCCGGGATAACCTTCTGGGACTGTGCGCATGAATATAGCGGCGGAATGATGGCGGATGGCTTTTCGCGGGCATCTGGCAAGATGACAATGGCGATTGCACAGAACGGCCCGGGGATTGCGAATTTCGTAACGCCTATCAAGACGGCTTACTGGAACCACACGCCGATGCTGCTGGTCACCCCGCAAGCCTCTAACAAAACTATCGGTCAGGGCGGTTTTCAGGAAGTTGAACAGATGCGCATGTTCGCCGATTGCGTGGCTTATCAGGAAGAAGTGCGTGATCCTTCCCGTATTGCCGAGGTTCTGAACCGCGTAATCATGAAAGCCAAGCGCCTGTCAGCGCCTGCGCAAATCAACATTCCGCGGGATATGTGGACCCAAGTGATCGACATCAACATGCCTGCCATTGTTGACTTCGAGCGTCCAGCCGGCGGCGTCAATGCGATTTCCGAGGCGGCAGAACTGCTGTCAAACGCCAAGTTCCCCGTCATTCTGAACGGTGCGGGCGTGGTTATTGGTGGCGCGATTGAGGCATCCAAAGACTTGGCCGAACGCCTATCTTCGCCGGTTTGTTGTGGCTATCAGCACAACGATGCATTCCCGGGATCGCACCCATTGTTCGCAGGACCGCTGGGATATAACGGATCGAAAGCCGGGATGGAATTGATTTCCAAGGCCGACGTGGTATTGGCGCTTGGAACACGGTTGAACCCGTTCTCAACCCTTCCGGGATACGGGATCGACTACTGGCCGACTAACGCGAAAATCATTCAGGTAGACATCAACGCCGACCGTATCGGCCTGACCAAACCCGTGACCGTCGGCATCGTTGGTGACGCCAAACAGGTGGCTGAGCAGATCTTGGACCAGCTTTCTGACACGGCAGGTGACGCAGGTCGTCAGGAACGCCGCGATTTGATTGCAACCACCAAATCAGCTTGGGCGCAAACGCTTACATCCATGGACCACGAGGATGACGACGAAGGCACCTCATGGAACCAACGTGCCCGTGGCGATAAACCGGATCACATGTCGCCGCGCCAAACATGGCGGGCGATTCAGGCGGCCCTACCCAAAGACGCAATCATTAGCTCTGATATCGGCAACGCATGTGCCATCGGTAACGCGTATCCGACGTTCGAGGATGGGCGTAAATACCTGGCCCCTGGTCTGTTTGGCCCCTGTGGTTACAGTTTTCCGGCAATTCTTGGTGCGAAAATCGGGCAACCCAACGTCCCTGTTGTCGGCTTTGCAGGTGACGGCGCCTTCGGTATTTCAATGAACGAAATGACCGCGTGTGGCCGTGATGAATGGCCAGCAATCACCATGGTGATTTTCCGTAACTACCAATGGGGCGCCGAAAAGCGCAACACGACTCTTTGGTACGACGACAATTTCGTCGGAACCGAGCTGGATTATGACGTGTCCTATGCTGGCATCGCTCAGTCGTGCGGCGTAACCGGCGTTGTTGCCACCACGATGGAAGGCTTGACGGATGCGCTGAATACGGCCGTAAACGCCCAGATGAACGATGGTGTAACCACCTTCATCGAAGTGATGCTAAATCAGGAACTGGGCGAGCCGTTCCGTCGCGACGCAATGACAACGCCGGTAAAGGTTGCCGGTATCAGCGCCTCCGACATGCGCCCGCAGAAAGTATAACGGATGGCTGACGACCCTTGGATTCTGACACTGAATGCGGGGTCGTCCAGCCTTAAGTTTGCAGCCTTTACGCCTGACTGCACGAAAATTGCTAGCGGTCAAGTTACAGATAATGTTCAGGAGGCATTAGCCCGCTTGAACATGCCACACCCGCCGGAAGCCATCGGTCACCGTGTTGTGCACGGCGGTTCTCGCAATGCACCCGTTCAAATCACGCCTGATATCAGAGCCGAGATTGAGGCGACGTCCACACTAGCCCCCCTTCACAACCCGCCTGCCTTAAAGGTGATCGACGCGGTATCGGCGCTCTATCCTAGTGTGCCGCAATTCGCATGCTTTGATACGGCGTTCCACGCGAACAATCCGCTTGAAGCAACAACCATCCCTATTCCGCGTACACTTCGCGGCCAAGGGATCAGACGATACGGGTTTCACGGGCTTAGTTATGCGTCATTGGTGCGACGGTTCGAACTGGTTACATCCGCCACGCTGCCACGTCGCGTTCTGGCGTTTCATCTTGGGGCGGGGGCCAGCCTTGCGGCAATCGTTGACGGTGTAGGCGTGGCCACGACCATGGGATTTTCACCGATGGACGGGTTGGTTATGGCCACCCGTGCTGGCGCGATGGACACAGGTGTGGTTCTGCATTTGATGCGTGAACATGATATGAGCGCCGATGCCGTTGAAACAATGCTAAACAAGCAAAGCGGGTTGGCGGCAATGGCTGGCACCCCTGACATGAAGGAAATCCTAGATTCGGAAGACCCAAACGCCAGCTTCGCTATCTCGTATTATTGCTATTGGATTAGCCGCCATGCAGGGTCGATGATCGCGGCGATGCAGGGCGTCGACGGTTTCCTTTTCACCGGTGGAATCGGTGAAAACGCGGCACCAATACGTGAGCAGATCCTTGACCGCCTAACATGGGCCGGAGAGTTGCCGAACTGGGTAATCCCGGCTGATGAGGAAGGCGAAATAGCCCACGCCGCGCAGGATCTTCTGTTTGCGTCCAAAATCGAAAACTAGGCTTTAACTTTTATCATTTCCGGATCGTATAATGGTTTCAGGTGAACATCGCATTTGACGCGTTTTGTGGCGACTTCCAGTTCGTAAACACCATTCATCACGTATTTCGCATCAACACCTTCGGGGTTGCGAACATAGCCATAGCCGATCGACTTATTGATCGTATATCCGAACCCGCCACTTGTTAGCCACCCTACCCGCTCACCATTGCGATATATGGTTTCGCGGCCAAGAAGAACGATGTCGGGATCATCAACAGTAAACCCCGCCAACATTTTCTTCACACCATTAGATTTTTGTTCAGCAATCGCACTGCGCCCTTTGAAATCCATGTCTTTACGCCTTTTTACGGCCCATCCGAGGCCCGCCTCGATAGGCGTATGATCTGGCCCGATATCGCCGCCCCACGCGCGATACCCTTTTTCCAGCCGGCACGATTCAATCGCACGGTAGCCTGCATTCTTTAAGCCATGTTCAGCGCCGGCCTCCATTAACGCTGCATATACACTAGTCGCGTATTCCACAGGCAAATGAAGTTCCCAGCCCAGCTCTCCGACATAGGTGACTCGCAAAGCTTTTACGGGGCAACCCGCGATCCCGATCGTCTTGACGGAACCGAACTTGAACGACTCGTTCGACACATCACTGCTCGTCACTTTTTCGAGTATGTTTCGCGCCTCTGGTCCCATTAATGAAAGCACTGACGTGGATGAAGTCACATCAAACAGTTGGCAATTCATCGCATCGGGAATGTTACGTTTTATCCAGTCAAAGTTATGCGTCGCAAATCCGGTGCCCGTCACGATGTAGAATTCATCTTCTGCCACCCGCGCGACCGTTAGGTCGCATTCAATCCCACCTTTATCGTTCAGCATTTGTGTATAAACCAGCGACCCAACAGGTTTGTCTACATCATTCGCTGCAATCCAGCTTAACGCTGCCATCGCATCTGGCCCTTTCAAAGCAAACTTGGCGAAGGAGGATTGATCGAACAAAACCGCCGCCTCGCGTACCGCTTTGTGTTCGCGCCCGACCGCGGCGAACCAGTTCTGACGACCGAAGCTGTAAACATCCTTTGGCGTTTCCCCTTTTGCTGGGTCGGCAAACCAGTTCGGGCGTTCCCACCCCAACTTTTCCCCAAAACAGGCACCTTGCGCTTTCAGTATTTCATATAGTGGCGATTTCCGGCAAGGCCGCCCGCTTTCATTTTCCTCGTGCGGCCAGCTCATGGTGTAGTGCTTGCCATACGCCTCCACCGTGCGGGTGCGAACCCAGTCGGTGTCAAAATGCGGGCTTCCAAAACGGCGGATATCGGCGGACCAAAGGTCATAGGGCGGCTCTCCGGCTTTGACCCATTCCGCCAGTGCCATCCCTGCCCCACCACCAGCGGCGATTCCGAAGGCGTTGAAACCGGCCCCGACGAAGAAGTTCTTCAGTTCGGGTGCCTCGCCAACGATGAAGTTGCCGTCAGGCGTAAAACTTTCGGGCCCGTTCGTCAGGGTTTTAATACCGACGTTTTCAAGCGCTGGCACGCGGCCAAGGGATAGTTCCATAATTTGTTCAAAATGATCGAAGTTCGATTCCAGCAGGCTATAATGGAACCCCTCCGGTATGCCATCTACTGCCCATGGTATCGGGTTGGGTTCATACCCCCCCATCACCAATCCGCCGACCTCTTCCTTGTAATACGTTAACCGATCAGGGTCGCGCAGCGTTGGCAGATTCTTTGGCATCCCTTCGATCATATCGGTCACCATGTATTGGTGCTCCATCGAAACAAGTGGTACGTTCACCCCGAACCGTTTGGCAAAATCGCGTGTCCACTGGCCAGCACAGACAACGACAACCTCGCATTCAATTCGCCCATGTTCGGTGATCACAGCTTTGATTTTGCCCTTGTCGATTTCGAGATCAAGAACCTTGGTATCCTCGAATATACTCGCCCCTGCCATCCGTGCTCCCTTGGCCAGCGCCTGTGTGATATCAGAAGGGTTCGCTTGACCGTCCGTGGGCATAAACGCCGCGCCGATCACGTCGTCAATGTTCATTAATGGCCACAGATCCTGCGCTTCTTTCGGGGTCAATAGATCCATTTCCAACCCGAAGGAGTGGGCCGTCGTAGCTTGGCGTTTTACTTCAATCCAGCGTTCTTCATTGCAAGCAAGGCGCAAGCCACCGTTCATCTTCCAGCCTGTACCAAAACCCGTTTCGACCTCAAGTGTCTTGTAGAGATCCACCGAGTATCCAAGAAGCTGCGTGATACTCGCGTTTGAACGCAGTTGCCCAACCAACCCTGCGGCATGGAACGTAGTGCCGGAAGTCAGCTTCATGCGCTCCAGTAAAACCGTATCGGTCCAGCCAAGTTTTGCCAGATGATACGCTGTGGAGCAGCCTATGATGCCGCCACCGATGATCACAGCCTTTGCAGTGGTGGGAAGTTCACGCATGAGGTTCGCCTTACATTTGCTGGTAGTTTTGATAGGTCTGTTGGAAGCGCTCGTGGAAATCAGCGGTGTAGGCTGCATAATCCACGTCTAGGTTTGAAGTAACTTCCGATACCATGCTCCACATCGTTTCACGCAACAATGAGGCGCATTTCATAGCATGGTAGTGACGTAGCAGGCCATCCGTAACGGGAGCGTCGAAATAGTTTTCTAGCATCCACATTTCCTGAACCTGCGAGAGGCCGTTATTAGAGGCCAATCCGCCGAGATCAAACAAAGGAGAGTTATATCCCGCATAATCCCAATCGATCAGCCACAACCGATCCCCATCATCAAGTATATTTTCCGCGAGCAGATCATTGTGGCCGAATACCATGTCGAACGGGCCGGCATCGACTTCCAGTAAATTACCAATACTTCGAAGTTCAGAAGCCAATGCTGCATACGGGCTGCCCATTTCCTGTAATTTTGCAGAATAATCGCGGATCACATGGAACACCCAAAATACCAAAACAGGTCCGCGTAGATGGGCGGGGATATCCCTGTGGCAGGATCGTACAAGTGGCAGGATTTTTTCAAGATTATGCTGCTGGCGAACATCAGTAGACGTAAAAGTTTTGCTTTCGACAAACTCCAAAACCGTCAGACCGTCTTGCGCATAAACGACGGCGGGCGACAGCCGTGCCGCATGGGCCGCATGACTGGCGGCGAGTTCGTTGAAACGCATTACGTGATGCTCGACTATGTCCTCGCCAAGGCGCGCGACGTATTTGCCGGACCGATCCTCGACCACATAGTTGAAATTGGTTCGCCCGCCCCCAAGCGGGACCACAGCAACTTCGTCCTGCCAAATCGGTAGTCTGCGAATACGCTCTATATCGGAATCAAGCACCTGTTCCCTCCGCTTACCAATGGGCAAACTTGATGCCAGTTTTTGGCCAATGTCAATTTGTTCGTAACAGACACGCAAGTCTGTTAAATCCGGCTGCGTATGTTTCATTGTGGTGGGACGTTTTGAAATTCGCGCGCTTCACATTGGTGGGCGTAGGTGTCTATTGAAGAAGTGTGCCGTAATAGCGTCGCGTCAGAAACTTGTTGGGGTTGCGCTTTCCGTTCGTTTTGTGAAGTGCTATTCTTGTGAAGTGCTATTCAATAATTGTGTAAAACTTCGCTTCAATATTGTTGTAGAAACGGCTTACACGAAGCATACAATACCATAACCATCTGTAATTATTGCCTTTAACACACCAGATGTTTGACTTTGGCGTTCAAGTCCAAGCGCCAAAATTCAACCCGCATACTTTGGTAAATAAACTTTACCAAAGATGGTAAGTGCGGTACGGTGCGGGCAACGGCCTTTTGGTCGTTCATCTTTTATGGAGGTAATGATGAAGAAAAATCTACTCTCGGCAGTCGCAGCCCTTGCTCTGGCAGGCACAGCGGTCACTGCTCAAACAGAACTCGAAATGACTTCGGCATTCGGTAAAAATTTGCCAATTCTTGGCACAGGCGCCGTCGACTTCGTTGAAAAAATCAACGGCATTTCTACAGACGTTGAATTCGAACATTTCGATCCGGGCAAATTGGTGCCAACGCTTGAAGCGCTTGATGCTGTATCCAACGGTTCCGTTGATGCGGCTTTCGCGACTTCCGGTTACTGGCAGGGTAAAATCAACGCTGCATCTTTGTTTGCTGCTGTGCCATTTGGCCCAGAAGCTGGCGAATTCCTAGGCTGGATCCTATATGATGACGGTGCCGATCTTTGGCAACGCATGTATGACGAAAACGGCTATAACGTACACGTAACACCTTGTGGTCTTATCGCGCCGGAAACTTCCGGTTGGTTCAAAAAAGAAATCAACACTGTCGCAGACCTTCAGGGCCTGAACATGCGTTTCTTCGGCCTTGGCGCGAAAGCCATGGAAAAGCTGGGCGTATCCACATCGCTTCTAGGCGCGTCGGACATTTTCCCGGCACTTGAGCGCGGCGCGATTGATGCGACCGAATTCTCCATGCCTCGTATTGATGCCCGTCTTGGCTTCCACAAAATCGCCAAGTACAACTACTTCCCTGGTTGGCATCAGCCTTCGACATTGTTCGAGCTGCTGATTAACGGCGACGTTTGGGAAGACCTGTCGGACACAGCGAAAAACCAGATCGAAGTTGCTTGTCTTGCAAACATCACAACCAACTTGGCTGAAGGCGAAGCTACAAACTACGCCGCTATGGTTCAGTCAACCGAAGAGTACGGCGTGATCCTTAAACAGTGGTCACCTGAGATGCTTGCAGCATTTGAAGGCGCTTGGGATGAAGTTGTTGTAGAACTGGCGGACGGCGATGAGTTCTTCCAGGAAGTCTGGGCTGATTTGCAGGAGTATCGTTCAGGTTACCAAGTTTGGTCATCCAACATTTACATGCCGCGTAACTAACGCTTAACAATACGAATGGCGGCCATTTCGATGGTCGCCATTTTTTCTAGAATGAGGGGGAAATGCTTCCAATGTCAGAGTTTAACACGGACACTATTGATCAAGTACTTGCAACTTCGGATCCGGGCGAACGTAATCGCGCGGAGCATTTGTGGGGCGACCGGTTGATGATCAATATCGGAAATGTAGCTGCTTGGCTGTTTCCAATCCTGATGATTGCGATCGTATCGCAGGTTTTTTTGCGCAAAGCCGGAATGAATCAAGCGTGGCTGGATGATGCACAATGGTGGATCTACGGCTTTGCGATGATCAGCGGCTTTGGGTATGCGATTACTACCGATAGCCACGTTCGTGTTGATATTTTCCACGAACATTTCTCAGACGCAAAGAAAGCGCGTATCGAGGTTTTCGCCATAGGCTGGTTGCTGTTACCTTTTCTGGCGCTGATGTCCGACATTCTGATGCATTATTCTTATGCATCCTTCTCGGTTAGAGAAGGTTCCGATAGCCCGAACGGCCTGCATGGGCTGTACATGCTTAAAATGTCGATGCCGGTACTTTTCTGGGCGGCAATAATTGCAGGCTTCGCTGCATTGCACCGAAACCTGATGAAAATCACACAACCTGTGCTTTGGAAAACGATCATCGCGGCGTTTCCCGCGTTGTGGTTCGTCGCAGATCGTGGCGTTTACTATATCCTCTGGTGGTATGTGCGCTTCACAAACGACGAAATTGTATCACGTCGCATCGGCAAAGAGGCAATATTGGACAACGTCCTTTGGTACGGCCTCGCACTCTTAGTTATCATTGCGGCGGTCAGTTACTGGCGAAACCGCAGCAATTCGTTGAAAGCTTAACCTATGGAAATTCTATCGTTCTTCGGGGGTTTTATGGACCTCAACCAATGGATGGTTCTGCTGATGTTCATCACATTTATTGTGATGTTGTTTCGCGGAATCCCTGTCGTCTACGCCCTCGTCGGTGTAAGTTTGCTTTTCATTTTAGTGGGCGAGGTTGTTCTTGATCCCAGCAAAAAGTTGATCAATGAATACATCGAATTCAAACGCACCGGCATCAGCTATATCAAGCTGTTCGCAAACGGCGGTCGGTTCTTCGGTGGTATCATCAAGAACCCTGTTCTGGTGGCCTTGCCGATGTTCATCTACATGGGCCTAATGCTGGATCAATCCGGCGTTGCAACCAAGATGATGAAATCCATGCAGGTACTGTTCGGCGCGCTTAAAGGTGGTCTATCGCTGACGGTTATGGTTATCGGTATCATCCTTGCAGCCTCGACCGGCGTTATCGGCGCATCCGTGGTGTTGCTTGGCGTGATGGCCATCCCAACCATGATGGATCAAGGTTATTCCAAGCCTATCGCGACAGGCACAATCGCTGCGTCGGGTACGCTTGGCATTCTGATCCCACCCTCAATCATGCTTGTGATTATGTCCGACCAGCTGGCAATCAGCCTCGGCGATCTGTTCATGGGCGCGTTGTTTCCTGGACTGCTGCTTGGTACGCTCTACATTGTGTTCATCGTCGTTTACGGCCTCATTTCGCCAAAATCGATGCCTGTCCCTAAAAACCGCGAACCAATCACACCGAAACTGTTGTTCGATGTTGCAATGTCAGTTGTTCCACCAATGGGCCTTATCTTCTTGGTTCTTGGTTCGATCTTCTTTGGCCTTGCCACCCCGACCGAGGCCTCTGGCATCGGCGCATTAGGCGCAACCATACTTGCGCTGTTCGCTCGTAATTTGAACCGTAAGGTTTTCTTGGACGTGATGCGCCAGACACTAAACACATCTGGGTACATCGTGGGTATCTTCATCGCAGCCAACTTCTTCGCATTTATCTTGCGTAGGTTTGGTGGTGACGAGATCATCGAAAACCTAGTTCTAGGTTCATTCGACAACCCTTACATGGTCGTCGCATTCATCCTGTTCATCATCTTCCTGCTCGGCTTCCTGCTGGACTGGATCGAGATCACTTTAATCATCATGCCGCTTATGCTGCCTGTTATTCTTGGTCTGGATCTTGCTGTGAACGGCTTTGGCGTCGTTGATGATCCATCCGTTGTCTGGTTCGCCATTCTTGTGGCGGTGACGTTACAAACGTCGTTCCTGACCCCACCTGTCGGCTTCGCGTTGTTCTATTTGAAAGGGGTTTGCCCACCGGATATCAGCTTGCTCCATATCTACAAAGGTGTGATCCCGTTCGTTCTAATCCAGCTTCTAGGACTTGGAATTGTATTCTTCTTCCCAGAGTTTACGACATGGTTACCCGCGGTGGCCTACGGAAACTAACGGGCGTGACACGAACAAAGTTAGGGGGCCGGATGCCAAAAGCGTCCGGCCCTTATTCTTTGGTTAGAACCTAGAAGTGTCGGCCCGAAACCATCGCAATAACTATGGTCAGACTAACGATGCTGATCACCGTTGAAATAAGGATGGTCGAGGACACTCTTACGGGTGCAATTCCATAATGCTGTGCAAGTATATAAACGTTTCCAGCCGTTGGCATAGCCGCAGCGGCGATCATAACAGACGCTGTGAAAGGCGGTACATCGAACAGCACCAAACTTGCAAAAGCAACGGCCAGAGGGTGCAACATCAACTTGACCGTCGAAAGCCAGATAGCAATAGATTTGCGTTCGGCCGATTTAGTTGCGAGCGATGCGCCAATAGCAAATAACGCACCGGGGGTCGCAGCGGCCCCTAGAAGCGTTAGGAACTCGTCAAACGGGTCAGGGATAGGTAGATCAAATCCGGCCCAGATCAGCCCCGCGGTTATCGCCATAACCATCGGGTTCTTTATCAGACCCTTAGCGACCGAACCCAGCACAGCGACAGACATCCGCCCGTCCCGCTTAGCGGAAATCAAGATGACCATAAGGCTGCCAAAGACAATCAGGTCCGTTGCCAAAACGATCATCACCGGGCCGATAGCATTTGGCCCCATCAGCAAAACGAGCATCGGGATTCCCAAAAAGCCTACGTTCCCTATGGCCGCAGTTTGTGCCTCGATCACTGTTTCTTCCATTCCGATTCCGCGAAAGATCGCAACAACGGTGGCAAGAATATAAACCGACAATGTGCCTGACAAATACGCCAAGACAGATGATCCGTGGAATACATCCGGTAAAGAAAGAGTTGCCGCAAAGCGAAAGATCATCGCTGACAGGGCAAAATAAAACACAAACTTTGTCAGATGAGCGGTGGCCTCTTCACTAAAAAAGCGTCGATATGCGGCGAAATACCCCAATCCCAATATGGCAAAGAAGGGTAAAGTTTTCAAAAAGATAGCTATCATATGGAGGTTCTAGCATGGGCTTCGGGGGAATGCACGGTGGTGTTGGTGTCAACTATGCCACGCTAGATTAGAAGCTCTACCGCACACCTTTGGTTACTCCTTCCCATCGTAGACATATTGGCGATCCCAATCTTTCGACAGGGATCGTCAAGTTGTTCACCGTCTACGCCTTAAGCACGAACCACAAACACCGATTGCTTTGCGTGGCGCACCACGCGCGCGGCGTTTGGGCCTAGCAAATAATCGCTGCGTGCAGGTCGGTGAGACGTCAGGACAATTAGATCAGCCCCAACCAAATCCGCAACCTCCAACACTTCTTTATAGACCGACCCATGCCGCGCGATACTTTCGACGTTAACGTCGGTAGAAAAAACCTCCACCACCAATTTTTCAAGCGTCGCCATCGTATCAGCCAACGCCTTATCAGAAAATCCAGCGGGGAAATATGAGCCGACTATTGATTTGCCAAAATCGGGGATCACCGTCATGACGCGAAGCTGCGCTCCATAGGTTTTCGCCATGTCAATCGCCACGGGAATGGATTTCTCCCATGACGAGGGCTCGTTAAGGTCGATGGGCAACAAGATGGATTTAAACATGATATTGCTCCTTTCCTAGACAGTTGATTCTTCGAGTTTACGGATACGGCCGCGTTGCAGAAACACAACTAGCCCAAGCAGCAGCAGTGCTGGAATGTAGAACCATTCCTTGACGGGGCGAACTGCATCAACTTCGATGTTCGTTACTTCCCAGTCAAAATCGATCCCACGATCCTGTGCGTATCCGCCAAAGACGACGTTATCGACAAATACTTGATCACCATCAGCAAGGAACGCAATTCCGGAAGATTTCTCGAGGCGCGCGGCCCCGTCCCCATCGGACATCAAACCAAGTGGCAGCGAAACGGTCGTATCAACGATTTTGCCAGACGAGAAGTCTTCGCCGGTGACCCGGATTCGTAACGCCTCATCATCTCCGGCAGCGTCAGCCAGCATCATGATTTGTGAAGGCGACGTGTTGACGTAGGGATTTTGCCACATGTCCAGCCAGAAACCCGGTCGGAACAATGTAAACGCAATAATCAGCAAAGCCGCACTTTCCCAACGCCTAGATCTGGTCAAGAACCATCCTTGGGTGGTTGCCGCAAACAACATCATCGCGACCACCGAAATTCCAAAAACAAATATCGCTTTGGTCACAGTGACGTCGATCAACAGCAACTCAGTGTTGAAAATGAACAGGAACGGCAGGATTGCAGTTCTGACATCATAGCTGAATCCGATAATACCGGTTTTGATCGGATCACCTTTGGAAATCGCCGCGGCTGCAAAGGCCGCAAGCCCCACTGGCGGCGTGTCATCCGCCAGAATACCGAAGTAGAACACGAACATGTGGACGGCGATCAGCGGAACAATCAACCCTGACTGCGCGCCTACCTGAATGATCACGGGTGCCATAAGCGAAGTGATCACGATATAAGTAGCCGTTGTCGGCAACCCCATCCCGAGTATCAACGAGAAGATCGCAACGAAGACCAGCATCAGCAATAGGCTACCGCCTGAGATCAATTCGATAAACTCACCGATCACCTGATGCGCGCCCGTTAGCGTCACGGTACCAACGATGATACCCGCCGTACCAGTCGCAACCGCGATACCAATCATATTGCGCGAACCGGAAATCAAACCGTCTACCAATTGGCCGAACCCAGCTTTGACGCTTGAACCCATTGTGCCATCGGCGCGAAACAGTGCTTTCAGTGGATGTTGTGTAAGTAGCACAAAGATCATCGACAAGGTTGCCCAAAAGGCCGAGAGGCCTGGTGAAAAACGTTCAACCATCAAGCACCAGATCAGTACAACAACCGGCAATGCGAAATAGTAACCCGTTTTGGCGACAGGCCCGGCCTCTGGCAATTCGAGGAACGGAGCATCAGGATCATCAACTTCCAAATCAGGATATTTTGAAGCCATCCGCACAAGTACTGCATAGACCACGAAGAACGTCACACACATCCCGATCAAGGTATAATCCCCGAAGACGCCCTTCAGCCATCCAAGCCCGTAATAGGTGACAAAACAAAGTACAATGAAGGTCGCGAAACCGAAGGCTACCCCCATCAAGCGTTGTGCTTTGGTTTTAGGCGCACCTGCACGTGCAAGCCCTTCAAGACCCAGCTTTGCGGCCTCAAGATGCACAATGTAGACCAAGGCAATATAGCTGATAATCGAGGGCAAAAAGGCAACTTTGATAACCTCAATATACGATAGCCCCGTGTATTCGATCATCAGGAACGCAGCCGCGCCCATCACAGGCGGCGTTAACTGACCGTTCGTGGACGAAGCCACCTCAACCGCGCCAGCTTTCTCTGCCGAGAACCCCACTCGTTTCATTAATGGAATGGTAAATGTACCAGTGGTCACCGTATTGGCTATCGACGAACCAGAAATAAGACCCATAGCCGCAGAAGCCACAACAGCAGCCTTCGCGGGTCCGCCTTTCAAGTGCCCCATCAGTGCGAAGGATATCTTGATGAAGTAATTACCGGCACCCGCCTTCTCTAGCAGCGAACCGAACAGAACAAATAGGAACACCATCGAGGCAGACACGCCTAGGGCTTGCCCAAAGACTCCCTCCGTTTGCATCCAGAAGTGCCACATTGCTTTGTTAAACGACGCGCCCTTCCACTGGATTGAGTCAGGAATGAACGATTGATCGCCGTAGAATACATATACAAGAAAAACACCAGCAACGATCACCATCGGCAGGCCCAGCGCACGGAACGTGGCGACCAGAACGATTGTGATACCCAACGCGGACATAAATAGATCGGCGGTTGTCGGCAGGCCCGAACGGTCTGCAATTGCCGACTGGTTTAGCACCAGATACATCGTCACCATTACACCGCCGAGCGCCAGCGCCCAGTCATACCACGGGATACTTGTACGCGAAGATTTCTTGAATAGCGGGAACGCCGTTGAAGCCAAGAACAAGGCAAACGCAAGGTGGATTGCGCGCGCTTTGTCAGAATTGAAAACAAAGGCGCTCATCCCTGTCCATTCATTCAATACAAATGGAATGTTTGATGCGGTATAAATTTGAAACAGTGCCCAAACTAGTGCAACACTGGCGAGCAACTTGCCCTGCCAGCCTCCTGGATCGCGGGCTCCGACGTCAAAATCGGCGATCATGTCAGCCGCTTTGGTGTCCTCCGCCGCGGCGGTATCTTGATTATCTGTCACGTGACCCCTCCTGGTCCAAATTTAGTATCTCTCGTCAGGTTAGTCCCGATCATTTCCGTAATTGCGGGCGAGATACAAAAAGGGCGGAGCCATCACAGCTCCGCCCAAATTATTGTTTAGTCCATGAGACCAAGTTCGCGATAAGCGCGGATTGCACCTGGGTGTAGAGGTGCCGAAAGGCTATCACTGATCATTTCCTCAGCTTTCAAATTGGCGAAAGCAGGGTGAAGTTTGCGGAAGTCGTCAAGGTTGCCCAATACGGCGATCGCCACACGATATACAGCTTCTTCGTCAACGTTCGCACTTGTTACGAATGTTGCACCAACCCCGAATGTCTGGATGTCGTCCGGGTTGCCCGGGTACATGCCACCTGGAATAGTTGCAGTACGGTAGTATGGTTTCTCAGCAACAAGGGCCGCGATCTCATCAGCAACAGCTGGAACGATTTTGGCATCACACGATGCGATAGTTTCAGCGGTCAGACCCGATGGGTGACCAACAAGCCAGAAGTAACCGTCGATTTTGTTGTCGCAAAGCGCGCCAGCGGTTTCAGCAGACTTCATCTGCGAAGCGAGTGCTAGATCACCACGATTCCAACCCATCGTGTTTTCGATAACTTCCCAAGTGCCCAACGTACCTGAACCTGGGTTACCAATGTTGAAACGTTTTCCAGGGATATCTGTAATATTGTCGATACCGGAATCACGGCGCGCCAAAATTGTCACTGGCTCTGGGTGAACAGAGAACACAGCGCGCAGGTCTTCGAAAGCACCGGCGTCTTCGAATTTCGATGTACCGTGGTAAGCGTGGAACTGCCAATCAGACTGAGCAACACCGAATTCCAATTCGCCTGCGCGGATTGTGTTGATGTTGTAGATAGAACCGCCAGTGGATTCTACTGAACAGCGGATACCATGATCTTTCCGGTCTTTATTTACCAAACGGCAGATCGCGCCGCCTGTCGGGTAATAAACGCCCGTCACGCCGCCTGTGCCTATGGAAACGAATGTCTGTTGAGCCATCGCCGAGCCAGCCAACGCGCCGGCAATTGCGGTCACAACCGCTAATTTTTTAATATTCATTGTATTCCTCCAGATTGTTTTTTATTTTTTTCGGTAACATTCGCAACGTGCTTTTGCACTAAAATCCGGTCACCGTCCGTCGATTGTATACCTATGAATCATTTTGTCACAGTTTTTTATTTGTCGTTGGGTTTTCGATGCTCATTGACTGACGCTAGATGCTTTTGTTCTAGGCTTCAAAGGCACGAGCAAGCCGTCGATTTAATAGTGGTCGAACGCACTAACCGATAACCAAGATTTGCGGCAATCTACAGTTATATCAACTTCTTCGAGCAATCGTGTTTGCTAGAATTGCAAGTAAAAGCCCAAGTGTGAAATATCCCAAAATCACCTCGCTGATCACGAATATTTCGCCAAACAAGCTGTCTGCGGTTACGTCCCCAAAGCCCAGTGTGGTATATGTTACGACTGAATAATAGAACGGTGTAAACCATGTTTGGGCAGAGTTCGAGTAATCCATAATTTGCCAGTTGTAGGTCATATCCATTAAATAGATTAGCCCATAGAAAGTGGCTATGATGAACGCGTAAAATGCTACTTTGATTAAACTTCGACCATGATCAATCAAACCCCATGCGCGAAACAGGACTAAATCCAACTTGCGTATGAAGCCATGTGGCTTGCGTAATATCGCTTCATATAATGTATCTATATAATCTTGGTCTTTAGCATCGCGGACGAAGATTGCATTTCCATAGGTCGCATCAATACCTCGAATACCATAATAAAGACCGACCATATCTTTGACAGTTCCATATTCCGTGTGTGTGACGTTAGCATCCGATACGCGGGCGAAATGGAACTTTGCGCCGGTAATGTTCGCACCGGTAAAATTTGCGCCACGCAGGTCTGCGTGTGAAAAGTTGGCGCCTCTTAGATCAGCGGAATCAAAATTCACTCCTTTGAGTGTTGCGCCACGGAAGTCGGCGCCTTGGCAATTTGTAGATGATAGGTCAGCGTCGCTCAAGTCGGCTTCTTGCAAGATTGCGTTAGAAAAATCGGCTTTATAAAGGGCCGCCTCCCGCATAAACGCTTTGGAAAAGTCAGCGTCGACAAAACTTGACTTCTTCAAATTCGTTTTATGCAATTTTGCGCCGAAAAAATCACTTCCTGAAAAGTCTAGCTCGGCAAGGTCGCGGTCATTCAGTTGCGCCTCACAAAGCTCGGTGTTTTTCAATACGGCGGTGCTGATGGAAAGCCTTTTGCTCAATTCGGTCCAAGTATCGCCGCCTTCAAGCAGGGCAGATTTTACTTCCTCATTTGTCATAAAATGCCATCCCGTTTACGGATTTTCCAGTCGTGGACACTATAGCAAACAAAATCAGATCCCGAGAAGTGAATTAATTTTCCCTATTAACCGGGCGAGGTCGACGGGCTTGGTGTCATAGTCATCACAGCCTGCCTGCATCGCTTTTTCCATATCCCCCGCCATAGCGTGCGCTGTCAGCGCAATTATCGGAATTGCTTTGGTTGAATCTGCCGATTTGAGGTGCCCCGCTGCCTCCCAGCCATCCATAACTGGCAAGCTCATATCTAGAAGGATAAGGTCGGGATTATGCTCGCCCGCCATATCAACGCCCCGCTTTCCATCAAACGCCATGATCACTTCGAAGCCCCGCTTTTTTAGGCGACGCGAAAGCATATCACGATTCATTTCGTTATCTTCGACCAGCAAAATAAGTGTCATTGATGTCCCCTTATGTACGCATTTCTACAATTTCTGCACGAACGCCCGGTATTTACAAGGTTTTTGTAGAACTCTAATTAGCTTTTGGATCCCCGCCTGAAAGTATCCGCTCCACAAGTTTCCGTAGGTGCATCTCAACCATGATTTCGAATTGAGTATGCTCTTCAAACGTATGGAATGCAGCAGCATAGGAGCCGTCCTCACCGATCAAAAATCTATCTACATAACTTTGCAAACGATCAATTTGTTCGAGCCCGTCAAGTACGGCATTCCGGTCTTCCAACGAAACTGTTGGCGCCCCGTCTTTTCGATACAACAACATCTCGGGATGACCGTTTTTCTTAAAACCATGAAGAGCATCTTCAAATTCAAACGCTGTTCCGGAATCATAAACGGTGCCATCCGGCCTCAATATCGTTTCAGGCAGTGGTGATCCGATGCGAGACCACACAATTCCCAGATAAATATCAGTGTGCCGTGGTGGATGGATTTGCGCTTGAAAAGTATCAGATGCCAAAAGCGGTTCTTCCTCCCAAAGGATCGGTATCAAATAAGCACGCCCCGTGAACTCTTCGTTGAGCCGTCCTATGACCGCTTTAACGATCATCCGCTCAGGAATTACATCACCTGGCGAGGAAATGAATATTTTCAACTGCTTCGCTGCATTTTGACGTAGGCGAACTTTTTCCAAACATGCATTGATCCTAGCTGTTAGTAGCACAGGGTTAAATGGCTTCGATACATAGTCCTCTGCACCGTTAAGCACACATTGGACCATTAATTCGGAATCGTCGGCAGCAGAAAGCATGATCACCGGTATCGCTCTCAGACGTCGAGACGTCTGCATTATTTGCAACACTTCCAGGCCAGATTTTCCAGGCATGATTTGATCGAGAAGCACCATATCAAATCGTCTGTTTTCGAGTATCTCCAGTGCCTCTTCACCGGTTTCGGCGGTTATCGATGTATACCCGCTACGTGCGAGTCTGCGGGCTAATAGTTCTCGATTGGCGGGATCATCATCAACGACAAGTATTTCTCCGCCGATACCAACTATGCTTTCAGCCGAGCTTAAACCCACCGAGGTTTCGGGCGTATCAAGTTTTAGTTGTCTGCTTTTTGGGGAGTTTTTTGTTTCAAACAAACGCGCACCCAGCGCTTCAAGCAGCTCGATAACCCTGACCTGTGCCTCGATAATATGGTCAATATCACCAATCAGATAGTCGCGCCCATCATCCAACGCATCTTCCCGCAATATTTCCGAGTATCCGGCAATATGGTTCAACTGCATTCGAAGCTGGAATTGGGCATCACTGAGCTGGATGTCATCAACGGTGTTTTTCGCCTCGCCGAAATACTGATCGATCAGGGCCAGCATTCTTTGTCCCGCATTCTGGATTGACTGCAAATCATGGCTGCAAGCAGACAATGCTTCGGCATCCATCTCTTCTTCGATCAACTCGGAATAACCTATGATGTGCCCGATAGGTGTTCTCAAGTCGTGACGAAGTTGAGATAGCCTCGCTTTGAAATCGGCCGTATCTGAATCTTCCATAAACTACCCCGCAGCCGGAGGTTCGTGTTCTCTGTGGTATCTATGTGCACTCCAGAGATAAATCTCGGCAAGCGCCTGTTCCGCCAGATTGAAAACAACACGCCGTTTGGAAGCAATGCCTGGAACATCAATGAGTTGATGGTTAGCAGCGGCAAAGTAGCGCCGTTGATTTGTGTACTGCCAAATTAGTTCGCGGGTAGCCATTTTGCCTTGATAAAGTTCCCAAACAGCCAACCAAAGCGGCAGCAAACCCATCGCAAACACCAGCAACGCTTTACCGTCATATCCTGCCATTTCCATGTGTAGAAGAGATTTTTTAAAGAACACCAATGCCAAGGCACCGAGAATAGATCCGGCCATCAATATGGACTTAATCACTTCGAGTCGGGCATGTTGAACGTGCATCTGATCAAGCTTTTTGGAAAAATAGTTGGCCTGGTCTTCCACCCAGTTTTTTCGAACGGCTTCCAATCGCTCTTCTTCCTCGGAGACTGTTTCGAACAATGGTTCAGCAAACCGCGCCGCATCCTGCAACCATGCAAAACCTTCAAACCTGTTGACGCTTGTTAAGCGCAACATCCGGCGTACGTTAAATCCATGCCCAGCGCCCGCCATCAATAAGAAAAACTGTACTCTCAGGGTTTCTGCCAATGCGCGGCAGGCTAAATGACGCGCGAGCCATCGTTTCTTTGCACCCATACGAAATGCAATATAGCCGACGAAAAACAGAGCAATATAAAGCGCAAGAAAGATTTTGAGCGCGGCGAGCTTTGCGTAAACAAGGAAGAACAGCCCCATTGCACCCGCAATTAATCCGAAACATTTGAACAATGTATCCGACATTTTCTGGCTAGCCATCGCCAGTTGGTCGGCCCGAAGAAATTCATTCTCGACAACCTTGGTATGATCGGTGAGGCAAGCGTCTTCGGGGTCAATCAATGGATAAACAGGAATGTTCTCACCATCAGGTGAAAACCGCTCCAATGCATAGTCATCAAGTCCCGACCAGCGGTCAAAATAGTATTGGGGAATTGTTTCTAATTCTGAAAAAGTGACGCACGTGGAGTTGGAGACTAGAAACGAATAGCCGCTTGGAACATCCGCTTTGGGTGTCAATTTTCTGGGAGTCCTAATACAAATAGCAATTTCGCCACAGTCATCCATAATTTCTTGGCTAGCAGAAACTTTGCTTGGATGGGATAGCCCCACTTCCCCGCAGAGGTATGACAAAACAACGTCAGAGGTTCCGCCACGTAGATGCGTAATCTCGCCATCCCACAAAGCGAGAAGCAAGTTCGAGCGTCGGACAAGGTAGTTTTTAAGCAGATCGTATTGATCGTCACGGTATGATTGATCGCTCATATCCGCTAAAGCGTGCTCGCCTATTATCGGCAATTCGAGCACTTTGATGCGTGGATCATTGATAAGATTTCTGAATACGGTTAGCGCTTCACCTTTGAAATCGGCTTCGTATATGGGTTTCGGCATGGGCAGCAGCGCGGTTACATCCAGCCCCATTTCCAGAGCGACCTCTGTTACGATGGTGTCCGCACCTTCGGCTAAACCGGTAACAACGCTTATTGGAGTACTTTTAAATCGCCCAACCAGCCCTTCCAGGGCTCCTGCAACTGTCGCTTTCAACGCGGGGATTTGTTCGGGTAATGGGTCGCGGTGGCCTGTGACACCGATAACAAACTCAAACGCAACTGCGCTCGCATTTCGTTCATTCATTCTCGTATTCCCCCAGAAGCACTATTCTTGAAGCACTTAAATCGAAGCAACTGATCGTAAATTTTTATCGTCGTTACACCATCTTTTTCAGTACCGAATGTCGCTGTCTTTTGTGACCATTAATCGTACCAGCATCCGCCGTATTGCATAACACCTTAACATAACTCTATTTTTGTGGAATACTATTATTGTCAATTTAAGATAATTCTCAAATGTCGTGCTGGGGAGCGTGTGAATATGCTTGATGAAGAACCTAAAATCCGTATCGAAACACGTGAAGAATTAATCTACCTTTTAGCTGAAGCTGCCGCAATCGAACACAATGTGATGTGTTGCTACCTCTATGGAATATGGAGTTTGAAACGGGGCGTTCAGGACGGCCTTCCTGCTGAATATGTTGAAGTTGTTCAAAGCTGGAAAGCTGCCATGACCGACGTCGCTGTGGAAGAAATGACACATCTGACACTCGTGGGTAACCTTGCGACAGCAATTGGCGCGGCCCCTCATTTGTCACGGCCAAATTTCCCAATTCCGTCAGGATATCACCCCGAAGGGGTTAGTCTTGAGCTTTACGGATTTTCGCATGCATTGATTGATCACGGGATATTTCTGGAGCGACCTGAAGGTGTGCCACTTAAGGATTCGGCAGAATTTGTTCACCCAACTGATTATCATCGTACAGCGCCCAAAGGTACGATTATGCCGACGGCGCAGGACTACAACACAATCGGGCATCTGTATCGCGCAATCATGCATGGTTTTGAGGCGCTTTCTCATAAACTTGGTGAAGATGTGCTTTTTTGTGGGGATATTGCTGCGCAGGTCACACCAAGCGATGCACCGTTGCCTGGGCTTTCATCGGTCATCGATCTGGCAAGTGCCGAGGAAGCGATCGAAACGATTATTGAACAAGGCGAAGGCGCTCCTGAACATTCGGACGACAGCCATTATGCAAAATTGGTAGGAATTCGTGCACAACTTGATGAAATCCTGGCAGCCGATCCGGATTTTGCACCGGCATTTCCAGTTGCGAAAAACCCTGTAATGAACGAGGCAATGGACCCGCACAACCGGGTACATATTAATGACCCTGAAGCGGCCAAGGTGCTTGATCTGGCAAATTCGCTTTACGGGCATATGCTGCGCTGTCTTGTGCAGGCATATGGAAGGACAGCGGATGACGCTGATGCGAAGCGGCTATTCCTTAATCTTGCGCGCGAACTTATGTCAGTTTTAACACCTGTAAGCGAGCACCTAGCATCGCTTCCAGCCGGTCCTGATGCGCCGGGAATAAATGCCGGCATGACCTTCACAATGCTGCGCGATATTGCGAGAATTCCGAGCGGTGCTGGCGAAAAACGGATGATGCACGAACGCTTGGTCGAAATGGCGAACCACGCAAACTCGATCTTTCCCGAAGGGCACCTGCTGGACGGAATTTCCGATACACTTTTAGGAATGGCATCAAAAATTACCGTACCGGGCATCGTTCCGCCAGTTGAGCCCGTTATTCCACATGACGACAAACCCAAAGTCGCCGATGATGAAGAGGGGGTCGTGGGATGCGAGGAAGGGCGCGACATGGTGTTGAGCTTTGACACCAAACGGTGCGTTCACGCCCGGCTTTGCGTTTTGGGCGCCCCAAACGTCTTTCTATCCGGCGTGGAGGGACAATGGATATTTCCCGATAAGATGGAGACCGAAGCCCTCAGAACTGTTGCGCATTCCTGCCCTTCCGGAGCCGTCTCGTATGTTCCCAAAAGGGAAACCCAGGCGGAACCCGCACCCGAAGTGAATGTTGTGTATTTACGTGAAGATGGCCCCTACGCATTCAAAGCCCCAATAATTATGGACGGCGAGGAAGCAGGATTCCGCGCCACACTATGCAGATGCGGCGCGTCTAAAAACAAACCTTTTTGCGACGGGTCACATAAAGACATAGGCTTCAAAATTACAGGAGAGCCGGAAACACGTGAATCCGAGCCGCTAGCGGTTCGCAACGGACCGTTAACAGTAAAATCACAGAAAAACGGCCCCCTTGTGGTAAGCGGAAACCTAGAAATATGTGCCGGCACGGGCCGGAATATTGACCGCGTTCAATCCGTCCGACTGTGTCGTTGCGGTGGATCTAAGACCAAACCATTTTGTGATAACACACACCTGAAGATCGGATTCAAATCTGATTAACTAATCAATTTCAACAAATTTGGCGGTATCAACTCTCGCAATTCCGAAGGGATTTAACGATGGTAACCAAGGGTAAAACTGGCAACGAAACGACGGTAGTGGCGAATCCAAATTCTGCGCGCCTATCAGACGAAGCACCACACCCCGTCATGCGCGTAGGCTCAAACGGTGAGACGCTTTACGCGAACGCTTTTTGCGACACCTTGGACGGTTGGCTTGACCCAAAAACCCGAAAGCTGGCCAAAGAAATCACCAAGAAAGCTGTCGATTGCTTCAAGTCTGACAATGAAGTCAGCATGGAATTTGTATCCGGCGATAAAGTTTTCGTCAATTTCATTACGCCAGTTCCAGGTCAGAATTATGTGAATGTCTACGGACGAGATATCACACAATCGCGCCTTTCCGAAAAGCAACTTGCCGATTTAGCCAAGTTTCCAGACGAAAACCCTAACCCCATTTTGCGAGTAAAACTTGATGGCGGCATCCTGTTTGCAAATGATGCCGCAAGAAACCTTACCGAGATATACGGAAATAGCACACTGGATTTTTTGAATCGCGAGCTACTTCAGACAGTGGTCGATGCGCGACAGGCAGGCGTTATTCGCCAAGCCACATTGGACACTAATGGAGAGACCTATCTTTTCAGTGTCGTCCCCATAACTAACGAGAATTATCTGAACGTTTACGGTCGCGAAATAACGGCCGAGAGAGAGGCACAGGAAGAATTAGTTAGTGCAAATGATCACTTGGAACAACGCATTGCTGACCGGACCGCTTCGGTCAAACTCCTTCAAAATATTGTTCTATCATCAAACAATGCAGAAAGTTTCGAAGTGGCTTTGCAAACCGCCCTGCACGAAATATGTACATATACCAACTGGGCCGCCGGTCACGCCTATGTCGTTGAGGAAAACGATGGAGCATTGCGATTAAACCCCACGGGTATCTGGCATGTTGAAACGAATTCGGACGTCTCGGACTTACGAAGTGCCACTGAAGGATTGCGTTTCAGTTCGCCGGACGGCTTACCCGGACGCGTTCTAAACCGAGGGCAAGCAGCTTGGTCCGAAGACCTCTCGCAAGATGACCGCTTCCGGCGCTCAGAGTTTACCAAAAGTGCAGGATTGATTTCCGGCATGGCTTTTCCAGTAGTGCTAGACGAAAAAGTTATAGGTGTGCTTGAGTTCTTCTCGGCAACACGAGCTGACCCCGATGTTGAGCTGATAAAAACTTTAGGGCATGTCGGCACGCTTCTTGGATCTGTGGCCGAGCGAAAACGCGCAGAAAGATTTCTTTCGGAAAGTAAGGAGGAAGCCGCCACTTCACATGCCCGCCTGATCGATGCACTGGGGGTTATGGGGCAGAGCATTTGTCTTTTTGACAAGGACGATCGGATTGTACTCTTCAATAAACGCTATGTTGAACTTTATCGTTCATGGTCTGGTGGATTGGAACCAGCCATCGGAATCTCCTTTGAGGATATTCTCAGACAGTCGTCACCGGTGATGCTGCCAGATATGCCACTGGATGAGCAAGAGGCACGCATTCAGCGTATCTTGAAAAAGCGTGCAACTCACAAAGTCAGAAGCTCTAGCGACCGCATGCCCGATGGTAAATGGATGAAATCGGAAGGTTTTGATACCAGTGACGGCGGGACAGTTTCTGTATTCACTAATATTACAGAATCCAAGGAACATGAAGCGGAACTGGATACGCTGGTTGAGGAACTCGGAGCGGCCAGAGACGAGGCCGTTAAAGCCAATAGCGCAAAGTCGCAATTTCTGGCCAACATGAGTCACGAGCTGCGTACTCCGCTGAACGCCATTATCGGCTACTCCGAGCTATTGATCGATGATGCACAGGATGACGAGAACGAAGAATATGTGCCGGACTTGGAGAAGATCTCAAAAGCGGGGAAGCACTTGCTGGGTTTGATAAATGACATTCTAGACCTTTCGAAAATCGAAATCGGAAAAATCGAACTGTTCGTCGAGGAAATCGAGGTAAGTTCTCTGCTGAAGGATGTAGCGGATACAATTCAGCCACTCATCGCAAGTAACAACAACAAACTGGTGATTGAGCAAGCTGATGACATTGGCGCCATTCACTCCGACATGACAAAACTGCGTCAAAACCTGTTCAACCTACTTTCGAATGCAGCCAAATTCTCGAAGGATAGCAATATAAAAATTCGCGTGTGCAGTGCTGAGTCGTCCAATGGTAAGCAAATTGAATTCCATATCGAAGATCAGGGAATTGGAATGACCGAGACACAGCTCGCCAAAATATTCGATCCGTTTACGCAAGCAGATTCATCAACGTCGAAGGAGTTCGGGGGAACAGGTCTAGGTTTGACCATCACACGAGAATTTAGCCGAAAAATGGGTGGCGATATAAAAGTAACCAGCGAAATTGGCAAAGGTACGGTTTTCTCAATGAGTATCCTAGCGGATTGCCGATACGTCGACGCTGAGGATTATGATTTTGCCGAGGTAGAAGTTTCCGATGACGCGCCGCTGATTTTGGTTATTGATGATGATCGAAATGTAAGGGATTTATTACGGCGCAATCTAACAACTGCAGGCTATCGAACCGCTCTTGCCCCGGGCGGCGAAGAAGGTTTGACAATGGCTGAAGAACTGCTGCCGGATGCGATCACACTCGATGTGATTATGCCTCAAACAGATGGCTGGAAAGTGTTGTCGCGGTTGAAGTCCAATTCGACAACGGCGCATATACCCGTTGTGATGGTTTCCATTGTCGAGGATCGGCCTCTCGGCTTCTCGCTCGGCGCTTCCGAGTATTTGTCAAAACCGGTTGATCGAAAACAGTTGGCGAAAGTCCTTAAGCGGTTTCTGGGTGATAATACCAACCGGACGGTATTGGTTGTGGAGGACGACGCCGATACCCGTGATGCAATGAGCAGATACTTGAAGCGTGAAGGTGCTCTGCCCATTGAAGCCGAGAATGGCCTTGTTGGGTTGGAGAAACTTGCGAAAATCAAGCCCGCCCTAATATTACTGGACTTGATGATGCCCGAAATGGACGGCTTCGAATTCATCGAACAATATCGGGAAAACCCTGCGTGGCATGAAATTCCGGTAATCGTTCTAACCGCCAAGACCTTGACAGATGATGATCGCAATCGACTCGATGGCTGGGTCAAAGAGCTTTACTCGAAGGACGACAGCAACATCGAGCATGTTCTCAACGAAGTCTGCGCCCTCCTCCCTAGTAAGGGATGATACACTTGGGCAGAGACTGTTGTCCGGTTTAAGGGTTGCCATTCCGTCGATCCGGTTTTGGAATTCGCCGGGTTACCACCCACGCTGCAATCTTTGGCCAACCTTGGCGCTGTAGCGCATGTATTACGAGATGTTGCAGCTCGATAACTTAATGTCCGGTTGAAGGAATACGCCATTATCGCAGCACAACGAACAATACGTTACACTGTGTGTACCGTCTAGTTCCAACCCACCAACCGGGATCCTTTTTAAGCGGCAGCGCACAACTTTGGCAAATATTGCGCGACATTTGTTTGCACTTTTCAAAGTTTGATCGCGCCCCTTACAACTGAAACGAATTCCTCTTTGTTGAATCTACTATTATTGCTTCGCATCCATAGCGAATGACGGACTCCCACCCTGCATGACCGTGCCTGCTATCGGTCAGAACTGGTCATACAACTTTCTAAGCGAGAACAGAAACGCGGGTCATCAAATGACTAAATTTCGCGAACGATTTTGGACAAATACATTAGACGCTCCGACAAGGGACTGCTTTTTCGCCACACCATACCGATGGAACGTGTTGGGCGTGGGTTTGGAAGGCGTGCAACACAAACCGGTGCGGATTGGGTGTCGATTGCAATGGCCATGTCAGGGATCAACGTGATGCCAATCCCCGCACCGACCATCTGGACCAACGTCGAAAGCGAGCTGCCCTCCATTAAGTCACGCGGGATCGTAGCGGAAATGTTGCAAAATGATAGCGCCTGATCGCGAAAACAGTGCCCCTCTTCGAGCAGCAGTAATCGCATATCCCGCAGCATATCCGCACTCGGCACCGGCTTGTGTGCATCGCTCAAAGGGCGAACCAAAACAAATTCTTCGTCAAACAATGGCTCTTCGTGGAGATGGGGTTCGGACACGGGCAATGCAACGATGGCTGCGTCCAATTTGGCATCTAGAAGATCACGGATCAGACGTTGCGTTACCGCCTCGCGCGGGCGAATATCCAGCCCGGGGTATTCTGCATTAAGGGTGCGGATCACGGCAGGTAAAAAATATGGCGCGATGGTGGGAATGACACCGATACGCAGACGCCCAATTAGAGGATTGTGGGAGGCACGAGCCAGATCTCCCAGTTCTTCAACCGACCGCAGGATGTCCCGTGCTCTTTGCGCGACTTCTTCTCCTAGCCCAGTGACGCGAACACCCTTGGGATTGCGCTCCACTAAAGGAGCTCCAAGCATGGCCTCCAAGTCTTTGATTTGAACTGACAACGCTGGTTGAGAAATTGCACAGTCTTCTGCCGCCCGACCAAAATGTCTCAGGCGAGCAAGGGCCTCAAAGTAACGAAGGTGTTTTATACTAATATTTGCCATAAGCAGTACCTATCGCAACCATTAGATAATGCAACTTTATCTTATCGAATTTATGAAGTAGCTTTTTTCAGACGAAATGAAACGATACTCGTCCCCAGATCTTTACGTAAAAAATTAGCACGACAGGAAGATTATTATGACTAGCGATACCTCAAACACAGCCGGAAAATGTCCCGTCATGCACGGAGCCAACACAGTGACCGAACAGTCAGTTAAATCGTGGTGGCCCAATGCCTTGAACCTTGATATTTTGCACCAACACGACACCAAAACGAACCCGTTGGGCGCGGATTTCGACTATCGTGCAGCGGTTAAAACATTGGACGTTGATGCGGTTAAAGCCGATATCCATGCGATGATGACCGACAGTCAGGATTGGTGGCCCGCAGATTGGGGACACTATGGCGGGTTGATGGTGCGCATGGCATGGCATTCGGCAGGGACATATCGTTTGGCCGATGGACGCGGGGGCGCCGGGGGCGGAAATATGCGTTTCGCACCCTTAAATTCATGGCCTGACAACGTCAGTTTGGACAAGGCGCGACGCCTCTTGTGGCCTGTCAAAAAGAAATACGGAAACAAACTTAGCTGGGCAGACTTGATTGTCTTGGCTGGCACCATCGCCTATGAATCAATGGGGCTGAAAACGTTTGGTTTTTCCTTTGGGCGCACGGACATCTGGCATCCTGAAAACGACACCTACTGGGGGGCCGAGAAGGATTGGCTGGCCGACAGTGATAATCGGTATGGGGACGTGAACGACCCAAACACAATGGAAAACCCGTTGGCGGCCGTACAAATGGGGCTGATCTATGTAAATCCAGAAGGTGTGAATGGCCGGTCCGACCCTGCTCGTACGGCGCTGCATGTACGTGAAACCTTTGCGCGTATGGCGATGAATGACGAAGAAACAGCGGCCCTGACTGCAGGTGGTCATACAGTTGGCAAGGCACATGGGAACGGCGATGCAAGCCTTATTGGCCCTGAACCCGAGGCCGCTGAAATCGAAGAACAAGGCCTAGGTTGGAGCAATCCAAACGGCAAAGGTGTAGGACGCGATACGGTTTCCAGCGGCATCGAAGGTGCTTGGACCACAAACCCGACCCAATGGGATATGGGATATTTTGACTTGTTGTTTGGCTATGATTGGGAACTCACCAAAAGCCTCGCAGGTGCGAGTCAATGGCAACCGATCAACATCAAAGAAGTGGACAAACCCGTTGATGTCGAAGACCCATCGATCCGGTTGATGCCTGTGATGACGGATGCAGATATGGCGATGAAGGTCGACCCGGTCTACCGTGCAATTTGCGAAAAATTCATCGCTGATCCAGCATATTTCGCGGACACATTTGCACGAGCCTGGTTTAAGTTGACTCACCGGGATATGGGGCCGAATGTGCGCTATATTGGCCCTGACGCCCCCACTGAAGACTTAATATGGCAAGATCCAGTCCCTGCAGGCGCGACCGATTACGACATTGCAACAGTAAGGGCATGTATCGCCGATAGTGACCTTACCACGAATGAACTTATTTCAACCGCGTGGGACAGCGCGCGCACCTTCCGTGGCTCAGATCTTCGCGGAGGCGCAAATGGTGCGCGCATTCGACTTGCCCCACAAAAGGACTGGGAAGGAAATGAACCTGCGCGCCTTAAAAGGGTGCTCGATCGGTTGGAAATAATCGCAACAGACACAGGGGCGAGTGTCGCAGATGTTATTGTCATCGCAGGGAACTACGGCGTCGAACAGGCGGCGAAATCCGCTGGATTTGAGGTCACTGTCCCGTTCGATGCTGGTCGCGGTGACGCTACAGATGACATGACCGACCAGGCCGCATTCGCGGTGCTAGAACCGCTAGCGGATGGGTTTCGAAACTGGCAGAAACGGGACTATGCCGTTAGCCCAGAGGAAATGTTGCTAGATCGTGCGCAATTAATGGGTTTGACAGCCCACGAAATGACCGTATTGATTGGTGGAATGCGCGTTTTAGACACGAACCATGGTGGGACGGCACATGGCATGTTCACAGACCGAGTTGGCGAGTTGACGCCAGATTTCTTTGTTAATCTTACTGACCCAGCCAATTCGTGGCACCCTGTGGTCGGAGGAACCTTTGAGCTTCGCGACCGGAAGACCGGCACCGTGAAATGGACGGCCACCCGTACCGATCTGGTTTTCGGATCCAATTCAATCCTACGTTCCTATGCCGAAGTGTATGCTCAAGACGACAATGCAGAGAAATTCGTCAGTGATTTTGTCGCCGTCTGGGCAAAAGTTATGCATGCGGATCGGTTTGAAATAATGAGCTAGGTCCCCAGACAATAAATGATCTGGGGCGTGCCGATGGCCGCCCCAGATTTCCTTACCATTTTCAAGCATATCTAAAACTTACTCTTTAAACACAATCAGCAAACTTCAGAAATGTGACGCGCCGTTATCGCTGATGGATGTATATTATGATTTATTGTATCCGTGAAAGTCGGGGTCGCGATCAGCCGAATTTCCAATTTCCTAGGCGCAAATTCTACGTTGAAAATGTGTCCAAATCCGAGGATTTATCAAGAAGCACGCTGTTGGAATATAGCAGACTGCCAATCAACGAATGCAACCCGCCAGGACACCAATCCAGATCTAACCGCAAACGAGGTCCTATACTCACCCGAAGTAGGAAGTTTTTCGAGTTACGCCAACGTCCGCTTTCCTAGCGAGATATTTAGGGTGGTCCTATTTCTTTGGTCTAGAGGCTTTTATCACTCATCCAGTTCATGCTTTTCTGCACAGTCTGTTTGATGCTCTGACGACTTTGCAGAGCGTGTGAGTGCCGAAACTGCTTGTGATCCTCCTGAGGCAGGCTGTGTGGGATTTCGAGCCCCATTGCTTCAGAGGTTAGATTTCGATCACTTCCTGTGCATCCATCGCTTGAGCGCGGGCGGTATCAGCCAATGCGCGTGCCCGGCTCGGCTAATTGATTTTCGCGATTCCGAGATTGCTGTTAACCAGGCTCATATCTTCGGGACAGCGCCCCAGGTCTGTATAGCGTTTTACATGCATCGCTAGCCAAAAGCATTCCTCAGCCATTTATGCTCTCAGCAATCAAGGATCGCACTCGACGTCAGTGCTCCGATCCCGTTGGATCAAGAAAGGACAGAAGGTTTGGTGTTCCGATTAGCTGGCAATACTTGCAATATCTTCTTTACTCCGCTGGCATCTTGTTTGGTGGTAGAGATCAGAGGCCGATCTGGTTCAATGTATTCAAGCAAAATACTAAGGTAGGCGCGTATCTGATTTTCGTTTGTAGCGGGCGACGGGAAGCTGCGTTGGGTTGACTGATTTAAGATCAACCATACAATCAAGATCCAACACTTCACGACGAGCGTCCTCTAGTGCATTTGGCGATTGGCTGCGATATTTTAACCACCCGCGATATTGCATCAGTTGATGCTTGAAAGTAAGCTTGAACCAACTCCCTTATTTTATCTTGCCTTAATTTTGTCAAATCACCGTCATCCCGCATCAATCGCCCGCACGATGCAAGATAGCGAGCGAGATCGCCAGCCATATTTGGGCAACGAGTGCGCAAGGATATTCTGATTGGCTGGCGTTTATGGTCTTCAAACCGAGGAATGGGCCAGCGGAAATAGAAAATCCCGTGGCGAGAAGGACTTAGATAGGCCGTCAATTTCATGGGCTTTGTGCTCCACTTTGTGTCGCACCTGATTTCCTGTGGTCTAAGTCATTGATTTAGAATGAAATGGTAGCGGGAGAGGGACTTGAACCCCCGACACGCGGATTATGATTCCGCTGCTCTAACCACCTGAGCTACCCCGCCGTACCGAAGGCGTATTTATGGGAGGCTGATGGAATCGTCAAGCGGTTATGATGGGATTTGTCGCGGAATGTTTGTGTTGGTGAGCGAGGCGCCGTTGTGGAGCTTCTAGTGTTGAGTTGAACAGTGTGACTTGATCGGCGAACATTACCTTTAAGCACTTATATAGCAGCGCAAGATATCCGCTTAATAACCTGAAGACCGATAGGACTTAAGTAAATCCGCCAGCACAGCGGCGATCTCGTTCACCTCATCAGGATTTGCTAATCGTCGTTTGAAAGGGGGTTCGTCTACGTCAGAGCCGTAGACATAAATCGGGATTCCCTGCTCGGTCGTCGTCAAGACAGTCCCACAGGGTTAAAAACGCTGATTTTGCGAATGGACCGGCATTGTGCGTCCGCTATGATTGTAGCCCGATGGCTAGAAGCTCATCCGCCCATCGGCTCGGTCTTTTTTCCGGGCCTTGAAAGTTTCTGTCAGCATGAAACTTCGAAGCAGCAGATGGATCAAGCTGGCGCAATGATCGCATTTGAACTGGACGGTGGAATTGTCGAAGGGCGCGCGATGATGAATCGCCTGAACATGATCCAGCGGGCGGTATCGCTGGGGGATGCTGAAACGTTGATTCAACACCCCGCGTCGATGACCCATTCAACCTACACCCCCGAAGAACGCGCCGAACACGGTATCAGCGACGGGTTAATCCGCCTTTCTGTAGGTCTTGAGGAGGTCGAAGACATCCTTGCCGATCTTGAACAGTCCCTACCAAACATTGTGCAGGTCGCCACTGAGTAATGGAGAGCAGCATGACCGACACAGCCCATTTGAAAACCATCGAACAACGCCTGTTGTAGTTGTCACACTGTATGTTTCACAATGCCAACCACAACTGTTTGAAAGCCCCGAGGATGATGTTTGAGAAGATGGAATCGGCTTTGATGGCTGCTTAGCGGATAAAGCTGCCTAAGTGCCTGAACTAGCGTCAAATCATTTAGTTAAATACTATCCGCTCAAATCTCGCTGGAGTTTTCCCAATAGTCCCGCGCAGTAGTTTCTGACAGCGATTATCGGAAGTTCCTATTTCGACGTTTCGTACACCTTCGTGTCCCACGCTTCACACTTCATCCGCAAATCGGAGGGTAGTTTATCTGTAAAAATGGCATCGATTTCGCTTAGCGAAGCAATCCTTACCGGTGCGTTTCGTTTTAACTTGGATGCATCGGTAACTAGATAGGTTTTGCGTGCTTGTTTGATTATAGCTTTGCTGACCCTAACCTCTTGGAGGTCAAAGTCTAGAAGATCACCATCGTGATCCATTGACGATGTTCCGATAACGGCAAAATCAACTTTGAACTGTTCAATTACTTGAATCGTTAGATCGCCAATTAGGCCTCCATCTGATCGTCGCAGGGTTCCACCGGCAACTTTGATATCGCAGCTTTCGTTGGCGACCAGAATGTTGGCGACATTCATGTTATTTGTGATAACGGTCAGATTGTTGTGCTTTAACAACTCGCGGGCTACGGCCTCGGTGCTGGTACCAATGTTCATGAAGAGCGAAGAGTTGTCGGGAATTTCCCGTGCGCATCTCTTAGCAATATCAACTTTCGCACCTTCATTAAGGCTTTGTCGATCTTCGTATCCGATATTTGATACCGTTGATGGCAATATCGCTCCGCCATGAACGCGCTCAAGTTTGCCCTCATCGGTTAAGTCCGACAAATCTCGTCTGATTGTCTGGACGGTTACCCCTAATCTCTCGGCCAGTTCCTCGACAACAACCTTTTTTTCGTATCGAGCAATATCGAGTATTTCTGTTTGTCGAAAGTTTTGTGGCATTTGGTAACAACCTTAAAATAGAAGTGCTGCGGGTATTCCCTTAGCATTTAATATCAAAAATCCGAAACATATCTACCAAAATCGAATGATTGCGAAAGCAACGGACGTCATCAGGAATGAAAATCCAGAAATGATTCGTGGTAATCGAACAAAACGGGTGCTGGATTCATGAAGTGCTTAACGCTCAATGCTGATTAAACTATAAATAGACCATACAAATCAAATCAAACCAACAATATCGAAGATTTACGAAAGATTGGATTGACAAAACGAACATTGACAGCCCTAATGGCGAAACTATCAATTGCGCTTGGGAGGGTGCTTTGGCACAGGCCGAAACAAATACCGAAATATGCGATCTTTTTGTGATCGGCGGTGGGATCAATGGGTGTGGTATAGCTCGTGATTCAGCTGGGCGGGGTCTTTCGGTTACTTTGGCTGAGATGGGTGATCTAGCTTCTGCAACATCTTCCGCCTCCACAAAACTCTTTCATGGTGGGTTGCGCTACCTCGAGTACTTCGAAGTGCGCTTGGTACGCGAAGCATTGAAAGAACGAGAAACATTACTGCGCGCAATGCCTCACATCAGCTGGCCAATGCGATTTGTGCTCCCATACCATAAAGACATGCGATTTGAAGGTGACACGCCGACATCAAAAATCCTGAGCCTTGTAATGCCATGGATGCGCGGTCGCAGACCCGCATGGCTGATCCGCTTTGGCCTATTCTTGTATGACAATCTTGGCGGGCGAAAAATCCTACCGGGCACTACAACTGTTGATTTACGGAACGATGCGGCAGGCGCGCCCCTACGCGATAAGTTTGAAAAAGCTTATGAGTACTCAGATTGCTGGATTGAAGACGCGCGGCTGGTTGTGCTGAACGCACGCGATGCTGAAAAGCGTGGTGCGAAAATAATGACCCGCACTAAAGTTGTCTCAGCTGATCGGGTTGACGATATTTGGCATGTAACTGTCAAAAACTGTAACACCGGTGAAACCAACCTTCATAAAGCCCGTATGCTGGTAAATGCTGGCGGCCCATGGGTTGAAAGTATCATTCGCAATACAGCAAAGGTTGCTTCGACTGAAAGTGTGCGCCTGGTGCGCGGTAGCCATATCGTAACCAGAAAGCTTTTTGATCACGACAAATGCTACTTCTTTCAGGGTGAAGATGGCCGGATCATCTTTGCAATTCCCTATGAAACTGATTTCACGCTTATTGGAACAACTGACTCGGACCATTCAGATTTGACGACTAAACCCGTTTGCACCGATGAAGAGGTGGAGTATCTGCGGCTCTTTGCTTCAAAATACTTCAAGACACCAATCAAGAAAGACGATGTGGTCTGGAGTTATTCGGGTGTGCGTCCATTGTACGATGATGGCGCCTCAACCGCGACAGCAGCAACCCGTGACTACGTTTTGTCTGTGGACAAAGATGGCGGTGCACCTTTGCTAAACGTATTTGGTGGTAAGATCACGACTTACCGCAAACTCGCTGAATCGGCCCTAGCAAAAATAACACCGTTTTTCCCAGGGGTTTCAGGGACCTGGACGGCGGGCGTTCCACTGCCAGGTGGGGATTTCCCTGTCGATGGTGTGGCCAATTTGATCGAAGAATTGAAGGCCAATCACAACTTTTTAGATGAATTCTGGGCGCGGCGTTTGATCAAAGCTTACGGTACGGAAGCTACGGAAGTTCTTGCAAATGCGAAAACAAGCGCCGATTTAGGGCAGACTTTCGGGGCAACTCTAACGGCAAAAGAAGTTACTTGGCTAATCGAGCGCGAATACGCGCGCACTGCAGATGATGTTGTCTGGAGACGATCAAAACTGGGGCTGCGTATGTCGAATGACGAAATCGAAGCGTTGGACAATTGGATGGAGAGCGTCCTGAACAATGCTGCACCACAACCGGTGCAGGGTAAGGACGGAGGGAGAGAAAATGTCGCTAACACTTGAAGGGGTTTCAAAAGTCGTAAATGGCCAAACCCATATTCACCAAACAGATCTAACACTTGAGAAAGGCACGATGAACGTGCTGCTTGGACCTACCTTGTCGGGCAAAACCTCACTGATGCGTTTGATGGCAGGGCTGGACGTACCAAATACCGGTCGTATCATCTGGGAAGGTCAAGATGTTACTGGAATGCGGGTGCAGGATCGCAAAGTTGCGATGGTGTACCAACAGTTCATCAATTACCCGTCTATGACAGTTTACGACAACATCGCTTCGCCGATGCGTTTGTTAGGTAAGTCAAAGGCTGAAGTTGACGCTGCTGTTCTGAAGGCCGCAGATCTGATGCAATTGACGCCGATGCTTGAGCGCAAACCGCTGGAGCTATCGGGCGGCCAACAACAGCGCTGTGCATTGGCACGCGCGTTGGTGAAAGACGCCGGGCTTGTTCTGCTGGACGAGCCACTAGCCAATCTCGATTACAAACTTCGCGAAGAGCTCCGCGTTGAAATTCCGAAGATTTTCGAAGAAGCCGGATCGATCTTCGTTTACGCCACCACAGAGCCAGAGGAAGCGCTTTTGCTTGGTGGAAACACAGCCACACTTTGGGAGGGTCGCGTTACACAGTTCGGTAAGACACCTGATGTTTACCGGCAACCGATTGATGCGACGACCGCACGTGTGTTCTCGGATCCCCCTATGAACTTCCTTTCGATTTCCAAAACTGGGGATAAGTTGATGTTCGGTGAGGGTCAATCGGCCGCCGTGACGGGCAGATTGTCTGAATTGGCCGACGGGCGATATGTGGCTGGCTTCCGCGCCAACCACCTGGAACTGGAACGGCGCTCAGACGACACCATGGAATTTGTCACAAAACTCAATGTTACCGAGCTGACGGGTTCCGAAACCTTTGTGCATTTGGATCATCATGGCGAACCTTGGGTCGGTCTTATCCACGGCATCCGCAATCTCGATATAGGGAAAACCTTACCGGTCTATCTCGATCCGGCTCATGTTTACATTTTCAGCGAGGACGGAGACCTGATGGTCCCTGCATCCTACGCGCTGGCCGCTTGAGGGAGGGGACCATGGCAAAGATAACACTCGATAATCTCGCACACGCTTACTATCCGAACCCGCAAAATGACGAAGATTTTGCGCTTAAGGAGTTGAACCTAGATTGGGTAGATGGCGAAGCGTACGCGTTGCTTGGCTCATCTGGCTGCGGAAAATCTACGCTGTTGAACATTATTTCAGGTCTTTTACAGCCTTCACAGGGCCGCATTCTGTTTAATGATCGTGATGTAACTGATTCACCTACTGCACAACGTAACATTGCGCAGGTGTTCCAGTTCCCGGTTGTTTACGACACAATGACGGTTCGCAATAATCTGGCGTTTCCGCTTCGCAATCGCGGTGCAGACGCCAGTTATATACAAGATCGCGTCCAGAAAATCGCCGCAATGATCGGTATGGAAGCTGAGCTAGACAATAAAGCTCGTGGGCTAACAGCAGATGCTAAACAAAAGATCAGCCTCGGTCGCGGAATGGTGCGCGAAGATGTAAATGCGTTGCTGTTTGACGAGCCGCTCACCGTGATTGACCCACACATGAAGTGGGAACTGCGGACCCAACTTAAATCGTTCCACCACGAATTCGGTCACACAATGATTTATGTGACCCATGACCAAACCGAAGCGCTGACATTCGCTGATAAAGTTGTCGTGATGTACGACGGCCGCGTTGTGCAGATGGGCACTCCCGCAGAACTGTTCGATACGCCTGAGCACACCTTTGTTGGGTATTTCATTGGATCGCCCGGAATGAATGTCCTTGATGCTAAAATCGAGGGTCACAAAGCGTATATCGAGGGTACCGAGATCGATCTCGGCGCTGGATACAAGCCTGTCGAAGGCAAATCGCAGATCGGAATTAGACCGGAGTTCGTTTCATTGACAAGCAATGGTACCGGATTACCAGTCAAAATACGCCGCGTCGAAGATGTGGGTCGCCACAAGATCGTGCGCGCAGATTTCTTCGGAAAAGAGATCAACATCATCGCGCCAGAAGGAGCATCAATAGGTGCTGATATGAACCGCGTGGCTTTTGTACCGGAACGCATCAATGTTTACGCCAACGACTGGCGCGTTAAAGGGGAGGTTGCATAATGGAAAAGACCGTAAATCAAAAAGCATGGTTTCTGGTTCTACCGGTTCTAATACTGGTTGGCTTTTCAGCCGTTATCCCCTTGATGACCGTGGTGAACTATTCGGTGCAAGATACGTTCGGGAACAACCAGTTTTTCTGGGCTGGACTTGAATGGTTTGACGAGCTTCTGCATTCCGAACGACTGCACAACGCGCTTGGTCGCCAAATTACATTCTCGCTCATTATTCTGGCGATCGAAGTGCCTCTAGGCATTTTTATCGCGCTGAATATGCCGAAAAAAGGCTTCTGGGCGTCCTTGGTTCTTGTGCTGATGTCGTTGCCGCTTCTTATTCCGTATAATGTTGTTGGCACGATCTGGCAGATTTTTGGCCGTGTCGATATTGGTTTGCTCGGCTATACTTTGGGCAAACTGGGTATTTCCTACAACTATTCGCAAGACGCCGTGCATGCGTGGCTGACCGTAATTGTTATGGATGTGTGGCACTGGACTTCGCTTGTTGCGCTTTTGTCTTACGCAGGTCTTCAGTCGATCCCCGATGCTTTCTATCAGGCCGCAAAAATCGATCAGGCGAGCCGTTGGAAAGTATTCCGGTACATTGAGTTACCTAAGATGCAAGGCGTTTTGATGATTGCGATCCTGTTGCGGTTCATGGACAGCTTCATGATCTATACCGAACCTTTCGTGGTCACTGGTGGTGGTCCGGGTAACGCAACTACGTTCTTGTCGATCGACCTTGTGAAAATGGCGCTTGGACAGTTTGATCTTGGACCAGCGGCAGCGTTCTCGTTGATGTACTTCCTCGTAATCCTACTGATTTCATGGGTGTTCTTCACTGTGATGACTAACCTCGACAAAAGGGATGGCGTCTAATGTCTGATTCACCTGTAAATCAAACCACATCGCGCGGCCTGTCCTTGCCAAACATCAAAGGCAGTGTCGTAATCATAACAGTATATCTCGTATTTCTGATGCTACCGATCTACTGGCTGATCAACATGAGCCTCAAGAGCAATACAGAAATCCTGAGTGTATTCTCGCTATGGCCACGCGATCTGACTTTTGCCAACTATGCAGTGATTTTCACTGATCCTAGTTGGTACTGGGGTTACATCAACTCGATCATATACGTGACTATGAATACTGTGATCTCGCTCGCAGTTGCCTTACCAGCAGCCTATGCGTTCAGCCGGTATTCATTCATTGGCGACAAGCATCTGTTTTTCTGGCTGCTGACGAACCGTATGGCCCCACCCGCAGTGTTCGCGTTGCCATTCTTTCAGCTGTATAGCTCGGTTGGATTGTTCGATACGCACATTGCGATTGCCTTGGCGCACACGCTGTTCAACGTACCGCTTGCCGTGTGGATCTTAGAAGGCTTCATGCGGGGCGTGCCCAAAGAAATCGACGAAACAGCATATATCGACGGCTATTCGTTCCCGAAGTTCTTCGTCAAGATATTCACACCGCTCATCTCCAGTGGCATTGGCGTGGCGGCGTTCTTCTGCTTCATGTTCAGCTGGGTAGAACTTCTACTGTCCCGGACATTGGCATCGGTAGAGGCAAAATCCATCGCCGCTACGATGACCCGCACGGTGTCGGCATCCGGTCTGGATTGGGGCGTATTGGCCGCTGCTGGTGTGCTGACCATCATTCCGGGCGCATTAGTTATCTATTTCGTTCGCAACCACATCGCCAAGGGCTTCGCCATGGGGCGGGTTTAAATAGGAGGACAATACTATGGCATGGATGGCATGGACATTCCCAACTGCGTTATTCTTTATCGTGATCGGCTGCCTTCTAGTGATTTTCACAATCCTGGCAGTCAAATATCCGGAAACACCAAGAACAGGTGTTCTGAGAATCGAGACTACGCGCGGCGATCGACTCTTTATTACGTTATTGGGCTCGGCCTTTATCAATTTGGCTTGGCTCGGTCTTACTGGTGCATCTCAATGGGGCGCTCTGGTTGTCTGTCTGTTTTATGCGACAGCGGTGTTCCGCTGGGTGTAAGCAGGCAAAAAAAGGCGGTTGGATGACGTTCAATATCAACCAACCGAAATAAAACTTGGTTCCTTTATGGGAGGATTATAATGAACCTGAGATATAAATCTACGACGGCGATTGGACTGGCACTTGCCATTCTTTCATCGCCAGTATTAGCGGGCATGGAGGACGCGCGTGCGTTCCTTGATGCAGAGATCGGTGATCTATCCGTTCTCGACCGTTCAAGCCAGGAAGCAGAAATGCAATGGCTTATCGATGCGGCTAAACCGTACGCAGGTATGGAAATCAACGTTGTTTCGGAAACGATCGGAACGCACGAGTACGAGTCCAAAGTTTTGGCTCCGGCTTTTGAAGCCATCACCGGTATCAAGATCACTCACGATCTGATCGGTGAAGGTGATGTTGTTGAAAAGCTGCAAACGCAAATGCAGACTGGCCAGAACATCTATGATGCTTACGTCAATGACTCCGATTTGATCGGTACGCACTGGCGCTATCAACAGGTTCGCAACCTGACCGACTGGATGGTAGGTGAAGGTGCGGCTGTTACCAGCCCAACACTTGATCTGGAAGATTTCATCGGCCTTAGCTTCACAACCGGTCCAGATGACAAACTTTACCAGTTGCCAACACAGCAGTTCGCCAACTTGTACTGGTTCCGGTACGATTGGTTCACGGATCCTACATTCAAAGCCGAATTCCTGGAAAAGTATGGCTATGATCTGGGTGTGCCGGTTAACTGGTCCGCATACGAAGACATTGCTGAGTTCTTCACGGGCAAGGAAATCGACGGCCGGACAGTTTATGGCAACATGGACTACGGTAAAAAGGATCCATCACTCGGTTGGCGCTTCACAGACGCGTGGATGTCGATGGCCGGAATGGGCGACGTTGGCGAGCCGAACGGCCTGCCGGTTGACGAATGGGGCATTCGTGTAAACGAAAACTCTCAGGCTGTTGGCTCTTGTGTTGCTCGTGGTGGTGCTACGAACTCTCCTGCGGCTGTTTACGCAATTGAGAAGTACACTGAATGGCTACACGCATACTCACCTCCGTCAGCGGCAGGTATGGTATTCGGCGAAGCTGGCCCAGTTCCAGCGCAGGGCGCCATTGCCCAGCAGATGTTCTGGTACACTGCTTTCACCGCAGATATGGTGAAAGAAGGCATTCCAGTCATGAACGATGATGGAACACCTAAATGGCGCATGGCACCTTCGCCACACGGCGCTTACTGGGAAGAAGGCATGAAAGTTGGCTATCAGGACGCTGGTTCCTGGACGCTGATGGAATCGACTCCGGTCGATCGTGCACAGGCAGCATGGCTCTATGCACAGTTTGTTACGTCTAAAACTGTGGATTTGAGAAAGTCCCACGTTGGTCTGACCTTCATTCGTGAATCCACGATCAACCACGAAAGCTTCACAGAGCGTTCGAACAAACTTGGTGGTCTGGTTGAATTCTATCGTTCGCCAGCGCGTATTCAGTGGTCTCCTACTGGTACCAACGTTCCTGATTATCCTAAGCTGGCGCAGCTTTGGTGGCAGAACATTGGTGACGCGTCTTCAGGTGCAAAATCTGCACAAGAAGCACTCGATTCACTTTGTGCCGAGCAGGAAAAAGTTCTTGCCCGTATTGAGCGCGCAGGTGTTCAGGGTGACCTAGGTCCGCTTCTCAATGACGAGAGCGATGCCGATTTCTGGTTGTCCCAGCCTGGTTCGCCTAAAGCGAAACTCGCTAACGAACGTGAAGAGCCACAAACTATCGACTACGACGAACTTATCCAATCTTGGAAGTAAGTTTCTCCTCGGTCGGGGCAATCTAGCCCCGGCCACCTAATATGTGAATTACTGCCCGGTTCTCAGGGCCGATGCCGAGCAGTATTTTGTGGAGCGGTCGTTAAAACAAGCGGCCGCTCCATTTTTATCCAGCTTCTTTCTAAGGCTACAATCATGAGTTATATTTTAGCAATCGACCAAGGTACGACCTCCAGTCGTGCAGTTCTGTTCGATCAGAATATGCAGATCACAGCGAAAGCGCAGGAGGAGTTTCCTCAGCACTATCCGGCATCCGGCTGGGTAGAACACGATCCTTCGGATCTTTGGTCGACCACTGCAGGAACATGCCGCGAAGTGATTGAGCGCGCTGGGATTTCGGCCAAGGACATCACGGCAATAGGAATAACAAACCAACGGGAAACCACACTTGTCTGGGATAAAGTAACGGGTATACCGATATATAGCGCCATCGTTTGGCAAGATAGACGAACAGCCGATTATTGCCGCGAACTAAGGGTCGCAGGTCACGAGGAAATGGTGACCAAAAGAACCGGCCTTTTGCTTGATCCTTACTTTTCTGGAACCAAACTGAACTGGTTATTGAACAACGTCGGGGGGGCACGCGCACGTGCTGAAGCTGGCGAGTTGTTGTTTGGAACCGTTGACAGTTTTCTTATCTGGAAACTGACCGGAGGACGAGAGCACGTCACCGACGCCACCAACGCAGCTCGCACGCTAATGTACGACATTCGTAAAGGCCGATGGAGCAGCAAGATTTGCGATCTGCTAGATATACCTATGGCTATGTTACCAGAAGTCAAAGACTGTGCGGCCGAATTCGGGATGACTCGCGCAGATCTTTTTGGACACGAAATCCCGATCCTTGGCGTGGCGGGAGATCAGCAAGCAGCAACTGTCGGGCAAGCTTGTTTTGAGCCTGGAATGCTGAAATCGACTTACGGTACAGGCTGTTTTGCATTGTTAAACACCGGTGACACAATAGTTGAATCCAAAAACCGCCTACTCGGTACAATCGCCTATCAGTTTGACGGAAAACCTACATATGCGCTGGAAGGATCAATCTTTATCGCCGGTGCCGTGGTGCAATGGCTGCGCGATGGATTGCAAATCATTAGGGAAGCAGCGGAAACCCAACCGCTTGCCGAAACGGCCGACCCGGAACAGTCTGTGATATTGGTTCCTGCGTTCACGGGCCTCGGTGCGCCGTATTGGAACGCGGAGTGCCGCGGCGCTATTTATGGCTTAACACGAAACTCTGGACCAGCAGAGCTTGCAAAGGCTGCACTGGAGAGCGTCGCCTATCAAACGCGAGATTTACTCGAGGCTATGACAGATGATTGGGGCGACAACGATGATGAAGCGATATTGCGCGTTGATGGCGGAATGAGCGCCAACAATTGGGCCATGCAGTTCCTGTCGGACATAATCGCTGCACCGGTTGATCGGCCCATTGGGCTTGAATCAACCGCATTAGGGGCCGCTTGGTTGGCTGGAATGCGGGCCGGTATTTATCCGGACCAAAAGGAGTTTAGTGAACGCTGGGCACTGGAACGCCGTTTCGAACCGAAAATGAACGAAGATTTGCGTTCATCCAAATACGATGCTTGGCAAAAGGCAGTTCAAGCAACGCTTAGCGTTTAAAAATACATAAACATTCTCTTCCAATTGCCTGCGACGACTGTGTAATCAATTTCGGCAATGGTAAACTTGAAAATGTAGTTTACATAAATAGTGTTGGGCAATAGTTCACTTTAGCTACTGCCCGAGTAGACCGTTGAACCTCGTCTTTCCGAATGGTGCAGGGAACGTCGAAAACCACTCGAATATCCTTACGTTGGTTCTGACTAATCGGGCGAGATCGGAAAGCACTAAAACCGCGTGAACTGACATACATGATCCGGCACAATCGTTCCGTCGGAACTGTGCCACGATTTTCCTC
>MABA01000017.1 GCA_002162875.1 Rhodobacterales bacterium 52_120_T64 | reverse complement strand
TTAATCAGCGCACCAGCCGCTCGTTTGTCTCAGTGTTTGTTAACAACTTAGCGTCTCGCCTTGCTGCTGAGGGGACTTCTAGACCCCAACAACGAGTCGCGCAAGAGAGAAATAAAAGTTTTGTGAAAAAAAGATCGTGGAAAAGAAGTTCACGGCAATAAATACCAACATACGTTGGATTTTACATGATATACATCAACGTAAAACAACAGGTTTTATGGCATTTTACCGTTTAGAAACACACTCTAATAAAGGACGACATCATGTCTACCCGTATAGTAGCCCTAACAGCCGCGATATTCCTCGCGACTCCTGCATTTGCCCAAGATATCACCTCTTGGATCGTAGATGATTCCTTCGACAACGTAACATTTTCCGTTGAAAGCGCGATTCTCGACAAAGGCCTGACGATCGACTCCGTCAGCCATGTAAGCGAGATGTTGGAGCGCACGCGTGTAGATGTAGGTTCAGAAATCACGCTATATTCTGAGGGCGTAGTTTATAGCTTCTGCTCCGCATCCATATCGCGCACAGCGATGGAAGCGGACATCATGAACATCGCATTCTGCCCCTACGGTATCTTTGTATTTTCCACGCCTGAAAATCCAGACCAGACCACTGTCGGCCACCGCTTCATGTCGGGCGATAGCATGGCACCCGTCAACGAGATGTTAGATGCGATCATTCTGGAAGCAATCGAGGACTAACAAGCTGCCCCTCTACCAAACTAAACGAGGCCCAACCGTCGCCAGTTGGGCCTCGTTTATTATAAACAGTAGTTAGTGAACCGTTTCGGCCTCGGCAACATCCACCGCCTGTCCGATAACCAGCCCTTCACTATCCGCCGATATCGGCACCCTGGATCCATCAAATACTTCGCCACCCAGAAGCATTTCTGCCAGCGGATTCTGTAGATGGGTTTGGATCACTCGCTTCAGAGGCCTTGCACCATATACCGGATCATATCCTGTATCGGCCAACCACTTACGCGCCGCTTCGTCCAACTCAATCGCGATTTTGCGCGGGGCCAAACGTTTGCCAAGAATATCCAGCTGGATATCGACGATTCCGTCCATATTCTCGCGACTCAGGCGGTCAAACACCACGATTTCATCCAGACGATTCAGGAACTCGGGGCGGAAGTGGCCGCGAACAGCACCCATCACCACCCCTTTCGCTTCAGTCTTATCCAACGAGGTATCGTTAAGTGCCTGCGAGCCAAGGTTCGACGTCAGGATAATCAGCGTGTTCTTGAAATCAACAAGACGCCCCTGCCCATCCGTCAAACGGCCATCATCCAGAACCTGCAACAATACGTTAAACACATCAGGGTGCGCCTTCTCGACCTCGTCAAACAGGATAACCTGATATGGCCTACGCCGCACGGCTTCGGTCAGCACGCCGCCCTCGTCATACCCGACATACCCCGGAGGGGCGCCTATCAGACGGGAAACCGAGTGTTTCTCCATGAACTCCGACATATCCACGCGGGTCATGGCAGTATCATCGTCAAACAGGTATTCGGCCAAGGCTTTGGTCAGCTCGGTTTTACCGACGCCAGTTGGGCCAAGAAATAGAAAACTACCCAGCGGACGGTTAGGGTCATTCAAACCAGCCCGCGCGCGGCGCACAGCATTCGACACAGCTGTTACCGCCAATTTCTGGCCAATAACACGCTTGCCGAGTTCCGCTTCCATCTTCAGAAGTTTCTCGCGCTCGCCCTCCAGCATCTTGTCCACAGGAATACCTGTCCAGCGCTCAACCACACTGGCGATATGCTCGGGCATAACAGCTTCTTCCACCATAACATCCGTGGTCTGACTTTCGGCAGCCTCGGCATCGACTAGACGCGCCTCCAGATTCGGGATGATACTATATGTCAACTCACCGGCCTTTGCGTGGTCGGCAGCGCGCATTGCTTGATCCAACTCGGCCCTTGCGGATTCCAGTTCTTCCTTAATGTCCCGCGCACCAGCCATCTTGTCACGTTCGGCCTGCCAACGCGCCGTCATCTCTGTTGATTTTTCCTGCAAACCTGACAGCTCTTTCAGCAGCTTCAACAAACGATCCGCCGAGGCGTCGTCTTTCTCTTGTTTTAATGCCTCTGCTTCAATCTGCTTTTGCAAAATCTCGCGATCAAGCGCATCGAGTTCTTCTGGCTTGCTATCCGCCTCCATCCGCAAACGACTCGCGGCTTCGTCCATCAGATCGATGGCTTTATCGGGCAAAAACCGATCAGTAATATAGCGATCCGACAGCGTCGCCGCTGCAACCAGCGCCCGGTCAGCGATCCGGATACCGTGGTGTAGCTCGTACTTCTCCTTAATACCGCGCAGAATGGAGATCGTGTCCTCAACCGTAGGCTCTTCTACCAGCACAGGCTGGAAGCGTCGTGCCAAAGCGGCGTCTTTTTCCACATGCTTACGATACTCATCGAGCGTGGTCGCGCCAACACAGTGCAATTCACCCCGCGCCAAAGCAGGCTTCAACAGGTTAGAGGCATCCATTGCCCCATCCGACTTACCTGCCCCGACAAGCGTATGCATTTCGTCGATAAACAAGATGATCTCGCCGTTCGCGTGGGTCACCTCATTAAGAACGGCCTTCAGACGCTCCTCGAATTCACCACGATACTTAGCGCCCGCGATCAACGCCCCCATATCCAACGACATTAAGCTTTTGTTAGCGATTGAATCCGGCACATCACCGTTGACAATCCTTAACGCCAGCCCTTCGGCAATTGCCGTTTTACCAACGCCGGGTTCGCCGATTAAAACTGGGTTGTTCTTGGTGCGCCGGGCCAAAACCTGCATCGTGCGGCGAATTTCCTCGTCGCGCCCGATAATTGGGTCGATCTTGCCCTCGCGGGCAGCTTCGGTCAGATCGTGCGCGTATTTCTTTAGTGCCTCGTAGCTGTCCTCGGCACTAGCGGAATCAGCCGTCCGACCCTGACGAATATCGTTGATCGCCTCGTTCAATGCCTGCGCGGTAACCTTAGCAGCTTTCAACGCCTTCTCGGCTTGGGATTTGGTCACTGCCAACGCGGTCAACAATCGCTCTACGGTCACAAAGCTATCGCCAGCTTTGTCAGCCAACTTCTCGGCTTCGGCCAATACTTTGCTGGTTTGCCCATCCATATACAATTGATCGCCTGAAACCTTAGGCAATTTGGCAACCGCAGCATCGACCTCGGCGATGGCTACATTCGGCGCTCCACCTGCGCGTTTGATCAAATTCGCGGCTAACCCTTGATCGTCATCCAAAAGCGCCTTCAGCAAATGCTCGGGCATAAAGCGCTGGTGTTCTTCTCGTTGGGCGATTGTTTGAGCGGCCTGTACGAAACCACGACTACGCTCGGTAAACTTCTCAAAGTTCATCCGGTTACTCCTTTTTTTGGCGTGCATACATTCGACGCCCATTTTGGCACGTCAAGTATGACCCTTCGGCTAGTATGTGGGGTTGCCCGCAAGACCTTGCAAGGACTCGCGTTTTGAGAATGCTCGTCTTTCTGCTAGTCTTCATTAAACTGGGGGAAGCACGATGCGAAGCTTGAAAGAAATCCGCGCGACAACGCCAAAAACCGAGATCTTCCGCGGTCAGATCCAACACGCCATGATCGCCGCACTGCTAACGATTGGTACATGCAGCCTGTTGCATGACTACGGCGGTAGTTTTCTGGGCGTAAGCACGATGACTTGGGCGTATATCACAATCGCTATCGGCCTTATTCACCAAAGTATTGTCGCCGTCGTATTCCGCCTGCAACTACACTTCAATATCATGGTGCGACTGTTCGGGGATAACGCGCTGAAAGTCTGGGCTGTGATTTTCCTGCCATTCCTAGGCGGGCGCCCATTGCTTCTTATCATCGTTGGCATTTCTGATTACGGCTCGCTTGGTGGCGACCGCACTGTTCAACTGATCGCCGGAACATTGCTGATGCTTCTCGTCGCCTACACCATGCATTCGGTCTTAAAGTACTTCACCATTAGCCGTGCGCTTGGTGGCGACCATTTTCATGATGAATACCTAAACATGCCGATGGTTAACCAAGGCGCATTCAAATACTCCAGCAATGCCATGTACACGTTTGTCTTCACGGGACTGTGGGGCATCGGATTATTGCTTGGATCATGGAACGCGCTGGTTCTCGCGCTGTTTTACCACGCCTATATCTGGGTGCATATGTATTGCACCGAAGAACCAGACATGCGAATTCTTTACAAATCGTAAAGGAGCCAACCCATGCAAGCCGATGACCGCCTGATAGTCGCCCTCGATGTTCCAAACGCACTCGCGGGTTTACGCCTCGTCGAAAAGCTGGGAGACGAGGTTTCGTTTTACAAAATTGGTCTGGGCATGCTGACCAGCGGGGGGTTAGCCCTCGCAAACGAGTTGACCGAAATGGGCAAGCGCGTGTTTCTGGATATGAAGCTCTTCGACATCGGGCAAACGGTAGAAAACGCCGTGGCAGGGTTAGCGCAGTTCGATCTGGATTTTCTGACCGTTCACGGTGATCCGAACGTCGTTCGTGCGGCCGTTGCAGGGCGTGGCGATACGGATATGAAAATCCTCGCCGTCACGATTTTGACCTCGATGGATCGCGCCGACCTTGATTTGGCTTTGATCCGTGATGGAGAAATCAGCAAACTGGTGCAAGAACGCGCCCGCCTAGCATTTCTCGCTGGCGCTGACGGCGTAATTGCCAGCCCACAAGAAGCCGCAATAATCCGCGCCCTCCCCGAAGCGGTTGGCAAACTGATCGTCACCCCCGGTGTGCGCCCGGCCGGTACAAATGCGCACGACCAGAAACGCGTCGCCTCGCCAGCGGTTGCCATTAATGATGGTGCAAATCACATCGTCGTGGGTCGTCCAATTTGGAAAGCCGAAGATCCGTTATCTGCGGCCCGCCTAATCAAAACCGAGTTGGCGGCGATCTAACGGCGCACCCACCATTGGGCAAGCGCGAGGTTCGGGACCCAGCATAGCCATGCAACCCAAACCGACGCCTGCGCATAGGTCATCTCGCCAAATATCATAAACATTGGCAGATAAATTCGCAGCGACACCGCTGCAAGCGTTAGTGCAAACGATCGGATCATCCAGCGGCGATGCGACTTGAAATCTCGCGCCACGGCAAAACGAATAGCCTGCGCTGTTGTCACAAACCACAATATTGCAAGAATTCCGAATCCGAATCCGGCAATTGCACCACCTTCAGCGCCTGTAGCCATCACCAAGCCCGAAACGCTACCAACTAGAATTGACACTCCATAGGCACGGCCCGTCCAACGATGCAACACGCGTCTTTTTTTTCGGCGGCGATCAATCATATTCATCGCGCCAAAAGTCAGCGCCAAAGGGGCCGAGATAACATGCGCTGAGAAAGCAAATTTGCGGTTCGTCAGGTGCCCAATCATCTCAGGGAAAGCCGCATCCATGCCCAATGTCGTGAATCTATATGACATAAATGCCATTATGAAACTTAAAACTACAGTCATGTAAAATAGGATGGGATTGCGGGTCATGGTTCATTCCTTAAAATTGACACCGCCAAGTTGCTTATTGAAGTTGACACTGTCAAGTTATTATTTATCGTACAACCATGACCGCTAAAAAACCACACCACCACGGGAACCTACGCGCTGCGCTGATCGCAGCTGGCTTAGAATTGCTGCAAGCAGGTGGCCTCGAAACCTTGTCTATGCGAAAATTGGCCGCGAAAGCTGGCGTCAGCCACGCCGCGCCGGCTCATCATTTTGCAAACCTGACAGCACTGCACTCGGCTTTGATGACTGAAGGCTACAAGATGTTCACCGACTCAATGCGAGCTGAGATGCCACTTGAACCTCGAGATCCCCGAGAAACGATATTAGCGGTCGGGCGCGGATACTTGAACTTTGCGCTGAACAACGAAGGGCTATTCAATTTGATGTTTGGTGGGACCCCGCGCGATCATAACGACAAAGGCTTGAATCAAGCTGCTGATGAAGCTTACGACGTTCTACGCGAAATCTGCGCTCCCATTGTGAAGGGCGAAGGTGGCAGTCAGGCGAACGAATTGATGATATGGGCGCTTATACACGGATTGGCGCGCTTGGTGCTTCACACCAAACTAGGTTCGTTAGATACCGAGCAAGCCTTTGATACGTGGCGGCTTATCCTGCCACCACTTGAGTTTTCGGCCTATCCGTCAGATATCACGAATTTTTTGGCCAAGTGAGATGCTGATCTCAATCGCTAACATCAACACCAAGAGCAGCAGCGACAGTGAAGATATCTTTGTCGCCACGGCCACACATGTTCATAATAATGATGTGATCCTTGGGCAGATTAGGCGCGATCTTGGTCACATGTGCCAATGCATGCGAAGGCTCCAATGCTGGAATGATACCTTCCGTCGTGCAGGAAAGCTGGAATGCCTCCAACGCTTCAACATCAGTGATCGAGACGTACTCCACACGGCCAATATCATTCAGCCACGAATGCTCGGGGCCAATGCCAGGATAATCGAGGCCTGCCGAAATCGAGTGCCCTTCAAGAATTTGCCCGTCGTCGTCCTGCAACAGATACGTCCGGTTGCCGTGTAAAACACCCGGTCGGCCGCCAGCCAAACTGGCCGCATGCTCGTTACGATCATCAACGCCGTGGCCACCAGCCTCGACCCCGATGATGCCCACATCTGTGTCATCAAGAAACGGAAAGAACAAACCCATCGCGTTAGAACCGCCGCCAATCGCAGCGATCAAAGTGTCGGGCAAACGACCTTCTTGCTCCAGAATTTGCTCACGCGCTTCCTTACCGATGATCGATTGGAAATCGCGAACCATCGCAGGATACGGGTGCGGACCGGCAACGGTACCGATGCAGTAGAACGTATCGTCCACGTTGGTCACCCAATCGCGCATAGCCTCGTTCATCGCATCTTTCAATGTGCCGCGACCAGCCGTTACCGATACAATTTCGGCACCTAGAAGTTTCATACGAAACACATTGGGGGATTGGCGAGCCACATCGGTTGCGCCCATGAACACGACACATTTCAGGCCGAACTTCGCGCAAACCGTCGCCGTTGCAACACCATGTTGTCCGGCACCTGTTTCCGCGATTATCCGTGTCTTACCCATGCGACGTGCCAGCAAAATCTGACCGAGTACGTTGTTGATTTTGTGCGCACCGGTATGGTTCAGCTCGTCGCGCTTCAGGTAGATCTTGGCGCCGCCCAAATGCTTGGTCAAACCTTCGGCATAATACAGCGGGCTTGGGCGCCCTACGTAATGCTTCCACAAGTCATCCATTTCAGCCCAGAAGGATGTGTCGGTCTTTGCTTTTTCGTACTCGGCCTCAAGGTCAAGGATCAGCGGCATCAGAGTTTCCGCGACGAAGCGCCCACCATAATTGCCGAAACGTCCCTGCTCGTCAGGACCTGTTTTGTAAGAGTTCACTGAATCCGAGGCCATCATACCGCTCCTTTAGCGGCCTTCACAAAGGCCGCGATCTTGTCCAAATCTTTCACCCCCGGCGCGCTTTCCACGCCCGAGGAAACATCCACCATCGTAGCGCCCGTCAGGCGCATGGCCTCAGCCACATTTTCCGGTGTTAAACCGCCAGCTAGCATCCACGGGGTCGGCCATTCCAAATTCGCGATAAGACGCCAATCAAAAGCCAACCCGTTACCCCCCGGCAGCGGGCCACCTTTAGGCTGTTTAGCATCGACAAGCAACTGATCCGCGACCTCGGCATATTCAACAAGCTGCGGCAGATCACTGGCATCAGCCACCCCGACCGCCTTCATCACAGGCAGATCGAATCGCTCCTTAATATGCGCCACCCGCTTGGGATTTTCAGAACCATGCAGTTGCAGCATATCGATCGGAACTTCGCCCAACATTTTCGCTAACGCCTCGTCATCCGCGTTAACGGTCAGCGCGACTTTGATAACACCGTCTGGAACAGTGCCGACCAATTCTGCCGCCTGTCGGTATGTCAAATGGCGTGGAGATTTCGGGAAAAATACAAACCCTAGGTACGAGGCACCGGCATCAACTGCTGCCGCCAGGCTCTCGGGTGTTTTTAGTCCGCAAATTTTAACCTGCATCAGTTTAGCAACGCGAGGACATCATCCTCTTCCGTTCCCGCCTGCTTCTTCAATGTATCAACCTCGCGTAAAAGAATATCCACTTCGCGCTTGCGAACCGCAGCTTCGCGCCGCTGCTTATGTTCGCGAAAATACTCCAACACATAGCCAACCAACAAACCGGTCAACATCGACAACATAATCACAACAAACATCGGTAACCGGATCGAAACGGGGAGTATGCTGGAAAGTTGTTCTGGCAAAACAGCCAGCGTAACAATTTCACGGTTGGCCAGTGCCAGCATAACCAGCACCACCATCAAAACAGCGTAAAAGCTGTAGCGAAGATATCGCATAAGAATTCCTTTAGGCGTTATCTGCCGTTTAGACGGTCACGCAGACGTTTCCCGGTTTTAAAGAACGGGACGTATTTTTCGTCAACCGAAACCGATTCACCTGTACGCGGATTGCGACCCATGCGGGCATCGCGCTTCTTTACCGAAAACGCGCCAAAGCCGCGAAGCTCCACCCGATTTCCGGACGCCATCGTCTCGATGATCTCGTCGAATACGGTGCCGACAATTCTTTCCACATCGCGTTGATACAGATGCGGATTTTCATCAGCTATTTTTTGGACAAGTTCAGATTTTATCATTCTATAATTCCCTCTCCCGAAGTTTTTCGCCCCACCAACGGAAACTTTCAAGCATACCGAATACAGATTCCGACTATCGCTATCATTCTGGCAGGGTTTACCTTTTTTGGAAAGTGAGCCAAACCAGTTTGCGGACACATATTGCGCTTAACGGCGGAAATATGCCCGATTATCAATGGCAAGTGTCCAGATCATAACCCAAAAAGTAGAATTTCGCATTGGCGCGTTGATTATTGCAGTTTTGTGATTCGCGGTATCTATGTCCATAAACCAATGGAGCGGCGCCATTTCTGACGCCGCTCCATCTAAATTCAATACCTTGGTAACGAACGATTACTCGTCGCCGCCTTTCAGCGCTGCACCAAGAATGTCACCCAGTGACGCACCGGAATCGGAGGAACCATACTGCTCGACGGCTTCCTTCTCTTCTGCAATCTCGCGGGCTTTGATCGAAAGACCTAGACGACGGTTTGCACGGTCGATGTTAGTCACACGCGCGTCGATCTTGTCACCAACCGAGAAACGCTCTGGGCGCTGTTCAGCACGGTCACGCGAAAGATCGGAGCGACGAATGAAGGCTTTCATGCCGTCATGTTCAACTTCGATTCCACCTTCTTCGATGGATGTAACCGAAACAGTAACAACTGCGCCACGTTTGATGCCATCAGTCGCACCAACAAACGGATCACCGTCCAACGCTTTGATCGACAACGAGATACGCTCTTTGTCGATGTCAACGTCAGTAACGACAGCTTTAACCACGTCACCTTTGTTGTAGTCTTGGATTGCATCGTCGCCAGAACGATCCCAATCAAGATCGGACAAGTGAACCATACCATCGATGTCGCCGTCGAGACCAACAAACAAACCAAACTCGGTGATGTTTTTGATTTCGCCTTCAACTTCTGTGCCAGCAGGGAATGCAGCAGCGAAGTTGTCCCATGGGTTGCCCTGAGTTTGTTTCAGGCCAAGGGATACGCGACGACGGGAAGAATCGATTTCCAGAACCATAACTTCAACTTCTTGCGAAGTAGAAACGATTTTGCCCGGGTGTACGTTCTTCTTGGTCCAAGACATTTCGGAAACGTGAACCAAACCTTCAACGCCGGCTTCTAGCTCAACGAATGCGCCATAGTCGGTGATGTTTGTAACGCGGCCCATGTGAACGGATTCAAGTGGGTAACGTGCTTCGACATCGCCCCAAGGATCGTCTTGCAACTGTTTCATGCCAAGGCTGATACGCTGAGTTTCTTTGTTGATTTTGACAACCTGAACTTTAACAGTTCCGCCAATTTCAAGAATCTCGGATGGGTGGTTAACACGGCGCCAGGCCATGTCTGTAACGTGCAGAAGGCCGTCAACACCGCCAAGATCAACGAATGCACCGTAATCAGTGATGTTTTTAACAACACCCTCAACAACGTCACCTTCAGCCAATTTAGCGATAATTTCGGAACGCTGCTCAGCACGCGACTCTTCGAGGATTGCGCGACGGGAAACAACGATGTTGCCACGGCGACGGTCCATTTTAAGAATCTGGAACGGCTGTGCAATGTGCATAAGTGCAGTCGCATCACGAACTGGGCGAACGTCAACTTGCGAACCGGGCAAGAACGCAACAGCGCCGCCAAGATCAACAGTAAAGCCACCTTTAACACGGCCGAAGATCGCGCCTTCAACCTGCTCTTCGTTTTCAGCAGCTTTTTCCAGACGGTCCCAAGCTTCTTCACGCCGGGCTTTTTCACGGCTAAGAATAGCCTCGCCACGTGCGTTTTCAACGCGGTCAAGGAATACCTCTACAGTATCGCCAACGGCGATCTCTGCGGGCTGACCTGGCATTGCGAATTCTTTTAGTTCGATACGGCCTTCCATTTTATAACCGATATCGATGATGGCCTGACCTGCTTCAATAGCAATAACAGTACCTTTAACAACGGAACCCTCATCAGGGGTTTCCAGCTCGAAGCTCTCGTTCAAAAGGGCTTCAAAATCTTCCATGGATACGGAAGCTGACATATGATGTCTCCTAACAGTGTTTTTTTACGGGCCGTGCGGTTGGTTCCGCCGGTCTTTAGGTTAATGGGTCTGAGGCTGTGGTCCTGAACGAACATAAGGGTCGGAAGATTTCCGTCCCTAACCGATTCGTTTTTGTATTAGTTCCATAGCCTCGGCAACGGCTGCGTCTATAGACAATTTCTGGGTATCTAGCAATAGCGCAACGGTTACAGGTTTATACCCTACTTCATAGCTACGATAAACACAGCATCGCTTTTTTCGGGAAGCCATTGGCTGTCTATCGAAAACCCCGCATCCGTTATACTTTCCGCAAGTTCTTCAACACTAAAAAACCGCACTAGTGGCAGCAGACCAATACGGCGTCCGGCCATCAGCAGCGCACGTAGAAAAGCATTATTGCTACCGATGCAAACAGTACTTGAAACAAAAACACCGCCGGGTTTAAGCAGTTGAAAAACATTAGCAATCACAGCCTGTTTATCCTCCAGTAAATGCAAAATACTGTGGCACATGATGACATCGTAAGTGGTTTCAAAATCCGATATATTTTCGATATTCGCACGGCTGAAAATCACATTGGTGACGCCGGCCGCCTTAGCCTTATTTTCAGCAAATTCCAGCATTTTTGACGACACGTCAATGGCGAGAATTTGTTTCACAAACGGCGCGTGGGCAACCGCAGTGGTTCCAGTTCCGCAGCCTAATTCAAGAACTTCAGATTCAGGCGTAAAATACGAGCGGGTTATTTCCAGCTTTTTCTGGTACGCCTCTTCGTTCGAAACAGGTGATTTTTCATATCGCTTGGCGAAGCGGTTCCAGACTTTATCAGGTTTATACATAGATAGAATGTAGGGGCAGTTTACGCCTCATTTCAAGTTGGAATTTCCAGCAGCTATTTCAGGTGCGCCTGAACCGCTATGATCGCCTGCCGGACAGCTTCTTCAATGGACAGTTCTGTCGTATCCAACAGCAACGCATCATCCGCTGGTCTCATTGGCGCAATATCCCGCGCAGCATCACGATCATCCCGCGCCCGAAGATCGTTCAACACCTGCGCAACCGTCAATTCGGGTTTGGCTTGAGCCAATTCTTTGTGCCGTCGCTTAGCCCGAATTTCATCACTGGCAGTGACATAGATTTTTACTTCGGCCTCGGGGCAAATCACGGTGCCGATATCTCGCCCGTCCAATACCGCCCCACCGTCACGTCGCGCATAGTTTTTCTGGAATTCCAGCAACGCTGCGCGCACATCAGGCATAGCAGCAATCTTGCTGGCAGCCTGCCCCGCCACATCTGTCCGCAAATCAGTGCGATCCAGATCAGTTTGCGAAAGGTTGCCCGCAAGCTGTGCAGCGACAGCCGGATCAATCACCCCGCGCCCGACTTCCAGTGCCTTCACACCGGTCGCACGATATAAGGATCCGGTATCCAAATAAGCAAACCCGAACTTAACCGCGAGCGCCTTGCTGATCGTCCCTTTGCCCGCAGCGGCGGGGCCGTCTATGGCAACGGTAAAACGCATTAGCGGTTGTCCTTGCGGAAGGAGGCGCCCAATCGTTCCATCAACGGTAAGAAGTCGGGAAAACTTGTCTCGATCGCACCAGCGTCATCAATCCCTACAGGTTTCTCTGTAGCCATACCGAGGCACATAAAGCTCATCGCAATGCGGTGGTCTAGGTGCGTCTTGCACATCGCGCCACCTGGGACTTTCCCCATTCCGTGAACGATAAACGTATCCTCGTCTTCTTCAACACGCACCCCGTTAGCCTCCAAACCTCGCGCCATTGCGTCAATCCGGTCGCTTTCTTTGACGCGAAGCTCCTTGACCCCGCGCATAACGGTCGTGCCATCGGCTGTCGCAGCTAGCACCGACAATATCGGGTATTCATCAATCATGCTCGCAGCACGTTCCGGTGGAACTTCGATGCCTTTGAGCGCGCCGTACTTTACACGCAAATCGGCCACAGGCTCGCCGCCCTCGACCCGCTCATTTTCAAATGTGATATCGGCGCCCATCTCGACCAATGTAGTGAACAAGCCGTTGCGTGTCGGGTTTTGACCAATGTTTGGCACCAAAACCTCAGAACCTTCAACAAGCAACGCTGCCACAACCGGAAACGCCGCCGAGGACGGATCGCGCGGAACCACGATAGTTTGCCCCGTCAACTCAGGTTGACCTTTTAGGGTAATCACCCGCCCTTCATCGGTCACCTCGGTTGAAATCTCCGCGCCAAAGCCCGCAAGCATTCGCTCTGTGTGATCCCGCGTAGCTTCTTTTTCAATCACAACAGTCTCACCGGGCGCATTCAACCCAGCCAACAGCACTGCGGATTTCACCTGCGCTGACGGCATAGGCGTGCGATAAATCACCGGCACTGGGTCACTGGCACCAACCATCGTCAAAGGCAGTCGCCCACCGCTGCGCCCATAACTTTCAGCGCCAAACAGCGCCAATGGATCAGTAATTCGCCCCATAGGACGTGATCGCAGGCTGGCGTCCCCGGTAAACGTAACCGAAATCGGCGTGGTTGCCATCGCGCCCATAATAAGCCGCACGCCCGTGCCTGCATTACCACAATCGATCACCTGATCCGGCTCCGCAAATCCACCGACGCCGACTCCGTCAATTGTCCATTCGCCATCGCCAAGCCGCTCGACTGTAGCGCCAAATGCCGTCATGGCTTTGGCGGTATCTAGGACGTCTTCGCCCTCCAGCAGACCTGTCACATGCGTTCGACCTATGCTCAGTGCGCCCAAAATCATCGAGCGGTGCGAAATCGACTTGTCACCTGGCACTTGTGCTTCCCCTTTCAAGGGGCCGCATTTACGAGAGGTCATAGGGCGGAGCGTAGCAGACATTTATTTCAACCTTTTATGCAAAACTGTCGCCTAGGATATAACCAAAGCTGCACGGGCGGTCTATAAGCGATAAATCTGTTTTTGAAGGGACGTTGTTATGACAGTACATATTGGCGCCAAGCCTGGCGAAATTGCCGAAACTGTGTTGCTACCCGGCGACCCTTACCGCGCAAAGTGGGCGGCCGAGACATTCCTTGAGGATGCCGTTTGCGTCAACAAAGTGCGTGGGATGTTGGGATTCACCGGCACGTGGAAAGGCAACCGTGTTACGATCCACGGAACTGGAATGGGCATGCCATCTCTGTCAATCTATGTGAACGAACTGATACAGGAGTACGGCGCCAAAACTCTAATACGCATCGGGTCCTGCGGGGCGATTCAAGAAAATATCAATGTACGCGACGTAGTCATTGCTATGGCCACTACATCCACGACCAGTATGAACAATTCGGTGTTTCACGGAGCAAACTTTGCTCCATGCGCCGACTGGGCATTGCTAAAAGCCGCTGTCACCGCCGCAGAAAAGCGCGACACCCCCGTGCACGTTGGTAACATTTTTTCGTCTGACGTGTTTTATTCCGAACACCCGGATCTAGACACACAATTGGAACGCCACAACGTTCTAGCCGTAGAAATGGAAGCTGCCGAACTTTACACTCTAGCTGCCCGTCACAACGCGCGAGCTTTGGCGGTTTTGACGGTTAGCGATCATCTGAAAACACACGAGGCATTACCCTCGGATCAACGAGAGCGAAGCTTCGGGGATATGGTAGAAATCGCGCTGGAGGCGGCGTTTAACTAAACGCGCCGCTCCACCATCATGGTTTTGATTTCAGCAATCGCTTTCGCAGGATTCAAACCCTTTGGACAGGTGTTTGTGCAGTTCATGATCGTGTGGCAACGATAAAGCTTGAACGGATCTTCCAGTTCGTCCAAACGCTCGCCAGTCGCCTCATCACGGCTATCAATGATCCAACGATAGGCGTGCAATAGTGCCGCTGGTCCTAGATATTTGTCGCCATTCCACCAATAACTTGGGCAAGATGTAGAGCAACTAGCGCACATCACGCATTCGTATAACCCGTCGAGCTTTTTACGGTCGTCGATCGACTGACGCCACTCCTTCGCCGGGCGGTTAGTTTTGGTTTCCAGCCACGGCATGATGCTGGCATGCTGCGCGTAGAAATGTGTTAGATCCGGTATCAAATCCTTGACTACGGGCATATGCGGCAGAGGGTAAATCTTAACGTCACCCTTCACGTCGTCCATGCCGTGCAAGCAAGCTAACGTGTTGATCCCGTCGATGTTCATCGCACAAGACCCACAAATACCTTCGCGGCAAGAACGTCGGAACGTCAATGTCGGGTCAATATCCGTCTTGATTTTGATCAGCGCATCAAGAATCATCGGCCCGCAATCGTCGAGATCAATGTAATAAGTATCCACACGGGGGTTTTCCCCCGTATCCGGATCAAATCGATAAACCTTAAAGGCACGCACATTGGCACCTTGCGGTTTGGGCCAAGTCTTCCCGATTGTCATGCGGGAATTTTTCGGAAGTGTGAATTCAACCATTCGACTGCCCTTTTTGCTCCGTATACATTTGTACATAATCGGCGATATTGCGATGATTTACAAGCCTCATTGCGTGCATTTTCTGTCAATATACCACCAGTTTCGCTGACTTTCACACTGTAGACAAACCATTACCGTTCGATTAGCTTCGTCGAAATTGATAAACAAGCTTTTTAACCGCGAGTCCCTAACACAATGGCCGAACAGAGTGCGATTCCTTCCGGCTCCTTCACGGCTTCCGGAGCGTTGATCCGCGTTGCAAACATCCCTTTCACAACTGGAAATCCGTATCAGAGACTAATGTATACTGGTCCGTCCACCAACTACCAGATTGTCAACTTTCCAAAAGGGCAGTTTCTTGAAAACGCCAACATTGGCACAGTCAAAGCTCCGATAATTCACATACACTGGGATGATAGATTATTCGGCGCCAGCACGAATTTCGAAGCTAACCGAGCGAATGCGATGCAAACAATCTCACAGCTCAAACTTTACCGGGCGAATGGCGGGCGTGTTGTCTGGACAATCCACAATCGCCGCCCTCACAAAGAACGTGACAGTGAAACATTCGAGTGGTTTCGATACGAATTGTGTAAAATCGTCGATATTATTCACGTCCACGCACCGCATGCCGCTGTACACATGGTCGAGGTATACTCGGCGTCTGCCGAAAAAATCCGGATTATCCGGCACCCAAGTTACCTGGGAGCATACGAGCCAGCAGACGATACTCTAAGCCGTCCACTGTCTGATTCTGGCATACGGAATTTTTTGTTTTTTGGAATGTTTCGCGGCAACAAGGGACTTGGACTACTGGGTGAGGCAGCAGGAATGTTGCGAACGAAGCGGCAAGGTTGGACGCTTGACGTCGTCGGACAATCTTTTGCCAGTCAGCGTCGGCTGCTTCGCAAACTCAATTGGGTCGAAGGGGTCAGCATTACGCCCGACCGTGTACCGGACGCCGATATTCCGTTGATTTTTGGCAACGCGCAGGCATTCGTAGTCCCGTTTCAAAACTTGTTCACATCAGGTTCGATCATGCTGGCGCAAACCTTCGGATTGCCAATTATCGGACCGGATATTCCCGAGATGCGGCAAACTATTCCCCGCGCTTGCTGGGATCTGCTTTACACTTCCAATCGGCCGCGCAAAGTGATGCTGAAGATGTTGAAGATTGTAGACATGGGACATGACGAACTAAGCGAACGCCGAGAAGCGTGCTTCGAATACGCGCGCGAAACTTCGCCTGAAGTAATTGGCAGTGCTTTTTCCCAGGCGCTTGATTCTATTCGACCCAATCGTCAGGAGCAGAACCTCAATGTCCAGAGCTAACCCCTTTTCTTTTGTTTCGGCCTTAAAATCTCTTGGCGTGTCGTTGGTACGCACCAACGAAGACGGCAGCACAACCTCGGATATCCGAGTTCGCCCTTTGTTTCGGCGTTTAGAGCGAAACGGGATATCGATAGAATATTCACAGCCAACTGAAGCGGCTCTAAAGTCGTTCGGGTTCACGCCCTGTACTGTGTTCGATATCGGTGTCGATAACGGCACTCCGCTAATATATAATTCTTTTCCGGACGCCCGCTTTATTTTGGTCGACCCCGTTGCCGAGTCAGAACAAAAAGTCGAACGCTGGAAAAACAAGATAAACTATTCGTTTATCAACTGCGCTCTTGGTTCAAAACGCGGCGAAGCCGAAATCTGCATTCCAACGACGACTAAACGGGTTAGGCATAGCAGGGCTACTCTCGCTTCTTTTTCCAAAGTAAACGCCTCGCGTTTTGAGGAGTTTGAAACCCGTCAAGTTCAGGTCCATACACTTGATTCCATATCCAAAGATCAAGTGGGGCCGTTCGGGATCAAAATAGATGCCGAAGGCTTCGAGCTTGAAGTAATAAAAGGTGCCACGCAGACTCTCAATAAAACCGAGTTTGTTATCGCCGAGGTTTCGGTTAAGAGGCGCTATGACGGCGGCTACAAATTTAGCGAACTGGTTGCCGAACTAGGCAAGAACGGTTTCGAAATAATAGATTTCCTTCGTCCTGTCAGACCCGACGCGGAGGACTGCGATATATTATTTGCGCGCTACGACAGCACCCGATTTGACTTGTAACCCGCGCCCCTACTTATCCCCAAGCGATGCGATCAACGTGCCACCGTTTCGGATAAACATTGCAGCTCTGTCTCGTTGAGACGGGGTTAGTGTTTCCCAAATATTCATTTCGTCATGCGACAAGTTCAGACTGTAGACCAGCGCGTTGTCTTGTATGGATTCTTCAGTAACTCGCTCGCATGCTGCCGTAAGGAACAATGCCGCGCCGATTGTGATCAATGTAATACTTTTCATTCTGAAACTCCTGAAATTTGTCCGTTTTGGGATAATTCGTTCATACAAGTTTCATACACGATTGCCGGGTCGTCCCCGCGAATAAATGAATCGCTAACAGAAATAGAGAAACTGGCATTCGTTCCACCAGTCCCAACGCTAAGCTCGACTTCGCCTTGTGGACCAGCAGCGGCATCTGCTTTGTCCTGACAAAACGCCAGCGCCTCGGCATAGGTCATTTTCGGCAAAGAACATGCCGAAATAACTAAGCTAGAAACTACTGCGATGATGCCAAAACGAAACATGGTATCCCTATTAATACACGCGAGCTTTAGGGGCGATCTTAGCAAGATCAATCCCGCCCTCTGCCTGCGTAGTTAACGGTTCTTGATGAACGTCCCTATAAGAAAGCGTAACTGCCCCCTTGTCGTCAACCTTTGCAAGCGTATGTTTGCGCCAGTTTACGTCGTCCCGATCAGGGTAATCCTCGTGCGCATGCGCCCCGCGCGACTCTTTACGAGCCTCGGCGGATACGATTGTTGCCAAAGCGCTCGGCATCAGATTGGTTAGTTCGAGCGTTTCCATCAGGTCACTATTCCAAACCATAGAACGGTCGGAAACCTTCAAATCACCCATTTTCGCCGCGATCGCCGACATTTTATCGACGCCTTCAGAAAGGGATTTGTTTGACCGGAACACAGCTGCATCCGTTTGCATGGTTTTTTGCATATCCAAACGCATTTCGGCTGTTGATATTGCACCGTTCGCATGGCGCAATCCGTCAAACCGCTCCATCGACTGATCAAGAGAATCAGTATTTAGCGGCGCGTTTGGCGTGTTAGGGTCAACGACCTCGCCCGCTTTGATGGCTGCTGCGCGGCCAAATACGACCAAATCGATTAGGGAGTTTGATCCCAAACGGTTCGCCCCGTGAACAGATGCACAGCTTGCTTCACCAACAGCCATTAGACCGGGCATAATACGGTCGTGATCATCAGCCGTCGGGTCCAGAACCTGCCCCATATAATTGGTCGGAATACCGCCCATATTATAGTGAACCGTCGGCAAAACCGGAATCGGCTCCTTCGTTAGATCAACACCTGCGAAAATCTTGGCGCTTTCGGAAATGCCCGGAAGGCGTTCAGCCAGAACTTCTGGCGGTAGGTGGTCAAGGTGCAAATACACGTGGTCCTTATTCGGTCCAACACCGCGACCTTCACGAATTTCAATGGTGGAGCAACGTGAAACCACGTCGCGCGACGCCAAATCTTTATAGGTAGGGGCATAGCGTTCCATGTACCGCTCGCCCTCAGAATTAGTTAGATAACCGCCCTCGCCGCGCGCGCCTTCGGTAATCAACATGCCGGCACCGTAAATGCCTGTCGGGTGGAACTGCACGAACTCCATATCCTGAAGCGGTTTGCCTTGACGCGCAACCATGCCGCCGCCATCGCCCGTACATGTGTGTGCCGAGGTACAGCTAAAGAACGCGCGGCCATAACCACCCGTCGCCAACACAGTCATCTTGGCGTTGAACCGGTGCAAAGTGCCGTCATCCAGCTTCCATGCAAGTATGCCCTGACACTGTCCGTCTTCGGACATAATCAGATCGATAGCGAAGTATTCGATATAAAACTCGGCGTTGTGCTTCAGCGATTGGCCATAGAGCGTGTGCAACATAGCGTGGCCGGTGCGGTCTGCCGCAGCACATGTGCGCTGCACCGGAGGGCCTTCGCCAAATTCTGTCGTATGGCCGCCGAACGGACGCTGATAAATCTTGCCTTCTTCAGTACGCGAAAATGGGACGCCGTAATGCTCTAGCTCGTAAACCGCCTTGGGGGCTTCGCGCGCCAGATATTCCATCGCGTCTGTGTCACCTAACCAATCAGAGCCCTTGACCGTGTCATACATATGCCACTGCCAGTTATCTGGTCCCATGTTCGACAGCGATGCTGCGATACCGCCTTGTGCTGCGACAGTGTGTGAACGTGTTGGGAAAACTTTAGTCACACAGGCTGTTTTCAAACCTTGTTCGGCCATGCCCAATGTCGCGCGCAATCCTGCACCACCTGCGCCGACAACGACAACATCATAGTTATGATCAATATATTCGTAAGCAGCCATGATGGCCTCCGCGTATTAAAGGGCGATTTTGGCGACGGCGAAAACACCCGTCAGACCGAACAACCAGCAGAAAAGAGTATTGGCGACAAGCAGCGCGGTACGCGAGCCATGGCCATGGACGTAATCTTCAATCACCACCTGAAGTCCAAGGCGAAGATGGGTGAATACCGTAACGAAAAACAGGATCGCAATGATTGCGTTAACTGGGTGTGCATAAGCCTCGATAACGCGGTCATATCCAGCGCCAAGGTTATAGCCGAAGGGTAGCACAAACAGCACGACCAGCGGAATAAGTGCAATCGCTGTCACACGCTGGCTGATGAAATGACCCGTTCCGTCTTTGGCAGACCCAAGACCCTGAACGCGTTTCTTATCTGTTAAATAGCTCATCATGCGTTCCTTTATATAACCAGAAGGGTCACGATGGTCAGAACTACTGAACCGATCACAACAACAAGGCCTGATTTCTTTGTTGATTCCAATTCCAAACCACGACCGGTATCCCAGACCAAATGGCGGATACCGTTAAGGAAGTGGTAACAAAGCGCCCAAAGCGACGCGACCAAAATTAATTCACCAAACCAGCTGGTCAAGAACGCGTCCGCTGTTGCGAAATACTCCGCATTTGTCGAAGCGGCCAAGAACCACCAAACGACTAGCATCGCACCAAACGTAAGCCCTACACCGGTAATCCGATGCGTAATCGACGTAATCATCGACAACTGATTGCGATAAATTGAAAGGTGCGGTGAAAGCGGGCGGTTGCCCCGGTTTACATCGGCCATGTTTTCCCCTTTTCAAACGGCTATGTCAGCCAGCGTACACGCAAGCATACTGCATATGGATTTCTAACGCGACGTTAATATGGGCATAATATTTTGCCCACCCCGTCTTATACGTTTTCCCGCGATCCCCCGTAGATACTGCCATTTGTGATCACTATAATAATTTGCGTGATCACATAACAGATTCAATCATGTACGTAGGACCGAGACAGCTCGTTGCACATCGTAATTTTTCCTTCGCCCGGGGAATAAAACGCATTCTCTTCATTGCAGTTTTCAATCACAACTTTGACTTCGAAATCTGGGGCGAACCGTTCGTTCAGGCGAGCCACTTCTCTTCGAATAACACTTTGCGCGGCCAGAACATAGGAGTTGCCTAGCGTATCGACATCCTCGTCCAGAACAATCCAGTCCGGTCCAGAGCGTGTGCGTTTAATATCATCCAACACGCCCCCCCAAGAGGTTTCGGCCAACTCACGTTCCTCCTCGCACGTCTGCGCGCGATCACTGGGTAAACCGTTTTCTTCCGCAAAATCATCGCGCTGCTGTACATTGCCGCCATAATACAGGCAGATCAGGTTGTAGTACCGCTGCAAGTCCAGTGAATGGGTGCTCCAGACAGCCAACTCCTGACCTTTCTTTTCCGCCTCTTCAGCATCGCGTGCATATTGATCCGCGCTCGCCCACGTCAGCTGTTCTGCTTGTTCAGCGTCAAAAAACTTATCCGTGATCACAACCACGAACGTATCAGCAGCGTCTTCCTCGCGGCTGAAAATCGGCAGTGACAGCCCGTCGATCAACGCGTGTCCCAGTTCGTGGTACATCGTGGCCAACACATTTGCCTCGACATAGGACATAACTGACCGGTCCAGATCTTCGGGTGAAACCACTATCGGGTCACCACCTTTTGACTGTTTTTTTGCGTCTGCGGCAGTCGAAGACATCAGGCCGACAAGCAAAAAGACGATAAATTTCTGCATTTCGACCCCCTATTCGGATATCAGCAAGGAACCAGACACCAGTAATCCAAGTCAAGCAACACATCGGGATCATACTTGCCATCCACGCCCTTCAACGGGAATCCCGCTGACTGCCCTTTTGTCGCCACCATCCGCACCCGTAAGGCACCGATGCTATCACTGACCTTGGCCTTATCCAAAACTTCGGACCAGACCCGAATTGTATCCCCCGCGAAGCATGGGTTGGCGTGCGCACCCGCATTAATGCCAACAATCATCTGCGCGTTGGCTAGCCCGTTGAACGAAAGTGCACGCGCCATGGAAATCACATGGCCACCATAGATCAACCGTTTGCCGTCTGGCCGGTTGGTTGCATCAAAATGTACCTTGGCGGTGTTTTGCCACAAACGAGTGGCCAACATATGCTCGGCCTCTTCAATCGTGACGCCATCTACATGGTCAATTTTTTCACCGATATCGTAGTCGCCCCAGCGATGCGGCTCTCCGGCCAGATCAAAGTCGTAATTGCTGAAATCCAACCCTTTAGGAATCACCAGATCATCGACCGTCAAACCCGCCTTCAAGTCGGGAATCACAGTTTCAGGTTCTGGTGCATTAAGATCCCGCTTGCGAACCATCACCCAGCGCACGTATTCCAACACAGCCTCACCCCGTTGGTTTCGACCAGTAGATCGCACCCAGACCACGCCGGTTTTCCCGTTTGAGTTTTGCTTAACCCCGATCACCTCTGACGTAGTCGTCAGGGTATCGCCTGCATACACCGGCAGCAAAAACTGCCCCTCTGCATAGCCAAGATTGGCAACCGCGTTTAGGGAAACATCGGGAACTGACTTCCCAAAAACAATATGAAATGCCGCCAAATCTTCGATTGGGCTTTTGGGCAACCCGCAAGCACTGGCAAATTCATCCGATGAATATAGCGCAAATCGAGTCGGGTAGAGCGAAGTATAGACCGCACGCTCCCCCCCTGAGATTGTGCGGGGAACAGCATGCGTCAGAACCTGCCCAACACTGTAATCTTCAAAGAAATTACCTGCGCTCGTCTTCGACATCTACACTTTCCCCAACTTCATATCAGCCGAATAATCCCCGTCATAATCCTTTACGACCGCCTGTGCACACCGCATGATCCCGCGCGCCGCATCAAAAGCCATGGTCGGACTACCTTCAAGTTGCCAACCTTTGGAAAGCGCCTCGGTAACCTTGTGACAGAAAGCCGAGGAGTCGTCCTCGGTTAATAAACGATAAACAAGCATATTACGCTCCGAATGTTGAGGGGCCAATAGAGTTGTGAACGCGTGCGATCATGCCGAAAACAATCAACGAAATCACAGCGACTTTTATATCACCTTTGAGCGGGCCGGATTCTGGTCGATCCCAAGCGCCTTCGCGCAAATTTATCGCCAACATACTAAGCATCGCCCAGATGCCTAACCCACCAAACAGAACGATGGAGCGCATATCACCATTCGCCAACAGATGTCCGCCGGACCAAAGGATTACACCAGTCAGCATCGGGTGACGCAACAACGTCGGCAACACACCTTTGCCGTTTCCGGCGCCCATTAGAAACACTGCAACAATCATTATCAGACTGTTAAGTCCTGCGCCCCAACTGGGTGGCATATAAACTGCCTGCGCGCCCGCCGCCATAAACCCGAGCACCATTATCCCGATGGATGCTAACAATATCAGCGCGACAATTCCCTTCACCGGTCCTGCACCAAGTTTCTCTTCAATCGCAACACGCGCTTCGGGCAATAGTCGTTTGAACAAGTGGACAACTGTCCAAATCAGTATTCCGGCGATCAATAGAATCATGAAAGTCCCCTTCGTTAATTTTTCGCAACACTAGCAATCGTTGCCGCCTTGCCCAACAGTTTTTGAGCCGTTTCGATGTGCAGATTTTCAACAATCTTGCCATTAACCACCGCAATACCTTCGCCTCTGGCCTTCGCTTCGTTGAAGGCGTCAACATATGTCTGCGCCAATTTGATGTCTTCCACGCTTGGCGCGAACATTTCGTTGGTTACGACCAGTTGCGCAGGGTGGATCAACGTCTTGCCGTCGAAGCCCATATCTCGGCCTTGCTGGCATGCGTCCCGCAAACCATCGTCATCCTTGAACGCATTGTACACCCCATCGACACAGATCAGCCCATAGGCCCGCGCGGCCAGAAGACACAGCGACAATGACGTCATTACCGGGGCGCGATCAGGCGTCTGCTCGGCAAACAGATCCTTCACCAGATCGTTGGTGCCCATCACAAGTGCTTCTAACATCGGTGTTGCAGATGCAATTTCTTGAGCGTTGAGAATTCCCAACGGTGTTTCCATCATCGCCCAAATCCGCGTTTTATCCGAGACACCAAAAGCCTTCATCAACTTTTCGATCTGCTTCAATTCGTCGGCCGTACTAACTTTCGGAATCAAAATCGCATCGGGGGCCGCTGCGCAGGCCGCGGCCAAATCATCCATCCCCCACTCCGAATCCAGCCCGTTCACCCGAATAACAACCGAGCGCCGGCCATAACCTCCAGATTTAACTGCTTCGCAAACCAAATCTCGCGCCATTGGCTTCTCGGAAGGGCTGACGGCATCCTCCAGATCAAAGATTAACGCGTCGACATCTAATGTCTTGGCCTTCTCCAGCGCCCGAACCTTCGAGCCGGGCATATATAGTACGGAACGGAACAGAGTATTTCGGTCAGTCATAGTAATTCCTCGTGTTGCAACGCACAAAAAATGCCCCAATTTGATCCGCAACACAAGGTAGGACGTTGCGCAAAGGTGAATTCCTTACCTTCGCGCTTGCGGAATCGACAAATTAGGCGTAGGTCAAACCTCGATTTCGACCCTTAAAGACCCCTATAGGAGACTTGCAAAATGGCAAGAGCGAAGATCGCACTTATTGGTGCAGGCCAAATCGGCGGCACATTAGCCCACATCGCAGCAACAAAAGAACTCGGCGACATTATCATGTTCGATATTGCCGAAGGCACCCCCCAAGGCAAAGCACTGGATATCGCCGAGAGCGCGCCAGTCAGCGGCTTTGACGTGGATATGTCAGGCGCAAACGACTACTCCGCCATCGCGGGCGTTGACGTTTGTATCGTAACAGCCGGAGTTGCGCGCAAACCCGGCATGAGCCGCGATGACCTTTTGGGCATTAACCTCAAAGTTATGAAGTCCGTTGGTGAAGGTATCGCCAAGCATGCGCCGGACGCGTTTGTGATCTGCATCACCAACCCTCTGGACGCTATGGTTTGGGCGCTTCGCGAATTCTCTGGCCTTCCGCACAATAAAGTTGTCGGCATGGCAGGCATTCTAGACTCCGCACGGTTCCGTCACTTCCTTGCGGACGAGTTCAAAGTTTCCGTTAAAGACGTAACTGCGTTCGTTCTTGGCGGCCACGGCGACACAATGGTTCCACTGACACGTTACTCCACAGTTGCAGGCATCCCGTTGCCGGACCTCGTGGAAATGGGTTGGACTACACAAGATAAATTGGACGCCATCGTTCAGCGTACCCGTGATGGCGGCGCTGAAATCGTTGGCCTGCTGAAAACCGGCTCCGCGTTCTACGCGCCCGCCGCTTCTGCAATCCAGATGGCTGAGGCCTTCTTGAAAGACCAAAAACGCGTTCTGCCATGTGCAACGTACGTTGACGGCGCATACGGATTGGACGGCCTTTACGTTGGCGCACCAACAGTAATCGGCGCAGGTGGCGTCGAGCGCGTTGTTGAAATCAAGCTCAACAAAGACGAACAAAAAATGTTCGACAAGTCTGTAGAAGCCGTAAACGGGTTGGTTGCAGCCTGTAAGGGTATTGACCCTTCGCTTAACTAATTAGCTTCCGGCCCCGCCATTCACGCGGGGCCGGAAAACAGTTGTAGCACTGTTTCGAATCGGCGCTCCACATTATGTGATCACACTTTTTCTTCATGTGATCACATAGCTCCTTCATCCCTACATTTTCGCGTGATCAGGTACTAAAGTTCTTTTGCCTGCGGCAAATTATGCGATACGTTCACCTAGAGCCGAGGCAATGATTTCTTCATACCTTTGGACATTAATACCGTGGACCACAGAACAGGGACCAGTTGAATGAACATTCACGAATATCAAGCAAAACAGTTGCTGAAAGAATATGGAGCGCCCGTTTCCGATGGCCGCCCAGTTCTGAAAGCCGAAGACGCAAAAACCGCGGCAGGCGAACTCGACGGCCCGCTTTGGGTTGTTAAAGCACAAATTCACGCAGGCGGACGCGGCAAGGGTTCGTTCAACGAACCTGAAGCTGGCGAAGCTGGCGGTGTGCGTCTAACAAAATCAGTTTCCGAAGCAGCCGAAGAGGCGCAGAAGATGCTGGGCCGCACATTGGTTACGCATCAGACCGGTCCGGCAGGCAAGCAGGTTAACCGCGTATACATCGAAGATGGCGCTGCAATTGAAAAAGAATTGTACCTCGCACTACTAGTTGACCGCGTAACTTCCCGCGTATCATTCGTGGCCTCCACCGAAGGTGGCATGGACATCGAAGAAGTGGCCGCCAACACACCTGAGAAAATCGTTAGCTTCTCGGTTGACCCCGCTTCGGGCCTATCCGCATTCCACGGCCGCCGCGTTGCTTTCACGCTCGGCCTTGAGGGCAAGCAGATCAAACAATGCGTTCAATTGATCAGCAACCTCTACCGTATGTTTGTCGAAAAAGACATGGAGATGCTTGAAATCAACCCGCTGATCGTCACCAATGACGGCGATCTTAAGTGCCTCGACGCAAAGATGAGCTTCGACGGAAACGCGCTTTACCGTCACCCTGATGTTGTCGCCCTTCGCGACGAAACCGAAGAAGACGCCAAAGAACTGGAAGCTTCCAAGTACGACCTCAACTACATCACTCTAGACGGTGAAATCGGTTGTATGGTTAACGGCGCCGGTTTGGCGATGGCCACTATGGACATCATCAAACTTTACGGTTCTGAACCTGCGAACTTCCTCGACGTTGGTGGCGGTGCTACCAAGGAAAAAGTTACCGAAGCGTTCAAGATCATTACTTCCGATCCAAACGTTAAAGGTATTCTAGTAAACATCTTCGGCGGCATCATGCGCTGTGATGTAATCGCTGAGGGCGTCGTTGCTGCTGTCGCAGAAGTTGGCCTGAAAGTTCCGCTGGTTGTACGCCTAGAGGGTACAAACGTCGAAAAAGGTAAAGAGATTATCAACAACAGTGGCCTCGGGGTTATTGCTGCGGACGATCTGGGCGATGCTGCCAAGAAAATTGTTGCTGCAGTGAAGGGGGCTTGATCCATGGCTGTTCTAGTAAATGAAAACACCAAGGTAATCTGTCAGGGTCTTACCGGCTCGCAGGGTACTTTCCACTCCGAACAGGCGATTGCTTATGGCACGCAGATGGTTGGTGGTGTGACACCCGGAAAAGGTGGTCAATCCCACATCGGTTTGCCGATCTTCAACACTGTGCACGAAGCGCGCCATGTGACTGGCGCTAATGCAACGGCGATCTATGTACCGCCACCGTTTGCAGCCGATGCCATTCTTGAGGCGATCGACGCAGAACTGGAACTGATCGTTTGTATCACCGAAGGCATTCCTGTGCTGGACATGATGCGTGTGAAGCGCGCGCTGGAGGGTTCGAATTCCATATTGATCGGCCCTAACTGCCCAGGCGTTATTACACCTGATGCATGCAAAATCGGCATTATGCCGGGTCACATCCACAAACGTGGCTCCGTTGGCGTTGTTTCGCGTTCCGGTACACTGACGTATGAAGCTGTGAAGCAGACAACCGACGCTGGCTTGGGTCAATCGACCTGCATCGGCATCGGCGGCGACCCTATCAAAGGTATGGAACACATCGATGCGCTCGAACTGTTGCTAGCTGACGACGAGACACAATCGATCATCATGATTGGTGAAATCGGTGGCTCGGCTGAAGAAGAAGCAGCACAGTTCTTCAAGGACGAGGCCAAACGTGGTCGCACCAAACCGATTGCCGGATTTATCGCTGGTCTGACTGCCCCTCCGGGTCGTCGCATGGGCCACGCTGGTGCGATTGTTGCTGGCGGCGTAGGTGGTGCCGAAGACAAAATCGAAGCCATGAAATCTGCGGGTTTCGTGGTCGCCGACAGCCCGGCTGGTCTGGGCGAAGCTGTATTGAAAGCTATCGGTTAATAATTTCCCGGGCGCCTATCAGGGTGCCCGGGTTTCTTTCCAAGGCCCAATTAAAGGGCCGATAAATAGGGAGCGGATTTTCCGTCTAGGCCAATGACAGAGCAATCCTCCAACGACCAATTCCACAACGAGTCCTTCCTGCAAGGCCACAACGCCGAGTATGTCGAGCAGCTGCAAGCACGTTTTGCAAATGATCCGAATTCGGTTGACGACGACTGGCAACAGTTCTTCCACGCCCTTGGCGAAGAGCCAACAGTAGCAAGCGCTGAAGCAGCCGGACCAAGTTGGGGGCGTACAGATTGGCCGCCGGTACCAAACGACGACCTAACCGCCGCATTGGATGGCCAATGGGCAGAGCCGGCCAAAGTTGGCGAGAAGATCAAAGCAAAAGCAGCCGATATCGGCGCCGTTGTTTCAGAAGAACAAATCAGGCAAGCCGTACTCGATTCCATTCGCGCATTGATGCTTATCCGCGCCTATCGTATTCGCGGCCATCTGGCAGCGGACCTCGATCCGCTTCGCCTTACGCCCCCACCAGCCCATCCCGAGCTGGAACCATCCACCTACGGCTTCACTGAAGCAGACATGGATCGCCCAATTTTCCTAGATAACGTTCTTGGGCTAGAGCACGGCTCAATGCGCGAAATCGTAAAACTGGTTAAGCGTACATATTGCGGTACATTTGCGCTGCAATACATGCACATCTCAGACGCCGAACAAGCTGGCTGGTTGAAAGAGCGCATCGAGGGATACGGCAAGGAAATCGCCTTCACCCGCGAGGGCCGCAAAGCCATCTTGAACAAGCTGGTCGAGGCTGAAGGCTTTGAAAAATACCTCCACGTTAAATACATGGGCACCAAGCGGTTCGGTTTGGACGGCGGCGAGGCACTTATCCCCGCGCTCGAGCAAATCGTTAAACGCGGCGGCCAACTGGGTGTAAAAGAAATCGTGCTCGGCATGCCACACCGTGGCCGCCTTTCGGTTTTGGCCAATTTCATGGGTAAGCCCTACCGCGCGATCTTCCACGAATTTCAGGGCGGTAGTTACAAACCTGACACGGTTGAAGGTTCTGGCGACGTTAAATACCACCTTGGTGCGTCCTCGGACCGCGAGTTTGACGGTAACACTGTTCACCTCTCGCTTACCGCTAACCCAAGCCACCTTGAGGCTGTGAACCCTGTGGTGCTTGGTAAAGTTCGCGCGAAACAAGCACAGCTCGGTGACGTTGAGCATTCACAAGTTCTACCACTATTGCTTCACGGCGACGCAGCGTTTGCTGGCCAGGGCATCATTTCCGAGGGCTTCGGACTGTCTGGCCTTAAGGGACACAAAACTGGCGGCACAATCCACATCGTTGTGAACAACCAAATCGGTTTCACTACAGCGCCACACAACTCACGCTCTTCACCCTACCCAACCGACATCGCATTGATGGTTGAAGCGCCGATTTTCCACGTGAACGGTGATGACCCCGAGGCCGTAGTACATGCCGCGAAAGTCGCGACCGAGTTCCGCCAGAAATTCCACAAAGACGTGGTGCTGGATATCTTCTGCTACCGTCGTTTCGGCCACAACGAGGGCGACGAGCCCATGTTCACACAGCCGCAAATGTATCGGGCAATTAAGAAACAGAAGACCACGCTTCAGCTCTATACCGAACGACTGATCGCTGACGGCCTGATCCCCGAAGGTGAAATCGAAGACGTGAAAACTGCGTTTCAGGCCCACCTGAACGAAGAATTCGAAATCGGTAAAAACTACAAACCAAACAAGGCCGATTGGCTTGATGGTCGCTGGTCACACCTTGATCGTAAACAAGAAGATTACGAGCGTGGTAAAACGTCTGCAACCAAAGCTCGCCTGAAAGAAGTCGGCGACGCATTGACCCGCCTTCCCGAAGACTACAACCCGCATAAAACAGTTGTGCGGATGCTGAATAACAAAAATGAAGCGCTGAAATCCGGCGAAGGCATCGACTGGGCAACCGCTGAAGCTTTGGCATTTGGCACGTTGTTGTTGGAGGGATATCCAGTACGTCTTTCCGGTCAAGATTGTACACGGGGCACGTTTAGCCATCGCCACTCCGGAATCATCGACCAGGTGACGGAACAACGATACCTTCCGCTAGACAATATCAAAGAGGGGCAAGCGCGGTACGAGGTTATCGATTCCATGCTGTCCGAATACGCGGTTTTGGGATACGAGTACGGCTACACGCTAGCAGAACCAAATGCGCTGACCCTATGGGAAGCGCAGTTTGGCGATTTTGCCAACGGTGCACAAATCATGATCGACCAGTTCATCAGTTCAGGTGAACGTAAGTGGTTGCGTATGTCCGGTTTGGTCATGCTTCTACCGCACGGCTACGAGGGCCAAGGACCAGAGCATTCCTCCGCTCGTCTTGAACGCTTCCTCCAGCTTTCGGCTGAAGACAACTGGATCGTTGCCAACTGTACGACACCTGCGAATTATTTCCATATTTTGCGTCGCCAAATGCACCGGACTTTCCGTAAGCCTTTGATCATCATGACACCGAAGTCCTTGCTGCGCCACAAAGGCGCCGTTTCGACAATGAAAGAGTTGCAGTCCGGATCCAGCTTCCATCGCGTGTTGTGGGATAGCGCCCAATCCGGGCAATCGGATACGGTTCTGAAATCAGACTCCAAAATCAAACGCGTGGTTATGTGTTCTGGTAAAGTCTACTACGATTTGCTGGCCGAACGCGACGCACGTGGCATTGACGACATATATCTGATGCGTCTGGAACAGTTTTATCCGTTCCCGGCCATGTCTCTCACAAAAGAACTGAAGCGGTTCAAAAACGCCGATGTCATCTGGTGTCAGGAAGAGCCTAAAAACCAAGGTGGATGGTCATTCGTTGAGCCCAACATTGAATGGGTTTTAGGGCGCATCGATGCCAAATCAAAACGCCCAGTTTATGCTGGTCGAGCGTCATCTGCATCTGCGGCAACGGGCCTCGGATCATCCCATAAAGCACAACAAGCGGCGCTCGTTAATGACGCGCTAACTCTTTAAAGGAATTGAACCAATGACGGAAATTCGCGTTCCAACACTAGGTGAAAGCGTCACCGAAGCCACCGTGGCAACATGGTTCAAGAACCCCGGCGATGCTGTGGCTGTTGATGAAATGCTCTGTGAGCTTGAGACAGACAAAGTAACGGTCGAGGTTCCCTCGCCAGTTGCCGGTGTGATGTCCGAAATCGTAGCGCAAGAGGGTGACACCGTCGGCGTTGACGCCCTGCTTGCCAACATCGAAGAGGGCGCAACCGCTGCGGCCGCGCCCGCCAAGGCCGAAGCGGCACCTGCACCCACTGCCACCTCTGCCCAGCCAAGAGATATTGAAGACGCCCCATCTGCCAAAAAACTGATGGCTGAAAAGGGTCTGACTTCCGGTCAGGTTAAAGGCACTGGCCGCGATGGTCGTGTGATGAAAGAAGACGTTTTGGCCGCCACCGCTCCGGCACCCACACCTGCACCCGCCGTCCCGCGCGCCCCTGTTGCAGCAGACGATAGCGCCCGCGAAGAGCGCGTTAAAATGACCCGCCTTCGCCAGACAATTGCGCGTCGTTTGAAAGAATCACAAAACACCGCCGCTATGCTAACCACCTATAACGAGGTGGATATGTCGGCGATTATGAGCCTGCGCAACGAGTACAAAGACTTGTTCCTTAAAAAGCACGGCGTGAAACTGGGTTTCATGTCCTTCTTCACCAAGGCTTGTTGTCACGCTCTGAAAGAAGTTCCTGAAGTGAACGCGGAAATTGACGGCACCGATGTGGTTTACAAAAACTTCGTCCACATGGGCGTGGCTGCTGGTACACCAACGGGCCTAGTCGTTCCAGTGGTGCGCGATGCTGACCAAATGTCTTTCGCCGAAATCGAAAAGAAAATCGGCGAACTCGGCGCGCGTGCGCGTGACGGCAAACTTTCCATGGCAGAAATGCAGGGTGGTACATTCACCATTTCTAACGGCGGCGTTTACGGATCGTTAATGTCTTCACCCATCTTGAATCCCCCACAGTCTGGCATTCTGGGCATGCACAAAATTCAAGACCGTCCTGTCGTGGTTAACGGCGAGATCGTCATCCGTCCGATGATGTATCTGGCATTGTCCTATGACCACCGCGTTGTGGATGGGAAAGGTGCGGTTACCTTCCTAGTGCGTGTGAAAGAGGCACTCGAAGATCCACGCCGTTTGCTGATGGATTTGTAAACCGCAAGGTGCTTCGCCCATGCTACGTTTCGACCACATAGCTGTTGGCTGCGCGACCCTCGAACAGGGGGCCGCTTACGTTGCCGACAAAACCGGGCTGGCCATTCCTGTCGGCGGCGAGCACCCAATGATGGGAACGCACAATCTGCTCATGTCGCTGGGTATCGATACTTTTTTCGAAGTGATTGCCATCAATCCGTCTGCGCCAAAACCTTCGCACTACCGTTGGTTTGGTTTGGACGATGCGCAATTCCCGAGTGCCAAACCTCATTCATGGATTCTTAGTTCAGACAATCTGGATGAAGACCTCGCGAAGGCCAAATCCCTCGGCCTTGACCTTGGAACGCCTACGACCCAAACCCGAGGCGGCCTGACCTGGCGCTTCGCCGTTAGAGAAGACGGTACAATCCCTTTGAGCGGCGCGGCTCCGATGATTATGGAGTGGCCCGATATGCCGGATCACCCTGCGGCGAAAATGATGAATTTGGGGGCAAAGATCAACCTCGTGAAAATACGAACACCACACGCCGAAATTCTTAATAATTTGCTAAACACCCTCGGTAACGGCAACATGCCTGTCGAGATAACTGACTCACCTGATACCAAACTCACCGCGACGCTGAACCTGAACGAGGGTCGCGAAGTGGTTCTTGATTAACGAAAAGTAAAGGAAACGACCCATGTCCAGCTATGACGTCATCATCATCGGCGGCGGCCCCGGCGGCTACGTTTGTGCAATCCGCTGCGCCCAGCTCGGTCTGAAAACAGCATGTGTTGAAGGGCGTGGTGCCCTCGGTGGTACATGTCTGAATGTCGGGTGTATCCCGTCAAAGGCCCTGCTGCATGCTTCCCATTCGTTACATGAAGCGGAAACCAATTTCACCAAAATGGGCCTCATGGGAAAAAGTCCGTCGGTCGATATGGGCAAAATGATGGACTACAAACAGGGAGTGATTGACGGCAATACGGCCGGTATCGAATTCCTGTTCAAGAAAAACAAAGTCGACTACATTCAGGGCTGGGGTAAAATCACCGGCAAAGGTGAGGTCACCGTCGGCGACGACGTGCACACAGCAAAAAACATCGTGATAGCAACAGGTTCCGAGCCATCGTCACTTCCCGGTGTCACTGTTGATGAAAAAATCGTCGTAACCTCGACGGGCGCCCTAAGCCTGCCAAAAGTGCCAAAGAAGCTGATTGTCATAGGCGCAGGTGTGATCGGGTTGGAGCTTGGCTCCGTATACTCCCGCCTCGGCTCCGAAGTCACTGTTATCGAGTTCCTCGATCAAGTTACACCGGGCATGGACGGCGAAATTTGCAAAACCTTCCAGCGTAGCTTGAAGAAACAAGGTCTGAAATTTGTAATGGGCGCAGCCGTTCTAAAGGTTGAAGCCACCAAGACCAAGGCGAAAGTCACCTACAAATTGCGGAAAAACGATTCCGAAGCGACTGTGGACGCAGACGTCGTTTTGGTTGCTACAGGACGTATACCCTTCACTGACGGTTTAGGCCTGGCGGAAATCGGTGTCGAAATGTCTGATCGTGGACAGGTAAACACCAACGCGCATTGGCAAACCGACGTCGAAGGGGTTTATGCGATTGGTGATGTGATCGCCGGCCCAATGTTGGCCCACAAGGCCGAAGACGAAGGCATGGCGGTTGCCGAGACCATTGCGGGCCAGGCAGGTCACGTTAACTATGACGTTATTCCTGGTGTGATCTATACATCGCCCGAAGTTGCGTCCGTTGGTAAAACTGAAGAACAGTTGAAAGACGAAGGCCGCGCCTACAAAGTTGGCAAATTCAACTTTATGGGTAACGGTCGCGCCAAGGCGAATTTCGCAGGCGAAGGTTTTGTAAAAATTCTGGCTGATGCAGAAACGGATCGTATTCTAGGGTGCCACCTGATGGGTCCTGCCGCTGGCGAGCTTATTCACGAAATCTGCGTAGCCATGGAATTCGGTGCCTCAGCAGAGGATATCGCGCGCACCTGTCACGCACACCCAACATATTCCGAAGCAGTCCGTGAAGCGGCACTGGCATGTGGCGACGGCGCGATTCACGCCTGACACGAAAAAGGGACGGCCTGTTCAGGTCGTCCCAGTCAACTTTGTTTTAAGGCAAGTTACGAAGGTGTTAACCCTTCACTTCTTCCCAAAAACTTTTAACTTTACTGAAGAAGTCGCTCGAAGCAGGGTTATTTTCGCTGCTCAGTTCTTCGAACTCTTTAAGCAGTTCTTTCTGCCGCACAGTCAGGTTGACCGGTGTTTCAACTGCCAACTCGATATACAAGTCCCCTGCACCACCATTACGTAATGAAGGCATACCCTTTCCGCGAAGTCGCAGCTGTTTACCAGATTGCACACCGGCAGGAACTTTCACGCGGGAGCGTCCCCCATCCAATGTCGGCGCTTCGAGTTCGCCACCAATAGCAGCAGTCGCCATCGAAATTGGAATTTGGCAGAACAGATTTTGATTTTCGCGTTCGAATATATCGTGTGGCTGCACTTCGATGAAAATATACAAATCACCGGTTGGTCCGCCACGCAATCCCGCCTCACCTTCTGCGGCCAGACGAATACGCGTACCCGTTTCAACGCCCGCAGGAATGTTGACGTTCAGCGAACGATTTTGCTGCACGCGCCCCGCGCCTGCGCAGACACCACAAGGATTTTTGATAATCTGGCCACGGCCCGAACACGTAGGACAACCGCGTTCAACAGTGAAAAATCCCTGCTGCGCCCGCACTTTACCCATACCGGAACACGTCGGACATGTCGTCGGCTCTGCGCCGCCCTCGGCACCTGTTCCACTACAGGTATCGCAACCCACCGAACTTGGAACAGAAATAGTAGCTTGCTTACCAACATAAGCTTCTTCAAGTGTCACGCCCAGATTATAACGTAGGTCCGAGCCACGCGTTGCGCGCTGCCCACCGCTGCGGCCGCCACCAGTAAAACCACCAAACAAATCGTCGAATACATCTGAAAATGCACTACCGAAATCACCTTGCCCTGGGCGAAAACCGTTACCAGCGCTGGCACCCGTGCCGCCCTCGAACGCAGCATGGCCATAGCGGTCATATGCGGCCTTTTTTTCCGGATCTTTCAGAATATCGTAGGCTTCGTTAACCTCTTTGAACTGTTCCTCAGCGTTTGGATTGTCCTGATTTTGATCAGGGTGCAATTCCTTCACCTTGCGGCGATACGCCTTTTTCAGCTCCGGTGCTTCCGCACCTTTCGCAGCATCGAGAACGTCGTAATAGTCACGCTTTGCCATGCGGGAATTCCCCTTATCCAAACAAAACGGCCCGCCCAGTTAGGGGCGGGCCGAATTTGCTACAAGCCGAATTAGGCTTTATCTTCTTCGTCGAGGTCTTCAAAGTCCGCATCAACAACATCGCTGTCATCAACACCGCCCTCGGCTGCGCCCGCTTCAGCTTCAGCAGCTTCCTGCTGTTCCTTGTAGATGGCTTCGCCCAACTTCATCGCCGCCTCAGTCACATCTTGGCTGCGAGTCTTGATGGTTTCGGCGTCGTCACCTTCCAATGCTTCTTTCAGGTTTTTGATCGACATTTCGATAACTTCAACTGTTGTCGGATCAACCTTCTCACCGTGCTCCTCAACCGATTTTTCGGTACTGTGGATCAGACTTTCAGCGGAGTTGCGCGCCTCGACCATTTCCTTCTTCTCTTTATCAGCCTCAGCATTGTCCTCGGCTTCGCGAACCATTGCTTCGATATCCTCGTCAGAAAGGCCACCGGATGCTTGAATGGTGATCTTCTGCTCTTTTCCTGTGCCCTTATCTTTGGCAGACACGGACACGATACCGTTGGCATCGATGTCAAACGCAACTTCGATCTGCGGAACACCGCGCGGTGCTGGCGGGATCGCTTCAAGATTAAACTGGCCGAGCATCTTGTTATCGGCTGCCATCTCGCGCTCACCCTGGAACACACGAATTGTCACAGCATTCTGGTTATCTTCGGCTGTCGAGAACACCTGACCCTTTTTCGTAGGGATCGTCGTGTTGCGGTCGATGAGGCGTGTGAACACACCACCCAAAGTTTCGATACCAAGCGACAGCGGCGTTACGTCCAGAAGAACAACGTCTTTAACATCACCCTGAAGGATACCGGCCTGAATTGCGGCGCCCATGGCAACCACTTCGTCAGGGTTAACACCTTTGTGTGGCTCTTTACCGAAGAAAGCCGTCACTTCCTCGATAACCTTGGGCATACGAGTCATACCACCAACCAGAACAACCTCGTCGATGTCGCCTTTAGTTAGCCCAGCATCTTTCAACGCAGCTGCACAAGGTTTCAGAGATGCTTTGATCAGATCGCCAACCAGCGATTCCAGTTTTGCGCGAGTCAATTTCATGACCAAGTGCAAAGGCTGGCTGGTTTTCGGGTCCATCGTGATGAACGGCATGTTGATTTCTGTTTGTGTTGCTGAGGAAAGCTCGATTTTGGCTTTCTCGGCACCTTCTTTAAGACGCTGAAGCGCCATCTTGTCATTCTTCAGATCAACGCCGTTTTCTTTTTTGAATTCTTTGGCAAGATACTCAACGATACGCATGTCAAAGTCTTCACCACCAAGGAACGTGTCGCCGTTGGTCGATTTCACTTCGAACAAGCCGTCGTCGATTTCCAGAACGGAAACATCGAACGTGCCGCCACCAAGGTCGAATACAGCAATCGTTTTGCCGCCTTCTTTATCAAGGCCATATGCCAGCGCCGCAGCTGTTGGCTCGTTGATAATACGAAGAACTTCAAGGCCAGCAATTCTACCGGCGTCTTTAGTTGCCTGACGCTGTGCATCGTTAAAGTAGGCAGGAACCGTGATAACGGCCTGCGTCACGCCTTGGCCAAGATAATCCTCGGCTGTTTCTTTCATTTTACCCAAGATGAATGCGGACACTTGCGAAGGGGAGTATTTCTCACCCTGCGCTTCAACCCATGCATCGCCTTCGCCACTGTCAACTATTTTGTATGGAACCATGTCCATATCTTTTGTCACCATCGGGTCATCAATGCGACGGCCAACAAGGCGTTTGATTGCGGACAGTGTGTTTTCAGGGTTCGTAACAGCCTGACGTTTAGCGGCCTGACCAACCAGACGCTCTTCGTCTGTGAAACCTACGATGGATGGCGTAGTGCGCGCCCCTTCGGAATTTTCAATAACTTTTGCCTGTGCACCATCCATGATGGCCACGCAGGAGTTAGTAGTTCCTAGGTCAATACCGATAACTTTAGACATGTGTCTTCCTTTCAAACGGCGAGTGCGAAATTCGGATCCATTATGGCCTCCGAGCTTCTTCCCATATGTAATCCCCAATGCAGGGATCGTTTGAAGGGTATATAGGAGGCGTTTTTGCAGGCTACAACCGCTTGTAAGGGTTCTTTTTCACGTTTTTTTGAAGTAAGTGCAGAATCTTTGCGTTTTCGAGCAACGGAATCATAAACCTTAAGAAAAATGTTGCTGCGTAACCCATTCAGCAATCAACGCCGGCTTTTCGCAACCCTCGATCTCGATCGTTGCTTTCAAGGTCTGTGTAATCTCTCCGGCTCTCACATTGAGTGCGATAAGTACAAACCTTCCACGTATCCGCTTGCCTGCACTGACAGGCGAGATGAACCGGATACGGTCGAAACCATCGTTGACGCAGTGCTTCAAAAGCTTAATCGGCGGCACAGCATTTGTCGCCATGACGCTTAACATCGACATAAATGAATTGCGGTGCACCGGTGACATCCCCAAACAGCCCGATGCGCTCTTGATCCATAAGTAACCAGCGAGAACATCCGACTTCTTTACCTTGCAGCACCTCGCAGCGTTTCCAGATATTTGAGGCTGATCACCCAAGCGTCCTTTTATTACCTTTTCCATCCACTGCAACAAAAACAAACTTGGCCTCGGTCACCTTCAGCCGAATACCCTCAGGCAGTCGCGTGATCCATGCCTCGACACCAACATGCATAGACGTAGTGCCCTCCTTCAGCAGTTCCGAATAGATAGTCACCAGATCGCCAACATGCACCGGCTTGTGGAATGTCATCGCATTCACGGCCACAGTTGCAACTTTTCCGTTAGAACGTGTCCGCGCGACAACCGAGGCTCCCAAATCCATCTGCGCCATCAGCCAACCACCAAAAATATCGCCATTGGCATTTGTGTCGGCGGGCATAGCAATAGTTTGCAACGCCAGATTACCCCTGGGTTTTTCTTCATTCATAATTTGGACCTTTTCCCCCAACTTTGGCTCATATTTTTACGAAGCCAGAACTCAATCATCATTGCGATCATTACCAGCGTCAACGACAAATAGACGGGGTATTCCATGTTTGTGTGATGCGGAAAATAGTTAACAAATGCGTGCCCGCGCGCTTGGTCAATAGTATGAAACAAAGGGTTCCAATCAAACCACGTAATCATAGTTGCAGACATGTAATTCGCTGGCAGCATTTTGCCGCTGGTTATCATATTTAGCCGCCTGTACATCTGTGCCACCATCGGAATAAATTTTGGGGCAAACGGCTGCAAAACACCGAACGTCAGACCAATCGCAATACCGCTAGCCCACGCCATGAAAAACGGGAATATAAGGCCAGCCGGGTTATAAAACTCTAGCCCTCCGCGCAAAATGTGCACGACGAGTAAAATCAGAGTAAATGCTAGCACTTGCAAATACAGACCCGAAAGAACGGACGACATGATGTTCAAAAGCGAACTTATCGGCGCGTGCAAAGTAAGGCCACCGACTGGTGACACGGCTCCCATAGCTGACGCAACGGCTTTGTTGTGTGTCAAGAACAGGAATATTCCTGTCAGAAGGAAAATTACAAAATCCCCACGAATAGCGACTGATTTCATTCCTAGCACCGAGAAAAGGAGGAAAAAAATAGCCAACATTATCAAGCTTTGAGCCATAACGATAAGCAATCCAAGGGTTGCATTTCCGCTGGATTTTCGGGCGCTTCTAACGATCGAATGAAATAGAAGCTCCATAAACGACATGCTTGCGCCGAATAAAGTCTTGTTAACTCGGGTTTTAATTTCCATTAACAATCCCTTGCCCCGCCTAAAAACACGCCTTGCTCAACACCATCACTTAAGTTCATATAGCCATAACATTATCATCGAAGTATATGCAAAAGGCTTTAACAAATGCCAAATACCAGAATTGTTTCCGAAATTCGTCGCCTGTCCATTCTTGCTGGCGCCGTGATCATGGAAATTTACGAAGGGGACGATTTTGACGTGAAGTTGAAATCCGATAACAGCCCTGTAACAGCCGCTGACGAGGCCGCTGACGCTTTGATCTTTACAGGATTGCGCGCCGCGTTCCCCGACATCGAAATTGTTACCGAGGAGCAGTCTGATAGCCACAGCATTTCGGCTGATCGATTTTTCATTGTGGACCCATTGGACGGCACTAAGGAATTCGTACATCGCCGCGGTGATTTCACGGTTAACATCGCGTTAATCGAAAACGGGATCCCTGTGCTTGGTGTCGTCTACGCGCCTGCACGCAACCGCTTGTTCTATACGTTAGCTGATGGACAAACAGTTGAAGAGTTCGGGTCTCTCGATCCAGAAGTCGTCGGTGAAACCAAATCCATTTCGGTGACCAAACCTGACAATACTTCGTTAACTGTTGTCGCTTCAAAATCGCATCGTGATCAAGCGACAGACGATTACATTGGTAAATATAACGTCGATGCGTTTCAAAGTGCCGGATCTTCTTTGAAATTCTGTCTGGTTGCAGCCGGCGAAGCCGATATTTATCCCCGCCTCGGACGAACTATGGAGTGGGACACGGCGGCTGGCCATGCTGTTTTACTGGGCGCAGGCGGCGATGTAGTCCGCTTTGACGACCATACACCGCTAGCCTACGGTAAACCGATCTATGAAAACCCCTTTTTCATCGCCTACGCGCCGGGCGTTGATCTGGTACAAGGCTGAGTGCCTGTACCGCTGGTCATTCTCGCTCGATATGACTCGGACCGTTCTCCGGGCAAGGTGTTGACCGAATTGCGCGGGGTTGACCGAGAGCCTCGGGGGCTAATTCGCCCCACATGGGAAGCAACACAGCAGGTAAAAAGCGCAAATCGCGCAATCGCTGCAACCAGCGTCGTTCGAATTGGAAAGGTTTTCAGGGAGCCGGGGAAGACATGAAAGCCGTGCCTGTCAGCCTGATAATTGTCAGCCAGAAACGGCCTGAACACCTGCTGTGGTTACTGCAAAGTTTGCGCCATCAAACACACGACAATTTCGAAGTTATTGTTGTGGCGGACGTAAGACCGCCCCCTGTTATCAAAGATGTGAAATACCGTCCCTTCACTCAAAGCAACATCTCTGCTGCCAGAAATGCTGGGTTGGCAATTGCCGCAGGAGAGTTCGTTGTGTTTTGCGATGACGACGCCATCCCCGACCCTCCTTGGCTAGACCATCTAGTTTCACCATTTGTCGACCCACTAGTTGGTGCGACGACGGGTTTCACGCGTGGCCGCAACGGAATAAGCCGCCAATGGGGTGCGATGCGATTTGATCTGGCAGGAAACGACCAACCTTTCGACATCGACGAATCTCAACAATTCGAGGTATTCGATCCCGCGCCAGATATGCCCATCAAACTGATCGGCACGAACATGGCGTTTCGCAAGTCTGCATTGTGGGAAATCAACGGGTTTGACGAAAACTTCCGGTTCTACCTCGACGAAACCGATGCGAAACAGCGCTTAGACAAAACAGAATGGAAAACCGCAGTTGTCCCGCGTGCACAAGTCCATCACCATTATGCAGCCAGCGACCGGCGTACCGAAAACCGGGTACCGACCGACCTGTTCGAGATTGGCGCAAGCAAAGCCTATTTCTGCAAAACCCACATGAATGACGACTACAACGCAGAGCTTCGGGAGTTTACTAACGAACAGTTAATTCGTCTGACGGTATTGGTCGAACAACACAAACTCCGAAGAAGCGATGTTACCCCGTTAATGGAAACGCTTGGGGACGGAATGTCCGATGGACTACAGCGAGAACAGAACCAATCACGCCTAACTTGCATTCCTTCCGAATTCCTCATCTTTAGTACAAATAGGCCCGAACACATAGTGTTATGCGCTGGTCCTCGCGACGCCGAGTGGATGACAAAAACTGCCCTTAAAATGGTCAATGAAGGCAAATGCGTCAGCGTAATCCATTTATTAGCTTCTCCTCGATATTTTCAGGTACGATTCACCGAGGGATACTGGCTTCATCGGGGAGGGGTGTTTGGCAAATCGATACGCACCCAACCGCTTGTACAACTAACAGGTTTCCAGAAAAGATTTACGGATGAAATTAACCGTATCTCAACACTTCACGCTGTAGATAAGGTACAATCGAGGCACGGCACCAATATGTAAATTGGGCGTGTACTTACGCTCACTTAAACTTTATTGGTGGCATTATTTCAACACACCGTTTAACTACGGTTAACAACAAACATTGTCCGGACGACACTCACCGTGAAACGCAAAGTTACCAAAGCTATTTTTCCCGTCGCTGGCCTCGGCACTCGGTTCTTGCCAGCCACAAAATCTATTCCTAAAGAGATCATGACGCTGGTTGATCGCCCGCTGATTCAATACGCGATTGACGAGGCGCGAGCCGCGGGTATCAGAGAATTTATCTTCGTGACCGCCAAAGGCAAAAGTGCGCTGGAAGACTATTTCGATGGCGCTCCCGAATTGGAAAAAACGCTTCGCAAAAAAGGCAAAATTGACCTTTTGAAAGAGCTTCGTGCAACGGATATGGAAAGTGGTGCCATCGCCTATATTCGCCAGCGCGAGGCATTGGGACTTGGCCACGCCGTATGGTGTGCGCGTCGTTTGATTTCGAACGAACCTTTCGCCGTTCTTCTGCCCGACGATGTGATTTCAGCCGAAAAGCCCTGCTTGCAGCAGATGGTTGAACAATACGCGGAAACCGGTGGCAACATGATCGCAGCAATGGAAGTGAAACCGGAAGAAGTGCCATCGTACGGCATCCTTTCGGTGACTGAGACCAACGGGCGGTTATTAACTGTCAACGACATGGCGGAAAAACCTACTCTGGAAGAAGCACCATCTAGATGCGCTGCTATCGGCCGTTATATTCTAGAACCGAAGATTATGAATCGCCTGAGAGACTTGAAGCAAGGCAACGGTGATGAAATCCAATTAACCGACGCTATTGCACAAGAAGCACGTGATGGCGGCAATGTTTATGGATACACATTCGAAGGGCAGCGTTATGATTGCGGATCGAAAGCCGGATATTTGAAAGCTACAATAGCATTTGCGTTAGAACGCGACGATCTAAAATCTGATCTAGCTGATTTTGTTAAACAAACAGCTGCCGAACTATAAACGTGTCATGGAGCAAAAAGGTAGTACATCTACTGTTGTTATCGATATTTCGCGCACAATATCTGGGGCCGACAAAGGGTTTTTGACTGGCATCGACCGCGTTGAGCGCGCTTATATTGAGCACTTTCTGAATTCACCCAAATCTGTACTTTTTCTGGCACGATTCAATCGTCAATCCGCGTTACTCAACCAGAAATCAATGCGCGAGCTTTATACGATTATCCAGCAAAACGGCCCGTGGGATACGCTAGGCATCGGCGCATTATTTAGGCAACCGAAGCACCATGCGACCTCCGAGGTGCGAAAAACAGTCCGGCGCCTCGCCACTTCCTGGCCGTTGCTTGAGCGTGGGCTGAAAACCCACGCACCAACCGGATTCGTCTATTTGAATGTCGGGCATAGCAAGCTATCGCCCGGCCTTTGGCCAAAACTTAGACGCTGTGGTGCGATTAAGATCGTCGCTATGATTCACGATCTGATCCCAATTGATTTCCCTCAGTTTGCGACCTCGAAATGCACGGCCAAATTCCGCACGCAGATGCAAGCATTGACCCACCATGCTGATTTCTTTGTCTATAACTCGACCGACACGGAACGCCGCATGCAAAGTTGGTTCGGAAAATGGGGTCGCTCGGTTCACGGGCGCGTCGTTCTGCTGGGGACAGATCCACTCCCGCTGACTGCGCGGCCATCTCCTTCGACAACACCGTATTTCGTTTGCCTAAGCACGATTGAACCACGCAAAAATCACAAACTGCTGTTGAACGTCTGGTCAGAGTTTCATGAAACTTTGCCGCAAGCCGAAATTCCACACCTACACATCGTTGGTCGGCGCGGCTGGCTAAATGAGGAGGTTTTCAACACCCTCGACACGGCACATTTTATGGGGAAAACGGTGTTTGAACATAATCGAATGACCGACGAGCAGCTGGGAACATTAATGAAAGGTTCGAAAGCGCTACTATTCCCTTCATTCGCCGAAGGGTTTGGTTATCCGCTGGTCGAAGCATTGCAAATGCGGGTGCCAGTTATCTGTTCGAATTTACCTTGTTTTCACGAGATTGCGGGTGATGCGCCGATATTCGTCGACACCAAAAACCAGCGAGCATGGGGCGAGGAGATACGTAAAATTGCAACCTCTGACAGCGCTGCGAACGACTGTATAGAAAAAGCGCCCGAATTCCCAAAATGGAACGCGCATTTTCACGAAATTGACACTATTATAACCGACAACATTTAAAAATTTTTATACGGTAACCAATGAGTATAATTTCCAAGTTCGCTGAGTCCTATCACTTGCGCCTCCAACGGCGCCGGCGCAGGCTACGCGCATTAAGGAAACGACGCGAAGTAACGTTGGTGAAGAACCGATCAAGCGCACGTCGAAAAGACGACATTTTTCTGTTTTCTACCGTCCACAACGAACGTCATCGCCTTTCATATTTCCTCGATTATTATCGAAACCTGGGTGTTAACCATTTCTTCTTTATTGATAATGATTCCGACGATGGCACAGGCGAATTCCTTGCCGCACAGCCGGATGTTTCCTTGTGGCATTCCGAGGGTAGTTATAAGCGCTCCAATTTCGGCATGGACTGGATCAACAACCTATTGCGTAAAAATGCGCGGGAGCATTGGTGTCTAATCGTCGATGTGGACGAATTTTTCGTCTACCCGCACTGCGATACCCGCCCGCTCCGCGCACTAACTGACTGGCTTGATGCGTCATCTATCCAATCGTTCGGGGCATTATTGCTGGACATGTATCCGACAACATCGCTCGAGGATCAGGAATATCTTCCGGGGCAGAGCCCGTTCAAAACCTTGACGCATTTCGACAGCGGGAATTACACCCAAAAACTTAACAAAAAGTATGGCAACCTATGGATCCAAGGCGGTCCGCGCCAACGCATATTCTTCGCCGAAAATCCAGATCAAGCACCAGCGTTAAATAAGATTCCGCTGGTGAAGTGGTCCCGTGGGAATGTTTTCGTCAGCTCGACCCACACGTTGCTTCCGCGCGGATTAAACAAAACGTTCGAGGATTGGGGTGGCGAGAAAATATGCGGCTGCCTTCTACACACCAAATTTTTGCCCGATCTGGCCCACAAAGCCATTCGCGAAGAAACTCGACGACAACATTACGCAGGCGGGCGCGAATATCGGGCTTACAAGGCTGCGAACGGCAAAGGCACAATACTTAACCATGCACATTCCAAACGGTTCGAGGGTTGGCGGCAGCTTGAAGATTTGGGATTGATGTCGCTCGGGGGGTGGGCATGATCCCGGCAATTGCAATCCTTGCACATCATAACCTTGATCGAGTTGCGCAAGTTGTTCGGTTTTTGTCCGACGCCGGTTTATATGTATGTATTCACGTCGATCAAAGCGTGCCAGCCGATAGATTCAACAAATTCAAATCTTCGCTATCTGACCACACTGACATTCTCTGGGCTAAGCGTGTTAAATGCGAATGGGGGCACTTTTCGCTGGTCGAGGCAACGCTAAACATGTCCGAGGAAATTCTGGCGGAAAGGCCAGACGCTGGGCATGTGATGTTGTTAAGCGGTGACAGCCTGCCAATCCGGGCGCCCGCCGAATTCATAAGCTTTTTGCACAAGAACCCTGGCGTGGACTTTATCGAAAGTGTCGTGATCGGCGACGACAACTGGATATCAGGCGGGTTGGGGATCGAACGATTTACACTTAGCTTTCCATTCTCTTGGAAGAAGCAGCGCAGATTTTTTGACATTTGGGTCGAGGTACAGCGGAAGCTTCGCCTTAATCGACGCATTCCCAACGGGGTTAGGCCGCATATTGGTAGCCAATGGTGGTGCCTAAGCCGGAAAACGTTGGAAGCCATCATAAACGACCCGGCGAAGGCCCAATACGATGCCTATTTTCGTAAATGCTGGATACCTGACGAGTCGTATTTTCAAACATTGGCTCGTAACCACGCCAGTACAATCGAGTCACGGTCACTATTGTTTTCGCGCTTTGATCACCAGGGCAAACCAACAACATTTTATGACGATCACGTAGAGTTTCTCGACAAGATTGACGCCTTTTTCGCACGTAAAATCTGGGCACGTGCTTCAACACTGTATGAACGGTTCCTAAGCCCTTTGCCAACCAAGGCAAGAACAGCGCCGAATTTGGAGCGCATTGAAACAGCGGCACACCGACGCAAAACCGGGCGGGGTGGGCTCTATATGCATGGGCGCGCACCCAACCAGTGGCTAGAGGAATACTCGCCTACAGCGCTGCCTTATCATGTTTTCACTGGCTTCAACGCCGTTTTTTCAGAGTTCGATGACTGGCAAGGCACCCATAGCGGCATCCGACCACATGGCCGGCTGTTTGCCAAATCCCGCGTCAAGTTTGTTAATAATGGGTCGATTGGCGCGGGCGGGATGTCAGGCTCTGCTGCCATTCGTGATCTGGCTCCAGAAAACTTCTTATGTAACCTTGTTTGGAACACACGCGAACAAGGACTAAGATTTCACTACGAGATTTCCGACCTACCCAAGATCGGAAAGTTCCTGCTTGCTGATCCTCACGCAAATTTGCATTTCATACGCCACGGATGGATGTTGGATTTGCTAAACCGAGGCATCGAAAACAACGAATATTTACGCACCACCGCAACGACAATGATTAATCGCGAACGCATGGTTTTGACCGATCTCGAGCAATCCAAAACCAATTGCAATTATAACATCTGGACGCTGGGTGAGGTACTCTCCAATCCGCAAACTGCGCTGAAGGCTACTTTGGGCGAGGCAAATGTGCAAATGCCAATAATCTTGCCGGAAATGACAGATGCTTCGCGTTTAACTGATTTTGCGCGCGAATTAAAAAATATCGGAGTCGACATTAACAGCACGTTACTTGAATCTGCTGCTGCGAATGTTCAAACGAAAAACGGCTTTAAGGCACAAAAATGAGTGGGCGATATAAATACTTCGCAATCTTTGGATCTATGCGAAGCGGTTCTAACCTGTTGGAACAATCGTTAAACCAATACGCTGATATCACTTGTCACGGAGAGCTGTTTAATCCCTTGTTCATTGGCCACCCCAAAAGCACGGACTTTTTGGGTTTGGATTTTGTCGAGCGAGAAAGGTCACCTGAATCGCTGATCAAGGCAATGATCAAAGATGCTGAGGGGGGAATCGCCGGGTTCAGAGTATTCCACGATCACGACCAACGCACTGCGCAGATGGCGCTGCGCGACCCAAAATGTGCCAAAATCATATTGCAGCGAGATGTTTTGCAAAGCTTTATTTCGTTAGCGATAGCGCGAAAAACGGACCAGTGGTTGTTGCATGATGCACCCGACCGGCGCGGTGGAAAGATTGTCTTTGACCCACTCGAATTCATAGAATACCGCGCGAAACAGGAAGCGCATTACGAGGATATACGGAATATACTGCAAAAAGGCGGGCAAACAGCATTTTGGGTTCGCTATCCAGAGCAGAGAGATGTCGCGATTTTGAACGGCATCGCGAAATTCCTTGGTCGGGATGAAGTACTAAAAACCAACAAAGAAACCATCCGGCGGCAAAACCCTGGTTCGCTTACGGATAAGGTCGAAAATTACGACGAAATGCAAGCAGCCCTCTCGCGTTGGAGCGAGGATGATATAATTCCGCAAGGCAGTTTCGATCCGCTGCGTCGCGCGAACATTCCTAAAATGGTTTCGTGCATCAGCCAACCAATCCTTTTCGCCCCTGTTCCTGGCGGCCCGAACGAGGAAATCTTACGCTGGATGAACGCGCTTGACGTAGGTACTGCGCTGGGCGCAAATTGCTCGCATGCCGTATCGAACGGGGATATTTTACACACCGGTCACAATCAGCGCACTCTATTTGAGTGGATGGAGGCCAATCCTGATATCGCCACCCTCACGGCCATCTCTCACCCTCTGACCCGGGCTTATCAAGCGTTCATGACCAAAATTTTCTTGACTGGGGATGGCACTTACGCGGTTATTCGGGAACAGCTGATCGATTATTTCGGTGTCGCCTTGCCGGATCTGGAAATGATGGACGGTGCTACACGACAATCACTGGGGGATGATGGTTACGGCGTTGGTCAACATCGCGCAGCGTTCCATGGTTTTTTGCGGTTCTTGAAAGTGAACTTGTCAGGCCAAACCAGTATTCGCAAAGACGGGTTGTGGGATAGCCAAATGGCGTTTTTATCGGGGTTCAATACAGCTGTCCCGATCTCGATAATTGTTAAAGAAGGACAGATGGATGCGGGATTCAAATACATTGAATCCATATTGGACTTACCCGCGCCCATCTTAGGCCCACCAATCAAGCCCGACCATATGTTCGCGCTAGATGAAGTGTATTCACGCCAGACTGAAAACCTGGCGCGAAAAGCCTACAAGATGGATTATGGGCGTTTCGGATTTAACGACTATCAAGCCGCTTTGGAAGCCTGACCCGAAGTTAAAATCGCAAATAGCGCGTTCGGATCTTCAGACGAACGCAGTTTCGCACAAATCGTTTGGTTCCGCAGCGTCCGCGAAACCCGTGCTAAAGATTTCAGGTGCATCGCCCCGGCGCCTTCGGGGGCGAACAAAGCGAACACCAGATCGACCGGTTGACGGTCAACGGATTCGTAATCTACCGGATGTTCCAGCCGAACAAAAATCCCTTTAACGTCACTTAGGCAGGCCAGCCGCGCATGGGGAATGGCGATACCATTTCCCATGCCCGTAGGACCCAGCAATTCGCGATTCTGAAGAGCCGTAAAAATGTCCTTACTAGGAAGGCCATACACATCGTTAGCCACCCGCGCAATTTCTTGCAACAGACGTTTTTTACTTGTGGCATTCAGCTGCGAAACAACAGCGTCCGCCGACAGGATTTCAGAAAGCTCCATACCGGGTCTCTTCTATAGTGTAGCCGTTAAGGACTACTTAATGTTACGTGGGTCTATCCAGCCGATGTTTCCATCGTCACGAGAATGAACTACATTCACGCCTCCGTGTGTGGTGTTCCGAAAAACGAGCATGTCGACACCCGATAATTCCATCTGCATCACGGCCTCGCCAACAGATAGAGTCTGAACTTTAGTCTCCATCTCTGCGACGATGATTGGCTTCAAGGTTTCAGGTTCGTCCGCATCCGAACCGGACGCAAGAATATAGGACGGTACACCCAAAGCTTCGATCGGATTTTTGCGTTCCTTGTGGTGGTTCTTCAAGCGACGTTTGTATCGACGCAGCTGGGTTTCCAAACGGATAATCGCGCCTTCAAAAGAATCGTACACATCGCCCGCACGGCCTTTGGCTTGCGCATTCAGACCGGTGGACAGATGCACAGAGACATCGCAAACGAATTCATGACTGTCTTTGGAAAAGGTCACGTTGGCGTCAATCGGGTGCTCGGAATACTTTCCGACAGCCGTATTTAAATGCGTTTCCACGTGTTCGGTTAGGGCTGCGCCCACATCGATATGTTTTCCGTTGATCTGAATTCTCATGATCTCTCCCCGAGGTTAGTCGAACTTTGGGTCCGACGATGGGTTAAAATGCGCGGCTCCACAGCGCGCGGAACCTAAGGGTAGGCACTTCTAAAGTCAACATTCACCAATCACATATAATATTGGTTAAATGCAGGTTCAACACCGCACCAAATTATGTGTGCTTGCGTCGCCGCCGACTCGAGGAAGGTATACCCATGGCCTCACGATATTTCGCAACGGTCCTGCGTGCAACATCTACTCCGTCTTCTTGCAGGTTTTTTGCGATTTTTTCGTCAGATAACACGTTATCTGGCTGCTCCTCGGCCACAAGTTTACGAATTTTCTCGCGTACAACCGGAGCAGCCATGTCGCTGCCACCGTCACTGCGGCGGATTCCCTGCACAAAAAAGAACCGCAATTCGAATGTTCCGCGCTGACAATAAAGATATTTCCCGTTGGTCACGCGACTAACAGTTGATTCGTGGATGCCTAGCTCTGTGGCTACCGTCGAAAGAGTTAGGGGGCGAAGGCCATTGATGCCCTCTTCAAAAAACCGGTTTTGATGTCGGACAATCACTGTTGCCACACGCAGGATTGTTTTCGCGCGCTGGTCCATTGCCTTGACCAAAAACCGGGCGTTCGCTCGGCACTCGGTCACGTATTCCGATGCTTCCGAACCGTCTTTGGCCACCTCGCTGAAGTATTTTTCGTTAACCAAGGCTCTGGGTAATGCATCAGTGTTCAGTTCTACAGCCCAACTTCCTAGCGGGCCAAGGCTGACAGAGACATCGGCAATCGCAATTTGAACAAAGTCGTTAACAAAATATGCGACAGGCCTTGGGTTAAGTTGGCGGAGTACTTTGATAGCGTCGTCCAACTCGTGACGCGGCACATCGGCGAGCGTTTCCAGCCTTGTTAGTTCATTGCCTGCCACAGCATCAAGATTGGTCGTCAGGACTTGCATTACCGCAGTAAAGTTACCGGCTTCTTTAAGTTGTAACTCGAGGCATTCTTGCAAATTTCGCGCCCCTATTCCCACAGGCTCGCAAGCTTGCAGGGCTTCCAGTGCCTCCTCAATTGCGGCTTGGGAAACTCCAAGGCGGTCCGAAATTTCGAACAACGGCGCTGTTAACCAACCCTGTTCATCAAGTTCGTCGATCAAAACCAACGCAATATTTACCCGCTCCACATTTCTGTTGGAAAGGTGAATTTCTTCTCGCAGTGAATCGCGCAAAGTTTTTTCGTCTTCGATATTCTCTAAAGAATCGAGGCCATCCAGTTTGCCGGAATACCTGGTACTAGGGAGTGACGTGAACGATTCAGTGTCGTGGTTTCGCACCGTGTCGAAGGGCAAAACGGGAATATCATCGGGGGGATCCGGCTCAACCAACTCCAATAGCGGATTTTTTTCGGCTTCTTCGGCGATGTGATCGGACAGCTCCAAATTTGTCATTTGCAGCAGAGCAATTGCCTGACGCAGCTGAGGCGTCATGCTTAAGCGTTGCGTCTGGCTAACTTCTAGTCTGGGTCCAAGCGCCATATGGCAGGAGTTTCCTGATTAACCCGTGGCGTCAATACCGGAACTGCTCTCCCAGATAGACTCGACGGACGTTTATATCTTCCACAACTTCTGCGGGCGTTCCGCTTTTCAGAACCATCCCATCATGCAAGATATATGCCCGATCCACAATATCCAAGGTTTCACGAACGTTATGGTCAGTGATCAAAACTCCTATCCCTCTGTTTTTCAACTGGGAAACGAGGTCCCGAATTTCCCCGACGGCGATCGGGTCAACACCGGCAAACGGTTCGTCTAGCAGAACATAATTGGGTTGGCCTGCCAAACAACGTGCAATCTCGACTCGGCGACGCTCTCCACCTGAAAGGGAAACCGCGGCGGCGCGGCGAAGGTGGGTGATGGAGAATTCCGCAAGCAGTTCGTCCAGCATATGGTTGCGTTGTTCACGGTCCTTGATCGATAATTCCAACACGGCACGGATATTATCCTCTACGGACATTCCGCGGAAAATACTGGCCTCCTGGGGCAAATATCCGATCCCTAGTTTCGCACGCCGATACATCGGCAACAGCGTTGCATCAGTACCGTCAATAATAATTGAACCCGAATCCGGAAGAACCAATCCAGCAACGGTATAAAAACAGGTGGTTTTACCCGCCCCGTTCGGGCCGAGCAAAGCCACAACTTCACCCCGGTGCAGGTTCATTGATATATCGCGCAGAACGGGGCGGCGCCCGTAGCTTTTCCCGATGTGTGAAATCGTTAACCCCGAAGAGCCATCAGTAACCGTCAATTCCGGTGCTTCGCTCACTCGCTTTCTCCGGTTTGGAAAATGGTTTGCACGCGACCTTCGATTAACGCAGTGCCAGTGTTCAAATCGATCCGCAATGACTGCCCAGAAAGGGCGTTTGCACCCTGGGTCAAGATCACATTGCCAGTCATGACGATTTCGCCGGATTCAAGGTCTAGGTCCGCGAAATCGCCTTCTCCTGCTTCTTCACCATTCGAAAACACGACATTTCCTTTTGCTATCAGTCCCGAAATCGCACCTGTACCACCTTCTGTTCCGGCGACGTAGACCACCTCGACTGTGTCCGCGCTAAGACGCATGTTTTCGATGCCTGCAACGACATTACCAGCGAAGATCGCTTTGCCAGATTCTTGATCAATGCTTAAAGAATCAGCTGCGATCTCTACCGTCGAATTTGCTCCGATTGCCAACCCTGCAAAAGGGATCTGCGCGCCCTGCGCCAGCACCGCGCTAAAACTGAAAATTGACAGTATCGCCAGACAAACGGCCAGTGTAACGGATTTCATCATTCGGTAGTTGCCTCTTCTTTTGTCCAGCTTTCCGGTTTGAAGCTAAGCATAACGCCGTTTTCAAACCAAATCATCTGCTTTTCTTCACCATCGACCTCAATAAGCTCAACTCGGAAGTTTCCCGCCTGAATGTTACCCAACGGGCTGGTTGCCGATACCGCACCGTTGCTTGTTAGCGTGCCGCTGCCGAGTTCTGCCAACAACCCCTCGCCGGTCACCCGGGCACCATCATCCATTACCGCCATCATCCCGCCGCTTAGGCGAAGTTGATTGCCTTCCAACATAAATTCAGCTTTGCCGGCGCTAAGTTGTACCGTGCCGCCAGCCTGATACCGAACCTCGCCGGAAATCTTTTGTGCCTCAACCAGAGTTGGTGTCAGCGAATCCGGCAACAATTTGTCGGCCACAAAATTGTACACATCGCCGTTGAGATTACTGCCAAACAATCGGGGTTTAACAATCTGCATACCTGATTCTAGCGCATCAAGATCTGCCTTGGAAAAAGAAAAACCGCCTTCGAGACTGTCATCACTGGTAAAAAGGAAAACCGTCCCGAGCAAGCCGATCGCGACAAGCGGCAACACGACCTTGGTGATTGTAACAAACTGAGTATACCCGCCAATTCCCAGACGCATCTAACCAAACTCCGCTCTTAAAGATTGCAGCAAAGGTATACTGCCATCAGTCAATTTCAATGCGAAAATATGTCAACGTCTGGCCAACCGGCCAAATCCAGCGCAGCGCGGTGTGGCAGGAAATCAAAACTGGCTTTCGCCAGCTCGCTGCGTCCCTCACGTTCTAGGCGTTCGTTCAGGATGCTCATCAAGCGGTGCAAATACAAAACGTCCGATGCTGCATAATCAATTTGTGCCTTGCTTAACACGTCAGCGCCCCAATCCGATGACTGCTGCTGTTTAGATATATCCACCTTCAACAACTCTTGTAGCAGGTTTTTCAAACCGTGCCGATCGGTGTACGTTCGCACAAGTTTGGAGGCGATTTTTGTGCAATATACTGGTGCTGTCGTTACCCCAAACCGGTTCAACATCACCGCTATATCGAAGCGCCCGAAGTGAAATAGTTTCAGCACATCGGGATCAGCCAGCATTTTGCATATGTTAGGGGCTTCTGTCTGATCTTGCGATATCTGCACCAGGTGCGCATTTCCGTCACCGGATGACAATTGAATTACACACAAACGATCGCGGTGTGGCAGCAACCCCATCGTCTCGGAGTCAATCGCAACAACGGAACCAAGATCAAGGTCGTCCGGCAAATCGTTTTGGTACAGATAGTTCGTCATATTTCAATCCTCAATCGTTGACCTCGAATTCGGGTCACCACTCTAGTTAATTGGAAGATTGGTGCCCAGGAGAGGACTCGAACCTCCACGTCCATACAGACACTAGCACCTGAAGCTAGCGCGTCTACCAATTCCGCCACCTGGGCAGGTGTGCAGGCGGGATTTATACCCGCCAACTGGGGCTGTCAACGGGACTTTTCTCAAATATACCGCCGTTAAGAATAAATCCATCTTGTCGACAGTTCCTTTGAAGCGTATTGCGGTGAGTAAGTATATTACAAGGAGTCACTGCAATGTCCAAAACAACTCCAATCGTCACAATTTTTGGTGGCTCGGGATTCGTCGGTCGTTATATCGCGCACCGTATGGCCCGTGCTGGTTGGCGTGTTCGCGTCGCAGTTCGCCGCCCTAATGAAGCGATGTATGTGAAACCTTATGGCGATGTCGGGCAAGTCGAACCAATTCTTTGTAATATACGCGACGAAGCATCGACCCGCCGCGCAATCGCGGGCGCAGATGCTGTTGTGAACTGCGTCGGTATTTTACAAGAAACCAAGTTCCAGTCGTTCGAGGATGTGCACGTAGATGCCGCCGACCTGATCGCGCGCTTAAGTGCAGAAGCAGATGTTTCCAAGCTGATTCACATATCGGCCCTTGGCGCTGATGCAGATTCCGATAGCGTCTATTCCGAGACCAAGGCCGAGGGCGATGCCCTTGTATTACAAGCGATGCCACATGCCGTGATTTTACGCCCGTCGGTAATGTTTGGCACCGAAGATCGGTTCTTTAACCGCATGGCTGAGTTCAGTCGCTTAAGCCCAGTTATGCCTGTGTTTGGCGCAGACACAAAATTTCAGCCTGTATATGTCAATGATATCGCCGTGGCTGTCGAAACTGCCATAACCGACGACATCGCAGGTGGTATCTATGAGCTCGGAGGACCTGAAGTTGCGTCGCTACACGACTTAACAAAAGGCGCTATGGAAGTGGCTGGTCGCCGCCGTATTCTGCTGGACGTCCCGTTTTGGTCTGCCCGGATGACGGCATGGAGTTTTGAGATGATCGAAAAGATGACAGGTGGACTTGTGCCAGCCATGCTGACACGCGATCAGATAAAGATGTTGCGGGTGGATAATGTCGTTAGCGAAGGTGCCAACGGCTTTGCCGAACTCGGTATCGAACCAACGGCGATGGAATCTGTTCTGGACGGCTACCTTTATCACTACCGCGCCTATGGACAGTACACCGCGATTACCGAGTCTGGTAAAAAACCGAATTAATTCAGGTGTATGCAATCACAATCAACACTCCGCCCAACACAATTCGGTACACCACGTAAGGCGTGAAACTTATGCTGCGGAGAAGTCGCATCATAAGCGTCAGCGCGAAAAGTGCGGCGATGAAAGCCATTGCTGCAGCGATGGCTGCGTCTTTTGCCAAAGCCCAATCCGCCTGTCCTACCACGTCCAATGACAGCAAGCTACCTGACGCAATGATCGTCGGGATGGACATCAACATCGAAATACGCGCCGCTTGCTCACGGCCATAACCAAGCATCCGCGCCCCGCTGATGGTGGCGCCTGAACGTGACGTTCCCGGGATCAAAGCCAACGCTTGCCACAATCCCAGAACGATCGCATCACGGATCGTCCAGTCACGCATGTTCTTCATTGTTTCGCCACGCTGGTCCGTCCAATAAAGCACAATGCCGAATCCGAGCATTGCCCAACCGATAACCTCAATTGAACGCATGGCTTCGGCCAGTCCGGTGACTTTCAATATCAACCCAGCGACCACAACAGGGATCGTAGCGATTACCAGCAATACCGCCAGTTTCGCACCGTCCGTTTTCAGATTTCCGCGCAGCACGTCAACTCCGCCATGAATGGCCAATGCCACATCTTTTCTGAAATACAAAATGACCGCGAACAGAGTGCCGACGTGCACAGCGACATCCAACGCCAATCCTTGGTCGCCTGCACCCATCAGATTTGGTAAAAGGATTAGATGAGCGGACGAAGAGACGGGTAAAAATTCGGTGAGGCCCTGAACCAAGGCAAGAACGAGCAAATATACTATTGGCATCAAAATTACCTTAAACAGTGCGAATCAATTCGGAACACGCTAGGTTCCCTCGTTTCAAAGGTCATTCACCATATTGGTAAACTATATTGACCTATTATTCGGAAAATTTCGCCGCTTCTTGACGGCCTCGCGGAATTATCTTGCGTTTAGGTCAATAGTACTGTCTTTATTGGCGAGCGTACTCCCAGTACAAAGTACGTTGAAATATTAAATACTTGCAAGAGGGTTTTTGGATGGCAATGCAGCCTATGTTGAAGTTTGTTAATGTTGCGCGCGACATGCCGGAGAAACGCTCGGCTGAGGATCGGCGGGATGATTTTCAGGAAGTATACCACGACTTTATTAACAAAAAGGCTGAAGAACAGTCCAGCCGGTGCTCTCAATGTGGTGTGCCGTATTGCCAGTCGCATTGTCCGCTGCACAACAACATCCCCGACTGGTTGTTGATGACCGCGACAGGGCGCTTGGAAGAAGCCTACGAGCTTAGCCAGGCAACCAATACTTTTCCGGAAATTTGTGGCCGTATCTGCCCGCAGGATCGCCTTTGTGAAGGCAATTGCGTGATTGAGCAGTCCGGCCATGGCACAGTGACTATTGGCGCTGTGGAAAAATATATTACCGATACAGCTTGGGACAAGGGTTGGGTCAAGCCCGTCTCGCCTACCCTAGAGCGTTCGGAAAGTGTCGGGATTATCGGGGCTGGCCCGGGTGGGTTGGCGGCTGCTGATCGGTTGCGCTCGTTTGGGTTTAAAGTGACAGTTTATGATCGCAATGATCGTTCCGGCGGATTGCTGACCTATGGCATTCCGGGTTTCAAGCTGGAGAAAGATATCGTCATGCGGCGGGTGAAACTTCTAGAAGATGGCGGCGTTGAAATAGTTAACAACTGCGCCATCGGCGAGAACACTTCGTTCACTGACATTCGCAAAAATCACGGCGCGGTAGTAATAGCGACTGGGGTTTATAAATCCCGCGACCTCGGCGGGCCGGGTGCTGGCCTTGGTGGAATTGTTAAGGCTTTGGACTACCTGACAGCTAGCAACCATTTGAATTTTGGCGACGACGTGCCGGAAATTGAAAGTGGCGAGCTGAACGCCGAAGGCAAAAGTGTTGTCGTGATCGGCGGCGGTGACACGGCGATGGATTGCGTACGAACCGCCATTCGACAAGGTGCCAAATCTGTTAAATGCCTGTATCGTCGGGATCGGGCAAACATGCCGGGCTCCGTTCGGGAAACACAAAACGCCGAAGAAGAAGGTGTCGAGTTTGTTTGGCTTGCTGCACCCAAAGGTTTCACCGGCGACAACGATGTCACAGGCGTGATGGTGCAAAAAATGCGTCTTGGCGCGCCTGATGCAACTGGACGGCAAGCACCTGAGGAAATCGAAGGTGCCGAGTATGTTGAACAGGCTGATCTGGTAATCAAAGCGCTGGGATTCGAGCCGGAAGACCTGCCTATGTTGTGGGATACACCCGAGCTGAAAGTGACCCGCTGGGGCACCATTTCAGCAGATTTCAGAACACATGAAACCAACCTTGAAGGCGTATATGCCATCGGCGATATCGTACGTGGCGCGAGCCTTGTGGTTTGGGCAATTAAGGACGGGCGCGACGCGGCAGACAGTATCGCCAAATCGCTTATCGGGGAACTGTAATGGTTAATCTTGGTGAAAATCACGCGTGCACAACGCGTACACAACCCGTACACAACCCGTATGCACAGTTTGCTGTTAACGAACAAAAACAAACGGTTAATAGGTCACAAAAATTGACTAATGGCATTAACCAACTCTTAACTTCGGAGGTTCTAGTATGACCAAGTATGATGAAAAATGGGCCGCCGAACACGAAGCAGCACGCAAATTTATGGCTGAAAACGGGCTATATCGCGAAGATGACGAACATTCATCCTGCGGCGTTGGCATGGTCGTTTCCATTGACGGCAAACCGCGTCGTCAGGTTGTCGACAACGGGATCGCCGCGCTGAAGGCTATTTGGCATCGCGGGGCGGTTGATGCGGATGGAAAAACTGGCGACGGCGCCGGAATTCACGTGCAAATCCCTGTAAAGTTTTTCTATGACCAAATCCGTCGCACTGGCCACGAGCCGGACGGAAATCTGATTGCGGTTGGTATGATTTTCTTGCCGCGCACAGACTTTGGCGCGCAGGAAACTTGCCGGACGATCGTCGAAACCGAAGTTCTGCGTATGGGGTATTACATCTATGGCTGGCGCCATGTTCCGGTTGATATCTCGTGTCTGGGGGACAAGGCCAATGCGACCCGCCCGGAAATCGAGCAGATCATTATTTCGAATTCCAAAGGGGTGGACGAAGTTACGTTCGAGCGGGAACTTTACGTTATTCGGCGCCGGATCGAAAAAGCCGCAGCCGCAGCGCAGGTTCCTGAATTGTATATCAGTTCGCTATCCTGTCGTTCGGTGATCTACAAAGGCATGATGTTGGCTGAACAGGTTGCGGTGTTCTATCCCGACCTTATGGATGAACGGTTCGAGAGTGCGTTTGCGATTTATCACCAACGCTATTCAACCAATACTTTCCCGCAGTGGTGGCTTGCACAACCGTTCCGCATGTTGGCGCATAACGGCGAGATTAACACCCTTAAAGGCAACGTTAACTGGATGAAAAGCCACGAAATTCGCATGGCTTCGAATTCTTTTGGCGATATGGCGGAAGATATTAAACCGGTTATCACGCACGGTTCCTCGGACTCAGCGGCGCTCGATGCGGTGTTCGAAATGATGGTGCGTGGCGGGCGTAGTGCGCCTATGGCGAAAACTTTGCTGGTGCCAGAAAGCTGGACCAATTTGGCCACGGCTGTGCCCAAAGCATGGCAAGACATGTATTCCTATGCGAACTCCGTGATGGAACCGTGGGATGGCCCTGCGGCATTGGCGATGACTGATGGGCGCTGGGTCTGTGCAGGTCTGGACCGTAACGGTCTACGCCCGATGCGATATGCCATTACTGGCGACGGAATTCTGATCGCGGGTTCCGAAGCCGGAATGGTACCAGTTGATGAATTTGCAATTGTCGAAAAAGGCGCGCTTGGGCCTGGGCAAATGATCGGTGTTGATATGGCCGAGGGCAAGCTTTGGCATGATACGGAAATGAAGGATATGCTGGCCGCCGCATCGCCATTTGGCGAATGGGTCAAGGCGATCACGGATCTGGAAGAAATCACTGACGGCGTTGACGAGAAGCCGAAGTTTACCGGTGCCGACCTGCGCACGCGGCAGATCGCGGCTGGTTATTCTGTCGAAGAGCTTGAGATGATCCTGCATCCGATGGCGGAAGACGGCAAAGAGGTGTTGGCCTCTATGGGGGATGACACACCTTCGGCGGTTCTATCTGAACGCTACCGCCCGCTTAGCCATTTCTTCCGGCAGAACTTCTCGCAGGTTACCAACCCACCGATCGATAGTTTGCGCGAATTCCGGGTGATGAGCCTTAAGACGCGCTTCGGTAATCTGAAAAACGTTATGGATCAGGACAGCAGCCAGACTGAAATTCTGACGCTGGACAGCCCGTTTGTTTCGAATGGTCGTTTTGCGGCGATGATGAAATATTTCGGCGATACTGCTGTGACTATCGACTGTACCTTTGCTGCTGAAGACGCGCAGGGAATGCAGGAGGGCTTGTACCGCATTCAGGCTGAGGTCGAAGAAGCTGTACGCGCTGGTACCGCGCATATTGTGTTGACTGACACAAATCAAAACGCCGAACGCGTTGCGTTGCCTATGATATTGGCGACGTCCGCTGTGCATAGTTGGTTGGTACAAAAAGGTCTTCGGACGTTTACATCGCTGAACGTGCGTTCTGCCGAATGTATTGACCCACATTATTTTGCAGTGCTGATTGGCGCTGGTGCAACGACTGTAAACGCCTACCTTGCACTCGATTCTTTGGCAAACCGTATTGAACGTGGATTGCTGGATTGTACCTTGGACGTGGCTAAAGCACGCTATCGCGAGGCTATCAATCAAGGTCTGCTGAAAATCATGTCGAAGATGGGCATTTCTGTGATTTCGTCTTATCGCGGTGGTCTGAACTTCGAAGCCGTGGGGCTTTCGCGCGCCATGGTTGCCGAATTCTTCCCCGGAATGCACAGCCGGATTTCCGGTATCGGGATCACGGGTATCCAGCGCGCTGCCTTGAAAGTACACGCAACTGGTTGGCTGAAAGGGCAAGATATTTTGCCTATCGGCGGGTTTTATAAATCCCGTAAATCCGGTGAAACCCACGCATGGGAAGCACAGGCGATGCACTTGTTGCAGTCTGCTTGTGATCGCGGATCTTATGATTTGTTCAAACAGTATTCCAAAGATATGAAGTCGCGGCCACCGATTCATTTACGTGATTTGCTGGACTTTAACCCGACAAAAGCGCCGATTTCGGTGGAGGAGGTGGAAAGCATCACCTCTATCCGTAAGCGGTTTGTAACGCCGGGCATGTCGTTAGGCGCCCTTAGCCCCGAAGCGCATAAAACGCTGAACGTGGCGATGAATCGTATTGGTGCGAAGTCGGATTCTGGCGAGGGCGGCGAAGACCCCGCGCATTTCCATCCTGAACCGAACGGCGATAATCCGTCAGCGAAAATTAAGCAGGTGGCATCCGGTCGTTTCGGCGTTACTGCCGAATACCTGAACCAATGTGAAGAGCTTGAAATCAAGGTAGCCCAAGGTGCGAAACCTGGCGAGGGTGGTCAGCTGCCCGGTATCAAGGTAACTGAATTGATCGCACGTCTTCGGCATTCTACGCCGGGCGTGACGCTGATTTCACCGCCACCGCACCACGATATCTATTCAATCGAGGATTTGGCGCAGCTTATTTACGACCTGAAACAGATCAATCCCCGTTGTAAGGTTACCGTTAAACTGGTGGCGTCCAGCGGCGTTGGTACAATTGCGGCAGGTGTGGCGAAAGCCAAAGCTGACGTGATTTTGATCTCGGGCCACAATGGCGGCACTGGTGCATCGCCTGCGACCTCGATCAAGTATGTAGGCTTGCCATGGGAAATGGGCCTAACCGAAACGCATCAGGTTTTGGCGCTTAACAACCTTCGTGATCGCGTGACTCTGCGCACCGACGGTGGTTTGCGAACAGGCCGTGACATCGTCATTGCCGCGATGATGGGTGCCGAAGAATACGGTATCGGAACTGCGGCATTGATCGCCATGGGTTGTATCATGGTACGCCAATGCCAGTCCAACACCTGCCCTGTTGGCGTGTGTGTCCAAGACCCTGAACTACGCAAGAAGTTCACCGGAAGTGCTGATAAGGTTGTTAACCTGATCACGTTCTACGCAAAAGAAGTGCAAGAAGTTCTGGCATCCATCGGGGCGCGGTCATTGGACGAAGTGATTGGGCGCGCGGATTTGCTAACGCAGGTTTCACGTGGCTCCGCTCACCTGGATGATCTGGATTTGAACCCACTTCTGATTTCCGCAAGCGAGGCAGGTGCGATCACCTATGATCGCAACCGCGACCGTCAGGCCGTGCCTGACACGCTAGATGCACAAATCGTGAAGGATGCGCAGCCTTTCTTCAAAGACGGCGAAAAGATGCAACTTTCCTATTCCGTGCAAAACACGCACCGGACGGTTGGTACACGCGTTTCCAGCCATATCGTGCAGAAATTCGGAATGCGCAATTCGTTGCAGGCCGATCATTTGACAATCAAGCTTACCGGTTCTGCGGGACAATCACTCGGGGCGTTCGCCGCCCCCGGCCTCAAGATCGAGGTTTCCGGTGACGCAAACGATTACGTCGGCAAAGGGCTATCGGGGGGTATGATTACCCTGCGGCCACGGTTGGGGAGCCCGCTGTTGGCAGCGGACAACACGATTATCGGCAACACGGTTTTATATGGGGCTACCGAAGGTAAATTGTTTGCCAATGGTCGCGCTGGCGAGCGGTTCTGTGTGCGGAACTCTGGTGCACAGGTTGTTGTTGAAGGCTGTGGATCGAATGGCTGTGAATATATGACCGGTGGCGTTGCAGTAATTCTAGGGCCAATCGGCGACAATTTCGGAGCCGGCATGACAGGTGGAATGGCCTACATTTTGGACTTAAACGACGAGATCGAAACGCGGGCAAACCTTGAAACCTTGACTGTTAACCCTGTGCAATCAGCGCACTGGGAGGCACAGCTTAAGGGTTTGATAGAGCAGCACGTTGAGGAAACCGGAAGTGCTCAAGGTACAAAAGTACTGCTGCGGTGGTCCGAAATGTTACCGAAGTTCAAACAGCTTTGCCCTAAAGAAATGCTGACCCGCCTATCGCATCCGCTTAGCGATGTTGAAAACGCGGCCTCAGCCTGATACTTGCTGGTCCGGAGGCAACTTCGGACCAGACCATGGCTAGACGACCCCCATCCAAACCTGTTGAAGCTCCGGCGGAGCCGAAGCCCAAGCGTGACTGGTTCTTTCCTGCGCGTGTGGCGATCTGGTTTGCGCGACCGTTTGTTAAATTTCTGTTGATTATTCTGCTGATTTCGACCGTGTTCGTCTCTATCTTCAAATGGGTGAACCCGCCGTTAACCTACTTGATGTTCAGCGAATTTAATCGGTTAGGTACTATTCACAAAGACTGGCGCGATTTAGAAGATATGTCGATTTATGTCCCGCTCGCCGTTGTGGCCGCGGAGGATGCAAACTTTTGTGCCCATAATGGATTCGATTTTGACGCCATTGAAGTCGCATTGGAAGAAGGGGCGGGGCGTGGGGCGTCCACCATTTCGCAACAGGTTGCCAAAAACGTTTTCCTTTGGCCGGGTCGTAGCTGGCTGCGGAAAGGTTTGGAAACTGGCATCACCGTGCTTATTGAAAGCCTGTGGAGTAAGCGTCGAATTATTGAGGTTTACCTGAACGTGGCTGAATTCGACGAGGGGGTCTTCGGAGTGGATACGGCGATTGCGGTGCACTTCGGCTATTCGCCGGAAAATTTGCGGTTGGCGGATGCCTCTCGGCTTGCGGTAGTGCTGCCCAATCCCAAGCAACGCGCGGCCGGTAACCTTCCGTGGGCGCTTCGGCGGCAAGCTAGCCGTGTTGCAATCGGGGCGGCAACATTGCGGGATGAAGGACGCGCGGACTGCTTTTTACCGTAAGCTTCTCCTTGAATTATTAGAGATTTGAGCTAATGAAGGGGAGCTATACATTTTCAGGAATTCCCAATGCTGCGTCTCTACCATCTACCTCTTTCGCCTTTTTGCCGGAAAATCCGACTGGTTCTTGCTGAAAAGAAAATAGACGTAGATCTGGTTGTCGAATTTCCTTGGGAACGGCGATTGGATTATTTGCGGCAAAATCCGTCTGGAAAAGTTCCGATGCTGAAAGCTGACGGTTTGGTTTTGGCTGAATCATCAGCAATTTTCGAGTACCTGGAAGAGGTGTATCCGGCGGTGTCACTGCTACCCTCAGATGCAGCTGGTCGCGCCGAATCGCGGCGACTGGCAGCGTGGTTTGACGATAAGTTTCACCACGAGGTTACCGTCAATCTGCTGTATGAACGCATCAACAAGAAGCTGATGAAAACCGGATATCCAGACAGCTCGCGCATTAAAGCCGGTGCAAAGAATATTAAATATCACCTCGATTATATGGGATGGTTGTTGGAGCAGCGGAGATGGCTGGCCGGTGATCGAATGACGATTGCGGATTTTTCGGCGGCTGCGCAGCTTAGTTGCCTTGATTATATCAGCGATGTGGATTGGGCGCGCAACCAAGCGGTACATGACTGGTATTCGAAAATTAAGTCGCGACCCGCATTCCGCCCCCTGCTTTCCGATTTGGTGCCGGGTTTTGTACCTCCCGCGCATTACGCCGATTTGGATTTCTAGATGGGCACAGCCGCAAATGACGATCTTTTGCTGCGCCTGCGCGAACATGCATTGGCCGAAGGGTTTTCAGATTTCGGCGTTTGCTCGCCAGACGCTATCCCAGAAGCGGCGGCGCGGTTAAAGGCTTATGTAGACGGTGGTTACCACGGTGATATGGAGTGGATGGCGAAACGTCAGAACTGGCGCGGCGACCCGTCGGAACTATGGCCAGAAGCGCGATCGGTCATAATGCTAACTGAAAATTATGGCCCAGCCGACGATCCACTGCGCCTGTTGGACGCAAAAGATCGGGGTAATATCTCGGTCTATGCGCGCAATCGGGACTACCATGATCTGGTTAAAAAACGCCTGAAGCGCGTTGGCCGTTGGCTGATTGAAGAGGCCGGTGGAAATATTAAGGTTTTTGTTGATACAGCACCCGTAATGGAAAAACCGCTGGGCGCTGCGGCGGGTCTGGGTTGGCAAGGTAAGCACTCGAATCTTGTCAGTCGCGAACACGGGAGTTGGTTTTTTCTAGGTGCTATTTTCACAACGCTGGATTTCACCAAGGATGAACCAGAGGTAGACAATTGCGGGTCTTGTACAAATTGTCTGGATATTTGCCCTACGAATGCATTTGTCGGTCCGTATAAATTGGACGCGCGGAAGTGCATTTCTTATCTGACAATCGAATATGATGGGCCGATTGACGAGGCGTTGCGGCCAATGTTGGGCAATCGCATTTACGGGTGCGATGATTGTTTGGCCGTTTGCCCTTGGAACAAATTCGCGAGTGTTTCGAAAGATGCCAATTATTGGGCGCGGGTTGAATTGCAATGTCCGAAACTGGCGCATCTGGTCGCACTCGATGACAAAGAATTTCGCGAGGTTTTCAGCGGATCACCCATCAAAAGGATCGGGCGCAACCGGTTTGTACGCAACGTACTTTACGCAATTGGTAATTCAGACGAGTTCGGTTTGCGCGACTACGTACGCCCTTTACTGAATGACGATGACGCAGTTGTGCGAGATGCTGCTGAATGGGCGATGAGCCGATTACCCATGCAATAAAAAACCCGACGCAATGGCCGGGTTTTTAGAAATCATTATGTCGCTAAGACTTAGTGTAGCTTGTCACCAACAACGACGATTGCGTCATCGATAAGCGCACCAGCGTCTTTTGCAGGCATGTTTGCCGCAATGACTTCGCCAGCCGCAGCAATCGCGATGGTTACCGCTTTGTCTTTAACTTCACGAACGGCAGCTTGTTCAGCAGATGCAATTTGATCCACCGCAGCTTGAAGGCGACGCGCAATGCTGTCTTTCAAATCGGCTTTGGCAGCTTCGGCAGCGATCTCGGCTTCGGTTTTGGCATGTTTGATAATGCCTGCAACCTGACCCTCAACCTCTTTGTGCTTACGCTCGAAAGACGCCAGAATAGTCTGGGCTTCTTCGCGAAGGGCACGTGCTTCTTCTATTTCAGATTTGATGCCTTCGGCACGATCGTCCAGCATTTTTGCCAACAACTTCGGCACGCCGAAGTAAAGCAACACACCAACGAAGCCTAGGAAAGCGATCAGAACAACAAAGTTCGTATCATTCAGGCTGTACCAGGCATAATCACCACCAGCAGCAAATGCAGGTGTTGCCATCAATGTAGTGGCTGCGAGGGAAATACGTTTCATCATCGTTTTACCCTTTCAAACGTGCAGCGATGGCTGCTTTGAGTGCTTTGTCATCCGTTGCGGACGGCATGATCGCAGCGACGATGTCAGTGGCGGCAACGCCAGCAACTTCTTCGATGCTTTTCAATGCGCTTGCGCGGATCTCGTCGATGCGCACCGCAGATTCGGCAGATTTGGCAGCGATCTCGGCGTCAGCCTTGGCGATTGCCGCATCGACATCCGCTTTGATCTCGGCTTTGGCTTCACCAGCGATTTTCATCGCTTGCGCGCGGGCTTCGGCTAGGGCGGCATTGTATGCAGCCTCGGCTTCTTCCGCTTTACGTTTGAAATCAGCAGCCTGTTCGATGTCGTTTGCAACGGCGTTATGCCGATCTTCGATAACGGAACCAATACGTGGCAAAGCCACTTTGGCGACGATGAAGTACAATACGACAATCGACACAACCAGCCAGAAAATCTGGTTCGGAAATGTCGAAAAATCGAGCTGTGGCATTCCTACGGAAGCCTCGGCTGCATGTTCGGCGTCTTGAGTTGCCATGTTATTCTCCGATAGCAGGGCGGGCCACGTTTAAGCGCAGCCCGATGCAATCCATATACGGCCACGCGTATCGTGACCGCAATTCGCCCGTTTGCTTAAACAGCAAACATAAGCAGAAGGGCTACGAGGAACGAGAAGATCCCCAGTGCTTCCGCAAACGCGATGCCGATGAACAAAGTAGCTGTCTGCTCGCCTGCTGCTGCAGGGTTGCGAAGTGCGCCTGACAGGAAGTTTCCTGCAACAAGACCCACACCAATACCAGCGCCGCCCATACCGATAGATGCCAAGCCTGCACCGATCATTTGACCCATTACTGCGATATCGCCTTCCATAGTATTCTCCTTTTTAGAATATCTAGATTAGTTAGTTAAACCCTAGTGGCTCGGATGCAACGCATCGTTGAGGTACACCACAGTCAAGATTGTGAAAACATAAGCCTGGATAAAGGCTACGAGTAGTTCGAGGCCGTAGACCGCGACAATTGCGGTTATCGGGATAACAGCCCCAATCCCCAGTGCGCCGGCGAAACCGGCGAACACTTTGACCACCGCGTGACCAGCCATAAGGTTTCCACCAAGACGGATGGAATGGCTGACGGGGCGGACAAAATACGAAATAAGCTCGATCAGGAACAACACGGGGCGCAAAGCCATCGGCGCACTGGATACCCAGAAGAGCTTAATGAAAGAAGGGCCGTTAAGAACGAAACCCAGAACGGTAACGCTGATAAACACAGTCGCCGCAAGAACACCGGTTACGGCGATATGCGATGTTGTCGAGAAGCTGTAAGGCAGAAGGCCCAGCAGGTTGGCAAAAAGAATGAACAAGAACGCTGTCATGATGTGCGGGAAGTATTTCAGGCCTTCTTTACCTGTAATATCTTCGATCATCTTGCGAACAAAACCGTAGGTCATTTCAGCAACTGACTGGCTGCGGCTTGGAACCATTGCGCGGCCACGTGAACCGACAACCAGCAAAAGGAAGGCGGCCAGAACAGCCAGACCCATCCAAAGGGTTACGTTTGTTGGCGTGTACCAGTGGATTGCGCCGTCACCAAACAGTGGGTGAACCTCGAACTGGTCCATCGGATGGATGTTGAAACCGCTTGTCGCTTCTTCAGTTGTGCTTTCTGTCGACACGATCTGCCCTCGCTATTGACCCATTCGGGCCGTTTTAATCCTTGGTCGATCTCGCGACCTTTTGCCTTTGAACTTCGTCGGCGGTTCGCATCATGACGCGAATACCGGCCCCGAAGCCCAACAACGAAAACAATATCAGGAAGATCGGGAGCGTCCCGAACAGGCTATCCAGCCCAAACCCAATACCCATGCCCATCGCCATTCCGATGACGAGCTCTAAAACCATACGCCAAGCCAAACTGGCCTTTTCGTACTTGCTCTCCCGTCTCGGGGCGGGCTCGATCGCAGCTTTCGCCGCCTTAATCTTCGCCTCCAGCGCCTTGAGTTTTTCCGGATCCGGTGTATCGGTCATCCAATACCCTCCTTTTCCAGTCCCTCGTAACGCAGATTCCCTTATGGGAGCATTTGGGCGGACAATATGTATGTGAGCGCGCTGTGTCAACCGTGTGTCGACAGGTACTGCAGTCATATAACCAGTTGTAATATATACATTAATTGTAAGTGCGACGTGCTGGCACAGTCTGATGGTCGAAAATATTCCAGCTATTAAAATCAACTGTTTGGTTGATCATTTTATGTGGGTGGTTATAGTCAATCAGATGGTTGAGAATTCAAATAGTCGGCTTGATGCCCTTTTCGCTTCGCTGTCTGATCAGACAAGACGCTCAATTCTGTTAATGCTGCTGGAAAGCGACCTAACAGTAAAAGAAATCGCTGCGCCATTCGAGATGTCTTTGGCCGCAGTGTCAAAACACATCCAGATACTGGTAAAAGCCGGACTACTTACCCAACACAAATCAGGGCGTGAAAAGTGGTGTCGTCTTGACCCCAATGCCCTGAAACCCGCCGCATTCTGGCTGGAATCCTACGGGCAGTTTTTGGATGAGGGCTTCGAACTGCTGGAACAATTGATCGAGTTGCAAGGCATCGGCCCAGATTCACATGCTGACACCTAAATATCTTGCCGCAAAATATCTGTGACCAGCACACTATATACCTCATCTCCGATTACGTCTCGCGTTACTTCCAGCAACGACCCTCTTAGATCATTCATTGCTTCGCTGCTCGTGAACTGTCCATCAAACCCACCAGAGTTTGCGTGAAGGAACATTACTGAAAGCAGTGCATCACGCAACTTAGGTTCTCGCGCGAATACAATGTCGCCGACCGTCGGAGTCGTTTCAACTGACAACGACATCACGACCATCGAAGACACCCGACCGTCTTTTACCACCGGAACCACGAACTGTTTGCTGAGCTTTACATAGTAAACGCTTGCTGGATCCGGTTCGGTCACTTTGTCGTGGCCTGTGTCGGCTGCAACCTCGGCATCACAAGAACCGTGGCCGTCATCCGAGCATTCGTCAGTTCCCGACGAATCCGCAGGATGCAGGTATATTCCGGCGCCCGCGCCAGCGCCTATGCCAATAAGAACGATCAAGATTGGAAGAATTTTCCCCATACTACCCCCTAGAATGGTGCTACAATATCGAAAATTTGCTGGCCGTATCGCGGTTGCTGCACATCGCTGATCCGCCCTCGCCCGCCGTATGAAATCCGTGCACCCGCGATTTTGTCGTAGGTGATTTCGTTCCTTCGCGAGATATCTTCAGGCTGAACGATACCCACAACCTGCAATTCCCGCAGTTCAAAGTTAATTCTAACTTCTTGCAACCCGCTTACCACCAAGTGACCATTCGCCAGAACATCAACTACCGATGCCGCGATACGCAGGGTAATTTTTTCGTTGCGCGAAACGCTACCATCGCCCGACGAAGCCGTTGTTGAAGAGAAATTTGCCCCTGGATCAAGGCTTGTTCCTTCGGGCAGAGCACCGGATATCAATTCAGGCAAACCCATCAATGCCCCAATGCTCATCGTACCAGACCCCGATCGAGACTGCCCGGAACTGTTGGATATCTGCGCCTGATCGTCAATTTCTATTACTACGGTCAATATATCGCCCAGATTCCTCGCGCGCCTATCACCGAACAACGACGCTGGCCCAGAATTCCACAAAGAGCCCTGACTATACCGTTTTGAAGGCATCGCAGGTGGTGGAACTGCAATCGCAACGCGTTCGGCTGATATTCCAATTCCACTTTCGTGGCCGACTGCGGTCAGACTCGGCACCCGGCCGACCTCGCTTAGCGGGACACAACCGGCTATCATAAACGCAATCCAAAGCGCCCATCGGAAAGTCATCCTCCAACCTCGATTGTGCCATCAAACAGTACGCGCCCGGTCACAGTCAATCGTGATGCCAAATTCATTACACGAGCCATTTCGCCAATCCCTACACGATTCAATACGCGGCCTTCTGTCGAAATTGTTAGAAGCCCTGTGCTATACGTCATAAAAACCAGTTGATTTCGCTCCAAAATTGCCGGCTCTCCAATTTCAGACACACGAATGGCCCGACCGGCGTATAAATTGACTCGCGCTTCTTGCCCGATAATGTCGGTGGCGTCCGCGATACCGCCGATTGTATCCTTGTCGAGAATGGCCAAATCTTCTGGCATTATAATGCTGCGCGCCCGAATTCCATGCGCGGCAACTACTGTCTGTGCAGACACGGCAAGCACCGACGTTAACAGCAGAAATATACTTAAGAATACGAGTTTCATCAGCGGATTTGCGTTGTTGCGCCAAGCATCTGGTCAGCCGCTGTGATGACTTTCGCGTTCAACTCGTATCCACGTTGTGCCTCGATCAATTCGGTTAACTCGCGAACGGAATCGACCGAACTTTCCTCCAAATATCCCTGGCGGAATGCTCCCAGCCCATCTTGTCCAGCCTCGCCAACTCTTGCGGTTCCAGATGCCGCCGTTTCGAGGTAGAGGTTGCCACCAATCGCCTCAAGGCCCTTTTCGTTTGTAAAACCCGCCAAGGTCAACTGACCGATGAACTGTGCATCAACCTGATCCAGAAAGTAGGCGTAGATTTCGCCATCGGCGTTGATCGTTAAGTCGCGTGCGTCGTCCGGAACCGTGACATCGGGCATAACTGCATATCCTGCAGAGGTCACAATTTGCCCGTCACCTGTTAGTTTCAACGCCCCATCACGTGTATAGCCAGTGCTGCCTGACGGAAGCTCGATTTCTAGATATCCAGCGCCCTCAATCGCCACATCCAACTCTCCGCCGGTTTGCTTCAACGACCCTTGTGCCACATCCATAGAAATCGCCGAAGGTTTCACACCCATACCCAACTGAACACCGGCAGGCAAAACCGACCCATCGGCAGCGCTAACTGTTCCGGCGCGTTGAACCTGTTGATAATGCAAATCTGTGAATTCCGCGCGACGTGAATTGTAAGCAGTCGTGTTCATATTTGCCAAATTGTTGGCAATCACCTCAACTCGCATTTGTTGGGCGGACATGCCTGTCGCGGCAATTTTCAAAGCGTTCATTGTGAATTCTCCTGTTTATACGGCTTGGCCAAGCGTGCGGATGCTAGAGCGGATGCGCTCGTCTTCGCTATCAAGAAGGTTCTGCCCAAGCTCGTATGCACGTTGCACTTCGATCAGGCGGGCCATTTCAGTAACCGCATCAACATTGGATCCCTCAAGGAACCCCTGCATAACACGGGAGTTTTCGGCGGGAATGGCCTCGGCTTCAGAGCGGAAAAGCACGCCATCTTCACGTAAAAGCATTTGTGGGTTATCGACGTCAAAAATTCCAATTTGCGCTGATGCACGTCCATCGATAGTTATCGTACCATCTTGCGCCACGCCAACTTTACCGCCATCCGGTGGAATAAAAATAGGCGCCCCGCCGGAATCCAATACGCGATGTCCGTTCATCGATACCAGATCACCTTCGGCATTCGTGGAAAAACTGCCGGCACGCGTTAAGCGTTCACCACCGGGTGTTTCGACCATGAAAAATGCTGGGCCGTCTATCGCAAGATCGAACATGCCACCCGTTTTGGTCGTGCTGCCCATGCCCACATCTGTAAACCGGACCCTCGCGGACGTCATGGCAACGCCTCCGCCTTCAGCATCCAATGCCCGCAATTCTTCGGCGAAAACGACCCCCTCGCGCCGAAAGCCAGTTGTCGAGATGTTGGCAATATTATTGGCAACTGCCTGAAGTTCTTTCAACAGTCCGGATTGGCGGGTTAGCGCAATATATCCCGTTGTGTCCATTTGCCGAGACTCCTTTATACGTTGGCATTCTTGCCTTGCAGAATCGTTATACAGAGGTAGAGGTTAAAATTTCCTCAATAGCCTCGCGTGATATGAACGATCACTTGATCCTTGTAAAAGTTCACCAGTAGCTGGCCCGAATACCCCATCGACAGCCAAAAAACTGCGAGGATCGCAGCGAGTTTTGGCACGAATGTTAGGGTCATTTCCTGAATGGAAGTCAGCGCCTGAAAGAGACCAATCACGACGCCGACAAGCAACGCAACACTCAAAACAGGAAGTGCAACAATCAGCGCAACCCATAAGCCTTCGCGAAGAACGTCAAAAACTTCGCTCGCACCCATCAGACAGGCATTCGCAGAATTTCCTGGTAAGCCTCTACGACTTTATCTCGAACTGTAACTGCTGTCTCGATCGCCAACTCGCTGGCCGCCAACGCCTGCACAACTGAATGAGCGTCCGCCGTTCCGATCATTCCCGCTTTGGCAGCCTCTTCGCCAGCACGCATGGTGTCCATAAAATCCGTCGCGACTTGCGCAAACATATCCGACCCACCAGATTCCACCTTAGTCGGGCGCGCGATATTCTGAGCGTTCGTATATAGTTGTGATGCAATATGTGCCGTTTTATCCATAATTTTCGCCTTTCTAGCGACGTAATAACTCGAGCAGCGACGAAGTCATCTGCCGTGCTTGATCGAACATACGCAAGTTAGCCTCATAAGACCTTTGCGCTTCGCGGGAATCCGCAATTTCGATCATCAAATTGACGTTGGAGCTTTCATAATATCCATCTTCGCCGGCCATTGGGTGGCTTGGCTCATAGACGCGCTCCAAACTATTCGTATCGAGATGGACATCGCCAGTACGAACCGCGCCTGTACCGTTGACAATTTGCTCAAACGGAACCAACTTGCGGCGATATCCCGGCGTATCCGCGTTCGCGATATTTTCAGCGGCTAAACGCAATCTGGCAGCCTGTGCAGACATCCCGCTGACACTTGATGCCATTGTGTTTAAAAGATCACTCATTTTACGCCCTCCTTATCGTATTCGGCCCATACCGGCGCGAAGAATGTTGATAGATTTTGCGTAAATCCCTAGCGCCAAATCATGCTGGTACTTAACTTCCGCGGCCCGCACGAGCTGATCCTCCAGCGAAACGGTATTGCCGTTAGGTGATTCAGCACCGAATTCAGCCGATTTAATAGCCGTACGGCCGGAGCCAACTTCACCAAGCGAAATATGACCGGACCGTGCGGGCCGGCTGCTGGCTTTCAGTTGAGCGGTTTCGCGAAAGCTATCCACAAACGACGCCAAGTCACGCGCCTTGTATCTAGGTGTGTCAGCGTTCGCGATGTTCTGCGCAATGACCGACTGGCGCGACGATGCATGAGCAGCCAAATTTTGGGCCATCCGCAAAGTTCCAATATCAATTTTCAATTCAGGGTTTCTCCCTTGCTATGCATAAGGTGATTCTTAACCATTTAGTGTGAACAAAAGGTAAGCAAACCCGGAATAAAGGATTAACCATGTTCATCGACTTCAAACCGTTAAGAAATACTCTATTCGCCATTCCTGCATCACGCCGCTTCGGAAAAGTTGACTCGGTCGGCACCGCAGCCATTCGTGTCGGCGGGCTATCCGTTCACGGGCACCTAGGTGATCAACTTACAATCACGAAATCTAACAGCACGCGCATCGACGGAGAAATCATCGCGTTGGAAAAAAGCTATGTTCTTCTAATGCCTTACGGCCCGAGTGACGGGATTGCGATTGGCGATTTGGTGGAACTAAATCATACAAATTGCGTTTACCCGGCTGAAACCTGGGTGGGCAGAATTATAGACGCCTTCGGTGAGGCACTCGATGGTCGCCCTCTTTATCGTGGTGAAAAGAGCGTCCCGTTACGCCGCCCACCCCCAGCAGCGGCAAGTCGCAGATCTCTGGGGGCTCGTTTGAACACGTCACTAGCTATATTTAACACGGTTTTGCCAATCGCTCGAGGGCAACGAATCGGTGTTTTTGCAGGATCTGGAGTCGGGAAGTCTTCGCTGTTGGCCGAAATGGCGAGAGGGCTTGATTGTGACATTGTTGTGATCGCATTAATTGGTGAACGTGGCCGCGAATTAAGAGAGTTCACGGAACGTGTTCTCGGAGCGCAAGGCATGAAACGCGCTGTGGTGATTGCGGCCACGTCGGACCAGTCTCCTTTAGTTAAGCGTCGTGCTGCATGGATGGCGATGGCGGTTGCCGAATACTTCCGCGATCAAGGAAAGCATGTTTTACTACTCATGGATTCTATAACCCGTTTTGCTGAAGCTCATCGAGAAGTGGCGTTAACGGCAGGCGAACCTCCAAGTTTGCGCGCATTCCCTCCATCCACCGCGAACTTGATTGCAAGTTTAACCGAGCGCGCAGGCCCAGGACCTGACGGGACGGGTGACATCACAGCCATATTTTCCGTCCTAGTGGCAGGATCAGACATGGAAGAACCAATCGCGGATATTACGCGCGGCGTTCTGGATGGGCACATAATCTTGGAGCGAGAGATCGCCGAAAGTGGTCGGTTCCCTGCAATTGATATAACCCGCAGTGTTTCCCGATGTTTGCCGGAAAGTGCAACACACGAAGAAAACGCCGTGATTGTGCGTGTTAGAAAAATATTGGGGATTTACGAAAAATCGGCACCTATGATTCTAACTGGTCTATATACGAAGGGCTCGTCCGAAGAAGTTGACGAAGCAATCTCCGTTCATATTAAGTTGGAGCACTTTTTCGCCCGAAACGCGTCCGAACCCATTAATGAAAGTTTTAAACTACTTACAGGAATACTTGGACGACCTGAGTGATGCGAGAAAACTGAAAGCCAATACCAAGAGTTTTCTTTGTTGGCACCTTATTCACGACAAGCGAGACTGAAAGAAGCTGGCCATCGCAGCCGACGAATTCGTAAGCAGTGTTAGGGCTGTTGTTCCCGGCACGCTTTCACCAGTTCCCTCGGATATTTGTTTTCTAATGAAGAAAGTTCGCAACATTTTGTCAATATTCTCGCCTTCCTTAAATACAGCGAGTGAGCTATCGCCAAATAGTTTTGTGCATTTGTCGCGAAAAATGTCGCGCTGGGTATCAACATCCAGGAGCCCAATGGAGGTTGGCAATCCGAACGCCGTCTCAAATATTTGTCGCATCGGTGGATTACCCATTATTTCAAACCAAGCAGAATCATCGGCGCCATCCGCATTTGCAAATTCGCCAATCTCGCGAACAAAAACCATCGCTAGCCGCATAGATTCATCGCTTTCTCCCACCGCGACTTCGAATTTTTGTACTTTGTATGCATCGAGAACATTTTCAGCAAAATCCGATTGCCCAACACGCGCTCCAATCAGATTTCCATATCCAAATGCCTTCGAAAACTCCTGATACCGAGTGTCAACCATCCGGTTTGCAAAAGAATCGTCCGCGTCCGTGCCTTCTACAAGCGCCTTCAGTACATAGGCACGCTTATCAAGATCATCCTCCAAACCAAATGCACCAAGCGCGACTTTTAGCATACGATAATCATTCACAAGATCTTCAGCTGTGGTCATATCGCCAACGTTTTCTTTGAAATACTCCAGGTCTCGCAATAGTTCCGGTGATTTTTCGAAAGCGACCCGTTGCGTTTCAGCGGTTCGCTCAAGAAATCGCCAGCCGACAAGGCCAGTTTGCGGGACAATCGGTTGGAAGCCGATCATAACGCGCGCTCCATCAGCCTTTGTTCACGGGCAAGTAATCCTCGCAACGCTTTCAACGCGGGATATGTCTTGTTGCTCACAACGCTCTCGGTCGCCATATCCAGCCGCAATCTGCTGTCTGGGTCAGTGAAAACCTGACTTAGCTGCTCGATTCCGCTTAATAGTTGATCTCGACCTTTAACAGGGTCGGCTTCGCCAGCCAAAATCATTTGAGCAATGTAGCATACACGTTTTACGGGTGAGTTAGCCTCATCAGGGTGAATTGCATCCCGTAAGCGCAGGACGTTTGCGTTTGGTGTTAGGACGTTCAACTTTGCACGCCTGTCTCCGTTTTCGACAACGACGCCGTTGATTAGGATACGCTCAGATGGGCGAAGTTTAAGTACCAATCCACTCATGGTGTTGCCCCGCTTGCCCGCAGACCGCGCATAACAGCGGTGTTGATTTCGACCAAAGCAACGGTAGTCGCCTCTTTTGACAAGACCTTGGTGCTGTGATTCTCGGTGAACTCAGCCAGATAAAATATCTGGGCGCGAAGTTGTGCAGGAAGGCCGTTTTCTTTGTTCACGACGTCGGATGCAAGTACCGTCCAAAGCCTTCGGTTTTCGTGAATGGCTTCAGCCAAGTCGATAAAACTTGCAATGTCACCTGTTGATGCCTGGGTCAACCGATGTGTGATCTGTGCGAAAATTTGATATTCAGTGCTTCGTTCAGTCTTTATCGGCGCCGAAACGTCCGAGTATGCGGAACGCGCTAGAGCGGCAATGTTCATTCAGAATTCTCCTGTTACAACCCAATATTCAATCAGGCGGGTGATACGTAAAATAATTCGGGTGGGACCAGCCCACCCAAATTTGTAGCACTACCTGAACAATGAAAGGATGGACTGAGCACCCTGATTTGCAATCGACAACGATTGGACACCCAGCTGCTGCTGAACCTGCAGGGCTTGAAGGCGGGCAGAGGCCTCCTCCATATCAGCATCCACGAGCGCACCGATACCGGACTTCATTGCATCCGTTAAACTGGAAACAAAATTACCCTGGTCTTCTACGCGCTTCTGTGAAGCACCCAATGCCGCAGTGCCGTCGACAGCTGCCTGAATAAGCGTTTCAATTTCATCCAGCGAAGTATCCGCCGCACCAGCACTGGTGACGTCAATTGTTGTGAGGTCAAGACCAGCCTCGAAGTCTACCGACGCGACTGTGATGTTACTCGCCGTAACTGAACCGCTAGCATCCCGATCAAGAGATGAAAGAATAGTGATATCACCGCCCGCGGTATCAAGTAGGTTCGCACCATTAAACTGAGATGCGGCGATAACCGACGTGATCTGGTTTTTCAACTCAGTAACGTCAGCGGAAATCTTCGCGTGGTCAACGTTTTCACCCGTCGCTGCAACGACTTTTTCTTTCATCTGAGTGAGCAAGTCTGTGATCTGCTCGGCACCAGCCGATGCAACCGCGACCGTAGCTTGACCCAAAGAAAGCGAATCGCTGATTGCGTTAAAACCGCTCACATCGGATTCCATCACTTTGGAAATCGCCCAGACTGCAGAGTTGTCCTTGGCAGAGGCAACTGATTTACCGGTTGAGATTTCACCCTGTGTTTGAGACAAGTCTGAGTTGATGCTCTTCAAAGTCTGAAGAGCAACCATCGCGCTATTGTTTGTTAGAATACTAGACATAATATGTTTCTTTCGGCGTGCGGCGTATTCAACGTCGCAATTAAAGTTACGTCACATTTCGTGACACGATTTCGCCGTTCTGACGTATGCGGAGATTTAAGATTGAGCACCGCGCCAACCCTTGATTGGTTGCAAGATCAATCTGCACGCGCATTCGATAACAGAGTCTTAATGCCGACCAACCAAATGTATAAAATTGTCTTCAATTAGGCTATCCAATCTCTAAGCTTGCCCTTTTGCGGCACTTCCAGGCGTTCTCCAGAATCAGTATAAGTGCCCATCGTCGCTGCCGCGCGGTTCTGTTCGGACAACAAAGCCTTGGCCGCCCGCACACCAGAAATACTGGCCTTTAACAGGTTTTGGTTGCGATTTGCTTGGTGATGAATGGCAGCTAAATCGATATTGGTCAGCGCTACTTGCCCACCAACCAGCCCATCCACCAATTTGTCACGGCGCGCCGAAATTCCCTGCAGATCGGAAAGTGGCCCCTTAAGGATGATATTCCGTTCTTCGGCCAACAGTTTCAAAATACTGCGAACTCGCCCACGCGTGGTGAAGGAATCAAACATTTTCGGCTCTCCGCATCATCGAATCGATAATTTGTTCGGCCAGCCCTATTCCACCGCTTTCAGCCATTAGCGTAGCCTGTTCGCGAACGAGCAAGCCTGCGAAGGCGTCTTCACCTTCTCCTCCCCCGAACGAACTTCGCGATTCGCCGTGGCCAGAATATTTCAACATTTCGGCCAAAAAACTTGCCTCCAACGCGACTGCAACTTCTTTGTATTTATTCCGCCCTGCGTTTGGCTCAGCCTGATTTGCCATGGGACTTATGGGTGATACGTCCATTTAGGATACCTCCAATTTATTGCGTTTAAATAAGTATTCGTTTGAGACGGTAAAGAAATAGTAACTAATCTAGGAGAAAGCTGAGGCAACGGATCGAAAGGAACGGATTCATGCCGGTCAGAATGACGGAAGTAACCCCCGTACCGCCTAGCGGAATTGCAAAGATTGGTGTTGAAGTCGGGGATGTGATCGCCGAGACCAATTTCAGCGCCGAATTGGATTTCGCAACGGGCGATCTTGTCGAAAAGCCTGTTGAATCGCGCGACTTCGCTCATATTAAGCAGATACTACAAAAAATGCCGTCGCTGTGCAGACAAGTCGCCGAACAAATGGAAGAGCCACTTGGCACAGACGTCGCAGCACCTGCCGGAAACTTCGAACTTGCAAATGCCGCGCCGAAGGCGCGACAACAATTAGGTGTTTCTGAATCTACCGAACACACACAAACCGAGCAAACTGACGCAATCGATACTGAGCCTCAAAATGCAGAAGTTATTCCTTTGGCACCCGTCGCTATTGGCCAAATATCAGATCATACTTCGACGAGCCCCGTTTTTGAACGACCTCCAACTCGGGAGGTATCGTTTCCGAAACAGCGTCAGAGCAATTCTCGAAATTCCGAGCTTCCCATCGGCCAGCCTTCCGAGGAAACTCAAAACATCAGACACGCCCCAGCGCAGCCAAAAACCGATACTCAGCAAACAGTTGCTCCTCCGGGGTTTCATGTTGCCGACGAACAACCAGCCGAATCAAAGCTCCCGCTATCTGACGACGCGCGGCGCGACTTTGGCGGCTCCTTGGTAGGCATAAGCGATAAACAACAACTGCAGCGACCGTTGCGGTCTAGCTTGCCAATAGTTCAGCCAGCAGACGCCCGGTCACAAACGGCAGAAACCAAAATCGTTTCGCAAATTTCGACGGCAATTTCAAACACCTCGAGTGACACTATCGAGATACGACTGGATCCGCCTGAACTTGGACGTGTTGTAATTTCGATAACGCAAACCGACTCCGGTTTGTCCGCTACAGTTACAAGCGAGAAAGCCGAAATTTCCGAACTATTGCGTCGACACGCGGAGCTGTTGTCCCGCGAACTCTCAAGGTCCGGATTTAGCGAGGCGTCACTGGAATTTTCACACCGGGATCAGCAACAAAATCAATCCCGCTTCGCCGGCGATACTGCCCGATTTTCAACCGACTCGCCTGAACAAACCGAACTAACTTCGGCTATTGAAATAGCTCTCCAATCCCACTCTGGCAGCCTTGATATTCGACTTTAACCAAGGGAAACCTTTATGCAAACTACCGACATTTCAACATCCGCGCAGACAGAAATTGCCGCCGCGACCACAACAGAGGCAAGTGCCTCCGGCAGCAGTGATTTTGAAACGTTCCTAACATTGCTAACGGCACAAATGCGAAATCAGGATCCTATGCAGCCGATGGACTCAACACAATTCGTCGCCCAACTCGCCAGCTTTTCCTCCGTAGAGCAACAAATTGAAACTAATACCAAACTGGGTGAATTACTCGAACTATTCGGGGGCAGTCCGACGGCGAACTTAACTGAATGGCTCGGCAAGGAAGTGCGACGCGAAGGGGTCGCCAGTTTTGACGGTCGACCTGTTGAAATCGACGCAACTGTACACGAATCAGCCGACGCTGCCCGCTTAGTGGTTCGTGATGAAAATGACATGACAATCTACACACAACAGTTCGACCCTGCTTCGGACGCGGTTACTTGGAATGGAAATACCTTTGAAGCAACGGTTGCATTAACTGGCCGATATAGTTTTGAAATCGAAAGTTTTTCTGGGGGCAGTTTACTTGAGACCACTCTAGGCTCGGTTTTCGATCTGGTAACGGAAGTGCGTTTGGAATCTGGAAATACCGTTTTAATGTTTGAAGACGGCGCAGCCCTTCACGCAGAAGAAGCGACCGCAGTACGAATTCCTTAAACTTGGAAGCAAGTTTTTGCTACCCTCCCCATTTCCATCTGATACTTTGGTGCCAAGCAGATCATCAAAGGAGCTACGATGAAATACATTCTCGCCATCGATCAAGGGACCACTTCCAGCCGCGCGATTCTATTTGACGAGAGAATGCAAATAGCGGCCACCGCGCAAAAAGAGTTCACACAACATTTTCCCGCTTCGGGTTGGGTCGAACATAAACCGAATCAGATCTGGTCAACTACGATTGATATGTGCCGTGAAGTGATGCAAAAAATCAACCTTGAAGCGCGAGACATTGCATCCATCGGTATAACCAATCAACGCGAAACGACCCTCGTTTGGGATAAGGCGACTGGGCAACCCATATACAACGCCATCGTTTGGCAAGATCGACGCACCTCGGATATTTGCAAATCCTTGAAGGCGGACGGATTAGAGCCAATGATAACCCATAAAACCGGCTTGCTCCTAGATCCGTACTTCTCCGCCACAAAACTCAAGTGGATTTTAGATAATGTTGAAGGAGCACGCACCAAGGCCATTAATGGAGATCTGCTGTTCGGCACTGTCGATAGTTTCCTGTTGTGGAAGTTAACAGAAGGAAAATCGCACGTAACCGACGCAACCAATGCAGCGCGCACGATGCTGTACGATATTCGCCGTGGAAACTGGGACGAGGAAATTTGTCATCTGCTTGGAATCCCTATGAACATGTTACCCGAAGTGCACGATTGCGCTTCGAATTTCGGCGTCACCGCACCGAGCCTGCTTGGCGGAATCATCCCGATTCATGGAATCGCCGGCGACCAACAAGCTGCCACCATTGGGCAAGCATGTTTCACAGCGGGGATGATGAAATCGACGTATGGCACCGGATGTTTTGCTCTGTTGAATACAGGCGACCAACTAGTGGCCTCGAAAAATCGCCTACTGGGAACGATCGCATATCAGCTGGACGGAAAAACTACCTATGCATTGGAGGGGTCGATTTTTGTTGCAGGCGCTGTTGTTCAATGGCTGCGCGACGGTATCGGGATCGTAAGTCAGGCAAACGAGACGCAGAAAATGGCCGAAACCGCTGGCGATGATCAGAATGTCTACATGGTTCCGGCATTTACCGGACTTGGGGCACCATATTGGGATGCGGAATGTCGTGGCGCGATCTTTGGACTTACTCGAAGCTCTAACCAAAACGATTTCGCTCGCGCGGCGCTGGAAAGCGTTGGTTATCAAACCCGCGATCTGTTGGAGGCCATGCAAAACGATTGGACGGGCGGCACGAAAGGCATTCTTCGAGTTGACGGTGGAATGAGCGCGAATGACTGGGCCATGCAATTTGTGTCAGACATATTGGGTACACCCGTAGATCGCCCAAACGTACTTGAAACAACAGCAACCGGCGCTGCGTGGTTAGCTGGTATGCACTCGGGAATGTATCCCGACCAATCTGGGTTCGCCGATAATTGGAGTTTGGAATGCCGATTCACGCCAACGATGGATGCTTCTAAACGGGATTCCAAGTATGCTGGCTGGAAGGACGCCGTCAGTCGTTGCTTGACAAGTCGATAGACTCTCCGCTCAAAGCGCAGACAATTTCAGCCGTTTTTGCGTTTTGAACGAAATCGTATGTGGGTCATTTTCAGCATCGTAGATCCAATAGTTTTTCCCGCCAGGTTGGGTTGCTAGCGATTTAAGCAGGTTTCTGGCAACATTCTCTTGCACGTCATCGACATGATCCAGGTCGGATACATGGCATGACAGGGCGGTGTATTGCCCATCCACACAAGACGACAGGATAATTTCCCCGCCGTTTCGACAGTTATTGGCGGTCGAAATCGCCAAATACCACAAGATACGTCGTATCTTGTCGGTATCCTCCTGATCCACGCAGCCGGCATCAAAGCCGGCATGTTCAAGTGAGATTTCACGTTCGCAGAGCATTTTTTCAAGGTGAACAAAATGTAAGGGATCGGGTATCGCCTCAGTTTTCAGTAGTCTATCGCCATCCACTTTGGTGTTAGACTTGAACACCACCAAAGTCGCACCGTCCGGCAAAGTCGAGACACCAGCCAAAACCTGGGTTTTATCCTTTACCGTCAACAACTGCTCCCACGGCGCTTCGCGCTTCGCGGCGGCAATGTAGGTTTTGAGCTTTGGCCAGAAATCGGTTGTGTCAGAGATCATCAACTTGCTTTCCGACAGATCGGGTATTCCGCGCCTAACCAGCGTCTCACAAAACCTCTCCCCAAACAAATCGCCCAGCGCCGTGTTGGTGAATTTCACCCGACCTGCAGCGCTTACCAGTACAACCGCATCCGACAGTCCATTCAATATGCTTTGGTTCATCGACACCTCAAGACGGTGCTGCCGCTCAATGGATACTTGCACCGAAATATCCTCGAACAGGAAGGCGATCGCGCCCTGTGGATGCGGTTGTCCGGTGACACGAAAAACCCGGCCATCCGGCAGCGTCCATTCCTCATCATAATTTTTGGGTTGTTCGGCATCCTGCAAGTTCGTTAGTAAACGCCGCCATTCCAGAAAGTTCTTCTTCTCCGGCAGGTGCCGATTTTCCCGCAACATGCTAATAAAGTCAGAGATACTCGGTCGTTTGGCCAGCCACACCGGATCCAGATCCAGAAGGTCGGAGAGTGCGGGGTTGAATACGTGTAACGACTTATCCGCATCAAAAATCGCCAGCCCGCCAGATAGATGCGCGAACGTTGTCGACAAAGTTTCGGTAAAACGCAACAGAGCCATCTTTGACGCCGCGATTTCGGTCTCAAGCTCTAACAGCCGGGCGGTGTTTGCGTCGTCGATAACTTCACGCCCCTCCGCGGTAAGGATGCTGGGCGTGTTAGCCAAGGTACTACGCTGAATTCTGAAGGTTTTGAGAATTGCAGTGGCTAGAAATCCAAGCAGGAACAGTAAAGTGAACACGATCGGGGTTGTGTATATATTCGCCCCCAACGCCTCGTCAGCCCAAACACCAAACCCTTCGCGAATCATATCTAATGCGGTCATGCTATCCTCCTGAATAGGAAGAAACATTAGGGGGTGAATATTAACGAGCATTTAACAGAGGTGTTAGTTAACTTGTTAATATATATTAATAAATAGCTAAATAATTGCGATCAATGAGTTGCCGGCTTGACCCCTCCTCAAGAATTTTATTCCCTCAGTCAACCAGTAGCAACGTCGCGGCAACACCTACCGCCACGCCACATGCCCCCCAAATCAAGGAGCCGAATTTGGTGGGCGATTCCGGTGTTTTGTTAAGGTTAATCAACGCCGCCTCAGCCAAAGCTGGTAAGCGCGGACCGAAACGGGCAAGAACCTTTGCAGTGGCAGCTAAATCGCGGGCGATGGCTTTGGGGCCGAGGTTGTCGATGATATACTTTTCGATCACCGGACCGGATGTATCCCACATGTTTAAGTTGGGGTCGAACGTCCGCGTCACACCTTCGACAACAAACATCGTGCGTTGCAGAAGGATCAGCTCGGTGCGGGTTTCCATCCCGAAACGCTCGGTTACGTCGAACAGGTGGCCAAATAATCGCGCCATGGAGACTTGTGAAGCATCATAGTCAAAGATCGGCTCGCCGACGGCGCGCAGAGCTTGCGCAAACGCTGCAACGTCCTGATCGGCCGGCACGTAGCCCGCCTCGAAATGGGCCTCGGCTACGCGGGTATAATCACGCTTCAAAAAGCCCATCAAAATCTCGGCGTAGACTTTGCGGGTGTAGGTGTCAATTCGTCCCATAATGCCAAAATCAAGTGCAATCAGATCGCCGTCAGGTCCGCGCATCAGGTTGCCCTGATGCATGTCCGCATGAAAATATCCGTCCCGCAAAGCATGGCGTAGAAAGGTCTGCAAAATACGGGTCGCGAATTCGGTATGGTCGGATTTAATCGCCAGAACGGCTTCAACATCACCAAGCGGAACACCTTCGACCCACTCTGTCGTCAGCACACGGCGCGAAGACAGCTCCCATATCAGTGCGGGCACACGGAATCCGTCGTCGTCTTTTGTATTCGCCGCGAACTCGTCGGCGGCAGAAGCCTCCATCCGCAGGTCCAACTCTCCGTCGACTACGCCAGCAAAGTGTTCGATGACCGCTCGCGGTCGTAAGCGACGTGAAAATGGAGCTATAAACTCTATGATAGAGGCCGCTAGGAAAAATGCATCCACGTCTTTGCGAAAGGCACGCTCGATGCCCGGTCGCAAAACTTTTACGGCCACAACTTGGCCAGTTTCACGGACAACAGCCTTGTGAACTTGCGCCAACGAGGCAGCAGCGACGGGTTCCGAGAAACTCTCGAATGCCTCGTCAATCTTGATCCCCAGTTCCGACTCAACTTCAGCCTTGGAGATATCTATGTCGAATGCAGGCAGCGCATCTTGAAGTATTCGAAGATCCGTTGCCAGTTCAACGCCAACAATGTCGGGGCGCGTCGAAAGTAACTGTCCAAATTTGATATATGCCGGACCAAGTGCTGTTAACGCCCGCAAAATCGGTGGCTGGGAAATGTCGCCCTTCAGACCAAGCCATTGCACTGGCCATCCGAGAACCCGCGCAGCAATACGAATGGAGCGCGGCGCTTCCACCGCTTCCAATACTACACGCATTGCGCCAGAACGTTCAAACGTGGCACCCGTACGGATCAGACGCCAGATATTGTGCGGACCCCTCATGTTTTCCACCCCGAATGCAACGCGGCAATTCCTAGCGAAAGGTTGCGGTATTTAACTTGGCTAAACCCGCCTTCGCGTATCATTTGTGCGAATTGCTCTTGTTTCGGGAACTGTCGAATCGATTCAACCAAATATTGATAGCTGTCCCGATCATTTGCGATAATCTGCCCCAGCGGCGGAATAATGTTGAAACTGTACCGGTCATATGCCCATTGCATCGCAGGGTTGGGAATGCATGAAAACTCCAACACTAGTAACCTGCCACCGGTCTTAAGAACTCGATAAGCTTCGTTAATAGCGTCCTGAACGCGGGTGACGTTGCGAATGCCGAAACTGATGGTGTAGGCGTCGAACGTATTATCTTCGAACGGCAGCGCCATCGCATCGCCGCACACCCAGTCGAGGCTGTCTTGCTGGCTTTCTGCTTCGGCCCGCAATCGCCCCGCATCCAACATAGATTGGGTCATGTCAAAAACGGTCGCGTGCCCACCGCCAGCACGTTTCAGGAACCGAAACGAAATATCCCCCGTGCCACCCGCTACATCCAGCAATTTCATGCCCTTGCGCGGCGCAAGCCAATCCATCATTGCGTCTTTCCAGATTCGATGTACGCCCATGCTCATCGCGTCGTTCATCACATCGTATTTGGAGGCAACATTGGTGAATACACCGTGAACCATGCCAGCTTTGGCATCCTCGTCCACAGTCTTGAATCCGAAATGGGTTTTTTGGGTCATTAGCCTGATCTCTAGAGTCGCGTTGCCAGTAGAGTTATATGCCTTTTGAGGAAGTTACAATTCCAAGCGTCGCACGTTGTGCTTTTGTCAGCTTTGCGGCGATTATGTCATAGGCAGCGTCGATATGAACCTTGATACTTTGGTCAGACATCCCGTCTGGCGACTGCACCTGCACCCATTTGGCCCGGGCCAGATACGGGGCTGGAATAATGCCGGGCATATCCGCTAATACAGAAAACGCCAGATCACTACATTTGAACCCGATTTTGGCGTGGTCGCCCTCGCCCCAATTCGAACAGATGGCGAAAATCTTACCACCGATTTTCCAAACCGAGGCTCCACCCCATTGCACAACATGTGTGGTGGATTTCATCGATTTGCAGTAGAGATCAAACTCTTGGCGATTCACGCCTTGTTGCCAATTTCGACGGGCTTCGGGATAACCGCTCCGAATTGGCGTGTACGACTGCGGTAATCGGCAATCACCTCGGCGTAAACTTTTGGGGTGAATTCCGGCCAGGATTTCTTAACGAACGCCATCTCGGAATAAGCGCATTGCCATGTCATAAAGTTTGACATTCGCAATTCGCCAGCGGTGCGGATAATCAGATCAGGATCCGGTTGGAACGCCGTATCCAAATGGCCCGAAATCAATTCTTCGGAAATATCCTCGACAGACAAAGACCCGTCTAGAATTTTGGCGGTGATTTCACGCGTAGCCCGTACCAAATCATCCCGCCCGCCGTAATTTATCGCGACATTCAGCGTGATAAGCGTGTTGTCCTTCGTCAGCTCTTCCAGTCTTTCCATCTGCTCGCGCAGGTCCGCGGCCAATGGTGAAGGATCTCCCAAAAATATGACTCTGATATTTTTCGCGTTCAACTCGATAAAATTATTCTGCAAATAGCCACGAAACATCTTCATCAGACCTTCAACTTCGTGGGCAGCACGCTTCCAGTTTTCGGTTGAAAATGCATAAAGTGTTAACGTCGTCACGCCCAATTCGCTGCTGGCCTTAACTATATCTTTAACGCGATTGGCGCCACGCTTGTGCCCCACTAGGCGCGGTAAACCACGTTTGGTCGCCCAACGACCGTTGCCGTCCATGATTATCCCAACGTGCACATCGCACTCCTTCGTCCGCCTTTGAGCAAAAAGATTAATGTAGTTGGGTGATTTTCTCAACCGACAATTGTAAAATCCCTACGGTATAGGATATATTCCGCCATATATCGTTTTTTACTTTCAGGATTATTAATGCGCGTATTGATCACCGGAGGGGCCGGATACATCGGCACCCACACTTTGTTGGAAGTTCTTGCCGCAGATCACGAGGTTTGCGTGATCGACAACTTCTCCAACAGCGCCCCCGAAGCGTTGGAGCGTGTTAAAGCTCTGTCCAACCGCAGGTTTACGTTCCAAAAGTGCGATATGCGCGACCGCGAGGCGCTGATTGGACACCTCACAAACTTCAAACCCGAAGCGATAATCCATTTTGCAGGCCTAAAAGCGGTCGGCGAGTCCGTCGAAATGCCGTTGGAATACTATGAAAACAACGTTCAGGGCGCGATTAATCTTTTGCATGCGATGAAAGTGTCGGGTTGCAATAATATCGTGTTTTCCTCTAGTGCGACGGTCTACGGTGATCCGGACTTTCTACCGATAACGGAAGATCACCCACTCAGATCAACCAATCCTTATGGCCGCTCCAAATTGCATATAGAAGACATGTTGCGCGATGTAGCGAGCTCCAACCCCGATTTCACCGCAGCGATCCTGCGCTATTTCAACCCTGTTGGTGCACACGAAAGCGGCCGTATCGGCGAAGACCCGAATGGTATCCCGAATAACCTGATGCCTATGATCGCGCAGGTCGCGGTCGGGCGTCGCGCGCAGGTAAAAGTGTTCGGCAATGATTATGACACCCCGGACGGCACCGGCGTTCGCGATTATATCCACGTGGTTGATCTGGCCAAAGCGCATATTGCAGCGCTTGACTGGACGAAAACGCATCGAGAAGCGCGGGCCTTCAACCTCGGTGTAGGAAAAGGCGTTTCGGTCATGGAAATGATCGAGGCCTTCGCCAAGGCTAGTGGCCAAGAAATACCGTTTCAAAACGATCCACGCCGTGAAAGCGACATCGCAACGTGCTACGCTGACCCCTCCCGCGCGGAGGCCGAATTGGGCTGGAAAGCGAAGATAGGTCTGGCTGAGATGTGCGAAACTTGCTGGCATTGGCAAGAAACCAACCCGCTCGGATATGCAATAAAAACTCGTCGATAGATGTCAGATATGTGGGTCGGCCTCTAAGCCACCAGCGCAACGATATCCAACATAATGCGGTTCAGATCGAAATCTTTCGGCGTGTAAATCCGTGCGATACCGTTTTCGATCAACGCTTCGCAATCTTCATCGGGAATGATTCCGCCAACAATCACCGGTATATCTAGGCCAGCGTCGTGCATGCGTTCCATCACTTCAGCAATCAGCGGCCGATGTGACCCCGACAAAATTGACAGCCCGACGATATGAACCTTTTCACTTAAAGCGGCCTCAACAATTGATTCAGGCGTCATACGGATGCCTTCATACGTTACCTTCATGCCACAGTCCCGCGCCCGAACCGCGATTTGTTCTGCGCCGTTAGAATGTCCGTCCAGACCCGGTTTACCAACCAGCAACCGGATCGGAGAACCCAGCTCCGCAGCCACGCGGCTAACTTCAGCCTGTACGTCCTCCAAGCCGTCCGTCGAGTTCGACATCGCTGTGCTAACTCCTGTCGGCGCACGGTATTCCCCGAACTCGGCGCGCATCGCCATGGCCCACTCACCTGTGGTCACACCAATCCGCGCTGCAGTAATCGAGGCTGGCATAATGTTAACACCCGCCTTCGCATCTTCGCGCAACTGCCCGAGTGCCGCCTCAACCGCAGCGTCATTCCGTGCTTCTCGCCATGCGTTCAAGCTGTCAATCTGCTCTTGCTCCACCTTCGGATCAACGACCATGATCCCGCCTTCGCCAGATGTCAGCGGGCTTTCTTCACCATTTTCGAATTTGTTAACACCAACGACGACGGTCTCTCCGGCCTCGATTCGACCGATACGGGCAGAGTTGGACATAACCAACTGCGTTTTCATGTATTCAATCGCCGATACCGCACCACCCATTTGGTCGATGTGCAATATTTCCAATCGCGCGCCCGCTTTCAGTTGCTCCACTTTACGATCCACGGCGGGGTTTTCGTCAAACAGGTCATCAAATTCCAACAAATCGGTTTCATACGCCATGATCTGTTGCATCCGCAAAGACCACTGCTGGTCCCAAGGTCGTGGCAGGCCCAACGCCTCGTTCCATGCAGGCAGTTGCACCGCGCGCGCGCGCGCCTTTTTGGAAAGGGTGACGGCCAACATCTCGATCAGAATACGATAAACGTTGTTCTCCGGCTGCTGCTCCGTCAGGCCAAGGCTGTTAACTTGCACACCATACCGAAACCTGCGCTGCTTGGCATCCGTTACGCCGTAGCGATCCCGACAAATTTCGTCCCAAAGATCCACAAAGGCGCGCATCTTGCACATCTCCGTCACAAAACGAATGCCAGCGTTCACAAAAAACGATATCCGCGCAACCACCTTCGGAAAATCTTCCGCCGAAACCTGCCCGCGCACTTGGTCGAGAACCGCAATTGCCGTGGTTAGGGCAAAAGCCAACTCCTGCTCGGGTGTCGCACCGGCCTCTTGTAAGTGATAGGAGCACACGTTCATCGGGTTCCATTTCGGCACCGAAGTATAACAATACTCAGCCACATCACCGATCAATTTCAGGCTGGCTTCAGGCGGAAAAACATACGTCCCCCTGCTTAGATATTCCTTAATAATATCGTTCTGAACGGTGCCCTGAAGACCTGCAATGTCGGCACCTTGTTCCTCTGCGACAGCGATATACAGCGCCAGCATCCACGCCGCCGTCGCGTTAATCGTCATAGATGTATTCATCTGCTCAAGCGGAATATCCGCGAACAACGCCCGCATGTCACCCAGATGGCTAATTGGAACGCCAACTTTGCCAACCTCGCCTCGTGCTAGAACATGATCGCTGTCATACCCCGTTTGCGTCGGCAAATCAAAGGCCACAGAAAGCCCCGTCTGACCCTTCGCCAGATTCGAGCGGTAAAGCGCATTTGATGCCGCCGCCGTCGAGTGCCCGGCATAGGTTCGAAATAGCCACGGCCGATCTTTGGTTGTTTGGGTCACGTGCGAATCCAATCCATATTGCGTTGCAGCATAGATTTACAAAACTAAGATAGTTACGCAAGAGGAAAGTTTATCGGAACAATATTACGTGACGACGAGCGCCAAATAAGAGGCGGCCCGAAGGTCGCCCCTTTATTCGTACTAAAAATTGATTTTTGGTTATTAGTGAAAGTCGGATTACGGTAGACATTGACACCTTTAAAAACGACCTCGCCGTCCTCACTGAAAATGACCGTGAAGTCGAAGATGTACTAGCCAGAAGCCCAAGCGTCGGTATCAGAATTCCAGCAGCTATAGTCGCGGATAATACTTGTTCAATTCGCATCAATATACCTATCAGTCCCAACGTTTCGTTATCGCCACAAAACCAAGGCATACGTATTTCGATTCTATGGGTGCTTTCCATAGTCCTTATTTTTATGGCAAAATTATGGCGGAACGCTTTTATCACGCTTTCCGGACACGTCCGCAACTAGACCTGTCCAACGATTCCTGCAAAGTTGCACTATATGAACCGTGTTGTAGAAATCCCCGTCTGGGTATTTGTGCTGGGCGGTATCCGCGCCGCATTAGGAATGCTCGACAGGCTGTTAATGCCCGCGAAATCGTACCGTCATTTTCGGCGTCGACCTACTTTGCTTTTGCCATTCGCGTATCCCGCATTCTGTCCACCGCCATGTACCGCGTCCGGATCGGATCTGTTGACGATGACGCGCTGCGAAACGTCGTTTCGAATTTCCACAGGCATATTTGCGATGAACCACCGCGTCAGTACTAGAAGGAAAGCGCATGTTCCGCTTCCAGCCCGGCGCTTTCATCCGCTTCATTGCACATCAATCATGGCTGCGCCTGACTAGCTGATTTTATCGCAACGGCTATGCCTGTTTCAGTTTCGGTCACCCGATCTCGCTTTACAAAAATATAAAGGCGCATCCACCAACTGAAATACCCGAAATTATCGAGAATTTAGGCACGGACCTGATGACGAGCATCGGCCAAGCCATTCCTGTCCTGCCCATATCGCTAGATTCAACAGTACTGCTAAATGCCGATTAGCCAATAACCATGCTGGAGCTAAAATCCAGATGCCATCAGGCATGGCAAAAAACTGTCTGCACGCTATATCTACAGCCACATTCCCCAATAAAGATGAAGACTATGCCGTGAAAGTCGGTCTTCGCATGTTAACCCTTCGCCACATGGTAATGGGGGTGGACGGAAAGTTTTCGCTTACTCCCAAACTTGCTCACATTGTGCAATACTATGCAAATGCTATCGCGCATCACGTTGAGTCGGATTAAGGTAAAGCCGACACCCAGACGTAATATAACTGCACAGAAATACACACTTACGTAATATAATGTCCGCTGCACTGCACAAATTAGGTATTGTGATGCCACGCAGATAATGTAATGACGTATACACGCGCATCAGCGCAACAATATTACAACGCAAACTCTCATGAGGCCCACCATGTCCACTGCCCCTCTCAACGACCTATACGAAATCGGACAGATCCCACCGCTCGGTCATGTGCCAAAACAAATGTACGGCTGGGCCATCCGGCGCGATCGTCACGGCGAGCCGGATAAATCCATGCAGCTCGAAGTTGTTGATACGCCGCAAATCGACAGCCACGAAGTGCTGATTTTGGTTATGGCCGCTGGCGTTAACTATAACGGCGTGTGGGCTGGGCTCGGCACACCTATTTCACCATTTGACGTACACGGAGCCGATTATCATATCGCAGGATCCGATGCGTCGGGTATCATCTGGAAAGTTGGCGATAAAGTTAAACGCTGGAAAGTTGGTGATGAAGTTGTGGTTCATTGCAATCAAGACGACGGCGATGACGAAGAATGTAACGGTGGCGATCCAATGTTCTCCTCCAGCCAACGTATTTGGGGGTACGAAACACCTGACGGATCTTTCGCGCAGTTCACCCGCGTTCAAGCCCAACAACTTATGCGCCGCCCTCAACACCTGACGTGGGAAGAAAGCGCGTGTTACACGCTGACCCTTGCCACAGCCTATCGCATGTTGTTCGGCCACCGCCCACACACGCTGAAACCCGGCCAAAACGTATTGGTATGGGGCGCATCCGGCGGACTAGGGTCGTTCGCGATACAGTTGATCAACACTGCAGGCGCAAACGCCATCGGCGTTATTTCCGACGAAGATAAGCGCGAATTCGTGCTCGGCCTCGGTGCCAAAGGCGTGATAAACCGCAAAGACTTCAATTGCTGGGGCCAAATGCCAACGGTAAACACGCCTGAATATAAAGAATGGTTCGGCGAGGTCCGCAAATTCGGCAAAGCCATCTGGGACATTACCGGCAAAGGCAACAACGTCGACATGGTGTTCGAGCACCCCGGCGAAGCAACCTTCCCCGCCTCCGTTTTCGTCTGCAAAAAAGGCGGCATGATCGTGATTTGCGCGGGCACCACAGGATATAACCTGACCATGGACGCACGCTACTTGTGGATGCACCAAAAACGCGTTCAAGGAAGCCATTTCGCCAACCTTAAACAGGCCAGTTCTGCGAACCAATTGATGCTGGAACGTCGCCTCGATCCATCCATGTCCGAAGTATTCCCTTGGACCGACATCCCTGCCGCCCATATGAAAATGCTTCGCAATGAACATAAACCGGGCAACATGGCCGTCTTGGTCAGCTCGCCAATAACCGGTTTACGCACGCTAGAAGACGCAATCGAAGCCGGATCAACCTGATTCTGACATTTTGCCGTTATCCACCATTTGGATAACGGTGTATCCCGTTGCTTTCTTCATAATCCTTACATATCAACTAGTTAAATTCATAACCCTCCCCATTTCAGGGGAGGGCGAATTGGCGAGTAGTATCGATTCGTATTAATCGCCAAGTTTAATGTACTAATGCATTTACAACCTATACGAGTGTTGCTATGACAAATGAGTGGATGATTGATGTACTGTCTGACCTACGTAATTTTGCTGCAAAGCAAGCCATGTTGGAGTTAGCAGAACACCTCGACGACGCCATTCTTGTGGCAACCGTAGAGATCCGCAATTTGGACAGGGGTCGGGCAGTAAGTGTAGGGGTTAATGACGCGAAAGTTGGAAACATTTCTGGAACGGTTGGAAACAACCAATACAGTTGAAGATTTATCATCGCTCGCAGACATCCTGCGCGAAACTTACGATGTCAAAAACATGTCCTATCTGGCGACCAATCTGAACGGATTACCCTTCGTTTCGTCCACCTACGATCCCGAATGGGCGCAGCACTACGAAGACCAAAACTACATGCTGATCGACCCAGTTGTGCGCGGGGCATTGCTTCAGTTTAATCCGCTAGACTGGAAGCGTCTGGATTGGTCCAGCAAACGCACCCGGGTGTTTTTTAACGAGGCTGTAGATTTCGGTGTTGGCCGTCAAGGCTACACGATCCCGATCCGCGGCCCTAACGGCCAAGCTGCCATATTCGCGATCAACCACGACAGCGGTGACCCTGGATGGGAGCGCTATATCGGTGAACATGCGCATGATTTCATGCTAATTTCCCACTATTTCCACCAAAAAGCATTGGCCGCCACCCATACCGCCCAACCAATTGAGGGCCGTGATCTATCGCCGCGCGAGCAAGATGTGCTCAAATATCTTGGCATCGGGTTAAGCCGCGGAAAGGTTGCAGAAATCCTGAAGATTTCGGAACATACACTGCGTGTGTACGTGGATTCCGCGCGCTACAAACTAGGTGCGTTGAATACCACCCACGCCGTAGCCATTGCGCTGGCTCGTGGGGTGATTGCTGTCTAGGGTGTTGCGGAAACTATTATGTCTGCGACCGTTCGACGAGTGTTAACCATCCTCGAAGTACTCCTGTTCGAAACCAAACCGAACGGAGCCAGCCTTGATCAAATACATATTCGCCGACCAGCTAGACAATTTTCCCATTCTAAAGGACACAATGTTCAAAGATCGCGCCGGTCAGTTCAAAGTTCGGCACGGCTGGGATGTCACCGTCGATGAAAACGGTTACGAAATTGACGCATACGACGCGATGAACCCTCTATATGCGATATGGGAGGCGCCGGACGGAACACATGGCGGCTCTATCCGTGTTCTTCCCACAGTCGGGCAAACTATGGTGAACGATCATTTCAGTGATCTCGCGGGCATTAAGATCATCAGCCCCGTCATTTGGGAATGTACGCGTTTCTGCATCTCGCCGCGCCTATCCGAGGGTCAAAGAAAAGTTGCCGCCTCATTAATCCTGTCAGGTTGCGAACTGGGCGTTCGCTTCGGTCTCGAAAGCTCCATTGGTGTTGTATATTCTCACACATTGCCAATCTACCGCCGCATCGGTTGGATTCCAGACGTGATCGGGACCTGCGGTGAAGGGGTAGAGGAAATCTCGGCGTGCCTCTGGCCCATCAACGCAACGGTAAAGGCCAACATCTGCCGCAAGTCCAAAATTGCACCAGAATTAGTAGAATACTGGTTCGATCAATCCTTCCCGGATAACTCGTTCACCCCCGTCGCTATTGCTGCCTAAGGCTGGCCACTGCTGCCCTGTCAGGTTACAATACCAAAAAAGACAGGGCAGCCGAACCACATGAAATTTTCAGAAGACCAAGCGCAGGCATTCGACGCAATCACTGCCGTTTTAAAAGACGCCGGCGTCGATCTGGAAAACAGTTCGGTTCTGCCCACAAGCACCAGCGAAACCCGTGTTTTGGCAGTGCTGGGCAAGGCCGGCTCTGGCAAAACCATGCTGCTGGCCAAGCTGGTAGACGCATTGAATGACGCAGGCGTTGAAACCATCTCGCCGGACTTTGAGAACACGAAACGCAAGGATAAACGTTCTCTCGCGATCCTTGCACCAACCAATAAAGCGGCCAGCGTTTTGCGAAGCCACGGCGTACCTGCGACCACCATTCACCGTATTATTTACACGCCCGTCTACGACCCTGAATACGAGAAAATCGCCGAATGGTTAGAGGGCGCCGACGAACGCCCCGATATTGAAGGCCTGACCGACGAATCCCTCGATCGCGCGATGGCGTTTTACAAGCTCCACAAATCCATTCCCGGCGCACTTGCAGCGGCTGGGCTGCGCGGCTCCGATTTTATCACCGGATGGTCAAGACGCGACGATCCATTGGACATCGGCTTCATTGATGAATCCTCAATGATTGATGATAAGCAACTAAACGATTTGCGCGAGATATTCTCGACATTGATCATGTTTGGCGACCCCGCTCAACTGGCCCCAGTCGGGCAGGCTGGCAACATGAGCTTCGACAAGCTTCCCGAAGGCAAAAAACTAACGCTGCATCGCATCCATCGCCAAGAAGCCGGAAACCCGATTCTTGATCTGGCCCACGCCCTCGGAGACCCAAAACTGGATTTCCCCGAATTCGAGCGAATGATTGAAACCGCCGCTGCCAAAGATGACCGTGTGGTCGTCACGCCGCGCGTTGACGCAACCCTTATGGCACGTTCTCCGGTTCTGGTTTGGCGAAACGCCACCCGTATTCGCCTGATTCATGCATTCAGAAGCGCTTACGATGCCCCAGAAGACTCGCTGCTTTCAGGTGAACCGCTAATCTGTGACGGCATTGAGTTGCCCATCAAGCACCGCAAGAAACGCATCGATCTTGAGGCGCGCGGGCTTATTAAGGGAGCGCAAACAATCTACCTCGGACCGGGTCGCAAGCCCGGTTTCTCTCGGCTACATGTTTTGGGTGCAGTTGACCCTCGCGTTAACGCCGCCACAATCATACAGATTGAGGCACCTGACCGCGAAGAACCCTTCATCCCGTCAGCCGCCCGCATGGGGGCAACGTTTCTGCATGGCGCAGCGGTGACGATTCACAAAGCCCAAGGGTCACAATGGCCCGAAGTGCAATTGTTCGCCCCTGACATTTACGCCGCCTACCGTTCAGGCAGGTCCGAAGCGGGGATAGCGGTGTGGAAAAGGCTGGCTTACGTGGCCATTACGCGGGCCGAAACGCGGCTGCGATGGGTGACGCGCTATATGTTGGCTCGTCCAACGGAACCTCTGGGCATCGCCGATCTTGAAACTCCGACCCCGCCACTGGAATTGACGGGATCGGAAGAGTGATTAACCGCGAACGCGGCGGAAGATTTCAGACGCTGTCCAGCCGGCCAGCAAAGCCACCGCCAGCGACAAAAGCCCGTATATAAACGCCTGTTCATGCGCTAAGTCATACAACCATTTTTCCGCCCCCGTTTTGCGAACGGTAATCGTTGAGGTGGACGTACTGATAACGCGCTGATCACGAACCAACATGGTTTTTACGGTGTACTCCCCTTCCACAACATTCACTGGCATCGCCAGTTTGGTGGTGAACAGAGTTTCTTCTGTTAGTTTAACAGGCGTTACTTCGGTTGTGTAAGTCCCATTCCTCTGGTGGATGCGGATCACAGCTTCGCGAAAATCTTCATCCTCGGGATTTGCGACGCGCACAGCGTAATCCAGACCAAGGTTTCGCAAAGAACGCTCGCTCTCGGTTACCAGTTCTTCCAGCGGGCCAGTGGCGGCGATTGAATAGTAACTTGGTGCTCGGTCCATCTCGACGGATGCGGCGTTCACCCAGATAATGACTTTACGTTCCTTCTGGCGCACCAAAGTTTCGGTCGGTGGGCCCGACACCTCGATAATAACATCAAGTTGGCCAGCAGCTGCGTTAACCGGTGCTTCCCGCTTGATCGCACCGAAAAGGAAAATCTCGGAGCCATCAAATGTCGCGGTAATCGACACGCCATCTTGGCTTAGTTCGGAAACAACAGTTTCTTGCGCTCCGGCGACGGTTGATGAAATCAGGCTAATGATCAGGAATATAATTCGCATATCAGTGCCCCCCCGTGCCAATAGAGAACAACTCGGATGGTGTCAGAACCAGATCAAGGCCCAATTTCAGACATACACCCAGCACCATAATCGCCAGCAATATCCGTAGCTGTTCAGCCTTCATCTTAACGCCAATCCGTGTCCCGATTTGCGCACCAATCACACCGCCGATCAGCAATAACAATGCAAGGACAGCATCAACGGTGTAGTTCTGAGTCGCGTGCATCATTGTCGTAAACGCAGTCACAAAAATAATTTGGAACAAGGATGTCCCGATAACCACCTTCGTTGGCATTCCCAGCACATAAATCATCGCAGGGACCATGATGAACCCGCCACCAACACCCATGATCGCAGCCAAAATGCCAACTAGCGCACCAACCACGAATGGCGGGATCGCAGAGATATAGAGGTTCGACGTACGGAACCGCATTTTAAGTGGCAACCCGTGGATCCATGTATGCCGTTTAATTTTCTTCGGTGGCGCTGACCTCTTGGAACGACGGATCGCGCCAAGACTCTCGATAAACATCAAGGAGCCAATCATGCCAAGAAAAACCACGTAGGAAAGCGTAATCAACAGATCAACTTGTCCGATTTCCTTAAGGTATTTGAAAACCTGAACACCAGCCGCCGCACCAAGCAATCCGCCTAGCAACAAGACAGTACCCATCTTGAAATCGACCGTACGTTTTTTCACATGCGCCAGAACACCGGAGAAGGATGACGCCACAATCTGGTTCGCCTCAGTCGCCACAGCAACCGCCGGTGGAATTCCGATAAAGAACAGCAGCGGCGTCATAAGGAAGCCACCGCCAACGCCGAACATGCCGGACAAAATGCCAACCAGCCCGCCAAGGCCAATCAACAGGAATATGTTCACCGACATTTCGGCGATAGGAAGATAGATTTGCATGAGTTCACCTAAACGGGGGTTGTCTGCATTTCATCTACTCATACTTGTTACAAAACGCTAGCGCCCAACTGCGACAAATCGGAGCGATATATCATTTATATGCCAAAAACCGCATATATTAGATCACCGCTCCTTCACATAAGGTTCACCGCCAGCCGCAGGGGGTATCGCTTTACCAATAAAGCCTGCCAGAATTACAACGGTCAAGATGTACGGCAGCGCTTGCATAAACTGCACAGGCACAACGAAAGCACCCAGATCGATGCTCTGATACCGATTACCGATTGCCTCGAGCAGGCCGAACAGCAGACACGCTCCCAAGGCTGCCCTTGGCCTCCATTTCGCAAAGATTAATGCAGCTAGTGCGATAAACCCTTTACCCGCGCTCATATCCTTAACAAATCCAGCGGCCGAAGTGCCAAGACTAAGATAAGCCCCCGCCAAACCGCACAGAATGCCTGCAATAAGAACAGCTGCATAGCGTTGCCGTACAACCGAAATACCGGCCGTATCAACGGCGCCCGGATTCTCTCCAACCGCACGCAATCGAAGACCGAAGCGTGTTCGGAACAACAACCACGATGTCAGCGGTACTGTAGCAATCGCAATGTAAACCAGAATATTGTGACCGGAAATCAAGCCCTCGTAGATTGGGCCAAGAAAGGGCACATCCTTTACAGCGTCCGCGAACGGCAGATTGATTGGCCCAAATCGCTGCGCACCCGAAAGCGGTGGTGTTTGACCACCCGATCGGAACCAGTGTTGCCCGATCAGAACGGTTGATCCCGCAGCAAAGAAGTTGATCGCAACGCCCGAAATCAACTGGTTTCCACGCAAAGTAATCGACGCAAACCCGTGGATCATGGCCAGCACGATCGAAACAGCAACCGCTGCAAGAACGCCCATCCACGCCATGCCCCAAGTCATGCCCAAGCCACCCTCGGTAACCGGCATACCGGCATAAGCCGACATTGCACCAGCGGCGAACGCACCCGCCAACATTTTACCCTCAAGACCGATGTCGAAAATGCCAGAACGCTCGGAATAGAGGCCGGCCAGACAGGCCAACAACAACGGCGTAGATAACCGCACAGCAGAGTCGAGAATTTGAATAATCGTGCTAAATTCCATCACGCTGCTCCCTTATCAAACCGTACGAAAAGGCGTTCAACCGGAATCCGAACCATATTTTCAAGCGACCCGACGAACATGATAACCAAGGCCTGAATGACCACGATCATCTCACGCGGTATGCCCATTTCAAACGACAACTCGCCGCCGCCTTGGTAAAGAATACCAAAAAGGAATGCCGCCAGAACAACGCCAACGGGATGCGACCGGCCCATGAGTGCCACCGCGATACCAACAAAACCGGCCCCTTGAACCGTATCGAGGATCAAGCGTTCGGCCTCTCCCTGTACTGTGTTCACGGCCATCATACCTGCCAAACCGCCCGAGATAAGCATGACAACCATGATAATCTTCAACGGAGAGATTCCAGCGTAAACCGCCGCTTTCTCGGAATGTCCAAAGGCGCGGATTTCGTAGCCCAGCCGTGTTTTCCAAACCAGAACCCAGACTGCGAAAGCGGCAATCAACGCAAGGAACAGACTGACGTTCGCTGGGGCATGCTTGTCAAACGCCGGGAAAATATCGTGCAACGTCGGAATGGCCGCCCCAGCCGAGAACCCGACCGTTTCCGGAACCATGCCCGGTGCCTGCATCGGACCCACCAGCAGATACACGATCAACGCCGATCCGATCCAATTGAACATAATCGTCGTGATAACGATGTGCGAACCGCGTTTCGCCTGCAAATAGGCAGGAATCGCAGCCCATGCTGCCCCGAACGCCATCGCGCCCAGCGAGGCCGCCACAATCGCAATCGTCCAATGTGGCCACGCTACTGACAGCAGAACCGCGGCAACACCAACGCCGCCTATGCCCGCTTGACCTTCACCACCGATGTTGAACATCCGAGCGTGGAAAGCGATAGCAACAGCAAGGCCCGTAAAGATAAAGTTGGTGGTGTAATACAGCGTGTACCCGATGCCGAATTTCCCCAAAGCCCCCGAGACCATGACCTGCACGGCCTGAATCGGATCTTTGCCAATAAACATCACAACCAGACCAGACACTAGAAACGCCAGCAGCAGGCTCAGCAGCGGAATCAACACGACATCCGCCCATTTAGGTAATCCCTTGTTCATGATGATGCCTCCGGATCAATACCGGCCATCAACATGCCGAGTTCCTGTTCATTGGTGTCTTTGGGCATACGTTCGCCCTGAATAACGCCGTCAAACATCACGATAATGCGGTCGGACAGCGCCAGAATTTCCTCTAGCTCAACCGATACCAGTAACACTGCTTTGCCCTGATCGCGCAACTCGACGATCTGTTTGTGAATAAATTCGATCGCTCCGATGTCGACCCCGCGTGTCGGCTGGCCAACCAGCAACACATCCGGGTTATTTTCAATCTCGCGAGCGATTACGATCTTCTGTTGGTTGCCACCAGAATAATTAGACGCCAGCAAATGTGGGTTCGTCGGGCGAATATCGTACTTCTCGATCTTCTTCTTAGTGTCTTCCATCATGGCTTTTTGATTAGCCAAACCGTACTTGCCGCTAAACTCGGTGTTATTGTGATACCCGAACACCGAGTTTTCCCACGTTTGGAACGGCAATACCAAACCAAGCGCATGACGATCTTCGGGAACGTGGCCGATGCCCCGTTCGCGTCGCATCGCAGCACTTGCTTTATCCGTCAAATCGATGGATTCGCCGCGCATCGATACTTCGCCACTGGTGGCAGCGCTGATACCGCTAATAATTTCCAGCAGGTCGGACTGACCATTTCCGGCCACGCCCGCAACGCCCAAAATCTCGCCAGCTTTAAGTTGTAACGAAACGTCTTTGAGTTTTTTAACCCCCTGACCATCTGTTTTACAGAGGTTCTTGACCTCCAAAATGGTTTCGCCCACGTTTGGCGGGTTTTTCTCGACTTCCAGCGTAACATGCCGGCCGACCATCAGGTCCGCCAACTCGCTAGCCGACGTTTCGGACGTCTTGACCGTAGCTGTCATCTTGCCACGCCGCATCACGCTAACCGTATCGGTTACCGCCATGATTTCGCGCAGTTTGTGTGTAATCAGAACAATCGTTTTACCCTGCGATTTCAGGTTTTCCAGAATGCGGAACAGGTGGTCAGCTTCCGCAGGTGTCAAAACACCCGTCGGTTCGTCCAAAATCAGGATATCCGCTTCGCGGTAGAGCGCTTTCAGAATTTCGACGCGCTGCTGGAACCCAACGGACAAATCACCGACAATTGCGTCAGGGTCAACGTCAAGCTCATATTCATGCGCCAAGTTTTCAAGAACTTTACGGGCCTTGGCGAGCGAAGGTCGCAGCAATGGGCCATCTTCGGCCCCCATGATAACATTTTCCAGCACAGTGAACGGCTTAACGAGCATAAAATGCTGGTGCACCATCCCGATACCGGAAGCAATCGCGACGTGGCTGTCAGTGATCTCGGTCGTTACACCGTTGATCTTGATCTCGCCTGCATCTGCCTTGTAAAATCCATAGAGGATAGACATCAGGGTAGATTTCCCCGCGCCATTTTCCCCGACAATGCCATGAATTGCGCCCTTGGCGACAGTCATGTCGATGTCTTTGTTGGCCTGAACTGGACCAAAGCTCTTGCTCACACCGATCAGTTCGATCGCCGGAGCAACAGGGGCAGTCGTTGACGGCTGCCCCTGCGTTTGTGTTTCCACGGTCACTCTGACTTACTCAACTGGACAAGTGTTGTCGGACATAAAGTCATAAACAACAACTTCACCTGAAATGATTTTTGCAGTTGCGGAAGCAACAGCAGCACGCATGTCATCAGTTACAAGCGCGTCATTGTGCTCGTCCAACGCGAAGCCAACACCGTTGTTGGATAGGTTCATGATGTTGAACCCGGCTGTGAACTCGCCGTTGTTTACGTCGCTGAATGCATTGTAAACAGCTTCGTCAACGCGTTTCACCATTGATGTAAGCACGCTACCTGGCTGCATGTAGTTTTGATTTGAATCTACACCAATTGCCAAGTTGCCGGAGTCAGCAGCAGCCTGAAGAACACCACGGCCAGTACCACCAGCAGCAACGAAGATCACGTCTGCGCCTTGCTCGAACTGTGCCATCGCAAGCTCGCCACCTTTTACAGGGTCGTTCCATGCGGCACCAGTTGTGCCGACAGAGTTCTGCAGAATAACCGCATCGCCATTGGCCGCGCGTGCACCCTGTGTATAACCACAACCAAACTGGCTGATCAGAGGGATATCCATGCCGCCGATGAAACCAACTGTACCGGTTTCGGAAGCCATGGAAGCCAGCATACCAACAAGGTAAGAACCTTCATGAGCGCTAAACAGAACCGAACGAACGTTCGGCTGATCAACAACCATGTCGATGATTACGAAGCTTGTGTCAGGGAATTCCTGCGCAACCACGTCAAGCGCTGTACCGAAGCTGAAGCCCGCCATAACAACCGGATTGTTACCTTGCTGAGCGAAACGGCGGATCGCCTGTTCACGCTGTGCATCGGATTGAAGTTCAAACTCGCGATATTCAATACCTGTTTCGGCTTTGAACTTCTCAGCGCCTTCAAAGGAGCTTTCGTTGAACGATTTATCGAATTTGCCGCCTAGATCGAAAATGATCGCAGGGTTTGCCTGTGCGAATGCTGTCGTTGCTGCTGTGGCCAAAGCCGCTGCACCGAATAGCGTTTTGATAATTTTCATTATTTTCTCCTTGTGGACATCATACACTTAAAAATGCCTCGCTCGACCGATGAACATTGTCATCAGCCAGCACGAGACAGAAATACTTGTGGAAAACAGTAAAGAGGCAGGCAGGCCACGGGTCAACGGTTATTTCGCGAATTAGCCATGTTTCCGCGAGGTTAGCTTTGCTCACAACACGCAACACATCACTAACCCATTGATCTTTTGACCGTTTGGTCCAAAATAGTAGTTTTCGCGGATTGCGCGAACTTCGTAACCAAATTGTTCATAAAGCGATTTCGCATGAGGATTCTCTTGAGAGACTTCCAGAAAAACCTCCTCCACACCCGCTGATCTCGCTGATTCATGTCCTGTTAACATTAATTTTTTGGCAATACCTTGCCGTCTATGGGTTGGGTCAACAGCAATGGTTAACAACTCCGCTTCCGGTCCTGCATAGCGAAACATCGCAAAACCGCCGACTTCCTCGAATAATTTGACGTTGGGTGATACGAGCAGAGAATTGAATTCTTTTGCCGACCAAGGCCGCGGCGCGTAAGTGAAACTCGCGCCGTGGATTTTGGCCAACTCAACCGCGTTCATGGCAGGATCGTTGGCGGCGGGTCCGACGGCAGCGCCGCATCTGCGGAACGTAAATACAGCGGCGCAGGTGGTGCTCCGATATCTTTCACCGCTGCACAAAACGCAATGCGAACCGGATCGATCGGCACATCAGGGTCAGCAACCCCTTTCGCCATCGTCGGTTCGCCAACAGCCACACCATCTTCGAACGACTGCAAGAAAATCATCCCTCGCCGCGCATCCCGCCCAATCGTAACACTACCCGAAATACCAAAAGCCAACGCTTCGAAAGCCGAGACCCCAACAGCCGGAATGTTAAGCGACAAAGCCAAGCCGCGCGCCGCTGAAACAGCAATCCGGACACCGGTGAAATTCCCCGGTCCAATTCCAACGGCAATCAAATCGAGATCACCCCAGCTTTTGCCAGCGCCTTTCAGCACTTCTTCAAGCATGGGAATCAGGCGTTCAGCCTGCCCTTTTAACAACGATTCCGACTGGCGGCCCAGAATTTCATCCCCGCAAACCAAAGCGACCGCGCAATGCGCGGCCGATGTATCAAAGGATAAAATCAGTTTAGGCGGCAATCGCACGCACCTCCACCACTTCTGGAATGTAGTGCTTCAGCAAGTTTTCGATGCCGCTTTTCAACGTCATGGTTGACGATGGACAACCCGCACAGGCGCCCTGCATATGCAGATAAACAACGCCTTTCTCAAAACCATGGAATGTAATATCACCACCATCCTGCGCCACAGCGGGACGAACGCGCGTGTCCAACAGCTCCTTAATCTGCTTAACGATGCCTTCATCCGGTCCATCATGATCCGCATGACCAACCGTTCCGCTCTCGTCGGCAATCACAGGCTGACCAGATTGGTAATGCTCCATGATCGCGCCAAGAATCGCTGGTTTGATGTGCGACCAGTCAACATCGTCACGCTTCGTCACGGTCACGAAATCCGGGCCGAAGAATACCCCTACAACACCTTCTGCCGTAAATACTCGCGTGGCGAGCGGCGAAGAGGCCGCGGCTGTCGCGTTTGGAAAATCAGCTGTGCCGGCTGACAAAACTGCCTGACCCGGCAAAAATTTCAACGTAGCTGGATTCGGTGTGGATTCGGTTTGGATAAACATAATTGGCCCTTTCAGAACTTGCCTAATAAATGGCGTGTCTGACCAAAAAAGTCAAGTATGCTAGAATCTTTCTAAGTTGCGCTATTTAGCCTCTCTGCATAAGAGGTTCTGATGATTATACACAAACCATTTTATTACATCCGCCACGGTCAAACCGACTGGAACGTCGAGGGGCGTTTTCAGGGAAGTATGGACATACCGCTAAATGAAACGGGTCTTGCACAAGCGCATTCGGCTAAAACATTGCTAGCCAATTTGCCAATCACACATATTTACAGCAGTCCACTGAAGCGTGCGCGCGTCACCGCCGACATCGCAAATGAAGCATTGGGGCTAGGTATCACCGACATACGTGATCTAATGGAGGTAAATTTCGGCGTGATGGAAGGGAAGCTTCGACCGCCCGGCGGATTTTCTGGAGACTGGCAAACTGGCACAACGCCTGACAAAGCCGAAACCTACATTAACTTCACGTCGCGTGTGTTTACGGCCATCAACTCCATTCTAGAACAAGACGGCACTCCGCTTATTGTGGCGCATGGGGGTGTGTTCATGCCAGTCGACGAACACATGCAGCTTGGTGTGGGCGCCCATTTGCCCAACGCGAGACCCGTTCATCTATCCCCACCTGCAAACGGGCATGATCGCTGGACACTAGCGGAAATTTAACCAGCCATAAAAAAAGGGGCGTGGAAACCAAGCGCCCTATGTCTTGTCGTTAGCAATTCCTTAAGAAACCGCGATAATCCGGTCTTTGGTCAAACCGCCCGGCACAACCGTAATTGGCACCGACATGCTCGCAGTCTGACGTGCCACCAACTGAGTTACCAACGGGCCAGGGCCTTCGCCTGTAGCGCCTGCACCTAGAACCAGAACGCCAACCTCGGAGTCTTCGTCGATTGCGGCCAGAACTTCGGTCGCTTTTTCGCCTTCACGGATCAACAACTCGGGTTCCAGTCCTTCCTTGTCGACCATCCATTTCGAAAACACCTTGAAGTGTTCCTCGATCCGCTCCCGCGCTTCAGCGCGCATGGCTTCGCCCACACCAATCCAGTGTTGGAATTCTTCAGGGGCGACGACGCCCAAAATCGTAACACCACCACCGGTTTTCTTCGCTCGAATGGCTGCGAAACGCAAAGCATTCAGGAACTCGGGACTGTCGTCCATGACGACTAGAAATTTACGCAAAGCTATGGCTCCGTATCTGTTTGGTTAAAGCTATCATTGCTGAAATTGCCTGTGCACGCAACTGCGCACTTATGGCTGCGTCACCGTAATCTTTGGGTGAGGTTGGCTGTTCGCTGGCCGAATTGGCAGTCCCCGACGCGCCCAACCTTTATCAGTGCGCGACCCTGACATACCGCCAACCACGTCAATAATCCCCGAAAACCCCAACTTCTCCAGCTCGCCCGTTAGGTAGTTGGAGCGGTTTCCCGTACGGCACGTAAACGCCAATGGAATATCGGGTGATTGAATACGGATCGCGGTCAGTTTCGCTAGGAAGTTTTTACTGGTCATATCCAGCAACAACGCGACATCTGGAACGCCAGTGTCGGTCCATTCTTCTAGGCGGCGAATATCAATCAGGACGATCTCGCCAGCCAACGCCAGTTCACGCGCCACATCCGGCGCCATTTTGGTGATTTCAGCGTTGGCGGCAGTTCCAGCGAACAGCATCACGGCCAGAACTTGAAATAGTTTGAATATCTTTTGCATAAGCCTCTCCTGCATTACATTCGTTCTTTTGCATGTAATGCAGGAGAGCACAAGTAACGAGTGCGTCAGAGCGCCTCTATCGACCGCTTACAAACCCGACAATGTCCTTGGTCTTCGCCAAAATCGGTTCAGCAATCGCCGCTGCTTTGTCAGCCCCTTTGGCCAAAATCCGGTCAATCTCGGCAGGGTCATTCATCAATTCGGCCATACGGGTCGAAATTGGAGACAACTTATCAACCGCCAAATCCGCCAACGCAGGCTTGAAACGACCCCATTGCGCACCTGCATATTCGGTGATCACCGCCTCGGCAGTGCTGTCCGAAAGCGCTGCATAGATATCCACCAAGTTGCGCGCCTCTGGCCGACCTTTCAGGTCATCCAGATTATCCGGCAACGGTTCAGGATCCGTCTTGGCCTTCTTCAACTTTTTCGCAATCAACTCGGCGGAATCCGTCATGTTGATGCGCTCCATATCGGACGCACCGGATTTCGACATCTTCTTTGTCCCGTCGCGCAGGTTCATCACCCGTTTGGCAGGGCCTTCGATAATCGGCTCAGGCTGCGGAAAGAAGTTCGGCACTTTGAAGTCGTGATTAAACTTGGCCGCAATATCACGCGTCAGCTCAACATGCTGCTTTTGATCTTCGCCAACCGGTACGTGCGTTGCGTGATACGTCAGAATATCAGCCGCCATCAGCGATGGATAGGCATAAAGCCCAAGCGAGACCTTCTCTGCGTTTGATCCAGCCTTATCCTTGAACTGCGTCATGCGGTTCATCCAGCCGACACGCGCCACACAATTGAAAATCCAACCCAGTTCCGCATGGGCGGAAACCTGTGACTGGTTGAACAGAATGGATTGATCGGGGTCGATACCGGATGCGATATACGCCGCTGTCAATTCACGTGTGGCGTGCTTCAGCTCGGTCGGGTCTTGCCAGACGGTGATCGCGTGCATATCGACAACGCAGTAGACGGTCTCATAGCCTCGCCCTTGCAGATCGACAAACCGTTTGATGGCACCGAGGTAATTTCCAAGGGTCAATCCGCCCGAAGGCTTGATCCCGGAAAAGACGCGACGCGTGTGGACCGCTTCCGTCATGGCAATTATTCCTTTACATGGGTTAAACAAGTGGCGCTTTATCGCGCCCACGCCAACGCGCGTCAACCGGAGTATCTGAATGTTCGACCCCAACGCCGACAAATCCCCGTTTAACGAAATACCGCCTGTGATCATCGCACTAGCGGTAATGGTCGGCGGGATCGAGATAATGATGCAACTTTCCAGCCGAGGTTTGATCGGCGGCGAAAACGGAATTAGCTGGCGTGTGGATGCCGTCCGTGCCTTCGGGTTCTATGACCCGATATTTGAGTATATGCGTGAAACACAGTCTTTCAACTGGGAAACGCTGGGTCGGATGATCACCTATCCGTTTATCCACTTCGCCTTCACGCATGCGGCATTTGCTGTGGTTATGATCCTGGCTATCGGTAAAGCTGTTGCCGAAGTTTTCCATACGGCTTCGGTCATTATTCTGTTTGTGGCATGCACTGTAATTGGCGCTACGGCATATGGATTGGTGGACGAATCACAATATCCTTTGATCGGGGCTTACCCGGCGGTTTACGGTTTACTTGGCGCGTTCACATGGTTGCTATGGCTGAAAGCTGGCGCAACAGGCGAAAGCCGACTCAAAGCCTTTCGTCTGATCGGTGTCCTTGCAGCGCTTCAGCTTTTCTACCGACTCAGCTTTGGCGGCGGAAACGATTGGGCGGCCGATTTGGCTGGGTTCGTCACTGGCTTCTTGCTGTCATTCGTTCTGGCGCCCGATGGCCGCGCCCGCATTGCTGGTTGGGTTCAAACGTTAAGACGCCGTTAACCCCGTCGCAAACCCTGTTTAATCTCGCTAAGGCTCATTGCGCCTAAGCCAATGATTAATGATGCGTAAACGATCGCCCCGACAGAGATCAGCAAGGCAAGCGCGGCGTAGCGGATGGTCGGGGTCACAAATAGACCTTGCATAAGAATCGACAGCCCCCAAACGGCGAGCCCCATCAACAGGCTAGCGATAATGATCTTGGGCAAAACACGCTTTAGGCGATCATCCATCTGGCCTGCTGTCCCCAAATGCCGCGTTCCACGCCACAATAAAATCAACATCGCCCAACCCGCGACCGATGTACCAATCGCTGCGGCCAGATACCCGAACCAATAGGACAACCCCACGGCCAGAGCCAAATTAACCACCATCGATACCAGCGCAAACCGGAACGGAGTCCGCGTGTCCTCGCGTGCGAAATATATCGGTGACAATACCTTGTGCAACACGAATGAAGGCAGGCCAAATCCGTAGATCGAGACCGCCAGTGCCGTTGCGTATGCGTCCTGCGCATCAAACGCCCCGCGCTGGAACAGGACCGAAACAATTGGGAACGGCACAACCACCAACGCCACCGCAGCCGGTAAAGTCAGCAACAATGTGAATTCCGCCGCTCGGTTAACGCTGTTTTGACTACCGGCGTCGTCTCCCGCCCGCAGACGTCGTGATAGATCCGGCAACAGCACCACACCGATGGCGATCCCGACCACGCCAAGCGGCAGTTGATAAAGCCGATCCGCATAATTTAACCACGCAATCGCGCCGTCGAAATAGGATGCAACTTGCCGCCCCACCAAAAGGTTAACCTGCACCACGCCACCCGCAAGCGCTGCTGGTCCTGCGATAATCGCCAAGCGTTTCAGCTCGGGCGTCATGCGTGGCAGTCGTAACCGCAGCTTCATTCCGGCCCGCGATGCCGCCCACCACAGCATCCCCATCTGCCCAAGCCCCGCAACTGGTACGCCATAAACCAGCGCCCAACCGATGTCGCCGCCGGTCCTATGGGCGATCCACATCGTGCCAATCAAGATTATGTTCAACAACACCGGTGCGGCTGCCGCCGCTGCAAAACGACCGAACGAGTTCAGCACGCCGCTTATCAACGCCGAAATAGAGATGAACAAAATGTAAGGAAACGTCACACGCGCGAAATCAACGGTTAGATCAAACCGCGCATCTGCAACGAACCCACTGGCCATCGCAAGAACCATCCACGGCATCAACAGTTGGGCTGCTACGGTAAAAATAATCAGGATCGTAGCAAGACCCGCCATTGCATCTTCGGCAAAGCGTTTTGCGTCTTCGCCGCCCTCGACCTTCTTGGAAAATAGCGGGATGAAGGCGGTGTTAAATGCCCCCTCGCCAAAGAATCGACGAAACATGTTGGGCAAAGAGAACGCAATCAGGAACGCTTCGGCCACGGGGCCAGACCCAAGGAATGCGGCGATCATGATGTCGCGCGTAAAGCCCAGCACACGGCTTATCAATGTCCACCCACCGACGGTGAAAAAACCCGACATAAGTCGGATTTGGCGGGTCATTCAAAAGCCCCTTTTTGGGCACGCTCTATCGCCGCAATCAAGCGTTTTTCAATCGAACGCTGTTTGTCAGCCGAATGGACCTTAAGTCCAAACAAATCCTTAACGTAAAACGCATCCACTGCCTGTTCTCCGTAAGTCGCGATAATCGCGGAAGAAATATATACACCGCTATCGGTCAACGTCCGTGCCAGATCAAATAGCAGGCCGGTGCGGTCGCGTGTGTCCACCTCGATAATCGTGAAAATCTCGGAGCCGTCATTGTCGAAAATAACAGAGGTCGGTACGATGAAATCCCGCTCCCGCTTTTTGATCTTGTCCTTGGAGCGCAAGGCGTCTTGGGCGATCACCTCGCCCCGCAAAATGCGCAGAATCATTTTACGCAACCGCGAAAGCCGCGTTTCATCGTAGGGTTTGCCGTCGCCATCCTGAATCCAGAACACCGCTGTCGCTAACCCGTCAGAACTGGTGTACGTCCGTGCATCAACCACATTCGCCCCCGCCAGCGCCAATGCGCCCGCGAACCTTGCGAAAATGCCAGGATGGTCAGGCATCACAAAACACGCCCGCGTCGCATCGCGGGACACATCGGGTACGATATCACTAACCGGTTCACCTGCTTTAACCGTGCGTGTCAATTCAGCAAAAATCTTGTGCGTTTCAGTATCGAGGCCAAGCCAGTAAGGTCTGTAATGCCGATTGCATTCGGTTTCGATATCGGCGTCGGACCAATTGTTGAGCGTTGCAACCAACGCCTCCTGCGCCTCGGCCTCGCGTTTTGGTCCGCTGTGGATTTGTTGACCGTTCATCAACATATCACGCGTTTGGCTATACAAATCGCGCAGCAACATAGCTTTCCAGTTGTTCCAGACTCCTGGTCCCACTCCGCGAATGTCGCAAACCGTTAAGGCCAGTAGCAGTTTTAGCCGTGTATTGCTTTGCACAACGTTGGCAAAATCCCGCACTGTGCGCGGGTCCGAAAGGTCACGTTTCTGCGCCACGTCAGACATTAACAAATGGTTCAGCACCAGCCATTCCACTGTCTCACATTCCGCTGGGTCCAAGCCCAAACGCGGCGCAATCACTCGTGCCATTTTCGCACCGACGATTTCGTGTTCTTCCGGCAATCCCTTGCCGATATCGTGCAGAAGCAAAGCGATATAAAGAATTCTGCGGTTCACCCCTGTTTTCAAGATCGCCGACGCCACCGGAAGATCCTCGACCAACTCCCCGTTCTCAATATTCGCTAACGTGGAGATGCAGCGAATTGTGTGTTCGTCCACCGTGTAATGGTGATACATATTGAATTGCATCATCGCGACAATGCGCTCGAATTCAGGAATAAGCGCGCCCAGAACCCCCAATTCGTTCATACGCAACAACCCGCGTTCGGGGTTTCCGTGTTCCAGCAGAATACTCAGGAATATCTGCTGCGCTTCAGGGTTTTTCCGTAAATCTTGATCAATAAGATCAAGGTTCCGCGCTATCAGGCGCATTGCGTCAGGGTGGATTAGAATTTCGGAACGTAGCGCCTCGTCAAACAGACGCAGGATATTCACAGGATCGCCCAAGAAAGCGTCCGCGTCGGAAATATCCAATCGCCCGTGCTTAATGTTATATCCCTTGGCAGCTTTGTCTTGCCCGAAACTGAACACGTTCAAAAACTTGCGCCCGATGCTTGGGTTGCTTTTTACATGGCGTGCTTCGAGGGCTGTTAGGAAAATACGGGTCAGGTTTCCCACGTGGGTCGCATGACGGAAGTATACCTGCATAAAATGCTCGACTGCGCGACGGCCCTCTGTGTCCCTGAAGCCTAACGCGTCTGCAATCTCGACTTGCATATCAAACGTCAATTGTTCGACCGCGCGGTTCGCAATTAGGTGTAGATGGCATCGAACGGTCCACAAAAACGCTTCCGCCTCGATGAACGTTTTGTATTCTTCAGGCGTAAACACACCGTGTACGACCAGTTCTTCGGAATCTTTAGCGTGGTACAGATACTTGGCGATCCAGAACAGCGTCTGCAAATCCCGCAACCCGCCTTTGCCTTCCTTGATGTTCGGCTCAACCATATAGCGCGAGGAACCGTGGCGTTGGTGCCGCGAATCCCGTTCTTCCAGCTTGGCCTCGACAAATTCGGCACCGGTATCTTTGAACAGCTCTTGCCACAGGCGGACTTCCAGATCGGTGGCCACCCTCTCGTCGCCCGTAATGTAGCGATGTTCCAGTAAAGCGGTGCGAATGGTAATATCCTCGCGCCCGAGGCGGATACAATCGTTAACCGTACGCACCGCGTGGCCAACTTTCATTCGCAGATCCCAAAGGGTATAGAGGATACTCTCGATGACACTCTCGCCCCATGCGGTTTGCTTGTAAGGCGTCAGGAACAGCAGATCGACATCCGAAAACGGTGCCATTTCGGCGCGGCCATAACCACCCACAGCCATCACCGTAATAGCTTCACCCGCAGTCAAATTGGACTGCGGATGCAGCCAACGAACGGCAACCTCAACGGCGAATTTCACGATTTCGTCGGTCAAATAGGTGTAGGCTTTGGTGGCGTTTGGTGCGTCGTGTGGGGCCGTTCGCAGCTCTTCCGCGATTTTGTCGCGCCCGGCCGATGTCGCCTGCTTCAAAATGGCCACAGCCCGCGCGCGAATGTCGGCGGCATCCGATGCATCCTGCATGGTCGCCTCCAACTGAAGGCGAGTTTCTTTCGGGTCCAATATATCGATGGGGGAGCCGATCAGCTCCCCCAACTTGATTTTCTCAATATTCAAAGCCATCGATCTAGAATCCAAATCCGCCGAAGTTACGTGGTGCAGGGTCAACCTCGACACCCGTGCCGGTATCCACTTTCAAAATTGCCAAACCTCGTTCATTCTGACCGTCGGCGCGGAACCGGAAAATGCCGTTCACACCGATGAAGCCCGCCGGATTGGTCAGACGTTCAGCCGAGAACGCATCAGTCGCCCCTTCGGCAGCCGCACTACGAACCAATGCGCCAACCGCTGCAACCGCATCATATGCAATCGCTGCAAGGTTATGGGGTTCAGCGCCGTATGCGTTCAAATACCGTTCGTTAAACTGTGCGGTCAAGGCAGGATCGGGCACAGCAAACAACCCGTCTTGCAAGCTTGGCTGCACTAACAAATCGGTTGAGCTATCCCAACGGGTCAACCCAAGGAACTGTGTATTCAGCCGCGACACACCTTCGGAACCCAATGCCGCCGCGATAAACGGCAAGCCACGCGTTGGCGTGTCCGTGAACAACAAAGCCTGCGCGCCGCTGCCTTTGATCGTATCAGCAATCTCTGGTGCGGCTTCGCTTAACCCCTCCATATTTAATGGATAGGAAGTTACCGCCGTCAAACTGGCCCCGACCCTACGCGCCGCGTTTGACGCCGCTGTCAGGCCAGCTTCACCCTCGATACCTTCCGGGTAAACCACGCCGACGTTATACATACCGTTGCGAACCGAGTGGCCATAAAGACGAGTGGCCACATCTTCGAACGTCAAACCCATGATATAAACGTTGTCGCCTGCTATCGCAGCATTATTTGAAAAACTTAGAACGTTCACCCCTTCAAGCCGCGCCACAGCTGCAACTGCGCTGGTGGCACTACTGAAAAGTGGGCCGATAATGATTTGTGCGCCTTCACTGATGGCCCGTTCGGCCTCAGTTGCGGCGCGAACCGGATCTGCACCGGTTTGGTAAATCCGCAGATCAATCACAGCACCTTGCAGATCCCGCGTCGCCATATTTGCAGCGTTAACAAGGTTTTCCGCCAACTGATCGTTCGCCGTCTCGCCAGAACCGAAAGGCACCATCATCGCGACGACAATTGGCTGCGTTGGGTCGACCCCCGCGGTTGGACCAGGCAATCCGACTTCACAGGCTGCAATGGTTAATGCGGTGAGGCCCAGCAATACGGGTCGCAATACACGGGAAATGGATGAACGAAATTTTAACATAGTGCCTCGCAAAATCAGGTGTGTCTGGATAGACTCGAACTAGCGCGCAAGGTTAAGGCGCGGGATGCCACAAGTAAACGGCAGCTTTGAACAAGGATTAGGGCAAATTGTCTAAATTAACTCCAACGCTTTCGGCCGGGCTGTATCTGGTTTCGACACCGATCGGCACAGCATCCGATATTACATTGCGCGCGCTGGATATTCTAGCAAACGCCGATGTACTCGCGGCTGAAGATACGCGAAATACGCGCAAACTGATGGATATTCATGGCGTTAAACTTAATGGTCGGCCCTTGATGCCTTACCATGACCACAACGGCCCTGCCCAACGCCCGCGCATATTGGCGGCTATCAAAGCTGGTAAATCCGTGGCCTATGTGTCTGACGCGGGTACTCCGTTGATCGCTGACCCAGGATACCGGCTGGCAGCCGACACAATCAGCGAAGGGTTGCCGGTAACCTCTGCCCCGGGCGCATCGGCATTGTTGGCGGCGCTGGCCATTGCCGGGCTGCCAACGGACCGATTTCTGTTCGCCGGTTTTCCACCTGTGAAATCTGTCGCCAAAGCCAAGTTCCTGACAGAATTCGCAAACGTTCCTGCAACGCTGGTCTTTTACGAATCCCCGCGCCGTCTTGCGGATTGCCTGAAGGCAATGGAAGCTACCTTCGGTGGAGGTCGACGTGTTGCTGTATGCCGAGAATTAACCAAGAAATTCGAAGAAGTCCGCCGTGGAACCTTAGCCGAACTGGCCGCACAATACGGCAACGAACCAGCCCCAAAGGGCGAGGTTGTCATTGTGGTTGGCCCACCGCTTAGCGAGGCCGCCTCGGTACAAGACATCGACACAGCATTGCTATCAGCGTTGAAGACGCAATCCGTCAAAGATGCGGCGAAAGAAGTGGCCGAGGCTTTGGATTTGCCTCGTAAACAGCTTTATGCCCGTGCTTTGGAGCTGAAATGAAGGCTGGTGGCACGGCTTATCACAACGGCCTCGCTGCCGAAGACATCGCGGTTCGGCTTTACGAAGCACAACAAGGTCGTGTTCTGGAACGCCGCTGGAAAAGGCGTGCGGGTGAAATTGACTTGATTGTATCACTTGGCGGTCGGATCGTGTTTGTGGAGGTAAAAGCCCGCAAGACACTGGATGCCGCCGCATTTTCGCTTTCGCAGAAACAACAACATCGCATGTTCAACGTCGCGCAGCTTTATCTGGCGGAGAGCGGCGCGGGGCTGAACGCCGAAACGCGCTTTGATATGGTTCTGGTGGACCGTCAAGGTGGCGCGGAAATTCTGGAAAATGCGCTGGCGATGGGCTGGTAGGGTTGAATCCCGACCGCGTGTGGTCCAAGTCTGTATAAACAACAAAGGAACTTGCTCATGCCGTTGAAAATCGCCTTCCAGATGGACCCGATCGAAGATGTGAACATCGACGGGGACAGCACGTTTCGTATTGCCGAAGAAGCGCAAGCACGTGGGCACGAGCTTTTCTACTACACCCCTGATAAGCTGGCCTATCAGGAAGGGCACGTGACCGCGCGCGGATGGCCCCTGACGGTACGGCGCGAAAAAGGCAACCACTTCACACTTGGCGAGGAGCAGGAGATTGACCTCGCCGATTGGGATGTCGTCTGGCTGCGTCAAGACCCGCCGTTTGACATGGGCTATATCACCAGCACCCATATTCTAGACATGATCCACCCCAAAACGCTGGTGGTGAACGACCCGTTCTGGGTGCGTAACTACCCTGAAAAACTGCTGGTGTTGGAGTTCCCTGACCTAACACCCCCGACAACCATCGCGCGGGATATCGAAACTTTGAAAGCCTTCAAAGACAAGCACGGCGACATTATCCTAAAGCCGTTGTATGGCAACGGCGGCGCGGGTGTTTTTCGACTGACCGCAGATGACCGTAACCTGACTTCACTGCACGAACTGTTTACCGGAATCAACAATGAGCCTCTGATTGCTCAAAAATTCCTGCCCGACGTAGCCGAAGGTGACAAGCGGGTGATCCTGATCGACGGAGTCGCCGTAGGGGCGATCAACCGTGTGCCAGCAAAAGGCGAAGTGCGCTCTAACATGCACGTCGGCGGACGGCCCGAGAAAGTCGAGATGACCGCGCGGGATTTGGAGATTTGTGACCGCATCGGTCCATTGCTGCGTGAAAAGGGACAGATTTTCGTTGGAATCGATGTGATTGGCGGAAACCTGACCGAGATTAACGTAACATCGCCAACCGGCATTATGGAACTGGATCGGTTCGACGGAATTAATGTATCCGCGATGATTTGGGATGCTATTGAGGGGCGGATTAACCCCTAGTCACAACCGCGATCAATCCTCTCGGTAGGAATGGCAACTTCGAGCCCAGTGTGGCCACCCAATTTCACATTCAACTCCAAACTGGTGTATCGTAAATCACACGCTTTCGCGTTATAGGACACGAATATTTCAATTTGGTAAGGAGAGTCCCATGTTGGGTTTCGAAGACAGCCATCTGGGCAAAATTCGCCAGCTTGTTGGTTCTCAACTGTTGCTTGTTCCCGGTGCCCGCATAGTCATCGAAGACCCGGATGGAAAAATACTCCTTCAAAAACGCAGTGATTTGGATGTCTGGGGACTTCCGGGCGGAAATGCCGAGCCAGGCGAAGACTTGGTTTCGGTGGTAAAGCGAGAAGTCTTTGAAGAAACTGGATTAACCATTACGGAGGCAAAGCCCTTCGGCTTTGGATGCAACCCCGACATCGAGACAGTTCAATTCCCCAATGGTGACCAATGCCAATTTTTCGTTCTGAACTTTTTCACCAAATCGTTTTCAGGAAACTTGAGGATGTTAGATGGCGAAAGCCTTGCACTGGAATGGTATCCGAGGAACGAGCTGCCAGACATGCTACCGAACATGAAAGCAAGTGTTTTAGCGTATGCCAAGTTCTGTTCAAATGGGAATTTTCAGATGATCTGACCCGCAATCCGAACTTCGGCTTTGTCCGCATGCCTGATATTGAGTGCCCAAATTGCAATCTGTCCAAATACACCGGTTTGGCACAAGAAAACCAACGATCGGGTGAAGCCCGCGCCTTTACGTCATAAATATCTCGAGGAAGCCAGTTTGGCCATGATTTCGGACGATCCGGTTTAAAAACCACCCTGTTCTGACCGAGGTCAGGCGTATCGCGCTAAAATCCCATCCCTAAGCTGTTGCTGACATAACCGGTTGAAAGCCGGTGCAACGGATGGGCGGTTTTGTGTCTGCGTGTTGCGATGTGCAACGAAATTCAAAATGCTTTAGCGCGATAAACCTACGGATTGTTAACCCGCCTCGCTCAGTATCAAATCTTATACGTGGAAATGGTTAATAAAGGATGTGGATTTACCCCGGTGGGCGAAATGCTGCGTGTATTACCTCGATTTCTACAAACCCCACACTGCAATAAATCCCGCGTGCAACATCGTGCGCATCGGCGTGCATCAACAACGTAATACCCTGATGAGCAGCCAAAGCTTGGTTAGAAACATGACTAACCATCGCGCGACAAATACCCTGTCGACGGTGTTCAGGGGAGGTTTCCACGGATTGGAAACGACCAACGCCTTCGCCAAAGAACAGACCTAGATCTGCCACCAGAACTTTACCCTTAAACGCACCCCACCAACCGCCGAGACCTTGTTCGGACATCTCGCGATAATTCGCGAAGGTTGCCTCCTTATAGCGGCGGTATTCACTCATCGGGATTTTCGGAAAACCATCACGGGTTTGTGCGTCGATCACGGCCAGCCACTCTGCATCCGTGCGAATTTGGCGAAATTCCACTCCCTCAGGCGCGGGCTTATCGTCGTGAACCGTCCGAGCCGCGAGCACAGATGTTTCATCAATTGTAAAACCGGCGTGCTTGAATTCCTCTAGCACTGCAGGGTCTGGCGTCGTAGTTGGCAGCCATTGGAAAGTATGGTGGCGCACCGCAGGATAGGGTGCAAAAACCGTCTCGAATTTCTCTATCCAGTTGGCAAAATCCGCCAAGTCTGGTGGTCGTTGGAACAATAAGAAATTGCCGGAAAAATAGTCAGGATTCTTCGGTGTTCGCACAGAAATACAATCGCCAAAATCCGTCGTAACCCCCGCGAACTTATGAAAAATGAAATCAGATTGTATACCCTTGGAAGTAATTTTCATTTTTCATCCCTGAAAAAATGTTGTGTCCGCGCCAGATTGGCTCAATTACTCTTTCGCAACACGCAAAAACAACTGAACATCCGCAACATTGGTGCCCGTCGCACCTGTCATCAGCAAATCTCCAGCGGATTTCAAAGCTGCGTAACTATCATTATTTGCAAGCAAAGCATCTGGGTCCTCACCTGAATCGCGAATACGTTGCATAGTTTGCCTGTCAACGATTCCACCTGCTGCATCTGTTGGGCCATCGCGTCCATCCGTGCCACCGCTAAGGAACAGCCATTCGCCGAGGTCGACCCCTTCAGCCAGCATGGCTACGCGCAGGGCTAGTTCCTGATTGCGACCCCCTTTACCGTCCCCACGAATGGTTACGGTGGTTTCACCCCCAAATATCAGCGTATTAGCGGGGTTCTGAAGCGCCGCCTGCAGAATGGACTCCGCCGCGTCTTCGACATCCCCAGTTAAGGAACCACTAACAATTACCCCGTCGACTGACGCGGCTTGGATGGCTTGCAAGCTTTGACCGTTCGTGCCGATGAGGGTGTTTTCCGAATGCGCCGCGACCACTTCAGGTGCGTTAATCATTAGGTAATCCTGCACAGATGTCGGCATCTGTTTGAGTACGTTAAGACTTACTAACAACTCCCGCGCGGTAGATCGTGTGCCGATTGGGGCAACCGCCGGACCGCTGGCAATAACGCGAAGGTCGTCACCGATCACGTCAGACAAGATATAGCTGTGCAATGTCGCAGGCGCAGCCATTCGGGCCATACCGCCGCCTTTTAGACGCGACAATTGTTGACGCACCATGTTCATTTCGCTGATATCGACGCCTGCGCCCAGCAGTATACGACTGACCTCGGCTTTATCGGCAAGGCTGACACCATTTACGGGTGCAGGCAACAAAGCGGAACCGCCACCGCTTATCAACGCCAGAACCACGTCATCCGTCGTTGTCGTTTGCAGCAGGTCGATGACGGCTTGTCCGGCAGCTTCGCCGTTTTCGTCGGGCACGGGATGCCCCGCCGCCATGACAACGCAATGCTCGATTTCGCGAGCGTTCTCGTAATTCGTGACCGCGATCGCCTCAAACCTTGCGTCTTTCGGCAGGTTGGCGATTGCCTCCTCCATCATCGCACAGGCGGCTTTGCCGATGCTGATCAGGATGTATCGCCCAGTGATTTCGGGCAAATCGGCCAGATGTGGGCGGAGCGCAAGCGCTGGGTCGGCTGCTTTCACGGCCGCCTCGAATAATCGAACCGCCCGTTGACGCATCAGAAAAACGCCTGCAGACCGGTTTGGGCACGGCCCAAAATTAGCGCGTGCACGTCGTGCGTACCCTCGTAAGTGTTAACCGTTTCGAGGTTCATCATGTGCCGCATGATCTGGAAGTCTTCAGAGATGCCGTTACCACCGTGCATATCACGAGATTGGCGGGCGATATCGAGCGCCTTGCCGCAGTTATTACGTTTGACGATGGAGATCATTTCCGGCGCAGCGCGGCCCTCGTCCATCAAGCGGCCAACGCGAAGACTGGCTTGTAGGCCTAGTGCGATCTCGGTTTGCATGTCTGCGAGCTTCTTTTGGAACAATTGTGTTTGCGCCAGTGGTTTGCCAAATTGTTTGCGATCCAGCCCATATTGCAAAGCCGAACGCCAGCAAAACTCGGCAGCGCCCAGCGCGCCCCAGCTGATGCCGTAACGGGCGCGGTTCAGACAGCCAAACGGGCCTTTAAGACCTTCGACATCTGGCAAAATCGCATCTTCGGGGATTTCGACATTATCCATGACGATTTCACCGGTAATCGAGGCACGAAGCGATAGTTTGCCGCCGATTTTCGGAGCGCTCAAGCCCTTCGTGCCTTTATCAAGAACAAACCCGCGAATTTTGCCGCCGTGCGCATCGGATTTAGCCCAGACAACAAATACGTCCGCCACCGGCGAGTTGGAAATCCACATTTTGGATCCGTTAAGAACGTATCCGCCCTGCACTTTGGTTGCGCGGGTTTTCATGCCGTTCGGATCGGAGCCAGCGTCAGGTTCTGTCAGGCCGAAACAACCAATCCATTCGCCAGAGGCCAGCTTAGGCAGGTATTTCATGCGCTGTTCTTCGGAGCCATAGGCGTAGATCGGGTACATAACCAGTGACGATTGGACCGACATCATGGAACGGTAGCCACTGTCAACTTTTTCGATTTCGCGTGCGATTAGGCCATAAGCCGTGTAGCTCGAACCGATGCCGCCGTATTGTTCAGGGACGGTTACGCCCAGTAGGCCCATCTCGCCCATTTCGGCGAAAATGCCGGGGTCGAAACTTTCTTCACGGTAAGCTTCAATGATGCGCGGAGCCAATTTTTCCTGCGCGTACGCGGCAGCGGCATCGCGCAACATACGTTCTTCGTCAGTTAGTTGGTCGTCTAGCAAAAACGGGTCTTCCCAGTTGAAGCTGGACAGAGAGGGTTGCTCTTTGGTTTTGAGGGGCGCTTTGGTCATTGGGTAATCCTGTATTTTGGGCCATGCTTGCAATCATACTGGCTGGAATTTTGCTGCGCTGCAATGGGTGAGTTTCTTAACGACGTAGCGGATGTATACGACGGCATTCGAAAAAGGTTTCCTATCGGAAACTTTGTTGTTAAGACAAATGAAGATGATTCATTTTAGGGCGGATATACCGATGACTGAACCACAGAAAACTCCTCTTTTTGATCTGCATGTAGAGCTTGGCGGAAAAATGGTCGACTTTGCTGGCTGGATGATGCCTGTGAATTACGGCCTCGGCGTAGCTGGCGAACATAAGCAGTGCCGCGAAAAGGCGGCTTTGTTTGACGTGTCGCACATGGGTCAGGTGGAGTTGCACGGCGAAGTTGTTGCGGAGAAGTTGGAGACGATTGCCCCGTCGGCCTTCACAACTCTACCGGCTGGCAAAGCGCGATATACGTTTTTCACCAATCCTGATGGCGGAATTATGGATGACTTGATCGTCTCGAACGCAGGGGATTACTTTTATTTAGTGGTTAACGCGTCGATGCGGGATCAGGATATCGGTCATATGCGGGCCAATCTGGATGGTATCGATGTGGTTGAACTGGACCGCGCGTTGATCGCGATTCAAGGCCCAGCCGCGGAAGGTATTGTTTCGGCGTCGGCACCTGCTGCTGCGGATTTGAAATTCATGGAATCCACCGTGACCGACCTGTTCGGCGCCGAGTGTCGGATTTCACGTCTGGGGTATACTGGGGAGGACGGATACGAGATTTCTATCCCGACTGATCGCGTTGTCGACATCACGCGCGAGCTCCTTAAACACGACGATTTGGAAATGGCTGGATTGGGTGCGCGGGATAGCTTGCGCCTTGAGGCCGGGCTTTGCTTGTATGGCAACGACATCGACAATGGCACTTCGCCAGTAGAGGCGAACCTGACTTGGGCCATGCAGAAACGTCGCCGTGAAGATGGCGGTTTCCCGGGTGCTGAGCGGATCCAACGCGAGTTGAAAGACGGTCCAAGCCGCAAGCTGGTTGGCATCAAACCCAAAGGTCGTGCCCCTGCGCGTCGCGGGGTTGAAGTGGCGGATAAAGACGGAAACGTGATTGGATCGATTTCGTCCGGTGGATTTGGCCCTACCTATGGCGGGCCGGTTTCAATGGGGTATATTGCTGCTGAGTTCGCTGAACCCGGGACTGAAGTTGACCTTCTTATTCGTGGCAAAGCCATGCCCGCAACTATCATCAAGCTGCCGTTCGTGCAGCAAAATTACAAACGCTAAACAGAGGTTTTGAAATGACGACTTATTATTCCGAAGAACATGAATGGCTTGAAGTTGATGGCGACACCGCCACACTGGGCATTACCAAACACGCCGCCGAAGCGCTGGGCGAAGTAGTTTTCGTAGAGCTGAAAGAAGCCGGAGACACTTTCGACAAAGACGACGAAATCGGTGTTGTTGAAAGCGTTAAAGCGGCGTCTGAATTGTATGCCCCGCTGGCTGGAGAAATTACCGAAGCCAACACCACACTGGAAGACAACCCCGGTTCCGTGAATGAAGATCCAGAGGGCAACGCCTGGTTCTACAAGATCAAACTTGCCGACGTTAGCGAACTGGAATCGCTGATGGACGAATCCGCTTACAAAGCCTTCATCGCTTAAAGGAATACGCGCATGTCTTTCGACCCGACCCCCTACCAGCCCTATGATTTTGCCAATCGTCGTCACATCGGGCCATCCCCCACTGAAATGAAAGAGATGCTGGACGTTATCGGGGTTGGGTCGCTAGACGAGCTGATTGACCAGACCGTACCTGCCGCCATTCGGCAAGAGGGTGAACTGAAGCTGCAAGAGCCTATGTCAGAACGTGATGTTCTGCACCATATGCGCGAAGTGATCGACAAGAACAACGTTCTGACCTCACTGATTGGGCAAGGGTACTATGGAACGATGACGCCGCCGGTTATCCAGCGAAACATTCTGGAAAACCCGGCTTGGTACACCGCGTATACACCTTATCAGCCTGAAATCGCGCAAGGCCGACTTGAGGCGTTGTTGAATTTCCAGACGATGGTCACAGATTTGACCGGCCTCGAGATCGCAAACGCTTCGTTGCTTGACGAAGCGACAGCAGCGGCTGAGGCAATGACGATGGCGAAACGGTCTGCCAAGTCTAAGGCAAACGCATTCTTCGTCGATGAAAACTGCCATCCGCAAACAATTGACGTGATCAAGACGCGCGCCGAACCGTTGGGCATTGAAATTATTGTGGCCGACCCGGAAATAGAATTAGACCCAACCGCGGTATTTGGCGCAATCTTCCAATATCCGGGAACATACGGACATGTGCGTGATTTCACATCGTGTATCGACGCGCTGCATGCTGAAAAAGCCATTGCGATTATTGCCGCTGACATTCTGGCGCTTTGCCTGCTGAAAAGTCCCGGCGAAATGGGGGCAGACATTGCCATCGGCTCCACACAACGTTTCGGTGTTCCGATGGGGTATGGCGGACCGCACGCGGCATATATGGCGACGCGCGATAAGTTGAAACGCTCCATGCCCGGGCGGATTATCGGGGTCTCGATTGATAAGCGTGGCAACAAGGCTTACCGCTTGGCACTTCAAACACGTGAACAACACATCCGGCGCGAAAAGGCGAATTCCAACGTCTGTACGGCGCAGGCGTTACTGGCGGTTATGGCCTCCATGTATGCGGTTTTCTATGGTCCGGCAGGGCTGAAAGCGATTGCACAATCAGTACACCGGAAAACCTCGCGCATGGCGAAAGGGCTTGAAAGCCTTGGTTTCAAAGTGGAACCGGAAGTATTCTTTGACACCGTAACGATCAACGTTGGTGCACTCCAGGGTGTTATCTTGAAAGCGGCCGTTGGCAACGGTATCAACCTGCGTAAAATTGGCGAAGACCGTGTTGGGATTAGTCTCGACGAGCAAACCTATCCCGAAACAATCGAAGCTGTGTGGCGTGCATTCGGCGGCGATATGAAGGACGACAGCGCCGCCAACCGCGATTATCGGCTGCCGACCGAATTGCTGCGGACCGACGAATACCTGACGCATCCGATCTTCGATATGAATCGTTCCGAAGCCGAGATGACCCGCTATATGCGCCGTCTCGCTGACCGCGACCTAGCGCTCGACCGTGCGATGATCCCACTTGGGTCGTGCACCATGAAACTGAACGCAACGGCGGAAATGATCCCGTTAACTTGGGCCGGCATTGCGAATTTGCATCCGTTTGTGCCGCTGGATCAGGCTGAAGGATACACCGAGCTTACCAACCAGTTGATGGACCAGCTGTGTGAAATAACCGGCTATGACGCAATGTCCTTGCAGCCAAATTCGGGCGCGCAAGGGGAATATGCCGGTCTTTTGACTATCCGCAATTACCATTCTTCCCGCGGTGAAGGGGATCGCAACATTTGCCTTATCCCGACATCCGCCCACGGCACCAATCCAGCCTCGGCGCAAATGGCCGGCTGGAAGGTTGTTGTAGTGAAATCTGCAGACAATGGTGACATTGACCTAGAAGACTTCCGCGAAAAAGCTACGGCAGCTGGCAATATGCTGGCGGCGTGTATGATTACCTATCCATCTACGCACGGCGTTTTCGAGGAAACCGTTCGCGAGGTTTGTGACATCACCCATTCCCACGGCGGGCAGGTTTATATCGACGGCGCAAATATGAACGCGATGGTCGGTCTTGCCCAACCCGGGAAAATTGGTGGCGATGTTAGTCACTTGAACTTGCATAAAACATTTGCCATTCCGCATGGCGGTGGTGGTCCAGGAATGGGGCCCATCGGCGTTGGCGCACATCTTGAGCCCTTCCTTCCCGGACACACAGAAACCAACAGCGACATTGGTGCTGTTTCTGCGGCTCCGGTGGGCAGTGGTTCGATCCTTGTGATCTCGTGGGCGTATATTTTGCTGATGGGTGGTAGCGGCATGACGCAGGCGACGAAAGTCGCGATTCTAAACGCGAACTACATGGCTAAACGGCTTTCGGGATCTTATGACATTCTGTTCAAGTCCAGAATCGGACGAGTGGCGCATGAATGTATTCTAGACACGCGTCCGCTGGCCGACAGCGCCAATGTAACCGTAGACGATATTGCCAAACGGTTGGTGGATTGCGGCTTCCACGCACCAACTATGAGCTGGCCGGTAACCGGAACGCTGATGGTTGAGCCGACGGAATCCGAGCCGAAAGCCGAACTAGACCGCTTTATCACCGCTATGTTGGCCATCCGTGCCGAGGCACAGGACATTGAAGACGGCAATATCGCATATGATGACAGCCCGTTGCATCATGCTCCACACACGGTTGAAGATCTTGTTGGTGACTGGGATCGTGTCTATTCCCGCGAACAGGCGTGTTACCCTCCGGGAGCGTTCAGGGTGGACAAGTATTGGTCACCGGTGAACCGCGTGGATAACGTTTATGGCGATCGGAATTTGATTTGTTCCTGCCCGCCGTTAACAGATTATGAAGATTGATAAGCTGAGTGCGTGCAGACCATGCACCCTATAACAATACACATTCCACTTGCTATATGTGTATAATCTGACAAGATCGGGGTCGCTTTCGAGCGGCCCTTTCTTTGTCCGAGATCATATCATGAAACTTCTTGCCATCGCAGCGCTGCTGCTGTCCTCCCTCCCGCTCCATGCTTTGGAAATCCAGAAGGTTACGGAGAATGTTTACGCCGTTGTTGGACCGCTTGATCAACGATCTGCAGAAAACCTGGCGAATAATGCGACATTTGGTGTCGTCGTTACTGAAGACGGAGTCGTACTGATCGACACCGGTGGCAGTTGGCTTGGTGCCCAAGCGTTGCACGCGTCGGTACGCGAAATCACGGATCAGCCTGTAAAGTTTGTGATAAATTCCGGCGGGCAGGATCACCGCTGGATCGGGAACGACTATTGGCAACAACAAGACGCCATAGTGGTTGCATCAACTGTGGCAGTTGCGGATCAAAAGGATCGCGGCTCGATACAAATGACCGGGCTGTCGGTGCTGATTGGTGAGAAACTGGCTGGCACGATTCCGGCTTATGCGGACATTGCATTTGACACCGAATACAGTTTTGAGTTGGGCGGTGTGACATTCGATATTACCTATGCGGGGCAAGCACATACGCCGGGGGATAGTTTTGTATGGGTGCCTTCTGCGTCTACAGTTTTCACCGGTGATATTGTCTATACGGAACGAATTCTGGGGATCGGCAATCAGTCCCATTCTGGTACGTGGATCGATGTGTTCGCGGCAATGGCATCACTAAGCCCGAAGCACATCGTGCCTGGACACGGCGCACCGACGAACCTTGCAGGGGCGACTGCAGATACCTACGAATATTTGGTGCAGCTGCGCGCCCAGATGCGGAAGTTTATTGATGAAGGTGGTGACATTATTGGCTCCGTTAATGTCGAACAGGGTGCGTTTGCGTATTTGGAAAACTTCGAAGGTCTGGCGAAACGCAACGCTCAGCAAGTTTTTTCGGAGATGGAGTGGGAATAATTAAAACCTGTCCACTTTATAGGCCGATAAATCCACATTCGTGCGGCGCTTCGCAGCGATATCCGCAACCATCCGGCCCACCCTTGGACCAATGGTCAGACCGATGTGTTGGCCGCCATACGCGTGAATGACGTTCGGAGCGCCGGGACTTTCGCCTAGCACCGGCATACTGTCCGGGGTTGTCGGGCGGCGGCCCATCCAGGTTTCGTCGTATTCGAATTTCAGATTTGGATAAACTTTCTTCATTTGCTTTCGCAACAAATTTACGGGCGCGGTAGAGGCCGGGGCGTCCAGCCCACCGAACTCGACCACCCCGGCGGCGCGAAGGAACCCGTCCATCGGCGTCAGAACGAAACGTGCATCGGTTATCATATAAGGGTTTGGCGCGGTGAAATTCGGGTTGAACATCGAGATGTGATAGCCACGCTCGGCTTCCAGTTTTACTTGCGGTGCCAACTTTTTGGTTAGCAAACTCGACCAAGCGCCCGCCGATAGAACGATCTTGTCGGCAGAGAGCTTCTCGCCGTCTTTTAGGGTCACCGACGGATTCTCGCCTGCTGTGATATCGGCGACCTCGCCACGTTTAAAATGGCCACCTTCGGATTGGTAATGGCCAAACAAAGCAGCGACGTACCCGCCGGGCGAGGACACCCATCCGTAGTCTTTGTACACCGTGCCGAAGGCGTATGTCGGCCCGAGGTTGGAATCGCGTTCAAGGATATCAGCGCGGTGGATATGATCCGGATCAAAACCGTGTTCTTTACGCAGCGATGAAGCCAGATGGTCAGCATCGTAGGCAGCTTTGTTAGTGTAAAGATTCACATACTCGCCTGTCTGGATGAACGTTGCAGCAGGCGTTCCTGCGGACAATGCCTGATGTTGGTCAACGGAATCATTGGTCAACGCGGCCAATCCCGCTGCGATTTCGGTTACCTTTTTGACGTTGCCGTTGCGCAAGAACGGAACCAGCCACGGTAAAAGGCGTGGCAGATAGGACCAGCGCAAATAAAGCGGTGAATTCGGATTAAGCAACATTGCAGGTGCTTGCGACATAAGCCCGGGAACTGATACGGGAATAATAGCGCCGCGCGCGATTAACCCAGCGTTTCCGAAAGAAGTCTGATCGGGGTGACCCGGATCAATCCGGTCAATAAGCGTAACGTCCCAACCGTCGCGGCGCAGCCACTCAGCCGAGGAAACGCCGGTGATTCCGGCACCGATGACGAGGATGGATTTGGTCATTGCGTGCTCCTGTTTGGGGCACGGTAGGCGCGTAATTCGGTTACGTCTAGGCTAATTATTCAATAGGCCGACGACACGCTTTAGGTGGCGTTCAACGGCCGCCTCGTCCCCACGAGTTTCGATATTCAGACGAACTAATGGTTCAGTACCTGACATGCGCAGGTTCAACCGCCAGTCGCCGAAATCCATGCTGAGGCCATCGAAATGTCCGACCTGCTGCGCTTCGCCCGTCAGTGCTGCCTCAACGGCTTTCAAGGCCCCGGCGGGGTCGTCGATGGTGAAATTTTGCTCGCCAGAAGTGGGAAATTTGGCTTTGCGACTGGCGATCAAGTCTGCCAACGAGCTTCCGGTTGTCGAGACCAGTTCCGCAACCATAAGCCATGGAATCATGCCGCTGTCGCAATAGGAAAAATCACGGAAATAGTGATGGGCGCTCATTTCGCCGCCGTAAACCGCGCTATGTTCGCGCATAACCGCCTTTTGATAAGCATGGCCAGTACGGGCTTGCACAGCTTTGCCACCCAGGTTGGCGACTATTTCCTCTGTATTCCAGATCATGCGCGGATCGTGAACGATCGTCGCGCCTTTGTGCGCGAGGAGGGCCTGTTGCGCAAGCAGTCCAACTATGTAGTAACCGTCAACAAAGGCACCCGTGTGATCGAAGAAAAAACAACGGTCGAAATCGCCATCCCACGCGACACCAAAATCAACGCCATGTTCGATAACAGCGGCGGCAGTGCGGGGTTGGTTTTCGGCCAGTAGCGGATTCGGAATACCGTTCGGGAAGCTGGAATCTGGCTCATGATCCATACGCACAAACTTAATCGGCGCACGTTGGGCGCTCAGAAGTTTGGCGATTTGATCAAACGTTGGACCCGCAGAGCCGTTTCCCGCATTAACAAGAATTTTCAACGGCTTTAGTTTTGCAGGGTCGATAAACGAAGAGATTTTAGCAGCGTAAGCCTCGCGCGTGTTCACATTTGTTAATGTTCCCTTAATGGCTGCCTTCTCAAATTCGGCGCGTTCAGCTGACGTTCGGATTGCTGCCATTTCAACGTCGGGGCTAAGGGGCCGCGATCCCCTCCCGACAATTTTCATTCCATTATAATCAATCGGGTTGTGAGAGGCCGTTATTTCGACCCCTGCATCAGCATTCAAATGATCGGTTGCGAAGTAAACTTCCTCGGTACCGCACATGCCAATGTCGAGGACATCAACCCCCATATCCTGCAAACCACGCGCAACGGCCGCCTTCAGTTCGACACTGGTTTCGCGACAATCGCCGCCCAGAACCACGGAATTAGGTGACATGCTTTGGGCGATAGCCGCACCAATGTCGTAGGCTATGGCAACATTCAATTCTTCACCCAGTTTTCCGCGAATGTCGTACGATTTGAAGCAGGTTAGTTGGCGCATCGGTTAATCATTTCATAAAATTACGTTGGTAATAGTAGCGATCGCCCGCCTGTCGCAGCGGCAACGCATTGTTAAAACTTTGTATAAGGTGTTATTGACACATATCAATGCATTGCTTCCGAGCGCCGTATATTTGCAGCATCGGGAAACGAAATGGAAAGGCAGATTAATGAAACTGGTTACTTACGCCCTCGCTGGCGCTTTCATGCTGGCATCGACCGCCGCATTTGCAGAATCGCACGCAGCCGAAGAAGAAAATACCCAGCTTATGATGGTTGAAGCCGCGCTTGCTGGTGGCGACGCCGCCGCTGGCGAGAAGGTTTTCAAAAAGTGTAAAGCTTGCCACATGATTGGCGAGGGTGCGAAAACCCGCACTGGCCCACCGTTAAATGACATGGTTGGCGCCGAAATGGGCGCATATGAGGGCTTCAAGTATTCGAAAGGTATGGTCGCGCTAAGTGATGAAGGTTTAGTTTGGACAATCGACAATCTGGACGCGCTTTTCCTGAAACCACGCGATTTCATTGCGAAAACCAAAATGTCGTTTGCTGGTTTGAAAAACGAAGATGACCGCGCAAATCTGATCGCGTATCTCGCAACTTTCACGACGGCTGCAGACGACTAATACCAGTTTATCGGCTAGCGTATCAAACGGCCCCCGAGTGATTCGGGGGCCGTATTTTGTTAATCTTATAAGTTTGAATTTATGAATTTTTTGCGTCTGCTGATCGTTGCAATCACACTATCCAGTTGTGGGAACCTACCAAGTTGCGGCGAGCTAGATGTTGTGGGCCCTGACACACTTCCTAAGGCAGGCAATCAGATCAGCGTAACCACATGGAATGTCGGGTACGGCACGATGGGGGCTAGTGCGGATTTCATTGCCGATGGCGGTGAACATCTACGGGCGCTTGACGCGCGCGAAGTTGCAAAAGCGGTTAGGGATATTGGCGCAAGGGCTGGCACAGGCGCCACGCACGCATTTGAGCTACCGCAAGAACCGGGGTATTTCTTTTTGAAGATCAAGCGGTACTACGCTGCGGTCGTAACCGAAGTTCCCATTCATGGCACGGATCAAAAGTGGGTGTTGATGAACATCCATCTGTCGGCGTTCGATGACGGGGCGAATGTGCGGCAAGCGCAGGTTCAGGCGGTGCTTGACTTTGCGAAGAACGAGTATGCCAAAGGTAACTACGTTGTACTTGGCGGGGACTGGAACATGCGAATTTCAGACAAGGAGTTCGCGCACACAACCTCGGACGAGAACTTGTTCTGGATTTACGATTTTCCGGAAGGCTTGCTGCCTAATGGTTGGCGCTTTGGTGTTGACAAGCGGACCCCGACCGTGCGGACGCTTCATAAACCGTATGTAGAGGGTGAGAATTCCGACCATCATCCAGTGACGGCGGAATTCTCTATTCGTTAACGGTTTTCCCGCAGCCAGAAATAGGCGGATAGCACACCAAGCGCGATCCATCCAACTGCCCCGACAGCCAAACTGCGGCCCGCAAACTCTGCGGCGAGTTCAGGCGGTACGGTTCCGCCAAACGCTTCGGGATGTGGTGCCCCGATAACGTGTGGGATGGCTAGAATTACCAACCCGACACCCCAGTGCGCCCAGTTTTTGCCAAACACAATCGAAGCGATGCCTACCGTGGTTGCCAATATGGTCCCGATCATCCAGATTTGCCGCTGGGTTATTTCTGCCGCAATCATACCGGGCAATTCCGGCGGCATGCCCATTGCTGGGGCAAGCTGAAACGAAGCGTAACCAGCAAGACCCCAAAGGATGCCGCTGCGTGTGGTGATTTGAACACCCTTCTCCTGAGCGAAAGCCATTACAGCAACCATTACAAAGGCAAAACCGATGTAAATCGTAGCGGCAAAAAGAGCGGTTAGACCGTTCCGCGCCCAATCGTGCTCTGCGTGGATATCCGGCATTGCGGCGGTGACGTCACCGAAGTGGATAAGTTGTCCTGTTTCATAAAGCTCCGCCTCTAATAAAAGTGGAACAAGCATAAGTATCGTCAACGCTGCGACTATTATCCCCGCAGCGAGACCAGCGAACAATGCGCTGTAAACCAGATTTTTCAACATGGCTTAGTGACAGGCAAAGCCGATAGCGTGGCGCATATCATGTGCTGTATCGTGCAGCGTTGCAGAGCTTGCAAAGCCAGCGATAAACAATACCGACAAGCCCAAGAATGCGGCGAAAACAATCGAAACAAGATTTGAATCGGTTTTTGCGTCCGAATGTGTAGCAGTAGTCATTTTTAGTTCTCCTTACCGTCTTCCCCGACGGTGTTTGTTGACACATTTGCGAGGCCGGTCTCCTGGCTTGTGGTTTTCGGCTGACATCGCCTTCCCGGTGTTACCCAGTGGCATATGATGTCTGCTAACCACATACAGTCGCGGGGGCGGCTGCGGCTTTGGGCCCCGATTTGGGTAATCCCTCAACGCATTCCCGTTTCATCCCCGAATGCTTGTGCAAACATGTGGGGAACCTTGCAGATTCATCTTTCCGAGATTCGAGTGGGGAAGTCAAGGAATTTGCGCTCAATGCTTGCGGAATACAAAGTCGTTGTTTATTACCTTGTCATATTCTAATATACGAATGAACGAACAATCGGCGCCCAATTTTGTGCCAATATGAATGAGGAAAATATGGCTGATTCAATATCGGACCGAATCCTGGGAGAATTATCCCAAGTTACAGTTGGTAGCCTTGATGGGGATCTAGTTTCACTGGGTCTAGTGTCCGAAATCACGCAAAACGAAGAAAAAGTCATCTTCTCGATCACGGTGCCAGACGCGTTCCGCGGAAACTTCGACCCCATCCGCGAAGATGCGAAAAACCGCGTGGAAGCATTGGATGGGATTGATACTGCATTGGTCGTTCTGACTGCGGCCATTGACGCCCCGATCGCTGCTGAACAACCGCCGCAGTTGCAAACATCCAAACCTGTTGGTCGTGATTTGCGCCCGTTGTCGTCCGCTATTCCAGGAGTTGGCGCCGTTGTGGCCGTCGCATCTGGAAAAGGCGGGGTGGGTAAATCTACGACTTCGGTAAACATTGCGCTTGCCCTCGCATCACTTGGTCTGCGTGTTGGCCTTCTGGACGCCGATATTTATGGCCCGTCCATTCCACGTCTTATGGGTGGAAAAGGTCAACTGGATATTGTTGACGAAAAAATAATCCCGATGAGCAATCACGGCATAAAGATAATGTCGATGGGCTTCATGATGGAGGAAGACAAACCAGTTATCTGGCGGGGGCCTATGATAGTGTCAGCTCTGATGCAGATGGTTCATGAAACCAACTGGGGCACGCTGGATGTGTTGATTTTGGATATGCCGCCGGGAACGGGTGATGCACAGCTAACGATGGCACAACAAGTACCAATGGCAGGTGCGGTTATCGTCTCCACACCGCAAGACCTGGCACTGATTGACGCGCGTAAGGGTCTAAAAATGTTCCAGGATGTCGATGTTCCGATCCTGGGGATTATCGAGAATATGAGCAACTTCGTTTGCCCGCACTGTGGCGAGACATCCGATATCTTCGGTCATGGCGGCGCAAAAGATGAAGCGATCAAGCTGGCCGTGCCGTTCCTTGGCGCGGTCCCGTTGCACATGGATATTCGCAAGTACTCGGACGAAGGCAACCCAACCGTGGTAGCTGATCCGACTGGGCAGCATACCAAGATTTATAAGTCGATTGCTTTGAATATTGCCACACAACTTCGCGACGACGCCTAATTAAATCGGCCCCTGCATTTGCTGGGGCCGAAGTCTGTTATGCTTCTCTCATCAACAAGAATTCGAAGAATTTCATACCGGCGATCCCCCCGATTACGATAAATACGAAGGTAATGTACGAGCCGAGCGCCATGGTCGAAGCACCCGATACTGCTTGACCAACAGTGCAGCCCAGCGCCAAAACACCCCCGATCCCCATCAAAGCCGCGCCAAACAGGTTGCGCGTGGTGTCTTTGACATCAGCGAAAGTCGCGATCGCAAATTTTCCGTGAACCACCGCCCCGATGAACCCACCCAGAAGGGCGCCTAACGTAGTGACCACTGCAAAATTTGGCGTTGCATACGCTGTGAAACGCATAAGATAATCAAGTGTATCACCTGAAGGGCGCACATAAGTAAGGGACGCCAGCTGCACCGGAACATCTGCGAAATCATCTAGAGCAAGTCCGGTCAGTAACCAACCTGCGGTCACACAAATCCCAATACCAACACCTGCAATGATGTGAACCGGCGATGTGCGGAACCCTTTATCTTTGAAAATGTATCCAAGAAATGCCGCCAAAACGACAGCAAGAACAACATTCCGTGCAATTGTAACATCCAGTCCGGTCAGTGCCGCCAAGATATCGCCGGTGCGCTGTGAATCTAATCCATATTTGGTGAGGTCAACTGTAGCGGGCGAAAAAATCGCAACTCGCACTGGGCCGAACAAGCCACCGATGGTCATGTATCCAAAAATTCCGACGACGATCAAAACCATTAACGAACGTAAATCTCCGCCGCCTGCCCGTACAAGATTCCGGCTGGTGCAGCCCCCCGCAAAAACCATGCCGAACCCGAAAACCAGCCCCCCTAAGATGTTTCCGAGCCAGTTGAAGCTTGGTGTCAGGTAAAGGGAGCCGCCAAGGTTTGCAACGCCCGTAATCTCGACAAATGTGGCGCCGATAATTGCTGTTGCTGTCGCCAAAAGCCATGATCGAAACCGTCGATAATCGCCGAAATTCACAATATCCGAAATGGAGCCCATGGTGCAAAAGTTTGTTCTGAATACGATATAACCGAATACGACTCCGATCATCAGGCCACCGAATCCTACATAGAGCGCCGGAGACTCTATGACTATTTCCCTTAATGCATCGATCATAACATATCCCATATCGCGTCACGTTGTACCGCCCCAAACCGTGGGTTTTCACACGCTTCCGGGTAGCAATCAACATACAACATCATATTGGAATATGATAGTCTGTCCATTTTTTGGATATTAGAAGCTTAGGCTTGAGCAGTTCCGTCGCCCAAAATCTCAAGACAATAAATTTCATACAACGTGCCTAAAAGCTTTTCGGCTTCGGGACTGGCAATCGAGTAATAAATTGACTGCGCAACTCGGCGAGTCGACACCAAGCCTTCATACCGAAGAATAGCTAAGTGTTGCGACAGGGCGGACTGGCCAAGACCAACGAGCTTTTGCAGTTCCTGCACGGAATGCTCGCCCTGAGCCAAGTTACAAAGGATCAGCAGCCGCCATTGGTTTGACATCACGCGCAAAAGCCCGCTTACCTCGGAGGCCTTTTCTTCCATCTGTTCAAGGTTCATGTTCTCGATCATGCCGCGAAAATCCCGTTCGTTTTGTATACGCGATTACTAATATACAAATCCGATGATTTTGCAAGGGCGATCGGTTGTTTTCACGGGTATGATCCGAAGGTTTTCCCTTGTTTTGTTGACTCTTATTCAAAAGTAGTATTCATTCATGCTAATAAAGGAATTTACAATATAACCTAGAGGGAGGGCCAGCCATGCTGGACAACGCAAACGACGGAACCAATTCCAAAAGTATGTCGATTATCGCAACCAAAGGCACGCTTGACTGGGCATACCCGCCTTTCATTTTGGGCACCACCGCCGCTGCGATGGATATGGAGGTAACCATGTTCTTCACGTTTTACGGTCTTGGGTTGTTGAAAAAGGATTTGAACCTAAAGATATCCACACTTGGCAACCCTGCGATGGAAATGCCTATGATGGGTCGACACATGGCAATGCCAAACATTATCGGTGGCCTGCCTGGTGCTGATAAAGGCGTAACAGCTATGATGAAAAACATGATGGCGAAAAAGGGTGTTGCGTCGATAGAAGACCTCCGTGAAGCTGCCGTTGAAACCGATGTGCGACTAATTGCATGCCAAATGACGCTCGATCTATTCGAAATCAAAGACACTGACCTAATCGATGGCGTGGAAATCGGTGGAGCGGCGACCGCCATTGAAGTTGCCGGCAAAGCTGACATTAATTACTTCATGTAATCCTGAATAACCCAACTACGAAAGGTGCTATATAAATATGGCCGATCAAACACTTGACGCAAAAGGGCTTAACTGCCCACTTCCAATCATCAAAGCCAAGAAAGCACTAAAGGGTATGTCCCCGAACGAGGTTCTGGCGATCGAAGCTACAGACCCCGGTTCCGTTGCGGATTTTTCCGCGTTCTGCCGTCAGACTGGCAACGAACTGGTTAGTTCCGGTCAGTCAGGCGACATCTACAACTTCGAAATAAAGAAATCCTAATCCAGTTGTAAATAATTGGTGAAAGCCCTGCCTGCTCAGACGGGGCTTTTACTTGCTTTAACCTTGGCTACTTGGCGCAGGAAATGGTTAATCCACTTATTTGAAGCCGTGTTCCTCATATGACAAAAGCCTGCCATCAGATTGTTAACCACGATACCGTCACGCCCGCCCGAAATGCCTGCGCCACGTTTGACATCAAAGCCGAACTTTGTATCAGCTGACAAATTATCGACTTTGGCATAGTGGAATTCATGCGCATTGAACGTGTCGCCATCAATCTGCCAAAGACAATCTTCCGAGGGGCTTAATCGTGTGTGTCCCCGCCCCTGTGGACGTTCGCACATCACGGCATTTCCGGGGATTACGCCAACCATTTTGTGCGTCTGACCCTTCCACTCCAACGTCTCGCAAAGATACATCAGCCCGCCGCATTCGGCGTAAGCTGGAAGGCCACCCTCGATTGCCTGTTTGATTTCATGGCGCAAGCTGGAGTTCGCTTCGAGTTTCGCCATTGACGTTTCGGGAAAGCCGCCGCCTATAAACAAACCGTCAATATCGGGCAATTTCGTATCATTGATGGCGTCAAAAAATACCAACTCCGCGCCCACGGCTTCAAATGCTTCGAAATCATCAGGGTAATAAAACCCGAACGCCGTATCCCGGGCCACGCCAATACGAAGGCCTTGGGCAAATTTATCCATGGGCACAGCCAGCGCAAACTCGAAATCCGGCGTGTTTGCAGCGATTGCAACCAGCGCATCAAGATCGACGGAATCTGCCATGCGGCGGCCAAGCGTATCAATTACCCCTTGGATCATGCCTGTTTCGGAGGGGGTCGTCAGGCCCAAATGGCGTTCACCGATTTCAAGGTCACTGCTGCGACCAACCGTGCCTAAAACCGGAATGTCAGTGTATTCTTCAACGGCCGCTCGCAACTTTCCTTCGTGGCGTGGACCACCTGACTTGTTCAAAATGACCCCAGCGATATTCACGTTCGTATCAAACGCTTGATACCCCATCAACAAGGGTGCAATCCCACGCGTTGTTCCCATTGTATCAACAACCAAAACAACAGGCGTTTTAATCAGCTTGGCCATCGCTGCGTTGGAATCTGCCCCATGCAAATCGACTCCGTCGTACAATCCTTTATTGCTTTCGATGACAGCGATGTCCGCGTTAGTTGAACGACTGCCAAGCAGGTTGCGGACTTCCTCGTCGTTCATGGTGTTGAAATCTAGATTGTAGCAAGGGCGACCGCTGGCTAAGCCAAGCCACATCGGGTCAATGTAATCCGGTCCTTTTTTGAAGGTCTGGACGGTAAGGTCGCGCATCGCAAAAGCACGCGAAAGCCCTGTCGAAATTACCGTTTTGCCCGAAGATTTATGCGCCGCCGCGATTAGAAGTCTAGGGGTCATGCTGCTACGGGCAGGCCGCTCCTATCACGATTGACCCACATGCCTTGCGCCATGGCTTGCGCTTCCACAATAGTTTCCGCCTGCCCCATGGATTTCAAAGCGACTGCTAATGTGCCAATGACCGAAGCCTCGGCATACTCGCTGGATTGTTCACCGCGCCAGATCGCGATCAAGTTCTGGATGTCCATGTCTTCGTCCGCAACAGCGTGCCCGTTTGGTAGCAAGGCTGGCCATTCTTCATTTGTAATTTCGCCATTCGCGGCGGTCCATGCAATGGTTGGTTTGTTCGGGCGACGTTCAATTTCGCCACCTTCACCGCGAAATACGGTCGTAACCGGTTGATCCAGCAGCAAACCTGCACCCGCGTGAATGTCCATAAACCCACGGTGGAAAATACCCTGCATCATCACGGGTGCGTTAAACGGATTTAACATACGAGCAAAACTATGCACTGGCGAACGAAGCCCGAATGTCGGCCGCATCTCGATTAGCTCGCGTAACTTTGGAGACAAAACTTCCAATGATACATAACAAAAATTGCTAACGGCAAGATGGTCAACCGCTTGATCGAAACTATGAGCAATCGGAAAACCTAGTTTTTGCAACGTCTCACGTGTATAAATTCGGCCCGGCGTATGGCCTCCTGTCCCGTGCATAAAAACTTTGAAACCGTTCTGCGCCAACAACAAAGCCGACAGAATGAACCACGGCAACTGCCGCCGTTTACCTGCATAGGAAGACCAGTCAACGTCGACATCTGGAATGTTGTCTGGCAATTCGAATGTATCGCGTGTGCCCATGGTGAAGCCTGCGATTTCCTCAGGGGTTTCTTCTTTTAGACGAAGTAGCATAAGGAAAGCGCCGATCTGCTCGGGCTTTGCCTCCCCGCGCAAGATCATGGCCATTGCCTCTTGCGATTCCTCAAGTGTAAACGCGCGGGTTTTAGTTTTACCCCGCGCGAGAATTTGTATGAACTTGGCGAACGGATGTAATTTCTGTTCCATGTTGCACCTCTATTAGACTTTCGAACCTACATTCGCATCCGAGAGAGAATTCGGCAAGATGCGCAGGAACTTCATCCCGATTATTGTGATCGCAAGCGCTAGTGCCACACCGCCCAAACCAAGAATTAATTCCAGCATCGACGGTGTGTAGGAATTAATAACCCCGTCTGCAAAACTGCTGCTCACCTCGTAACCCGGAAATATTTCCAATGGATATGCCTGCCCACCAATCACGAGAACGTAAATTTGTGCGAAACCGCCTGCAATTACCAGCAAGGATGAAAGAACAACCAACCCAGCCTCTTTTCCTAATGTCGGGTGAAACAATATTCCCATCGGTAGTACACCGCCAACGAGAACCTGGACGCCCCAAAACAGTGTTGTGTAGATGCCACCGTCGCGCAGGATGAACGACTCAACCCCCCAATGCTCTGCAGCGTAAAGGTTGGTCAAGTGCTGCATCGTGGTAAAAAACATTAGCGCGGCAATGAAAATCGCCAGAAGCCGTGCAAGGCGTGTACGAAGTTCTGCACCAAATGCGCGGCCCGTCAAATGTGTAATTCCCATCGTGACCAGCAAAAAGGATGCCATACCAATTGCAAAGGAAAGTACAATAAACAGAGGCGCCATGATTGCGGCGTCGTAGGCCTGACGCGCAACCAGCCACCCGAAAATGGAACCGGTGCCAGTTGTCAGGATAAGACGCCAAAGGAATGCTGCGAGGCCGGCTGTTTTCACAGCATAAGTTGGAACGCCGCGTGCCATCTGGGTGAACATATAAACGGCAACAATCGCCACGAATCCCGTATACAGAAGGATATTCCACGTAAAAATCGAGATGAAGTTGAAGTTTGTCATGGCCACGATAAGACGATCAGGGCGGCCCAGATCCAACACCAGAACGGCCAATCCGCCAACCAGCAACGCGACGGCCAACAAGGCTGACAGACGCGCCATCGGTTTATACGCGACTTTGCCAAAAACCGACCCGATGGAGGCAACGTTCAACGCGCCGGAAGCTGCCACGATAAGGAATATGGCGAACACATGCGGCAAACCCCAGACAATCTGGTTGTCCATCCCGGTTACGATATGGCCGTGATGTTCAATGTAAAGCACAACAGCACCAGCGGCTGCGATGAATACTCCTAGCAGTGCCAGAAATCCCCAAATCTGAGGTGTCGATTTCAGCTCGCGGTAAATTATCCGTTCCATTGCAGCGCTCCTATATGTTTTGGTAGCGAACGCCGAGGTTCAGCTTCAGATCGGCGCGAAGCTCGATGCTTGGGTAATTGGCCAAAGCCTTGGAGATGTCACTTTCAGCGTCGTTTAAATCCCCGAAAATCATAGCGTTATTACCAGTGATTTTACATGCCTCGACACACGCAGTGGTTCCCTCACCGCGGTCAAGCTTATGGACGCACATGTTGCAACCTTCAACCGTTCCGTTGCCACGCGGAGTAGTCACTTTTTGGCCAGTCACTGGTTCGTGCACAAACGAGCGCGCCTTGAACGGACAAGCCATCATGCAGTAGCGACAACCGATGCAAGTGTGGCGATCGACCAGTACGATCCCGTCTTCGCGCTTGAACGAGGCGCCCGTCGGGCAAACATCCACGCAAGGTGGATTTGCGCAATGTTGGCACATAACCGGAAGCGAATTCTCGAAGCCGGTATCACGATTTTTTAGCGTAACTTTACGGATCCACTGTGGGTCGGTCGGTTCCCCATTGTTTTCCCAACCGTGCTCGTCTGAACAGGCGGTTACACATGCCGAGCAATCGGACGGGCATTTTGCTGCATCGATCAGCAAACCCCAACGCGTATCAGGGTTGGCCGCCGCAGCTACACCACTGCCCATAGACATCAGCGTAACACCTGGCGCAAGCGTTACCGTGGCCATCGCAGCACCGCTTTTAAGGAAGTCTCGGCGATGCAAATCGGCACCCTTCTCTTTGGTTGGGCAGCCGCCGCCACATCCACCTGTCGGGCTCGATTTGGGAATATTCATCGCGAAAGCCCCTCGATATATGCCATCAAAACTTCGAGCGTGTTGGCCTGTTTTTTGAACATCAAAGATGCTCCACTCAATTCTGGTGGAATCGAGTTATGACACTGGAAGCAATCGATTTTTACGGCGGCGTAGTCATGACAAACTCGACAGAAATGGTCTTCGCTTTTCACCGTCACCGGCTTCGCATCGAGACCATTCACGGCATGACATGTCACGCATTCCGCAATTGAAGCATCCGTATCCCGAATGCCTTCACGCATGGTTAGGTCACGGTCATGGCGCAACAAATCCATGTGGTTGACCCGCCAATACTCGTTGCCTTCAGGATGCGCTTCGCCACTCGCCATTGGGATCTCGGGGTATACCGATCCCGCTTGCGACATGCCGACCGCAAGGCCAAACAGAACAATTGTAGCTATGATCAGCCGTTTCATGTTTATGCTCCGAGTCCCATTTTAATGTAACCGGTTGGGCAAACGTCGGCACAAATATGGCAACCGATACATTTGCCGTAATCAGTCTCAACATAACGTCCAAGGGTGCGATCAGATTTTTTGACGCGGGATACGGCATCCTGTGGACAGTAGATCACGCAGTTATCGCACTCGAAACACATACCACAGGACATGCAGCGCTCGCCCTCTTTTTGCGCCTGCTCTTCCGTGTACGCGATAACGCGCTCTTCGAAATTCCCAAGAACATCTTCGCCCTCAATATGCACCTCGTCGCGAATTTCGCGCGCTACATAAGGGAAGTGACCCTTATACAACTCTGTGTGCTTAACAATTTGGCCTTCAGAGCGGTTGTCGAAGTTGTGAACAGCAAAATTATCGCTATCCGTGCCACGCGTTGGTTTGTGATTGTACGCTTCAGGATCTTTGCCGCGCGCATGCAGCTCTTCCAGAAGATTAAACTGGTGCAAGTCGATGGTCGGACGCTTTGCAATCTCGCCATCATCCAGAAATTCAGTGATGGTTGCAGCGGCAATGCGGCCATGACCGATCGCGGTTGTCAGAAGGTGAGGCTTGATGATATCGCCACCCGCGAAATGTTTCTTGTGGCCTTTTACCATGTAACCTGCGTCCACGTCGATGAAGCCGCGTCCATTGTCGAAATCTTCAACGCCTTCAAAGTCGCCTGATTGGCCAATAGCCGATATAATAATGTCGGCTTCGATTTCGAATTCAGTACCTTCACGCGGGACTGGTGTATTACCTTTCATGTCGCATTCGCAACATTTTAACGCTATCGCTTTGCCGGTTGCGTCTTTGATAACCTCTAGCGGCATAACGCTGCCTCGAAGATCAACTCCTTCACGTTTCGCATCATCACGTTCATGCGCTGCGGCTGTCATCTGTTCAATCGGGAACAGTGACGTCAAAGTCGCCTGCATACCTTCGCGCGACAAAACACCTGCAGTGTCTTGTGCGGTGAAGTCGATCAATGTGCCATCAGAATGTTCGGTTTTCGCAACATTTGTAACGTGACCAAGGCGGCGCGCAACGGATGCAACATCGATTGAGGTGTCACCACCACCGACGACAACAACTTTTTGCGCCGTTCCAACAACCCAGCCCTTGTTAAACGCGTCGAGGAATTCCACCCCGTCAATGCAGTTTTCTGTCCCGTCCCAGCCCGTAATTGGTAGTGGCCGACCTTTTTGGGCACCAATCGCCCAGAAAATCGCATCGTAGTTTGCTTCGAGCGTTTCTATGGTCACATCGGTGCCAACGGCAGTATTCAGGTGAATCGCAACACCCATTTCAATAATCCGGCCAATTTCGATGTCCAGCATTTCGCGTGGCGTCCGATACCCCGGTATCCCGTAACGCATCATACCGCCCAATTTGCTGTTGGAATCGTAAACCACAACTTCATGTCCCTCTCGGCGCAAAAAGTATGCGGCCGACAAGCCAGCAGGCCCACCACCGATAATCGCAATCTTGCGGCCGGTTGCTGCGCCAACCGCGGCAAGTTTGAGGTTGTTTTCATTCGCCCAGTCCCCGACGTACTGCTCGACAGCGTTGATACCAACATAGTCATCGACTTCATTTCGGTTGCAGCCGGATTCACAAGGTGCCGGACAAACGCGCCCCATAGAGGCAGGGAAAGGATTAGCTTCAACCATCTTGGCGAAAGCATATTCCTGCCAGGACTGCCCCTCGATCGGGGATTTATCCATACCGCGAGCAATCGCTAGCCAGCCGCGAATATCGTGACCAGATGGGCACGAACCGGAACATGGCGCGGTTTTCTGGATGTAAGTTGGGCATTTATAAGATGTGTCCTGCTGGAAGATTTTCTCTTCCAGGTCCCAATCATCGGGGGTTTCACCTTCTTCAAAGCGCACAAATGTTGGCATGTGATCGTTCATGAGTTTACCTCCGTTGCGACTCCATCCCGTTCGGGCGCGGGGTCTTCTTCAATTTCTTGCCCTGTCAAAATCAGGGCATTTCCTACGAGCTGGTGAACCGACAGGATCGAATCCATCTCGTAGCCAAATTTCGGCATTACTTTCGAGAACTGGGTTTTGCAGATGGCACAGATCGCGGCCATATGCGTGACTCCGTGGTCCTCGGTTACCTGTTTCATGGCGGTCATACGTGGGCTGGCACCTTTGGTTCGTAAATCCATTAGTTCGTCCGTCAGCAGCCCCCCGCCGCCACCGCAGCACAGAGTGCTTTCCTTGATGGTGTCGCGATCCATATCGAAGTAGTTGTTGCAGCACGCCTTGAGAACTTCACGAGGTAAGTCAAACTGCCCGCCTTCATAACCACCCATGCCCGAGCCACGCGCAACGTTGCAGCTGTCGTGATATGTCAGGCGGAACTCGTCGTTCTTCGACTTATCAAAGTTCAACTCGCCCTTCTGGATCATGTCGTGGGTGAATTCCATGATATGCTGCGGGATCGGATAATTCTGGTCGAGGAAATCAAACGGGCCAGCCAGCGTGTTGAGGAAGCTGTAGGCCACACGCCAAGCGTGGCCACATTCCCCAAAAACAATTCGCTTCACGCCCAAATCTTCCGCTGCTTGACGGATACGCAAACTAAGTGTGCGCATATTTTCGTACGAACCAATGAACATACCGAAGTTAGCGGCTTCGGACGCGTAGGAACTAACCGTCCAGCTAACACCTGCTTCGTGAAACACTTTCGCATAGCCTAGAAGGCCGTCGATATGCGGTTCGGCGAAGAAATCAGCCGACGGAGTGATCAACAGAACATCGGCACCTGTTTCGTCCAGTGGAATACGAACGGAAAGGCCTGTTTCGTCCTCCAAATCTTCTTCAAGATCCTCAAGTGTTGCGCGCAGCGCCTTGGGGTTCAGGCCTAGGTTGTTGCCAACAGTCGAGGCTTTGGCAATAATTTCATTGCAATACTTCTGACCCTTGCCAACAGAATTCATGATATCACGCGCAGCCATAGAAATCTCTGCGGTATCAATGCCATAAGGGCAAAAAACCGAGCAGCGGCGGCACTGCGAGCACTGGTGATAATAGTTATACCACTCGTCCAATACCTCTTTCGTCAGATCACGTGCGCCAACCAATTTCGGAAAATACTTGCCTGCAAATGTATAATAACGACGATAAACCGAGCGAAGCAAATCTTGGCGCGCAACTGGCATGTTTTTCGGATCGCCGGTTCCGAGGAAATAGTGGCATTTGTCCGTACAAGCACCGCATTTTACACATGAATCGAGGTATACCTGAAACGCACGGTTCTTCTCGGCCAGCTCACCAATCTTCGCAATGGCAACTTCCTGCCAGTTATCGATCAACTCCCCTGGAAACCCGAGGTCAGTATTATGTTTTGGATGTGCCACGTAGGATTCAAGATCCTCCATGGCGCCACATTTGAGTTGCGGAACTGCCAGCGGATCAGCCACAAATTTTGGTCCGCCTTCTGCATTTATGTCTAACGATGCCATAATCAGCCCTCCTTATTCTTCTAGTTTCTTGGCCCAAGGAACGATGTGGCGTTTTTCACGCGAGTTATCGATCTGGTTGCGCGTGGGGCTAAAGAATATGCCGGGACCATGTAGCAGTTTGGAGATCGGAAAGATGATCATCAGGAACACAACCGAACCAAGGTGGACCAATAAAACCGGGCTCATCGGAAGCTCATTAATCTGGAAACGCATCAGTCCAAGGAAGAAACCTTTGACCATAATGATGTCCGTGTGATTGACGAATTTCATCATCATCCCACTACCAGTAATTCCCATCAACAGTATCAGCATCAGATAGTCCGAAGGGCTAGAGATATAGCGAATGCGGTTAACAACGATCCGGCGCACTAACAGACCCGCAAGGCCAATTGTCATCGCAAAGCTGGCATAAACACCAAACGGCTGGATGATCTGAACCCACCACCAAACATCAAATGTGAAATACCGGATGTGGCGCAACAGTACGACCAACATCCCGAAATGGAATAGATATCCAAACAGCCAAATCCATTTGTTGGACTTGAAGAGACTTTCGAACAACACAACTTCGCGGAACATACGGAAATATACACCGCCCTGTGAACGCGGAGCAGGCATGGTAGGAATCTTTAACGGTGCAGGGGCTTTTGCGTAGCGTCTAATCTTCATTCCGGTCCCGACAACGAGCAGCAACGTAGCTAGATAGAATAGAAATGCATACAACACAGCCGTCACGTCAATTCCTTCCTTTGGCGAGTCCGGCACCGAAGACATCGATACCGAGCCACGTAATAGTTCGCCCTGTTACATATTATTATATTACAGAGCCTTAGCCGCAGTTTATACGCAGCCAGTTGGCTTAGGCAGACCAGCAATCTTACATGCCTGTTTCGCTGGACCGTAAGGGAACAGTTCATACATGTACTTGTTATTTCCAACCTCAGGGCCCATCGATTTCTTGATCGACTTGATCAATACACGAACCGCTGGAGCGATCTGGTATTCTTCGTAGTAATCACGCAGGAAGTTCACCACGGCCCAATGCTCTTCGCCCATTTCAACTTCTTCAGCAGCCGCTATTATGTCGGCCAATTCTCTGGACCATTCACTTAGGTTAGTGATGTAGCCTTCTTCATCATGTTCTACGGTAGTGCCATTTACATCATATGCCATTTTTATATTCCTCTATTGCTGTTTATGCCCCGGTTTTCCCGAGATACTTCGTTGTTATTAAAGCCAGTTTTGAACGCGATCGTGGGTTGCGGAGAGATCTACGAAACCCTCGTAGTCTACCGAAATCACACCCTCGGCCATCCGGCCAGCGTCGATACCGCGTGCGGCAAGATCTGCGCCCAATACGTATAGGGATACATCAGAACCCATTTTCGATAGCGCTTCACTTATGGCTGTTCCTGTGACTGCGCCATAAACGCCATCCTCGATCATCAGAACTGCGTCACCCTCATGTGTATGGCCAAGACAACTCAACAGTGTCTGGTTCTGGAAAGGCGATTTGTTAACTGTGTGTAAAGTTCCCATTGTTCCCTCCTAAAAGCTCAGAACGACGTCTTGATCGGCCATTACTTCGGCCATTTCCGCGCGAGAAATCAAACGGATCGATGACTTTTCAGCATAGTCGTCGTCTTCGTCCTCGTATTCGATGTTTTGCAGATCGTCCAAAGTCAGGCCGCGCTCTTCGAGAGATTCTTTCTCCACGTAAAGCTTGGTAACCTCGTAATCGCCCAGCGCACGATACGTCGCCGAGAAATTCTTGAGGCCGATTTCCTTTGTGTCCTGACCTTTAGTCAACTGGAACACGCCATCATCGAGAAACGCCAAAGAGACGTCCTGATCAAAAGCCGCGCCAATCAGCACAACTTCCAAACTTTCTTGTGCGTAAATCGTGCCGTAAGGCGCTTTACGATTCACATAGAGGAATTTTTTTATTGTTTCGCTCATTTCAATCCCCCTAGTCGCCAAACGTGATCGTGCGATCGGCTTGAATGCCCATCTCGATCAACTGGCCGAGGCCGGAAATCCGGAAACCCTCGGCGATGTTATCGGCGTCTTTGCCTTGACGTTTCGCTTCGTTTTCATCCAACAAGCCCCGGCGTTGGGCAGCGGCGATACAGATCACAAGATCCAGATCATGCTCTTTGCCCAGTGCAGTCCACTGCTCTTGAATCTGGCGGTCATCCTGTGGCGGGATCGATAGACGTGTGCCTACGTTAACCCCGTCATGATAGAAGAACACCCGCGAAACCTCATGGCCCTTGGCCAATGCAGCTTTTACGAAGTTATAGGCCGAATCCGACGCTTGGTGCTGATACGGCCCTTCTGAAACTACGATTCCGAATTTCACGTCAATTCACCCCTTAGAAGTGTACGTGGGCCGACGCGTTCATCGTTTTACGAGAACCGGTCCATGTATCGATGTGATGTTTAGTAAACGCGAGGTCGGTCATTTCGAAGAAACGAGCCCAGCCGATACGTTCGATCCATTCACCTACACGCTCCCAATGCTTCGCATCGGTTTTGTAGGCGTCCAGAATCTTGCGAACCACTTCACGAACTTCCGGCCAATGTGGCGGGTTGTTTGGAAGGTTGGCCACGGCAAGTTTGTGGAAGGTTGGCTTGGAACGCGCGTTCGAGTGCTTACCGCCAACCCAGATAGCAATTTTTGTGCTTTCTGCGGAGTTGATCTGCATAGGCGGGCATGGAGGGTAACACGCGCCACAACATACACATTTCTTCTCGTCGATTTCTAGCGAAGGCTTGCCGTTAACCATGGCAGGGCGGATGGCCGCAACCGGACAACGGGCAACAACTGCTGGACGTTCACATACGTTACCAACAAGATCGTGGTTGATTTTTGGTGGTTTGGTGTACTGAACGTTGATCGCAATATCACCTTGACCGCCGCAGTTGATCTGACAACAAGAGGTCGTGATGCGAACACGGTTTGGCATTAATTCGGTGATGAAGTCTTTGTGCAGGTCGTCCATAAGACCTTTCACAACACCGGAGGCGTCCGTGCCCGGAATATCGCAATGCAGCCAGCCCTGTGTGTGTGAAATCATGGAAACCGAACCACCAGTGCCGCCAACCGGGAAACCGGCTTCGGTCAAGGCATCGACCAACGGCTGAACTTTAGCGTGATCGGAAACCATATACTCGATATTCGAACGCGTCGTGAAACGAACGTGACCATCGGCGAACTCGTCACCGATGTCACAAAGTTTACGGACTGTGTATACGTCCATCTGGCGCTGTGTACCTGCGCGTACGGTAAATAGATCATCACCGGACTTGGAAACGTGATGCAAAACACCCGGTTTCAGGCGTTCGTGCCAATCCCAGTTGCCATAATTTTCGATACTTGTCGGATGCATGTACTGGAAAGGGTCAGGTACACCGACCTCGTTCGGAGTGCGTGGCTTTACTCTCATTTCGTTCATTTTTATTCCTCCACTCCTGCAATCGGGCAGGAAAATAAATCAAATTGGGGCTCGCTTCCGACTTAATCGTCGGCAGCCACCGTCATGCCGGCGTCCAGCGCTTTCTTTTCAAAGTACTTGGCAGCTTCGACATCGAAATCATCGGTCCGCACATAACTGGAAGTTGTCGGGTGGTTAACCATGTTCGGATCGGCCACAATATCCATCGCGTCAAGGAACGCAGGAACGCCGATACGGTCGATACATTCACCGATACGCTCATGCTCTAGTGCGTTGTCAGCAAAAAACTCCATTACCTCTTCCGCAAAATCTTCGAGCTTCTCGAAATCTTCGTCGGTTTCCAGCTTCATGAAGGGAATAATCATTGTGCCCATCAAGTCGCCAACTTTCAGGGAGCGCTTACCGCCAATCATGATGGATGCGCCGCGATCATTACCCGGACTAAGCGCCTTGGTCATTACGTTGATGCAATGCATGCAGCGAACGCACGATCTGTTGTCGATTTCCATTGTATCATCGTCGTTAAGCGAGATGGCTCGTGTTGGGCACATGGTAACAACGGTATCTATTGTATATTTACGACCTTTTTCCTTGATGTGCTCTTTAACCATATCTTGCTTGATAACGATGTCGTCGCGCCATGTGCCGATTACAGCAAAATCGGCGCGGTGGATCGCGTTCACGCAGTCATTACCGCAACCTGAGAATTTGAATTTGAACTTATATGGCATCGCCGGACGATGCATTTCATCCAACAAACGGTTGATAATCCCGCGGTGCGCTTTTACGCCATCAAAGCATGATTGCTCGCAACGCGCATGGCCAACGCAGGACATCGCCGTACGAAGTGCCGGACCAGCACCACCAAGATCGAAACCTAGTTCGTTGAACGCGTCAAACGCAGGTTGTGCATTTTCGGAAGTGCAACCCTGAAACATGATGTCGCCGGACTGACCGTGGAAAGCAATAAGGCCGGAACCATGCTCTTCCCAAACGTCACAAAGTTTGCGCAGGATGTCTGTTGTATAGTGAAAACCCGCTGGCGGCATAACCCGCAGAGTGTGAAATTCTTTAGACGCCGGATAGTCACCGGCAACTTCCGAGAAACGTGGGATGATACCACCACCATACCCAAAAACGGAAAGAGTGCCGCCTTTCCAGAAACCAAGGCGTTCTTCATAACTATGATTTAGCTGACCCAAGAGATCGTTCATCATAGGAGCATACTGAGCATCTTTTGTGTCGCGCAGGCGCTTGATGCCCGTAACAAAGCTCGGCCATTTGCCGCCTTCAAGTTGATCCAACATCGGGGTCTCGTGCTGCGGATTAACTTTTTCCTCGTTAGCGTCTTTCATCTCATATCCTCCATTGAAAGCCCAATCTAGCTTCAGACCAGCGTGAACGTTTGCGTCCGTGGGTCGTTAATTCCTCCGCAAAGCATTAAATATTTGCAATGTTTCTCTGTACATTTATATATACCGATAATCGAATGTAAAGAAAAACATGGGCAGAGAGTAATAGAGTTACGTCGAAGGGGCAGTTCGGCTAACATTCTGTTAAACCCGACAGTATTACTCGGAAAAGGTATGATGGAAAAACTTACTGGAATTGCTGGAAATTCCCACTTCGTGTTAGGCAACGACGAAGAATATGCAAAATGGCGGGAAGAAAAACTGTTAGCGGGAAAACGTGGTCTTACGTCAGGCTTTGTCCAGATCTCGGACCCCATGAACATGCGCGAATCGGAAGTAGAAGAGATTTTGTCTCGCTGCCGTAACACCAATATCGCCCTCTATTCGACACCACCAGAATCTGATGACTCGATACTGCGCGAAAATTTGCGGGCGATGGCTGAACGGCTGGGTATGGGCGACCCTGAGGGGCATCGATCAAAGGGTGAGGCGGCCATCGTTGCGTTGACCGTATCCAATCGCCCAAGTCAACGCGGTTTCATTCCTTATTCGCGCAAGGCGCTGAATTGGCACACAGACGGATATTATAACGCGCCAAACAACACGATCCGAGGATTCGTCCTACATTGTGTGCAGGATGCAATGACGGGGGGCGTTAATCAGCTGCTGGACAATGACATCGCCTACATCCGCCTGCGCGACAAAAGCCCTGACTATATTGCTGCGTTGATGCATCCGCAGGCAATGACCATCCCCGAAACACATGAAGAAGACGGCACGTTGCGTCCCGCCTCCATCGGGCCAGTGTTTCATGTGGAAGGGGATGACTTAATAATGCGTTACACAGCACGAACCCGCTCCATAGAGTGGCGGGATGACCCGACAGCGCGCGAAGCCGTGGCCTTTATGCAAAACTTGCTGACTGCAGGAGATCCACTGATGTTGGAGGCCAAGCTAAAACCCGGACAAGGGGTCTTCAACAACAACGCACTTCATAACCGCACCGCCTTTGATCCATCCGAAATCGGAAACCATAGCCGCCGCATCATGTATCGCGTAAGGTTTAACAAACGAATTGGGAGTATTTGAAATGGCAAAATTGAGTGATCTTATTATCGGACACCCCGACGTGGACAGTTTTGAACAACTTGGACGCCTCGTCGCACATGCAGGTGAATCTGGTGTGATGTTCATGGAATACGACATCAAACCTGACTACCGCGATACGCCCAAAAAATGGGAATGGCGGCTCGAAGCACTGTTTACGCGAGGTCTTAAATATGACCGATAGCGAAGAAGCCATCCTAATACAGGATGTCGAGTTGCCTTTCCAAAAGTCGGCAACTTTGAAAGATGTGACGTTGTTTGGTGGCATGAAAGTATTGCGGATGACATTTCGGGAACGTAAACGGTTTACTATGATCGATCTCGATCCGCATACGGCAACCACGATTGCAAAATCACTGCAAACATGGGCTGATCAGAATAAATAGGACGCGACTATGGACCATTTACCCATTTTCCTCGATGTAAAAGGCAAGACAGTTATCGTTGACGGAGGTGGTACTATTGCTGCGCGCCGTGTCGAACGTGCGCTGGATGCCGGAGCGATAGTCCATGTTTATGCGGAAGTACTGTGTGACGAATTTCGAGATCTGAAAAACCGCCCCTCGCTGACGCACCACACCGAAGCCCCGCGGTTACCAGATTTTATCGGGGTTACTGTAGCCTACGGTGCGACCGAAAATGAGGAACGCGATCGCCACCTTTACGACATGGCCAACCACAACCACGTGCTGGCAAATATTGCGGACGTAACCGAATACTGCGATTTCATCACGCCCTCGATTATTGATCGTTCTCCTTTGGTTATCGCGATTTCATCCGGAGGAGCAGCCCCGATTATCGCACGGATCTTACGCGCACGAATTGAGGCAATTTTGCCCGCAGCATATGGAACTCTTGCCGCGTTTACAGGGCGGTTGCGTGAACGGGTAATGACAAAGTTAAAAACCCCAGAGTCTCGTCGGAAGTTCTGGGAAAACACAATCGACGGGCCGGTTGCCGACAAGTTTCTATCGGGCCACCCAAAAGCGGCAAAGAAGCAATTCCTTATTGAGCTGGATGCGGCTGCGCTTGGTCAAGACGTTAAAAAGGTCGGCGAAGTGTACTTGGTTGGTGCCGGTCCCGGCGACCCCGATCTTCTTACCTTTCGCGCCCTGCACCTGATGCAACGCGCCGACGTTGTTCTTTACGATCGCCTGATCGGCGAAGGCATCATCAATTTAGTGCGCCGCGACGCTGAACGAATTTTCGTAGGTAAGCGCCCCAACGATCATGCAATGGAGCAACACGAAATCTCAAACCTTATGGTCAAGCTGGCCCGCGAGGGCAAAAGGGTCCTCCGTCTTAAAGGTGGCGATCCATTTATCTTCGGGCGCGGAGGCGAGGAATTGGAAGCGCTGGCAGCCGCAAATGTAAATTTCCAAGTCATACCAGGCATAACGGCGGCCTCCGGTTGCGCCTCTTACGCGGGCATTCCCTTGACACACAGAGACCATGCGCAATCCTGTGTGTTTGTCACAGCGCACGGCAAAGACGGCGTGCTTTCACTGGATTGGGAAACAATGGCGCGGCCCGGTCAAACGGTCGCCATATACATGGGCCGTTCCTCGCTGAATTTCCTGATGGAAGAATTCATCCGTCGCGGCGTGGACCCGAATACTCCAGCCGCAATTGTGGATAACGGAACAAGGCCGAACCAGCAAGTCGTCAAAGGAACGCTCTCGAACCTGTTCGAGAAAGCCGAAGCCGCCAATCTCCCCGGCCCAGCGCTAGTTATTGTCGGTTCTGTCGTGGAACTAAGCGATACGCTGAACTGGTACAAAAACTTCGAAGCCGACAAGCACACTATGAGCTTGGGTGCGAGTGCGGATCTATAACTTCGCGAATCTGGCCGGCCTTCTTTTCGGCCAATGCCTGCCGCAGGATCTGCGTGGCGCTGCTTAAAAATAGCCCAGCCATCACGCCGGCAACAATCAAATCCGGCCACCCACTTGCGGTGCCCCAAACCCCCAATGCCGCAATCATCACCGCCGCGTTGCCAATCGCATCGTTGCGCGAACACAACCAGACGGACCGCACATTTGCATCCCCGTCCTTATATTTCATCAATAACAGTACCGAGGCAACGTTCGCCAATAACGCCAGAAAACCGATCATCCCCATGATCTCGGCCTCAGGGATGGCGATGTAAAACACGCGCCAAACGGTGGATCCAGCCACCCAAAGCCCCATCGCAAACAAGGTAAACGCCTTGAACAACGCTGCATTTGTGCGCACCGCCACCGATGCGCCAATTGCGGCCAGCGAGATCCCGTAGGTCATCGCATCGCCCAAAAAATCCAACGCATCCGCCTGCAACGCCTGCGAGCCAGCCAAGTGCCCTGCTGCCATCTCTACAAAAAACATCGACGCGTTAATCGCGATTACGACCCACAATATCTGCTTATATCGCGTCGACATTCCATCGAAGGTTTTTTGGGGCCCTGAGCAACCGCATTCCGACATTTTCAAATCCTCTTTCCTTTATCTTTCCATATATATAATCTCTCTAGTGACTAGAGCATCAAGAGGTTTATTTGAAAATGTTGTCCATCGGCGAACTATCTATCAAAACTGGCGTTAAAGTCCCGACGATCCGGTATTATGAACAGATGAATCTTGTCACTGCTCCGGAACGGTCCGAGGGAAACCAACGGCGGTATACGACCGTGGAACTGGAACGACTGACATTCATCAAACACGCTCGTGACCTTGGCCTAAAAATCGACGCGATTCGCGAGTTGCTGGATCTCTCGGCCCATCCTGAGCAACCATGCGCAGATGCAAACCGCATCGCTGAAGACCACCTCTCGGCCACGCGCAAACGGATCGCGCAATTGCAAAGGTTGGAAGCAGAGCTGATGCGGATCACCGAGGGTTGCCACGGTGACAGTATAAAAGATTGTTATGTGATCCAGTCGTTGTCGGATCACGCTTTATGTAAGGATACGCACTGATTAGGGCGATATGGTTTTTTCGTTCACAGTGACAAAAGACCGGACAAATCCGCGAATGTGCTGAATTGCGTGGTATGCTCGATCTCACTAACAGGATTTCTGCGATATCCATTGGTGAATAGAGAAAACCTGATCCCGGCCGCTACTGCAGTTTCGGAATCCACTTCGCTGTCACCGACATACCAAACATCTTCGCGTCCCAGCTGTTTGATGCAATCGTGCAGCATCGCTGGGTCCGGCTTATGTGTCGGCAAGCTGTCACCGCCAACAACCGCATCGAAATACTGGTTGATTTTCAGGCCTTCCAGCACCTGCAATGTAATCTTGTGTACTTTGTTGGTACACACACCCATCACATATCCGCGCGATTTCAACAGCTCTAGCGCATCGCGTACACCTGGATACAAAATCGTTTCAGCAACGGGGTTTTCCCCGTAGAGCTTTTCGAATGTTGCCGTCAATTCAGCATGACGTTGTTCAGTGAATTCTATTCCAGAATGATTCATCACACGCTTCACCAGCGTCGGTACACCGTTGCCGATAAACGAGTGGATCACTTCGAGTGATAATGGCTGATAGCCCAAGGATTCCAACAACGCATTCGCCGTTAAACGTAAGTCTGGTGCAGAGTCGCAAAGCGTTCCATCAAGGTCAAAAATTACAGCGCGCATTAAGAATGCCTTCCATTTTATCGAGCAGCCCATCGAGGGGATCTGATCTTTCGGTCCCACACCAGTTTCAGCCACTTGTTTCATCGCTTCGTATAGATCACGGCGAAGGTCGGCCGGCCCGGCTTCCCTGCGGGACGCATCAAGTCGTCCGCGGTATTGCAGTTCCCCATTGGTGTTAAAACCAAAGAAGTCCGGTGTGCACGCAGCGTCATAAGCCTTGGCAATATCTTGTGTTTGATCGTGCAAGAACGGGAACGGAAAACTGTGTTTCGCCGCCGCTGCTTGCATACCTTCAAAGCTATCCTCGGGGTATCCGTCGGCATCGTTACCGTTGATGGCAACCACACCAATGCCTAGATCGGCAAGGTCCTTCGCATCCCGGATTATTCGGTCAAGAATGGATTTTACATAGGGGCAATGGTTGCAAATGAACATAACCAGCGTGCCATTTGGACCCGCCACATCGCCAAGCGAAACCATGCTTCCGTCGATATTCTTCAACGCAAAGTCCGGCGCTTTCCAACCGAAATCACACACTGGAGGAATGGCAGCCATTGTATTCTCCTAACAATTTGTTCAGTCTTAATACGACGTTAGATTCACTTATATTGCCAATAATTTCCTACCGCGCGGCTTCAGAAGCATCGCGAATGGCACGGATATTCACACCATAAGGTGCAGGATCAGCAACGGAACCGCCCTTGAATACTGCCGAACCAGCCACAAGAACGTTCGCACCGGCCGCCGCCATAAGCGGGCCGGTTTCGGGCGTAATGCCACCGTCGATCTCGATGTGAATGTCGCGATCACCGATCATCGTACGGATTTCCTTAACCTTTTCGATCTGACTGTGAATGAACTTCTGGCCGCCAAAGCCGGGGTTCACGGTCATCACGCAAACCATGTCGATTAGATCCATCACATATTCAATCGAACTTGCGGGCGTAGACGGGTTCAGCGCAACACCAGCCTTGCACCCTAGGTCACGGATGTATTGTAGCGAGCGATGCAAGTGCGGCCCCGCTTCAACATGGATCGTCAGGTAATCGGCACCGGAATCGGCAAATGCCTTTAAATACTGGTCGGTCGGCGCAATCATCAGATGCACGTCCATTACCGTTTTAATATGTGGACGGATTGCTTTGCAGGTGTCCGGTCCAAAAGTGATGTTTGGAACAAAATGCCCATCCATCACGTCAACATGAACCCAGTCACATCCTTCTGCCTCGATTGCACGAATTTCCGCGCCAAAGTTGGCAAAGTCAGACGCCAGAATTGACGGAGCGATTTTGATAGAACGGTCCATGATATTCCTCGATTAAATTGGAGCGCGGAGTCGCCCCGCACCCATATGCGGGGCGTCAGTACCTTAGCTAACTTTTGGATCAAGAGAGCCGTCAGCATAACGCTTTGCCATATCGTCCATTGGTATCGCCTTGATTTTGCCAGCATTTCCGGCCGCACCAAACGCCTCGAACCGCTCGATACACAAGGTTTCCATTATAGCCATGGCCGGAATGTTAAATTTGCGCGGATCAAACTCGCCACCTTTTTCAGCGGCAACTTTTCGGTACTGTCCAGTGATCGCCATTCGATTGTCGGTGTCGATATTAACCTTACGCACACCATTCTTGATGCCACGGACGATTTCGTCAAGGGGAACGCCATAAGTCTGAGGTATGTTCCCGCCAAACTCGTTAATGATATCTTGCAATTCTTGCGGAACCGAAGACGAGCCGTGCATAACAAGATGCGTATTTGGAAGTTTGGCATGAATCTCTTCGATAACGTTCATTGCCAGCGTATCACCTGTTGGCTTTTTGCTGAACTTGTAGGCGCCATGGCTAGTTCCACAAGCAATCGCCAGTGCATCCACCTTGGTTAGTTTCACAAATTCAACGGCTTGGTCCGGATCAGTCAGCAACTGCTCCATCGAAAGCTTACCCTCAGCGCCTGAACCGTCTTCGTCCGACGCCTCGCCGGTTTCCAATGAACCAAGCACACCAAGCTCGCCCTCGACAGACGCACCAACCCAATGGGCCATCCGCGATACGCGCTCTGAAATATCAACGTTATATTCGAAAGATGCTGGCGTTTTCATGTCAGCTTCAAGTGACCCGTCCATCATAACCGATGTAAAACCGTATCGAATTGCTGACGAACATGTCTGTTCGTCGTTGCCGTGATCCTGATGCATACAAATTGGAATATTCGGGTGCATTTCCGACAACGCCTGAACGATATGACGCAGCATAATATCGCCGGCATAGGCGCGCGCACCGGTGCTTGCTTGCAAAATAACCGGCGCGTTCGACTTCTCGGCGGCGCGCATAATTGCCAAGCCTTGTTCCATATTGTTGATGTTGAACGCGGGCATGCCGTAGTCGTTATCTGCTGCGTGATCCAGCAATTGTCGAAGGGTAATCAGGGCCATTGATATTATCCTTTAGTTAACCGCAGCGCGGCGGAGGGCGGCTATAGCAGGCAGTTCTTTGCCTTCTAGCCATTCGAGAAACGCACCACCTGCGGTGGAGACATACGTGAAATCTTGTGCCACACCAGCCACGTTCAAAGCAGCAACGGTATCCCCGCCTCCTGCGATAGATGCTAGTGTGCCGTCTTTGGTCAACGCCGCTGCGACTTTTGCTAAAGCGATGGTCGCCATATCAAACGGCTCCATCTCGAACGCACCCATCGGGCCATTCCAGAGGATCGTTTTAGAGTTGGCAAATACTTCAGCAACTACCTCAACCGACTTAGGGCCAGCATCGAGGATCATCGCATCGTCTGGGCAACCGTCCAGATCAGTCGTGATGTTCTTGGCATTTGGCGCGAAGTCATAAGCACAAACCACATCCACCGGTAAAATGATTTTGCAGCCGAATTTTGCAGCCAGCGCGCGAATTTCATGTACCGTCAGCACCTGATCTTCTTCGCAAAGCGACTTACCAATCGGGTGACCGTCCGCCAACATAAACGTATTCGCCATACCACCACCAACAACGACCGTATCAACCTTGCCAACAAGGTTCTTCAGTACCGATATTTTCGATGAAACTTTGGCGCCGCCAACGACGGCAACAGCCGGGCGCTTCGGATCTTCCAGCGCTGCGGTAAGTGCCGCAATTTCTTCGGCCATCAAGGGGCCAGCAAAGGCAGGAAGCAACGCAGCGATGGCCGCTGTCGAAGCATGGGCGCGATGCGCTGCCGAAAAGGCGTCATTCACATAGATATCACCAAGTTTGGCCAATTCACCCGCAAAGCTCGCATCATTTGCTTCTTCGCCCGGATAGAAACGCACGTTTTCGCAAAGCATAACGTCGCCGTTAGTTAGCGCGTTGGATGCAACAACGGCTGCCTCACCAGTGCAGTCTTCCAGGAAACTCACCGTCTGCCCAAGCGCCTCGGCCAGTTCTGGAACGATGGGAGCAATGGTGAAATCCATGTTCCGCTCGCCTTTTGGGCGGCCGAAATGGGACAACACGGTAACACGTGCACCAGCTTCCAGCAGTGGTTTGATGCCCGCCGCGAACCGCTTGATGCGCGTTGCGTCGGAAACCTTACCGTTCTGAACAGGCGCATTAAGGTCGGCGCGGACAACAAGACGTTGTCCGGCCACTTCGTTGACATTTATGGTGCGAAAGCCGCTCACAAAAATGCCCCCATTGCTACAGCAGTATCAGCCATACGATTCGAGAAACCCCACTCATTGTCATACCAGGTCAGGATGCGACAGGATGTACCAGCCTGAACTTTGGTCTGATCCATATGGAAAGTAGAGGAGTGTGGATCGTGGTTAAAGTCGATCGAAACCAGTGGCAGATCGGTGTATCCAAGAACGCCTTTCATGGGACCATCAGCCGCTGCACGGATCGCATCGTTGATTTCCTCAACCGTTGTCGCACGTTTTGCTGTGAACTTGAGATCAACTACAGAAACGTTGGGTGTAGGAACGCGGATCGCAACGCCATCCATCTTGCCAGCCATTTCCGGCAGAACAAGGCCAACAGCCTTTGCAGCACCAGTCGAAGTTGGGATCATCGACAAACCTGCAGCGCGTGCACGGTAGAAATCGGTGTGCATTGCATCAAGCGTCGGCTGATCGCCAGTATAAGAGTGAATCGTTGTCATGAAGCCGTGATCAATGCCAATGGTGTCGTTCAGCACCTTAACCACGGGTGATAGGCAGTTAGTAGTGCATGACGCGTTTGATACAACGATGTCGTCAGCTGTTAGAATGTCGTGATTCACACCATAAACGATGGTTTGATCAGCGCCCGCACCCGGCGCAGAGATAAGAACGCGTTTGGAACCATTCTCCAAGTGCGCAGCTGCGGCTTCACGTTTGGTGAAGAAACCGGTGCACTCCAGCGCAATGTCAACGTCGCCCCATGGCAAATTCTTTGGGTCCCGTTCGGCAGTTACCGAGATCGGGCCGGTGCCAACGTCAATAGTGTTGCCATCAACCGTAACAGTCGCCGGGAAACGGCCGTGAACGGAGTCAAAACGCAAAAGATGTGCGTTCATTTCGACTGGGCCAAGATCGTTAATCGCAACAACTTCGATGTCTGTACGACCGGACTCGATGATCGCGCGAAGGACGTTACGGCCGATGCGGCCAAATCCGTTAATACCCACTTTGATAGCCATAATTCCGATTCCCTTTTTCTTAGTTAGACAACAGATCACGAGCAGCCTGTGCCATCGCGCCTGGGGTGATTCCAAATTTCTCACAAGGCTTATCGGCTAGTGCCGATGCCTCGACGCCACTCATACCAATATATGCGGAATTGTCACCAAGCATCTTGTCCCACCCCCGCTCAATTGTCGCCTACAACCCGACCTATGGGGCCGTGGGAAGGATAGCGTTGCGATAACCCTTCGATTTGGCTGTAAAAACTCAAAACAAGGTGCCGAAACAACTGCAGTGCAGACGTCATCCCCAGTCAGAAATCCGGTAGGCACTTCCTATTTGTTACCCAAGAGCCCGCGCTTTTCAAATTGGGCCAGGGTCTCGTTTTCAGGCGTATCGTGATAGGCAGCAACTGTGTCTACTTTGTTGGCAGAACCAAAAACAAATGGCGTGCGCCCGTTCAGTTCGGTGGTTTGTTGGTCAAGTATGACATCGATACCGTCTGTTGCCTTTCCCCCCGCCTGCTCGATAACGAAAGCAATCGGTGCGCATTCATAGATCATCCTCAAGCGACCACGTTTGTAGCCTTCGCGGGCGTCACTGGGATAAAGGAATATACCGCCTCGCGACAAAATCCGATGCGTTTCCGCCACCAGTGAAGCAATCCACCGCATGTTGAATTCGCGGCCACGTGGGCCTTCAGCGCCGTCAACCATATCATCGATATACGCACGAACAGGCCGCGACCAATGGCGGTAATTTGAGGTATTGATAGCGAACTCCGACGATTCAACAGGAATTTGCATGCGGCGTTCAACCAACAAGAATTCACGGGTGCGGGTATCAAGCGTGAAATGCATAGTTCCATCACCGAACGTGACGACCAGCCCACCTTGCGGCCCGAAAATGAAGTACCCTCCGGCAATCTGTTCGCGCGCAGGACGAAGAAAGCTGGCGTCTTTATCGTCAACGGCGGGGAAGATCGAAAAGATCATGCCGATGGAAATATTTACGTCGATGTTCGAAGAGCCATCCAGCGGATCAATCGCGAGCGCCAGATCGCCGGCTGCATTCAGAGCAACAACTTCGTCCTGCTCCTCTGATGCGTACCATCTAACCTGCGTATCCTGCAGCGCGGTCATGTATGCGTCATCCGCAATCAAATCGAGCGCTTTTTGACCATCACCTCCCAGATTCGTACCAACTGCTGCCGCCAAATCTCCTGCAAGTGGTCCGTCAGCGATCGTCTGCGCGAGTTTTTCAGAAACATCTGCCAAGGCCAACATCACCGGCATCAGCGCGGTTGGGATGTCCGCGGTATTCTTTAATAGTGCGTGCTCGGTCATGTAGTCAGGCCTCCAATTTAATTTTGCCATTCTAGCGTTTGGCGGCGCGTTTGAAAAATAAAATCGCTTTTTCTGTCTGCTGTTGGACTATATTTTTAGCGCACGCGGTTAAGAATTTCATAGTCAGGCAACAAGGTCGTTTTCCACCGCAATTGACGTAGAAAGTGTCGTTGGATTTATTGACCGTTTCTCAGAAATACGCAACAGTTTGCCGGTTGCAACGCAGGAGGCACCTTTGAACCCAGATTACATTATTGTCGGCAGCGGATCCGCGGGTTCCGCGATGGCGTACCGCCTTTCCGAAGACGGGCAACACAACGTCTTGGTCATCGAATTCGGAGGCACCGACGCTGGGCCATTGATCCAGATGCCAGCCGCGCTTTCTTATCCGATGAACATGAAAACCTACGATTGGGGTTACAGCTCTGAACCAGAGCCCCACCTTGACGGACGGTCTTTGGTGACACCGCGCGGTAAGGTTGTCGGCGGATCATCTTCAATAAACGGAATGGTCTATGTGAGGGGGCACGCCAAAGATTACGATTATTGGGAAGAACAAGGCGCCAAAGGCTGGGGACACGGCGACGTGCTTCCGTATTTCAAACGCATGGAAAGCTGGCACGACGGGGGGCACGGTGGTGACCCATCATGGCGCGGTACCGATGGCCCGTTGCATGTAACTCGTGGCCCCCGCGCAAACCCGTTATTTCAGGCGTTTGTCGACGCTGGCAGTCAAGCTGGATACGAAATCACCGACGATTATAACGGCGAAAAACAAGAGGGCTTCGGCCCGATGGAACAAACCGTCTGGAAAGGGCGGCGTTGGTCTGCGGCAAACGCGTACCTAAAACCGGCCTTGAAGCGCCCTAATGTTGACTTGAAACGTGGGCTGGTGCGTAAAGTGGTGATCGAGGACGGTCGCGCTGTCGGAGTTGAAGTGGAATTCAACGGAAAAATCGAAATTATCCGCGCCAACCGCGAAGTGGTCTTGGCGGCTGGGTCTATCAACTCTCCCAAAATCCTGTTGCTTTCGGGCGTCGGCCCAGCGGCGGACTTGGCAGAACATGGCATTGATCTGGTCGTTGATCGGGCTGGTGTTGGCCAGAACCTGCAAGACCATTTGGAACTGTATATACAGCAGGCTTGCATATTGCCAATAACACTTTTCAAGCACTGGAACCTGTTTTCCAAGGCTCTGATCGGCGCGCAATGGCTGTTTACCAAAACAGGTCTCGGCGCATCTAACCAGTTTGAATCTGCTGCATTTGTTCGCTCTAAGACAGGTGTTGAATACCCTGACATTCAATACCATTTCCTGCCCATCGCTGTACGCTATGACGGACAAGCTGCTGCCGAAGGGCACGGATATCAAGCCCACGTCGGACCAATGCGATCAGCTTCTCGCGGGGCAGTGACGCTGCGATCCGCCGATCCTCTGGATCCGCCGAAAATCCAGTTCAATTACATGAGTAAATCCAAAGATTGGGAAGATTTCCGCAACTGTATTCGCCTGACTCGCGAGATTTTCGGGCAAGAAGCATTCGCGCCTTATGCGGGCAAAGAAATCCAACCCGGTTCTGCCGTGCAAACTGATGAGGAGTTGGACGATTTCATCCGTGAACACGTCGAAAGCGCGTTTCACCCATGCGGCACGGCCAAAATGGGCAGCGCTGACGACCCCACGGCAGTCGTCGATAGCGAGTGCCGCGTGATCGGCGTCGAGGGTTTGCGACTGGCCGATAGCTCTATCTTCCCACGGATTACGAACGGCAACCTGAATGGGCCATCGATCATGGTCGGGGAAAAGGCCAGCGACCATATTTTGGGCAAACCCCCGTTGGCGAAGTCGAACGCCGAGCCGTGGATCAGCCCTCGCTGGGAAAGTGCACAACGCTAAACGAAAAAGCCCCGACGTTTCCATCGGGGCTTTCTTTTATCTAAAACTTAGGGATTAACCTTCGTTTTTGATCTCTTCGCCAGTTTCCTGATCGACAACTTTCATCGATAGGCGAACTTTGCCGCGATCGTCGAAGCCCATCAACTTAACCTTAACTTCTTGACCTTCAGTCAGAATGTCTTTCGGGTGGTTAACGCGCTCGTTCGCCAGCTGGCTAACGTGCACAAGGCCGTCACGTTTGCCGAAGAAGTTAACGAATGCACCGAAGTCCATCAGTTTCACAACTTTACCGATGTAGATTTTGCCAGCTTCAGGAACCGCAACAATTTCGTTGATCATCGCCATGGCTTTCTCGATGCTTTCAGCGTTAGCCGAAGCGATCTTGATTACACCATCGTCGTTGATGTCAACTTTAGCACCGGAAACTTCAACGATTTCGCGGATCACTTTACCACCGGAACCGATCACCTCGCGGATTTTGTCCGCAGGAACGTTCATGGTTTCAATGCGAGGCGCATGGATCGAGAAATCGCCAGCACCTGTAAGTGCCGTACCCATTTCAGCAAGAATTGTCATCCGGCCAGCTTTAGCCTGATCCAATGCCTTTTCCATGATGTCGGCAGTGATGCCCGCCACTTTGATGTCCATCTGAAGCGACGTAATACCAGCTTCGGTACCAGCTACTTTGAAGTCCATATCGCCGAGGTGATCTTCGTCACCAAGGATGTCTGTCAGGATCGCATAGTCGTCACCCTCAAGGATCAAGCCCATCGCAACACCGGCAACAGCAGATTTCAACGGAACACCCGCGTCCATCATCGAAAGCGAGCCGCCACAAACAGACGCCATCGAAGATGAGCCGTTTGATTCAGTGATCTCGGAAACAAGACGCACAGTGTAAGGGAAGTCGGTTGCCGCAGGCAAAACAGCCTGAAGCGCGCGCCATGCCAGTTTACCGTGACCAATTTCGCGACGGCCAGGGCCCATCATGCGGCCAGCTTCACCAACCGAATAGGATGGGAAGTTATAGTGTAGCATGAAGTTGGAACGGTATGTGCCAGTCAACGCATCGATCATCTGTTCGTCGTCGCCAGTACCAAGCGTGGCAACAACCAATCCTTGTGTCTCGCCGCGTGTGAACAATGCAGAACCGTGTGTACGTGGCAGAATGCCTACTTCGGAAACGATCTGGCGAACTGTTGTCAAATCACGACCATCAATACGCTTACCGGTTTTGATAACGTCGCCACGAACAACTGCGGACTCAAGTTTCTTGAAGCAGTTACCAAGTTGGCTATCGTCGCGATCTTCTTCGCTTAGGGCCGCTTTGATAGTGTCACGCGCTGCGGAAATTGCAGTAGTGCGCTCTTGCTTGTCTGTAATTGCGAAAGCAGCACGTACAGCTTCTTCGCCAACTTTTTCAACCTTCGCGTAAAGCTCGGAATAATCAGTAGGTTGGAAGTCAAACATGTCTTTTGCAGCGTCTTCCGCCAGATCAATGATCATGTCGATTACTGGCTGCATTGCATCGTGGCCAAACTTAACCGCACCCAGCATTTCAGCTTCAGAAAGCTCGTATGCTTCTGATTCAACCATCATCACGGCGTCTTTAGTACCGGCAACGATCAGGTCCAAACGCTGCTCTGGATTTTCACGCAGCTTGTGCATGTCATCGCAAGACGGGTTCAAGGTGTATTCGCCATCAACGAAACCAACACGCGCACAACCGATTGGGCCACGGAATGGCGCGCCGGAAAGTGTCAGTGCAGCGGATGCGGCAATCATTGCAACGACATCTGGATCATTTTCCAGATCGTGCGAAAGAACGGTACAGATAACCTGTGTTTCGTGCTTGAAGCCCGGAACGAACAGAGGGCGGATTGGACGGTCGATCAGACGCGATGTCAGTGTCTCTTTTTCAGTAGGACGCGCTTCGCGTTTGAAGAAGCCACCTGGGATTTTACCAGCGGCGTAATATTTCTCTTGGTAATGTACTGTCAGTGGGAAGAAGTCGAAGCCAACCTTCGGTTTCTTTTCGAACACAACAGCACATAGAACGCTTGTTTCACCCAAAGTGGCGATAACACATGCGTCTGCTTGACGGGCAATCTTGCCAGTCTCAAGGGTCAGCGTCTCGCCGCCCCATTCGATTGATTGTTTGAATTCTTTGAACATTTTCATTTTCCTATTTGCGGTTCATCCCCCATGGACGAAACCCGCGGTGTAGCCGTTGCTACGATCTTAAACGCAAAACGCGCCCGTGAAGGCGCGCTTTGGTATTCTTAGCGACGAATGCCGAGACGCTCAATAAGCGACTTATAACGCGCTTCGTCTTTGGAACGTGTGTAGTCCAACAGTTTACGACGTGTCGCAACCATTGTCAGAAGACCGCGACGCGAGTGATTGTCCTTTTTGTGGGACTTAAAGTGCTCGGTCAGGGTTTTGATACGGCTGGTCAGGATCGCAACCTGAACTTCGGGGGAACCAGTGTCACCCTCTTTAACTGCGAATTCTTTGATCAAACGTTCTTTTTCTGCAGGCGTAATCGACATCATATATTCCTTATATTTAAGGTTTCATAAACCTTAATGCTTCGGCGGATGCCAAGATGTCGTCCAGCAACGTCAAAACAAAAAGGGCCGCCAAAGGGAATCCCAAGACGACATGCGCGCGTATAGAGGGTTTTTATGGTTTTGGGAAGGGGATTTCTATTGCATCGGTACGCAATATGGATTCAAATGGATAGGCCCGCCGTCGTTTCAGCTAATTGTCTAGACTAGCAGCCCTTTTTGGGCGTGGATCGACGGTGTGGCTTCACCGTGACGTTCTTAGGTCCCGGCTTTTTGCCTGCTCTTACCGTACGTTTGACGGTTTTGCATTTACCCATCTGCATCACCTCCTTTCTGAAGCATATAGCTCCATAGTGAGATTATGACAGCGGGCCTGATTATATCTGACTCAATTAATTTGTTGAGTCAATACAATACACTAAATAGCCATACCATTATTTCCGAATATACCCCATAGGGTGTCACCACCAACGCTCTGGCTGCACCTTATAACCGATATACAAAGGATGTTTTGGGTGTCCGGCCTTCGTTAACCCCAAATGTTTGGGGGAAACGGGAAGACTGCGCAACAAGGTTTCAACATGCAGCCCGCGATCCATATGTTCACCGTTCGCACCCCAAGCAGCGACCAGATCATCGGCCCATTCGATACCTTTGCGGATCGTTTCATCGTTCAGCGGGCCAACAGGGTCAGCAACCGAGCGCATCACCTTTGGGTCCGTTGCGCGAAACGCAAAAATATTGCAAACGCGGAAAGCACCATACCCCAACGTCCGCGCCCGCCGCTCACATCGCTCGACCGTCGGATCATTCTGCACCTCTGTCGCGGTCGAAGGATTCAACATCAGAAACATCACCTTTTTGGCACCCTCATCCCAAACACGGGTCAGGTCATAGCGATATTTCTCGCAGTCCGAATAAGTTGCAATCGAGGGCGCGTCGCCCTTTGTGTGTTCACGTATAATCATCCGGTTTGCATGGCAGAAAGCTATACGCTTGGCAATTGGGCAAACAGAATCCTTGTCCGACTTTCATCCCAATAGCTACCGGAACTCTTCCAGCTTTCTTATCTGATTGCCAGATTCATCGAAATTGTCCGCATCCAACCAAGCAATGAACGCCTTTTTCAGCGGGGGCCATTCGGTATCGATAATTGAAAACCATGCTGTGTCACGATTTCGATCTTTGTATACCAACGCTTGGCGGAACAATCCTTCGTACGTGAAGCCCAGCCGTTTCGCCGCCTTATGCGAAGGCGCATTCAGGTTGTCACATTTCCACTCGTAGCGGCGGTAACCCAGCTCATTAAACACTCGTTGCATCATCAGAAACATCGCTTCGGTCGCGGCTGGAGTCCGTTGAAGCGCTGGGGCGAAGTTAATATTTCCCACCTCGATCACACCCATAACCGGATCAATCCGCATAAACGTGGCAAAGCCCACCGCTTTGTCAGTTCGTTTGTCGATAACCGCATGGAACAACGGATCATCGCCCAGACAGGCATTATTCATCCATTCACGAAGGTCAGCTTCGGTTGCAAAAGGATCTGTGAATAAATAGGTCCAGATCCCGCCTGTTTTATCTGCTGAAAACGCCTTAAACAAATCAGCCGCGTGGCGATCGATGTCGATTGGTTCCAACCGGCAATACTGGCCGTCCATATTGCTGCGCGGTGGCGTCTTCGCGCCCGCCCAAACAACATCATCTCCGATCGGCTGGCCGAGGTGGTTTACACGATCCGCCATTTGCTAGTCTCCTAATACAAAAACCCGATTTGGATGCAGTTCACCGCTTTTGTAAACCCCGATCGCAACCGGAACACTATTCAGCGAAGCCCAGCATTCCTCGCCGTATTCCACATCCGAGGCTATCACCATTCCGGGATTTCCATTGCGTAATTTCGCGGCACCTTCCGGTGTGCAAGTCAATTCAGGCAAATCATGCAGGCCGGCCTCTAGTGGTAGAAGAAATTCGTCCAGCTTGCGATCCTTCGCCATCCTATCCAGCGTTTCAAACGAGATGCCGTCAGACACTTCAAACGGTCCTGCCCAAACACGGCGCAACTGCACCACGTGACCGAAGCACCCCAATGCCTGCCCCAGATCGCGTGCGATAGAACGAACGTAACCACCCTTGCCGCAAGTCATTTCAAGTACAGCGTGATCCGCATCTGACATCTCGATCAGCTCCAACGATTCCACAAGTAGCGGTCGCGCGGCAAGCTCCATCTCTTCGCCGTCGCGCGCACGTTTATATGCCCGTTCACCATCAACCTTCACGGCTGAATATTGCGGGGGAACCTGCATGATGTCACCGGTGAATGCTGGCAGTGCCGCGCGAATTTCGTCGGCTGTTGGGCGATTGTCACTTTCGCTTGTCACCTCGCCTTCGCCGTCATCCGTATTGGTTGCCTGGCCCAAACGTACAGTAAACCGGTACGCCTTCATGGAATCAGTCACATATGGAACGGTTTTTGTCGCTTCACCAAAAGCAATCGCCAGCACGCCCGTTGCCTCAGGATCCAGCGTGCCCGCATGCCCGGCTTTTTGCGCGTCGAACGCCCATTTTGCTTTGTTCACAACCGCACTCGACGTAACGCCTAGCGGTTTATCCACAATCAGCCATCCGCTTATCGCGCGTCCCTTTTTACGTCTTGCCATGGTATTCCTACAGTTTTGGAGGTTGGCCAGTTGTATCCCAAGCCATTTTAACGCGCTCATACAGCGCTTGGTCGTCGCTATAAAGGTCAGATATTCTTCGGGCAATGTCTGGTGTTAGAATTTCTTCGATCGTGAACGGCTTTGGCGAGCTATTTCTATGCGGTAATGCTTGAATAGCTTTTTCCAACCCTTCGATATGTCCATCAGCAATAATCAACAGCTGTTCTTCCAAATTCTCTAGTAACAACGGCTGCAAACCAAATCGAATAGCCTTTTTGGCCATCTCGACCTGTGGTGACCAATGCGAATTGATGTCTTGCAATGCCTCAGTTTTGAACTTGCGGTTGATGTATTCCAACAGGGCCAGACAGTTAGCCCTATGCTGCTCAAGTGTAAGGTTGGCATCGTGAACAAACCCACGATGCTCGACCAACCGCTTCGTGATCCATGGGAACGAATGTTCCCCTGTGTCGTATATTTTATCAAAGTACAGAGAGAAAAACCGATCCACCGGATTTCGGACAACAAAAAATGAAACTTCTTTAGCGGCTTCGGTGTGGGTCAATTCGCTATTGGAAGAAACGCCTTTGGAATGGATTTTCAAAGGGGCGTGATATTCATCTCCGTGCTCCAATATATACAGCAGGTTCCTTAAATACGTCCGCCCGATTTTGGAAATCGCAACGCAATTGATCGGATGCTCCGTCGCTGTAAAGCATCGGATTGTTTCGCCTTCAGCGGCTTCGGGATGGTAGTCCAACCAAGGCTGCCATTTTCGTGACGCCTGTTCATAAAGCTTTCGGTCCGTGGAATATACCGTTTCAATTTTCTCCAACAACGCAGAATCTAGTATTTGTGCTCGAGTGAAAGGCTTATCCGTCCGATTTTTTGACTTCACCGCGGCCATCGCAGGTTTGATGTTCGGAACAACTTCACCCAACAACAACGCCAATTGCCAGTCCAGCCCATCAAGTGTCAGGTGGGTAAGGTTCAATGTGTCCACCCTTTTCAACCGACTGGCCTGACGTCGCCAATGAGCGTTCACGGGCACATCAGTGTTGAAAGACAGATTCAGCGCCAACCAATCTATAAGCCGGATACAATTTTCATGATGTGCTTCAACAGTAATACACGGAGTCAAATCTAACCGGATTTCCTCAGCCAAATACGAACGAATTTCCGGGAAATTATTTGGGCCATCGCCGTAAACTTTGTCAAAGTATAGCGACAAAAACCGGTCCACAGGATCGCGCACCACCGCAAAAGCATATGAGCTTTGGCGAATGGCTTCCTCGTCCCCTGTTTTCGCACGCACCAAATCGTCAGAATTTGAATGTATGTCGATACCCGACGCGTGTTCACCCAAATGGTCCAGATAATAAAACAGGTTCTTAAGGTATGTGCTGCCGCTCTTGGTGATCGGCAGATAGTAAACCGGCGCACTTCGCAAAGTCAGCATCCGTTGCGCCTGTGTACGACGTTTCGTTTTTCGGAACTTTTTCAGCAGCCCCCTAATCATACCAACCTATTCGTCTTCTTTGGGATCAAGATCGCGGCGCACGTCGGGTGAATCCAGCAACTTATTCGTGGCTTCGATCTGATCAAAACTACGATCCGCCAAAAACTTAAGTTCTGGAGCATGCTTAAGCTTTAACCCTTTGGTAACCAGATGGCGAAGCTCGCCCTGATTGCGGTTAAGTGCTTCAATCACCGCATCGGTATTAATTCCACCGAGCGGCAACGCAAAAACGATAGCGTTGCGCAAGTCTGGTGAAACGCGCACCTCGCCGATGGTGACGGACACATGTGCCAGTTCCGCATCATGCAGTTCGCCCCGCAACATAATGTCGGAGAGTTTACGCCGGATCAGCTCGCCTACGCGAAGCTGTCGTTGGGATGGGCCTGCGCCCGCGTTGAATCTTTTCTTTGCCATGGCCCCTATTCCCCCCAGATTGCGGCTAAGTCAAGCCATCCCCCCTTTGCTTTGCGTGAATTGAACGCTAAACCTGTCAACAAATAGCTAATGAGGGCCGAAATGAGCGAAACAACAGGCATTGCAGTAATGGGCGCGTCGGGTCGTATGGGCCGAATGCTAATTCAAGCCATCGAGGAAAACGAGAACGCGCATCTTGCTGGTGTGACTGAACGCGCTGGACACAACTGGATTGGCCGCGATCTTGGCGAATGCCTTGGCGGTGCGGCCAACGGCATCACAGTGTCGGATGATCCGTTGGAGGTTCTGGCCCATTCGCAAGCTGTTGTTGATTTCACATCACCCACGGCCACGGTCCTGCATTCCGAATTGGCGGCGCAGGCACGAGTTACCCATGTGATCGGCACAACCGGGCTTGAAGATACCCATCTTGCCAAAATCGCAGCAGCCGCGCGGCATGCGATCGTTGTTCGGGCGGGAAATATGAGCCTTGGTGTGAATTTGTTAACGGTTCTAACACGCAAAGTTGCAGCGGCCCTCGATATGGATTTCGACGTCGAGATCGTTGAGATGCATCATCACCACAAAGTCGACGCACCTTCTGGCACCGCTTTAATGCTAGGTGAAGCCGCCGCCGAAGGGCGCGGTGTTGATCTGGCCGATGTATCAGACCGTGGTCGCGACGGCGAAACCGGAGCACGCAAACGCGGCGATATCGGGTTTGTATCGCTTCGCGGTGGCGACGTTATTGGCGAACACGACGTAATTTTCGCCGGCGAAGGTGAACGCATTATCCTGCGCCACATCGCCAGCGATAGGATGCTGTTCGCGCGCGGGGCGATTAAGGCAGCCCTGTGGGGCCAGTCGCAAAAACCGGGCGAATACACGATGCTGGACGTGCTAGGCTTAGACTAGGAATCTGGTGACATGCGTTGACGAATAATCGAAAACGCAACGCGAACTATAACGCCGCCAATAAACCCACCAACGATGGCTAGTGAAAAGGCAGTTCCGCCCATCACTAACACGATAAGCGTGTGTGTTGCTACGCCACCAAGAAAACCTGTAACCAGATTGCCAATTGTACCCAGAGAATATTCTTTAAAAAATTGCGACGAAAATATTCCGCCGCCAATACCGCATATAGCACTAATTAGAAAGTAGAGCATATCCAAACCCCTATGTGTTAGTTTCTAGTCACTTTTCTGCCCCACGCTATACATAAAGCAAAACCGAAAAATTTCCTAAAGATTTATTTGAATGTTCTAGACGCTGCGTTCACAATTGCATTGTAACCGACAATTGCGCAGTCTTATCGAAATCTTTTTTGGGGGGAAAATGGCATATCTTAACAGCATATTTGGTGTTTCAGGAAAAACGGCGTTGGTTACAGGCGGCGCAACAGGCATAGGCCGCATGATCGCGGAGGCGTTGGTCCAAGGTGGCGCACGCGTTCTGATTGCCAGCCGCAAAGGCGAAGCATGTGAAGCAGTCGCCGCCGAACTGAACGCTTTGGGCGCAGATGGTTCCGCCGAAGGGTTCGCGGGCGATGTCGGCTCCGAAGCCGCCATCGAAGACCTGACCGTCAATGTCAAAGCCCGCACTGACAAATTGGATATTCTAGTGAATAACGCAGGTATCACATGGGGCGAGCCGTACAGCACCTTCCCCCATAAGGCTTGGGAAAAGGTAATGAATATTAACGTCGCTGGCATGTTTACGTTAACGCGAAACCTTACCGATTTGTTAACGACTGCGGCCACTGATGGTGATCCTTCACGAATTATTAACATCGGTTCCGTGATGGGAACCATTCCGTTGGCGGAGGGGGCATATTCCTATGCTGTTTCCAAAGGTGCTGTACACCACTTAACCAAGATCCTCGCAGCAGAACTGGCTTCGAAGAATATAACCGTCAACGCTTTTGCCCCCGGCCCTTTCCCATCCAAGATGACAGCCTTTGCAATTGGCAGCGAGGAAGGCCAGACGAAAGTTGGCGCAAACGTCCCAATCGGCCGCGTTGGAGCACCCGAGGACATCGCCGGTGCGACATTGTTCTTATGTGGACGCGGTGGTGCGTACACGTCAGGCGCGATCATTCCACTTGACGGTGGTATGAACGTCCAGGCGGCCCAAAACCTGTTCGCAAACGCGATTTGATGAGTTTTTCGGGTAAAACGGTGCTAATCACCGGAGCTTCGGCAGGTTTTGGCGCCGCAACGGCTAAACTGTTTTCGGAATCTGGCGCAAAGCTGGTTCTCGGCGATATTTCGGCGGAAGGTCTTGGTGAGGGAATTTCAGGCGATTTTGTAACGCTCGTCGGCGATGTGCGCGATCCGGCCTACAGTAAAGAATTGGTTAAGCTTTCGATCGATACCTTTGGTTCACTCGACATCGCGATCAACAACGCAGGCATCGTGCATAGCTTTGCCAAAATCCCCGATTTAACCGAAGCGGAAAGTCGCAAAGTCATAGACGTAAACCTTTTAGGCGTATTTTGGGCGTTGCAAGCGCAACTTCCCGTTATGGAAGCACAGTTCGCCGAAACTGGTGAGGGTTGCGCAGTTGTTAACCTCGCTTCCGTTGCCGGATTGGGTGGGGCCTCATGGCTTTCGATCTATGGCGCCTCAAAACACGGGGTCGTCGGCCTAACCCGTGCCGCCGCGCTGGAATATGCGCGTAAAGGTATCCGTGTTAACGCAATTTGCCCCAGCTTTGCCGCCACCGCGATGGCAGGTGAGGCCGTTGACGATCCAGAGGTCGAATCACACATGACGCGCGGCGTTCCAATGCGTCGATTGGCAACCGTTAACGAGGTCGTTCAGGCCATATTATGGGCCGCTGACCCTGCAAACAGTTTCACCACAGGCCAAAACATCGCAATCGACGGAGGGCTTGGCGCGCTTTAACTTGCCGTCCGGTCGCCCGTGACTTCATCGGAAAACTACATCAGACTGCGCGAAACTGCCGGAGGCTACTATGACCAACTACCCAAATATGTTTGCCCCTTTGGACCTCGGGTTCACCACGCTGAAAAACCGCGTACTGATGGGGTCTATGCATACCAACCTCGAGGAAGTCGGTGATTGGAACCGCATTGCGGAATATTTCGGCGAACGGGCTGCGGGCGGAGTCGCGCTGATGGTTACAGGTGGTATGGCCCCGAATGTCGAAGGTGGCGTTTTTCCTGGTGCTTCGGGACTGTTTAACGATGCCGACATCGCCAACCACACGATCGTTACGGACCGTGTGCATGCCGAGGGCGGCAAAATCGCCATGCAAATATTGCACGCCGGTCGATATGCTTATACACCCAACGCGGTTGCGCCATCTGCGATCAAATCCCCGATCTCGCCATTTCCACCAAGCGAGCTGGACGCCGAAGGTATAGAAGCGCAAATCGCGGATTTTGTTGTCGCGGCTGAACGCGCCAAACAAGCTGGGTATGACGGCATCGAAATTATGGGATCGGAAGGGTATTTCCTTAACGAATTCCTCGTGACCCACACAAATAAGCGGACCGATGAATGGGGTGGTTCCTACGCCAACCGTATGCGTCTGCCTGTCGAGGTCGTGCGTCGTTGCCGCGAAGCCGTCGGGCCTGAGTTTATCATCATCTATCGCATTTCTCTGATTGATTTGATCCCGAACGGTCAAACATGGGACGAGGTCGTGACCCTTGCAAAAGCCGTCGAGGCGGCTGGCGCGACCATTCTTAATACCGGTATCGGTTGGCACGAAGCCCGAATTCCAACCATCGCCACATCCGTTCCTCGTGCGGCCTTTGCGTGGGTTACCAAGAAGTTAATGGGTGAGGTTTCGATCCCGATCATAACTTCCAACCGGATCAATTCGCCGGAGGTCGTCGAAAGCGTGTTGGCTGACGGCTGTGCAGATATGGTTTCCATGGCACGACCCTTCTTGGCTGACAGCCAGTTTATGGCCAAAGCGGCAGCAGGTGATGCGGACCAAATCGCGCCGTGTATCGCGTGCAATCAGGCATGTCTGGATCACACGTTTTCCCTGAAAACCTCGACCTGTCTGGTAAATCCGCGGGCGTGTTACGAGACTGAACTGAACTACGGGCCTGCAGAAACTGTGAAATCTGTGGCGATTGTCGGCGCCGGCCCGGCCGGTTTGGCAACGACGCTGGTTGCCGCCCAGCGCGGGCACAAGGTTACGTTGTTCGATATGGCCGACAAGGTTGGTGGCCAGTTGAACATGGCCAAGCAGGTTCCGGGCAAGGAAGAATTCGTCGGACTGGTCGAATACTACTCCAAAATGCTGGAGGTATACGGTGTTGACGTTCGCCTAGGCAAACGTGTTGGCGCCGATGATCTTACCGAGTTTGACGAGGTGGTGATTGCGACGGGCGTCACGCCGCGCGACCCTGAAATCAAAGGCCAAGATAGGCCAAATGTGGTTAACTACATTGACGTTCTGCGAGATAAAGCGGACGTCGGTAAACGCGTCGCGATTATTGGTGCTGGTGGAATCGGGTTCGATGTGGCTGAATTTCTGACGCAGCAAGGTGAAAGCCCGACGCTGAATTTGGAAGAGTGGAAAGCCGAATGGGGTGTCGGTGATCCGGCAACAACACGCGGTGGGCTGGCGGTTTCCGGCCCCAAACCCGAAGTTGCCGCCAGACAGGTCACCCTGCTTCAACGCAAAGCACAAAAACTGGGCAAAGGACTGGGTAAAACAACTGGTTGGATTCACCGCGCCACGCTTTCGATGAAAGATGTCGAAATGGTCGGCGGTGTAAATTATGAAGAGATCACGGCGGTGGGTTTGCATATCTCCACCGGAGAGGGTCGAAAAAATCCACGCCTGTTGGAGGTAGACACCGTTGTGCTTTGCGCCGGACAACTACCGCAACGCGGTCTCGCGGATGCGCTGGAAGGCAAGGGAATTACGGCACATGTGATAGGTGGCGCGGATGTGGCAGCAGAGCTTGATGCGAAGCGTGCGATTAATCAGGGGGCGCGGCTGGCAGCTTCGTTCTAGTCCAGAATGGACGGTCCAAAGATCAAAAATAGGACCACAACGGGCGAAACGCCGATGGCCACGGCTAGCAAGTACAATGGAAAGCTAAACAATCGGCTGAGACCAGCGGTAAACGCGATGCCACCGCCCCCACCAACTATTGAATTTCCCGGAATGTTAAGGGCTACCGCTATCGCTATATAGCGGTGGCGTAGAAGAAATGGAACAAAATGGCTGGGTGCGCTCTCTACCAGTAAATTCAAGCGTTCTTGCACGGGTTTCCGCGCCAAATCCCACAACATATGGCTGATACGCGTCATTCCAAGGAAGTCAAAACAGCCGCATATCGCTTTTTCCGGCACCATTCGGCCGAGGATGAATCCTAAAGTCAACCCGATGATGGTCGAGAGATATACCGGAATCGCGATCGGCGTACCGAACATCACCATCAGTCCTATTCCAATTTCAACACCTGGCACGAAGGGCAGGGCTATCAGCAAAGCATAAAGAGTTATTGCAATAACGGTAGCGCCGAAAATCACGCTCTCGTTTTCCGGAGTAATTTCCATTTTTATACGCTGGCCAATCCAGTCTCCGGCTTGGTTGGCTAAATACGCGGCACCGATGATCACCAATACCACCAGAATTATCCGCAGCATTCTGGGCATCAGTCCATCTCGTCCATAATGCCGACCAATTCAGCGGCGATTTCTGGTTCAGACATTGCGTGACCGGCTCTAACCAACTTCAACTCGGACTTCGGCCACAGTTTGTGCAACGAATGGGCAGTATGCGGAGGGCAAATCATGTCGTAGCGACCTTGCACGATATATCCTGGGATGTTTTTGATTTTGCCCATATCAGTAAAAATCTGGCGATCTTCACGCAGGAACCCGTTGTGGGTGAAATAGTGGTTTTCAATTAGCGAAAACGCTTTTGCATAATAGCCCGGAATCCTTCCACCATGACCATTGGAATCAAGTGTTGCTAGCGTATTTTCCCACGCTGCCCACGCCCGCGAAAACCGGATAACCTCTGCGTCAACTTTCCCAAAAAGACGTTTACGATATGCAGCGATCAGATCGTGCCGTTCGTCGGCTGGAACCATGTTAGAAAACAACGCCCATGCTTCTGGCCAAAACTGCCCTGCTCCACCGCCATAGAACCAATCTAGCTCTGCTTGGGTCATTGTGAAAATACCGCGTAATACCAGCGCGTTAACACGTGTGGGGTGCGTTTGAGCATATAGCAGAGATAGTGTCGCGCCCCATGATCCGCCAAACACGGTCCACTTTGGAATATCCAAAGTTTCGCGAATGGTTTCGATATCCGCGACTAAATCCCATGTCGTGTTATTTTCAACGCTTGCATATGGTGTTGAACGCCCACATCCGCGCTGATCGAATAAAATTACACGATACCGATCGGGGTCAAAAAACCGCCGCATGGCAGGGCTACATCCGCCGCCCGGACCGCCGTGTAAAACGACCACGGGTTCGCCGTCTTCACGCCCCGATTGTTCCATGTAAATTGTGTGCCCGCCGGATACCTCCAGCGATCGTGTATCAAACGCATCGCAGACAGGATAAAGGCTGCGACGTGGTTGTTCGTCTTTATGGCTCGCATGTTCCAGCATATATGCTCTATTAGTTAATCATTCGCCCCAACATGGCAGGTAGAAAAGATGAGTGCAACGCAAACAACTGTTACAGTCGATCCGGCCGAGGTCGCGAAGTTTGAAGCCATGGCTGCCGAGTGGTGGGATCCGAAGGGGAAATTCAAACCGTTGCACGAGATGAACCCCATTCGTTTGGAATACATCGTGCAACAAATTAGTGCGGAATTTGGTCGTGACCCCAATTCCCTACATCCGTTCGAGGGCTTGCGACTGTTAGACATTGGATGCGGTGGCGGTTTGCTTTCAGAACCAATGGCCCGCCTTGGTGCAACAGTGATCGGTGCCGATGCAGGTGCGGGAAATATCCCTGTAGCAAAGCTTCACGCCGGCCAATCAGGTCTCGACATTGATTATCGCCATATAACCGCAGAGGCGTTGGCCGAGGCCTCCGAACAATTTGATATTGTTTTGAATATGGAAGTAATCGAGCACGTTTCTGATCCGCTGGCGTATCTTACAGCTTGTCGCCAACTGCTAAAACCGGGCGGATTGATGTTGTGTTCTACGTTAAACCGCAATCCCAGAAGCTATATGGCCGCGATTGTAGCCGCCGAGGTGATTATGCGTTGGTTGCCGCGTGGCACGCATGAGTGGCACAAATTCATTACACCAGACGAATTGTTCGAGCTGATTGCCAACGCTGGGCTAAAACCCGTTGATCGCAAAGGATTCGTCTTCAATCCGCTTTTATGGTCATGGTCGATTTCAGATCAGGATTTGTCGGTGAATTACGTGACAGCCAGCATTAAGCCGGAATAATTACTCTTCGCTTGCCAGAAGCATTCTCAAATCACGCAAGAACGGCAAGGCAGCTCGGATATTATCAGAGCCAAGACTTGCCACAGCATCGTCAAACACTGGTGCAATTGCCCGAACCGCTTCATCGCGGGCGGTATGGCCCGCGGGACTTAGCGATACAAACTTGCGCCGTGCATCATCCCAGTCAGGACGAATGTGGACATATCCTGCTGCCTCCAGCTTCGAGAGCGTGTTGGTCATCGCACCTTTAGTTACGTGAAATATCCGTGCGAGTTGGGCAGGTGTTTTCTCACCACCCAATCGGGCGAAATGGTTTAGAACGGTGAAATGCGACAGCTCCATCCCTTTGGGCAGCGCGCGGCTGAAACGGGTTCGCGCCATTTGCTCTACTGCGGAAATTTCGCTGAAAAGGGCGATCGCCAACGGGTCGTTTGATAGTTTATCGGACATTACGCCTCGGGGGGTTCAAATTCTCGGTCATGCATGAGCGAAGGAATTTTCGCGCGCGCCTTTGCAACATCGTTAAGGTCCAATTCAACAAAAGTCACGCCTTGCGTTTCGCCGCCATCGGCCAAAACCTCTCCCCAAGGAGAAATCACCAATGAATGACCAAAGGTTTCACGCCGTGGTTCCTTACCCCAGTCATGCATTCCGCACTGCGCCGGAGCCAACACAAAACACCCGTTTTCGATGGCCCGTGCCCGCAACAAAGCATGCCAATGTGCCCGCCCGGTCGGCACTGTAAACGCAGCCGGAGCCGTCAATATGTCGGCCCCTGCTTGCGCCAGTTCACGGTAAAGATCAGGGAATCGCAAGTCGTAGCAGATGGTCATTCCAATATTGCCGATATCGGTTTTCGCCAATGTCGCCTTGGTGCCTGGGCGATAAGCAGAAGACTCGCGATACACTTCACCATTGCCCAAATCGACATCAAACATGTGGATCTTGTCGTATCGGGCTGCGATCTCTCCGGTTGGGGAGATCAGAAACGAGCGGTTGGCAAAGCGTGCGTCCGCATCGCCCGTTTTCAATCCCAAGGAGCCGATCAGAAGCCAAATTTTCAATTCCTGCGACAAGTCTCGCAGTCGGGCCAAGGAGGGATCCTCAGCCTCGAAGTGCAAAACTTCGGCTTGCTGCTTCCGACTCGACGAAATGATATTCGTGGTTTCAGGCGTCAAAATAAATTCCGCGCCACCAGCATGTGCCTCGCGGATGAAACCTTCTGCCAAAAGCAAATTGGCTGCTGGATCGTTACTCGATGTGAACTGAACCAGCGCAACTTTCATCGCTTAGGCCAGCATCTTGTCAAGAACGTCACCACCTTCTAGGTCAAACAGCTCATCGCAACCACCAATTGGCTTCCCATCGATGAAAATCTGCGGAACCGTCCGGCCACCGTTACTACGCTGGGTCATCTCGGCCCGTTTGTCAGGATTAATCATTACGTTATACTCAGTATATTCGACGCCCTTCTTATTCAGAAGACGTTTCGCGGCTACGCAGTAACCACAGATCGGGGTGGTATAAATTTCGACGGGTTTCATTCTGGAGCTCCAAATATATGTTTCGCCTGTATATATAGGGCTTCATAGGTCTCGTGCAACGCGGGCGAGGACCAACGCGTCAATTCGTTCCACACCGGCAGTACGTAACGTTTCCGCGCAAGCAGAAAGCGTGGCGCCCGTGGTCATCACATCGTCCACCAATACGATGTTTCTTGGGACTTCTCGGCGCTTGTGCGCTGAAAACACGCCCCGCTGGTTTTCGTATCGTTCTTCACGTGTCAATCCATCCTGCGTGGGTGTAGGTAGGTCACGGACCAACAAATCTGGTATGCACGGTGTTCCGGAAATCTTGGACAGGTGCCAAGCCAGTTCCGCAGATTGATTAAACCGACGTTTAAACATTCGACGCCAATGCAGCGGCACAGGCACGATTACATCGGCCCGATCCAATAAATCACCGGCGGATCGCACCATCCATTCTGCCAATGGTTTCGCCATATCCAACCTATCGCCATGTTTCAAGCTAAGTACAGCAAGGCGGCCCCCGTCCGCATAAACCACTGCAGCCCGCCCGATGTCCCATGCAGGAGGGTGCGCACTACAGCTATCGCACTTAACCTTGCCATCGGCTTCACCGGGCAAGGGCGTTCCACACGCATCGCAAATCGTACCATTGATAAACGTCGTATCCGCCCAGCAATCCGCACACAAGCTGGCGCCTTGTTCGGTCGGTTCAATGCACATCAAGCAGCGCGGTGGATAGATGACATCTAGCAATGCACCCTTTCCCTTAGCGGCAAGGCGGGTTATCTGACTGCGCAGAGGGATTTCAGAATATGCAGACACCACCAAACCTTTTTGACCACGAACTTCTAGCCCAGCGCCGCGCGAGGGCAGCCAGCTTTGGTGCTGAAGGGGAGTTCCTGCACCACGAGATCGCCGACCAAGTTTCAGAAAGACTGGAAGAGGTTAATAAAACCTTTACGCGAGCCGCTGTGATCGGGCCAAAAGCAGATTTATGGTCAGAAATACTCGGTAATACAGTTTTTTCACCCGTGAAGGACCAAGAAACGCTGGATTTGGAAGAAAACTCCCTTGATGTAGTCGTTCACGGTTTGGCTTTGCACTGGGCCAATGATCCGGTCGGGCAGTTGGTGCAAATGCGCCGCGCACTGAAGTCAGACGGGTTGATGATTGCGGCCATGTTCGGGGGACAAACCCTTAACGAGTTGCGAACATCTCTTGCCGAGGCTGAAACTGAAATCGAGGGCGGCCTGTCGCCACGGATAGCCCCGATGGGTGAAATTCGTGATCTTGGCGGATTGATCCAACGCGCGGGGCTGGCATTACCCGTCGCGGATTCCGTTAAGCTTACGGTAACGTATGAAACACCGTTGCATCTGATGCGAGATTTGCGCGCAATGGGCGAAACAAACGTCATGCATACGCGGCGGAAATCATCTTTTCGTCGCGAGACGTTGATGCGAGCGATGGATATCTACGCGGAGCATTTCGCGGAACCTGATGGTCGTATCCCTGCAACTTTCGAGATTGTGTTCCTGACGGGGTGGGCCCCATCCGAGACGCAGCAAAAACCGCTGCGGCCCGGTTCAGCGAAAGCCAGGCTTGCCGACGCTTTGAAGGTTCCGGAACTTAATGCTGGTGACAAAGCGAAAGGTTAACTTTCCGCTTCTTCCTTAACGGGCGATGGTTTGCTTGGGTTCGACGAAACACCAACCTGTGCTGCGCGCAACAACCGATCGCCAATGGCGAATCCGGTTGCCATGACTTGAATGATCGCGCCTTTCGTGGTGTTCGGCACGGGTGCTTCGAACATCGCCTGATGCAGTTTTGGGTTAAATTTGTCTCCGATTGCAGGAGCAACAGATACGATTTTGTGTTTTTCAAAGACGGACAACAACTCGCGCAATGTCAATTCCAGACCTTCCGTCAGAGACCTGTGCTCTTTACGCAGGTCATCATCGATATTTTCTAGTGCGCGTTCAAGGTTGTCCTGAACCGATAGCAAGTCACGGGCGAGCTTGGTGCCACCGTATACTTCTGCGTCACGGCGATCGCGCTCTGAACGTTTCCGCAGGTTTTCAGTCTCTGCGAATGCTCGCAGCAGGCGATCTTTCAGTTGATCGCGTTCTTTTAGAACAGCATCAATGTCTGGAAAGCTCAGAACATCTTCTTCAAGCTCCAGTTCTTCCTCGGATTCATCGATATCGTCCAGAAAACCGTTTTCTTTTTCGTCAATCATCTTACTTGCCTTCTATGTCAGGTCCGGCGGGAAACCAATCGGCCCACCAGCTGCGCCGTGTAATCGACAATCGGAACGATCCGGCCATAGTTCAGCCTTGTCGGTCCAATCACGCCCACCGCGCCAATAATTTTTCGCTCAGCGTTCATATAAGGGGAAACCACCAAAGAGGAACCCGAAAGTGAGAAAAGTTTGTTCTCAGAGCCAATAAAAATGCGTACCCCGTCACCTTCTTCGGTCAAATCCAGCAATTGAGCCAAATCTCGCTTGCGTTCGAGGTCGTCAAACAACTGGCGGATGCGCTCCAAATCAAGTTCCGAAGCGTCGCCTTCAACAAGATTCGCTCGTCCGCGAACTATCAAACGATCACGCCCATCCTGTTCATCCACCCAAATCGCCAACCCGTCTTTGATGAGACTCTGCGTCAGACGGTCGAGTTCTTGACGATGCCGCTCAATTTCTCGCGCGACAACGCTTTGCATTTGCGAAACCGTATGGCCCTCAAGGATCGCATTCAGAAAGTTCGCGGCCTCGCGCATTGCCGACGGAGTCAGGCCAATTGGCGGCGTGAAAAGACGGTTTTCGACTTGTCCGTCAGCCGTAACCAGCACCACAAGTGCTTTTTCAGGTGACAGTGCAACAAATTCTAGGTGTTTGATCGGGCTCTCGGTTTTGGGTGTTAAAACAAGACTTGCGCCTTGGGTTAGGCCGGACAACATCGAGCCGACCTTGTCCATCATTCCACCGATGTCAGATTCATTGGAATCAAGTGAGCGTTCAATTTGGGATCGCTCACTCCCCGATACCGTTCCAACTTCTAGTAACCCGTCAACAAACATTCGCAAACCAAACTGCGTTGGAATACGGCCGGAGGAAGTGTGTGGGGAGTCGAGTAACCCCAACTGTTCAAGATCACTCATCACATTTCGGATAGTAGCAGGCGACACTTTTTCCGATAATGTCTCCGTCAGCGTTTTAGAACCAACCGGTTCGCCGGATTCCAGATACGACTCCACCACTTGCCGAAAAACCTCGCGGCTGCGATCGGTCAGTTCTGAAAGCGGGGTAGTTTGAATCATAATCGTGCACCTTGGTTCATATGAAACTATGCATTCCGACCTGTTGGGTCAATCGCAAGGATGGACGCAAGGCGTGACTTTGTTTATGAGGCAGGAAAACCAAACCTAACGGAGGCTTCTATGCGCCCATCTGGCCGTAATACTGACATCATGCGTGACATCGTTATCGAAACCAATGTCACCAAACACGCCGAGGGCTCTTGCCTGATCAAAATGGGCGACACGCATGTGCTTTGCACCGCTTCGCTTGAAAGTCGTGTCCCGCCGTTCTTGCGCAACACTGGCCTTGGCTGGGTAACGGCTGAATACGGGATGCTGCCACGTTCGACCGGCTCGCGTATGCGTCGCGAAGCGACAGCTGGCAAGCAATCTGGCCGGACGCAGGAAATCCAACGCTTGATTGGCCGTAGTTTGCGCGCTGGTGTGGATCGTGTTGCTTTAGGAGAACGTCAAATCACAGTTGATTGCGATGTTCTTCAAGCAGATGGCGGAACACGTTGTGCGGCGATCACTGGCGGCTGGGTAGCGCTGCGTTTGGCTGTTAATCAGCTGTTAAAGGCTGGCGACATCAAGGAAGACCCGCTAACAGATCATATCGCAGCAGTTTCTTGCGGAATTTATGGCGGACAGCCGGTATTGGACCTAGATTACATTGAAGACAGCGACGCAGGTACGGATGCGAATTTCGTCATGACCGGCGCTGGCGGGCTGGTTGAGATTCAGGGATCTGCTGAAGGGGCAACTTTTTCTCGCGACGAATTCAATATCTTGATGGATTTGGCGGAAAAAGGAGTGGCTGAATTGATTTTGGCACAGAAAGCTGCTGTTGCCTAATGCGGAAGTTTGCCGAATCCAAATTGCTAATCGCAACCCACAATAAGGGAAAGTTGGAAGAGATTATTCGCCTGCTTGAGCCCTATGGGGTTGAGATTATTTCGAACGCTGAGCTTGACCTGCCTGAACCTGACGAAACCGAGGACAACTTCCTCGGGAACGCTCGGATCAAAGCGCATGCAGCAGCCAAAGCTAGTGGTTTGCCTGCGTTGGCAGATGACAGCGGAATCGAAGTAGATGCGTTGGGTGGCGCACCTGGTGTTTACACCGCCGACTGGACGGAAACTCCGAACGGGCGTGACTTTCCGATGGCGATGACCAAAGTTTGGGACAAGTTGGAAGCACTAAAGGCGCCTGCACCGCGCACCTCGCGCTTTTGCAGCACTTTAGTACTTGCTTGGCCCGACGGGCATGATGAAGTGTTCGCGGGTACGATCGAAGGTCAATGCGTTTGGCCAATGCGAGGTGATGAGGGTCACGGTTTTGATCCTATGTTCATGCCGGATGGGTATGACATTACGTTTGGTGAAATGGATCGTTGGGAAAAAAACAAAATCAGTCATCGCGCCAAAGCTTTTGAGAAACTGAAGGAGTGTTTTGAGTGAATATTCAACGAATTTCGACCGGATCATCTTTCGAGAAAGCTATCGGGTATTCGCGGGCAATTGTTAAGGGTGGCTGGTGCTTTGTTTCCGGCGTAACGGGGTATGATTATACCACTATGGAAATGCCTGACGGCATAGCAGCTCAGGCAACTAATTGTTTCGCAACGATTGATAGCGCTCTAACCAAAGCTGGTTTCATGATGTCCGACATCGTGCGGGTGCAATACACAGTAACCGATGTGGAACTAGTGGATGAACTCATACCAGCACTTGGTGAAGCAATGAGCGACATTCGCCCCGCCGCAACAATGATTATCGCAGGCTTGATAAAACCGGAAATGCTGGTGGAAATCGAAGTCACTGCGTTCAAAGGGTGAGCATGGAAGATTGGCAAAATGCAGGCTTTGGTGTTTACGTCCACTGGCCCTTTTGTATGCACAAGTGCCCATATTGTGACTTCAACAGCCATGTTTCTCGTGAAATAGACCAGGCAAAGTGGCGCGAGGCACTTTTATCCGATATCCGCCGTACCGCTGCTGAACTGCCAAACCGGCAAGTTGATACGATATTTTTTGGTGGTGGAACGCCAAGTCTGATGCCGCCTGAAACCGTTGCGGCCGTGATCGACGAAATCGGACGTGTTTGGAAGTTGGCCCCGAACATTGAGATATCGCTGGAAGCCAACCCAACTTCAGTTGAGGCTGGGCGTTTTGCCGGATACTCGGATGCGGGGGTAAACCGTGTGTCGATGGGAATTCAATCGTTGCGTGATGCCGACCTAAAGGCGTTGGGCCGCATGCATTCCGTTAAAGAAGCCCGTGCCGCTTTTGATATTGCGCGCAAACAGTTTGATCGTGTTAGCTTCGATTTGATTTATGCACGCCAAAGCCAGACAGCTGATGATTGGGAACTTGAACTGTCAGAGGCCATTGATATGGCAGTCGATCACTTATCGCTGTACCAGTTAACTATCGAAGAAGGCACGCGTTTTGGCGATATGCACGCGCGTGGTTCGTTGCGAAACCTTCCCACAGACTCATTAGCAACGGATATGTATTTCCGAACTCAAGAAGTTTGCGAACGGCAAGGTTTACCGGCCTATGAAACATCGAACCACGCTCGCAGTGGTGCGGAAAGTCGGCACAATTTGGTCTATTGGCGGTACGGAGACTATGTTGGGGTTGGGCCAGGCGCGCACGGACGCATCACCTCGAACCAACAGAAACTAGCAACAGAAACTTATTCCAACCCAAATCAGTGGTTGGAACAGGTAGGAAAAACCGGTTGGGGAAGAAGGACTGCCGAAATCGTGACCGCAGAGGATCAAGCGAACGAATACCTTATGATGTCGCTGAGATTATCGGAGGGTAGTGATCTAAATCGGTATGCTTCTTTAAAAGGCCGTCAACTTCATACGACACACCTTGAAGAAATGATCTCGGATGGGTTTGTTTTACATGAAAATGGTAAGATCAAAACTACATCCAAGGGTCGGCCGCTATTAAACGCGGTTCTTCGACAATTGTTGGCGGACTAAGTGCGGATTCTGTGGCTAACGTCCGGAATGCTGTGCGTAATCGCTGGGTTCGCAGGTGCTTTCCTACCTCTACTTCCTACGGTACCGTTTCTGTTGCTAGCTGCATTCTTTTTCGGGAAGTCATCGCGAAAAGCACATTATTGGTTAATGTCACACAAGCAATTCGGACCCAGCATTCGTGACTGGCAAGAAAATGGTGCTATCAGCCGCAAGTCCAAATTCTTGTCGGCTGGCTCTATGATTGCGGTGATAACCATATCTATTCTGGCCAATATACCGGTATATGTTGTTACCATTCAACTAGTTACACTAATATCGGTTTCATGCTTCATTTGGACGCGACCGGATACCTGATCATTGTGACAAAAGTTGACACAAACCGTCTAGTTGTTCGAGATCAGTATATTTGATCCTCAGCTCTCCGCTTTGGCCACCAGCTTTATGATCGATATTAACTTTTGCGCCAAGATGCGCGGCCAAGTCACTTTCGATCGCCCTTGTGTCTGCATCCTTGGCTGGTTTTAGCCTCCGTTTCTGAATCACCCCGGGTTTTTCTGCCTTAGCTAACGCCTCCGCTTGTCGAACGGATAACCCTTTTGAAATAATCTCGCGCGCGAGCATAACCGGCTCATTCGCTGGCACCAGCGCTCTTGCATGACCAGCAGATATATCCCCGTTTTGAAGATAGTTTTGTACTTCGGTTGGCAATTTCAAAAGCCGAAGGAGATTCGCAATATGACTACGGCTTTTACCCAAAGCTTCGGCCATTTTCTCTTGAGTGTGTCCAAATTTGTCCATTAACTGCCGATATCCCATCGCTTCCTCGACCGCATTCAAATCCGAACGTTGAATATTTTCGATAATGGCCAGCTCCAACACCTCTGTATCCGTCAACTCCCGAATCAGAACGGGAATACTGTGCAGCTTCGCTCGCTGTGCCGAGCGCCAACGCCGCTCACCGGCAACAATTTGATAGCCGCCTTGGTTATTTGGGTCTGGACGCACGATTAACGGCTGGATCACGCCTTTTTCTGCGATAGACGCGGTCAGATCTTCCAGATCTTTTTCGACAAATGTTCGACGCGGCTGATTTGGGTTCGCAAATACTTTCTCGATTGGCACCTCCGTATCACTTGAGCGAGAAGCGTTCGCCGGTTGAGCACTGCTTCCTTCGTCAAGATTCACATCTGCCAACAGTGCGGAAAGACCGCGACCCAAGCTTTTACGTTCAGTTTTCTTTGCCATTGTTCAACATTTTCAATCTGTTACGTTATCATTCATACGCCGAAGCAACTCGGCAGCTAACTTTTGGTATGCAATACTTCCAGAACTTCTGTGGTCGTAGATCAAGGCCGGAACAGAGTGTGAGGGAGCCTCGCTGAGCCGAATGTTACGGGGGATTATAGTATCGTAAACCAACTTACCGAGATTCTCCCGCACATCATCCTCCACCTGTTTAGACAGATTGTTGCGACGGTCATACATCGTAAGCACGATCCCCTGAATGCTTAGCTTACGATTCAGGGATTGCTTCACTTCTCGGACAGTCAGCATCAACTGTGAAAGGCCCTCAAGCGCAAAAAACTCGCACTGCAGTGGAACCAGAACGGATTGTGCCGCTACCATCGCATTGACGGTTAATAAATTCAGCGACGGCGGGCAATCGATTAATATGTAGTCAAAGTTACAGGCCAGCGCATCCGAAGACGTCAATGCTTTCTTCATCAACAACACTCGATTGGGATCATTGACCATATCCACGTCTGCAGAACTGAGGTCATTTGTTGATGGAGCTATGTAAAAGTTGGGAACCATCGTTTTTTGCGCAATTTCCGACAGATTACCATCGCCCACAAGCAAATCATAAGTCGTTAATTCACGCATGTCAGGCGAAATTCCCAATCCGGTCGATGCGTTCCCCTGCGAATCTAGATCAATCAGCAGAACCTTCCTACCAACGGCGGCCAATGCGGTACCCAAATTAATAGCCGTCGTGGTCTTCCCAACCCCGCCTTTTTGATTGGCAACAGCAATTACGGTCGGGTTCTTGGATGGCGTATTAGTGCTTTTGGACACGTGCGAATTCTCCGATACGAAGTATAACCGCGTCTGGATCAGTCATACTGGGAAATGTCTCGTATGCCATATGCCAACAAGATGAGGCTTCGGTCAATTCCGAATTGGCCCGTGCTCCTTTTGGAAATAAACAAGCACCGTCGGCATTTCTATGTTTTTCAGCAAAATCAAGGAGTTGAGAAAGTGAAGAAAGTGCGCGAGCGGACAAAATATCTGCGTGCTGTGATTCCAAAAGTTCTATCCTCTTAGTAATCACTTCGACTGTGATTCCCATCTCGCGCGCGGCGGTTTTAAGAAACACCGACTTTCTTCGATCGCTTTCGACCAGAGTAATTCTCAAGTCAGGCGCCTTCTCCGCAGCGATAGCTCCTATCACCAAGCCCGGGAAACCGGCACCAGACCCAATATCCAACCAAGTGGTCGCGTGCTTCGGGGCTAACGTCCAAAGCTGAGCTGAATCTGCTATATGACGGTGCCAAACATCGGGAATTGTAGACCTGGCGACCAAATTTATCTTTGGATTCCATTTGATCAACAACTCCGAGTATGCTTGTAGGCGGTCCATTGTTTCACGTGAAACATCGAACATCTTCGCGAAATTGGCCTGAGTGGCTTCCACAAAACTCATGCTGTACGTTTCGCCTTTGGTTTGCGGATATTGGCCAATATTAAAGTCAGGCCCGCCGGCGTCATACCGTCAATGCGCCCTGCTTGTCCCAAAGTAGCGGGTTGGACTTTCGAAAGTTTGCTGCGTAGTTCGGTAGATAGTCCGACTATGTTTCCGTAATCAAATCCTGTTGGTATTCGCAACACCTCGTCCCGGCGCATCGCTTCAACATCTCTTTTTTGTCGTGCTATATAATGTGCATAGCGTGCATCGTTCTCGACTTGTTGTGCAATTTTTTCCGGAATATCCGATAGCTCAGGCCAAATATTTGAAAGTTTTGAAATATTTACGTCCGGATAGGATAGCAAATCCAGCGCCGTACGACGAACGCCGTCTCTATTAACCTTAATGCCAAACTCCCCTGCCGCTCGCGGAGAAACTGACAGGTTTTTGCAACTTGTTTTGGCTTGATTCAAAGACTCCATACGGTCGTCAAATGCCGCTCTTCTTTGATCTGATACACACCCCAACGATACGCCAATCGGAGTAAGTCGTTGATCAGCGTTGTCCGCACGCAAAGAAAGCCTATATTCTGCCCTAGACGTGAACATTCGATACGGTTCCGAAACGCCACGCGTTACTAAATCGTCGATCATCACACCTATATACCCATCAGCACGGTCGAAAAGCACCGGCTCACGTTCCGTAACGGATAACGCTGCATTCAGACCGGCAACAAGGCCTTGCGCCGCCGCCTCCTCGTACCCTGTTGTACCGTTAACCTGACCGGCAAAGTAAAGCCCAGGGGCCGCTTTAACCTCCAACGTCGAACGAAGGGCCCTTGGGTCGATATAGTCGTATTCGATGGCATATCCAGGTTGCAGAATTTTGACACTTTCCAAACCCCTAATCGAGGTGACGTACGCTTCTTGAACTTCCATTGGCAACGATGTCGAAATACCGTTTGGGTAAATAGTTGGATCATTGATGCCCTCTGGTTCGAGAAAGATTTGGTGGGCATCTTTATCGGCAAATCGAACGACTTTATCTTCAATTGAAGGGCAGTACCTGGGGCCTACACCCTCAATTTGACCACCATACATAGCAGACTTATCAAGGTTTTGTCGTATGATATCATGCGTTTGACTATTAGTATGTGTGATTCCGCAAGAAACCTGTTTCGCTGTTGGCGTGTCTGACATGAATGAAAACATCGTAGGGGAAGCATCGCCTTTTTGCATCTCCAAACCATCCCAATTGATGGTTCGCCCATCCAATCTAGGGGGTGTTCCTGTCTTCAGTCGTCCTAACGGCAAACCCAGTGCATCTATTCGCTCCGCTAACGCCACGGATGATTTGTCACCCATACGGCCACCAGCATGCGTCTGATGGCCGATGTGGATTACACCACGCAGAAAGGTACCGGCCGTTAGGATGACGGCGCCTGCCGTAACTTCGCTGCCATCTCCAAGCACGACTCCCTCAATTCTTCCATTCGAAACGATCAGGTCCAACACTTCCGCCTCTAATACTTCAAGGTTTGATCTGTTTCTAAACTCCGCCTGCATGGCCGTTTTATAAATTTGGCGATCAGCTTGTGCACGCGGTCCCTGCACCGCCGGTCCTTTTCGACGGTTCAGCAAACGAAATTGAATGCCTGCGCGATCGGCTACTCGGCCCATTACCCCGTCGAGGGCATCGATTTCCCGTACAAGATGCCCTTTGCCAAGTCCACCGATCGCTGGATTACAGGACATTTCCCCTATTTTATCAAAGGATAACGTAATCAATACGGTTTTCACACCCATCCGGGCCGCTGCCTGAGCTGCCTCGGACCCGGCGTGTCCACCGCCAACTACAACCACATCGAACATATGTTTCACGTGAAACACTCCTACTTTCCTATACAGAAGCTAGAAAATATTACATCTAGAACATTCTCCACATCTACACGCCCTATCATAGTATCAAGAGATCGCAAGGCTTGTCGCATTTCTTCGGCCGCTAAGTCAGACCATTCCGCCCCGGCTTTCACATGTATTTCTGCACTGTCGAGCGCCCCAATCCCGTCTATCAAGGCGATTCGATGCCGTTCTCTGACCGCGGAGCTAGCCCCAGCGGCGCGTTCGGCAAGTTCATTAGAGAGCTGGTGTAGCAATTGATCAACACCTGATCCAGTCAGGCCGGAAACTGACAGCCCTTCTGTTCGGGCGATGTCCGCTTTACCATATGCGATAATGTCACCCTGCCTAAACCCGACATCAAGATTTTCATGAGACTCCCCGGCTTCCAATAAAAACACCCGGATATCTGCGGTTTCGGCTCGGGCTTTGGCCCGTTCCACGCCCAAAATTTCTACTTCATCATCAGAAACTCGCAAACCGGCCGTATCTAGCAATGTAATAGGTAATCCACCAAGGTCCATTCGAACCTCAATAACGTCACGGGTTGTACCGGCGATCGCAGACACAATCGCTGCGTCTTTTTTGGCTAACATATTCAAAAGCGTGGACTTTCCAATATTAGGACGTCCGATAATGGCAACCTCGAAGCCATCGCGAATCCGTTCCGAAATACCGCTACCATCTGCTTCAATTTGCATTTCACCACGGGCGCTATCGATCAGATTCAGAACTTCTGGTGAAACATCGACCGGTACCTCTTCATCCGCAAAGTCGATGGTAACTTCCAACAACGCCACTGCACGTATCAGTGTCTTGCGCCAAATCTCGGTTTTTTTGCTCAACGCTCCGCGCATAACCGAAAGAGCTTGCCGCCGCTGCGCTTCAGTTTCCGCATCTATTAGATCGGCCAATCCTTCGACCTGCGCCAGATCCAACTGACCATTATCGAGCGCCTGACGTGTGAACTCACCGGCTTCAGCCAATCTCACACCTTCGGTATCGGAAAGTTCCCGTAAAACGGCCGCCACAACGGCTGCGGAGCCATGCAAATGAATTTCGACAACACGATCACCGGTGAAACTGGCCCCTGCTTCGAATGTCAGGATTAACGCCTCATCAATCGGTTCTTCGTCGTGGGTACGAACAACACGAAGTGCCGCCCGCCTAGGTTCAGGCAAGTCAACAACCATCCCAGCAACTGCATCCCAAGCCAAAGGGCCAGATACACGCACAACAGCCACACCCGCGCGGCCACGAGCTGTTGCCAATGCAAAAATTGTGTCGTGCATAGTGATAACTCTTTGTTATTAATTAGTAATCTCAATACATAGCTCGAGATTACAACCATATGGTTCAGGCTTTAGCTGTTCATTGAATCGAAGAATTCCGAGTTAGTCTTCGTCTGCTTCATCTTGCCTAGCAAGAACTCTGCAGCGTCCGTAGTACCCATCGGATTCAGGATGCGGCGTAGAAGGAACATTTTGGTCAATTCGCTCTTCTCGACCAACAGCTCTTCTTTTCTCGTACCGGATTTAAGAATATCGATAGCTGGGAAAACACGTTTGTCCGCAATTTTGCGATCAAGAACGACCTCGGAGTTGCCGGTTCCTTTGAATTCCTCAAAAATAACCTCGTCCATGCGACTACCAGTATCGATCAGCGCAGTAGCGATAATTGTAAGCGAACCTCCCTCTTCGATATTACGAGCCGCACCAAAGAATCGTTTCGGGCGTTGCAGGGCATTCGCATCGACACCACCGGTTAACACCTTGCCAGATGAGGGAACCACAGTATTGAATGCGCGTCCAAGACGGGTAATGGAATCCAACAAAATCACAACGTCGCGTTTATGTTCGACAAGCCGCTTGGCTTTCTCGATAACCATCTCCGCTACCGCAACGTGGCGGCTGGCAGGTTCGTCGAAAGTCGAGGCAACAACCTCTCCTTTCACACTGCGCTGCATGTCCGTAACTTCCTCTGGGCGCTCGTCAACCAGCAATACAATAAGGAAACATTCCGGATGGTTTGCGGCAATAGACTTCGCAATGTTTTGCAAAATCATGGTCTTACCAGTTCTAGGTGGCGCAACAACCAACGAACGTTGCCCCTTACCAATTGGTGCTACCAGATCAATAACCCGTGGGGTCTTGTCCTTAATCGTAGGATCTTCGATTTCCATGATCAACCGTTCATCGGGGTAAAGCGGTGTGAGGTTGTCAAAGTTAATCTTATGTTTAGACTTCTCCGGATCCTCGAAATTAATCAGCGATACATTCACCAAACCAAAATACTTTTCCCCTTCACCAGGCGCACTGATAACTCCATCAACGGTATCACCGGTCCGCAGCGAGAACTTGCGTATTTGCTCGGGGCTAACATAAATATCTTCAGGGCCAGCCAAGTAGTTCGCAGCAGGTGAACGAAGGAACCCGAAACCGTCTTTGAGAACTTCAACCACCCCGTCGCCGGAAATCTCCACTCCATCTTCAGCCATTTCTTTAAGAATAGCGAACATCATATCGCCTTTACGCATCGTTGTTGCGTTTTCGATCTCAAGATCTTCAGCCATTGCCAACAAATCTGCTGGAGATTTAGCCTTCAACTCAGCCAAAGACAGTTTTTCGATTTCCATAAATTTACCATAGTTCTACGCCTACACGACAAAAGTCATGCAAAGCTTTTCAATTGGGGAGCGCACATTCTGGGCGAGGACCGCCCGTGCTTAAAGTTACATATCGTTTGTTTCAGCCAAATGTCAATTATTGATTAAAACGGCTTTAGAACCACCAAAAATACAATCACCAACATTAGCACCGTCGGAATTTCGTTTGAAAGTCGATAAGTGCGGCCACTACGCGTGTTTTCATCTCTATCAAAATCTTTACGGCGCGCTGACAGCCAACCGTGAAACCCAGACATGCTAATAACCATAGCTGCTTTCACCCAAGGCCAAATCGAAGACCAATCGACAATGCCCGGTGTAAAAACCAGACATAAACCAAATACCCATGTCGCAGTCATCGCAGGATTGATAATCGCCCGCAGCAGTTTGCGTTCCATGACTTTAAATATCTCGGATTGCTCGCTGCCAACCGGAGCTGTTTCTGCGTGATATACAAACAGCCGCGGTAAATAAAACATGCCCGCCATCCATGAAATTACCGACACAATGTGGAGTGATAATACCCACGGATATGCTGATGTTAAAAAGTTCGACACACGATTATCCTCTGATAACTCTTAACATTTTCTCAACATTGGCCGGATCACCCTGCGGAGTAATCCCGTGCCCTAAGTTGAAAATATACGGCCCTTGACCAAGAATATCCAGTAACCGCTTTGTTTCACGTTCCAAAGATTCGCCACCGGTAATCAGCAGCATTGGATCGAGATTTCCCTGCACCGTAACCTTGCTCTGCAGTTCATCTCGCGCCCAATCCGCAGGAACGGATGTATCAATCGCAACACCATCGAATACCCCGGCATTAGCAAATTTAATATATCCACCACCGGCACCGCGTGGGAAACCGATCACAGGCAAACTCGGGAATCGCGCTTTCAACTCTGTTGCGATCCTGATTGCGGGTTTCAGCGCATATTCTTCAAAACATGATCCACCAAGCGCACCAGCCCAGCTATCAAAAAGCTTGATAACTTCAGCTCCGGCTTCAACCTGCTTAGCCAGATATTCAATGGTCGATTCGGTGATCAAATCAATAAGCTGCCCAAATCCTTCAGGATCACGGTACATCCATTCTCGTGCCGGCCCTTGATCGGGTGTTCCGCGACCAGCTATCATATAGGTCGCAACGGTCCAAGGAGCGCCTGCAAAGCCGATCAACGTCGTTTCTTTGGGTAATTCCCCTGAAAGTCGCTTAACGGTCTCGTAAACCGGTCCTAGAACATCATGAATATCATCTTTGCCCTTCAGTTTACTCAGATCAGCTTTACAAGTTACCGGATTCAACCGTGGTCCTTCACCTGTTTCAAACCAAAGGTCCATTCCCAATGCTTGAGGAAGCAACAAAATGTCAGCAAACAGGATCGCTCCATCAAATCCATAGCGACGGATCGGTTGCATTGTCACTTCGGTTGCAAACTCTGGATTATAACAGAGGTCTAAAAATCCACCTGCTGTGGCACGCAATTCCCGATATTCTGGCAAGTAACGTCCAGCTTGACGCATCATCCAAACCGGAGGAGTTTTTAGTGTTTCCCCAGCAAGTGCGCGAAGTAAAGTTTTTTTAGGCAATCCGGTCATTTTTGTTCTCCCTCTTATAATATAAATATTTAAGAGAAGTGGTGGTTGATAGTAGATACGGTGAATAATGTGGATTACCGCAATTACAGAGTTTTGCACAGGGTTATCCATAGCCAAAATAGCGCTTACGAGCTTTATTTTATGCGATATTTGCTGAAATACGGTATTTTTATCCACAACCGACCAAAATTTCTGTCCCCAAGTACAAAAATGTGAATAAAATATCAAAACGTGTGTAAAACTTACTTGGCAAATTTTTCCTGTGGACTACATGGACTTTTCCCTAACCTATCCCCTAAATAATCCACAGGCAGATTTCGGAGCATCGTATTGTCAAAGACCTACCAGATAATACTACTATCAGACGCGACAGGTGAGACAGTCACGGCTGCGGCCGACGCTGTTGCAAGTCAGTTTGTCGAAATGTCTGTTGAAATCACTATGTACCCGTTTGTACGAACTACTGAGCGTGCTAAATCACTGGTTTCTGGGTTCAGCTGCGTCGATCTGGTTATCTACACAATCGTCAACGCGGAAATTACTAATCTGATCGAGGCGGCGAGTGCAAATCACGGATTCAAGGCGATCTCATTGCTGGAACCGGTTATGAACGCATTTGAGGGTCTTGATGGCTGTCTGCCAACTGGCCAACCGGGGAAGCAGTATAGAGTTGATAAGGACTACCTAGAGCGAGTGTCCGCGATAGACTTCGCGATCTCGCATGATGATGGTCTAAGTGCCGAGCATCTTCGACAGGCCGATGTTCTTCTTATTGGCGTCAGCCGGACCTCCAAAACGCCGACCTGCATTTACTTGGCCTATCAGGGAATCAGAGCCGCTAATGTGCCTTTGGTTCCGGATCAAGATATCCCCGTTAGTGTAACAGACGCTCTGGCTGACGGTGTTCCAGCAATTGGTCTGATAGCCAGTGTGACGCGCCTATCGCAAGTACGTCAACACCGCTTGAAGGCCTTGGGAAACCCGAAGTCGGTGGCCTACGCCGGGACGAAAGACATACAAAACGAACTAACCTCCGCACGGCTGTTTTTCGAGAAACATGGGTTGCCGGTGATAGACGTAACCAGACGGTCGATCGAGGAAACGGCCGCAGCCATACGGGGCATATTATCGGAGAAAAAGACGTGAAGCCTTTCATTTTGGCATCCGGGTCGGTAATCCGCGCAGAAATGTTGCGAAATGCTGGCGTGCCACTAGAAACCATCGTCGCTCGTGTGGACGAAGGGTCGATCAAATCTGCACTGCTATCTGAAGGCGCACCTGCGCGGGACATAGCGGATGCACTGGCCGAAATGAAAGCTAGACGGGTGGCGTCGAAAAACCCGGAAGCACTAGTGCTTGGCGCCGATCAAGTACTAGTTTGTGAGGGGAAATTGTTCGATAAGCCAGATACCATAGATGCTGCACGAACCCAACTCAGAACACTGCGTGGTAAAACGCACGAACTTCTTTCTGCAACAGTTATTGTCGAAGATGGCGCACCCGTTTGGCGACATATTGGCCGTGCGCAGCTGATGATGCGTCCTTTTAGTGACGCTTTTCTTGAAAACTACCTGCAAACGCACGCAGAAGATTTGTTTACAACCGTCGGCGCGTATAAGCTGGAAGCGAATGGTTCGCAATTATTCACACGTGTTCAGGGCGATTACTTTTCGGTGTTGGGCTTGCCACTGCTGGAGATACTAGGTTTTTTACGGACAAGAGGAATTTGTCAGGAATGAGTAACAAAGTATCACCCCTAGCAGGTGTAGTTGGATGGCCGATAAAACACAGCAAATCCCCTGCTCTGCATGGGCACTGGTTGGAAAGATACGGTCTGGACGGTGAATATCGGCCAATTGCGTTATCGCCAGATGAACTTGAAACAGGCCTCCGGAAGCTTTCTAAAAGAGGCTTCAAAGGGGTGAACTTAACCATTCCCCATAAAGAAGCGGTTTTGAAGTTTGTCGATAGTATTACAGACAGTGCCGCATTGATCGGTGCAGCAAACACTATCCACTTTCACGCTGATGGAACGATTGGTGCTGACAACACAGACGGGTACGGGTTCATCCAGAACCTTCGTCAAAACGCGCCGATGTGGGATCCAAAATCTGGTCCAGCGTTGGTTGTCGGGGCTGGTGGTGCTGCGCGTGCGGTTGTTTGGGCGCTCTTGAACGAAGGCGCACCGGTTGTTCGGCTTGCAAATCGTACCCGTATCCGTGCTGAAAACCTCGCTAATCATTTTGGTGCAAAAGTCGAAGTGGTAGAGTGGAGCGAAGTAAGCGAAGCGATGGATGGTGCTGCCACAATTGTAAACACCACTTCGCTAGGGATGGCGGGACAACCAGAATTGCGTGTGCACTTTGACGCCGCTTTGCCAGAGGCTCTTGTATCTGACATTGTATACACACCGTTAAATACCCCTTTTCTAGAAAAAGCGCAGGCCCGTGGGTTGGAAACGGTTGATGGACTTGGAATGCTACTACACCAAGCGGTTCCCGGGTTTGAAAGCTGGTTTGGCAGGAAGCCCGAAGTCGATGATGAACTACGGCAAGCCGTTCTAAACGCATGAACAAAAGAACATACATTTTAGGGCTGACGGGATCCATCGGGATGGGCAAGTCAACCACTGCAAAGTTTTTCCGCTTGGCTGGCGTACCTGTGTGGGATGCGGACGCTTCGGTCCATGAACTTTATACCACCGGTGGGGCAGGGGTTCGCGCCATCGAGGTGCTTGCCCCAACCGCAATCAGAGATGGAGCAGTGGATCGTAAAGCGTTGCGGCAGGCGGTATTGGACGACAAAGGGCTGTTGAAACGCATCGAGGAGGTCGTGCACCCATTGGTTTCGGCGGATAGGCAGAATTTTCTAGACTTACATGTTGATGAGCCACTAGTTGCTTGTGATATTCCGTTATTGTATGAAACTGGTGCAGACGCTTGGTTGGACGGGGTATTGATCGTTTCGGCTAGTAAGGATGTGCAAGAGCAAAGGGTCATGGACCGCGAGGGAATGACTCGCGAGGTTTTTGAAACCATGTTGGCCAAGCAAACGCCTGACGCTGAAAAACGCCAGCGGGCAGATTACATGATTGATACCGGATTAGGGCTGGACCACGCTCAGGCTGAGGTTTTATCACTGATTGAACGGCTAAAGGGGAAGTAGATGCGCGAAATCGTGATGGATACCGAAACAACTGGCCTCGACCCGAATTCCGGTGACCGAATTGTTGAAATCGGTGCGGTGGAGTTGTTTAACCACATGCCAACGGGCAAAACGTATCATCAATACATCAACCCCCAGCGTGATATGCCAGAAGGCGCGTTTGCAGTTCACGGGTTAAGTGCTGAGTTTTTATCTGACAAACCGCTATTCAAAGACATTGCGCAAGAGTTTTTGGATTTCGCCGGCGATTCCAAAATGGTTATCCACAATGCTGCGTTTGATATGAAGTTCCTAAACGCGGAATTGAAATGGCTCGACCGACCCGAGCTACCATGGGCGCAGGCGTTAGATACGTTGGCGATTGCACGGAAAAAGTTCCCAGGAGCGCAGAACTCGTTAGATGCACTGTGTCGCAGGTTTGGTATTACAACAGAACGGGAATTACACGGCGCGCTGCTCGATTCCGAGATACTCGCTGAAGTGTATCTGGAATTGATCGGTGGCCGCCAACCTGACTTTGCGCTTTCGGTTGTTTCGAACGATGATGCGACTGACAACGGGATCAATGCGAGCTGGTCCCCACCGAAGCGGCCCACCCAGTTACCCTCGCGCATTACCGAGGCGGAATTGGAAGCGCATAAGGAATTTGTGGGAAAAATGGGTGAAGTCGCCGTTTGGGCCAAATTCAAATAAAAAAGGCGACCGAATGGCCGCCCCTTTTGCGATATTTAGAAATTTAGGAAATCGGTGCTTCCTTGGCCTCGGCTTGTGCCTGCGCCATCTTCGCCATTTGGTTGCGATAGAGCGCTAGGAAGTCGATATTGTCCAAGTTAAGTGGCGGATAACCACCATCGCGCGTTACATCACCAACAACCCGTCGAAGATACGGGAAGATCATCCGTGGACACTCGATCATCAAAAACGCATGCAATTGTTCGTTTGGAACGTTTTGAACGCTGAACCGGCCGGCGTAATCCAACTCAAGAATAAAGATTTTTTCCTCACCGATTGTGGCGTTAACCTTCAGTTTATTGATAACTTCGTATTGGTTTTCACTAACTTTTCGTGCGTCCAGTGCGACTTGTACTTCGAAGCTAGTTTGGCCTTCCGGCATCCGGTCATTCTGAAGAGCTACGTTTTCGAATGATAGGTCGCGGATATATTGGTTAAGGACTTTTACGATTGGCTGCTGTGGAGGTGTAGCCTCGGCCGCGCCGTTATTTTCTTCTGCCATTTGGACGAATTCCTGTTGTGGTGTTATTGTTGGAGGTCGGAGTATCACTTCTGCGCAGAAGGGACAATCGATCGTTCATTCCTCTGGGCGGGTCCATCCGGAATTTCCGGGTTTGCTATTCAAGTTGTCCTCGGCAACCTCGAAATCGCCTTCAAGAACTGTGTCGGACGCATATTGGGTCCGGGTTTCAAATCCCGACGACGCATAAACTGTAGCACGAGCTTTTAATTGCGCCGCAACGGTACGGATAAGTGATTGGCGTATGCGAGGGATCAACAGCAGTAACCCAACTGTATCTGTGAAAAACCCCGGCGTTAACAGCAACAAACCGGCGATCAAGATGAAAGCCCCGTTCGCAATCGGATCAGCCGGATTTCCGCCGCTTTCGATGCTGGTTTGCAACTTTTGCAGAGCCGCCATACCCTGCGCACGCATCAATGCCGTGCCAACCAAAGCGGTCAGAACTACGATAGCCAGTGTTGTCCACAGCCCAAGAAAACCGCCAACTTGAATGAATAGACCGATCTCGACAATCGGAACTGCTACGAATAGAAAAAATAGCCACATATGCCTTTTCCAAAGTTTACTTCGGACCAATGGACTTGGCCCCTCACAATGCTTACATAGGTAGCGAATAGGCCGAACGCCAATGTTTAGCCAGAATTTTTTCGAAAGGTCGATCCGATGGGCTCGCAATTGGTTCAAATTATTTTTCTTGCCGCCGTCGCGCTGTTTCTGGTGCTTCGACTTCGCAGTGTCCTCGGAACGCGCGAAGGATTCGAGGATACAACGGCTCCTGCCCGTACCGCGAAACGCAAATTTGACGTGATCGAAGGTGGCGGCGAAGACTTTGATATTTCAAACTATATCGATTTGAACAGTGACTCCGGCAAAGCACTTGCCGCGATGAAGCGAATCGAATCCGGCTTCTCGGTCGAGGTCTTCACAGGCGGTGCGCGCCAAGCTTATGAAATGATCCTGATGGCATTTGAAAACGGTGATTTGCCGTTTCTTGAGCAATACCTTGCGCCTGACGTTTACGAATCTTTTTCCTCGGCGATTATTGCACGGGCCGATAGCGGCCTGACCGTTGATGCGAATTTCGTTGGTGTAAGTAGCGTTAAGTTGGCTGGTGCGAAGTTTGACGTGGAAAACAGTGAAGCCGAAATTACCATGAAGTTCACTGGCGAGCTGACATCTGTTGTCCGCAACGCAGAAGGTGAAGTTGTCGAGGGTGACGATAAGCACATCAAAAAGCAGTCCGACACTTGGACATTTGCGCGGTTAATGGGTGGTGAGAATCCGAACTGGCTTTTGGTCGGAACCGAGGCGTAAGCCATTGTCATGGTACGCCGAAAACACAGAAAACTAAGCGAGGATGATCACGAGGTCTGGTCGATGGTCACCCAGACCACCGTTCCCCTGCATTCTGTGAAACCCTTTAACATAACTTTTAAACCTGAACCCGAACGCGCGCCATTAGCGAAAAAGCCATCGCGACAAATGATCCGGCCTTTGACACAAATTGGTGGAATGAGGCCCGAAGCACGGGTGACCGTCAATCTTGCGCTCGACCCGATGAAGGCAAGTGAAACGTCGACCCACCAGATGGACCGCAAGAATTTTGACCGTCTTCGTAAAGGCAAAATCAAACCGGATGCGAGACTGGATCTACACGGGTTGACTGCGGCGCAAGCACATTCGGAGCTAACGGCATTTATCCATCGCAGTCATTCTGCTGGTAAACGGTTGGCGTTGGTGATTACGGGCAAAGGCAATTCTACCCGTGTTGACGAAGGCATAATGCCGACGCGTCAAGGTATTTTGCGCCACAGCTTACCGCATTGGTTGAACCGCCCTGACTTGAAACCCAAGATTTTGCAGATAACCCCCGCCCACGCGAAGCACGGTGGTGGTGGTGCGTATTACGTCTATTTGCGTCGCACACGCTAACTCATGAAAAAGGCCCGCCGAACGAACAACGGGCCTAAAAACCTAATTCGACATCTATTACCGGATTGGTTGGCCGTTCGCCAAAATGCCGTCTTCAGTGAAAGTGATCTCGGAGATAAACTGGTCAGCTTCGTCGCCCGGCTTACCGAACGCCATCATCATCCCCATAGCCATGCCTGCTTGCATTTGGTCTAGCAAGCCGAGTGCAACCAACTGGTTTGCCAAAGTAGATATACCGCGTAAGTCGACATTCAAAGAGCCCAACGGTGTCGGGATCGGACCGGAATTGTCGAACGTTGCAGCGCCTTCCAGTTGTACCGATGCACCGGCAAGCGAGAGTAATATTTGGTTAATGTCCAGACTATGGATCGCGGCCAACGATGTTGGATCCTCGTTACCCAAAATGGCAGCCATAGCATCAAGCTGCACCAGTGCCTCGACATCAATATCCAGTTGGGCCGGATCACGAGAAATCGTTTTGCCTGGATCAATCATCGACCATATGCCTTCGCCGACAACTAGATCAGCAAACAGGATATCAATGATCATTTCAGCAGGCGCATTCGCAGCGCTTGCAGGAACGACCAATTTCATTGCCATCTCACCCATTCCAATTTCAACAGGTGGAATCCGTAAGCCCTCGCCAGGGACCACAACCATATCAAAACCATCTGCGCTAACATCATAGGTGATAGTTCCATCGATGATTTCCAGCAATACGGAGCTGGCACCCGAAGTACCCTCAATGGCAAGCGGGATACCTTCGGCATCCATAGTCCCCACGAATTCACTGGCACCACTGGATGCTTTTAATACAGCGGATTTGGTACCGTCTAGATATCCAAACGCATCTTCTTCGTCTTCAGGAATATCAAATTCGAACGATACAGTAGTTGTGCCAGTTGATTGCTCAATATCTTGAGATTGCCCATCGATGGTGTAGTCATACGCGATTTCCGCCTTCTCGGCGTCAAACCCGCCTTTAACGAACATGTCTTCAGTCGAAACCAGCAAATTGAGATCAACGGAGCCAAGATCAACGAAGATTTTCCGCAGAACCTCACTATCAGGATCACCACCATCGATGATAAATTCATCGGCCGAGAATGTAACTGTAATGTCTTCAGTGCTCATCGCCTCGCGCAGCACGCCGTTGGTAGTAAGCGACAATGCCGAAGATTGAATTTTGAACGAGAATTCAACGCCTTCTTCCGTACCAGAAACACTAATAGTATCGGAAACTGTGAACGTAACGTCGGCGTCAGATGGTACGCCTTTTAACCAATCCATGGACAAAGAAAATTCACCATCCGGATCAGCAATCACCAAATCGGTGTATTCTACACTTCCGTCGGCACCAATAATCCGTTCGTTATACGCTACTTCGGCGCCATCATCCATCATACCGCGGACTACGAGATCGAGTGTCGTTTCTAGCTGGTTTTGCGCCACAGCGTACGATGCACTACCTATAATCGCGACGGACGTAAAAGCCGTTACCAGTTTTTTCATAACCATATTCTCCAACAATAAATAGAATTTTCGCGGAGTCTATCCGCGGCATGAATGACGGGCAATAGCCTGATGGTTGAATAGATAAGCAAGGGTTGCCACGTCGGCAACTATTCGCGGATCTCTGCTGATCCGATTCCCCATATTCCGGACTTCATAACCCAACCCGAAAATCCGTCCGTTTCAATCTCGCACCAGTCAGGAATACATGTCCCAACCGAGGCAACTACACCCTTTTCCGCCAATGCTATCGTGCGCGAAGTTTCGGTGGGTTCCGCATGCAATGGAATGCGTTGCCCCTGCACAACAACGGTCCGATGACCACTAAGTAGGGAGTAGTGTATCCAGCCCCCGACATTGTCTTGATCGCGCACACGCCGCCAATGTTCAAACTCTGCAGTAATTTGCAAAGGTGTGCCACGATGCATTAACACCCAGTCAATGCGGTGTGACTGACTAGGACCGCGTCGAACATTGGCTTTTACGCCTTTTAGGCTGACAAACCGGGGTAAGGGTAAGCTGGTAACCGGGCCGACATTTGTGGCGGATGTTTGCTGCGCAATTGCTACAGGCGCACTCACACCAAAGCCGATCAATAAAATCACGGCTGCTCGCAACAAATGTCGCATTGGTTTCAACATAATAATCGCCTGTAATTAGCCTGCATCGCGCGGTTTGGCATTTTTGCCATTCCCCCGCCCCTCCTTTGCTGCCATGTTAGCACAAAGTTTTCAACCCGAGGACGCAAAAGCAATATGACAAACGCACCCCTGAAAGTCATCGTAACCCGCCGCCTGCCCGAACCTGTTGAGACCCGCATGCGCGAACTTTTCGATGTGGAGCTGAATGAAACAGACGAAAAGATGGATGCCGAGGCTTTGGCTAACGCAATCAGCCGCGCCGATATTCTGGTGCCAACCCTTGGTGATACGATTGACCAAAAAATGCTGGCCCATGCCGGTGATAAATTACGCCTTATCGCGAACTATGGTTCGGGGTTCGATCACATCGACGTTCAAACTGCCATACAACGCGGAATTTTGGTTTCCAACACGCCGGGTGTGTTGACGGATGATACTGCCGATATGACGATGGCGATGATATTGGCCGTACCGCGCCGCCTCCGCGAAGGCACAATGCTGATGCAACAAGGCGAGTGGGAGGGTTGGTCACCCACTGCGCTAATGGGCCATCGAATTGGTGGCAAACGTCTTGGCATTTTAGGAATGGGTCGAATTGGACAGGCCGTGGCCACCCGTGCAAAAGCGTTTGGTCTGCAAGTTCACTACCACAACCGTCGTCGACTGCACCTAGACACCGAGGCAGCGCTCGAAGCGACATACTGGGAAAGTCTCGATCAAATGTTGGCTCGTGTTGATATTTTGTCGATCCACTGCCCGCACACCCCTGGCACGTTCCACTTGTTAAACGCACGCCGATTGAAGTTGATGAAGCCCAGCGCCTTTGTCATCAACACTGCCCGTGGTGAAATCGTAGATGAAAACGCGCTAACGAGAATGTTGCGCGCAGGCGAACTGGCTGGCGCGGGGCTTGATGTTTTCGAGCACGGCAATGACATTAACCCAAGGTTAAAGGGTTTGGACAACGTTTTGTTGCTTCCACACATGGGTTCCGCAACTGCCGAAGGCCGGATCGAGATGGGTGAAAAGGTTATTATCAACATCAAAACCTTCGCCGACGGCCACCGTCCGCCGGATCAAGTCGTGCCGAGCATGCTGTAACGCGTTAGGCTTGCGTTAATTGACGGGTAATCAATTGTTTGACAGGTGGTATGATATTACCAACTCGTAAAGCTGCCCGCCGAAGTATTCGGCCAGGCACAGTCGTGTTCGTATACAGCCGAACCAGCGCGTTGGTCCCCAAATACAGTGGCCGTGCAATACGGCGATGTCGGAATTCGTAATTCTTTAACACCCAGGAGGCCCCTATATCCGACCCGCCCTCAAGCGCGCTCCGTATCTCCTCCGCCAGAATATTTGCGCCCGTTAACCCAAGGTTGAAGCCGTGCGCGGTAACCGGATGCATACCGACGGCCGCATCTCCAACCACGGCAAACCGTTTTTTGACGAACTGGTTGGCGAAAACCCCAACTAACGGATAGGGATGTCGTTTTGAAACCAGTGTCATATCACCGAGTTGTCCCTCAAAACGCCGCTGTATGTCAGCGGCGAATGCCTCTGGCGGCATATTCATAACCGCCTCGGCTTTGTCAGTCGTTAGCGTCACAACGACCGAGGATTTGTTCCCGTACATTGGCAGGATCGCAAGAGTTTGATCAAAGTGAAAACACTCAACCGCCGTGTCGTTATGCGAGATCGTATGCTCCATTTCGCAAACGATCACAACGCGCCCGAAATCCGTCATCGAGGATGAAATCCCCATCTGCCGGCGTGTATCGGAAAAACGACTGTCAGCTGATATCACCAAAGGTGCGCCAATTTCAGTCCCGTCTTTCAATGTTACTTTGCCCGCAGTCGAGTTGGTTTCGACCTCCACAACTTCTGCCTCAGTCATAATAGTAACGTTCGGTAAATCTTCTACTACCATATAGGCAGCTTGCCGGATGATATGGTTGGGAATGATATGCCCCAGATAATCCCGATCAGTATTTTCACTGGCGAAATGCAGTGCATAGGGTGATTTTCCGTTAACTACCTTGGCATCACGAATAGTCCCGATCTCCGTTTCCGGAATAAGGTCCCACATTCCCAAATCCCGCATTATCTTTTCTGAAGAATGCGTTAACGCAATATCGCGGCCATCTTCAGGTGGGTTTTCCAGAATGCTCTCAGCTTGACGTTCCAACAAAACAATCTGTAGGCCGGTGTCCGACAGACTACGAGCAAAACTAAGGCCAGCGGGGCCAGCACCTATAATGATGATGTCGAATTGGGCTTGTTGGGTCACGAGACGCGCTCCTTATTTCTTGGAAAGAAAAGAAACGGTAGTGATTAAGGGAAAATTTGCATTGATGAATATCAAGAAAGGTGGCTCAAAATCGGTTAATTTGGGTTTGGTGCCAGATTGAACAACAAGTTTCGCCATAGAGCGCATAGAAAAGTAACAGTTAGCCGCGATATCTATCGACGGTGGCCATCACCCATCAGATCAAGAGGACAGCTTTTCAAGCCTGTCATTCAAACTAACCTCGCCGTTTTCTACAATTTCGCACAACACGCCGCGCATTCGAAGTGGCTTGATATCAACCCTGTTAATCCAGCGAACGGATTCAACACCGTAACGAGCCTTCCATTTTACGCAGGCGTCGTTGAAAACGTCAGACACACGCAAAATTGCGGTTCCAGCGCGTATCAATGCGCCGTTCGGAAAATTAACTTCTGAAAAATCCAGGTCCGCGATAATTGTATCACCAGGATATAGGGTGTTTTCACGATCAAGCCAGACACTGTCGAGCACCCGCTTCCCAAGTATGCAGACTTGAATTCTTGGATCTGCGGAGCCGTCTTCCAGCGTTAACCAAGGTTTGGACTTCCAGCGGTCACCATCAACACCGTTTGCCACAGAAAGTGCCAAGGATTCTGAAAAAACACGTTCGCCAAAATCCGGACGAAAACACAGCGTTTCGATTGGTCCAAAATTTTTCGGGGCTTCCTGAATGTAGGCCAACGCTGAATCTAGCGCCTCGGTGGTTACATGTGTCATTTTTTACCACACACTTTGCATGTCGAACTTTTAGCTAACCGCATTTTTCGAGATTCACTGTACAAAGCATCATAGATAATCATTTGGCCAACTAATCCTTCGCCGGCACCCGTTACATATTTGATTGTTTCACCGGCCATCATTGACCCCATGACGCCTGCCAAAGCACCCATTACGCCTGCTTCCGCACAGGATGGTGCCAAACCATCGGCTGGCCGTTCAGGAAATACGCAGGCATAGCACGGGCCGCCGTTGGCGGAATCGTACAAGCTAATCTGCCCTTCCCACTGGCTCATCGCGGCGGAAATTAGCGGTTTGCCAAGGTTTACGCATACTTCGTTAATCAAATACCGCGTGATGAAATTGTCAGAGCCATCCATAACCAGATCATAATTCGCGATGATATCGGCAGCGTTCTCAATCGTGATACGGGTCTGGTGTGGTTCAATAGTCACATGGGGGTTAATGCGGGCAACTGCCTCGATCGCTGATGTAACCTTTGGCATCCCAACGTTTCCGGTGGAATGTATAACCTGTCTTTGAAGGTTGGACAAACTAACCTCGTCGTCATCGACAACACCCAAAACGCCAACCCCCGCCGCTGCGAGGTACATCAAAACCGGGGATCCAAGCCCGCCTGCGCCAACGACCAAAACCCGTGCTTTGCGAAGTTTCTGCTGCCCGGCCCCGCCGATTTCGCGCAACACGATATGACGGGCGTAGCGTTCAAGTTCCTCAGGCTCCATCATTTTCCTCCTGTAACCGCGTTTTCCGCCGTATCTGCCGTATCACCAAACCGTATGCAATAATCGGAGACGTCCATAACAGAACACGCACCCCAAAGCCAAAGCTGTCTGCAATTCTGATACGGAAGATATTCCCTGCCGGCAGGAATTGCGAGCCTATGATTGTCAAACTGACCAGCGTTGCAATACCAATATATACCCGACGTGGTGCGTTCAATACACGCGCGTATCCGAGCGCGAGGAAAGTGATTAGTAGAACGGTAACCAATCCACCGGACGCGAGCCGATCCAGCATTTAAAGGCCGTCAAACAAGGAAGTAGACAAATACCGTTCCGCAAAGCTGGGTAAGATTACTACGATCCGTTTGCCAGCCATTTCTGGGCGCTCGCTGATTTCTACTGCTGCTGCGAGGGCTGCACCTGACGAAATACCGACAGGAATCCCCTCATAGGATGCTAACGCTCGTGCCATTTCGAAAGAGGTTTGGTTGCCAATAGTGATAATTTCGTCGACCAGATCAACATCCATAACAGCGGGGATAATCCCTGCCCCGATCCCTTGAATTTTATGTGGGCCAGCAACACCACCGGACAAAACGGGACTATCTTCTGGCTCCACCGCAACGATACGCACATTCGGGTTTCGGGCCTTCAGAACTTTTCCTACACCCGTGATCGTTCCACCGGTGCCAACACCAGAGATAAATACGTCAATTTTGCCGTCGGTATCCTGCCAGATTTCCTCGGCGGTTGTGATCTCATGGATCGCGGGATTCGAGGGGTTTTCGAATTGTTGGGGTAAAATGGCACCTTCAATCTCTTTAACCATTTCTTCAGCCCGATCAATTGCGCCCTTCATGCCTTTTGCGCCGTCTGTCAGCTCCAACTTTGCGCCCAGAAGCGCCAGCATTTTGCGGCGTTCAATCGACATTGTATCCGGCATTGTCAGGATCAGGTTATACCCGCGGGCGGCGCATACAAACGCCAGTGAAATTCCCGTATTGCCACTAGTTGGTTCAATCAGAGTACCGCCCGGTTTCAATTTTCCCGAGGCTTCCAGCGCGTCGATCATTCCGACACCGATGCGGTCTTTTACCGAACCTAGCGGATTAAAAAACTCGAGTTTCCCACAAATTTCGGTGTTCACACCCATTTTAGCAGTAAAGCGGGACAGTTTCACCAGAGGGGTTCCGCCCATAGTTTGCGTTATGTCGTCGTAAATTTTTCCATGTGGCGGTGTTGGCATTATGAAAACTCCCTTAACTCGCCGAAGTATACAAAGTTTTTGACGGACGGCTAGAGCTATCGGGGCTTCGACCTCTTAAGCAATTTGGCGACTGTAAACGATGTTCGGGGAATATAGGCATACGCGGTTTTTTCATCCTCGGTTGGGCGGGAAGACATGCGTAGCAAGCCGAAACCAACCAAGAATACATGCGCGATGCTGATGAAAGCGAACAGAGCTGCGGGTCCAAAATTCTCGATCAGCGCAGATGCGATCAAGGGGCTGAAAATTGCACCGATGCCGTAGAGGAACATTAAGGAAGCATTAATCTCTACCATTTTGCTGGAATGGGCGAAATCATTGGCGTGCGCCGTGGACACCGAGAAAACCGGATAGATTGATGCACCGAAAAATGCCGCGATCAGAAATATCTGGATGTGATTGCTAGGATCGGTGGCAACAAGGCCTCCACAAGCCAGAATACCGGCGACCGAAAGCCCGATCAGAACCCAACGCCTGTCGTACATGTCGGCCAGCCACCCCACGGGGAACTGGGCTACGGCTCCGCCAATCAGAACAGTCGCCAGAAAAGAACCGATTTGTGCGGCTGTCAGCCCGATCTCTTGTCCATAAATTGGCCCAACCATCCTGAAAGATGCGGAACTGGTTCCCGCAACAATTACACCTGCCGCGCCGAGCGGGGAGACTTTGAATGTGTTGAGAGGCCTGAGACGTGGGGAAACAGGGGTCTCAGGTGGTTTCATTTTCGTTAACACTATGGGCAACATGCAGGCGCAACACAGAATGGCCAACAAGTTGTATGACATATAGGAGGCTGGCTCTAACGCGCCGATCATCAACTGTGCGGATGCAGAAACCACGATATCGATTGTGCGATAGGTCGCCATGATGCGACCGCGGTTTGAATTTGTTAACCTAGCCTGCATCCAGGCTTCGATTATGGTATAACACCCAGCAACGCACAGCCCCGTAAGTATGCGCATGAACGCCCATGCGAACGGGTCGATTAACATGGGATGGGCAATGGCGCCAATTGCACCGGTTGCTGCGAATGCTGAAAAAGCGCGGGAATGTCCGACCGATCCCATAAGGCGTGGTGCCCACCAACAGCCTATGAAAAACCCAAGGAAATGCGCTGATCCTAGGAAGCCGATTTGCGTATTCGTAAAGCCTTGGGAAATACCGGATAGAACGTCGAGTGAACCGATAGCACCCGAACTGAGCTGCAAAAGCGAAATCGACGCGAAGAGCGCGATGAACGAAATGATGATACGCATGTCGCAGGCCTGTCAGAAACCGATTACGGGCAGCATGGCACAGGTTATGAACACGTGGGTGCCGTTTCCGACGTAAACGTGACGGTTTTGAAGGTTTTTTCCAGCGACGCAGATTTTGTTAAGAAAGATTTCTAAATGGTAAAGCTGACAGACTCTTCGTCTGCACGTTTGATTCCTTTTGCTTCGGCATTGCGACACAGGTCTTCCATCGTGATTGCGTCATAGTGCTTCAATATGCCGTTCTGCATCTCGCCCCAGATTGGATTGATTATTTTTTCACCCAATTGTGCGCGAGAAACGGTCGAATCTTCGTCATTTTCCATTTGATTAACAACGCGTAAAACATCACCCAAAGTAATCCGTCGACGTTCTCGCGCCAGCGTATATCCGCCGCGTGGACCGCGAACGCCCTTCAATACGCCGGCACGTACTAACTGTTGCAATACCTGCTCCAGATACCGTTGCGGAATACCTTGGCGTTCGGTGATGTCCTTTGATTGCACTGGATGGGGTCGACCGTTGTAGGCGATATCCAGAACAGCCTCTAAGGCCAGAACAATTTTGCGGGACATTCGAAGCATGTTTACGTTTTCCCTGTAGAGCCAAAGCCACCAGCGCCGCGTGCGGTTGTGGTTAAGGATGTCACTTCGGTAATGTCACAACGCGCCACTTGCGCGAACACCATCTGCGCGACCCGTTCACCGTGCGTGACGCTAAACGGTTCATTGCCGTGGTTAATCAATATCATCCCAACCTCACCGCGATAGTCGCTGTCGATGGTGCCCGGCGCGTTAACCAATGTTACACCGTGTTTGTGGGCAAGACCCGAGCGCGGGCGGATTTGCACCTCGTAACCAATCGGTATTTCAAATTTCATCCCTGTCGGGATTAACGCCCGTGCACCGGCGGGCAGGATAATACCTTCGGCTCGCATGTCAGCCGGAAAATTTGCCCGAATGTCCATGCCTGCCGAGCCTTCGGTTTCATATGCAGGCAGGGCAATTGCGGTATCGGAATTTTCTGTGCGGTGAATGCGAACAGTTTGCGTCATGACAACGCCTCTGCAATTTTCGCAGACAGCTTGCGGGAAACTTCAATCTTGCTCATCCGTTCCCAGGTATCCTGCCCGGAATCGGAAATCAGCGTAACCGCATTTTCAGCGCCACCCATGATACCAGTTTCTGGCGAAACATCATTCGCCACAATCCAGTCACAACCCTTGCGCTCGCGTTTGGCGATCGCGTTGGCCAACACATCGTCCGTTTCAGCCGCAAAGCCGACAACCAGTTGCGGTCGCCCGTCAGTCATCTGGGAAACGGTTCGTAATATGTCAGGGTTTTCGGCGAATTCAAACGATGGCATACTGCCAGACCCATCTTTCTTGATCTTGGAATTCACAGCGTTCGCCATCCGCCAGTCTGCCACCGCCGCAGCAAAAACGGCGGCGTCCGCTGGCAGTGCATTTTTCGCCGCCTCTAGCATTTGTTGTGCGGTTTGTACTTCGACAACATTCACACCCTTGGGCCGTTCCGCATCTGCGGGGCCGGTAATAAATGTAACGTTTGCACCAAGTGCCGCCAGCGCCTCGGCAATCGCGGTACCCTGTGCGCCGGATGAACGGTTGGCGATATAGCGCACCGGATCGATAGGTTCATGTGTTGGGCCAGAGGTTACCAAAATATGTTTGCCGTTCAGCGGTCCATCGGCCAACGCGGCGGTAATAGCACTGACAATCTCTAGTGGTTCGGACATCCGACCGGGGCCGAATTCTCCACACGCCATGTTGCCGTCATTGGGGCCGACGAACCGAACGCCATCAGTTTTCAAGGTCGCAATATTGCGTTGTGTCGCTGGATGTTCCCACATGCGAACGTTCATCGCGGGGGCCACCAGCACAGGCTTATCGGTTGCTAGCAAAAGCGTAGTCGCCAAATCGTTCGCCTGCCCTGTTGCCATTTTAGCCAACAAATCAGCCGTCGCAGGGGCAACAACCAACAGATCCGCAGCGCGGGAAAGTTGGATGTGTCCCATCTCGGCTTCGTCGGTTAGGTCAAACAAGTCGGTATAAACTTTGTCGCCCGCCAGCGCGGCAACCGACAGGGGTGTCACAAATTCAGTCGCAGCACGCGTCAGAACAGGTGTAACCGTCGCGCCGCGCTCAGCGAGCCGCCGGATCAGATCAAGGCATTTGTAAGCAGCAATTCCGCCACCAATAACAAGAAGAACCTTCCGGCCATGTAACATTTTCAAATTCCACGGGAATAAATCTATTTACCATTTAGTAGTGTATTTTATAAATTCCTAGGTTTCAAGTTGGTGAATAGGCTTAATCTTCAACCGTCCATGGATTCTGTTTCCCAAATATGAAAAGATACGATAGTTAATCAAATGGAACTCACTCATGCCCACTTTTCCACATCTCACCCTAATTCTTGGCGGCGCGCGTTCCGGCAAGTCCGCATTTGCCGAGTCGTTGGCCACAAGCACCAACCGCCCGCGTGCCTACATTGCCACCAGTCAGGCGTTTGATACGGAGATGGAAGCCAAAATCGCAAAACACCGTTTAGATCGCGGGCCCGATTGGCAGACCATTGAGGCACCGTTGGATATAGGGGTAGCTCTAGCGGAAGTTACAGCGAAATCTATCGTCTTGATCGACTGCCTGACGTTGTGGCTTAGTAATCAAATGCACGCCGACGCGGACATTGATGCCGAGGTTGCCAATTTGTTAACCAGTCTGTCCGCGACGCAAAATCCAGTAATTTGTGTCTCGAACGAGGTGGGCATGGGCCTTGTGCCGGACACTCCGCTCGGTCGGCATTTCCGCGACTTTCAAGGCCGTCTAAATCGCAAAGTTGCCGAAAATGCCGATCTAGCGGTGTTTGTAGCCGCGGGCTTGCCCTTGACGCTTAAGGGCGCTTTGCCCAAGGGTCTAGCATGAGCACGCGCCTATGGTTTGTTCGGCACGGCCCGACCCACTCCAAAGCGGCAGTAGGCTGGTCGGATGTTCCAGCGGATCTTTCTGATTTGGCGGCATTGCGGCGACTTTCAAGCTATTTGCCCGTCGAAGCCAAAATAATTTCATCAGACCTGAAACGTGCGAGTGCGACTGCCGATGCGCTTCAAGGCGGGCGTGTTCGGCTACAAAATATGTCGGCCTTGCGCGAGATGAACTTTGGCGATTGGGATGGTCGACTGTTTGCCGATATCGCAAAATCTGATCCTGAAACCAGCCGCCAGTTCTGGGAATCCCCCGGTGCGGTTGCCCCGCCCAATGGCGAAAGTTGGGATGATCTGTCCATGCGGATTGCGGCCGCGGTTGATACGATAATCACAAACAACGGTACTGGCGATGTTGTCATCGTCGGCCATTTCGCCGCCATCTTGACCGCCCTGCAGCGCGCCAGCGGCATGAGTGCGAAAGCAGCGTTCGCATTCAAGATCGACAACCTTTCGGTCACGCGGCTGGAATACCTGCACCCCGTGAAATCTTGGCGCGTTCACGGGGTGAATCACTTGCCGTGATATATTACATCCCGTTTTCTGATTGGACGTAGGGCGCGACCGCGCTTACGTTTGGAAAAAAGGGAACTTTCAATGACATACTCGTTAGCAATCGGTGATAAAACATATTCCAGCTGGTCTTTGCGCGGCTGGTTACTATTCGCGAAATTCGACATCCCGGTGGATGTGGTGACAGCCCGAATGTACTCGCCTGAATTTACCGACATGTTGAAAGATTTCGGCGGCGGACGCTTGGTGCCTGCTATCCGTTTTGACGCACCAAGCGGCCCCGTGATGGTGTCTGATACCCTTGCCATAGCCGAGACTTTGGCCGAGCGGCACCCTGAGAAAAATATGTGGCCTCAAGACCCTGTCGCGCGAGGGTATGCGCGTTCAATCACCGCAGAAATGCATTCAGGTTTCGGTTCACTCCGCACCGATTGCACGATGAATCTACGACACTGTTATAGTGGATTCGTCCCCTCTGATGCTGTGCTATCCGACCTCGCCCGTATCGAGAAAATCTGGACCGAGGCGCGATCACGTTGGGGAGCGGGCGGACCTTGGCTGTTCGGAGAGTATTCCATTGCCGATGCATTTTACGCCCCAATTGCTACGCGGTTGTTGACCTACGGGCTGCCGAGGGGCGCACTCGCTAGTGATTATGTTCAGTCAACAACCCGTGATGCGACGTTCAAAGAATGGCGAGACAGTGGATTGGCGGAAAACTATGTTCAGCCGGGGTATGATCTGGATCTGGAAACGATTCCGTGGCCTGATTCTTAAAATTAACGAAAAATAAATGATTAATGCGCGACAAGTGTTCTTTTAGGAACAGGAGTCCCCATGATTGCGCGCGCTTACACTGTTGCTTTTCAAGGTGTTGAAGCCAAACTGATCGAGGTGCAATGCTCGCTCGCGCCCGGAATTCCGGCGTTCAATATGGTTGGTTTACCAAACAAAGCAGTGTCAGAGTCCAAAGAAAGGGTGCGCGCCGCGATTACGGCTATGGGGCTGGCGCTGCCGGCGAAGCGGATAACGATCAATCTTTCGCCTGCTGATTTGTTGAAGGAAGGTTCGCATTTTGACTTGCCTATCGCCATGAGTCTGCTGGCCGCGATGGACGTCATCCCGAAGGACGAGGCTGCGCGGCAGGTTTGCCTTGGGGAGTTGTCACTGGACGGAACGTTGGTGTCCGTCGTCGGTGCATTGCCAGCCGCAATGGCCGCCGCAGAAGCAGACTTTGGGTTAGTTTGTCCAAAAAATTGCGGGCCGGAGGCGGCGTGGGTTGGCGCAGCGCAAGTGACGGCCCCGAATTCATTGCTGGATTTAGTTAACCATTTTAACGGGCGCAAAGTTTTGGCACCGTCGGAGCCCGGCGAAGTGCATACAGAAAACTTCACACGTGATTTACGCGACGTCAAAGGGCAAGAAAAAGCCAAACGCGCGATGGAGATTGCAGCGGCTGGGCGGCACCATTTCTTTATGATTGGCGAACCGGGCGCAGGGAAGTCGATGCTTGCTGCACGTCTACCTGGGATTTTACCACCACTTGATCCTACCGAAGCACTGGAAACCTCGATGATCCACTCGCTTGCCGGTATGTTGAAAGAAGGCGGCATTTCGCGAACGCGCCCGTTTCGCACGCCACATCACACAGCGTCGATGGCGGCGATAGTCGGCGGTGGTCGCAATGCCAAACCGGGTGAAATATCGTTGGCTCATAACGGTGTTTTGTTTCTGGACGAGTTTCCCGAATTCGCCCGTTCCGTGTTGGAAACCCTTCGCCAGCCAGTTGAAACCGGCGATGTGGTGGTGGCGCGTGCGAACGCTCATGTGCGGTATCCGTGCAAATTCATGCTTTTGGCGGCGGCGAATCCCTGCAAATGCGGGTTTCTGACGGACCCTGAACGGGCGTGTGCCCGTGTGCCGTTGTGTGGTGACGAATACCTCGGGCGGATATCGGGGCCGTTGATGGACCGCTTCGATATAAAGGTCGAAATACCACCAGTGGAGGTGTCAGACTTGTCGCAACCGCCCGCTGCTGAGGGTTCGGCGGACATCGCGTTTCGGGTTGCCCAAGCCCGAGAAATTCAACGCGCACGGTTTGCAGATTATGACGGCATGTCAACGAATTCGGACGCCGAAGGAGCGCTGTTGGAGACCATAGCAGAACCCACGACCGAGGGTCGTAAATTGCTGGGCGATATGGCCCAGCATTTCCGGATGAGTGCGCGGGCTTATCACCGGATATTGCGAGTCAGCCGGACGATAGCAGACTTAGAGGGAGAACGAATTGTTCAGCGCCACCATATCGCCGAGTCCGTCAGCTATAGATTTTACCGTGAATCCGCGTCTGGCCGAGCGAAATTAGGTTAACTACCTTTGAACAACGGATTGCGTTTCTGTGACAGCGCTTCAAGGCCTTCACGATGGTCTTCAGAGGCGAAACATTTAGCAGTACGTTGAGAGGCTTCATCCGTATCCAAAGTACCTCGGCTGATTTCCAGAATGCTACGCTTCATGCCTTGCACGGCGAGTGGAGCGGCACTGTTAATGGTATCGGTAAGTTCATCTACGCGCTGATCAAATTCCTCAGGCGCAACGAGGTAATCCAGAAAACCAATATCGATAAGCGCCACGTCATCAAACTTTTCCGCAAGCAGAAATATCCGCCGTGCGGACTGAGAGCCGAGTTTTTGGATGTACCGCGCGATCCCTGCAGCTTCGTAGTGGACGCCAATTTTGATCGCTGGCACAAACATTTTAGTTCCAGCGACACCAACTCTAAAGTCGCATGAAATGGCCAATTCGGCACCTCCGCCGTAGACGCCGCCGTTCAGGGCGCAGATTGTCGGAGTGTGGAAGTCCTCGACGGCATCGCAGAGCGCGGTTAGCGGGTTATTCGACCAGTCGCCCGTTCCGAGATCGCCAAGTGATACACCCGAACAAAAGCTTTTGCCTGTTCCCGTCAGGACCAAAACACGAATATTGCTGTTGGCCCACTCATCCAATTTCGTTCGAACAGCGTTCATCGCCTCGCATGTGAGGGAGTTGTGAACTTCGGGGCTATTTAGCGTAATTCGCCCTATTCCGTTTTCTAAAGTTGCCTCGATCATAGATCAAAACTCGCAAACAGCGGCGCATGGTCGGATGGGCGCTCCCATCCACGGGCGTCGCGTAACAAGCGGCTGGAGTGAGCGGAGCCGGAGATATCGTCAGTGGCCCAAATATGGTCTAGGCGACGGCCTTTGTCTGCCGCGTCCCAATCTTTGGCGCGATAAGACCACCAGCTGTAAAACTTGCCGTCTGGGATGTCTTGTCGTGTGATATCCACCCATTTTCCGGCATTTTGCGCGGCGGCAAGGTGTTCGACTTCGATTGGCGTGTGACTTACGACCTTCAGCAGCTTCTTGTGATCCCAAACGTCATCATCGCGCGGGGCGATATTCAGATCTCCGACTAGAATGGATTTGGTGGGGGCTTCATCGCGAAACCAGTCGCGCATTTCGGTCAGGAAATCGAGTTTATGTCCGAACTTTTCGTTCTTTGTACGATCTGCTTCATCGCCACCCGCTGGAATGTAATAATTGTGAATGGTTACCCCGTTTTCCAATCGTCCAGCCACATGCCGGGCGTCACCTTTTTCGCAGAAATCTCGATGCCCGGCATCTTCCATAGGTAGTCGCGAAAGAATAGCCACACCGTTATACCCCTTTTGCCCACGAGCGATCAGGCTGTATCCCAATGCGGCAAAATTTTCAGTCGGAATTTTATCCGTCGGGGATTTGCACTCCTGAAGGCACAGTACATCTGGCGCTTCTTCAGCTAGAAGTTTCAGAACAAGCGGTTCGCGCAAGCGGACAGAGTTGATGTTCCAAGTGCAAACGGTGAAGGCCATGGGGTTCTCCTGTAAATTTTGAGAGAGTCTACCCTAGCGGCTTCTGACCACAACCCAAAAAAGACCCGCTACGATATACGCAGCGGGCTCGAGTCTCAGGGAGGAATTCTCAGGAGGCGAGGCGATAGCCGCCGCTCTCGGTAACTAATAGGCGCGCGTTTGATGGGTCGGGTTCGATCTTTTGGCGCAGACGATAGATGTGGGTTTCTAGTGTGTGCGTGGTGACGCCAGCGTTATAACCCCAAACCTCGTGCAACAGTACATCGCGGGCAACGACCGCATCGCTGGCGCGATAAAGAAATTTTAGGATGTTGGTTTCTTTCTCTGTAAGACGAATCTTTCGCTCTTTGTCATCAAGCAACATCTTCGCGGCTGGTTTGAACGTGTATGGTCCGATTGTGAAAACGGCATCCTCGGATTGTTCGTGTTGGCGAAGTTGGGCGCGGATGCGGGCTAAAAGCACGGGGAACTTGAATGGTTTGGAGACGTAATCATTTGCGCCGGCGTCTAGACCAAGAATGGTATCGGAGTCTGTTGTGTGGCCCGTCAGCATCACGATCGGGCTTTTAACGCCCTGTTTACGCATTAGGCGGCAAAGTTCGCGGCCATCCATATCGGGTAGGCCTACGTCGAGGATAATCAGGTCGTAAAGAGCTTCTTTAGCCTTTTTTAGCCCTTCCGCACCGGTCCCGGCCTCAAACACATCGAATTCATCTGTCATTACCAGCTGATCGGCGAGGGCTTCGCGTAGATCTTCCTCGTCGTCGACCATCAAAATTTTCTTAATATTACTCATTTTCCGATTCCTTCGTGCGGTGTCCTTAATAATTGTTGCGAATACAGGGCGTTTGCAAGGTTTTGCGACATAGGCTCACATAGGCGTGTCACTTTTGCGGGAAATGTTTCAATTCCGGTGGCTAAGGGATATATGAATGAAAAGAACTGAAACATTTCTGGCAGAATCCCATGACCCTAGCTTTGAATCGAGAGGAACGTATCGCCCGAATGGGGAGCGACATCCGTATTGGTGTACCCGTTGCCGTGTTTGATGGCGATAACGGCGCGTTGGTTTTGGCTGCCGAGGTTGTCAGCGCCGAAAGGTTAGCCGATCTGCGGGGTATGGCAGGGATCGTGGAACTGGCGATAACTTTGCGTCGCGCAACCACGTTGAAAACAGCTGCATATGACGGCGATGTGGCGCGGATTGTTATTCCGGCGGATGCGGGCGTTGCTTGGGTGCATGCGATGGCGGATCCGTCGCAGGATTTAGCGTCACCGATGAAGGGGCCGTTTCAGGCGGTCCGTGGGGCCAGAGCAGATATTCACCGCGCTAGTATCGCGCTGGCCAAGCGGGCGCACTTGTTGCCGGCAGCGATCGTTTTGTCGCTTGGGCGGGATCATGCGGAATCATTGGCGAAGAAATTTGGCTTGAACCGGATCGAAGCAACGGACCTTTTGGGAATGGAAGAGGTGTCTGCGTTGAAAGAGGTTTCCGCCGCTCGCGTTCCGTTGGAGGTTTCACAGCAAGGCCGCGTACGCGTTTTCCGCCCCCGCGATGGAGGAGAGGAACATTATGCGATCGAAATCGGCAACCCTGACCGCGGGGCGCCAGTTTTGTCACGTCTGCATTCTGCCTGTTTCACGGGCGATCTTCTGGGATCGTTGAAATGCGATTGCGGCCCCCAATTGCGCGCAGCGCTTGCGCAAATTGGCGAAGAGGGTTCGGGTGTTTTGTTATATATGAACCAAGAGGGGCGCGGAATTGGCCTTGCAAACAAGATGCGCGCATATGCTTTACAGGATCAGGGGTTTGATACCGTGGAAGCGAACCACCGTCTGGGTTTCGAGGATGACGAACGGGACTTCCGACTGGGTGCCGAAATGCTGAAGGCGATGGGCTTCACGTCCGTTCGACTGATGACGAATAATCCAGCGAAGGTCGCGAAAATGGAGACTTCGGGTGTGAAAGTCATTGAACGTGTGCCGTTAATGGTTGGTGAAAACCCGCATAACGTTGATTACCTCGCAACCAAAGCCAAGAAGAGCGGCCATTTGTTGTGATAACCCTTGAGCACCTGAAAGAGGCAGTAAAGGCGGGGCCATCAGTTGACTCGTCTGACTATGACTTGAACCCGACCATAAAAGCCACACTGCCGGAACGATCTCTGCGCCCCGCGGCGGTATTAATTCCTTTGATCGAACGTCAGGGAAGTTGGCACGTGATCCTGACCAAACGAGCCTCTCATTTGAAACATCATCCCGGACAAGTTTCCTTCCCCGGGGGGAAGGTCGAGACAGGCGAAACGGTTGAAGCTGCTGCTTTGCGCGAGGCCGAGGAGGAAATCGGGTTGCCAGCCAGCGCGGTTCAGATGATCGGCTCGTTAAGTGTGCACGAAACAGTAACAAATTTCACGGTGACACCATTTGTCGGGCTAGTGAGTGATTATCGCCCAGCTATTGATCCGGGTGAGGTAGAGGAAGTGTTTGAAGTGCCGCTCGACTTTCTGATGGCAGCCGAGAACATGTCTATTCAAGGCCGAAATTGGCAGGGGCACAGGCGGCAGTATTACACGATCCCCTACGGTCCCTATTACATATGGGGCGCAACGGCGCGGATGATTAAGGTTTTGGCGGATAGGGTGGCGCAATGCGGGTAACGGGTGATTGGCTGACATCACCGGATACGCAAGCTGTGTTGGGAATGCTTACGGATGCCGGTCATCAAGCGTATGCGGTAGGCGGTTGCGTGCGAAACGCGCTGCTGGGCGTGCCAGTCGCAGATGTTGATATTGCTACGAGTGCGGTGCCTGAAGAAGTAATACGGTTGGCGAGTGAAGCTGGTCTTAAACCGGTTCCTACAGGACTTGAGCATGGCACAATAACCGTTGTTAGTAATGGTGAACCGCATGAAGTTACGACATTTCGCAAAGATGTTGATACAGACGGGCGCCGAGCGGTTGTGGCCTTTTCGGATAATATTTCGGATGACGCCATCCGCCGTGATTTCACCGTGAATGCGCTTTATGTGGAGGCGGATGGGACATTGCATGACCCCCTCGACGGGTTGCCAGACATCAAGGTGCGACGCATTAGGTTTATCGAAGATGCGGCACAACGGATTGAAGAAGATTACCTGCGGATCCTTCGCTTTTTCCGGTTTACGGCATGGTATGGCGATCAGGCGGCGGGGTTGGATCGTGAAGGGCTGGCGGCGTGCGCAACCCATGTGGACGGGATTTCGAAGCTATCGAAAGAGCGTTTGGGGGCAGAGATGAAAAAGCTGCTGGCGGCGCCCGACCCTGCTCCGGCTTTAGCTGCGATGGCGGTATCCGGGGTGTTGGCGCAGATACTGCCGGGTACCGATCCGCAATTCATATCACCGCTCGTATTTTTAGAACAATCAAACAAATTTGCCCCAAGATGGCAGCGCCGGATGATTGCGTTGGGTGGGGATGGATATGCAAAACGTTTACGCCTTTCAAAGGCTGAAAGTAAGCAATTGGACGCATTGAAACGGGCGATACAGTCAGGTGAGCAAGCGACGGTTATGGCTTACAAATATGGGTCAGATGCTGCGTTGGGCGCGAAATTGATCGAGGCTGCAACACTGTCCTCGCCAATATCAAAAGTACTTGAACAGGAAATAAACAAAGGCGAAGCCGCGGTGTTTCCGCTGCGGGGCAGTGATTTGATCGGTCTAATTGGCGCAGGCCCACATCTGGGTAACGAGTTAAAACGACTGGAGAATCTCTGGATTTCTTCAAACTTCAAACTGACGAGCAAAGAGTTGTTACAGGCTTGACAGTATAGCAGTTATCTGAAAAAGGTCATACACTATGACCTAATGGATGATTGCAATGCCTCTAGACTCTTTTATCGCGCTCGTTGGAATACTCATGGCGGCCGCTTGGACACCAGGACCTAACAATATGATGCTCGCGTCTTCAGGGGCGACCTTTGGATTGCGGGCAACGATTCCCCACATCGCAGGCGTTTCACTGGGTTTCGGTCTTATGATGTTTTTGCTGGCATTGGGCTTTGGGGAGGCATTCGATAGCTATCCGGCCTTTCACCTAACGATACGTTGGGTCGGTGCTGGACTGTTATTATGGGTTGCTTTGCGGATCGCACAAACCAAGGCGCCGGGCGAACCCGGAGCGCGAACAAAACCGTTGTCATTCGTACAATCTGCCGCATTTCAGTGGATAAACCCAAAAGGCTGGGCGATGTGCATAGCAGTAATCGGCCAGTTCATGCACGGTGATAAACTATTGTTGGTTGCGACAATTCTGGCGATAACCACAATGCTGGGCGGTATCACATCGGCAACTGGCTGGGCGGCATTTGGCAAATTTCTGCGACGTTGGATGAAATCCAATTTACATTTGAAGATTTTTAACCTTTCAATGGCGGGCGTGATTGTATTTGGTGTAATTTTCATACTGTGGACCGGGGCTGGTGCGTGATTTTTGATCCTTTCTATTTGTTTGTTCTGGTTGGGCTTGCCTCGCCGGGTCCAAATATCGTCATGCTGCTCGCATCCGGCGCACGATTCGGGTTTCGGCGAACCCTGCCTCATGTGATTGGCATTGCGCTGGGCGTTTCGGCGACAGCAGGATTGACGGGGCTGGGTCTTGGTGCGCTCATCTTGCGATATCCTACAGTTTCTTTCGGGTTGAAACTTCTGGCTGCCGGGTGGATATTTTATCTTGGGTACCGATTGTATCGTTCATTACATGTCCCTAAATCGGAATCCCGTGATAGGCCGTTTACCATATTTGAAGCTGTGTTATTTCAATGGGTTAACCCAAAGGTTTGGGCGATTGCGATGGCTGCGGCGGCTGGATATGGCCTCGGCCAACCACCAATACAAGAGGGGTTGCGTTTGGCGTTGACATTCGGCGGTATCAACCTGCTCGTCTGTTTGTTTTACGCTAACGCAGGAAACTGGCTGGCGAAGTTCTTTAACACACCGGTTTTGTGGCACCGATTTATGACAGTGATGGCAGCACTTATGGCATTATCTGGATCGGCCATTTTCCTTTAACCCCTGCCACCATGCATCCTGCGCAAGCGCCGCACGTAAAGGGGTTCGCGTTTGAAGTGGGGCGTTTTCAATGTAGTTGAGTGCCTCAATCAGGTTTTCACCCGTTAGGGTGCGCAGGTAGGCCAATCCGGCATCAATGCTGAAACTCCGCTTTGTGTATTCAAAGAAATTGGGCTTGTCTTATGTTTTCCCGATCGATCTGCAAAGATTGAGCCATTACCCACCAAGCCAATTTTGGCGGGTAATGGTGGCGGCTGGATCGGTATGGGCTTGGTCTTA
>MABA01000013.1 GCA_002162875.1 Rhodobacterales bacterium 52_120_T64 | reverse complement strand
TCAAGCGCAATCTTGGCCTTAAACTGATCTGAAAACTTCCGTCTCTTCGTCATTTGGGTATTCCTTCATTGTGTTGGAATACACCTTAGCAGACTGTCCGAATTTGCAGAACCACTTCATTACGTTTATGGCGAACCTATTGGCGCAGTTCTGGCCACATCTGGCGCTGCAGCCGTTGTTATTGGTTTTGGTGCGCAGTCTACCGTTCGTGAAGTGTTTTCCGGCGTTGCCTTAAACGTCACCAAAGCATTGCGCATCGGTGATTATGTCGAAATCGATGGTGTTTACGGGATGGTTTACGACATCAACTGGACGCGATCATCGCGCCAACAACCTGCACCGCCTGGCTGATTGACTGGGTGAACGGCGACAACCGATCCGGTGGTAGCGCCGGCCCGGCGGCCGTCTCGGGATGCCCCAGCGTAACCGTTCCATCAGGTTATGTGCATGGTTTACCGGTTGGTTTGTCGTTTTTTTCGACCGCATGGCAGGACGCAAAACTCATTAATTTAGCATATGCCTATGAACAAAAAACTCAACATCGGGTTCGACCGAACCTTTGACACCATCGATGAAACTGTCTATCGACGGCCTCGGAAGCATGGCGGTTGACGTGACCCAACTTTCGGGCGCAGTCAGTATCACGATTGATTTGCCACAAAATGGGTGCGTACAACCTCCTATAGGTTTGCTCCAAAAAAATCAGAGGAAGCGTATGATGAACAACACTGTTTCGGCCTTAATCGCTACACACAACGCAGAAGCGCTGGCTATTGGCGCACCCGACCGCACGTGGATGACATATGGTGGATTGCGTGATTTGAGTGCGAATGTGGCAGATGCATTACATGGTTTTGGCATCGGGCGCGGTGATCGGGTTGCAATTGTTCTTCCGAACGGTCCGGAGATGGCAGCGGCTTTTGTAACGATAGCCCAAACCGCGACCACGGCACCGCTAAATCCCGCCTATCGCCAAGAAGAGTACGAGTTTTAACTCGAAGACCTTCAAGCAAAGGTGCTGTTAGTGGCGGACGACTATGACGGCCCGGCATTGCCGGCGGCCGAGAAGTTCGGAGTGCCGGTTCTGCACCTATCCTTTGATCACGCCGATCCCGCTGGGCACTTCACGTTGTCCGCTGCTGGAAAAACCGGAGACTGCGACAGCACGAGCCCCGCAGAAGATGATGTGGCACTTATTTTGCATACCTCCGGCACCACCTCGCGCCCAAAAATCGTACCGCTTTTGCAATCGAATGTCTTCGCTCCCGCTAATAACGTGCGGACGACTGTGCCCGTCACAGCTTCGGAGGATCCGTCAGAACTTGGGCCACAGGATTACGTTATCGTCACGCTCAAAGCTCATTCAGTACCGCCCGTAGTTGAGAAAATGCAGCCATTGATCGACGAGAATACAACAATCGTCAGTGGTGTAAACGGTGTACCTTGGTGGTATTTCCACGGCGTGGGCGGTGATCTGGAAGGAACCCGTCTTGCCTCGGTTGACCCGGGCGGCGCACAGTGGAATGGATTTGGCCCTGATCGAGTACTTGGCTGCGTTGTCTACCCCGCTGCCGAGGTGGTTGAGCCTGGCGTGATTAAACATATTGAGGGCAATCGCTTCTCGCTTGGCGAACCGGACGGGTCGAAATCCGAGCGCGCTATGGTGCTGTCCAAGGCATTGATGGCTGCGGGCTTGAAAGCACCGGTACGCCCACGTATTCGCGATGAGATCTGGGTCAAACTTTGGGGGAATCTTTCGTTCAATCCGATCTCCGCGCTCACACATGCTACGTTGGACGTGCTTTGCACCGATCCCGGCACTCGCGCAGTTGCACGAGGTATGATGATCGAAGCCCAAGAGATTGCCGAAAAGCTTGGCGTTAAATTCCCTATCAACGTTGAGCGCCGCATCGATGGTGGTGCGGCCGTCGGCGCACACCGGACTTCTATGTGGCAAGATCTAGACCTAGGTCGCCCGATGGAAATTGATGCATTGGTGACTTCTGTGCAAGAGCTTGGCCGCCTAACGGATACTGCAACCCCGACAATCGACACTGTGCTAGCCCTCGTTCAATTGCGGGCAAAAACGGCGGGGCTGTATTCGAGTTAATTAGAAGCGGTGCAAAACAAACTCATCCATTGACGCCGCTATAGAAAGCGTTTCTCGCGATTGGCCTCCATAGTTACACCATCCAATTGGTGTTCAAGTAGGTTCCTGTCGGACGATCACTAACGGAGCAAGTGGCACGCTAGTTCAGTTGATCATGAGTGAGAATGAATGCGCGAGAAAAGCAGACCTTCATCCTAAAGGGTGAAAAATCATACTTCAATTACAACGACTTCCTTTGTACTTGGTTCCCTAAATCCTACCCCCTCAACCAAATATCCCAAATAAAACAAAGACTTAAATCCCGAGAAAAACACTCGTGTATTGTAAGCGCGCATCCACATCAACGCCACCTCAACGTTGGACCAATCCGCTGGGGAAATCTCGCGAAATCAACGATGCAATGGGTGTTCGCCTGTGCGTTTAGTTGCCGAGAAATTTCAAACATAGTCATCTATTGTACTGATATGGGAACAGCCGAAAGGCGAGATGCCTAAGAAAACTCTGGTGCGGATGTTGGCTTTTAGTGACCAACCCTTACGGCAAAACCCGGCTTTGCTTCACAACACCATACGCAAAGCTGGTATTGATCGAGGCAATGGCGGGGATTGGGTGGATGCGTTCACGGATAAACACCTCATAGGACTCCAGGCTTTCGACCACCACCCGCAGTAGATAATCGGTGTCGCCGGTCATCAGGTGGCAGTCGATGATTTCGTTGATATTGTGTATTCGGCGCTCGAATTCTTGCGCGGCCTCGGTTGAATGGTGGTCCAGACGAATTTGGATAAACACCGTAACCGGCAGGCCATAGGCCTTTTGGTTGACGATTGCGGTGTAGCCCTCGATCACACCGCTTTTCTCTAAGATCCGTAGCCGGCGCAGGCAGGGCGAGGGTGACAGGTTTACCCGCTCCGCCAACTCGGCATTGCTGGTCCGGCCATCCTTTTGCAGTTCCCGCAGGATTTGCCGGTCTTTTTCGTCCATTTCAACACCTTTTTTGGCAGCTTATGCCAATATATCACCACATAATCAACAGGCTCGACGAAGTGATGCCGTGGAGTTATGTTCAAAACGCTGGGCGGCGAGCGCTTGCAATAAATATCGATATCACACAAAGGACGAATAACATGCACAGCGAAATTCAAATACTTGCGCTTTTTGGCCTTTTGATTGTCGTTACAGTTTGTGTACAAGCAGCACTCGCTATACCTCATTTTGGCTTGAAATACTTGGTCGGGGCACGAGATGAAGACGTGATACCAAAAGGCATAGTTGCTAGGTTAAAACGCGCCACGCAAAACAATATCGAAACCTTCACCTACTTTGCTCCGGTTGTTCTTTTGATCCACCTGCAAGATTTGGGCGCAGAATCCACCCTTTTGGCCGCGCAAATATTTTTGATTTCACGGCTTGTGTATGTTCCTGCCTATATTTCAGGGGTTCCGTTTTTGAGAACAACGATATGGTCAATTGGTTTTTGCGCAACGCTTTATCTTTATTTCGCGGCTTTGCTTTAATGAATGAAATGGGGGCGCGTTGTAACGGCGATCACTGTACGCCCCCAATCTTCGTTTGTAATGTACATAAATGATCTTGGCATCGAACTATCGAGTTCGTCATGCACATTATTAACCTCCATCTAGACAGATGGAGCCCACGTCCAGCAATGCTACTTTGAGGATGCGAGTGTGACGTGGGCAGGCAGAACGTGCCACCATATACGTTTCAGGATTGGCGGTTTGGCATTGCGGTTTTTACCACACATTAAAGCGCTTATTGTGGCAGAATATGCCAGTATTCCGCCATATTGAGGTTGATAAAGCAATGTAATGCCTCTGGTTTGGGTGTAAACATCGCGCAAACAACTTTCAGGAACCCACACATGTCAAAGCCATCCAACAACCCGCCCGAAGGCCTTGCAACCCGCGCTATTCATTTCGGTTATAACCCCCATGACGAACACGGGGCGTTAACGCCGCCGCTGCACCTGACCTCGACCTATGCGTTTGAAACCACCGAAGCCGCTGGCGAAGTTTTCGCCGGAGAGCGCGAGGGCTTTGTTTATTCCCGCGTTGGCAACCCGACTAGCGATCTGTTGGAACGCCGCATTGCCAATCTTGAGGGCGGCGAAGCGGCGCTGGCCACATCGTCGGGCATGGGGGCAATCACGGCGCTGTTCTGGACGTTTCTTGAGGCGGGCGATGAAATCATCACCGATCTTACATTATATGGCTGCACATTTTCACTGTTTGGCCATGGCTTCCCGCGTTTCGGCATCAAGGTCACGCATATCGATATGACCGATCCGGCCAATCTGGAAGCGGCGATCAATGACAAAACCAAATTCGTATATTTTGAAACCCCCGCCAACCCGAATATGCGGATTATCGACATTGCGGCGGTATCTAAAATCGCCCATGCCAACGGCGTTCAGGTGATTGTTGATAACACCTATGCCACGCCAATCATCACCCGCCCGATTGAACTGGGCGCGGATTTTGTCGTGCATTCGGCGACAAAATACCTTGGCGGGCATGGTGATTTGCTGGCCGGTATCGTGGTTGGCCGGTTGGAAGAAATGATCGAGGTGCGCACGGTTGGGGTCAAAGACATGACCGGCGCGGTAATTTCTCCGTTTAATTCGATGCTGATTCTGCGCGGCCTAAAAACACTTGAATTGCGCATGGAGCGTCACAGCCAAAACGCCCTGAAAATCGCGCAAATGCTGGAAGCGCACGAGGCGGTTGAGTGGGTGAATTACCCGGGGCTGGACAGTTTTGCCCAGCGTGATCTGGCCACCCGCCAGATGGCGATGTTTGGCGGTATGATCGCGTTTGAGGTCAAGGGCGGTTTTGAGGCTGGTAAGGCGGTGATGAACGCGCTGAACCTTATCACTCGCGCGGTAAGCCTTGGCGATGCCGAAACCCTGATCCAGCATCCGGCCTCGATGACCCACGTCACCTATGCCCCCGAAGAGCGCGAGGCGCATGGCATCAGCGAGGGCCTGATCCGCATTTCCGCCGGTCTGGAAAATGTTGATGACATTCTTGCCGACCTCGCCCAAGCCCTGCAAAAAGCCTAAGGAAACCGTTATGCCTGTCGATATTGCCCGCCTGAAACAGATCGAAAACCGGCTGTTGTGGCTGTCTTGCTGGATGGTCCATAATGCCAATCATTCGCGTGCCAAAGATGATGGTTCGGTCAAGGTGGGCGGGCATCAGGCATCGTGTGCATCGATCACCTCGATCATGACGGCGCTGTATTTCCACACCTTGCGCCCGCAAGATCGTGTGGCGGTCAAGCCCCATGCTTCGCCGGTTTTCAACGCGATCCAGTATCTGATGGGCAACCAGAGCCTTGAAAAACTGCAAGGTTTCCGTGCTTACGGCGGCGCGCAATCCTACCCTAGCCGGACCAAAGATATTACCGATGTGGACTTTTCGACCGGCTCGGTGGGCTTGGGGGTTGCGGTAACAGCGTTTGCCTCAATTGTGCAGGATTATCTGGCGGCGAAACCGTGGGTAAACAACCCTAAAAACGGGCGCATGGTGGCGCTGGTCGGGGATGCTGAAATGGACGAGGGCAACATTTATGAATGCCTGCAAGAGGGCTGGAAGCACGAGCTGCGCAATACGTGGTGGATCATTGATTACAACCGTCAAAGTCTAGACGGGGTGGTCCGCGAGGGGTTGTCAGAACGAATAGAGGCGATTTTCACCGCCTTTGGCTGGGATGTGGTGCGGATTAAATATGGTGTGCTGCAACTGGCGGCTTTTGCGGAAACCGGCGGGGCGGCGTTGCGAGACTGGATTGATAACTGCCCCAACCAGATGTATTCGGCCCTGACCTATCAGGGCGGGGCGGCATGGCGTGAACGGCTGCTGGCGGATCTGGGCGAAACGGTTGGCGTTTCTGACCTGTTGGCGCGGCGATCCGATGCAGAACTGTCGGAGCTGATGAATAACCTTGGCGGTCACTGCATCGAGACCCTGACCAGCACGTTCAACAGCATAGACCATGACCGCCCCACGGTTTTTGTCGCCTACACCATCAAAGGCTGGCGCACGCCGCTAGCGGGGCACAAAGACAACCACGCGGGGTTGATGACACCAAACCAGATGGCCGCGTTTCAGGCCGATATGGGCGTGGAAAAGGGGCAGGAATGGGAGGCGCTGGCCACCCTCGAAAACCCCGCCGCCGTTCAGGACTGGCTGCAAACCGTGCCGTTTTTTGCCAAGGGCACACGGCGTTTCGATGCTGACGTTATTCCCACCAGCGGACCGGTTTTTCTGAGTGACCGCGCCGAAAGCACCCAAGCCGGATTTGGCAAGATCCTCGACCACCTGGCCCGCAGTGATGATCCGGTCGCCGCGCGCATTGTGACTACCTCGCCCGATGTGACGGTCTCGACAAATCTGGGTGGCTGGGTTAATCGCAAAGGCCTGTTTGCTCGCGAAGGCCGCGCCGATACCTTCCGCGATGAAAAAATCCCCTCCACCCAGAAATGGCAGTTTTCGCCAAACGGTCAGCATATTGAACTGGGCATTGCCGAGATGAACCTGTTCTTGTTGCTGGGCGCGGCTGGCCTGTCGCATTCTCTGTTTGGTGAACGCCTGTTGCCGATTGGTACAGTTTATGACCCATTCGTGGTGCGCGGGTTGGATGCGTTGAATTACGCCTGTTACATGGACGCGCGTTTCATGATTGTCGGCACCCCGTCGGGCATCACTCTGGCCCCCGAGGGCGGCGCGCATCAATCCATCTCAACCCCGTTGATCGGCATCGCGCAGGACGGTTTGGCCGCATTTGAACCTGCCTATCTGGACGAATTGGCGATCATCATGGACTGGTCGTTTGATTACATGCAACGCAGCGGCGAAAATGATCCGGACGAGCGTACATGGCTGCGCGATGAAACCGGCGGCGCGGTCTATCTGCGCCTGTCCACCCTGCCACTGGAACAGCCCCACGACCGCGACAGCGCCGAATTCCGCCAAAGCGTGATCGACGGGGCCTATTGGTTACGTGAACCCGGCCCGAATTGCGAGATCGTGATAGCCTATCAAGGCGTTGTCGCCCCAGAAGCTATCGCTGCGGCTGGCCGTATCGGCACGGGTCGGCGCGATATTGGGGTGCTGGCAAGTTACCTCTGCGGATCGTTTGAACGCAGGCTGGCACGCCGCCACGCGTATGCGAAAACGCGGCCATAAAGACGCTCAAAGCCATATCGAGCGTATGCTGGGCGCCATCCCGCGCCATTGTCTGCTTATCACGGTAATTGATGGTCACCCCGCCACGCTTTCGTGGCTGGGCGGCGTGCAGGGCCACCGCACCGTATCGCTTGGGGTTGAACATTTCGGCCAAACCGGAACGGTGCAGGACCTCTATCATCACTATGGAATTAACGCCGAAGCAATCGTCGCTGCGGCAAGCGAGCTATCGGTGGGGCGCAAGATTTCTCATATTCTGTAGAGGCGCGTCCCCTTATTGATGTGATCCAACAAGGCGTCATTATAAGGCTTGCCACTTAATAACACTAAGGCGGGACATTTAGTGAATATGCGTTTGCTCGAATGCTGGGGGAATACCTGTTTTTGCGCAGAGGCTCAACGCTGCGCAAAACCCCACGAGTTATAATTGAATCTGGTGTTTGAGTATTTGAAGGTTGGCGGCGTATCTGGTTGATTTGTGTTGCAAAGCATCAATCCAACCAAAGGAGATACACCACCATGAACACGAGTAACATTGTTGATTTAGGCAGTCGAGACGGGATTTCGGACGGGCTGACGGATTTTCTGAGAACGGGGGAGCAACAATTGATAGCGACAGCGGTTGAGGCTGAACTCGAGAGTTTTTTGGCACAATATGGGAGTGCTCGCACGAAGACGGGTCATGCGGCTGTCGTTCGCAACGGGCATCATCCGGACCGCCCTGTGCAAACGGGGATTGGTCCGGTGAGTGTGCGCATTCCCAAGGTTCGCTCCAAGACCGGCGCGCCCGTGACGTTTCGATCTGCGCTTGTGCCACCCTATGTTCGCAAAACAAAATCACTGGAGCTGGCCTTACCGTGGCAGTATCTGAAAGGTGTTTCCAGCGGCGAAATGGGCGCGGCTTTGAAGGCTCTTCTTGGGCCGGATGCCACGGGATTTTCGGCCAATACAGTGGCGCGCCTGAAGCGGGAATGGGCCAAGGAATATGAAGGCTGGCGCGAACATCCGCTGGACAAAGAGCCATGGGTCTACATCTGGGCTGACGGGATTTACAGCGGGCTACGGGGCGAGCAAGACAAGCCGTGTGCCCTTGTTATCATTGGCATCAAGTTCACCGACGGAGCAGAAACCAACAAAAACAATCAGGCCGCTGCATGACTGGAAAATCTCTAACACCAGATTTGTCAATGAGCGCGGGGAGATTGCCGAGGCCCCATAACGAATGTGTTTGCTGGTTTCGGAAACAGTTTGGTAATGCTCGCCCCCGAGCGATACTGTGCGGTAGCCAGAAACCCCGCCGAGCCACGAGAGTGCCGCAGGGAGACCGTCTATCACGGTGATCAGCAGACGCTGGGGTGGGATGTCGTCAGCATCCGCGCGATATGGCTTGTGGCGGAGCCATGCCCGCGTTTGCGCATACAGGTCGCCGCATGCCAGTCGGCGTTCAGGCGGTTGGCCGATGTGATCGCCATCACATCGATATCGCGCCGGTTAGAGCCAATACGCCCGGAAGCCTTGATTGCCTCGGACATGGGGCTGTTCAAGCGACAGCGTGGATAAACCACGAACAATATGATCAAGGCCCGCCTGAAACAGCGGGCCTTTTTAGGCTACACATCCAGTTCAGACCCTAAGTCAAAAATCCCCCTCTCCAATATTGACAGAGTTCATCATTTGTCACATTGTCTGACAAACGGCATTCACATTGAGAGAGTCACATGCGATTACGCCAAATCAATATCGCAACTTCATATCAAGAGGTCTTTCAGCAGCTTGAGAGCGCCATCTTGAAAGGTAGCATCAAGATTGGCGAGACTATCCCGACCGAGGCCGAATTGTGCCGGATATTCGGGGTAAAACGTTCAAGCGTGCGTGAAGGGATTAGGCTGCTTGAGCAAAGTGGTTTGGTCGCGCGCGGAGCGGGCCGGCGATTGATTGCAACTGCGCCAGCCACCGACCGGACGTCGGAAAATTTCATAAGGTCTGCAACGTTGAATGCGGTGACCCTTAGGGAGCTGTGGCGCGTAGAGCGTGAGTTGGAAGCGCTGGCCTGTCGCTTGGCTTGCGAGGTCGCGCGATCCGAACATCTGGACCGCCTCGCAGCAAATATCAAAGAAACCCGTCGAAGCGCCGGCGACCCGAAAGCGACGACCCGACTCGACATGGAGTTTCATCGCCTGCTCAGTCAGGCTACCGGTAATAGAGCCTTAACCATTGCCCGCGATCCACTGGGTATTTTGCTTTATGCTTCAACCGATTTTCTGATTGCACGATTGGATCAATCCACCGGCAGGTTGATCACGGCACATGAAAACATCCTCGCAGCAATCCGTGCGAAAGACGTGGATCTGGCTGTGTTGTGGATGACCCGTCACATGGACGACTTTAAGCGCGGTTGCACCATGTCCGGTGCTGATTTCGATCAACCAATTTCGGATTTCGTCGACCACGAAACCCTCGCTGCACTGATCCGTGCCCAACCGGAGACATCCTTACCATGACGAAAATAGATTTTTCGGTTGGCTCACTTTCTAGCTGGTTAGCGAAAGTCGTGCCTGATGCAGGACCGATTGCCGAGGTTGCGCGTTTCAAAGGCGGCCAATCCAACCCAACATACCTGCTGGACATGCAAAGCGGGCGCAAGCTGGTACTGCGGCGCAAACCTTTTGGCGACCTCCTTAAGTCTGCCCATGCAGTAGATCGTGAATACAGGGTGCAAAAGGCGCTCGCGCAAACCGATGTGCCTGTGGCCCCGATGCTGGCGTTGTGTGACGATGAATCCGTAATTGGATCAATGTTTTACGTGATGGATCATGTAGATGGACGCATCCTTTGGGATCCGGCCTTACCCGAGCAAAGCAAAGCTGATCGCGGAAAAATTTATGTCCGCATGGCCGAAACGCTGGGGGCGATCCATCGGGTTGATTTGACCGAAACAGGGTTGGACGGTTTCGGGCGCCCCGGAAATTATTACCAACGCCAAATATCTCGCTGGGGGCGGGCTTATCGCGAAACCGCCACGGTTGAGCGCCCCGAGATGGACTGGGTTATGAAATGGCTGGAAGAAACCTCTTGTCCTGCTGATGATCGGGTAACACTGGTGCACGGGGATTTCCGACTGGACAACCTGATTTTTGCCACCGGCAGCACACAGGTACTGGCGGTGCTGGATTGGGAGATATCGACGCTCGGCCACCCGTTTGCAGATATCTCTTATCAATGCATGCAGTGGCGTCTGCCACAGGGCGGCGCATTTCCCGGGCTTGTGGGACTTGATCGCACGGCGCATGGCTTGCCCAGTGAGGAAGAATATCTCGCAATGTATTGCCGTGCCGCTGGCATCAGCGAAATCCCTCACTGGCCCTATTACATTGCTTTCAACTGTTTCCGAATGGTTGCCATTCTAGATGGCATTTTGCACCGGATCAAACAAGGAACAGCAGCTGATCCTGACCGAGGGCGCGAGATGGGCAAGGTCATTCCTGACCTTTTGGCCATCGCAATGCAACAAATCAATAGCTTCAAATAAAGGATAGATCATGGATTTTTCGATCCCCCCACACGTTCAAAACCTCACCGAAAGAACGCGCGATTTCGTCCGGTCAAAGATTATTCCGTTCGAGAAAGACCCTCGTTGGGGGGCGCATGGGCCAAGCGACGAAATGCGTGACGAAATGAACGATCTGGCCCGCGAAGCTGGGCTATTCATGCCACACGGGCCGAAAGATTTCGGTGGGCTGGGGCTGAATATGGTCGATCGTGCCTTTGTTCTGGAGGCGTCGGGCTATTCCATGCTCGGCCCCGTGGCCATGCACTGCGCCGCGCCAGACGAGGGCAACACCCACATGCTGGATGTGGTCGCCAACCCCGCACAGCGCGAGAAATATCTTAGACCGCTGGTTGAAGGCGCGCGCTCCTGTTTTGCAATGACCGAACCTGACGGCGCTGGGTCGGATCCGATGCTGATGAATACCACCGCCGAAAAAACCTCTGATGGCTATCTAATCAATGGGCGCAAATGGTTTATTACCGGTGCTGCCGGTGCGCGATTCATGATCATCATGGCCAAGATAAAAGGCGGGCCGCTGGATGGCGAGGCCACCATGTTCCTGACCGATCTGCCGCGCAAAGGTATCCGCATAGCCAAGGAACAGAACTCGATGGACAGCAGTTTTACTGGCGGCCATGCGGTAATCGAGTATGACAATCTTGTTCTGCAGGAAGATGATATCTTGGGGGAAGTCGGCAAAGGTTTCGATTATGCACAAGTACGCCTAGCCCCCGCGCGACTGACCCATTGTATGCGCTGGCTTGGCTCGGCACAGCGCGCACAGGACGTTGCTGCCGATTACGCCTCAAAACGTATGGCGTTTGGTAAACTGCTGGCTAGTCATGAAGGTGTTAGCTTCAAACTGGCCGATAGCGAAATGGAAATGCGCAGTGCGCGATTGTCTATGTTGCAAGCCTGCTGGGTGCTGGATCAGGGCGGGCGCGGCACCACCGAAAGCTCAATGGCCAAGGTGCAATGTTCGGAAATTTCGTGGGAGGTGGTGGACCGCGCTGTTCAAATCCTTGGCGGACAAGGTATGACAGACGACACCATCGTCGCTCGCATCTTTCGTGACATTCGTGCTTTCCGCATCTATGACGGTCCATCCGAAGTGCACCGCTGGTCGATCGGGCGAAAGGTGGTTAAGGCAATCCGGACAAGAAACGAGGCGGTGATATGATGCTTAACGGTAAAACTGCCGTGGTTACCGGTGGCTCGCGAGGGATCGGGCTGGCAATTGCCAAGGCGCTACTGGATGCGGGCGCAAAAGTGATGATCACAGGCCGCAATCAGGAAACGCTGGACAAAGCGGCAGCAGAGTTAGGTGTTGGTGCCAGCGGTTTTGCCTCGGATGCCTCTAATGAGGCCGATGTGCAAGCGCTGGCGGATCACGCTGAATCCCTGTTTGGCGGTGTGGACATTCTGGTTAACAATGCGGGGATCAACCCCTATTACAAACGCGCCGAGCATACCGAACTGGCCGAATGGCAGCACATTATCGACGTCAACCTGACCGGTGTTTTCCTGTGCACCCGCGCTTTTGGGCAGCAGATGTTGGCGCGTGGTAACGGGTCAATTATCAATATAACGTCGGTTGCGGCCCATACGGGCCTGACCCGCAGTGCTGCCTATTGTGCGGCCAAGGCGGGGGTCGAGGCGATGGCCAAGTCCCTGACTAAGGACTGGGCCGCGCGCGGCGTGCGGGTTAATAATGTGGCGCCGGGATACGTAAAAACCGACCTCACGGCAGGGCTTGCTGCCAATGACACTTTGCGCGCAACGATTGAAGCCCGCACGCCTATGGCCCGCCTTGCTGAGCCTCGGGAAATGGCCGGCGCGGTTGTATTTCTGGCCTCGGATGCGGCCAGTTACATGAGCGGGGCAACCGTTGCTGTGGACGGAGGCTGGATAGCCACATAGCCGAACAAAAAACACAATAAAGGCACATTAAATGAACTCATCAGCTACCGAACTTCTGAACTTTCTGGAGCTTGAATTCAAAGGCGCGGACAACTTCCATGGCACAGGCGCGGGTGGTGAAAGTAGCACGCGGATTTTTGGGGGTCACGTCATCGCTCAATCGCTGATGGCCGCTTGTATGACTGTGCCACAAGACCGCCCCTGCCACTCGCTACACGCCTATTTTTTGCGCCCCGGGAATACTTCGTTGCCAGTTGAATACGAAGTTGAGCGCAGTCGGGACGGGCGGGGCTTTAGCAACCGGCGGGTCATTGCGGTACAAAACGGCAAGCAGATTCTTAACATGACCGCATCCTTCCATTTGCCGCGCGAGGGCTGGTCACACCAGCATCCGATGCCGGATGTGCCGGGTCCCGAGGGCATAAAAGAACGCGCCCAATTGCGTGCAGAATCCGCCCATCTTATCAACGAAGACCGACGCGCTGATTTTCTACTTGATCGTCCTATCGAGATCCGCGAAACGGCTCCGCGCCATTTTATTGCGCCTGAACCAACAGATGACCACGCCAATATGTGGTTTCGCATGAAGGCCGCTAAGGGGAGCGATCCGCGCATTCAGCAATGCATTTTGGCCTACGCCTCAGACCTGAATCTGCTTGAGGCATCGCTGCGCCCGCATGGCCTAACGTGGTTTCAGGAACGTGTAGCCACCGCAAGCCTTGATCACGCAATCTGGTTTCACGCTCCAGTCCAGTTCGAGAATTGGCATCTATATTCGGTAGACAGTCCGTGGGCCGGAGACGAGCGCAGCTTTAACCGGGGCGCAATATATAGCCAAGACGGCGAACTTGTCGCCTCGGTCACACAAGAAGCATTGTTGCGGAAAATTTGATCCCGCGTTTACCCCTAAGCGCATCACTTTAGGGGAGGGGAATAATAATTGATCTGGCCATTATCCAGAATCCCAATGAGCTCTGCCTTCAATATCTTGCCGGTCGCGGTAGCAGGCAGTTTATCCTGAACAATGATCATTGTCGGGAATTTGTATCCGGCAAGCTGGCTTGCAGCATGCGCTTTTAGGGTGGCCTCATCCGGATGGGCACCAGCGGCTGGTTGAACAAAGGCGATGACTTCTTCGTTGCCCTCTACCTCGGGTGGAAACACATTGAAGCCTGAACGGACAATCGGCTCCTTGCAGCCAACACTGACATCATCGGTGAATTCAGCCGTATTAGTGGCACAAACGCCGGCTCTGGTTTCGGTCAGGCCATAGCCGTTTTGTAGTGGTAGGCCGATGAATTTTTCAACAGCTCGTTTCCAAGCTGGATCAAGCGGTGCGCCGCCCGAAGAAACATAGCGAAGCTGGTGGTTTTCTATCCATTCCACCTCTTGTTCGCGCAGGTATTGCATCAGGGCCGCGTGCATCTGCGGCACTGCGGGTAATACGGTAATGCCTTCACGGACCAAGTCTTGATATAGCACTCTCGGGCTGAAACGATTGCACAAATGCACACAGCCTCCGACCCGCAAACCGGCCATTACCACTGAGGCCAAGCCGAACACATGGGTGATCGGCGAAGCGGCAAACAACTTGTCCTTATGGGTCATCACCCGCAGCGCGCCCGAGACAGCGGATCCGAATAGCAGGTTCCCGTGGGTCAGCATCACGCCCATGGGTTGGCCAGTTGTTCCTGTGGTATAAAGCATCACCGCTACTTGAGCACGTCCCTCTTGAACCGGTTCGGGGTTGGGGGGCTGGAGTGTGGAAATAGCGACAGTGCCAAAGCGGCCGGCCACGGTGATGGCATTAGCCCTTTGTGCGTGACGCCGCGCTTCATCGGATGCGTCTATTGCGAAGATTGCTATACGCGGGCGAGCATGGGCGATGAGGCGGGTGATCTCTGTCTCGGTCAAGCGAGAGTTGACGAGCACAACCCATGCGTCGGTCCGGCTGGCGGCCAGTATGAAAGCCACGGCGGTTGCGCTATTTTCGACTATGAGCAATACACGATCGCCAGCCTTCACCCCGTTTTCACGGAACTGCGTGCTCGCGTCATCCAAGGCTAGGCGCAAATCGCCATAGCTGTAGATAGTGATGTCATAGTCCACCAGCGCACGGGAATTTTCCTCATGCGGTTCAATGATCTGGTGCAAGCGGGTGAGGGTTTCTTGTCTCATAGCTCTATCCTTCGGTCTTTCGTGCGACGCGGCGAAAAACGCCGTTAGAGGTGGCCAGCATCTGACCGTTTTCATCTTCGAGAGAGGACGTCACAAACAGCAACTTACGTCCGCCGCCAGTAACTTTTCCGCGCGCAATGACTCGCCCCGACTTTGCTGGAGCGATATAGTTGATCGTTAGCGATACAGTAATAACGGGCGGGAACGTTTCGCGGTCCAAATGAAGACGAGCAGTTGCACCGCTCGCCGTATCCAGCAGGACGCCGACAAACCCACCATGCACAGCACCAACAGAGTTGATGTGTTTTGGCTGGATTTCAAACCGACAAAACCCAGTGCCGTCCATCGCTTCACCCACCTCATACCCCAGCAATTCTTGCGCTGCGCTTTCGGCAGGTATCAGGCGTAATTCCTTGGTGCTCATGCCACGCCCAAACTAATAAAACGCGCAAGATGGTGGTCCGTATCGCCAAACATATGATCAATCAAAACAATCCGTTTGGCAAAATGGGCCAGATCATATTCTTGTGTCATATCGATGCCACCGTGCAATTGAATCGTTTCTTCTGCCACCTGTCGACCAACGCGGCCAATCAGGTTTTTAGCAGTAGAAATATACAAATCACGGTTCGGCTCATCCAGATTTGCAGCCGCATTGATCACGCTGGAGCGCGCTTGTTCAATTTCCACCAGAATATCGGCCACACGGTGCTGCAACACCTGAAATTTGCCAATCGGGCGGCTAAATTGCTGACGGGTTTTCGGGTATTCATTGGTCAGCTCCTTGGCGCTTTCCATAGCTCCCAGTGCTTCGGCACAAACAGCAACAATTGCGCGGGCATGGACGGTTTCCAACGCCGCCAGTGCCTTGCCTTCGTCCCCTAAAAGAGCAGCGGAGGACACTTTAAGATCACTCAAAACAATCTCGGCGGTATTCCCACCCGTCAAAGTTGGATAGTTTCGGCGCTCCGTTATATCTGCATCCAACAGGAATAGAGAACTCCCGTTTTGATCACCTACATCACCCGAGGTGCGAGCGCTGACGATCACTTTGTCAGCTGCTGCGCCGTTCAACGCCACCGCCTTATAGCCGTTCAGAACGTATCCGCCATCAAAGGCTTTGGCTGTGGTTTCCACATAGCTTAGGTCATATCAGCTGGCAGGCTCTCCATGGGCCAGTGCCGGTTGCATGCTGCCCGCGATCACTTGTGCCAGCAGTTCCCTTTGCGCGTCATTGCCAAGTGCAGCAATCGACCCACCTGCCAGCACGCTGGTTTCCAGTAACGGGTCTACCGCGCCGGCACGGCCCAGTTCCTCAAAAACCACTGCAAGGTCGAAACCCGCACCGCCAAAACCGTAATCGACTTCAGAAAACACTGCGCCGATGACGCAAGATCTGCCATATCAGACCAGATTTGCGCCGAGAACCCGTTGCCCTCGGTTATGATGCGATTGCGGTTTTCGGTGGTGTAGTGATCCGCCAGAAAACGGCGCAGGCTGTCTTGCAACATCTGGCGTTCTTTAGTTAAGTTAAAATCCATGATGTTCCCCTAACGCGCCAGAATTGCTTTGGTAATGATTGTTCGTTGAATTTCGTTTGATCCGCCAAAAAACGATAACTTGCGATTATTGAAATAGCTGGCGGCCGCTGTGCTGACGCCATCCGGCCCAACGGGTGGTTGGTTTTCACCTTCGATCGAATCCGGAAACGGCAGGGCATATGGGCCCATTGCACGGCGGAACAGATCGGTGATTTCCTGTCTGGTTACCGTGCCCTTGAGTTTCAGCATAGAGCTTTCAGCCCCGGGTGCCTGACCGTGCGCCGCCGCCGAGATCACCCATAAATTGGTAGTCGCCATAGCCATCAGGTCAATCTCGACCTGTGCAATACGCGCCGCGAAATGCGGATTTTCGATCAACGGTTTCCCCGCATCCATCACCTGACGCGCCACGCGCTTGACCTCTGACCGGCCCGCACGGGAAAAGCCCACACCGGCGATATTGGTGCGCTCGTGGGTCAGCAGGAATTTGGCATAGGTCCAGCCGTCGTTTTCCTTGCCAACAAGGTTTTCAACGGGCACTTTCACATCGTCAAAAAACACCTCGTTCACTTCGACGCTACCATCGAGCAAACGGATAGGGCGAACTTCGATCCCCGGCGTGTTCATGTCAATCAGCAAAAAGGAAATCCCCGCTTGCGGTTTGCAGTCAACATCTGTGCGCACGCGGCAAAAAATCATGTTGGCGTGCTGGCCCAAAGTCGTCCAGGTTTTTTGCCATTTACGATATAGTGATCGGCCTCGCGCACGGCACGGTTTTTGACAGGCGCCAGATAGGACCCCGCACCCGGTTCGGAATACCACTGACACCACCAGTCATCACCGTTGAAATCCGCGGCAAATAATGCGCCTTTTGTATGTCCGACCCAAAGGCCTGCAAAACAGGCCCTAGCATCGCCAGCCCGAAAGACAAGCTGCGTGGCGCAAAAGCCGATGTGGTTTCTTCCTCAAAAACATGGCGCTGCACCGCGTTCCAGCCGGCCCGCCATATTCCTTTGGCCAATTCCCAGCCAGCCGCGGCTGTTCAGGATGGCGTGCCATTCTTCCATGTCTGCTTTGCTTAAACCTTTGACGAGCCGCACCTTTTCCGACAGTCGTTCGGGTGGATTTTCGGCCAGAAATGCGCGAACTTCGGCGCGAAAGGCTTGTTCTTCTTCTGTGAATTTAAGATCCATTTTCCTGCCTTAGCTAAAAATTTCGAACAGTCCGGCAGCACCCTGACCACCGCCGATGCACATGGTAACAACGCCCCATTTCGCCTTGCGACGACGCCCTTCCAGCAGGATCGCGCCAGCCAGCCGC
>MABA01000001.1 GCA_002162875.1 Rhodobacterales bacterium 52_120_T64 | reverse complement strand
GAACGCCGGACGAGGCATACTTTGACGGCAAAGAAATGATGAAAGCGGCATGATAACCAAACCCGATACACCTTAACTCAGCCGCAAACCTGTTCGGAAAAGCAGAACCACTTCAATTCGGCGTTTAAAAGCGGAACTAATCCGGATCACGCAGGAGCGCGACATCCTAAAAAAGGCCATCGCAGTACTACGAGTATTGTCTACTCGTTACCTCGAAAAACCCAATTGCATGGCCGTTTTGGATGGAGACCAAGGTGCTATGCATGAAAAAGCCAAATCCCATGTAGCAAATTTCGTTGAGGCCTGCACAGAAGAAGAAAAGAAACGAATAAAAGACTGGGTAGATGAGCGCTTGTGGTACGTACCAGATGAATCATGGCCGGAAAAATGAATGATCGAAACTGCGCGCAAAGGCGCGCGAAATTTGAAGGCAAAAGCGGCAAATATTTCGCTACCTAAGTCGTGGGGTTTGCCAAATGATCCCGATCTTTTTTGATGTTTTGGATTGCGCCAAAAATTCCAATAAACACGCCGAATTTTATGATCTCGGTAAGAAAGTAGAGCTACCTGAACATCAAGTTCGCTCGGACATAATACGTTTTATTAAGAATATGAATCCAGATTCCCTTGATGCAGTAGCCGGTAAAATTGTCGAGTTATTGGAAGTCGGAGGTTAAATGTTTACTTCTCAGCGTACTGCAGCCGTTTCTGGTGACCCGAGGCTGCATGCAAAACGGTGACAACGCATCCAAGAGATAACGAGCACCGCGTAACTCATTCAAATATATATCGTAATACTATCAGGAAAATTGGTGGTGCAGGCAGTCTTGAGCGAACCAGTCTCGGTTCATTTTCCCTGCTAACAGGGAATAATCAGGGTAGATTTGTGTATTTTGGGAATAAATTTGAATGATCAGGGATAGATATTTCGGATAACAGGGTAATGTGGCTTTGTAAGAAGAACCTTGATCGAAGTGGTTAGGGTGATGGAGTAACCTTTTCGAATGGCCAAACCTAACCCGTTCCGTTACTTCAAAACATCTCCTGAAATCAATCGCCTTGCCATGGACCTCCAATTCGCATTCACCCAATTGGAGAACACATAATTATATATGGCGCGGAACGGAGTGTTAAAGTTCTGATCATCCGCGTGCGGCATCGTAGAGTAGATTGGCAAAGCAACCCAAAAGGCTAGCTTTTGTGTATAATAAACTCGCATAATGTTTATTATGTTAAATATACGTGTTTCCGGTGATGTATCACTCGAATTCTCTCAATATCATCAGGTGGTTTAGTGTATCTTGCCAACCAAGAAGATATGCTTGCGCGAGATCTGAATCTAAAAACGCAATGACCTCGACCAATCGCTGGCTTTTGCGAAGTTCGGGAATGAATCGGTAGATTGTTCGCACGACGTATCTGCAATCGCCGTTGTTCAGTGCGCAAATTTCAAGCTCTGTGCGAATTCTGGTTGTATCAAGATTGTTCTGCAAATCATCAAGCAATTGCCGTTCCAGGCTATCGCTATCCCGTTCAATGCCTTTTCTAACCCATATGACCGTCTCCGGATTTTGGGATTGGCACATTTGCAAAATAGCTATTTCCGCATTTGCGGGTGTGTAAAGCTGGCTAAAACGCTTGTCCAAAAAAAGGTCTGCACAGTACCGTTTCGTCCAGTATCCATGGCTTTCAATGAAGTCGGGTCGCGCGAATTCGAGTAAATAGTTGGATATTAGTTTTGTTTCCGACAGTTTGGCTACAACTGGACTACCTAACGCACCTAAATCAAAGACGTTAAACTGCTTGTGCCAGGTCATGGCGCCCAAATCAGGGTTGGAAACTAGTGGGCGGTCTATGTTGTGCGCTTCTGCAAGTTTCGCAAATCGCAACCGCGTTTCATCAAACCCTTGTGTGCTCCATCCAAGATAATATGGTGGGCGGGCTATTGCGGCAACGCCGAAACTACCAATCAGCAGCAACACACGGAAGATATGTGCGGGGCTGCGCGTCAAGCTGTTCGAGGTAAGTACAATCGCCAACCACAAAATCAGAAGCAGAGTGACATGTGTTGTAATTCGTGTCGGATCAATTCGGGCCGGGCCAAACAATACCGGAGTCAAGCAAGCGGAAATAAATAGTGTGGCGATTGCCAATAGAACAAATTTTTCAGCTCTATTTAATTTGGCAATGATTAGAAAGGGAAATCCCAACAAGGAAATCCACCATCCTTGAAGGACGAAGATGTTACTTGCGATCGTGAAACTTGATATCGCTAAAGCAATATCACCATTCAGAATTCTGCCCATTCGACCTGAAACTGAAATATTTTGTGCATAAGCCGTATTGGGCAACAGATCCCCAAAATACACTAATCTCCCTGATTGGAAAGCCAGCCACAACAGACCTACTAAAACCGAGAGGTAAAAGCCTCCGGCACGTTTTTCGCAAACGAGCCAATAGACTGAAAAGAAAACCAGTAATGGCGCCACATGTACCACACTATCGATTCGCGCAATACTGGCGAGGAAAATGGGCAGCGCCCAGAAATAGTTAATTCGGTGCTTAGATACCATGTCAAACAACAAAAATACCGAAACCAGAAACAAGACGTGCGTCAACGCATTTTCCATCCCTGACGCGTGCCATAACGAGAAAGAGTACTGGAATGACAAAGCAGTAGCCGCCGTGAACGTTATAGCAGGCGCAAGGTTCGGGCGATCTTTGAAAAAACTTATGAAAATGGCGCCAATAAGAAACGTACTAACCGCAGTCTGAAAGACTGAATAGTTCTTGTAATCAACTTCGGTTAAATAATAGGAAACCGCATAGACAAATGTTTGTAATGGACTAGATGAAGCCTCGACAATCGGACCCGATGGACTGACACCAATAAAACCGAAATCGACCAAGTGCCTTCCAACGCTCATCGTGATGACGCCGTCGTCTCGCGCCTGATACAAATTGCTGTCGATAAATGAATAGTGCAACGCGAATACAACGGAAAATATTATTCCACCGATCAGCGCCAAACGAATACTCCGAATTAAATCCACTGGACAAATTACCTTTTTACAAAATGTTTTCGCAAACAAACGAACTCATATCTTCATTCTTTTAAAAATCTGCTCTGGAATGTTTCTAATAATCAACATGATGAACCGCCAGATCGGTCGTACATAAATGACGTTCTGTTTTTTCTCGACAGCCAGCGCAATGGCGTCGGCGACCTCGCTTGGCTGCGCAGTAAGTCGTGCGGGTAAATCCATACCTTCGGTCATCTGGGTTGCCACAAATCCGGGCAATACCGTCACCACGTGAACATCAAGTTTGGTGAGGCGATTGCGCAAACCTGACAAGAATGCGGTGAAACCTGCCTTGGCTGAACCATAAATGTAGTTTGTAGCGCGGCCACGCTCCCCTGCGACTGAACTAATCCCTACCAGAGTTCCTGATCCGCGCACTACAAAATGGTTGGCAAGAGCCCCAAGAATATTGGCGGGCCCCTCAAAATTGCTACGCATAACCTCAATGGCAATCGCAGGGTTTTTCTCATTGACGGGCTGATCACCCATAAAACCGATCGCACTAACCGCAATACATGGAAGCGCTGGGAGTTCCGAGATAAAGCTTTCGTGCGTTCCGGGGGCAAGGGCATCAAATTCATGCAAGGTTACGGCAATTTGGTGCCGTAATTCGATATCGACTTTTTCTGGTTCCAAGGTTTCAACCGCGCGTGCTGCCAACTGAATAGGATGCCCGAGCGTTGCGAATTTATGCGCAATGGCTTTGCCAATATCAGAGCGAGCCCCGAGAATTAAAACTGGTGCTTTGGTCATATATCGAGTCTTTCTGATTGTGCTGACTGAAATGCGTTGCGTAGATCACTATCTTCACGCATCGTCGCGAAGTCAGCCGATCTATTATCTGAGGCGCGAAGTGTTTGTGCTGTCATTCTACTGTCTTTGGCGAGGTAGAAGCGTCCACCGTGGCTGATTGCGATACCGTCAAGGTGTTCCATAAGTTGGAGTGTCGTCTTATTGATCGGAAAATCTAGCGCTAAAGTGTACCCATCCATTGGGAAGGAAAACAGACTTTCTTGCTTTCCAAATTTCTTTAAAACGGCGAGGAAGGACCCAGCGCCGGCTTTGGAAATTGCTTCAAGCAATTCGGTTAGACCGGCACGCGATTGTTCTAAAGGAATAACGCATTGAAACTGCGCAAAGCCTTTACGCCCGTAGATACGGTTCCAGCCGAGAATCGCATCAAGCGGATAAAAATAGCTATCCCAATCCACGATTTGTTCCGACGGTTTGCGAAGACCATTCCAGTAGTAGAGCGCATTGAACGCGCGAATACTAAACCGATTTAGAGACCATGACGGGAAATCTAATGGTATCGATAGTTTACGTTCGGTATTTGTATCAAATGGGGCGTTGGCCTGTTTTTGGCCTAAGTTAGCATTTTTCACATGCTCTCCGAGCATAACCAAAGATCGCCCTAACTGTTCGCCAGTCCCGAGACAGTCGATCCAGGCAACTGAGTAAGTCGCATCCTGTGATTTCTCAAACACGGACATCGCAGCGACAAGGTTTTGGGCGGGTATTGTTGTTTGCTTTATCCAACCCGTCTCGACACTCCGCAGCCGAATAGCCGCCCGAAGAATGACTCCGGTCAATCCCATGCCACCAATCGTCCATTCCCAAAGGGCGACATTTTCATGGCGCGAACACCTAATAACTTCGCCGTTGGCGTCAACGATCTCAATCCAGTCAACGCACTTTTCAAAACTGCCGTCTTTATGGTGGTTTTTACCATGAACATCAGCAGCAATCATTCCGCCTAGCGTCACAAACTTCGTTCCGGGAGTCACTATCGGGAACCATCCTCGAGGTAGAAAAGCCGTAATAATATCGGCTAGTAGAACCCCTGACTCAGCCACCAATTGGCCCGTTTTACTATCGAACGCGATCATTCGATTGAAGTGTCGCAACTGAATTGTCGCCGAGCGATTGATTGCGCTGTCACCATAGGAGCGACCATTACCGCGAGCGATCAGATTGGGTGTGCTTTTTATCATCTCTCGAAGGGCGTGCTCGCTTCTTGGTGCGTGCACGGTGGCTTCTAAAACAGGATATCGACCCCAGCCAGAAACTTTCATGCGGCTGGCCCTAATTGGGCATCCGTGAACACGAAGCGACGATCGAGGTTGTACTTAACAACATAACCAATAGTCAGACCAATTACAGCGCCCAGTTCGCGCATCATATCTGTTTGCCAGAACAGCCAGAAAACGGACTCCATTCCCCAGAAAATGGCTGTTGTCGCCAAACCCATTGCCGAATAGCGCGAAAACTTTCGCCCATGATCTTTTACACCGGCGCCTCGATCATAGAATATCCAGCGCTTGTCTAACAGATACTTGATAATCAGTCCGGCAATTGTTCCCGCAGCGAGTGCCAGCATGAAATATCGAGAACCTTCACCAACAAGCAACACAACCCGTTGGGTTGCGAGATTGGCTATTGTGGCCACAACTGCGAATACCGCATAGCGGATGATCAAATTTTGAAGTGTCATGCCACCGTCCCCGCAATTGCAAAACCAAGTATAGCAAGGAAACAGATTTGACTGATCCGGTCTTTCACGGCGTAAACCAAAGGATCATCATGCATCTGCCCGCGGTGCGCCAACATGATCGTGCGAGTAATCCAGAAGAGTAAAACACCGGATATACCCCAAAGTGCAGCCGGGGCTGGATACAGAATAAGTACTTCAGGAGAATTTACGTATAATGCCATTACCAACACCGATACATAACCAGATGCAATCGCCATCATCGAAATTATTGGTAGATCAGCAGTATGGTATCCTCGCCCGTTCGCGGTTGAAATTCCACGTTCAGTATTGCCTATCAGTTCAGCTTGTCGTTTCACTGACGCAAGCGAGAAAAAGAAGAAAATCGAGAACACCCAAAGCCAAACAGAAATCGGGATTCCGGTTACGACACTGCCCGCAATAATCCGCAGTGTGTACAGACCTGCCAAAGTGCAAACGTCGATGACAATTTGGCGCTTTAAGTAAAGGGAATATGCCAGCGTCAATAAATAATAGCCCAGTACGACAACGAATAACTTGTAACTAAAAGCGAGGGCAACTCCCCCGCCAATAACAAAAAGGGCTGCGCTCATCCATGTACCATGCTCTATAGGTACGCTGCCAGATGCAAAGGGACGCTTACATTTGCGTGGATGTGCCCGATCTGCCTGAAGATCGAGCAAGTCGTTGAGCACGTAGACACTTGAGGCAATCGGGCTGAAGGAAACGAACGCCAACATTGATATCATGAAGGTGGCCCAGTCCAATTGGTGAGAGGCGAGCATTGGCAAAAACACAAGAACGTTTTTCAACCATTGATGTGGTCGCAACGCTTTCAAATAGGGATCAATTGATTTTTGCCCAGTTGTGAGATGTTCGACATCTGCTGCAACAGCATCAGTTTTGGCACAAAGTGTATCTGAGGCATTTACAGTGATGGCCTTCGAGGCCTTGGCCCAAACGGGAAGATCCGCAGTCGAGTCGCCCATATAAGAAAACCCGTTCTCTCCGTAGCGTTCCTGCAAGAACTTAGCTTTTTGCTCACCCCTAAGATTGCGATCGCCGTCAGACCCATGAACTTCGTCAAATAGTCCAAGATGTGCAGCTATAGGTTGGGCCAATGATTGGTCACTTGCGGTCACCAGAGCTGTGCGTCCTCCTGTTGAGCGCCAATTTTGTATGTAGGCTATAATTTCCCCATCGTATGGAAGGCTCTCCACGTCAATTGTAGCTTTACTTGCAAGATGTTGCTTCAATGCAGCTTTGCCATGTGACAACGCAGCCACAGAGGAAACTGGGCTTAGCCAGTTGATACTAAAGGCGGACCAGAAACTCTCAAAGAGCATATCACTTCGGAGCAGCGTGCCATCTAGGTCAACGACAAGTACGTTAGAAGATTTCATAATGGTAAGATACACATTGTAACGTCCACTTCAACCATATCCCTAACTACGACGCTGGCAGCATTTAAGTTGCAATTCAGGTTTTGTTTCGGTGATTATATATGTGGATCAAACTATACAGGGCCAGATAAGCGCAGAATATTATTATTGTGCTCCTAATCACAAAAAATCCGGCAAGTTCGGAAACCGACGCCAGAAGTAGTGATAGGAGTGGCAAACTCCATAAAGTCAGGCTGGTCACTGCGTGTTGGACAGCTTCAGGCTTTCTTCCAAGGAGTTTGGATTTGACAATAACCCCGTGCACCAACATGTGCAGGTGTACCCCGTCAGGCATGGCCGGATGATGTCCATCGCGGCGAATTTTTCGAGAGATAGACACTACTAATTCCGTCAATGGATAACTTAGTATTAAGGGGCAAATCCAAGGCGAAACTTCCGGATTTCTGACAGACAGCATGACAGATAAGGCAGAAACCAGGAATCCTAACAAATATGCGCCGCCGTCACCGAGAAACAATTTACCAAAGGGGAAGTTTATCAGGAAAAACCCCAAAGTAACGGAGAAGATAACCAAGACGATTTGTAAGAGAACCAGGTCACCTACTTGCCAACTTACCATACCGATCGAGCCTAGAATAATTAGGACTGTCCCCGAAGCGAGCCCGTGAAACCCGTCTATAATGTTCACAGAATTTGTTGCGGAGCCAATTGCAAATGCGGTAAATGCAACGGAGAATACCGAGTTTGCGAGAAAAAAGTCTAACCAGCTCACTTCAACGCGTTCCACAGAATAGCCTGTGACAAAAAAGAATATCACACCTGAAACCAGTGTTGCGATAAACCTTGCTTTAACGCCTCCTTTTTCAAAAATATCCTCAGTCAGCCCAAGGACAAATGCGGGGAGTGCTGCAATGCCCGTCCATGCAAGAATTCTGAATGCGTCAGCTTCTAAATAGAAACCAGCAGCCAAAATTCCAAATATTAAGGGTAACCCCCCAATGCGCGGAGTCGGCGCACTGTGAAATTTTTGAACACCTTCAAAGCTGTCCGAGCTGAGAGAAATGTGGTGTTTCTTTGTTATTACGATAATTAAGCTGGAAAGAATGGCCGTGGCGAGCCCCACAAACACAGCATCAAAATTTAAGCCTGTCATGATGTACTTTGGTTCCAATTCGAGGGCTAAATATATCCAAGTTTAAGTTGTACCGGTCGATCTATCGAATTTCGAAATAATACGAGGCGCAACCTTATTTTTCGGCGCTAATCTAAGCAAGCAATTTTAACTTCTATATTAAGTTTTTGTACACACGGAGCGTCCGACCTGCGCATTTTTCCCAAGTGAAGTTCTTCAATCTTTCTTTACCCAGTGTGAGGAGTTCATCTCTTCGGCTCGGCGAATATACAACAGCTTCAATAGCTTGCAACATCTCCTCGGCATCATATGGATCGAAAAACTCGGCAGCATTGCCAATAACTTCGGGCATCGAAGATGTATTGCTGCTTACGACAGGACATTCTTGAGCCATTGCCTCTAGCGGTGGAAGACCAAACCCTTCGTATTTAGAGGGAAATATGAAGGCTTCAGCGTATCTGTAGTAGGTACCTAATAATTCATCACTACCAGCGATTTGCGTAACTTGCCCTTCCGCAAATCCTAGCTTGTGAATTTCACGAAGTTCAAGGCGCGAGAATTTCTTACCACCGAAAGCAACAATACTGAAATCCTGTAACAATCGCGGCGATTTGCTAACCGCACTTAAGAACCCGTTGAAGTTTTTGTAGCCGGCGCGCTTCCCGACATAGAGGAGGTAAGGGCGACCGACAGGGTCAAATATCTGTTTATCACGTTTACCAGTTTTGAACGAAGCCGTGCCAAGCGGCACGACAGAAAACTTGTCCTCCGAGAGGCCTAGAATACCAATAGCATCGCGTTTAGTGCTTTCGGAAATGCAAATCACATGATCGGCATTTTCAATGGCGGCTTTCTTGAGGTTTACAATGTTGTTGAATGGTCCTGTCATCTCGGAGAACAACTCATAAATCATATCGTATAGGGTAATTACGGTCGGAGTATTAACAGTTCGACGGCTGGGCCAGTCAAAATAACTTTTGTGTAGAATGTCGGCATTCCAGTTGGATATCTGCTTATCGCAAATTGCATTGTTGAAGGGTTTCAGCAGCAGGGCCGACTTCGGAGGAAATTTTGTAAAGCCTCGACCGGTCACCATTCGCGCAGGGAGGTCGGCTAGGTAATGGTTCTGATAAAGAGGCGCGAAAATTTTTACATTTTCCCCTTGGTGGTCCAACCGAGAAGCCAATTCAGCAATATATCTGCTAATCCCTCCGTATTTTTGCTCGGAAAATATCAAGTGATCGTAAGCGATTTTCATGATGTTCGGTTTTCCAAAGTAAAATCCAGTGATAGTATGTTTAGAAACTGCGTATCAATTTTAACCAAATCTAAAGTAATTAGCTCACACAAAAATACTATTTAATCTAACAGGGTTCAGGCGTCGAACTTAGAAAGTTTCAGAACGGTATTAGCGCCTCATGCCCATCGGTCGCAATTGCGCCAATTTTCGTATAACATTGTAGAAGATTGCAGCATCGATAACCCCGGAATTCAGCCATTTTCTTCTTGCACGGAGCGGTTCTAATGAATTTGTCAGTAATGCTCTGACTCCTGAGGTGCTAGCACCACCCAACTTCATATCGACTATAATGTCGTCAATTACCCCGTGGCTAAAATTGTTCACTTCCAATGTCCGCAATATCCATTCGTAGTCACCAGCAATTTTGTATGAAGTGTCAAAATTACCGACACAATCATACACTTGTCTAACCGCATATGTTGCAGGATGCGGTATAATCCATCCTTTCTTAAACGACCCGATCGAGAAGGGGCTGGATTTCCAGATTCTGGTTTGGTTGATGGGTTCCGCGGTATGATTTCGGCAGTATTGGATGTGCCCTGAAACTATGTCTGCAGTGTTAAGACTTTCGACGACTTTACTCAAAACATTTGGATGTGAATACCGGTCATCTGAGTTCAAAAACCCGAAGGCATCGCCTGAAAATAGCGAAAGACCCTTGTTCATGGCATCGTAAATACCAGCGTCTTTCTCGCTGAATACTTTCAGGCCGGGTTCCAGAAAGGATTGAATGATTTCCAGTGTGGAATCCGTGGACTTCCCGTCGATTAAGACTAGCTCTTTGTCGCGATAGGTTTGAGCAAGAAAGGACTCTATGGCGCCTGCGATTGTCTCTTCGGAATTGTAACAAACCATGATGGTTGAAATTTTCATCGAGCTCCAAATCCAGCCACTATGTAGGCTCCGGTTTGCCAAAACAGTCCGAACGCTATTGCATGAACCGCCTTTAGTCCACAGAGGGCGCGCTTTATGAAGCAGGGGTGCGCTAGTCCAATAACCGGCACTTGACCAGCTCCAATTCTAACGGTCAAATTAACTGCTGTGATCCCTGAACCACTTGCCATAACAATACCGCGAGAATTGATCACTTAACAGATCGTGCAAACGCGACGCTTGCATCTACGCGAAACTATGGACTAAAATACTCAAATAGAAAAGGCGGGAGCTTTCATTTTTCAGAGCTCTTTCAATACCAAATACTCTGATGACGGACAGGCATTGGCTTTGAAAAATAAAAACCTATTAGACCAGTTCTCTCATCTTCTTAGCATCGCCGGATGTCGCAGCAAGCGATATTATGTTTTACTTCTCGTCAAACTTCAAATCGCAGCAGTTTTCGAAATTGTGACGCTCGGACTATTTGTACCTTATCTTGCGTTACTGACGCGAGATACCGACGAAATTCTCAGTATCGTAAAGATGTATATTCCAGTAGCTGATCCCTCGCGCACCCAAATTACCCTCACAATTTCGAGTGTGTTTTTTCTGCTTGTAGTTCTGTCTGTTCTGTTTCGCGTTTCTATCATATTCGAAGTCAACCGTCTCGCCGCCGAGATAGGAAACCGGCTGCAGTTGAGGAAGTTGACGGATTACATATATACCGATTACGAAACCTTTCAGAAAAAGGACATTGCAGAAGTTCTTTCAGATACTACGCACCGTATTAATCTAATAGTCTCGAATCTGATCCAGCTAACATTTTTATTGATCGCAAATGCTTTAATCATAGGGGCAGCCCTCGTGGCTCTCGCGATCATCTCTCTTACAGCGACCGTAGCGATTGCGACAATTTCCGCGGTCCTCTACTTGCTGATTTTCCGACCGCTGAATAAATCCGTTCGAAGGGATACCATTCTCGCCAACGACACGCTCGAACGGCTTATCTCGCAGGTCAGTGGCATTTTTCAGAGCTGGATCGAGATAAGTATTTATAACAAAGGGCGCAACGTTATATCGGCCGTTTCTCGCAATGATGAAACCTACCGACACGCAATCAAGCGGATTATGAACAAATCGACCTTACCTCGCTACATCATCGAGGGTGTAGCACTAAGCGCGCTCATAGCGTTCACCGCATTTATCTCTAGAGAGGCAGTGCCCACCTACTCCAATCTAATCCTGTTAGGGGCCTATCTTGCAATACTAATGCGCGTGCTGCCGCTGTTTCAGACAGTTTTGCAGCAGTTCAGCGCTATTCAAAGCGTTTTCCCAATTTCAGAAGCGATGTTTAGCGAACAGCATGCCTTGCGCGAAATCAAAGCTGATGCTCAACTAGAAACTTCGCTGACTGACACGGGCGTGTCCTCCGGTAAGAAACTACGCAGCATTCAGTTGGATGGGGTCTCTTATTGTACCAAGAAAGGAAAGACGTTAATCGACAACATCAGCCATTCTTTTGAAGCAGGGCAGATATACGGTATTACAGGACCCACAGGTGCAGGAAAAACCACGCTATTATTGATGCTGATGGGTCTATATCGAACCAGCGCAGGAGTGATCCGAATAGATGGGAAGCCGCTCACAGATGAGAACCTTCGCGAATATTTTGGAAACATTTCGTATGTCGGGCAAAACCCTATTCTTTTGAACGGTACAGTTCTGGAAAACATTACGTTCTCTGAGGGCGACCAATACCATGATGGGGATTTAGAGGCGGCGATCGCAATTTCGGGGCTGAATATTGATATTGAGAGTGGGCGACTCAAGCTCGACGATAATATTAATGTTTCGACCCCCATCCTTTCGGGCGGTCAGCAACAGCGCCTTAATCTTGCGCGGGCAATTTACCAGAACCGGCCTGTTCTTGTACTGGACGAATTCACGAGCACCCTCGATCACACCACGGAAGAGCGAATTATCGAGCGTCTTTCCGCGATCCGCAAAGACAAAATTGTTGTCATCATTTCGCATCGCGATGCACCACTTGAGATATGCGACGAGCTTATCCAACTGAACTACGGGGGGATACGGAAATAAAGACAATTTACGTCGACATAACAGAGCTGTCTATCTACGGCCAGAAGACAGGAATTCAACGCGTAGTGCGCAATATTTGTCGCCAGCTGGATCAGCTTGGCACTACTTCCTATGAAATCCGCTATGTGATCGCCATAGCGGGGAAATACTTTGAGCTGGATGTAGCCTTTGTGGCAAAAGTTATTGCTTCCAAGTCCGACGTCACTTCCGGGTCTGTTGGGGCAAATGCAAGTGGAATAGCGGCGATTGGGAAAAAATTATTAAGTAGTATCCCTTTTGTCTATAGATATGCTCAGAGGCGATACGCGGCGTATAGACTTAATAAATTCATAAAAGATCAATTTGGTGGAGCACTTAAAGCACGTGTCAGTTTTGATAAGGACAGCACCGTACTTTTGATGGATTCTTTTTGGAACGGGTCATCCGTGCTAGAAGCTGTAAGACGCGCAAAAAAGCAGGGCGCTACGATTGTATGTATGATTTACGACATAATCGCCATAACACATTCGCGGTTGTATATCCCCGCGCTGTCACAAGCGTTCACATGGCACTGTGACCGAATGGTGATTTATTCCGACAATATTCTTACGATATCCAATTTTTCTAAAAGTGAGATTTTGCAGGCTTATCCGTTTCTACTTGCGCAAAATGTGCAGGTTATCCGGCTCGGAGCAGATTTTTCTGAATCTACAAAATGTCAGGAACCTTCCAGGAATTCTAAACAATTCTTGACTGTAGGAACCGTCGAAATTCGTAAAAGACACGAAATCATCCTCAAAGCGTTTGAGCTGCTGTGGGGAAGAGGCGTCGACGTGCATTGGACCATTATTGGAAAAAGAGGGTGGCGTACCGAACAGCTAATTGAAAACATTGAGAAGTCACCTGAACTAGGGAGGCGGCTTCATTGGTTGCAAAATGCTGATGATGAAGAATTGCGTTCAAACTACCTGACGTGCAATTCGACCATTATTGCATCTGAGGTTGAAGGATATGGCCTGCCCATTATCGAGGCCCTTATGCTTAAATCTGGTGTGATAGCTAGCGATATCCCGGTGTTTAGGGAGGTAGGTGGCGATCAAGCGATCTACTTTGACCTCAATGATCCCGAGGCGCTCGCCCTAAAAATTGAAATGTTGTCCAAAGATATTAACACTGTGCCACGGCCGGATATTCAGCCCTCGAGTTGGCGAGAGGCTGCGCAGGATGTGCTAGACGCGTTATAAAGAGTAACGCGCTCGAAATGTCGCGGTTATTTGGTCCCAATGCCGCATTTGGAGGTAACTTCGAACACTAGCTTACGAACCAATCATCATATTTGGAAATATCCTCGAATTTTCTCATATATCCATTACGAGTAAGTAAATCGTAAATTTTATCACGCTGTGGCGTGTTGTTATGTTCGCATGTAATCACTTTGAATTGGTAGCGATCGAAATCAAAGTTTTTCAAAATCTCGTATTCACTTCCTTCAGTATCAATTGACAGATAATCGATAACTTTAGGCGCATTGTGCAATTCAAGTAGATCTATCAAAGAAATTGTCTCTACATCGTATCTTGTGCCAGATGCTCGTTCTTCAGAGTACTGATCTTTTTGAGAAAATTCATCAATGGTAGAAAGGTCGCCAATTTCGGTCTCGTTAAACTTGAGCGTTTGTCCAGATTCTTTCCAAACGCACTTGGTTTCGATAGGCACCGATCTGTTCTGTTTCAGTTCACTATGCCACACCCGCGCGGGCTCGGCGAGAATCCCGCTCCATTGAAACTCTTTCTCCATAAGATATGAATTGGATATATCAACGCCGTTTGTAGCTCCAAACTCCACAAAAAAACCGTTTTTCTTAAAGCCAAGTTCACTCAGCGCAATCAGATCCTGGTGCATCTGGGATTTGGATTTGTGCAAAAAATCTAAACACATGCTACGCGCCTCTGGTGCTACAATCCGCAGAACCTCAAAGTCTTGCCTAAGCTGTTCGAGTTCTAGTGTACACGTACGGGTTTGGGTAAGAAGGCTATCTATGCTTGATATTTTAGAAATTTTGAGCCCTGCAATCCCCAAGACATAATCAATAAATTTTTTCATCGTCCGTCCTTCTTTTAATCAAGGCAGCTTTCCGCATCCAGATTGTAAAGCCAAGTAAATACACCTCTTACCGGATTATTTTTTAGCCGACGAATTGGCGCCCAACATCTCGGTAATGACATCCTGCATTCTATTTTTTGCGCTCCAGCCCAGTTTTTCGGCGGCTTTTGATGGGTCTGCGCAACTTATCTGAATATCGCTTGGTCTTCCCAATGCGTCGTTAAACTCCACATGATCTTTCCAATCGAGTCCGGCTTTTTTGAACGCGAGCTCAACAAAGTTTTCCAAGGAATTTGTTTCCCCGGTAGCGATAACAAAATTTTCCGGTGTTTTTTGTTGGAGCATGAGCCACATTGCTTCAACATATTCGGGCGCCCATCCCCAATCACGAGAAATGTCAATGTTACCTAAAAACAAGCGGTCGCTATTGCCCGCGGCAATATCCTGTACGGCAGAGACAATTTTTTGTGTTACAAACCTTTTTGGTCTAAGGGCGGATTCATGATTGAACAAAATGCCAGAACAAGCAAATATACCGTAAGCCTCGCGATAGTTATCGACTAGCCAGATGGCAGCGGCCTTTGCTACAGCATAAGGGCTGCGCGGTTGAAATGGCGTTTGTTCGTTGGCCGCTATTCCGTTTGTATTTCCAAAGCACTCGCTCGATCCAGCATGGAAAAGTTTAAAGGGCTTTTCAGCGGTTCTACAGGCTTCCAATATATTAAGCGTGCCTACCGTAATACTCTGGATTGTCTCGGCCGGAAGTTCAAAAGACAGTCCTACCGAAGTTTGACCGGCAAGAAAGTAAACCTCATCGGGTTTGCATTTGCGCAGCGCCATAAAAACACTCCGAAAGTCTTCTGGACTCATCGAAATTGTATGGACCCTTTCGAGTATCCCAACTCGAATTAGGTTCACGAATGATGCTCCACCTGCATCTCGTGACGTACCCCAAACTTCGTATCCCTTATCAAGAAGAAGCTTTGCTAGCAAAGCCCCGTCTTGACCACCAACACCACAAATAAGTGCCTTTTTCTTAGTGTCGCCCATACTTTGATAGTCCCTTTTCTAGACCCCAGCCAATCCAAATACTCTGATGTCGAGCGAGGCAGGAAGCTTTATAGCTAAAAATGTCCAAGCCATTATTAAGGCTGCCGACTACTTAATCCCGTCCATATCGATCCTCAAATCGCACGATATCATCCTCACCCAGATAGCTTCCGGACTGCACCTCGATCAATTCGAGTGGCACCTTGCCCGGGTTTTCGAGAGAGTGAACTTCGCCGAGCGGGATATAGGTTGACTGATTTTCCGTCAAAAGAATTGTCTCTTCTCCTTTGGTTACGTTCGCAGTTCCGGATACAACCACCCAATGTTCCGCACGATGGTGGTGTTTTTGGACCGAAAGTTTAGCACCCGGCTTAACTGTAATTCGCTTAACCTGATAGCGATCACCTATATCCACACAGTCGTACTTCCCCCATGGACGATAGACCTCCCGGTGATGTTGGTACTCGGACCGACCTTCATCTTTTAGGTGCTTCACAATATCCTTAACATCTTGAACACGGTTTTTCGGTGCAACTAAAACTACGTCTTTTGTTTCGACTACGACCATGTCTTCAAGGCCGATAGTCGCAACAAGGCGGCTTCCGGCATTGATGTAGTTTCCTGATCCATCAAGGTTTAGTACGTCGCCAACCTCACAGTTTTGGCTCGCATTCTTTGGAGATGCTTCCCATAGCGAAGACCAGGAGCCAATATCGCTCCATCCGACATCGATGGGCAGAACAACGGCACTATTAGTTTTTTCCATCACCGCGTAATCAACGGATTCGTCCGGACAGGTCAAAAACACGGCCTCGTTGAAACGCAGGAAGTGCAGGTCTTCTTCTTTGGCCGCGAAAGCATTTTGGCAAGCTTCAAGAATATCGGGGCGGAACTTTTCCAACTCCTCTAAATACTTGCTTGCGCGGAACATAAAAATTCCGCTGTTCCAATAATACCCACCGCTCGACAGGTAACTTTCGGCGGTGCTTCTTTCGGGTTTCTCGACAAAACTATCAACGACAAATGCCTCGCTGTCGGTTATCGAAGTTCCGCGTCTGATATACCCATACCCAATTTCCGGTTTGTCCGGCACAATTCCGAACGTTACCAGATGCCCAGCTTCGGACAGATTTACCCCGCTTTTGACTGCGTCTATAAAAACTTTCGTATTAGTAACTTTATGGTCGGCTGGCATCACCAACAAAACAGGATCTTCACCATCAGAAACTGCCTCCAGCGCTGCAAGAGCAATTGCGGGCGCGGTATTGCGCCCTGCCGGTTCCAGTAGAATTTTTGCTCCTTCTTGACCGATCTGCCGCATTTGTTCCGCCGCTAAAAACCGGGTTTCCTCGTTGCAAACGATCAGCGGCGGTACATGTGGCAGTTTATCTAACCGTTCTGCGGTTTCCTGCAAAAGAGTTTTATCTCCACCCAGCGCCAAATATTGTTTGGCGTAATGTTGGCGTGACAGTGGCCAAAGCCGGGTGCCTGAGCCGCCGGCCAGAATTACCGGTTGTACGGGTGTATTATTCATTGACCTGCCCCCTAAATGTTTCTTGGTTTTCCACAAACCAGTCATAAGTCTTCTGCAGTCCTGAATTTAAATCTATCTCGGGCCGCCATCCAAGCGACATTAGCCTCGAGGTATTTAACAGTTTCCTAGACGTCCCATCCGGCTTGCGCGTGTCAAACACTAAAGAACCGCTAAATCCGGTTACGGTGGCAATCGTTTCGGCCAATTCGCGAATTGTGCAGTCTACGCCTATTCCGACATTGATGTGCGAGAGCATTGGCTGTGTCACTGCCGAATATACATCGTTAGCCAAATTCATCACGTAAATACTTGCCGCAGCCATATCATCGACATGCAGGAATTCGCGCATCTGTGCGCCGCTGCCCCAAATCACAATCTCCGTAGAACCAGTCTCTACGGCGTCATGGAAACGACGCAGCAACGCTGGAATTACATGTGAGTTCTCCGCGTGAAAATTGTCAAAGCTGCCATAAAGATTTGTTGGCATCACCGAGCGATAATCCCGCCCGTACTGGCGGTTATAGCTCTCGCAAAGTTTAATGCCGGCGATTTTGGCAATTGCGTAGGGCTCGTTTGTTGGCTCCAACGTACCTGTCAAAAGAGCCTCCTCGCGAATTGGCTGCTCCGCGTGTTTGGGGTAGATGCAACTCGACCCAAGAAACAACAGCTTTTGAATGCCCGCCACATGCGCCGAATGAATGATATTCGCTTCAATCATCAGGTTTTCATAGAGGAACTCGGCGGGAAAATTGTTGTTGGCCTGAATGCCACCGACCTTTGCCGCCGCCAGATAGACCTGATCTATTTGCGTGTTTTTAAAAAACGCCTGTACGTCCGCCTGTGAAAGCAAGTCGAGCTCGGAGCGGCTGCGCGTGATTATCTCGCAATCACTATCCGCCTCAAGGTTCCGTACAATCGCGCGCCCGACCATACCATTGTGACCCGCAACATATATCCGCTTTGTCATCGCCCGACCCTACTGCTCAACTGACACGGCTGGTTGATAACCGTGCGACTTAAGCAGTGCGTGCTGTTTGGCAATTTTCAGATCTTCGACGACCATCTCGGCACACATCTCTTGAACCGTGATTTCGGGCACCCACCCGAGCTTTTCTTTTGCCTTGGAAGGGTCGCCCAGCAATGTCTCTACTTCTGTTGGTCGGAAGTAACGCGGATCAACTCGCACAACCGTATCGCCAACGCTCAAAGCTGGTGCATTCTCGCCCTCGATTGCCGCGACAATCGCAACCTCATCAACGCCCTCCCCTTCAAAACGAAGGCTGATACCAAGCTCCGCTGCAGACCAGCGTATAAAATCACGCACAGAATACTGAGCGCCCGTCGCGATGACGAAATCGTCCGGTACATCTTGTTGCAGCATCATCCATTGCATGCGCACATAGTCCTTCGCATGTCCCCAATCGCGCAGCGCATCAAGATTACCCAAATATAGACAATCCTCTGCCCCATGCGAGATATTGGCCAAACCACGGGTGATTTTGCGGGTCACGAAAGTCTCGCCGCGACGCGGGGACTCGTGGTTAAACAAAATCCCGTTGCAGGCATACATCCCGTAGGCTTCACGATAGTTAACCGTAATCCAGTAGGCATACATTTTCGCCACGGCGTAAGGGGAGCGCGGGTAAAACGGGGTCGTTTCAGTTTGTGGCGTTTCTTGCACAAGCCCGTAAAGCTCCGACGTGGATGCCTGATAAAACTTGGTCTTCTTTTCCAACCCAAGTAGGCGAATAGCTTCCAGAATCCGCAACGTTCCGAGCGCATCCACGTCCGCTGTGTACTCAGGAGATTCAAAGCTCACCGCTACATGGGATTGTGCTGCAAGGTTGTAGACCTCGTCTGGCTGCACTTCCTGAATAATCCGCGTTAGATTCGAGGAATCCGAGAGATCACCATAGTGCAAAATAAAGTTTGAATTCGCGACATGTGGATCCTGATAGATATGATCAACGCGTTGCGTATTAAAAGACGAAGCCCGGCGTTTAATTCCGTGCACCTCGTATCCCTTCTCCAACAAAAATTCCGCAAGATAAGAGCCATCTTGACCGGTTACACCAGTGATGAGGGCTGTTTTGGGATTAGGCATTTGTAATTTTCGCTTTCAAAAATGGACAGAACCGCAGAGCTAAAATATGAATATTTGCTGTATACCAAACATATTGGTCGTCTTCGAGAATATTAGTCAACAGAGAACGTGGCAATACAGAATTCTGCGCACCATTTCTGCAATAATACTTGGCTTACATGAAGTTGAGCGGTAACGCCGAGTATCGGCCACCTAGAGCATTGACTTGAGCAAACCCGCAGGTTTTCACTGAAAGGCTATCGCTCGATCAATTGTGAATATAAAGAATTTGCATAGCCCTAGATTCAGCTTGCTCACCAACCCCGGAGAAACAACAAATGACCAGTGAAACAATGCGATATGCCGCCATAATGTTGACCGCTGGAATTGGCATTCCGGTGTTGGCTGGGCTTAACTCCGCTTTGGGGGTTCGGCTTGGCAATCCGGCGGCAGCCGCAATGTGCCTGTTTGCGGTCGCGTCTTTATCAGCACTGGTAGTTTTTCTCCTGACCGGGGCACATGGGTTTAGCAACATTAGAACAGCCCCGCCCCATCTGTTTTTGGCCGGGTTTCTAGTTGCGTTTTATGTGCTATCGATCACCTGGATCGCGCCAAAATTTGGTGTCGGTAATGCGGTGTTCTTTGTTTTGGTCGGCCAAATAATCTCGGCCGCCCTGATAGACCATTTCGGCCTGTTCGGGGCGCAGGTGACACCATTAACAATGGCGCGGGTTGGCGGTATTGGGTTGATGCTCGCCGGGATATTTTTGACCCAAAAGGTCTAAACTCAAGCGGCGAGCACTATTTTAGTTAACCGGTGGCGGCGTATAAACGGCGGCGATGTCTTGGGCTGCCCGCATCGCATCCTTCGCGTCGGCGGCGGTCATAAGACTGGTCGTTGATCCGCTGGAAAAGGCCCCCGATGCGCCGATTGCCAATGAACATGAAGCCATGGCTTTGTCGTCCGGCGCCTCGATGATCGCCACGACATCCGAAGTCCCGAAACAGAAATACATGCTTAGAAGCTTACCGCCTGCGGCCTCGATAAGGGTACGAGCGGCATCCTCCCGGTTTTGTGGGTTATCCACTAAGGCCTTGATTGCTTGGGCTGTGTAACTAGCCTGAAACATATAAAGTGACATAATAATTACTCCCTTGTACATTTTTTGACGAATTTCCGGCCTAGAATGTTTGGCCGAAAATGCATTCTACCTTAAACTGGCTGGGATTCCCAATTTGGGTGGGATCAAGGAGTTTGTTAGTCTTTCGGGGGTCTCTATTTTCACCGTGTTGCGTATCTGTGGTAGGCTGCGAATATTGCAAACAACACATAGGTCCATCGATGGACACTGTCGCCATTAACGCTCGAATTACAGGGCGGGTACAAGGAGTAGCCTTTCGCGTCTGGACCCGTTCCGAGGCCAAGCGTCGCGGGCTTTGCGGCTGGGTGCGCAACGAGCCCGATGGGGCCGTGCAAGCGTATATTATCGGCCCTGCCCTACGCGTTGACGAAATGGTGCGCGCTCTAAAGAAAGGACCGCTCGCCGCCCGCGTAACGAATGTTCTTTGGGAGAACACAGAAGTTGACCCCGAGATTACGGATTTCCGGATCACGCTATAGACCGTTCGGTGTGTGATCTACGCGTGGACATTGGATTATGAGGATAGACAATTCTAAACCCAAGTAATTGACGGAGGACCGCCTCTTAAAGGAGGCCATGTTGCCTAACTGGTCGGCTGTTCAGCATTTATGCTGAGCAATAAAACCCCCAGCGATAGGGCGATTATAAACATCGAATGTATGTGAAAAAATGTTCCTGAAAAAAACCCATGGGTCAAAAGAGTCGTGGCCACGAGGACCATCGGAATCGTTGCAGCTGAACGGACGTCGCGAAGACTGAGCAATGCAGTCAGCCAGATTTTTCCGAGCAGGTATATCAGGGCTACCGTACCTATAACACCAAAGGACACGAGTGATTCAAGCAGAATATTATGAGTTTGCTCTAGCACGGCGAGTTCGGGATATTGGGTGAGACGCGGATATTGAGCAGCACCATGGCCAAAGAATGGGCGTTCAAGGAAAATTCCGTATGCATCCACCCAAACCGTAACGCGTTCGGTAGAAATTTCGTTAAGCGAACTTGAGTTTAAAGTTCGCTCGACCCCGCGCTTAAATCCATATGACCCCCCTGGATTGGGTAACAGCAGTGACAGTCCAGCGCCACACGAGACCGTTGCAATGCAAAATAGCCACATCTTTCTTGCGAATTTTGGGACAACCAAACACACAAGAATAATGGTCGCAAAAAGTGAAAAATAGGCCCCACGTCCGCCACCCCAGAACAATAACATCCAAAGTACTGTTACCCCGATTGTTAACCACATGCGCCTCTTCTTTTCTTGACCTTCGGATAAGAAAAACAATCCTAACCCGGCGGCAATTCCTGCCTCTACAGAATAACCGTACATTCGCAATCCAGGGTAGCCCGGTAATTGGCTCCGCCAATCAAAGTCGGGGTTTTGGCTCTCTAGTGAATAGAGCCACAGCCAAGAAGGAGCGTGCAACAGCATCGCTAAAAAAAGAGCCCAAGCTACAAAAGCAATGAACGTATCGCCTATCCGTCGTCTCAATGCTGCGGCCGCCAGTCCAAGGAGTATGGCTGTAAAAGCAATACCTAAGAAATAACTTGCCATCTTGGCGCTTGGTGCAACGAACACCACTGTGTGAAATTCGATGCAGGCGAAAAGTAGAAATACAGCTAAATAGGTAGGTGGTAGAAATTTGGCCTCTCTAATTACTGGCGCCCCCGTACCGATCGATGTCGAAATTATCAAAAATGCGAGAAATAACCACGAAATTTCAAAAACCACTGGTCGCAAAGATCCCCCATTAACGATGTCAAGCTGGATGAATGCGAAACCCAAGATCAGCGGTAACAGTGCAACGCTGGCGATGGAAACCAGGACGGCCCGATTAGGCTTATGGAATAGGTTTGGCTTGTTGGGATCGACTACAACAGATGGTCTGGTTTCGTTTTTTTCTAAAATGGACAATCTAATATTACCTTTTGATTAATCAAAATGAATCGTTGGACAATATACGCAGAATATTCAACGAACATCGAACAAACTTTTGCCACTTGCCGTTTGAGCAGTTTGAATAACCCCTAGTTTTTAGTTTAGGTATTGGACAAAAGCACCACAACACACGCAGCCGACTAAACACTTGTGTTATTAAAGCAAGATATTCGAACCGGTCCAACTCAAATTCAAACCTGAGCGCAAATTCTATATTGAAAGCAGAAGCAATACCAAAAAGCCGGCACCTTGACCGATACTTAGAACCGAGTGGAAAGAGCGCTTCTTATTTACTTCCTCTGTGACGAGGAAAAACGCCTCGCCTTTCAAGGATTTATTGGTTTTCCAACGACTTCGTCCACGGCATTTATTTAGCAGCCAGCTCTCTGCTCAAATCTTTCCAAGATCCGGTGAATAGCTAGCGATAACGTCAAGCCGTGCAACTAAATTACCACAGACATGTTCCAAAAATGCTTTAGTTGCTCTTCACATAACTGCCGTTCTGCTTCAGTTTTCCCAGAGATTTTTTCAACACGAAATCCGAATTTTTCCATTCCTGCGTAGTCCCCTCTGGAAAAAATTATCGGCACAACTTCTTTTTCAAGTGCCATAGTAGCCAACTTCATAGACAAATCGCTTGTATCGATATTATCGCCGTCTACACGGACTCCAATGCATACAGTCGAGGGATCCTGGAAGGCTTTTTGACCGGAGTACCAGCCGTTGTCAGGAAGTATGCATGCACCATCCGAGGTACGCCGTACATCGAAATCTTCTAAAATATCGTCTATTGGCTCAGCATTTTGCGGGATTATCTTAGTGATAATCATTGACCAGTCATCATCGGTCATGGGCAATCTCCTCTATATATTTGGCTGCCGCTATATTTCCCGTTTCCGGTAATTCAAGATTATCTAAAACCCTTCGGACTTCGTCTGCTTTTGCGTTATCAAGGCACAAGTTGATCTCCCGGACTAAAGACGCCATTTGGGCCGGTTCAACAAGAATAGCTGCTCCGCGCTCCGCGGCGGCTTCGGCGCGAGCACGCTGATCATCCATGTACGCGGCCATCTGAGGGATGAAAATAGAAGGAACCTTGTTGTACATAGCTTCGTGAAAAGAGTTGTATCCCACTGCGCTAATGAACAGATCACATGCAGAAACCAGCTGACTCGCGTGATGAGTTCTGACAACCCGAGAGTTTTCCCAGCAAAACCATCCGGGATCTACTCGTGCTGTCGGCCAGGTTACCACCAAATTTAAAGTATCATCCCGTTTTTCCATCCCGGCACAAATTGCCTGAATTTGCGCTGTTCGATCGGCGGCAACGCCACCGCCCAACATCGTAATCGTGAGGTGTGTGAAATCGCTTTCAAATCGCTGGCGAAGGCGCTCGCGTAGCTTCTCTCGGTCAAATATTTTGGCTTCCGGGCGCTGTACGATAGGCCCCACAGTTTTTAAGCGAGTGCCACGTGAATAGTTGTGATTCAATTCTTCGAAAGCTTCCATTGGGACAATTACACGATCGAATATTTTTTCACGGTCCAACGCAACGGAATTATTTTGGCCAGGCTGCCAAAGCCCCCTTCGTATCCAAACGCCACGCATTTTGTGTTTTGCAATAGTTCGGAAAATCGAATCAAAAACGTACCCGCCGTCAAAAACTAACAAATCATGGTCATCAGCCGCCGAATACATCCGCTGGTAATTAAGTAGATCGTTGGCGTGGGGATCCGCATGAAGTTTGGAGCGGCTAACCAATGGAATTCCGTCAAAACCGTAGCGATTGAGCATGGGTAGGCAACTCGGGAATGCTGCAAAACTTGCCACGGTTGTAGGCGATAGTTCTGCAGCCACAAGTGAGCATCTTTGTGCATGACCGAGCCCGACCCCATTGGTTGGAACAACCAAAACCCGACAATCGGCTCTCGGTCTGGTGGTAATTTTTACTTCCGGCGGGCTGATCTGCAATCGTTCCAAGAATCGATCAGCACTAATTTCGTGTGCCAATTTGGAATTTCGCGAAATTTCTCCCAATCCCTCGGTGTTTGGGAGAATTTCTTGTGTTAAAAAGCCAGACAAATGACCGATATCTGTTGGTCCACGAACTGCAAATTCTTCATATTTCCCATCAGAATTATATTGGACGCAGTCGACGACGGCCGCGCCGGAAGCGACAAGATTATAAAAAATGGTTTTTGCGCGAATATTATTTTTTACATCAGATACTAAAACGCAAATATCGGCTTTTGCTGACAAATCTTCCGGAGGTAGCTCTCCATAATAGAAAATATCGCAATCTAACCCGTATTTTTTTTGCCATAGTTCTTTTGACCTGCCGTTGGTAACGATTATCGTATCGAATTTCCGCGACAAACTAAATGAATATACCCCATCAATGAGACGCTCGTCTTCAAGGTCTGGTGCCAACAACATAATACGGGTTCGCTTTTTGTTGTTTATTGGTACTGGAACACCGAGTGCAGGAATAGCACCACCCGAAAATTCAGTTGAGGTAGAGAGATCAATCAACTCAGGGTCTTTACCTAACACATAGGAAAGTCGCGACAGCACTGAAATTCTAGTTTGCGTCTTTTCGAAGTTTCCTACTGCGTAAATTGGGGTTTCAGGTTGAATGTTCAGTCGACGAAAATCAGCTAACTTGTCATTATTAAGGGTATCAGCCCCAAGAATTACGAGTTTCGATATTCGGTTACTTTGCACATCGCACAGATAGGGGGCTATTTCGTATTGAAGGTTTCGATGTAAGGGTTGTTTGATACTGTCGGCATTAATTTTTATTTCCTGTCCTGCGGCATTCATTTGACTTACAAAAATCAACATCGCCTCAGTTGCCTCGGGTGTAGCGCTACCATGTTCACATAAAATCAATTTCTACCTCTATCGGTTTGTTTAACGCATTCTCTATTGTTGAAATGAATTGTTCAGCTGAGAAGCGCTCTAGTGCGGCTTGCGCGTTTCTGACGTGATCTTGATACGCCTGTGGATCCCCAATAAATCGGTGAATAATCGCGTCTACATCTTCCGGTGGCGATGCAATAACGGCAGATCCGAAAGTTTGTGCAGTCAACGAGTCGGTGATAACAACTTTTCCGGCAGCGATTGCCTCTGCTATGACGCGTCCAAAACTCTCTTGAAGGTTTGGATGCGTATAGTATACGAAAAAGTCTATTTTTTCTAGAAAGCTCGACACCGAAACTTCCTGAAATTTATAAAGATCCCAGTGCTTTGGATGCTTTGAATCAGCGATCAAACTGTCAGCCCCTAGCATACCGCAGTAGTCGGCAGCTTGTGGGAAAAGGAGTAGCATGGTTTCGTTATTAGGGAACTTTTCAAACCCTGCACGAGAGTGCCTCCCACGGCGATCTGTAGGATTGGATGTCGGTTCGCACATTTCAAAATCACAAATGTTAAACCAGTCAAAATCGGCAATCTTCCAATTTACATCGGAGGTTTTAGACCAGCGTTCTACTGTACCTCTATTGTATCCAGAAACTGGGGCCAGAAAAAATTGACGGGCTAACGTATTTTGGGAAATCAGTGAAAGGCACTTGGAAACGTCGAAACTTTCTTCACCGTTTGGGCGGAGGAAATTCTCATGTGCAACGGCGATAAGGCGATTACAGATGAAACGCGTATGCAAAGATTCATTAAACTTCAGGAATGAAGGATTATGTATGACTATCGTGTCGGAAGTGATCGCTTCTGGATTGTATTCCGGCGTGATCCCAAGTTCGTCCATTACGGTTTTCAACTTTGGATTGTCATCTTGTCCTTTAAACATTTGAGAATGAATTCCAACAACTTTCACGCGTGCGAATTGTGAAAGAGCGAATAGCTCTCTAGCGACAGCAGACGACGTGCCGCCAGGAAAGCGTGTGTCCAGAACCAGTGTTATTTCGCGATTCAATTTTACGAACAGTTAGTAAATTGCAGCACTAGCATCTACTTGCCCCAAATCGGGGAGCATCGATTCATCAAACCTTAGAAATGCCAGAAGGCCACTGGTGTCTTCCATGAAGCTCGTTAACTGCGAAGCGAGAGCGTCGGCCCCTTCAAGAAGTTCTGGATTTGCTTGAACGTAATGGCGCAGTTCCACCCATTCACCGCTATTAATCAATACGTCGATTTCTAGTAAATGGCGCGTTTTGAAATTTGCGAGCGCTGGAGTTCCAAGTTGCGTGGCAATTACTAGCGCGGACACAGTTGCGATAAGTGATTTTTTCATTTCGTACCCTTTGGATCTAAAAGTTATCATTGCGATTTTTTTAGATTTACTGTGTTGAGAAAGTGTTAACATTGTGGAGAAAAGCACCGTACATTTTGGCACGTGCAATTTTGTTCGGGCCAATGTGATTACCTTCGATGCCAACCATATATTGGAATCGTTTAGGCCATAGCTTATTGGCTAATCGAATTTGGAAAGCCGAACCTGGCGTAAAGAACAAAGTGAAATAGAGTGCCGACACCAACAGCACAGGGTTTTTACCTACAACTCTTCAACCGTTTTGAACGGAACTTCCGCCCGATCAAGAAGCGTCGGAGGGAGTGTTCAAAGTTCCAAGGTGAAAGAAATATCGAACGACCAATCCGATGAGCATCCCAAGAAGAGCGCCGGCTATGTCAGCCCCGAAATCTGCTAATTCGGCTTGTCGGTTCACGTATGGTTGAATGAGTTCTATCGCGCCACCAAAGGCAATGGCGCTTGGAAACAACCAATAGAGAGCGTGCCGGTATAAAAAAGCGCCCGGGATCATTAGGACGGTAAATCCAAGCAAATGACCGAGCTTGTCGCTACCGGTAAAAAAATTGGCAGAACTCGGTGTTAAAGTGAAATAGCCAATGATAGATGCAAGGATTGCAGAAAGTATCAGCGCCACTTGATGATTGCGGCGTCTGTTAGAAAGCCAGTGTTTTATCAGCATAGTTCAGTCCGTGAGAGGCGGTGTGTTTTCTAAATGTTATCTTTTTCGAGACTGGTACGCCAGCGATAGCTTCGTATCTTTTAATTGTCCGCGCACCAATCACACATCAATTCTTCCATGTGGTTTTTTACATAAGACGCGAGCAGCATCGCTTTTATTGTCCTGCGCCTGCTTTTGCAATCATCGTGCTGCGCACCATCCGAAATCCGAACATTAGTAGTATTAGCCCGATTAATACACTGCCGGTATCTCCGACCAAGATAGGCAGCATAAAGGTTAGTCTCTCACTCGATGACGCACCATCAAGCTGGATCAGGGCCGATCCGATTGCGTTAAACAGCGAGGCAAAAAAGCCTAGGAATACAAGTGCCCGCCAATTCACATCTGTTTGGGCTATCTCGGCGGGTTTCAGAAATCTAGCCCAATCAAGGAGCCATAAAGCTGCGACCACAGAACCACAGCCAACAACAATAATCGCCATTTCATTTGATTCTATGGGCAGGCTCCCCGTTGTGATCAGAACGCCAAAGATGTTTCCAGCAACCAATCCGAAAAATGCTCTGTAGCCATAAAACCACGTCGCGACCACGCGGACGAAATGTGGTAAATACAAGAGACTTGCGAATGCGGCCGAGTCAGAACCAAAGAGATATTCGAGAGACACAACAATATAAAACCAGAGAACGTATATTAGGCTCATGAACAAAAATGGGCTTGTAATCCAGGTCGGTATTCTTTTCAGGATACTCATTTTACAAACATCCTCGTCTGGTCGCCGCGAACGCGAGAAGTGGTTTGCGTTTTGACATAACTGGTGTCCCGATCCGTTGCTATTTGGCGTTGTTCAGCGGCTTCTATCCTCTATGTCGTGCGCGAACGGCTATAATCTGAAAGCTTCGGAGTTGTGAAATTACGCACTTGATCCAACCGTTTTTAAGTTTGTAATCTACCCTCAAACACCCACTCTATTGACTTGGCTAAACGCTGCTGTGGCTTGATGTAAGCAAAAGCAAGTCGAATTATCGAGTTCAAAGGTGTTCATTTTCTAAAATTGCAAATTTATGCACGGAAATGCTAAGGTATAAAACCGCTAGTATTGTGAATTGACGGAGCATCAAATGAAGCCAAGCAAGATACCCGCCGAACTGGCTGCAAAACAGCTGTCAGACATATTCCTTTACATGCGGCGGAGAGGGTTTTCAGTAGGTGCTCACATACGAAGGTCAGCAACCTTGGAGGCTGGTGAATTTCCCGCGACATGGAACGTCAGCGACGCTGAAATGGCCGAATACATTGGGATCGCGCCAAATACTAGCCGATGACTCTTCCGTCAAGTGGAAAACTATCGAGAAAGCCGCCTCTTTCTTTCTGAAGGAATTGGAGGCAGGCTCTACGCTTAGATATGAATGGCTTAGTTTATTAGAAAATCGGTGGGATGCGCTGCAGTCCGAGGAAACCGTTCTTCAACACCCAGCGCCAAAATCTAATGCCCCGGCAGACAATGAAAAACCAGCCAATCAACCATCCGCCCCACGTCCCAGCCGTCTCAATTCAACATTAATGATGACAGGCGCATTTGCTGTAACTTTGGCCGTTATAGGGATTTTCTATTTTGATCTCAACAAGACGCTATTGCGGGTTACTGAGCCAGAAATAAGTCAATCCGAGCCAATGTTGACAGCGCAAGAGGCTTTTTTGGAGTCCGGGGCCCAGCCATACACACAAGAACAACGCAGCCAAAAAATTGATATGGTGTTGGCTTCGGCTTTGGAAAATTTCAAAGATCAGCCTGATGGAGCAGCCAGACTTGTGTTGAGCAATATGATTCAGGAGTTACATACCCGAAAAACTGATCCTGAAAACGACTACGAGAGATTCATCACAGATCTATTGGAAATGGATAATTCGCTAACCCAACTTGAAGAATTTTATGACAAACGCAAAATTGAAGCGGCGCGTGTAGCATTGCGAGTTGGCGATACTTCTAAAGTTGAAGAAATATGGAAGGACGTTTTGTTAGATGCACAGAAAGACCCGGTGCAATATAGCGGCAGAGCAGTTCTGGCTGCCATTGAGTTAGGGGATCTTCAAGTTGCCGAGTTTAGATGGCTTGAAGGCGCTAGCAACTATAGGATGGCTACGGAAATTTCGCCCTCCATTTCCAATATGGCGAGAGCGGGGGCGTTCTTGTGGAAAATTGGTGATTATAACGGCGCTGCGCACTTTGAACGGGAAGAGGCTCGGATCGTCCGGAACGAAAACAGCGCGGATAGCGATGAGCTTGCCGCTGCCCTTAGCAGCCTTGGTGTGACATTGGCGGCACTTGGCCAATTTGAAGAGGCCGAAGATCTGTACATCGAAGCATTAAGCATTCGCCGCAACAATTTGCCGCCCGACGCTCCGGCGCTAATGAAAACCGTCAACAATTACTGTAATACGTTGATTGCTCTGGATCGCCTTGACGAAGCAACATCCTACTGCAACGAAGCGCTAGATGTGAGGCGCGCCCAAATGGAAGATAATCCATATAGCTACGCCGTTAGCTTGATCGTATCTTCTGGACTGGAGAAAAAAGCGGGTAACTTCTCTACAGCCGAGGCGTACCTGCGTGAAGCTGCAGATATCGCACGACTTGACGAAGCATATTGGGGTCCGCGAAGCCCTCGTTACGCACAAGCGATCTACCAATTGGGGTTGTTGCTTGACCAGATGGCGAAATTTACTGAAGCGGAAACACTAATTGAGGAGTCTATCGATATAATTCAATCACTTTACGGTGAATTATCCCCAGACCTGTACATTAGAAAAAGCACCTTGGCTAAAGTGCGCGCGGCGCTTGGATCAGAGCACGAAGCGTTGGCCTTGGCCACTCACTCATTTACGAATTTGGAATTTCTGTTTGATGATCCCAACCATCCAGATGTTCTAGATGCCAAAAGAAATTTAGAGCAAATTCGAAGTAACTTGTAGATCGGATGGTTACGCATATGCCAGTTACGAACGAATTGCCCGTATGATTGGCGCTGGTCAAACCATTATGGACTTTATGGCATCAGCGCCTATGGTTCCAAATAGCATTTTTGTCTGAAGTCAGCACGAGTAATCGAGGTTAAATATGAAGAGTTATAATATTTCAAGTTTAAATAGCTATGCACAAATGATCGCCGTACTTCGTTCGTTAGAAAATGGGTTAGGCCTTACCGAGCTAACAAAGCTGGAACGCAACATTCTTGCCGTTCTGTCGCTTGAAGAATTTCAACAAGGTGCACGAACAGGAAGCCTGCTGAATCACAATATTTTGGACTCTCCGACCCAGTCTTCGTTCTATCGTGCGCTGAAAAACCTTCGGGACAGGAAGTTTATCGATACTGTGGGTGATAGAAAAACCGGGGTTTATAAACTGGCAGATTAGATTTTCGTTTTGCAAGCGCCCAAGGTCTAGACCAACTAAAAATTGCCTTGATAAATTTTTATGCTACTGCAGAGATTAATGGCGAACCGTTTGCAGCCTAAGACGATTTGGACTTATCCGCAGAAAGTTTCGAGCACTTGATCACTCTACTGGTCATCAAGAAGACAGAACATGGCCTTGAGACACGGAAAAGAATTTAGCAAGGCAGTTTCAAACCCTTCATACCCGCCCATATTTGTCCGCAAACCTGACAATATCATCTTCGCCTTGATAACTACCCGATTGTACTTCGATTAATTCCAGCGGCACTTTCCCGGGGTTCTCCAGCGCGTGTATTTCGCCAAGCGGAACATAAGTAGACTGGTTTTCGGAAATCACAATAGTCTCCTCGCCTTTGGTGACCTTGAATCCGCTCCGTCTGGATATAATGTATCAGCCTTACGTTTGCCATTTGGCGTTAAGGGATCCTGACGGGCTGTCTAGAGCGGGCATGGGGCTATTGACCCGGCTCAATCCGCTTTAACGGGCTGACGTCTATTTGAGCATAGGCGCTAAAGCCTGCTGTTGTCAGAATCGCAGCTTATTTGGGCTTTTGTAAAGTTGATCTTTACACATCAGCTACAGACACCTGCAGCTCGTGTGTTTACCAGCTTTTCTTGGTTGGATGAGCTGCCGCAAAGGTGCCAACGTCAACTTTACAGTTTTGATCCGTCAAAATGCCGGCTCCTGGACTCTAGCCAAGAGATTGTACAAAGTTTGGATGCGAACGTGTAGATGCGGATCTACGCAAATTGTCGTTGGTGAACCATATTTGAACATGGGCATTTGTCGGGGATAGGCAGGGTGCCTGAATACGCTCAATAGATGCCTCATGATAATTATGTAAATTGCATAATTGAAATTCTGCAAAACGCTAAACCGCTAGGAGTTTTTCTTCTGTGCGATAATGTAGACAGGCGCATGGTGAGGCGAACTTTGCCATTTTCATCAGAAAATCTCTTTGAATACTTTTGTTCAAATTCCAACAAGTTTTTGCACGAGCATTGATTGCTTGAATTTGCATTAACACCGGTATTTCGAAGATGTGATCTGCCCCAATTAGCTGGCCCATGTTGAATGTTAGTGCATTATCGGTCTTTGTTCCATCCGGACGATGGTTTCTGGAGCCGGAGGTCGGTAGCAAGCCACATCTGATTAAGTTGGGCGTCACGGAGCAACTAAAGTCCGTCAATACAGCGGACATCGGTCAACTACGCAGCATTCTACGTTCTGGGCTCTTATGCGCAGTGTGGGCTGGTCGACGATCACTGATCAGTATTTTTCCATTTGATCGGGGTAACGTAAACGATGCTATCATCAACACTGACCATCACATCACCGTCCTGAATATTGACCTGCAGATTCATCGAGCGACTTGCCAGTTTGGCCAGTTCGCTGGTGTCTTTCTCGGAAAAATTGATAATCTGAAGGTTATCAAACCGGGTTGTGCTGTTTTTGATCTTCTCCCACCACATCTCAGCCGTCCTGCCGCCGTAACAATAGACAATTACCTCATGGTTTTGCCACAGGATTGACGAACAATCTTCTCGCCCGGAAGTCCCAATGCCACCCACAGCTCAAGCTCGCCACTCAGGCTTTTCTGCCAAATATCTGGCTCGTCATCCGCAGAAAGGCCCTTCGTCATTTCCAATTGCTCGTGGGCATTCAGTGCAAAAGCGAGAATACGCGCCATTAACCGTTCATCAGTCTCCGAAGGATGTTTGGCCACGGTCAGTTTATGGGTCTCATAATAATGACGATCCATATCGGAAACGGAAAGTTCAACTTTATAAATGGTGGCTTTTTGCGCCATGATTTGTCCCAGAATAGCGAAGATAGGGATGCCTAATACGTCTGGTGACTTTGTGAAAGCAGATAAAATGGCCTTCGAATAAAAGGGGGCCAAATAGGTATTGCCAAGTTGTTTGACTTTTGGAGGCAGGATAGTAGGTCCGTATGAAGATACTATCCTCATTGCCGCGCCTGAAGGGGACGACTGGACCTGCGAGCACCCAAAATGAGCGGTGAATATTGCACTAAGCATGAACACAGGTGGCAATTTGCAACCTGTGCAATATGTGCCAAGATCCGAACAGTAGAGCTCACACCCGCCAACCGTTGAGTGTGAAACGCGCAAATGGAGAATTGATGCGGGCCTTCATAGCTATAAATGTTCCCGAGTTCTTAAAGGACGCATTAGCTGAACTTCAGAGCGTTTTAAGGGTTGGAAAACCGGTCAGTCCTGAACAGTTCCATCTGACACTTGTATTTATGGATGAACAACCTGATGAATTGATCGAAGAAGCTCATTTCGCTCTTCAGCAGCTTGAGGTGCCAAAGTTCGAAGTTAAACTCCAGGGACTGGATACTTTTGGGGGCAAGGCACCAAGTATCCTCTATGTCGGGATTGAAAAGAATGAAGAACTTGATCGCCTGCAGGAGAAAGTTATTGGGGTACTGCGCAGCGCTGGTGTGCATTTGGACAGAAAACGGTTTAGGCCGCATGTGACAATAGCGAGGTTCGGGCGCCGATTGTCGAAAGCGGATATCGATCGTTTGAGAGGTTTTATGGCTGGATATGCGAATTTTGGGCCCGTTTCGTTCAAGGTAGAGAGTTTTTCTTTGTTTCGATCGACACTTGGTCACAAGGGAGCGGTCCACGATGAATTGGCCCAATACATCATGACGTAGATCACCACCATTGTCGTGTGAGATAGAAACCCCAAGTTTTTCGATCAATTTGGTTGAATCCGGCATCGTCCAGTGTCGGGGAAAATGTAAGTTCCAGTCGCACGTCATGGGGGAATAACCCTAGCTTTAGCGGGATCACTTCTACCCGTCAGATTGAGCGCCTTGCCGCGTCACAAGGGATATCAAAATCACCGACGGGGTCCAGCCGGTACTGTCCCAAGGTCGGGATTAGCTCTTCCGGGTTCAAATGACGATTAACATCACAAATGCAGCGATGAGACCCTAGCTGTTGGCTATGTCAAATTAAAAAATCGGAATTACAAAGCTGCGATGGCTGCGTCGAATTCGCGCTTGTAAAAAGTCTCGTCATCTTCGCCAGCTTGCGCTCCGCGTCCGACTATAAGGGCTTGCTCGAAAAACCCTCTGGCCGGGATAATGCCGCTCGCTTTGCTGATTACAAGCGCAGCGACGAAGGGCGCCCCAGCCCGGGCATCCTCGATCATGGTTTTCTCAAGGGCTTGCGCGACTTTCGCGATAGAACCCGGCGTGTTAAGCCCCATTGCGCGTGCAAGCTGGCCGTAGGTTACCGGGAGATCTTTGACAGGCAGTCTGCCTAAATACGCCCTGATATCTTTATCCACTTTAATCCCTCCTTACGCGTTGTTTCATAAATTCATTCTCTTAACCTCAAGAAAATTCGCGCACAACTTCAGTAAAAACGCCCATACCATCCACCAAGTGGCTTGCAGACGGATCTTCCAAATCCGCTGTGTTCCGAATTTATAATTGCAACTACGATTTGTTCCAAGCGCAACTACAAACCTGATCCTTAGTTGTCGCATTCAACATTCATGTTGAATGGCCGCAAGCTTTCCGACTATCGCCTTCGCGTAGGTCTCTACATAAGATTGATGTGCATCGTTTAGCCCAACGCTCTGTGTGGCCCCTTTGCATTGTAATGTTTCCTCCATTGTTCAATGATGATTTGTGCTTCATTAGATCAGTCTTGTCAGAAAAGAGAGAAATGAAAAAATCAATAATTGCGGGAGCTACAGGGTTGGTCGGGGCAAAACTTATTAAGGCGTTAGAGGCGAAGGGCGATCCGGTAATCGTATTGGCAAGGCGGCCCATCCCAGACCTTTCCGAAAACACCAAGTGGATGGAAACAGATTTTGATGATTTGGTCGCCGGTGGAAGTCTACCTCCGTGCGACCATGTCTATATCTGTCTTGGGACAACCATGAAGAAGGCTGGCAGCAAAGATGCATTCTGGAAAGTTGACTTTGAATACTGCATAGCCGTAGCCAAGAAAGCTCGTGAAGCTGGAGCCACAACACTCAGTCTTGTTTCATCGGTCGGGGCCAATGCTGAATCTAATAATTTCTATTTGCACACTAAGGGTACCTTGGAGAAGGCCATTACGGCGCTCGATTTTCCTACCTTCAATATTTATCGTCCCAGTTTTTTGTTAGGAAACCGAACTGAAAGGCGACCGCTTGAGGCGCTTGGAATACATCTGTTCAAGGCGATTGGCCCGTTATTCATTGGTGGCTTACGGAAGTACAGAGGCGTAGATGTTGAACTGCTAGCGGCCGAAATGGTCGAAAACGCCACCGGCACCCACATTCCTGAAGGCATCAACTATTTCTATTTCAACGAATTCAGCGGTGGCAAAAGCTGACCCGTTGAACTGGGATGATTGGTTAAATCAGGAATTAAACTGCCAATGATTGAAATAAACGCAAATTCCTGGTGTCCGTTAAACTGGTGCGATCAACTCAGTATATAACTAAACAGTAGCGACGGCTATGGCATCGGTGCAATCCAAGTGAACGGCGACTTTGCTGAACCTGCAAGTGCTACCTTCGCACTCGCGGCTAAGGTCCGCAATCCGCCCATAGTGACAGTTTTCCCCAAACTGGAAAAGCTAGCTTCTCGGGTAACGCAACTTAAAACTCCCACAATCTGTATTCGGACTGGACTTTACTGGTACAGGACGCATGTGTGTAGACAAGGAACACTAATAGGTTCCGCCCTGACTCGCTTTCAGGGCTTTGCGCAGTACGAGACCCGACAATCGGGCTCCAACTCGTAAAGGGCATTTTCAATGACAATTTCGAAGAAACTTGCAAAACCAAACACCAAAATCGAAATCCTCATCAAGCTCGTCAGCCGTCAGCGCGGTGCAACGCTTAAAGAGCTGCAAACAGCTACGGGTTGGCAGACCCATTCAGTGCGAGGTGCAATCAGCGCGACCTTGAACAAGAAACGGGGCTTATGCGTAGCCAGATATGAAGTGGGAAAAAGAGGCTGGGTGTACCGCCTGTCCCAAACAGTTGAGGCGGGAGCGGACCAATGACAGTCTCACTTTCGATCCTAAAATCGCTTGAAATAGTCGAACTCCGCGAACAGTGGGCCGTGGCATTTGGCGCGCCACCCGCCGCTCGGCTTAGCCGAGCGGCTCTGTTGTTGGCGCTAGGCTGGCAGGCACAGGCAAAGATAGAGGGTGGGTTCAACCGCGCAACAAGAGAACAGCTTTCCCGCTTGGCGAACCAATTGAAAGCTGGCTGGGATCTGCGCAATCCCACGACTTCGCCAAGACCCAACCCATCGGCGGGAACCAGCCTGATACGAGAATGGCACGGCACGGTTCATCAAGTGCTGGTGCTTGAGAAGGGATACCGTTGGAATGACAGGATCTGGCCCAGTCTGTCGGCCATCGCAATTGATATCACAGGCACCAGATGGAACGGCCCCGCATTCTTTGGGCTACGCTCCAATAAGCCGCTGAAACAGGACAGTTGCAAATGAACGCCGTCAAACAACGACGATGCGCGATCTATACACGGAAGTCCACCAACGAAGGTCTGGAGCAGAATTTCAACTCCCTTGATGCGCAGCGTGCCTCCTGTGCCGCTTATGTACAGAGTCAATCCCTTGAAGGGTGGCAGGTCATTGAACAACCCTACGATGATGGCGGATTCTCTGGCGGGTCAATGGAGCGACCAGCCCTCAACCAACTAATTGCAGATATCGAACGCGGCCACGTCGACATTGTGATCGTCTACAAGGTTGATCGCCTGACCCGTTCCCTGACTGACTTTGCAAAGCTGGTAGTCGTGTTTGATAAACGTGATGTCTCATTTATCTCTGTGACCCAATCATTCAACACGACCACATCCATGGGGCGGTTGACGCTGAACGTTCTTTTATCTTTTGCTCAGTTTGAGCGCGAGGTGACGGCTGAGCGCATCCGGGACAAGATCACGGCATCCAAAGAAAAGGGTATGTGGATGGGTGGTCGACGCCCGCTCGGGTATGATGTTCGAAACCGGAAGTTGATCAACAACGATGACGAAGCTGAAACTGTCCGCGAGATCTTTCAGCAGTATGTTCGGATTGGGTCAGTATCCCGGCTTCAAAAACATCTTGAGAAGCGGAATATCCGCAGTAAATTCTGGACGACACAAAAGGGAGTAGAAACCGGAGGAAAGCCCTTCAGCCGCGGGGCCCTTTATACACTTCTTCAGAACCCGATCTACATAGGCAGGATACGCCACAAGGAGCAAACATTTAAGGGGCTGCATATCGGGATCATCTGCCTAGCCCTTTGGGAGAAAGCCCAGTGCCAGCTTGCGAAAAACCGGGTCACCCGCAAGCATCGCACAAATGCGCGATCTCCCAGTCTTCTGACCGGACTCCTGGAAGACGTTAATGGAAACCGGTTTCGACCAAGACACGCCAACAAGAACGGTGCCCGCTATCGTTACTATGTTGGCGTGGATATGACTTTACCAGCGCATGAGATCGAATCTATCGTCAGCGCTGAAATCGCCAGCTTCTTGCACAATCAACCGAGGCTTGCCAGCTGGTTTAAAACGTTTCAGTCATTCAAGATCGCCGAGATACTAGCGCGTGCAGAAGAGTTTGCAAAATTGATCTCTGATGGGACCGGCCTTGAAAAACTGCATGATGTGATCTCGAAGATCATAGTTGCAACGGACAGAATAGACATCCATCTATCTTTGTCTGGATTGCAGAATGCACTTTGTGCGGAAAAGGATGGTACTGAATTCGTCGCTCATTTGGACGAAGCAGAGACTGTTATATCCAGATCCATGCATCTCAAGCAAAGTGGACATGGCAAGCGCATTATTCTCTCCCACGTCAAAGGAAGGGATTCAGCGAGAGTTGATCCCGCCATGGTTAAAATGATCGCGCACGCGCATTCTTGGTTGGATGATTTGAAGTCCGGTCTGTCTTACAAACAGATCGCTCTGCGTGACGAGATTGACCAACGGCACGTTGCAAGGACAATCCGCGTGGCGTTTCTGGCGCCGGACATTACAGAGGCTATTCTCACGGGCCATGAGCCCCGGGGCCTGACCAGCGGTCGACTTTTACAACTAAAGGTCCTTCCGACCGATTGGCAAGCTCAACGCGAGATGCTTGGTTTTATCTAAGCCCGGCTGCCGATATCTGATAGCGCGGATTGATGCGGCGCTTCACCAGACGCGATTGGTGAAAAACACACCTCATCCCCCAAACTCATCATTAATTGAGAATTGTTGGTTGGCGAAGAGGATTGGCTTGTCCCCCTCAAGAGAAAGGCCCGTTGAGCCGGGTGAAATCCCTCTCTACTGAACACTCATTTAACCAGCCTGATGCGGGTTTATGCCTTAAGCCCCCGTAAACGCGGGTCATTCCCGGAGGTCAGGAAATACACTTGGTTTGCAGGGTGGTTATTGGTGGAGCCAGGGGGAATCGAACCCCCGACCTCTTGCATGCCATGCAAGCGCTCTCCCATCTGAGCTATGGCCCCTGGTATTTGGGTGTTGCAACATTTGCAGCAACGCCCCGTATCTATGGCCGTGTTCGGCCGAGTTCAAGTGGAAATTTCCACCCGAAACGAAGATCAGTTGTCGTCGTCGTTCACAGGAACATCCGCGACTTCTTCCAGCGCGACAGTATCATCGTCATCATCCAGTAAGTCATCGTCGGAGGCGCTCGATTCATCGTCGCCCAGAACGTCTTCGACATCGTCAAGAATCGGTTCATCGGCCGCCGCTGCAGCGGCTTCCTCTTCTTTCTTCAAATTAGCTGCAGCTGCTTTGCCGCCATCAAGCAAGGACGCCAAGTCGAACTCGTATTCGCAAGACGGGCAAGTCATTGGGTCGTTTTTCAGGTCGTAAAACCGTGTCGCACATTTCGGGCAGAGGCGCTTAACGCCCCATTCTTCGTTGGGCATGGGAATCCCCTTATTGTTTTGATCAATTCCCCCGTCAGGTGCCATAAGCGAGCGACCTTGTCAAAGGCTTTACCACATCGCAAGTGCGAAATAACTTGATGCAGTGCAACATAAGTCGTACCGTCCAGTCAAACTTTGATCGGAGAAGCTATGTTATACCACGCCTACGAGATGACTCACGCCGCTGTTCGCCCTATGCGGGAAATGGCAAAATTGAGTCAGCAGATGTTGCAATCTCCGTTCAATCCCCTGGCAGATAGCCACGCCACGCGCACGTCGGTTGCCTCGATGGAGATGTTTATCAATGGCACGCGGCGGTATGACAAGCCGGAATTCGGACTGGGAACTACTGTTATCAACGGTGTAGAAACTCGGATTGTCGAAGAAATCGTGCACGCCCTGCCGTTTTGCAATTTATTGCATTTCAAGCGCGACTCCGAATCGGCAAGCAAGCGCAACGACCCCAAAGTTCTGATCATTGCGCCCATGTCCGGCCACTATGCCACACTTTTGCGCGGAACCGTCGAGGCGATGCTGCCCGAACATGATGTATATATCACCGATTGGATCGACTGCCGCGATATCCCGCCGTCGGAGGGTGACTTCGATCTCGATGATTACGCTGACTATCTGGTGGAATTCTGTCGGACCCTCGGTGCAGGTGGCGACCGCCCGTCCGTTATGGCCGTTTGCCAGCCGGGTGTTCCGATGCTGGTGTCCGCCACGCTGATGGCGAAAAACAAAGATTCGTTCCGTCCATCTTCGATTACCCTGATGGGTTCTCCCATTGATGCAACACAAAACCCGCAAACACCGAACAAGCTTGCAACAGACAAGCCACTATCATGGTTTAAGAAAAACGTCGTTGTTACTGTGCCATGGCCAAACACCGGGTTTATGCGCCGCGTTTATCCAGGCTTCCTGCAACTATCCGGCTTTATGTCTATGAACATGGACAAACACGTCGACGCCCACAAAAATCAGTTCAAACATCTGATTGAGGGCGACGGCGACAGCACGATAGCCCACCGCGCATTTTACGATGAATACATGGCTGTGATGGACCTGACCGAGGAATTCTACATCCAGACTATCGACCGCGTTTTCCAAAGGCATCTTTTGGCCGAGGGTGAATACTATTACCGTGACACGTTAATTGACCCATCGGTTATCAAAGACATCGCATTGCTGACAATCGAGGGCGAGAAAGACGACATCACCGGCGAAGGCCAAACCAAAGCTGCGCATACGCTGACACCTAACCTGCCCGAAAATAAACGCGGCCACCTTCTGCAAGAGGGCGTCGGGCATTACGGCATCTTCAATGGCTCGCGTTGGCGCAACATTATCCAGCCTAAAGTCGCCGAGTTCATCGCGACGCATCGCACTAAAGTCAAAGGTTGAGCGGGCCACTCTTCATAGGTTCGCCGCCAATTGAAGTTCGCATTAAACGCAACACGCGGGCCAAACGTTTCACCCTTCGGCTGTCACGTACTGACGGCAAAGCAACCCTGACGCTGCCCTCGCGCGCCTCGATTCGCGAGGCCGAAGGGTTCGCGCAAAGGCAAGAAGGATGGTTGCGGGCGCAAATTTCGAAACTCCCCGAAATATCCATTCTGCTTGACGGCGGCCGGCTTCCATTTCGCGGCACTGAGCTTGATATCGTAACCACCACTGACAAATCGATCCGCATTGAAAACAACAAAATATTCGTAAACGACAAATACTCCGGCGCCCGCCTGCAAGCGTTCGTAAAAACCGAAGCTCGCAATGCCCTGTACCCCGCAGTCGAAAAATACGCCGCGCAAATAGCTCGCCCCTTCAACCGCATAACCCTTCGCGACACGCGCTCTCGCTGGGGGTCATGTTCCGCTGAAGGTAACCTCATGTTTTCGTGGCGACTTATCATGGCCCCACCTCTAGTGCTTGACTACGTGGCCGCGCACGAAGTGGCACATCTGGCTGAAATGAACCATTCGACCGCTTTCTGGGATGTCGTTGAAACGTTGATGTCCGATTACAAGAATCATCGAAACTGGCTGCGTGAACACGGTGCAAAACTTCATGCCGTGAAATTTACCACTTGACCCGGCTCATCTTGTGATCACAAGATACAACATGACATCGGAACCAAATATCCCAGCCCACGAACAGGTTTACCGCACCCTTCGTGCTCGTATCATGTACGGCGAGATGGAACCGGCGACCGCCTTAACCCTGCGCGGTATCGGTAGTGAATTCAACGTCTCCATGACACCCGCTCGGGAAGCTGTCAGACGTTTGGTCGCCGAAGGTGCACTAAACCTGTCTGCTTCGGGCCGCGTATCAACGCCCGAATTATCCAACGACCGGATCGAAGAGCTCGCGTGCCTGCGCTCTATGTTGGAACCCGAACTAGGCGCCCGCGCCCTTCCGCGTGTCCACCCAGCCCTAATCGAGCGTTTACAAAACATAAACGCGACAATCGCAGAGAAAATCGTCAAAGCCGATGCTATCGGATACGTACGTGCCAACCTCGAATTCCACCGCACGTTATACTTGCGCGCTCAATCCCCCGCCATGTTGGCGCTGCTGGAAACCGTTTGGTTGCAATCCGGCCCAACCATGCGGTCGCTCTATTCCCGATTGCCGCGAATACTTGCGAGCGAAAAACATCGCACAATCATTGCCGCATTGCGAGCCAACGACGAGCCCGCCTTGCGTGTTGCAATCCAATCGGATGTGACGAGTGGCTTAAGAATGTTGCTTTCCTAAACCACACGTCAACCTGACCAATCAATAACCGGAGCGTTAGCAATGAGTGTGCTTGACCGAAGGAAAAGGTGTTGCCTTCGTACTCGGTGGATTGAACTTGCGGACCCGCGACTACGCCCGTTTCGGCCAAATGTTCGCGCAAGGTGGAATGTACGGCGGCCAACAAGTCACCCCCGCCGATTGGGTGGCGCGCCCACCGCCATTAGCGCCCCAATCAATGCTGCGAAATCCAGTACAGATACCAATGGTGGCTGGCGGAAGACGCCAAGCCGGGCGAATACTTTGCACGCGGTATTTATGGCCAATACATCTATACCGACACGCCCAACAACGTGGCGATCGCCGCAAAACTCCGTCTATCGAGATTTCGAGGAAGAGCGCGCTATCACACGATACTTCGCAATGTTCCGCTCGATTTCTACAGAACTTTGTTAACGATTCAGGAACGCCACAACAGCATCGGCATCGGGAATCGCCACTGACGCACCCACTTTGGTGACCTGAATCGCCGAGGCTGCAGATGCAAAGGTTAACGCGTCCTTTGCTGGTTTTCCCAAATCGATCGCGGCCAGAAAGTAGCCCAAAAATGTATCCCCCGCACCTGTCGTATCAACCGGGTCGACTTTGAAAGCATCTACGGAAATCATTTCGTCACCAGTCTGCAACGTCGCACCTTCTGCTCCACGCGTAATCAATACCTGCGCGACAGGAAGATCAGTAGTCGAAACACCTAACGCTTTGGATAACTGCGCCGCCTCGATATCGTTAACCGCTAGTAAGTCCGCAACAAGCAACATCGCTGCGGCAGCTTCGGCATCGAAAGGCGCTGCTGCATATGCCACGCGCATGCCCTTCGCCTTGGCCGCCTTTGCCGCATAAACACCCAGGTTCGTTTCGTTTTGAAGCAGCAACCAGTCCCCAGCGCCCGCATCACCTAACGCTTTGCTAACCATATCCTCGGTCAAAGCGCGGTTTGCACCAGTAAACAAAACAATAACGTTCTCGGCTTCATCATCAACGTTGATAATCGCATGTCCCGTTGGAACATCAATTACCGACAGAAACCGCGTATCCACGCCCGCATCCGCCATCCGATCAGCCAACCAAATGCCGTCAGCCCCAATCGCGCCGATGTGAAAGACCTGCGCGCCAGCCCGTGATATCGCAATCGACTGGTTCGCGCCCTTGCCTCCAAGCCCACTGTTGAACGATGTCGCGGCCAACGTTTCCCCCGGTTCCGGCAAATGGGGCACGCGGTAAACGTGATCTATATTCACAGACCCCAAGTTGTAAATCGCCATGTCAGCCTACCTTGCACGCGGCCATGATAGCCATATTCAGAATGTCATTGACGGTTGACGTGGTCGAACAAATCTTAACCTGTTTGTCGATGCCCGTCAGGATTGGCCCAATCACTGTCGCCCCTCCCATTTCCTGCATCAGTTTCACCGAAATCGACGCGGAGTGTCGCGCCGGAACCACTAGAATATTCGCCGGTCCGGTCAGGCGACAGAACGGATAATGCTTCATCACTTCCGGGTTTAAGGCCACATCTACCGTCATCTCTCCGTCATACTCGAAATTAACATGGCGCTTATCCAGCACATCAACGGCCATTGTCATCTTCTCTGCCCGCTCCGAAACCGGATATCCGAAAGTGGAGAAACTGGCCAACGCCACGCGCGGTTCCAAGCCCAAATCACGTGCCAACGCCGCCGCACGTTCGGCAATATCCGCGAGGTCTTCTGCCTCGGGCCATTCATGCACCAATGTATCGGCAATAAGCACCATGCGGCCACCGGCCAGAACGACGGTAATACCCACTGCGCCGCCTTCAGTTGACGCGTCAAAAACATGGTTGATCTGGCTAAGAACTTGCGCCGATTTACGTGTCGCCCCCGTAACCATGCCATCAACATGGTCGTGCGCCAGCATCAAGGATGCAAACACATGCCGGTCCCGCGAGGCCAGAACATGGCAATCACGCTTGTCAAAGCCCTTACGTTGGAGGCGTGTGTATAGGTAATCTTTATATTGTTCCAAATGCTCTGTCGTAGCTGCGTTAACTACTTCGATTTCGTCAATCGCTTCGGGCATTCCAGCCGCTTCAAGGAAACCGGCAACCTCGTCCGGGCGCCCAACGACAACGGGTTGACCCAGCCCTGCACGCCGATAGGCAACTGCCGCGCGCACTACACGAGCGTCATCCCCTTCAGCGAAAAGAATGCGCGCCTGCTGGCGTTTGGCACGAACATTAAGCGACTGCAAAATAGATGCAGTAGGGTCCAGCCGCGCCTTAAGGCTTAATTCATATGCCTCCATATCAATAACCGGACGACGTGCTACACCCGTATCCATCCCCGCCTTCGCAACTGCTGGCGGGATAATGTAAATCAAGCGGGGGTCGAATGGCGTTGGAATAATATAGTCGCGCCCAAAGGCCAGTTTCTTGCCATACGCCAGCGCCACCTCGTCAGGTACATCCTCACGCGCTAGCGCCGCCAAAGCTTCTGCACAAGCGATTTTCATTTCGTCGTTGATTGCTCGAGCATGAATATCCAAGGCTCCGCGGAACAGATACGGAAAACCCAACACATTGTTAACTTGATTGGGGTAATCCGAGCGCCCAGTTGCCACAATCGCATCTTCGCGAACGGCGTGGGCATCTTCGGGTGTGATCTCTGGATCAGGGTTCGCCATAGCGAAAATCACCGGATCGGCAGCCATGCTTCTAACCATATCCGCCGTTACTGCGCCTTTTACAGACACGCCGATAAATACATCGGCGTTATCCATCGCCTCTTCCAGTGTGCGGGATTCAGTGTTCGCGGCATGTGCCGATTTCCACTGGTTCATCCCGTCTGTTCGGCCCTGATAAATTACGCCTTTGGTGTCACAAACCAGACAATTGTCATGCTTGGCACCCATTGATTTCATCAGTTCCACACAGGCAATTCCAGCCGCGCCGGCACCGTTAACCACGATACGACAGTTTTCAATTTTCTTGCCCGAAAGATGCAGTGCGTTAATCAATCCGGCGGCACAAATCACCGCTGTGCCGTGCTGGTCGTCATGGAAAACGGGAATATCCATGACTTCCTTAAGCTGTTGTTCAATTATGAAGCATTCCGGCGCCTTGATATCCTCAAGATTAATTCCGCCAAAGGTTGGTCCCATCAATCGCACGGCCGAGATAATTTCATTGGGGTCTTGGGTGTCCAACTCTATATCCATGGCGTTTACATCTGCGAAACGCTTGAACAGAACGGCCTTACCCTCCATCACAGGTTTGGACGCTAGCGCGCCCAAATTACCCATTCCCAGAATAGCCGAACCATTGGATACAACCGCTACAAGATTGCCCTTGGTGGTAAAATCATACGCCAACGCCGGATTGTCAGCGATGGCTTGCACCGGAGCCGCAACACCGGGCGAATAGGCCAACGACAAATCCCGCTGTGTGGCCATCGCGGTAGAGGCGTTAATCTCGATCTTGCCGGGCGTGGGTTCAAGGTGATAGGCCAACGCCTCTTCGTCGGTGACTTTGGTCTTGTCGGACATATCTCTACCTTCAGGCTTATGATTGGTTAACCAAACCTTACGAAGAGTCTGAGCCGACTACAACCTACCCGCCCCCAATAAGAATTCCGACGGCCAGCACCAACCCGCCGCCTAGAACGACCTGAAAAATGGCCTTGCTGAACGATGTTTCCATATACCGGTTCTGAATCCACGCAATCGCCCACAGTTCAACGAAAACAACGAAGAATGCGATAAATGTTGCCGTCCAGAAGTCCGCGATCAGATACGGCAGCGCATGGCCCAAACCACCCAGCGTCGTCATAATCCCCGACGCCAGACCGCGTTTCCAAGGCGCGCCACGACCCGAGATCACACCGTCATCATGCGCCGCTTCGGTAAACCCCATCGAGATACCGGCCCCGATTGATGCTGCCAAACCAACCAACAATGTCGTCTTTGGATCTTGCGTAGCAAACGCCGTGGCAAATATCGGAGCAAGAGTGGAAACCGAGCCATCCATCAGACCTGCCAGCCCCGGTTGCACCCATGTTAGTACGAACTGACGGTGCGCGCTGGCTTTTTCAGAGTCACCGCCATCCGAATCCAGATCAACCGACATACGAGCCGCGGATTGTTCATGTTGGCCTTCGGCTTCGGCCAAATCCCCCAAAAGTTTGCGTGTCGCAGGATCAGAAGATCGCCCGGCGGCGGTCAGGTAAAAATTCTGCGCGTCACGCTCCATTTTTTGGGCTTCTTCGCGGATACGTTCCAACCCAAGGTTTTGCACCAGCCAAACTGGGCTGCGATTATAATACCCCGCGACGTGTTCACGCCGGATAAGTGGAATAACGTCGCCAAAACGGGTGGTGAACGCATCAATCAGTATCTTACGATGCTCATTTTCCTCCAACGCCATCTCGTCAAAAACTGCCGCTGTTGCCGGGTAATTTCCGCGCAATTCATTTGCATAAGTTCGATAAATCCGCGCATCGTCCTCCTCGGACGAGATCGCCAGTGCAAGCACCTCGGCTTCGGACAGGTCTTTGAAATTACGGCGGTTCGTGAACGATTGTAACATGGGTCACCTCTTTGGAATGATTCTAAAGTATTACGTCGCTCACCTCTTCGCAAGTGGTTCCACAATCCGCATTGGCGTGCTAGAAATCCCGAACAATCAACGCTTAGGGGCTGCATCGCACATGGCTGCAAAAGACAATACGGTTACGCCCATGATGGCGCAGTATCTAGAAATTAAAGCGCGATATCCCGATGCGCTGTTGTTCTATCGCATGGGCGATTTCTACGAGATGTTCTTCGATGACGCCGTGGCCGCCGCCGCCGCTCTAGACATCGCCTTGACCAAACGTGGCAAACACGAAGGCAAAGACATCGCCATGTGCGGCGTCCCGCATCATGCGGCTGAAGGATACTTGCTGACGCTGATCCGCAAGGGTTTTCGCGTCGCCGTGACGGAGCAGATGGAAAGCCCGGCCGAGGCCAAAAAGCGCGGCTATAAGGCAATCGTCAAACGTGATGTTACAAGGCTGGTAACCCCCGGAACCTTGACCGAGGATTCACTGCTGGACGCGCGCGCGCACAATTATCTCGCCGCTATTGCGGACGTGCGCGGCGAAATGGCGATAAGCTGGGTGGATGTCTCCACCGGCGATTTTCACGTAGCACCGGTTACACGGGTGACGCTGGGCCCAAGCCTCGCCCGTCTTGCCTCGCGCGAAGTGTTGGCACCAGAGTCCGTAGCCGAAACTTTACGCGAGACAGTCGAAGAATCCGGCGCGGCACTAACCCCGCTTTCTTCCGCCAGCTTCGATTCCACCGCCGCCGAGGGTCGCTTGACCGACCTGTTCAAAATCAAATCGCTCGACGCTTTCGGAAACTTCGAGCGATCCGAAATCGCCGCAATGGGTGCAATTGTCGATTACCTCGACATAACCCAACGCGGAAAGCTGCCACTGCTGCGCCCGCCGGTTAAAGAAAGCCAGGGCGGAACGGTGCAAATTGACGCCGCAACCCGTCGTAACCTTGAACTAATCCGCAACCTTTCCGGCGAACGCGGCGGTTCGTTGCTAGCCACGATCGACAGGACGATCACTGGCGGCGGTGCGCGTTTACTAGCAACCCGCTTAACCAGCCCCTCCACCGATCTGGGTACAATTAACGCCCGCCACGATGGCGTACAACACTTCGTCGACAATCGCGCAGTAGCGGAAGACACCCGCGAAACATTGCGCCAAGCCCCTGACATGGAACGCTCCCTCTCGCGTCTGGCCTTAGACAGAGGCGGCCCTCGAGACATCGCCGCATTGCGCAGCGGTCTTGCACAAGCGGGGGCGTTGTCGGCATCACTCGCCGGTGCCTTGCCGGACGTGCTGCAACGCGCCGCGGACGATATGACAGGCCACAAAGATCTGGTGGGTCTGCTCGACAACGCGCTAATTGACGAGCCTCCATTGCTGGCCCGCGACGGTGGATTTGTTGCCGCCGAGTTTAATGATGAATTAGACCAAGCCCGAAAACTGCGCGACGAAGGCCGCAGCGTGATCGCCGCGATGCAGGCGGAATACGCCGCGCTGACGGGCATCAGCGCGATCAAAATCAAACATAACAACGTGCTGGGGTATTTCGTTGAAACCCCCGCCAGCCACGCCGAAAAGATGTTGTCGGAACCGTTGTCTGAAACGTTCATCCACCGCCAAACCACCGCCAACCAAGTGCGTTTCACCACTGTTCCACTATCCGAAATGGAAACCAAAATCCTGAACGCCGGCGGGCGGGCGTTGGAGATCGAGAAAACCATCTTCAACATGCTGCGCGGCGCGATCATGGTTGAGGCTGCCCGAATCGCCCAAGCCGCGAAAGCGTTGGCCGAAACCGACTTGGCCACAGCCCTTGCCGATATCGCGGTCGGTGAAAACTGGGTGCGGCCGCAAATGGACGCCTCGCGTTCATTCGATATCGAGGGTGGACGCCATCCAGTCGTCGAACAAGCACTTCGTCGTACGGGGGAATCGTTCGTGGCCAATGATTGCGACCTGACTGCTGGCGAAAGCAGTAGCCGCCCTGTTTGGTTGCTGACAGGCCCGAACATGGCCGGTAAATCGACATTCCTTCGCCAAAATGCATTGATCGCCTTATTGGCCCAGATGGGCGCATATGTTCCCGCTGCTTCAGCCCAAATTGGCGTGATTGACCAACTATTTTCCCGTGTCGGCGCAGCAGATGACCTCGCGCGTGGGCGGTCAACATTTATGGTTGAAATGGTGGAAACCGCTGCGATTCTTAATCAGGCGGGGGACCGCGCACTGGTTATCCTCGACGAAATCGGGCGTGGAACGGCCACATATGACGGCCTTTCTATCGCGTGGGCAACACTGGAACACCTACACGACGTTAACCATTGCCGGACACTGTTCGCGACGCATTATCACGAACTGTCCGCCCTGACAGCCAAACTTTCCGGCCTCAAAAACGCCACCGTTGCCGTGCGCGAATGGGAGGGCGACGTGATATTCCTACATGAAGTACGCGAAGGCGCGGCGGACCGATCTTACGGCGTGCAGGTCGCCAAACTTGCAGGTCTGCCACCAGCGGTAATCGAGCGCGCCCGCACCGTTTTGGATGCATTGGAACAAAAAGACCGTGACGGAGGGGGCAAGACTGAAACCCTTATCGACGACCTCCCGCTTTTCAGCGTAACCGCAGCGCCTATCTCACGGCCAGCGAAACCATCCGAAGTCGAAGACCGATTGCGCGATATTCACCCCGATGAACTAACCGCCCGCGAGGCCCTCGCGCTGGTCTATTCCTTGCGCGAAATGCTGGACGAATAATGTCCGATTCCGCAAAAATCGAGGTCAGCGTAATCGGCAACATTGCCACAATCCCAGCCGCCGATTGGGACGCCTGCACCGATGGAAAAGACCCATTCACAACGCACCGGTTTTTGCTAGCGCTGGAGGAAAGCGGATCCGTTGGCGATGGAACGGGCTGGGCACCCCGCCATCTAATCGCGCGATTGGATGGCGAAATCATTGGGATTATGCCGCTATACGCTAAAGGCCATTCGCAAGGGGAATACGTTTTCGACCACGCTTGGGCGGGCGCATATGAACGTGCCGGCGGGCGATACTACCCGAAACTTCAATGTGCAGTGCCCTTCACACCTGCGACGGGACCACGGTTACTTGTGAAACCAGAACATGCGGAGCTCGCCACAGGTGCACTGCTCACCTCGGCCATGCAAATCGCGGAGGAAAACCACGTTTCTTCCTTCCACATCACATTTTGCACCGAGGACGAATACTCCCTCGGCCCAAGATTCGGCTTGATGCAGCGAATTGGGCAACAATTTCACTGGGAGAACGGCGGATATGAAGATTTCGACGCGTTCCTCTCCAAACTTTCCAGCCGTAAACGCAAAATGATCCGCAAAGAACGTCGACTTGCACAATCGTTTGGCGGCGAAATCATCCAACTGACGGGTGATCAAATCCAAGCCGAACACTGGGACGCTTTCTGGCAATTCTATCAAGATACCGGCGCGCGGAAGTGGGGGACCCCGTACCTGACCCGCGAATTCTTCAACATAGCCCAGCAGACCCTTCGGGACGATATATTGCTTGTCTTGGCCAAACGTGACGGCCACTACATCGCTGGCGCCCTGAATTTGATCGGCGGCGAAACACTGTTTGGCCGCTACTGGGGTTGCGCCGAAGATCATGCCTATTTGCACTTCGAACTCTGCTATTATCAGGCCATCGATTACGCCATCGCCAACCGCCTTTCACGGGTCGAGGCCGGCGCTCAAGGGGAACACAAACTCGCGCGCGGCTATATGCCTAGCCCGGTTTATTCCTTACACTGGATCGGTGATGAGGGGTTTGAACGCGCTGTTAACCAGTTCTTAATGGACGAACGCGCAGCCGTGGATGAGGATATAGAATTCCTCGCCGCAATCGGACCCTTCAAGAAATCAGGAGGTTAAGATGTTATCACCCCGATTAACGGAAGTCGAACGGGCCGAATTCCTTCCCGCGCTCCAATCCGCCGGATGGACACTGCAAACCGACCGCGACGCGCTAGCCAAGACTTTTGAGTTCAAGAATTTCGTCGAGGCTTTCGGCTGGATGTCCCGCGTCGCCATCTGGGCCGAAAAAATGAACCACCACCCCGAGTGGTTTAACGTTTACCGCACCATAGATGTCCTGTTAACCAGTCACGACGCGGACGGATTTACGATGCGCGACGTGAAAATGGCACGAAAAATGGATCAATTGGCAGGATAACTATGGCTGGAATTATCGTTATTGGTGCGGGGCAAGCCGGATCTTCACTGGTGGTTAAGCTGCGAACACTTGGGTTCTCGGGTGACATTACGTTGATCGGCGGGGAACCGGTGCCACCCTATCAACGCCCGCCACTATCCAAAAAATATATGCTAGGTCAGATGGATGTCGAACGTCTATTCCTGCGCCCCGAGGCTTTCTACGGCGACCAAAACATCAACTTGCGCCTTGGCGTACAGGTCACAGAGATTGACCGCGCCGCTAAGACAGTAACGCTCAACACGAGCGAGGTGCTGAACTATGATCAACTGGCCCTGACCACAGGGTCCGATCCGATACGATTGCCGGCTTCGATCGGTGGCGATCTGGGCGGCGTTTACACAGTCCGCACGCTGGCCGATGCTGATGCCATGGCCCCCGATTTCGTCAAAGGCAAACGCGCCTTAATCGTTGGCGGTGGTTACATCGGTCTAGAAGCGGCGGCCGTGGCTGCAACCCGTGGGGTTAACGTGGTGCTGGTCGAGATGGCCGACCGTATTTTGCAAAGGGTGGCAGCGCCCGAAACCTCGGAATATTTTCGCTCCCTCCACGCCAAACGTGGCGTAGATATCCGTGAAGGTGTTGGCCTTGCTTCGCTGAACGGGCGTGACGGGCAAGTAACTTCGGCCACGTTAACCGACGGAACTGAACTCGAAATTGATTTCGTTGTTGTCGGTGTTGGAATTAGACCCTCGTTTAGCTTGGCCAAGGCCGCTGGATTAGTCATCGATAATGGCATCAAAGTAGACGAACACGGACGCACTTCTGACCAGTCAATTTTCGCCGCTGGAGATTGCGCCAGCTTTCCCTATAAAGAAGAACGTATCCGCCTCGAAAGCGTACCCAATGCTATCGAGCAAGCCGAAGCGACTGCTGCTGCGATGCTTGGCAGCGATGCCGAATACCGTGCGAAACCCTGGTTCTGGTCCGACCAATACGATGTAAAACTGCAAATTGCCGGGCTCAACTCCGGCTACGACCGCGTGGTCAGCCGCAAAACCGATAGTGCGACATCATTCTGGTATTTCAAAGGGAACAAACTTCTGGCAGTTGACGCGATGAACGACCCCCGCGCCTATATGGTCGGCAAACGTCTGATCGAAGCGGGAAAATCACCGGATCCAGATGCGGTTGCTAATTCTGACATTGACATGAAAACACTACTATAATGCGTATTATTGGTGGGAAATATAAAAGTACAGCCCTCGCCAACGTCGGTAAAGGAGACGAGGGCGCCCATCTGCGCCCGACTACAGACCGCGTCCGCGAGAGCCTTTTCAACGTGTTAACACACGGAAATTACCCCGAAATCGAAGGCTCAAACGTGCTTGATCTGTTCGCAGGCAGCGGCGCGCTAGGCCTAGAGGCCCTCAGTCGAGGTGCAACATCCGTGCAATTCGTCGATGACGGGAACAAAGCCAACGCGCTGATAAAACAGAACATCCAGACTCTAAACGTACGCGATCAAACTAAAATCTACCGCCGCAACGCTACTAAACTGGGAGAGAACCGAACCCAACCTTTCAACTTAATTTTCCTCGACCCGCCTTACGGCAAGGCGCTGGGCGAAAAAGCCCTCGCCGCTTGTATCGAGGGTAATTGGATAGAAAACGGCGCACTAGTCGTCTGGGAAGAAAACCGTGCGATCAGCCCTCCTAAAGGGTTCAAAACATTAGACGTGCGCTCGTACGGTGATACCACAATCACGATCCTGACCTATACGACTTAACTTCTCTTTTTCCTAAATACTCAATTTCAGCCCTTAAGCGTTGACACCTTCGCCCATAATGGCGCGATTACCTTGGACTCCAACGGAATAATCGCCGCCCCGACCGCAATGCCGAAAATGCCATCCATCAACGCTGATGCGGTCCACTCGACCGCACCAGAAACCCAAGGCGTTAGATGTCCCAAAGCAATCGACCAGTTGTGAATGGTGTGACGTAACCAGCCAAAACCCAGCTCTTCCATGCCATGAATAATGATCGAGCCGCCAACCCACAACATCGCCGCGGTTCCGACAACCGTTAGCAGGTGCATAAACGTTGGCATAAACCGGACAATTCCGCGCCCAGTTGCTCGCGTCACCTGCAGCTTCCCGCGTCGGGCCATAAACAGCCCTAGGTCATCTGCCTTAACAATCAGCGCCACACCACCGTAAACCAGCGCCGTTATTCCGATACCGACAGCGGCAAGAACCGTCCCTTCCATCCAGATATTGCTTTCAGGAATGGCCGCCAGTGATACAGTCATAATCTCGGCCGACAGAATAAAGTCTGTCTTGATGGCTCCGGCAATCTTTTGCTCTTCCAAATGCGCCGGATCTGAATGGGACTCCTTCACAACGTGTTCTGCTTCGCTGTGCAGGTATTTATGCAAAACTTTCTCGGCACCCTCAAAGCACAAATACATCCCGCCCATCATCAACAATGGCGTAATCGCCCACGATGCGAATGACGATAAAAACAACCCCGCAGGTAGCAAAATCAACAGCTTGTTGCGAATTGACCCTTTGGCAATTCGCCAGACTATCGGTAGCTCGCGGTCCGCCTTGAACCCGTGCGTGTACTGCGGCGTCACAGCGGCGTCATCGATTACCAGCGCCGCCGCTTTGGTACCCGCCTTTGTCGCCTGCGCCGCAATATCGTCAAGCGAGGAGGCCGCGACCTTAGCAATCGCAGCTACATCATCCAAAAGAGCCAAAAGTCCACTCAAAGGAATTCTCCTGTTAAATTGTTTGCGCCTAAGGTATTTTCCTTAGAACCGACACACAAGAGATTACCGATACAATGACCGTCAATTATCAAGACCTCAGCGCCCGCATCACATCCTTATGCGATGGCGAGACAGACGAAATCGCCCTAATGGCCACCATCGCTGGCGAATTGTTCCACAGCGATACCCGTTTCGACTGGGTCGGATTCTATCGCGTAACCGCCCCCGAGCTACTGAAAATCGGCCCCTATCAAGGCGGTCACGGCTGCCTCACCATCCCGTTTTCCCGCGGTGTATGTGGTGCCGCAGCCCGATTGCGCAAAACACAACGGGTTGCAGATGTTAACGCATTTGACGGTCACATCGCCTGTGCCAGTTCAACCCAATCAGAAATTGTCTTGCCGGTTTTTAACCCAACAGGTGACCTAATCGCCGTGTTGGACATCGACAGTAACCAACCGGATGCCTTTACAGACGAGGACGCTTCAGAACTGGGCTCAGTCCTGTCAAAAGCCTTTTCCTGATCCGTAGATTCTACGCAAGCATCGATACTATGCCTGAAGCAGCCAATCGCATTGTCGCAAACATTATCGTGATCTGCATCGTTACGAATATCGGTGAGGGGTATAGAATATACGGGGAATCGAGACGATAAACACCGCATGCAATAGTATTATCGTTCCCGCAAATCGGTTGATCCAAAGAAAACACGCCGCTAACGAAAAAAACAACGCGGCATGATCGCTTGGAAATGCGCTCCACCCGGAAAGATCGACGTTGACGACCGGGTTTTGTGCAACCGTTGGATCATACATAGGCCGAAGTTTGTATGGTAACGCCATATTTGCTGTCCGCCCGACAAATATAGCCGTAGCTGCCAGAAACAAAGTGGTGATCAGCTTTTGACGGATGACCGCTTTGTCTTCATTCGGAAGAAGCCAGAGGGCCCAAAAAAGGAGTGCAGGTAGTGCATTCTTAACTAGCGAATTCAATAATATATCCGGAGAAAAATAGGAAAGTACTTCGAGCTGGTCGGATATTTCAAGCATATATAGATAGAGATTCAGGTCCACTAAATAAGCCTTATCGCATTAGGAATTACGCATTACATAACAAGAAATTAAGGCTGAAATTTGACTACACTGGTCAATCTGAATGGTAAATTGCTATCGGGACAGCGGTCTGCTCGGAACCCATGCATATCCATCAGCGTCGAGGATCACACATTCGCGCAAGCCGTGTGGTTTGTCGGTTGGAGGTTGCAAAACAGTTGTGTCATGCACATGCGCTTCGGCCAGTATGACCGCTTGGTCCGGATCGGTTTCGTACAACCGCAGTTCAATTCCGCCACCTCTTGGCCCTGCTACAGGCAGCAATGACAAAAGTGGATGCGAATGGAACGTGGCGTCGGAATGCAACTGAAAAACCTGGTCGCCATAGGTAAGAATTGCAAAGTCTTTTGTGACCTGAAACGCTTTCATGGCGAATACATCCCGCAAGAACGTGCTACTGCCTAAAACATCCCTTACCAAAAGGTTAATCCCCATCCCCTTAAGGGATGCGCCAAACTCTGCGGCTTTAACATTGTCGTAGTCCATGTAACTCCTCCAAAACCTGTCATACACCGTCACAAATAATTCACTTGAACATCTGTGACATCTTGTGCCAATTTTGGCCATGCATACTCCAATCAAATCTTGGGCCGATGTTGCCCCCCGCCTGATCGACGTAGCCTCTGGCCGCGCCCCTGCTGATATAATTATTCGCCAAGGGCAATGGGTTAATGTCCACACGCGCGAGGTAATCCAGAACACAGATATCGCCATTGCGGAAGGTCGCTTTGCTTATTGCGGCCCGGATGCAAGCCATTGCATCGGGCCAGACACGCAGGTGATCGAGGCGAACGGGCGCTACATCCTTCCCGGTCTGTGCGACGGTCATATGCATATCGAAAGTGGTATGCTGACCACCACACAATTCGCCCGCGCAGTGATGCCCCACGGTACAACATCCATGTTCACCGACCCGCACGAGATTGCCAATGTCATGGGACTGGAAGGTGTGCGCCTGATGCACGACGAGGCTTTGCAGCAACGCATTAACGTCTTTGTCCAGATGCCATCCTGTGCACCATCGGCGCCCGGATTGGAAAACACCGGCCATGAATTGACCCCTGACGATGTTATCGAAGCCATGCAATGGCCCAACATTATCGGGCTGGGCGAGATGATGAATTTCCCCGGTGTCATGAACAACGACCCGAAAATGCTGGCTATTATTGCGGCTACGCAACGCGCAGGCAAAACTGTTGGTGGACACTATGCCAGCCCCGACCTCGAAGGATTTCGCGCCTATGCAGCGGGTGGCCCGGCAGATGATCACGAAGGTACATGCGAAGCGGATGCGATCATGCGCGTTCGCCAAGGCATGCGCTCGATGATGCGGCTTGGGTCCGCTTGGTACGATATCGAAACGCAGGTGACGGCGGTTACGGAAAAGGGCCTCGACCCGCGTAATTTCATTCTTTGCACCGATGACAGCCACTCTGGCACGTTGATAAACGACGGGCACATGAACCGAGTTGTGCGACATGCAATTGATTGCGGTCTCGACCCGCTGATTGCCATTCAAATGGCGACGATCAATACCGCGACGCATTTTGGGCTCGAACGTGAACTGGGGTCCATCACGCCGGGTCGTCGCGCCGATGTTATCCTGTCTTCAGATCTAACAACCCTTCCGATTGAAACTGTGATAGCCCGCGGAAATATCGTGGCAGAAAACGGCGAACTGCTAGGCGAGGACGCCCCGTTCGACTGGCCTGACAACGCAAAAACCTCTGTGAATATGGGGAAGGTGCTCGGTGCTACAGATTTCGACATTGAAGCCCCCGAAGGCGCAAACCAAGTCAAAGCCCGCGTCATTGGTGTTGTGGAAAATCAAGCCCCGACAAAAGCACTGACGGCCGCACTAAACGTTGAAAACGGCCTCGCCGTTGGTGACGAAAACCAAGATGTTTGCCAGATCGCGCTTGTGGAACGCCACCGCGCGACCGGCGACGTCGTGAACGCCTTCGTTTCTGGCTTCGGATACACGGGAGAATGCGCCGTGGCCTCGACCGTCGCGCACGACAGTCATCACATGATCGTTGTGGGAACATCCAAGGCGGATATGGCGTTGGCTGCCAATCGCTTGCAGGAAGTCGGCGGCGGCGTAACCGTCTGGAAAGACGGGCGTGAAATCGCGTTGGTCAAACTGCCCATCGGTGGCTTGATGTCCGACGCTCCCGCGCACGAAGTCGCCGCTGCAGCCGATCAAATGGTCGCCGCAATGGCGGAATGCGGTTGCACGTTGAACAATGCTTATATGCAGCACTCCCTGTTGGCGCTGGTGGTCATCCCCGAGCTACGCATTTCAGACGTTGGCTTGATCGACGTCACTTTATTCGAAGAAACACCGCTATTTTTGAAAGATCAATAATGAACGAAAAACACAATAAGTTAGATCGGGTCTCGCCGGTTCCGGCAGGACCACAGGATTTCACGGATGCCACACTGGCGGTGAAAGCTGTGCAGAACCTTTACGACGAGGCGACCAGTTTCCTCAAGGACAACTTCGCCCGTGTAATGGACGGCGATATTACCGAGGGCCATTACCGCGCCTACTATCCGCAAATTTCCATATTTACCCGCAGTTTTGCCAAGATCGATACTCGGCTTTCCTTTGGTCACGTGGCCGAACCCGGCAAATATAGCACTACCCTGACGCGGCCACATTTGTTTGAAAGCTATCTTGAACAGCAGATCGATCTGCTGATCAAAAACCACGGCGTAGCTATTCGGGTTGAAACCTCGACAACTCCGATCCCGCTGCATTTTGCAATGGACGAGGGTGCACATATCGAAGGATCCATCGAGGATAGATTACAGCGCCCTTTGCGCGATATCTTTGACGTGCCCGATCTGGAAACCACCAATGATCTGATCGCCAACGGAACGGATAAACCCGCCGCCGATGGCACGCGCGCGCTGGCCCCCTTCACTGCACAACGGGTAGATTATTCGCTGGCACGCCTTGCGCACTATACGGCAACCAGCCCAACGCATTTCCAGAACCATGTGCTTTTCACCAACTATCAGTTCTATATGGACGAGTTTCTGGAATTCGCTAAGGCCGCGTTGCAAGATCCAAATTCCGATTACGAAATGCTGGTCGAACCCGGAAATGTTATCACGACACGCGACGGCACCACGGGCGAGCCGTTGGGCAAGTTGCCACAAATGCCGACCTACCACCTAACCAGCGCCGACGGGGCCGGTATCACAATGGTTAACATCGGCGTCGGACCGTCCAATGCCAAAACCATCACCGACCACGTAGCTGTGCTTCGCCCGCACGCTTGGCTGATGCTGGGGCACTGCGCGGGGCTGCGAAATTCGCAGAACCTCGGTGATTATGTTTTAGCCCACGCCTATGTCCGCGAGGATCACGTGCTTGATGATGACCTGCCTGTCTGGATCCCGATTCCGGCACTGGCCGAAATCCAGATCGCACTCGAAAACGCTGTCGAATCCGTAACTGGGTACACAGGGTACGAGCTAAAAACCATCATGCGTACCGGTACCGTCGCCACCATCGACAACCGCAATTGGGAACTGCGCGATCAATCTGGCCCAGTACAGCGCCTTTCCCAATCCCGCGCTATCGCGCTGGACATGGAAAGCGCCACCATTGCCGCCAATGGTTTTCGCTTCCGCGTACCCTATGGAACCTTGCTGTGCGTATCTGATAAACCCTTGCACGGCGAACTAAAACTTCCAGGAATGGCGTCCGCGTTTTACAAGCGACAAGTCTCCCAACATTTGCAAATCGGAATCAAGGCGATGCAGTCTTTAAAGGAGATGCCGTTGGAACGCTTGCATTCACGCAAACTGCGAAGTTTTGACGAAACGGCGTTCCTATAACCTCACGTCGTTACCATTTGGTAAAATAAAACCGTTCGAATTTCGCAAAACCTATAAAAAATTGGTAAATACGCAATTCAATGATTGAGTTTATTCCATAAAAACGCTTTAGTCCTGTTCGTGGGCCAAAGCGGTTCGAAAAAAGAAACAACAAAAACTAGGGATAGAAAGATTATGACGCAAAAACCTATGACAAAAACTCAGCTCGTTGCAGCGCTCGCCGAAGCAACTGGAACTGATAAAGCTACAGCAAACAACACTCTGCAAGCTATCACCGATATTGTGACCAACGAAGTAGTAGGCGGCGGCGCTGTTACACTTCCTGGCTTAGGTAAATTCGTTTGCCGTGACCGTCCTGACCGCATGGTTCGCAACCCGGCCACAGGCGAGCAGATGCACAAAGATGCTGACCGCGTAGCCAAAGTGACTATCGCCAAAGCACTGAAAGACGCTGTTAACGCTTAATAGCGGAAACACACGATTTATTAGGGTCGTCATCGGACGGCCCTTTTTTCTGGGGTACACCATGGATTTTCGCGCAATAGTTATGGGTTTGTCGTTCGCTTTGATGTGGAGCAGTGCATTCACCTCTGCGCGGATAGCAGTCGCCTACGCTTCGCCACTCGCCATGTTATCCTTGCGTTTTCTGATTTCTGGCCTAATCGCGGTGATTATTGCCCGCGCCCTCGGCCAAACCGCCCGCCTTACCCGCGATCAGTGGGTGGCCGTGGTGTTGTTCGGCATTTGTCAAAATGCGATTTATCTTGGTGCCAACTTTATGGCGATGCAGTGGATAGAGGCCAGCCTCGCCGCAATAATCGCTTCCCTCTTACCTCTGTTCGTCGCCGCTGCTAGTTGGATTTTCCTTGGAGAACGCCTATCGAAAGTCGGCGTCATTGGTCTAATCGCTGGCACCGTCGGTGTGTTCATCATCATGGGCGCCCGTCTTTCCGGCGGCGCTGATCTGTTCGGCGTCGTGCTTTGCTTCATCGGCGTGGCTGCCCTTACGATCGCAACTTTACTCGTGCGCAAAATAAGCACTTCTGGCAATGTGCTTATGATCGTCGGACTACAAATGCTGGTCGGCAGTGCCGTTCTGCTCCCTTCTTCACTATTACTGGAAACCTTCCATGTTGAATGGACTTGGCAACTGCTACTCGCCTTTGCCTATACAACGCTTATTCCAGGCCTGGCCGCGACTCTAATATGGTTCCTGCTCGTTGGTCGCGTCGGTGCTACGCGCTCCGCCAGTTTCCACTTCCTGAATCCATTTCTAGGCGTCGCCATCGCAGCATTGGTCATATCCGAAGCCTTGACCCTTCGCGACTTTCTTGGCGTTATCATCATCATGATGGGTGTATTTGCCGTGCAAACGGCTCAAAGCCGGAAAGGAACTAAAGCTGCATAATTCCGGAACCGGCTACATCGTTTCCCTCTAGAATGTGCACATACCCCGCTGGAAGTTCAGCCTTGTCGACCACACCTTGCTTACGAGCGTGCGCCAAGATGCTTTCACCCTCCGGTATCTTTTTCAGGAAAAGCCGTGCAGCTTTCGGTCCAAAAGAACTGGATAGGCCAAACGTCATATGCTATCCTGGTTTGATCGACGTATCGTAATGATGCCGCGTCGCAAATGCATGAAACGTCAAATCGTTCAGCGTTTTGCCTACATCCGACATAACCAAAAATCCATTCTGTTTAAAAAATACGCCATGAAAGGTGTTCTTTATCGTTCCATTCAGAACCGCCGCATGACCCCAGTGTTTTGAACGGTCTCTTAAGGATCTGCTTGCCGTTTTGCACGGCGATTGCTGAAGCCTCGACCGTCCCGACTGCGTTCGACCTGGTATTCGACGGGTGAAGAAGTGCTTCCGGGGCGTAAGAAATAGGCGTGTAGCGAATGGCAGGGGCGATCCTGTGTTACTGTCATGCAGGCGGCCATCAACGATTGCGCAATGACGTGCCCCCCGAAAATACGCGTACTGGTTTCACCACCCGCGCCGGTGCCGTGGAAATTGTCCGCGCCTTTGGGCTCAAGTTCCAGAAGGTTCAGAAGTTCGGTTGCAGAATTATTCATTCAATGTGCCCTTATTGTTTCTTTCCGAAGCGCGCAGTGCAGATACTGCCGGTATCATCTTTGTGAAGTTCGTCCCGGCAATTTCCAACCCACTATGAACCGTAACAAGCGTTACAGGTACAAAAAAGACCCGCTTGAGACAGCGGACCTTGATTGAATCGATTGTAGCTTAGTCTAGTGCATCGTTCAATTCCGGCACTGCTTCGAACAGGTCGGCAACCAATCCGTAATCTGCAACCTGAAAAATTGCGCTTCCTCGTCTTTGTTAATCGCAACAATGACTTTGGAGTCCTTCATCCCAGCCAAGTGCTGGATCGCACCGGAAATTCCAATGGCGATGTAGAGATCTGGGGCAACAACTTTGCCCGTTTGACCAACCTGCCAGTCATTCGGGGCATAACCGGAATCAACCGCAGCGCGGGAGGCCCCAACGGCCGCACCGAGTTTATCGGCCAGCTTCTCGATAATCGCGAAGTTTTCCTCGGAACCAACACCACGACCACCGGAAACCACGATGCTAGCGGAAGTTAGATCAGGACGATCGGAGGCCTGTACTTTATCCTCGACCCATTCGGAAAGAGCGGGGTTCGCGGCGGCGGAAATGTTTTCCACAGATGCGGAACCTGTGGATGCGGCGGCGTCGAAACCAGCAGTACGCACGGTTAACACTTTCTTAGGATCACCGGATTGAACCGTTTGCATGGCGTTGCCAGCATACGTCGGGCGCTCAAACGTGTTGCCATCAGTTATGCCCGTCACATCGGAAATCACAATAACATCCAGAAGGGCAGCGACGCGGGGCAGGATATTTTTACCAGACGCGGTCGCAGGTGCCACGATATGCTCGAAGTCACTAGCCAGAGAGACGATCAGGTCGGCGATTGGTTCGGCCAGACCGTTGCCATAGGCCGCATCGTCAGCACAAAGAACTTTTGTAACGCCGTCAAGTTTGGCGGCGTCATCCGCGGCACTAGAACATCCGGCAGAAGCGTAAAGAACTGTGACATCACCCAACGCTTGCGCAGCGGTGACGGCTTTGGCCGTTTGGTCAACGGAAAGCTCTGATCCCTTGGTTTCGGCAAGAAGTAGAACAGCCATCAGAGGACCCCCGCTTCGTCTTTAAGTTTTGCAACCAGTTCGGCCACATCGGCAACCATAACGCCCGCAGATCGCGAGGCGGGCTCAACCGTGCCCAAAATGGTCAGGCGCGGTGTTACGTCAACGCCGTAATCGGCAGGCGTTTTCTCGTCCATCGGTTTGCGTTTTGCCTTCATGATGTTTGGCAGCGAGGCGTAACGTGGCTCATTCAAACGCAGGTCTACTGTCACAATCGCGGGCATTTTGACCTTGATTGTTTGTAGGCCGCCATCAACTTCGCGGGTCACTGTGGCGCTGTCACCGTCGATTTCCAGCTCGGAAGCATAGGTCGCTTGTGACCAGCCAAGCAGTGCTGAAAGCATCTGGCCGGTAGCGTTCATGTCGTTATCGATTGCCTGTTTGCCAGCCTGAACAAGGCCCGGCTGTTCCTCGTTAATCACGGCTTTCAGCAGTTTGGCAACGGCGAGTAGCTCGATGTCAGTGTGGACATCCTCGGTCGCGACTATCAGGATCGCGCGGTCAGCACCCATCGCCAAAGCCGTCCGCAGGGTTTCCTGCGATTGCTTCACGCCGATGGAAACCACGACGATTTCTTCGGCTTTTCCGGCCTCTTTCAGACGGATAGCTTCTTCAACAGCGATTTCATCGAAAGGGTTCATCGACATTTTAACGTTTGCCAGATCGACACCGCTTCCATCCGCTTTACCACGCACTTTCACGTTATAGTCGATCACACGTTTGACAGGCACTAGCACCTTCATTTTGGGTAGTCTCCTTTTTTGGTGTTTTAAGGGGTTTTCGCAAAACATACACGAACATGCGCGATGTTAATGAAGCGCTCCCATCGGTTTTCGCATGTGTTTTCCATGCAGACCGGACCTGGTTTTCAATCTCCGGATTGATCCGGCTTTTCAGCCAAGGAAGGTCCATCATGCGTTTACGGAAATCATCAAAGTTAAGGTATTCCAGCGGTCGCAGGTAATCCGCCCTGTCGGTGATGGTAAAAAGCTTCGAAGTTACTGCACGATCAATGGCCTTCAGGGCCGCCGCACGTTCGGGACCTTCGTCGTGGAACAGCCGCATAATTTCGTTGAAGTTCCCGGCGTATTCGGGCTAGCAGATATAGAGATATCCACCTGGGCGCAGAACGCGCGCGAGTTCGGCGAAGGCGGCGTCCATGTGTTCTATCGGAACGTGGTGCAGTGATTTCATCATTACGGCCACATCAATACTGGCATTTTCCAAGGGTAATGCCTCGGCTGCCGCAGTAGCAAACCTGATATTGTGGGTATCAGCGTCAATGTTTTGCGCGATTTGCGAGGCGTCGGTATCAACGGCCGTTATACTGGCTATATTTGTTTTACGAACAATCCGGCGCGCCAGCCAGCCGACACCGCATCCCACGTCCAAGATATCCTTGTCAGAGACATCTATAGATTGTGTCAGCGGCAATAATTCATCGCTCTGAAGGATCAGGTCGTTCATGCTACGACATTCAATAACAATCCCGCGCGCTCGATAACGGGTCTGTCGATCATCTTTCCGTCAAGACGGATAGCGCCTTTCATATCGCCCTTATCGGCAACACTCACGACACGCTCGGCCCAAGCGATGGCTTCAGGGGAAGGGGCGAAGCCCTGGTTAACCGCCTCGACCTGACGCGGGTGAATGCACAGCTTGCCACCAAACCCCAATCCTTTGGCGCGCGCTGTATCGCGTTCCAACCCGGACACATCCCCGATATCGACGCTTACGCCGCCAAGTGGTGGCACCAATCCTGCCACTGTCGATGCCAGTGTCGAGTTGGAAGTCAACGGACCCAAAACCCAGTTGAGTAATGCCTTTGATCTCGGTGATATTCTTAATGTCCCAAATCCCGTGCGCCGTCTCGATCAAGGCGATAACCGGCAGGCTTGATCGTAGTTTTGAAACGAAGGCAATTATAGATGCAGGGTCTTCGGCTTTGGGCAGCATCACTTCCCGAACACCGGGATGCGCAAGCAGGGCAATGTCATCTTCATACCAAGGCGTATCTGCACCGTTGATCCGAATTACAGCTTCGCCGCCATTTTCCAGCCACACAGCGATATTGGCGCGCGGTGTCTTTGTCCTCGGGTTGCACGGCATCTTCAAGGTCAATCACAACGGCATGGGCGCCGCTGGCAATGGCCTTGTCAAACCGTTCCGGACGATCGCCGGGTACAAACAAATATGAAGTATTCACGATAATTTCCTTTATGGTGTCGTATTAACGTTTTCGATACGCAGCGTGTTTGAATAGGTGAACCGTTCAGCCGGATAAACATTGATCGCAACTTCGATCAGCTCACCGCAACCTCATATCGCCACGCCCGAACCGATGCCTTTAGTCTCTGGGCCGATTACACCGCAGAAATGGCGTTATGACAACGTCTTTGATAATGCTTTACAATCTGTCGCAAACAACTTGGCAATACCGGCCGTTGGTATTAGCTAAAAATTTCGAACAGTCCGGCAGCACCCTGACCACCGCCGATGCACATGGTAACAACGCCCCATTTCGCCTTGCGACGACGCCCTTCCAGCAGGATCGCGCCAGCCAGCC
>MABA01000009.1 GCA_002162875.1 Rhodobacterales bacterium 52_120_T64 | reverse complement strand
GTGCGTCGTGTTCCGGATTTCTGTCTCATCTTCACTCCTTTGTGGTTACGATGAGACAGAAACCCTCCCTAATTCAATAACGTAAATCTGTTCCATAGGCGCTGATGTCAGACACTAACAACAACCCTTGTGCTGTGCATCATCATTATGCACGAAATAACGGGGTATTTTCGTGGGCCGATCAATCGGTGTGGTGTGCATCGATCTTCATGTACAGGTTGAGCGTGAATTATTGTGGGGTTAAGTTTCACTTTTCCGGCAGCTAATTCGGTGATGATAAATATCGTTGGAATTCAAATATTAGCTCGGCACACGTGCCATTCAATACTTGAATTTTTTCATCCGCTAACTCCTCGGAGTATAATCCAATCTCTGACTTAAAGATTTGTTTCAGTTCTATTTTGATTTGCTCTATGGAGTTTTTTGAAAGCCCTTTGCCAGTTGCCAAAACTGTGTCTGCTTCAAACTCCTCATCTCCAAAGAGTAACTCCATGTTAAGAGGTAGGAAACCGAAACCCATGAACATCAACACTTCAGAATCGTTGACTGCACGGCGAATATCTTTGATGCGATTTGTGTTTGCGCCTTCTGTAAACGTTCGAAGCTGTGATGCGCGTTCTATCAATGGTTGGCCAAAAGCCTCATCGCCAAAGTTTGACTGACCATTGTTATACCAACAGAATTCGCCAACGGTGCCGTAGGGATAGATTATATTTAATGCACTGAGAACTTCGGCAACACCATCATCTGAGAGTCCAAAATAACTCTTCGATGCATGGCAAAAAAATTGATGGATACATCTATCGTAGTTGAACGATACGAAGGTAATTGTAGCTAGTGCTGCCAAAAAATTCTGGAAATCTCGCTGCGCTACTAGGATTGCGAAAAACCTTCCTAACCATGTATCCGCGACGGCACCCAGATTAAACGAGTCTTGACCGTTTGCGTTCACAAATAGAGTGCTGCTTTGCTCTGCTTTCATTATTGCGTGGGTAATTGCCAATTTCCCAAAAGTAACGAGATTTTCATCTTCTCGATGTGTGTCGAGAAAGTTGTCGATAGAAGGTGCAATCGGCATATTGTCACGAATCTTCCAAGCACCGTAGAGAAGATCATTTATGTTGCCGCCGCGACCGTTTGGGCTTCGAACAATCTCCCTCATTGTATCAACTATTCGATAGTCACCGTTCTCAAGCCGACTTCCTGCGCTAGCAAATCTAATATCGGCAATCTCTGCGATTTGGGTTTTCAGTTCGGCCCCAGTGGGAAGCTTGAATTCCTTGCTCGCTCCGGCTCCAACAATAATTGCATTTCTTCTGTCGTTGTTACCCAATATTAATCTCCGAGTTAACGTTTGCCTATGTTGGCGATTTTGAGTTTGATTATAATGTCAGATTGAGAATCTATCCATAGATATCTACATAATAATGCTATATAATTTGGAAGTTGAACGTGCAGCGATTTAGAAATCAATGCCAACAACAACCAACGTATTGGCAATACTAAACTTCCATGAGTTCTGAAAAACGCAATCGTTATCGAGCTAGGCTCCGAAAAGCTCTATCAAGAGCAAACGACGAAGAATGCCTGCAAATGATTTGGGCAATTGACGCCCTTCAGTCAAATAGAAAACAAGCGGCCTCTAAACATCTTGTTTACCCCATTGGTGCAGATGAAACGAAACTTGACTCGAAGTATGCGGTTCATAAGTGGGAACTTGAAACTCTAGCAAACCAACTTTTTCTTATCCCAAAAGATAGGGTCCGAAAAGGCAAATACAAAATTACAAACTGTACCAAGTTCGATACTGGCAGTAGTTTAATTAATTGCATCCGTAGTTTGGAAGACACTGAGTTTGGTATGCTTGATAAGCGAATAAGCATTTTCCAAGAACTACATCGGATAGGTCATAGACAATTTCCTTGGCAAAGAGGATACGCCAACGCAGCGCATATCTATCGTTACGTTTATATATATGGACAAGGCGAGTGCGCTGAATATTTCGAAAAAACACATGGTTTGACCGTCAGTCAGTTTTTAATGGTAGGTTTTGCATGTTATGCGTCCCTACAGAACGCGTCATTTATTAACGATAAATCATTACTCGAACCTCTCGGTATCACAAAAGAAATAAAGGATGCGGCTCTCAAACTTTTGTGTGCGCCAATTTTTCAGGCGCGACATGAAATTGTATCAATGGTGAGAGATGCCAATACCAGTCATGGCAGCCGCTTACCTGTCGCGTATCAACCGAGTTACCTGAGACGCTTCCCGATTATTTCGTTTGATAAAGAAAGGCCACGGCTTAGAGCACCGCTCCCAACGTTAATATTGGCTCGGATTACCAATGGTCTATATTATGACCTAGTGGGAGGGCGACAAAAAATTCTCGATGATGCAAACAAGCGTTTCGAGATATATGCGAAGGAGTTTATTGCTCGGTTAATGCCTCGGTTAATGCCTCGGTTTGAACTCAGTGCAAGTCAAAACTACCACTGTAATGGTAACTTGGTTGAAACCCCTGATGTGCTTGTTAAAGACAAGGGCCGCATTGAAATTGTCGTAGAGTGTAAGGCCACAAAACTAACATTCGCGGCACAATTTTCAGACGACCCAGTTAATGATGCAAAAGCTGCTTATGACCAAATTGTAAAAGGTGTCTATCAACTGTGGAGATACTTTTCACATGTCCGGCGCGGATTCATCTCGGCAGAAATCGTATCACCTGATGCGCGTGGAGTGGTGCTAACTTTAGATAGTTGGCTTCAACTTAATCACGAACTCAGAGAAGAAGTTTTAGTAGCTGCGACAGAGTATGCCCGAAAAAAAGATCGGAATATTTTAAAAGAAGATCGTCGTGCGGTGATAATTTGCCCAATGAGTGATCTTGAAAAGGTTCTCATGAAATCCGACGAAGACGCATTTCTAAATACTATTTCTGAAGCGAGTAAGGAGGAGAATGCTGGCTGGAATCTATCCGGCGTTTTCGAAAAAAACTACCCGACTTGTATTGAGAGGAAACCATTGCCATTTGCGCTTGGAAGCTTGCTTCCATGGTGGGGCCAATTCGCCGATAAACGTAAAGTTAGTTAATCGGACTCTGTTTCACTTATACTCAAGGTTTTTCTTTCTAGACATTTCCCCACGTTCATTAACATTCTTCAATTTTCGTTCGCGATATACCAACCTAAACATTTCGTTTTGACATGTGTGAAAGCGTCTTCGCACGCGTTCCGTTGTCACTAAAGCGTATAGCCGATCCCAATTTTCATCCGCCAATGACATTTGCAGACTCAATCCCCAACACCATTCCCATCCCCACACCATCAACCAACCACCCCACCCCATCATCCCAACCATGAAAGACTGTGCTGCAAACACACACCTTGTTGGGTATAGATAAAGACAGCCACTACCCATCCTCCCTATCATCAGCATTGAACCTTCTCGCATCCCTATCCAACATCCCGCCTGAAGGGCATATCCCACTCCCTACAGCTTCAGGCTTCAGACTTCAGACTAGATACGGATCATATGCTGATGAGGCTGCATGAATGTCACCTTGATCCAACCCAAACATGCCCAAGCAATAATCACCCATCATAATCTGTGGGTTACAATATAATTGCTTCAACCTTCGAAGCGTCAATGATTGATATGCTGACCATGTAGACAGCCGCCGCTTGCACGGCAGACTAGCAGATACGTCTAGCCATCCATTCACTCCGTTCTTGGCTGTCTTGCGACTACCTGCGTTTTTTCTTTCTTTTGTGGGAGGGGCTACGCCCCAAGAGAAGGGATGTCACGAAAACATAAAGATTAAGTCTCTATAGGGGGGAAAGGCGGGACAATAAAAACGTGACATGTCACAACTAATAGAAAGATATATAAGTGGTTTTATACAGATAGATTTGTTGTGTTGTTGGTAATTGAATAGTTCCGCACGGCCAACGCAGCCCATTCATCCGGCCTCATCAGACATAGTCAGCAGTGTCAGGATGCTCTGAACTACTATTGGGTATGATGGTCTGATCACGCCATACGAAGCCATAGGTAAATGACAAACATTAAATCATCGAAGTCTGAGAATGGTCGTATATGACTTCCAGATCAGCTCGATGCACCTTTAATCCTACATTTTCCATATCAATCGAAAATATCGAATGATCGATCATGAAACACTCCGGTGACCAGAGTGTTTGAAACATTCAAGAAGCACCATCAGAACAGTCCAGCAGGGTTGTATGAACGCAAGGACATTGTGCGGCGGTGTTAGGACGTGTGGAACCACTTCAACACCATTCCTAATGCTTAACGCCTTGTAATGCTTGATAATTATGTCGCGCATGATGGCCTAGCATGCGGATGGTAGTAGATTTCATTCGATTATCGTCTTAGCCAACCACTTGTGCATCATTTCTAAACTATACCCAGAGCCATACGACTGACCGATATTACCTGATTTGCTCCAACCCCCAATCTGGTCAACCAATTCGGTGGGGCACTCAACGGCCCGGGGACGATCCCGCATGGAGTGTCGAAAACTATGCATGGTGCATGAATCCGACGCTGTTGCCTTAATCCATTTATTCAAAGCTGCACTGGCCGAGTTTGCGCTCGTTGCTTCATCTTGGTTGTAGCGTGGGAAGGCAAAACCATTGTCATTCTCTTCAATGATACGCTGTGCTGCCCACAGTGATACCCCAACCAACGGAACGATCCGAGCAGAGCTTTCTGTTTTGAGACGCCGCCAAGGATGGGGTTTGATCTCAATATACGACAACCCTGCTACATCGAGGTGGATATCATCGATAAGAAGGCCAGCACCTTCAGCCAGACGCAAACCAGTGTCAGAAACTAGACCAACCAGCCACCGCATCTCATCATCTCGGTCAACACAAGCTCTTTGTATTACTTTGATATCATCGATGGATATTGGTTTACGAAGTTGAACCCCAACCTTCTTGTCAAAATACACATTGATGAATGGGGTGTTAATGGTCAGGCCGCTTTCATTGATGGCAAACGTGAATATGGATTTTATTGTGCCAAATATTCGACCAACACTGCCCCCATTCAAGCCACGCTCAAACAGGGCGTCCCTGAATGTGGTGGCATCTTTCTTAATGTAGTCGCCAAGATGTTTGTCACCACATGTTTCATACAAATACTTGCAAGCACGGTTCAGTGAGGTCTCAAAGGTTTTCGGTCGGTTATTACCTTTGCGTCGAAGGTAGAGTTTGATCGTGTCGGACATCAATGGCCCGACATCAACTGCGCTCCGTCGAACCCGAATACTGTGAATAGGGTCCGTAGCAGCAAAATGTTGCTGCGGTATTTGCTCTGATCCACCACGGAGTTTATCCCAATACTCATCCAACTGTACCGCCGCTATTAACGAACGCGTTGTGGCCAGTCTTGGTGACTTGGTCCTTAATGAATATGATATCTTCTTCGATGCATAATGATGAACGAGATCAGACGGGACGTGCCGAATGAAATAGAAATATCCACGTTTTTTGAAAGAATAAGGAACCTGAGCTTCTACCAAATCTACTACCATCCGCATGCTAGGCCATCATGCGCGACATAATTATAAAGCATTACAAGGCGTTAAGCATTAGGAATGGTGTTGAAGTGGTGCCCCCACACGGGGTTCTTCCCGTCTTGCTGCATCCACTTGCTCAGTGTCGAAAACCCGATACCAAAATCGGACGCAACTTGCTTTCGTGTGAGTCCACTCGTCAGTGCAACCCTGACCGCTTCATGTCTAAATTCTGCTGTGCGTTTCGTTCCCATAGTCGTTCTCCTTTTGCGCATAATACGCGGTTAAAGGAGTGGCACAATTCCGCGACAGGTCCAAGATGACGATAGCGTTTTGCAAATACTGCCCTGACGTTGATTAGAAGAAGCTTCACAAATTACAAAGTTGGGAAACAAGCGCTAGCTTTTGGCTCTAACTGAAAAAATCCATCTAATGAAAATCGCGGCTTGGAAAGAGCTTTTTGGCTTGCTCACGCGGGTGACGGGCGCTGGAAGTCGGTTTGGGAATGCGGGGGGCATCGTCGGCCTGTGCGAGCGTAATGCCGATGGCGTCGTCCATGGGGTGGCCAAGATCGCTTAGGCAGTGTGAGAGGTCTTCTATCTCTTGTGCAATCAGATGCACGACGATCCCCTCCCGTTGTAGATATCCTGTCACGCGGAGCAATCGTCCCCCCATTACCGCGCGGCGAAATTTTTTGTAGGTTTTGCGCCAAACGACGATGTTGGAAACACCGGTTTCATCCTCTAACGTCAGGAAAACTACGCCGGATGCTGTGCCCGGTCTTTGACGGGTGATGACCAGACCGCAGACTGTGATGCGTCCGAGCGGCACAAATGCAAGCTCTGAGTGGCTGGTGAGGTTGGGTATAGAGGGACGCAATAATTCCATTGGGTGTGCGCGTAAACTAAGGCGCATGGCCACATAGTCTTCTACCACCTCCTCGCCGAGATGCATGGTTGGCAAGGTGACATTCGGTTCCTCGATGCCTTCGCCCTCAATTGGATCATGAAACAGCGGCAGGGGTATCTGCCCCCGAATGGCTTTCACCAGCCAAAGTGCATTGCGCCGCCCCAACCCCATATCAGCAAAAGCATCGGCCTCGGCCAAACGCTCCAGCACCGCAGGGCCGATGCCCGCACGCAACCACAGGCTTTCAGGATCGCGGTAGCTATTGCCACGCGCGGCAACAATCCAGCCGGCGTCTTCTTCCCGAAAACCTTTGATTTGGCGAAACCCGAGTCGGAGCGCCAATGTCCCATCCGCGCGGCGTTCAAGCGTGTTATCCCACATACTGTTGTTCACGCAAATTGGGCGCAGTTCAACCTGATGCTCACGGGCGTCGCGCACGATTTGGGCGGGTGCATAGAATCCCATCGGTTGCGAGTTTAGCAACGCGCAGGCAAACGCAGCTGGGTGGTGGCACTTTAGCCAAGCGGAGATATAGGCCAACATGGCGAAAGCTGCCGCGTGGCTTTCGGGAAAACCATATTCCCCGAACCCCTCGATCTGGGAAAAGCAGCGTTCAGCGAAGGGTTGTTCATAACCGCGCTCCAGCATGCCGTTTATGAAGCGGTCCCGAAAGGTGCTGATTGTGCCCATGCGTCGGAACGTGGCCAGCGAACGGCGCAGCCGGTCGGCTTCATCGGGGGCAAATCCGGCGCCGACAACCGCAATCTGCATGGCCTGTTCCTGAAACAAAGGCACACCGAGTGTTTTTCCAAGAACTGCCTCCAGTTCCGCCGAGGGGAAGGTGACGGTTTCTTTTCCCTGCCGTCGGTTGATGTAGGGATGCACCATGCCGCCCTGAATGGGGCCGGGGCGAACGATGGCAACTTCGATCACCAGATCATAAAATTCGCGCGGTTTCATGCGGGGTAGAAAGTTCATCTGCGCGCGACTTTCTACCTGAAACACCCCCACCGCATCGGCGACACAAAGCATATCATATGTAGGTGTGTCCGCCTGCGGCACCGTGGCGATGGAATATGCCTTCCCGCCATGTTGGGTGATTAAATCAAAGCTCTTGCGAATACAGGTGAGCATTCCAAGGCTGAGAATGTCCACCTTTAGAATTCCAAGTGCGTCTATGTCATCCTTGTCCCATTCAATCACTGTGCGGTCGTCCATCGCAGCGTTTTCAATCGGGCACATCTCATCCAGCCGCCCTTTGGTGATGATAAACCCGCCGACATGTTGGGACAGGTGGCGGGGAAAGCCGATGATTTCGCCAATGAGGCGAATGGTCTGTGCAAGGCGTTGATCGTTCAAATCCAGCCCCAGTTCGCGAATGCGTTCGGGGTCTGCACCGCCATTTGACATGCCCCAAATCTGCCCAGACAGGTTGGCGGTCACATCCTGCGACAGGCCCATCACCTTACCTACTTCGCGAATTGCGGCGCGAGACCGGAAATGGATCACAGTAGCGCAAAGCCCGGCGCGTTCTCTGGTATATTTCTCATAGATATGCTGGATCACCTCTTCGCGGCGTTCGTGTTCAAAATCCACGTCGATATCGGGCGGTTCTCCGCGATGTTCAGATATAAACCGCTCCACAACCATACTGATGGTTTCTGGGCTGACATCGGTGATACCCAGCAGATAACACAGAATGGAATTGGCCGCTGACCCGCGCCCTTGGCATAAAATGCCCTTTGAGCGAGCAAACTGCACAATGTCATGTACCGTTAAGAAATACGCCGGGAAACCCAGTTTTTTGACGAGCGCCAATTCCTTTTTTACCTGTGCAAGAGCCTTATCTGGTGCCCCCTGAGGATAGCGCCGCTTCAAACCTTCGGAGGCTAATCGTGCCAACCGCACCTGCGGGGACTCGCCATCAGAAATTTCATCAGGGTATTCATAGGACAGCTCGCTTAGGCTAAAGCTGCAACGCGCTGCAATCTCAAGTGTGCGTTTGATAGCGGCCGGATGGTTCCGGAACATGCGCTTCATGTCAGCTGCTTGCTTTAAACGGCGCTCCGAATTGGCCAACGCCCGGGTGCCGATTTGATCGATGGTGGTGTGTTCACGCATACATGTCAGGACATCCGCCAGCTGTCGTCGGCTGCCGTGGTGCATCAACACATCGCCGACGGCGACCATGGGAGCGGCCGTTTTCTGCGCCAGTCGAGCGCAGCGTTCCAGGTGGGCTTGATCGCTGCCATCATACTGTGGGTTTGCCCCCAGAAATACATGGCCGGGATAGCGCCGCACTGCTGCCTGAATTTGTTCTTCAATTTGGCTTTTATCGATAAGGCTTGGCGGCAACGCAATAAGAACCATCCCCAGACAACCGGCCAGCATATCCTGTATGTCCAGATGACACTCACCTTTGTCAGCACGGCGTTTTCCAAGGGTAAGCAGGCGTGACAAGCGCGCATAGGCGGGGCGATCCTGTGGCAGGGCAATCCAATCCACCGGGCTGTTACGCAATACCAACCGGCATCCGATGATAAGCTTGGGCAGGTGCGACCCCTCTGGGCGGGGCACCCCCTTGGTTGATCCGATACTTTGGCGGCTGCTGGAGTCAATTCGCTGGTCGGACCGAATTTTAATTGCCTCTGTTGCTTCACGCTGTAATTCTTTTAATGCAGAATATGCACGGACAACCCCGGCCAGAGAATTACGGTCGGTGATTGCAATGGCTTCAAGCCCCAATTCTGCGGCCCGGGTTACCAATTCTTCGGGGTGTGATGCGCCAGTCAGAAACGTAAAGTTCGAAGTGACACAAAGCTCCGCATAGCCACGTTCTGTTGATTTTGGCTGAAGTACCTTGCGATTGAGCGCTTCCTTTGGGCGGTGGTCATGATTGATTTCGGTCATGCAAATTCCCCCTGCACAAACCAACCGGGGTTTTGTGGCGTATAAAACAGCCAAAGCCGCCGCCCTTGTTTGGTCTCTACCTTCCAGTAATCGCGCACACCGGAACACCGGTTTTCATCGGACAACCACCATTCCGGTGCAATACGTTCGGGCCCAACCGTGCGCGCCGTTGCGAACGACATGCGCCGCCAGCGAAATCGGGCGGGCGGGCGTGTATCAGAGCCGCCAATCGGTTCTGGTGCAAACAATTGCAAAGGACGGAGGCGGATTGTGGGCCAAGAGCCAGCCGGGACTGAATATGCTGCAGGGGAAATGATAAAACTGCGTTCAGGAATGTGGCTATCCGCCGGTAAAAACCGCTGCACGTTTTCCAGTCCGATCCGGGTGCCTATCCGGGTGATTAGATCCTCTAGCCCCTTATGTTGCACAGTACTGGTGTGGCTGATTTGCGTGGCAGGTAAAGGTTCGACCTGCGTGGCGACAAGGCGCAGTTGATCAATGCCAAACCCGGCATCCACTTGATCTACCCCGCGCTGAAACAATGGCAAAATACGCGCCACATCCCGTAAAGGCCGTGCCAGTCGCAGTTCGACCTGCTGGTTGGAACGATCAACCCGACGCAGGGTCAGTTGCAAGATACATGCGCCCATTTCACGTGACTTTAATTTGGAACACAGCCGCTCCAACACGCGCTCGGCTCCGGCCATCACGTCAGCAGTAAGACCAATGGGGTCGGGCAAAGTTATTCGTACGCCATAATGTGGCGCTTCGGGCAGCGGCGAGATTTCTTCGGCCTGCGCGCCCAGCGCTTGATCTAGTCGCAGCAACACATCCCTGCCAAACCGACGGGTTACCGTTGCGCGCGGTAATGCGGACAGTTCTGCGATATCGCGAACCCCAAGACGTTGTAGCGCGATACATGTCTTTTCCTCCAAACGAAGGGCGGCAACCGGCAATGATGCGATTTGTGCCTGCGCAGCGCCAACCGGGGCGATACCTTCGCCATAATGCGCCAAGGCCCAAGCCGCCCCGCGCGTATCTGCCAACCCCAAATGGGCTGTTATCCCCGCCTGCGTCAAGCCATGGCGCATGTCATCCATCATCGCGGCTTCACCGCCAAATAAATGCGCCGACCCGGCAATATTGAGCGCCAGACCGTTGATCCCTTCCAGTCCGACCCAGGGGCAATATCGCTTTGCCCACCTTGCCAATGTATTCAAGAAATCCTGATCGGCTTTTTGATCCGCAGGGCGGCTTTGCAGATCACGACAAAAGGCCCGCGCATCAGAAAAGCCCATGCCCGGATGAAGCCCCATTTGTTCTGCCTGCGCATTCAGGCAATAAATTCGCTGTGTGTTACTTTGGAGTATCGTTAGCGCGAACGGAGCATCAATCGGGCATGCGCGCAGAACCCTGTCGCTGGGCAGCCTCGGAAACCACAATGACACGACGCGTTTCTGCATCCCATTTCACATCCCACTCGCTTAGTGTTCCTGATTTGTTCTTAATAAGTTCCCAACGCTGTAGAGTCGAGTCCTTTGCGTCAAAAATCGGGGCGCAGCGCCAGCGCGTTTCAGCCGCGTTGCTGCCCATGCCTTCAGAAATGATACAAAGTCCAGTGGAACGCCCAGCCTCGGCGGCAAGTTGTAGTCGCCGACCGGCGGTAAGGCCTATCGGTGCGCTCAGCTCCATAATCACAAGGGATATCGCCCCCGAACGTAGGGCTTCTTCGGCAACCGCCAAAACATTAGGTTGCCCTTTTGCCTTGGCATAAAGCAGGTTTTGCGGGTCTAAATAGGGGGCAAATCCGGTTGGACTAATTTGCTCGGTTCGCCATCCTTCACAAATCCATAAAACTGAGCCGGTAATTTGCCCACCCAATGCAAATGAAAACATGAGTGCTCCGGGGCCACAAACCTCATGGGCGCGGCCTTTTCGTAATGGGAAGCTGTTTGAAAGGTCAGGCATCATGGCAGCATAATACATTGAATATGATTCTGCAGCAGAGGTATTTTCTAGGCGAATAAGTGTCCGACACGCAATAACGCGCCGGACACATAAAGATTAGTTTACGGTAACCCAACGCAGGATAAAGAAGTTATCCGTACGCTGTGTCAGGTTGATGTTTTCCTTCATCGCCCAGATTAACGGCTGAACATACATTGGAACATATGCCACCTCGTCCTGAATGATTTTGTGAGCTTCATCAATCAAGGCTTGGCGAACTGTGTCGTCAACCTCGGTTTGAATGAGAGGTAATAACTCATCAACCCGTGCGTTCGAGAAACCACCAAAGTTCCATGAACCCAGTTTTTTCTCGGCATTTGGTGTTGAGGCTAGGAAGCGAAGTGGATGCTCGGCGTCGAAAGTACCGGGCGACCAACCTAGAAGATACATGTCAAAATTGTCTTCGCGTAGCTCCGGCCAGTAGTTGCGCACCGGCATACTAGTAAGCTTTGCATCCACTCCGATTTGCGCCAACATCGCAGCGGTAGCACGACATATTGCTTCATCATTGATGTAGCGGTCGTTAGGACACATCAGACCAAAGGAGAACCCGTCTGGGTATCCGGCCTCGGCCAATAGCGCGATGGATGCATCTGGGTCAAATGGCAGCCTGTCGGCCAAACCGGTGGAGAAACCGCGCATTTCTTTCGATACTAGCTGTGAAACAGGTTCTGCTGTACCGCGCATTACACGGCTGGTCAGCGCATCAACGTTAATTGCCTGATAGATCGCCTGACGTACTCTTGCATCAAGGAACGGGTTTGTATCCGTTGTTTCATCCGAGTATTTCAGGGCATCTGAATCGTGCCCAAAACCGAACATCAGTACCCGAGCTTCCACACCTTCAAGAACTTTGAAACCGGGCGTTCCCTTTAGGCGCGGAACGTCTTGTAGTGGGATGGGAGCGATAAAGTCGATTTCGCCGGACAGCAACGCAGCCATGCCTGTTGAGGCTTCGCCGATGGGGGTGAAGACAGCCTCGGTGATGTTGCTTTCCAGATCATCCCACCAATTAGCGTTTGGTGCCAAAACAGTGCGAACACCAGGGTTGCGCGATTGCAGTGTGAAAGCGCCGGTTCCGTTGGTTGTGCGTGTTGCAGTATTTTCTGCATCGCGGGCAGGGCGCGCAGACTCATTTGCCTCGGACCAGTCTTTATCCATAATCATAAAGTTGGCGATGGAATCCGGAAATAGCGGGTTGGGTGCTTTGGTCAGGAAATCGATGGTGTAATCGTCTTGCACAACCACTTCGGAAACCGGTGCGAACCAGGACCGAACATCTGATTCTTCGGATGACGCACGCTCATAAGAGAACATCACGTCTTCAGCAGTAAATGCAGATCCGTCGTGGAATGTTACGCCTTGGCGCAAATGGAAGCGCCATCCGTCAGAGCCGAGAGCTTCCCAGCTTTCAGCCAAAGAACCTTCGACTTTCATGCCTTTGTTACGACGCACCAAGCCTTCATAAATATTGTTCAGGAAGCCCAGAACCGGTGCAGAGTTAACCGCGTGTGGGTCCATTGTTTGCGGATCGGTCGATCCCGCCCAGTTAAATGTTTCGGCGCTTGCGATGCTTGCTGTCAAGCACAGCGCCATACTGGTCATTCCGAGTTGACGGCCCAGCGTTTTGTGAATTACCATAATTACACCTCTTTTATTGTAGAATGATGACGGAGGATTTCTGTTTAAAATCCTCCCTATACCAAATCTTAGGCCTGTGGATCGCGCAAGTTCAACAGTGGAATGCGAATTGATGCTCACAAAATGGTTACCACTTTCGAAACAATATGGTTTTAATCAGATCACTGATTGATAATAACCTCGAACTTTCCTGAAAAGAAACGGATCAATATGTTCACTTACATCGCGCGTCGCCTTGTTCAATCCGTTTTTGTGATGCTTGCCGTCAGCCTTATTGCATTTGCGTTATTTCGATACGTGGGCGATCCGGTCGCAGTCATGGTTGGGCAAGAAACCTCAATCGAAGATCAGGAACGTTTGCGTGAACAACTTGGCCTCAATGATGCTGTTATAACCCAATACGTTCGTTTTTTGGGTCAGATGGTGACCGGAGATTTTGGATTTTCTTACCGCACCCGTGCCCCAATCGCCGAGATGATATTGGAACGTATGCCCGCGACATTGGAGCTGGGCTTTGTCGCGTTGTTTATCTCGTTGGCTGTCGGAATTCCCGCAGGAATATATACCGCACTTCGTAGTGACGGAGTGCTTGCAAATGCAATTCTTGTCGTGACGCTAATCGGGGTGTCGGTTCCAACTTTTGTGATCGGCATATTCCTGATCTATTTCTTTGGTGTGCAGTTGGGTTGGCTACCGACCTTCGGGCGTGGCGATACCGTTGATATAGGTTGGTGGACAACAAATTTTCTGACGATTGATGGATGGCGGTCACTTATTTTGCCAGCACTAACATTAGGAATTTATCAACTAACCCTGACGATGCGGTTGGTCAGATCCGAGATGCAGGATGTAATGCATACAGATTTTATCAAATTCGCAATTGCACGCGGGATTAACTATCGCTCGGTTCGATATCGGCACGCGTTAAAAAATTCAATGATACCCGTGATAACGATCATTGGATTGCAGTTTGGTGGAATTATCGCGTTTTCCATCGTAACGGAGAGCGTATTTCAATGGCCGGGAATGGGGCTATTGTTCCTCGACAGTATTCGATATGTCGATATCCCGGTGATGTCGGTGTACCTAGTCATTATCGCGCTGGTCTTTGTAGTTATTAATTTGATCGTAGATATTCTTTATCTTCTGATCGACCCGCGCGTGCGGCTTAAAGCGGAGGCCGCGTGATGTTGTCTAACATTAAAGCAAACTGGAAACGTGCGTCTATCGAGAACGAGTTTCTTTACCTGTTTCTTCATAACAGAGTTGCGCAAGTTGCGGCTTTTGTGGCGTTTGTATCTATTGTAGGTGCATTATTTGCGCCGTTGATTGCGCCAACTGATCCCTACGACCTGAAATCCTTTTCAATTCTTGATAATTTTCTACCACCAGCATGGACAGAAATGGGGGAAGCAAAGTTCTTGATTGGAACAGATGATCAGGGCCGCGATTTGTTGTCTTCGATTCTCTATGGCACGCGTCTATCACTAATCGTGGGGCTGTCAGCGATGATTTTCGCCGCAATTTTGGGTACTAGTTTGGGTTTGGCCGCCGGATACTTTGGCGGAAAATTCGATGCCGTGGTGATGCGGGTTGCCGACGTTCAGCTAAGTTTACCAGCCATTCTAACCGCGCTGTTGGTTGATGGCATTGCACGCGGAATATTGCCGCGTGAACAACACGAAGACCTATTGATTGTGGTTTTGACCGTCGCCATTGGGCTTTCGCTTTGGGTTAACTTCGCCCGCGTTGCGCGCGCTTCGACATTTGTGGAACGTAACAAAGAATACGTTCAGGCCGACGAAATCATGGGGCTCCATCCGTTGCGGATAATGTTGGTGTCTATTTTGCCGAACATCATGGGGCCACTGCTGGTAATTGGAACAGTTGATCTGGCCGTCGCTGTTTTGCTGGAATCAACCCTGTCATTCTTAGGCGTAGGCGTCCCGCCAAACCAGCCATCGCTAGGAACCTTAATTCGTATCGGCACGGAATACATATTCTCGGGCGAGTGGTGGATCGTGGTTTTCCCGTCAATGACGCTGGTTATTATGATCGTTTCTGTAAATATCCTCGGAGATTTCATCCGTGATGTATTGAACCCGAGGCTACGTTGATGAGTACACTTCTTGAAGTCACAAACCTGACCGTAGAATATCCGACACGTTTTGGGATTTTCACTGCAATTGAAAATATCAACTTGTCTATTAAAGCGGGCGAGATTCATGGATTGGTCGGGGAGTCCGGCGCGGGGAAATCCACCATTGGCGCGGCGATTATCGGCTTATTGTCGTCACCTGGATATGTCGCTAGCGGTGACGTCAAACTTCATGGCGAGAGCCTAAGGCAATTGTCTGATGCGGAATATCACAAACTGCGCGGTGCCAAAATATCGATGATATTTCAGGATCCGCAGACGTCGTTAAATCCGCTGCTGACGATTGAAGACCAAATGGTGGAAACCATCCGGCAGCACGCGAAGATTAGTTATAGCGAAGCTTTTGCGCAGGCGGTGTCTTTGCTTGAAGAAGTTGGTTTAGAAGACGTTGAAACACGAATTCAGGAATATCCACACCAGTTTTCTGGCGGCATGCGACAGCGCGTTGTTATTGCATTGGCGCTGTGTACCAATCCGGACCTGATTATTGCAGACGAGCCAACTACAGCGCTGGACGTGTCGGTTCAAAAACAGATCCTAGCATTAGTCCGAACAATGGCGGATGAGCGTGGCGTGGGCATAATCTTAATTACGCACGACATCGGAGTAATCGCCGAAATTACGGACAACGTAACTGTGCTTAGAGGCGGGCGCTTGAAGGAAGAAGGCCCAACGGCGGAAGTTTTGGGTAATCCACAACATGAATACACAAAAGCTTTGATGGCTGCTGTTCCGCGATTGGAAGTACGGCTCGATAGATTTACAAATATCGTGAAAGACGAAACCACAAATGCGTTGGGCAGCGATTGGAAAATTCCCGGAGCGTCTGCCGATTTTGCAACCGAATGGCTGTTAAAGAGCACGCGAGAAGTTAGCCAGAATGTCGATCCAATAATGACAATCAAAAATCTCGATGTAACTTTCTATTCCGAGCGTCCATTTGCATTTGCTAAGCGAGAAGGCTTCAAAGCGCTGAAAGATATTTCGTTGGATGTTGTTAAGGGTGAAATTCTTGGTGTGATCGGTGAGAGCGGCTCGGGGAAGTCTACCTTGGCGAAAAGTATCGTTGGGTTGGTAAATCCGTCCGCTGGGGAAATCCGCTTCGATGGGGACGTGCTGCCGCAAGGAAGCAAGCGTTCACGCAAGGACCCAATACGGCGTAAAGTTCAGATGGTATTTCAGGATCCATATTCGTCGCTTAATAACCGCAGAAAAGTTTATGACATTATTGCGGAGCCAATCCGGTTTTTTGGTCTGGCAGTGAGCAAAGAGGAAACGCGCAAAATTGTTGCGTCGGTTCTTGAATTGGTGGAAATGCCACATCGCGCGATGTTGCAATACCCGCATCAGTTTTCGGGTGGCCAGCGCCAACGAATTGCTGTCGCCCGCGCACTGGTAGCAAAGCCAGAGTTTCTGATTTGTGACGAACCAACTTCGGCCCTCGATGTTTCAATTCAAGCACAAATATTGAACTTACTCAAAGATTTGCAGCAAACATTCGGGATGACGATTTTGTTCATCAGCCATAACCTCGCTGTGGTGCGGCAAATGTCTGACCGAATTGTGGTTCTGAAAAATGGAGTATTAGTCGAAAAGAGTTCTGCAGAAGACTTCTTTAATGCACCGCAAGATAATTACAGCCGAAAATTGCTTCATGAGACTCCGTCATTGGAACTCCTCAACCAAACGCAAGGCTAATTTTGGCAATTTCATTTCGGCCCAAAATCTCAGGGTGTCGGGCATTGCCAATCTATAGTTTCGCAGGAAGCTAATTTTCCAAGTCTGACGAGTTCTGCATCTAATTTGTTTGAGCGCTGTGGTGTCCATTTAACACCGTTCTCCAGCCAAACATTCAGAACATTTAGGGCACCGGTTTTTCTGTCGGCTTTTACCTCTATCCGCCCAACAAAGCGGCTACCTTCCAGCAATGGATACACATAATACCCCCACAGACGTTGTGAAGCCGGTACAAACATTTCTACGCGATAGTCAAATCCGAATAATCGGGACAGCCGTTTTCGGTTGCGGACTGCCGGGTCGAATGGATTGAGAATGCGCAAGCGTGATGTCGGTGCTTTCAATTCCGATAGACGGCGTTCAATATCATTTGGGGCATAGGTGCTGGTCCAGGACCCATCCGCGGATTGAATTTCAACTTTCGCTAGTGACGCCATTGCTCGTTCGGACCATGCCTTAACCTCTTTAGTCGAGACGGCGTCCCAAAACTCCTGAATCTCTCGTAAGGTTCCTACACCCAATCTCTCGAGTGCGGACATACACAACCAGTCGATTTGTTCTTCATCTGCAACACCTTGATCGTGGAGCTGGGCTGGGAAAACACGCTCGGCAATGTTGTAGTACTTCGTGAAATTGACGCGGTGGCAAGTTGCTAATTCACCCGTGTACCACATGTAATCCAGTGCAAGTTTGTGTGGCGGTCTCGCCCACATTTTTTTCGCACCGGCAACTTTCGTGTCGAATGAATGCGTTGAAAGCGAGCCTTCGTTTTCTATGCGTTTTCGAATTGCTTCCCGACCTGCTTTATTTGTCATGCCATTGAACCAACTTGAACGATCCAGTTGTTCCTTTTTCCGGCGAAACTGCCTTTGCCACATAGGCAGGTAATCCATCGGAATGACGGAGGCATCATGTGTGAAATGTTCGAATATCTGTCGTTCCCGCGCCAATAGGGTATTCAGCATCGGCTCGCGATAATTTTGATTTCGACTCCATATAATATGATGGTGAGCCCGCGAAACGACTTGGATTGTGTCAAGCTGGACAAAGCCGAGCTGCTTTATGATTGATATCGTGTCCAAGTTGCCAGTTGGAGTCTTCGCCAAACCCTGCGTTGACAGCCACAGGTTACGCGCGTCGAGGTTACCGATTTCAATTGTCATTTATCCACCAATATTATCATCAATCTAATCTGGTTATACACAACTGTGATTTGCAGAGACCACTTATTTGCACGCATTCACACTGCTACGTATTTCTGATGCGTTGATCGCCGCGAAAGGAACCTCAACCGGCTGCATCAATTGATAAAATTCTTTGGCTAAACCGTGCTGCGATTTGAACTGCATCACTCAACACTTTTGGTTGCTCAAGCGTCAAAACTGTCCAATTTTTGGCAACCCATACTCCGTCGATCATCACATCACGCACGTCAGATGCATTCGCGGCGAACACTAGGGTCGCATAGATATCATAGATCGGGACCATTCGCGGGGAATCTAGGGAAATTCGAACCAGATCGGCGCATTTTCCCACTTCCAACGAACCGATTTTGTCATCTAATCCAAGAACTTTTGCACCCTCTAGTGTCGCCATTTTTACGACATCACGGGCTGGCAAACATTTCCTGCTACCACCTAGAAGTTTCGCAAACATTGAAGCTGGTGCCATTTGTGCGATTACATCCAAAGTGTTCCCGCTCATCGCACCGTCAGTGGCCAACCCAACTGCGAGGCCACTTTTACGCATAGCCTCAACGGGTGCAATACCTCTGCCAGCTTTTGCGTTGGAACGTGCGTTGTGGGCGACGGTAACGCCTCGTGCCGACAATATATCTATTTCGTTTGATGTAACCTCAAGGCAATGCGCCATGATTGCGCCGGATTGAAGAAGCCCCGTTTTATCAACCAACTCCACCGGGCGGCAATTATAGTTTTTTGCGCACCATTCGATTTCTGATTTCATTTCAGCTAAGTGCATTTGAACGCGGACATCTGGGTGGTCCGATGCATACATCGCAACGCGTTCCATTATCTGTGGCCCTGTCGAGTATGGGGCGTGCGGTGCGATAGATGCGGTTATGCGTTCGTTGTCGCGAAACTCGTCGCGCAAATCATCGACCAAACCAAAGCCTTGATCAAAAGTGTCGTGATCGGGCGGATTGTAATCAGCAAGCGTCTGCCCGATCACACCACGCATTCCCGCCACATCAAGTACACGGCCAACTTCTTGTTCAAAATAATACATATCGGCGGTCGTGGTTACACCCCCAAGTATCATTTCGACAGCAGCATGTGCTGCACCGATGCGAACGACTTCGGGTGTGACGGCCTCTCGCTCTATAGGCAGGATATATCGAAACAGCCTGTCATCAACATCTTCGCCTAACCCCCGAAACATTGTCATAGACATATGACAATGGGTGTTCACCATTCCCGGAATTAATAGGTCGCCGTTCACATCAATCACTTCATCTGAAGGTAATGTTTTTTCCGTTAGCGGGCCTTCGCCAAGCGCCACTATGATATTGTCCTCAACGACAATCCAGCCTTGAGGATACTCATCAAAATTGTTGTTCATCGTCAGGATTCGGGCATTGTGAAGTAGTGTGCGCATTTTATTAGACCTTGCAGTGCCTATCTGGTGTTGCACCATTTGAATGCAAATTGCTTGGGAATCAATAAGCTTGACAAATTGTTAGATTCTCTGGTTAATCGTTTAATCATCGTAGAGGATTGATTTTGATAAATCAAAAACAAATTGCAAATGACCTCGGGATATCAGTGGCTACGGTGTCCAATGCGTTGACCGGCAAGGGCCGCGTTTCCGAGGATGTGATTCGACTCGTCACCTCTCGCGCGGAGGAACTCGGGTATTTCCCGAGCGCAGCTGGACGCGCGCTTAAGACGGGTCGCAGCGGAATTCTGGGTCTGGTTATGCCCGATATTACCAAACCCGTTTTTCCAAAATTCGCCGAGGGCGTTGAGGCGGAAGCAGAAAAATGTGGTTTTGGAATTCTTATTGCCAATTCGCGTAGTACCGAAGAAGGGCAGACCAAAGCGATCAAACAGCTTATTCAGCGCGGTGTGGATGGAATCATTGTCCTACCGCAACGCCGTACTGCGCCAAACATAAACAGAGTACCTTACGCAACTGCCAGCACGGCAAGTGATCCAAATAATACTGTTGCTGCAAATCATACGCAGGGTGGGCAACTCGCGGCACATGCACTTTTGGATCTCGGGCACCGCAATTTCCTGCTGCTTGGGAGCGACGCGCTTTCACCGGTGCAGAAAGATCGGATTGAAGGCATGATCGAAGTTCTGAATGGCGCAGCACAATACGAGGTGTGTTGGGTGTCTGAAAGCTTTCCTGATCTGGTACAGAAAAATCAAGATGGTGTAACCGCAATCCTGACGACATCGGATTTACTTGCATTGCGCGCCGTCACTGAAGCCGAACGGTCGGGCCTAAAGTGCCCTGAAGCAATTAGCGTAATGGGGTTCGACGATCTACCGTTGGCCACCGCCGTCAGACCTACGCTATCAACAATTGTTCCTGACACAACCGAGCTTGCGCGAAGGCTTGTTGCCTATCTGGATGCAGCAATTCGGCAGGAACCAACATTACCAACACCCAGTATCGTGGACATGACAATCGTACTTCGAGAATCCACTGGTCCTGTCGCGACGCAATTCCCAAACCCAACAAGGAGATAAAAATGAAACTATTATTAGCCATGACCACGGCGCTCGGCCTCGTTACAGGTGCGGCTCACGCGCAAGATAAAACGATAACTATCTCGGTTTATTCGTTCGGAATGGATGCGATGAAAGCGGCAATCTTCGACCCGTTCGAGGAAGTTTGCGATTGCGAAGTCGTCGTAGAAACAGGCAACAGCGTCGAACGTATGGCAAAGATTGAGGCTAACGCCGCAAACCCAGTCGTTGATATGGCGGTAATGTCGTCACATGATGCCCTCGCATTGGCGCGCAAAGGTTTGCTTCAGTCGATGGATGTTTCGCAAATACCTAGCCATGCTGATCTTTACGAATCCGCAAAAGACCCTATCGGTGATCATTTGGCCATTGGATACGGTTTCTACGCAACTTCAATCGTGTACCGGTCTGATCTGGTTGAAATTAACAGCTGGGCTGACCTGCTGTCGGACGAGTTGAAAGGCCGCGTTGCATTGCCCAACATCACAGGGACACAAGGCCCTCTAACGTTGCTTATGCTTGGCAAAGCAATGGGGACTGACGAAATCACCTTCAGTGACACGATTGACGCTGTCGGTGAACACGCTGATGACATCGTGACTTTCTACAACCGCTCCTCCGAGCTTGCTCAGTTGATGATGCAAGAAGAGGTCATCGCGGCCCCAGTAGGGCGCTTCGCCTGGAGCCGTTTCTCGGGTGCTGCATTACCGTTTAAGTGGGCAGAGCCAGAAGAGGGGCAAGCAGGTGGTATGAACGTTATGCTAATGACCAAGGGCAATGGAAACGAAGAGCTGACCTATCAGTTCATCGACTATTGGCTTTCTACAGAAGTCCAGACGCGTATTGCAGAACTGAAACTGGATAGCCCGGCAAACGCAAAAGTTGTAGTTAGTGATGAGATCGCCGAGAGCCTGACTTACGGGGCTGACCTAATCAATTCGCTAACCACGCTAGACTCGGGTGCAATCATTGATAACCGTGATGCATGGCTCGACCGTTGGAACGAAAAAGTGGTTAACTAAACCACTATCGCCGGCACCGTTAATTCGGTGCCGGCAACAATATTTGGAGACAACTAAATGTTTCAGAACAACCGAGAAGGTTTGGCACTTGCATTGCCCGCAGCGCTCTTCACGGCCATCCTTTTCTTGCTTCCAGTTGGATTATTACTGTCGGAGGCGTTCAAGATTGGTGGCCAATGGTCTTTGCAGGGCTACGTTGATTTTGCCTCAAAGCCGCTTAACCAAACTGTTTTCCTGCGCACGCTAAAACTGGGCTTCCTAGTCGCGTTGACGAGCGCGATAATCGGTTATGCCTGCGCATTTTGTATCGTAAATCTTGACGGAAAGAACCGTGGTCGCGTGTTTGGGCTCGTTGTCTTACCACTAATGATTTCGCCCGTCGCAAGAACGTACGCGTGGATCGTCATTCTTGGACGCACCGGCATTGTAAACGACGCGATTTTAGCATTAGGGCTTAGCGACACCCCCATTCGCATCCTTTTCACCGAGACAGCCGTATTTCTTGGACTGTTACAGCTATTTCTACCGCTCATGATCATCTCGTTGGTTAGCGCTTTGGAAAACCTGCCAAAAGATGTCATTCCTGCGGCCCGCGTCCTTGGCGCAAGCTGGATTCAGGTCTTTACGAAGATCATACTTCCTTTAACCAAAGACGGTTTGGTAATGGGCGGAACGCTTGTTTTTACCGGATCACTCACCGCCTATATTACGCCTGCAATATTAGGTGGCTCCAAAGTGCTAATGCTGGAAACCCTTCTGTATCAGAGGGTAAATGTAGCGAATGACTTTGTCTCAGCCGGTATAATTGCCACCATCCTTATCACTATGAGCTTCGGAGCAAACCTGTTGTTAAAACGTATTGCAAAGGCGAGGTCGTAAGATGACATCCAAATGGACTTCAAGACTGATCATCGGACTTACACTTACCTTTTTGATAGGTCCATTTTTCATTATCATTTTTGCAGGTATGTCCGCAGGTGATTTCATGACGTTTCCGCCAGATGGTCTCTCGCTAAAATGGTATATGAAAGTCTTTACCGTCGAGAGTTTCAGGGAAAGCTTTGCGCTGTCGCTGTTCTTGGCGATATTCGGAACCATCGCTGCGCTGATATTGGGTGTGCCAGCGGCATATGCGATCAGCCGATATAATATCCCTTATGCTGAAACGATAAAAACGGTGGTCGCCGCACCAATTATTGTCCCCGGAATTATCGTGGGCTTGGCGCTCTTGCGTTACCTTGTTGTTCCACTGAGTTTTACCGTCACTCTAGCATTATTCATGGCACATACCGCATTGGTATTACCGTATGCCGTACGCGTTGTATCATCAAGCCTGAACAATCTACGCAGCGACATGGAAGAAGCAGCCGTTTTACTGGGGTGTTCGCGCATCGGCGCGTTTATGCGCGTGGTTTTACCCAATATTCAAAGCGGCGTATTGGCAGCGTTTATTCTTGGCTTCGTAACCAGTTTCAATCAAGTTCCTGTGTCGCTGTTTTTGTCAGGGCCGGGTGTCCGCACGCTGCCGATCGATATGTTGTCCTATATGGAAATCACATACGACCCATCCGTGGCTGCGTTGTCCGCCCTCTTGGCCCTTCTTTCTGTCGCCATCGTCTTTTTGGCCGAAAAATTCCTAGGATTCTCTCGCTATGTCTAATGCATTCGTTTCCCTGCAAAAACTGTCGCTTGCGTATGGACAAACAGTCGTCGTTCCCGAATTAAACCTTGATATCCGCGAGGGCGAACTTATTGCCCTTTTGGGCCCTTCGGGCTGCGGAAAGACGACGACTATGCGTGCTATTGCAGGCTTGATGACGCCTCAGTCGGGAAAAATACATATTGGTGGCGTTGACATGACACATACGCCCGCAAACAAGCGCGGAATTGGTCTTGTCTTTCAATCTTACGCCCTTTTTCCACACCTGACGGCATTTGAGAACGTGGCATTCGGCTTACGTCTAAAGAAGATGCCAGTGTCGGAAATCAAATCTCGGGTCGAAGAAGGTCTGAACACAGTTGGTCTATCGCATCTGGCGGATAGAAAACCTGCGGAGATGTCAGGTGGGCAACAACAACGGCTGTCATTGGCCCGGTCACTTGTGATGGAACCCAAAGTATTATTGCTAGACGAGCCCCTATCAAATCTTGATGCAAGGTTGCGTTTGGATATGCGCACAGAATTGCAGCGACTACAGCGCGCAACCGGCATTACCATGATTTTCGTTACGCATGATCAGGCTGAAGCGTTGGCGCTGGCAGATCGTATTGTTTTGATGAAGGACGGGGTGATTGAACAAGTTGGAACCCCTGATGAACTGTACAATAATCCCGCATCCAAATTCGCGGCTGACTTCTTTGGATTTGAGAATATCTTTGCGATAAAAGGGTCCAACATTATCGGTAGCAACGGAAGTTTGACAGCAAACTTTGATGCAGAAAACGGGCATTTGGCTTGGCGACCAAGCGCGATATCCGTTGGAAGTGGCCCATTTCAAGGAACAGTCATGGGCGTGTCATTTGCCGGCGAGCAACGTGAATACGTTATTAAGACGGATTTCGGGCAAATAAAGGCTGCAAACCCAGCCGCCGACCCAGTGTATGAAATCGGAACCTTGGTCGCCTTTGATTTACCTTCCAAGAGTGCATGGCACCTACCGAACGTCGGGAACGACTCCTAGTCGTTTTAATGCCAAGCGCATTAACCGGATTGGGAGATCTACGACTGCTCGATCAATCTATGAGCCATACATTTGGCTGCGGAAAAGCTCGATGTTGGTCGTAAGTCCCAAACGATAACTGGCGGGGCGAGATGCTGGGCTAGTCGTAGGTTCGCCGATCATCGATAACTTTGCCGTCTTTTGGCAGGCTATCGGGGGTGTGGACTTCGATCTTACCGCGAAGTTTCAGCGTTTCCTGCACCGACGCAGCAACGGCGTCGAGATCGATCGCTTCAGCCTCAATCTGAACGGTCATGGCGTCTTGTTCGCCATCACGACTTGCAATGATGCGAGCCTTCAAGATTTCGGGGTGGCGCGCCACGAGGGAGGCAACCTGTTCGGGCCGTACGAACATACCTTTGATCTTGGTTGTTTGATCGGCGCGACCCATCCAGCCCTTGATGCGCATATTGGTGCGCCCGCACGGCGATGTGCCTGCCATTACGGCTGACAAATCACCGGTCGCGAAACGGACCAGTGGATAATCAGGGTTCAACGTCGTCACGACGACTTCGCCGATTTCGCCGTCAGCGACGGGGGTGCCCGTGCCGGGGATGACGATTTCGACGATTACGCCTTCGTCAACGATCATGCCTTCCATTGCGGGGGACTCGTATGCGACATTGCCTAGATCGGCTGTCGCGTAACATTGAACACAATTGATACCGCGATCGGCATATTCCTGGCGCAAGCTTGGGAAAAGGGCGCCGCCACCGACAACAGCGCGGGTGATGCGCGAGAGGTCGAGGCCCATTTCCACGCCCTTATCAAGGATGACTTTCAAATAGTCCGGTGTGCCTGCGTAAGCCGTTACGCCTAGGTCGGCGGCTGCTCGTGCTTGTAGTTCTGTTTGGCCCGTACCGGCGGGAAACACGGTTGCGCCAACGGCGGCAGCGCCGTTTTCGAACATCATGCCAGCAGGGGTCAGGTGGTAGGAAAAACAGTTTTGAACAATGTCGCCTTTACCAATGCCGCTGGCATGCAAGAAGCGGCCCATGCGCCACCAATCGTTTGTCGCGCCGCCAATTTCGTAGATTGGTCCGGGGGACTGGAATACATGACGCGTGGTGCGAGTCGTGAAGCCGCCAAACGGCGCGTTGGCTTTTTGGGCGGCTCCGAGATCGGATTTGCGAAGGACAGGAAGCGTCGCTAATGCGGCGCGGTCAGCTATGGATGCTGCATCGACTGCGCCGAGGTGTGCGGCCATGCCGGAGGCCGTCATCGCGTTAGCAATTTGTTGGGGCAGGGCCGTGGCCATTGCCGCTGCACGTTCGTCAGCGGAACGGGTTTCTAGAGTGTCAAAATATTCGGACATGGGGTTTTCCTTTGGCGGCGGAGAAACCCCGCGTTCGAGATTTAGTTTGTTTGGGTTCGTCTGCGCAAGCTTAGCTGAGCCAACGCTTGCGGCGACGATAAGAGCGCACGTCGCGGAAGGATTTGCGGCCTTCTTCGGACATGCCGAGATAGAATTCTTTCACGTCGGGATTTTCGCGCAGCTCGGCGGCAGCCCCTTCCATTACAACGCGACCGGATTCAAGTATGTACCCGTGGTGCGCATATTTCAGAGCGACGTTTGTGTTCTGCTCTGCCAATAGGAAAGACACGCCTTCTTTCTCGTTCAATCCTTTCACGATCTCGAATATTTCCTCGACCAATTGTGGTGCCAATCCCATCGAAGGTTCGTCCAGCAGCACCGTTTCCGGCTTGGACATCAAGGCTCGACCGATCGCAACCATTTGTTGCTCGCCACCAGACGTATAACCCGCTTGGGACTTACGGCGCTCCTTAAGACGTGGAAAATAGTCATAGACCATTTCCAGGTCTGCACTCACCGCACCTTTACCGTCGCGGCGCGTGTATGCGCCTGTCATTAGGTTATCTTCTACCGTCAGGTGTTCAAAACAATGACGGCCTTCCATGACCTGAATAACACCGCGCTTAACAAGAGCTGCCGGATTTAGATCGGTGATTGACTCGCCGCGGTATTCTATAGTGCCTTTGGTGACGTCGCCGCGCTCTGAACGTAGCAAGTTGGAAATCGCTTTCAGCGTCGTGGATTTACCCGCGCCGTTGCCACCAAGAAGCGCAGTAATGCCTCCTTTGGGGACGGTTAGGGAAACGCCTTTCAGAACCAGAATAACGTGGTTGTATATAACCTCGATATTATTGACTTCTAGAAGCGTCTCTTGTGTCTCGCCAGTATCAAGCATCTGCGTATCCCGTAGTTTTTAAATGTCAAAACAAATTGGGTTCTTCGGCCCCCATAAGGGCCGAAGAGGGTTCGTTTAGTTACACTGGCTTTCGATGTTGTTCTCTGCAGCGTAAGCAGCGGAGTCGTCGTCGATCAGTGCCTGGATCACATCCATGTCGGAAGGACCGTACTCGGAGATCATGTTCCAAGAGCCAGCTTCTGCATCCCACTGGGCAACAGCGCCAAGGCCTGGACCACCGTGGTTTTCACAGCTAACCGAGAATGCTGGACCAAAGTTTGGCAAGCCGAGAGAAGCCATTTTCTCCTCCGACATTTCCAAAGCTTCCATGCCATCACGCATCATAGCCGGTGTGATGTCTGCAACGCCGTGAATTGCCTGAGCTGTTTTCACAGCCTCAACAGCTAGCATAGCAGCATACATACCGCGATTATAGATAACTGTACCAATTTGGTCTCCAGCACCCGCCGTTTTACCGGTATCAACAACGTATTTTTGAATGTCATCGTATACTGGATAGCCATCACCAACACCGTGGAACGTCAGAGATTTATACCCGTTTGCGCCAACACCAGCCGGAATCACATCGTTCTCCGAACCAGACCACCAAATGCCGATGAAGTTTTCCATTGGGAAGCGGATGTTAACAGCTTCTTGGATCGCAACTGTATTCATTACGCCCCAGCCCCACATGATCACATAATCCGGACGCTCGCGACGAATTTGAAGCCATTGCGACTTCTGCTCTTGGCCAGGGTGGTCAACAGGCTGTAGTGTCAAGTCGTAGCCATGCTTCTCGCTTAGCACTTCAAGCGTGCGGATCGGCTCTTTGCCGTAAGCGGAGTTGTGATACACTAGCGAGATGGATTTTCCGGAAAGGTCACCACCGTTAATCTCAAGAAGATGGTTAATGGCGATAGAGGCACCATTCCAGTAGTTGGCAGGGTAGTTAAAGACGTTGCCGAATACATCGCCGTTAGCGGCGGAAGTACGGCCATAACCCATGGAGTGAATAGGGATACCGTCAGCAGTTGCTTTTGGAATTAGCTGGTAAGTAATCCCCGTGGATAGCGGTTGGTAAACCAATGCGCCTTCGCCTTTGGTCGATTCATAGCATTCCACACCTTTTTCAGTGTTGTAGCCTGTTTCGCATTCCAGAACTTGTGCAGGAAGACCGCCAATGCCCCCATCACGCTCGTTAACGAGTGTGAAGTAGTCTGCGTAGCCATCTGCAAATGGAATGCCGTTTGCAGCATATGGGCCAGTACGATAGCTAAGCGCTGGGAATACCAGGTCCGCCAGTACCGGACTTGCGGCCATAACCGCGGTAACGGCAAAGGTTGCCAGTTTAGTAAGTTTCATGTCGTCCTCCCTTTAGGTTCGACAGGTGATGCCCCGAATTCTTCGGTGGCTTATTATTTGGCCGTTCGCTAGTGCGGGAATGGCCAAAGACGTAGTTTTTCCTTCAACAACCGCCAGAGCTGTGCAAGCCCATGTGGTTCAAGGATCAGGAATATAATAATCAGCGCACCAACGAACACAAACTCGAAGTGTGCGGCTATATCCGTTGCCCAGTTCAACTGGCCAACCATGATATTCTTAAGCAACACTGGCATTAGAACCATGAATGCGGCGCCAATGATACTGCCAAAGATTGACCCCAAGCCACCGATGATAACCATGAATAGCAGCAAGAACGATTTTTGGATGCCAAAGGCTTCGCCCACTTCAGCCGCACCGAGGTAGACTGCGAAGAACAATGCGCCCGCGATACCGATGAAGAACGAGCTGATTCCGAATGCGGAAAGTTTGGTTTTCAGTGGGGCAACCCCGATGATTTCGGCCGCAATATCCATATCGCGGATCGCCATCCAGCTGCGGCCAATCCGGCCACGTGTTAGATTGCGGGCTACCCACGCAACGCCAACCAGCAAGACAAGGCAGAACAGGTATTTGGCTTCGGCTGATGCGGTCGCGCCGGTTACTTCGAACCCGAAAACGGAACGGGTAGGCGCACTGATTTGGCCCGAGGCCGAATAGTTATAGAACCACTGAACTTTGTTAAACATCCAGACAAGGAAGAACTGTGCGGCCAGTGTTGCCACCGCCAGATAGAACCCTTTGATGCGCAGGCTAGGAAGCCCGAACAAGATGCCGACACCGGCCGTTATCGCGCCAGACAGCAGGACGATGATAAAGATGCTCAGGTCAGGGAATGATGTCATCAATTTGTAGGATGCATATGCGCCCACGGCCATGAAGCCACCACTACCAAGGCTAAGTTGTCCGCAATATCCCACAAGGATGTTCAGTCCAATCGAGGCAATCGCCCAGATCAGGAATGGTAGAAGGATCGCATTGGTCCAATAGTTGGCACCGCCGCCCACGTTCATAACCAGCATTGTCGGAATGACGACGAACGCAATCGCGAGGATTGTGTAGTATCCCATCCGGTCCAGCTTGATCGGGAAGGTCTGGGTGTCTTTGGCGTAGGTGGTCTTGAAATCACCTGATTCACGGTAAAACATTGATCAAACCCTCTCGATGATCTTTTCGCCGAACAGACCTTGAGGTCTGAACACGAGGAATAGGAGCGCCAACACATAGGCAAACCAGTTTTCGGTCGCGCCGCCAATGTATGGCCCAATCGCGAATTCGAATAATTTTTCACCCACACCGATGATCATACCGCCGACGATAGCGCCCGGGATGGATGTAAACCCGCCCAGCATCAGTACTGGCAACGCTTTAAGCGCGATCAGGGAAAGGGAGAATTGCACGCCGGATTTAGCACCCCACATGATACCCGCAACCAAGGCCACGAAACCTGCGAGCGACCAGACGATCACCCAGATGGTGCGAAGGCTGATACCCACCGACAATGCGGCTTGGTTGTCATCGGCCACCGCACGAAGGGCGCGACCTGTTTTGGTGTAGTTGCTGAAGGCAATCAGGCTGGCAACCAGCACAATCGCAATCGCTGTGGCCCACATATCGAGGTTATCCAGATAGAAACCATAGAACCCGTCAGCCCAGCCCGCCGTAGCACTTTCCAGCCAGACGTTTCCGCCTTGTGGTAAGCCCACATCAAGTTTCTTGATTTCGGATCCCCACATAAGGTCGCCGAATCCTTCCATGAAGTAGGCTAGTCCGATCGTGGCCATGAACAAGATAATAGGGTCTTGGTTAACCAGATGTTTAAGGATGTATCGCTCGACGATGAAGGCAAAACCTATCATCACCAGCAGCGCCAGAATGATTGCAATAAACGTTGGAACTTCCCACCCGAATTTGTCGAGGTGTGTGCCGAATATAACGTTGATAAGATGCGCAAATGGCACTTGGCCGGATTGGATTCCCACCAAAGTCATCGCTGCAAACAGGGCCATTACGCCTTGTGCATAGTTGAATACACCGGAGGCTTTGAAAATAAGAACAAAACCAAGGGCGACGAGCGAGTACATCACGCCGGTCATCAGACCGTTCGCTATCACCTCGATAGTATAGAAAAAATTAGCTGACATATCAAAGCTCCCTAGTCATGCGCCACGCCAAGATAGGCGTCGATCACATCTTGATTGTTGCGCACTTCATCAGGCGTTCCATCGCCAATCTTCTTGCCATAATCCAGAACCACAACGCGGTCTGAAATATCCATAACCACGCCCATGTCGTGCTCGATCAGGGCGATGGTGGTGCCGAATTCATCGTTCACATCCAGAATAAAGCGGGACATGTCCTCTTTTTCCTCGACGTTCATACCTGCCATTGGCTCATCCAGCAGCAACAGTTTTGGCTGTGCTGCAAGGGCGCGTCCCAGCTCTACGCGCTTTTGCAAACCGTAGGGCAGGCGGCCAACCGGCGTTTTGCGGATAGCCTGAATTTCAAGGAAGTCGATTACGTGTTCTACGATGTCACGGTTCAGGTTTTCCTCACGCTCTGCCGGACCTTTCCAGATCGCCTGCATCAGCATGTTGGTTTTCATATGCGTGAAGCGCCCGGTCATGATATTATCGAGCGTGCTCATACCCTTGAACAAAGCAATGTTCTGGAATGTCCGCGCGATACCTTGCTGGGCAATCTGATAAGGCTTCATCGGCTTGCGTTTCTCACCGTGGAACCAGATTTCGCCTTCTTGCGGGTGATAGAACCCGTTGATGACGTTCAGCATGGAGGATTTCCCCGCACCGTTTGGCCCGATAATTGCGCGAATTTCGCCCTCGCGGATGTCGAACGAGATGTTCGAGATCGCGGTCACACCACCAAATTTCAAAGTGATGTTCTTCATTTCCATAACCGGAGCGCCGATCGTGCGGCCATCCTCGGTTACATAGCTTTCTGCTGTAGCATTCATGCTGCTTTTGCCTTCCGTGCTACTGTTTTTGCGTCTTCAATTTGAACCGTCGCCTTGATCGAGCCTTTGCGGCCATCCTCGTATGTCACCTCGGTTTCGGTCGAAACTTCGGTTGCGCCGTTATACAGCCCCTCGATCAGATCGGAGTATTTCTCTTCGACGATCCGGCGGCGCACTTTGCGGGTGCGGGTCATCTCGCCGTCATCTGCATCCAGTTCTTTGTGCAATACGAGGAACCGGCTGATCTGGCAGCCTGACAACATAGAATCCTCGGCAACAGAGATATTCACCTCTTCCACATGCTCCTTGATGGTTTGGTAAACTTCGGGATGGCCCGCAAGTTCTTGGTAGGAGGCATAAGCGATGTTGTTGCGTTCCGCCCAGTTACCAACTGCGTTGAGGTCGATATTGATGAAGGCGGTACAAGTGTCACGGCCATTACCAAAAACGACGACTTCCAGAATGTTAGGGAAGAACTTAAGTTTGTTTTCAACGAACTTCGGCGCAAACATGGACCCATCAGACATTTTGCCAACGTCTTTGGCGCGGTCGATGATCCGCAAATGTCCCGAGGATTCTTCAAAGAAACCCGCGTCACCTGTCGCCACCCAGCCGTCAGCGTCTTTGGTGTCAGCGGTGCTTTCAGGGTTTTTATAATACTCGACGAAGCTGGAATCAGAACGATACAGAACCTCGCCATTGTCGTTGATCTTAACCTCGACACCGGGCGAGGGGACGCCAACCGTGTCAGCCCGCACTTCGCCGTCAGGCTGTTGGGTAACAAACACCCCGGCCTCGGTCTGGCCGTAAAGTTGTTTCAGGTTAATCCCGAGCGAGCGGTAGAATTCGAAAATCTCGGGCCCGATTGCTTCACCCGCCGTATAACCAACGCGAACGCGGGACATACCCAGAGTGTTTTTAAGCGGGCCGTAAATCAAGATGTTGCCGATGAAATACTTCAAACGATCCCCGCCGTTGACGGTTTTACCGTCCAGCATTGCCGGACCAACCTTCTTGGCGTGGTCCATGAAGTATTTGAACATCCGCTTTTTAAGCCGGTTCGCATCCTCCATCCGGATCATTACTGTTGTCAGCATGCCTTCAAAGAAACGAGGGGGGGCGAAGAAATAGGTGGGGCCGATCTCGCGCAAGTCCGTTTGCATCGTCTCGGGGCTTTCTGGGCAAGCAACACAGAAACCGGTCCAGAAACACTGACCGATGGAGAAGATGAAATCCCCGACCCATGCCATTGGCAAATAGGCCAATACGCTGTCGCTAGCATTCAGGTGGTCAAACCCGGACGACGAAGATGCAGCAGAAATGATATTCCGGTTCGACAGGACAACACCCTTTGGGCGGCCCGTTGTACCAGAGGTGTAAAGCATAACGCAGGTGCTATCGAGATTCAGTGCAGCGCAGCGTTCCTGCATGATTGGTTCCAGACGGTGATGTCCGGCGCGACCTTCGGCCTGCACATCTTCATAGGCATTCATATGCGCATGGTCGTATTTCCGCATGCCGCGTTTATCGAGATAGATAATCTCGTCTATCCCGTGCACGGTTTCTTGCGCGTCGATGACTTTATCGACCTGTTCCTGATCCTCAACGATTGCAAATCGCGCACCGCAATGTTCCAGCACATAGGCCATCTCTTCGGCGTTGGCGTCATTATATAGGGGGACCGGAATCGCGCCGCAGCATTGTGCGGCAGTCATAGCCCAATAGAGATACGGACGATTACGCCCGATAATGGCAACGTGGTCGCCTTCATTCAGGCCAAGGGCCAACATGCCAAGCGCCAAAGATTCGATCTCGTCTTTGGTTTGTGCCCATGTCCAGGTTTGCCAAATGCCAAACTCTTTTTCGCGATAGGCAGCCTTGTTCCCGAACTTGACTGCATTGCGCGCCAAAAGCTTTGGGAACGTGTCTAGTTCGCCGTCGATTACGGTTGCGGTCATCGCTTTGGTATCCTCCCAGTGGGGTGGGCCACACCCGTTGGTTTTCTAAAAACGTACGTTGACGTTTTGGCGGTCGGATTGATTCCGTCCTTGTTGACCCGACCTTAGCAAGATTATTTCACAGGTAAAGAAAAAAATGAACCATCGTTCAGTTCGGCGTGCAAATCGGGATTGCAAAAATGCAAAGCCTCATCGTGAAAGGAAGGGCTTTCCAGCAAACATTGGCGTATAATGTGATCTTAGTCACTAAGAACATCTAGGGTGCTCGCGGCATGTCACAAAAGCGAAGTTTTAGGACGCTCCAGACTGAAAAAATATTGACAGGTTGCGCACTTATGTACAATCTTGTTCAGGCCGACCAACCCTATGCCGATTAACCGTACGTTTAAATTGGGGGAAATCTAGGGGAAGGTATTAATCAAAGCGGTGTTGTCGCAATTAGTTCATGTTAATGAAGCAAATGCGAAACAAACTAAGCTTAAAAGGTGCTCGGGGTGATTAACCGCCTTGAAGCGAATGACAACGGAGAGGAAATACAATGAAAACACTACTTTATTCAGGCGTCGCGTTTGTCGCGCTGGCCAGTGCAGCGTCCGCTGCTACGTGCCCGGCAGTGACAGTTGGCGATGCGATGGGCGTCGGAGCCGGCGCTTTTCCACAACAGTACGAATTGGCTGAGTTCCAGTCGCTCGGCAACTGTACTGTAGAATTCTCGGCTAACCCCGCGTCCGATGATCTGAACGCACGTATCCGCGGCAACGGCCCTCTACCTTCGATTGCCGACCGCCTTCCATCCGAGCCCCTTGTTGTGGCTCCTTATGACTCGATCGGTTCTTATGGTGGTGTGTTTGACGCGCTATCGAATGCGACAGAATCCGGCACATCGGACTTTATGTCTATTCGCCACGTAAACCTTGTTCGGTACTCTGACGACTTGACCACCATCGTTCCGAATATCGCCAAAGGTTGGGAATGGAACAGCGACTTCACTCAGCTGACATTCTTCTTGCGTGAAGGTCACAAATGGTCGGACGGCGCGCCGTTCACCGCAGAAGACGTAAAGTTCTGGTATGACAACATCGCGACGGACAGCAATGTTCGTGAAAAACCAAAAGATTATGTTCTTGTTGGTGGCGAAGTTATGGACCTTGTCGTCGTTAACCCGACTACAATTCAGTTCAACCTTCCAAGCCCTAAACCCGGTCTGCTGTCGCATTTCGCCAACCACTATGCGCAGGGCTTCCAGCCTAAGCATTTCCTTGGTCAGTTTCATCCCGACATAAACGCAGATGCTGACGCACTTGCGCAGTCGTATGGCTTTGAAAACGGCTATGCTGCGATCAAAGGTTACTATGGTAACTCTGACTGGATGGATACGCCGACACCTATGTTGGCCCACCCTGATCTGGTTGATGGTCTACCTGCCGATACGGTTCCAACACTGGAAAGCCACATCATCACGCGGGAAAATACGGAAGGCCGTCATCTGGTTGCCAACCCGTACTTCTTCCAGGTTGATACATCTGGCCAACAGTTGCCATACATCAACGAGCAAGACGAGTTGTTCGTCGGTGAAAGCGAAGTTCGTCTTCTGAAACTGGTTAACTCCGAAGTTGACTATAAAGCTCAGGCGCTGAACCTCGATTATGCACCGTTGCTTCTGGAAAATCAGGAAAAGGGCAATTTCACAATTGATCTGAAACCTGAGATCGCGCTGAACACGTTCTCGTTCAACGTAACTTCGGAAGACCTTGAGAAACGTAAAGTCTTCGGCGACGTACGTTTCCGTCAGGCGATGTCTGTTGCGATGAACCGTGACGAGATCAACGAAGTTGTGTTCTTCGGTCTTGGTCGTCCTCAACAGTATACTGCGTTCTCCCCTACACCCGGTTTCGTAAGTGAAGAAACCGAGCAATCTTACGCCCAGTTCGATCCTGCAATGGCTAACGCCCTGCTAGACGAAATCGGCATGGTTGATGTAGACGGCGACGGAATGCGTGAATTGCCAAATGGTGATCCGCTTGTTCTGAACATGCAGGTTGCGACGCAAGGTGGATCCCTTAAGCTGGTAGAGCTTGCAGGTCAAAACTGGCGTGACGTTGGTATCAACAACACGGTGAAAGAAGTTACAACGGATGAGTATCGTTCCGCCGCTTCCTCGAACCAGCTTGATGTTACGTTCTACGCTAAAGGTCAGCCACTTGCTGTTATCCTTGGTATCTCGGAACTGTTCCAGCCTCCGTTTGATAACTACTTCAACCACACATCTGGTATGTTGTGGGGGCAGTATATCGATACAGACGGTGCGTCGGGCGTGAAACCACCACAGTGGGTTTACGACTCCATGGCCAGCATCGATGCGTTCCAGTCGGCAATTGCGGGCTCTGACGAGTCCAATGCGATTGGTACAGCACTGGTTGATACGGTTGTAGATAACCTTCTGTTCATTGGTACTGTGAAAGCGGTTGCACCGATCTATCACAACAATGATCTGAAGAACTTCACGGAGTTCCAGACACAGTCCTACGCGTACTACCGGACATATCCGTACCGCGCGACTCAGTGGTGGTTGGACGAGTAATTCGTTCTAACGGGATGTAAGAAAATAATTTCGGGCAGTGTAAATTGCCCGAAATTCAAAAAAATAAGGGCAAAATGCCCGACTAATTTCCTGCGGGGGCGTAATTCGCAATGCTTCAATTCTCCAAATTCGTAGCAGTACGTGCTGCATTAGCCATTCTAACATTGGTGCTAGTGTCGTTTATTGTATTTACCTTGATGGAACTGGTACCCGGCGATTGCGCCGAGAGGTACGTTGCCTTCAAGAACTCTCAGGGGTCGGTAATCACCCCCGAAGATATTCAGATCGAACGCATCCGCTTGGGCCTTGATCAGCCCTATGTGCAGCGCTGGGGTTCGTGGATCGTCAACGCCTTCCAAGGCGAATTCGGCGACAGCTGTATCCTTCGCGTAAACATCGCCCAGCTTCTAGGGCAAAAGTTCTGGTTGAGCCTTGGTCTGTGTTTGTCAGCCCTGCTTGTCGCTTATGCGATTGCGATCCCAGTTGGCATCCTTGCCGCAACATCAAAAAATGCGACTTTGAACAACAGCCTGCGTCTGGTTAGCTACCTAGGTCTGGCACTACCAAACTTCTTGCTGGCGCTGATGATCATGTTGTTTTCAACGGTCATGTTTGGTGACAGCCTTACAGGATTGTTCTCTAAGGAATTCAGAGATGCGGCTTGGTCCTATGACAAATTCAAGGATTTCTTGGGGCATGCATGGCTGCCAGTATTTATTCTTGGTTGGTCCGCGACAGCTTTTGCCATCCAGACGGTGCGTGCACTTATGTCTGATGAGATCGGCAAGTTATACGTGACCGCCGCAGAAGCCCGAGGGGTATCTGGACGACGATTGCTAATGCGCTATCCGGCGCGGCATGCGCTTAGCCCGATCATCAACTCGTTGGGGTTCGATCTTAACCGTATCTTCAACGAGCTACCCGTAGTTGCCTTGATCCTGACCTTGACCGAGGCTGGTTCCCTGTTGATCGAAGCGCTGGCGCGTTCAAACGACCAGCAGCTTGCAGGTGCGATTATTTTCATGCTGACGGCCAGCATTGTCGGAATTAACTTTGTGACCGACATAATTTTGGCCCTCACCGATCCGCGCGTTCGCCGCAGTATAGTAGGGTGATTGATATGACCGAGGCAGCAACCACTCTCTCCGCCAAAGATCAAAAGCTGAAGGAAGCGTATTTTACCGCTTCCCAAAGCCAACTTATCTGGCAGCGTTTCAAGAAAAACAAGTCGGCGTTATTTGGTGCATGGACACTGATTTTCCTTATATTTTCGGGTATATTCGCCCCGTTCCTGACGCCTTACGATGCGACCATTGCAGGTAGGGATAAAGATTACCTGAACGGCGCGCCACAAATTCCGCAATTTTGCGACGACAGCGGCTGTTCTATACGCCCGTTCATTTACACGTTCGAACGCACCCGTTCGATTAAAACCAATTTTCGCTGGGTAACCGAGGTTAAAACCGAACTCGAGGATCGCCGCTATGTGACGTTTTTCTCGAAAGGGCAGGAATTCAAATTCCTCGGGCTTAACTTTGAACGGCATTTGTTCGGCGTAGACAGCGGTATGATCCATATCTTTGGCACAGATTCGACAGGTAAAGACATCTATTCCCGTACTCTGACCGCGATTAATACTTCGATGGCGGTGGGAACAATCGGTGTGTTTATTGCCTTTGTAATGGCCCTTATAATAGGGGGGGTCGCCGGATATTACGGCGGTTGGATTGACTCCGTCTTGCAGATGATAACCGACACGGTTCGAACGATTCCGAGTATCCCGTTGTTCATGGCACTGGCCGCGTTTGTTCCAGATGTTTGGAGCGCCGAGATGAGGTTCTTCTTTATCTCTATGGTGCTGGGATTCATCGGCTGGCCGACCTTGGCGCGACGTATCAGAACGCACTTGTTGACCGAGCGGAATCAAGAATACGTGCTGGCGGCACAATTGTGCGGGGCCACGCCCAAGCACATCATCCGCCGCCACTTGTTGCCCAGCTTCACCAGCTACATCATCGTGGATTTGGTCATCTCGTTCCCCTACATGGTACTGTCGGAAACGGCGCTTAGCTTCATCGGGTTGGGGCTGAAAGACCCCGTAAACTCGCTAGGTGTTATGTTGCAAAACGTAACATCCGCCGATGTTCTGCTGAATTACCAATGGTACTTTATTCCGGTGATCTTCTTCATTGTTCTCGTGTTGGCATTCGTGTTCGTCGGTGACGGATTACGCGATGCAGCCGACCCTTATTCGGATAGCAAATAATGACACGACTTCTTGATGTAGAAAACCTGACCCTCCAGTTCGATACGGACGAGGGTCGGATCACCGCAGTTGACGATGTTTCCTTCACACTTGAAGCTGGGGAGGTCATGGGCCTTGTAGGTGAAAGTGGCTCGGGGAAATCTGTGACTGCCAAGTCGATTATGAAACTGAACGCCAGCAATGCACATTACGGCGAAAAAACGAACGTCAAGCTGCACCTTGAAGATGGACCCGTCGACATTATGGCGCTGCGTGGTTCTAAAGAACTGAAAGTTGTTCGCGGCGGCGCCATCTCGCTGATCTTTCAGGAACCAATGGCCAGCTTCGCACCAGCGATCACCATTGGGGACCAGATGGTCGAGCAGTTAATGATCCACACGGATATGAATGCCAAACAGTCTAAAGAGCTATCGATCGAGATGCTGGATCGTGTTGGTATTTCCGATGCAGGAACCCGTTTCAAACAATACGCGTTTGAACTTTCAGGCGGTATGCGCCAACGCGCCATGATTGCTATGGCCCTGTCGACCAAACCCAAATTGCTGATCGCGGACGAGCCAACCACGGCACTTGATGTAACCATTCAGGCGCAGGTGATTGACCTGATGAAAGACCTCGTCAAGGATTTCGGGATGGGGATTATCTTCATCACACACGACCTTGGAGTGATCGCCCAAACCGCCGACAAAGTCGCCGTAATGTATTTGGGTCGCTTGATCGAACAAGGTCCGGTGCGCGATGTTATTCGCAACCCGTCGCACCCCTACACCAAAGGTCTGATTGCGGCGCTGCCAAGCCTCGATGATCTGGATACGCCGTTAACGCCAATTCCAGGCGATATCCCATCGCCATTGGAACGGCCAATGGGTTGTGTGTTCAACACGCGGTGCTCGGCCAATCTCGGTGAAATTTGCACTGCCAAAATTCCGCAATTTAGCTCGGTGACCCAAGGTCATAACGTAGCTTGCCATTTGTATAACGGGGAGGGCGCGAAATGAAAGATGACGTTCTAATCAAAGCGCGCGACCTTTCTGTTCACTATCCGCTTTCAGGTGGCGGGCTGTTTGGCGAAAAACCCGTGGTGAAAGCCGTTGAAGGCATAAACCTCGACATCGCTAAAGGCAGCTTCTTTGGTCTAGTAGGGGAGTCCGGTTCGGGAAAAACCACCCTTGGACGTGCTTGTCTGAAAGCGGCCCCTATTACACGCGGTTCGGTCGAATATAACGACGAAGACGTGACGTACGAGTTGACGACGATGGACAAGTCGGAAGAAAATGACTACCGCAAACGCTCCCAACTTATTTTCCAAGACCCATACGCAGCGCTCAGTCCGCGTATGACCGTTCGCGATATTATCGCTGAACCCCTAGAAGTTATGGGCCTGACTTCTTCGCGCGAAGAAACCGATGAACGCGTTCGCGAGATTGCCGCGAAATGTCGCCTTAACCTCGAACACCTTCGCCGCTTCCCGCACGCGTTTTCGGGTGGCCAGCGGCAGCGTATCTCTATTGCCCGCGCATTGGTTTCGCGCCCACACTTCGTGGTGGCCGATGAATCTGTAGCCGCACTTGACGTGTCTATTCAGGCTGACGTTCTGAACTTGCTGAAAGAAATTCAGCAAGAGATGGGCCTGACGTTCTTGTTCATCAGCCACGACCTCAGCGTTGTGGCACATGTCTGCGATCACGTCGCGGTGATGTATCTGGGCCGTCTGGTGGAAACAGCCCCAACGCGCGAGTTGTTCGCAGCACCACGCCATCCATACACCAAGGCTTTGCTGTCTGCGATCCCGTCGCTAGATCCGGATGACCCGAAAGTGGCGCAGAAGCTGGAAGGCGAAATACCGTCACCAACCAACCCGCCTCCGGGCTGCAAATTCCAGACACGTTGTCCGTTCGCGACAGACATCTGCCGTATAGACGAACCGAAACTGGAGCATTCAAGCACGGGCCACGAGGTCGCGTGCCATCACTGGCAATCCTTGATGGATTAATTGCGCGGGCGTGCAAAGCGCGCCCGTCATAAGTTAGATTAATCGCCGGGATATCGTTGTCGTTCCTCGACGGCATTCAAATCCATATGGTTTCGCATATACCGCTCGGATGCTTTTTGAAGTGGCTGGTAATCCCAGGGAAAATAAGACCCGTTTCGCAGTGCTTCATAGACCACCCAGCGCCGTGCCTGCGATTGGCGTACTTCTTGATCGTACGCGTCCAAACTCCAATATTCAGAAACCCGTTTCGCGAACATTGCGGCAATTTCTGGTGATGTTTCTGCCAGGTTAGTCAGTTCATGCGGGTCAGCATCCAGATTGAACAATTGTGGTGGGTCAAGTTCACAATGGATGTATTTCCATGCCCCCTCGCGAATTGCTACTAAAGGAGCATTGGAGGCCTCAGCTGCGTATTCCATTAGCACCGGCTGGATATTTGCCTCGCCTTGGCTAAGCGCAACAAGGGAACGCCCGTCCGTCCATGGCATAATTTCGGACATTTCAATACCGACAAGATCGGCCAAAGTTGGTAATACGTCTAATGTACTCACTGGCTGCGCGATCCGACCTTCCGGCATATCTGGCGCACAAATCATCAGCGGAACGCGCGCGGAACCCTCGAAAAAGGTCATCTTGAACCAAAGGCCGCGTTCTCCCAGCATATCACCATGATCCGAGACAAACATAATGATCGTATCACCCGCCTGATCCACATCTTCCAGCGTCTGCAACAATTCGCCGATCTTGTCGTCTAGATAGGAGATATTTGCGAAATATGCCCGACGTGAATCGCGAATGTTTTCCTCGGAAATGTCGAAGCTGCGCCAGTCATTGGCATCAACTATACGTTTGGAATGGGCGTCTTGGTTGTCGTACTCAAACGCGGGGATATCAGGCAACAAATGATCGCAATTGTCGTACAGATCCCAGTATTTGCGACGGGCAACATACGGGTCGTGCGGGTGTGTGAAACTTACCGTCAACATCCATGGACGCCCATCCTGACGGCGCCCCAGGTCATAAATCTTACGCTTTGCGTGATAGGCAACCTCGTCGTCGTATTCCAGTTGGTTGGATATTTCCCCAATTCCTGCATTCGTGACGCTGCCCATGTTGTGATACCACCAGTCGATCCGTTCACCCGGTTTTCGGTAGTCCGGAGTCCAGCCGAAATCCGCAGGGTAAACATCAGTGGTCAAGCGTTCTTCAAATCCATGCAACTGGTCGGGGCCAACAAAATGCATCTTGCCAGACAGACAAGTGGAATATCCGGCTCGGCGTAAATGGTGTGCATAAGTCGGAATGTCAGAGGCAAATTCAGCGGCGTTATCGTATACGCGTGTGCGGCGAGGCAACTGGCCGGACATAAAGCTCGCCCGACCTGGCGCGCAGAGAGGGGAGGCGGTGTATGCGTTGGCAAACCGAGTGGAACGGGCGGCAAGTTTCTTAAGGTTTGGTGTATGCAACCAGTCGACAGGACCGTCCGGAAACAGAGTGCCGTTTAATTGATCTACCATCACAATCAGAATATTAGGTTTCTTCGACATTCGGTTTCATCCTTTTCCAGCTCAGGGAGTGAAGTTAACCACCCCTTCCGATGTGATCTTAACGTCCGCCAGTGTGCGGTCGGAATGGCGCATTCGATGGTTCAACAGTTTTTGCGTCAGCCGTAAAAGCGTGCCGGCATGTGCTGCGTCATCCGCAATATTAACCAGTTCATTCGGATCATTTTTCAAATCGAACATCAACGGAGGTAATCCGCCGTTGAAATGTACCAACTTATAACGTTCTTCCCGCAGGATCGCCAAGTTAGCCTCGTGCAACGATACGCCGGTCGCTTTTTGCCACTCCGTTGTGGTGTGCGGCTCGCTGAACTCCAATTCCAGATGCACGGCGTCTCGCCATTTTTCGGGTGGTGTGCCTTCAAGGAAAGGTTTCAGCGAAACACCATCCATACCGGCGGGCACTGCTTGCCCGACCAAATCCAAAACGGTGGGCGTGAAATCGACGGATTCCGTAAAGGCGTCAACCACGGTTCCGTGCTGCGCAGGATTTTGCGGATCGCGGATAATTAGCGGAATATGATAAGCACCTTCGTATGGGTTTTGTTTGCCCCATAGATGGTGGTCGCCTAGTGACTCGCCGTGGTCGGCCATCAGAACGATGATGGTGTCGTCGTATTGCCCCGTTTCCTTCAGGAAATCAATAATCCGGCCGATGTGCGTGTCAACTTCGGTCGCGAGCCCCAAGTATATAGATCGCAGCATCTGCACGTCATCGTCGTTTTCAGCGTCCACCACGCAACCACGAACGACGCTCTCCATCTTCGGCGCTTTTAGGGCACCTGCCATAAACGGGTGAACGTCAGTTTGTGTAGCAGATGATCCTAAACGAGCGGGCTTCGGCAATTCTGCCGGGTCGTACATTTTATTATAGGGTTCCGGCGCAACAAGCGGTGGGTGCGGGCGAATATAGGTTGCCACGGCAAACCAGTCCTGATCGGTACGCACAGACAGGTCATGGATTAACGAGTTGGTAAGAAACGCAGTGTCACTATCTTCAGCCTTATAGAACGGCGGGTCATCGGGGCGGGCTGGCCGCGCCGGGTCCGGTGAGATCGCGTCGTAAAATTTTGCGTAATCTGGAACATCGTAGCCCTTGGATGTCAAATATGCCCGCCATGGGTAACTCTCCATGAACCGCATTTCGAGCACCTCACGAAAGCCAGGCAGAAGGTTTTCTTCGGTTTTCAAGTCCGGGTCGTTGGGGTGGCGGGTGCGTGGGTCCAGACTAGCGTCGGTATAGCCGTACAACATCGGGTCATATCCCGACTTCCGCATCTCGCGCGCGATGTTGGTAATGCCGTCCGACATAGGTGTACCATTTCGAATGGAACGATGGTTCATCGCATACATGCCGGTGAAAATGCTGGCACGCGACGGGCCACACGGGTTGGTGACCGAAAAATGCTTTGTGAAGGTCACCGCATCTTTCCGCAAGGCCGCTATGTTGGGCATTTTAATATGCTTTTCCAACGCCCCCTCCACGCAATCCGCGCGTAGTTGGTCCGATATAATGACGAGAATTTTGCGCTTTTTTGACATCTGCATGGTCCTTCAATGGCAGGGTCTATACGCGGAGAAAATGCGCAAAATGTTTGCGCGTCAACCAAAATATTTAGACGATAATAATTTGTGATTTGGCCGCCCCGTGCCGCAATAAATTGCTAAGCGCGAGAAGTTAGTGCGGCCTGAAAATTAAGAGCCGGAGGATCAGACGGTCTGTTCTTTTTGCCTAGAAGACAAGCAACTTCGTGGCGCTAAGCAATACGGCGGCACGGATCAACCATTTGAAGGCGGTCATGTTCAGCATCCCCAGCACTTTGTAGCCAAGGTATGCGCCGACAAACAAAACGGGCACGAACATTAAATCCAGTTTCAGGGTCTCAACCGTGACCAGTCCCAAATTAGCCGAGAACGGAATTTTGAAGACGTTAACCAACAAAAAGAACCAACTGCGGGTCCCGACGAACTCGTTTTTTGGCAGGCCCTTTTGTAGCAGGTAGATACCGAAGATCGGACCCGCGGCGTTGGCGACCATGGTCGATATGCCAGCGAAAATTCCCACAAAGGCGGTTAGGGCGGCGGGGGCATCGCGGCGTTTGGGAACGAGGAGTTCAATCCCCAGCATGAACAGGATTGTTGCGCCGATGACGTTCTCGAACACTTCGACGGGAACCAGATCAACCGCGAAATACCCGACGACCACACCGACAGCTGTCATCGGGAATAACTTTAGCAAAATGGACCAGTTGCAGTGGCGACGATAATAAATGACTGCAAAGACGTCGGCGACGATCAACATCGGCAACAACACCCCGGGCGAAGCTTTGCCCGGTATTGCCAGCGCCATCAACAGCACTGCCAATATGCCAACGCCCCCGACGGAGGTTTTGGTAAACCCCACCAGTAGCGCCGCCATGAAAATATAGACATATGAAAGTGTCGATAAATCCAAGTTTATTTAATCACATCCCTAGAGCTTCTTTATAAAGCTCGAGGACAGCTTCGATTTCGCTGGCTTCCTGCGGATCCATCTTGCGTAGCGCTACAATTTTGCGAAGGACTTTGGTGTCATAGCCACGAGATTTCGCCTCGGCCATAACTTCTTTTTGTTGATCCGCGAGGTCTTTTTTCTCGGCATCCAGACGCTCGAAACGTTCGACAAAAGCGCGAAGCTCGCCGGCTGTTACGCGATATGAAGATGGCTGCGGTTGATCGTCGGTTACGTCCATTGGGGACCTCGTTTAGCTGAAAGAATTTTTCGGACACTACCCGCCCGCCGTCGTGGCGGCAAGACACCCCTTGCGAAAAATCCCCCCCTGTTTTAGGCACATCATTGAAACGGAGGGGTCTTATGGATTTTCTGATATATATTGGTGGTGCGTTCACGTTGGTTGGCCTTATCGGCCTTGGGTATTGCATCAAGATGGCGGTCGCGATCAAACGCGAAGGCGGCGATGCGAAAGATGCCAGCAAGCGTCTGCGTTCGCTTGTCGCGTGGAACATGGGCGCGATGGGGATGTCGTCGATTGGGCTGGCAATGATAGTAATAGGCCTAATTCTTTAGGGATGATGTGGAAGTATTAATCGCCACCAGTACAACGGATTTCGACCCGACGGAGGTCGCGGTGCCGTGGAAGCTTCTGAAGGAAGCGGGCGTTGATGTACGGTTCGCAACAGATACCGGATTGGCGGGGTATGCCGATCAACGGATGTTGGATGGCAACAAGTTTTACTTTTTGAAACCGGTATTGATGGCCGATAAATCCGCACGGGATGCTTACCGTGAAATGCGCCACGAGCCGGCGTTCAAATCTCCCATAAGTTACGACGAAATTCGAGTTGAAGACTATAACGGTCTGTTGTTGCCTGGCGGTCATTCCAAAGGAATTATCCCCTATCTAGAATCCGCTGAACTTCAAAGCGCCATTGTCGGATTCTTTGCTCTAAACAGGCCCGTTGGCGCGATCTGCCATGGCGTGGTCGCCGCGTGCCGTGCGATTGATCCCACCACGGGTAAATCCGTGCTATTCGGACGCAAAACCACGGCGCTTTTGAAACGGCAAGAACGACTGGCTTATAAGCTTACACGCCATAATCTGGGCAAATATTACCTGACCTATCCCGTAACAGTTGAGGAAGAAGTAACCGCAACGCTGCAGTCGCCCGCTGATTTCATCCGCGGTCCGTCGCCGATATTGCGCGACAGCCCCAATAAGCTTTCACGAGGTTTCACGGTGCGTGATGGCAATTATTTGTCTGCACGCTGGCCCGGTGATGTGTACCGTTTCGCCACTGAATTCCTGCAAATGCTTCGGGCTTAAAATGCCGCTGAAAGCCGCGTGAACAATTGTGCGTTCTGTGTGTCGTATCTGTTCAGGTTGGAATAATCCCTAGAGACCAAAACACCGAATGTCGGTTTGAATCCAAAAAACTGAAAGTTATCATATGCCAACGCAAGCTCCAGATCCACGTCATCGTCCATCCGTGCTTCGGAATATCCGAACGCGATAGAGGTGTATTGCGTATGCGTATACCCTAGACTGCCTGAAAAGCTGAACGGTACATTTTTGGGTGCCCACGATACGCCCAGCGATATATTCGACGCCTGTGCAGCCAAATTACTAGCCCCCTCGGTTGTTTGCACATACCCGCCAAATGCCAATTCTACGTCTGAGTCTAGGGCTCGTCGGTAGGTCGCCCCCAAAGTTCCGATCCAGACATTTTGACCCGCGGATACATCCGACTGTCTATCCGTATATGTTCCGTAAACCTTCCATGCGGAATTTTTGTTGGAGTTTCGGTGAAACTCCAACCCAGCCGTGGTCTGGTTGTAATACAAGCCATATTCGTCGAATGCACCGGTTCCGATTTCATCTGCGATGTAACGTTGATCATAGCGAACATAACCGTAAATCATTACGGGGCGCGCGGTTCCAGGTGTGTAGCGCAAGCCGGAAGTTACGGTATAGCTGGCGTCATTTCGACCGCGACCATCATAAACCGTGGCAGCAATGGAAACGCCGTTCTCCCAGATCGTACGCGCAGATAGCCGCCTTTGATGGGTCACCCCGGCCGAGAGCGAATACGCAATCCCAGACTGCGCTTTGGCGTCATCATCTAAGACAAACTCCAAGCCCGCAAATGTTATCGTATCGTGCAGACTTCCGCTGTTGATGTTTGCGCTTGGCGACACGTCAATTCCGGCGCTGAACTTCCACGGTGATAACCTGCCTAATTGCGCCAACGTCCGGCGAACCACTTTTAATTCTGGTTCGGACTGCGCAAAATCCGAGGCGCGATATAACAAAACTTTTGCCGTAATCAGTTTCGACTGCCGTGCGTTCGATATACCAGAAATCAGATAGGCTGCGAAGCGTTGTGCTGTGGTTAGCGTTTGCTTGCGAGCCTGTGAGGCTAAGTTGTCCGCCAGCGCCGCTCGCCCCAACTCTTGTGCAGCCCGTGCCATCACTAGCAGGGCATCCATGTCGTCAGGGTTGTCTGCGAAAACCTGCTCGGCACAGTAAAATGCTAGTGGGAAATTATGTAACTGGACCAGCCTGCGCAACGATGGCTCGCACCTAACGTCTGCGGATCGAACCATCGAGGGAATTGACATAAGTGCAGCTGAGAGTGCCAACAAGAGTACGGCATGAAATCGTGAATGATTGAAGCGGGTTAACATGCCTACGTCCGAAAGTTTATATGCCGAAAACGAAGCTACAAGTTAGAGTGTTTTTAAATCAATTGCCAGCGGTTCGATCTTTGTGTATCTCGATTATATTGTATTCTCCGGAGTAAAAGTCTTGAAAAAATCACTATTTACAATTGTAGCAATAGTTCTTGTTTCAGCCTGCACTAAATCGGCAGTTACGCCTACGCCAGCCCCCTATGTATCTGTTCCGCTGGCGGATCTGGCCACCAACTCTCAGTTGATTGTTTATGGGAACGGTATGGGGTGGGCAACGCGATACAATGATGACACGTGGTCAAAAAACCAAAACGGTCCGCGCCTCCAGCGGTTCATTTCGACAGGCACGGATGACGAATATGAGGCCGTTTTCCGAAATTACGACGAAGACGTTGAATACGGGCGCGCGACGTTCACCATGCCAGATGCCTCCGCGACTGTCAGCGGCATTACGGATCTGGGATATGAGTTCACGATTACGCGCAATGACGAAGATACGCTGATTTATACTTTGACCGGCCTGTTCACGATAAATCTCACACCAGGCATCGGCGAACCCCTACATGCGGGCGGCGGCTTCGCGACGGGCTCTTACACTGGTGATGAAGCGCTGCAATTGTTAAGCGGTTCGGCGAGTTATAGCGGCAGTTTTATCGGGGAAAGCACTTATGCCGGACGTGTGACTGGCGACGTTGATTTGAACGTTAACTTCGACATTTCCACTGATGAAGTGGACGGTTTGATATACAATCTAGTTGGAACGACCGGTGACTACATTTTCAATAACTTGATTATTAGCGCAACGATCGAACCAACATCCTCGTTCGAAGGTATTCTCAACGTTGAAACCACACCTGACGGGGTGTTCGCTTTCGGCGAAACAGGCCAGATTAAAGGCGGGTTCTATGGGCCGGGGGCCGAAGAGTTCGGTGCAACAATCCGCATTACAGACGGAAACAATCATATCCTGGCGGGCGCGATCAGCGGATCGCTAGATCCTTAAACACTGACCTGATCGATTGCGTCCGTAACCATGTTTAAACATTCTGGCGTACTGAACCTGTGGTCCGCACCTTTCAGCAACGTCAGGCGGATATCGTCGCCTGACGCATGGTCAAGCAATTGCAAAGCAACGGACTGGTCCACATCTGCGTCTGCCGTTCCTTGTAAAAAACGTGAAGGGAAATGCAGGGACAACGGTTTGCGCAATACCAATTGGTTGCGACCGTCTTCAATCAGTTTTTTGGTGATGATGTAGGGGTCATCGGAATATTCAGACGGTAAATCTAGCTGCCCGTCCTCCAAGAGGATCCTGCGTTGATCCTCGCTAAAGTTCGCCCACATGGAATCCTCGGTGAAATCCGGTGCGGCGGCAATGCCAACCAAGCCGTGAACCTTTGATGGCAGGGCGCGGCAGACCAGCAGTGAAATCCACCCTCCCATGGAAGAACCGACCAACACTTGCGGCCCATCCGTCAAGGCATCGATTGCGTCCATCGCGTCGCGCGCCCAATCACCGATGCAGCCGTCAACGAAATCACCGGATGACTGCCCGTGTCCGGTGTAGTCAAACCGCATAAACGGGCGGTTGTTCGTGCGCGCCCATTCTTGAAGATGTATGGCTTTGGTGCCATCCATATCGGATTTGAAGCCGCCCAGAAACACGATGCCAACGCCTTGACCGTCGATTTTGTGATAGGCGATGCGCCTGTTGTCCATTTCTAGAAATGATGGCATGTGTGGCCTCCTTTTGGCGCCAGAATGTACGTTCAACAGTAGGAGTTCAACTGCAAAACGGTTGACTCTGGTGTTGATAGGCGTAAACCACCCGAACCAGTAATCGGGCGCATTGTAGGCGTCAAACCACGAGGGGTATTGCCATGAGCGATGATAAAAAACTGTCTGACGTTGAGGAAATGGATTTCGTCAAGATCCAGTCCGGACGTCGTAGAACTTCCAAAGACATCCAGAACGAACGCGCCGCTGAGCGCGATGAAGCGCTTGTTAGCAAATTAGTTTCTGATATGCCTGAAGAAATTGCAAAGTCCGAAACGCCTGCAAACCCCACCAAACCGAACGCTGCCAAACCGGTACTGGCACCATCCCCCAACAAACCCACAATGATAGAGGTTGAATCAATTCACGTGTCAGATATCCCAGTAGACGAAGTCGCCGTATCCGAAAATATTTTCCTGACCATGCCGGACGGCGCGAAACGCGAATACCCCAAAGGTATTACCGGTGCAGAAGTTGCCAGCGACATTTCAAAATCCCTCGGGAAGGCAGCATTCGCCTGCGCGATTGATGGCACATTCACCGACCTCTCGATTCATATCGAGAAAGACGCCGAATTCCAGATTTACACCGCCAAAGACGAAGTGCAAGCGCTGGAACTTATCCGCCATGACGCCGCCCATATCATGGCGCGCGCGGTGCAGGAAATTTGGCCTGACGTGAAGGTCACAATTGGGCCTGTCATCAAAAATGGCTGGTATTACGACTTTGACCGCAAAGAGGCATTCACTCCAGAAGACCTGCTTACCATTGAAAAGAAGATGCGCGAGATCATTAACAAGCGCGAGCCTGTAACCACAGAAGTCTGGGACCGCGACCGTGCGATTGCTTTCTACGAGGCGAATAACGAGCCGTATAAAGTCGAGCTTATCAACGGCATTCCGGGTGACGAAGACCTGCGCATGTATTGGCACGGCCATTGGCAAGACCTTTGCCGAGGGCCGCATTTGGCGCACACAGGGCAGGTTCCGGGTGACAGTTTCAAATTGATGTCGGTCGCCGGCGCGTACTGGCGTGGTGATAGCAATAACGCGATGCTCCAGCGCATCTACGGTGTTGCTTTCGGCAACAAGAAAGACCTGAAAGCCCACCTGTTCATGATTGAAGAGGCCGAGAAACGCGATCACCGCAAGCTGGGCAAGTCGATGGACTTATTCCACATTCAAGAAGAAGCCCCCGGCATGGTGTTCTGGCATCCAAACGGCTGGACTTTGTACCGCGTGTTGCAAGAGTACATGCGCCGTCGTCAGATTGCGGATGGTTATCTTGAAATTAACACCCCTGAAGTTGTTGACCGCAAATTGTGGGAGGCATCCGGCCACTGGGAAAAATACCGCGAGAATATGTTCATCACCGAAATTGATGAAGAACATGCCAATGAGAAACGCGTGAATGCCCTGAAACCGATGAACTGTCCTTGCCACGTTCAGGTTTATAACCAAGGCCTGAAATCTTACCGCGACCTACCGTTGCGTTTGGCGGAATTCGGATCATGCCATCGGTATGAAAGCTCTGGGTCGATGCACGGTTTGATGCGGGTTCGCGGGTTCACGCAGGATGATGCGCATATTTTCTGTACTGAAGACCAGATCGCCTCGGAAACCAAAAAGTTTATCGAGCTGCTTTCGTCGGTTTACAAAGACCTCGGGTTCGAAAAGTTCGAGATCAAGTTCTCCACCCGCCCCGACGTTCGCGCCGGATCTGACGAGGTTTGGAACGAAGCCGAAGCCGCCCTTGAAAACGCGATCAAACTTCTGGGTCTTCCATACGAAGTGGATGAAGGCGAAGGTGCGTTCTACGGGCCGAAGCTCGATTTCAAGCTGACGGACGCGATTGGTCGTGAATGGCAGTTGGGAACTTTGCAAGCTGATTTCGTACTGCCGGAACGTCTGGAAGCCGAATATATCGGCGAAGACGGGCAGAAACACACACCTGTCATGCTGCACCGTGCAACACTGGGTTCGTTCGAACGTTTCCTTGGGGTGTTGATCGAAAACTACGCCGGAAAATTCCCGCTATGGCTGGCACCACGCCAAGTTGTCGTTGCCTCCATCGTATCGGACGCTGACGATTGGGTGAATGAAGTTGTCGCCCGTCTGCGCGCCAAAGGAATCCGCGCCGAGGCCGATGTTCGTAACGAGAAGATCAACTACAAAGTCCGTGAGCATTCCTTGGGTAAAGTCCCCGTGATCCTCGCCGTGGGAATGCGTGAAGTTGAGGAAAAGACCGTTTCTATGCGACGCCTCGGCGATAAAGGCTCCAACGTTATGAGCGCAGATGATGTGGTAGAGGCGCTGACGCTAGAAGCTTTGGCCCCTGACCTTCGCTAGCGCGCTGTGGAAACGGTAATCGTTCTACATGGGCTTAGTCGTTCGATGATGTCGATGCGGCGGTTATCAAAATATGTCGCTGAGGGCGGATTCAACCCTGTCCTCATCGACTACCCATCTGGTGAAACCACGATCGAACTTTTGGCCGAAGGGATTTTTTCAGGACTCCCAAAGGGAGGAAAGTTGCATTTCGTCGGGCACTCCTTAGGGGGCGTTTTATCCGTGCGGGTCGCCAAAATGTTGCCAGATGCACGCCGTGGCCGGATCGTGCAAATCGGTGCCCCGAATTTTGGCAGCGAAATCGCGCAACGTGTTGCCATTTTCGACAAACTCATCGGTCCCGCGCTGGCCGAACTGGTGCCTCATTCCGGTGAGGATACTGTTGGCCTAGATATCGGGGCGATTGCGGGTACTGCGGCGATACCTGCTTACGGTTTGATTACCGGGATCGAAGGCTTGAATGACGGCAAAGTGTCCGTGGTCAGCGCGTGGGGAAATGCACCCGAGGGGAATCGTATCTCCTTTCCCGTCGCGCACAGCATTATGATGCAAGACCGTCGAGTGATTGATGCAACCGTACAGTTTTTGAAAACCGGATCCTTTTCGGTTTAGGGTTACGCCCAAACATGCGTCCTACACAATATATTAACCATTCATGCGTATAAGATACGATACTGAGCGAGGCGGATTAACAACCCGTAGGTTTATCGCGCTAAAAACTTCTAATTTCCCGTTGCGGTGGCACGCAACACTACGACACTAACTGCCCATTCGTTGCGTCGATTATCAACCGGCATTTGCAGGCAACAGCATAGGAATGGGCCTTTAGCGCGGTAAATATGACCTCAAAAGGCGCGGATTTCATCCGAACGCCTCTTTTTCGTGGAAAAAAGGTGCTGGAACCACACACACAGATCTGTGATCTGTCGAGCGATACCGATGAGGGAACGCATAGCCAATTGCCATTTCGCCAAAGCGGATACCGCTGCCGTCAAACTTATTCGGTGTGACGCTTACCGAACCACAACCGGCTTATCAGTCCATCGCGCAACACAAATTGGTGGAACGCCCAGCCTGCGACATGAAGCACAATAAGTATCAACATTATTTTTCCAATGAGACCGTGTGCAACGCGCGGTGCATATTGTGTGAGGTTAGCGGGAATTGGCTCTCTGTTGCCACCAAACGTGATGCTGAATAGATCAGCACTTAGTGCTGTTCCCAGACCACTCGCCACCATCGCAAACACCAGAATATACAAACCCCAATGTGCTGCCTGCGCACCGTAATCGAGAAGCCGACTTCCAGAATCAGCTTTCGGTGGCTTTTGCGATTTTGTCCGGACTATAAAACGAATGATTAGTAGCGCCCCGACCACCATTCCCCAAACCATGTGGCCTGTTAGTGCAAACATTTTTTCCGGTTTGTGCTTTCCATCTCTGCCATCATTGGTCCACCTACAACCAACGACATCAAAATCATAATTGCGAGAACCCAATGTAGGGCAACGAGTAAAGGGTGATAACGTTTCATACTGACAATCGTCCTTGAATTGTTAAGCTGCATAGATGACGCCCGTGTCTTGAGGGCCTAACACTTTTAAGTGTTATACTACGGCACACGAAAGTGCTTCAAATGTAGCATTGTGTTACATAGGTGTAACAAGGAGCGTCGTGGATGAGATCTATTGATTGGGAGATGATGCCCTATTTTTTGGCTGTCGCACGATGTGGTTCGCTCCGGTCGGCAGCGAACCTTCTAAACGTTAACTATGGTACGCTTAACAGGAATGTGCAGGCGCTTGAAGCAAGCTATGGTACGCGGTTGTTTCATAGATCCCGTCAGGGATTCACGCTTACTGATGCGGGGCTTGCGCTGCTACCATTGGCAGAAAGTGGTGAAGAAACGCTTCAAAAAGCAAGAAGGCAGGTTGAAGGTCTAGACCGCACAGAATCCGGAAAAATCAGGTTTTCTCTACCGCATATGCTGGGGTACGATGTTGTTGCACCCATTATTTCAAAGTTTCAAACTCAATATCCCGATATTCAGATTGAAATACGTCTTACATCAACTATAGAAAACATTTCCGCTGGTGCAACCGATGTAGCGCTTCGGGCCGCATATGAAATCAATGATGATGTGGTCGCCCGAAAGCTTTTTCCGATGGCCGTGTCCATATATGCAAGCAAAACTTATATTGAAAACGCGTTTCCTGGGGTTGGCATCAGTGGCGCTGGACTGGACTGGATTGGCCTTCCTGGTGACCTTGAAAATAAAAACTGGTTAAATCGCACCGGTTTCCCAGATGCACGCATTCGCCATGTTGTGGACGATGGCTACATGCGACTGAGTTTGTTGCGACAGGGCTGCGGGATGGCCTATTTGCCTGTGGTTTTCGAGAGCATTTTCGATGATGTCTGTAAGGTTCCGAACGCCGAAACCACGTTTATTCAAAATCTTTGGATCGTACTTCACGAGGATTTAGGACGTACCGTCAGAGTGCGGAGGTTTGTGGACTTTTTAACTAAAGAGCTTTTGGCAATGAAATCTTCAATGCAGGGCGAAATCCGCCAGAATTAAGATGTTCAACTTTTTCGCGAGACTAACATTCGCGAAATTAGTAACTGGCTGTCAGCATTGGATCACTGCCGTCCTTTACCATCAAATCGCTTTACAACACCTACCCTCAGAACTCTTCGACCCGCATCACGCCGCCGATGTGTTTGATCGCGCCCTTGATTTTGGCGTTGATCGCGTAATCGTCCGGCAAGGTTATCTCAACCTCGCCCGGTAAATCGGGGTGGATCAGCACGATGTTCACTGGTCCCTTAACCGCGCGGCCCGCGTCTTTGGCCATCAGCCTTGTGGCAACAGAAGGCACAGCCTCCGCATCGTTCAGGAATACGCGCAATCCAACAGATGCAGTGTCAGCCACTGCCGTATCAATTGACACAAAGCCGCGCGCCAGCAGTTTCAACTGCCCGCCTTGGCCATCCGCCTCGATAGGCATCACCACGTTTTCGCCGGTTTTCAAAATCTCCTGCGCGCTTTCCAGCACGTCGGCGAAAACCGTCACCTCGAAATGTCCGCTTGGGTCGGACAGGGAGATAAACGCAAAACGGTTGCCTCGGGCGGATTTGCGGATTTGAACCGCAGAAATCGTGCCGGCCATTTTCGTGGGAATTTTACGCCCCTCGGCCTTTTTGGTGACTTCTTCCAACGTCAAAACCCGCTCGCGTTTTAGGGCAGGCATATAGTCATCCAGCGGGTGACCCGTCAGGTAGAACCCGAAGGCGGTGTGTTCCTGCGTTAACCGCTCCACCGCTTCCCAGTCTTCGGGCATGGGCAGGCGAGGGGGCGGCAGGTCATCGCCGCTATCCCCGAACAGGCTGTGTTGGCTGGAGTTCTTGGCGTTATTACAGGCCGCCGAATAGGCCACCAGCTTGTCGATGCTTTCCAGAACCTTGCGGCGGTTGCCATCCAATTGATCAAACGCACCTGATCGCGCCAGCATTTCCATTGGTCGTTTCCCGACACGTTTCAAGTCAACGCGCCGCGCGAAATCGAAGAGGTCTTTGAATGTGTTGCCTTCGTCGCGGGCGGAGGTGATCAGCTTCATCGCCTCGCTACCGACGTTTTTCAAACCACCCATGCCATAGACGACCTTGCCGTCCTTCACACTGAACGCCGCGCGGGAGCGGTTGACGCATGGGGGAATAATCTCGATCCCCAGACCGCCGCGCTCCTTGCTTTTACGAACCTCGTCGGAATAAACCGCCAGTTTGTCCGTCAGGTGGATATCGCAGTTCATGACACCTGCCATGAACTCAACCGGATGGTTCGCCTTCAGCCATGCCGTCTGGTAGGACACAACCGCATAGGCCGCCGCGTGGGATTTGTTGAAACCGTAGTTGGCGAATTTCTCCAGAAGGTCGAACACCTCTGTCGCCTTGGCCTCGTCCACACCGTTTTCAGCAGCACCCTTGTTGAACTTCGGACGTTCCGCATCCATCGCTTCCTTGATCTTTTTACCCATCGCACGGCGCAACATGTCCGCCCCGCCAAGGGAGTATCCCGCCATTTCCTGCGCGATCTGCATCACCTGTTCTTGGTAAACAATAATGCCCTGCGTTTCATCCAGAAGATGGTCGATCGAGGGGTGCAACAAGTCGCGCGTGTCGCGGTCGTTTTTGACGTCGCAGAATTTCGGAATGTTTTCCATCGGGCCGGGGCGATAAAGCGCCACCAGCGCGATGATGTCTTCGATACAGTTCGGTTGCATCTGGCGCAACGCGTCCATCATGCCCGTACTCTCCACCTGAAAAACAGCTACCGTATTGGCCGAGGCGTAAAGTTCGTATGTTTTTTTATCATCAATCGGGATCGCGCTAATGTCGACGTTGATGTCGCGCAGTTTCAACAGGTCCAACGCGTTTTGAATAACGGTCAGGGTTTTCAAACCCAAGAAGTCGAATTTCACCAGTCCGGCGGGCTCAACCCATTTCATGTTAAACTGCGTCGCAGGCATATCGGAACGCGGGTCCTGATACAGCGGCACCAACTCGTCCAACGGACGATCCCCGATCACAACCCCCGCCGCGTGGGTCGAAGCGTTTCTAAGCAAACCTTCGACCTGTTGGGCATACTCCAGCAATCGCGCCACGACTTCCTCGTCGCGAGCCATTTCCTTTAGGCGCGGTTCGTCTTGCAAGGCTTGCGCGATGGACACAGGCTTAACCCCGTCCACAGGGATCAGCTTGGAAATCCGGTCAACCTGTCCGTAAGGCATTTGCAAAACACGACCGATATCACGTACCGCAGCTTTGGATAGCAACGCACCGAACGTGATAATTTGGGCGACTTTATCGCGGCCGTATTTCTGTTGCACATACTGGATCACCTCCTCGCGGCGATCCATACAGAAGTCGATATCGAAATCGGGCATGGAGACACGCTCGGGGTTCAAGAACCGCTCGAACAGCAGGGAATATCGCAAAGGGTCAAGGTCGGTAATTGTTAACGAATACGCCACCAGCGACCCCGCACCGGAACCACGGCCCGGACCAACCGGAATATCCTGTTCTTTCGCCCAGTGGATGAAATCGGCCACGATCAGGAAGTAACCGGGGAAACCCATGTTCTCGATAACGCCCAGTTCGAAATCCAGCCGGTCTTCGTATTCCTTAACGCTCACCGCATGAGGGATAACGGCAAGGCGGGCTTTCAGACCTTCATGCGCCAATTCCCGCAAGGCTTCGACTTCGTTATTGGCAAATTTCGGTAAGATCGGGTCGCGCAAGTACGCCTTGAAGGCACAGCGCTTGGCGATCTCGATAGTGTTCGCGATAGCCTCGGGTAGATCCGAAAACAGAACGTCCATTTCCTCGGGCGTTTTGAAGTAATGTTCCGGCGTCAGTTGGCGGCGTGGTTCTTGTTGGTCAACGTAAGCACCTTCCGCAATGCAGATCAGCGCGTCGTGGGCGGCGTACATGTCTTTCTTTGGGAAATAGACGTCGTTGGTCGCAACCAGCGGGATGTTCAGATCATAGGCCAGCTGCACAAAACCCGGTTCGGTGGCATTCTCCGCAGGTGTGCGGTTGCTTTGCCCTGTCGGGTGGCGCTGTATCTCAATATAAAGGCGGTCCGCGAACAGGCGCTGGAAATGCTCGGTCAACAACCGTGCTTTGTCTTTCTGCCCGTCTTGCAACAACTGCCCAATGGGGCCAAGCGAACCGCCCGTCATGCAGATCAGCCCATCCGCGTGATCCGATAGCTGCGCCATGGTGATATGGGGCAGCTCATCCCCGCATTCCAGAAAGTTGCAACTGTTCAACTTCATCAGGTTTTCATAGCCGCGCTCGTTCTGGGCTAGTAAAACAATGGCTTTAGGGGCCGGTTCGCGATCCCCGGGCCTTGAAGCAGTTTCAAATTTTAGTTGAAACTGGCACCCGACAATCGGTTGGATTCCCGCTTTGGAAGCCGTTTCCGAGAATTCCAGTGCCCCGAATAGATTCCCCGAATCCGTGACAGCAACTGCCGGCATATGCCAATCAGCACACATTTGAGGCAGTTTTTTAAGGTGAATCGCGCCTTCGAGTAACGAATAAGCGGAATGCACGCGCAGGTGAATGAATCGAGGAGTGTTTTTCATTCTGTCAAGTTAGCCCAGCCGACACTTCGGTTAAAGAGGGGGAATGGTTTGAAATTTACCTTGCCCAATTAGCCGCACTAAGGCTTGATTAGGCAAGAATCAAAAAATGGGGAAGTTATGGGACGTCTTACGACGCATGTGCTCGACACCGGGCTCGGAAAACCTGCGCAAGGTTTACGGATTGAACTCTATCGTTTGGGCGACAGCCGCGAAAAGCTGTTAGAAACGGTAACCAATGCTGATGGGCGCTGCGATGCGCCGCTGCTGGACCTCGACGCGTTTGCGTTCGGGGAATACGAGTTGGTGTTTCATGCAGGCGATTATCTGGACGGCACGGGGCAGGAGTTGCCCTCGCCGAAATTCCTTAACGTGATCCCGCTGCGCTTTGGCATTGCCGAAGACACGCATTACCATGTGCCGCTATTACTATCGGCATTCGGGTATTCAACATACAGGGGTAGCTAATGGGTCAAATTTGTTTCCTTCTTAATGGCAAAAATGTGGTTCTGGACAATCCGAACCCCACCGAAACCCTTCTGGATTTCCTGCGCGAAAACCGCAAGCTGACTGGCACCAAAGAAGGCTGTAACGAGGGCGACTGCGGCGCATGCACGGTGTCCATCGCGGCACTTGAAGGCGGGCGTCTGACCCACCGTGCGCTGAACGCTTGCATCCTGTTTCTACCGCAACTTCACGGCAAATCTGTGCGCACGGTCGAGGGTATTTCTGCGCCGGACGGTCGTTTGCATCCGGTGCAACAGGCGTTGGTGGAATATCATGGTTCCCAATGCGGGTTCTGCACACCGGGGTTTGTGATGTCGATGTACACCGCACACCGCGACGGGCGGCAGGATTTTGACGATGTGTTGGCGGGAAACCTGTGCCGTTGCACAGGATACGCGCCCATCATTCGCGCGGCTGAGGCTGCCGCGAAGCAACCGCAACCCGAATGGTTGGCGGATGAGGCGGATCAACTGGCCGCAATGGCTGGTGGCGATATCACACTGGACGGTGCATTTCTGCCTGCAACGCTGGATAGTTTCGCCGATTGGTATGCCGAAAACCCTGACGCAACCATTGTTGGTGGCGCTACCGACCTCGGCCTATGGGTCACTAAACTTATGCGCAACCTGCTCCCGACGGTATTTGTGCATCGCCTTGAAGACTTGCAGCAGATTGAGGTTTCGGATGAGGGCATCCGCATTGGCGCAGTTGTTACCGTTGCTCGCGTGCGCGCCGCACTCGTAGATCGCCACCCCGATTTTTCCGAGATGCTGCGTCGGTATGGTTCCGTTCAAGTGCGAAATTCGGCGACGATTGGCGGAAACATTGCGAACGGCTCGCCTATTGGCGACAGCCCGCCGCCGCTGATTGCGCTGGGTACGGTGCTGACCCTTAGACGTGGGGCGGAGCGTCGTGAAGTTCTGTTGGAAGATTTCTTTGTGTCTTACGGCAAGCAAGATCGTAAAGCTGGTGAGTTCGTCGAGAGCCTGTTCATACCTAATCAGCCCGACACGCTGGCCTGTTATAAAATTTCGAAACGCTTCGATCAGGATATTTCCGCCCTGTGTGCGGCCTTTAATATCACCGTTGAAAATGGCCATGTAGTCACTGCTCGCATCGCCTTTGGTGGTATGGCAGCAACACCTAAACGGGCCTCGAACGTTGAGGCAGCACTGGTTGGGCAACCATGGAACGAGGCAACCGTTAACGCTGCATGTGCCGCTTTCGCCAAGGATTTTACGCCGTTGAGCGACGTGCGCGGTAGCTCGGAATATCGCCTACGTACTGCGGAAAACCTTCTGCGCCGATATTTCCATGAAAGCACAAATACCTTATCCGAAACCCGAATTGTAGGGAGGGGCGCGGCATGAGCGTAGCCAAACCAAACCCGCACGACAGTGGCCCGATCCACGTTTCAGGCGTCGCGCGCTATACCGACGACATCCCGATGGCCGATCCGGTGCATCTGGCGTTCGGGCTGTCCACCGTTGCGCATGCGAAGTTAACGTCTGTTAATCTTGATGCGGTTCGCGCTTCCGATGGAGTTATCGACGTTCTAACCGCTGCTGACCTTCCTGCAGAAAATGACGTTTCACCAGCAGCTCATGACGAACCCATGTTGGCCGTCGATATAGTGCATTTTGTCGGCCAACCTATATTCTTGGTCGTGGCGACAAGCCACCGCGCCGCGCGTATAGCGGCGCAACTTGGCGTGATGACATACGAAGAGCTGCCAGCCTTGTTAACGATCGACGACGCGATGGCGGCGGATAGCAAGTTCGAAGACGCGATGACTTTCCAGAATGGGGACGCGGACGCCGCGATGGCCACGTCGGACCACCAAGTTGCAGGCAGCATGGAAGTCGGCGGGCAGGAACACTTTTACCTCGAGGGTCAAGCAGCTTCCGCGCAGCCCAATGAAGGCGACGTTTTGGTGCATTCGTCCACCCAGCACCCGACAGAAATCCAGCATAAAGTGGCCGAGGCCTTGGGCATCTCCATGAACGCCGTACGCGTCGAGACCCGCCGCATGGGTGGTGGTTTTGGTGGCAAGGAAAGTCAGGGTAACTCGTTGGCTGTGGCTTCGGCCGTTGTGGCGATGCGTCTGAACCGTTCGGCAAAGATGCGCTATGACCGCGATGACGACATGATCATCACGGGTAAACGGCATGATTTCCGGATTAACTATAAGGCCGGGTTCGACTCGACAGGCCGTCTGCAATCTGTGATTTTTGAGCAGTTCGCCAAGTGCGGTTGGGCGATGGATCTGTCGCTGCCAGTGGCTGACCGTGCGATGTTGCATGCGGATAACGCCTATTATTTGCCAAACGTGCGGATACTGTCGCATCGTTTGAAAACCAACACGGTTTCCAACACTGCTTATCGCGGCTTTGGTGGCCCGCAGGGAATTATCGGCATTGAACGAGTGATGGATCATATCGCTTATGACCTCGGACTTGATCCACTGGATGTCCGCCGCGTGAATTTCTATGGCACCGAAGACCGCAACGTCACGCCGTATCACATGACCGTCGAAGACAACGTGATGCCGGAGATTACGGACGAGTTGGTTAAATCATCGGATTACATCACCCGTCGGGCTGAAATTGCCGCGTTCAACAAAACTTCGCCGATCCTTAAGCGCGGTATTGCGTTAACACCGGTGAAATTCGGGATTTCCTTCACGTTGACACACCTAAATCAGGCGGGGGCTTTGGTGCATGTGTATTCTGACGGCTCCATCCATCTGAACCATGGTGGCACGGAGATGGGGCAAGGGCTTTTCACCAAGGTTGCGCAGGTTGCCGCACAAGTGTTCGGCGTTGGGCTTGATATGGTCAAGATCACCGCGACGGATACGGCGAAGGTGCCCAACACCTCGGCTACGGCGGCGTCATCTGGTGCTGACCTGAACGGTATGGCCTGCAAAGCCGCGTGCGAGACGATCCGCGCACGTTTGGTCGATTTTCTATCTGAGAAGTGGCAGGCGAAACCTGAGCAGATCACGTTCAAAGATGGCATCGTTGGTTACAACGGTAATTCCATGACGTTTGCTGAACTGGCGGCGGCGGCTTATGGTGCACGCATCCAACTGTCTGCTACGGGGTTTTATAAAACACCCAAAATCAAATGGGATCGTTTTGCCGGCAAAGGCCGACCGTTCCTGTATTTCTCTTATGGGGCGGCAGTGACCGAAGTGGTCATCGACACCTTAACTGGGGAGAACCGAATTTTGCGTACAGACATCTTGCATGATGTTGGTCGATCGCTGAACCCTGCGCTCGACATCGGGCAAATCGAGGGTGCTTATGTGCAAGGCGCGGGCTGGTTAACGACGGAAGAGCTGGTCTGGGACGACAAAGGTCGCCATTTGAGCCACGCGCCTTCGACCTATAAAATCCCCGCCTGTTCGGACCGCCCGAAAGAATTCAACGTCGCTCTTTGGGATCGCGGCGAGAATGTCGAGGATACGATTTACAAGTCCAAGGCTGTTGGCGAGCCACCGTTCAACCTCGGCATTTCGGCGTTTCTGGCCCTGTCTGACGCAGTGGCGTCGTGTGGCGATGCCTATCCGGATATGGATGCGCCCGCCACGGCGGAACGAGTGCTGAAAACCGTTGATATGGAAAAAGGCATCACATGGTAACTGGTTTCGACATTTCAGAATTGCGCCAACATATCCGCGACGCGGGTAGGGTGGTACGCGTGGTGATTGTTGAGCATAAGGGCTCCACCCCGCGCGAAACTGGAACGTCGATGCTTGTGACTGAAACCGGACAGGTTGGCACGATTGGCGGCGGGGTGCTGGAGTTTGAAGCGGCCGCTGACGCGCGAAATATGCTACAGACCGATGGCAATTGGCAGCGCGCCTTTAGCAAAATACCGCTTGGTCCAAATCTGGGGCAGTGTTGCGGTGGGTCCGTCAGTTTGCTGGCGGAATGTTACGGCGAAACTGAATTGGCACACCTTGAAACCCTGCAAGGCCCGTTCGTGCGCCCCATAACATCCGGCGAACCTACTGAACTGCCGCTGCCTGTGCAAAAGCACCTGCGCAGCGCGCGTTCGGGCGCAAGTAATACCGCCTTAACTCTTCTTAACGGCTGGTTAATCGAACCGCTGGAAACCCCGCAACAACCTTTGTGGATTTACGGCGCCGGACATGTTGGCCGCGCCTTGGTCACCACGCTTGAAGGTTTGCCGTTTGCCGTTACGTGGGTCGATTCCGCGCGCGATCGTTTCCCGACGAATATTCCACCACATGCCGATATGCTGGTGGCGGCCAACCCTGCCGACGCAGTGGCGTTTGCGCCGGATGATGCGCAGCATGTGGTCCTGACCTATTCCCATTCCATCGATCTTGAGATTTGCTTGCGCGTCCTAAATCGTGCGTTCGGCGGGCTTGGATTGATTGGCTCCGATACTAAACGAACACGGTTCATCAGGCGGTTAACCGAGGCCGGCGCAGATGCGTCGCGTCTTGAATGCCCCATTGGAAACCGTGCATTAGGCAAAGAACCGATGGCGATTGCTGTTGGCGTTACCGCGGGATTGTTGGAACAACTCCGCGTTGAAAAACAAAAAATGAGGGAGGTGAGCGCATGAAGAAGACGCTGCTCGAAATCAAAGGGTTAAGTAAATCTTACCCCGGCGTGAAGGCGAATGATAACATCAGCTTCACCATTCAGGAGGGCGAAATTCACGCGCTGCTGGGGGAAAACGGGGCTGGTAAATCGACGCTCGTCAAAATGATCTACGGTCTGGTGCATCCGGACGAGGGCGACATGCTGCTGCACGGCGAGCATTATATGCCCCATAAACCCAGCGAGGCCCGTAATTTGGGCGTCGGCATGGTGTTCCAGCATTTCTCGTTGTTCGAGGCGTTGAACGTGGCGGAAAACATTATCCTCGGTATGGAAGAAACGATCCCTCGTGCGGAATTGAACGCAAAAATTATCGAGGTCAGCAATGAATATGGCTTGCCTTTGGACCCCAACCGTCTGATCGGTGACTTGTCGGTCGGGGAACGTCAGCGCGTCGAAATTGTGCGCTGCTTGCTGCAAAACCCACAGCTTTTGATTATGGACGAGCCAACATCGGTTCTGACCCCGCAAGAGGTCGAAATCCTGTTCAAAACCTTGCGAAAACTGTCGTCTGAAGGTGTTGCGATCCTTTATATCAGTCACAAACTGGATGAGATCAAAGCGCTTTGTGATCACGCCACGGTACTGCGTATGGGCAAAGTGGTGGATACGTGCATCCCAGCCGAAGAAACTGCGCGCTCCATGGCTGAAATGATGATTGGTGGCGAGTTGTCGATGCCGACTGCACGGGAGTTCACCCCGGGTAAGACGTTGTTGCATCTGGAAAGCCTTACGCTGGAATCGCTTGATCCGTTCGGAACGAGCCTAGCAAATGTCTCGCTGGAACTACGCGCTGGCGAGGTTATGGGAGTGGCCGGTGTGGCTGGTAATGGACAGGATGAATTGCTGCTGGCATTGTCTGGCGAACGCCCGACGGACGCTGGAATGGTCAAACTCAGCGGTGTTGAAATCGGCGGTATGGGGCCGACGACGCGCCGTGCGCTTGGTCTGTTGGCAGCACCAGAGGAACGTCTGGGCCATGCGGCTGCACCCGATATGAGCCTTAAGGAAAACGCGTACTTGAGTGCACGGGTTCGGCAGGGTTTGACCAAATCCGGTTTTACGCTGTTTGGTAAACGCGATGATTTCGCCCGCGAGATTGTTGAACAATTCGATGTCCGCACACCTGGGATCGACAACGCTGCACGCTCGCTTTCTGGCGGAAACCTGCAGAAGTTCGTGATCGGTCGCGAGGTGTTGCAAAAGCCAACAGTGTTGGTTGTGAACCAGCCCACATGGGGTGTTGATGCGGCAGCGGCGGCGGATATCCGCGAAGCGCTGCGTGAACTGGCGGCGAATGGGGCGGCGGTTCTGGTGATCAGCCAAGACCTCGACGAATTGATGGAGATGTCCGACACCTTCGCCGTTCTGGCCGAGGGGCGCATGTCTGAACCGCGTCCTGCTGCTGGCATGACGGTGGAACAAATTGGCCTGATGATGGGCGGTAATCTGGAGGAAAGCGCCAATGCTTAGGTTAGAACCAAGACAACAAGCCTCCAGCACCATGCGGTGGCTGACGCCGATACTGGCGGTCGCAATCACGATGGTAATGGGTGGATTCTTGTTTGCGGCTATGGGCAAAGACCCGTTCGAGGCGATCAAGATCATCTTCCTTGATCCGTTCTTCCATGAAACCTTCGGGCCATATTCCAGATCACAACTTATGGTCAAAGCTGGCCCTCTGATCCTGATCGCAACCGGCCTTAGCATCGGTTTTCGCGCTGGCGTGTGGAACATCGGGGCCGAAGGCCAGTTCGTAATGGGCGCTATTGCTGGCGGGGCCGTCGGCCTTGCGCTTTATCCTGCGGAGGGCATCTGGGTGCTACCGTTGATGACGATCGCGGGTGCACTTGGGGGCATGGCTTGGGCGATGATCCCGGCCTTCCTTAAGATCAAATTCAACACTAACGAAATTCTGGTGTCCTTGATGCTGGTTTACGTGGCCTACAATTTCTTGGCGGCGATGGTGACGGGACCTTTGAAAAGCCCTGATGGTTTTGGTTTCCCTGAATCGCGCAGCTTTACATCGGTCGATAGTACGCATTTGCCGATGATTTATGAGCCGCTTGGGATGCATGCTGGAGTGATGGTGGCGTTAGCCCTCGTTATTGCAGCATACGTTATGATGGAGCGGCACTTGCTGGGTTTCCAGATCCGCCTAACCGGTGAATCGCCTCGTGCTGCGAAATTTGCGGGCGTTAATCCTGCGATCATCGTAGCTGTCACGTTGGGCATTTCAGGTGCACTAGCAGGCATGGCAGGTTTGTTCGAGGTCACAGGGCCTGCGGGTAAACTGACCACCAACTTCCCGGTTGGATATGGTTTCACGGCGATCATCGTGGCATTCCTTGGCCGCCTTAACCCCATCGGCATCGTGCTTGCAGGATTGTTGATGGCCCTGACCTACATCGGCGGAGAGCTGGCGCAATTGTCGTTGGGTATTCCGGCCGCCGCAATCAGCGTGTTTCAGGGGATGATGTTGTTCTTCCTGCTGGCCGTGGATGTTTTTGTTAACTACCGCCTCGTGTGGAAAAAGGAGGTGAAGTGATGGATTTCTCGGCACTTAATCCCGTATCTTTGATGGTCAGCCTGATCATTGCGGCAACTCCCATCCTTCTGGCCGCCGTAGGCGAGCTGGTGGTGGAAAAATCCGGTGTTCTCAACCTCGGGGTTGAGGGGATGATGATTATCGGCGCGATTGCAGGTTTTGCGATTTCGGTCGAAACCGGTAATCCGTGGATTGGCATGTTGGCGGCGATGTTCGCGGGCGCAATTCTGGCTTTGATCTTCGGGTTTATGACGCAGTTTCTGATGTCTAATCAAGTTGCGACGGGTTTGGCATTAACGCTGTTTGGTCTGGGTATGGCGGCGTTATTGGGACAGAGCTATACAGGTATGAAACCGCCATCCACGCCACACCTCAACATTCCGGTGCTAAGTGATTTGCCAGTCGTCGGATCAATCCTGTTTAGCCATGATCCGATGATCTATATGTCCATCGCGCTTGTCACAGGTGTTTGGTACTTCCTTAACCGTACGCGTGGCGGGTTGGTTTTGCGGGCTGTGGGGGAAAACCACGATGCAGCCCACTCGCTTGGTTATAATGTGGTGTTGATCCGTATGGGCGCGATTGCCTTTGGCGGCGCGTGTGCTGGCCTTGGCGGGGCGTACCTGTCGCTGGTGCGTGTTCCGCAATGGACCGAGGGGATGACGGCCGGTGCCGGCTGGATCGCCCTGGCGATTGTAGTCTTCGCTAGCTGGAAACCATGGCGGTTGATTCTAGGGGCCTATCTGTTCGGCGGGGTCACAATCCTGCAATTGAACCTACAAGCCCTCGGAATAGGGATTTCAGCGGCATATTTGTCGATGACACCGTATCTAATTACTATTATTGTGATGGTCATTATATCTGCTGATCGCAGACGGGCCAGCATGAACGCACCGGCCTCTCTCGGTCGGATTTTTCACGCTTCACACTGAGGCAATACTCACGGGTAACATCCCGTAAACGGAGGAAACTTTATGAAGTTTACTACAACACTAGCGGCGGCAGCTGCACTGGCCCTTGGGCTTGGTGGTTCTGCAATCGCGCAAACCAAGGCCGGCTTTATCTACGTTGGCCCAGTAGGCGATCTTGGCTGGTCCTACGAGCACGACCAAGGCCGTCAAGCCGTGGTCGAAGCTTTCGGCGATGCGGTTGAAACCACTTACGTTGAGTCCGTGCCTGAAGGTGCAGACGCTGAACGTGTGATGACCCAGATGGCCCTTGGCGGCGCTGACATCATCTTCACAACATCTTTTGGTTACATGGACCCGACTTTGAATGTTGCGGCCAAGTTCCCGAATGTGAAGTTCGAGCACGCGACTGGTTATAAACGTGCAGACAACGTATCCACGTATTCCGCCCGTTTCTATGAAGGCCGTCACGTGATTGGCCTGATCGCAGGGCGCATGACTGAATCCAACACTGTTGGTTACATCGCTTCCTTCCCGATTCCTGAAGTTGTGCGCGGCATTAACGCGGCATATTTGGCAGCGAAATCGGTTAACCCTGACGTGCAGTTCAAAGTTGTTTGGGTCTACACTTGGTTTGATCCCGGCAAAGAAGCCGACGCGGCGAACGCTTTGATCGAGCAGGGCGCCGACGTAATCATGCAGCACACAGACAGCCCTGCTGCTATGACTATCGCTGAAGAAAAAGGCATCTTCGCCTTTGGTCAAGCATCCGACATGATGCAGTTCGGTCCAACAGCACGCCTATCTTCAATCATTGACAACTGGGGCCCTTACTATGTTGAGCGCGTTAAAGCTGTCATGGATGGCACATGGGCAAGCGTAGACACTTGGGACGGTATTGCACCAGGCATGGTTGAAATCGGTGAATTTTCCGATCGTATTCCTGCTGACGTTCAAGCCGAAGCCCAGGCTGCTTCAGACGCGATTGCTGCTGGTACGTTGCACCCGTTCACAGGCCCGATCAACAAGCAGGACGGTTCTGTTTGGTTGGCGGCCGGTGAAACAGCAGACGACGGCACATTGGCTGGAATGAACTTCTACGTTGAAGGCGTTGAAGGCGAACTGCCGAACTAAGCTAAATGCTTTAAGATTTGGAAAGGCCCGCACTTAATCGTGTGGGCCTTAACTTTTTGGGAAAATGTTCCGGCAGTGGAATTCCAATAGCAGTTACCATGCAAATTTTCGAGATAGTTATTTGCGCGTTTGGTTAAGCATAACTTGCCTATTTGCAACTCTGGTTGGATAGTGAAAGTTGGCAACAATAGACAGCGGTAAAGTAGGTATGAAATTTCTAACTAGCACTGCAGCGGCCGGAAAACCGGATCTAAACAAGATGGCGACATCGGTTGTTCAAAACGGTGGGCCCAACCCTTGGGTGCAATTGTTACAGATTGCTGGGCATATAGTCCGTGGAACTGGCGTAGGAGTGGGAGATTATTACGGCCACGGGCTTTGGATGCGCGACCTCGACCCAGTATTCCGCAAAGAATACGTACCGAAGAGTCGCAAGCTTGCTTACAACCGTGCTTTGAGGATGCAAGAACTAGGCCTTGATAAGGACTTAATCGAAGACAAGATAAGAACAGAAGCCTTTTTGCGAAAACATGGATTTCCTACGTCTCGAACGCTTGCCACATTCGGGGGAAGTGATCCTGCCCCGTCCATTGAAAAACTGAATAGTGTTGACGATATCGTTGCATTCTTGACTAGGCCTGCAAATCCGCCGCTATTTGCCAAACCGCGTAACGGTTCCTTAGCTGTGGGTTCAATTGCCATTCAAGGTATGGCAAGCGATGGAGTGAACTTAGTTCTTACAAATGGAGTAGAAGTTCCGCCCCGCGCGCTGGCAGAAGAAATCGCCTCCGATTGGCCTGCCGGCTATACTTTTCAAGAGCTATACCACAGCGAGGCCACGTTGCAGCGTCACACAGGAAAGGCGATGGCAAGTCTACGGATCGTTACATTGTTGACCGATCGCGGGGTTGAACCGTTTTACGCGGTCATGAAGTTCCCGTCTGCGACTGCCATGCATGACGGCGCGTCACTCAATAAAAGAGCTAAGGCCCACGTAAATCTGCAAGATGGTAAGATTCTTCGTCTTCGCCCTCACAAGCGCCCGCATCTAGGCGACCTAACACATTGGCAAGACAAAGATAATCCGGTTCTCGGTTTCGCAATTCCTCATTGGGATCAGGCAATCGAAATCTGTACCAAGGCGCATGAACTATTTCCGGCTCATGGGATACTGGGGTGGGACGTATTCATCACAGAACACGGGGCCCTAATTAATGAAATTAACGCCAATCCTACCGATGTCTATCAAATGGCTTCGCGGTCGGGCCTGAATAATCCCGATCTAAAACCGATTTATGACCGCGCTGTTGCTTACGCCAAGTCGAAGAATACGGCATCGTGAAGGTGTCATCGCTTTGTGTGAATGTGCAAATGCATGTGTGGTTGATCTGAACTCTTTCATGTTGAAGACGAATTGCTTAACCAAAACAGAGTGCTTTAAAGTATGGAAAGGCCCGCACTTAATCGTGCGGGCCTTAACTTTTTGGGGAACTATTCCGGCAGTGGAATGCCAGAAATGCTAACTGTCCGAGATTTCGAGGGCGTTAGCTTCTAGGCCAAACCAATCGAAAAACCCCAAAAGTTCAGAGCGTACCGCGCGGTGGGCGATTGTTTTCTTTTGTAAATGTCATGCCATCAAGCAGCTCGGTCAATTCTGGGCGCGCGGATGGTCCGTTGGATATAGTAATCAACAAAAGGCTACCGTCGGGGCGAATGACATATGTGCCTGACTCTGCAAACGGGCGATTCGCTTCTGACGCTGACAATGGTTACTTCGCCTCCGCCAAGTTTTGGAAACGACATTTGGTTAAGGATACTACCTGCAACAGGTTTTGGTGTAGAGATGTTAAGCCCTTTCTGGAACACCAGTTTCCTATCTGCCAGAAGTAGTAGTGGCGTTCAACAGATACGGCGCATCAAAACCAAAGATGGCACTTCAGACCCAAGCTATTTGGTGCAGAGAGGTATCACTCGGCAGGAACTGCTGCGTTGCCCCAAATCCGTTTGGCTATGACAAACAGCATTACCATAGCCGATATTTCCAACAGAGAGGATGCAACGAATGGAGCACCCGGTAGGTAGTAAGGGGCATCACTCGATGTGAAATACTTGAAAATGCTGGTCATCGTAATTGGGCTGAGGATCAGCGCGATTCCGGTGACGGAGGCGAAAATGCCTTGCAGCTCGCCTTGTGCATCATCGTCCACCCATTTGGACATGATGCCTTGCAGGGCAGGGCCAGCGACCGCGCCGAGCGCCATCAGCGGCATTAGGGCGAAAAGCATCCAGACTTCGCCGAGGAAAGCCACCAGCAGGAAGACGAAAAAGTTCAAGCCCATGCCCCACATTGCGGTGCGCATTTCGCCCAGTTTTGGGATTATTACGCGGATCATGCCACCTTGGACAACGGCAATAAAGAACCCGAATGTACCAAGCGATGCGCCGATCATTTTGGGCGAGAAGTCGAAGCGCTCGATCGTGTAATAGCTCCAGACGGACGGGTAGACCTGATGCGAAATTGTGAAGACCAGAAATACAGTTACCAAGCTGGCCAAATGCGGGATCTTGCGGATGGAGAGGAGCGCCCCAAGCGGGTTTGCGCGTGTCCAGTCAAAGGCGCGGCGCTTGGATTGCACGAGCGTCTCGGGCAAAATGAAGTAGCCAAGAGTAGCGTTTGCCAGTGCGACCACGGCGGCGGTCATGAATGGCACGCGTGGACCGATTTCACCAAGAAAGCCGCCGATGGCAGGACCGATGATGAAACCAATACCGAAAGCCGCACCGATCAAACCGAAGTTTGCGGCTCGCTTTTCGGGCGTTGAAATGTCTGCAATATATGCGGATGCAGTGGAAAACGTTGCCCCGGCAACGCCGGCGATTACGCGGCCCGCGAACAACCACCAGATCGTACCTGCGAGGCTTAAGAGGATGTAATCCAAACCCATCGCAATCAGCGAAATTAGCAAGATTGGTCGGCGCCCGAAGCGGTCCGACAAGTTCCCCAACGTTGGTCCCGTGAAAAACTGCATCACGGCGTATGTTGTGGCCAGAATGCCCCCCCAAAGTGCAGCCGAGCTGATAGAGCCACCGGTAAGGTCCGTAATCAGGTCTGGCATCACGGGCAGGATCAAACCAATTCCGATGGAATTGAGCATCATAGTGATGATGATAAAGACGAATGGAAGGCGTGCTTTCATCCAGTAGGACTCCTGATTACGAGGCTTGGGCCTCAGCAGGGCCGTTGTCTATCATTAAGGGAGATTGGCGCCAGTTAACAAGCCCCATACGGGGTAGGCGTGGCCTTTATTCCACCGTCACCGATTTGGCCAAGTTGCGGGGCTGATCCACATCAGTGCCTTTTTCGACAGCCGTGTGATAGGCCAGCAATTGTGCTGGAACGGCGTAGACGATCGGGGCGATGAACGGATCGACTTTGGGCATAAGAACTGTGTGCCAGACCCCGCTGGATGCTGTGGCGGCTCCGTCCTCGTCTGTGATTAGTAAAATCTTGCCACCGCGCGCCATGACCTCTTCCATGTTGGATACGGTTTTTTCAAACAATCCGCCGCTGGGCGTGAACACTATCACTGGCACGGAGTCGTCGACCAATGCGATCGGGCCGTGCTTCAACTCGCCACTGGGGAAGCCTTCGGCGTGGATATAGCTTAGTTCTTTCAGCTTCAACGCGCCTTCCATGGCGAGCGGGAATAAAGAACCACGACCAAGAAACAGAATATCTTGCGCTTTAGCCAATTCGCGGCTGGCAATATTCAAATCCGCGCTACTATTGATGGCTTCGCCGATCAGACGAGGGGCGCTCATCAGGGCGTCAATCAAGCGCTTCTCTTCGCTTTGATCAACGGTTCCGTGCTGACGACCCGCCAGAATGGCGAGACAGGCAAGAACTGTTAACTGACATGTAAAAGCTTTGGTTGAGGCAACCGAAATCTCTGGACCAGCCATGATTAGCAAGCTGAAATCGGCCTCCCGACTGATGGAGCTTTCGGCGACATTTACGATTGCGACGATGCTCGCCACTTTGCCTTGAACGTATCGAAGCGCTGCGAGGGTGTCTGCCGTTTCACCTGATTGACTGATGAACATCACACATTCACGGCCATTCATAGGCGGTTCACGATAGCGGAACTCGCTAGCGACGTCGATCTCGACTGGGATGCGCGCGATTTTTTCGAACCAGTATTTTGCGACGGCACAGGCGTAATGTGCGGTGCCACAGGCAACCAGAACGATACGGTCAAACTGGCTGAAATCTATATCGGATTCCGGTAAATTGATGGCCGTGCGTTCGGGGTTAAGGTAGTGCGATAGCGCGAAAGCCGTGACGGAAGGTTGTTCGTGAATTTCCTTAAGCATAAAGTGGCGGTGTTCGCCTTTGTCGACCATTATCTGGTCAACATTCACGACGCGGATGGCGCGATCAGCCGGATTGCCAAGCGCGTCGAATATATCAGCGCCAGCGCGGGTTAGAACAGCGCAGTCACCTTCTTCAAGGTAGGTAATGCGATTGGTAACGGGGGCCAGCGCCATCGCATCAGACCCAATGAACATTTCACCGTCCCCATGCCCAATCGCCAAAGGGGAGCCACGACGAGCGGCGATCAGCAGGTCATCCTCGCCCTCGAACAAGAACGCGAGGGCAAACGCCCCGGTTAGGCGGGCAAGGGTGGAAGCCACAGCGTCTTTCGCGTTTTTTCCCTCGGATATGAAATAAGCGCAAAGGCGGGCGACGACCTCGGTATCCGTCTCGGAACTGAAATTCGCACCTTTGGCGGTTAGTTCGTCGCGTAGTTCGCGGAAGTTTTCGATGATGCCGTTATGCACCACCGCGACCGGTCCGGCGATATGCGGGTGGGCGTTGTTTTCAGTAGCTGAACCGTGTGTAGCCCAACGGGTATGACCAATGCCGATTGTGCCGCTGACAGGGCGTGCTTTTACGACTGCCTCCAACTCGGACAGTTTGCCAACGGCCCGACGGCTAGTGATCGCACCACAATCCAGCGTTGCAATTCCGGCGCTGTCATAGCCACGATATTCAAGACGACGAAGGGTTTCGATAATGCTCGGGGAAGCTTCGGATTTCCCCAATACGCCAATAATTCCACACATGCTATGTTCCTGCCTAAATAAGAGGCTTCTATCGAGCCTTCGGGGAAACTCTATGCCGCCCGTCGGCGTAGGTTTCAATCTCTAATCTAGGGTTGAAACACGTCTGACACAATGTGTGAAGCCCTCCCCAATTCGGGAAGGGCTTGGTTTGTTAGGCGGCGGCTGAGGCTTCCGGACCAAAGCGGCCATAGAAGCTTTCGCCTTTTTCGGCCATTTCCCGCAACAAGGCGGGGGCTGCGAAGCGTTCGCCGCAAGTTTCTGCCAGATGATCACAGATTTCGACGGCTTTGGCGGCCCCCAGAATATCCAGCCAGCTGAACGGACCACCGGACCAAGGCATGAAGCCCCAACCAAGGATCGCACCAACATCGCCTTCGCGGATGTCTTCCAGCACACCTTCTTCAAGGGCGCGAACCGCCTCCAACGTTTGCACCATCGCGAGGCGATGTTTTACGTCGGTGAAATCCGGTTGATCGTCGGCATGCGGCCAGTTTGTCTCCAGACCTTCCCAAAGACCGGTCCGCTTGCCTTTTTCATTATAGTTATAAAAACCGGACAGGGATTTTCGGCCAAGGCGACCTTCGTCAAACAGCTTGAACAGAACCTCGTCGGCGCTGTCGTTATAGGTGTCACCCATAGCCTCTTTCGTGGCTTTGGCGATCTTGACGCCAAGATCAATCGAAGTTTCGTCGTTCAACTGCAACGGCCCCAACGGGAACCCAAGCTGTTTGGCGGCGTTCTCGATTACCGACGGGTTAACGCCTTCGCGTACCATCGTTAGTCCTTCGTTGATGTATGGAATGATACAACGATTGGCATAGAAGAACCGCGCATCGTTTACCACGATTGGTGTCTTGCGGATCTGGCGCACGAAATCGAGGGATTTGGCAACAGCTTTATCGCCCGTCTTTTCACCTTTGATGATCTCTACCAAGGCCATGCGATCAACGGGGCTAAAGAAGTGGATGCCGATGAAGTTTTCATCGTTCCGGCTGGCCTTCGCCAGTTCGCTGATCGGCAGGGTGGAGGTGTTGGTGGCGAAAATTGCGCCCGAACCCAGATGCGCTTCGGCCAGTTTGGTCACCTCGGCTTTGACGCCAACGTCTTCGAACACGGCCTCGACGATAAGATCACAGCCTTTCAGGGCAGCGTAATCGGTCGTGGCAAGAACGCGCCCCAGAACCACAGCGGCTTTTTCCGGCGTTGTCTTTTTGCGCTTGATCCCGCCTTGCAAGATACCTTCAACATGGGCTTTGCCCTTGTCAGCGGCAGCTTGCTCGCGATCCATCAGAACTACTTCAATGCCCGCCATGGCCGACACATACGCAATCCCTGCGCCCATCATACCTGCGCCAAGAATGCCAACCTTCTTCACGGATTGGTCTTCGACGTCAGGCCGCACAGCACCTTTTTCAAGCGCGGTTTTGTTGATGAACAATGAGCGGATCATAGCCGAAGAACTCGGGTTCATCAGAACCTTGGTGAACCAGCGCGCCTCGATTTTCAGTGCCGTGTCGAAAGGCACTAACGCGCCCTCATAAATCGCTGACAGCATTGCTTTGGCTGCAGGATAAACGCCTTGCGTCTTGCCATGCACCATCGCAGAGGCGCCAACAAACATCATGAAGCCTGCCGGATGATACGGCGCGCCGCCCGGGAATTTGTACCCTTTGGCATCCCATGGTTTCAAAATGTCAGCGTTCGTAGCGTTCAGAACCCATTCCTTGGCGCGCGCCAAAAGTTCATCCGCAGGAACAACTTCATCGATCACACCGGCCGCTTTGGATTTGGTCGGCGGTAACATTTTGCCTTCCAGCAACAATGGCGAGGCCGCCATAAGTCCAAGCATGCGGATCAGGCGCGTAGTGCCACCAGCACCGGGAAAAATCCCGAGTAGAATCTCCGGCAAGCCAACCTTGGCCTTCGGATTATCCGCCACGAAGCGACGATGACAAGCCAAACCGATTTCGGTGCCGATACCAGCCGAAGTGCCGGGGCTGGCCCATGCAACAGGCTTGCCGCCTTTGTTGGTCTTGGCGTCCATTCCGGCGCGCTCAAGTTTGCGCAGAATGTGGTGGCCGGACATGGTGAAATCGAACAAGCCTTGGGCTGGGTTGTCACCCGCTTCAGCGCGGATTGTGCTTAGAACGTTAAGGTCCATGCCGCCTGCGAAATCTTTCTTCGCCGAGGTCACGATGATCCCTTTAACAGCATCATCCGCCAGCGCATCGTCAACCATGCTGTCGAACTGGGCAAACCCGTCGCGAGACATAACGTTCATGGATTTATCCGGCACATCCCACGTGATCGTGGCCACACCGTCTGCATCTACTGCGTATTTAAAATCTTTAGTCATGATCTAAGTCCTTATACGCGTTCAATAATAGTCGCCGCACCCATACCGGATGCAACACAAAGGGTGGCCAGCGCTGTGCCCTTGCCGGAGCGTTCCAGCTCGTCCAAGGCCGTGCCGATGATCATCGCACCAGTTGCGCCCAACGGGTGACCCATGGCAATCGCGCCACCGTTGACGTTGATGTCGCTGTGGCTGACGTTGAAGGCCTGCATGAAGCGCAGAACAACGGCGGCGAAGGCCTCGTTTACTTCAAATAAGTCGATGTCGGGTATGCTCATGCCTGCATCACGCAAGATTTTTTCCGTTACCGGAACGGGACCGGTCAGCATGATCGTCGGGTCCGTGCCGATCTTGGCCGTCGCACGGATTAACGCACGAGGTTTCAAACCATGTGCTTCGCCGAATTCCTTGGAACCAACGAGGATCGCAGCTGCGCCGTCCACAATACCGGAGGAATTGCCAGCGTGATGCACGTGGTTAATCTTCTCTAGATGTGGGTACTTCATCATGGCAATGGCGTCAAATCCGGGCATGATTTCACCCATTTCCTTGAACGCAGGACGCAAACCACCAAGCGATTGCATGTCTGTCTGCGGGCGCATGTATTCGTCTTTATCCAGAATGGTCAGGCCGTTTTGATCCTTGATCGTTACGACAGATTTGTCAAATCGACCCTCATCCCAAGCGATTTTCGCACGCTTTTGGGATTCAACAGCGTAGGTATCAACGTCATCACGGCTAAAGCCATATTCCGTGGCTATAATATCGGCCGAAATACCTTGTGGTACGAAATACGTTTTCATCGCCAGCTCAGGATCAACAGCAATCGCCGCACCATCTGCACCCATGGCCACGCGGCCCATCATCTCGACCCCGCCAGCAACATAGCCACTTCCGGCGCCACCACGAACCTGATTGGCAGCGATATTGGTCGCCTCCAGCCCACTGGCACAAAAGCGGTTAATCGACAGCCCCGGCACGCTTTCGGCATAATCCGACAGCAGAACGGCGGAACGCGCAAGACAACCGCCTTGCTCCATTACTTGGGTTACGTTGCCCCAAATTACATCTTCCAGTGCAGTAGTGTCCAGATTGTTGCGGGTGGCCAGTTCATTCAGAACATTGGCAGAAAGCCGCACCGAGGTCACCTCTTGCAACGAGCCATCTTTGCGACCCTTGCCACGTGGGCTGCGGATTGCGTCATAAATATAAGCTTCGGTCATACTCTTGTCCTTCAATTTCAGGCGCGGTCCGCAGGGGATCCGGGCATCAGGTCATACGGGTGCTTCCAGCCGGGTTGATCGGCAATACGGTCAAGCCATGCGTCAATGTTAGGGTAGTCTTCGCGATCAAATCCAAAGGGTTCAGGGTAATATAGATACCCGCAGCAGGATATGTCTGCGTTTGTAATTTCGTCACTCACCAGCCAATCGCGCCCCTCAAGGGCGGCATTTAGCGTCGCGTAGGCGGCTTTCAGGCGGCCTTGCATAAAGCCGATCACTTCAGCAGGGCGTTTGTCTTCGGGCAGGTAGTTCATGAGAAAACGGGTCATGCCAGCCTGCGATGAAAGCTTGTGGTTGTCCCACAATACCCACCGCAAAATCTCGCGGCGCTCGTCAGATGTTCTACCACCCAGTTTACCCGATTTTTCAGCAACGTAATCCTGAATAGCGCCGGACTGCGACAAGGTTAGATCCCCGTCAACCAACGTCGGCACTTCGGCCATAATATTCACATCGCGGTATTCATCGGTGCGCGAACCGCCTTTGAAAAAATCAACATAGACGGGTTCCCAATCGACACCGGCAATCGCCATCGACAGCGCGGCTTTGTAAGCGTTTCCGCTTTCGCCAAAGCAGTAAAGTTTCATTGTCATCTTAACACTCCCGATTTTATTCTATGTAAGGATTGAGTATTTTTGCAAAAGAGAAGCCGATTTTTACATCCTTTGTTAACCATGTCGCACCTACCATAGGCTTGCGGTACAGGCTGGAGAGCCGATGGCCGTCAAATGAGAAGTCGCCTCTGCTCGTTATGCGTTAGCACATGGGTGGAGGCGCATTCTCGATTTCTCTTTTGTTCAAATACTCCCGCCGGAGGCGGAAAAGTTAGGTTTTCTTTACTTAAAATCCCTTGCGATCAGTTCTTTCATTATTTCGTTGGTGCCGCCGTAAATCCGTTGCACGCGGGCGTCGGTCCACATTTCGGCGATGGGGTATTCGGTCATGAAACCGTATCCACCGTGCAGTTGCAGGCATTCATCCAGTACTTGGCACTGCAAATCCGTTAACCAGTATTTGCTCATCGCCGCGGTTTCCACGGTCAGTTCGCCGCGCAGGTGGGCGGTGATGCAGCTGTCAAGGAAGGTGCGAGCCACCACGGTATTCGTCTTGGCTTCGGCCAATTTGAATCGTGTGTTCTGGAACTGGGTCAATGGGCCGCCGAAGGCCTCGCGGGTTTTGCAGTATTCAATCGTCAGGGCCACGCCGCCTTCCATCGCGCCAACAGCGCCGCAGCCGATTATCAGGCGTTCTTGGGGGAGTTGCTTCATCATCTGATAGAAGCCTTGGCCTTCTTCGGTGCCCAGTAGGTTTTCAGGTGGGATTTCGACATTGTCGAAGAATAGCTCGGATGTGTCACCGGCTTTTAAGCCGATTTTGTCGAGGTTGCGGCCGCGGGTGAAACCTTCCGCGCCCTCCGTTTCGACCATAATCAGGGAAACACCTTTGGCTTTTTCCGTCGGGTCCGTCTTACAAGCCACCAAGATCAAGTCGGCGTGTTGGCCGTTGGTTATGAATGTTTTGGAGCCGCTCATTTTGTAAACATTGCCGTCCAGAACCGCCCGCGTCTTGATGCTTTGCACATCGGATCCGGCAGATGGTTCGGTCATTGCCAAAGCGCCGACCAGCTCGCCTGTTGCCATTTTTGGCAGCCAGCGTTGTTTCTGATCCTCGGTGCCGTATTCCAAAATATAATGCGCGACGATACCGGAATGGATGCCGTTGCCCCAGCTTGCCAGATTGGCGCGGGCCGCTTCCATATAGATCACTGCGTCATGGCCAAAATCGCCACCTGCGCCGCCATATTCTTCGGGGATGGAGGCGCAAAGCAAGCCAAGCTCACCAGCCTCTAGCCACGTGTCTTTATCCATCTCGCCTTGATCTCGCCATTTCGCGAGCTTAGGCGTCCATTTTTCAGCAATGAACTGCGCGGTCATTTCCTCGAGCATCTTATGCTCGTCTGTCATCCATTCGGACTTAAGATTGTTAAACGTCATTTTTTCATTCCCTCTGCGACTGGTGCGCCGTATTCCGCGATAAATTCGTCGAAAACCGCGGCCAGCTTGTCAGCGTCGGCGTATTCATCGAGGTGTTCCAGAAGAACGGTCAACAGATAGTTGTTCCCCAGACCGTATTCGGCGTTCAAAGCGCGCAGGCGCTCGTAAGCCGGTTCGGTCAGGTTCATCGAGCGACGAACCGGTAGGGGAAGACGTTTACCCATTAAAATGCCTCGGCAGCTAGCCCCATGACGGGCTCCGCACCAGAAGTGATACGAGCCAAACGAAGGGCGGTTTCCGGTAGTGATCTAGCCATATAGTAGCGACCCGTGGCAAGTTTGGTTTCGTAGAACGCCACGTCACTAGCACCCGCAGTCAACGCGTCCTGCGCGGCTTTGGCCATACGGGCCCACATTAAACCCAGCGCCACATGACCGAAGAGGTGCATAAAGTCGGACGAACCGGCCAATGCCGCGTTCGGGTTCTTCGGGGCCTCGGACATGAAGTACATTGCTGCGGCCTGCATATCTTTGGCGGCGGCCTTCAATGGATCGAGGAAATCGGCCTTGAGCGATGTTTCCCCTTCGTTTTCCTTGATGAACGTTTTGGTGAGGTCGAAGAAGGCCAATACATGCTTGCCACCATCGCTGGCCAATTTACGCCCAACCAGATCGAGCGCCTGTACGCCATTTGCACCCTCATAGATCATTGCGATACGGGCGTCGCGTACGAATTGGGAGGCACCGGTTTCTTCGATATAACCATGTCCGCCGTAAAGCTGTTGGGCTTGGACTGTCATGTCGAAGCCTTTGTCTGTGAGGAAACCTTTGATGACTGGCGTCATAAGGGATAGCAGCCCTTCCGCATCGGCATCGTCAGCCAAGTCGCCAGCGTCCAGCAATGTTGCGCCCCAGAGGATGAATGCGCGGCCGCCCTCGACGAAGGATTTTTGTTCCATCAAAGACCGGCGAACGTCCGGATGCACGATCAGCGGATCCGCTGGGCCGTCAGGGTTTTGAATGCCGGTTACATCACGCCCTTGAAGGCGTTCGCGTGTGTAACCCAGCGCGTTCTGATATGCGACAGACGCCTGTGCAAGCCCTTGTAGCCCGACACCCAAGCGGGCGCCGTTCATCATTGTGAACATGGCGCGAAGGCCTTTATGTTCTTCGCCGACCAGATACCCTTCAGCTTCGTCATAATTCATCACGCAAGTGGAATTTCCGTGAATGCCCATTTTCTTTTCGAGGTTCCCGCAAACAACACCATTGCGGTTGCCCAAAGAACCGTCTTCGTTGACGATGAACTTTGGCACGATGAACAGCGAAATACCTTTTACGCCATCCGGTCCACCCGGAATTTTCGCCAAGACCAGATGGATGATGTTATCCGCCATATCGTGCTCACCCGCAGAGATGAAAATCTTCTGGCCAGTGATTTTATATGTACCGTCGCCCGAAGGTTCCGCCTTGGAACGCATCAAGCCCAGATCGGTGCCACAATGTGGTTCGGTCAGGTTCATTGTGCCGGTCCACTCGCATGTGACCATCTTGGGTAAGAACGTTGCTTTTAATTCATCAGAGCCGTGCGTGTGGATTGCTTCGTAAGCGCCGTTGGTTAAACCTTGGTACATGTTGAAGGACAGGTTCGCTGATACAAGCATTTCGGTTACCGATGCGCCCAGAACGTATGGCATGCCTTGTCCGCCGAATTCAGGATCGGCACCAAGCCCGGTCCATCCGCCATCGCGCACGATGTCAAATGCTTCTTTGAAACCTGTCGGGGTGTGAACGACGCCGTTTTCCAGCGTGCAACCCTCGGTGTCGCCAACGGTGTTTAGGGGGGTCAGCACGTCGCGGGCGATTTTGCCGGCTTCTTCCAGAATGGCACCTGTGAAATCGCGGTCCAATTCGTTGTAACCGGGTGTGGCACTTTCATGCACCTGTAAAACTTCGTGCAGAACAAACTCGAGGTCTTTCAGCGGCGGTGTGTAGGTTGGCATATTCGCATTCCTTTATTCAGCAGCAAGCTTGACGCCACGGTCAGCGAGGACCGTCTCGCCCCATTGCAGTCGGTCTCTGAGATCGGCGATGGCTTCGGTTAGCTCTTCGCGCTGGGTTTCCATGTCGCGGAGGCGCTCAAGCCCAAGTTCATAAGTTTTGGTCAACTGCGTGGTTTGTTGATCGCCCAGCGAATAGAGGTTCAGCAATTGCCGAATCTCTTCCAGGCTGAAACCAAATCGTTTGCCTTGCAGGATCAGTTTAAGGCGGGCGCGGTCACTTTTGATGAACAGGCGTTTTTGACCTTCACGGATCGGAAAGATCAGCTCCTTCGCCTCGTAAAATCGCAAAGTCCGAGGTGTCACGCCATATGACTCGCACATCTCGCCTATCGTCATCATCGAATCTGTCATGACTGCCTCCTTTGGTTGACGTTAACGTAAGGTGGAGGGTATCATAAATCAAGTGAAGTTGACGTGAAGGTACGGTGACGTGGCGTCAGTCCAGAGCGTCGAGCGAGTCCTGTGTCAGCTGGCGCAGGCGCGTCAGTTCGCAGGAAATTTCTTCAAGTTCAATCCGACGCTGTTCGAGCTGGGTAAGCTGGTCTGTAGACATCTGAACCCAGCGTTCCATTTGGCTGCGGTTCTGATCGTTTAGATCGTATAGTTCCAGCCATTGGCGAATTTCTTCCAGCGAAAACCCGAATTTGCGACCTTGACGGATCAGCTTAACGCGTGCTCTTTCGGTTGCGCCATATTGCCGGGTGCGGCCAACTTTGGCCGGAGAAATCAGTTCAAGATACTCGTAATAACGCAATGTACGCGGTGTTACATCGAACAGCGCGCACATTTCTTTTAGCGTTAGAGTTTCTTCGGACATTGCGTCACCCCTTTTGCCCTATATTGAGCAAAGGGGCGAGGGTTTGCAATCACAAGAATGCGTTTGGAGCAAAGAAATAGAACCCATAGGCCAGAATTACGGCCGGAACGGTGCTATAAATCGTCGCCATCACAGCCGCTTTGGGATTAAGGGCAATTGCTGGGAACAGCGCATCGCCGTCATTCGATATGGCATTACCCATCAAAGCTGCAAAAGGAATTAAGCCGTTAATGTAAAGCGTCGTAACCAGAACTTGTGGTCCACACCCTGGGATAAGGCCGATAATCACACCCATCAGCGGCAACTTTATTGAACCAGTTCACGAAATATCCGGACAAAACCCCAACTACGAGCGAGGTTGGAAGGACAACCGCGGCAACATCGGGCCGTGTCGCAATCAACAGAAACGCTGCGTCACCCATTGTCGCAGTCAACGCGGCGACGACCGCGCCAAAGCCTACATTACCGGACGAATAGGCCGCCACCACAACAACCGCGCCACCGCAACCGGGTGTTGCGCCGAGCAGGGCGGAAAGTGGTACTTGCCACCCTTTGGAATTCCGCAGTGCAGAGCCAAGGTTGAAGTTGAACACGCGTTCAGCCCCGTAAAAGATCAACAAAGTCGTTGCTACAAAGGCGCTTACCTGCACGTAGGCATCTGTCATCAACGCTCTGGTCAGAGCGCCCAACTCGCCTGGATAGACCGCCAAGACCATCATTATCAGAAATACAGGTAACCGTTTGGCTTTGAATGGGCCAATTTTTTCGGGCCACAAAGTAGGGGTATTTGTGGTGGTAATTGTTGGGTGCATTGAGCGGGAACCTTGCAGTTGCGAGCTATTCTCATTTGCAATGCAGGAATATGGCTGGCAATAGCAAGAGAAAATGTTCAGAGTCATCTAAACTAATTCTAACTCGCCGAGGGATCCCATGACCAAAATCACCGCAGCACAGCGTCGCAAGATGGCCGAGCAGTTCATATCCATGATCCCCCATTCACAAGATCTTGGAATGGCACTCGAAGATTTGGGGGAAGGGGCGGCGGAGATGTCGATCCAATACGATCCTCGATTTGTAGGCGATCCTGACACGGGCGTTTTGCACGGCGGCGTTATCACGGCGTTGCTTGATACATGTAGTGGTGCTGCCGTTTCCAGCCACCCGTCAGTGTTCGAAGCCACAGCAACCATTGATTTGCGGATCGATTATATGCGTCCCGCCACCCCCGGCCAACGTATTTTGGCCAAGGCCAAGTGTTACCGTGTAACCAAATCTGTGGCGTTCGTGCATGCGAAAGCATACGATGAAAACGAGGTGGATCCGGTTGCTACCGCAGCTGGCGCCTTCACCGTTGGAAGCCCAAAAAAGGAGGGTGCATAATGTCGCGACCAAAACCCGAACCTGTACAGGTGATAAAGCAACGCCGCGATCACGCGCTAAACAAGCTGGCTGGAAACGTGCCGTATATCCAGCATTTGGGCGTCAACTTTGATCGCCGTGGGGATGAGCTGACGGCGAATCTGCCGTTCTCCGAAAGTCTGATTGGAAATCCGTTTCTGCCAGCCATTCACGGGGGGGCGACTGGAGCGTTTCTGGAAATTGCCGCAGTAATGGAATTGATGTGGTCGATCGTCTGGCAGCAAATGGAAAGCGGTGGCGCCGCTGCCGAAGCAATCGAGCGTGGGGAATTTCCCGCTATGCCCAAAACCATCGACTTCACTGTGGATTATCTACGCACGGGCTTACCGCGTGACGCCTATGCACGGGCACGGGTGAACCGGTCTGGCCGCAGATATGCCTCCGTGCACGTGGAGGCATGGCAAGATAACAAAACTAGGATTTTCGCACAGGCTACGGGTCATTTTCTGATGCCGGAACTGATTACCTAAATGAATTCAGCCGAGATCACACACCGCCGCGTCCTGAACGTGGCCATTCCGATCGTGATCTCCAATGCGACATATCCAATCTTAGGGGCTGTTGATACCGGCGTTGTCGGGCAACTTGGGGATGCAGTTCCTATCGGCGCGGTGGGCATCGGAGCGATCATCCTTTCGGGGCTTTACTGGATTTTCGGGTTCCTGCGGATGGGAACATCCGGCCTTGTCGCGCAGGCGCGCGGGGCTGGCGATGTGTCCGAAACGAAGGCGATATTTATTCGCGGCATGATCATCGGAATCACTGCCGGTCTGGTGATTTTCGCACTACAGTTCCCGCTGTTTTGGGGGGCATTCCAGATTGCGCCGGCCAGTAGCGAAGTCGAGGCTCTGGCGCAGAGTTACATGGAAATCCGTATCTGGGGTGCGCCCGCTGCGATATCGCTGTACGCCATTACCGGCTGGCTGATCGCGATGGAACGCACTCGATCGGTCCTGCTGTTGCAACTTTGGATAAATGGCGTGAACGTGGCGCTGGACCTGTGGTTCGTGCTGGGGCTGGACATGGGCGTGGAGGGCGTCGCGATTGCTACGCTGGTCGCGGAATGGACAGGGCTGGCTGTTGGTCTTTGGCTTTGCCGTCGGAATTTTGTAGGCGGCGATTGGCGCAATTGGACGCGGATATTCGATCGCGTGCAAATTCGCCGTATGGCGAGCGTCAGCGGCGATATCATGATGCGCTCCATGTTGCTGCAAGCTAGCTTCATGTCCTTCCTGTTTATCGGCGCGAAAATGGGGAATGTAACGCTTGCCGCTAACCAGATATTGCTGATCTTTGTCGATATCACCGCATACGCCCTCGACGGTTTCGCGTTCGCGGCCGAAGCGTTGGTCGGGGGCGCTGTCGGGGCCAAAAACCGTGCAGACCTGCGCCGTGCCGCCATTTTGTCCAGCCAATGGGGCTTAGGCGGAGGGGTTCTATTGACGGGGGTGTTCCTGCTGTTCGGCCCCGCCATAATCGATTTGATGACCACCGCACCGGACGTTCGGATTGAGGCGAAATCATATTTATGGTGGATGGTCATTTTTCCGCTCATCGGTCTGCCAAGCTGGATGTTCGACGGAATATTTATCGGCGCCACCCGTACGCGCGACATGCGCATCGCTATGCTGCAATCCACCGCCGTATATATTGTGATGCTATTCGCGCTTGTGCCCACCATGGGCAATCATGGATTGTGGCTGGCATTAATGGTTTTCGGTATGACAAGGGCGCTAACGTTGTGGCGGTATTATCCGGCATTAGAAGCAACGGCGGACGCCTAAAGGATGCGCAGAACCGAACTTGGTGGCCGCCCGAGCGAGGCTTTGCCGTTGTGGAAAACCACTGGGCGTTCAATCAGGATCGGGTGCTCTGCCATAGCGTTGACCAGGTCGGCTTCGCTGGCGTTCGCCAATTCAAGTTCCTTATAAAGGCTTTCGCCGGAACGGATCAGCTGGCTGGCGTCGATTTTCAATAATGCCAAAGTGTTGCGAATTTCGCCTTGGCTGGGTGCGACTTCCAGATACATTACGACCACAGGGGAGAACCCCTTGTCTTCCAGTATCGCCAGCGTTTCGCGTGATTTGGAGCACCGTGGATTATGCCAGATTATCGGTTGTGTCATTGCCATTCCTCGCGTTTGGTGCCGACGGCATCGGCGACATTGTTGAAGCCATCACGGGCCAGAAGATCGTCCAGCCCGCGTGCTATATCGCCAGCCAAGCCGATGCCTTTGTAAACCATGGCGGTGTAAAGCTGTACCGCGCTGGCACCTGCCTGAATTTTGGCATAGGCTTGTTCTGCCGACGCGATGCCGCCAACTCCGATCAGTGGCAATTTGCCGTCGGTCAGGGCTGAAATCTGCGCCAGAATGCGGGTGGATTTTTCGAATAACGGCTGACCAGAGAGGCCTCCGGCTTGGGCTGCATGGGCGCTCAACAGACCGTCGCGCGACAGTGTTGTGTTTGTGGCGATGATACCGGATATACCAGTGGAGATTGCCACATCTGCGATATCCTCCAGATCTTGTGGTTCAAGATCAGGGGCGATTTTCAGGAATATGGCTACGGGTTTTTCCAGCGCAGCATTGGCCGCCATGACCCCCGCCAACAATCCTTCAAGCGCAGCCTTACCTTGTAAATCGCGCAGCTTTTCGGTGTTAGGGGACGACACATTCACTGTTGCGAAATCGACGTGCGGGCCGCAGGCGGTCAGGACCTTGGCAAAATCCTCAGCCTTGTCGGTACTGTCCTTATTAGCCCCGAGGTTGATCCCCAGAACACCGCTGTCCGGTCGGCCAGCCAGACGCCCTGCGATCAAATCCATGCCTTGATTGTTAAACCCGAAACGGTTGATCGCGGCATTGTCGGCGGTCAGCCGGAACAGTCGCGGCTTGGCATTTCCCGCCTGTGCGCGCGGAGTCGCGGCGCCTACTTCGATAAAGCCGAAGCCGGACGCCAGCAAAGGCGCAATCGCCTCGGCATTTTTGTCAAAGCCTGCGGCCAACCCGACGGGATTGGGCAACGACATCCCCGCAAGCGTTGTCGCCAAACGGGGTGAAGTTACGGGGCCGGGTGTCGGGACCATGCCCAATTTTAACGCCTTGATGGACAGGCCGTGCGCCACTTCCGGATCCAGAAGATGCATCAAAGGCAGGCCGAGTTTCTGCACAGCGGTCTTCACAACATACCCTCCGGAAATACATGTTCGTCACCATCAAGCGGCAAGGGTTTAACCCATGCAATATCGTCCATCCGCAACATTCGATAGAGATGTGGAAACAAAGCGCCGCCGCGCGAGGGTTCCCATTTCAACTTGTCACCAAGTGTATCGGGATCGAGTGCCAGAATTTGCAGGCCTTCAATACCGCCAAAATACTTGGAAACCGTTTCGGCGACCTGTGCGCCAGTTGAGATGTGAATATAGCCATCGGCCAAATCGATTGGGGCGCCGAGCGTTTCGCCCGCGGCCTCAAAGGCGGCCCACTCGTCCGCACGGAATATCTTGTAAATCATCATGGGGTTTGAATGCGCCAACACCGTGTGAAGGTCAACCCGTAGGGCAGGGTTAACGTCGCCTTACACCAACCCTTCGGATTTCGCCCAAGCCATCGTTGCGTCCAATGCATCTTCCATCGGGGCGAACATTTCGTCCAGTTCATCGGCTGTGATAATCATAGGTGGACAGAATACGATGCTGTCTATCACTGCGCGCACGATCACGCCGCGTTCGACCAGCTCAGCCGCCATTCGTGCGCCAACTTTTCCAGCCGGTGCAAACCCGCCAGCAGTTCTATCTGGCGACATTTCAAGCGCGCCCATCAGCCCGAGGCAGCGGTATTCGCCAATCAGCGGGTGTTCTGCCAATCGTGCCAGATGCGCCTCGAATTTTGGTGCGAGGCTTTGGACGTGGCCAACGATATTGCGGCGTTGGTAAATCTCCAACGTTTTTACGGCTACTGCACAGCCCATCGGGTGGCCGCCGTATGTGAATCCGTGGCCAAAAGTGCCGATTTTGCCGGAGTTCGTTTCGATCACGTCGGCCATGTCCTGATTTATTGCCACCGCTGAAAGGGGCGCGAAGCCGGCTGTCAGCTGTTTTGCCATCGACATGGATGTGGGCTTCATGCCCAGTTTCTGGGAACCGAACCATTCACCTGTACGGCCAAAGCCGCAGATCACTTCGTCAGCGATAAGCAGGATGTCGTATTTCTCTAACACATGCCCGATCGCCTCGAAGTAGCCCTGCGGCGGGACGAGCACGCCGCCAGCGCCCATAACGGGTTCAGCGATGAAAGCGGCGACAGTTTCCGGCCCCTCCATAATGATTTGCGCCTCAAGTGCGGCAGCAAGGCGGTCGGAGTAGGCCAGTTCGCTTTCGCCGGCTTCGGCCTCTTTCCAGTGGTGAGGGGTCGCTGTGTGCAAAATCCGGTCCACCGGTAGGTCAAAATCGGTGTGATTATATGGAAGGCCTGTCATTGACGCCGAGACAATCGTCACCCCGTGATAGCCTTTCTTGCGACTGATGATTTTTTTCTTCTCGGGCCGCCCTAGCGCATTGTTATAATACCAAATCATCTTGATCTGGGTTTCATTCGCCTCGGACCCCGAGGATTGATAGAATACCCGTGCCATGCCTGGCGCTAGTTCTTTGATCTTCTCTGCCAATTCCACCGCTGGTTCGTGGGATTTGTTCCCGAACAAGTGGTAGTATGGCAGCTTGGCCATCTGTTCTTGGGCGGCTTCGACTAACTCTGTGTCGCTGAAACCAAGGCCCGCACACCATAGGCCAGCCATCGCTTCGATATACGGGCGGCCGGTGTCATCAAACACGCGCACCCCTTCGCCACGCGTGATAATTTGCAAGCCCGTTTCCCGTAATGCTGGAGAGTTGGCGTACGGATGCAGAAGCGCTTCTAGGTCGCGGGTATGGGAATTCGGCAGGGGTTTGGTCATCGGCTTGCCTCGAAAGTTGAAAATTTTCTAGAGCCTAGGATTGGCCCAACTAATCGTCAATTCAATTGAGTAGAGTGAAACGATTTATTCGAAGTTTGTGGTCTAGTCGTTTGCACGACTCGCTAACATACTGTTTACTTACGCTCGTATTTCAATTCGGAGGGAATCATGAAAACATCACGTATACTTATGGCTGCATCGGCGCTGGCAATGTCTGCCACCGGCGCTCTAGCCGATTTTAATCTAACAGTTTTACATACGAACGACTTCCACGCGCGTTTTGAGCCAATCAGCAAGTATGACTCCGGTTGTTCTGCTGAAGACAACACCGAGGGTAAATGCTTTGGTGGATCCGCGCGTCTGGTAACAGCTGTCGAGGCCGCGAGAGCCCGTGCTGAAAACTCCATTCTTGTTGACGGCGGCGACCAGTTTCAGGGCACGCTGTTCTACACTTACTATAAAGGTAAGCTGGCAGCCGAGATGATGAACAATATGGGCTACGACGCGATGACCGTGGGTAACCACGAATTCGACGATGGCCCCGAAGTTCTTCGTGGCTTCATGGATGCGTTAGACTTCCCAGTGCTAATGTCTAACGCTGATTTCTCGGACGAGCCTCTTTTGGCTGGCAAATTGCAAAAATCCACAGTGCTTAATGTTAACGGCACGTTGGTTGGCTTGATCGGTCTTACACCACAAGACACAGACGAACTGGCAAGCCCCGGCAAAAACGTCAGCTTCAGCGATCCATCCGAAGCTGTGCAGCAGCAGGTTGACGCGCTGACAGGTGCGGGCGTTGGTATTATCGTCGTTCTGTCACACTCCGGTTACAACACGGATCAGGAAGTTGCAGCTAATACAACTGGCGTAGATATCATCGTTGGTGGTCACTCCAACACGTATCTGTCGAACACATCCGATCGTGCAAAAGGACCATACCCGACCATGGTTGGCGACACAGCGATTGTTCAGGCGTATGCCTACGGCAAGTTCCTTGGTGAGCTTAACGCGACATTCGATGACGCAGGCAACCTGATTTCAGCATCTGGCGAGCCGCTGGTAATGGATGGTACTGTTACTCAGGATGCGGGCACTGTTGCACGTATTGCCGAAGCTGCCGAACCACTTGACGAAATCCGCAACAAAGTTGTGGCTTCGACCGCTGCCGCAATTAACGGCGAACGCGATAGCTGCCGTGCGGTGGAATGCGAAATGGGCAACCTGATTGCTGATGCGATGGTTGCACGTGTTGCCGACCAAGGCGTCACAATTGCAATCCAGAACGGTGGCGGTATTCGTGCCAGCATCGACGCAGGCGAAGTGACCATGGGCGAAGTTCTAACGGTTCTGCCGTTCCAGAATTCGCTGGCTACAATGCAGTTGACAGGTGCGAATGTTATAGCCGCTCTTGAAAATGGTGTTAGCCAGGTTGAAGACGGCAAAGGTCGTTTCGCACAGGTCTCCGGTCTTCGGTTTACATGGGATATTTCGGTAGCCCCGAATGAAGGGCGTGTAACCGAAGTTCTGGTAAGCGATGGCGGCAATTGGGTGCCGATTGATCCAGACGCAGTTTACGGCGTTGTGACAAACAACTTCATGCGTTCGGGCGGCGACGGATACAAAGTATTCGCAGCCGAAGGAATAAATGCCTACGATTACGGCCCTGGACTAGAAGATGTTGTTGCCGACTATATGGCAGCTGGTGGAGCGTATACTCCTTACACTGATGGGCGTATTTCCCAGAAGTAAAAGGTGCACTGACTAATGAATGGCGCGGGGTACAACTCCGCGCCATTTGCATTTTGTGAATTACGCGTTTTGGGTTATTTTTTACCGTTTGGTCTAATGTTCATGATATTTTATGTGTTCGCGCAATAATTTATAAGGTCTGTCGCCTAACCGACATAGAATCATTCAAAGCTTTATTAAATAGATTGCACCTGAAGTGTTTGGTGTAGCGGATAGAAAATTACTAGTGTTCGAGTAAATAGTACCTGATGCGACAAGACGCGATATTTGTCAGCTTTCCAAAAGGCGGCATTATTATTACGCTCTGTAAGTGTTAGAATCATTCGACGGGGGGTACGGTGTTTAAATTAAATGGACATTCCCGGTTTCGCCGGCGGCAATATTATTCTAAATGGCGTGTTCAATACCCGTTCACTTCAGGCACCAACTGATAATAATTTACTATGGCTAAACGGATAAAAGAATAATGGAAGTTAGTGACAGATTTCCGCAGATGATGAAGGCACAAATTTTCGACGGCCTTCCCAAGGATTTTCGAAAAGAATTCATCGATCGATGCAGCGTATTGCATTACGACACTTCGACACATTTTCTGGTACAAGGTGAACGCGCATTGGGCATGTACCTTATTGCCGAAGGATCCGTGGAGATTCTGTATTTGGGCGAAGATGGCCGGGAAACTTTTTTTGCCCGTGCAGGCGTAGGTGCCATTATCGGCGAAACTGAAGCGATAACCGAACAGCGGTGCGCTGCCACCACCGAGGCGACGGCGAACACGACCTTGTTATTTTGCCCGAAAAAGTTGTTGGTCGAGGCGCTAGGGACCGTTGATTTCGTCAAAAATTTGATGAAGGTGTTTCACGGGCATTTGTTACAGCTGAATTATTTCAAACTGGTTGACCGGAACTCTCCGGTTGATCACAGGCTATGCGCCTATTTGTTAATGTTCTCCGAACGAAACAGCACGATTTTTGACTCGCAATCGTATTTGGCTGGAGTTGTTGGTTGCTCGCGTCAGACCATAAACAAGGAGTTGGGCGTATTGCGGGACAAAGGCTTCATTTCGGTCGAAAAAGGTGTGATCGAGATTCTGGATCGCGAAAGCTTGGAAGCATTCCTCTCGATCTAACGATCTGGATGTTAATTCAAAACTTATCTATTTGGTTAAGGCAGAGTTCAAGAATGCCCCATTTCAGCCCCACTCCTGCCCCCATTGGCGAATAAATATAGATTCGTTGGTGGATGCTGGCGTTACTAGTAACTGCGTAACTATTACGTGTTCGCCAACACCGTGGTGTGTGAAATCGGGTATTTGTTACGATATCATCAACCCGCTGGCGTCGGGACCCGCCCCTGGTCGCTAGTCTTACTTGCTGGCGTAGTAGATTGCGCCGATAACCGCTGCAAATAGTGCGGCGGTTATCACAGCAAGCGTAATCTTCCAGACGGAATAGGGGCGTTCACCTTTTACGGATCCGTTTTGGGCATTCACCACAAATCGAAATGTTTTCCCGCGATACTTGTAAGCAGCCAGCCAGACAGGCAGCAGTATGTGCTTAAACGTCACATCTTTGATGGATGTGTCCAGGTTTGTGATCCGCTGTCGATCCCCGCCAATATCGAATTTCACGTCGCGCACAATCCGGCGATCCATGATGGTGCGGGCCTCCGTATAGCCGTCTGCCAGATCGACCGAATATCCTTCAGCACGAAATCCTGCCAGATATTCAGCGTTATATGGCTCTAACGCCGATAAATCCCATGGAGCCAGCGCATCGGTGTATTTTTTCGGTAAGCTTGTTGAGCCAAGGACAAGGACGTCATCGAAAAACCGCGCCACGCGCCCGCTTACCGGTGTCCAGCGGATTTTTTGAACCTTTTTCTTGCGCGTTTGGGGTTTGCCGTTCACCATTACGCGAACAGTTTTTGTTACGTAGTAGATCGTACCGCGTTGCCCCGCATATCGGCTTTTGGTATCGGCATCGTAGGTCCAATAGGGCACATATATGCCCTGCATTTTACGACCCGCCCGCGCGTATATTTTCAGGCCATTTGGGGCGAACCACAGCTTGCCCAACCAGTCGTTCATCGCAATGCGCCCTTGTTTTTCGGATAGGGCAAAGGGCATCACACCGCGTGGCTTAATATGGCGGTGCGTACCTGTTCCTACCACCACAGGTGTGGCGCAGAATGGGCATTCTGTGGCGTGGTCATTTTCTAGGAATTCAACCTGAGCACCGCAGCTTTCGCATTTGGTGACTCTGACTTCTTCCACTTCCGATTCAGCGACGACCGACGACAGTGCCGCGTTGAAATCCATTTCCTTGATCGCGCCGCTCGCCCATGGGCTAACGTCAATCGCCTCGCTTGCACCGCAATGATCGCAGTTAAGTGCGGTCATAGTCGGGTCAAACCGCATATCGGCCCCGCATACTTCGCAGGGGAAACGGTGTTCTTCGGTCATGGTCGTGCCTTATGCAGCAGGTGGGGGCGGTGGCATTACGGTGAACAATTGCGCCAGCTCGTTGATGTCGTTGGCTTTGGTCCAACCGTCTTGGCCCGCAGTCCAGACCAATGACCCCCGCGTGAAGGAACCTTCACCAGCCATACGCCCAAGGCTTGCCCGTGAAAAAGGACCTGTCGTCGCGCCATTGGCAGCGATATGCCAAACTTTTTCGGCTGGGGGCGGCGGTGGTGCGACAACCGCGGATTGTGCCAAACCTTGCGCCATTTGGCCGGCCATCGCCATGCCCATTCCCATACCAAGCCCTTCGCCCATGCCGCCACCGGCAGGGTTGGATGCCGCCGCTGTCATCGCTTCAGCCGCAGAAAATTGCGTGTAGCGCCCCAGATCACCGGCAACTCCGATGGCGGTCCGCTTGTCCATCGCCGCCTCTACAGCCGACGGCAGCGAGATGTTTTCGATGTAAAACGCCGGCATTTCGATACCGAACTCGGCCAACTCGGGGCTGACTTTGGCGGCGATTAGTTTACCAAGATCCATTGTATTGGCGGCCATATCCAGCACCGGAATACCGCTCGATGCAATCGCAGCCGAGGCGCGCGCCACGATGTTGTTACGGATCTGATAGGTGATCTCGTCAGTGGTAAATTCACCGTCCGTTCCAACCACTTCGCGCAGGAATTGCGCGGGGTCAGAAACGCGGATCGTATAAGTGCCGTATGCGCGGATGCGCACAGGGCCAAATTCTGGATCGCGGCACATGATCGGGTTTTTTGTACCCCATTTCAGGTCCTGGAAACGAGTGGTGTTTACGAAGTAGACTTCTGATTTGAACGGGCTTTCAAAACCGTGATGCCAGTGTTGCAATGTGGTCATGATCGGCATGTTGTTGGTTTCCAACATGTACATGCCCGGTGTGAACACATCGGCTAGTTGTCCTTCGTGGACAAATACAGCGGCCTGACCTTCGCGAACGGTCAATTTGGCACCGTACTTAATCTCGTGGTCTTCACGCTCAAAACGCCAAACTATCGTATCGTTAGTTTCGTCAGTGTGGTGGATGACGTCAATAAATTCGCCAGTTAAGAAATCAAAAATACCCATATGTTTCTCCTTAAAACAAGTTCCCCCTTACGGCGTCGCATCCTGTGCAATAGCGGGTAAAAGAGGAATTACTTCATAGCTTTCCATACCCGCTTTAAGGCGGGGATCATACAGCATTCGTAATAGAATTTCGTCGTGTCTGGTCAGGAATGCAAATTCTTCGTCGTCGTTGAAAATCGACGGGCGGGCGTCGAGACTGTCATTCGTTAACCCCATCGCCTGCGCCATTTCTTCGTGGATACAGGATTTTCGCATGAAATCGCTATGCTCCGATTTAACCAAAATCAATACGTTACCATATACACCTTTCTGCCACGGTCTGGTGAAGGCAAACGCGGCGCAGAAGATGTTTCGCGGGCTGTTACGAAAGGCATCGACAACGGCGGGGCTGATGTCGTTCAAGATGTCCGGCAGGGTATCGGCAAACTCGACCTGTTCTTCCGCGTTCAGGAATAGCACAAGAAAATTGGCGTCCTTTGCCGTCGTTGTTCGCATATCTAGCCCTGTGAGGTGTGCAAGCCGGCGGGTGTATTTGGCCACTTCACTATTGTTGCGCTGGACCGTTGTTTTCGGTGTGCTGACGCCGTTGATCGTCGCGATGCGCACAGGGCCTTGCCAGCGGCGCAAGAACGTCTGCGATTCAGTTGCAACGAAACGTCCGTCGGTTATGCGGTATTCATTTCGAAGGGCGATGCGTTCGAAATTCCGCACAAGATCGCCGTAGGTGAATGGCGCATCCTTCGGGCTGAACTCAGTCCGCATCTTGCCCAAACCCCGCATGTTTGCTTCGGCGGCAGCATACACGCGTTGCAGATCGCTTCCTGTATCAGACGGTGTAATCGGATACGGCCCGACACATCCGGCGACAAACAGAATTAACGCAACTGGTAATATGCGGGTTAGAATGTTCATATCTGCCTTTGGTTTGGATGGCCCACGCAATTATATGGCGGACCGAGTGTATCAGTCACCAGCGCTTTCGCCAACAGCCGCGCCGGCCCCTGTCGCCTTGGCCTTGGCGGCGGCAAGCGTGGTTTTCAGCTCTGCTTCCATCACCTTCAGCTCTTTTTCGGCTTCGGCACGTTTGGCTTTGCCTTCGTCAGCAATTCGCAAGCTATCCTCGATAGTTTCGATCAAATCGGTATTGGCCTGTTTGATGGCCTCGATATCAAAGACCCCGCGTTCCATTTCTTCGCGGATGACTTTATTTGCCTGCTTCAGATTACTCGCGTTGGATTTCAGCAGCTCATTCGTCAAGTCATTGGCGTCATGGACGACTTCGGTGGCCTCGCGCGAACGATGAATGGTGACCGCCTGCGCCAACTGCGTTTCCCACAGCGGTACGGTGTTAACCAATGTCGAGTTAATCTTCGTTACTAGGGATTTGTCGTTTTCTTGGACCAATCGGATGGAGGGCAGAGACTGCATAGTCACTTGGCGTGTCAGTTTCAGATCATGCACCCGACGTTCAAGATCATCGCGCGCGGCGCGCAGATCGCGCAACTCCTGCGCAAGGATCACACCGTCGCCTTCAGGCGCATTTGCCACCGTCTTTTCCATCGTTGGAATATCGACCGTGTCCAGAATGCGAATTTTCTCTTCGCCCGCAGCAATATAAAGTGCCAGTTCGTCATAGAAATCGAGGGTCTTTTCATAAAGCTTATCCAGCGATTTAATGTCTTTCAACAGGGTTGTTTCATGCGCCAAAAGTTCATTAGTGATGTTGTCGATCTGGCCCTGTACATCTTCGTATTTCGCCATGAAGGCCGCCATCGGTTGGGTCTTGCCCATCAAACGTTCCCACCAGCTTAATTTGCGGTTCGGGTCTAACTCTTCGATCGAGAAACCACGGATGGATGAAACCATATCGCGCAGGCTGCTGCCCGCTGGCCCGACATCCTTATTGCGAACGCCTGCCAACATCTCTTGCGAAATAACCTGCAGCTCGGCTTGAGCCGTTGAGCCAAAACGGATGATGGACTGCGTATCCTCCATGTCCAACTCGGCCATGCGGGTGCCGACCGCGGCTTTTTCCTCGGCGCTGGCGACGTCGATCACGATTAGATCGCTCTTTGCCGCAGGCAGCAATGCGGCTGTAACAACCTCGGCGTCTATCAAGGCTGTTAAGGCTTTGGCGCGGGTTTCGTCAGACATAATGTGTCTCCTCGGTTAGCGGTTTTTCAACCCTTCTTGTTGTAGTCTATCACGCAGCACTTCGATTTCGATGTCCAGATCTTGGCGGTCATCAAGCAAAAGCACGTCGCGGTGTGTGTTAAAACTAATTTCCAGATCGCTGATCAAAGCTATGTAATCATCTCGGGCCTCGGTGGATCTGTTTCGGGAATAAATATCTGCAAACTTGACCGTCGCATCCCTGGCGCCAGTTAAATACACGCCCAGAAATTTACGGGCACGGGTTAAGTCGCGCGGATCATCCTCAACCGCGCGAAAAACCTCGCGAACAGATGCGCCCAGACGCTCGATCCGCGCTTCCAAGGCGCGGTCGCCGAAACGGGCAGAGGCTGCGTACAATTCTGCCAATGTCACTTCGGCTTTCTCAACAGCTTTTGCGACACGCTCGTTGTCAAATGCGTTGTGGCCGGACATGCCCTTCTTTTTCATCGGGTCCAACCCGAAAGCAAATACATGCGCACCAGAGGCCAATATCCCGAATAGCGCGGCGCTGATCATTGGTTGCCCCCACCCGAGAGCGGCTGCGGTGAACACCCCGATTCCCGATAGAGCGGCAGCAAACAACTTGCGCGGGATTGCCGGAGGGCGGGCAATTTTACGATCCTCGTATGCGGTTTCGGCTTTCATACCTTCGCGAAGCATCCATGCGGAAAGTAGAAGGATGGAAAGTGCCCCGAATTCGCTTATCATGCCAAGGGCATCACCAGCACGAAGTTCGCCGATGCCGCTGAACAATAATGGAAGGGGGGCCAGAAACAGCATGTTTGCCCGCAGGTATGATGGGGCAACACGGCGGTTTCGAAATGCATTTACAGGGGGGGTGTCTTTGTCTGACGTTGAGTCAGACGGGCTAAATTTGCCACCAAATCGTTTTCTCATAGGGAAATCCCGTCGCCAAAAGCGCCGGCGGCGACGGTCCATATTATGGCTACGAGAACCGCAAAAGCTATCCATTGCAAGGTGTTAGCGGACAAGTGCCTCTCCTGTTTCGATTTGGGTAACGCTTTGGTTGTATGTAACATATTACCTGTGGTGCGTGCTTTCCAGTGCGGAACGCCGAAACTGGGAAAAACGCCATGGAAATCCGGCGAGGTTTTCTAACTGCCACTTTTCTGGCGTTAAATCCGAGGACCCAAAATCGGAATTTATTGTTTTATTTGCGCGAATTTGCCACATCTGTTAACGTTTGCCTCGTTACAAGCCCGGCAGGTTCGTTTGGGCAAATACCACGGAGGAATAGTCAGAGATGGCAAAGGGAACTGTTAAATGGTTTAACGCCGAAAAAGGCTTCGGTTTTATTCAACCAGAAGATGGCGGCAAAGATGTTTTCGTTCACATCACAGCACTTCAAGAAGCCGGGCTTCAAGGTTTGCAGGACGATCAACCGATCGAATTTGAAATGGTCGAAGGGCGCGATGGGCGTCAAAGTGCCGGCGAACTAAAAGTCTAAAACTGAATTAGAAAAGCCCCGTTATAACGGGGCTTTTTTTATCGTAGAGAGCGATAGAACTCCGGTGACCAACGACATGCAAAACCGTCACCGTCCGGATCCAAGTTAAGCGGATCCTTTTCGGGGCCATCGTTTGCAAGGAAATATCGTTGGGCGTCGTCCTGTATTTCAAACTTGCCACACTCGACAGCAGAAAAACGACTTTTGATAATCGGGCGGCGGTATACATTGTCGCCAACGGCGTTGGTTGTTTCGCGCGCATAAAGTGCGATGTTAACGCCTGCCACGATATTAGGTAACGCTCCCGGCTCGATAATCTCGTACTGCGCACGTGCTGCCGCCAAAAGGATTGCGGCTTTGTCACGTTCGATTTTCTGTTGCTCTTGAGATGTGATGTTCAAGTTCAGCGTTCCGTCATCCGTACTGATTTCAGCGGTGCCACTATCAGCTGGATCGGCTTCACCCTCTGTTTCTGATGGCGCCTCATCAATTTGCGCCACTTCGATTTCTGGCTCAGTTGCTTCTCCTTCCGCAATCGCCAACTCGACAGCTTCGCTTAGGGCGGCAGTCATATCGGGTTGTTCGCTTGCGACAGGAACCAGCCTTACTGGTTCCTGCACGGTTGTGGTCGGTGCAATCGTATCGAAATATCCCGTTCCGCCGACCGGCTGATCACCGCAAGCAGCTAGGGCCAGTCCTGTGACCAGCAACGCAGATTTTTTGAACATGAAATATCCCTCAGGTGTAAAATTACCACCACTTAACAGGTTTTGCATCAAATCCGCTAGCCTGTTCGAGCGCATAGGCGGTATTCAGCATATCGGCCTCGCCCCACGGCTGTCCGATTAGCTGCAATCCCAAAGGCAACCCTTGATGATCAATGCCGGCTGGGACCGAAACACCGGGCAAACCAGCGAGGTTTACGGTAACCGTAAACACATCGTTAAGGTACATCTTGATCGGGTCGGCATTTTTCATTTCACCCAACCCGAAAGCAGCACTCGGGGTTGCTGGTGTCAGGATTTGGTCGATGCCATCTGCGAAGACTTTTTCGAAATCCTGTTTGATCAGCGTGCGAACTTTTTGGGCGCGGATGTAATACGCATCATAAAAACCAGCTGACAGAACGTATGCGCCGATCATGACGCGACGCTGGACTTCTGATCCAAACCCTTCGGCGCGGGTGCGGGAATACATATCGTCAATGCCTTCGCCAGCGCTGATTTTGGCACGGTGGCCATATTTCACGCCATCGTAACGGGAAAGATTGGACGAAGCTTCGGCAGGGGCGATTACGTAGTATGCTGGTAGCGCGTATTTGGTGTGCGGAAGCGAGATATCAACGATCTCGGCACCAGCGGCACGCAGCTTTTCCGCACCCTCATGCCACAACGCCTCGATTTCCGCAGGCATACCATCAACGCGGTATTCTTTCGGGATGCCGATTTTCTTGCCACGGATGTCACCAGTAAGTGCCGCCTCAAAATTCGGAACAGCCAGATCGGCAGAGGTGGAATCTTTGGCGTCGTGACCGGACATGGCCTCCAGCATAATCGCGGAATCGCGAACGGTTTTGACCATCGGACCTGCCTGATCCAAGGATGACGCAAACGCCACCACACCCCAGCGAGAGCAACGACCATATGTTGGTTTAACGCCGACGATGCCAGTAAAGGCTGCAGGCTGGCGGATGGAACCGCCCGTGTCAGTACCAGTTGCGCCAAGGCAAAGGTCAGCGGACACCGCAGCGGCCGAGCCACCCGATGAACCACCGGGCGTCAGTGCCTTGTCACTGCCTTCACGACGCCAAGGGCTGGTGACTGGGCCGTAATAGGATGTCTCGTTCGAGGAACCCATCGCGAATTCGTCCATGTTCAACTTGCCCAGCATCACCGAACCCGCGTCCCAAAGCTGGGATGTGATAGTGGATTCATATTTTGGTTTGAAGCCGTCAAGAATGTGCGAACCAGCTTGCGTCTGGATATCTTCGGTACAGAACAAATCTTTGACGCCCAGCGGAATGCCACACATGTCAGGCGCATCGCCTACCTGAATGCGAACATCGGCAGCAGCGGCTTGCGCCAAGGCTTTCTCGGGTGTTTTGGTTGAAAATGCGTTCAGCGTATCGGCCGCGTCAATCGCGTCCAGATAGCTTTGTGTCAGTTCAACCGAGGTCAGCTCGCCTGCACGCATTGCGTCACGCGCACCGGCAATAGTGATTTTGGATAGGTCAGTCATGGCTTACTCCACCACTTTAGGAACGGCGAAGAAACCTTCGCGGGTGTCAGGGGCGTTGGCCAGAATGCGATCTGCATACCCACCGTCACTCACAACATCGGCACGTTTTTTCAAATCCATCGGCGTAACGGAGGTCATCGGCTCAACGCCTTCAATATCGACCTCGTTCAACTGCTCCATGAAATCAAGGATATTAGACAGTGCAGCAGCAAGCGGTTCAAGCGCTTCTTCGGCAACTTCGATGCGGGCCAGATGCGCTACTTTGCGCGCGGTTTCTTTATCTATCGACATGGGGTCCATTCCTGACGGTATAACTTTGGAATGCGGTTTAGCCGCGCTACGCCTTGGGCGCAAGCGTTGCGGCGCTTGCATAGCCACGATTCCGCGCTATCGTGAGGGAAATCCACAGGAGAACGCACATGAAAATCATCTGGCTCGGCCATTCCAGCTTTCGTATTGAAATCGGCAATCAGGTTTTACTGGTTGATCCATGGTTGACGGGCAACCCGATGTTACCGGAGATTGTCCACGACGAGGCGGTCAACGGCGCAACGCATATTCTGGTAAGCCATGGGCATGGCGATCATGCTGGTGATGCTGTGGCGCTGTCCAAACGGCTGTCTGTTCCGGTGGTCGGGATTTACGACCTGATGTCGTGGTGGGAAGGGCAGCATGAAATTCCGGTTGTCGGGTTTAACAAAGGCGGCACGGTCCAGTTGGGCGACGTGGCCGTGACGATGGTTAACGCGGTGCATAGTTCCTCCATCGCGACGGACGAAGGTCCACTTTATGCAGGGCACGAAGCAGGCTTCATGATTTCGGGCGAAGGCAAAACGATCTACTTCTCGGGCGACACAGACATTTGCATGGATATGCAGTTGATGCAGGAATTGCACGCGCCGGAAATCGGCATCCTGTGCGCCGGCGGACATTTTACGATGGACATGAAGCGCGCATCTTACGCCGCTAAAAAATTCTTCGAATTCGAGACCTTAATCCCCTGCCACTACCGCACGTTCCCTTTGCTGGAACAAAACGCGGATTTGATGAAGGCAGAACTGGACGGCGTTAACGTAATCGAGCCAGAGGTGATGGTCGCAATAACGCTCTAAGCCTCGCGCCATTCCCCGTTCGGGATGTCTTCAATCGTCCAAGACCCGATACGATAGCGGATTAATCGCAGTGTCGGGTGTCCGACAGCGGCAGTCATACGGCGAACTTGGCGGTTGCGACCCTCGGTAATCGTGATCTCAAGCCAACTGTCCGCCACGGTTTTGCGAAACCGTACAGGCGGGTCGCGGGGCCACAAAGCGGCAGGTTCGTCTATTTGACTAACCTGCGCGGGGGCGGTCTTGCCGTCTTTCAGCTTCACACCTTCGCGCAAGGCTTTTATGGCCTCCTCGGTCGGTTCGCCTTCGACCTGTACCCAATAGGTTTTGGCGGTCTTGTGCTTCGGGTCGCTGATCCGGTGCTGCAATCGCCCGTCATCGGTCAAAACCAGCAACCCTTCGCTGTCTTTATCTAAACGCCCCGCTGCATATACATCGGGCACGTCGATGAACTCGGACAACGTTTTGCGCGTTGATCCAGCGGTTCCCGCATCAGTGAATTGCGAAAGCACATTAAACGGTTTGTTGAATAGAATGATTTTTGACATAGGGCGTAATCTGCCTGCGCGGCGGAATATATGCAACTGGCGAATGTTGTTTTTGGCCCATTTTTGGGTATGGTGGTTGGATTAATAAAACGGGAGTACAAAAAAATGGCAAATTTTATTATCATCTATCACGCGGCTACCAGTTATCCGTCCTCACCCGAGGAAGGCAAAGCAAATCAGGCTAAATGGATGCAGTGGACCAAGGATCTCGGCGATGCGATGATCAATCCGGGCACGCCGCTGGGCAAATCCATGATGGTCAGTTCAGACGGTGTGTCGGAAACGGACACCGGCCTGACGGGTTACACAGTTGTCGAGGCACCCGATCTGGATGCCGCTGTCGAGATCGCCAAAGGCTGCCCGTATCTGGACATGGGTGCGGTTGAAGTCGCCGAGATGAAATCAATGGGCGGCTAACCTAACGACGACCCTCAAAAAAATCCCGAAGAAGGGCTGCTGAGTCGGCCTCGTTAATGCCACCGTAAACCTCGGGTTTGTGGTGGCATTGGGAATGACTGAAGATGCGCGGCCCCTGTTCCACCCCTCCAGATTTCGGATCCGCCGCACCGTAATACACCCGCGCGATACGTGCGGACGAGATTGCCATCGCGCACATCGGGCAGGGTTCCAGCGTGACGTATAAGTCAACATCGGGCAGACGTTCCGAACCCAACGCCGCGCAAACCTCGCGGATAACCAGAATTTCAGCGTGCGCCGTCGGGTCCGACAACTCCCGCGTACGGTTGCCATTCTGGGCCAAAACTTTGCCATTCGCGACGATCACAGCACCCACAGGCGTTTCGCCGCGTTCGGCCGCAAAGCGGGCCTCAGCTAAGGCAATGTCCATATATGTGGTAAATTCGCGCATTTCGACCCTAGTCAACAGTGTAGTCCATCGTGTATGCCCCGATCTATGACAGAAAAGAAACATGAAGGCGAGCGGATCGCCAAGCGTCTTTCGCGCGCCGGGGTTGCCTCGCGCCGTGAGGTGGAACGTATGGTTGCTGCTGGACGCGTAAGCGTTAACGGCGAGGTGCTGGAGTCTCCGGCATTTAACGTCGTGGCATCGGACCGGATTTTGGTGGACAACAAGCCTGTTGCCGCAGCTGAACCCGCGCGCCTTTGGCGGTATTACAAACCCAAGGGTTTGGTTTCCTCCAACAGTGATGAAAAAGGCCGCGAGACGATCTTTGACCGCCTGCCAGATGATTTGCCACGGGTGATGACAATTGGCCGCCTCGATTTGAACTCCGAAGGGTTGTTGTTGTTAACCAACGATGGCGAGCTGAAGCGTAAACTGGAACTCCCCTCGACCGGTTGGGTGCGCAAGTACCGCGTGCGCGTAAACGGCTATCCTACGGACGAGACGCTGGCACCCCTTCGTAAGGGTATTACAATCGACGGTGAACGCTTCATGCCGATGCAAGTGGTTCTAGATCGCCAGCAAGGTGCGAATGCATGGCTGACGATTGGCCTTCGCGAAGGCAAAAACCGCGAAATCCGCCGTGCGATCGAAAGCATTAACATGACGGTGAACCGACTGATCCGTGTATCTTACGGCCCTTTCCAGCTTGGTGACATGAAGCTAGGCGAAGTCGATGAAATCAAGGCGAAGATTTTGAAGGATCAGCTCGGAATTGAGCGCGCTCCAGAAATTGAACGCAAAGTTGCCCCGACGGAAAAACCACGTGCCCCACGGGTTCGTCAGGTTCGCCCCGGTTCGGCTAGCCCCGGTATTTCGCTACGCGGTAAAAAGCGTGCTGGAAGCAAGGTTAAACGGAAGCCGATTCCACCACCTAAAGGCCCTAAGGGCAAGAGAGATTAACTAATTTTGTGCATACGCGTTGTGCACGGATTGTGTACGCGTTGTGTACAGGATTTTCCTGCGAAAAATCCTAATAGTTAACGACACCGCACGTTACATTTTCGCCAGATACGCTGTGCCCAGTTCCGCCGTCACCCGCGCAAAATCAGGGGCGAGCGCCTGTGGCTCGGTCGCCTCCATATGGCTGCCGATCCATGCCAGCAGCGCCATCCGCCGCAGCATAATAAAGCTGTCGATTTCGAATACTTCAGCATCGCTAAGCGTGCGAACCGTCCGGTATCCCTTGACCCAAGCCTTGCGAAGTACGGGAACTTGCGGGTCATCCTCCATGAACGAAATAGCGGCGGCGAAGTCGTACAAAAACCAGCCAAACCCGCAATCGTCAAAGTCGATCAGGCGTGTTTCGTTGTTGTGAACCAGTATATTTGCCAGCCGCATATCGGCGTGAATCAACCCGCAATTCTCCGGCGTTTGGCCAAATGCGTTCAGACGATGCTGCACAACGCGTTCCACCCGTTCAAGAATACGGCGGATGTCATTGGTCACATTTGGCGCGTCCCGCCAGTCCCCCCATTTGGCATTTTCGCCAAACACTTCGTCCAATCCCCAAGTCAATCGTTCGAAGTTTTCGGGCCGCGTCCAACCTTGACTATGGCTGTGCGTTTGCGCCGCGATACGGCCAAGTTCGGTGAAGGACGCGGTTAGGTCTTCGCTCTGATCCGGGTGTTTACCGTTGATATGGTTGAATAAAACCATAAAGTGATCGTGGTAATTCTGAACTGCCTTTCCATCAACGCCTGCAATGGCGGTAGGCGTATTCAGGGGCAGGGCGGCGCTCCACTCCAGCTCACACTCGATTGCGCGTTGGGTGTTATACCCTTGGCGATGCACGCGCAGAACGGCTTTGAACTCACCACCCTCAACCAGATAAGTTTCGTTTTCCGAGACGTTAATCAAGGTGGTTGTCGCGTCGGTGGGGATGTCCCACAAATGTAATGGCAAGTTTTTCATGCTGTCCCTTTATGCCCAAACCCGCACTGGTTCAACGCCCATTGACCTAACAGCGCGAACCGCCTACCTAACCACCATGCGGATGGCTGGATGGCTGCACCTGAAAAGGTGAGGAAAGTCCGGACTCCATGGAGAAGTGACGCCGGTTAACGACCGGCCGGGGCAACCCGAGGGAAAGTGCCACAGAAAACAGACCGCCTACGCTTGCGTGGGTAAGGGTGAAACGGTGGAGTAAGAGACCACCGCGTTTCTGGCAACAGAAACGGCACGGTAAACCCCGTCAGGAGCAAGGCCAAATAGGGATCGCGCGCTGCAAGGCAGGTCTTCAACCGAGCGATCCGGGTTGGCTGCAAGAGCCTGTTGGTAACGGCAGGCCCAGACGAATGGTCATCGAAGGGCGCAAGCCCGGAACAAAATCCGGCTTATAGGCCATCCGCATATTTTACACGCAACTTTTGCTGTGACCCATTTGGAGAACTCCATCTGGATTAACAAAAGGCAGCTGAGTTGATAGTTGGGGTTTTAGCGACAATAGCTACATTTGTGTGAGTTAGCGGTATTTGTGGAAACATTGATTTGCATCAAAGCTACCCTAGGTGCAAAAGCAGAAAGGCAGATAAGAACTTATACTTGTGATGTGAATGGAAAAAATGGAATGAAAATTCTCTCATTATTAGCGCTTATCACCGCGCTCGGGCTGAATGACACCACAAGCGCGTGGGCTGCCGGTAATCATAGCGGTGGGCATGACCATGGCGATGAACATAAATCTGATATTACGCGGCTTTTAATGTCGGTCGTGAGTAGTGCTCGTGGTATGGAGCTATTCGTTGAAAAAGGTTGTGTCGCCTGCCACGCAGTCAGCGGGGTCGGGGGGCATGATGCCGCGGCGCTTGATGCGCACGATTTGGACGAGTTTGTGAACCCCTTTGATCTGGTTGCCAAAATGTGGATGATGGCGCCCTCCATGATCGCCGCGCAAGAAGAAGCTTTCGGCGGGCAAATATTGTTTACCGGTAATGAGCTGTCCGACATCATAGCGTTCCTGCAGGACGATGTGCAGCAGCAACAGTTCACCGAGCATAACTTGACAGAGGAAGCCATCGTGATGATGGATCACGAGCATGGTGCGCTTGCTGCCGTCGAAGAGCACACAGAGGTGGCTGGCCATAGCGACAGCGAACATGCGCATGACTAGGAAGCAGGATAAAAACCTCGAGACGACGACCGAGTGAATATCGCGAAATACATCGGTTTGTTGCGAATTTGGAAGAGAGTTGGAAGGCTATAGGTCGGAAAAAAATCGACCAGAAAATAAAAAGGCAGAGCGCACATGGCTCTGCCTTTTCGAATATTGATTGTATGGCTATTTAGAAAATGCCGTGGCTAATAATCATGATAACGACCATTGCGAGCATGTACCCACCTTCGGTGTGGCGTGCATAGGCGCTTTTTCCTGTGAAAAAACCACTGGCGCCCGCGAGCACTACCATTGTCAGAGTGAACAGAATGATCGTCAACAATGCATCATTTGCGGCCGTCACACCAACCGTCCACGCGAGCAGGAAGGTTCCCACAGTCTGGGCGGTCATCGCGGCAGCCGGCGGTTTCTTAGGGCCCTCTGGGTCTAACCCGACGCCCTCGGCCCATTTGGTTCCGAACATTTTTGGCGAGAACCAAATCATGCCAAGCCCGAAAGCCAAAACGAAGCCGACTATTGTCGCCAACCAGTTAATATCCGTAATTTCACTCATCATTTTCCCCTTTTTATATGTTGCGCCAATTACTTGGCAACTTTTAGCCTAGCACATTGTCAAGTGAATCCAAAATTTTGCCCCAACCGGCTTTGTGGTTGTCACGCGACTCCTCGGTTTCGAACTTAACGTGTGACAGCTCGACGGTTGTGCCGTCGCCGTTCGGGGTGAATGTTATCGCGACGTTGCTGGCAGTCTCGGAGAACGGTGTTTCCCAGGTGAAAGCAATACGCGAGTGACGGTTGATTTCTGTGTAGGTTCCGGAATGAGGCAAGTCTTGATCGCCATTGCGCATGACAATTTCAAAACGCCCGCCAACCGTCGGATCTGTGGTCGCAGATGGAACGATCATACTGTCGCCAGGGATCATGAACCGTTTGAGCATTTCGGGGTCCAGCCATGCATCGAACACGGCTTCGGACGATGCGCTGATTGTGCGCGATACGGTTAGGGATAAATCAGTCATTGGAATTTTCCTTTGTTACGAGGTTGTCGAGAGCTTCCAGCCGGATTTCCCAGATGGAACGGAGTTCGTTGAACCAATCGTCCACTTCTTTGACAGGTGCCAAGTTCGCTTCGATTAAGTGCACGCGCCCCAGCGTTTTGCGGGACACGAGGTTTGCCCTTTCCAGGACTTTGATGTGTTTGGATACCGAATTGAGAGACATATCGTACATCGCAGCCAGTTCCGTCACGCGGGTCGAGCCTTGTTGGACGAGCGTCGTCAAAATCGAACGCCGTGTGGGATCGCTCACAGCTTTCAAGGTATCGGACAGTGTGTTTAGTTTTTGTTCAACCATAGGGGTGAATAACTCGGCGAAAGCCGATTGTCAACCAATTGGGTGAATAAATAATTTGTGCTAACGCTTTACCAGAGGTCTACTTCAATTCCTTCAGCGGCAAGGCGCTGACCTTTTTCCTGCAGGAACCGTTGAAAGCCCTGCTGCTTGAAAGCACCTGAGGCCACGTATTCCAGCGAAGAAATAAAATGAAAGGGTTTGAAATATCCTGGCATTGTGAACGCGGTGGCTTCCGCCACGCTTTGAGCACCAACCGCTTCGTGGGGAATTATTATCATTGTAGGTGTGAAGTTTACATACCACTTGGAGGCAAGATTCTTTTCCGACAAAGTTTCACCATCAAAATCAAGAACTTCGCGGTCGCCCCACATATTAAGCTGCACGGTTACAAAGCTTTCCGTAAGGAATTCAACTATTTCCGGGCGTTCGAAGTTAACGGTGTGCAGTTCGCGGCAGTAGGGGCAGCCACGCTGTTCGAACAATAGGATCAGACCTTTGCCTTCCGCGGCCGCTTCCTCCAAATCCGAACCCATTTCTAAAAAACTGTCGAGGAAGAACCTCTGTTTGTGCAGGCCATCGTCCCCCATTTTGACTTCTGCATTGATCTGGTTTGCCATTGAAAGGGCTGAAAGTGCCGCTGTCATTGCCAAAAAGCTACGTCTACGAATCATTTTTTTACCTCCGAATACCTCAAATGGACTGTAGCACAGCTTCGGTTTTGGTGGATGTCGGGGTGCCTATGTAGCGGAAATTTGATTAGTTCTTAAAGTATTTTGGGAATTCATGGGAAGTAGAAATACAAAAAAGCCCACCATATGTAGTGGTGTGTTAGATGGTTGGTACTATACCTGCTGAAATCTAGCCGTGGTTGAAATTTTTGGGCGATTTCGCCCACTGAAGCCCACAAAAATACCATTGATTTCCATAATTTCCCATGTTAATCCAATTACACGGATAGACAGCGGTTATTTTTTAGAGGGCTTAAGCCCCGGAAAACAAAAAAACCAATAAGGTTTCATACAGGCACCGCATTCTACCATAGGTGAGAGATTCGACGCGCATGTGAGCAGACACGAAAGTGGCGCAGTCGGCTTCCTTCCACGGGGCAAACGGCGGGTCGTACCATAGGCAGTACGGTCCGCCGCGTCCGTTTTAAGGGGCGACAAACAGGAGAGAGACGTGGCTAGACGTTTCAGAGGCAAATCGGTCCATAAGGTGGACGCAAAAGGCCGGGTCTCGATTCCCGCGTCCTTTCGGCGTGTACTTGAGGAAGGTGACCCCGACTGGCGTTCTGGCGAAAACCCTCAGCTTGTTCTTGTGCATGGGTCCAAAGATGGGCGATGCATTGAAGGCTATTCAATCAAATCGATGGACGAGGTTGACGATTTAATCGAAGCGTTGCCGCATTTTTCGGATGAACGCGAATATTTTGAAACAATTCTAGGTACGGATTCTGATTACGCCTCGGTCGACGAGAACGGGCGTATGGTGCTGTCTGCCGCGCTACGCAAGATGATTGGCGTGGCGAAAGATGCTGTGTTTGTTGGTAAAGGGAACCGCTTCCAGATTTGGAAGCCTTCCGCGTATGAAAACGAACTTCAGCAGATAAAGGAGTGGGGGGCCTCGCAGGAAAACCCTCATGCGAAATTGTATCGCACAACGGCGGAGGGTTAGGCGATGGCCGTTCCTCCGATTGATCCTGCAGATTCTGAAACACCGCATGTTCCCGTATTGCTTGGCCCTATTTTGGATAGGATATCGCCTGTAACCGGCGTTTGGCTGGATGGCACTTTTGGTGCTGGCGGGTATGCACGCGCAATTCTGGATGCAGGAGCGAGGCGTCTGATTGGTGTAGACCGTGACCCTGAGGCATTACAGCGTGCTGCGGTTTGGTCTGACGAATATGGCGACCGGCTAAAGTTGGTTTCTGGGCGGTTTGGCGATTTGGACAAGATTGCAGGCGCTGGCACGCTGGATGGTGTCGTGTTGGATATCGGCGTTTCGTCAATGCAAATTGATCAAGCAGAGCGTGGCTTTTCGTTCATGAAAGATGGTCCATTGGATATGCGTATGGAGCAATCCGGTCCATCAGCGGCGGATATCGTGAACAAAGCACCTGAAGCTGTGCTGGCAGATATACTGTTTCAATTCGGCGAAGAACGCGCGTCGCGCAAGATCGCCAAGGCGATTGTTATGGATCGCAAAACCAAACCTTTCACAACCACACGGCAGCTTGCGAGCATGTTGGAGCGCATCATGCCACGCCCGAAACCTGGCCAACCACACGCGGCGACACGGTGTTTTCAGGCGTTGCGGATTGTTGTGAATGACGAGTTGGGCGAACTGGCGCGTGGCTTGACCGCGGCAGAGGTTGCCTTGAAAGAGGGTGGCTTACTTGTCGTTGTGACGTTCCATTCGCTTGAAGATCGTATGGTGAAACGCTTTATGCAATCTCGGTCTGGTGCGGCCCCGAAGGGCAGTAGATTTGCACCGGTTGTGGATAGCGAGGCACCGAGCTTTTCGCAGGCTTCCCGCAAAGCCGTGGTTGGCGATGCGAGCGAGCTGGCAGCCAATCCTCGGGCGCGCTCGGCTAAATTGCGTATGGCACAGCGCACTGGCGCGGATGCGGGTGATATTGATCCTCGTGAAATTGGAATGCCGAAGCTGGACATCACAAAAGGGGCTTGGTTATGAGAAGCCTGTTGTTGATCCTCGGCGTCTTCATGGTGATGGTTTTTGCGACATGGGCGTACCGCGTAAACAATGACACGCGCGACGCATTGGGCCGTGTCGCCAGTCTGCAACGTGAGATCCGCACCGAGCGCGAAACCATTGCGGTATTGGAGGCCGAGTGGGCTTACCTTAATCGCCCAGACCGTTTATTGGCGCTTTCGGAAGAGCATTTTACTGAATTACGGCTTATGCCGTTGCATCCAGACCATTTTTCCGACGCCATGAAAGTTGCTTACCCCACACCGGAAGATCCGTTGTTGGCAGAATTGATCGAAGCGGCAATTCTTGAAGTTCAAGGGGGCAACAGATGATACGTCGCCCGCTGCGCCCTATCGCTCGTGTATTAAAAGCCCGCGAAAGTGGCGTGGATCCCAGTCTGATCGAAGCAGAGGAAAAAGCCGCGAGGATGCACGGCCAGCGCAATGCTGAACGGTTCCGGGCGCAATCTCGTCTGGTTTTGTTAGCGTTTGCCTTTCTTTTAAGTTTCGGGGCTGTGGGTTGGAAAATGACTGTGTTGGCAACCACCGCGCCAATTGAGCCGACTACACATGGGCGTTCAGTTCAGATCGTTAATCAGCGTGCAAACGTTGTCGATCGAAACGGGGAAATTCTGGCAACCAACCTAGCGACTACCTCGCTTTTCGCGCATCCGCAGGACATGGTTGACGAACGTGGTGCCGCAGAAGGCTTGGTAGAGATTTTCCCTGATCTCGATATAGAAAAACTTTATGTGCTGTTTGGTGGCGAGCGGAAGTTTGTCTGGATCAAGCATAAACTTTCACCGGAACAACGTCAGGCTGTGCACGACTTAGGCGAACCGGGCTTGCAATTCGGCCCCCGAGAAATTCGCCTATACCCGAACGGCAATCTGGCTGCACATATTCTTGGTGGCACAACGTTTGGCCGTGAAGGTGTTCGTTCTGCCGAAGTGGTCGGGACAGCAGGCGTTGAATTACAGTTCGACACATTCTTGCGTGATCCTTCTGAGGATGGGGCGCCGTTGGAATTGTCGATTGATATTTCGGTACAAGCCGCTATGCGCCGCGTTTTGGCTGGTGGCATGGCGATGATGAATGCGAAAGGGGCCGCAGCGGTCCTGATGGAGGTTGATACGGGGCAAGTCATTTCGATGGTTTCGCTGCCCGACTTTGATCCAAATCATCGGCCCGCACCGCCTGTTAGTGGTGATCCGGCAGATAGCCCACTATTTAACCGGGTGGCGCAAGGAAAGTACGAGCTCGGCTCGACTTTCAAGCTGTTTACTGCGGCACAGGCGATGGAAACGGGTGCGGCAACACCTAACACAATGGTTCCTACACGTGGCCCACTGCGGTGGGGGAAATACTCGATCAGGGATTTCCACAATTACGGTTCTCAGCTTAGTTTGATGGATGTGATCGTAAAGTCCTCCAATATTGGTACGGCGAATTTGGCAGTTGAAATGGGAACCGAAGCACAGCAGGATTTTTTGCGGGAATTGGGGTTTTTTAAACCAGTGCCACTGGAAATTGCAGAGGCACAGCGCAGTAAACCTTTGTTGCCGTCAAACTGGTCCGAGCTTTCAACGATGACGATTTCTTATGGTCACGGCCTTGCCGCAACCCCGCTGCATTTGGCGGCGGCCTATGCGACGATTACCAATGGCGGGTTGAAAATCACTCCCACGTTGTTGAAAAATGGCACAGCGCCAACTGAAGAAGATAGAGTTATATCGACACAAACCTCGGCAAACCTGCGCGATATGTTGCGCCAAGTTGTGGTGCGCGGAACTGCCTCGCTGGGTGAAGTTGAAGGGTATCAGGTGGGCGGCAAGACCGGAACTGCGGATAAACCTAATCCGCAAGGCGGGTATTACGAAGACAAAGTGATCGCGACCTTCGCCAGCGTTTTCCCGATGGACGACCCCAAATACGTGCTAGTCGTTAGTCTTGACGAACCCGAAGAACGCTCGGGTGACGAACCGCGCCGCACCGCGGGCTGGACGGCTGTGCCCGTCGGCGCCGAGATTATTCGCCGGATCGCGCCGCTGATGGGTATGCGACCGGAGCATTTCGATGATAGGGTCTCGCCAAGTGCGTTGACCTTGACGCGGAACTGACGAGGGGCCAATAGGGGCCATGACAAACCTTTCAAAAACAATAGATGCGCTGGGGCTGGATTACCGGCTCGTTGGCGATTTGCCTACTGATATCACGGGCATTTCCGTCGACAGCCGGCAGACTAAACCGGGGCATTTATTTGCCGCGATGCCCGGCAACAATGTCCACGGTGCCGAGTTCGTGAAATATGCCGTTCGGATGGGTGCGGCGGCGGTGTTGACCGATCAGGCGGGGTACGAAATCGCGCAGGCGGAGGGTGGATACGACGTGCCGTTCTTGATTTCGGACGACCCGCGCATGGCGCTGTCCAAGGCGTCAGCCGTTTGGTTTGGTGGGCAACCTGAAACGATGGTGGCCATTACGGGGACCAATGGCAAAACCTCTGTTGCCAATTTCACTCGTCAGGTTTGGGAAGAACTGGGGCTTGCTGCAGTGAATTTTGGGACGGTTGGGGTTGAGGGCGCTGTGTCTGCGCCACTGTCCCACACCACTCCTGAACCGTTGACGTTACACGCGTTATTGGCTGATTTGGCGGCGCAGGGTGTTACCCATGCTGCCATGGAGGCGTCCTCTCACGGGTTGGAGCAGCGTCGATTGGATGGCGTGCGTTTGTCGGCGGCGGGTTTTACCAACTTAAGCCGGGACCATTTGGACTATCACGATGGGTTCGAGGACTATTTTGACGCCAAAGCCGGACTGTTTCGGCGGGTTTTGCCAGACGGCGCTACAGCAGTGATTAATATCGATGATGAACGCGGGCTTAGTCTGGCGGATGAACTGAACAAGGTTTTGACCGTCGGACATGGTGATGCTGATATCTGTATCAAGGATACGCGGTATCGCGCGGACGGGTTAGATGTGCTGGTCTCGTACGACGGTACCAGCCACATGGTACCCCTCGAGTTGATCGGCGGTTTTCAAGCGGACAATGTGATGTTGGCAGCGGGACTTGCAATTGCCTGCGGTGCAGATGCGCTAACAGTTTTCGAAGTATTGCCCAGGTTGCAGACGGTCCGAGGACGAATGGAACTGGTAGCGACGCGCGGTAACGGCGCAACGGTGTTTGTCGATTTCGCCCATACACCGGACGCGCTGGAAACGGCATTAAAGGCCATGCGGCCACACGTGATGGGTCGCCTATTGGTCGTGTTCGGGGCTGGAGGCGATCGAGATACCGGCAAACGTCCGTTGATGGGTGAGGCAGCGGTAAGATATGCCGACGTGGTGTATGTAACCGATGACAATCCACGCACGGAAGATCCAACAGAAATACGCGCGGCGATTATGGCGGCGTGCCCAAATGCAAACGAAATTGGTGATCGGGCAGAAGCCATTTTGACGGCGATTGACGCTCTTCAGCCCGGTGACGCTTTGCTGATTGCAGGTAAAGGGCACGAAACCGGGCAGATCGTTGGGACGGATATTCTGGAATTCAATGATGCAGAACAGGCGAGTATTGCCGTCGCAGCCCTAGAGGAATTGCAAAGATGACTGCGTTGTGGACGATGGCCGAAGCGGTAGCCGCAACTGGCGGGCGGTGCGCTGTGGATTGGAGTGCCTCTGGCGTTTCGATAGACACCCGTACGCTGCAAAAGGGCGACATGTTTGTAGCATTGCAGGACATACGAGATGGACATGACTTTGTTGCACAAGCGTTAGAAAAAGGTGCGGCGGTTGCGATGGTATCGCACATTCCCGACGGAATTTCGCCAGATGCGCCTTTGTTGATTGTGTCCGATCCGCTGGAAGGGTTGGAAGCTTTGGCGACGGCCGCGCGGGTACGAACGGGCGCACAGGTTATTGCAGTGACGGGGTCGGTTGGAAAAACAGGCACCAAAGAAATGCTTCGAACGGCTTTGGCCACCCAAGGAAAAACCCACGCTGCCGAAAAAAGCTACAATAACCACTGGGGGGTGCCATTAACATTGGCGCGAATGCCCAAGAACACAGATTACGCGGTGATTGAAATTGGTATGAACCACGCTGGAGAAATCGCGCCGCTATCGCGTTTGGCTAGACCGGATGTGGCCATTGTGACGAATGTCGCGGCAGTACACATGGCCGCGTTCGAGAGTGTCGAGGAGATCGCGAGAGAGAAAGCCTCGGTTATCGAAGGGCTTTCTGGTGGTGCTGCGGTTTTTAATGCGGACACTGAAACCGCCGAAGTTTTGGCCGAGGTAGCGCAGAACACGCAGGTGCTTTGGTTCGGAGAGACGGGGTCGGACTTCCGTTTGCGCGATGTTATTGTTGGCGCCTTCGATACTGATGTACACATAACGTTTTTGGGCAAAGACCGGTCGTTCACTCTTGGCGCCGCAGGGCGGCATCTGGCGATGAACGCACTGGCGGTTTTGGCGGCGGTTCATGCGATCGGAGCAGATGTAGAAACCGCTACCGATGCGCTTGCCGATTGGCGGCCACCGGTGGGACGAGGAGAGCGCTGGGTTATTGGCAAGATCAATTTGATCGACGACAGCTATAACGCGAACCCTCTTTCGGTTGCGGCTGCGCTGGATGTATTGGCCCATAGCACAGGCCGGAGGATTGCGATTTTGGGGGATATGTTGGAGCTTGGCCCAGACGAAATCGCATTACACACCGGAATCTCGCAGAACGACAACCTGAAAAATATTGACAAAATTCATTGCATCGGCCCTTTGATGAAGCACCTTTATGACACATTGCCAGTTGATATACGCGGTGAATGGTTTCAGACCTCCGATCAGTTGGCTGCACAGATTGAAAAACTGTTGGCGGACGGGGATGTGGTGATGGTAAAAGGCTCTCTTGGGTCGAAAATGGGGTTGATTGTTGACGCGATCAAGAATTTGGGCGATGCACGTCCTTTGAACGAAACCGGAGGCACGGCTTAATGCTCTATCTGTTGAACGAACTGTCTGATGGCGGGGATTTCTTTAACCTTTTCCGTTATATCACCTTTCGCGCCGGCGGAGCCTTCTTCACGGCGCTGATCTTCGGATTCGTTTTCGGTAAGCCGCTTATTAACCTTTTGCGACGCAAACAGGGCAAGGGGCAGCCGATCCGCAAGGACGGCCCCGAGAGTCACATTTTGGCCAAGGCGGGCACGCCAACGATGGGCGGTGTGCTGATTTTGGGTGCAGTTCTAATTTCCACTCTGCTGTGGGCACGTTGGGATAACGGCTACGTCTGGATGGTGCTTTTTGTGACTTACAGCTTTGGTCTGATTGGCTTTGCTGACGATTACCAAAAAGTATCCAAGCAACATCACGACGGTGTTTCGGGTAAAATTCGGTTGGGTCTTGGTTTTGTCATTGCGATGATCGCCGGCTTTTGGGTGATGTCGATGCAAGGCGAGGCGCTGTCAGGATATCTGGCGTTTCCAATTCTGAAAGACACGCTGTTGAACCTTGGCTTTCTCTATGTTCCGTTCGTTATGATCGTGATTGTTGGCACAGCAAACGCGGTTAACTTCACTGACGGACTGGATGGATTGGCAATTATGCCAGTGATGATTGCAGCAGGATCTTTCGGAATTATTTCGTATCTCGTCGGGCGCGTCGATTTCACCGAATATCTGGATGTCCATTACGTGGCTGGCACAGGAGAATTGACGATTTTCGTGGCAGCGTTGATTGGCGGAGGTCTTGGTTTTCTTTGGTATAACGCCCCGCCCGCAGCGGTTTTCATGGGTGATACCGGCTCGCTTGCACTGGGTGGCGCACTGGGCGCCATTGCGGTCGCTACCAAACATGAAATCGTTCTGTCGATCATTGGCGGACTGTTCGTAGTTGAACTGCTAAGTGTTGTAATTCAGGTGCTGTATTACAAGAAAACCGGCAAACGGATTTTCCTGATGGCCCCTATTCACCACCATTTTGAAAAAGCCGGTTGGGGGGAAAGTCAGATTGTGATCCGTTTCTGGATTGTATCACTTATTCTTGCTTTGGTCGGCCTAGCTACGTTGAAAATCAGATGATCCCTGTTCGGGGGTATACTGGCGCGCGCGTCGGGGTTTTGGGGCTCGGTGTTTCGGGTCTTGCCACGGCGGCTGCGTTGCAGGCAGGTGGGGCGACGCCGGTTTGCTGGGATGACAGCGACGTTGCTCGAGCCAAGGCTGAAGACGCAGGGTACGAGATATCTGATCTGACCAAAGGGCGCTCGTACGAGGATTTGGCGGCGTTAATCGTTTCACCTGGTATTCCACATTTGTATCCAGAACCGCACGCGGCAATTCAAATGGCTTGGGAAAGTGGCGTTGTAGTTGACAACGATGTTGGGCTATTTTTCCAATCGTTTGCCCTGCAAGAATGGGATATGTTTGAGAGGTACCCTCGTGTCGTCTGCGTCACCGGATCAAACGGAAAATCGACGACTTCTGCATTGTTGCATCACATCTTGGAAGAAGCAGGAATTCCTACGCAGTTGGGTGGGAACATCGGCATAGGGTCGCTGGGACTTGAACCTGCGCGTGATGGTGATGTGGTTGTGCTAGAACTCTCGTCTTATCAAATCGAACTGGCACGGGCATTGCAGCCGGATGTGGCAGTGTTCCTTAACCTTTCGCCCGATCACCTAGATCGGCACGGAGGAATTGGCGGATATTTTGCAGCCAAGAAACGATTGTTTACGCAAGGCGGTCCAGAGCGTTCAGTGATTGGTGTTGACCAGTCAGAGGGGCAGTTTTTGGCGAGCGTCATGCGTGAAGGGGCGGGGGCAGCAGATCCGGTAATCTCGATTTCGACGGCACGCCAGATGAAGGGTAAGAGTTGGAGCGTTTTTGCGCGCAAGGGCTTCTTGGTTGAATGGCGTAAGGGACGGCAGGTTGCGTCGATTGACCTGCGAAATGTTGCTGGACTACCCGGCGCACATAATCACCAGAACGCATGTGCAGCTTATGCGGTTTGTAGATCGCTGGGGCTGGCACCAAAACAGATTGAACCGCACATTAGGGATTATCATGGCATGCGGCATCGCTGCCAAGCAGTTGCCAACACTGATGGGGTGAAGTTTGTAAATGACAGCAAAGCGACGAATGCGGATGCCGCCGGTAAAGCACTTGGGGCGTTTTCATGTATTCGCTGGATTGCCGGTGGGCAGGCGAAAGAAGGCGGCATTGCAGAACTTGCACCGCTATTTCATAAAGTGGCGAAGGCATATCTAATCGGTGAAGCCGCCGAGATGTTTGCTGGGCAATTGGGCGATACCCCTTACGAGATATCCGAGACATTAGAGGCTGCCGTCAAAGCTGCCAAAGCCGAGGCCGAGGCTGGAGATACGGTCCTTTTGGCCCCCGCTTGCGCTAGCTTCGATCAGTTTGAAAATTTTGAAAAGCGCGGTGAAGCATTCGAGACGTTGGTTCGGAAGTAACGCTTTTACGCGAGGTTGCACCGATCCGGTGATTTTACGGAAAAAATCTGGCAACATAACGATTTACGCGCTATACTACCCTCGATATCGGCAAGATCCGTAAACGGACGATAAGTCGAAATGCAGGCGTATACATGAGCAGGAGCAGTCTCTCATGACGGAAATGGTATTTGGAACGGTCTCAGCCAAGTCTGGCGAGCCGATTATTTCACATTGGTGGCGCACGGTTGACCGTGTTTCGCTGTTGGCGGTTTTGCTACTGTTCGCGGTTGGCGTGTTGCTGGGCTTGGCCGCATCTCCGCCGTTGGCAGAGCGGAACGGGTTAGGCGCGTTTCACTATGTGAATCGTCAGATGATATTTGGAACAGCTGCGCTGTCAGGAATGATTTTTCTTTCCATGCAAACGCCCACAATGGTTCGCAGGCTAGCTGTTATCGGGTTTATCGCCGTATTTTTTGCAATCGTTATGTTGCCATTTTTCGGTACGGATTATGGCAAGGGCGCGGTGCGTTGGTACTCGCTTGGATTTATCTCTTTGCAGCCTTCCGAATTTGTTAAACCGACGTTTGTCTTGTTTTCTGCTTGGTTGATGTCCGCCAGCGTTGATATTGATGGCCCACCAGGGCGGTTTATGTCGTTTGTCGTTGCTGTGGCGCTTACACTTTTATTGGCGCTGCAACCAGATTTCGGACAGGCGGCGCTGGTTCTTGCCAGCTGGATACTGATGTATTTTATCGCTGGCGCGCCGATGTTGCTTTTGATCATACTTGCGATCGCAATCGCAGCAGCTTCTACCTTCGCATACAATAATTCCGAGCATGTTGCGCGGCGGATTGATGGATTTTTGAACCCTGAAATTGACCCCACATCCCAGATTGGTTTCGCAAGTAACGCCATTCAAGAGGGTGGGGTATTTGGCGTTGGTGTAGGGGAAGGATCGGTCAAATGGTCTTTGCCTGACGCGCACACCGATTTCATTATTGCTGTAGCGGCGGAAGAATACGGGTTGGTTTTCTGCCTGTTCATTATTGGATTGTTCATGCTTATCACCATACGCTCGCTTTTGCGTCTTGTGCGGGAACGCGACCCGTTCGTTCGGATCGCCGGAGTCGGCCTTTCATCTTTGCTGGCCATGCAGGCGCTAATCAATTTGGGTGTTGCTGTTCGATTGTTACCGGCTAAGGGCATGACATTGCCGTTCGTTAGCTATGGTGGCTCGTCACTAATTGCGGCTGGCATGATGTTGGGAATGTTGCTAGCCCTGACACGCCGTCGGCCGCAAGATGAAATGAGCGATATTTTGACGAGGGCGCAGTAATGGCTCCATTATTGATCATCGCGGCAGGTGGGACCGGTGGGCATATGTTCCCGGCGCAAGCTTTGGCCGAGGAGATGTTGGCGCGTGGTTGGCGAGTGAAACTGTCGACGGATGCGCGCGGCAACCGATATTCCGGCGGTTTCCCTGATGCAGTGAAACGCGAGGTCGTGTCTTCGGCGACGCCATCAAGGGGTGGGGCTTTAGCAAAATTGGCCATGCCGTTTCGCATCGCAAGCGGCGTGTTTTCAGCATGGCGTAGCATGAAAGCGGATCGCCCCACAGTGGTTGTAGGGTTTGGCGGATATCCTGCAATTCCGGCGATGACGGCTGCGCGCCTTCTTGGTGCACCACGGATGATCCATGAACAAAACGGTGTGTTGGGGCGTGTAAACGGATTGTTTGCCAGGCGCGTAGATGTTGTTGCGTGTAGTGTTTGGCCGACCGAACTGCCGACGAACACAAGCGCAGTACATACTGGAAACCCCGTACGTGGTGTGGTTCTGGAACATGCATCTGCGCCATATCATTTTCCCGGTGATTTTCCGATGAACCTTCTGGTTATTGGTGGATCTCAAGGAGCAAGTATTCTTTCAGATGTGGTTCCCAAGGCGATCGCGTTGCTGCCTGATGCGATGAAAGCGCATTTGAATGTGTCTCATCAAGCGCGGGCGGCTGATCACGATACCGTTGTTGCCGCTTATGATGCGATGGGTGTAACGGCTGATGTTCAACCGTTTTTCGACGACGTTCCTGTCCGGATAGACGCCGCGCAACTTGTTGTATCGCGCGCCGGGGCAAGTTCTATTGCGGATTTGACAGTAATCGGTCGCCCGTCCATCCTGATCCCGTTTGCTATTGCTGTTCGGGATGAACAAACAGCGAATGCACGGGCGTTGGTTGAATCTGGTGGTGCGTTTTTGATAACTGAAGCAGAGTTGACGGCCGAAAAACTGTCAGGACATATCAAGGCTATTCTGTCTGACACCGAAGGTGCGGTTGCGATGGCGCAAGCGGCTGCAGCGCAGGGAAAACCCGAAGCCACGCAAGAGCTCGCAGCGCTGGTTGAAAAATTGAAAAAGGATTAATGCGTTGAATACACAGACCCGCTTACCGCAAGACATTGGTCCGATCCATTTCGTTGGTATCGGAGGCATCGGTATGTCCGGTATCGCCGAAGTTTTGCTTAGCCATGGCTATACGGTTCAAGGTTCTGATCTTCGCGGCAGTGAAATCACCGAGCGCCTTGAGCAAAAAGGAGCGAAGGTTTTTGTCGGTCAGAAAGCCGAGAACCTTGAGGGTGCCGAAGTGATCGTAATCTCTAGCGCGATTAAGCCTGGCAATACGGAACTGGACGCCGCGCACGCCCAAGGTTTGCCAGTGGTGCGACGTGCGGAAATGCTGGCAGAATTAATGCGGTTGAAATCGAATATTGCGGTGGCTGGAACGCATGGCAAGACAACGACCACATCTATGGTAGCGGCGTTACTGGATGGCGGTGGGATTGATCCGACGGTGATTAATGGTGGGATCATTCATGCCTATGGTTCGAATGCACGGATGGGTAAAAGCGACTGGATGGTCGTTGAGGCGGATGAAAGTGACGGCACGTTTATCCGCTTGCCAGCTACGATTGCCGTTGTCACGAACATCGACGCCGAGCATTTGGATTATTACGGCAGCTTCGATGCGCTGCGCGAAGCTTTCTATACATTTGTTTCAAACATCCCGTTTTACGGTGTTGCGGTTTGTTGCATCGACCACCCTGAGGTGCAAAGCCTCGTTGGGCGGATAAATGACCGCCGTGTTGTGACCTATGGGTTCAATCCGCAAGCTGACGTTCGGGCGGAAAATTTGGAATACAAAGACGGCTCTGCCTGCTTTGATGTGGACTTGAAATCTGAAGGCGAGCGGATCGATGGATTATGCTTGCCAATGCCCGGCGAACACAATGTCATGAATTTGTTAGCATCAATCTCCGTTGCTCGACATTTGGGAATTAGCGCCGAAGATATTAAGACTGCGGTGGCTGAGTTCCGAGGCGTGAACCGCCGCTTCACCCGCGTTGGTGAGTGGAACGGGGCGACGATCATTGATGACTACGCGCACCATCCAGTCGAGATTGCTGCTGTACTGAAAGCTGCGAGACAATCGAGTGACGGACGCGTAATCGCTATCCATCAGCCGCACCGATATACCCGCCTTCGGGATTTGTTTGACGAATTTTGCGGGTGCTTTAACGACGCTGACGTTGTTGCGATCACCGATGTTTACGCCGCGGGTGAAGACCATATTGACGGCGCTGACGGGAATGCGCTGGTGGCTGGTTTAGTAAATCATGGCCACCGGAATGCCGTCGCCTTGGAAGATGATACCAACCTCGCTGGGTTTGTTCGCAAACATGCACAGCCCGGTGATATCGTTATTTGTCTTGGTGCAGGAACGATATCTGCGTGGGCGAATGACTTGCCTTTGGCCCTTTCGAATGGGTGAGCTTCTGTCTAGATTGCCTGAGGTCGAGGGTAAATATACCGAAAACCGCACAATGGACACGTTAAGCTGGCTGCGTACTGGCGGGCCTGCCGAAATCTTGTTTCAACCCGCGCACATGGCGGATCTGGCGACGTTTATGAAAGGCCTGCCCGAAGATATTCCGGTTTTGCCCATTGGTGTTTGCTCCAACATGATAATTCGCGATGGTGGTATCAGGGGCGTGGTGATCCGGCTGGGGCGCGGATTTAACGGGTTTGAGGTTATGGCCAATGGCAACTTGCGGGCAGGGTCGTCGGCCCTTGGTGCGCAGGTGGCTAAGAAGGCTGCGGATGAAGGATATGATCTCGCATTTTTGCGGACCATACCAGGAAGCATCGGTGGCGCGATCAAGATGAATGCGGGATGCTACGGTGTGTACTTGGCGGATGTTTTTGTCAGTGCGACAGCGGTAACCCGCGCGGGCGAAATCGTTACGCTGAAGCCCGATGACATGGATTTCAGCTACAGACATTCCGCGTTGCCGGATGATGCGATGGTTGTGCAATGTGTGCTGAAGGCTCCGATTGGTGAACCGGAAGAAATCCATAAGAAGATGGAAGATGCTCTGGCGCGCCGTGCTGAAAGTCAGCCGACCAAAGAGCGTTCTTGTGGCTCCACTTTCCGAAATCCGGCTGGATTTTCCTCAACCGGACGCGCAGATGATGTGCACGACTTAAAAGCGTGGAAAGTTATTGAGGATGCCGGATTGCGCGGTTATCGCCTTGGTGGGGCACAAATGTCTGAAATGCATCCTAATTTTTTGATTAATGCCGATAATGCTACTTCGGCTGATCTGGAAGAATTAGGCGAGTTGGTACGAAAAAAGGTTGCCCAAAACAGCGGTATAACGCTAGAGTGGGAAATTATGCGTGTAGGTGAAAAAACACCCACGTAATTGACCCCAACAAGCCATAAGGCACGGGGCAGATTGAGGCGGTTATGTCGAGCAGGACAGTCAACCGCATCGCAGTGTTAATGGGTGGTCCGTCCGCCGAGCGGGAAGTTTCGCTTGTTTCGGGCCGTGAATGCGCAGTTGCGTTGCGGGAAGAAGGATTCGAGGTGGTCGAAATCGACGCGGGGGATGACCTCGCGGCGCGACTTCTTGACGTTCAGCCAGATGTTGTATTCAACGCGCTCCACGGTCGGTGGGGTGAAGACGGTTGTGTGCAGGGTCTGCTGGAATGGATGCGTCTTCCATACACTCACTCCGGCGTTTTGGCCTCGTCTTTGGCGATGGATAAGGATCGCAGCAAGCGGACCTTCGCAAATGCCAACCTACCTCTAGCAAAAAGTATTTTAGTTGATCGAGTTGCCGCCAGCAATGCACACCCGATGGACCCTCCATACGTTGTTAAACCTAACAACGAAGGATCGTCCGTCGGGGTGTATCTAGTTAACGAAGGGGCCAATAGCCCCGCGAAATTGTCGGCTGACATGCCGGACGTTGTTATGGTCGAAGAATTCGTACGAGGGCGTGAATTGACCGTTGCTGTAATGGACGGCAAAGCCTTGACGGTTACCGATATTCTAACGACTGGATGGTATGACTACGATGCGAAATATGTCGAGGGCGGATCTAAGCATGTGTTGCCTGCAGATTTACCAAAGGATGTTTTCGCAGCATGTCTGGATATAGCTGAGCGCGCGCACAATTCATTGGGTTGTAAAGGCGTTAGTCGCGCGGATCTCCGTTGGGATGACGAACGGGGCGTTGACGGTTTGATCTTGTTAGAAGTCAACACACAACCCGGTATGACTCCAACATCATTGGCCCCTGAACAGGCTGCCCATTGTGGAATTCCATTTGGCGAATTTTGCCGCTGGTTGGTGGAGGATGCATCATGCGTTCGGTAGTACCATATGCTGATCCGTCACCTTCGCTGTTAAGGTATCGTTTTGAACGGCTGTGGCTGAAACCTTCAGTGCGCCAAATAGTGCGACTGTGGTTGCCTTTGGGTGTGGTGACTTTGGTGGTTCTCGCAACATTTAATAACATGACCATTCGCGAAATTGTTCGGCTCAAAAGTGCGCAACTGTATGAAATTGCGGCCGCGCGACCAGAACTTCAGGTGACACATGTTGTTTTCCCTGAGGTGTCCGACGATTTGCAGCAGCAAATTTTGACCGTCTCGAGGTTGGAGCTGCCGGTCAGCTCGTTAGAGCTGGATGTGGTCGCACTTAAGCAGGCCGTGGAATCGCTGGACGCTGTTGAAACAGCGCAGATTCGGGTTCTGGGTGGCGGAATACTAGAAATTCTAACAGTTGAACGGGATCCGGTTGTAGTTTGGCGCGATGGCAACGTTTTGCGCTTGGTCGACAATGAAGGCCATCGTGTTGCGGATATTGCGCGGAGGTCGGCCCGTGGCGATCTTCCGCTTATTGTTGGCGTTGGTGCAGAAACGCAGGTCGCCGAAGCAATCAATCTTGTACGTGTAGCCTCCTCGATTTCCGGTCGGGTCCGTGGATTGGTTCGCGTTGGCGACCGTCGCTGGGATCTTGTTTTGGATCGCGGGCAAACGATCATGCTGCCCGAATACGGGGCCATCAGCGCGTTGCGCCGCGTAATTGGATTACATCTAGCCGAAGATTTGCTGAACCGCGACGTAAAAGTCGTGGATATGCGTAACGGTGAACGCCCCGTGTTACGCCTAACCGATCAAGCCATTTCCGAGTTGCGCCGTTTGCGCACTGAAGTCCGAGGAGAGGACGCATGACCCCAAGTCTTTTTGAAATGCAACGCGAAATGCGTACCCGCCGCGAGGCTGCTGTTCGGCGTGGTGTAGTTGCTATTCTTGATATTGGCAGCTCCAAAGTTGCTTGTCTTGTGTTGCAGTTTGCACCGAACGTGAATGCGGAACCGAGTATTTCAGACACGGTAACGGTACCGGCCATGGGTGCGTTTCGCGTCGTCGGTGTTGGAACCACACGCTCGCGCGGAGTGCGTTTTGGTGAAATTGCGGTGATGGATGAAACCGAGCGGGCTATTCGCACGGCAGTTCAGCGGGCGCAGAAAATGGCCGGTCTTCGTGTCGACGATGTAATCGTTAGTTTTTCTGGCGGGCGGCCACGCTCTTATGGTCTGAGTGGCGAGATTAACGTAGAAAACGGCGAGGTGACAGAACGCGATATCGGCTATGCAATGGCTGCGTGCGAAGTGCCACCTTATGGCGAAAACCGACAGCCCATTTCGGCGATGCCAGTTAGTTTTACGCTGGACCATCAGCCGGGACTGTCGGACCCTCGTGGGCAAATCGGTAACAAACTAGCCGTCGATATGCATATGCTGACGGTTAACGACACCGTTGTGCAGAACCTTTTGCAATGCATGAAGCGTTGCGATTTGGAACTGGCAGGACTTTCGATTTCTTCTTTCGCGAGTGGCCTGTCCAGCCTTGTCGAAAACGAACAGGAGCTTGGCGCTGCGTGTATTGATATGGGGGCAGGGTCCACGGGAATTTCTGTTTTCATCAAGAAACAACTGATTTATGCGGACGCCGTACGATTGGGCGGTGATCATATCACCAACGATATCCGCCAAGGATTGCAAGTTGACACCACTGTCGCGGAGCGGATTAAAACACTGCATGGCGGCGTGGTTGCTACTGGTGTTGATGATCGCGAAATGATCGAGGTTCCAAACCCGATGGCGCAATGGGAAGATGAGCGGCGGCATGTGTCGCGTTCCGAACTTATCGGAGTGATGCGACCGCGCGTTGAAGAGATCCTTGAGGAAGTGCGCGAGCGTCTCGATGCATCCGGGTTCGAGTATTTGCCAAGCCAACAGATCGTTTTGACTGGTGGTTCCAGCCAAATTCAAGGAATTGACGAACTAGCAACCCGCATTTTAGGCCGCCGATGCCGCATAGGTAAGCCGATACGGGTTATGGGGTTGCCGCAGGCCGCGACAGGGGCGGGTTTTGCCGCCGCAGTTGGTCTCGCGTTACACGCCAGTTATCCGCAAGATGAGTGCTGGGATTTCGAGATGCCGGCTGACCGGATTGGTACGCGTAAGGTACGGCGCGCAATGCGCTGGTTCCGCAATAACTGGTGAAATGGTATTTAGGTGCAAATCCGCCTAAACCACAAAATAAGGGGTTGCCTACAGTATATTGTAGGAAAAATCACAAAAACTGGTGACGAACACTTAAGTTTAGGTTACGATCAGGAATCAACAGAATTACATTTAGAATCCCCATATTAAGGGGAAACAAAACAGGCGGAACTTATCATGGCTTTGAACCTTAGCATGCCGGATCAACCCGATCTGAGACCTCGTATTACAGTATTTGGTGTTGGTGGCGCGGGTGGTAACGCGGTCAACAACATGATCGAAAAAGCACTTGAAGGCGCGGATTTCGTTGTCGCGAACACTGACGCTCAGGCTTTGCAGCAAAGCAATGCTACGACCAAACTCCAGCTAGGCGCCAAAGTTACCGAAGGCCTTGGTGCTGGTGCACGACCGGAAGTCGGAGCCGCGGCTGCTGAAGAAAACCTTGAAGAAATTGTTGACCTTCTGGCTGGTGCACACATGTGTTTCATTACTGCTGGTATGGGTGGTGGTACCGGAACGGGCGCTGCACCGATTATCGCTGCTGCGGCACGCGAATTGGGTGTTTTGACTGTTGGTGTCGTGACCAAACCTTTCCAGTTTGAAGGTGCGCGCCGGATGCGTCAGGCTGAAGAAGGTGTCGCTGCTTTGCAAAAAGTTGTTGATACCCTGATTATTATTCCAAACCAGAACCTTTTCCGCCTTGCAAATGAGAAAACCACGTTCACCGAGGCTTTTGCCATGGCAGACGATGTTCTTTACCAAGGTGTCAAAGGGGTTACCGACCTGATGATCCGTCCCGGTATTATCAACCTCGACTTTGCTGATGTTCGCTCAGTGATGGATGAGATGGGCAAAGCGATGATGGGTACAGGCGAAGCGTCGGGTGAAGATCGCGCCATTCAAGCCGCAGAGAAGGCCATTGCCAATCCGTTGCTAGACGAGATTTCGTTGCGCGGTGCGCGCGGCGTGTTGGTCAACATCACTGGTAGCCATGATCTAACACTGTTTGAGTTGGACGAAGCCGCAAACCGTATTCGCGAAGAAGTGGACGCCGATGCCCATATCATCGTGGGTTCGACGCTTGATCCGTCTATGGAAGGCGTTATGCGTGTTTCCGTAGTCGCGACGGGAATTGACATGGCCGAAGGTGTTACGCCTGTTCACGCCCCACGCCGTAGCATGGCGGAGCCATTGGTTTACGAACAAACTCAAGCAAGCAATGTTGAACCCGAAGTTGTTATCGAACCAGTCGTTTCAGAGCCTGAGGTGGCGGTCGCCGCTGAAAGCCTCGGAACACTGTTTGATGAAGCGCCTGAAGTTGAAACAGTGGAAATCGCGGAGGCAAATGACCCGTCAACCGATGCATTACGCCGCTTGCGCGTCGCCGTTGCCAAGGTTCCCGTGGTCGAAGAAGAGCCACAGCCAACCGCTGAACCTGTTGCTGAAGCGCAAGGACGTTTTGCGATTAATAATTTGATAAATCGCATGACTGGTCATGGTCCAAACGGAGATGCAGCAGCGGTTCGCCGTCAGCCACCTCTTCATAAACAAGAAGCGCAGACCTACGAAGACGTTAACGAAGAAGAGTTGGATCGTGTGGAGATACCAGCATTCTTGCGGCGTCAAGCCAACTAATTTGCCTAAATTTCAATAAGATGGGCGCTTGATTTTCAAGCGCCCTTTTTCGTTTGCCGACCTTATCGTGCTGAAATTTCGAGATGTTGCAAAACGTCACAAAGATTGAGTTGCCCTGAACGTTAATCAGTATTAATTCAACACAAATAATTTACACATGGGTTTTCGCGTGCAAACGACACTAAAATCAACATTTACAATGGTTGGTTCCGGGCTTCATTCCGGTCGCCCGGCACGCTTGCGCGTTATGCCTGCGCCTGCGGATTTCGGTGTCGAATTTCGACGCGTTGATGTCACGGATATGGACAACCGTATTCCGGCGCGGTTCAGCCTTGTGAATGATACGCAACTTTGCACACGTCTATCTAACGAAGCTGGTGTCGAAATCGCAACGGTTGAGCATCTGATGGCGGCTCTTGCAGGGTGTGGTGTTCACAATGCGATCGTTGAAATTGACGGCCCTGAAGTTCCGATTATGGATGGTAGCGCGGCCCGGTTCGTCAAGGAAATTCTTTCGGCAGGTGTTGTGGAGCTGCATACGCCAGTTAAGGTTTTGCGCATTCTTAAAACGATTTCAGTGTCCGAGGCAGATGCGTTTGCAGAACTTTCTCCAAGTGAAGACTTTGAAATCGATTTTGAAATCTCTTTTGCTGATAAAGCCATTGGCCAGCAGAAACATACATTAAACATGAAAAACGGTAGTTTTGTGCGAGAGCTTAGTGATTGCCGCACATTCTGCATGTTTTCGGATGTTGAATACATGAAATCAATCGGTTTGGCGCGTGGTGGTTCCCTGGCTAACGCGGTCGTTATTGATGACGGTAAAGTTTTGAATCCCGAAGGCTATCGGCGCGTGGACGAATGTGTGCGACACAAAATGTTGGACGCGCTCGGGGATTTGGCCCTTGCAGGTGTGCCGGTTATTGGGCGGTATCACGGAATTCGTGCGGGACATCGCATGACGAATCTTTTGTTGCGCGCTGTTTTTTCCGCGCCGGATTCCTATGAGATAGTAGAAGTGACTCACCAACAATCCGCACATCTACCCGGCGTTGGCATAAGCAATAGCGTTCTGGAAGTGGCGGTTTAACGTCATCTCCACGATTTGGTTCGTAAGAATCCTTTTTCCTTTTAAAATCCTGTGGTAATCCTTCGTGCAAGGAAATAGTTTCAGACGTGAAACCACGTAATTTCGAGGATTAGTATGTCAGGCGTATTTCAAAGTATTCGCGGCTTAGCGCTCATTTCGGTTCTGTTTTTGACTGCCTGCTCTGGTCGTGGGCCCGAGCAGGTTAGCGAAGGCACCCCCATTACGCATATCATGGCATTGGCCGAGGCTGAAGTAGCGAAAGGCGACTACGAGGACGCCGCTGATTACTACAACGAAGTCGAACGACTGCATCCTTATTCCGTCGAAACCAAATATGCTATTATCGGGGCCGCAAAAGCATACCACGAAGAACAAATGTACCCTGAAAGCCGTGCCGCGGCGGCAAGGTATCTGGATTTCTACCCAACAACCGCAGAGGCTCCGTTGGCTATGTATCTGATTGGCCTTTCATATTACGATCAGATCATCAACGTGGAGCGAGATCAGAAAAACACTTTCCGCTCGTTGCAAGTTTTCAGCGAATTGATCGAGACGTATCCGGGTACAGAATATGCCCGCTTGGCTGAAGATAAATTCGGCATCGCGTTGAATCAGCTGGCAGGCAAAGAAATGAATATAGGTCGGTATTATTTGAAACGTGGGCATTATGTTGCTTCGATTGAACGCTTCCGCGTGGTGGTTGATGACTATGGCAACACGCCTCAAACCCCCGAAGCTTTGTTCCGCTTGGTCGAGGCGCATTTGTCGCTTGGCCTGACAGGCGAGGCCGCAGCTGCAACGGCATTATTGACCGCGCAGTATCCCGGTAATGCGTGGCAACTTGATGCGGCTGCGCTGATGTCCGGCGGCTGATTTCGGAGAGGTGTGGGGATAACTAGACATGCTCCATGCGCTATCAATCCGTAACATCCTGTTAATTGAAACCCTTGATTTGGATTTCCAGCCCGGCCTAAACGTTCTTACGGGCGAAACGGGGGCGGGTAAGTCGATCTTGCTGGACTCGTTGGGGTTTGTACTTGGATGGCGCGGTCGCTCGGACATCGTTCGGCAAGGTGCTACGCAGGGTGAGGTTACCGCCGAGTTTTCGCTAGTTGACGGTCATCCAGCGCATTCGGTTCTGTCGGATGCTGGTTATTCCGCAGAAGACGGGTTGATCTTGCGCCGCACCAACAGCCCAGACGGACGAAAGCGCGCATATATCAACGACAAAGTTTGTTCGGGCGAGTTGCTGCGTGCCTTATCCGAAACGCTTGTCGAGATACACGGACAGAATGATGACAAGGGTTTGCTCGATGTTAAGGGGCATCGGATGCATCTGGATAATTTTGCCGGAGTTACCGACGATGTGGCGGCTGTTCGTGCTGCTTGGCGGGCTCTGGCATCAGCACGTAAAACTTTGGTTCAAGCCGAATCAAAACTGGAAGAAGCATCGCGTGATGCGGAATTCCTGCGCCATTCCGTCGCTGAATTGGATGAGTTGTCACCAGAGGTCGGTGAAGACGAAGTTTTGGACACCCAACGCCGCTTGATGCAGGCTGCTGCGCGCATCCGTGAGGGGATTTCGAAGGCGCTGAGTGCCGTGTCGACGGGCGGGGCAGAAGGAGCTATGTCAGATGCCATTCGCTGGCTGGAGGACGCAGCACCTCAAGCCGGCGGACATCTAGAGGAACCCGTCGAGGCATTGGGGCGTGCGCTGTCGGAAGTGGCTGATGCGCAGCGCGGGATTGAGGAAGCGCTAAGCGCGCTCGATTTCAATCCATCGGAGTTGGAGCATCTGGAAGAGCGGCTATTTGCAATCAGAGCGTTGGCGCGAAAACACAATGTATTGCCGGATGATCTTGCCCAAACGACCGAGGATTTTCGGGTGCGATTGGTAGAAATTGATACCGGCGCGGGCCATATTCTGGAATTGCAGGAAGCAATGGCAAAGGCTGAACACAGCTATAGCACCTTGGCGGACGATTTATCGCAAAGCCGTCGTGCCGCAGGTGTGCGGCTTGACATGGCTATGATGGCGGAACTGACCCCGCTTAAAATGGAACGTGCAGAGTTCACGACCGAGGTTACTGCTGCGGATCAGGCGGGACTAGATGGCAAAGACCGTGTTGTGTTCAAAGTCGCGACCAATCCCGGCGCACCATCCGGCCCGATCAACAAGATTGCATCCGGCGGCGAGCTGTCGCGCTTCTTGTTGGCCCTAAAAGTCTGTCTGACCTCGCGCGTGTCGGGGCTTACCATGATATTTGACGAAATCGATCGCGGCGTCGGGGGCGCTACCGCCGATGCAGTCGGGCGTCGGCTGGCGAACCTGGCGGACGGCGGGCAGGTTTTAGTGGTGACGCACTCGCCTCAAGTAGCGGCTTTGGGCAGTCATCATTGGCGCGTTTCCAAATCAGACGATGGGCAAAATACTTTAACCGATGTCCGCCCTCTTGATGCCGAAGCGCGCATCGACGAAATTGCGCGGATGTTGGCAGGGGATATAGTGACAGCCGAGGCACGCTCGGCCGCCGAAGTTTTGTTGGAAGGCTAAATTGGCATCGGGTGTTCGCGGCGGACTGATTGAATATCGGCCATGACATCGTCAGAAAGCGACAGATTCACTGCTTTCAAGGAGTTTTCCAATTGCTGATTTGTGGTTGCACCAAAAATTACTGACGCCATGAATGGCCGTGAGATGCAGAACGCCAATGCCATTTGGCTGGGGTCCAATCCGTGTTTGTTCGACACAGCCAAATACCCATCGACCGCGGGGAAGACGTTTTTGGTTAACCGCCCACCAAGGTTTTCCGAAAATGTCCGGCGCGATCCGGCGGGCGTGACGTCGCCCTGATATTTGCCCGTCAGAATACCCGCAGCAAGCGGCGAGTAGGCCAGTAAACCCACATCCTCGTTTATACTTAATTCTGCCAGATCAAGATCGTATATACGGCACAACAGGCTGTATTCATTCTGAATGGAGGCCATGCGGGGTAACCCCTCGGCCTCGGCTATATCAAGGAACTGGGATACTCCCCAGCAAGATTCGTTTGATGTGCCAAAGTGGCGAATTTTACCCTCGTTCACTAGTTCGCCCAACGTTCGCAGACATTCCGCCATGTCATCGCGCGTTTTGTTGCGATCTTGTCCACTCGGGTCGAACGCCCAGTATTTGCGGAAATGATACGACCCACGATTTGGCCAATGAAACTGGTAGAGGTCGATATAATCGGTTTGCAGGCGTTTAAGGCTGCCCTCGACAGCCTCGCGGATCGTGGCCGGTGATATATCTGCACCTTCACGATCCTTAATAGCACTGCTTCCACCGCCAATTACCTTGGTGGCAATGATAACATCGTCGCGTCGTCCAGTATTGGCGAACCAACTGCCGATAATTTCTTCGGTTCGACCTTGGGTTTCATGGTTTATAGGCGTTACCGGATACATTTCGGCAGTATCGATAAGGTTTACACCGTGATTCAGTGCGATATCGATCTGGCCATGTCCTTCGGCCTCTGAATTCTGAGTGCCCCATGTCATTGATCCGAGGCATAGCGCGCTGACCTCGATGTCCGTGCGGCCTAGTTTTTTGTATTGCATGGGTTTTCCTGTTTTTTGCGTCGCTGAATACTGCAAGGAAAACGGGGAGGGTCAAGGGAAATACTGGTATAAAAGCCACGTAAACAATAAAGCTGCCTTCTTTGGGTTGTGTCAGTGGACTTGGCTGCCTACATCACCGCTTATGAAAAAGTTTATTAAACGCTTTAAAGCAAAACCAACCGTTCCCGTAATACGCCTGAATGGCGTTATTGGCGGCGGAAGTCGCCTTGGTGGTCCAGGCTTGAACGACGCAGCGCTTGCACCGGTAATTGAACGCGCCTTTTCCAAGGGAAAACCCAAGGCTGTGGCGCTGGTGATCAATTCTCCAGGTGGGTCGCCGGTGCAATCCGCTTTGATAGCCGCCCGTATCCGGCGACTGGCGGATGAAAAAGAGATCAAAGTTTACGCGTTTTGCGAGGATGTTGCCGCGTCAGGCGGGTACTGGCTGGCGACGTGTGCTGACGAGATATACGTCGATGGAAGTTCGATCGTCGGGTCGATTGGTGTGATTTCGGCGTCCTTTGGATTCACCGAGCTAATGGAACGCCAAGGCGTGGAACGTCGTGTTTATACCGCTGGCGAAGATAAATCGATGCTGGACCCATTCCGCCCGGCAAAAGACGAGGACATCGAGCGGGTCAAAGGACTTCAAAAGGTGATCCATGATAACTTTATCACACAGGTGACCTCGCGGCGTGGCAACCTATTGTCCGATGAAGGTTTGTTTACCGGCGATATCTGGGTCGGGGCGCAAGCAGTTGAAAACGGGTTGGTCGATGGGGTTGACCATATTGTGCCAAAGATGAAGGAGTTGTTTGGAGATGATGTGCGCTTGCCTGTACATGGTCCAAAACGATCGTTTCTAAGCAAGTTCGGGGCTGCAAGCGTGATTTCCGATGTGGAGGATCGCTTGAACTGGTCCCGCTTCGGATTGTAAAGTAACGATCATGTATAAAGCGGTTTCTATATTTTTGATCGTTATTCTGGTGCTCGGCATGTTTGGGAAGCTGAGGACATTGAAGATTCGTAAACCGCGGGATTTGCCTCGTGCAAAAAAGTGTAAAACCTGTGGTAATTATTTGATTGGCATCGATCCGTGCAAATGCAAAAAAAGCCCGAAGTAAACGCCGCTTAAAGGGACACCAGTTAATTCATGGATATGTTTTTAGTTCTTGCTGGTCTTGTGATCCTGCTCGTTGCAGGTGATTTTTTGGTGAAGGGCGCTGTTTCACTTAGTCTGCGCCTTGGAATTCCTGCCTTGATTGTCAGCTTTACGATCGTCGGATTTGGTACATCAGCACCCGAGTTATTGATCGCAATTCAGTCCGCCCTAGAAGATGCGCCAGGGCTGGCGTTGGGGAATGTGGTGGGGTCCAATATAGCTAATGTGTTGTTGGTACTTGGTGTTCCGGCATTGCTTTTCACACTTGATACACGGCGATGCGACGCAAAACGTACCTATATTCAAATGATCGCTGCATCCGTTGTGTTTACGGCACTATGCTTTCTAGGCCCTTTATATATTTGGCACGGGCTTGTTCTATTGGCGTTACTCGCTGCAATGCTTGGCGACGCCTTTTGCTCTGCGCGAAAGTCGCGGCGGTGTGAGGATGTAGGTTGTGTAGCCTCGCAAGAACTGTCCGAACTGGAAGACGCAGACCCGAATATGGCGATTTGGAAAGTCGCGGCTTATATGGTTGCTGGCATCATTGGTCTGCCGTTCGGCGCGCACATACTTATCGAAGGCGCATTAGGTATTGCTCACGATAAAGGCGTGCCCGAAGAGATAATCGGTTTGACGATCGTTGCGATCGGCACCTCGTTGCCGGAACTCGCGACAACAGTCGTCGCCGCACTACGCCGACAGGCGGACGTGGCGTTGGGGAATGTGATCGGATCCAATATGTTCAATCTACTGGCCATCATGGGGATAGCCAGTTTTTTTGGGCCACTGGAAGTAGCACCACGTTTTTTGCAAGGCGACTTGTGGATTATGTTGGCATCTTCATTGGCACTCGCCTTATTCGTGTTTTTCCGGTTGCAACTTTCCCGCATATGGGGATTTATGTATTTAACCGCATATGTGGTGTATATACTCGTAATGCTACAATAACCGGAGGATTATATGGCTGCGTTAATTACCGGAGGCGCGAAACGTTTAGGACGGGCCATGGCGTTGCATTTGGCCTCCAAGGGCCATGATGTTGTGATCCATTATTCCAGCAGTGTTGACGACGCGGAGAAGACTGCCGAGTTGGCCCGCACGTTTGGTGTTAGGGCTGCGATAGTACATGCGAATTTGCTGGATCAGGAAGCAACCTCCACTTTGGTTGATCGGGCCGTTGGCGCGATTGAGGCGCCTCTGGACGTGTTGATAAATAACGCATCAACATTCGAATATGACACACTGGAAACCGCGACCCTCGAGAGCTGGGACAAGCATATCAACTCGAACCTGCGCGCTCCGGTGTTCCTGACCCAAGCGTTCGCAAAGCAGGTTCCGAGGGCTGCGATGGACGAACATGATGAACCACTAGCCAGTGCCTGCGTTATTAATATGGTGGATATGCGCGTACGTAAATTGACGCCGGAATTTGCAACTTATACGCTGGCGAAAGCGGGTCTTTGGACGTTTACGCAAACGGCGGCACAATTCCTTGCCCCCCACGTTCGAGTTAACGCAATCGGACCCGGACCAACGATGCAAGGGACGCGCCAGACCGTCGAACATTTTGCTAAACAAAGGGCCGCTACCATTCTTGAGCGGGGTTCTAACCCTGATGAAATTTGCAAAGCACTGGACTTTATTCTGGAAATTGACGGGATGACCGGACAGCTGATTTGTCTGGATGGTGGTCAACATTTAGCGTGGAAAACCCCGGACGTTCTTGGCGTAGAGTGAAAAAACCAGACTTTTCAATATGGTAAAAACAGCACCTAATAATTGGCAAAAAATAAACTTTTCCACTTGACCGCTATCTTTGGTCGGTTGGTAACGATTCTGTTAACTCTAACACCAAATTAAAAGGTGTTAATTAATTATCTAGCAATTACAATGGCTTAGTAAAGTGCCTATTTTTTAACCAAAGGGTAATCTTTCCATGTATTGCTGGACAAATCGATTAGATAGGAAATTTATCAACAGACTTATCCACAGGAACGGTGGACATGTTTTCTCTTGAAATATACTTGTGCACCATGCAGCACAGTCGGAGAATCGATTTATAGTGGGGCGCGTGATTTCAGTGAGTGACAAACACCAAAATTCAGGGTTTGAAGAAGAAGGCACTCCGTTGACGGATGACGCCGCCGAAACAGGTTTCAGAGTCGTCCAGAAGTACCTGAAAAATCTGGATAACAGTCCAGGCGTCTACCGAATGCTCAATACGAGTGGTGAGGTTTTGTACGTTGGAAAAGCGCGAAACCTTAAGAAGCGGGTCTCAAACTATGCTCGACTGACCGGGCACACAGCGCGGATTGGCCGGATGATTGCGGGCACGGCCCAGATGATGTTTCTGACCACAGAAACAGAAACCGAGGCGCTGTTGCTTGAGCAAAATCTTATCAAACAATTAAAGCCGCGCTACAATGTGTTACTGCGCGACGATAAGAGTTTCCCGAATATTTTGGTGACGACCGATCACGATTTCCCACAAGCTATGAAGCATCGCGGCTCCAAAAAGGGTAAAGGCAAATATTTCGGCCCGTTTGCGTCTGCCGGTTCGGTGAACCGGACGTTGCACCATTTGCAGAAAGTGTTCCTGCTACGAAATTGTTCGGATTCGGTGTTTGCAGCGCGGACAAGACCGTGTTTGCAATATCAGATCAAACGATGTTCAGCACCTTGTGTAGGGAAGGTCAGCGCTGAAGAATATCGTGCGACTGTCGAGGATGCGCTTCAGTTTTTGTCGGGGAAATCGACGGCTATTCAGGAAAGTCTCGCGAAGCAAATGGCAGCGGCGAGCGACGCGATGGAATACGAAAAGGCGGGGTCTCTACGCGACCGGATAGGTGCATTGACCGCCGTGCAATCTTCGCAAGGTATCAATCCGCAGGGCGTGTCCGAGGCGGACGTTATCGCCTTGCATCAGGATGGTGGACAGGCGTGTGTCCAAGTGTTTTTCATTCGTGCTAACCAAAATTGGGGCAATCGAGCTTACTACCCAAGAACCGGCGCAGGTGCTGAACCTGCCGAAATTCTGGAGGCCTTTATCGGGCAGTTTTACGGCAACAAAACACCACCACGTTTGCTGCTTTTAAGCCACGAGGTCGAGAACGCCGATTTGCTTGAAGATGCGTTGACTGCGCAACTAGGACGCAAAGTGGAACTGTTGGTGCCGCAACGTGGCGAAAAGAGAAACCTTGTTGAGGGAGCTGAGCGGAACGCGCGCGAGGCGCTGGCACGAAAGATGTCCGAAACTGCCACACAAGCCAAATTGCTGTCAGGATTGGCTGAGGCATTCAACTTGGATAGTCCGCCAGAGCGGATCGAGATTTACGACAACAGTCATATTTCGGGAACGAACGCGGTTGGCGGCATGGTGGTTGCCGGGCCGGAGGGGTGGATGAAATCCAGCTATCGCAAGTTCAACATCAAAAACACCGATCTGTCCCCAGGCGATGATTTTGGGATGATGCGGGAGGTTTTGGATAGGCGCTTCAAACGATTGTTGAAGGAAGACCCAGACAAGAAGACCGACCTGTGGCCTGATCTGTTGCTAATTGATGGCGGTGTGGGGCAGGTTTCGGCAACAGTTTCGGCGTTGGATGCCCTCGGAGTCGAGGGCGTTGCCATTGTCGGCGTCGCGAAGGGCGAGGATCGTGATGCGGGAAAAGAAGAATTCCACAGACCCGGCCAGCGCCCCTTTGCTTTACCCCACCGCGATCCGGTGTTGTATTTCGTGCAGCGCATGAGGGACGAAGCCCACCGGTTTGCGATAGGTGCACACAGGACACGCAGAGCGAAGGCTGTAGGGGCCACACCGCTAGATGACGTGCCAGGTGTAGGTGCGACGCGCAAGCGGGCGCTGCTCGCGCATTTTGGGTCAGCGAAAGCTGCGACGCGTGCAGGGTTGGCCGATTTGAAGGCAGTTGACGGAATTTCTGACGCATTGGCCGAAAGCATCTATGGCTTCTTTCATAGCGGCGATTAATCCGTTAAGCAGGGCGAAACAAATAGGAGATACAATGCGCTGGAACATACCAAACATCCTGACAGTTATGCGTTTGCTGGCCGCCCCTGGCGTGCCGATGGCTTATGTGCTGTTCCCAAGCCCGATGGCGGACTGGGTTGCGCTGATATTGTTTGTTGGGGCGTCTTTTACGGACTTCCTCGATGGATATTTGGCGCGAAAATGGAACCAGATAAGCAACTTTGGGCGCATGCTGGATCCGATTGCTGATAAAGTGATGGTGGTTATTGCGCTACTGGTCGTGGTCAGTTTTTCGCAGATGGATGCGTTCATCCTTATCCCAGTCGTAATAATTTTGTTTCGTGAGATTTTTGTTTCTGGACTACGCGAATTCCTTGGGGCAGACGCATCGCGTTTGCAGGTGACCAAATTAGCCAAATGGAAAACTACGGTACAGATGGTGGCAATTGCCGCGATTTTACTGACACACATGTTGGGTATCTACGTCACCACGAATTCCTTTGCTATGGATCAGGCTTACGCTTGGCAGGTTATGACTGGTGAAGTTCAGGATAACAGCAACCTGTATACGCTCTACCAATCTTATGTTTATGTCGGCAATGCGGGCATTATCCTGATTTGGTTGGCAGCCCTGCTAACCTTTATCACCGGATTCGATTATTTCCGCAAAGCGTTGCCCTTCCTTAAGGAGGAAACCTGATGCAGGTTTTGTATTTTGCATGGGTTCGCGAACGCATCGGTGTGCCACGCGAAAGTGTCGAATCGTCTGCAAAAACCGTGGCGGAATTGGTCAGCGAGCTGCGTGGGCGTGAAGCGCGCTACGATCTGGCTTTCTCAGATATGACCGCCATTCGAGTTGCGTTGGATCAGGAGTTGTCTGATCTGGGCGCCTCGCTGGTGGGGGTGCGTGAAGTTGCGTTTTTCCCGCCGATGACTGGGGGTTAACATGTCCGTTAGTGTGCAGGCGGCCGATTTTGATGTTGGGGCTGAAATCAAGGCGTTGGCAAATGGACGCACGGATATCGGCGCAGTGGTGACCTTTACCGGGCTAGTTCGCGATATGGCCGGCGGGGAAAAGATCGCTGACATGGAGCTGGAGCATTATCCCGGCATGACCGAGAAAGCGCTGGCGAATATCGAAGCCGAGGCCAACGAACGTTGGCATTTACAAGCCACCCGCATTGTCCATCGTTTTGGAAAGTTAACACCGGGCGCGCAGATAGTTTTGGTCGCAACTGCCTCTCCGCATCGAGGAGATGCATTTGAAGCGGCCGAATTCATCATGGATTTCTTGAAATCTCGTGCACCTTTCTGGAAGAAAGAGGGCACACCAGATGGTGGACGGTGGGTTGATGCCCGCGATGCTGACGAAGACGCGCTTAATCGCTGGTCCTAATGGCCGCGCAGTTCATCTACTTCGGTACGCCAAGCCTCGGCCTCCACGCGCCATTGTTCGCTTTCGCGGCGGGCATTCCCCAGACCGGTCATCGCGGCTTCTAGTTCTGCCTTGAGTTGGCTCTCGCTATTTCGTGCAGCAGTTTCGACTTCGACCAAACGGGTTTCGGCGACGGTTTGTGCGGCCTCGGCTTCGCGCATGCGGGCGACGACTTCGTCAGACGCCATGGGGCCAGCGGTGTTCATTCGGTCAAAAAACCAGCGTAGGGTCCAGCCGATGATAACGGCAGCAACCAGCGCCGAACCGATAATCAGCGTTAGATCAGTTCTGTCCATCTGTCGTTTCCTCTAGCAATTTGAAAGCGATACGTCGGTTCTCCTGACGCCCTTCTTCGGTTTCGTTGTCAGCAAGCGGCTGGGTTTCACCATATCCGACGGCTGTTAGATCACCCAGCAACATGTTTCGTGCCAGCAGCGAATCAAGCACCGCGTCCGCACGCGTTTGACTAAGGTTGAGGTTCATTTCCTCACGGCCTTGGCTGTCAGTGTGCCCGCCAATCTCGAATGCTGCGTCTTTACAGCGATTCAGAATCGATACGATTTTGTTAATAGTTTTGACGGATGCAGATTCGATTACAGCCGACGAAGGGGCGAACAGTATTTGATTCTCGTCCAGCAGGGTGGAAATCTCGGTTTCGCACTCTTTCGCATCGGGTTTATCTTCAACGACAGGTTCAGGGATGATTTCTTCGACTACGATTGTGAACCGTGCGCCCGCGCCAAATCCGGCTTCGAGCTTGCCTAGGATCGCATCGTATAGCCCTGCGGTTTCGCCTGTACCTGTCACGGTAACTGTTTCCTCGGTGACTTTGATGTTGCCTACGTTCAACATCGCCAATACTTCCAGCGCAACCAGCTGTCGTGAAGTCCAGCCGTGTGGTGCGAAGTCGGCAACTTTACTAATGTCGGTGACAGAATCGTGGCCGAACTTGGCTTCTGCGTAGGTCAGCAAAGTTCGTTTCGAAATCTCGTCAATTGTCACGCCTTCTAGAATGGCACTGCCATCTTCGCGAAGTTGGGCATGAAAATAGGGGCGGAGGTCATCGTTAGTGATCACCTCGACTTCGGGCAAAACGCTTTGTAAAAAGTAAGCTGCCGGCAGCGCGTCCTGCAACGATTGGGCAATCGCGCTAAATGTTATTGAGTCAAATCCAATTGGGGCAGTTAATGTTACGCCCGAATCCTGCATCTCGAAACTACCGCTGCCCATATTGGCTACGGCATCCATCCCTGCAGTCGCTACATCGGACCAGCTATCAGTAGGGGCTCCGATGCCGATTTCGCAGCCCGAGTTATCGGGCGCACCAAAACGTTTTGCAGCGCTTACTATGCGCTCCTCGCCTTCAGGCGTCAGCGCATAGCAAAGCAGCGTCGTGTCGGTTTCGCTGACAATAAATGACAACGTGTAGGGGGCGAAAATCGGACGCGGGGCGGTAATATCGATTGATAGGACGACGCCTTGGGGTTTTAGCGATTGAAGCTCTTGATGCAGCAGTTGTTTTTCGGCGTCGCTTTTGACAACAGCTGTTACGGTAACTTCGCCCGCTGTTATGCTGACCTTTGAGCGCTCGACCCGAGCCATGATATCAGCACCGAATTGTAGGGCAACATCCCATCCGTCAGGCGCGGCCCATTCGGTTGTTTCTTTCATATCAATCAGCGACACGCCGTCAATATTCGCTATGACGTCGCGAATGATGTCGCCTTTGCTTTCACTCGGCGTGATTCCGATCAATGAAACGTCTGTGCCGCTGCGAAGGATTTCCAATGCGAATTGCGGGGCAATGGCGGGTATGCTTTCTTCCACATCCATCGAGTTTCGAATTCGCGTGGTAGAAACGATACCGGAAATTGCGTCAAAAGCCTGAATGCGTTTTCGGTCATCCGGTGCCGTGCCACTAAGCAATACAAGTGTGCCGTTGGTTTCGATATGCGCCCAACTTTGACCCGAAGCGACTAGCGCAGATTTGGAATTCCGCTCTGTCGTGTTTTCCAGTGTGGTCACAGCGAATGATGCAACCAGCGCTGCGGCGGCGATGCTTGCTAAAAATCCGGCTGTGGCAAATGCAATAGCGGCAGGGCGCATGGGACCTCGGAGTCGTTTAGTTGGCTGTTTTTACGTGATGAAAACGGGTAGGGCAACAGGTTGTCGCCCAGATTACAGGATTGCGGCGATTCCAATGATGGCGGCGGCGATTAATCCGGTATCGCGGTTGGAGCGGAACAATTTTAAGCATATTTCAGGGTTGTCGATATCAAGGTACCGCATTTGCCAAAACATGTGCATTCCGAACGCCCAAGCAGCCAAAATTCCCAACATTAGAGGTGTCACGGGGCCACTGGATAACGCCAAAATCGCGGCGAGCGCCATAAGGCTGACAGACAAGGCCATGAACACAAACAAGTATCTAGGAGTCGCCGCCGCAAACAATCGTGCGGTGGATTTCACCCCGATCAAAGCGTCGTCGTCTTTGTCTTGATGCGCATAGATCGTGTCGTAAAACAACGTCCAAGCGATGCCGGACAAGTACAAAAGTACGGGTGGCCAGCCAAGGCTTCCCGTGTGGGCGGCCCACGCCAGCAGGGTGCCCCAGTTGAAGGCGACACCTAGAAAAACTTGCGGCCACCAAGTGAAGCGTTTGGCGAAAGGATAGACCATCACGGGGATCAGGGCCGCAATTCCCAGCAATATGGTGAACGTGTTGAAGGTTAGTAAAATGCCGAAAGCGGTCAACATTTGTAGCACTAGCCAGACTGCGGCCTGCTTTACTGTTACCTGACCTGAAGGCAGCGGGCGCGATTTGGTACGGGTGACTTGTGCGTCAAGCTTTCGGTCTGAAATGTCGTTCCACGTACAGCCAGCACCCCGCATCAGGAAGGCGCCGACAGCACAGCCTATTGCGATCCAAATGTCGTTTAAGGTGCCACCAGCGGGGTTGGCAGCGACGGCCAGTCCAAGCCCCCACCAACACGGGATAAGCAACAGCCAAGTTCCGGCAGGCCGATCAGCCCGCGAGAGGCGTAAATATGGTCGAGACCAGCGAGGTGCAAAACGATCTACCCAATTTAGCAAAGTTGCATCGGCAACTCTTCCATCTTGGTTCAGTTCGGGCATATGATCGTCTGAATTCATTTAGGGCACACCACATGGCTAAGAAACGCGCGAAAATCAGGCTCTTTGTAGAGGGTTCATTGGGGGAGGGGCAAGGGATTGTCGTCTCTAAAGAGCAGGCAAACTATCTGTTCAACGTAATGCGCCAGAAAATCGGCGACAATGTGCTGCTTTTCAATGGTCGCGAAGGGGAATGGCAGGCCGAAGTAGTCGAAGCTGGAAAGCGTTCGGTCAAACTGGCGTGTCGCGTCCAAACCGCGCCTCTACAACTGCCGCCAGATCTATGGCTTTTGTTTGCGCCCATCAAAAAGGCGCGCACAGCGTTTATTGTTGAGAAGGCGACAGAACTGGGCGCGGCGCGGATCATGCCCGTTCTTACAGATTTCACAAATATGGACCGGATACAAATTGACCGCCTCCGCGCATATGCAATGGAGGCTACCGAACAATGCGGAGGTACATTTATTCCCGAAGTTTGCGGATTTCAAAAATTGTCGGATGTTCTGGATCATTGGCCTGCGGATCGAAAAATAATGTTCTGCGATGAAAACCGGAAAGCACTTCCCGTAGCGAAAGCGTTGGCCAACGAAACGGGCGGCAAATGGGCGATTGTAATCGGTCCGGAGGGTGGATTTTCGCCCGTCGAAGTAGAACGCTTACGCAAGATGGAACAGGTGACATCCGTAACACTCGGCCCTCGGATACTTCGCGCGGACACAGCTGCGGTCGCAGCATTAACCGCATGGCAGAGCGTGCTAGGCGATTGGGATTGAGATTTGCCCTTGGTCGCGACAACCTGATTATTCCGCCAACGAATATGCTTCTGAGGCCCGTCGCGGCATTGGCATTGAACAAATTGGTGATTACACTCTAACCATATTCGCCCCGCCCGAGACCAAGGAATAACCATGCCTCTTTTTCGCCCCGAAGCTATGCAAACCTTGAGACGTTGGCGGGAGCCCGCTTTTGTCGCAGTGTTTTTCGCTTTGTCAGTCTGGTTTTTGTGGCAAGCTGTTGCGCAATCCAGCTGGATTTCCGGTATGATTGGTTTGGGCATGGCTGGTGTGGTGGGCAGCGTTCTATACGTTTCCTATATGCGGGCCAGCATCAATACTGAGTCGGACGGCCCGGGTATTGTCGAGGTGCGGGAGCGAGAGATTACGTATTTCGCACCCGAAAATGGCGGCTCAATGGATCTTGATACGTTGCTTCGCTTGCAACTCTCGACGTTGCCAAGCAATAGCGGAGACCGGAACTGGATTCTTTGGTATCCGGGTGGTTCGTTGGTTATTCCGACTTCAGCGGACGGTGCCGGGGCATTGGTAGAGGCATTTGCCGCTTTGCCCAACCTTGGATACGATAAAATTGCGCGGGCGACGAAGGCGGAAACGCAAGAGATATTCACGATTTGGCAACGTGGTCGATAAATCGCTGAAACATGACTTGCGGTTGTTGAATCCGAACCCTAAGTCGATAGGCAGAACATAAAAACGGGAGTTCTATTAATGTCGATACCTCAGTCCGGTGGTGGACCGATCGAGCACCACTCGCAACTTGCAGAATATCTGTCTTCGGGGTGCAAACCCAAAAGCGAATGGCGTATCGGCACGGAGCATGAGAAGTTCGGGTATTGCAAGGATGCGTTTTTGCCACTCCCCTACGAAGGCGAGCGCTCGATCAAGGCAATTCTTGAAGGTCTTCGCGACGGGTTTGACTGGTCGCCACTCGAAGAAGCAGGCAAGCTGATCGGTCTTACCAAAAACGGGGCGAACGTGTCGCTAGAACCGGGTGGGCAATTGGAGCTGTCCGGTGCTCCGTTGGAAAGCATTCACCAGACCTGTGACGAAGCCAACGTGCATTTGAAAGAAGTCAAAGCAGTTGCTGACAAAGTGGGCGCGCGTTTCTTCGGCATGGGGGCCGCACCGGACTGGACTCATGAGCAGATGCCGTTGATGCCCAAAGGGCGCTACAAATTGATGAATCGCTACATGGGCGAGGTCGACACGCACGGCACGCAAATGATGCGACGGACGACCACCATTCAAGTCAACCTCGATTTTTCAAGCGAACCGGACATGGTGCAAAAACTGCGTGTTGCCTTGGCTTTGCAACCGATCGCGACTGCGTTGTTTGCGAACTCTCCGTTCTTTGAGGGCGAATTGACAGGGTATCAGTCGTGGCGTGCCCGAATTTGGCAAAACACCGATAATGCGCGTACGGGCATGTTGCCATTCGCATTCGAGGACGGCTTTGGCTTCGAGGCATATGCTCAATATGCCCTCGACGTGCCGATGTACTTTGTTTACCGCGACGGAAAATATATCGATGCGTTGGGTATGTCGTTCCGCGATTTCCTAGCTGGTGAACTCCCGGCTTTGCCAGGTGAAATGCCGACTATGTCCGATTGGGCGGATCACTTGACGACGGCTTTCCCCGAAGCACGGATTAAAAAATACATGGAAATGCGCGGCGCTGACGGTGGTCCATGGCGTAAAATATGTGCGCTACCTGCCCTTTGGGTTGGCATGATGTACGATCAAAATGCACTGGATGCGTCCTGGGACGTTTGCAAGGACTGGACTGCGGAACAACGAGCCCAACTGCGGTTTGATGTTGCAAAAGATGGCCTGCAAGCACGGATAAATGGCCGTGAGGTTCTGGATGTCGCGAAGGATGTTTTGGCCATTTCCGAAGCTGGCTTGAAGGCGCGCGCTGTGCCTGGTGCAGGCGGTTTGATTCCTGACGAGACGCATTTCCTGAATGCGTTGCAAGAAATTGTGGATCGTGGGTATTCACCAGCAAAAAAACTGGAACGATTGTATCAGTGCGAATGGGCTGGGGACATTAAGCGCGTGTATCAAGAATACTCGTACTAAGAATGCGCCCCGCTGGAAATGCGGGGCGGACGAATTACACGAGCGGATCTGGACCGTATTTGTTGGTGCCCTCATTGCCCTTCCTGATCATCCAGATGAGCAAAACGATAACACCGATTAGCGGAACTAATGCAAATAACAGCCACCACCCTGACCTGCCCGTATCGTGCAGTCGGCGTACTTGAGCTGCCCAAGTTGGCAGGAACGTAGCGAGGGCAAAAATATTTCCGAAATATCCGGTGTTGTACGAAATCTCTACCCCACCCAACACAACGATATTGTCGCCGAACATCACAGCATCGGCGGCACCGGAAATTATTTGGCCAACGGTCAAGAAGAGCATAAACCACCAAAATTCCGACCGCTGGGCGCGGCCAGAAAATGTGATGTACTTCGAAAAGCAGGCCGAGATTGAATCCACAAGTGTCATATTAAAATTCCAATACTGTTGATTCTACTTTTTACCGATTTTCGGCTCCTGGCCCTTAAGCATCCGCCCGATGTTTGCATGATGGCGCACCCAGACCAGCGCCGCCAAAATAACGCCCAGCCACACCGCGGCGGGCATATCGAAAACGTACAGCCATATGGGGGTGCTTGCGGATGCCGCCAGCGCTGACAATGACGACATGCGCAGGGCTAGCGCCGTTGCCAACCAAACCATGCAGGCCGCAAGACCTGCCCAGAAATTCAATGCCAACATAATGCCAAGGAAAACAGCCACACCCTTGCCGCCTTTGAACATCAGGTAGATCGGGAAAAGATGCCCAAGAAACGCGGCGAGAGCAGCAATCTGCGCTGCGTCCTCTCCTAGAAATGCACGGGCAATAAGAACGGCCACGACCCCTTTGCCTGCATCCAGCACCAGCGTTGCAAAGGCCGCCTTTTTTGATCCGGTCCGCAACACATTCGTCGCCCCGATATTGCCCGAGCCGATCTCGCGCAGATTTCCAAGCCCCATCACCTTGGCGACAATCATCCCGAAGGGGACCGAGCCGAGCAGATAGGCGGCAATGAAAACCCCCAGCAGCCACGGCCATTGATTTTCAAAAGCGGGGTTGGCCCCCCAGAAACGTAGGAAATCTGGTAGCATCACGGCTCCTTAAAATACTTGATTGCCTGCAACGAAAGTTTTCAGAACCTTACCTTGCATACGTCGCCCGTCAAAGGGCGTGTTTTTCGATTTAGACAACAGCTTGAAGCGGTCCATCACGAAGGGTGCATCTGGATCGAACAAAATTAGATCAGCGGGTGCGCCAGCAGACATGCGACCATTCTTAAGTCCAAGCAATTTCGCAGGGTTCAGGCTGATGGCACGAAACAATGTAGGCAAGTCCATATGCCCGCCATGCACCAATTGCATCAACGCTGGCAGCATCGTTTGCAAGCCAACTGCCCCGCTCGCGGCTTCTTCGTAGGGCAGACGTTTTGATTCTTCGTCCTGCGGCGTATGCATGGAGCTAATAATGTCAATCAGCCCATCTGCAACAGCTTGAACCACCGCCAAACGGTCATCCTCGGATCGCAGTGGTGGTTTGACTTTGAAGAAGGTGCGGTAGTCTTCGACATCAAATTCATTAAGCGTCAAATGGTGGATGGAAACCCCGGCGGTTACATTCAACCCAATTGCCTTTGCCCGTTCCAGAACCGGTAGTGCAGCCGCGCAGGTGATCTGGTCGGCGTGATACTTCGCGCCAGTCATCTCAACAAGCGCCATGTCGCGTTCAAGCTGAATACGTTCGGCTATTGGTGAAACAGCCGGCAGCCCTTGTTTCGTGGCGAAAGGGCCAGAGGTTACACATGCCCCATTGGACAACACAGGTTCCTGCACGTGGGCGATTACGAGTGCGTTGGAAGCGCTTGCGTAAGTCAGAATACGTTGTAGGATTTTGGGGTTGGTGACGGGGCGGTCAGCGTCCGTGAAAGCGACTGCGCCAGCGTCTTGCAGAAAGCCGATCTCGGCCATTTCTGTGCCTTCGCGACCCTTGGTCAGAGCCGCCATAGGTAGGACATTCACAGGGCTGGCATCCGCTGCCCGCCGCCGGAAAAAATCAAGGATTTCAGGAGTGTCGATCGCAGGTGTCGTATCGGGCCGTGTGACCATCGTAGTGACCCCCCCCGCTGCGGCGGCGAGGCCTGCAGTGCGAAAACTCTCTTTATGACGCTCACCGGGTTCACCGATCTTCACGCCGATGTCGATGATGCCCGGGGCGATATATTTACCTTTGCAGTCAATACCTTCGGTGGATGCAGGGAGAATTTCGGAGATCAGCCCGTCTTCAATGCGAACGGCTCCAAGCGTTTCTGTTCCGGCTTCGGGATCGATGATGCAGGCGTTCGTTAGGGTCAGCATGTGGTTGCCTCTTCTTTGGATTTCCGCAAGTTCCGCGCTAACAATTCCATCACTGCCATCCTTACGGCCACGCCCATTTCGACTTGTTCTTGTATCACCGATCGGTTGATGTCGTCGGCTAGGGTTCCGTCAATTTCAACTCCGCGATTCATTGGGCCGGGGTGCATGACGATGGCGTCGGGTTTGGCGTTAGCAAGTTTGGTCGGGTCGAGACCCCAACGGTGGTAATATTCGCGCTCCGATGGAATGAAACCGCCGTCCATGCGTTCTCGCTGAAGGCGCAGCATCATGACGACGTCCACATCTTTCAGACCCTCGGCCATATTGTCGGTCACCTCGACTCCCAGTTTGTCCACGCCGGAGGGCATCAGAGTTTTTGGGCCGATTAGACGAATGCGGTTTTCCATTTTCCCCAACAGGAAGATGTTGGAACGGGCGACGCGGGAATGCGCGATGTCACCGCAGATCGCGATGGTTAGACGATGTAGGCGACCTTTTGAACGACGGATGGTTAATGCATCCAGCAACGCTTGCGTGGGGTGTTCGTGGCGACCATCACCAGCGTTCAGAACTGCGCAATTAACTTTTTCCGCCAACAGCTTAACGGCACCGGAATGCGGGTGTCGAACGACCAACAAGTCCGGGTGCATGGCGTTCAGGGTCAAGGCCGTGTCGATCAGGGTTTCGCCTTTTTTGATCGAACTGGCTTGCATGGACATATTCATGACATCGGCGCCAAGACGCTTTCCCGCTATCTCGAAGCTGGCTTGCGTGCGAGTGGAGTTTTCAAAGAACATATTGATCTGGGTTAGGCCGGATAACACATCCAAGTGTTTGTTTTGCTTAAGGTTATGTTTGGCGTAATGATCGGCTAGATCGAGAATTTCAGTTATGTCTTGGGGGGATAACGACTCGATCCCGAGAAGATGGCGCTGGGTGAACATGCTGGCGACTCCTTGGCGGTGATTTGGGCGTTTATAGCAGGGAAATCCTCTGGAACAAGCCGCCGGATTTGGCTAGGGTGCAAATATGACGATTGAACCGCAAGAATATCACGAGGCGTTGGCCCAACTTGCATGGCAAGTGGAACTGGGTGCGGACGAAGCGATTGGTGAAGTCGCGGTTAATCGGTATGAGGAAAAGGCTAAGCCGAAACCAAAAACGGCAACTGCGCCGCCTGTGGTCGAAGCAATTGACGAACCTGTCGATATGTCGGCGGAAGCCGCGCGTTTGGTGGCGGGTTGTGGCGATCTGGTAGCGCTTCGCGCGGCGCTTGAAGGTTTCGATGGATGCGCGTTGAAACGGGGTGCGCGGAACACGGTTTTTTCGGATGGAAATCCGGCGGCTTCAGTGATGATTATTGGTGAGGCCCCCGGGCGCGACGAGGATATTCAGGGCAAGCCGTTCATTGGCCGTTCAGGCCAATTGCTGGATAAGATGCTCGCCGCCATCGGGCTTAACCGAAATGCCGAATCCCCTGAAGAGGCCGTTTACATCACCAACGTTTTACCGTGGCGGCCCCCACAAAATCGGGATCCTCTGGTTGATGAAATTGCCATGATGAAACCGTTTTTAATGCGGCATATCGCGTTGGTGAAACCACGGGCTTTGCTGTTGGTCGGGAATCCATCTAATCAGACTTTGTTGGAAACTAATCAAGGTGTTACGCGGTTACGTGGGCGGTGGCACGAGGTCGCCGGAATACCTGCGCTACCGATTTTTCATCCGGCGTATCTATTGCGAATGCCTGTGAAAAAACGCGAAGCCTGGGCTGATTTATTGATGCTCAAATCGAAATTGGACGAGGGATGAATGTCACATATTGATGCTAGTGAGAAACGGGAATTTATTCCGGTTCGGATTGCAGTTTTGACCGTGTCGGATACGCGGAAACTGGCAGAGGATCGTTCCGGCGATACGCTGGTTAAACGGATCAAAACGGCGGGACATATTCTGGTGGCGCGCGATATCGTGCGCGACGAACGTGCTGATATTGCTGATAAATTACGATATTGGGCTGAGGATAACGGCGTTGATGTTGTGATCTCGACAGGTGGAACGGGACTGACGGGACGTGACATAACGGTGGAAGCGCACCGGGATGTATACGAGAAAGAAATCGATGCATTTTCAACGTTGTTTACATTGGTTTCGGTGGAGAAAATCGGAACCTCTGCGGTGCAGTCACGGGCGTGTGGCGGTGTGGCTGGCGGGACGTATATGTTTGCGCTTCCAGGGTCACCGGGGGCCTGTAAAGATGGTTGGGACGGGATCCTGAAGGACCAGTTGGACTATAGGCATTTGCCGTGCAATTTCGTCGAAATCATGCCTCGGTTGGACGAACATAAACGGCGCTCAAAGAGTTAGGCGCCAAGTTTTTGGTCGTTAACCTTTAGCCCGAAAAGGCGTTTTTTGAGGTACACAACTCGTACACAATGCGTGCACAACGCGTATGCACAATTTGCGTTAACTAATTGGTCGATGTCTGAAGTAATGCACGCTAAGAGGCGGGGCAGCCTTGAATTTCTACAGCTCTGTTTTCCTCCAATACCGTGATGCGAATGGCGCTACGGTCGATGGTTAGCATGCCGTCCCCGTAGAATTCCATCGTGGCTTCGGCGGTCAGGTTTTTACCCGCGATGCTGGTCTTTGCAATGTCGATCCAGATGTCGGGGCTGGAATACTCGATCACCGTGGTGCGGGGGCCGTTCAACGTCGTTGAAAAAGCCAGATCGGCAGTAATGTCAAAGCCGCTGCCGTTTGGGGCAAGCGAACAGGTCGCAGATTGTATGCCACCGGACGCCGCGTTGAGTGGTGCGTCTTTGAGGGCAGCTTTGATGGCAGGCACCCCTTGGTTGGGTTGGTCGCCGAATTGGACGTTAAAACGGGCATCTGCGGGGATGCAGATGTCAGAACAAACGCCGAATTCCATTTTCAGTTCCACGTTGACGGGGGCTGATGGATCGCGCGGTGTTATGCGAACCGGCAAGGTGATATGGTCTTTGTAACCGATGGAGATCAGGCCATAGGTTTCGAATACATCAGGGGTTGGCCATTCGATTTCGACGTTTGCAATGTTGGTGGACCCTCCCCAATCGAAGAAAGGCGGAATTCCCGCTGGGCCGGGGGTGCGCCAATAGGTTTTCCAGCCCTCATTCAAGTCGAAATCAATCGCCGTTTGATAGCTGCCATCACTCAGGCGCCAACCGTTCAGGAATTCGACATTGCCATAGATTTCGGCCGCACGGGTGGCGGTAGGAAGAAACATGGCTGCAATTATCAAAGTTTTTATCATTTGCATTAACATAGGGGCGAATTCTGAAAGGAAAAGTCACATTCTAGCGAGGCCTTGGCTTGTAATGTCGTGCGCGGAGATGCATCTTAAGAATATGAGTGCAACATTCGCTGAAGAATTGCCGTTTTTGGACGGAAAGTTTCTGGTCGCCATGCCGGGAATGGGGGACCCGCGGTTTGACCGCGCGGTCATTTTTATGTGCGCGCACACGCCTGAAGGGGCGATGGGTTTGATGATTAACCGCCCCGCGCATCAACTTGAATTTTCCGAATTAATGGAACAATTGGGTGTTGAGGGCGAGGATACCGCAAACGGGCCGCAGGTGTTTTTTGGTGGACCGGTAGAGCATGGGCGCGGATTTGTTCTGCATTCTACCGACTATTTTACCAAGGGCGGAACGATGGCGATTAGCGATGATTTTGGCATGACCGCGACGATGGATGTCTTGCAGGATATGGCGGACGGCAAAGGGCCGGACAAGCGTTTGTTATGTCTTGGGTATTCTGGATGGGGTCCGGGCCAGCTGGAATCTGAAATTCAGGATAACGGTTGGTTGATTTGTGATGCCAGCCACGAGATTGTGTTCGATACCCCTTGGGGTAAAATGTGGAATGCCGCGATGAGAAGCCTCGGTTTTGATCCGGCAATGTTGTCTGCCGAAGGTGGTCGGGCCTAGCTGGCTGCGCGCTCTAGCCGGTCGTTAATAGCAAGGCCCAATCCCGTTGATGGAATTGGTCCCACCGCAATTTTCGCTGCGACTTTATCAAGAGCATGCATATGGGCGAACAGGTTCGTCGCGGCCTCGGTTAGGTCGCCGGATTGCGACAGATTTAATGACTGCACGTCGAAGGTATGCGATCCAAAGCCAAGCCAAACCTCGTCGGCTTGGGGTGCTTCGGCATTTAGGCGCAACTTGGCCTTGGGCGCGTAGTGGGATTTCAACTGTCCCGGGGCCGATATTGCATCATCGGTGTTTTTGCGGACTTCCATGCCAAGGGCCGCGGCAATCAATTCCGACGGCAGACCACCAGCGCGGAGCAGTACCGGGCCGTTATCAAAGCCGATGATGGTGGATTCGAGGCCCACATCGCAAGGCCCGCCGTCGACAACTGCCGCAATTTTTCCTGATAGCCCGTCAAGCACGTGATCTGCCGATGTCGGGCTTATCTTTCCCGACGGGTTGGCAGACGGGGCTGCAACAGGACCGCCGAATTCTTTCAACAATTGTTTGGCAATTGGATTGAAAGGGACGCGAACACCTACGGTGCCAAGGCCAGCGGTAACCAGATCGGACAAACCGCTGTCGTTGCGGGTTGGCAAGATCAATGTCAGGGGGCCGGGCCAAAACGCAGCGGCGAGTGCGCGGGCATCGGTGGGGAGTTCGGCAATCTCTTCGGCGGCTGCGAGGTCTGCGACGTGAACAATTAGCGGATTAAACTGCGGGCGCGATTTTGCTGCGAAGATACCGGCGACGGCACGATCGTTGCGGGCATCCGCACCCAATCCGTACACCGTTTCTGTAGGAAAAGCGACGAGATCACCGCCTCGTAACAACGCGGCAGCGGCAGAAATATTGTTTGGGTTTAGTCTTTGTGTAGTGTTAATCATGTTGACGCTGCGTTTTCTTCGTTGGTGTTTGCAGTGCAGCATTAACTGAACTAACATCACTTGGCAAAGAACAAAACTTAGGGATTCATATGTCGTACCGTGCTCCAATCAAAGAAATGGCCTTTTGCCTGAACAATGTACTTGATGCGGGAAGGTTGTCTGGAACCGATAAGTTTGCGGAAGCAACAACCGAGATGACCGAGGCAATTCTTGGTGAAGCGGCACGGATGTCTGAAGACGTTCTGGCACCTTTGAACGTCACTGGGGATTTGTATCCAGCGAAGTTGGACAACGGTGTGGCCAAATGCTCGCCAGGGTTTGATGCCGGTTATAAGGCGATTTCCGAAGGTGGTTGGGTTGGTATGGCCGGTGATCCGGAATATGGCGGTATGGGGTTGCCGTTGGCGCTGATGTCATGTGTTGGCGAGATGATGAGCAGCGCGTGTTTGTCGCTCGCATTGAACCCGTTAATGACACAGGGCCAGATCGAAGCGTTAGAACATCACGCAAGTGACAAAATCAAAGCGCTGTATTTGCCCAAGCTGAATTCGGGTCAGTGGACCGGAACGATGAACCTAACGGAGGCGGGTGCCGGATCCGATGTTGGCGCACTGCGCACCAAGGCCGAGGATAACGGCGATGGGACTTATGAGATAACCGGCCAAAAGATTTTCATCAGTTGGGGCGATCATGACGTCGCCGAGAATATTTGCCATCTGGTCTTGGCCCGATTGCCCGATGCGGTTGCTGGAACAAGAGGGATTAGTCTGTTTCTGGTGCCCAAGTTTATTCCAGACGAGCATGGTAATCTGGGACCTTTGAACAACGCAGTTGCCATTAGTTTTGAGCATAAGATGGGCCTTCACGGGTCCCCAACGGCCATTATGGAGTTCGCAGGCGCGACTGGCTGGATGATTGGGCGTGAGGGTGGCGGAATGGCCGCGATGTTCACGATGATGAATAATGCAAGAATTGGCGTCGGTGTTCAGGGGCTTAGTCAGGCCGAGGCAGCAACTCAAAAAGCGTTGCAGTATGCGTCAGAACGCAAGCAAGGCCGGAGCCCGGTTGAGAATGGGACAGGCATCATTCTGGACCATGCCGATGTTCGCCGAAATATCATGACGATGAAAACGCTGACTTCAACAGCGCGGACGATTATTCTGGACGCGGCGATTAGCACGGATTTGTCGAAGGGATTGGACGGCGAGGTTGCGCAAGCACAAGCAGCACGTGCCGCGTTTTTAACACCCATTGCCAAGGCCTTTGGCACCGACACGGGATGCGAAGTTGCCGAAATCGGCGTGCAGGTGCACGGCGGTATGGGCTACATCGAAGAGACCGGCGCCGCCCAGTATTATCGTGATGTGCGGGTTACGGCGATTTACGAGGGTACGAACGGTATTCAGGCGATGGATTTGGTTGGGCGCAAGTTGATGGATGGCGGCGTAGCTGCGTTTGGATTGCTGAACGAGGTAAGTCTAACGGCCGCTGCGGCCGAGGCAGAAACACCTGATTTAGCCGCGCTCCTGTCAGGCGCAGAGATGAGCCTTAACGCAACGACCCACTGGCTGGTTGATGCGTCGATGAACGATCGGTTTGCAGGGGCGGTGCCGTTTCTACGAGCGTTCGCGCTGACATTGGGTGGGCACTATTTGTTGAAGGCCGCGATGGCTGATGCAAGCAGGTTACCCTTGGCGCGATTCCATATTCGTCAAACAATGCAACAGGTTGACGCGCTTTGCAGTGCGGCGCGTGAAGGGGCCTCGGTCCTGTACGCGTTGGATGTGGATGCGCTTGGTGCCTAAGGAAAACTTATCATGATAGAATTCCCCCATGCGGAACCCCCCGTTGAAGGCGAGGCCATCGAGGTGGCCGAAGGGGTGCTATGGATGCGCCTGCCACTGCCAATGCGGCTTGACCACGTTAATGTTTATGCACTGGACGATGGCGATAGTTGGACGGTGATCGACACAGGTTACAACAGCAAACGCGGACGTGCGATTTGGGAAAAATTGATGACAGGTCCGTTGCAAGGCAAGCCAATTTCGCGAGTGCTTGTGACGCACCACCATCCCGATCATGTGGGGTTGGCGGGGTGGCTGCAATCGGATCATGGCGCCGAGCTATGGACGACGCGCACAGCTTGGTTGTTCTCGCGGATGCTGACGCTGGATGTGCAATCGATTTGGCCAGAGGAAACGCTGGCATTTTACCGTGCAGCAGGGATGGACCGCGCGTTTTATGACAAACGCAAGGCCGATCGCCCGTTCAATTTTGCCGATGTGGTTGCACCTATGCCGCTTGGTTTTCAGCGAATCAAGCAGGATGATGTTTTAACAATCGGCGGGCGACGTTGGGTGGTGCATATCGGGCACGGACATGCGCCAGAACATGCAACGCTTTGGTCGCTGGATGATGACTTGGTGATCTCGGGGGATCAGGTTATCGCGGGAATTTCTTCGAATCTGGGGGTTTACGCAACAGAACCTGAGGCCGATCCGGTTGGTGATTGGCTGGAGAGTTGCGAGCGCTTGGGCGCAATGGCCCATGACAAGCATTTTGTATTGCCTGGGCACAAACTGCCGTTCACCGGTCTTCCGGATCGCCTGGAACAGTTGATAGAAAATCATTATAGCGCTTTGATACGGTTGGAAAAACACCTTGAATCACAGCAAACTGCAGCCGAGTGTTTCCCGCCGTTGTTCAAACGCAATATCGGCGAAAGCGAATACGGTTTGGCGCTCGTCGAGGCTTACGGACATCTTAACCACCTGCATCAAAGTGGAAAAGTTCGGCGGGATCGACGCGCGGATGATGCCTGGCTTTGGCAAAAAGCCTAAACCACGACGAAGGGCCGCAGCTAAACCTGCTTCCATTCCAGATGGTTTCATGGCAAACGTTTGAAAACGTAAATACGGGAGAGTGAAATGTCTGAATACGAACATGGTTCCATGGATATCGAAGTCCAGGAAAAAACCTACAGCGGTTTTTTGATGTTGGGCAAGTGGACGTCAATTATTTGCATCGGTATTCTTGTGTTCTTGGCGATCACCGGTACCTAATGTCGTTGACATATATGTGATGACTTGGCGCCGACGTTTGGCGCCTTTTCTTTTGATGTTTCCGTTAAAGATAAAATTGTCTAGGGTCGGCTGATGATTTTAGGAGAGTGCCGTGTTTAAGTTCCGTACAGCTATTTCAATCCTTTCGGTTGTTGTGTTGATGGCTTGCGAGGGGGCTGAACGGAATGCGCCCATTGGTTCGTCTATGGACATTCAGGCGGCGGCCTATGTTAGCCCTTTGCCCAGTTCGGTAACGCTTTTGACTATGGTCAATGAAAGCGGTGATTTTGGTGAACATTCCGGCATTTTGATTAACGCTTCGCAGCAGGTTTTATATGATCCGGCGGGGACGTTTAGGCATTCTACCAGCCCGAATGCGCGGGATGTCAATTACGGTATGCATCCGGCGATGGTTGAGTATTATAAATCCTATCATGCGCGGCGCGGCTATTATGTTGTGGCGCAGGAACTACAGGTTTCACCTGATTTGGCAGAGCAGATATTTCAGCGTGCAGTGGCGCAAGGCGAGACTGCGAAATTGCATTGTGGCATTTCCGTTTCGTCCGTTCTGAACGGGCTGCAAATGTTTGCGGGAATACCGACAACATATTATCCCGGCAAGATTATGGACAGTTTCGCAGAGGTTCCTGACGTGAAAACTAGCTACGTCTACGAGGATGACGAGGGTCAGAACACCACGCAGTGAGTGATACCTTTAAGAGTTTATTAACATTTTAGTTGTACTGTTGAGGTTTTCGGAAAGTTAACCACCATGCGATTCTCGGCTCTATTGTGCATATTTCTGACTATTGCAGGGTGCTCTTCACCAGGTGGGCGCTATCGGGAAATCGAGCCAGTATTCGTCACGGTCGAGAGTTCAGAATTCGATATCTACATATTAGGTGACGAGGTGCGCGCTATTCGGACGAGCTTCGAGGTGCTACCCAGAATACAGGTAATAGGTCCCCGTGCGGTAATCGCAATGGAGCGGGCTACGGGTTGCGAGGTTGTAGATGGATCGTTTACAGGAGATCAGGCGATGGCGGACGCGCGGGTTTCTTGTTGAGTTAGACACAAAAAACGGGCCATCAAGAGGCCCGTTTTTTGTGTAAAAAAGCGATATAAATCAAGCGGCTGCGGCTTGACGTTCACTTTCTTCACGTGACAATGCCACCGAGGTGCGAACACCACGACCAACAAATTCCATCATGCCTTTGACGCAACGTTCGTTAGGGTCAATGCCAGCACACATAAGTACTTCACGACCATCGCGGGAGCGTGCCCAGCGTGCAATAACTTCGGGGCCATTGCCATATTTTTTGTCATCGGCGATTGCATCGTCAAGAGCCGCCAGAACAACTGCAGCAAACAGTTTCTGGGCGCGGGCACCTTGGTCGTTGGCAAAAGCCGTTGAGTCAACGTAATCGAACATACGCCGTCCTTCTCATCTTGTGTTTGAGTATGTCATGCAATATGACATATTTATTGACATCATAGGTGTGCATTTAATGCATACCTGCCATGCTTCAAGGGAATACCCATGAAGAGAGCCATTTTGTCGCACCCTTAGACGCGCTGTATATAATAAAATCAGCGCTTTATCTTTTCGATTCCGCAGGTATAGTGCGGTTATGAGTACGAACGCGCATATTACACGAAATTTGACCGCAACACCAGTTGTAGGTCTTCCTGCGCTACTTCTACTTCTTAGCAGCCTCTGAGCGAGCCGGGATAACGGCGCGCGCGCTCAGGGGAGAATTTTCGCGCCACTTACTCACGACATGCTAAGGAATTCTTAAAATGACTATCAAAACAAATCCGCAGTCCGAGAAGAACCGTGTTCTGATCTTTGACACAACTTTGCGTGACGGGGAGCAAAGCCCCGGCGCGACCATGACATTGAGCGAAAAGATCGAGATAGCCTCGCTTCTGGACGAAATGGGCGTCGATATTATCGAGGCTGGCTTCCCGATCGCTTCTGAGGGTGACTTCGAGGCTGTGACCGAGATCGCTAAAGCCGCGCCAAATACTGTGATCTGCGGGTTGGCGCGTGCGAGTTTCGGTGACATTGATCGTTGCTGGGAAGCAGTGAAAAATGCACGGCAACCGCGCATTCACACGTTTATCGGCACATCGCCGCTTCACCGCGAGTTTCAGGTTCAGATGGATCGCGACGAGATGGCGCAAAAGATCCATGATACCGTCAGCCATGCGCGGAACCTTTGTGACAATATACAATGGTCACCAATGGATGCTACGCGGACCGAAGACGACTATCTTGCGCGGGTTTGCGAGATAGCGATTAAGGCGGGCGCGACTACGATCAACATTCCCGACACGGTTGGTTATACAGCGCCGCGCGAGAGCGCCGACATTATCCGCATGTTGTTGGAGCGTGTGCCAGGCATGGACGAGATTGTCATTGCCACGCATTGCCACAACGATTTAGGCATGGCGACGGCGAATTCTTTGGCTGCAGTCGAGGCGGGTGCGCGCCAGATTGAGTGCACGATCAATGGTCTGGGCGAACGTGCCGGCAACACCGCATTGGAAGAGGTGGTGATGGCGATGAGAGTTCGTCACGATATTATGCCGTATCACAATAATATTGATACTACGAAGATCATGCAGGCGTCGCGTCTGGTATCGACAGTTTCTGGATTTCCGGTGCAGTTCAATAAGGCTATCGTCGGAAAGAACGCGTTCGCCCATGAAAGTGGTATCCATCAAGACGGGATGCTGAAGCATGCCGGTACCTTTGAAATCATGCGGCCAGAGGACATTGGATTGTCTGAAACGTCGTTGGTGATGGGCAAGCATTCCGGCCGTGCAGCGCTGCGCTCCAAGTTGGAGAACCTTGGCTATTCGTTGGGTGACAACCAGCTGAAAGATGTGTTTGTGCGCTTTAAGGAATTGGCGGACCGTAAGAAGGAAGTCTTTGATGATGACCTGATCGCGTTAATGACGGACAGTGATACCAACGCGGCAAACGATGCAATCCAGTTGAAGTCTTTGCGCGTGGTCTGTGGCACAGAAGGGCCGCAAACGGCGGATTTGGCACTGGAAGTTGAGGGCAAGTTGCACGAGGTGGCGGCCTCAGGTGACGGTCCTGTGGATGCAACATTTAATGCTATCAAAATGGTGTTTTCACATGACGCAAAGCTTGCACTTTATCAGGTGCATGCGGTGACAGAAGGCACAGATGCACAGGCTACCGTTAGTGTTCGGATGGAGGAGGACGGCAAAATTGTTACGGGCCAATCCTCGGATACCGACACGGTTGTGGCTTCGGCCAAGGCCTATGTGAACGCGCTGAATAAGCTGATTGTGCGTCGCGCAAAAACGGCGCCAGCGCCGCTTACGTAAATTATTCTTTGGCGAGAAGTTGCACAAAACATAAGCGACATCTCGCCAAACGACCTTTTACTTTCACTAATCGAACCAACAATACAGTTTGCCCCCCTTTACCGCGAATGCGTGGAAATTGTATAAGAACGTAATGATGCGGCTCCGATGGCAGGGCCGCTTTGGTATTAGGGGCAGGAAATGTTTGATAAACTTAGCAGCATGTTATCCGCTGATATGGCGATCGATTTGGGCACGGCGAATACGCTGGTTTATGTCAAAGGCAAGGGCATTATTCTGAACGAACCCTCTGTGGTTGCCTATCATTTCCGCGACGGTAAAAAGCATGTGTTGGCAGTCGGTGAAGATGCCAAAATGATGCTTGGGCGTACCCCCGGCTCTATCGAGGCGATCCGCCCGATGCGCGACGGGGTTATCGCAGATTTCGACGTTGCCGAAGAGATGATCAAACACTTCATCAAAAAAGTTCATAAACGCGGTAGTTTTGCCAAACCCAAAATTATTATTTGCGTTCCACACGGCGCAACACCTGTGGAAAAGCGCGCAATCCGTGAGTCTGTTTTGCAGGCTGGGGCACGTAAAGCAGGCCTGATCGCAGAACCTATTGCCGCGGCAATTGGTGCGGGGATGCCCATCACAGACCCGACCGGGAATATGGTTGTGGATATCGGCGGCGGTACCACCGAGGTGGCCGTGTTGTCGTTGGGTGACATTGTGTATGCGCGTTCTGTTCGTGTTGGTGGCGACCGTATGGACGACGCGATCGTTTCATACCTTCGGCGACAGCATAACCTTTTGGTCGGGGAATCTACGGCGGAACGCATCAAAACCTCCATCGGGACGGCGAGAATGCCGGAAGACGGGCGTGGGCTTAGCATGGAGATTCGGGGCCGCGATCTGTTGAATGGCGTGCCCAAAGAAATCGAAGTGACGCAAGCGCAAGTCGCTGAGGCTTTGGCCGAACCGGTGCAGCAGATATGCGAGGCGGTTTTGACGGCGTTGGAGTCCACTCCGCCAGATTTGGGCGCGGATATTGTAGATCGTGGGGTGATGTTAACTGGTGGCGGTGCGTTATTGGGTGATCTCGACTTGGCCCTTCGCGAACAAACCGGATTGTCGATTTCCGTTGCTGATCAACCGCTTAACTGTGTCGCATTGGGAACCGGTAAGTCGTTGGAATTCGAATCACAGCTAGTGCATGTCATTGATTACGGGAATTAGACCCGAGGGTAACTAAGGAGTGGCCGGAGGGTGGCGCAGGATACATCGATAAGCAATTCGTGGAAGATACTGCGCCGATTTCTTGTCGGTATTTTGTTTGTTCTGTTGCTTGGGCTGTTTTTACTGTCCCGCATTGATAATCCTCGTGCGGAACGGTTTCGCATGGCGTTGGTCGACCGGTTTTTCCCAAGTTTCGAATGGGCGCTGGTGCCTGTGACCACGGCGACGCGAATGGTCGCCGACTTTCAATCCTACACCCGGGTTTATGAACAAAATCAGGAACTGCGGCGCGAGTTGCAGCGGATGAAGGGTTGGCGCGAGGCCGCCTTGCAGTTGGAGCAGAAAAACGCGCAGTTGTTGGCGTTAAATAACGTGAAGCTGAATCCCCGACTCGCATTTATCACTGGCGAGGTGATGACCGATTCCGGCAGTCCGTTTAGCCAGTCGGCTTTGGTCAATATAGGGCGGCAGGATGGCGTTCGTGATGGCTCGGCTGCTGTGGACGGCTTGGGATTGGTCGGGCGCATTGCCGGTGTGGGCGAGGTGACCTCGCGGATACTGTTTCTGTCGGATGTTAGTTCCAGCGTGCCAGTGATTATCATGCCTTCTGGGCGACGTGCCATTGTACGAGGGGATAACAGCATCGTGCCACCGCTCGATTTTCTGGATTCCGAAGTCGGGGTTCAGGCCGGTAGTCGGGTAATGACGTCAGGTGACGGTGGCGTATTTCCTTCGGATATTCTGATCGGGCAGGTCGCAATTGACCCTCAGGGGCATTTTAGAGTGCGGCTGGCAGCGGATCATGAAAATCTGGAATTTATCCGTGTCCTGAAGGTTACACCGCGAGAGGATATTGGCGGCCCCGGCGATATTATCGGTATAGCGATAGGTGCGAGCGAATGAACCAAGCGCCAACGAATTCACGTAGATGGTTTGAAGTTATACTATTTGCGATTTTGGGATTTGTTACCATTGGACTGCCAATAATTCCGATGGGATTGGCAGCCAATAGCGTCGCGTTTCCAGACGTGATGTACGCCTTTTTTGCGGCGTGGCTAATTCGTCGACCGATGCCTGCATTGATCGTCGGGATCGTATTTTTTGGCGTACTTGCGGACGCGATGATGATGCGGCCGCTAGGCTTGTGGGCACTGGTACTTTTTGTCGGCATGGAGGTGTTGCGCCTTAGTGAAAGAGCTTTCCGCGACATTCCGTTCGTCGTGGAATGGCTGTATGTTAGTGCGCTGTTTGCACTAATGTTGATGTTACAAAACTTGTTGCTATTCGTTTCATTTGACGGCGTTTACGGGTTTACGGATGTGATTTGGCACTGGGTGCGAACGGTAGCAGTTTATCCGATTGTTGTGTCTGTTTTGCATTGGGGCCTGCATATTCGTGAGTATAAGAAAGACAATAAGCCCAATAGATTAGGGTATGTTTTATGATGCAACCAACACGCACCAGTCGGATGCGCCAACGCCGCATAACGCGGCGAGGTTTGCTGTGGATGGGAATGCAGATGGGCGTCATCGGTGTGCTGGGATGGCGCATGCGACAGTTGCAGATAGATCAGTCAGATCAGTTTCGCCTTCTGGCCGAGGAAAACCGTATCAACATTCGCTTACTGGCCCCGAACCGTGGATTGATATTTGATCGGAACGGCGCGCCAATCGCGATTAACGATCAGAATTACCGGATCGTAATGATCCGCGAACAGGCCGGAAATGCCAATGAAGTTTTGGATCGTTTGGGTGAACTTATTACACTTAGCCCAGAGCGTCGGGCGCGGATCGAGAAAGATATGCGGCAGCGCAGTGCATTTGTGCCTGTTACAGTTTCAGAACATCTAACATGGCAGGAGTTCGCGCTTGTTTCGTCGAACGCGCCAGCTTTGCCCGGGATACTTCCGGAAGTTGGTTTAACGCGAAACTACCCTTTTGGGCAGGCTTACGCGCATATGGTCGGCTATGTTGGTCCCGTCAGTGAAAGTGATTTGGCGCGGATGGATGATCCTGATCCACTGTTCCAGATCCCGCGTTATCCGATAGGTAAAACGGGTGTTGAACGCAATGCCGAAGAAACCCTTCGCGGATCAGCTGGAACGAGCCGAATCGAGGTTAATTCTATCGGACGGATTATGCGCGAGCTTGGGCGCGATGACGGGATTGTCGGCAAAGACATTCAGCTGACACTCGATACGGGTTTGCAGGAATACGCGATGGAGCGGATGGGCGATCAGAGTGCCTCGGCGATCGTGATGGATGTTCGTAATGGCGATATTGTCGCGATGGCCTCGGCGCCGAGTTTTGATCCGAATAAGTTTGTGCGCGGGATTTCGACCGAAGACTGGGGCGGTTTGCGGGACAATGAATACCGGCCTTTGTCGAACAAATCGGTGTCTGGCGCATACCCTCCAGGATCCACTTTCAAGATGGTGGTGGCATTGGCGGCGCGGGAAGCTGATGTAATCAAGCCGGAAGAAACCGTTTATTGCCCCGGATACTATGAACTTGGCGGGCGCCGTTTCCATTGCTGGAAGCGGGGCGGTCATGGCAAAGTTGATATGGTTAACAGCCTCAAACAATCTTGCGATGTCTATTATTACGAGGTCGCTAAACGCGTCGGGATCGAGGCGATCGCGCTTAAGGCAAAGCAACTGGGCTTGGGAGAGAAGTATGATATTCCTCTGCCAGCAATCTCGCGCGGGTTGGTCCCGAACAAGGCTTATAAGCAACGGGTGTTTGATCAGGGCTGGCTTCAAGGGGACACTTTGAACGCAGGGATTGGGCAAGGTTTTGTGCTTACATCCCCTTTACAGTTGGCGGTTATGACGTCACGAATAGCGTCTGGTAAGACGATTATCCCCCGACTTATCAAATCTATAAGTGGTGTTCCTCAAGTTGGTGTAGCGCCGGAGGTTCTCGACATCCAAACCGTGGATATTGAGAAAGTCCGGAGAGGCATGTTTGCGGTTGTAAATGAGAGACGGGGAACGGCCTACGCCTCGCGCATCGATGATAATGATATGGTTATGGCCGGAAAAACCGGGACGTCGCAAGTGCGTCAAATCACAACGGAAGAGCGCGCGGCCGGAGTCACTAAAAACGAAGATTTGCCGTGGAAGCGTCGCGATCATGCGTTATTTGTTGGCTATGCTCCTTTTGACAATCCGCGCTATGCAGTGACCGTGATTGTTGAACATGGCGGGGGGGGATCGTCTGTTGCGGCCCCGATTGCCCGAGATATTATGATGCGCGCACTTTACGAGGGAGAACCGCCTCTGAGCGCTTATCCCGCAGCAGAGCGAAACCGGATTCGGGGCGAACGGGAACGTGCGCGCGAGGCTGCGCGAACAGACACGAATGCGACGACGTCTAGCGAGGGTAATTGATGAGCTATTACGACTCGAGCTATGACAAAACGCCTACTGGTTTTTCCAAGATTTTCTTTTTCCACTGGCCGTTGTTTTTGCTGCTTTTAGCGGTATCGGCCACTGGTTTTATGATGCTGTATTCGGTGGCTGGTGGAAGCTTTGATCCATGGGCCACCGCGCAGATGGAGCGGTTCGCTATCGGTATCGTGGGGATGTTTTTTATTGCTTTCATTCATATCCGTTTCTGGCGGCGGATTGCCCCGATTGCATATATCGGTTCGTTGATATTGTTGATCGTGGTTTATTTTTTCGGCGAAACCGGCATGGGTGCGCAGCGTTGGATTGACCTCGGATTCATGCAATTGCAGCCCTCGGAGGTTATGAAAGTCTCGCTTATAATGGTGTTGGCGATGTATTATGACTGGCTTGATCCAGAACGGGTTTCACGCCCGCTTTGGGTGTTGCTCCCGTTGCTTATGACGTTGGTTCCTGTGATGATGGTGTTGCAACAACCTGATTTGGGAACTGCGATTTTGCTGGGTTTGGGGGCGGGTGTCGTGATGTTTCTGGCTGGCGTTAGTCTCTGGTATTTCGTTGCTGCACTGGCCGCTGGTGGTGGGCTAGTGACGGTTGTGATGATGTCCAGAGGCGAAAGCTGGCAGATATTGAAGGACTATCAGTTCCGCAGAATCGAAACGTTTATTAACCCAGCACTTGATCCGCTTGGATCAGGATACCATATCACGCAATCAAAAATCGCGCTTGGATCTGGTGGGTTGTCAGGGCGCGGGTACATGCAGGGCACGCAGAGCCGGTTGAATTTTTTACCTGAAAAACACACCGATTTCATTTTCACAACGCTGGCCGAAGAATTCGGGTTTATCGGCTCGATTTCATTATTGTTGGTGTATGCCGCTATTACTGTCTTTGTGATCCTGTCGGCGGTCAGCAACCGTGACCGCTTTGCGGGACTGGTGACGGGCGGGCTAGGGGCGGTATTTTTCTTCTTTTTCACAGTGAATATGGCCATGGTGATGGGCTTGGTACCCGTGGTTGGCGTTCCGCTGCCGCTTGTATCTTATGGTGGGACGGCTATGTTGGTTTTGCTGGGGGCATTTGGCCTGATCCAGTCCGCTCATATCCATCGTCCGAGGTAAATTATGATAACTGTTTTGTTTGCCGACCAAGCCGAAAATTGGACGAGGTACGAGGCCCCGTTACACGTGGCATTTGCTGAAATCGGGATGGAAGTGAACCTGATTTATGAAACAGATGAACCTGAAGCCGTGGACTATGTGGTTTACGCGCCCTCTGGTCCTGTCAGTGATTTCGGCCCTTACGTGAATTTGAAAGCAGTACTTAGTCTTTGGGCGGGTGTTGAGAAAATCGAGGGTAATGCTAGCATTCAAGTACCACTTTGTCGGATGGTCGACGAGGGTTTGTCCGAAGGTATGGTCGAGTGGGTCACGGGACACATTTTGCGGCATCATCTGGGGATGGATGCGCATATTTTTGGGCAGGATGGTGAATGGCGTAACGATACTGTGCCACCGCTGGCGCGCGACCGGAGCGTCGGGTTTCTTGGCCTTGGCGCGTTGGGGCTCGATTGCGCGAAGGCGGCTATGGGGCTCGGCTTTAACGTTCTAGGTTGGAGCCGTAGTTTGAAAACAGTTGAGGGTGTTTCAACGTTTGCAGGTGTCGATGGTTTGCGGGAAATGCTGGGAAAATGCCAAATTGTTGTGTTGTTGTTGCCCGATACTGCCGATACCCAAAATGTATTGAATCCTGAAACACTGGATCTTTTGCCTGATGGGGCATTCATTATTAACCCAGGACGTGGGCCACTGATCGATGATGCAGCGCTGCTGAATGCGTTGGATACCGGAAAAATCGCGCACGCTACTTTGGACGTTTTCCGGGTTGAACCATTACCTGCCGAGCATCCATTTTGGGCGCATCCGAAGGTTACGGTCACACCGCACATTGCGTCTGATACGCGGCCTTCGAGTGCCTCGCGTACGATTGCTGAAAATATCCGGAGGGGCGAGGCAGGAGAGCCATTCCTGTATACGGTTGATCGTACCGCAGGATATTAAAGCCCGTTTCGTGCGAGGGTTATCATGCCTTTAACATCCAGATGCTTTTCAATGTGGTTTGCTAGACCGTCTAAAGTGGTCTCGATTTCGCTGGAATAAGTGACGTCCGACGTCGCCCCGAAGGAATTCAAGAAAGCGGCGCGATACTTGTCACTGCTAAACAGTCCGTGGATATAGCAACCGGACACCAAACCATTCTGTGCGCCTTCGGGTTGGCCGTCGATTTCGAACATCGGTCGGGCGCAATCTTCGCCGGAGGTACTTCCGATATGTATTTCGTATCCGGTAACCGTTGCGCCGCTGTCGATGGCTAGCCCTGATACCCGTACGAGGTGCTTTTTCGGTGACATGACGGTGTTAACGTCCAGCATGCCCAGTCCATCGACTTTGCCTGCCGCACCGTCAATTCCTTCAGGGTCGTCAATAGTTTGACCAAGCATCTGATAACCGCCGCAAATTCCCAGTACGCGCCCGCCGCGACGTAGGTGTGCTCGCAGGTCGATGTCCCAGCCTTGGGCATGCAGGAAATTCAAGTCTCCGATAGTTGATTTGGTGCCGGGAATGATGACGAGCGCTGTATCCCCCGGAATAGCTTCGCCCGGTTTTATCATCGTTAGCGTTACGGATGGTTCAAGTTTTAGTGGATCGAAGTCGTCAAAATTGGCGATGCGCGAAAGCATCAGAACCGCGACTTTTAGCGGTCCGTCACCGGCACTCGAAATGTCTAGCGCGTCTTCGGCGGGTAATTTGTTGGCGTCGGAGAACCAAGGGACAACGCCGAAATTTTGCCAATCGGTGCGCGTCTCGATTTCGCGCAACCCGTCGTCGAACAACGATGGATCACCGCGAAATTTGTTTACCAGAAACCCTTTGATCAATGCACGATCACTATCGGGAAGGACAGCGTGCGATCCGACAAGTTGGGCTATGACGCCACCGCGATCAATGTCACCCGCCAGAATTACCGGCACACGTGCGGCCGCGGCAAAACCCATATTGGCGATGTCGCCTGCGCGTAGGTTAATCTCTGCGGGAGAGCCCGCACCTTCAACCAAAACGATGTCAGCTTCGGCTTTCAGGCGCTCAAAGCTTTCCAGAACTGCTGGCATCAGGCTTGGCTTCAACGCAGAATATTCACGAGCCGCGACTGTGGCCAGACGTTTGCCATGGACGATGACTTGTGATCCGACTTCCGTTTCCGGCTTCAACAATACGGGGTTCATGTCGACGCGTGGAAGCACACCGCACGCCAGCGCTTGCAATGCTTGAGCGCGTCCGATTTCTCCGCCGTCTTCGGTAACAGCCGCGTTGTTCGACATGTTTTGTGGCTTGAAAGGCAACACGCGCAAACCGCGGAGGGTCAGTGCACGACATAACCCGGCAACCAACATGGATTTCCCAACGTTGGATCCGGTCCCTTGGATCATCAATGAATCGCCCATATGCGCCCCCGTTTTCAAGCCGACGCTAGCCTGTGTCGGGCGTGTGTGCAATCAGGTTTCGGTCTGGGTGATCAACGCTTTTGGTTGATAGTCTGTTAGGGCTCTTTGTCTTTCTTCCACGCTTATATGCAAGGCATCGACAGATGTATCGCAGGCCTTGCGCGGGGTGCGGGAAAGAAACAGTTTTGCCAAACCAGCATAAGGGTCCAGCATTTCACCTGCGGGATCCGCGATAAACCTCCCGCGCCAGTCTGTGGGCAACGGTAGGCCGCACATTTCTGCCTTTTCGAGCATCCAGATCAGCGGGATGTTGGAAAGCGAGCGCGCACTTCGAAGTTTCTCGACGTGTCCGCCTATGTCTGAATGCCCACCGGGGAACCAGAGTTGTTCAAGTTGACCGTCCCAATGTTTTTGGTATTGCCACAGGATAGGTTCGTAAGCATTCCGCGTTTCATCGAGCGCGAGCGCTTGATAAGCGTTGGCGATGGCAGAGCTAAGGCGCTGATCGTGGAACTCGGTTGCCATCGGCGCGATCCGGGTAAGCATAGGGTAGGGAAGGCCGAGGGCTTTGACGGTATCCCATACCCCGACCATTTCGATTCTGACGTTTTCATGGCAATAAATACGGCTGAAGGCGGCAGCTTTGCGACCTATGCGGTTGGTTTCGTAATGGCGAAAGGCACGTTGAACGCGGCTGTTGGTCATGTGCTCGGACCTTAACAAGCCGATACGGCTTATCATTCCGGCGAGGGAACGCACGGCATAGGCGCCACGGCTGAATCCGAACAGTAGAATTTTGTCACCGGGAACATAGGCGCGGGACAAGGCGGAATACCCTGAACATATCGTCAGGTTGATACCGACGCCCGCCGCAATGTTTATCCACTTTCGGAAGCCACTACCCTGGATGCCTGGGTGGTAGGTAAGTAACAGGTCCGTGCGGGGCAGCAATTCGGACACTAATTTGTACAAAAGGCCAGCGTTGGTTTCTTTGCCTTCCATAAGTCGGCTGAGTGTGCCGTCGATAATCACCACATGCGTACGGCTCAATGATCTGCCCCTGATTAGTTGTGCCGATGATGTTACGGTGAAAATCGGGCGTAGGGAATACAATTTGAGGTTACATCGCCGATAGTGCAAGTAGGGCGTCGGCTACGTCGGCTTCCTCTATCGCTGGTGCGTCCCGCTTGAGGCGGATTTCGTGCGCGCGAGTCAGGACTTGGGCATGCGTATAGCCCTGTGGTGGTTCGAATTTGTAGCTGGCCAGCTCGACCAATAATCCGAGGGGGTCGCGGAAATAAAGGGAATCCATAAAGCCGCGATCCCTGATGCCTGTGCTGGAAAAACCGGCGGCTTTCAAGCGGCCTTCGGCGACTCTTATCGTAGCTTGTCCAACCCAAAACGCGATATGATGCAGCGACCCCTCCGGCTGTGGCAATGGCTCGCCGCTTGGTTTTCGCGTCTCATCGGTAAAGACGGTGATCGTGCGACCGTCGCCGCAATCGAAGTACAGGTGGTTGGTGTTGAAATCGTCGAGATTGGGTTGTTCGAATATCAGCGCCATTCCAAGAATGCCTTGCCAGAAGTCGATGCTGGTTTGTCGGTCGGCACCGTTTATCGTGATGTGGTGGATGCCTTGAACCTGAAGAATGCTCATTATGCTACCCTTTCGTAGATTAATGCACCTACAATAATGGGGTTAAGATACGATACAATTCAGTATTTATGAAATTATTGTTTCGAAAACAGCTCCACACTCAGAGCGACAGCACTGTCACCGTCTCTAGCTGTCCGTACCCGTTGAAGTCAGTGGTAACGCCGTTTACGTAAGCCCCCATATTTTGAAAGATGACATAGTCTTCATCAGCAATATCGATTGGTAAGGTCAATTTATTTGGCAGCACGTCTAGGGAATCGCACGTTGGACCGAAAACTTGTGCCGGGATTTTCGTTTTGCTTCGCTGTTCACTCAACGGAGCCAGCACGGTATAGCTGCGCTGTACGTTCAGAACCGGAAACTCCGACAGGCCGCCGTAAATGCCATCGTTCAGGTAGATATCGCCTTTCTCGTTAATACTTTTTACCCGAGTGGCATGGGCAAAGGATTCCGCCACCATCGCACGGCCCGGTTCGCAAACGAGGGCGGGGCGGGCGGTGAACGCCTTTGCGACGGCTTTGTCTATCAATGCAAAGAACTGTTCCAGATCGTGGGCACCACTAGCGGTTTTGGCGGGGAACCCTCCGCCCACGTTCAGGCGTTTGATAGTCACGCCAGCTGCGCAGGCAACTGCCGCAGCCGCTGAGATATACGCCACCCATGCTTGAGGATCTTCGCATTGCGTACCGGGGTGGAAGGTGATCGACGGGATGTAGCCTGCGGATTTGACGTTCCGAAGAAGTTCGATAGCTTTTTCGGGAGTTGCACCGAATTTTGCACCAAAATCGTAAACTGCGCCGGATACAGGTAATTTTATGCGAACGGAAATTTCCACGCCAGCTGGTGGAACGATGTCCTGAATTTTCGAAAGCTCGCGAAATCCGTCTACAGCGAAGGATTTGACGCCTGCCTCGAAGGCGTATCGAATTTCAGTTTTTGAACGCACAGGGTTGTTGTAATGTAACACCGCATGCGGAGCCAGTTCCCGAAGCAAACGGATTTCGTTGGGAGACGCCACATCAAACGCATTGACCCCTGCAGCCAGCAAGTTGGAAAGAACGGCCTGTTCGGGATTGGCCTTAACTGCATAGGTTACCAACCCGTTAAATCCTTCAAGAAACCGTTTGGCTTGAGCTTGCAACGCGGCAGGTGCAAAGAAATGCACAGGGTGATCGGGCGCGCGCGATAGCAGGTAATCGCTAGGGGAATTCCAGATTTCCGATGTAATATTCATGGCTGTACTCCAGTGTTTTGTTGATTTTGCGGGGTCAGCACGTCATTTTCACTCGTTATTTCGGGCTAATTGTGTAAATATGTAGTCATAATGACGAAATAACAGGCAAAATGATGTGGATGATATTGATAGAAGCTTGATACGAGAGTTGTCGATCGACGCGCGAACCTCCGTTTCCACGCTTGCGCGGCGGCTGGGGGTGGCGCGAACAACCGTTCAGGCGCGGCTCGAAAAACTGGAACGTAGTGGGGTGATTGCCGGATATACCTTGAAACTGGGTGACGCTACACGCCTGAACCGGATCAAGGCTACGGTGTTGGTGCGGTTCGAGCCACGTACCGGACCGCACGTGGTGCAACGTCTGAAATCCATGCCGGAAGTCGAGGTTGCGCATACTGCGTCCGGCAGGTTCGATTTGGTGTTGCAGCTTGGCGCGCCGAATACCGAACGCCTTGATAAGGTGTTGGACGAGATCGGGGCGATCAAGGGGGTTCAGAGCTCGGAATCGCTGATCCATCTGTCCACCAAGATCGATCGCGCTATCTGAGGGCTTTTCCTTGGCTCAAAGCCCCTGTATGTAATGGCGAAACTTAAATGCAGGATACGCCCGATGCCTATGGAAAAGAACTTTGATGCTGCCTCTAACGAGGCCGAGATTTTCGCTAAGTGGGAAGCGATTGACGCTTTTAAAGCGGGGGCAAATGCCAGCCGCGAGGAAACCTTCTGCATCATGATACCGCCGCCAAACGTCACGGGCGTTCTGCATATGGGGCATGCATTTAACAACACGCTTCAGGACATTCTAGTGCGCTGGCATCGGATGCAGGGCTTTGACACGCTTTGGCAACCGGGGCAGGATCACGCCGGAATCGCGACACAAATGGTGGTGGAACGCCAATTGGCCGAGGCTGGTAATGTTGGCCGTAAAGAGCTGGGCCGCGAGAAGTTCCTAGAGAAAATCTGGGAATGGAAAGAGGAATCCGGCGGTACGATTGTTAACCAGCTTAAACGTCTGGGTGCCTCGTGTGATTGGTCGCGTAACCGCTTTACGATGGACGAAGGTTTTCATGAGGCCGTTCTAAAAGTCTTTGTTGAAATGTATAACAAGGGCTTAATCTATAAAGGTAACCGTCTGGTTAACTGGGATCCAAAGTTCGAGACCGCGATTTCTGACCTTGAGGTCGAGAACATCGAGGTCGACGGCCACATGTGGCACTTCAAATATCCGCTGGCCGGTGGTGAGACATATACCTACGTCGAAAAAGACGAAGATGGTAACGTTACCTTAACCGAAGAGCGCGACTATATCGCTATCGCCACCACGCGGCCTGAAACCATGTTGGGTGACGGGGCGGTTGCGGTGCATCCAAGCGACGAACGGTATGCGTCGATTGTAGGCAAGATGGTGCATTTGCCGCTGTGTGATCGTCTGATCCCGATTATCACGGATGAATACCCTGACCCGAATTTCGGCTCGGGTGCTGTGAAAATTACCGGCGCGCATGATTTTAACGATTATGCTGTGGCGAAGCGGAACGACATTCCGATGTATCCGTTGATGGACGTGCGCGGGCATATGGTCGAAGGCTCGATCGTTCCTGCGAAGTATCGCGGGATGGAGCGGTTTTTGGCGCGTAAGGCAATTGTTGCCGACATCGACGCGCTTGGTCTGATGACGCATGTGGAAGACAAGAAGATCATGCAGCCGTTTGGCGACAGATCGAAGGTCGTGATCGAGCCTATGCTGACGGACCAGTGGTTCGTGGACACCAAAGAAATCGTGCAGCCTGCGATTGACGCGGTGCGTTCCGGCGAGACGAAGATTTTGCCGGAGCAGGACGCGAAGGTCTACTTCCACTGGCTTGAAAATATCGAGCCGTGGTGCATCTCGCGGCAACTGTGGTGGGGGCATCAGATTCCGGTTTGGTATGGGCCTAAGAAAGTTGATGGAACAGATGACAAGTTTGATCTGGGCCTCTCCGATAATACTTACATGCAGTTTTGTGCTTCAAGTGAGAGTGATGCACTAGAGCAAATGCGAGAATACTATAATGATCGCGAAATTGAAGTCATGGAAAGTAGATCGAAGGCGAAAACGCTCTTTGATGTTCAAGCGCTAGATGAAAGCAAAATTGTTCCCATGTGGCGCGATCCAGACGTTCTAGACACATGGTTCTCCTCTGGTCTTTGGCCTATCGGGACGCTCGGCTGGCCTGAAAACACCGAAGAACTACAAAAGTATTTCCCGACGGATGTACTGATTACCGGCTTTGATATCATCTTCTTCTGGGTCGCCCGCATGATGATGATGCAGTTGGCCGTGGTTGACCAAGTGCCGTTCCACACCGTCTATGTCCACGCGCTGGTTCGCGACGAGAAGGGCAAGAAGATGTCCAAGTCTACGGGCAACGTTCTCGACCCTCTGGAATTGATCGACGAATACGGCGCAGATGCGGTTCGCTTTACGTTAACGGCGATGGCGGCGATGGGGCGTGACCTTAAACTGTCCACGCAACGTATTGAAGGGTATCGTAATTTCGGTACAAAACTCTGGAATGCTGCCCGTTTTGCGGAGATGAACGAGTGTAAACCCTCGGCCGATTTCGACCCCTCAAAAGTCACCCAAACCGTTAACCAATGGATTGTTGGCGAAACTGCGCGGGCCTTGGAAGGGTTTAATACAGCGCTCGAGTCTTATCGTTTCAACGATGCGGCCAACGGCCTGTATGCCTTCGTGCGCGGGCAGGTTTGTGACTGGTACGTCGAATTCGCCAAACCCTTGTTCCAGTCGGATGACGCCGCGGTCGTGGCCGAAACCCGTGCAACTATGGCTTGGGCGATCGATCAGTGCCTGATCCTGCTGCACCCGATCATGCCCTACATCACAGAACAGCTTTGGGGCGACATTGCGGAGCGCGAAAAGATGTTGGTGCACACCGATTGGCCACAATATACGAGCGCCGATCTAGCGACCCCGACTGCGGACGCAGAGATGCGTTGGGTGATCGGCCTTATTGAAAGCATCCGGTCTGTGCGTTCAGAAATGCGGGTGCCTGCTGGCGCAAAAATTCCGATGGTGCAGTTGCAACTTGATGCCGCTGGTGTTGGTGCGTTGGCGCGTAACGTCATGCTGATTAAACGCATGGCGCGGATCGAGGATATTAGCGAGGCAAGCGATGCCCCCAAGGGCGCGATTACGATTGCGGTCAAGGGCGGTACATTCTGCTTGCCGCTCGCCGATATAATCGACATCGACGCGGAAAATGCCCGTCTTTCGAAAGCCATCGAAAAGCTGGCGAAAGAAGCTGGTGGTATAAAAGGTAAGCTGTCGAACGAAAAGTTCACAGCCAAAGCCCCCCCCGCAGTGGTCGAGGAAAACCGGCAACGGTTGATTTCTGCCAATGAGGAAATCGAAAAACTCGAAGCCGCGATGAAGCGTTTGGCCGATTTGGGGTGACGTAATCCCGAAACCGTTGTTATCTAAGGGGACGCCATTGTGCGTCCCCTTTTCTATGGAGCTTGTTTTGAGCAAACCACTCGCTGAACGCTATGATTTCATTCTGCTTTTGGGTGGCTTGTCTGCGCTGACCGCCTTGTCCATCGACATTACGGCCCCCGCAACGGGGGTGATTGCGCGTGATTTGTCCGTGGTTGAGAGTTTAGGTTCAATGATCATTGGCGTGTATTTTCTGGCGTACGGGGTCGGTCAGTTGTTCTGGGGGCTGCTGTCGGATGCGTTCGGGCGCAAAAAGGTGTTGTTAATAAGTTTGGCGTTGTTTGCAGCGGCCTCTATTGGGGCGGCGATGGCGACGGATTTCTGGACGTTGATTGGATTTCGGGCGGCGCAGGGCTTGTCCGCAGGGGCACCCGTGATTGCCCGCGCGATTGTGCGGGACATAGGCAGCGGCGTTGTGGCCGCAAAATTGTTGGCGGTTTTGATGGCGGTAACAGCCATCGCGCCAATGATTGCGCCGATTATGGGGGCGGGGCTTCTGGTGCTGTTTTCGTGGCAGGCGATTTTTGTGTTCCTCGCATTGTTCGGGATCGTTTTGCTGCTATTATCGGCTTTCAACGCTAAGGAAACGGTCAAGAAAACCCGACCCGAGCGTTTTACTATCAAGTTCGTTGTTCACGCCTTCGGGTATCTCTTCCGGCAGCGCGATTTCCTAGTCGGCATGGGAATATCCAGCCTGACATTCGGAGGGTACGCCAGTATTTTGTCGCTTGGCGCGGTTGTTGTGGAGCAAACGTATGATTTACCGCCAACTGCATTCGGTACGATTTTTGCCATCGGTGCGATTTTCGTTTTGAGTGGCACGGTGATCGTGCGCGTTCTGGTCGGGCGGATTGGTTTACGCAATATCGGCGTGTTGGCAGTTTCGATCCTTGGGGTTGCCACCGTCATTCATGCGGTACTGTTTTTCACGGAGCCGTCGCTGAACGTGTTCTGGGGCGCCGTCTGCATTTACATGCTAGCATTTGGTTTGATTTTACCGTCCGCGCAAGCCGTAGCGATGGAACCTGCCGGGGATATGCCGGGGTTTGCGTCCTCCGTTCTGGGGGCTATGCTAATGGTTGCCGGGGCGTTGGGTGCGATTGTCGCGGGCGCTTTGTTGGACGACAGCCATATCGCGATCAGCGGAACGATGACGATCTTTGGGACTCTCGCTGTTGCTCTTTTAATCACCGCGCGTCTCTATGATCGAAAAAAAGTGAAAGGTTAGGAATATGAAGGCACCACGTTACACCAAACTTGTGGCAAGTTTGCCCTCCACAGTTCCGTTCGTTGGCCCCGAAACTCAGGAGCGCGCACGCGGGAAAAAATTTGCCGCGCGGCTTGGCGCGAACGAAAATGTTTTTGGTCCATCTCCAAAGGTAATCGCTGCAATGCAAGCAGCCATTCCCGATGTCTGGATGTATGGCGATCCAGAGAACCACGATTTGAAGCTAGCTTTGGCGGCGTTTCATGGCATTGCACCGAAAAACATCGTTGTTGGGGCGGGGATCGACGGGTTGTTGGGATCGCTTTGCCGAATGATGGTTGGTGACGGCACATCTGTGGTCACATCGCTCGGTGCATATCCGACATTCAATTTCCATGTGGCGGGATATGGCGGGACGCTGCATACGGTGCCGTATAGTGGGGATTTCGAAGATCCAGAAGCGTTGATCAATAAGGCGCAACAGGTCGATGCATCGTTAATTTATTTAGCAAACCCGGATAACCCCATGGGAACGTGGCATAATGCGGCCGTGTTGCAGGAAATGATCGGTAATGTGCCGAAAGGCTCGGTTCTTTGTCTGGACGAAGCATATCTTGAGTTCGCGCCAGAAGGTACGGCCCCAGAATTAGATATAGAAAATTGCAATGTGATTCGAATGCGGACTTTCTCAAAAGCTTACGGGATGGCTGGCGCACGGGTTGGCTACGCAATTGGGCACGCGGACTTGATCAATTCCTTCAATAAGGTGCGCAATCATTTTGGGATGAACCGAGCCTCGCAAGCTGGGGCGCTCGCGGCACTCGAGGATCAGCAGTATTTGACACAGACATTGGCACGAGTTGCGGCTGGCAAACAACGGATTGGCGAGATCGTGCGGCGGTTCGGGTTCGAGCCAATCCCCTCAGCTACAAATTTCGTGACGATGGACTGTGGGCGCGACGGGGAATTTGCCCGCGCGCTTGTTGCCGCATTGATTGCACAAAACATATTTGTACGCATGCCTTTCGTGGCGCCGCAAGATCGGTGTATTCGTGTTTCCGCTGGTCGCCCGCAAGATATTGACCTGTTTGAGGCGGCACTTCCGCTAGCTTTGGAGGCTTTGAAATGACTGATTACCCTCGTGACATGATAGGTTATGGCGCAAACGCGCCAGAAGCCCGCTGGCCGAACGACGCCCGTATCGCGGTGCAGTTCGTGATCAACTACGAGGAGGGCGGCGAGAATAATGTTCTTCACGGTGATGCGGCATCGGAGGCGTTTTTGTCCGAGATCGTCGGCGCGGCCGCGTGGCCCGGGCAGCGCCATATGAATATGGAATCGATCTATGAATATGGTTCGCGTGCAGGTTTTTGGCGGCTGCACCGGATGTTTACGGGACGTGATATTCCGGTGACTGTATTTGGTGTCGCGATGGCACTGGAACGAAATCCAGATGTTGTCACCGCGATGAACGATGCCGGATGGGAGATTGCCAGCCACGGATATAAATGGATTGATTACAAGGATGTACCGGCGGAAGTTGAACGTGAACACATTGCCGAAGCTATCCGTATTCACACCGAAGTGACGGGACAAAAACCAGTTGGGATGTATCAGGGGCGTTCCTCTGAAAACACACACAACCTGACGATGGAGGCCGGATTCGCATATTCTGCCGACACTTACGCAGATGATGTCCCGTATTATATTGATGGCCCCGATGGCCCGTTCTTGATGGTTCCGTACACGCTTGATGCCAACGACATGCGCTTTGCTTCACCACAAGGGTTTAACTCCGGCGATCAGTTTTTTAGTTATTTGCAAGATAGTTTTGACATTCTTTATGCGGAAGGCGGACGGATGATGTCGATCGGATTGCATTGCCGTCTAGTTGGCAGACCGGGACGTGCGGCATCTTTGGCGCGATTCCTCGATTATGTGCAGGGGCATCGGGATGTCTGGCTGACGACACGCGAGGATATTGCGAAACACTGGCGTGCAGAGCATCCCCCGGTTTAGTCCATTTTTGATAAACTGTTTCAATGCAAACATAGAGGGTCAACAGGTTTGTTTCATTGTAGGATCAATCAACTCAATTATTGATGGTGATCGGACGTGACTAAAAACATGTATTACGCGCCCAACGGCGGGCTTCCTACGCAAAACGATATGTTGACGGGGCAGGCTACTTTTACTGACGCTTATGCGGTTATTCCAAAAGGTGTGATGACCGATATTGTTACCAGTAATTTGCCGTTCTGGTATAATACTCGTGCGTGGATTATCGCGCGGCCCTTGTCCGGATTCGCCGAGACGTTTGCACAATATATAGTTGAAGTATCACCGGGTGGTGGCAGCGACCGGCCTGAACCGGATGCTGAAGCAGAAGCCGTTGTGTTTGTCGTTTCCGGTGACATTGAACTGGCGATTGATGGCATAACGCACAACATGGAAGAGGGTGGCTATGCCTTTATTCCACCGCGGGCTAAGTGGAGTGTAAAGAACACATCAGGCAATCCCGCGACTTTCCACTGGATTCGTAAATCTTACGAAGTCGTAGATGGGATTGATTACCCAAAAGCATTTGTTACCAATGACAAGGACGAAACGCCTGTCGCGATGCCCGATACGAATGGTGCGTGGGCAACGACGCGATTTGCCGACCCCGACGATATGCGCCACGATATGCACGTCAACATAGTTACGTTCAAACCGGGTGGCATAATTCCGTTTATGGAAACCCACGTGATGGAGCATGGGCTTTACGTTTTGAAGGGCAAGGCCGCGTATAAGTTGAACAATGACTGGGTTGAAGTCGAAGCTGGCGATTTTATGTGGTTGCGCGCATTTTGCCCGCAGGCGTGTTACGCGGCCGGCACAGAGGATTTCCGGTATCTGCTTTATAAAGATGTGAACCGTCACCCGAAGTTGAAATTATGATAATAATAGAACCATTAACATCGCTGGCATTTGCCACGTTCGGTTCGGTTATCGAGGCGGACCCGTCCACGGCTGTGGAAATCAATTCCGGCTACACAACACGGTTTCATGCATTGGCAGAGGCCGCGACTGGGGACGGACAAGCGATCATTTCGATTTTTCGCGGCCGCCCCCGTGAATTGAACATTGCAATGTTGGAGCGTCACCCGCTTGGATCGCAAGCGTTCATTCCGCTTGGTGGTCAACCCTGGTTGGCGGTAGTGGCTGACAGCCCCGATTTGGCAAACTGCCGTGCGTTTCACTGCCAAGGAAACCAAGGACTCCAATACGATGTCAATGTTTGGCATCACCCATTGTTGGTTCTGGGGGAGGCACAAGACTTCCTGGTCGTTGATCGGTCGGGGGAAGGAAACAATCTGGAGGAAGTTTTCTTCGACTCCCCCCTTGCATTAACGTTCAGCTAGCGAGCACGCGCCCGGCAGCCTCAATTGCGCCCCTGCCATGGGGGATTTGCAATGCGTTTAAGCCCGCTTCGATTGTGGACAGGGCGCCCAGCAACATGACTGGGTTCATGTGACCCATATGCCCGATGCGAAAGATTTGGTTTGGCTCGTATTCGCCAAAACCAATGCCGACGCCAAGTGTCAGCCCAGCGGTGTCTTTGCACCACTCGTGCAGCGGCGATAAGTCTATGGTGTCGGAGACCACGGTTGTAACAGCGCTGGATCGATCAGCAATGTTTTGGATGTTGCAACGTATGGCCCCGGCTTCGGCCCAGATATCGATGGCGGCCCAAATGGCTTGCGCCTGTTTTGTATGGCGCGCCCAAACATTATCGAGCCCCTCTTCATCAACGAGCATTTTTAAGGCCTCGTCCAATCCGAATATATGGTGCGTTGGTGGAGTGCCGTTAAATCGCATATAGAACACATCTGGATTTGTCCTCAGCGTCCAATTCCAATAGGGCGAGGTTCTGATCGTGTTTTCAGACACCTGTGCCGCTTTGGTATTGTGAAAGGTAAAAGCTATGCCGGGGGGGACCATTAACCCTTTTTGACATGCGGCAACCATGACATCGACGCCCCAGGCGTCCATTTCGAATTGTTCGCACCCAAGCGAAGCGATGCAATCCACCATCAACAAGGCATGGTGTCCAGTATCGTCGATCGCCTTGCGCAGTGCCGCAATGTCGTTGGTAATGGACGTGGAGGTATCCGTATGCGTTGCAAGTATTGCTTTAAACTTGCCCTGATCGGCCCGAAGCGCATCGGCCACCCTGTCTGCATTAAAACTTTTGGAACTCCCGAAATCTAGAAGTTCCACTTCGATTCCCATCGCAGTTGCGACATCCGCCCAACCGCTGCCGAAAGTTCCCGTAGATAAACACAAAACTTTGTCACCAGCCTGTAGAACATTGTGCAGCGCGGCTTCCCAAACGCCGTGACCGTTGCTGATATAGATGGTCGGGTCGCCAGAGGTGCGCGCAACTTTGCGCAGGTTGTCCAGTATACGATCGGTCATGTCGACCAAATCGCCTTCATATATGTTGGGCGCAGCGCGATGCATTGCGTTGAGTACGCGATCCGGTATGACCGAAGGGCCGGGTGTGACAAACAGGTTGCGACCTTGGGAAAGACTCATTGCAGGTTTCCTTATTAAATTTGGCAGAAGGATAACTGGTGTTTTCGGAATGGTAACTGGCAAAATCGAGAAAATCTGAATAATGTCGCGGCGTCCTATTGAGGCGAGGCGCAGCAGTATTTAGTCTGTGACCAACAGAACGACCGGAGAATCCCAGATGCAAACCAAAGGTAAATCCCCTGACGCAGGCTATCGGCGCTTATGGCGCGATTGGCTGTCTGAATATCGCGGGCTTATTTTCGCTAGCTTCGGGCTGATGATCATCACGGCGATAGCTTCTGCGGCTTATGCTAAAATTATTCAGGTGATTATTACCGCTTATGAAACGGCTGACACGACCGTTATATATTGGGGGCCGGTTAGCGTGGTTTTAATCGCCGTCAGCAAAGGCGTGAGCATGTATTTCCAACAAGTGGCCAGCAATACCGCGCTGTTTCGATTTGAAGCACGTCTGAAAAAGGCTATGTATTCGAGCCTTATCCACGCCGACCTTTTTCGCTTGCAAGGGGAAACTCCTGCGGCGCTAGCTGCGCGGTTCTCTGCGGACAGTGATTTACTTCGAAGCTCGGTTCAGGCTTTGATGGCGGCGGTATCGAGTGTGATGATTATCATCGCGGCAATTGCGGTAATGTTGTCGATAGATTGGCAGATTACCCTGATATTGCTTGTGATTTTCTCGTTGGCAGTTGCGCCGGTAAATTCAATTAGCTCGAAAATTCGCAAAATATCAAAAGGTACTCAGGAACAGCTTTCGGGCATGAATTCGGATATTGTAGAGGGGCTCTCCAGCATCGGAATGGCCCGCACTTATCAACTCGAAGATCATTTGAACGTGACGGCTTCGGAAACTTTCAACACCATAAAATTCCTTCGAATTAGAGACATGAAGTGGAAAGGGCGGTTGTCACCACTCGTTGAAATTCTGAGCGGAGCGGCCGTCGCTGCATTATTGTTTGCTGTGTCTTGGGGGATTGCGCGAGGAACGATGACTGTCGCCGATTTTATGGGTTTGCTGACGGGGGTTGGCGTGTTGTCGCAACCGGCGAGGTTGCTTGGTACAACTTTTGCTTCCGCAGCGAAGGGACGCGTGGCATTGGATCGAATCTTCCCAATCCTTGATGCGAAAAACGAAATTGTTGATAAAGACGACGCAGTTGCGCTGGATCGTATTAAGGGACAAGTTCAGTTTGAAGGCGTAGAATTTGTTTATCCAAACGGATTTGCTGCACTAAAAAGTTTGACCCTAAATGTACCTGCTGGTTCCAAGGTGGCCCTAGTCGGTCGGTCCGGCGCCGGTAAATCAACCGTGTTTAATCTTATCCCTCGGCTTTTTGATCCGACCAGCGGGCGCGTATTGATTGACGGAACAGATCTTCGAGACATTTCTATCGAATCTTTGCGTCGCCAGATCGCTGTCGTAAGTCAGGATGCGGTTATGTTGTCAGGCACGGTTCTGGAGAACATTGGATTTGGCCGTCTTGATGCTAGCGATACAGAAATCGAGGCGGCTGCCGTGTCTGCTGCCGCTGATGGGTTTATCCGTCAATTGCCCGAAGGCTACGGTACGGCTGTAAGCTATGCGGGTAGTCATTTTTCAGGTGGTGAAAAGCAGCGTCTGTCGATTGCTCGTGCAATTCTTCGCGATGCACCAATTTTGTTGTTAGACGAACCAACCTCGGCACTGGACGCGGAATCGGAGTCGGCAATCAAGACTGCGCTCGACAAATTGGCTAAGGGACGGACGACTTTTATTATTGCACATCGGCTTTCAACAATTCTGGATGCCGACATGATTGTGGTTATGGATAAGGGTAGTGTTGTGGAGGCGGGAACACACAAAGAATTATTGGCGAACGCCGGGCTTTACGCCGATCTTTATCGACTGCAATTCGCACATGTCTAACGGTAATATCTGGCGGCCAATTTGCGAGGATCCGCGCCCGAAAAATATCGCATTAACACACCAAAATTAGTGAACGATCGCTTTACCCACCCATCTTGGCGGTATTTGTGGGCGCTTGTTTCAATGAATGTTGGGAGCGTGAGCAATTTCCCTTTCAGGTTTTTCGCCATCGCTACGTCCTCCATCAGTGGAATCTCGGCGAACCCTCCGATGCGTTTGTATAGACGTTTGCTTATCAACAATCCTTGGTCTCCGTATGGCAATCCTAACCATCGGGAACGAATATTGGCCCAAGTTGCTACGGTTCTGGCAGGGAGCGACTCCTCGTCAAATCGCAGTTTGAAGTAAGCGGCTTTTTCGGGGTTCGCCAAGTGCCGGATCACAGCATCTTGCCAGCCGCGGTCCAATACACTGTCGGCATGCAGGAACAATAACCATTCCCCTCGAGCGACGCGGGCGGCTGCTGCCATCTGGTTTCCACGCCCTTGAGGAGTGGAAACGAATGTCGCTCCTACTTCTTCGGCAATTTGTTCGGTGTCGTCACTTGACCCACCATCGGCGAAAATTACTTCGGCGAGCAGCCCGTCCATGATGCTTTCACCCAATGCGCCCAAACAGCGTTGCAGATGTGGGGCTGAATTCAGGGTCGGGATGATGACGGTTATCGGAGCGGGCATTTTCGCTTTCGGAATTACAAAGATTACGGGTGTGAAACGGGTGTACGATGCCTATATATACCCCCAAAGAGGAGATTAATATGACAAACAGCTTCTATAATCCAGATCGCGCCGTGTTGCGGATTGCTGGTGCTGATCGTGTATCGTTTCTGGAGGGGCTGGTAAGTAATTCGGTCGCGCGAGTTGAACAGGGGCCGGTTTACGCAGCGATGCTTAGTCCACAAGGCAAGTATCTTTTCGATTTTATTATGAGTTCCGGTAAAGATTCTATTTTGTTGGACATACGCAAAAACCGCGCCGCAACGTTAGCGCAAAGACTAACAATGTATCGTTTGCGGGCTGATGTCGAAATCACTGAAACGGACCTGGCGGTTTTGCAAGGATTTGAAGCGGCGCCTGAAGATGCGTTTACTGACCCTCGTAATGACGCACTCGGTTGGCGGATGTACGGGGATGGAAGTGGACTACCGGAATTGGATAGCGCTGCGTGGGATGCTTTACGAGTGGCGCACGAAATTCCGGAAACCGGTGTCGAGTTGCTGCCGGATGATAGCTATATTCTCGAGACCGGATTCGAGCGCCTGAATGGCGTCGATTTTCGCAAGGGTTGCTATGTCGGGCAAGAAGTGACCGCCCGTATGAAGCATAAAACCGAACTCAAGAAGGGCTTGGTTAGCGTTTCTGTAGATGGCGAAGCTGAGGCGGGCACTGCGATCACAACGGATGGCAAACCTGCCGGCACCCTACATACCGTTTCAGGTGGTCAGGGGTTGGCATATTTGCGTTTTGATCGAGCCAAGGGCGATATGCAGGCAGAGGGTGCCGTGATCCGACGGAATTAACCGTCATTACGGATCAGTTTTGCGAAACGGTTGAATACAGGCTCGTTGGACGCAATGATGTCGCCGCTAACCAATGGGCTTTCGTCGGTATCGATGCTTTCAATGATGCCACCAGCCTCTTTAACCAGCAAAATTCCGGCGGCTATGTCCCATGCATTCAAGCGGCGTTCCCAGTAACCATCGTAACGGCCAGCAGCCAAATACGCCAAATCCAGCGCTGCGGCGCCCCAACGACGCACACCTGCACACGCCGGCATTAAACGAGCCAGATCTTGCAGCGTTTCAGGTAGATCCGAGCGACCACCAAAGGGCACGCCGGTGGCAAATACCATTTCAATCATTTCGGTGCGGCCAGATACACGCATGCGACGGTCATTGAGCCATGCGCCTTCGCCTTTTTCAGCCCTAAACAATTCGTCTTTCACAGGGTCGTAAACAACCGCTGCAACGATTTCATTGCGATGTTCAAGTGCAATGGAGATAGCCCAATGTGGCATACCGTGCAGGAAATTAGTTGTTCCGTCCAACGGGTCGACGATCCAGCGCCGTGTTGGATCTTCGCCAAATGCTTCTTCGGATTCTTCGCCAAGGAAACCATAGTTCGGGCGCGCTTCGGTCAATTGCTCCCTGATCGTTTCTTCGGCTGTGGTGTCAGCTTTGGATACGAAATCACCGGGGCCTTTGGTGGAAACCTGAAGGTTCTCGACCTCGTTAAAATCCCGCAGCAGTTTGCGGCCGGCAATGCGGGCCGCTTTGACCATGATGTTCATATTTGCAGAGGCATTAGACATGTATTTGGCTTTCAAGAGGTGCGGCAAACGCCGCCGATAAAGTGCGACTAGGCGCGTTCTACATATTCCATAGTTTCGGTTGATACCACAATGGCCTCACCTTCACCAACGAATGGCGGGATCATGACGCGCACGCCATTGTCCAGAATGGCGGGTTTAAAGCTGTTGGCGGCGGTCTGGCCTTTTACCGCGGGTTCGGTTTCTTCAACGGTGCAAGTGACGCGTTGGGGCAGGGCCGCACTTAGGGCTTCGTCGTCGTAGTATTCAATTTGAATAGTCATGCTGTCTTGCAAGAACGGGCGGCGATCGCCAAGGATATCAGCGGGCAATTCGATTTGCTCGTAGGATTCGGTATCCATGAACACCAACATGCCGTCATTTTCATATAGGAACTGTTGCGTTTTTTGTTCTAGACGCACCTTTTCCACTTTATCTGCCGCGCGGAACCGTTCGTTCAGCTTCGAGCCGTTGCGAAGGTTCTTCATCTCGACCTGCGCAAATGCGCCGCCTTTACCGGGCTTCACGTGGCTGACTTTTACGGCGACCCAAAGGCCGTCGTTATGATCCAGAATATAGCCTGGGCGGATTTCGTTACCGTGAATTTTGGGCATAGGGCGCACTCGCATAATTAATCATGTATAGCGCTCTATAATTCACCAAAGAGGGGCTTGCAAGGTGGTGGTTTTGGACTAGCGTACCTGAAGCTTGGCAATACAGATTCGTGTAAACGCATAAGGAAGTTAGACGTGCATTATTCGGTGCTCCAAATTCTGAAGAATGGTTTGACGGGAAATAAAGGATGGAAGCCTGTTTGGCGCAATCCAGAACCTAAGAAATCTTATGACGTGGTAATTATTGGTGGCGGCGGGCATGGATTGTCGACAGCATACTATCTGGCCAAGACACATGGTATCCGAAATATTGCGGTGCTCGAAAAAGGGTATTTGGGCGGCGGCAATGTCGGGCGCAACACGACAATTGTGCGGGCAAATTATCTGCAGGACGGAAACCTGGAGTTCTATTCGCACTCCTTGAAATTATGGGAAAATCTTGAACAAGAACTGAACTATAACGTCATGCTATCGCAACGTGGTTGCCTGATGTTGGCGCATAATGATGGGCAGTATGATGCTATGGCTTGGCGCGGAAACTCCAATCTAGCGACGGGCGACGATGCGGTGTTGATGGGGCGCGAGGACGTTCGAAAGCTGGTTCCTTTCCTGAATTTCGACGATGCACGTTTCCCCATTCGTGGCGGCTTGTTGCAGCGAACCGGTGGCACGGCGCGGCATGATGCCGTGGCTTGGGGGTATGCGCGCGGTGCGGATATGCGCGGCGTGGACCTGATCCAGAACTGCGAGGTCAAGGGATTCCGCATTGAAGGTGGCAAGATCAAGGGGGTCGAGACATCGCGCGGGTATATCGGTGCGGGCAAGGTGGGGATGTCTGTCGCTGGTCGGACATCGCAAGTAGCCGAGATGGCTGGCCTGCGGTTGCCGATCGAAAGTCATGTACTGCAGGCCTTTGTGACAGAGGCGGTGAAGCCCGTGATTGATAACGTCATATCGTTCGGAATGGGGCACTTTTATATCAGCCAATCCGACAAGGGCGGGCTGGTTTTTGGCGGCGATATCGACGGCTACAACAGTTATTCACAACGTGGAAACTTACCGATGGTCGAACACGTAGCCGAGGCCGCGATGACGTTGATGCCGATGGTCGGCAAATCACGGATGCTGCGAAGTTGGGGCGGGATTATGGATATGAGCATGGATGGATCCCCCATTATCGACAAAACACCTGTGGCAGGTTTGTACCTGAACGGCGGCTGGTGCTACGGCGGTTTCAAGGCAACACCTGCGGCGGGGGCCGCTTTTGCACATCTTATGGCGACAGGCAAAAAGGCTGATTGGGCAACCAAATACAATCTGAACCGGTTTGAGACTGGACACGTAATTGATGATGAGGGCACCGGCGCTCGTCCAAATCTGCATTGAGAATGGTAATATGAGAATTGAATGTCCGCATTGCGGAGACCGAGATCACCGTGAGTTTGAATATCTAGGGTCCGCAAAACTTCTGGAGCGGCCCAATGGCGGTGACGCGGCCGCATACCACGACTATGTTTACCTACGCAAAAACCCAACGGGTGAAAATACGGAGTTGTGGCAGCACGTGATGGGATGCAGCGCTTGGCTGCATATCGTGCGAAACGTCACCACGCATGAAATCACCGAAGTCAAACTCGCCCGTGATTTGAAGGAGGTGGCGCGATGAGTCGTCTTCCCTCAGGTGGTTTGATTGACCGTGATGTATCTATTCCGTTTACATTCGACGGGCAGACCTACACAGCGCATCCGGGGGATACACTCGCGTCCGCGTTGCTGGCAAACGGTGTGCGTCTTATGGGGCGTAGTTTCAAATACCACCGCCCACGCGGAGTGTTGACGGCTGGATCTGAAGAACCGAACGCGTTGATGGAAATCGGGGTAGGGGCAGATCGCATACCCAACACGCGGGCAACGACGCAAGAAGTTTTCAACGGAATGGTAGCGCAAAGTCAAAACCGCTTTCCAAAGCTGCAGGCGGATATGTTGGCGGTGAACGATTTGTTGTCTCCGTTCTTGGGGGCCGGATTCTACTATAAAACTTTCATGTGGCCGAAAAAGTTCTGGGAGGCCGTCTACGAACCGATCATCCGTCGTGCGGCAGGCCTTGGGCGTTTATCCGGACACGCGGACCAATCCATTTATGAAAAGGCGTGGGCTTATTGTGATGTGCTGGTCGTTGGCGGTGGTCCGGCGGGATTGATGGCGGCATTGACGGCGGCCAAGGGCGGGGCAAAGGTTATTCTGGCGGATGAAGATTTCGTCATCGGTGGCCGGTTGAACAGCGAACAAACCGTGGTGGATGGCAAGCATTCGCAACAATGGGCCGTTGACGTTGCAACGCAATTGGAAGCGATGCCAAATGTTCGCGTGATGAGCCGAACGACAGTTACAGGTGCTTATGATGGTGGAACTTACGGTGCGGTGGAGCGGGTTGCGGATCATGTCGAAGACGCGCAAGGTGCTCCAACACAGATATTTTGGCGAATTGTCGCCAAACACACAATCCTTGCGGCAGGTGCAACGGAACGCCCGATAGCGTTTCCGGATAATGACCGCCCCGGGATCATGCTGGCTTCGGCGGTTCGGACCTATGCGCATCGTTTCGGGGTTGCGGCAGGGCAGCGCGTGGCAGTGTTTACAAATAACGACGATGGCTGGCGTACCGCACGAGACGCGTTGGCAGCAGGTGTCACTGTTACTGCATTGATCGACACGCGAACGGACGTACAACCGGATGTGGATTGCCCGACGTTTACTGGGGCGGCGGTTATTGGAACGGGTGGGCGACTGGGAATTGAACGTCTATCAGTGCGAACGTCCGACGGCTCTGTTCAGCAAATTAATGCCGACTGTCTTGCTGTTTCTGGCGGCTGGAATCCTTCCCTGCATTTGACAGGGCATATGGGTGGCAAACCAACTTGGCGTGATGACATCGCGGCTTTTGTACCAACTGTGGGAGCCATCCCGAATTTGGTAGTTGCAGGTGCAGCAAACGGGAACTTTTCAACGCTAGGCGCATTGAAAGAGGGAATGGTTGCGGCCAAAGCGGCACTCAAAAATCTAGGATTGAAGCAAGTGCGGCCCAAAATGCCGAACGCAGATGATGCACAAGATGCGATCAGCCCATATTGGCACGTCCCAGATGTCAAAGGGCGCGCTTGGCTGGATTTTCAGAACGATGTGACGGTGAAAGATATTGCCGCAGCACACCGCGAAAACTTCCGCTCCGTTGAGCATATGAAGCGCTACACGACGTTGGGGATGGCTACGGACCAAGGCAAACTGTCCAATATGGGGGCATTGGCGGTGATGGCGGAACTGACGGGGCAAAGTATTCCGGAAACTGGCACCACAATATTCCGCCCACCCTATACCCCCGTACAAATGGGCACGCTTGGTGCTGGTGGGGCGGGCAAGGGGTTTGCACCTGAGCGGTTCACATCCAGCCATGATTGGGCGGTGTCGCGCGGCGCGGCGATGATCGAAGTGGGGTTGTGGCATCGAGCCTCGTGGTTCCCTTTGAATGGCGAAACCCACTGGCGACAATCCTGTGACCGGGAAGTTGACATGGTTCGCAGGGCTGTCGGAGTATGTGATGTTAGCACTTTAGGCAAAATTGATATCCAGGGCCCGGATGCTGGCGTGTTTCTGGACCGTATTTACACCAACATGTTCTCGACCTTAAAGGTCGGAAAGGTTCGTTATGGCCTGATGTTGCGTGAAGACGGGATGGTTCTGGATGACGGCACGACCGCGCGGATGGGCGAAAACCATTTTGTTATGACCACCACGACAGGTGCGGCAGGTCCGGTGATGTCACACCTCGAATTTTGTGCGCAGTGCTTGTGGCCCGAACTGGACGTGAAAATGATTTCCGTGACGGAACAATGGGCGCAAGTCGCTGTTGCTGGTCCGAAATCACGCGAGTTGTTGGCGGAGGTGATCGACGACGTGTCCAACGAAAGTTTCCCGTTTATGGGATGTGGTGAAACCTCGATTGCTGGTGTTAACGGTCGGTTGTTCCGCATCTCTTTCTCGGGGGAGTTGGCGTATGAACTTGCGGTTCCATCCAGATATGGCGAAGCATTAATGGACGAGTTGGTTAAGCGAGCCGAAGCGAAGGGTGGAGGCGCCTACGGAATGGAGGCGTTGAACGTTTTACGGATCGAAAAAGGATTTTTGACCCACGCCGAAATGGACGGGCGAGTCACCGCGGCTGATCTGGGAATGTCTGGTATGATGTCAAAGAAAAAAGACTTCATTGGTAAGGTTTCTAGCCAACGTGAGGGTTTGATCAACCCAATGCGAGAGCAATTGGTCGGCCTAAAACCCGTCGGTCCGGTTCGGCAAATCCTGGGTGGATCGATCATGGTTAACGTCGATGCGGAACCTACGCGCAAAAATATGCAGGGCCATGTGACATCGGTTTGCTATTCGCCGACGCTCAACGGGATGATCGCGTTAGCATTCGTTAAGGGCGGCCATACGAGGATTGGTCAAACCATTCGCGCAGTTGATCTGTTGCGCAACCTCGATACTTTGGTTGAGATCGTCTCGCCGCAGTTCCATGACCCAGCAGGGGAGAAGTTGCGTGGCTGATTTCAAACTATACCCAAACGCTGATCTGATAAGCCAGCCCATCGAGATTGGCGAAGCGGTTTTAGCCTGCAACCAACCCGCAAGCATTTTTTCTGTAGCACCTTTCAAAGGGCAGGGGGTGGCGGTCAATGACGCCCTAAAGTCCGTGGTTAACTTTGCGTTGCCGGCTGTCGGAAAGGTTGCCTCCAAGAAGCACATCCGTGCGATGTGGGCTGGCCAAGGGCAATGGTTTATTGTTGGTGATATTGGGTTGGCATCACTGACAGCAGCCTTAAACACTAAAGCTGCTGTAACCGATCAAAGCGATGCTTGGGTCGTTCTGACGCTTTGCGGGGCAGATGCACCCGAAGTCATGACACGCCTGTGTTCGCTGGATCTGTCCGCGCTGGCACAAGGACAAACCGCGCGGGCAGAGTTCGCTCACATGATGTCATGTATCACGCCAATCGCAGGTGGTTTCGAAATTATGATAATGCGTTCATTCGCAAAAACGGCCATTCATCACACGAGTGATTCCATGCGCAAATTTGCAGCACTTCGTGCACTGTAATTACTCGGCCCCTTCGAATCCGCTTAGGCTCCGGTTACTTTAACTGATTGGTTTGGATCCACTGACACGGTGCCCTTTCGCTTTATGAAGCTTTCCATCACATCCCAGATCGCAGGACCTTCCGTAGCCTCGTTTACAGACGCCCAGCCCGCGACGACATATGTTTTCGATTGCTCAACCAGTTCACCCGTGTTGAGCATAGTCATATTGGTGATCCGATCCCCCTGTTTCTTGGAAACATCGATAGAATATCCCATGCCGCCTACACGCACCATGTCACCACCTTGTTGATAATAAGGGTCAGGATTGAAAAGGTTATCGGCGACATCTTCCATGATCGTGTGAATCAGTTCGCCTGTCATTTCGGAACGGTATGCGGCCGGATAGCTCATACCGGTGGCGTTGAAAATATCCTCACGGGTTATATCGTTACCTGGCAACAGCGATGGGCCCCAACGGAAGCCAGGGGACAAGGCGATGTCTGCTTCGCGTTCCTCAATCAGGGCGTTGCAAATCAGATCATCCCACGTGCCGTTGAAATTGCCGCGGCGGTATAGAAGGCTGTCTGTTTTGCCGATCACTTCGGATAGCTGGTCTTCAAAAGGGGCACGCTGCGCGTCAATCAATTGCGCGACCATTGGATCAGCTCGAATAACATCCGAGAATATTGGAATAAGTTTGTGGTTGAAGCCTTTGACTTCGCCATCGCGCACATCCAGATCCAGACGTGTTACGAATTTACCATTGGAGCCAGACGCGATCAGCATGGTTTTGTTGACCAAAACAGGTTCGGGAAGCGCGTCGTGGGTGTGCCCTGTTAAAATTACATCAATACCATCGACTCGGCTGGCGAGCTTTCGGTCAACGTCAAACCCGTTGTGAGATAGCAAAACCACTAACTCGGCACCCAATCCGCGAACTTCGGTCACGAGTTCATCCATGTTGTCTTCACGCACACCAAAGCTAAGCCCTGGGAACATCCATCCGGGGTTGGCGATGGGCATATATGGAAATGCCTGCCCGATGACTGCGATTTTCACGCCGCCGCGTTCAAACATCTTGTATGGCGCGTAAGCGCGTTCGTCCCATTCGGTATCGAAAATATTGGCGCCAAGAAACGGGAAATCCAGATCGTTGTCGACAATTTCGGATACACGATCAATGCCCAGCGTGAACTCCCAGTGCGAGGTCATGGCATCGGGTTTCAACGCGTTCATCACGTTGACCATGTCTTGCCCGTTGGTCATTTGCGCTGTGTAAGAGCCCTGCCATGTGTCGCCACCGTCCAGCAACAACGCATCAGGGCGCGCCGACCGGATAGCGTTGATTACGGTTGCAGCGCGATCAAGCCCACCCATCTTGCCGTACCCTTTGGCCAGCGATGTGAAATCGTCGTACGTCAAGGCATACGCTTCGCGGGTGCCAGCCTCCATGTTGAACAGGTTCAAGAAATCCTTGCCCGTGACATGTGGTGGCAAGCCATCAACGGCGCCCATGCCCAAGTTGATTTCAGGTTCGCGGAAATAAACAGGTTTTAGCTGCGCGTGAATATCGGTGATATGGATTAGCGTGACGTTTCCGACCGTATCAAATTCCAGCAACTGGTCTTGCGTCAGTGTTTGTTGTGCGGCCAGTTTGGACCAGTTCCCGACCCCGGAAGCACCAACAATTGCAGACGCAGCCACTGAGGCTTGTAGAAAGTCACGGCGGGAAATCATGATCATGCTCCGAATTTTTTGGCGAGAATGCGTGCGTCTGTCAGAAGCGGACTAAGGCTAAACCCTAAACGGGAAAGCATGTTGGCCCCGATGCTGATCGGGGCCAAACAGTGTTAGTTACGAACCGAAGTTCCTTCGACCGAAAGGCCGTTACCACGAGACGCGACATACAGTTCAAGCGCACGGAACTCGTCCGAGCCTTCTGCAAATGGTGTTGCACGAATGTTTTTCATGCAGCCTTTGAAGCGGCCGTGAATCGAGTTCAACTTGGCATTCTTCAGACGATAGGCTGGGAAGCCGTTTGTCTGGCCCTGCGACAAGTGATCCGCACGGATCATTGTGTCGTAGTTGTCCTCGTGACAGTTCGCACATGCCATATCAAGCTGACCGACGCGTTGGTAGTAAATCTCTTTACCAAGTTCCCATGCACCTGATGCAGGCCCGTCTATGGCGACATCAACTGGCATTCCGCGCGATTCCAGACCGATTAGCGCGGTCATGGCAGTCATCGTCGAAGCACTCCATTTCCATGCATCAGCTTCCATCCGTTCGGTGCGACATTTGTTAATATAGTCTTCCATGGACTGGATTCCGCCGGCTTCTTCATCCCATCGTGGAAGCACCGTTCGAAGACCTGCGAACTCTGCCGGGCCACCTTCGTGACACGAAGCGCATGACTTGCCAGCGGCGCCTTCAACGACGTCCCACTGATCGATAGCCTGATCAACAAAGATCATGCCGGGGTTGTCGAAATCGTCCATCTGAAGGGTCTGCGTTTCAGAAGTACGGAATAGCCATCCCGAGAACACTTCATCCAGATTTTCCAAATGTGCGGCTGCGGGCGCCTGCGTTATCATGGTTTCTTCGTCGTTGATAACCAAGCTTTGCGCATTGGCAGCCGTCGTACCGAAAGCAAGCGATGCGATCGTTGCGATTGAGGCTGCACGCAGTAGGTTTGATCCTATCATTATAATTATCCTCCCGTTATTTTCTGCCGTAGCTTTAGCCAACTACGATAGATTTTGTGGTCGTATAGACGGAGCCATCATCGTCATTCCAAGTGAAGACGAAGTCGCCCGATTCAGGAACTGTCGCTTTGAACTGGAAGTACGGGTTTGTGGAAATCGCGCCATGAAGTTCAACCGTAATCACATTTTGACCGTTAAAGTCGCATGAGAACGTGTTGATGATCGACTGTGGGATGTTGTTCCCGTCGCTGTCTTTACGCTGACCAGATTCCATTTTGTGGCTGATCAGGGTTTTGATGATGATAACGTCACCAGCAGCAGCAGTTTTCGGAACTTTAACGCGTGGTTTTACACCAGATGCCATTGTTATATTCTCCTATTCCTTAGCCGCCGCAGCCGCCGATTGTTACCTTAACTACGCTCGAAGTTTGCGCATAACTACCGTCAGCCATCTTGGCTACCGCAACCACTTCTTGCGTTCCGGCGAGGCGGATACGGGTCGAACCGGATTGCGAGCCAGAAAATTGACCGAAGTTGAATGTGCAGACATCCGGGTTAGGGTTGCCGGTTGCAATTAGAATGATCGATACAGCGCCTGGTGCCGAAACGGCAACGGGAACAGTGTTTCCATTCTCCGCGATTTCCGGTGCGGTAAGTTCGATGCCAGCGTCTGATGTGGCAGCCCCTCCTGTGAATGCCGCGATTGCGTCATCGCTGGCCGAGGCAAAAGCCTGAATGGGCATAAAGACAGCGGTGGCTGCTCCAGCGCCGAGGATCAGAGCATCACGTCTCGTATAATCCATAGTTTTCTCCTGATATTTGGTCAGCAAGCTGTTGGCTTACTCTGTAAGTGTAAGAAGGTAGGCAATCACGTCTTCGACATCTTGTGCCGACAGAATAGGCTTGCCTTCAAACTTTTCCATATTTCGGTAGAAGCCGGAGGTGCGGTAGAATGACGGCATGATCGTGCCTTCAAATGTGACTTTGGAATTTGATACAATTCCACGCAGCTCGGATTCGCTCCAGCGATCGGCAACACCGTTCAATGGTGGACCAACTTCACCGTGGAATGATTGTTCCAAATAGTCATCGTTTTGATGGCATGCGAGGCAGTTACCCAGTTTTCGGTTCGCGAAAAGTTTGCGCCCGCTTGCTGCATCTCCTGCTACGCCAGTCAACGACGCGGCAACCGCACCGTAATCATCAAATTCGACATTGTCCGGTTCAATGGTTCCAGCTGTAGCCATGGCTGCAAATGCTGCGGTGGCTCCAATAATAAGAAACGCTGTGCGCTTCATGCAGTATCCTCCCTTTATTTACCGTTTGCCATTTTGATTCTTGACTTTGGTCAAGAAAAGATAGCCGCGAGCAGGAAATTACGCAACAATAAATTCAAATAAGTGAATTTCAGATCATTATATTTCGCAAATATGCGTGGTTGCCTATATAAAATTACGCGCTAGTTTTGACTGCGCTCCGCAACAATCCGTGCAACGTATTTCTGGAAATGCTCGTCCCCCTCATTGCGCTTTTCTAGGATAAACTGGAACATGCTGAGCGTCGTGAATTTACCAAATGCGCCAGGCATGGTCATAACAGCGGCTTGGGCTGCGGTCATTCCCTCGGGCGGAAGTTTGTCATCGAAAAACATTATCGTCGGAGTGAAAACAATGTTCCATTTCGAGATCATTTCTTTTTCAGACAACGTTTCACCGTCAAAGTCTGTCACCTCGATATCACCAAACATATTTATTTGAACGACAAAGTAGTTGTCTTCGATCATCGCTTTGACTTTTGGGTCCGGAAACACCTGCTCGTGCATTTTGGTACAGTAGATACACCCGCGCTGCTCGATAATAACCACAAACCGTTTTCCTTCGGCATTGGCTTCTTCCAAATCTCCAGCCATGTCACGGAAGGTGTCGCGCATCCAATCGGTTTTGTGTAGGCCATCATCGCCCAAGGTTGTTTCAGTTGCCAGAGCGGGAGTAACCGCAAGGGCGCACAGAATGATCAGTTTCTTAAGCATGGTGATACCTTTTCAGTTCAGCCGAAAATAAACAGGTTCGGAAATTTTTCGAGCATGAATTGCGCGATATATGAAACACTTCCGGTCAAGATGAGGATTGCGAACAAGATCAGGAACCCGCCCATCACTTTTTCGATGTAGCCCATGTATTTGCGATTTCGTTGTACCCAACGCAGGAACGGGCCCGAGAATACCGCTGCCAAAATGAATGGCACGGTCATGAATGCTCCATAAACGAACAGCAGTCCGGCGCCATGCTGCAAACTGCCGCTTTGCGATGCCATGTATAGGATGGCAGCTAACGCGGGGCCAACGCAAGGTGTCCAACCGAAGCCGAATGCAAGCCCGATTAAGTACGACCCTATATAACTAGCCGGCTTGATACCCGAAGAATCGATCCGCGCTTCGCGGTGTAGAAACGAGATTTTGAGAACACCTAGAAAGTGCAACCCAAAAATAAACAGGATCGCGGCGGCGACCCACGTCAGTTCTTCTTTATAGTCCCGAAATGCATGCCCCAACGACGTTGCAATCAGCCCAAGTAAAACGAATATTGTAACAACGCCGGCTGAGAAGAATACTGATGATAGTATAAGACGGCGCTTGGCACCTGCTGCGATTTCTTGCTCTTCGTTTAGTTCTTGAATCGAGAGCCCCGCCATATAGCATAAATAGAACGGAACAATTGGCAAAATGCATGGGGAAAAAAATGAAAGAAGACCGGCAACCGCCGCGCCCCAGTAACTAACGTCAAACTCCATTCGTCGTTGTCCTTGCTTTTTGCGCCAAAATTACCAATAAGCATATTGCGATATTAAAATGTGTAAAGCAATTTTTCTGCGAGGATCTGAATGCACTTTCTAAAAGTGATTGTTGTGCTACTTGCGACCACAATGGGCTTATCCGCCCATGCAGAAACCCGTCTGATGATGGTCCAAGAAGACGGTTGTTCGTGGTGTGCACGATGGAACCAGGACGTTGGTGGGGAATATTCGCTGACGGATGAAGGGAAACTCGCCCCCTTGTTGCGTTATGACATCCACGATCCCGTGCCTGAAGGGGTGACGTTCACCACGGCACCTCACTATACCCCTACATTTATATTACTTGTCGACGGAATAGAGGTTAATCGTATAGAAGGTTATCCAGGGGAAGGCTTCTTTTGGGGGCTTCTTGGTATGATGTTGGCAAACTTGACTGATTCCGTCGGCAATCTATCGGAATCGTAAATAAAAAAGGAGAGGGTGATGGCGCTACCCCAATTAACACCTGACATGTCCGACTCTGAAATTGATGAAGTTATCAGCAATGCAAAATCGGCGACGGATTTTATGAAGGCATTGGCCCACGAAGGCCGGCTTATGATTTTATGCCACCTGGTAACGGGCGAAAAGTCTGTGACTGAACTGGAGCACCTCCTATCTTCGCGTCAGGCTGCGGTTAGCCAGCAACTTGCACGGTTGCGGCTGGAACGTTTGGTCAATTCGCGTCGTGACGGGAAAACGATTTACTATTCCTTAGGTGACCCCAAAGCCGCGCAGATGATTGAACTCGTCTATGACATGTTCTGCACGTTTGACCCGGACAAAGAACAAACCAGTTAATGGAATTTCTGGAGGACAATCATTGGGCCGCTTTGGCCGGATTGTTCGCCGGCGGCGCTCTGGGGTTGTCGTCATCGATAGGCCGTTTCTGCACATTGGGTGCAATCGAAGATGCGCTATATGGTAATGACTATTCGCGTCTGCGGATGTGGGCATTGGCTTTGGCGGTTGCAATTTCTGGCATGTTTACCCTCGAAGAATTTGGCTACGTCGACTATTCGCAAACCATTTACTACGCAATAAAGTGGAACCCGCTTGCCAGCATCGTTGGCGGGTTGATGTTTGGCTGGGGCATGGCTTTGGCCGGAAACTGCGGATTTGGGGCGTTGTCCCGGATGGCCGGGGGCGATATGCGCAGTTTTGTTGTGGCCATCGTCATGGCGATCTCGGCCTATATGGCCATCGGCGGTCCGACAGCTGTAGTTCGCGAATGGTTATTTCCGCAACAGGCATTTAGTGGCGAGATGCAGGGTCTCGCCCATTTGACTGGTCGTTGGTTTGATGCAGGTCCACTTATCCCAGCTTTGATGTTTGCGAGCATATGTGCGGTTTGGGCCTTTTCTGGTAAACAGTTCCGCACCTCACCTACCCATATCATCTGGTCTGTGGTTGTCGGCATGGCCGTGGTGCTTGGTTTTTGGGCAACCAGCCTTATTGCAAATAACGGTTTTGATGAAATTAGCGTTGAATCCGTTTCCTATTCTGCACCAATGGGCGAAACGTTGATTTATCTGATGACTTGGTCCGGCTCTACCATGAACTTCGGAATAGGTTCAGTGACAGGTGTTTTAATAGGTTCGATCATAGGCACAAAAGTAAAAGACCGTTTCCGTTGGGAGGCCTGCGACGACGCTCGTGAATTAGGACGCTCCGTTTTTGGCGCTTTTATCATGGGAACTGGCGGTGTCGTGGCGCTGGGTTGTTCTATTGGGCAAGGGCTGACAGGGTTTTCCGTTTTGGCTTACAGTGCCCCAGTCGTTCTCGCCTCCATCTTTATTGGCGCAAGTCTGGGTTTGCGATACCTGATACACGGCTTTCAAAACGTCTAAATTGTGCACAAACAGCAAATAAACAGTGCAAAAACAGTAAATGCGGCAATCAGCGGCAACCTATTTGCCATTTTTTTCAAAGCGGGCTTTGAATTCTGGTTCATTAGCGGCTAGACATGAGAAATCTGACCCTTCCTCCCATCAGGACTAAGGAATATCACTATGAAAATCGGAGCTCCCAAAGAGATCTTCGAGGGCGAAAATCGGGTTGCCCTTACCCCGCAATCAGCACTTCAGTTACAAAAACTGGGCTATGAATGCGTAATAGAAACCGGAGCAGGCGCTGCGTCACGGTTTTCCGATCAAGACTATAAAAATGCAGGTGTCGAAGTCGTCAAGACAGGCGCGGCACTCTGGAAGGCATGTGATTTTATCATCAAAGTGCGTGCCCCTGAAGAGGTCGAAGTCAAACGCTTCCGTGAAGGTCAGACGCTGATCTCTTTCATTTGGCCCGCGCAAAGCGAAGAATTGTTGGAAAAATTGCGCGCCAAGGGCGTGACCGCAATTGCGATGGACATGGTGCCACGCATTTCGCGCGCCCAGAAAATGGATGCGCTATCGTCGATGGCAAACATCGGCGGATACCGCGCAGTGATCGAGGCGTCTAACAATTTCGGTCGTTTCTTTACAGGCCAGATCACAGCTGCCGGCAAGGTTCCGCCAGCAACTGTTCTTGTTATCGGCGCAGGTGTCGCCGGATTGGCTGCGATTGGTGCGGCCCAGTCTATGGGCGCGATTGTTCGTGCCTTCGACGTGCGCCCCGAAGTTGCTGAACAAATCGAATCTATGGGCGGTGAATTCCTGTTCCTAGACTTTGATGACAATCAAGACGGCGCGGCAACAGGTGGTTATGCGGCTGTTTCCTCACCAGAGTTCCGCGAAAAGCAACTTGAACTGTTCCGCGCGCAAGCATCGGAAGTGGACATTGTTATTACAACGGCTCTGATACCGGGGCGCGATGCGCCTAAGTTGTGGCTCGAAGATATGGTTATGTCTATGAAAGCCGGATCGGTCATCATTGACCTTGCGGCTGAACGTGGCGGCAACTGTGATCTGACTGTCCCAGACGAGAAGATCGAAACATCGAACGGCGTGACCATCATCGGTTACACCGACCTGCCAAGCCGCATGGCTACGCAGTCCTCGACGCTGTATTCCACAAACATCCGACACATGATGGACGATCTAACACCCGAGAATGACGGTGTGCCGGTCCACAACATGGAAGACGATGTAATTCGTGGTGCAACCGTTACCCACAGCGGCGAAATAACCTTCCCGCCGCCTCCACCAAAGGTGCAGGCGATTGCTGCGGCTAAACCTAAAGCACCGGAGAAGACACCAGAAGAAATCAAAGCCGAAGAAGTAGCCGCGACGAAAGCCGCAGGTCGCAAGCAGACCACAATGCTGGTTCTCGGTGGCTTGGTTATGCTGCTAATCGGCCAATACGCACCAGCCAGCTTTATGCAACACTTCATCGTATTCGTGTTGTCCGTGTTCATCGGCTTTCAGGTTATCTGGAACGTCAGCCACGCACTTCACACACCGCTTATGGCGATTACCAACGCTATCTCAAGCGTCGTGATCTTGGGTGCATTGTTGCAAATTAGTGTCGGCGGAGGGTTCCTCGTGACACTCCTCGCCGCAATTTCCGTTCTTATAGCATCGATCAACATCGTGGGTGGCTTCGTCGTTACCCGCCGTATGTTGGCCATGTTCCAAAAAAGCTAAGGGAGGCTGATGACATGAGTATTGGTCTAGTTACTGCTGGTTATATCGCAGCTTCCGTTCTGTTCATTCTGGCCCTTGGTGGTCTATCTGATCAGGAAAAAGCCAAACGCGCCGTATGGTTCGGCATTATCGGAATGACGATTGCTGTTGTTGTGACAGTGTTCGGCCCGGGCGTGAATTCGATCTGGTTGCTATCAGCGATGATCGCGATCGGTGCCGTTGTCGGCACAATCGTAGCGCAGCGCGTCGAGATGGTGGGCATGCCACAACTTGTGGCCGCCCTGCACAGCTTCGTCGGCCTGGCGGCTGTGTTTATCGGTATCAACTCGGTACTGCATTCGCCCGAGGGTCTTACCCATGCAGAGGAAGTTATTCACGACGTTGAAGTGTTCCTCGGTGTGTTCATTGGTGCGATTACCTTCACCGGCTCAATCATTGCCTATGGTAAATTGGCGGGTAAAATCGACGGTAAAGCCCTGATTTTGCCAGCGCGTCATCTGATGAACATTGCGGGCTTGGTCCTGTCGATTGCGCTGATGATGATGTTCCTGAACGGTGCTGGTATCTGGACTTTGTTGTTGATGATGCTGATCGCTTTCGCCATCGGCGCACATCTTGTGATGGCCATTGGCGGCGCGGATATGCCCGTCGTTGTGTCGATGCTCAACAGCTATTCGGGTTGGGCCGCGGCGGCGACAGGCTTCATGCTTGGCAATGACCTACTAATCGTGGTCGGTGCGCTGGTTGGTTCCTCCGGTGCAATCTTGTCTTACATCATGTGCGTCGCGATGAACCGCAAGTTCCTCGCGGTGATCTTGGGTGGCTTCGGTGGTCCATCCGGTCCCGCAATGGAAATCGAGGGCGAGCAGATCGCCATAGACGCAGACGGCGTTGCCTCAGCGCTTGAGGAAGCTGACAGCGTCATCATCGTGCCCGGTTACGGTATGGCCGTTGCGCAAGCTCAGCATCCAATCTCGGAGCTGGTCAAACGTCTCCGCGCCAAAGGCAAGAACGTACGTTTCGGTATCCACCCCGTCGCGGGTCGCTTGCCGGGTCACATGAACGTGCTGTTGGCCGAAGCCAAAGTGCCTTACGATATCGTAATGGAGATGGACGAGATCAACGACGATTTCCCTGAAACCGACGTGGTGATCGTCGTTGGTTCAAACGACATCGTGAATCCTGCGGCGCAGGAAGATCCGAATTCCCCAATTGCTGGGATGCCGGTTCTGGAAGTTTGGAAAGCGAAACATGTGTTCGTATCCAAGCGCGGGCAGGGCACCGGCTATTCCGGCATCGAGAACCCTCTGTTCTTCAAAGAGAACACGCGGATGTTCTATGGGGATGCAAAAGCCTCAGTAGATAATCTGCTGAAGCTAATCGGCTAAAACAAAAGGCCCGCATCAAATTGCGGGCCTTATTTTTACCAGAATTTTGGAGATCAATATCGGGGTGGGTTAGCTTGTAAGCTTTCGGCGAGCACAAGTTAAAGCAGAACGTTGTTTTCGGACCGCCAAATGCCTCCCGCACAATCTCCGATATGTCTTCGAATAGTGTTCGACACGAAACCAAACTCAAACAACTGACGACGCATTTTGAAAAAGTTGTTGCGGGTTTGACGCGAAAGTTGGAGCCGCAATTCGATTTTCGAGCGTTTTTGTGTTATAATTCTCATTCTGGCATTGTATGACACTCGTTCGTAAATGCCATTTTCAGTGACTATTTTAGGAGTAATGTAATGAAATCCATGATGTTAGTCGTAATGGTGTCTGTTCTTACACTAGTCGCGGCGTGCGATCCAATGTCCTCCTCATAGGTACCAACTCCGACGGTTTTAGGCCAGTTTATTGACGCATCGGTTGATCCTTTTGACGTTGACGATAACGGCTCCATTGATTGATCTTGGAAGTCCCAAGAGCCGTTGATGGCGACTCTTCTATAGCTGACACTTAGGGGCAACATTCCTAGGGATTGCTGCCTCGTTAATTGGCCCATACCTGTAAGTGTGGGCCTTATTTTGTGATCAATGTATTTATTTGCGGAAATTACAATTGCCCCGTAATTAAGCGAGGCTTGATTATTGGGTGACAGCCGATTTTGTAGACTTGCTAGGTCACTCCATTTCTATCACCGTGATTTCTAAATTTCGCCCCATACCAGTTTGCAGTGAGAGAAAACTTCCTATTCTTCGGGCAATATAGCCAGCTTATAAAGGTGCCATGTCGCGTGTCCAAGCACCGGCAAGACGACGATCAACCCCATAAAGATTGGTGTCATCGCGATAAGTAGCAGCACCCCTACGATCGCGCCCCACGAAAGCATCACTACCAAATTATTCAGTACCAAACTGAAGCTCGTGATCATCGCTGTCACCACATCAATCTCCCGATCAACAAGAAGCGGGATGCCGATGACGGTAACCGAGAATAGTACGAACGACAGAAATCCCCCTACCACAGTGCCCATAAGCAGCATAGTGATGCCCTCTTTCGTCAGCAATATATCTGCCGAAGTCATGACGTTGGTTAAAGGTTTAAGTCCAAATGACAACGCGAAAACCAAGTGCGCCATGTAAACCCAGATCAGAAATATAAACAGCACCACGAAAGCAATAGATGGAATTTGTCTTTTCCGTTCAGCATAGATTGCTTGCGCGACAGTCATCCAGCTTACGGATTCGCCGCGTTCTAACAGCCGACTGACTTCGTACATACCAACGGCAACAAACGGGCCAATCAGGGGAAATCCCGCGGCCAACGGAATTATCGAAATATCAGATTGCCACACGACGAATTGCAGATACAAAACCACCCCGAGAGCGGCGAAGATTGTGCCAAACACGATTCCATAAATCGGTGCTTTTCGAAAGTCCGACATGCCCTTTCCAAAGGCGACTTTGAGGTCGGAAAAATCCAATTCGGCGATTTGTGGCAAAGGTTTTGTGTCTGATGTGTCTGTCATTTCTATCTCCGGCACTAATATATTTTCTGAAACTTTGCGGCATCGAGCAGCTCGAATCAAGTGAAACCGAAAGAAAATCCGGCGTTCATTTTACAAAAGATATCCGTGGATTGACTCAACGGCGAACCCTAATCTACACTTGCTTGGTGTAAAACAAACAATGCAACGCTAGAGATGTGGGAGAAATGCGATTACGTATCGTGTCAGCGCACTGGTAATATCAATTGTTTTTGCTTCCATTTGGACCATGCCAGTCCACGCGCAAGCGGATGTAGAAGAGGGGGCTAAGCTGTTTCGGCGCTGTTTCTCGTGCCATATGCTTGGGGTAAACGCATTTAACCGGACCGGACCTCATCTAAATGACTTGTTTGGACGTGCTGCCGGATCTGTCGAAGGGTTCCAGTATTCCGACGATATGAACCGTGCCGCAGCAGGTGGTTTGATCTGGGATGTCGACAATCTGGATGCATTTATCGAAAATCCCAAGAACCTAATCTCGCGCACAAAAATGCGTTTCAACGGCATTGCAAATCCGAAAGATCGTGCGAACCTAATGGCGTATTTGCGTCAGTTTTCCGACAATCCATCAAATATCCCCGAGGCCGATCCAACGCTGCAAGCTCGTGACCCCGATATTGATCCAGACATTTTGGCAATCAAAGGTGACCCCGAGTACGGCGCGTACCTGTCGGGAGAATGCGTGACCTGCCATCAAACAGGTGGTGGCGATGACGGTATTCCGTCCATCGTTGGCTGGACGCAGCTGGATTTCGTAACAGCACTTCAAGCCTATAAATCCGAACATCGCAACCATCCGCTAATGCAACTGATGGCCAAACGCCTGTCGAACGAAGAAATCGCAGCGCTCGCGGCGTATTTCGAAACGGTAGAAAGATAAATTAACAAACCAAAGGAGAATACTAATGAAACTGGATAGACGTGGATTTATTGGTGCAGGTGTTGCGACCGCCGCAACGCTAAGTGCACCGATGGTAATAGGGGCCGGACATGGCAAGCCCAGGGTCGTGGTAATTGGCGGCGGGGCAGGCGGCGCAACCGCTGCGCGCTACATCGCCAAGGACAGCGCGGGTGCAATTGATGTGACGTTGATCGAACCAACGCGCACATACTACACGTGCTTCTTTTCCAACCTCTACATCGGTGGGTTTCGTGATTTCGCATCCATTGGCCACAGCTATGGTACGTTGGCTGCGGAATACGGCATCAATGTCATACATGACTGGGCGATCGGCGTTGATCGTGATGCAAAATCCGTAACACTGGCGGGCGGATCCAAGGTTCTATACGACAGCCTTGTGATCTCACCAGGTATCGACTTTATCGAGGGCTCTGTGCCGGGTTGGGATATCACATCGCAAAATGCGATGCCGCATGCCTACAAAGCTGGTTCGCAAACGCAATTGTTGAAGGCGCAAGTCGAAGCGATGCCCGCCGGTGGCACGTTTGCGATGGTTGCGCCGCCGAACCCATATCGTTGCCCTCCTGGCCCATACGAGCGCGTTTCGATGGTTGCCCACCTAATGAAGAAAATCAACCCGACGGGTAAGATATTAATTCTTGATCCCAAGGCCAAATTCTCCAAACAAGGTTTGTTTGAAGAGGGTTGGGGCAAGCATTACGGCGGCATGATCGATCGTATAGATCCCGATTTTGGTGGTGCGAACATCGAAGTTCGACCGGATACCATGGAAGTCGTCATCGACGGCGAGGTCGAGAAGGTGGATGTATGTAATGTTATTCCAGCCCAGAAAGCGGGCCGTATTGTCGAAATTGCTGGCGTGATCGACGGCAACTGGGCACCTGTACATGCGGCTGACATGCGCTCGAAACTTGACGACAACATATATGTGCTGGGTGATTCAAGCGCGCAAGGTGATATGCCGAAATCCGGTTTCTCGGCCAATAGTCAGGCGAAGGTTTGTGCGATGGCTGTCCGTGGCAGCCTTACAGGCAGCGCGATCTTTCCAGCACGGTTTTCTAACACATGCTGGTCGTTGATTGACACGAACGACGGCATCAAAGTTGGGGCGTCCTACGAGGCAACTGATGCCAAAATCGCCAAAACGTCGGGCTTCGTATCCCAAACTGGCGAGGATGATGCACTTCGTCAGCAGACTTATGAGGAATCCGTTGGTTGGTACGCAGGTATCTCGGCGGATATCTTCGGCTAAAAGACCGTTAACAAATTGAAATAGGGGAGAGCACTTGCTCTCCCCTATTATTATTAGTTTGAAGCTGCGCGCGCTGCGGACTTTTTCCGATTTGGCCGGCGCCGTTTTTGGTTGGGTTGGCCCGCAGAATTTCCCCCACCCGGGCGTCCGCCTGGGCGACCACCGCCACCTGCGCGACCACCGCCGCCGCCCTGTTTTTTACCTTGCCAACCGCTCGACTTGGCTTTTGGCTTGGGATCAGGGCCTTCACGCTCGATTAACTTACGCTTAAGGATTTTCTCGACCGCAGCCAGTTTTTTCAACTCGTCCGGTGCACATAGCGTGATCGAAACCCCAGACGCGCCGTTACGCCCCGTCCGTCCGATACGGTGCACGTAGTTTTCTGCTTCGTCCGGAAGATCGAAGTTGACCACGTGCGTGATACCCGGAACATCGATTCCGCGTGCAACAATATCGGTTGCGACCAGAACATCAACAAAACCGCTCTTGAATTTTCCAAGTGCTTTTTGGCGTGCGTTCTGAGCCTTGTTGCCGTGAATAACCTCGGCTTCGATCCCGTCGGTAATCAGGTTCTTCGCAACCTTGTCCGCCCCACGTTTGGTGCGGGCAAATACGATGGTCCGCTTGACGTCGTCTTGCGACAGAATTTCTTTAAGGCGACCGCGCTTGTACGGGCCAGTAATCAGCTCTGCGCGCTGTTCGACTTTGGGTGCAGCAGAAACCAGCGGTGTCACCTCGACCTTAACTGGATCGGTCAGAAAGCTTTCAGCCAATCCACGCACTTCTTTAGGCATGGTTGCCGAGAAAAGCGCTGATTGACGGCGCGGGTGCAAGCGCGACAAAATACGTTTCACAGGTTGTACGAAACCCATATCCAGCATGCGGTCGGCTTCGTCCAGAACGACAAAACGCACTTCATCAAGGCGAATTTTCTTGTCGTTCATCAGATCTTCAAGGCGACCCGGTGTAGCAATAACCACATCAACACCACGACCAATCTTTTTGATCTGCCCGCCGCGCGAAACGCCGCCTAGAACCAGACATGTCGTCAGACCGGCACCGCCAGAAAATTGTTTAAAGTTGTCTTCAATTTGCACAGCAAGCTCGCGCGTCGGGGCAAGCACCAATGCGCGGCAGGTTTTGGGGGCAGGGCGACCTTGCATATTCATAATATGGTGCAAGATCGGCAGGCCAAACGCGGCGGTTTTACCCGTACCGGTCTGGGCCACGCCCAGAATATCGCGACCATCAAGCTGTGCTTTGATGGATTGCTGCTGGATTGGTGTCGGTGTTGTGAAACCGGAACGCTCTAGCGCGTTCAACAGGCTTTGGTCCAGGCCGAAGCTCTGGAAAGTATTATCAGTCAAAATGTATCCCTCAGGGCTGTGTCAATGCCTCAAGACGCGAACTAGCTTCGGGGGGACTGACGTGAAGATGTGCATATGAGGGGTCTTGACCAATAAATCAACCCCCTTAATGTCGCGGGGGGGGGCGCTTGTCTTTCAACAAACGAAGGATATAGTTTTCCCTGTCCTGAGGCGACATCTTTTCGATTTGCGCGATAACGGTGTTATCCCCGGCTGTCGTCAGTTCGAAAATCATCGCCCGTTGCTCTGCCAACACATCTTGCACAGCCTCTATTTCGAATGGATCAGCCTTTAGGGCCTCAATAAACCGAGCCCGCAAACTGCCTAGTTCCTGACGGTCAGGACGAAACTCTTCACGGCGATCCCGCAAACCTTCGCGCAGTTCACGTTGATGTTCTGCAGGCATCGCGCGCGCCAACATCGCCACGCCTTCTGGGCCGTTAAGGTTGTTGCGCTTGATTTCAGGTGCGCGCAAAGCGGCCCCGCCGATCACTCCGGCAACGCCCAAGTTCGCGGCCACGGATACGATCAAGGCAACCTTGATCCAGCGCGGAGTTTTCTTGGCCTGCGGTGTAGTTTGTTCGCTCATCTGTTAACCCTCTGCCAGAAAATCACTGAAGTTTGCAGTGTTGCCATAGGTGAAATCATCCAGTGGGTCGCCACTGATACTTGCAACAATATCACCAACTCCGGGGATGGACTGCAAGGTATCTGTGCCAGCGTAGCCAACGGTCACACCCATAACGGTGCAGGCACAGACCGCAGCGATGCCCTTAATACCCCCGAGTGGCTCCATCAGCCGCGCCAACATGCCCTTGCGTTTTACAGGTTGGCGTTCGGTCAAAACTTGCTGCGCCTCCGTGACTTCACCAGCATCCGCTAGAATATTGGCCATCAAGGTGTTGCGTAATTCCGGCAAAGGTTCGGCCGCATCCTTGAAGAAAGCGTCCAGATCTATCTCGTGTTTTTCCGTGTCAGTCATGAAACTCTCCTTTCCTTAGTCAATAGCCAGCCCGAGGGTCGACCGGTTACTTGATAAATCCGCCGCAAGTGCACGCCGTGCGCGCGACAAAAGGCTTTCGACCGCTTCGACGCTGGTTTCCAGTGCGCTTGCGATCTCCGGGTTCGATTGTTCTTCGAAATGTCGCAGGGTCAGGGCCAGCTTTTGGCGCTCGGGCAAGCGATTCATCGCAAGACGCAATGCGCGGGCCCGATCGGCAGAAATCAACTGATCCTCGACATTCAGTGTTTCGTCTTCCATTTCCGGCGCTTCGTCCAGTGAAATGCCCCGTTTCTTGCGTAACCGATCGGTGCACAAGTTTGACCCTACTCGGTATAGCCAAGTTGAAACCTTGGCCTCTCCGGTGCGCCAATCCGGCGCAATTTTCCACAATCGTAACATCGCTTCCTGGGTTACATCCTCTGCCTCGGCCTGATCCTTCAACATCCGTCTGGCCAGTGACAACACACGAGGTGCGTGACGCAGCATCAAAGCCCGGGCCGCTGCCTGGTCTCCGTTAGCGTATAGCGACAGAAGTTCTTCGTCGCTGGTGTCGCTCATTGCATCAAATGCCATAGTCATATCGCATGTATAACGGTGTCCCGATTGGTTTGCAGTACGAATGTTGCGGGCCGAACGGATTGCCGGCCCGCAATGTGTTTAGTTGTGGCGGTTGCCCCGTTTGGCCACGGCCGCATCCCACTCTTCTTGAGTGATCTCGCCGTTGCCATCAGCATCAACCCGATCGAACATCTGAGCAGCCTTTGGTGGGCGCGCTTCTTCTATGCTCAACACCCCGTCGCCGTCGGCATCGGCACGTTCCAGCATATGTTTAGCCGCCAGATCCATACGCTCTTCGTGCTGTGCCTGCATTAGTTCAGGATTGCCTTGTTCCTCGTTGGATCCTTTGGCGCCATCCTGACGATGCCCACGATCACCACCACGGCGACCCTCATCACGGTCCATCATTTGGGCTTTCAGCTCATCTGCGTCCAGAAAGCCATCGCCATTAGTATCGGACTCTGCGAATTTTGCGGTGTGGATCAGGTCGATTTCTGCCTGTGAAATGATGCCGTCGCTGTTTGTGTCGAAATCTGCAAAGCTGGGCATATTGTGTCCACGCTGACGATCGCCGCGCTGGTTGGCCGAAGCTGTGGTTGAGAAACCAAGGCTGCCAGCGGCAATTGAAACTGCTACGGCTGTGAGTACGATCTTTTTCATTATCTGCTCTCCATTTGCGTTATATAGCCACATTGTTGCGACCTACATTAATACAAACGCAGCAGCGCCCGGTTTCCGTCGAATTTTCTTTTTTGCGACATCCCGACGCAAGGCAGCTTGTCTCACTAACATTTTGGCGCAAAGCACATACACTCGTGTGCATGACATATGAAGCACACAATTTGGCAAACGGCGAACATCGCTCTGTCGTAGTATCTATGCTACGTGGCTGGCGTCGTCGCTGCCCTTCGTGCGGAAGCGGCCCCCTAATGCAGGACTACCTGACCGTGCGGGACAACTGTTCTGTTTGCGGCGAAGAATTGCGCCATCACCGTGCAGATGACGGCCCCGCCTGGGCAACGATCCTGATATCCGGCCATATACTTGCGCCGTTGATGTTAGTCGTATTCCAGGTTTTCCGGCCCGAGGGTTGGGTTATGGCACTTGGCTTCTCAATCGTTTTCCTGCTGTTAGCTCTTTATTTGTTGCCGCGCATGAAAGGGGTGTTCGTTGCTGTGCAATGGGCAAAGCGGATGCATGGGTTTGGCGACGTCTCTAAACCAGCACAGAGCGAAACAACGCCGTAACGGCACGCTGGACATGGCCGTACTATTGGGCCCATATATCCCTTATGGATGAATCAGAAAAACGACGTATTATTCGCGATGCAGCAACGATTGTTCTGCTGCGTGTTCACGATGGCAAACATCAAGTACTTATGGGGCAGCGCGGTTCAAGCGCAGCTTTCATGCCCAACAAGTATGTTTTCCCTGGCGGAGCCGTGGACAAACAAGATTACGACATCGCGCCGGCAACCCCGCTCAGCTCGGTTGACGATCTGAAACTGTCCCACTTGGCACCTGACGGCATTGCACCTGCTTTGGCGATGGCGGCCATTCGGGAGCTATGGGAAGAAACAGGCCTGATGCTTGCGAAAGCAGGGACGACCGATCAGGAAGTTCCCGCAGACTGGCAGGGTTTTTATAACAAAGGCCTTGTTCCCCGCGCAGATTCATTGCGTTTCTTTTTTAGGGCGATCACGCCTCCGGGGCGTCCCCGCAGGTTCGATGCACGTTTCTTTATTGCCGATTGCACATCCCTTCACGGCCCCGATGACGATTTTTCCGAGGCTTCGGACGAGCTCAGCCATTTGCACTGGATTGACCTGAAAGAGGCGAAAGCCCTCGACTTGCCTTCCATTACCGAAGTCGTCTTGTCGGAAGTATTGGCCATTGTACAGAATCCTGACACCCCGCGCAAAACTCCGTTTTTCCACCACGACGGTGAACGTTTACATTTCACGTTATTCTAAGCGGATAATTCGCAAAACCTTAGGCAAGGCACTTGACTCCGGCCACAACGGGTGTAGAACGCCAATTCGAGATTTAGGGGAATTCCCCCACAGCTAGATAAACGCGGTCGACCCGCGAGGAGATGGACACATGGCGAAGCCAACAACTATCAAAATCCGCCTGAATTCCACCGCGGATACCGGCCACTTTTACGTGACCAAGAAAAACGCACGTACTATGACCGAAAAAATGGTCAAAATGAAGTACGACCCGGTTGTGCGTAAGCACGTCGAATATAAAGAAGGCAAAATCAAGTAATATTGATTTCGCTTTTATGGAATTTAAAAAGGTCGCTAGAGTTTCTAGCGACCTTTTTTGTTATGTACCAAAATTGTGCTTGCTGGGCAGCAAGTAAGCGGACAATGTTGCCGTTTGCGGCGACGGCTACATTGCCCGCTTTCTAAGTCAAACCTCAGTCATCAAGCCAATTGGTTCGAACGAACTTTATCCGCCAACCCTTCCAAATTTCCATCAAGTATCTTGCCCATCATCATTTTCATCATCGTTTGACCTAGCAACCATCCGAATGGGCCGTACTTCACGCGATAGTCCATTGTCCAGATAACCTTCGACCGGTTGCCCCCCATGGGTTCGATGGACACCACGGAGTTGGCTTCGTGAAGCGGCATCGCTGCCATGTCGGATAATTCTACGGTGAAGCGATGCCCTGGGTTCCACGCGGTTATTTCCTCAACCAGCGAAGAACCGTTTTCGAAATGGTTTCGGCGTTTCGATCCGACCCTGTCTTCCCCGTCAGTAAGTGCTTCAACCGAGGTTATGAGCGGCGCAAACTCATCAATATGCATATATCGGCCAAGGACCGCCCACACAGATTCGGGTGTGGCATCAATCGTATGGGTTCTTTGGAAGTGTATCATTTGCGTTCCTTAAAATTGCTAGCAAGCTTTTTCTATTCGCTGCTATGCTCCAAATAAGCTTGCCCTGCTGACACCGTTATGTCAGCAGTGTGTCAGTAGGAGTAAATAAAATGCGTCGAACTGAACGGCTTTTCCAGATTATTCAAATTCTACGGGCAAATCAATCTCCGGTGACTGGCAGAAGCCTTGCAGACGAGTTGGAAATATCCCTTCGAACACTGTACCGGGATATGGCCGAGCTCATTGCACAGCGCGTCCCTGTCACCGGCGAGGCTGGCACAGGATACGTTCTAGACGACGGGTACGATATGCCGCCGTTGATGTTGACCGCGGATGAATTGGAGGCCGCTGCTTTAGGCGCCGCTTGGGTGGCATCACAAGCCGACCCATCGCTAGCCCGTGCCGCCAGAGATCTAGTTACCAAATTGTCGGAGGCCATTCCGAAGGAACTTCGCCCGATAGTTTTGGACGCAAGCTCAAGACCCATCACTACGCAGCCAGTAATTCCGGAGCGGTTTGATGGTGCTATTTTGCGTTGCGCAATCAGAGATAAATCCAAACTGCACCTTAGTTACCAAGATAAAAATGGAGGGCGAACCGACCGAGTGATTTGGCCGTTGCTGATCGCCTACTTGAACTCGATCAAATACATCGTCGCATGGTGTGAAACGAAGCAAGACTACCGGCACTTCAAAACGGAACGGGTTCTCGAACTCGAGGTGCTAAAAGAAAAATACTCTGGGCGCCGAGCGGTTCTGATCAAAGGATGGGAAGAAACAATGGCCAAACGCACTCGAACCTGACATCGCTGCGGTCGGGAAAGCCGTGACTTAGGCGTATGCAGGTGTCCACCGAACATCGGCTTGTTGTCGGCATTGGCGTGCTAACATTGGACGATCGCCATAAAAGTAAGGCCCACACGATATGTGCGGGCCCTATTCAATATACAATTAGGTGCGCAGCTTAGTTACGGTTGCCCATAAAGCGCAGTAGGAACAAGAACAGGTTGATGAAGTCCAGATACAGGCTAAGCGCGCCGGAAATGGCCATCTTACCAGCAATGGCTTCGCCGTTTGGCATACCACGTACTTGTAGGTATTCGTTCTTGATTTTCTGCGTATCGTAAGCAGTCAGACCCGCAAAGATCAGCACACCTAGCGCGGATACTGCGAATTCCATCGCGGCACTTTGCAAGAAGATGTTGACGATCGACGCGATGATCAGGCCAATTACGCCCATGATCAGGAAACTACCCCAAGCCGAAATATCTTTCTTCGTGGTGTAGCCGTAAAGGCTAAGGCTCGCGAACGCGATCGAGGTTACGAAGAACGTCTGTGCAATCGAATACCCAGTGTACATCGCAAAAATGGAGCTGATTGATAGTCCCATAAGGCCTGCAAACACATAGAAGAACATCTGCGCGCCAGATTGCGACATGGTGTTAACGGCTTTTCCGAAGAACAGAACCATACCAAGCGGTGCAAACATAATGACATACGACAACGGTGCCGAGAACATCGCTTCGATCATGCCATAAGATAGGACCCGCGTTTCTTGGCCGTTGATCGCAGCATTCAGATCCGAACCAACCACCCAGGAAATAATTCCCGTAACAATCATGGCCACAGACATGAGGCCATAGACCTTGTTCATATGTGCCTTTAGACCCGCATCGATTTCCGCGGTGCGGACACCGGAACCAGATCGGCGGACAGTTTCATATTCGGCCATTTGACCCTCCATTAGTAAACCGTGACGCAGTCCATCTGAACTGCACGTTACCCACAAGATATTGCCATTAAGTTAACAGTTTTCAAGGTAAAACCGCAACATCCTCGTATTTATTCACGTGATCGCAATACTTGAGCAGGCCGTGCATTCAGCGGACGCAAGGCAAACGCCAATCCGGCCAGCAGGCTCGCCAACGCTCCGCCGATTACAATTGCCGCCGCCGAGACAACTTCAAACGTGAAATTCACATCCATAACGAAGGTCATCACAGCATATCCGGCAACGCCCCCGAATGCGATTGCGATTAACCCTGCTGCTGCGCCTAATATAGCCGCCCGTAACGCAAAACTGGCCAATATCCGTGCCCGCGTCGCCCCCAGTGTTTTTAAGATGGCGGCCTCGTAAATCCGCCGCCGTTCGCCTGCGGCGGCAGCTCCGATCAACACAACAAACCCTGTTACCAACGTCGCCGCAGCCCCCCATCGAATGGCCGAAGCAATGCCCGTCAAGGCATCCGTGACCTTGTCAATCGCATCACCTACGCGGATTGCGGTGATATTGGGGAATGCATCCGCAACCTCACGCAACAAAGCGCCCTCGGCTTCAGGCTCCGCATAAACCGTGGCAATATGCGAATGTGGGGCGTTTTCCAACGCCGCTGGGTTCAAAACCATCAGGAAGTTAATGCCCATGCCGGACCACTCCACATCCCTGAAATTTGTGATCGTAGACGTAATATCGCGCCCCAACACATTAAACGTAATCTGGTCGCCGATAACGAGACCCAGCTCCTCCGCGTCATGCGCGGTAAAACTCATCAACGGAGGGCCGGTATAATCCTCCGCCCACCATTCGCCTTCGGTCAACTCCACACCGTTGGGCGGAATGGCCGAATAAGTGATGCCACGGTCGCCCTCAATGGCCCAGTGATCCCCGAACACGTTCTTGGCGGGCTGACCATTCACCTTGGTAATCATCCCTTGCAACATCGGCGCGGTTTCGATTTTGGCGACATCCTCGTTCGTCAGAACAATTTCGACAAACTCGTCGCGTTGATCGTTCAGAATATCAAGGAAGAAATACGCAGGCGCCACTGCCGGCAGTTCGTCTGAAATCGCGGTCTGCATGTTCGCATCTATCTGCCCGACTGTGGCCAAAACTGACAGCCCTAGCCCAAGCGACAAAATTACAGAAGCCGTCTCGCCGCCCGGCCCACCAACCGCCCCCAGCGCCGAGCGCAGGGCAGGGCGGCCGCGTACCAGCCGTGATCGCGCCATTCGGCCCGCAATAAATTTGGTTCCACGCGCCGTAGTTGCCAACGTCCCGAGCGCCACGATGACCCCGAAAGCCGACCACAGCGCCAGTTTCGGCACAGCGGCAAACCATGCGGCCAGCCCAACCAACAGCGCGACCAATCCGATGATCACCACGAGATAATACCAGCGCGGGAGTTTTCGGCCCTCGTCAATCTCGTCGCGAAAAAGTCCTGCCGCTCGAATGTCAATCGCGCGTGACAAGGGCCAAAGTGTAAAGATCAATGCGGTTAGCATGCCGTAAATAGCCGCCTCGAATATCGGTTCCCAATAAACCGTGAAATTCGCCGGAACTGGCAGCTGCTCCGCAAGCAACGGTCCCGCTAGTACAGGAATGCCTGCGCCCAGTATCAATCCGATCGCCACACCCAGCACTGCAAGAACGCCGATTTGCGCTAGGTAAATCCCGAAAACTGTCCCTCGACTAGCTCCTAGCGTTTTTAAAACACCGATGGTTTCGTTCTTGGAACTCAAATACGCGCGCACCGCTGCCGATACCCCGACGCCGCCAACAGCCAGCCCCGCTAAGCCGATGATAATTAAAAACGACCCGATCCGTTCCACAAATCGACTAAGCGTGGGGGTGCTGTTGCTGGAATCACTCCAGCTCATCCCCGACTGCCCGAACAAGGCATTTGCCTCCTTGCCAATCATCGCGCCATCCATCCCGTCAGGGAAAATCAACCGGTAGTGGGAGTTGAACAACGTCCCCGCACTCAACAACCCGCTGCCGTCCAGCGCCGCGATTTCAACGATCACCCGAGGGCCAAGGCTAAACCCAAGTGCCGCCCCGTCCGGCTCGTTTGTAAGCACGGCACGAAGTTGGAAATCCTTGGTGCCAAGTCGTAAAATATCGCCAACTTCCAAATCGAGTCGTTCAAACAATGCCCGCTCGGCAACCAACCCCGGTAAGCCACCCGTAACCGCCAACGCAGCCGACAGCGGCATATCAACGTTCAGCCCAACGTCCCCATAAAGCGGATATTTCGCATCAATACCTTTGATCTGCACGAGACTACGTTCGTGCGTGTCCCCATCATCAAACAGCACCATGGAACGGAAATCGACGATGTGCGAAACCTGCGTCGCGTTGTCATTAATCCACGCTAGCTCCACGTCGTTGGCCATACGATAGGTGAACTGCATCGAGGCATCGCCACCAAGAATAGCATCCGATTCCGCCTCTAGCCCCTCCTCGATTGCCATGCGTACCGACCCGACGGTCGTAATCGCCATAACGCCCAATGCCAGGCACAGCAGAAAAATTCGAAACCCTGCCAGCCCGCCACGCAACTCGCGAAACGCGATGCGAAATACCACGCTCATGCGTCGATCTTTCCGTCACGAAGCTGGATAATCCGGTCACACCGTGCCGCCAGCCCCTTGTCGTGGGTAACCAGCACCAGCGTTGATCCATGCCGATCCCGCAAATCAAACAGCATCTCCATGATCGCCTGACCGTTCACGCTATCCAAATTCCCCGTAGGTTCATCCGCGAGTAGAATTTCGGGACGGGGTGCCGCCGCACGGGCCAAAGCCACCCTTTGCTGCTCGCCGCCCGACATTTGCGCCGGATAGTGATCCAAACGCTCCCCTAGACCAACTGCCCGCAATTCCGCCTCGGCTTTGCTGAAAGCCTCGCGATCACCCGCCAATTCCAGCGGCGTCGCGACATTTTCCAGCGCCGTCATCGTCGGTATCAGGTGGAACGACTGAAAAACCACCCCCATACGATCGCGCCGAAACCGCGCCATCTGGTCCTCGTTCATGTTCGTCAGATCGTTGTCCATGACCGTGACGCCACCGCTAGATGCATTTTCCAGCCCCGCCATGATCATAAGCAGCGAACTTTTGCCGGAACCGCTGGGGCCGATCAAACCAAGGGTCTCCCCCTTCTGGACAGTCAGGGAAATACCCTTCAAAATATCAACAGACCCCGCATTGCCCGAAAGCGTTAAATTCATATCGTTCAGGGAAATCACAGGAGACGTCATTTGTTTAATACCTTTATTCGAAAAACCTATTCAATGGCATATGGGTTTTTTACGGCCACACACAAGCTGATGCTCGGAACAATTCTGGCGATACTAACCACACAGGCGGCGCAGGCAGAAGACACATTTACGATAATCGCATTCGGAGATTCGCTGACGCGCGGCTATGGCCTGCCCGAGGATCAAGGATTCGTTCCGCAACTTCAGGCATGGTTAACTGCAAACGGCGGCAAAAACATAACCGTTGTAAACGCTGGGCTAAGCGGTGACACGACCGCCGGAGGATTGGCACGGATCGACTGGACGCTAACCGATGATGTCGACGCCGTAATTGTAGCACTGGGCGGAAACGACATGCTTCGCGGTATTTGGCCAAGCTCCTCGCACGAAAACCTCGACGGCATCGTCGCCCTGTTAACCGAGCGCGACTTGCCCGTACTACTGGTAGGCCTGCCAGCCCCAACCAACTTTGGCCCTGAGTTCAAAGCAGAATTCGACGCCATGTATCCAGCCGTCGCCACCAAATACGAAGCCCTGCTATATCGCTACTTCTTTGACGGTTTCGGAACCGCGCAAGACACCGCCGCGATTTCACAATACATGCAAGATGACGCTACCCATCCTAACGCAGAAGGGGTGTTGCTAATTGTCGCCCACATGGGCCCCATGGTTTTGGAACTGGCGCGTTAACCTGCGAACTTGGACAAAATATCCAACGCTTGCGTGTGTAGCGTCGCGTTGCCTGCCGCGAGTATACGCCCGCCGTTATGTGCCGGACCACCTTGCCAATCGGTAACCGTTCCACCGGCCGCCTGAATAACGCCGATGGGCCCCTGCACATCATAAGCGTTCAAGCCCGCCTCGATCACCAGATCAATCTGCCCCATCGCCAGCAACGCATAAGCATAACAATCCAGCCCGTATCTCGTCAGCTTTACACAGTCGCGTACCGCTTCGAAGCCTAGACGCTCAGTTGCTGTACCAACTTCGGGGAAGGTGGACATCAACGTCGCATCGCCCAGCGTTTCACATGTGCTGCTGGCAATGTCGCGGGTTCCCTCACGGGTTGCCAAACTGGCTCGCCCGAATGCGCCAACAAACCGCTCGCCCATATAAGGCTGATCCACCACGCCCAAAACCGGACCAGTACCTGCATCAAGCCCGATCAACACACCCCACGACGGAATGCCGCTAATAAACGCTCGCGTTCCATCGATTGGGTCAATCACCCACGTCAGGCCAGAGGTCCCGGCTTTATTGCCAAACTCCTCGCCCAGAATTGCGTCGTCGGGGCGACGTTTTGCCAGAATTTCCCGAATTGCCATCTCTGCCTCGCGGTCAGCAACCGTCACCGGATCAAAACCATCGTTCAGCTTGTTGTCAGCCTGCAAGTCAGGGGCGCGAAAATACCTCAACGTGATTTTCCGCGCGGCATCCGCCAGCGCATTCACCACATCCAGCAGTTCGTCCCGTTCGTTCTGTGAAAACATAAAAAAATCCCCGCGCGTTGACCTGAAACAGGTTTCCGCAAGGGGATTTCATATCTTTAGACGCCAGTCAATTGTCAGGCACCAATTCCGCCAAAAATCGGAGCAACAATATTAGGCAGCTGTCTCACTTAGCACACGGGCCAGATCGAATAGTCGACGGCGCTGCGGCTCGGGGATCGCGTAATAGGAACGAACCAGTTCCAGTGCTTCTTTATCGGCAAGAAGGTCGCCCTTCAGCTTGTCGGCCGAGGTCGCTGCGTGAACGATATCTTCCTCGCTTGCATCAAGGCCTTCAAAGAAGAAGCTGATCTGCACATCTAGAGCCGCGGCGATATCCCAAAGGCGGGAAGCACTCACGCGGTTCATGCCGGTTTCGTATTTCTGGATCTGCTGGAATTTAATTCCAACAATCTCGCCCAGTTGTTGTTGAGTCATTCCCACCATCCAGCGACGGTGGCGAATGCGTTTTCCTACGTGTACATCTACAGGGTGTTTCATAGTTATGCTCCAAAAATTGATACTCTACGTAAAGTAGATGCATGGAGCGTGCCAACATGCCTCAAAATTGTTGGCATGACATAACCATTTGGATAAGTTTTGAAAAAATAAATTCTAAACGGTTGATAATAAACGCGAATAAACATCACATTTTCGTGATAAAATTTTACACGCGACGCGTGAGTGCGCTCAACTTACACTATTCCCATTTTGCGAATTTGCAATCATAGGGTTTATTGGCGTTTTGCAAGGCAGGTTGCAAAACGCCGTTTTTGATCAGCCTTCCAGCTTTTTCGCTTCGCGCTTACGCTCGTGCGTATCAAGATGGCGCTTACGAAGGCGGATGTTTTTCGGTGTCACTTCAACCAACTCGTCATTGTCGATATAGGCAATCGCTTCTTCAAGGCTGAAGCGTGTCGGGGTTGTCAAAACGACAGCCTCGTCTTTACCAGATGCACGAACGTTGGAGTGTTTCTTACCCTTAACCGGATTAACCTCAAGGTCATTACCACGCGAATGCTCGCCGATAATCATGCCGCGATATAGCTTTTCCTGAACGCCGATGAAGAATTTACCGCGATCTTCAAGATTGAACAACGCATAAGCAACCGACTCGCCGTCTTCCATGGAAATAAGAACACCAGCGCGCCGACCCTCGATTTTACCCTTGAACGGCGCCCAGTCGTGGAAAATACGGTTTATAACGCCAGTACCGCGTGTGTCGGTCAGGAATTCACCGTGATAACCGATCAAACCACGCGAGGGCACATGGGCCACGATACGGGTTTTGCCAACACCGCCGGGGCGCATCTCGGACAACTCACCTTTACGCTGGGTTAGTTTCTCGATCACCGTGCCGGAGTATTCGTCATCGACGTCAACTGTAACTTCTTCGATAGGTTCATGACGAACGCCATCTATGTTGCGGAACAGAACTTGTGGACGAGAGATCGACAGCTCGAAACCTTCGCGGCGCATGTTTTCAATCAGAACACCCATTTGCAGCTCGCCACGGCCGTGGACTTCAAACGCGTCACCGCTTTCGGTGTCATTCACACGGATCGCAACATTGGATTCAGCTTCTTTCACCAAACGATCACGGATAACACGCGATTGCACTTTGTCACCGTCACGGCCCGCAAGCGGCGAGGTGTTAATGCCAAATGTCACGGTAATGGTCGGCGGATCAATCGGCTGCGCCTCGATCGCCTCGTTAACGTCTTTATCGGCAAGTGTGTCAGCCACAGTCGCGGTTTTCATACCGGCAACCGCTACGATGTCGCCAGCTTCGCCAACGTCAATCGGGTTTTGCTCCAACCCGCGATATGCCAAAACCTTGGTCACGCGGAAGCTTTCGATCAAGCTACCGTCACGCGACATAGCCTTGATGTTATCGCCAGCCTTAACCGAACCGGATTCAACGCGACCTGTCAGAAGACGGCCAAGAAACGCATCGCCACCCAATGTTGTCGCCAACATACGGAACGGCTCGTTAATCTGGGCGATCTGCGCCGGCGCTGGTACGTGCTTGATAAGCAGTTCCATCATCGCGCTCAAATCTTTACGCGGGCCATCTAGTTCAGCATCAGCCCAGCCAGAACGACCGGATGCATAAAGAACCGGGAAGTCCAACTGATCATCATCCGCACCAAGGTTAGCGAACATATCAAAACATTCGTCCAATGCGCGGTCAGGTTCTGCATCGTGCTTGTCGACTTTGTTCAGAACCACGATCGGGCGCAAACCAAGTGCCAGCGCTTTGGCGGTTACAAACTTCGTCTGTGGCATCGGGCCTTCGGCCGCGTCTACCAAAAGGATAACACCGTCAACCATCGACAGAATACGTTCAACTTCACCACCGAAATCGGCGTGGCCTGGCGTATCAACGATATTCACGCGAACGCCGTCCCATTCAACCGAAGTTGCTTTAGCAAGAATAGTAATGCCGCGCTCTTGCTCCAGATCGTTGGAATCCATCGCACGCTCTTGCTGGGCTTCGTTCTCACGATAAAGACCAGATTGTTTTAGTATTTCGTCAACCAGCGTGGTTTTACCGTGGTCAACGTGGGCGATGATAGCGACGTTACGCATATCCATGGGGCGTATCCTTAAAAACAGAAGAAATGCGGGGTTGCCCACTGACAACCCCGTTCGACGCCCGACATATGCCCAATCAACACGTTTGGCAAGAAGATGCTTGCACATGTTACGAAAACCACAACAAATGCCGCGGAATAACCGCCGATGCGAGGCTCGATGACTGCTCCACTATATATTCTGATGATGTGCATTGCCCTGATCGGGGCGAATGCCTTGCTGCTATCGCCAATCCTGACAGATATTGCATCTGAATTCGGCGCCACGGTTTCCGAGGCAGGGCGGGCGATCGCAGGCTACAGCGCAGGGACAGCAATCACCGCCCTTTGGCTTGGCCGCTCGTTAGATGGATTCGGTCTGGCACGTTCGCTAACCTTCTCACTAGTGCTGGTAGGGCTGGCCCAATTCGGGGCGGCCCTCTCGACGGGTTGGCTAGGATTGACGGCTGCACAAACGTTGGCGGGCGCGGGGGCCGGCGTAGCACTACCGGCAATATACGGAATAACGGCGGAGATTTCACCCAAAGGGCAGGAATCACGGTACATGTCGCGGGTGCTATTTGGCTGGTCTATAGCCATGGTTGCCGCCGTACCGATAGGGGCGTTCTTGTCAGGCGTGTTCGGGTGGCGACAAATGCTGATTCTTGTCGGCATCGCCACAATTATCACGATTCTATTTGCCGTCAAAATATTGCCGCCATCGAAACCCGCCGTAGCGCGCGTTCGTATGGGGCGGTTCATTCCGTTGACCCTGCCGGGTGGCACAACGCAATACGCACTGTGCATGCTTTTTATGATGAGCTTTTACGGTGGCTACGCATACCTAGGCGCGCATACCCGCACCACCTTTGGAATTGGTGCAACCGCTGCTGGCCTCAGCGCGCTCTCCTATGGTGTCGGCTTTGGTCTTGCGGCACTAGTGTCTGGCGTCATCGACAAATACGGTCGAAAAATCGTGCTTACAACGGGATTTGGTTTAGGCGCCGTATTGTTGGCGCCACTGCCAATTGCCCCAAGTTTCGCAGCGTTTCTTTTGATGGTGTTCATTTGGGGGTTCATCAACCATTTCATTCTTAATATGATTGTGGTCGGACTGAATGCCCTCGCACCCAATAATCGTGGTGCGGTAATGGGGCTTTACAGCGCGACAACCTATTCGGCGGCGGCAGTCGGTGTGCTGTTGATGGGGCAGATGTATGAAGGTAGCGGATTTATGGCAGTTGCTCTAACCGCTGCCGCTTTCAATTTTACCGCGATGCTGCTGGCATTCAGGCGGACCTAAAGCAGGAGAATGACAATGCGTGCGATGCGGCTTCACGAAATGGGTCACCCCATGACCCTCGATACTGTCAAAATTCCGGTGCCCACAGCCGGGCAAGTGCGCGTTCGCATCCATACCTGCGGTATCAACTTTGGCGACACCTTGATCGTGCAAGGCAAGTATCAGGAAAAATTCGACCTGCCGTTTTCGCCGGGGATGGAGATTTGCGCCACAGTCGATGCATTGGGCGAGGGGGTTGATACCCTTACTGTCGGTCAGCGTATCGCGTCGTACAGCGGTGTCGGGGGCTTGGGCGAATATTCCTGCATTTCGGCAGCCACCTGCGTGCCTGTACCTGACGATATGTCAAACACAGACGCCGCCGCGTTTTTGGTCGCATACGGAACCAGCCATGTAGCACTCGATTATAAAGCGCACCTAAAAGCGGGTGAAACCTTGCTGGTGCTAGGCGCATCTGGCGGTATTGGCCTAACCGCGGTTGAGCTTGGCAAATTGATGGGCGCGACCGTCATCGCCTGTGCGCGGGGCGCTGACAAACTGGCGATTGCCAAAAAGGCGGGTGCAGATCATCTTATCGATAGCTCCACCCAAGACATTCGCGAAATCGTGAAATCCTTGGGTGGCGCCGATGTCGTCTACGACCCGATCGGTGGCGACCAGTTCAAGGCCGCGATGCGTTCGTGCAACCCTGAGGCCCGCATCATCCCGCTCGGTTTTGCTAGTGGCGAAGTTCCACAAATCCCCGCCAACATTTTGTTGGTGAAAAACATAACGGTCGTCGGTTTCTATTGGGGGGGCTATGCCAAGTTCAAACCCTCGGTCCTGACCGAGAGTTTCACCCAACTGTTCACATGGTATTCCGAGGGTCGGCTAAAGCCTCACGTCAGCCATGTCCTGCCGCTAGAACAAGCGAACGAGGCGTTGCAATTGTTAATAGATCGCAAAGCCACGGGCAAAGTCGTAGTGCAGGTCGACTGAAAAGTTAACGCAAATCGTACATACGCGTTGTGCACGTGTTGTGCACAACGAAAAACACACGATTTTGTCTAAAGGTTAACGCCTATTCCGCCGCCTTCAACATCTCGGATCCGTAGGCGTGCCGCACCAGATTAGCCAGCCGTTCAGCCAGCGCAACCTGCGGTCCGGCGGCAACATACATGTTGATGTTGAACAGCGGCAAATCGGGTAAAACCCCGTTATGCGGAACGACCTCTAGGCGGTGGTCAACTGTCCCTTCCAGTGCCGCGTGAATAGCCAGATCCGCAGAAACCGAAGCCTCCACAGTGCGAGTCGAGTCCGATTCGACGGCCATTTCCCACAGTATTCCAGCCTCGTCCAACGCTCGTTGGGCACAGCTGCGAAACGCACACCCATGCTCGAATGCCAGACGGGCAGGGCGGGCTTTCCAGCTTGCACCGCCCGGCGAGCCGACCCACAGCATTTGCGCCCGTTGCAGGGTTTCCCCTCCGGCGTCGATTTCAGTTTCAGTCGTCAGGATGATATCCACCTCGCCGCGCGCCAGCTGACGTTTCAAGCGGCTCGTGTAGGACGAAAGTAGGTTAACTTTGATGCGTGGATACTCAACCGCAAACCGTTGTAATACAGTAGGAATATACGGATAAATGATGTCTGATGGGACGCCCAGCGTGATCTCTCCCTCGTACGCCTGATCGGTCATGCGCGCCCATACTTCATCGTTCAAAGCCAGAATTCGACGACCATATCCCAGCATCTGTTCGCCATGCGCCGTTAAGGCAACGCCGCGACCGGCGCGTTCCAGAAGGGATTGTCCGATCGATTCCTCCAGCCGTTTCACCTGCATCGATACCGCTGATTGCGTCAGATGAAGTTGCCCCGCGGCGCGGGTGACGCCACCGGTTTCGGCTACTGTTACAAAGGCACGAAGGGCAGTCATATCGAGGTTTCTGGGCATATCAATATCCGTGATGTATTGCATAAAAAACATTCATTTTTATTATTAATCATATTCTGGCATATAAATCAACATTCCTGATAGGAACAATCGAACTCATAACGAAACCCAATGGAGGGCATCATGCACAACGCAACTTTAAAAGCACACACACCGGCACACACAATTTCGGCAACTGCAGCCTTTAACTGGGTCGTCGAAAGCGTCCGTATCGCAAGCCAACGCCGCTCGTTGGCCAAGCTAAGCTGGAGCGCGCTAGATGACATCGGCGTTACCGAAGCACAGGCAATGCGCGAAGCACACAAGCCGTTTTGGGCTTAAAAAAACGTTTTAAATAAGATGGTTAACTGAACGCCTGCCTTTGAAAACAAGGCAGGCGTTTATAGCATCTGGTCCAGAAACTGGTCCATAATACCCCAAACTTGCGTTTGGATTACTGGCGTTTCCATCCAGATTTCATGCTTGCCGCCGTCAATGATTTCGAATTGATTGTTCGGAAGCGTTTGCGCACGGGATGTGATCGCATCGCCGTCTACAACAATTTCCTGAGTACCCAAAAACGTCAGTGTCGGAACGTTCGGCACATTGGCATGCATCAGTATTTTCATTTCCTTGAACGCTTCGACCGCCCACTGAATGGTCGGCCCACCAAGACCCAAATCAGGTTCGGCGTCTAGGTGCGCCTGAAACATCGCATAGTGGTCGGCGTCATTGGTCAATTCGTTCCCCTCAAAAGGGTTAACCGATACATAATATGTTGGTTCGGTGTTTGGAACCAAGGCTTTGTGCTGGTCAAAAGGTCGTCCAAGCGTATTCACCACCCTAAGACCAAATTTTTCCGTAACAGAACCGTGTAAGCCCCACATAGGGCTGGAGAAAATCGCAGCCTTAACATCGATCCCATCAACAAGAGCGCGTAAACCAATGCATCCCCCCATTGAATGGGAGAATAACGTCATAGGTCCGCGCAACGCAGCGATTTCCGGAGCGTTCAAAGCAGCAGCTATATCTTGCTGATAATGCAGGAAACTTTCAACGTGCCCACGATCTCGTCGACCGTCATGGCGATGAGAAAGCCCTTGGCCGCGCCAGTCGATAACCACCACATTCAAGTCACGCGCAAGAAGCTTGGCAACCATACGCCCGTATTTTTCGATGTATTCGGTGCGCCCCGGTAGCAATAATACCGTGCCACGTTCCCCGCCTTGCCAATAAGCAACACGGACCTTTGTTCCGTCGTGGGTCGACACAAACCGGGCATTACCGCCCGCAGGAACTCCGGTTAAGTTGTACAATGGCGCGGAATTCATCAGGCTAACAAAGAACCCAATTTCAGCGCCATGCCCATGTCGCCGTCAACCTTCAGTTTACCGGTCATGAAAGCCGCGGTCGGGTTGGTATCCCCTTCGATAATAGCCTGAAACACATCGGCATCCGCTGACAAAGTACAATCAGCGTCGCCATCATCAACACTTACACCGCTCTCGTCGATGCGGATGGCGCCAATGCCGACCAGTTCAAACTTTACCGAACCGTCAAACGACTGGCCTTCGAATTTGTCGTTCAGCACACTCACGGCTGATTCCAGAATATCACTCATAATTGTCTCCGATGTTATTAAGTCTTGTGTAAAGTATGGTGGAGTTGGCTATAATGGAACCCTCTGATGCACATACCGTTGCGTTAGGTGAGAGTTCAGTTTTGAAACGGAGCGTACTGTGCGGTTTACGAGTATAGTATTGATACTAGCGTTACAATTGTTCGCAACTACGGCCCGCGCTGACGCCGGCAGTGTAGTTGAGGACGAGGAATTTCGTTTAGACGAGCTGTTCAGTCTGTTGCGCGAGTCGGACACTGAAGATTTCTACGATATAGAGAGCGAGATTGTTGAAATTTGGCTTCACTCGGGTTCGGCGTCGATGGATTTACTATTTGAACGCGCCCAATATGCCATGACGGACCAGAACTTTCCAAAAGCGATCGAGCATCTATCCGCCCTGATCGACCATGCACCTGAGTTTGCCGAAGCGTGGAATGCGCGTGCGACTGTATATTACCTGACCGACCAATACGCTTTATCGATTTCGGACATCCAGCAGACATTACTTCTGAACCCTCGGCATTTCGGGGCGTTGAATGGGCTTGGCCTGATATTTGAGGAACTCGGTGATTTCGAGGGTGCATATAAGGCATATACTATGGCCCGCGAGATCCACCCGTTTCTTGAAAACGTGAACGAGGCCCTGATTGAGTTGCGACCGCTTATTGACGGTACCGAGTTGTAACATTAAGTCCCGAGTATGCAGTCAAAAATTACCGCCGTTCTAGGCCCGACCAATACAGGCAAAACCCACTACGCGATTGAACGTATGCTAGCGCATCGAACAGGTGTGATCGGCTTGCCACTGCGCTTGCTGGCACGTGAAGTTTATGATCGGATCGTAGCGTTGCGTGGATCGTCTGTCGTGGCATTGGTGACGGGGGAGGAACGCATCGTTCCGCCGCGCACCAAGTATTGGGTATGTACGGTTGAGGCAATGCCGGCCGGTATAGGTGCGGACTTTCTGGCAGTGGATGAAATCCAGATATGCGCTGACCCCGATCGAGGGTATATTTTCACGGACCGCTTGCTGAATGCGCGTGGGCAATTGGAAACCTTATTTTTGGGCGCCGACACTATGCGGAGCCGGATTGCGTCTTTGATACCCGAGGCACAGTTTATGCGCCGCGATCGTTTGTCCAATCTGTCTTATTCGGGCGAAAAGAAGATCAGCCGAATGTCGCCACGATCGGCCATTGTCGCGTTCTCGGTTGATAATGTTTACGCCATTGCCGAGCTGTTGCGCCGCCAAAAGGGTGGTGCGGCCGTAGTGATGGGGGCGCTGTCGCCCCGCACGCGAAACGCACAGGTGGAGTTGTATCAGAACGGCGACGTTGATTATCTGGTGGCGACGGATGCGATAGGTATGGGCTTGAACCTAGATATCAAACACGTAGCACTGGCTGGAACGTCCAAGTTCGATGGGCGTCGACACCGGTATTTGCATCCGAATGAACTGGCTCAGATCGCGGGACGGGCAGGGCGCTTCACCACGGATGGTACGTTCGGTGTAACGGGTGAGGCCGGACCGCTGGAACCTGAATGGGTTGAAGCGATTGAAAATCACCACTTTGCGTCGATCAAGAAGCTACAATGGCGTAACCCGCGTTTAGAGTTTGGCACGCCGGATGCGCTTATCCGTTCGTTGGAGCAGGTGTCCGACCATGAGGAGTTGATCCGCGCACGTGAAGCTGATGATCTTGCCACGCTGAAGATGCTTTGGGCCATGCCGGAGATTAAAGATAAAATCGATGGTGGTTCTGATGTGCGGCAGCTTTGGGAAGTCTGCCAAGTGCCGGATTTCCGTAAGGTTGCGGCTACCGAACACGCGGTTATCTGCCAGAAACTGTTTGATTTCATGCACGATGGTGGGCGGATTCCCACCGATTGGCTCGCCGGACAGGTCAAAAAGATCGATAAAGTGGCCGGTGACATAGATGCGCTGTCAAAACGACTAGCGTTTATCCGCACTTGGACCTATGTTGCGCAACGTAAAGACTGGGTTGCCGACGCAGCCCATTGGCGTGATGAAACCCGCGCCGTAGAAGATAGACTGTCGGATGCCTTGCACGAGGCCCTGACCCAACGATTTGTCGATCGGCGTACGAGTGTTTTGCTGCGCCGTTTGAAACAGAAGGAGGCCCTAGTGGCAGACGTAAACGAAAACGGTGAAGTCACCGTCGAGGGCCATTTCATCGGTAAGCTTGAAGGCTTCCGTTTCCAGCTCGATCCATCCGCATCTGCGGAAGAAGCTAAAACCTTGCGCGCCACCGCGATAGCGGCGCTGGCACCAGCGTTCAACCTGCGCTCCGACAAGTTTTATAACGCGCCGGACACCGAGATGGATATCACGGAACAGGGCGGCCTGATGTGGGGCGAATACGCCGTTGGTAAGCTCGTCGCGGGGGCCGACGCATTGTCGCCCGCCGTCGAACCATTTGTTGACGACGAGGCTGGGCCGGAAGTGGCCGAAAAAGTGCGCCGCCGGCTGTCTCACTTCATTGATCGGCGTATCACAGCGCAGTTCGAACCGCTCCTGGCGCTGAAAAACGACGAAACGCTCACAGGCATGGCCCGTGGCGTTGCCTTTCGTATTGTCGAGGCGATGGGCGTTTTGCCCCGCGCCGAGATTGCCGATGATATCAAAGGTCTAGATCAAGACCAGCGTGGTTTGTTGCGCAAGCACGGCGTTCGCTTTGGCCAGTTTACGATTTTCCAACAGCTAATGCTCAAACCCGCCCCGACGCGCCTGCGTTTGGTGTTGTGGTCACTTACGGCTAGCCTGCAAGAATTCCCTGAAGCACCCCCAGCTGGTCTGGTTACTGTACCTGCTGTCAAAGATGCACCGGTAGGGTATTACGCCCACGCCGGTTATCGATTGGCGGGGGATCGCGCGATCCGCATTGATATGCTGGAACGTTTAGCTGACATGATCCGTGGGCAAGATACCCGATCCGGTTTCGAAGCTAATCCAGACATGTTGTCGATCACTGGCCTGACGCTGGAACAATTCGCCAACTTGATGGAGGGTCTGGGCTACAAGGCTGAAAAGGGCGAACGCCCCAAGGTTAAAGTTGTAGTGCCAACACCTGAGACAGGCAAACCTGCGGAACCAACTTCGGATGCCGAGACAACAGTCGAAACCACCGAGGATACTCCTGCGGTTAAAGCGGACGTTACCGCTGGACCAAATGAGGCTGAAGTAGAACCGGAAGTAGAGGTTTTCTTTACCTTCACATGGGCGCCACGCCGTCGCCCCTCTGCGCCACGCAACGAGAATCGTGGCAAAGGCAAACCTAAAGGTAAGCCTCGTGGTAAGGGTAAGCCCGACAATCGCCAGAAGAATTCCTCGGCGCGGCCGCCCCAGAAGGAAAAGCCAATTGATCCTGATAACCCTTTCGCCGCTCTGATGGCGTTGAAAAATAAATAGGACGTTAATGACAGAACCGCGCAGAAGCATCCGCCTCGATAAATGGCTGTGGCAGGCGCGGTTCTTCAGAGCCCGCTCAATTTCGGCAAAAGTAATTAGCGCCGGACACGTGCGTCTGAATGGTGTAAAGGTTAAGAAGACCTCAACGCCGATTAAGCTGGGTGATACGCTGGAGTTCCTGCAGGTTGAAACGCTACGAATTGTTAAGATTGAGGCGTTGGGCACGCGGCGCGGACCAGCAACCGAAGCGCAGACTCTTTACGAAGACTTAACGCCTATTCCAGAAATATCAGAGAGCGCGCCGGAAATTGAACGAAAAGGCCGCCCAACTAAGCGGGATCGTCGTGCGATTGACAAAATCAAGCGCGGTGGGCCTTGATCAAATTGCAAAGCGGCTCTAAATAGCGGGTGTTAAGAAGTGTGACAGGCTTCGCCCATAAATTTCTGATCGAAAGTACCCGATGACCTATATCGTGAACGACGCCTGTATCGCCTGTAAATACACCGATTGTGTTGAGGTTTGCCCTGTGGATTGTTTCTACGAGGGGGAAAACATGCTCGTCATCCATCCTGACGAATGCATTGACTGCGGTGTTTGCGAACCGGAATGCCCGGCAGACGCGATCCGCCCCGACACCGAGCCTGAGGCCGAGAAGTGGGTTGAGTTTAACCGCAAGTATTCTGAAATGTGGCCGGTTATCATCAGTCAAAAAGATCCGCTGCCAGAAGCTGAGGCACGTGATGGCGAAGAAGGTAAGCTGGACAAATACTTCAGCGAAAAACCTGGCGAGGGCGGTTAAGCCCTTAAAAAACCACCCCTCTTTTTTTACCACGATTTTTGTGTTATATGAGTCGAATAACTCGCACGGCACTGAGTAAACATTCCGGTTCGCGGAATTTGGAATGGTCGGCCGTTATTTGGATCGAAAACCTACCACAGACTGCATTTGATGCGGCCTAGGGTCTTTTTGTCCGTCAATAAAGGAATGAAATGTATGAGTAAGAATAAATCAGACATGATGTTTAGCCCCAACGATTTCGTTGTTTACCCCTCGCACGGGGTTGGCAAAGTTGTGTCGATTGAAGAGCAGGAAATCGCTGGTTTCATGTTGGAAATGTTCGTGATCAGTTTTGAAAAAGACAAGATGACTTTGCGCGTTCCAACGGCAAAAGCCGAATCAGTAGGCATGCGTCCTCTCTCCAGTCCGGATGTTGTTGCACATGCCATGCGTACGCTTAAAGGCCGCGCCCGCGTGAAGCGCGCTATGTGGTCTCGTCGTGCGCAGGAGTATGAACAGAAGATTAACTCGGGTGATCTAATCATGATCGCCGAAGTGGTCCGTGATTTGCACCGCAACGACGACCAGCGCGAGCAGTCATATTCCGAGCGTCAGCTTTATGAAGCTGCATTGGAGCGCCTGACCCGCGAGGTAACTGCGGTTGATGGTGGTGATGAAGACGCCGCGCAGAAAAAAATCAATGATGTGTTGGACAGCCGCGTGGTTGCTGCCGCCTAAGAAATTCCAAGCCGTGCCGGAGTTTTCTGGCGCGGCTTTTTTATGTCAGCAATACTATTGTCGCGGCAAGGCCGACGATTTCTGCGAATTGTTGTGCTGTTCCTAGAACGTCGCCAGTATGGCCACCCAAAGTTCGGTTTGCGATCCAGTAGACTGGCAACGCGGCACCAAAAATCAACACGAAAAGTACGACGCCCGATAGCCCCGTAAATATCACGCAGCTAAGGAACGCGATGCTGCTTGCGACCAGAACGGTTGCTCCGCTCGGTTTTCCAACTCCTGCCGATAATCCTGTTTTACGAGCAGGGCGCATGGCAAACATTAACAATACCATAACGGCCCGTGACGCCGCGCCCACAGCCGCGAGCGCGAATACAACTGTCCAGCCGGACAGCTCGCCAATCCCGGACCACCGCGCTAACAGCGCAATCGATAGGGCGATAACCCCGTACGCGCCAATTCGGCTGTCTTTCATGATTTCCAACCGCTGCTCCGTAGTCGTGCCACCCATGCAGTCAGCAAAATCGGCCAAGCCGTCTTCGTGCATACCGCCTGTAATTACGGCAAGAAACGCCAATGCGCTCGTCGCTGCCATTCCGGCTGGTAAGCCCAACCATCCGGCAAGCGCAGATATTGCACCGGCCGCCCCGCCGATAATCAAGCCGACAACGGGAAATGCCCAAGCCGCCGCCGCACCGCGAGACCCCGCACGGGCGTGATCAACCGGCACGGGTAAGCGGGTTAGAAGGCTGAAAGCGGCCCAAATGTCGTGACCCTGAAGGTCCAGCTTATCGATGGTCTTGGTCATTGGCTGCCTTGTCGTTTTTGATCTCTACATGGGTTTTTAAATCCGTTAAGCAGTAGTTAACAAAACACAGAGAGATAGAACATGCCAGCCAAACAGTTTGCGAACCTAAATGAGTTCGCCGCCATTATCGAAGCTTTTCCCTCAAGCGACCAGTCTGCGGAAGCGGGCGCCAAGGCGCGCAACGATGTGTTGACCAAGCCTCCGGGTGCGCTTGGTAAACTTGAGGATCTTGCGATTTGGTATGCGGGCTGGCGGGGGCAGGCGGCCCCGACACTGGGAAACCCACAGGTTATTGTTTTTGCAGGAAACCATGGGGTTACTGCGCAGGGCGTGTCGGCGTTTCCTGCCGAGGTGACAGCGCAAATGGTCTATAACTTCGAGGCCGGTGGGGCGGCGATCAACCAGCTTTGCAAGGCGTTTGGCGCAAATATGTCCGTACATGCGATTGATCTGGATACGCCAACTGCGGATTTCACCACCGCTGCAGCGATGAGTGAAGTCGACGTTATAGCGGCCATGAAAATCGGTTGGGATTCCGTTGATCCGGCGGCAGACCTTTTGGTTTGCGGTGAAATGGGTATAGGAAACACCACTTCTGCCGCAGCAATTGCATGTGCTTTATATGGTGGAAGCGGTCGCGATTGGGTTGGTCGAGGAACAGGTGTGGACGACAAAGGCGTTAACCGGAAAGCATCCGTTGTTGATCGGGGGGTGATATTGCACAAGGCGGCTGAAACGCCACTTGAAACTTTGCGGTGTCTTGGTGGGCGTGAACTGGCGGCGATCGTCGGTGCAATTGCGCGCGCAAGAATAGAAAGCATCCCTGTGATCCTGGACGGGTTCATTTGTTCGGCGGCCGCAGCGGTGTTGGAAAAGACAGCAGCAGGGGCGTTGGACCATTGTGTCGCCGGTCATGTTTCGGCAGAACAAGCGCATAAACGCCTTCTTGATCACCTCGGAAAAGAACCGCTGCTCTCACTTGGCCTGCGATTAGGGGAAGGGTCAGGTGCCGCATTAGCCATTGGTGTTCTGAAAGGCGCGGTCGCCTGTCATTCCGGAATGGCAACCTTTGCCGAGGCTGGTGTTAGCGACGGATAAGTAAAGTCCTTTGCATTGGCGGCGGGCCACTACATGTCTTGGTCCTGCATTTGACCGAGGTTTGCATCGTACGTAGCGCGCCACGGGGCAGGGTATACGGCGATAGATGAGACCTGCGGTTTTCCACCCGGACATGCCGCCAATCGGCCCGCTACGGGCCGAAGGTGGTCAATTCGGTCAAACGCAACCAACGTCAGATTCTACTTTTGGCATTCTAATTGTCAGATTTTGTTTGTGAACGCCCTTCTAGTCGCCAAGGTGGAAACCGACGTTCCAGGCCGGCATGCAGCAGGCAAAGTTTATTTCCTGCTGGGTCGCAAAACCGTGCCTCTTGCCATCGCCAATTTTCAAGAGTCGGTGCTGTATCGAATTCAATTCCGAGTTCTCGCAGTTCTAGATAGCGGTGCTCCAAGTTGTCTACTTCAAAATACAAAACCGTATTCCCAATAACAGGTCGATCTGTGTGGTGAATAGAGAGCGTCGATGACCCGGAAGGCATTTCAAACCTTGCATATCGACCGGCACTCAAGACGATCAATTTTAAGCCAATCGTTTGATAGAACTCGAGCGATTGATCGAAGTTTGTTGTTTCCAGTGTAACTTGATTTAGATCCATAACTACCTCGTTGGGGTCGGAGATTCTTGTTCACTCAATCAACCTAGTGCCTCAAGTTAGATTGATGTCAACACCAATTTGGCACATTCAGTTGATAGGGTTAATTGCTTGTCATGTCTTTGGTTCGGTAACATCTAATAGAGCTTTTTTGGGCAAGGATATTGATAGAAACTCTTTGTCAGCGCATGCACTTCAGCTAGGTAATGGAATGCCAATGCAGACTCAAAGTTTGTTATTATTCCGCAAAAAGCCACAATGCCTGACCACGTGGAAATTTGACGATGAAGGCAAATGGGTAGATAACTGTCGGATACAGGCGTTGTTTAACTCGTAAATCAAGAGGAGCACGTGCCGATATGAAACACTCAGATATACTCAAAAACGCGCTATTGATGGGCGCAATAACATTTGCAGGTAGTTCGCAAGCACAGGACCGGGAAACAGGTATGTTTGCGCCATTGCCAAGCTCGACAGTTGGGCCGATGGTTGATCAAGCCAAAGGGTTCTTAGTCGAAGATTTAGGCGACGGACTATACTGGTTAACCGAAGGAATTTACCAGGTTATGTTTTTAACCACAGGTGAAGGCGTTATTGTTGTGGATGCTCCACCTTCAATTGGCCAGAACATTATTAATGCGATTGCTAGCGTGACCGACGAGCCAATAACCCATGTCATTTATAGCCATAGTCATAACGACCACATAGGTGGCGCCGGTATTTTTCCCGCTGGCGTGACCATAATCGCGCAAGATCTGACTACAGAGCATTTGAAAAACAAGAACGATCCTAACCGGCCAATACCCACACAATCGTTTGCTGAAAGTATGACGCTGAAGGTTGGTAGCCAGACTTTGCAATTGGACTACCGTGGCGTTAACCACTCTGCCGGAAATATCTTCATCTATGCGCCAGCTCAAAAAACGTTGATGCTGGTTGATGTCATTTTTCCAGGCTGGACACCGTTTCCGGAATTGGCATTGGCGCAAAGCGTAGATGGCTTTCTGGAAGCGCACAACCAAATATTAGCCTATGATTTTGATCACTTTATTGGTGGCCATATTAATCGTATGGGAACCAGGCAAGATATCGAAACCCAACAAGAGTATTTTGGCGACATTGTGCAGGCCGCTGGAAAAGCCAATGGCGCAATGGACTTTGGTGCAGCATTTGGTGAGGCTGCCGAGCGGGGCGGACATAATAATACTTGGGCATTCGTCAAGATTTTATTCGACGCAGTTACGCAGCAATGTGCGGATGAAGTCGAAGCAAAATGGATCGACCGTTTAGGAGCCGTCGATGTCTTCACGTTTGACCATTGTTGGACCATATCGGAACACCAGCGGATCGACTGAATTTTGCGATTACGTGTGTCTTAGTTTGGCGCGCGTAATCAACTATCAACTGCGAAGAAAATCGGGCGTAATTTCTAAATTTTCACCACAATTCCAGTTAGCAGCATAAAGCTGATGCCAAATATGAAACCACTAAGAAACGTCCAATCTAGATTTTCCAAGAACCCTTTGGGGCCACGCAATGTCAACGCGCCAACTTCGAACAGCACCTGAAGAATTGCTCCGGCGCCGATTGCAAGGGCGAGGGCCGCCCAATGTGGTTCAATTGCATAACTGCCAAGCCAAATGCCTGGAATCGCCGGAGCGCCCGCCAGCAAAACAAGCGCAACAAGAATGGCGATTGACGGTCTTTTCCGAACAACCGGGGCAACGATTGCAATCCCTTCGGTTACGTTGTGGATTGTAAACCCAAGAATTAGAAATGCGCCCAAACTCGTGGCACCAGCAGCGATGGCTGCACCGATAGCAAGTCCTTCGCCGAAATTGTGCAATCCTATCCCCAGCGCAATGAAAGTTGCCAATGCCAATCCCGTTGGGGCACCGTTTCGTCGGCCAATTGCAACTAGTCCCAGACAAGCGGTGGTGGCGATTAAAATGACCATTGTTGGCCCCTGAAACGCAGACGCCGCCTCTGCAGCTAACTCAAACGCATCCTCAAGGACATCAATTAGTAGAAATGCGAGCATTCCTAAAGTTAACGAGAGTACGAATTTCATACCCTTTGAGCGTAACCGCACCAGCAGCGGAAAGAACATCATACCAATCGCAACTGGTAGAATTCCGACAAATCCACCTACCGTCGCTTGCGCTCGCAAATTCCCCACGCGCCCAGTCTGCGATGGCAATGCCACCTCAATCTCGCGCTCGAAAGTTGCGCCGGAGTTGGTCACAATAACAACATTGTGCGCATCCCCCTCTACCCAAGGATAGGGTATCAATATATTTGCTGATGACAGCCTAGACAGACTGCCGGAAGGTGACTGGGTGAATTTCCAATACGCAGCATCTATTTGAATTTGCGCAATTGTAATTGGCTCTGAACCTTCGGCGCGAACTTTCAGATGAATCCCTTCTTCATCGAGGAATAATCGTTCTATGACGAGTTCTTCAATAGGCGGCGTATTCGAATTAAACACATTCAACGGATCGCTTGAAATTATCCAAACACCTGACAGAACCAATAAAACAATCGGCAGAACTGCAACTGTCAAAATTGATAGACGCGAAGTTATGGCTTTTCCGTTCGTCGTGCTCATTCCGCGCCCCCCGTAACGTCGAAAACAGCCATCCATCCAAGTTCCGCAAATTCCGATTGATGAGCATGGAACATGTATTTTCCAGCCTCATGGTTTTCGAAGGAAAATTCTAGAATTCCACGTTGCGCTTGGCATTGCATAATCGTGTCGACAGTTTGCAAGGTCGGGGTGAGCGTTGTTCCGTGGTCAAAATAGTTGAAGAAATTGGCGTGCAGATGGAACGAATTTATCGGGTCAAATTCGGTAACATTTACTAGATAAATTCGCACAGGGCGGTCCCGATCAATTTTGATAGGATGCTTCATATAGTGATGCGCGACAGTATTGACGGCATAGAATTCGTTCTCGCCATCAAAATTGGTGTCAAACGCATTCATCACCATCACAAACTCTTGCCACGTGCTGTTTTCAGGTGTTCCGAGTTTTCGGGACAGCGCTACCCCTCTATTTTCAGAGTGCTTCTCGGGATCTGGGTCAACAATGAATGTTCCGTACATACCTTTGTGCATATGTGCGCGCAGTGGAAAAGCGTGGCAGTGATAAAGGTGACACCCAAAGGGCTTTGCATCAAATTCGTAGATAAACTCTTCGCCCGGATCAATTAGACCTGAACCATTGATTCCATCCATGCTCGCGCCGTGGATGCCGTGAAAATGCATTGAATGTGGGTGTGATCCGGAATTTCGAAATACAATTCTTAATCTTTCACCCTCGGTAGCCCTCAAAGTCGGCCCAGGGACACGGCCGTTAAACGTCCAAGCTGGAAACGTAACGCCAGGTGCTATCTCTATTTCGCGGTCTTCTGCCTCAACTTGGAATGTTCGGGTTTTTCGTCCGTCATGGCCGACCTCTATTTGTCCGGTCTCCCAGTCCGTCAATAGATCGCTCGCATCAAATCCATTAATATCGGTGCCAACATCACCTATTGTCACCATTTCGCCGTGGTTGCCCATGCTTTGCATTGCGGTCTGAACATAGTTGGACGGGTCAGTGCTTTCGCTGTCAAAAGTAGCTGCGCGAGGTCTGCGAACAACGCCAAAACTTGCTAATGCTGTCCCGCCAGCCAAGGCCGCTCCGCCTGTTAGAAGATTGCGACGATTGGTGATTTTGGTGAATATACGTTTCATTCCTGACCCATAACTTTCCACCCGACCATATCGTTATTGCGAGGCATTTGCAAGTTGATGCATTTTTGCTGAAAATTTGCCTGTGATTCTGGAGAGCAAGCGTAACCATTTGAATGCCGAATTTGTCCGGTTGGACCGAACTTACAGTTCCTTAATGGCCTCCATCATGAACGTTCTATTTGTTAGATCGTTAGATAGTTTTGGCATCTGTATCGAATGTGGCGGGTCCTCCTGCCATTTCCAAATGTGCCCAATCATTGTACCGTTGGTCTCAAATTGACTAATAATCGCGGCACTACATATACAACGCGGCGGTTTGTTAGGCATGCGTAGACGGAGGAAACGGTCATGGAAGCAGCTGTAAAAGAAGCAAAAGGTTGGAAGCCAATACCAGTACCACTAAAAATACTGTCTGTTGTTTTTGTTCTATGGACTGTTGGTGCGGTAATGAACATGCCGAATCTTATGGAAAACGGACTGCCCTTTTTAGGGGTTTTCGTTTACGGAGCCAAGGCGCTCATTGTAGTTTTGATTTTGGATGTCGTTGGTCCGATGACATTTTTGTTTGCTCTTTGGAATAAAAAGCCATGGGCAACAAGATGGGCGTACGCATACAACGGTATTTTCATACTTAACAACGCTGTCGCCTTCTTTCGCTTTCGGGATCAGCTTGGATTACCACAAATTCTTGTACCAACAATTGCTAGTATACTATTTATCATCGTAATTTACTGGAAACGCGACTATTTTGTAAAACCTCAATAAACGCCTGCCTTCACAATGCCGGGCAGGCAGAAGGCTGGAACTCTAAAGAGAACTTATCGTGTCTACACCAAAACTTGTTGCAGGTAGTATCCGTAACCAATTGTCAGACGACTAGGCCGGAGCCTTTTTTTGATTTCGATATCCAACCGGCTATCTGCGCGCCCAGAATTGAACTAACTGCTTGATGGCATGATATTTGCGAAAGAAGACGGCCGCCCACTACGTGGTACACTATGAACTTTGCGGGAATTGTTGCGATTGGCAAGCGCGGTCCTCATTTAGGCGCGTGCAACACACGCGCGAGTTTTTCAGCTGGCAGTTGATACTGTAATGGCTTTCGTGGGCGTCCATTAAATCGACAGTGCGGGTCGGCGGTATTCTGACATTGTTGCATTCGAAAACTTCCAAAGCGTTTTCTAATAGTTGTCGTTGTGACAGTCACATTATCGCGCCGCAACAATTAGTCGGAAGGCGCCTTGATCCCCATTTTGGCATATCCTTAGTCGCAGAATATGCCAAAATGGGAGTGGAAAAAAGCTAGGATAGGTCCGTTCCGAACAATGATTAACTCTCCATCTTAGTACCGTTTATTCGAATTTATATGCCGCAAGCTCACAGGGGTGCTGCCGGTACGCAGCCGCGGTGTTTCGGTTGACGCACGATTTGCTGTGGAGCCGATCAACCCTTCCGATTTGCCGATATTCGCAAAGAAGGACATGTTCTTAAGGCAGGGCGTTTCGTCCATAGAGAAAACGAGGTCTCGTACTCGAACCATTCGTCCGTCACTGTTTTCTGACCGACCAACTCGGCACCCACAGCGCTCGTAGCGAGCAGCGATCAATGATCTTATTACACACAAATACATTGCCAATATTCTTATCCTGAAAGTCTGTACATTAACACATAGGTAACTGCTTGAAAAAACCTGAAATTTCCGTTCACCCGTGTCAGCTTAGCTTATGAACTTCCATGCTTATGCTATTTTGGTGATCGCGAAATTTAGAATGTTTCGCCGAGATCTGGAAATTATCGGCATAAAACATATTCCAGATCCGACAGAGACGAAAAAATCACCCTTTCTCAATACAGGTCGAAAAACTACTGAAACATCGATGTGACAGGGTTGTGTTCTTCATGGGGATTTAATCCAATACTTTGTATTTCCAACAAGGATGTAGGGGGCAACCTAAGAGCTTTCCTATTAGTCGATATTTTGTGAAGTCAGCAGATACTGGTCGACACGCCGCGACGGGACTTGCGTTGAATATGTAACGAGGGGAGGGAGGGATAACACCCTATTCATATATATGATTCTGCATCATTAATCATGCTTCAACATAGAGTTCAAAAACCTATGTTGGAACTGCACTTTTTCGAACAACCCTTGCGACAGTAAAAGTATACCAAGCTGGCTTTGTGGTTTTCTGCGGAATGTGGAGAAAAATGTGTAGTGAACCCAAAGGTGGAGGCGAGTACCAGAGTCGAACTGGTCTAGACGAATTTGCAATCCGCTGCGTAACCGCTCCGCCAACTCGCCTGACACCTTAGGGTCGCGATTGCTATAACAATCACGAAAGGGGCGCGCAAGCTTCAAACGCAAATTGTCAGATCAAGTTGCCCCCACTGAGGAAATGTGCCAAAAGACGGCAAATCGCCCAACTTAAAAGGCCACTCAAATGATCGATTTCCAAGCCGCACGAATCGCGATGGTTGACGGGCAAGTTCGCCCGTCGGATGTAACCCTTTACCCTATTATAGACGCGATGTTGAATGTTCCCCGTGAGGTTTATGTACCACAAGAAATGCGCTCTTTGGCATATGTAGGTGAGCACATAAGCCTTGAAGATGGCGGTGTGGTTTTAGCACCGCGTGTTCTTGCTAAGATGCTTGAATCACTGAACATAAAACCCAACGAGCTCGCTTTGGATATTGGCACTGGACTTGGATATTCCGCAGCAGTGATCGCGCGCTTGGCAGAGGCTGTGATTGCGGTAGAAGACAGTGCTGTGCAGGCAGGTATCGCCGAAACGACTTTGAGCGAACAATCGGCTGACAACGCTGTGGTTCATGTCGGTCCGCTGATCGATGGCGCTGCAGAACACGGGCCATATGACGTGATTGTGGTCGAAGGGGGCGTTCAGGTCTTGCCCGATTCCCTATTGGCTCAATTGAAGATCGGCGGTCGTATTGCTGCTATCTTTGTCAATGGCCCAAGTGGACAGTGTCGTGTCGGTGTGCGAACGCCTACGGGGATCAGTTGGGATACGGTATTTGATGCCACTGCGCCAATTTTGACGGGTTTCGCTAGAGAAACGAATTTTTCATTTTAATTGCCTCCTAGAACCTTGATCTACCTCTGACATGCTCTAAATGACAAATACCCAATGGAGAGACGACAATGCAGCGCACGCTAAAAAACTGGTATTTGTTTGCCGCAATTGCGAGCATTCCCCTGATGCCCCTCGGTGCTTCTGCCGTGACGTTGCACGAGGCCTTGGTACAAGCGTATCAAACCAACCCGTCCCTAGAAGTCAGCCGGGCAAGCCTTCGCTCGCAAGATGAATCTGTTGTTCAGGCCGGTTCCGGCAAACGCGCTTCGGTTTCGCTGTCTGGTGCCGCGTCTTATTCCGCCGATATTGACGCTATTGATGACGAGACCAGCGTTTCGAGTGCTTCGTTGGATGCTGCTTTGATTCTTTTCGATGGCGGGCGCACAGCCGATGCGGTGAGTGCGGCGGCTAATATGGTCTACGCATCGCGCGAAAACTTGAAGGCAAGTGATCAAACAGTGTTGCTTAGCGCAGCGACGGCTTACCTAGATGTACGGCGCGATCAAAAGTTCCTCGCGCTAGCGCAAAATGACGTCGCTGTTATTGAACAACAGGTTAGAGCGATGCAAGATCGCTTTGCTGTCGGGGCTGTTACGCGTACGGATGTTGCCTTGGTGCAAGCTCGACTTGCAGCAACCAAGACAAGTCTGGCGGCTAGTTCTGGTCGCTTGGCGCTGTCCAAAGAGATTTACCGTGCGGTTGTGGGGGGCGAGCCTGTGAACCTGCAAGCAACACCGGCATTACCAAAACTACCAAATTCATTGGCTGAGGCCGAATCAATTGCAATGCGGGAGCACCCTGCGATATTGGCATCGCGGTTTACCGAAAAAGCTGCCGAATTCGATATAGCCCGCGCCCGCGCGGCACGGCTGGGAAGTGTCACGCTGGGTAGCTCTTTGGAGTATTCTAACTTTTCTAGCTCAACCGCCGATTCCGAAGGTACGGAAGCTTCGGTTTATCTAAGAGGTCAGCTACCGATCTATAATGGTGGTGTGCTATCCAGTTCGGTCCGTTCAGCGGCGCAAATATTCGAGAGCAGGAAAGCTACAACCCAAAATGTCATGCGCCAGATCCGGCAGGCAACAGCGTCTTCTTGGGCGAATATCCGGGTTGGTCGGGCATCCATCGTTGCGGCGAACCTCGAGATCGAGGCGTCACAAATTGCATATGATGCAATCAAAGAAGAAACGCGACTGGGGTCACGTACCACGCTGGATTTATTAGACGCGGAGCAGGATTTGTTGTCTGCAAGATCAACGCTGGCATCCGCGCAGCGCGACGAATATGTGGCTGCGTTGAACCTGTTGTCCTCAATGGGGCTTCTGACAGTCGAAAATCTTGATCTAGGTATACCGACGTATGACCCTCAGGTTAACTTCGATGCTGTAACCAGCAAGGCAGCAGCACCTTTCTCGGGCAGCAAAGTCCTTGATGCAATTGGTGATCGTTGGAACTAAAGCGGTTGACGCAATAACGCGACCTCAGCTAATTTGCCTGTAGATGGATAGTTGCGAGGACGTGTGGAAAAACCGGTGCAGGAAGACTTGAGCGACGTTTTGTCGGCCATTCGAAATATGGTCCGCGACGAAACCCGTGCGAAGTTTTCAGAGGCAGAGACGCCGCCAATCCAGCTTAGGAAGGTCAAGCCTGAACCTGTAAAACAGACAACACGCCAACCAAATCTGCCGGCCAAAATTTTTATTCTTCATCCCCATATGCGGGTGAAAAAGAACAAACCCGAGACCCTTATACTCGACAAAAGCTTCCGCGTTCCCCACGATACGCCCAATCTAGCTGGCGAAAGCTTTGCGATTGCTAACCCTGTCATGGACGACGGTCTGTTGCGCGATTTGGTCCGCGAAGTGGTGCAAGAACAACTTCGCGGAGAACTTGGTAAAGAAATTATTGGCGCTATCAAACACGATATGATGCAGTTACTGGAAAAGAACCGTTAACGCAGCTTAGGTGGTGTTTGCGGATCCATTCCAGGCGCCAAGGGTTTTGGAGAGGTCGGTAGAACCAAGTCGGGTATGTCGAACTTCAAGCCAACGTTTTCGAAGCCTTCGATATGCGGCGAGCTTCCATCAAGAAATGTCACATCTAATTGCCCGGCTTCAATGCCACTGAAAGCAAGCGCTTCGGAAATGGCCTCAGCGACACCGTCCTGCGCTGGTTGCGATACATCGATCATCGCCAACATATGCCCTGTCTGGGCACCTAAATATGTTACCCCTACGAGATATGCCGTAGAAGCCACACCAGACATGTTCGCAAGTTTGGTATCGAGAGCCGTTATCAGGGTCTCGGGCAATCCTTTAGGCGGGTGCAACTGTTCCGGCACTGCTGTGGCCACGATAGATTTGGCGCCCAAAACATCATCCAACCAATCGACGGTCCCTGGTGGCATCAACATGCTGGAAGGGGCCACGCCTAAATTCAACCCCATCCCAATCCCTTCACCGGCGAGTATTTTGGCAATACGGCGGCCAGACATTGCGACAAAGGGGGTAGGGGTGTCGACGAATTCGGCTAGACGCTCTTCACGATCAAACACAAGGGCAAAAGCCCCGTCGGTGATATCGAAGATCATTGGTCTGGCGCGATCTGCGCTGGCTTCTTCTTCCAGCATCAAAAACAATTCGGCATCAGCTAGGCGTTCATAGAAGCGCAAACTTTGCGTCTCGTCCGCCTCCATCGTTGCATATGATTTATCTAGTGGGGTTTCCATGTAATGGCCTAGCTGACGAAGTTTACAATCAGGGTGATACCCAGCAAAATCGCAATCCACAACACCATTGAACCCGTGGGCCAAACCTGCGCAATACGGCCTTCGGGCCCATGAGAATGGTAGAGACGCGAAATTGCACTGTTAATCCGACGCAACCAGAAATTACTGTTTATCTGCCATAAGCGCGAAACGACTTTGCGAACGCCAATGATTACTCTTGGTATTAAGCGTCGATAGGTCCAGTCGGTATCTAAGTTGACGGACTTAAGCTCTGGTGGGTAAACGCCGGTTCTGACCAGCACTGCGAACGCGAGCGCGGAGAACATGAGAAGTTGTAATTGTGTTATGACGTGAGTCGTCGTGTAAGGCACATATTCGACATCATACGGCAACAGCGCATAAAGGTTTGATGGGAAAACTCCGATGGCGATAGACAGCGCCGCAGCGAAACCCATCGCGAGCAACATATGGCGAGGTGCTTCTTTTGGACGTAGTCCGCTGTCATGCGCGAAGAAGGCAAAGTACGGTATCTTGATGCCCGAGTGATGGAATACACCCGCGGATGCAAACAAAAGGATCGCCCAGACGATATAGTGACCTTCATGCGCCGAAGCCGACAGGATAAGTGATTTGGAGACGAAACCAGAGAACAGCGGAAATGCCGAGATCGCGGCCGCACCAACTACACAAAATATCATGGTTAAGGGCATCGTTCTATAAAGCCCGCCTAACTCGGAACCTTTGGCAGTGCCGGTACGATACAGCACGGCACCGATGCTCATAAACAGCAGCGCCTTATATAGAATATGTGCAAAGGCGTGTGCAGCGGTTCCGTTTAACGCCAATTCGGTTCCGACACCGATACCCACCACCATGAATCCCAGCTGATTGTTCAGACTGTACGCAAGTACCCGCCGCAAGTCATTCTCGATAACGGCGAAGAATATCGGGAACAGAGTCATTATGGCACCGATATAAATTAGAATCTCGGTTCCAGCAAAACCGCGCGCCAGCGCATAGATTGCCAGTTTGGTTGTGAACGCCGAAAGGATCACCGTGCCAGTCACAGTCGCCGCTGAATAGCTGTCTTGTAACCAGTTGTGTAGCAGCGGGAACGCGGCTTTCACCCCAAAAGACAGAAAAACCAACCAAGTGCCGAGTGATCCTAGTGTCATCAATTCAAACGCGATTGACCCGGTCTCACGATAGATCAATGCAACACCAGCGATCAAAACCACACCCGAGCCGATCTGGACGACCAGATACCGCATGCCAGTGTTGAACGCGCCTTCTGTACGACGTGCCCAGATCAGGAAAACCGAAGCAATTGCTGTGCCTTCCCAGTAGAAAAATAGCGTTATAAGATCGCCCGCGAATACCGCACCGATCGCGGAACCAGCATAGAGTAGTGCCGCCACTTGTTGCACTGTGTCACGTACGTGCCATGCGTAAAGGTTGCCCAAAAATGCCGCTATGGTGAAAATCAGTGCAAATACGCGCGATAGTTTGTCGACGCGCAAAAGATCAAGCGTAAAGCCGAAGAACTCTTTTTGAGCGAAAACACCGAAGGGCAGGGTCCAGACGTGCAATGCAGCAATAACCGGCACAACTAAAAGTAAGGCTGCACGTGCGCGCCCTTGTGGGATAGCAAAAAGAACGATTGCTGCGGCAAAAAACAGGAACGCCGTAGGGATCTGCTCAAGCATCGTGATCGATCCTTTCCAACTGGTCTTCTGGGTACTCTTCGGATTGGGTGTCGTATGGAGCGTAGTAATCTTCAGGTCGTTTCAGCAACAGCCGCAAACCTTTGGCACATATCACCAATGCCGCACACATGAAAAAACCGTAAAGTGCGTAAAATCCCGGGATTTCTTCGACCTTAATTTCAGTATGTTTGTGATAAAGAAAATCAGCCACGAAAAGCAGCGCACAAATTGCGTAAAGCGCGTAAACTATCCGATCAACATTCTTCTTTTTGTCGACCCAAAGCAGTATTTGTCCAAGCCGTGGGAAAGTTTCGGGATTGTCGTTTTGCTTGTTCATGACCTCTCCTTAATTCCCTGAAACGATCGGGGATAGGAATTCTTGCAACGTACCGGCATAGAAGAACAGCACGATAGTGCCAAATGCTGTTATGGCTGGCGGAAGCCAGACCAAAAGCGGGGATTCGGATATTTTCGTTGGGCTACCTTCGGGCAGGGGTGAGAAGAAGCCGCGGCCAATGATTGGCAGTAGATAGGCGACGTTCAGCAACGAACTAGCCATAAGTACGCCGATCATCACCCATTGCTGGGTGTCAGCAGCACCGACGATCAGCAACCATTTGCTCCATGATCCACCCAAAGGTGGTAGACCTATGATGGAAAGCGCACCAATGAAGAATGCGCCGTAAGTGATTGGCATGATCTTCCCTAAGCCGTTCATCTGGCTGATGTTGGTTTTATGTGTGGCCACGTAGATAGAACCTGCCGCCATAAATAACGTGATTTTGCCCATAGCGTGCATGGCGATATGCATACCGCCGCCAAGTGCACCCATAGATGTCGCCAGCGCCATGCCAAGTGTGATGTAGGATAGTTGGCTGATGGTGGAATATGCGAGACGGGCTTTCAGGTTATCTTTGGTCATGGCAACTACGGAGGCTGCGATGATCGAATAGGCTGCCAACCACATTAACCATTCAGACGCGCCGCTTTCAGCCAAAAAGTCGATGCCGAAGATGTAAATCCCGACTTTAAGCATGGTGAATACACCGGCCTTCACAACGGCTACGGCGTGCAGCAGGGCGCTAACTGGCGTTGGCGCGACCATCGCGGCTGGCAGCCAGCGGTGGAAAGGCATCAAGGCGGCTTTGCCGATGCCGAACGCGTACAAGGCGAGCAGGACGGCAACGGCAGGACCAGCAATGTGGCCTTCAAGAATGCCACCCTTCGTAAAATCCAGCGTTCCGGTGATCGAATACGTCCAAATCACGGCTAGCAGTTGCAAGCCGATCGAGGTGCCCAGCAGGATGCCAAGGTATGTGCGCGCACCGCGTATCGCCTCGGGTGTGCCTTTGTGCGCAACCAGCGGGTAGGTCGAAAGCGTTAATATTTCGTAAAATATGAACAAGGTGAACATGTTGGACGCAAACGCGATACCCATCACTGCGGAAATGGCGAGCGAGAAACTGGCGAAGAAACGAGGGTGGTTATCTTCGTTATTGCCGCGCATGTAGCCGATGCCATACAGGTGCGTGATGATCCACAGGCCGGATGCGACGATTGCGAATAGCAGGCCAAGGGGTTCGACGTTGAAGGCGAGATCAAGGCCGGGGAAGACTTCGAACATAACCAGCGGTTCGGTCGTGCCGTTGCCTACGTTGGACAAGATCGTCAGAACCGTGATGAAGGTCGCGACGGCTGCCGCTAATGTCAGTCCGTCGCGCAAATCGGGGCGGTTGCGGAACACAAGGTTCGTCACCATTGCCCCGGCGGGAATTAGCATTGTTAGTAGTATGGCGGTGTTGGTTTCCACGATCATCCCCTACATCATGCCTGCACTACCGGCCAGCAACCCTTGGGCAGCTGCGCGGGAGGCAGTTAATGTGACGTCAGTTGCAAAGCCGAAATAGATACAGGCCAAAGCCAGTATCCACATCGGAATCAGCATGGTGAGCGGGGCTTCTTTATAATTGGTTCCGGCGAGGGGGGCTTTTAGGTAAAGCACCTCGATCACGCGCCAGACGTAGATCACGGCAAGCAAAGACGACAGGACGATCAAAATAGATATCGGCCACCAGCCTTTTTCAATCGTTGCCTCGACCAATACCCATTTGCTGATAAAGCCAGCTGTGCCGGGTACTCCGATCAGGCTGAGACCGCCGATTACAATTGCAGCACTCGTCCAGGGCATGGTTTTACCCATTCCCTGAATGCGGTTGTAAAATGAACCACCAGAGCGGAGCACCAATATACCCACGCCCATAAACAGTGTGGCTTTGGTAATTCCGTGGTTAAATAGATGGGCTATAGCGGCGGTTAATCCGGTATCCGTTAACAAGCTAATGCCCAGCAACATGTATCCGATTTGTGCGATGCTCGAGTATGCCAGCATACGTTTAAAATCGCTCTGGAAAATTGCAATGAACGACGCTGCAAACATCGCCAGAATGGCGAAAGGTAGGATAATGAACTCTAACGTGTTCACTTCAAACATAAAGGCGGGCTGGAAGATCGAGAATGTGAAGCGAAGCAGTACATATATTGCAACTTTAGTCGCTGTGGCTGCAAGGAATACCGTGACGGCGGACGGGGCAAATGTATATGCACGCGGAAGCCAAAGATGCAGCGGATAGATGGCGATTTTCAACCCCATCCCGACCACGATAAACGCGAAGGCCGCGCGGACAGTCCGATTTGCGCCTTGATCGGCGATACGGTCCGCCAGATCCGCCATATTCAGCGTGCCGGTTGCCATATAAAGCATACCCAACCCGATGACGAAAAATGTCGCGCCGATGGTGCCCATAATCAGGTAATCATAAGCGGCTGTCAGCGCACGTTTGTCCCTATAGGACCCCTGCGCGATCAGAACATAAGTCGCCAATGATGAAATTTCGAGGAACACGAATACATTGAAGGCATCCCCGGTGATGGCCACGCCTAGTAGACCCGTCAAACAAAGCATGAAGGCAGCATAGAACAGCGTGTGATGGCGTGCGGGTATCTCGGATTTGACGCTCTCGCGGGCATATGGAAGCACAAGGGTGCTGATGCCTGTAACTAGGAACAAGACAAAAGCGTTGGTGGCGTCGACGCGATACTCGATCCCTAAAGGTGGAGCCCATCCGCCGATTTGATAAGAAATGACGCTGCCGTCGATTACCTGCATCAGCAATAGAATAGCGATGACAAAAGACAGCGCGCTGGCAATGAAAGCCAAAGACCACGTTAGGCGCCGACTACCGATCAGAACGATAAGAGGGGCTGTGGCTAGTGGAACCAACACCTGCAAAATTGGCAGATGATCGTTAAGCGTCATTGCGACGTGCGTAGATTCAACCGACATTACGCTGGTCCACCCATAGATTCGCCGTGGATGGCATTTTCAGCTTGCGTGATGGCGCGCTCAATTTTTAGGATGTCGTCTTCCTCGATAGTGTTGAATTCTTCTTGAATGCGCACGATCAACGCCAGTCCCAGCGCAGTCGTGGCAATCCCGACAACAATGGCTGTCAGAATTAACACATGGGGCAGGGGGTTGGAGTAGATTACGTCTGGGTCAATTTGCATATCCAGCGGGAAAATTGGCGCGGTTCCACCGGTGACCTTGCCCATGGAAATATACAGCATGAAAACAGACGTCTGGAATATATTCAAACCGACTATTTTTTTCACGAGGTTGCCTTTGGCCACCACGATGTAAAGCCCGGTCATCATCAGAACGGAAAACAACCAATAATTCAAATGTCCGAAGATGTATTCTTGTGTAAGCTCGAAACCCATCACCACTCCTCGTCGCTTAGTCTTGGGGGGCGGCTCGCGAATGCGTAATAAATTGCGACCATTACAGCGGTAACCGTTATGCCAACGCCGAGTTCAACGGCAAAAATGCCGTAATGTTGCCCGTGTGCGGGGTGATCTGGCGTGAAAGCACCGTAATCCAAAAAACCGTAACCAAGGAACATACTGACGACACCGGTGCCTGCATATAGCAGCACGCCCAATGCAATTAGCTTATGTACTAGCCACGGCGGGAAAACCTGTTGAACATCATGGAGGCTGAATACCAGACCGTATAGGATGAAGGCCACGGCCATAATTACGCCGGCCTGAAAGCCGCCACCGGGGGAAAAATCCCCGTGGAATTGGACGTAGAATGCGAACAACATAATCGCACCGACCAGCAGCTTGGTGATAACCCGCAATATTAGGTGATGGCGCATCAGGTTTCTTCGCTTTCTTCTTCATCATCGCGCCGGCGGCGACCGCTCAGCCCACTAATTAGTAGCAAGACCCCGATGCCAGCGGTGAATACCACTGCAGTTTCGCCCAACGTGTCATAGCCACGGTAGCTGGCAAGAATGGAAGTCACGACATTCGGTATGTCAATTTCATGTACGCTGCCTTCCAGATAGTCGGGGCCGACATGCGTTTGTGCTGGCGCATCAGGCGAGCCGAAATTAGGCATATCGAGCGTGCCATAAATCAACGCAGCACCCGTCACAATAACCACGAAGAGTGGTAGCGCGGGTGAACGATTGGTGGGTTTTTCATACCGCGAGGTCAGCGCAAGTGTTCCCAGGACCAGTACTGTCGATATTCCCGCGCCAACGGCTGCTTCGGTGAATGCAACGTCTACAGCATCCAATGTGACAAACAGCAAAGCTGAAAGCAGGCTGAAAACTCCGGATAGCATCGCGATGGCGAATAGACTGCGCATCCGCACGACAGCTATTGCGGTAAGAACCAGCATAACGAAGAACGTAACATTAATGAAAATCTCTATGACGCACCTACCGTTATTCTGAGACTGCCGGATCGGCGGTTGGTTTTGTTAACGGTTCGGGCTCGACGCCTGTGAAACCCTTAGCCTCTTTCGGACGAAGGCCCGATACGAGTGCTGCATTTGCAATTGCGTGGGTCGCCGTAGGGCCAGTGACAAACAAAAACACACCGATGATTATTAGCTTAACTGTGATAAGGGTGAAACCAGCCTGCATACACATGCCAGCGAACAATAGTATCACGCCAGCAGAATCTGTGATCGAAACTGCGTGTAGGCGTGACCAAAAGTCAGGAAACCGCAATGTTCCGATTGCCCCGATGATAACAAAGAACGAGCCAGATAACATAAGCGCCCAGCTGATGACGTCTACGAGGGTATCAAGACTCATTGCTCTGACTCCTCGTTTACCGGAAGATTGTCACCAATCGCGCGGTAGCGGAAAAATTTGAGGATGGCGATTGTACCAACGAAGTTTATCAAAGCGTAAAGGAGGGCGATGTCGAGGAACTCGGGGCGCTCGGTTAAAAAACCGATAAGTCCGATAAGCAGGACTGTATGGGTGCCAAATGAATTTACAGCGATCACGCGATCGTAAAGGGTTGGGCCACCATACAGGCGCACCATTACCAAGACCATGGCGATGAATACCGCAATTATAGCAACAGCAAACATCATGATATATCGGCCTTTTCACAAGCGGTAACACGACGATCCATATCGGCGAGCGCTGCTTTATCATCATTCGAATACGCAACGGCATGAATAAGGAATTGCCCCGGCTCTGTCTCTACTGAAACCGTACCAGGTGTGAGCGTGATAGAATTGGCAAAAATCACCTGACCAAGATCTGATTTCTGAGTGTAGGGTATTGAAAACAGATGCTGCTTTATCGGCATGGAAGGCGCCAGAATAATTTTGGTGACCACCCAATTGGCTTTTGCAATCTCCACAAGCAGCCAGCCTTGATATAGTAGAAATCCAACGGGTTTTATTTCAATCTCAACGCGATCTTCGTCAATGGAGTTCATGCGAGTGAGTATGAAAACAACTGCTAACGTAGAAACAACGCCGAGCCCAACGGTCAAGGGTTTGTAAATACCGGACAGAAGCAGCCAAAGTCCTAGAAAAACGATGATTGCCCCGAATATCCGCACTTTGATTCCTTTGATCTACTTTGGTTCCATCCTCTGGATAGCTTCCAAATTCTGCTACACATTATTCTTTGTCACATATGCTTGAACCCACACAGGAACGCAACCGATTTGCATAATATTTGGTGCTGTGTTTGTTAGCAATATGTTGATACAAGTTGGTTTAAGCTGCGGTATCGTAGCAATCGCGCCCTTTGACAACACGAGCCGTGAATGATCGAATTTAGAAATGTTAGTAAATCATTCTGGACTGGCACACAGCGCAAGGTGATTTTGGAACAGGCAAATTTCAAAATCGAACTAGGGCGCTCTATGGGGATTCTAGCGCCCAATGGCACGGGCAAAACTACGATCATCAATATGATGGCTGGCTTGGAGCAACCGGACGAGGGCAAGATTTTCCGTACATCTCGTATTTCATTTCCTCTGGGGTTTATGGGTGGCGTTGTCGGTAGCCATTCGGCAGGTGAAAATGCGCGCTATATTGCTCGGATTTATGGCCTTGATCCCGACTACGTTGAAGCGTTCTGTCGATATCTTGCTGGATTGGACGAATACTTCGAGATGCCAATAAGTACCTATTCAGCAGGAATGAAGACTCGATTCACGTTTTCTTTACTATTGGCGCTGGATTTTGACATATATCTTATTGATGAAGGCATGCCCGGAACGTCAGATGTCGAATTTAATCGCAAGGCCGGGAATGTCCTGCGCGAGAGGCTAAAACGGTCGACAGTTGTGATAGTTTCACATAGTCCAAATATACTTGAACAGTATTGTTCTTCGGCTGCCGTTCTTCGAAACGGCAGGCTGCATATGTTCGACACGCTCGAAAAAGCTAAAGAGATGTATAATTACGATGGCTAACGATCAGACTCCGACAGATTCCGAGAGCAAAATACCACCGAAACGTACGCGCGCGTATCTGCGCAAGGCACGCCAAAAAGCACGCCGTATTGGGCTTGAGGCAACTGATGACGAACATGCTGCACGCCTGTTGGAAGAGCTTGGGGTTGATGTTCTTAATGATGATGTATCATTGATTAACGTCGGTAAAACAGCAGACAGTGCGCCAGCGCAGCAAGATAGCACTGATCTAATCGACAACGTTTCGGCAAACTTCATGTTGAACGATGCAGACAGGCTAGCTGAAGTTCACGCAATTCAACGCGATCTGATCCGCCGCCGTCGCGTGCGACTGTTCCTATTGATGCTACGCCTCTTGTTCTTTGTCGTGTTGCCAACTTTTCTGGTGGGCCGCTACTACTACACGATAGCAACGGATATGTACGAAACGCAGTCAGAATTCGTTATCCAAAAATCCGAAGCCGCGGGCGCCAGTGCATTGGGTGGTTTGTTTTCCGGCACAGGATTTGCAAATTCGGCGGATTCCATAACCGTTCAGGGCTATCTAACATCGCGAGAGGCGATGATGCGATTGGATGATGAACTCGGCTATCGGGCCCATTTCCAGCAGGAGTTCATTGATGACTTGCAACGACTGTCATCGGACGCCAGTCTGGAAGACGCATACGAACTTTATGAAAAGAACGTAAAGGTCGGGTACGACTTGACCGAAGGAGTAATTCACCTTGAAGTAATCGCTGCGTCCCCGGAAATTTCACAAGCGTTTTCAAACGCCTTGATCGACTTTGCTGAAGAACGTGTAGATGAACTGTCTAAACGAGTGCGCGAAGACCAAATGGATGGCGCGCAAAAAGCTTATGACACGGCCGAGACCGAGATGTTCGCAGCCCAAGCCGAAGTTTTGCGCCTACAACAATCACGCGGCGTATTGAGCGCGGATGCAGAAATTGCCGCACAAATGGGCATTATCAATTCGCTCGAGTTGCAAATCGAAGACAAGTTGCTTGATTTGGCCGAGATTCTGGATAACCCAAATCCAAATGTGATCCGCTCCGATATCTTAGAGCGCGAGATCGACCGACGTATAGAACGTGTCGCCTATTTGAGGCAAAAATTAACTGAAACGACCTCTAGTAGCGTTTCTCTTGCGACAATATCGGGCGAGTTGCAGATTGCCGAGACGAATATGTTAACGCGCCAGGCAATGCTTCAACAGTCGTTGCAACTTTTCGAAACAGCCCGTGTAGATGCAGGCCGGCAAGTACGATACTTAAGTATTGGGGTTACTCCAATTGCGCCCGATGTGCCGACGTATCCTCGCAAATTGGAGGGTACTATTTTGGCGTTTATTATCTTCATGGGGATATACATTATGGTTTCGTTAACTGTTGCGATCCTACGGGAGCAGGTGAGCGTCTAAAGACCTATAAAGCCGTATATGTTGGCGACGAGGGAATCGCCAATAACTTTGCGCCTACCGCCAAACGAATTTGCAATCGGTGGTAGGCGCAAAAGGCAAAGCTGTGAATACCCTGAATAATCGACTTCAAACACCATTGGACATGTTGCATATTGCGGAAAAAATGGGTCGACCGGCAACGAGAATGGTTTTCCAGCGAAACTTGGTACAAGTTTTGGCTATAACGCACCCGTAAAAGACCCGCGGGTTTTACTTATTATTTCCGATACCCGGAAATCCTGCAATTATTGATGTCACCCACAGTGCACGACAATACACGCTCGGAAGGTTCAAGCATGATTCCACCTGCGGAGAAGCAAGAATTGGCCACGATTTTGATGGGTTTTGATAAAATGATGAAAGAAAATACTAACTCTTACCGATAAATATGCACCTCGTCCGGTAGTTTGCAAATTTCCTCTTGCGACGGGACGACAGCCTATTTATGAAGCATCTAAGTTGGGATGTAGCCAAGTGGTAAGGCAACGCTTTTTGGTAGCGTGTATCGTAGGTTCGAATCCTACCATCCCAGCCAATTCATTTAGTTAGACAGAATAAGTAGTCAGGTACCCCCAGGGAGCCAGTAATGCCCCTGTTTATGCCCCACAGGTCTAGGGCCTTTACGACTGAAATATCCTAGGGGTTTTAATCAAGAGATTAGGGGGATTAGGTAGGGGGATGTACCTACTAGGTAATAGGTATAAGTAATGGATAAGAAGATAAGATAATAGAGAAGATTACCTTAATAGTGAAGTGGTTCTGCTTTTCCGAACAGGTTTGCGGCTGAGTTAAGGTGTATCGGGTTTGGTTATCATGCCGCTTTCATCATTTCTTTGC
>MABA01000002.1 GCA_002162875.1 Rhodobacterales bacterium 52_120_T64 | reverse complement strand
CTGCGTGATATTGCGTCGCAATCAGAAATGTCGCTTGGCAGTCTGCACTACTATTTTGAGGATAAGGACGAGCTTCTGATCTACTGTGTGCGACAGTACAAAAGCGAGTTTGCCAAAATAATTTCTGCATCTGTCAGTGGTATTTCCAACCCAGATCGCATCAAGACAGCGTTCTGTACTGCTTTGGCAGAAACGATCAGTACCGAAGCCGAGCTTCATCGGCTTTGGTACGACATTCGAAACCAAGCGCTATTTGACCAAGCTTTCGTTCCCGTCGTTGACGAGATTGAAGAACAGCTGATCGAGATGATGAATCCGATAGCCTCTGAGCGCAAAGCCAAGGAACTTCTTTATCTGCGTTTCGACGGCGCTTTTCGATATCTGCTGCAGTTGAGCGTTTCTGGTCGCCCGCGTGAGTTGGAGGAAATGACCGAGGTGCTCAAAGCCGCTGCCGGGTAACCCCACCTGCGTCTGCATCATATGCTGCAAACAGTCTTCTGATCATTTGCGCGCTTTCGAATGACAGTCTACATTGCTGGTAGCGTTTGGATCAAAACGCTATGAGGTCGCAGGGCGGTAGGAACCCCGAGGCGCCGTGGCAGCGCCTCGGGACTGTACATAATATATGTGGGTTAGTTCATACCGTAGTTTGCCCGGTCCAACTTGTCGTAGATCTCTGCTTTGGCCAATGCTGCCAATGCATAGGTATCGCCGTGGTCCACATCCGCCAGCAGGGCAGCCCAGCGATCAACGATGCGCTTGTAGTCTGCCAGCAGCGCTTCGGGGTTCTCAATACCGCGGCTCTTGGCGTTCTCGATCAGCACGGCCTCGTCGGCGGTTACAAATTCCGCCAGCGCTTCCGTCAGAGCCTGATCAGGTTCGAAAATCTTCATGCCGCCTTCTTTGGCGGCGGAAACCGCTTTATCAACATCCTTGTCGAACTCGACCCGGTGCTGCGCAAGATAGTATGCCATCTGGTCAAACAATACGTCGCGCGACTCTTCCGACAGGCCTTGCCAGAACGCTGGGTTATAGCCCCATTCGAAACCGGCATAGTAGTTACCGACGGCCAACGTGTTCATGTGCGTGACCACATCCGAAAGCGAAAAGGAATCCAACGCATCCGCAGCCGCAACCGCACAATCAAGCGATCCTGTGTCGAGGCCAGTGTACATCTCGCTTGACGGGATCGACACGGGTACCGCGCCCACATGTTCGGCAAAGCGTGACCAGGCACCGCCCGCCATGCGCAGACGCTTGCCCTGAATGTCCTCGTAGGTCGCGACAGGTGTGTTGCACATCATGTAATATTGCGACGTCGAATAGCCGCCGCCGAAAACGACGCCATTCTCTTTCCACTCGGCCAGTGCGGCCTCGTTGGTAAGGCCGAATTCAGTCGACGCAAAGGCCATGACCATCGGATCGGTGTTATAAAAAGCAAAGTTGCCGATCAGGTTGGCGACAGGCAGTTCGGACGGGGTGTAGGTCCCGGCGTGATAGGTCACTTGAGCAACGCCATCCCGCACGCCTTGTAGGGATGCGGCCGGCGGCAGAAGCGACCCACCGGCGAAAACGGTAAAGTTCACGTCCCCGTTGGTTTCCTCGGCCACGCGTTTGGCGAACTCGACGTAGGGGCCGCGCACCATCGAATGGCGTTCGGCAAAGAAGTGGTTGGCGTTTTGCGCGATGGCGGCAGTGCCAAGGCCACAGGCCGCGAGGGCCAAAAGGGATGTCTTCAGTTTCATTGTGTCGTCTCCTCCGGTTGAAAAGTTTTCACTGCGCCATGAGCGAGGGCAGGAACAGGCTGATCGCGGGAAAGGCGATCAGGATGAACAGGGTCAAAATATCCATGGCAATGAACCACGTGGTGCCCGAGATGATGTCGCGCAGCTTGACCTCGCCCGATAGCGCGCTGTGTAGGACGTAAAGGTTCAATCCGACAGGCGGCGTCACAAGGCCGATCTCAAGCAATTTGATGCAAATGATGCCGAACCAGATCAGGTTGATGTCGGCGGCTTCTAGCACGGGCAGCAGGATAGGCAGTGTGAGCAGGATCAAGCCGATCGAGTCGATTACCATGCCCAGGATGACGAACAGCACAGCGATCATAAGGATGATTACGAACTGGTTGTCAGAGACCGATAGCATCATATCCGTCAGTGCCCGTGGCACACCGGATAGCCCCATAAACCGGGTGAACATCACCGCGCCGATGGACAGAAAGAAGATCGAAGACGTCGCCAGCGTCGTCTGGCGGATTGCCTCGGCCAACGCCTTGCGCGTGAGCGAGCGGCGTAGCAGCGCGACGGTTGCAGCCAGAAACGCCCCGACGGCCCCCGCCTCGGTCGGGGTGAAAAATCCACCGAAGATGCCGCCAAGGACGCCCAGAACCAGCACAGGAAAGGGCCAGACCGACCAGAGCAGACCCAGCAGTTTTTTACGATCAACCCGTTCAATGACAGCGGGTGCAAGCGCGGGCGTCACCGTGGCACGCACGGTAATCATTGCCATATAGACAAACGCCGATAGCACGCCGGGAATGACACCTGCGATAAACAGCTGGCCGATCGATTGCTCGGTGAAGATGCCGTAAAGTACCATCAGGATCGATGGCGGAATAAGCGAGCCAAGCGTGCCCGACGCCGCGACAACACCTGTGGCCAGCGACGGATGGTACTTTGCTTTCAGCATCTCGGGCACGGCAATCTTTGACATCGCTGCGGTTGTCGCGATCGACGAACCCGAGGCCGCGGCGAAAAGGCCACAGGCACCAACGCTCGCGGAAGCGAGCCCGCCCGGCACTCGCGCCAACAAAACGCGCAACAGATCAAACGCGCCCGCAGTCAGGCCGGTATTGGCCGCAATAAAGCCCATAAACAGAAACATCGGGATCGCCGTCAGCGACCAATCCCCGATCAAGTTGAACGGCATCGCACTCACGATCCCAAGTGCTGCTTGCAGGTTGAACATCACAGTAATGCCGACAAAGGACACCGCCATAAGCGCCGTGCCAATGGACATCCGGAAGGCCAACAAACCAAACAAGGCTCCTACGCCGATCCAACCGATCAAAAGGTTACTCATGACATGTTTCCATCTAGCTGCGATTGCGTCACAGGCTGTCCGCGCACCACAAGGACGGCGCGTATAAAAGCAGCGAGACTGGCAAGGCCAAAACCGAGCGGCAAAACCATCCGTGACGGCCAGACGATGACCTCGCGTCCGCCCATGACCACTTCGCCCACACGCAGCGCCCGCACCGCATCAAGACCTGTTCGCCACGCCATAACAACAAGGATCGCCGCGGCGGCTATGCAGCTTAGGAACAAGGCCAGCTTCTGAAGCCAGTTCGGAAAGTGATTGAACAATAGATCAACCGATATCTGCTGGTCCTGCATCTCGACAAACGCCATCGGCAGCATGACCAGCGCAACCATATAATAGTAGGAAGACATTTCGACCGTGCCTTGGATCGGCGCATTCCACACCAGCTTTGCGATGACATCAGCTACGATGTTCAGCATCATCGCAATGACGCCGAAACCACCTACGAACATCAGCCAAGAGCACAGTCTGTTGAAAAACTTTAGCATCGGGCCTCCTCCCCATACCAAGACGGGATGTGTACCCGTACTTCCGATTTAACCTCCTCTCTCGAGGTTCAGTTGACAAATAGCGATGGCTGATCGAGTGATAGCGAAACGCGATCACCATGGAGCATGTGAATGCACGACAGCAGGAAACCCACCCGCTTAGACCTTCGTCATCTGCGATACGCCTTGGCCGTGGCAGATGCGCAAGGGTTCAGAGCGGCGGCTGAACTGCTCAATATCGCGCAACCAGCCATTTCGAAAGCGGTGAAAGACACCGAGGTTGATCTTGGTTTCCGGATTTTCGATCGAAGTGGGCCGCGTGTGGTGCCTACGCCCGAGGGGGTAGTCTTTCTTGATGACGCGCGCCAGACGGTGGCGCAGTTCGAGCGGACGATCCGGGCATCAAGACAAAATGCAGCGGGTGCGCGCGGGCATATCATCGTCGGATATTCCGCGCTCGCAGCTTCACGCCAAATTTCCGAAGCACTCGACGCTTTTCATCGTAGTATCCCCGGGGTGCAGGTCGAGATGCATGTGATGTCTACCGATAACATGCTGAAAAACTTGAAGTCTGGCGTGATCGACCTTGGATTTCTGCTGTCCCATCCTACGGTAGGTGCTCCTGGGATTGACCAGATGCCGGTCTGGAGCTCGTCCATCGGTATCGTTACCCCTGCTGGAGAGGCACCTGCAGGGGTCAAGGACTTGGACGGCGTGCCTTTTGTTATGGGCCTGCGCGAGAACTGGCGTTCTTGGCGCGCGCTTCTCGACAGCGCTTGTGATCGGGCCAACCTTAGCACGGTGGTTGTCGATGAGGCTTGGGACGTTCAGGTGATATTGCAACGCGTGGCCGAGCGCCGCGGGGTTACGTTTTTCCCTATGAGCATGGCCGACAGTCTTCCTGCCGCACTGGAACTTGCACTGATTGACGGTCTGGACGCAGAAGCAACGATCTCTATGGCCTGGAGCACCAAAGCCGATACCAGCCTTCTGCGCCAGTTTCGCAACCACTTTCCTCAACTCGCTTGATCACGTCCAGTTATCGGACGATACCGCAAGTCTATTTGCTTAGCGGGGTGATAGCGCGAATGTATGCAAATATGAAACAAGCCCCAATGAATCCCTTCGATGCGCTCGAGGCGCAGCCCTTCCTTCTCGAAGGCAGCGATGTAGGCTTTCTCTTTTTTCACGGCTTTACAAGCACCCCCCAAAGCGTACGCGACGTAGCGCAGCACGTACATTCGCTGAGCGGTGTTACTGTGCATTGTCCGCTGCTGGTCGGCCATGGCAAGACCCCTAGCGCCCTGGCTCAGACGGGCCATCGCGATTGGGTGGCATCCGCAGAAGCGGCGTTGGAAACCCTGTCGTCCCGATGTGATCGTATCATTGTGGGTGGGCTTTCTTTGGGTGCCACTTTATCGCTCAACCTCGCTGCGCGGATGCCAAGCAAAATACATGGCGTTGTCAGCATCAATGGATCGACCGGCCTCTATCGGCCCGAGGTCGTAGCACCGCTTTATGACACCGACGGGCAGGAGTTCGTTGCGGGGATAGGATCGGATATCGCCGAGCCGGGTATGTCTGAAATATGCTATGATCAAATTCCGAGAGACACGCTGAAAGAGCGTTTTCTGCTAACGAACACAACCGGCGCTTTGCTGCCGCTTATCCAACAGCCAGTGCTCATCCTGCAATCGCGACGGGACAATGTCGTGGATCCTGATAACGGTCATCGCATTGCGACTTTGGTGGGATCGGCCGATATTCAACTTCGCTGGTTGGAACGCTCATATCATGTCGCAACATTGGATTATGATCGTATGCTGATCGCCACGAGGATCGCTGATTTCCTGACCTTTTCATCAAGGTAGATCGTGCAATAACTGTCGGCTTCCGAAGTGTGGCAACTACGATTGGATGTTGATGCCGAGCCTTATAGGTCGTTGATATTTGGTGAAATCCGTCAAGTTTTTGGTGTATATTAGTAAAATACTGCGACTTTTCTTTGGAAACGGCTTCTTAGTAGGGCAGTTTAGTAGGGCAGTTCGACCAGCGCAGCGACGCTTAAGGTGATGCGTCGGGTTGATGACTCGCACATGGAATTACCCCTTCCTGCAGGCGGATGCTCAGGCATATCACACATCACAATCAATCTCCGCCGCGGCGTAGCCGAGGGGAAACCCGCTTAAAATGTAGCTCAAAACCGTGCAAACAGGCCGCCACCTCTTCCTTTGGTCCCCATGATTTGCGGGAGTGTTTCACCGTTGACAACAAAGCTTCCCTTATCCTAAGTGATCTTCTGCTCGCGATGGCGTCGCGATGCGTGCTCTTGTTCCATTCCTGAACGCCCGGATCTTTAGAGGCAGCGTAAACTGCGTCGAAGGAGTTCGTGATGTCTGCAATTACTCAGATTACCCTGCATAAACCTTCCACCTCGATTGTGGGCATGATGGCCATGTCGCTGGCAATGCTTCTTCTACCTATGGGAGATGCGGTTACCAAATCTTTGACGAGCACCTTGGCCCCGGCTCAGATCGCATTTTTCCGCGCAATAATTCAGGCAGGATTGCTTGCAAGCGCATTTTTGGTGATGCGCCGCCGCTTGAGCGGACGGGCATTTTCCATATGGTCTTTCATGTCTGGGCAATGTGTTGCGGTGGTCAGTCTCGGTTTGATTGCAGCTTTCAAAACTATGCCAATAGCCACAGCCATTGCGATCTTTTTTGTTGAACCTTTACTACTCACCCTTCTTGCGGGCTTTATGCTGGGGGAAAAACCTGGCCCGCATCGATATGTCGCCATCGCAGTCGGTATGCTTGGGGTTCTCTTAATTCTAAGGCCGAACTTTGCCACCTTCGGGCCATCAGTTTTCCTCCCCGTGGTCGCAGCCGTAGCCTATGCCTTGAACATGATCGTCACGCGCCGTGCGACGAGGGTGGCGTCTGCACTTAGTTTTCAGCTGGGTTCAGCTGTTTTCGCCAGCATCACATTGTCGATCATCATGCTGACAACAACAGACCTTTTCGCGATGATCGAGGTGATAACGCTGCAAATTGCGCTCGGCTTGTCCGGCGCTGGTGTGCTAGCCGCAGCGACGTTCTTGCTAATTGCCTATGCCTTTAGTCAAGCTGAAGCGAGCGTATTGGCTCCATTCCAGTATCTTGAAATTCTCGGCGCAACATTGATTGGCTTTCTAGCGTTTGGTGACGTCCCCGATGAAATCACTATCTTGGGTACGTTCGTCATTCTTGGCTCCGGCATGTACGTCTTTCATCGGGAACGTCGCGCAAACATGCCTGTGCGACGCACTCAGACGCGGCGCGATCGCTAGCCTGAACCGATATGCCGACCTCTGATCCGTAGATAATCCGGTCGGTTATCCTAACGTCTGACGGATTTGGCTACACGCCGACCCTACGTCAAGATAAGCTCGCCCGGAACGGTCGTGTTATGCAAAGGGATATCAAACGGAAGCGGCGCTCTATATCTGGCACCCGTCTTGGGTCAGTGCCCGTTTTTGTGCAAACTGCCGGTTGATCCTGCGACGAAGTACTGAGACGTTACGCATAGTCCGTCGGAGGCGATAAATTGCATTTAGTTAAGTCACTGGCCCCTGCCGTCGCACGGGTTTCAAGCGTTGAAGCCTTTCGCGCGGGGTTTGGCGCTTTTGTAGGACTGGGGTTGGTAGGGCTTTTTCTGCTGTCCCCCCAGATCGACACCGAACTTGGGCTATATCTCGTGGCACCTTTCGGGGCCTCTTCGGTACTTTTATTCGCGGTACCGAATAGTCCGCTAGCGCAACCTTGGTCTGCCATTTTTGGCAACATGGTCGCCGCACTTGTGGGTGTCGCTGTCTGCCTTTCAGTTGGCGACCCCGCATTACGGGTCGCTTTGGCTGTAGGGCTGGCAATTACGGCAACCATTCTGTGTCGCGCGGTTCACCCTCCGGCTGGTGCGGTTGCTATGACCGCGGCCATGTCCCCCGACGCAATTGCGGATATGGGCTTTTGGTTTGCTCTGGCACCGATAGGGCTTGGTACGGTTGCGCTTGTCATGCTGGCGGCGATCTACGCACGGCTAACCGGTCGTCATTACCCATTTAGGCAGTTTGAAGACCCAAGCGCACATGGGACCGCAGATCGCAATCCGACAGAGCGACTGGGTCTTTCCGAAGACGCTTTGGAAGATATTCTCGAACGTTACAGCCAATCCTTTAACTTGGGTGTGGAAGACCTGGCCAGATTGATCGGCGCAGCCGAACTTCAAGCGGCAGCCCAGACCTCGGGTGTGTCAACGGCCCAAGAAATAATGTCGCGCAACCTCGTTACCGTCGGCCCGAAAACAGCGATGAAAGATATCGCCGACTTATTTCGAAAGCACCGTTTCACCGCCCTTCCCGTAGTCAAAGGGGATGGAACCTTCATTGGTGTAATTTTTCAAATGCACCTCATCAACCAAGTTCGCGCTTTTGCAATGCGCCACAACCGTAGCTATGTCGAAGCCCTACGAAGGCTGCTAGATCGAGAACGAGACAAACCGATAACAGCGGAATACATCATGAGCGTGGCAGGGCCACGGGCAACGACAAGCACGCCGATTGGAGCCTTGCTTCCCATGATGGCTGATGGTGACACAGATGCAGTGCCCATCATCGAGTACGGTAAAATCGTTGGTATTGTCACCCGCACAGATTTGATCGCTGCCTTGGCACGTAGCGCGGCGCGCGGCACTGCATCGGCCGCCAATGACTAGGTGTCTGAACGCTGAAAACCGGCGACCCCGTGACGCGTAGCAAATTTGCACTAGGTAGAGGCCAGCAACACGTTTGGAACATGGTCCTGCATCTACTTTTACACACTAAGCCGAAGGATGGCCAAAATGACAGTCAAACTCGCAATCGTCTATTATTCCAGTTATGGCACTAACCATCAGATGGCGACCATCGCCGCCGAAGCTGCAAAATCCGCCGGGGCCGAGGTGCGTCTGCTTAAGGCACGCGAGACGGCTCCAGACGAGGCAATCAACAGCCAGGACGCATGGAAAGCGCATCACGAAGCCACAGCAGATGTTCCGGAGGCGACCGCAGACGATATGGAATGGGCAAACGCCTACCTGATCTCCGCCGGCACCCGCTTTGGCGTCATGGCCAGTCAGATGCGCGCTTTTATCGACACACTTGGCGGGCTTTGGGCCAAAGGTGGCCTCGCCAACAAACCGATCTCGGCGATGACATCCGCGCAGAATGCCCATGGCGGTCAGGAAACGACCCTCAGCTCACTTTACACGACCGCCATGCACTGGGGCGGGTTTGTTGTGGCACCGGGTTACACCAATGAGGTCCTGTTCAAGACAGGGGGCAACCCTTACGGCTATAGTCACACGCAGGGTGCAGAGTTCACTGACGACGTGAAATCCGCTATCAGTCATCAGACCCGCCGCCTCGTGGAAGTTGCAGAAAAACTGGCCTGACGGTTCAGCAAAATTCTCGGACTCCCTTTCGGCCCAAGCGAGCTGGCCGAGAGGGCACCGGCCTTGATGGTTTCAGCGGAATTTGGCAATCGACCGAGGTGTCAGCCTGAGGCTCTTTTAAACTCTTAGCTTCTACTGCGTATGGGTGCAGTCACGACGTGCATTTTTACTCAGGCTGATCCGCGTCCGTTCTCAACGGAGCGTTGATCAGTTGTATCCGTCTATACGGTGCAATGCTTCCGGCATCACGCAAGGCTTCGTCAATGAGACTGAAAACCTCGTCACGACAGTCAACCGCCAGTTCAAACTTTGGCACCCAGTAGCGCACGGTGTAGCAAATACCGTTTTCCTCGTAAGACTGCACACGAATGTCAGGCTTGGGCTCTTGCTGGATCAACTTTGCATTACTCAGCGCTGACAACATGATGTCGCGTGCTTTTCCAATCGGAAGAACGTGGTCCAAAGTAATGCTCACTTGCGAGCGGAAATCACGTTTTGGGGCCGAATAATTTGTGATGCGCTGGCGTGAAATCTGACTGTTGGGCAGGATCATATAGGTTGCATCGGGCGTCTGCAGCCGAGTTGTGCGCCAGCCGATCTCGATGACTTTAGCCTGCGCCAGCGTGTCAATATCCACCCAGTCGCCAATCCGAAACGGAGCCTCCATCGCCAAAGCTATGCCGGACAGCGTATCCGCCACGACGTGTCGGATGGCGAAACCGAGAACGACAAGAATGATGCCGGAACTGGCAAGCGCCCCGATTGCACCCTGTCCCATAAACAAGGCCGCGGATGCTGCGAAAGCGATGATAAAAAGGGCGGCAGCGATCAAATCTTGAAGCAAGCGGGGATATGGCCGGTTACCCGCAGATTTATCCAGTATCAGGGCAAATACGCGGCTGACCAGCCAGGCACTTGAAAGATAAACGAATGCGGTCGAGAAAAGTAAAAATGTCTCGTTTGTCGACAATTTGTCTGGCAGTGCATTTTCGTAATGTTTGACCCCCAAGCCTATCGCGACGGTTAAGATTGGGAGGATCAAATGACGCATGTGCAGCTTAATGTTCAATTTTAGCTTCCTTATTCCAAGGCCTCGTGGGATCGTCTAACGAAATGAGAGCGGCTAGCGCGCTTCCGGATGGTCCAAAATCAAAGCATCGGCCTCGGTCCGCAGTACGACCTATGCGCGTGCCCTTCATTCACGGATACGCTCTACCAACTTGATGTCCTTACACCCATAATGCTCGGTGGGCAGAGAATGTGCCACGGATCGTCACTGTCTTGTATTACAACGTGACCAAGCACATATTGAAAGCATGTTGATGTTTATACTTCATAAATGGTTCCTGTTAAACGCAGGAAGTTTACTGAACCGCCAGTAGCCCCGAGCGTGCGTGACATATGCTGTCTGCACCTCGGGGCCCCCAATTCGTCTTGATTACAGTATGTCGTGCGCCGTGGGTTAAACCTCGGTTCGCGACTGCTTTTTACTGTGGCGTTAATCGCTACACAGGAGAATGGCATGACTATCTACATCACCCGAAAAATGCTGCATGACGCTGTTCGTGATGCTCAATGTGATTATCAAAATGGCCACCGAAGGTTGCTTGATGATATGTTCAGGTATTGCGCGCGCGCGAGACAGCGGCGCAAGGCATCAGCGGAGCTGAGGCGTATGAGCGACGATGATCTGCGAACTGTCGGGATCTTGCGAGATGAAATCGAGATTGTTGTGAAACACATGACCGATGAAGACCTTGGCATTTCTTCAACGATAGGATCCAACCGAAGCAGCAGCGCGAAGCCAGCGGATCTTCGGTCTGTTGTTTCGAAGTCCAAGACATCTGTAATGAGTGTATTTCCGCGTGGCTCTATTAGCGCCCAGAACGACAGATTGACACCTTCTTTGTAAAGGGTATGCTCCTCTCATGGTTACGCATGACAATCATTTTCGGTTTCCGCTTCTGAACCGCCCCCATCCCCGGGTGGCGCACGCCTAGGCGTATCTTCAACCCCCGGGGCCATCTCAAATCATTTTATTGAGACTGCAATCCTTTCTGGGGGACCATCATGTACATCACCGATCCTATGCGATTGCCTGCGGGCAATGAATGTCAGCACAGTTACAAAAACCCACCATTCGCCAGCCGTTTCCAATTGGTTCACTCTGACCGTGTCGGGCTCGAACGGTTGCTTAGTCTCGGGCTTATAGGGAAATGTGCGAACCCGACACTCATCGCGGGTTTCTTGCGACATAAACTACGCGTGGCCCGCTACGCACCCGAGCCAATTCCGTCCACACTCGTCGTCGCTGGACGCTGGATTTCCTTCATGACAACGGGACGAGAGGCCCGCTGGGGCAAGCTAACCATGGTCCAGTGTGATGATGCGAACTGTATTCCCGTAACCTCTTTTCTAGGGGCGACCATGCTGGGAATGACAAAGCTGCATAAAGCCCCCTTGCTGCGCGAAGACGGCAGCATCGATACCGTCGTCGTGCTTGAAGTGGGTAAGGTCTAAGCGCCGTCAGCTCTTTCACCTCACGGCCCTACCCAAACACTCAGACCCGATTCAAAATTTAGGAGATTTATGATGTCTATTTCAACCAAGGCACGCAGACCCCGGCGCCCGAAGATCGTGCTTAGCAGTACCAGACTTGCAGAACTGGAAGCATTGTCAGAGGGTATGATGCGCCGCAATCCCGACTTGGCCGAACAGCTAGTCGAAGAACTGGGCCGTGCGCGTATTGTCAGCCCGTCGCGGCTTCGTGCGGATGTGGTCGATATCGGGCGCAAGGTCACCTACCACGACGCGATGACTGGCAAGGATCACACGGTCACGCTCGTTCTTCCACAAAATGCCGACATTTCTAGTGGTCTGATTTCTGTCATGACACCAATCGGCGTCGCGTTGATAGGTTTGGCTGAGGATGCCGTTTTCCATTGGGAGACGAGAGACGGTCAGCGACGCGAGTTGAAAATCATCAAAGTCCATCCGCATGAGCGCGACGCGCTGCAAGAGGCCTAACATGGGCACCCTAAATTTAGGCGAACCAAAGAACCATGTCCCGCCCGGGGGGTGCGGTCCCATGCTTTGAATAGTATGGCGCACTGTCCGGGATGATCACTGCCGACGTATCGGCTCATCAAATATTTTACCGGAGACATGCCATGCACCCTCACCTCCCCCACAAATGTCCATCTTGTAGCGTCACAATTCCCCGAGCCGCAGCCGGACGTTGTCCAAGCTGCCGGTTTCAGTTTTCACAGAGCTTTTCGATGAACGCGATGAAATGCCGACGCTGCAATGCTCCCATACCACATCAAGGCGCTACAGCTCTTACCTGCGTCACCTGTCGGAATCAGCGTCCTTCCCGACTTGCCGCCTAAGCGGTGCAGCTTATCTAACCATCAGACATGAATATAAAGGAGACGCCAATGCGTTTTGCCCTCACGATGGTGACCGCGATCACTTGTTCAACCCTTGCCCTGCCTGTCGTGGCTGAAGTCACGCTAGGCATCGCCCTCGGGACGGCCGATAGCGTCGAGACGATCAACTACGATTGTGATGCTGGCGATCCCATGCGCGTCCAATATGTCAACACCGGTCAAGATTCGCTTTGGACCTGTCGCGCTTTCGTGCCGCCCCAGGTGCTCGTTTAGGCCACCTTGCGTTCGAAAGCGACAGGGCTTTTCCAACCCAATGCTGAGTGTCGGCGTCGCGGATTGTAGAAGCCGTTGATGTACTCAAAGATCGCTATCTCAGCTTGCCTGCGCGTTTCCCATGACTGCCGCCATATCAGCTCGGCTTTTATGGTTTTGAAGAAGGTCTCGACGGCGGCATTGAAGCTCCTATATTCGTCAAGCCTTGATCTGGGACGATTTTGGGACGCAAAGCTGGCTATAAATTTCGCGCACGATGTAGCGTTTTAGGCAACGAATAATCTCGCTCTTGCTC
>MABA01000021.1 GCA_002162875.1 Rhodobacterales bacterium 52_120_T64 | reverse complement strand
GAAGACCATCAAGAACAATCCTGATCTTCTCTTCCGCTGAGTATTGTTTGCGCGTAGCTCGCTGAATGTCTTTGACTATCTTCTCGGACGCCGTGCGTCGTGTTCCGGATTTCAATAACGTAAATCTGTTCCATAGGCGCTGATGTCAGACATCATTTGGCTGGGCAATGTTTACTTGATCTATAGCAGGTACGTGATTGTCTTAGCTGCCACGTGTACGAATGATGGACAGGTCCCGATCCGGAACCTATTATTGCAACAACATAATAGGGCGAGGGCTGCCGCTGTGAGAAAATCGGACGATCAACTATCAAAGTTACTGGTCGAGGGTTGGGAGCCCGTTGCAGATTCCGGGTTCAGTGTTACGAGCGGCCCGATGCTAACGCGCAAGAACGGGCCCTATTCCGAATTTGGTTTCCTCGCCACCGAAGCGCATTTGAACCCCAGTGGCATGGTTCACGGAGGCGCAATCATGACACTGATTGATATCGTTTTGGGGGGCGCGGCCCGCGAGCAGTTAAACATCAAAGGCCATGTGACAATCCAGTTGGACATCAAATTCCAGTCGCCCGCAAACTGCGGAGATTTCCTGCAAGGGCAAGGACGCATTTGCCGAGATACTTCGTCAATTGTGTTTCTTGATGGCGACGTGGCGGTTGGGCCTCGGGTCGTTGCCTCTGCGACTGGCCTGTGGAAAAAACGACGCCCACCTGCCTGAGGCATTTACGACCTAACTTAACGTCTGCGGCGATGATGTGATTGTCAGTATATTGCGACTCAAGTACCAATAAATCCCGAAGCAGCTGGCGAGCAATATTGCACCCGGCACGACGGCTGCATAGGCCAGTGTAGGATCCGAAATCATTGAAGCAACCGCGCCAATCAGAACCCCCGTCATCATTTGGCTGAATCCTAATAGAGAAGATGCCAAGCCAGCATTTTTTGCCTGGTTGCTCATTATAGCTGTGACCAGTGGCGGGCTAATCTGAGCCAGTCCAAGCCCTACGAGTGAAATCGCCGATCCGACATATAGTAGCGAAGGGCTGTCGATGAAGTTGAGTGAAACCAAGCCTGAAGCACCAGATATTAACAGGGCCAATCCCAATGGAACGAGTGTGTCCGGATCGCACCATTTCATCAGAAATCTGGCCAACAGCGAGCCGAAAAAATACGCAGCAGGATGAATAGCAAGAGCAGCACCCAGCATCGTTGGTTCAAGTAAAAACTTTTACACGAGGTAGAACGGCAATATGGAAGACATTGCATAAGTTGTGCCAACTGTGCCGCATATTGCAATACCGGGGATCAAGAAATCTCTGCTGCTCAAAATGCCAAGTGTAGTGCGCAAAATTCTGGTTGGTTTTTGTTTTTCGACAACGGGTATTCTGGTTTCGGCAACGCCCCAAAATACGAACATGACTAGGGCACTAGCAATAAGAATGACAACACCAAAAGCCATTCGCCAATGGCTGAATTGAACTATTAACCCGCCAAATACGGGTGCGAAAGCGACAGAAAGTGCGCCTAAGATGACCATGAAATTCAAGACTCACGAAGCCTGCTTGCCGGAATAGAGATCTCGGACGATTGCGCGGGAAACTGAAACGCAATTGCTGCGCCGACGCCCTGAATAAGGCGGGAAACCAGAAGCATTTCGATGGAGGTTGACACCATCGCCGCAAAGCTGGCCAATATATACAGCAATAGAAAACTGATCGTAACTGGACGCCGACCATAAATGTCTGACAAAGGCCCGCAAAAAAGTTGTGAAATCGCGAAGCCTGCAAAAAAGATTGACACAGAGAATTTCATAGCTGCGTCGGTTGTGCCCAGACCAAGAACCATTTCAGGCAGAGCCGGTGTGTATATCGAAGTTGATATAGACCCGAGAGTCACAATGTAGGCGCCAAGAATAGCGGTCCGTGTTTCGGTCATACGCTCTATTGGAAATCTGTTTTTCATGGCGGCGATTTTTTCCCCCTAAGAACTTTGAGGCCGTTATAGGCTTTCTCAAGACCCTGTTTGAACTCAGCCCATTCGAGCGTTGAAAAGGCGGTAGCAATCCTCGGCGAAGACATCCATCATTAGGATGGGAAAGCCCTTGGCTGTCAAAATAAAGACTGCTTAGACGAGTTCATGGGGCGGCACTAAAGCGCGACAGATCCAGTTGACATCAATTGACCCAGATCACTTGGAGTATGACTAATAGATGAGCCGGGCACCCCGATAGAGATATTTCACATGTGTGATGAACTGATATCATTAAAAGAATAGCTTGGTTTAGCCCCGCAACTTGGCTCAAGCTGCAATGAGCCGCACTTGGAGTGCGCAATGGAACCTACGGCGGAAAGGAGTAATTTTTGCGACATCTGATGAAAGCCCCGATTTGGATATCTAAGGCGTCAATTTATCTTTCAACGGCGATCCTCTCCGTGATGTGTATTCATATTTCTGCAGAGATAATCAGCCGGGCACTGTTCAATTATCCATTTGTGGGAACGATCGAAATGGTATCGTTTCACTATATGGTTTCAGTTTCTTTCCTGCCTCTGGGCTACGTCCAAATGGCAAAGGCTAATATTACCGTGGACGTGCTGTCTTCATTTCTGCCCAAGAAAGCCTTGTTTTTTGTCGATTTGTTCGCGAATACGGTGACTTTCGTGGCGATTGGCGGAGTTCTGCTTGCCAGTTTCGATATGGCGATGCAGCAAACTAGTCATTTTGAGGCCGCTCGCGCAGCACCCTATAATATCTGGATATGGCCAAGTCGGTGGTTTTTAGTCATCGGATTTGGATCCTTTTTATTCGTACTTCTGGGCCAAATGGTTAAATCGTTCTTGCACGACGAAGCAGCCGAAAGATTAGGGCTGGATGAATACGAATTGCCTGAAACACCATTGGAAGAGACATAACACATGAATGTTGAACTCGGTTATTACTCATTTGCGTTCCTAGCGGCATTGCTTGTGTTGCGTGTACCAATAGGGGTATCACTGATCGTCGTCTCGTCGCTGGGGATTTGGTATCTTCGCGGGTTTAAGTCCGCCTTTGGCACCGCAAAAGTTATCCCGTTTGACTTTGTTGCCCATTGGACATTGTCGGCTGTTCCGATGTTTATTCTTATGGGTGCGGTGGCGTCACGAACAGGTATGACGTCTGCGCTATACGGTGCACTTCGGTTGTGGCTTGGCCGTGTTCCCGGCGGTCTGGCTATCGCCACCAGTTTTGCTGGCGCTGGATTTGCTGCTATTTGTGGTTCCAGTCTGGCGACGACGGCCGCAATGGGCCGAATTGCTGTGCCGGAGATGCTGAAACAGAAATATGATGTTGGCTTGGCCACGGGCGCCGCAGCTGCAGTGGGCACGATCGGCGCCCTCATTCCACCCAGCATTATCATGGTTATTTACGCTGTTTTTGCTGAGATACCGGTGGGTCAAATGCTCATTGCCGGTGTTATTCCAGGGATAATGACATCGTTGATCTACGCGCTGATGATTTACCTTCGGTGTAAATTCAAACCTAGCCTTGCGCCAATTGTTGATACGGAACCTGTCAGCCTGTCGCAGAAGATTTCCGGCCTTAAGTCGGTATGGCCCATTTTGCTGATTGCTTTTGGGATAACCGGATCAATCTATGGTGGACTCGCAACAGCGACCGAGGCTGGCGCCGCCGGCGTCGCATTGACTGTTATCATCGCGCTCTTTCAAAAAAAATTGTCGCGCAAAGTGTTTACCGAAAGCTCTATAGAAACAGTGCAAACGGTGGCTTCGGTATTTCTAATTGCTATTGGTGCAGCGCTCATGATGCGGTTCCTTGCGCTTTCCGGTATGCCTTTTCATGTTTCAGGACTCGTCACTGAATTTACAAGCAATCCCATCGTCGTTATTTTGATGTGTTGCATGCTGTATTTAATATTGGGCGCATTTTTAGACCCGCTTGGAATACTGCTACTCACCCTGCCGATCTTACTACCAATCTTTGACGATGTCGGAATGAATGGAATTTGGGCGGGCGTGATCCTGATCAAGATGCTGGAAATCGGCATGTTGACGCCGCCGATGGGGCTGAATGTTTTCGTTATGAAAAGTATCATGGGCGATCGGGTTTCGTTGGTTCAGATTTTTGGCGGCATCTCGTGGTTCTTGGTAGCAGAGGTTTTCATTATGGCTCTCTTGATAGCTTTTCCAAGCTTCATTCTCGTTTTACCTAGCCTAATGGAATAATAAGAAGAACTATAAATCAACTTTGGAGGAAACACATGACTACCCTAAGATTATCTACGATTTCGATCGCCTTTGCGGCCACGATGGCGGCAGGAATTTCAACAGGAGCCAACGCTCAAGACAACATTGTTTATGGGAACTATTCCCCCCCATCGCAAACGTTGAACAAGCACGGAATTCTGCCATTCCTTGCGGCTGTCGAGGCTGCAAGCGGAGGAACTATTACAACGGATTTCGTTGGTGGCGGCAGCCTTGTCGGATCAAAGACCGGCCTCTTTGGAATGAATGACGGGCTGGTTGACGGCATCATGCTCGCAGCGTTGTACTATCCTACCGAATTGCCAGAGTTTGCCCTTTACGTGAACATGGGTGCTGCCTACCAAAATACATTGGCAGCAAGCGGGGCGATGACTGAAATGGCACTGCTGGACACTTGTAGTGATTGTACGGCCGAATTGGAATCGTGGAACATACATTCGCTCGGCGGCTGGTCGACAACAGCTTACGATCTACTTTGTGTTGAACCTTACGCATCTTTGGCAGAACTCGAAGGGAAACGCATTCGAGGTAGCGGTCATACCATTCCATTGATCGCGGCCCTCGGAGCCGTGGCTGCAAACACTACGGTCACAGAGGTCTATGAGGCGATGCAGCGCGGTCAGGTTGATTGCTCCTTTGGTTCGGCAAGCTGGCTGGAATCCTATTCGATCGGAGATTCGGCGAAATACGTCATTGATACCAATGCTGGCGGTGTAGCACATTCTGCCGTTATCAATATCCGTGAGGATTTGTGGCAATCCTTTTCAACCGAGCAGCGCCAGGCGTTGATTGATAGCGCCGCTATTGGCGTTGCTGGTTCAACATGGGGGTATATCAATGACGAAAGGTCAGCACTTGCGACAGAAGGGCGTAACTATCAGGTTGTTGCGCCTGGAGCAGATGTAGCATCGGCCCTTGAGGCAGCCACTGAAGCTGGGATCGTGAATGCAATTCAGATTGCGACAGACGCGGGCATCGAAAACGCTGAAGAAAAAGCGGCAAACTTCATGGCCCTTTATGAAAAGTGGGTAGGTCTGACAGCCGGAATTGAAACCGAAGCAGCGTATGTCGATCTGTTGAATGCAGAGGTCTACAGCAAAGTTTCTGTAGAATAGCGCACTGCTAAAATATTTATCGCAGGCCTCTGTGGGGGCCTGCGAATTTTTTTAGGAGCCAGTGACTCCGGAAAGATTTTCCCAAATGTGGTGTCGCAACAGGATACAGCAGCTCTCTGCTTTTGTTTTATTGACTGTATGCGGTTTTACTGTACTAAACGAAGCAGGTTCATTTCCAGATTTTGCATTTGTGACCGGAGCCCTGTTGGGGCTCTTTATTCTTTTGGAGTGGTCACGCATTCATAAATACATTCGGCTAGTACCGGTTGGTGCGCTTATCCTTAGTATCTTTCTGGTTCAATCCAATAAAATCGCGATACAAACGGTAGGCGCTGCTATAGATCGGGCGGCATTTTTCGCTTTTTTCTTTACCGGATTTTCTATTCTACGCGAGGCAGCCAACTCCTCGGCATTGGTCCAAAAATGTGGTTTTATCCTTATGTCGCAACCACCCGGTAGGCGGTATCTGTTCATGACTTTGGGCAGTCACTTACTTGGAATACTGCTTAATTTTGGTGCACTTAATGTTCTGGGAGTTACAATTTTAAATCAGTTGAAACCTGAAAGTGAGTCGCAAAAAAAGGCAATCAGGAAGGTTCGGATGCGCCGTATGTTCACGGCGGTTCAGCGAGGAATTGCAGCGATCTCGATGTGGTCTCCGGTTTCCTTTGCAATGGTGCTCATTTTTACCGACCTGCCGGAACTGAACTGGAGCGATTATGCCCCGGTTGGAATGGTTATCGGGGTATTATTCCTCATTTGGGGGGCGATCCTCGACAAGCTACTGCACCCAAACGTGTCACAATCTCACCAGGGCGCCATCAAAATCGCACCCTTTTTTAACTTGCTGGCTTTGCTTGGCACGGTCCCAGTGATGGCCATTTTAATTGTCCAGTTTTTGCCCTATAACTTTTTGGTCTCGATGATTTTATCGTCCACGTTATGCGGAGCGGGATGGATGGCTTTTCAGAGCCTATACTCCAGCGGCCTTAGTGGATTTGCCGAAGTCAAACGACGAGTTCTTGTGGACCTTCCAGAAGTTTTCACTGCTCAACGGAACGAAATTTCAATGGTTGGGTTTTCCGCTTTTATTGGCATACTCGTCGTGCCGCTGATTGATCCTGTATGGGTGCAGAATTTATTGCTGCAATCGGGATTCGATCAGACATGGCTGTTGATCTGCATTGGCTGGGTAATTGTCTTGGGGAGTTTTGTCGGGATAAATCCGGTTGTTACGGTCACAATCCTACTGGGGTTGGTTCGTGTAGTGCCTGAGTTAAGTTTCCCGCCAGTGGCACTAATTGCCGTCATCTCCATTTCCTGGACGGTTATGATTACTGTCTCGCCACTCGCAGCGGCACAAATGTTGACGTCCCGTTTATCAGGAACGTCTGTGAGAGAGATTGTCATTCATTGGAACGGCCTGTTCGCAATCAGCACAATGTTGGCTATGGATATTCTTTTAATATTGTTGCTATAGCACGTGCTCCTCCAGAAGATCGGCAGTTTTAGGTTTGAAGTTCAGAGCTTTGACGTCAATTCGGGCAGATAGTGAGCAGTTCACATACACGTTTGAACGTTTCTTGAGGCCGGTTGCGGTTTTCAACGGTTTGAGATAAACCGTCTCGTTTCCGTCGCACATCATATATCTGCTATTGCTTTTATACACATTGCTTAGGCCAAGCTGATAACGGTTATATCAGCGCACGATCCAATAGAGTTTGAAGTGGGTTTTCCGAGATAACTAGTTGGCAAAAAGGAAATAGAATGACTAATACATATAGTACAGCTGCAATTCGAACAGCTGGTGGCCATCGCAATGGTCAGCTACCTGCCCAACTCGATGGACTTCGCCTTCCAGCTATTTCAGCCCCGATGTTTTTGACATCCAATCCCGATTTGGTTGTCGAGGTTTGTCGGTCCGGGTTGGTCGGGACATTTCCGGCCCTTAATTTGCGCACCACCGAAGCGCTTGACGAATGGTTAAGCGAGATCAAGGAGCGTCTTGGGCGGTATGAAAGTGCCGCGCCCTACGGTATTAACTTGATCGTTAACAAATCCAACGATCGGCTCGAAGCCGATCTGGATATGGTTGTGAAACACAAGGTTCCTTTGGTGATCACGTCCCTTGGCGCGGCTTCTAGCGTCGTTGATGCCGTCCATTCTTATGGCGGGCTTGTGTTTCATGACGTGATTAATCTGCGCCACGCGCAGAAAGCCGCAGAAGTTGGCGTTGATGGAATTATTGCAGTCTGCGCCGGGGCAGGTGGCCACGGTGGATTGCTTAACCCGTTTGCCCTAATACCTGAAATTCGCGCGTTTTTTGATGGTGTTATTATACTTTCTGGATCGATAAGCACCGGCGCACAGATCGCGGCAGCTGAGGTGATGGGGGCCGATCTCGCCTATTTGGGCACACGGTTTATTGCGACACAAGAAGCAATGGCATCGCAAGACAACAAGGATATGATCCTGCAATCAGCGGCATCGGACATCATGTATACGCCTAAGATTTCCGGCGTGAACGCCAACTTCTTACGCCCATCCATAGAGGCCGCTGGCGTGGACCCCGATAAACTGGCGGACGTCGAAGATTTTCAGCCAGCGGAACAGAAAAAACAAGCTTGGAAGGATATTTGGTCTGCAGGTCAGGGCGTGGGGTCGATTCACGATATCCCAACGGCCGCTGAACTTTGCGAGCGGCTTATCGAGGAATATGACGCGGCATTATTAGCGGCGACAAAGAAAAGGGCCCGCCGGTAGAATCTGCAGTGGCGGCGCACCGAAATATCTAATGGGCAAATGGCGGCAACGCATAAGGATTATGCTGAAGCAGGGCTCAATTATATGAATGTGATATGCTGCAAACTTGGCTGATAAAGCATATAGAAAATGTAAGCATCCTATCGGAAATCAGTATTGGAGTGGTTATGACGACGCGGAGAGTAAATGACAGTGACGGAGAGATAACCGTATCTCATAAAGGTCCAATCACGCTTATCGGTATAAACCGCCCGGCCAAGTTAAACGGCTTTTCTGGCAAAATGGCGACCGAGCTTGGGGAAGCTTTTGAAAGCTTTGAGAATGACGCCAATGCACGTGTGGCCGTTGTTTGGGCGCAGGGTAAACATTTTACGGCCGGCGTACAGCTCGATCAGATTAGCCAATGGTTTGCCGAAGGTAAGCATTTTGCACCCGAAGGCATTGCTGACCCATTTGATCTATTTGCCCCCTTACGCAACAAGCCGGTCGTTGCCGCAGTTCAAGGAATTTGCTTTACGATCGGTATTGAGCTGATGCTCGCGGCTGACATTGTTGTCGCTGCCGACGACGCTAATTTTGGACAAATAGAAGTCAGCCGTGGAATTTTCGCCAATCATGGTGGTATTATCCGCATTCTGGAGAGAGCCGGGTGGGGCAACACGATGCGCTATCTGCTGACGGGTGACTTTTTTGACGCGGCGGAAGCGTTTAGATTGGGACTCGTGCAGGAAGTTGTGCCTGTTGGCCAGCAACTGGACCGCGCGATGGAGTTAGCCGAAAAAATTGCGGCTCAGGCACCATTGGCCGTTGCCGAAACCAGACGTATTGCGCGCAAAGCACAAAGAGATGGCTGGCTTGCCGCAATTGACGATTTTGGACCAAAACAGGCTGAGATTATGAAAACCGAAGATGCCGCAGAAGGTCTGAAGAGCTTCGCTGAAAAGCGCGACGGAGTTTTCAAAGGATGTTGATTGCCGGTACGATTTCGCCTTGTTTGGGTGCGTTGTAGACGGTTGTAAAGGTATTTCCGCAGACTACCTGTTGCTTTCTACGTCGAAGTTGTAGGAACCGTTTACATGGCGCACCAATGTATAGCCTAAGGCGTTATCGAGAAAGCCTTTGAGTGCGATGTGTCTCTCCAACGGTTCTTAGCATGGCCTTTGCCAAATGGCGTATGGCGTGATTAGGATAAGGAAGTTTTTGGCATTTTCTTCATCCAAAGAGGTTGCGTATCGATTCTGATCAAATGACATGCGTCACTTTGTGGTGTTTGCATTCCGATGCGTAATTTGGTTTAGGAACAATTAGATATCGGATGACAAGTCCAGAGTTGGTGGCCCATCAGGTGATAGACCATACACAACGAATTCGGCGGTTTGCTGTGCGATCTTCGACATTTCCGCTTCTGTCGTTTCCTTGTTGGGATCGAACCATACGGTAAGCCAATTCAAAGAGCCCAAAACTGATTTAGTGGCAATTTGAACAGAAGGGACTTTGAAATCGCCTTGGTCGACACCTTGTTGAATTATGAGTTCAATTTTGCCTTCGTATTCGTCGCGGTAATGCTTGATACGTGCGTTTGCACGGATTTGTCTGTGAGATAAGTGTGACAAGAGCTGGTGTTGGGTGGCCTCAAGCGCAACACGCATGAAGGCGTATTTTTCCAAAATGACCATCGTATGCGCATATGCTATTCGGTAAAGTTTAGCCGGAGGAGTTTGTATACCGGCTTTTTCAGCTTTTTCGGTTTCCTGCTCTATCAGGTGGTTTGCCCCGACCACGACGTCGTAATACAGGTCGCTTTTTGAACGATAGTAATGGTAGATTTGGCCTTTGGAGGCTCCCATCAATTCAGCCACATGAGCGAGGGTCGTCGCGCTATAGCCGCGTGTGGTAAAAGCCTGCGCCGCACATTCCAAGAGAGCCGCACGGGCCTGTATCTTTGGAGCTGAGCGAGCTTCGGACTCCCAGACCGGATTAAGTGGTTCGGAATCTTTTATGCTCGCGCGGTTGATCCTCGGCTCGTCGCTCGGCATATTATCATTTCCACTGACCATCCACGCCCTCATACTCGTTTGAGATGCGGCCTTCAACGCCTTTATGAGCATCGATGTTGGCAGCCATCCGAAACCTATTCAACACCAATATCTTTATTGAATCGAGCGCTATTTGTTGGGGCCCGAATTTGACACCCTTATGATACTTCTTTCGCGAGCCACCTATTGTTGCCCTCCTGATCTGCACCCCAAGTTTCATCCAGTCGATGGAGAGTCCTTGGGGTTATTGCTATAGGGGGTTGTGCATTTGAATGCACAGTATCACATAGATGTTGGATTAGTTTGGTGGTCCCCGAAATGGATCGTTTGGTTATAATCTTGACAACAGAAAAGTTGCGCCTAGGTAGTGTGTCCTTTATACAATGATGAAACTCTAGCAATTTAAAGCGTATAGCAATAATTTGGCATATGGAAATAGACATAGAGCCGTCGAACTAGACGAACTAGGCAGGCCCAAAGCGCCTGACGAAGCGCGTGCAAAAATCTTAACTGCAGCAGCGGGTACATTTGTTGAACGTGGTTTTGGTGGAACGTCAATCGATGATGTTGCCGATGCGCTTGGGTCGACCAAAGGCCGAATCTATCACTATTATCGAACCAAAACAGATATCTTCCTACACATCCACCTGGAAGCATTGCGTATCCTGATCGAAAATGTCGGAGAGGTTTTTGATCGTGAAGGTTTGGACCCGAAAGAACGTCTCTATGAAATGTGCAAAACACACGCAGTGGTAGTCATGGCTACGATTTCTTACCAAAAGTCCACTACACTGGGAATTAACAAGTTATTGTTAAGCATCAGGCATCCATACCAAGACGAGGCTAGCAAGCAAGTCATTGCACTTCGCAACGAGTATGAGGGCTTCTTTGTGTCTGCAATCGAGGCTGGCGTTGAAGCAGGTGTTTTTAGGGATCTGCCACCACGGTTTGCAGCGCGTCCGCTTTTGGGTGCCCTAAATTGGGCGAACGTCTGGTATGAAACGCGGGAGTCATCTGATGAAGCGGACGATTATATTGAAAATTCTTCGATCGCACTGGCGGAATACTGTGTCAACGCGGTTTCTCTACGTTCCTTCCCTGCCGTCTAATAGTTATCCAAACGCAGCTGATGGCTATAATATCTGAATCGCCGTGAAGTCGCCAGAATGGCTCTTACATGGCCTTCCGCGCACCCTCGAGCTTTTTTTGCCCTGGCGGCCTTCTATTCCATTGCAGGGTGAAGAGCCGACGTCTCGCATGACCCTGAACATCATTACATTGCTAATATCCACAGAGGGACACATCCATCTAGTCTAAGCAGTTTCAAAAAATATAGCGACTGCACGACATCGGAGCGCTTTGCGCTCCGATGTCGTGTTAATATCAAGGCCGAAAAATCTCAAAGTTTTTTGTTTACATACCAACATACGCATGGGTAGGATGTTACATACGCACGAGAAGGTTGGTGGCTGTTTGCCAAGAGAGCCTTTCTGTATTCAAGAACACTTCAAGTGTTGCTAGTTCTGAGGAGGACATAATGAATTTAGAGAATTTAGCGCCCACAATGGATTCGAATCTGGCCTCGCATGTAGGGCCCGTGGTAAAGTCTGCGGAACGTGCGTTGCGGATTTTGGAATTCTTTGATGGCGTGCAGCGCTCTGCTTGCGTATCTGAGATTTCCAAATCGCTGAACTATCCCCAATCCAGCACGTCAGTGTTGCTTCGTAGTTTGGTGTATATGGGATATTTACAACAAGACAGCAGCAGAAGGTCATACTTTCCGACCCGTCGTGTTGGTCTTTTGGGCAATTGGGTTGATCCCAATCTGGTACAACAAGGCAGCTTGTTGGAGTTCGTCCATGATCTGTCGGCAAAATCTGGACAAACTGTGGTTATGGCTACAGCCAATGGCATAAACGTCCAGTATATTTACGTTTGCTACGGGCCAGACGGCGACGGCCCCGAAGGCTCGGTTAAAGTGGGTGACATGTTGTCAATCGCGCATACAGCAGTTGGGCGCGCTTTGCTGAGCACCTACTCGGAAGATCGGATATCCGCACTGTTGCGCCGTATCAACGCAGAAAAGACCGAAGGACAAGAGCCTATCGCCATCGCAGAATTTATGACGGAGATCAGGGAACAAAAAGTCGGTGGTTATTTTTATGGAAATGCTGGCGTTCCGGGGCAGCACGGGCTCGCGCTGGTTCTGGATCAAAGTGAGCAACTGCTTGTTTTGGGTATGGAAGGCGACCCTGTTCATATTGAAGGTTGCATGGTCACTCTTTCCGAAAAAATGTGCGAAAGCAAAACCCAGCTTTCCATCGTCGATAATTATATAACACAACGATATGCGGGCGCCGCATGTTAAGTGGAAAAACCGCTATCGTAACCGGCGCGGCGCATGGCATTGGGCGCGCGACTGTCAAAATGATGTGTGATGGCGACGTGCGGGTCGTGGCGATGGATTTGGATGCTGAGGGATTAGCAGAGGTAAACACAATATGTGGAGGCCAATTGGAGCTGCTCACTGTAGATCTGCGCAACGCAACAGCGACACAGGCCGCCTTTGAGGCCGCCAAAAAATTAATTGGAACACCGGACATACTTGTCAACAATGTGGGCCAAGGCGCACGAGAGCGCGCTTCAAGTTTTGTTGACTCACAACCGGATAGTTGGGATTTTTTGATAGATATTTGTTTGAAAACAACGATCAATTGCACTCATCTTGTCGTAGGTGACATGTTGGAGAGGGGCTCCGGGAAAATAGTAAATATTGCGTCTGATTCAGCCTATATCGGGGCCAAGGCCAGTGCAGCATATGCTGCCGCAAAAAATGGCGTGATTGGATTTACCCGTTCTTTAGCCCGAGAAATAGCCGAAAGCGGGATTAGCGTGAACGCAATCGCCCCAGGTTACATACAAACACGCGCGACGGCTGCTTTACCCGCAGAAATGGTGGCCAAAGCTAAGGCCGAGACACCTATGGGGATATTAGGGGAACCAGACGATATCGCACATGCAGTCTTATTCTTTGCAGGGCCGGGTAGTCGTTACATCACAGGTCAAACATTGATCGTTAACGGTGGTCGCTGGATGAATTGAAAGCTAGCTAACAAGCCCATTTAGCTGTTTTCCCAAATCGGACTTTACAACCTTACCTAGTGCGTTCAATGGCAATTTTTCCAATTTCTTTAACGCGGAAATACGTTGAGCCTTGCCCAGTTGTTCGTTTGCAAAACTGATCAAATCCGCCTCGGAAACGTCCGAACCAGCTGACAGAACGACGGCGGCGACCGGTGTTTCGCCCCATGCCGCGCTAGGCATTCCCATAACCGCCGCCTCATTCACGTCTGGATGAAGTAAAAGTGCGTCCTCCAAGTCCGTGGCATATATGTTGAAGCCGCCCGAGATGATCACATCCTTGGCCCGCCCGACAACATACAAAAAACCGTCATCGTCGAAACGACCCAAATCGCCGGTTCGGAAGTAGGCAAGCCCGTCCGGCATATCTATTCTTACCGCTGAATTCTGCTCTGGTCTTTTATGATAGCCTAACATCATCGTATTTGAATGCCCGATAATCTCTCCGACCTGGCCGGTCGGTAATTCAGACCCGGCATCATCAATTATTCTAATAATCGCAGACGGCGAAGGCTTACCAACAGAACCTAACTTGTTCGGATTAAGCGATGTATCAAGCATTGCCGTTAACCCACCTTCGGTCATTCCGTAAATCTCATGTATTACGCCAGGCCAGCGAGTTACCGCCTCGCTTTTTACTGAGGTCGCAAAGGGGGAGGCTGTCACGAATGTTCGTTCCAAAGTTGGAATGGAATCAGTCTGAAAACTCGGCTCCGCCAACAATCTTTGGACCAGAGTGGGGACGAGCATTGCATGCGTCACGCCATTCTTGCGCGCCGTTTCGATGTAGCTTTTTGCCTCAAACTTGCGCTTTGTGACAAGAGTTCCCCCGCCTGACAAGACGGAAAGGGCCGGCATGATCGTCGTGTTAGAATATATTGCCGTTGAGACAAACATCGTGCAATTTTCGTTGACGCCGGTGCCGTGCATCCGCGACATTTGACGAAACCTAAAGAGATTGTCATGAACGATGCCCTTCGGTGTGCCCGTTGTTCCTGAGCTGTAAATGATGTTGAACAACGCATCAGCATGAAGCGACGGTAATGTGACATCCACCGCAGTTGGGTGCGCTGCCCGCAGGTCAGTCCAGCTGTCATCGGGTGGCGTAAAGTCGATCGCGCCGCGCTTGATTTTGCGATGGCCCGCGTCCAACCCAAGTACATTAGTGATGCGGCCTGCCGCTTCAGTGGTTGAAAGAACCATGCTTGCACCACTATCTAGCAGCATCCGGCTCAACGCCGCGTCGCTGGCAATTGCGGGAAGTGGTACGACGCACGCCCCTGCAAAGAGTACAGACAAAAATGCCGTGAATGTCGTAACTTGAAGGTCACCAATAAGAGCGACATTGTCACCGGGGGTCACGCCCGACACGATTAACTGTTTGGCAAGCTCTTCGCAGTTAATCAAAAGTTCGGACCAGTCGCACACCGAGGTTTCGTCACAGATAGCAATCTTATCAGGGGTTTGCACGGCCTGTTGGCGAATTTGATCAGGCAAAGCTATAAATGCCTCACCTTCGATGTGATCATGCGGGAAAAGTGCTGACATTGTTTTAGACTTTCTAATTAGGGCTTCACGACCAAGTTTACCTCGGCGACACCAGAATAGCACCATTTCCGTGGGCTACGGGGCGCAGGGGCTTGTCAAATTACTGCGCACCGGCTTTTCCTGAAAATTACCTTATGTAAATGCATTTAGACAAAGGTTCGCTTACTTTTGCGTCGCAATTGAACCGGAAACGCGGTCTATTTCCACTCAAGATTGGTTGACCCTGTTGAGGATGAGCAAATCTTGCAAAAGCATCCGTCATTTGTCTCTCTGTATTTCAAGTATTTGTTTGCATAAATCAAAAGGACGATTCAACTCAACGCAATTCCTAATCAAGTATATGATATAGCGACTATTGACAGGCGGGCATTCGTTTCGAGCGATCTCAAAGCCCACATGAGTCAAATCACGCATCTCATTAAACACATAACTGATTAAGATCGGATTTGTGTCAGTGATGCTTGCGCGTCCTGACGGCCTTAGCCTACCTTTTGAATTGATTAGCCTACCTTTTGAATTGAATAGCGAAATATACAATGGAGCAATAAAATGAACGTAAGTGCCAATGATGCAAAAAATCCAATGTCACTTAAAGGTCGAACGATAGTCGTAACCGGTGCAGGACAAGGTATTGGCTTCGCTGTATCTCGTATGGTCACTGAACTCGGCGGAAATGTTGTCGCGATCGATATGAACGAAGAAGGCCTCAAGCATCTGGAAACGGAGCTTGGAGACGACCGTGTTGCCTTTTACGTTGGTAGCGTAACGGATCCGGATCTTGTTCAGTCTGCGGTGAACGGCGGCGTTGAGAAATTTGGTTCAATAAACGGGCTGGTCAATAATGCCGGCATTACACGTCCATCAATGATGTTAAAAATGACTTTGGAGCAGTGGAATCAGGTGTTGGACGTGCATTTAACCGGGACTTTCATCTGCACTCAGGCGGTCGCAAAGCATATGGTTGCGCGTGCCAAAGCAGGCGAAGACCTAAAAGGGTCCATTGTGAACATTTCATCGGATGCGGGCGTTCAGGGCACGATCGGCCAGATTAACTATTCATCCGCCAAAGCTGGCGCTATTGGTGCGGCGATGTCCAGTGCTCGTGAATTAGCAAAATACAATATCCGCGCTAACACGGTTTCCTTCGGCATGGTTGAAACACCTATGACCGAAGTTATCCGAGGCGAAAAATTTCGTGATACTTATCTAGCCAAGGTCGCGTTAGCGCGATGGAGCCTGCCAGAAGAGGCGGCCTCGCCAGTTTGTTTTCTACTCTCGGATGCGGCGTCTTACATAACGGGTCAACGTTTGTCGGCCAACGGCGGCAGCCAAATGAGCCTCTGATACTCCCCCTGTTATCTGAAATTCTAATACTTTCATGAAAGGGGCCAAGTGATGTCCGAGGAATTAGTGCTATTTGACCGGCAGGATTCCGTCGCGGTCTTAACGCTCAATGAACCTGAACGCATGAACCCGATAGGAGATGTGGTGAGGCTTCGCCTGATAGAGTTTTTGGACGAAATTTCAGCGAACAAAGACATCCGCGCCGTTATTATTACCGGAGCAGGTGGGCAGTTTTCGGCAGGCGCAGATGTTAAACAAATGTCGGCGCCCACGGGCGGGCCCGACCCGTTGCGATCCAAGCGGCGACTCAAAGTGCTTCACGAGGTGGTCAGAGCAATCGCGGTCAGCCCAAAACCAGTTGTCGCGGCAGTTGAAGGTGTTGCTTTCGGCGCGGGTTTATCCGTTGTTGCGGCATCTGACTTTGTCATTGCGGGAAAAACAGCGCGGCTGGGTGCTGCATTTGGGCGCATCGGGTTGGCACCTGATTGCGGGCTCATGTGGTCATTGCCGCAAAGGATCGGTCTTGCGCGGACCAAAGATTTGATTTTCACAGGAAAGCCGTTGAGCGCCCAAACGGCTCAACAATATGGGCTGGTTGATGAATTGGTCGAAGAGGGGGCGGCGTTGGAGCGGGCGCTTGAAAAAGTACAAGAGTACATGAATGTTGCTCCACTTTCTATCGCAGCTACCAAAGAAGCTGCGGCGGCATTGCCAGGAAGCTTGGAAGCAGCCTTGGCTATCGAGACCCATCAACAGCCACTATTGAGCATGTCCCATGACCACTCCGAAGCGCGGGCCGCCTTTCTGGAAAAACGGCCGCCGAACTTTTCTGGTCAATAACAACCAGAAAAATAGTAAGCGGGCCGATTAGATTTCATTCAAAATTCCGATACGGCTTACGATGTTGATGCGCGCGCAGCCAATCGTTCACGAAATATAATTCATATGTGAAGGATGGGCTGCAATCGAGCATCTGACTGTAAAGTGGCTATGCAATCCTATTTAGTTGAATTGCCTCATTTCTTGATTTAAGACGGAGTACCAAATGGCAATTAATTTTGACCGCCTGATGTCGTTGGAAATACCTGACGCAACGCAGACCTATACTCGGCAAGATTCCATCCTTTATGCATTAGGGCTTGGTTGCGGGCTTGGGCCATCCGCAGATGGCGAGCTGACGTTTGTCTATGAGGAAAATCAGCAAGCGATCCCATCTATGGCGGGCGTTCTTGCGCATCCTGGTTTCTGGATACGTGACCTCGACACCGGAATAGACTGGGTTCGGGTGGTGCATGGTGAGCAAACCCTTGAAGTGCACGCACCACTGCCGGTTGAAGGCACGGTCGTTGGTAAGAACAAAGTGATCGACGTGATTGACAAAGGCGAAGGCGGCGGCGCCTTGGTTGCCTCGGAGCGTAAACTATTTGATGTGGCTACAAACGAGCTGATTGCCACCGTCGGGCAGGTTACATTTTGCCGTGGGCAAGGTGGTTTTGGCGGCCCTGAACGCCCAAAAACTCAACCCCACGCAATTCCTGACCGTGCAGCCGATATTTCTGTAACATTGGAAACCAGCCAGCAATCCGCGCTAATCTATCGCTTGTCCGGGGATTTCAATCCGCTGCACGCAGACCCGAAGGTCGCCAAGGCTGCCGGGTTTGATCGACCGATCTATCACGGGCTTGGAACATACGGAGTTGCGGCACGCGCAATTTTGCAGGGTGTATGCGGCTTTGATGCCGCCAAAATTCAGGTTATGAATGCTCGGTTTACAGCCCCGGTCTTCCCGGGCGAAACATTTCTTACCGAAATTTGGCGCGACAAGAACGAAATTAGTTATCGGGTGCGTTGCGTCGAGCGAGATTTGATTGCGATCAACAATGGCAAGGTAATATTGAATGACTGAATCCCAGTTTTTGACCTTGCCGCAACCAACTCGTCACATCTATTAACGGGATGTGGAAAAATGTTTCCTCTAAAAATAGCACCACAGTAAACGTGCAGGAGAATACAAATGAAAACACCGGAAAACTCCAATATGGCACTCGCCGGTCTTCGTGTAATAGACTTGACGCGCGTTATCGCCGGACCACTTGCAAGCCAAACATTTGGTGACCTTGGGGCAGAAGTCATCAAAATTGAACGCCCTGGTGAAGGCGATGATGTGCGCAGGGTTGGCCCGCCTTGGATGCCTGGAAACGAAGATTATTTATCCACCTATTTTATGGCTGTGAATCGTAATAAAAGTTCGGTCACGATAGATTTTGCCACCCCCAAAGGTGCGGAGTTGATCCGCGCCATGATCAAAGACGCTGACATTTTGTTAGAAAACTTCAGGCCTGGAACCTTGGCAAAATACGGGTTGGGATATGAGGACCTGAGTGCAATTAACCCGCGGCTGATTTATTGCTCTGTCAGTGGTTTTGGGCAAACAGGTCCTTATTCTGCGCGCTCTGGATATGACTACTTGGCCCAAGCTATGTCGGGTGCCATGACGATCACAGGGCTTCCTGATGGTGTGCCTGGGGGCGGGCCGCTACGGGTTGGTATTCCGATGGCTGATATTTTCGCAGGGATGCAGGCGAGTATCGCGGTTTTGGCAGCTTTGCAACATCGCGGAAAAACAGGTGAAGGGCAATCAATTGACGTTTCACTGTTTGACGCACAATTTGCGGCGATGATGAACACTGCCTCGGCCTGGCTAAATGCGGGTGAGGTAATTAAGAGAACCGGAAATGACCATCCCAGCTCCGCGCCATACGGCGTTTATCCGGTTGACGATGGACACATCCTGATCGCAACCTTCAGTGATCGCGAATTTATCCGACTTTCTGCCGCGCTCGGGCATCCGGAATGGTCCTCAGACGATCGTTTCGCTAAGAACGGCGGCCGTGTGGAAAACCGTGAGACGCTGAGGCAACTGGTCACTTCGGCATTAGTAGGAAAGGGCAAGTTAGAATGGGTGGAGCATTTGAATGCCGCGACGGTGTCATGCGGCCCGATCAACGCTATCGCGGACCTCGAAAATGATCCGCATGTACAGGCGCGCGAGATGATCGTCGAAATGCCACACTCGGAGTTAGGCACCATCCGTACACCGGCAGCACCGTACCGAATGTCCAAAACGCCACCAACTTATCGCAAGGCCCCTCCGTTGATCGGCGAGGATACCGATGCTGTTTTAAAAGCAACTCTTGGGCTGGACGACGCAGAAATCGCCGAACTGCGCCGCGACGGAATTGTGTAAAAGGGGTCATCATGTTTCAACCATACAGATTTGCAGATATAGAAGTAGTCGAAGATGCCGCAGCCCTGAGATTGGAGGTCCGCGAATTCCTGGACGAGTGGAAATATATGTGGACCCCATGGGAACGAGGTCTTGGATGGAATCGCCATGACCGGAAGTTTTCTGAAGCGCTGGGGGCCAAAGGTTGGATCGGGATGTGCTGGCCAAAAAAATACGGCGGGACCGAGCGCTCGATGCTTGAGCGGCACGTGGTTATTGAGGAATTACTAGCTGTCGGTGCACCTGTCGGGGCGCACTGGGTATCTGATCGACAAAGTGGGCCGCTTATCCTAAAGGCAGGCACGGAAACGCAGCGTCAGAAATACTTGCCCGAAATCATACGAGGTGAGGCATGTTTCTGCATCGGTTTGAGTGAACCTGACGCCGGATCCGACTTGGCTTCCGTGCGCACCCGCGCAGACAAAGTTGACGGCGGATGGCTGATCAACGGGCGCAAAATTTGGACAACAAACGCCCATTTATCGGAATATATAATTGCCTTGCTGCGCACCGAAGGCACAGCAGCGGACCGTCATAAAGGTCTCTCTCAATTTGTGTTCTCTATGAATCTGCCGGGAATCACCATTCGTAAGATCAAAGACTTAACTGGACTCGCCCATTTCAACGAGGTAACATTTGATGACGTTTTCATCGACGACGACGCCTTGATTGGCACCCTCGGTGGTGGCTGGGCACAGGTGACCGCAGAACTAGCCTTTGAGCGCAGCGGGCCAGATCGTTATATGACCTCATTCCCACTTCTCGAAGAACTGGTTGAGCATGTCAACAAAACCGGCAGTGACCGAATGATTGACCGACAAATAGGCGCAGAATTTGCAAAAATGGCTGTGCTTCGCCAGATGTCCGTTTCGATTGCAGGCATGTTACAAGAGGGCCTTTTGCCAAATCAGGAAGCAGCAGTCGTAAAGGACCTTGGGACCGATGCGGAACAAAGATTACCCGAAGTCGTGAGGTCAATACTGGGGCAGAACAGCCCGCTGGACAAGTCAACGTCATTGACTGAAATCAACGCTGCAATCACACAAACCGCCCCGACGTTCTCGTTGCGTGGTGGCACCCGTGAAATCATCCGCGGAATTATGGCAAAGGGGCTAGGACTACGATGAGCAATACTGAAATCTCACAACTGATGGTCGATGGCCTAGCTCGGGTATTGGCCGGCTTTGCCGATGCTCAAACAATGGACAAGATTGAAAAGGGCGAAACCGGTCTTGGTCACGAAAAATCGATTTCCGAGTTGGGATTCGACGTTGCGATGTTGTCCGAGGAGGATGGCGGCGCCGGTATTGGCTGGAAAAATTGCGCCAAAATTTTTGAATTGCTCGGTTACTATGCATCTCCAACGGACTTGGGCGAGCAGATCATTTCCCAATGGGCTAGCTCAAATGCCGGCATTGAGATAAATGGCACGGTCCCACATGTGGCGCTAGGAACCGTTGAATCCATCACCGATGGTTTGGTCTCGGGGACTATCCTTGTGCCGTGGGCGTCTGGTCAGTCTTTTGTTCTCGTGGAAATATCCAAGCAGGATACTCAAGAAATCTGTTTGATTGATACTGCGTCTGCTACCAGTATCGCCCCTGCTGATACGATAGGACGGGTTCCTTCACAAAAGGTCATATTGGCAAATTGTGCGCCGCTCCAGATAGGAACACTGGACGGTTCATTTGGTTTGACCCACGCAATGGCGTTTCTGCGGTCATCACAGATATCGGGGGCAATGGCCCGTATTCTGGAAATGACGATAGAATACTGTAACACTCGAACACAATTCGGCCGGCCGATCGGAAAATTTCAGGCAGTGCAACAGCTTGTCGCTCAATTGGCAGGTGAAATGGCGGCAACCAATGCGGCTGTGAAATTGGCCGCAATGGGAATGGATAAGGGGCGCGGTCCGTTGGAAATCGCAATTGCCAAGCAACGCGCGTCTGCGTCGGTTGCATTAGTGGCATCGATTGCCCACGAAGCACATGGCGCAATCGGGGTGACCGAAGAGCACATCCTGCATTATTTCACGCGTCGGCTGTGGCAATGGCGCGAAGAGGCCGGAAATGAACACTTCTGGGCTGAAGAAATTGGCCGGCAGGTGGTCTTGGGCGGCGGGGAAAACTTGTGGCCGAATTTGATTGGGTTGACCGAAGGCTAGACACACACCGGATGCTTACTGCCCCAACTCGGGGCAGTCATAAATGACGATTGCATCGAGCGTAGGACCTTCAAGGCTATCGGCTCTATTTGCTGACCCCAAAAATATCACAACTCGATAATAACTGGGGCCGCAAATGAAACATTCGGCTTAAACCGTCGATGATGACCCAAAGATGGCCGTGGCTTGGCTGGACAGATTGCCGCCGTTGGTATGGGCCAGCGCCAAATTTACATCGTTAATCTGGCGTTTGTCTGCTAGTCCCATCACCTGGCGTATCGCTTCGATATTCGCAAACATTCCATATTGCCCCGGATGGCAGCATGACAGACCGCCACCATTGGTGTTAACGGGTAATTGGCCGCCCGGTGCGATGCGCCCGTCACTGACAAATGCGCCGCCTTCGCCCTTTGCGCAAAATCCCAGATCCTCCAGAAACAGCAGAACGTTAATGGTGAAGGCATCATAAAGCGACAGAACGTCTATATCGGCAGCCCCCACACCAGCCTGTGCATAAGCTCGCGCACCGGATTCGATCGCCGCAGTGCGCGTCAAATCAGGCATTGAAGAGATACTCATATGCGTGGTTGCGGCGGCAGCACCCAAAAGGTAAGCGGGGTTTTTGCAAATATCGCGCGCTTTGTCGGCGCGGGTCATAACCATAGCCCCGGCACCGTCAGTGATCAAACAGCAATCTCGAACCGTCAGAGGGTCGGAAACCATTCTGGAATTCAAAACGTCATCAAGGGTTAAGTTACCTTGCTCGAATGCCTCGGGGTTAAGCTTGGCCCATTGTCTGGCTGACAGCGCCACTTGTGCCAACTGCTCTCTGGTTGTTCCAAATTCATGCATATGCCGGTGCGCTGCAAGTGCGTAGCTAGAAACCGGATTGCGCGGCTTGTAAACCGACTCGACGCCGCCTAGCCCAACAGGGGTCTGTAATTTACCGGTCGCCGACCGCTGATTACTGCCGTAGGTGATCAATGCAACATCGCACATTCCCGCCTCTAGAGCCAGCGCCGCATGTTCCATCTGCGACACGGATGAGGAGCCGCCGGTGCGGTTATTATCGGTAAGTTTGGGGTGGATTCCATAATATTCGGCAAGGCTGATACCTGACATTGCATCAAAAGGCAGGCAGATAAACAGCGCGTCCACATCAGATGTCCGAAGTCCCGCCATTTTCAGGGCTTCAACGCCAGCATGGGCGGCCATTTCCATGGAGCTATAGCCATGGGCCTCGCCAATGCCGAAAGTTGCTGCGCCTACTACGGCTGTTTTTGCACGAGGGAAGTTGTCCATTTTCGGATTCCTTATGTTAAATCGAGTGGATAGATTTGGACTAAACCGGGTCGAAAACAACAAGTGCCGCATCATCTTCCTGAATGAAGCGTGCAGTTACTTTCTGACCAATTTTCACGTCATCGGGGGCAAGTCCTTCGACACGGGCCATCATGCGCGGCCCCTCTTCAAGGTCGATCAAAGAAACGTTGTAACCTGGACTAGGCGGACGCTGACGGACTGTTGTTACTGAATATACAGTCCCTTTTCCCGAAGCCTCTACCCATTCCAAATCAGTGGAACCCGTACCCGGTGCAACAACTCGCGGATAGAACATACACTTGCCGCTTTCATTGTCGCGTAACAACATGAGACGCCCTTGCTCAAGATATTTATGATATTCTTTTTCGGCCTGAATTGGATTTGACATACTCGGTCCCTTCTTATTTCATCACCCACACGCCTTTGGTCTGGCATCGAGTGAAATCAAAAGTCTCGTGCCTTAATATCAAGTGACACTGGCACATAACAATTCCCGACCCCGACAAAGCAAGTATGTGATGATCTCAGCGCAAAACCCGAAGGTTACCTTGACTGCTTTCCAGATTTGCTGAACCTTTTATTAGCCAAATTTTCTGAATGATCGGCACACCCATCCGCCCTTAAACTACTTAAAATGCCACGCCGCAGGTGGCACTATCACCCAGAACTCCGAAATTTTTAGCGAAACTAACGCCGCTAAATCACACCGCGCTTGAACAACCCGTCGATTTCCTCCTCACTCAACCCTAAGGCGTCGCGTAAAATCTCTGCACTGTGCTGACCAAGCTCCGGCGCTACATGTCGATACGTTGCCGGAGTATCTGACAATTTAATAGGTAATCCCGGAGATCGAACAACCCCCATCCTTTGATGAGGCTGGCTCACAATCATGTCGCGTGCCAGCATATGGGGGTCATTTTCCATGTCCGGGATCGAATTGATCGGGCCGCACGAGACCGTTGCTTCATTCATAATTCGAACCCAGTCATCCTTTTGGGTGCCTTTTAGGGCCTCAATGATCTCGCCGCGGATTAGGTCGCGGTTTTCGACGCGCGCACCATTGGTGTTATAGCGGTCGTCGTCACACCATTCTGGATGCCCCAAAACCTTGGCCAGTCTAATAAATTCACGGTCATTGAAGGTTGCGATAACAATGTGACCATCATCAACAGGGAAGACGCCATAAGGCACTGCGCTCGGGTGATTATTTCCCATTCGTGGTAACTCGACACCCGCATTGAGATAAGAGGCCACCGGATTTAGCAATGCTGCGAATTGGGTTTCGAATAGGGACACATCTATGTGCTGTCCTTTTCCCGAAATACTCCGCGCGTTCGCGGCCGCCAAAATGCCTATGGTGGCCTGCATCGCTGACATTATGTCAGCCATCGGAATGCCAACCCGCAGCGGCCCTTCGCCGGGTTGACCGTCCGCAAGGCCGGTCACGCTCATTGCGCCTGACATCGCCTGCGCCAGATAATCATAGCCTGACCTGCTGGAATAAGGGCCCGTTTGCCCGAATCCGCTCACCGAACAATAAATCAGCCGTGGATTGAGTTTGGACAACTCTTCATAGCCAAGCCCGTATTTTGCCAACGTGCCGGGTCGGTAATTTTCAACGAATATATCCGCTGTTGATGCCAGTTTGCGAATGAGGTCAGCACCTTCGGGCTTTCGGTAGTCGACAATAATTGAACGTTTATTTCGGTTCACCGAATGGAAATATGTTGATTGATCCAGTGTTTCGCCATTTTTGTCGCTCATCCAAGGGGGGCCAACGGCGCGGTTATCGTCACCCGTAATATGACGCTCGATCTTGATCACATCAGCGCCAAGGTCACCCAATGTTTGTGTCGCGAGAGGACCAGCAATAACGCGGGTCAGATCAATGACAGTTAATCCCGTTAAAGGGCCATCCTGTAAGGCTTTTTGTGTGTCGGTCATTTTCGGATCCTAATTTTGAGGTGTCAGCGTTTGGCCAGTGGGCCAAAAATGTCGCGTGCAATGATGGTTTTTTGAACTTCGCTAGCTCCGCCATAAATGGTCGACGGGCGGGCGATCAAAAAGAATGCAAGAATGTCCTTTTCGAAACCGTCGAGATCCGGATGCCCCACAGACGCACCATATTCTTGTGCAACGTTGATCAGAGTATCAGAAATCCGTTTGAAAGTCTCGGAAGCCTGCACTTTGATCGTCGAATAGGTTTTCCCATCAGCAACACCGCGAATGGCTGCATCGCAGACCTGAGCGAACAATGCTCGTAAATCATTCAAGTCACAAAATGCCTTGGCGACTTCTGCTTTGAACAACTCATCAGTTTCTTTCCCCATTTGGGAAATCAATTCTTCGAGCACAGTAAACGTTTGGTTAGCGAGGCTGGGGCTGCCGATAAAAATTCGCTCGTCGCCAAGCATGGCTTTGGCAACATCCCAACCTTTATTCACCTTGTAAATAACATTGGTCGCTGGAATTCGAACATCATCGAAAAATACCTGCGCAAACTCGGCCTCGCCATTCAGGTTAGTGATTGATCTAACGATCATACCTTCTTGCTTCATGTCATCCACAATCAGCATGGAAATACCTTGCTGTGGGCGCGGGGCATTCATATCGGTACGAGCCAAGAGAAATATCTTATGCGAAAAAGGCGCCATCGTCGTCCAGATTTTCGTGCCGTTGATGACGTATTCGTCTCCGTCTAACACTGCAGTGGTTTTCAGGCTTGCGAGGTCTGATCCGGCGTTTGGCTCTGAAAACCCCTGACACCACAGACAGTCACCGTTTAATACTTCTGGCAGGTATTTCTGTTTTTGAGCATCGGTTCCGTGCCGGATTATGGTCGCTCCAAGCAGTGTCGCCCCAGTGTCAACGTTGCGCGCGGCTCCAATCCTCTCCAATTCTTCATGGTAAATCAGCTGCTTGCGCAATCCCAACCCCATCCCGCCATATTTACGCGGCCAACCCGGACACCGAAACCCGCCGTCGTATAGCATTCGCAACCACCGGGTTTCCTCGGCACCATGTAGTCGGAAGACCACCGGGTTTTTCCATTCATCCGGATAAGTTGTCTCAAGCCAGTTGCGAAATTTCATCCGAAATTCGTCGTCGCTCAGGACACTCATATCTTTGTGGTTATTTTCCAGCATCAACTTGACCCTCCCGGTACATGTCGTAGGCAGCCGCGCGGTGATACGCTGCACCACCAAGCCAGGATGACAATCTTAGCGCTGCTTTCAAGTACAGGCCAATGTCCGCATCTTCAGTGAATCCAATCCCGCCGTGGTACTGAATACTGGCTTTTGTCACCCCGAGAACCATTTCGGAACACCGTGCTTTCGCCGCAGAAATGCTCACATGCGCTGCCTCAAATCCATTTTTCTCAAGGTCAATCAAAGCTTGACGCCATGATGCACCACCAAGTTCAATTTCTCCGTTCAGGTCCACCATAACAAAGCGGTTTGCCTGAAAGTCCGCGATGGGTTGATTAAACTGCACCCTGTTTTTCATGTAATCGACGGTAATATCAAAGGCCGCGGTCGCCAGCCCTTCCATCTGAGCGCACAGCGCCAGTGTGCCATTTGCAATCGCCAGATTAAGCGCATCTAGTGCCGTTTGCCCTTGCAGCAATATATTTTCTGGTTCAATAGCAACACCGGAAAATTTCAGCGTTGTCATAAGACTGCCGTCGCTCATTTTAGTGGGCGATGCGACAAGACCCTCGGCATTTCCGGGGACAAATACAATCGCCAACTTTTCGTCCAGTACACAAGTGACAAGCAAATCCGTGATATCGCTCCAGGCGGGAACGAATAATTTCGTTCCATTGAGCTTACCGCCCTTGCAGGTGACCGAAGGCTCTGCCACACTTTTCATGCTCGGACGCTCCTGAAAGGCGAGTGTTATAACGCGCGAGCCATCGACAAGTGGTTCCGCAATGACTTGAAAGGCTTTGCTATATGCAGCATTCAGTATAGTTGCAGCAATGATCGCCGACGCCACAAAGGGTTCCGGAAACAAATTTCGCCCGATAACCTCCGCCAACGGCAGAGATTCAGAAAGCGGTAGGCCCGTGCCACCACTTTCTTCCGAGAGCAAAACACCCGTCCAGCCAAGCTCCGCCATGGACTTCCATTCCTGCAGATCAAACCCCGCACTCATTTCACGGCATTCACGAACCCGATCCGTGCTGTGGTTCGCGCTTACATGCGCATCTATGCTGTCACGCAGCATTCGCTGCATTTCGTTGTCGTGCCGCCAGACCATCGTATACTCGCCTTTACTCTATAGCTTTGGATATAGTGTAAGAACCCATATTTTTGGCCGCAATAGCTTGTCGCTAAAACCATACATTCATCATGTGGATGAAGTATGCGGAATAAGGTGGTTATTATGCTTGTGTTTTGCCACGCTCGTATCCATAGACTTGAGCAGCGTTTGCTAGATTTCCGTAAGCGTCTGCAAAAAGGCTCTAACGAGAGACGAAAGACTTTTTCGTGCGCAAACCACATGTTCAAACTAATACAATGCCTTTGATCAAAACGCATTGTGACCTATCCGGCTGAGGTTCTAAAACGAGGGCTCGAGGCATGGCAATGAGACCATCGTAATCTCCACGAATGGGGTAGGGATGAAAGCAGTCCGAAGAAATTGCGTGTCGGGGCGGTCTGCCCCGCCCCAAAGGTGTCAATTCCCGGTATAGTTGGGCTTGCGCTTTTCAAGCATCGCAGCGACGGCCTCTCGGTGATCATCAGTTTCATGAACAATCGCCTGATAGGCAGCGGAAAGTTCCATCATGGTTTCCATTTGAGAATGCTCTCCAACCCGCAACAACCGTTTGGTCATACGGACTGCATGGACCGGATTTTGGGAAATCCGATCAGCCAAATCATTGGCGACCTGCATCAGATCGTCATGGGCTACGACCTGCGATACCAACCCGAGCCTTAATGCCTCGGCTGCATCAAAAGTCTCACCGGTAAAAGACAGCTCCGCCGCTTTGGATGCTCCAACCAGCCGTGGCAAAATCCACGACCCCGGACCACCCGGAATGATACCCAATTTGACGAAGCTCTCAGCATATATCGCCTTTTCAGACGATAGCCGAATGTCACACATCATAGCAAAATCCATACCCGCCCCGATGGCCGGGCCATTGATGGCCGCGATAGTCGGTACTTCGAGTTGATAGACCGAGCGGGCGATTTTCTGCACATTGTTTCGATAAGAATGTCTGGTTTCAGCAGCATTTTTGCCCGGAACCATGCCATTGCGATCACGCATCTGCTTGAGGTTTCCGCCAGCACTGAATGCGGTGCCAGCACCGGTTAAAATCACTGCAGTAACAGACGTATCCAGCGTTGCATCTCGGCAAGCATCCTCAAATTCGGTGCAGGCCTCCGGCCCGGGCAATGCGTTGCGTTCCCTAGGCAAGTTCATCGTCAGGGTGACAACCCCATCCCGCCGGGTGATTTCTAGGAATTTATTGGTCATTTTTGCTCCAGTTATATTAAGTTAAGGGCCTCAGCATTTCCGCGTCACCATCACGTTCCGCCACGAACGACCACTGTTTTTCTTTGTAGGTTACTCAAGCCGCTCGTGCGCCATCCTCTCGTTAGAAGTAGTCACAAACATAAGGGTTCACGACAATCTAATTTCCATTGTTTGTAACAATAGAGCACCAATAATGAACCTTGAAGGTCGGGGTGGAATTAACGCATTTGTGATAAAATGCTTGGATGTCTGGCACATAATCTGCAGGTCGTAGGCTTAAATCCTATCCCGTAATCAAGAATAACATTAATAACAACATGTAACAAACCACCTTCGGGTGGCTCTTTGCGGTGGTGAGTTGTCTGGTGTTACGTTGGTACTACAAATTTAGCAAAGTAAGTAAGTCCGCATTCGAAAAAACAGAAATCGAAGGCTGTCATCTCCCGACTTCTTTCCAAAATCTCGAGTTAAACCATTGAGCGGCACTAAAGCGCGACAGGTCCAGAATGCCCGTTTCCGTGAAACAATTTATTAGTGTCAATTTTCCAACTGCAGTGACCATTTGAAAGTTGTCGATAGGTAAAATGTGGACAAATATCGGGGAATCCAGTTTAAGGACAATAATCCCTGTTCTGACATATATATTCCCTGATGAATATATTTATTTCCCTGTTATCCATCTTAGGAAAAACCCTGTAAGTTATTGTTCTTACCGCGATATTAAGGTTGTTTTTTAGAAATAGCGGTTTAATTTGCGATTTTTCCCTGTATTTTCCCTGTTAACAGGGAACTTGAAGTGAGAGACTGGTTCGCTCCAGACTGTCAGCACCGCCAGACACTCTGGTCTCTCTGGGTGCAATGGCACTGTCAGACAAAACTTGGTTGAAGAGGGTGGGTGGTTCACTTCGCGTCGCTAGATGATCAAAGCTAACCTATTTCGTTATTTCAAAATGTCGCCCTAGATCATCCGTCTTGCCGTTATGTTGTACGTTCGCTTCCCACGGTCACTCCGGAATGTTGAAGATCTATTGCACGAGCGCAGGATAGAAATTAGTCACGAAACCGTACGGTTTCGGTGGAACAGATTTGGTCCTGTGTTAGCATCTGAGATCCGGCGGGAACGGGTTGGTCGGATGCGTGCGTATGCAAATTGGTAGTGGCATCTGGACGAGGTCTTCGTGAAAATCAATGGCGAGACACACTACCTTTGGCGCGCTGTCGATCACGAAGGTGAAGTTCTAGAAACCTATGTTACAAAGAGCCGAGATCGAAATACAGAGTAGGAATTCCTCAGAAAACCAATGAAACGGTACGTTTCTCCTGCGATAGCTGTGATCGATAGGCTTCTATCATATCGTACCGCGATGAAGGTGATCGGCAATGTTGACAAGCAAGGGATCGGTCGTTGAACGAATAATCGCGTAGAGAATTCACATTTATCGATTTGTTGTGGCTCATTCTTCAATTCACAATAATTTCAATCAGGAACGTTACTTATATCCGCAGCATTGTTTCTGAATTCAATCGATCCGCCGCTCTCTCTGGGTGGCGGTGGCTTTATTCTGCATAACTTCTGCCATATTGCCATGAATCGAGACTAGTTCGCATTTGTCTGACACCACCGTTGTAAAAGTAAAGAAAGCAAGTAAACTAGTTTCAACACCGACGATTGATCCGCTTTCAATCGATCCTATCCTCTATTATTCTTTTTGGTTGTCGCACGCCGCCGACTCTTCCCTTCTAGACAGAAAAGGCCGTTTCGAATGAAGCAGGATCACGCCCCTTTAGAGGAAATATATGGTGTTAATCGTTGGGGTAAGGGATTAATTTCCGTTTCCGCCGATGGTGATATTGTCCTTTGCGATCCGAACCGTAAAAATGCGCCGCCTGTTAGCTTGCCGGGGATATTACGTGATCTTGAACAACGGGGCGTTACGACGCCGTTGTTATTAAGGGTAAGTTCGTTTCTTGAAAATGAAATCCGCCACATTAACCAAAGCTTTTCCTGCGCTATTGAGCGTGTGGGGTACAAGGCGTCGTATCGGGGCGTATTCCCGATCAAGGTGAACCAGCAAGCCCAGGTGGTTGATCGGATCGTTGAATTCGGGTTGCCGTATGATTTTGGCCTCGAGGCCGGATCAAAGCCGGAGCTGGTTATCGCAATGGCACACCGGTTGTCGAAGGATGCGCTAATCGTGTGTAATGGCGTTAAAGACGCCGAGTTCATTCGCCTTGCAATTCTTTCGCGTCGTCTGGGTTTCAACACGGTCATCGTGCTTGAAAGCCCCAAAGAGGCGGAGACTGTCATTGAAGTGACCCGTGAACTTGGTATCGAACCCTTGTTGGGTGTGCGCGTTAAGTTGACAAACCAAGTCGGTGGCAAGTGGCAGGAAAGCTCGGGCGATCGCTCGACCTTTGGTATGAACACAGATCAATTGATAAAAGTTGTGGATCGGCTAAGGGACGTGGGTCTTCTGCACTGTCTGAAGCTCCAGCATTCGCATTTGGGCAGTCAGGTACCTGATGTCAACGATGTACGCCGAGCCGCCTCTGAAGCTTGTCGGTATTTCGTCGAGCTCGTCCGCGAAGGTGTACCACTGACGCATCTGGATCTTGGTGGCGGTTTGGGCGTGGATTACACTGGTGAGAAGCGCGCTGGAGAGAATTCGATCAACTACTCGGTCGAGGAATATTGTGCGAATTTGGTGGAAACTGTAGCGTATGCAATGGATGACGCTGGACTGGAGCATCCGGTTCTGGTGACTGAAAGTGGTCGGGCGGTCGTCGCCACTTCGTCCATGCTGATTTTTGATGTGTTGGAAGCTACGCTTTATGACGCGCCAGATGCACCTGACGTTGGCCCTGACGACCACCATCTGGTCAGTGATCTGGCCGCCATTACAGGGTATCTTGTCCCCGAACGGATTCAGGAATGCTGGAACGACGCCAGCTTCTATCGCGACGAATTGCGCGCGCTGTTTCGGCGTGGGGCAATCGACCTGCGCCAGATGGCGCGTGCTGAACGGATTTATCTATCATTGACCGCCAAGATCAAGGCTGTTGTTGCGGTGTCTGACATGACCGGCGAACTAGAAGAACAGCTAGAGAAAGTGGCAGACGTGTATCACTGCAACTTCTCTTTGTTTCAGTCGCTTCCTGACGTTTGGGCCATTGACCAGTTGCATCCGATCGTGCCGCTGCAGATGTTGAACCAGACACCGGATCGCCGTGCAATTTTGTCAGACATTACTTGTGACAGCGACGGGAAGGTCGACAAATTTATTCTGGCCGACGGGATTTCGCGATCGTTGCCGGTGCATTCGCTGCCCGAAGATAGCAAATATTACCTTGGCGTCTTCTTCGTGGGGGCCTATCAGGAAACGCTCGGTGATTTGCACAATCTGTTTGGGGACACGAATGTTGTTACTATCGACTTGCGGGCTGATGGCGGGTTCGACCTTCTGCACGAGCAAGAAGGGGATACGATCTCGCAAGTTCTGTCTTACGTCGAATTCGACCCGGCCGATTGTGTCGCCGCCTTTCGTAAAATGGTCGACGAGGCCATCTCGGACGGTACGATCAAATCGAGCGAACGCAAAACTTTGATCGGTGCCTATCGGGACTCGATCAACGGCTATACCTACTATGAATAATTCCGGTAAGAGGAGAACCACTATGAGCAAAATACTTGTCGTTGGCGCTGGCGGCGTAAGCCACGCTTCGGTACACAAAATGGCGATGAATGCCGATATTTTTACGGATATCACATTGGCGAGCCGGACCAAATCCAAATGCGATGCGATTGCCGCGAGTGTGAAAGAGCGCACCGGAGTCGAGATCAAGACCGCCGCCCTGGATGCGATGGACGTGGCTGCTACCGTCGCGCTTATTCGTGAAACCGGTGCCGAGCTTCTTGTGAACCTTGCCTTGCCCTATCAAGACCTTGTTCTGATGGACGCCTGTCTTGAGGCAGGATGCAACTATCTGGACACCGCAAACTACGAACCTGAAGACGTGGCCAAGTTTGAATACCACTGGCAGTGGGCCTATCAGGACAAGTTCAAAGAAGCAGGCCTTACTGCTATTCTTGGGTCGGGTTTTGATCCAGGCGTGACCAGCGTGTTCGCGACTTGGCTGAAAAAACACAAGCTGAAAACTATCCGCCAGATTGATATTCTGGACGCTAATGGCGGCTCGAACGATCAGGCATTTGCCACCAATTTCAACCCCGAAATTAACCTGCGTGAAGTGTTGCAAGAAGCCCGTCATTGGGAAGACGGAGTTTGGAAGGCAAGTCCTGCCATGACCCACAAGGTCGAATTCGACTTCCCGGGAATTGGCCCACGGAATATGTACCTGATGTATCACGAAGAGTTGGAAAGCCTATCGACCCACTTCGCGGAGATCGAGCGCGCCCGCTTCTGGATGACCTTCGGCGACGCCTACATCACCCACGCCAAGGTGCTGGAAAACATTGGGATGACCCGCATCGACCCGGTGATGCATAACGGCGTCGAAATCATTCCGATCCAGTTTTTGACAACCCTTTTGCCTGATCCCGGCGATCTGGCGGAAGAAACAAAAGGCAAGGCCTGTATCGGTGATATAGCAACTGGCGAAGCGCTGGATGGTTCTGGCGAAGCTACTTATTACATCTACAACATCTGTGATCACGAGGAATGCTTCCGCGAAGTGGGCAGCCAAGCAGTAAGCTATACCACAGGCGTTCCGGCCATGATCGGCGCAGCACAAGTGCTGAACGGCAATTGGTCAAAACCCGGTGTATGGAATATGGAGCAGTTGGACCCAGATGACTTCATGGATATGCTGAACAGCAATGGCCTGCCTTGGCAGGTGCATAAACTGGACGAACCCGTAAACTTCTAAGATTAGGTCCGGTGGAAACGCCGGGCTGCATCCCCCGCCCATGTCACTGGAGAATGCGATGTCTGATATGATGGCTACTCAAGCCGGTGACCCCGGTGCTTTTCGCAATTTTGATCTTAACCGCGTCCCGACGCCGGCTTTCGTGGTCGACGAAATAGCAATTGAACGAAATCTTACCATTCTCGCAGATGTGGCTGAGCAATCAGGTGCGCACGTTCTGGCGGCGCTGAAAGCGTTTTCAATGTACTCAATTGCCCCTCTGATACGTCAACACCTGGGCGGCACTTGCGCGAGTGGTCTATACGAGGCGCGGCTTGCGCGCGAAGAGTTTGGCGGTGAAGTTGTTACTTTTTGTGCAGGTTATAAAAGCAGCGAAATTGACGATATCATCAGTCTTTCCGACCATATTATCTTTAATAGTCCCTCACAAAAGAACCGTTACATTGCTAAATGCCAGACGGCAGGCAAACAGGTCGGGCTTCGCATTAACCCGGAACACTCGGAAGGCGAAATCGCGAAATATGATCCTTGCGCACCGTGTTCGCGTCTGGGAACGCCGGTCAGCCAACTTACGCACGAAATTCTGGAAAGCATAGATGGTTTGCACATGCATACCCTTTGCGAGCAGGGCTTCGAACCGTTGGCGCGGACGTGGACCGCAGTTGAACCGAAGCTCGCCCCTTTCATGGAGGGGATAAAGTGGCTGAATTTTGGTGGTGGGCATCACATCACCCGTGATGACTATGATCGCGAGGCTTTGATCTCGTTTATCAAAGATATCCGCGCCAAATACGGTGTCGATGTTTATCTGGAACCCGGAGAAGCTGTCGCGTTGGATGCCGGTATTCTGGTTGGCGAGGTTCTCGACCTGCCGAAGAATGGAATGAACCTTGCTATCACTGATATCTCGGCAACTTGTCATATGCCCGACGTTATCGAAGCCCCGTATCGTCCAGCCATGATAAACGAGGTAAAAGTAGGCCACACATACCGCTTCGGTGGTCCCTCGTGTTTGGCAGGAGATGTGATCGGGGATTATACTCTGGATCACCCGTTGGAATGCGGAGACCGCTTCGCGTTTCTCGATCAGGCCCACTACTCGATGGTTAAGACCAATACATTCAACGGCGTGCCACTGCCCTCGATTGTCTTGTGGAACAGCGTGACGGATAATTTGCGAATAGTGAGGCAGTTTGGATATGACGATTTCAAGGAACGACTATCATGAGCATTTTTCTGGACAGCGAGTTGACGGCATCCGAGCGTTCCGAAAAGGCGCACTTCCGCGTTATTCCGGTCCCGCTGGAGCGAACCGTGTCATATGGCGCTGGAACCGCCAAGGGGCCGGAGGCGATTATAGAGGCTTCGAACGAGCTTGAGCGTTTGTGCAATGGGGTCGAACCCTGTGCAGAGGGTATACTTACAGAACAGCCTTTGAATTGTGATGGCTCGATGCCCGAGGTTATGGAGCGCCTTGCCAAGCGGACTGAGGCCACAGTGCGCGCGGGCAAAATACCGGTAACGCTCGGCGGGGAACATTCCCTTAGCTACGGCGCAGTGATGGGCGTGTCCCGTGCACTGGATCGACCGATTGGCATTGTGCAGATTGACGCGCACGCCGATCTACGCGTGGCCTATCAAGGGGAAAAACATTCGCACGCTTCAGTCATGCATCTACTGGTCCATGAGGGGATCAGGCTGGCGCAGTTCGGCGTGCGCGCACTTAGCGCGCAAGAAGTCGAGAGCCGCGTTCACAACGGTGTCTTTCACGTGGATGCTGAAGAACTGGTCACCGGAAGCATCCACGCAGTCGATCTTCCGCAAAATTTCCCTGAACTGATTTATATCAGTTTTGATGTAGATGGACTGGATCCCTCAGTAATGCCAGCCACCGGTACACCCGTGCCAGGGGGGCTGAACTATTATCAGGCGCTTCATCTTGTTGAACACGCTTTGAAGGGGCGACGCTGCGTAGGGTTAGATGTGGTCGAGCTGGCACCAAACGGCAACACAGCTTGGGACTTCACCGCGGCACAAATCGTCTACCGTTTGATGGCGGTCTGTGTACAGAATGAAAACTCTGTCTGACCGTGGTTTCGCGCGATATTACCTTTCCGCTTTAGGACTGACGATGATTTAAAGCTTGTGGGCATATTTGTGCCAGCGATAGGTCGGGCGTTCGCCTCGGCCACGAGTCCGAGGATGTGGATGTTGACTATCCCATTATATTAATTTTTGATTTCAATGTTACGTGGTTGTGGTTGCAAGGGGACGTCACTGTCCCCATGTGAACTGGAACGACACTAGATTGCTTCCCAAGGAACCAAACTCCATGAACACGCCCCTACGTATCGACATCGTCTCGGATGTGATGTGCCCTTGGTGCATCATTGGATACCGTCAATTGATAACCGCGCTTGAAGCGACCGATACAGCGCATGAAATTCACTGGCACCCGTTTGAGCTCAATCCGGACATGCCGCCCGAGGGGCAAAACGTGCGTGAACACATCATCGAAAAATACGGCACTACCCCCGAGCAATCCGAAGAAAGTCGACGACAGATGACCTCTATTGGAGCCGACCTAGGGTTTGACTTTCGCTTCGCCGAGAACATGCGCATGCACAACACCTTTAATGCTCATCAGCTCATTCACTGGGCTGACACCCAAGGGCGTGAGCATGATGCCAAGCAAGCGTTGTTCACGGCGCATTTCACAAATCGACGCAACCTTTCGGATATTAATGTATTGGCCGATATAGCTGCGGATATCGGGTTGGACCGTAACGAGGCATTAGAGGTTTTAGTGGACCAGCGTTTTGCGTCGGAAGTGCGCCGGATGCAGAACTTTTGGACACAAAAAGGTATTCGGGGTGTGCCTGCCGTAATATTTGACCAACAGCATTTGGTGTCGGGTGCTCAAGGGGTCGAAAACTTTACACAGATACTCGACAAAATCGCCCGAACCGGCGGTTGAACAAACACTCATTTCGCGCCCGGTGGCGCTTCTAATCGATCACGAAAGAGACAGAATATGCTAGATAGCTACACACCTCCCAAAGTTTGGACGTGGGATACTGAAAACGGTGGCGAATGGTCCAAGATCAACCGACCAATTGCTGGTGCGACACATGACGCCGAACTTCGGCAAGGAGAGCACCCTTTGCAGCTTTACTCGCTTGGCACGCCCAACGGGCAAAAGGTTACAATCCTGCTGGAGGAGCTTGTGGCTCTTGGCGAAACGGGTGCAGAGTATGACGCCCATTTGATCAATATTGGCGAAGGCGAGCAATTTTCGTCAGGCTTCGTGGCGGTTAATCCCAATTCGAAAATACCAGCGCTTTTAGACACGGATACCGGTAGCCGTGTGTTTGAAAGCGGGGCGATCCTTCTGTACCTCGCCGAGAAATTCGGGCGTTTCTTGCCCGAAGATGGTGGCAAACGTGCCGAGGTATTGAATTGGCTTTTCTGGCTGCAAGGCTCGGCACCCTATCTGGGTGGTGGGTTCGGTCACTTTTACGCCTACGCTCCCGAAAAATTCGAATATCCTATCGATCGCTTCACTATGGAAACCAAGCGGCAGATGGATGTGTTGGATCGCGAACTAGCCGAACACCGCTTTCTGGGCGGTGATGAATACAGTATTGCTGACATGGCCACATGGCCTTGGTACGGAAACTTGGTGTTGGGCGCCGCATATGGTGCAGGCGAGTTTCTGCAAGTGGAAAGCTATAAGAACCTGCGCCGTTGGGCAGATGAAATCTTGGCCCGTCCCGCGGTTCAACGCGGTCGTATGGTTAATCGCACTTGGGGTCCGCTTGAAGGGCAGTTGCACGAACGTCATGATGCATCGGATTTTGAGTTGCGCACGCAAGACAAAATTGCGGTTGAGGTTTCTTAGCGGCATTATACGACGAGAAGTCGCAAGAGAGCCGCGAGTTAAGTTTCGCGGCTCTCAATCTGACTGAACTCACAATTCAGCGCGTCTCAATGACCGTACGGTTGGTCAAGTTTCAACTGATTTCTACATCGGTTATGCTATGAATGACGCCACTGCGCTCAAAAGTCGGGATACTTCCTGTTCAGTATTATAATGGCAGAACGAAACCCGGACACAGCTAGCCTGCTTAAGTGGAGTTAGGATATTACCCGAGTAGTGGTCGGCTTTGCGTACGTGGGTGCGTATTCCTTGGTCATTTAGATATGCAACGATATCTACAGCGTTCCGCCCGTCTATCGAAAAGGAGACCAGCCCCTCGCGGTGTGGGTTTTCAATACCGGCAAGCACCAAGACACCCTCCATTTCCGCTAATCCCTTTTGATTTCCAGTACCGTGTAGCATCGCGTCCGTCAGGGTCTTTTCATGCGCTAAGATGGCCTGCCCTGCGGCCACAATTTTCGCTCGCGGCTCGCTTTCTTCAGAAACCTCAGAACCCAGCCATTCGAAATAGCGAATAACTTCTGATAAAGTTGCATAAGCGCCAGTGTCGCGGGTTCCCAGTTCCCATTGTTTCGCCGGACCATTCTTCAACGCATTGTGAGGCACGTCCGTCAACCGGTCGGAAATCCAACCAACGGCATAGCCATGGCGCGAAAACATCTTGTATGGAGAAATCGCATAACCGTCGATATCATAGCTATCGATATCGAGCAGGCCATGTGCGGCATGTTGGATGCCGTCGACAATGATAATGCAATCGGGTGCCACAGCACGGATCACTCGGCTAATTTCGGCAACATCATTTCCGATGCCGGTGACCGGAGAGGTGTGAAGTATGGTTGCTACGCGTGTGTCTTTATTCACAACGTCCGAATAATTCTGCGCTGTGACATCACCCGTTGCATCATTATGGACAACGGCGATCAATTCTTTCCCCGCGATTTCGGCCCAACGTATCGCCGCGCTGCGCGTGGCCGGATGTTCCACGGTCGAGCTAACAACGTTGCCACCCGGTGTGGTCCCGAGACAAGCCGCGCTGATCATCCTGAACAATACTTCGGTACCACTCTCACCAAAGAACACTTGCCCGGATGAAGCATTAAGGAACAAGTGCATATCCTTGCGGGCCTGATCAATAACCCGCACCAGTTCATGCGAGGCAGGGTTATCGCGGCCCTGATTATCGGGAATCGCGGCGTATTCGGTCGTGCGTGAAACAACCGATTTCAGTGTCAGCGCACCACCCGCATTTTCAAAGAAAATGCGTTCACCCTGAAAAGGGCAGGCATCGACATGGGCGAACCGCTCGCGGACTTCGTTAATTAGGTTTTCGTTAGTTCCCAGCATCTGATTTCCTTGATGCGATAAGATTGAACACAACCCTAGCACCTGAACTTCAAACCTTTTAGGATGTAATGGTTTCTATAACCTAAAGGAAAAGTGTTGGATAGTCGATTTCTTCAAAGTTTGATAGCCGTCATTGAGCATGGCTCAATCGCCGAGGCAGCCCGCTCGCTTAATCTTACCCCTGCTGCTATTGGGCAAAGGATCAGGACGTTGGAATCTGACCTTAATACAGAACTGCTGATAAGAACCGGCCACAAGGCCAGACCAACAGAGTCCTGCATCCAACTGCTACCTCAGATGCGAGAAATTGTCTTGAAGTGTCAGGATCTGGAGTTTGGATGGGATCCTAAAGGTTTGTCAGGTGTTCTACGTGTCGGGGCGATTTCGACGGCTCTGACGGGTTTGGTCTCTTCGGCAATCCGAGAGGTAACCCAAGGATATCCGCAGATGCAAATCCATTTGTTTCCAGGAACATCAAAGGAACTGCATAGGCAGGTAACAGACGGAGATTTGGATTTGGCGGTTATCGTGTCACCGCCGACAACAGAAAAATTGTTATTTATCGAAGCCCTGTACCGCGAGCCTTTGGTTTTAATCACGCCAGATAGCGCCAGTACCACGCCCGAGAGCATGCTGCGCACAGAGCCGTTCATCGCTTATGATCCTACGTCCTGGGGTGGGCTGATCATTCAAAAATATCTTGACCGAAAAGGCCTAAAACCGAATGTGATCAGCGTTCTCGATAGTCCGGAAACCATTGCATATCTTGTTGGCGAAGGCCTTGGAGTTTCCATTATGCCTGATTGGGGTGGGCTCAACACCCCAACAAGAAAACTCCGGTTGATCCCGCTCCCAGATTTGTCGGAGCAAAGAGTGATTTCTACGATATATCGGCACGATTCCCCTCGGATTAAGAAAATGGAACTGTTCAATGCAATGCTGAAAAAGTTGATGAGGAAGCGTTGAAAAAAGTGAGATGCTCCTGAACCACAAACTATTGGAATCAGGAAAACCGCTTCGTGAGTTCTATGTTTACATTTTCTAAAAACCTAGCGGCAGCAACAGGTAGCGTTCGCCCGCGCAGATATCCAGCGACGAGGACACCGCCAGGAATTCCTTTGATGTCCACTGGGACGGACGCTAGCCGATCTTTCTTCAAATCAGGCCTCATATTAATTCCGAGACTGAAGCTAACTGCTTCACTGTCCTGCGACATAAGCCGTAATAAGTCGAGGCTGTTGGATTCCAACGCCGGATCCAAACTTACCCCGACCTTTGCCGCTGCCGCGTCCAGCACTTGACGGATGCCTTCGGGATGCTTTGGAAGCAATAATGGGAAGTCTACGCAGTCATATATTCGTAGCTGTTTCTTAGCTGCAAGCGGATGTTCTTCTGACATGATACAAAATAGGTCTTGAGCGCCCGAATAAACGGTTTGAAATTCCTTCATCCTGATCGGTTCAAATACGATGGCGATGTCATTTGTGTTGTCTAGAAGCGAGGTTTCTGCTTCTCCGCGCTCACACAAGTTGACCCCAAAAGTTACGGCAGGAAATTCTGCCAAGTGGCGTTTTAGCAGTGCAGGCAAGAAGAATTGAACAACTTCGCGGGTTGTGGCGATGTTAATATGGCCAGCACGCATACCTGACAGATCTGCGATCCGAGATTTAACATGATCCATGTCGGCGATTTGATCACGGATGTATTTGAGAAGGATTTCACCAGCAATGTTTGGGCGTAATCCAGACGGATGGCGCTCGAATATCTCGACGCCCAACTCTTCTTCGACCCCTAATATCCTGCGATTGAGGGCAGAGGGTGTAATCCCCAACTCTTCCGCAGCGCTTCTCAGCGATCCGGTTCTGGCAATTTTTTCAATATACTTAAGAACCAGTAAGTGTCGCATGGCTTCAACATGTCCTGCCTAGATTTATCGGTGTTGCAAAAAATGCAACGGGTTGCTGATTTCTTAGCAACAGACATCAACACATTCAACCAATATAAATAGGTCAACTATTCCTACCCAGATTCGGGCAAACTTGAAAAGGCTACTCCGATGAACACGCTATTTACTGGTGTTACCTCATGAAACAGAAACTAGTTGTTATTGGCGCGGGCATGGCCTCGGGCCGGATGCTGGAGGAGCTGTTCGATCTTGATCGTGACGCTTATGATGTTACGCTTTTCGGAGCAGAACCACACGGAAACTACAACCGTATTATGTTGTCGCCCGTATTGGCCGGCGATAAGACGTTTGAAGAAATTGTCACACATGATGCAGATTGGTACCGCGAACACGGGGTGAACTGCAGATTTGGCGAAACGGTCGTTAAGATTGATCGCCAGAAAAAGTTGGTTGTCAGTGCAGATGGCACGACTCCTTACGACAAACTTGTGGTCGCCACGGGCTCGGCTTCGTTTATGATCCCTGTGTCGGGCAATGATTTACCCGGCGTAATTGGTTTTCGGGACTTGGACGACGTTAACAAGATGCTCGCTGCATCTGACAAGCCAAACGGTAAAGCGGTTATTATTGGCGGTGGGCTTCTGGGACTTGAGGCTGCGGCTGCGTTGAATTCGCAAGGGATGACGGTGACTGTCCTTCATCTTATGGGGCACTTGATGGAGCGCCAACTTGACCCCGCTGCCGGCTACTTGTTGCAAAAAGAACTGGAAAGCCGCGGTATTAACGTAGTTTGCGAAGCGCATACAAAGGCAATACTCGGGCACGATCAGGTTGATGCGGTGCTGATGGAAGATGGCACAATTCACGATGCAGACATTGTCGTTATGGCCGCTGGAATTCGCCCCGAAACGCGCATCGCAACCGAGGCGGCTTTGCATGTAGAGCGTGGAATTGTCGTTGATGACACCATGGTAACATCCGACCCAGACATTTTGGCGTTGGGCGAATGTGTTGAGCATGACAGCACCGTTTATGGGTTGGTAGCTCCGCTGTATGATATGGCCAAGGTTCTTGCGCGGACGCTGACTAATGAGACAGCAAAATTTGTAGCACCGTCCGTTTCGACAAAGCTGAAAGTTACCGGTGTGGATTTGTTTTCGGTTGGTGAATTCGCGGAGGGTGATGATCGCGAGGAAATCGTTTTCCGTGACCCCGGTCGCGGAATTTATAAACGTCTAATTCTAAAAGAAGATCGGATTATCGGCACCGTTATGTATGGTGATACATCCGATAGCAGCTGGTTCTTCTCTAAAATCAAAGCAAGCGAGGATATTGGTGAAATACGCGATACCCTGATCTTTGGACCTGCCTTTCAAGGAGGCACGCCGCTGGACCCGTTGGCGGCCGTTGCAGCCTTACCCGATGACGCAGAAATCTGCGGCTGCAACGGCATTTGCAAAAGTACAATAACGAAAGCAATCGCCGACGGCGCCCATGATTTGGCAGCTATCAAGGCTACCACCAAAGCGTCGGCCTCTTGTGGTAGTTGCACGGGATTGGTTGAACAGGTTTTGGCTGTTTCGCTGGGGGATGACTTTGTATTACCCGCACCGCAATCAATTTGTGGGTGCACAGATTTAGCCCACGAAGATGTTCGCCGCATTATCAAAAGCCAGCAACTAAAAACGATGCCGGCTGTGATGCAGGAGTGCGGTTGGAAAACCTCGTGTGGGTGTCATGTTTGTCGCCCGGCGCTAAACTATTACCTGATCGCCGAATGGCCATTGGAGTATAAAGACGACGCGCAAAGCCGTTTTGTGAACGAACGGAACCATGCCAATATCCAGAAAGACGGCACTTATTCCGTGTTGCCACGGATGTGGGGCGGAATGACCACCCCGGATGAGTTGCGGGCGATTGCCGATGCCGCCGATAAATACAATGTACCTGCTGTGAAAGTGACAGGTGGCCAACGTATCGATTTGCTGGGTGTTCAAAAAGAAGATTTGCCGAATATGTGGGCTGATCTGAACGAGGCCGGCATGGTTTCTGGCCATGCGTACTCCAAAGGTTTGCGTACCGTCAAAACATGTGTTGGAACCGATTTCTGCCGTTTTGGAACGCAGGATAGTACGGGCCTCGGCATCAAGCTTGAAAAGCTGCTTTGGGGCAGCTGGACTCCTCACAAAGTGAAATTGGCCGTATCCGGTTGCCCGCGTAATTGCGCCGAAGCAACTTGTAAGGATGTGGGTATTATTTGCGTCGATAGCGGCTTTGAGGTCAGCGTCGGAGGTGCAGCTGGCATGGAGTTGAAAGAAACCGAGGCATTGGCAAAAGCTGCAACCGAACAGGAAGCAATCGAATTGACCGTTGCCTTCATCCAGCTTTATCGCGAGCACGCCAGATATCTGGATCGAGCGTATAAATGGGTCACAAAAGTTGGATTGGACTGGGTTAAAGAGCGTGTTGTCGATGACCTAGAAGAACGCGCAGCCCTATGCGAGCGTTTTGAAATTTCCCAATCCGTTTATCGCACTGATCCATGGGCTGAACAGTCCACACCGGAATTCGCGCAACGTAAATGGTCACCAATCGCTGACCTGACCCTGGAGGCTGCAGAATGAGCAACTGGATAGACATTGCAAGTTTGGATGACATCCCGAAACGTGGCGCACGCGTTGTTAAAACGCATCTTGGATGTGTGGCGATATTTCGAACGCATGACGATCAGGTTTATGCCATCGATGACACGTGCCCCCACAAAAAAGGACCGTTGTCCGAGGGGATCGTGCACGGCACAGCTGTCACTTGCCCGTTGCACAACTGGGTTTTTGATTTGAAAACCGGTATGGCACAAGGCAGTGATGTAGGTAGTGTTGCCACGTATGGCGTGCGCGTCGAAGACGGTCGAATCCTGTTGGATCCTGCACGCTTGACCTCGAAACTAGTTGCATGAACCAAGTTTGCACAACTTGCCCATATTGTGGCGTTGGCTGTGGATTAATAGCGACGCCTAGCGGCGAAATTACAGGTGACAAAAATCATCCGGCCAACCTTGGGCGACTATGTTCCAAAGGGGCCGCGCTGGGTGAAACACTCGATTTGGATGGTCGTTTGCTTGATCCTGAAATCGATGGAAAACCTGCAAATTGGGATAAGGCGCTCGATCTGGTTGCGTCAAAATTTGGTGATGCTGTTCGTGAACACGGGCCTGATAGCGTGGCTTTTTATGTATCGGGGCAATTGCTGACCGAAGACTATTATGTCGCCAATAAGCTGATGAAAGGCTATATTGGTTCCGCCAATATAGACACAAATTCACGACTTTGCATGGCGTCTTCGGTGGCTGGGCACAAGCGAGCCTTTGGAACGGATACTGTTCCAGTCGATTATACGGACTTGGAAGAAGCTGATGTAATTGTGCTGGTTGGTTCGAATCTGGCATGGTGTCACCCTGTTTTGTTCCAACGAATTCTTGCAGCCAAAGCACAACGTCCATCATTGACGATTATTACAGTCGATCCGCGCAAGACGGCGACCGGCAAGACGGCGGATTTACATCTGTCTATTCGCCCAGACGGCGACACAGCGTTGTTCAACGGGTTGTTGGTGGAAATTGATAAGCGCGGCGCGGTTGATCAAGAATATCTAGATGCCCACGTAAATGGTTTTGACGCGTCTATTGCGATGGCAAAAACCAGCGATAGCGCTGATACCGGATTGTCAGACGCCGACCTGCGCAGCTTTTACGACCTCTGGATCGGCGCGGAAAAAGTGGTGACCCTGTTTTCGCAGGGCGTGAACCAATCAAGCGCCGGAACTGACAAAGTAAACGCGATCATCAATTGCCATCTGGCAACGGGACGTATCGGGCGGGCGGGCATGGGGCCGTTTTCAGTAACCGGTCAACCAAATGCAATGGGTGGGCGCGAAGTTGGTGGCCTCGCGAATATGCTGGCCTGCCATTTGGACATAGAAAATCCGAGTCACCGCGACACGGTCCAAAGTGCATGGCAATCCCCGACAATTTGCGCAAAGCCTGGCCTTAAGGCGGTTGATCTATTTCAAGCGTGCGAGCAGGGAAAAATCAAGGCGCTATGGATTATTTCAACCAATCCAGCGGTCTCTATGCCTGATGCAGACGCGGTAACACGCGCCATCGAAAATGTTCCTTTTACCGTTGTAACAGACGTAACGCATACGGACACCACAGCCCTTGCCGATGTACTTTTGCCCGCAACCGCATGGGGCGAAAAATCTGGAACGGTCACGAATTCGGAACGTCGAATTAGCCGGCAACGCGCTTTCTTGCCAACGCCGGGGAACGCTAAGCCTGACTGGGAAATAATTTGCGAAGTGGCCATACGAATGGGTTGGCGCGATGCGTTTTCCTACTCCTCGCCCGCGGATATTTTTCGCGAGTATGCGGACCTTTCGGGAAAGGCAGCAAAGCATGGGCGAGATTTCGATATCAGCGGTTTAGCTGATCTAAACGACACGGAATACGAGAACTTCGAACCATTGCAATGGCCAGTGGTTGATAAGACAAAGACGGGCAATCGGTTTTTCGAAGATGGGGAATTCTACCACACCGATGCCAAGGCGCAGATGCTTCCCGTATCTTCGCCGCTTTCGCAACCAGATGCTATCGGGATGTTTCGCCTAAATACAGGCCGGATTCGTGATCAGTGGCACACCATGACGCGCAGCGGAAAATCGGCACGCCTCAGCCAGCATCTAGCTGAACCGTTCGCTGAAGTGCACCCTGATGACGCCAAACTGATCGGCACCAAAGAAACTGAGCTGTTGGAGATAACATCGCCCCAAGGGCGTGTCGTTGTTCGTGTATTGCTGTCTGCCAATGTGCAACGCGGAACGGTTTTCGTACCCATCCATTGGAGCAAGGATAACGCTTCGCAGGGCGTGGTCAATAGTTTGGTCGCCGGCGGGTGTGACCCGATATCTGGTCAACCGGCATTGAAGGGAAGCCGCGTTCAACTGCGGCCGTATCAGACAAAATGGTATGGCTTCGCGGCCTCGGCTTCGCAATTGCAGCCACACCGAGGTTACAGCGTTGTAGCGCGCACATCCACCGGTTGGAGCAGTGAAATTGCTGGACGCAGCACACCCGAAGATTGGGAAAAGGAAGCCCGCATAGCATTGGGTACCAACACTGGCGAAGTCAGCATTCTGCACGATTCAGCCAGAGGTGTTGTCCGCGCTGCAGTATTTGATGGCCCCGTACTAAAAGGGTTATTCTTCGCATCGCCTGAACCCGTCGAAGTAGCGCGTGCCCACGCGATTTCACAGATAGATACCGAAGTCTCGGCCTTATCCGCCTTGGCCGGATTGCCGATGCTGGATCAGCCAAATCCAGGCCGAACAATATGTGCTTGCTTTGATGTAGGAATCAATACGTTACGTTCGGCAATTTACGATGGCGCCACCAATGTCGTCGCGCTTGGTCGTTGTACGGCCGCCGGAACGAATTGCGGTTCCTGTAAATCGGAACTGCAAACATTAATCGACACCACCCCAATTCTGACAGCAGCGGAATGATAGGAAGCAAAATGCAAGACACCTTAAAAATCTCGAACAATGACAGAAACCGTGCGCTTGGACTTAGTACCTTCGCCTTCACGATTTGCTTTGCTGTGTGGACAATATTTTCGATTATTGGAGTTAGCATCCAGCAAGAACTGGGCCTGTCGGACACCCAATTCGGATTTCTGGTAGCTACACCAGTATTGACGGGCTCGATCAGCCGAATGTTCCTAGGTATCTGGACCGAGAAATTCGGGGGGCGGATAGTGTTCCCACTACAAATGTTGCTGACTTCTGTAGCCGTATGGTTGCTAACGTCAGTCCATACATACGAAATGTTTCTGGTTGCGGCGCTAGGTTTAGGGTTTGCAGGTGGATCATTCATTATCGGCGTTTCATATGTGTCACGCTGGTTTGAAACTAAACATCAGGGAACTGCATTGGGGATATTTGGTGTCGGCAATGTTGGCGCCGCGGTTACAAATTTTGCTGCACCATTTCTCGTTGTGGCACTCGGATGGGAGGGCACGGCCAAGGTCTATGCAGTAGTGTTGGCCGCGACGGCGGTTCTGTTCTACATAATGGCAAAAGATGATCCGAGCCACAAACTACGGCAATCAACCGGCAAAGGCGGAATGTCACTTGCTGAACAGCTTGCACCGTTGAAAAAAGCACAGGTTTGGCGTTTTTCCATTTACTACTTCTTCGTGTTCGGCGCATTCGTGGCGCTCGCCTCGTTCCTGCCACGATACTATGTCGGTGCATACGGGTTAAGCCTGACAACAGCCGGGGTACTCGCTGGGCTATATTCTCTACCAGGGTCAGTCTTTCGCGCAGTTGGCGGATGGATGTCTGATAGATGGGGGGCACGGTTTGTCATATACTTCACGTTTTTTGCATCCCTATTTCTGCTTTTCGTTATGGCCTTTCCAGGCGGATCTTTCCGCACCAGCGGCATAAACGGACCAATTGAATTCGAAGTCGGTACATCTCTGTATCTATTCGTAACGTTAACGATATTTCTCGGTTTTGTAATGAGCCTGGGCAAAGCTGCTGTCTTCAAACACATCCCAACATATTACCCCGAACACGTTGGTGCTGTTGGCGGGCTAGTTGGGATGATCGGAGGTTTAGGTGGCTTCTTTCTTCCAATCGCGTTTGGCTATTTGCTAGATGTAACCGGAATATGGACAGCGCCGTTTATGCTCCTTTTCTTTTTAGTCGCCATTTCCGTTGTTTGGATGCATTTGGCCATTATCAGAATGTCCACTGAAAGCGAATTGCTTGTTGCCGCACATGGTTAGCCTCATTTGTGGCGTGTGCACCGAAGGATTTAACACTTGGAATATTGTGTTTGATACGCTGATTTTACAACCAACACTGGATGAGACGATATCCTGAAGATTGAAGTATTTGTTTGCCTTGTAGAACTAGGTATTGGGCTCTCAAGCCCGATTAACAATCGTTTTTCACTCTAACGAATTTCGTCCTACGGCAACGTGTCGTTTATCCATACGATATAGAAAAGGCGGCAGTTTCATGGCCCACGAAAATTGCCGCCTTCTATTGTGCTCGCAAAAAAGTGAGTGTCATTTGGTGTAATCGGTAAAATTTACCTAACCGAGGTATTGTTGAATCGACCAACCAGTTTTTGGTTCTCTTACCGAAAACTGGTTAGGTTCCGTCTACTCGCCTACGCCAGATCCTGCGGCAAAAAACTTTCTGGAAGGCCTTGATAGCTGACCGGTCACAGAACACCATCCCGAAATTGACATTCTATTATACAATGCAGGCGCTATAATGCGCGCACTCGCGGTCGAGCACTCGGATGAATATCGGGAAATCATATTCACGGCTTCGCTTTTAACGTTTCAAGGCGGCGTTACTGTGCCGGGTTGTGCGGCCTCAAGAGGTGGGATTGGCCGGTTGACGATGGCTTTTGCCAACGGATGGGCTGACAAAGGTGTGAATGTAAACGCCATCGCGCCAGGTTACATTAGTACTGACAATACCGAGGCGTTACGTAGCGATCCAGACCGTACCGCGGCAATTCTCAGCCGCATTCCGGCTGGAAGGTGGGGTCAACCTGAAGAGTTCGGAGGGCCAGCAGCATTCCTCGCATCAGACGCATCCAGCTACGTACTATCGGAGTTTAGTCTCTCCGGACGGTGAACGTCCGGAGAGACTATCTGTTTTGGTTTGCGGAATATGGCTAGCAAACGAAAAGCGCCCAGAAAGCCAGGCGCTTTTTAAGCTTAAAATCTAGTCGATTATCGCGTTCAGCGTTGCGCTTGGGCGCATTATTTTGGCAATCTTTGCAGAGTCGCCGTGGTAGTAGCCACCCAGATCCGAGGGTGTGCCTTGCACGGCGGCCAATTCAGCCAGAATCGTTTCCTGTTTGTCTTTCAACATTTTTGCCAAGGCCGCGAAGTGTGTGGCAATATCGGAATCATCGGTTTGCGCAGCCAATGCCTCAGCCCAATACAGTGCAAAGAAATAGTGGCTGTCACGATTGTCCAATTGGCCTACTTTGCGACCCGGAGATTTTCCGTTTACCAACAGCATTTCTGTGGCTTCCTCAACCGCCTTCGCCAGAATTGCAGCCTTAGTGTTTCCTTTGCTTTCGGCGAGGAAGTTCAACGATTCCCCTAAAGCGCAGAATTCACCAAGTGAGTCCCAACGAAGATGACCCTCAGCCACCAATTGCTGAACGTGCTTTGGGGCCGAACCACCAGCACCCGTTTCAAATAAGCCGCCGCCATTCATCAACTTCACGACGGATAACATCTTGGCCGAAGTTCCCAATTCCAAGATCGGGAACAAATCGGTAAGATAGTCACGCAACACATTGCCTGTGATCGAAATTACGTCGTTGCCTTCGCGGGCCAGCTCCAAAGTGAAGCGTGTCGCTTCGCGCGGAGTCATGATTTGAATGCCCAGATCGTCAGCGCCTTCGGCCGTGATGATCTTTTTGACGCTTTTGATTAATTCCGAGTCGTGGGCACGATTTTCATCAAGCCAGAATACGGCAGCAGAACCAGTCGCCTTCTGCCGATTGATCCCAAGTTTCACCCAGTCTTCTATAGGTGCAGCTTTTGCAGTAGAGGAGCGCCAGATGTCACCAGCTTCAACTTCGTGAGAATGCAATACTTCGCCCGATGCCAAAACATACTGTATCGTTCCGTTGGATGGTGCCATGAATGTTGTAGGATGCGAACCGTATTCCTCGGCCTTCTGTGCCATTAGTCCAACGTTCGAAACGGCGCCCGAAGTTGTCGGGTCAAGCGCGCCGAATTCTTTGAAGAAGTTGATGGATTCGTCGTAAATTGATGCATAGCAATTGTCGGGAATTACACATTTGGTATCGGCGGCATTGCCGTCTGGGCCCCAGCCTTTACCACCGCCACGAATAATCGCAGGCATGGAGGCGTCAATGATCACATCAGATGAGACGTGTAGGTTGGTAATACCTTTATCAGAGTCCACCATATATAGCGGAGGCTGGGCCGCTAGTGTTGCATTAAGTGCGGCGGCAATATCTTGTTTCTTATCGGCAGCCAATCCTTCAAGCTTAGCCAATAAATCCCCGATACCGTTGTCAGGGTTTACACCCAATCCAGCAAGGGTATCGCCGTACTTCTGGAACACTTCTTCCAGATAGATCGATACGAAATGCCCAAAAATAATAGGGTCTGAAACTTTCATCATCGTCGTTTTCAGGTGTACTGAAAACAGAACTCCGGATGCTTTCGCATCAGCGATTTCGACGCGGATAAAGTCGCGCAATGCAGCTACGCTCAAGAAAGTCGCATCGACGATGGTGCCCTCAATCAGTGGCAGGTCACCCTTAAGCAACGTCGCGTTTCCGTCGCTGTCTACGAATTCAATCTTTGCATCACCAGTTTGTGCAGCTGTAATTGTCGCCGATTTCTCGTTTGCGTAAAAATCATTGCCAGACATCGACGAAACGTGAGTCTTTGATGTCGAAACCCATTTGCCCATGGAATGAGGGTTTTTCATGGCATAGTTTTTCACCGCACGTGCGGAACGTCGATCTGAATTTCCTTCGCGCAGAACCGGGTTAACGGCACTACCTTTAATCGCATCATATCGGGCCTTTATATCACGCTCGTCGTCGGTCTGCGGGTCTTCAGGATAGCTCGGCACTGCGTAGCCTTGTGACTGCAATTCGGTAATCGCGGCACTTAACTGTGGAATCGAGGCTGAAATATTAGGTAGCTTAATGACGTTTGCATCTGGAGACTTCACCAGAGTACCTAGTTCAGCCAGATCGTCTGTCTGCCGCTGTGCGTCAGGCAATAGATCGGAGACAGCGGAAATGATCCGCCCAGCCAGCGAAATATCCTTGGTTCCAACGGTAATGTCAGCCGTCGCTGCGAACGAACGGATGATCGGCAGGAACGACGCGCTTGCGAGTTCGGGTGCTTCGTCTACAATTGTATACAATAGATCTGGTTGTTTTTTATCGACCATAAGATTTGCCTTTCTGCGGTTATTCGGAAGTATTGGCGACCAAGAGTTGTCGCGCATATTTGGTTCAAACTTTGTGTTCGCTATGCCGGTGGTATTGCGAACAAGCATAAGTGACACAGCAATTGCGGCCTGTTTAGAGTGGTATGGCTAAAATATCAATTGATAGTGCTTGCGATGTGTCTGTGTGCGTCAATTGGTTCTTGGTATGGGTGCTTTCCCACGTTAGTTGAGCTGATTAGTCTGTCCTTTTTCGATTCAGTTTGAGTACAGCGCCTCCGATTTGGCGCGCAATTGAACTAGGGCTAGTACCGTGTCGATGGTCGGGATCGGGGTCGTTGCAAAGCACATCCAGTGTTGCATGCGTGAGTGCAGAGATTGGATTAAACGAAAGATTCCCGCAAAGCTTGACCAGATGTCGTCCCGAATGCGTGGGCGTACCGTGCTTTCAATTCCGCTGACAACCGATGAAAACGGACGGTACGCTTTTACAACCGTTCGACCGGTTACCTACACCGTACCAGACGATGGACCAGTTGGCGAAATTTTGCGCGCTGCCGGTCGTCACCCTTGGCGCCAGTCACATTTACATTACATCGTGTCGGCACCGGGGTGCAAAACTGTCGTAACCGAAATTTTCATCGGATGATGACCCTTACTTGGATCAGGACACAGTTTCCGGAGTGCGCGACGACATTGTCATGACCTATGTCGAGCAACCTATAGAGACGTTCCCAGATGGATTTGCCCTGTCGGGTTAAGTTGACGACGCATATTCAAGCGTGAATTTTGATTTTGTTTTGGCTAGAACCTAGTCAGTCAGATCGGTCAGGAATACTCCGGTCTTGGTGACGTGGGCTACCAATAGCTCCGAAGCCAGATCAGCATTCCTGCAAAGCGAGAATTTCGAGGTTGCAGCGCAATTTCAATATATCTTCAGCCTGCGCTTTGCTTGTCTGGGCGACCCTAAAACCCGTTGATCAAGTCTTTCAACAAGTTGATCAGACGTTAATAGGCTTAGTGCTTCCCTTACAGGTGCGGTACCTGGGTCGAGAGAAACCTTTAACGTTTCGACCTTTAATCGCGCCTGTGCAGAGATTTCTCTGGTGATATTCTCTTCTCTGAGCGTCAAGTAGGCGCGTTTCGTTGAAGACTGACTCGACTTTGTTGCTGAACAGCCGTCGCAGGAAAATTTCTTTATTTGTAATGTCTAGCGCCATTTGGCATGGGATAGTCTGACAAATTCGAGACGAATTCAGGGCCCGACACCCGATGTAAGGTGCATCGGATCGGAATAACTGTACGAGTATGGCAAGATAATAGCGAACTTACATAAGTTTGCGGGTTATTCAGACTCCAACGAATTTTATATGTTTGAGTCATTAATAGTTAGGAGAATGCTTGGAGCGCATGCTTAGCATGGCGGAAGGCTTTCGTGGTCACGTGATAAACGCATATAAAACAGCAATGTGCCGAATTTTCCATGTGCTTGGGTCGGTTGGTTCTTCGGTCGAAAACGTGTCGGAACCGAGTATTTCCTCCAAAAAGTCAGCTCCTTCAAAATCTAGGTTTTTTATTGGAAAGGTCAAAAATATGTATAAAAAAGCGCAGCGACCTAACCTAAATGACTGCTTGCGAGCATCTAATTCGCGAAGCACTCACTTCTTGGATTATTGGTCTTGATGCTCACCGAATGGTCATCATAATTTGTATACTGCTTGCTTATGCTGTTTTTCATAGCAGATGTTGTGACAATCGGGGTATTGCTTGCGTTCCCGGAAATCGTAACATGGTTACCAAACCTAATGTACGGTTAGCTAGATTATCATGCGACTTCAAACAAGATTATCTCTGGAAAAAACAACTCTTATTACTGACGGGGCCCCTCGATCGGGCCGCGCCGAAATGTTTCTCCCATTAACCGTAGTTGTATTGGATGCTGGCGCAAAGCTGGTAGACGTCAAATGCGAGGATGGCTCTGGAATAGTGTGATTTGACGTGGCCTTCGGCAAAGCTTGGGGCGCGTTGGGAATGGGAATTTCCAGCCGCTTGATACGAGAATGCCTAACCAATCGTCCTACGTTTCAAAATTCGCTTGCGGCATCTTCCGACCGGCGTTTGATTCCGGTTCTGGGTGGTGTTTTAGTTCGTGACAGTGAAGATTTTGCGATTGGTGCGGTTGGAATCGGCGGCGACACATCTAACCAGCAGGAGTACTGTGCAATTGAAGGGATAAAATCCGCTGGCCTGCTTTCCGAACCTGCTAATCCAGACCCTGAATGGGGTCGCTCTTCGCTATCCGACAGCTACCCCGGTGCCAACTGAACAACTTGGTCGAAATGACGACGGGTAACCCGCAAACTTGGTTTCATAGCGTCGTCAGCATCCAGAATATGTATTGTTGGTTTTCCAGCGTATTCGATGGGTAGAACCAAAAACCTAATAAAGCTGGTCATTGGATAGTTCATGCTAGCAACGGCTTGTACCGGCGAATTAGCCGGCTCAAACCATGCGCGCCCAACTTTGGCCGTTTCCCGGTGACCGTCACTGATAACCTCTAGCTTTCCTTCGCTCAGGTACCGGGTTCCTGCCCCTGGATGGATATGGCGAAATGCGGTTGCGCCCGGACGAAATTTAGCTTCACCCAGACGAAGTAATACCTTGTCTGAGTTGATAGAAATTTTCTTCGATACCACGGATCTTGGCCGGTCGTCACTTATGAGTTTGTTCGAGGATAGGCCAAACTGAGCAGTTCGCGTGTTTGTACCAGAATGTATAATTGCGGACAGAAAAAATCCAACATTTGGACCTCGTTTGACAAATCCGATTACCGGCAAAATGAAGAAAATTTTTAGCAATGTAAAAGGAATTGTGCTAAGTAAATGGTGCTTTGCCAGCGCTTTTCTAGACGATATTTTTATATAAACCCTAATTCAAACGGAAACGCTGGCGAACCAACATTTTCGAGCGGCAACTCCTTCCGTACGCTTTGTTTTGAAATATTTCCTGGACCCTTTGCCCTACTGCAATGCCTTACATTTGTACGTTGGTGATAGATCTCAGTCGTTAACCATTGGGTGATTGATAGTTGGTATATCGAGATATGCGATTCGTCTGCTTCTAACTTTGTCGGACTAAGGAAATTTTGTGAATAACAGGAAAGCCAAACAAAGCGGTGCACGAGAATTGAGACGTGCGCTGCTTCCAGAAGTTGGATCGTTGTTATCAATCGGACTGTTCAGTGTATTTGTAAATTTGCTGATGTTGACTGGACCGCTATTTATGCTTCAAGTCTACGATCGCGTATTAGGCTCTCGGTCTGAAGAAACACTCGTAGCACTTCTGATTTTGGTGGCTGGTCTCTATGTGCTGATGGGCATTTTGGACTTTGCTCGGGGGCGAGTTGCGGCACGCGTTGGGGCTGGCTTGCAGTCAAAATTGGATGCGCGGGTCTTTGGTGGCACGCTCCTTAGCGCAGCATCGGATGGGCAGTCACCGCTTCGTGATCTAGAGGCCGTGCAGAGGTTTTATTCTTCTCCTGCATTCTTTGCTTTATTGGATATGCCTTGGACACCGATTTTTATTATGGCGATATTTGTGTTTCACCCGTTGCTGGGATGGCTGGCGCTTGGTGGCGGGGCGTTGCTAACCATCATTGCAATCATCAACCAGTTTATGGCGTTTCGTCCGGTCGGTGACGCAAATCAGAAGGGGGCGGCAAGCAATGCGCTCGCCGACGTTTTGCGTGCACAAGGTGAGGTCGTGCGCGGGATGGGAATGGAAACAGCGGCGCGGGCACGGTGGCAGAAATTGCGAAACACGGCACTGGAGGCACAGATGAAAACGTCAGATCTGGTCGGTACGTTTGGTAGCCTGACGAAAACGCTCCGCATGTTCTTGCAATCGGTTATTTTAGCGTTGGGGGCTTATTTGGTGTTGCAAGGGGAGCTCACAGCCGGCGCAATGATCGCGTCCTCTATTATGCTTGGGCGGGCTCTTGCGCCTGTCGAGCAAACGATCGCTCAGTGGCCGATAATTTTGCGCGCACGTTACGGGTGGTGCGGTTTGGCAGATTTTTTGGGCAGTGTGACGGATGTTGAAGCGCGTACAAAACTACCGCGGCCGCGCGCAATTCTCGAAGTTCGAGGGCTAACCGTAGTCCCTCCCGGCGGCACGCGCCCTACGTTGAAGCTCGATCGTTTTGAACTGGCCGAGGGGCAGGCGCTCGGGGTTATTGGGCAAAGCGCTTCGGGAAAGTCCACGCTTGCGCGGGTTCTGACGGGTATCTGGCAGCCTGCATCGGGGTTCATTCGACTGGACGGTGCCTCAATCGGGCAATACGGAGCGGATTTAGGGCTACATATTGGTTATCTCCCGCAGGAAGTATCCTTGTTTGAAGCGACCGTTGCTGAAAATATAGCGCGGCTTTCTGAAAACCCAAATGCAGCGGCCGTCGTTGGTGCGGCGAAAAAAGCCGGCGCTCATGAGATGATCCTGCAACTATCCGATGGTTACGACACGCTCGTGGCTGGTGGCAACGGAGCGCTTTCAGGTGGGCAAAAGCAACGTATCGGTCTGGCGAGGGCATTGTACGGAAATCCGGTATTGCTAATATTGGACGAGCCAAATGCCAGCCTTGATGCGCCTGGATCGGTTGCGTTGAACTGTGCTATTAGGGCGTTCAAGGAGGATGGAAATGCTGTAATTATTATGGCGCATCGGCCTTCTGGAATTGCAGAATGTGATTTTCTGATGATCATGCAAGACGGGATGCGCACGGCGTTTGGGCCACGTGATGAAGTCTTGCGTTCAAAAGTTCAGAACCACGTGGTTATTTCTGACCATCTCAATGCAGAGGCAACGCCGTGAACGCCGAACAAAACATCTGGAGCGCAAAGCGGCCTCTATCTCTGGGCTTCGTCGCTTTAGTGTTACTTGTCGCCGGTCTGGGCGTTTGGTCAGTGAAGACAGATATCGCCGGTGCGGTTGTTACATCCGGTCTAGTTGAAGTTAAATCCAACCGCCAAATTGTCCAGCACCCAAATGGTGGTGTGATTGAAGAAATATTGATAGAGGACGGTGACTACGTAGAAGCCGGCGACATCTTGATACGGTTTGACACCGAGTTTTTACACTCGGACCTGAGGGTGACTACCGAACAGTTGTTGGAAATCATGGCACGCAAGTCTCGATTGGTGGCTGAACGGGATGGAGCAGAGACGGCACGGTTCGATCAGGTTTTGCAACGTGAAACTGCGACTGCTGTAGCTGCCGAGCTTGTGGCGGGTCAGAACAACCTATTTCTGGCGCGAAAAAATTCGTTAGCGAGAGAAGAAGCCTTGCTCAACGAACGTAGACTTCAAATAGAAGAACAAATTATTGGCGCTGAAGCCCAAAGTGAAGCGCTAGTTCGACAACTTGAACTTTTGTCAGAGGAATTGGTTGACGAAGAGTCGCTGTTGGAAAAAGGCTTGTCTCAAGCAAGTAGAGTCCGAGCATTGAAGCGTGAAGTATTGCGGTTGGAAGGCCTCAAAGCGGGCCTAATCGCAACGATCGCAGAGCGAAGAGGGCGCATAGCAGAAATAGAAATCGAAGGCTTACGTTTAGGCACGAGTCGCCGCGAAGAGGCAATAACAACTTTACGAGACCTTCAGTATCGGGAAATAGAATTGCGAGAGAGGCAAAATTCGCTTCAGGAAACACTGCAGCGAATGGATGTCAGGGCGCCGTCCTCTGGGGTTATATATGGCAAACAGTTTCATGCGCTTCGCTCCGTCGTAGGTGGCGCCGACACAATACTTTATATCGTGCCTCAGGACGCGCCGCTAGTGATATCAATACGCATTCCGACAATCCATATTGATCAAATCTACGTTGGGCAAATCGCAAGCATCCACTTTTCTGCGTTTGATACACGAACAACGCCTGTAATAATGGGCCAGGTTACGCGAATTTCGGCTGATGTTTTTGTGGACGATGTTACCGCTGAATCCTATTACGCGGCTGAAATTGCACTTGTTTCCGGTGAAACAGATAAGTTGTCTGGACTGGAGATAATACCAGGAATGCCAGTCGAAGTGTTCGTGAAAACGGTAGATCGAACCCCACTCGAATATCTAATGAAGCCGTTGGTTGACTATTTTAAGAAAGCTTTTCGAGAAAACTAACATGACGTAGCTGGTGGGCTTTTAGCTCTACAACCCACGTGACCCTTTGAAACGGTACAACCGATCAATACTATAAGTAACACTAATTTGTTGTGCGGGTTTTTCATGGACGGCAGCGAACGATTGTCGAACTCTACTGGAAAATAAGCTCTACAGCACCCTTGTCAGGTTTTGAACATCGTTGGGAGCGTCTTGATTCTCGCTGTGATACAGGTGAACACGGACTCGGTTTCGCTAGTTATCCAAATCTCGAAACCTCGGCGAATCGACGCTAAAATAATGGCTGCCATGTGACTCGCATCGCCGCTTTCACCAGTGTATTCAAGACGCTTGGCAATAATGGTGCCAATTTTCTCTTCGAACTCATAGAATACGCTAGCTCTGAGTTGTTGTAGTTTTTGATTTGTGACAGATATTTCGTGGGTTTTCATCACGAATACTCGATCTGCCACTATTTCATCCAACTGTGCTTTTAGCAGAGTTAGCATATCGTCAAGTAGCGCATTTGTGCCGCGAATAAACTTCTCTTCACTGTCACTAGAAAACTCCATTTTTGGCGGCAAAAACGCAGCTTCTTTATACGGAAAATAGTTGAAAAATGTTCGAGGACTAATCCCCGCAGCATTGCTAATCATTTCGGTCGTTACATTGTCTAAGCCTAGTTCGATCGCCAGATTAACAGCAGCCCGTCGGATAGACTCCGTCGTTTGTTTGCGCCGGAGTTCTCTTAAGCTTGACATTGTACCCTCCGCGACCTACGTGCATTCTCTGCATTAATTGCATAATGTGCAAAAATACTTGATGTCAATACAGATGGATGTCTTCGGCATCAAAATAAGCGAAAATTGGAGTGATATATCATCATGCGTGCACTTAAATCTTATGGAATCGCATTGATTCTCATTCTTATCGTTGCGGCTTGGCTCGCTACCGGTGTTTTAGTTCAAGGTGGTCAAGGAGCCGGCAACGGTGAGGTTACCGTTGTTTCAGCTCTAGAAACCGATGGGGGTCTAATTACCACTGCGGTTGACCGCTCGGGGTTGGGAGTCGAAGTCCATCATAAGGAAGGCGCCGATGACCCAGGCTTATCAATTCTCGCGCGCAACGCGTTGGCTGGGTCTGAAAACGGACTTGAACGCACCGTTCGCACAAGACATTACAATATTCTACCAATGCCACTTGAGGTTAGTTTGCGGGGCAATACAGCCGCAGAGTCGCTGGTTAGGGTTATCGCGCAAACTAGTGATATTGTGCTCTCTGTAGATGTAATTGACGGCCAACCGGTCGAAGTCGGTGACCTCATTTGTACGCTCGAAAACGGCACTCGGCTTGCGAGTGTGGAGCAAGCACGTGCATCATATTTGCAAGCTGAGGCGGCCTTGGCTCAAGCGCAAAACGACTATGATGTGAACACCAGGCTTCGCGAAAGCGGGATCGCCTCCAGTAACAGTGCAGAGGGTTTCGCCGTTGCGCTGAGCGCTGCGAAAGCTAATGTGCGCGCGGCGGCCGTCAACGTCAGCAACCGCGAGGTTGAATTGGCCAACACGGAAGTCACTGCAACGGTGGCTGGCATCATACAACGGCCTCTCGCAGAAGTTGGAGATTTGATGAATGTTGGTGGATCTTGCGCCTCGATCATACAATTAGACCCAATGAAATTTGTTGGCGCGGTTCCACAGGCAAGAGTAAACTTGGCGAAACTTGGGCTGAACGCTGAAATACGGACAATCAACGGTTTGACGGCTGATGGCGAAGTAAGTTTTGTAGCTGTTACTTCAGATCCCGCGACTCGCAGCTTTGCCATCGAGATCGCATTTGATAATCCTGATCACCAGATTCTGGATGGAATTTCCGCTGAAGCCACGGTGAATCTTGGCTTTATCCCAGCACATCTTCTACCGCAATCGATCATGACACTCGACGAAAACGGTGTGGTTGGTGTCCGAACTGTGGAAAATAAAACAGTGGTTTTCTATCCGATCACAATTTTGCAAGACACGCGAGATGGTATTTGGGTGACCGGATTGCCAACGGAATTTGATGTCATTGTATTGGGACAGGAATATGTGAAGGCAGGACAGTCCGTGATTGCCGTGCCAGAGGGAACGCGCAGCCAATGATCGAACTCATCAAAAAAATCCTGCTGATGCCGCGAGTTGTCATCACGGTGATGGTCCTTTTGTTGGTCAGCGGGTTTGCGGCCTATCAATCCTTGCCAAAGGAAAGTTTTCCGTCAATCGACATTCCGTACTTTTATGTCTCTGTCAAACAGACCGGTATCTCGCCCCGGGACGCTGAACGTTTACTGGCCATTCCGCTGGAAGATCGGCTTGACGGCCTTGATGGCTTGGAAAATATTAACTCCACATCCTCATCTGGTCGAGTTTCAATATTTCTTGAATTTAATGTGAATACAGACAAGGACGAGGCGCTTGAAGATATTCGCGTAGCTTTGGATGGTGTTGAAAGTGACCTCCCCGCCGATGCGGAGGCACCAAAAGTAAACGAAATTTCGATCACGGACAAACCGGTTCTGTCGGTTGCAATTTATGGTGACGTACCTGAACGCACACTAATCCGTCACGCCAACGAGTTGCAAAAAGCGCTGGAAGGGTTGTCGCTTGTTCAGACCGCAGCGATTTCCGGTGACCGTGACGAAGTTCTGGAGGTGCAGATTGATCTTCTGCATCTAGAGGCATTTGGCCTTACCTCGGCGCAGTTGTATGATGCGTTGGCCCGCAACAATACCATGATTGCAGGGGGCACATTGGACAGCGGACAGGGTAGTTTCAATGTTGAAGTGCCTGGCCTTATATCAAACGCTACTGAAGTCTTCAATTTGCCGCTAAAAACGGTTGATGGTGTTGTGGTCACCTTTGGTGATGTTGCAACGATTACGCGTACATTTAAAGATGCTACTGACTATTCCTATGTGAATGGCGCGCCCGCGATCACGATTGCTGTGTCAAAAGAACTTGGTACCAATATCATTGAAGTGTCAGATCAAATTCGCGCAGCCACGATGGAGATTGTTGAAGATTGGCCCGCAGAAGTTGGATACAGTTTCCTTTTGGATCAAGCGATAAACACCAAAAACCTTTACCGTTCGCTAGAGGCGACGGTTTTGACTGCGGTGGCGCTGGTTTTAGTGATGTGTATCGGGACGCTCGGTGTACGTCCGGCAATTTTGATCGGTATGTCGATTCCGATTTCGTTTATGATGGCGTTTTTGGTTATCCAGATGCTGGGCATGACCATCAATATGATGACGATGTTTGGGCTTGTTATAGCCGTGGGTGTGCTGGTGGACGATCCGATTGTGGTTGTTGAATACGCCGAACGCAAACTGTCTGAAGGTGTGCCCAAGAAGCAGGCGTTTATAATGGCTGCCCAGAAAATGTTTGTACCAGTGGTTTCCGCTACCGCAACAACATTGGGCGCATTTGTGCCACTTCTGTTTTGGCCCGGAATTATTGGTAAGTTCATGTCCTACTTGCCCATCGTTGTGATCGTAGTGATGATTGCTTCGTTGGTCTCCGCGTTGATATTTATGCCCGCTATTGGTGCATTTATCGCCAAGAATGAAGTCTCTGAGAAAGAGAAAGAAGCTGCGGATATCGTGATGTATCCGGATAAGTTCGATATTCATAAAGTGCGCGGATTAACGGGCGTGTATATTCGCGTTATGGCCCAATTGTTGCGGCATCCGTTGCTTACGCTGGGCGTTGGTTTTGGTATCGTGGGCGGCATATTTGCGTTTTACATACAGAACCCGACGGGAATGGAAGCCTTCCCTGCAAGTGAGCCAGAATATGGAACCGTTTCTGTCGTGACTCGCGGTAACTACTCACCGGCTGAGATCAGGGACTTCTTGCTAGAGGTGCAGGGTCAGGTTATTCAAGTGCCTGGAATCCAAGATGTTATCTTATCATTTGGCGGCGGCTCTGGCTCGCCACCCGATACTATTGGTAATCTTCAACTGCAATTGCAGCCTTGGGAAGACAGATATACCGCTGAAGAAATATTTGCCGAGATACGCCAACGGGTTGCTGGCATTGCCGGTCTTGAAGTGCAAATATCTGCTGAAGAAAGCGGACCACCTGCGGGTAAGGCGATCAATTTGCAGATCGAGACATCTACATTCAAAGACCTGATTCCGGCAGTGCAGAAAATCCGCAATTATGTCGAGTTTGACCTGGGAGATACCATTGACGTTGAAGATGGTCGCCCGGCGCCCGGAATCGACTGGAAGTTGACTTTTGATCGGGTAGAGGCCTCTCATTATGGTATCGGGATCCGCGATATTGGCCCTTATATACAGTTGGTTACAGATGGTGTGAAAATCGGCAGTTATCGACCCGCGGATGCGGTGGACGAGCTGGATATAGTTGTACGGTTACCCGAAAACGAGCGCAGCTTTGATGCTCTTGACTCATTGCGGATTGTTACAGCTCAGGGGTTGATACCTGTATCGAATTTTGTTTCCCGCGAAGTTGTCCAAAAGGTCGGAAATATTGATCGCCGAAACGGGGCGTATTCAATTTCTGTTGCTGCGAATTTGTTACCTGGAATAGCGACGACTGACAAAATTGTTGCCCTTCAGGAATGGGATGCGACGCAAGACTGGCCCGGTGATTTAGCTATTACATACGGTGGTGCTGCCGAACAAACCGATGAGACGAACAGTTTCATTGTTAAGGCATTTGCTGGTGCAATGTTCCTGATTTTCCTGATTTTGCTAATGGAATATAACAGTTTTTATCAGGTTTTCGTGACACTTTCGACAGTTGTCATGTCGGTTTCCGGCGTCCTGCTTGGTATGTTGATTACCGGAATGTCGTTTTCGGCGATAATGACGGGCCTCGGTATTGTTGCACTGACAGGAATTGTGGTGAAAAACGGGATCGTTTTGATCGATACTTATAATCACTACCATCGCGACGACGGTGTTGAGCCAGTAAAAGCAATGTTGATTACTGCGGCCCAACGAATCCGGCCCGTATTACTGACCGCAACTGTGACGGCGCTCGGGGTTATTCCGATGGCGTTAAATATCGAGTTCGACTTTGTGCGTCGGGAAATCGTGAGCGGCGGACTTGCAGGCACGATGTTTATTCATCTGTCGGCGGCGCTGGTGGCCGGGTTACTTTTCTCTACGCTATTAACGCTGGTGATGGTTCCGGTCATGATAACCGCACCGACGGTGATTGGCGGCACGGTCAAATCCAACCGGGATCGTTTAAGCCGTTTTGTCCGCGGTAAAGTTCCGACCTTTAAAAGGCCGAATTCTTCAGCTTCAGGAGAGGGTACTATCGATGCGGCCCCGAGGGGCTAAAGTGGTCAAATTTGGGTATTCGTAAGCCTTTGGGTAGGTCATTGGTCTGAAGGGACCGAGTGGGACAACATTGTTCCATGACCGCCCGAAGTACCCTTGCCGACAATGATCGAGCGAGTTGCTTTCCGGAACGCCGGGCAGCGCATAAACGCGGCATAACCAGTGCCACAGGTGTGGATAATCCAGAATTCTGGCGCCGTTCAACTTCATTCGCAAAAAGTAGACAGGGTCATGGCGGAAGAGTGTCGGGAACAGACGCAGATCGGCTTCTGTGAAGATGTCACCTGTCAAGAATGGCCGCCTATCCGTCGCAAGCCGCGTTTCAAGTGTGGACAGCGTGGTGAAATATGCTTCGAACGCCGCGGCATAGACTGTCTGATCAGATGAGAAGCCCGCCTTGTAAGCACCGTTGTTGATGCTGGTGTAAATCTCGTTGTTCAACGCATTGATTTCATCACGCAGGTCGCTGTCACTCGGGTACAGATTTGGGCGATCTGCATCGGGAAGGGTGCTGCCCAAGGCAAGCGACTGATCGTTCAGCATGCGAATGATCTCGGCGCTTTCGTTGTTGACGATCCGTTTTGTTTTCTTGTCATAAAGCACGGGAACCGAGCCCTCATCGGACCCTTCAGCCGCATAGATTTGTTTAACCAATCGATAACCTTTGCCCGTCCCGGTCTCAGGCGTACATTCCGGCAACACAGCGTTCGTCAGCGTTGCGATGCGCGCGGGATTGAATTCCCACAGATTAGGAGCGACAGGGTCGTCATCACCTGTCCTGCTGGGGTAAACCACATCCAGCGTAATGCTGTTTTGCAGGCCAAGTAAATTTCGCGCCAGTGTCACCCGATGGCACCAAGGGCAGTTCAGCGCAACATACAGATGATAACGCCCGGACTCCGCAGAAAATTCTTTGTCGCCCAAGATATTGCGGAAGCCGCTGAGCCCGCGCACAAATTCACCTTTTGCCCGACGACTGGCAGCGCTAGTCTGGTTCTCTTCGATAGATGTGTTGATGGTCGGTTTTTTCATTTCTAAGTCCATTATCCGCGTAAACGGTGATGAAGGATAATCGGCACCGCCAGATCTTCTTTCTCGCTTAGATGCCATTGTAAAAACGCTTCGATCGTCTCGGCTATGCCGTGCAGCTTACCCGTGTCGTCACGCACCTGAATTTCGCCTAACCGGATCAGCTTGATGGTCCCATTGGCCGTTTCGGTAAAGTTTCCCAATACAATGCCGTGCGCCTCGTGATCCTTTTCCAGAATTTCCAAACCTGAATTGAAACGTGGATCGGTGGCGAAACATCTGGTGCGCGCTCAGCCAGTGTTTGGTCCGTTCGTGGAAACTGGGATGTATCGCCCAATCACGGCGTGGATATTCTTTCAAAAGGATGCGCATTTCAGTGGGCATATCTTGAGTGCGTATATCTATGGTATCGTCGTGAACATTGTGTTGTTGATCGCGCATCAGTTAGCGCCTTTCGTTTAACCCAGCGAAACGCACGCCGCTAAGGTCGGCCATTTCGCGCTTCCACGTGGTGATGTCTTCGTACGTGAAATCTGATAAGCTGGTGTGGCCACAGGCGCGCGCGAGGACTTGCATCAATTCAACCGACGCTCCGAAATAGCGGGCCAGCCTTTCGGCGCTAACTTGCACGTCCAGCCGTTTGCGAAGCTCTGGTTTTTGTGTCGCAATGCCGACAGGACAATTGTTAGAATTACAAATACGCGCCGCTATGCAGCCTACCGCTTGCATGGCAGAGTTTGATACCGCGACTGCATCGGCGCCCAACGCCATCGCTTTGGCAAAATCTTCCGCAACGCGTAGGCCACCAGTTATCACCAGTGTGACCTCGCGGCCGGTCTTTGCGTCCAGATGCGCGCGGGCGCGCGCTAAAGCAGGGATAGTTGGAACCGAGATATGGTCGCGGAAAATTAGTGGCGCAGCGCCCGTTCCGCCACCTCGACCGTCAAGAATAATGTAATCAGCACTTGCTTCCAATGCGAAGTCGATATCATCTTCGATATGATTTGCGGATAGTTTGAACCCAATCGGGATACCACCAGTGCGTTCGCGCACCTCGTCAGCAACTTTTCGAAAGTCCGCAGGCGAGTGTAAGTCAACGAACGTCGCTGGCGAGATCGCGGTCTGTCCTAGTTCCAAGCCCCGAACTTCGGCGATCTTGCCCTGAACCTTTTCGCCCGGTAAATGACCGCCTGTTCCGGTTTTGGCACCTTGGCCGCCTTTGAAATGGAACGCTTGGACACGTTCGACCAACTCCGGTTTCCAGCCGAATTTTGCTGAGGCCAGCTCATAGAAATAGCGCGAGTTTTCAGCTTGCTCTTCGGCCAGCATTCCGCCCTCGCCAGAGCAGATGCCGGTTCCCGCCATCTCCGCCCCGCGCGCAAGCGCCACTTTGGCTTCTTCGGACAAAGCACCAAAGCTCATGTCAGATACAAACAAGGGAATGTCCAATTGCAAGGGCTTGGCGGCACGAGGGCCAATAGTCACTGATGTGGTGACGGGTACGTCATCCAACAGTGGTTTGCGGGCCATTTGCGCTGGCAATATCTGGATGTCATCCCAGTGCGGCAGGTCTTTACGCGGCACACCCATCGCGCCCATCTCGCCGTGATGCCCAAGTTTGGAAAGCCCATCCCGTGCCAATTCATGGATGCGCGCAACGGTGGGCTCCTCCGGTGTTGGTACAGCGGTAGGAACTTTTGATTTTGCTTGAGGGGCAGGGTCGCCCGGACTGAGATGCCCGAGAGTTGCATGTGTGCCATCACAATACGGTGCGTTACCGCTGGACTTGCATTGGCACAGCGTGGCGCTGGTGCTTTTTTCGGCAGTGAACTTCAATGGCGTAATGCCCGTCCCTGCATGCGAGCCGTCGCAAAATGGTTGACTACTTGATCGACCGCAGCGGCACCAAAAGTAATTTTTGCCTGCCTCAAGATCGACTTTCTTTGGTTTCTTTGCGGCGATAACTGGGACGGCACTATTCTTCATCTTTGGGGTTCCTTATTCCAGCCGAGTACGGTCGTGCGGCGCGGCATAGTCAATTTCCGGACCTACCGGGACCACACGAGAGGGATTAATGCTTTCGTGGCTGGTATAATAATGGTTTTTAATGTGTTCCATGTCCACCGTCGCTGCAACGCCGGGCTGCTGGTAGAGGTCTCGAACGTAACCACTGAGGTTCGGGTGATCTGCGATCCGTCTGATATTACATTTGAAGTGACCTACATAGACAGGATCAAAACGCACCAGCGTTGTGAACAATCGCCAGTCGGCCTCTGTGATGGTGTTGCCGGTCAGATAGCGTTGTTTTGCCAAGCGTTCTTCCAACCAATCGAGGGTTTCAAATAACGGGACGACCGCCTCTTCATAAGCTTCTTGCGTGGTTGCAAAGCCAGCCTTGTAGACGCCGTTATTCACCGTATCGTAGATGCGGCTATTCAATGCGTCGATCTTGGTACGCAACGGTTCGGGGTAATAATCCCCTGACGCGGCTCCGATTTCATCAAATGCCGAGTTGAGCATACGGATGATTTCGGGTGACTCATTGGAAACGATGGTTTTGGTCTTCTTGTCCCATAACACAGGCACCGTCACACGGCCTGAATAGTCAGGCTGCGCTGCGGTGTAGACCTGATACATGAATTCAGACCCGTTCACCGTATCCGGCACTGTGCCATCGCCAGCCTGGAAGGTCCAACCCTGATCAGCCATGTACCAATGTACAATCGAGATCGAAATCGTCTCTTCCAGCGCCTTCAAGGCACGAAAAATCAGTGTACGATGGGCCCACGGACAAGCAAGCGAAACATATAGGTGATATCTACCAGATTCGGCCTTGAAGCCAGCCTCTCCGGTTGGTCCAGCGGAACCGTCCGCCGTAATCCAGTTGCGAAATTGTGGGGCCCTGCGAACAAACCGTCCGTCCGTTTCACTGGTGTTGTACCATTGGTCGACCCAGCGTCCTTCTTGCAATAATCCCAAGTTCTTTCCTTTCAAGGAGCAGCATAGCGGATATTCCCAGCGCGCTCGTGTAATTATTTAAATTCGAAGTGATGTATTTTAAGCTGTCTCACGGCAATCCAACACCCGCTCGCCAGCGGCATCTGCTAGCAGGAACCGGAAACTGTTGTGAATACGGTATTTTTCATGAAGTTTGCGGTTCTCAAAACGTTCGCCCAGTCTTGGCACAGCGAGGGCAAAATCTACAAATGTTCTAGCAATCAGGACTGCGAAGGTTTGAGGTTGAAGCACGAAGTATTTCTTTCGTTGTAGCGATAGATCAGAGCACCAGCGTGATGGTGATTTTGAGAAGGATATAGAGCATGATTGCAACGGCGCTATCAAGGATACTTAACTGGACTCCACAATTATACGGTTCTACAAAGTGGAACAAGTTGCAATAATTAGAAGTAACTGTTCTGAATGGGAGAACGCAATGGGCCAAGTCGAAGATCTGCGGCTGTTTGTTAAAGTCGTTGAAAGCGGGAGCATTTCCAAAGCCGCTGGCAAACTACGGATCGCGAAATCAGCAGTAAGCCGGCGCCTCGGCTTGTTAGAAGAACGTTATGGCACGCGTTTGATTGATCGTGTGCCGGGCGTTTGGGAAGTCACCGAAACCGGACGCGAGCTTTATCAACGCGCGATGCGGGTGGTTGGGGATGTCGACGAAATTGAAGATGATTTCGTTAATACTTCAGCCGACCTCACGGGGCCGCTGTCTGTATCCGTGCCGCGAGATTTCGGGATCGCCTTTCTTAACGATGCGCTGATTGCATTCAAACAGCGCCATCCGGAAATTCAATTGGCAGTCGATTTTGATGATCGTACGGTAGATCTCGCACGTGAAAATTATGACTTCGCCATACGTATTAAGCCTGATCCCAAGGGCGGTATCTCTACCGGTCGGATAGGTACAGTTCGGCACCGATTGATTGCCAGCCCGGAATATATACAAACCCATTCCGATCCCCGTTCCTTTGATGATCTGCGCCAGCATCCGCTGATGCATTTCGGAACCGCTCGCCGCGCAGTTTGGGATTTCGTATCGGACAAAGGCAAACCGCAGCCGTTCGAATTTCAGCCATTCCTGAATTCAAACAGTGGCGTATTCCTACTTGAGGCCATAATCAAAGGGCTTGGAATTGGACGTTTGCCAGATTTCATCATTTCGGATGCGCTCGCCTCAGGCAAGCTGGTAGAAATTATGTCCTCAGTGACGATGTCGGACTGGGGGATATATTTGATGCACGCCGAAGAACGGCGTCTCAACCGTCGAATGCGGCTTTTTGCGGAGGAAATACAACAGGCATGTTTATCACAACCCGGTGGTCTGTATGCCCCGCCAGATAGCTAGCCGTACCGCTGCGATCCCACTCAAATTTGGGAAAGGGCGTTGTCGATGTCAGTGTTCAGATCTTCGACTTCTTCCAGCCCGACTGCGATCCGCAATAGGTCGTCGTCGATGCCAAACATAGCACGCTCTTCTGGAGTGTAAATCGAATGTGTCATTGACGCCGGATGCTGCACCAGCGTTTCGGCATCACCAAGGCTGACCGCGCATTTGATCATGTCGAGCGCATTAATAAATCGGTGCCCTGCTTCTACCCCGCCATCAAAGCGAACTGCAATAATCGCGCCTCCCTGATCACCCATCTGCTTGGCTGCCAACTCCTGTTGTGGGTAGTCCGGCAGTGTTGGATAAATTACCGAAGTCGTTTTTTCCGATTGGGCCAAGTTTTCAGCCACCAGTCGGGCCGATTGGCTGTGAGCATTGACGCGGAGTTTCAGCGTCTTGAGCCCGCGCAGAATTTGAAAGGCATTGAACGGCGATATTGTAGCGCCGGTTAAGACGCGTATTCCACGACCTCGGATCGGGTTTACAAGTTCGCTCGATCCGCAAACGATCCCGCCCAGTAAATCGCCGTGACCACCTAAAAATTTGGTCGCAGAATGCACAACTAAATCGGCACCCATTTCAAGGGGACGTTGTATTATGGGCGTAGCGAATGTGTTGTCGACAACAACAATCGCCCCTGCCTTACGTGCGATGTTTGAAACCGCTTCAATATCAACCATGCGCATGGTTGGATTCGCGGGCGTCTCGAAAAACACCATGCGAGGTGAGGCCTTCATGGCATCTTCGACGGCCTTCAGATCGGTCATGTCGACAAACACGGTCGTGATACCAAACTCGGTGATCTCGCGGGCAAAAAAGGCGAAGGTACAACCGTAGAGAACCTGATCGACCAGTATTGTGTCGCCCGATTTACCATGCGTAAAAACCGTCGTTGTGATGGCCGCGATACCCGAAGCCATCGCTAAGCCTGCCTCGGCGCTTTCAAGGCTTGCCATGCGGACTTCAAGCAACTCCTGTGTGGGATTTTTTGTGCGACCATAGACGTATCCCTGCGCTTCACCGGCAAATATATTCGCCCCGTGCTGCGCCGTTTCAAACGCATAAGTGGAGGTTAGGAACATAGGCATCGTTAATGCGCCGCGAAATTCGGCCGGGTCGTATCCAAGATGAATTGCGCGTGTTGCAGCACCTGCTTTTCGGTTCGTACCGTGCTTAGGCATTCAAGTATCCTTTTTAGTTCTTTGACGCGGATTTTTCTTTTGTATCTCGGTGACAGGCAGTTCATTTTGAAGTTCGTCATACGCATCCATTTGCGCCTGAAACCGATGGACTGAGGCCTTGATGTGTGACGCACACGCCATTCCCAGCTTGGTTGGATCTCGTTCGCTAAGCGCCTCTAGAATTCCGGTATGTTCAACCACGACTTGCTCGTAGGCGTTGCCAGAATGAAATCGCTGCATCCGCATGACCTGAAGGATCACGCCTGCCCGATGATAATTTTTAGAAAGCACGGCATTCTCCGGGATATCCATAATCTTGGTGTGAAATTTTTGATCCACTTCCAGAAAAACCAAAGCTTGATCTGCATTTGAAATATTAGGGGCCAACTCCGCCATCTGCTCGTTGAGTGTGTACAATAGCTTTAGCGTAGACGCCTTAAGATCTTCGACCACCAGAGGGGCAGCGCCCATTTCCATAACTTGGCGAAACCCGAAATTTTCGATGGTGGCGTCAGCGTCGATTTGGCTGATAGAAGTGCCGCTGCGTGGTTTCACTTCGACCATTCCGGTTTGCGCAAGACGTTGGAGCGCTTCGTTCAATGGGGTTCGACTTACGCCCAGTTGCTTCGCTAGATTGACCAAGTCTAATCGCTGCCCTGGACGAAGATGACCCGAAAGGATCAGCTTCAAGAGGGAGTCATAAACCCTATCTCGAACCGATTGCGTGTTGATCCGCAAATTGGATGGAATCATTATTGGACTATCTGTGTTCATATTTCACACTGTCTAGTTTTTGACTGGCTTGACAGAAGATCCTGCCGAGCCGTATATAAACTGAAATTTCACATTTTAGATATAACGTGTTGGAGAAAAATGCAATGGCTACCTGGTATTTTGATGACGATGCTGACTTATCCCACCTTGACGGCAAGACCGTTGGTATTTTTGGATACGGCAATCAGGGTCGCTCTCAGGCGCTCAACATGCGCGATGCCGGAGTCAACGTGATCGTTGGCTCGCGGAGCGACGCGTCAGCACAGGCCTCCAAAGAAGACGGATTCGAGACGCTTCCTCTTGCAGAGGCAGCAACGAAAGCTGACGTGCTTTTCGTGCTGGTTCCGGACGAGGTGATGCCCGCTGTGTATCTGGAATTTCTTGAGCCAGGATTACAAGATGGAAACACACTGGTCTTTGCCAGCGGGTACAATATCTATTACAAAAAAATCACTCCACCCGCAGGTGTGAACGTTGTCATGATAGCCCCGCGGATGGTCGGGCAGGGCGTGCGTGACACCGTACTTGGCGGGCAAGGATTCCCAAGTCTGGTCGCAGTGCATCAGGATGCGGCAGGCGCGGCCCATGCAATTATGCTTGCCCTTTCCAAAGCCATAGGTTCGACCAAGATGGGCGTGATCATGTCCAGCTTTGAGGAAGAGACTGTCGTTGATCTGTTCCACGAACAATACGGTGGCCTTCACGCCATGCGGCGAGCATTTGAAGTGCTGGTCGAGGCCGGCTGTAGCCCCGAAGCAGCGATGCTGGAACTTTGGGCGTCGGGCGAGATGCGGGAAATAGGACAGTATTTCGTCGACCATGGTTTGTTTGCACAACTCAAGCTTCATTCTCGTACCAGCCAGTACGGACAACTTGTTTATGGGCGTGGTAAACCGGAGCAGGAGGAGGCGCACAAAAACCACCTCCGGGGCATAGTTGAACAAATCAAAAACGGCGCGTTTGCCGATGAGTGGACACAAGAACAGGCGAATGGCCTAGCCACAATGAAAACCGCCGAAGAAGCGATGGAAAACGAACTTCTGACGGTAGAAGAGCGCAAGCTTTACCGGCGACTCGGTCGAATTTGATCGGCCCGCTTTTCGACGTAACGGACTAAAGCATAATGCGATCGCCTAATTTTATGTCGTAATTGCCTTCTAGCCACATATTCCGCTGCCTATCGTTTTTTTGATAGCCAGCTTTCAGTTTCTGGTGCGAGATCTCGGAATTCAGGCCAATAAGCAGCCAAAATACCTGCATTTGAGACCGGTCGCGCATTTCTAATCCAATGCATAGAGCAGGCGTGCACGTTGGCACATTCTGCATCCAGAAAGTTTGTCCTACTTGATTGAAATCAATAAGCGCGGCTTTCGGATGATTTAGGTTCCGAATCAATTAGAAACCTAATCGAGTCCTTCTTTATGACGACGCAACATCGGACATCCATAGCTTACGCAAATCGGAACGTTCGTTTCGACATGGGCTGGGTGCTGTCCATTGTGTTGTCTATTGCGGTGATACTTGCGCAATCAATTCCAGTAATGGCGGATCAAGGTTCAAACGTATCAGCAACTTGGGTCGAGATTTGTGCTGATGGCGGAAGTTACTTCATCGAGATCGGTGAAGATGGTCAAAAGCAAACACCTGAGTGTACCCATTGTGATTTTTGCCTGACCTCGATCGGGGAAATGCCATTCCTTTACTCAACTGATCACGATGAGTTGGCTTTAATCGATTTTTCATTGGTGTCCTATTCGAGCAATCAGGCAGCCTTGCCTGACTGCCCTGAGCAATACTGGTCTGCTTGTCGCGGACCCCCAATTGTGAGCGTAGAAAATAAAATGATTTCCAATACCTCTTTGACCATCAAAGAGTCTATCGGCCCAGATTCCATCGCGTGGAGTATCCCATGCGCTTGAACCTGACATTTGGTCTCCGACTTCTTGCCATTGCCCGTGTAATTGCGATGTTACAGTTCGCATTTGTGATTGTGGCCAGCAGTACGCAGGCGCAGACCCCACCCGTAATCCAAAAATTCATAACGGAAATATCCGCCAGCGAGCTTGTCGAGGGTGCCACCGCCTATGGTAGCATGCTCAACAATATTCCAGTGGTTCCGGTGCTTAATGGCTCCGATGTCGTAGGGTACGCCTTTATCACTTCGGATTTCGTCAGCACGACTGGATATTCGGGCAAGCCGATCCACGTGATGGTCGCGATTGATACCGAAGCCAAGTTGCTTCGGGCAGAGTTGGTTAAGCACTCTGAACCAATTGTTCTGATCGGTATCCCCGAGCGCAAAATCAAGGCGATGACCGAAGGGTACGTCGGGCTTGATATCGTTGCGGAAGCCGAAGCAGGCGGTTCCGGTCATGATATCGACATTATCTCGGGCGCGACCGTGACGATCATGATCATCGACGATTCCGTCGTGCGTTCATCGATCAAGGTTGCCCGGGCGCTGGGCCTTGGTGGTCTGAATAATGACGCGGCCTTAGCTGGTCCGACCCATATTCTGAACATGGAGAATGAAGACATCCACGATTGGAATACGATGGTAGGCGATGGCACGGTTCGTCGATTGACGCTCGATATTGGTCAGATCAACGAAGCCTTTGCCGCCACCGGTGACCCGCGTGTGCTCAAACACGAAGAAGCGGGACAGCCTGGCGACACATTTATAGACATGCACACCGCACTGATTTCTGCACCCAGTATCGGCCTTAGCCTGATGGGTGAGAATGAGTATGGAAATCTGGTTGAGTGGATGGAGGAAGGCGAGCACGCCATTCTAGTCATGGGGCGCGGCGTGTTTTCCTTTAAGGGTAACGGTTATGTGCGTGGTGGAATTTTCGATCGTATACAGCTTATTCAGGGTGATATTTCGGTGCGTTTCCGTGACCGTCAACATCGTCGCCTTGGCGCGTTGGCTACCGAGGGTGCCCCCTCGTTCACCGAAGTGGATATGTTCAAAATTCCGGCGGACAGCGAATTTGATCCCACCAAACCATGGCGTCTTCAATTGCTGGCACAACGTGTTGTAGGCCCGATTGAAAAGACTTTTCTAACCTATGATCTTGGCTACAATATTCCGCCGCAATACCTGACAGCCCTTGCACCGCCTGTGATGGTTGCGGTTGATGAAGCCGAAGAAGATGCCGCCGCACGTACGGCGCTATGGCAACGTATCTGGAAAAGCAAAACCGTCGAAATCGGTCTGTTGATCGGAATGCTGACCGTGCTGACTGGTGTGTTTTTCTTCCAGATGCAAGTCACCCGTCATGCGCGTGCGTTCTACTGGTTCCGTATGGGATTTTTGGTGATGACGCTGGTATTCCTCGGCTGGCATCAAAATGCGCAACTTTCCGTCGTCAACCTTATGGCGCTGGGCGCGTCGCTGACTTCGGGTTTCAGCTGGGATGCGTTCCTGATGGATCCGCTGGTGTTCATCCTCTGGACATCTGTTGCTGTGACATTGCTGTTCTGGGGGCGTGGCGGTTTTTGTGGCTGGCTCTGCCCGTTTGGTGCATTGCAAGAGATCACCAACCAGATTGCGCGTTTCTTCAAGGTGCCACAGTGGACGCTGCCATGGGGTCTGCATGAGCGCCTGTGGCCGCTGAAATATATGATTTTCCTCGGGTTGTTCGGGCTATCGCTCGTCTCTATCCCGCTGGCGGAACATTTTGCAGAGATCGAGCCGTTCAAGACTTCGATCATCCTGAAATTCGCACGTGGCTGGCCTTATGTCCTGTTCGCAACGGTTGTGCTGGGCATCGGCCTGTTCGTGGAGCGGTTCTACTGTCGCTACCTCTGCCCACTAGGTGCAGCACTGGCGATCCCAGGCCGCATCCGCATGTTTGACTGGTTGAAACGCTACAAAGAATGCGGATCACCTTGCCAGACTTGCGCCAATGAATGCTTCGTTCAGGCGATCCACCCAACCGGTGAGATCAACCCGAATGAATGTCTGTCCTGTCTGCACTGTCAGGTGCTTTATCAGGACCACTCGAAATGCCCCGTTGTCATCAAAGGTGACAAACGACGGGCGAAGATGGCCACCAGTGCTGATGCGTTGAGCCGTCTCGTTAATCACCCAAATCATAAATCAACTAAGGAGATTTAAGATGTCTGAAGACATTAAAACCAAGAACGGAATGTCGCGCCGCGATGTTTTGACGGGCCCGGGAAAAGGTGCTCTTCTTGCCGGCACAATCGCCGCCGTAGGCGGGAGCGCATCGTTGATGGCTACCCCTGCTGCTGCGTCTGCCAAAAATGAAGTCGCGCCAGGCGAACTTGACGACTACTACGGCTTCTGGTCCTCTGGTCAGGCTGGCGAGTTGCGTATTCTCGGCATTCCGTCCATGCGTGAACTTATGCGCGTGCCTGTGTTCAACCGTTGCTCCGCCACTGGCTGGGGTAGCACGAACGAGTCGATCAAAATCATGCGTGATGGCATGATGCAGGAAACAAAAGACTTCCTCGCGCTTTCCGGTGACGAAGTTTACGACAATGGCGACCTTCATCACCCGCATATGTCCTTCACAGACGGTACATATGACGGGCGTTATATATTCATGAACGACAAATCCAACACGCGCGTTGCTCGTGTCGATTGTAAATTCATGAAATGCGACAAGATGATCGAGATTCCGAACGCTTCGGACATCCACGGTCTTCGCCCACAGAAATTCCCGCGCACAGGTTATGTGTTCGCGAATGGTGAGCACCGTGTGCCACTGGTTAATGACGGTACAAACATGGACGACGTAGAAAACTACGTTTCCATCTTTACCGCGATTGACGGCGACAGCATGGACATTTCGTGGCAGGTCATGGTGACTGGTAATCTTGATAACGTTGATTGTGACTATCAGGGTAAATATGCCATGGCTTCGAGCTATAACTCTGAAGGCGCGACTGAACTTGCCGGTATGATGGAAGCCGAGATGGACCACGTTGTCGTATTCGACATCGCCCGTATTGAAGCTGCCGTTGCCGCTGGTAAGTACGAGATCCACAATGGTGTTAAAGTTCTGGACGGTCGTAAAGGCTCGGATCTGACTGTTTACGTCCCAATCCCGAATAGCCCGCATGGTGTTAACACTGCACCAGACGGCAAATACGTCATGGTTAACGGCAAGCTTTCCCCGACTGTTTCCGTTATTCAGTGGGATAAGATCGAAGCTGTTTTCCAAGGTGCGGAACCACGTTCATGTATCGTAGCTGAGCCAGAATTGGGTCTTGGTCCTCTCCACACAGCATTTGACGGCCAAGGACATGCGTTCACAACGTTGTTCCTCGACAGCCAAATGGTGAAATGGGACATCGACAAAGCCATTCGTCTTTATAATGGCGAAGATGTTGATCCGATCATGGCGAAAACTGATGTCATGTATCAGCCGGGCCACAACCATACTTCGATGGGTGAAACCAAAGAAGCCGATGGTAAATGGTTGATCTCGCTTAACAAGTTCTCGAAAGACCGTTACTTGAACGTTGGTCCTTTGAAACCTGAAAGCGAGCAGCTTATCGATATCACTAAAGACGTGCCCGAAGTGGTTCATGACAGCCCGACCTTCGCCGAGCCGCATGACTGTATCATCGTACGCCGTGACATCGTGAACCCTGACAGTGTCTGGGAACGTGACAACCCAATGTGGGATGATGCGCGCGCGCAGGCCGAAGCTGATGGCGTTGTGCTGGAAGATGGCCATGACGAAGTTATCCGTGATGGCAACAAAGTACGTGTCTACATGTACTCGGCAGCGCCAACATTTTCGATGGAACAGTTCACCGTTAAACAGGGTGACGAAGTTACAGTTTATGTGACCAACATCGACGATGTGGATGATCTTACGCACGGGTTCTCACTTGGTAACCACGGTGTGTGTATGGAAGTAGGACCGCAGGCAACTGCGTCGATTACATTCATCGCAGGTCGTCCGGGTGTTCACTGGTATTACTGCCAATGGTTCTGTCACGCCCTCCACATGGAGATGCGCGGCCGGATGTTGGTTGAGCCAGCGTAAAGGAAAGTTTCAATGATGCTTCGTCTGTTCTTGCTGATTGTTCTATTGTTTCCGGTTACCCCTTCCGGAGCGAGCGAAACAGTTGTGCCTGCAACAGACGGGGCGCTTACCGAGGCTTTGAAATTTGCACAGGCGGGGGACATCCTCCGCCTGTCGCAAGGCACGTATTACGGGCCGTTTGTTATTGATGTGCCTTTGACGCTGATTGGCGAGGGGGCTTTGATTGATGGGCGCGAAGTCGGCTCAACCATCAAGGTAACTGTACCGGATGTGACAATTGAAGGACTGACAATAATCGGATCAGGCTCCGGTGGCGACGGGCTTGATGCTGGTATTACATTGACCAAAAGCGCAGAGCGCGCAGAAGTGCGGGGCAATACCCTGCTTGGTAATCTGATTGGAATTGACGTCCACGGCGCGAAAGACTCGTTGGTGGAAGGAAATATCATCGTCGGGCGGCAAGACGTCCGTATGAATGATCGCGGCAACGGTATCTATATTTGGAATGCACCCGGCACGCGAGTGATCGGCAATGACGTGCGCTACGGCCGCGACGGGGTGTTTGTGAGCACCTCGAAAAACAACGAATTTATCGGTAACCGTTTTCGCGATTTGCGGTTTGCGATGCACTATATGTACGCGCATAACTCGATTGTTTCTGGAAATATATCCGAGGGGAACCATCTGGGTTATGCCATCATGAATTCCGACCGTGTACGGATCGAGGGAAATCTTTCGGTAGGCGACCGCGATCACGGCATCATGATGAACTACACCAACAAAAGCGAAGTGATTAACAACACCATTCGACAAGTGCGTGATAAATGCGTGTTCATCTACAACGCCCACAAGAACACCTTCAACGGTAACCGGTTTGAGGGTTGCGGCATCGGCATTCACTTCACCGCAGGTTCCGAACGCAATGAAATGTCGGGCAATGCCTTTATCGGCAATCGCACACAAGTGAAATACGTCGGCTCCAAATGGGTGGATTGGAGTGCAGACGGAAACGGAAATTACTGGTCTGACCATGCCGCGTTTGACCTGAACGGTGATGGTATCGCCGACAGCGCGTACCGGCCCAACGATATCATGGACCATGTTCTTTGGACGCAACCTGCCGCAAAAGCACTGCTCGGTTCACCTGCCGTACAGCTTATCCGCTGGTCGCAATCCGCATTCCCCGCCACATTGCCCGGCGGCGTAATTGACCGCGCACCGCTAATGCAGCCCGTGCGCCCCGAAATTCCTGTCTGGAAAGAAATCCAATGACAACTTTGAAAATTGAAAATGTATGTAAGCAATACGGTAAACTCGAAACCGTGCGCGGCGTCAGTCTGCAAATAGAAGCCGGTGAACGTGTTGCTCTTCTTGGGCACAACGGTGCCGGAAAAACTACGTTGATGCGGATGATACTGGGACTAACACCAATCACGTCTGGTGTTATTTCGATAAAGGGCGCAACACCCGGTTCGCGCTCTGCGCGATCCTCCATCGGTTTCTTGCCGGAAAGTGTTGCGTTCCATGGTGCGTTAACAGGGCGTGAACAGCTGCAACATTTCGCCCGCCTCAAGTCGGCAACGACGCTACGGGCTGACGATCTGTTGGATCGCGTTGGTTTAAGCGATGCTGCCGACCGGAAAATTAGAACCTATTCCAAGGGTATGCGCCAACGTATCGGGCTTGCTCAGGCGTTGTTGGGCCACCCGAAACTGGCCTTGCTGGACGAACCGACATCGGGTCTTGATCCGGTTTCGCGCCACGAATTCTACGATATCGTAGAAGAGCTGTCTGCCGCAGGCACCGCAGTGCTGTTGTCGTCTCATGCCTTGACTGAACTTGAAACCCGTACCGACCGGATCGCTATTATGAGTAAGGGAAAGCTGTTGGCCGATAACAGCCTCGCTGCCCTTCGCCAAACAGCGCGGTTGCCGATTCATGTGAATGTCACAACATCCGAGGCAGACGCCGACCGCATCGCCACCGAGCTTGGCGGGGAACGTGTTAACGGTCGTTCGGTCATACTCACCTGCCAGCAGGATCACAAAGTTGCGATGCTTGGGCAGATTACCGCGTTGGGTGCTGCAATCAAGGATGTCGATGTCACGCCAGCAGGTCTGGAAGACCTCTACCGTTACTACTCAAACGTCGGGGAGGGCGCATGATGTCCATTTTCGCAATCACCAGACTTGAACTCTTGATAGCACGGCGCAACATGTGGGTCGCGACGTCGGTTATTCTGATGGCCCTTTTCACCATAGTGTTGACGCTGGCAGGTGGCGCTCCTACCGGTAGTTTGGGGGTTGATCCCCTGACCGTAGCCGTGACTTCCATCACCACATTGTCTGTTTATCTGATCCCATTGATCGGCTTACTGTTGTCGTTTGATGCGATAGCGGGAGAGGCCGAGCGCGGTACACTCGCCCTTAACCTTACATATCCAATGTCACGCGGCGAAATTTTAGTGGGAAAATTTATCGCGCATCTCTGCGTGCTCGGCGTAGCTATTGCTGTCGGGCTTGGCCTGACGGCTGTGTTAACCATTTGGCAATACGGTATCGCCGACATGTCGTTCCAACCGTTGCTGAAACTATTCTTCACGTCGCTCGCGCTTGGTGCCGCATTCTTGGGAATTGGATATCTCGTGTCCAGCTTGGTACGCCAGGCCGGAGTGGCTTCTGGGATCGTTATCATCATCTGGTTGATCTGCGTCGTTTTGTACGACCTCGGATTGCTTGGCGCGTTGGTTGCAGATGACGGCGGAACCTTCACCAAGGACATATTCCCTTGGTTGCTAGTTGCGAACCCGGCTGACGCATTTCGCCTATTCAATATGTCTGACGTTTCGGTATCCGAACTGGCATCGGGCGTCGGTGTTGCAGGCGGGGCATCGGGTGCAACGGGTCAGCTTCTATCGCTACTATTGTGGCCGATAATGGCGCTATTCCTCGCGTGGATAGCCTTCCGGAGGGTTGAACCATGAAACTCGCATTAGCAGCAATTTTGCCTCTAGTATTTCTGATGGGGTGCAAAGATGACGTCGCGGATATTGCAGCCCCCGACCCGTTGATTTTGACAGCAGAAGCTGCCGGCCACTATTGCCAGATGGAGATATTGGAGCATCAAGGTCCAAAAGCACAAGTTCACATCGAAGGTTTTCTGGCACCTCTGTGGTTTAGTCAGGTCCGCGATGGCATTGCATATTTGAAATCGCAAGAACAGTCTGCTGAAATAGTCGTAATATATGTCAATGATATGGGGGAAGCCGCCAGTTGGCAGGCGCCGGGCGCCGAGAACTGGATGGATGTGAACGACGCATACTTTGTCGTAAACTCGGATGTTACCGGTGGAATGGGTGCGCCAGAACTGGCTCCGTTTTCCGACCTTGAAAAAGCGCAAACATTTATGGCCGCACATGGCGGAGAAATCATGCGCTTGGCAGAAATTCCCGCCGAATTGGTTTTGGCACCTGTAGAATTTGATACCGCCGCACTGGAGACATCCGAATGATAACACGTAGAAGATTTCTGAGTATCGTCGCTGGGGTCGCCGTTCTTCCAGCAGTTGGCGTTGGTTCCACCAGCACAGTATCACAATGGCGCGGAATTGCGCTGGGCGCTGATGCACATATAATTCTTGATCATCCCGATGCGGACAGGCTGATTAAAGCCGCGGTTAGCGAAATTCATCGACTGGAACGAATATTCAGCCTGTATCAATCGAACAGCCAAATATCGCGGCTTAATCGCGACGGTATATTGCAGAATCCTGCCTTCGATATGATAGAGCTTCTATCCATATGTTCGCGACTTAATGCTCGCACTAGCGGCGCTTTTGATCCCACGGTGCAGTCGCTCTGGTCGCTTTACGCCGAAGAATTTTCCGCTGGTCGCCAGCCCTCTACCGAGCGTATTTCCCAAGCTATGGCTGTAACTGGCTGGCAGCATGTGAACTACTCGGTGCAAGAAGTTTCATTCGACCGAACTGGTGTTATGATGACGTTGAACGGCATCGCGCAGGGGTTTATCGCCGACAAGGTCACCGAACTGTTCCGTCAGAACGGAGTGAAGGATGTTTTGGTAAATACCGGCGAAATTGCAGCGCTGGGCGTTGCGCCCGATGGGGCTGCCTGGCAAATCAAACTGAAGAGTGAAAGTGATCGCATTCCGTTGAGCGGCGCGGCCATAGCAACCTCTTCCCCTTCAGGTACTACTTTCGATCAGGACCGGGCGGTTGGGCATATTCTTGACCCTCGTACGGGTTATTCGAGCGGTATCTGGTCTAGCGTCAGTGTTGTTTCACATTCCTCCGCCGATGCGGATGGTCTTTCGACGGCATTCTGCCTTATGTCCAAGCCTGAAGTAATCGCGGCGAAGGGTGATTGCGACGTTTATTTGCGATGATTGCCCGCGTTGTAGTTGGCCAAAACAGGTGTACTTTATCGCTGTGGACCCCCGTTTGTTCATGCACTACATTCGGTTCAAACCTGTAGACCAGGGCTGATTTTATTGTACATGCGAGGCGCGATATGCTGACGGTTATTTCTCCAGCTAAAAAGCTGAACTTCGAGGTCGTCAAGCCGATTATTTCGACAACGCTACCAAGCTTTCAATCTGACGCCTATAGTATTAGCCGCACCGCGCGACGGCTTAGTGTTGCAGATTTGCGGAAGTTGATGAAAATAAGCCAACCCTTGGCAAAGCTTAACCAAGACCGCTTCAAAGCGTTTGAAGAACACCCGCTGGCTGAAGATACAAAACCGGCTGCGCTAGCCTTTGCTGGCGATACCTATTTAGGATTAGAGGCTGGATCGCTGGATTCCGCCGAGATGACCTACGCACAAGATCATTTACGGATATTGTCCGGGCTTTACGGATTGCTGCGCCCGATGGACGAGATTCAACCGTATCGCCTTGAAATGGGCAGCCGATTGGCGACGCGACGCGGAAAAAGTTTGTATCAATACTGGCGCGACCGTCTGTCGATTGCATTGAACGAACAAGCCGATTTGACGGGGTCTGACACACTATTGAATTGCGCTTCCGTGGAGTATTTTACGGCAGTCGACCCTTCCGCGTTAAAATTGCGAGTTATAACGCCGATTTTCATGGAAGATCGCGAAGGTGACAGCAAAATCGTTAGCTTCTTTGCCAAGCGAGCACGCGGCGCTATGGCGCGGTTTGTGATGCAAAACCGTATTACCGACGCGGAAGACCTGAAAGGGTTTGACCTTGGAGGATATGGCTTCAGGCCAGATATGTCTGAAGAAGGTCGCATGGTGTTCACACGCGACTATCCAGAAACGCTCTCATAATTGTCACCCCGCACGCAGACTCGCGAATGGAATGAGTATTCCTGGCAGCGGGCAAAAGCCAACAGCTTCGTCTAGCGCGATTTCTTTGCGAGGGGCGTGCTCGATTCTGGATTTTCTTGTTCGCATGTGACGGAAAGGGTTGAATAAAACACCGTAGATCAGGTCGCGCTGCCGCCAACCGTTAAATCACCGATAAGCAATGTGGGTTGCCCCACTCCAACCGGAACCGATTGTCCGGCTTTTCCGCAAGTGCCGATCCCTGGGTCCAAGGCCATATCGTTGCCAATTAGACGAATTTTGTTCAATGCGGTTGCACCGTCGCCTATCAACGTGGCTCCCTTCACGGGATTTCCGACGATACCGTTTTTCACGCGATATGCTTCGGTACAGCTGAAGACAAATTTTCCGTTTGTGATGTCTACCTGACCACCACCGAACCCTACGGCGTAAATACCGTCTTTTACTTCGGAAACGATATCACCTGGTTCAACATCGCCACCAAGCATGACGGTATTGGTCATTCGCGGCATGGGTGCATGGGCATAACTTTGGCGGCGTCCGTTACCGGTTGCCGGCACCCCCATCAGGCGGGCGTTCTGACGGTCTTGCATAAAGTTAACCAGAATGCCGTCTTCGATAAGCACGTTGCGCTGCGATGGGGTACCTTCGTCATCGAAAGATATTGAACCGCGACGGTCTGGAATTGTCCCGTCGTCAACTACAGTTACTCCTTTGGCGGCAATGCGTTTGCCCATCAATCCGGCAAAAGCGCTGGTCTTTTTGCGATTGAAATCTCCCTCAAGCCCGTGCCCGATCGCTTCGTGCAGCAGAATTCCGGGCCAACCATTGCCAAGGACAACGTCCATGACGCCCGCGGGTGCGGGTTCTGCGTTGAGGTTAACCAAAGCGATCCGCAAAGCCTCTTTCGCGGCGGCCTTCCAGTGAACTTCCGTCATCAGCATCGCCAAACCATGGCGTCCACCACTGGCCGAGTGCCCACTTTCGCGCCGCCCGTCCTTTTCCACTATGACCGAGACGCTAATCCCCGTCAGGGGACGCGACTCAGACAAATGCACGCCATCGGGACGCAGTATTTCGATTTCTTGCATACTGCCCGTTAGACTTGCCGAAACTTGCACGACCTTTGAATCTAGCTCTCGCGCAAAGGCGTCTATTTCGCGCAACGTCTCGATTTTCACAGCGAATGTCGCGTCGTCAAATGGGTCGAGGTCGGTGTACAAACGTTGGTTCGTCGGCACCGGTGGTGGCGCCATCGTCCCCCCACCATCCCCGACGGCTAAACGAGCAGTTTCGGCAGCACGTTTCAATGCCCCCTCCGAAATCTCGGACGAATGGGCATAGCCGGCTGTCTCTCCACGAATGGCGCGCAGGCCAAATCCTTCGGATGCATCATAACTGGCAGTTTTTATCCGCCCATCATCCAAAACCAATGCTTCGGATCGACGGCGTTCGAGGAACAGCTCGCCATCATCAGCACCTGTTGTTGCGGCACGGAGGATTGCGAGAGAACGATCTAGGTCAAGATTCGTCTCGAAAGGGCGAAAGCGCGGCGTAGTTGAAGACATATCTAGTCCTTCGAGCAATGAAATGGTTAGAAGCGGCTGAATGCCGCAAATGACTGACTTGTTATCTACCGTCTAATATGATCTTTGATCCAGATCAATAAACGGAGATTCTGCAAATTATCGCAGGCAGGATTTATAGAGTGCTAATAGCACAAATGACGGGGAACAAACGATGCGGATTGGTGATTTCTTCACAAAAGTTGCAACTATTATAGTTGCTACCATGATTTCCGGCGCTGCTTGGGCGCAAGACGGTATTAATGGCCTCGAGTCCATCGGCAAACCAGTTTCTGGTGGCATAGGTTTCCAAACCGCGGCAACTGAACTGGCGCGTGACATTCAATGGTTAGACGGAATGGTCAACTGGATCATCGGGATTATCTGTTTGTTCGTAACCGCGCTGCTGATCTGGGTCATCGTATTTTACAATCGGCGAGCAAATAAAGACGCGGCACGTTTCACACATCACTCGACTATCGAGGTTATCTGGACTGTTGCACCAATCCTGATCCTGATCGTTATCGGTTCCTTCTCGCTGCCAATTCTTTTCAAACAGCTAGAGATCCCTGAATCCGACTTGACTATCAAAGTAACGGGCAACCAGTGGTACTGGACATATGAATACCCCGATAGCGAGTTCGAATTCGACTCGTATATGATCGGTACTGGCGAAGCCGGACTAACGGAAGCCGTTAAAGCCGAGTTGGCCGAGTACGGTTACGCTGAAGATGAATACATGTTGGCCACTGACAATGCTGTGGTTGTTCCTGTGAACGCCGTGGTTCGCCTTCAGATCACCGGTGGTGACGTTATCCACGCGTGGGCGATCCCTTCGTTCGGTGTGAAGCTGGACGCTGTTCCGGGTCGCTTGAACGAAACATGGTTCGCCGCTGAAACCGAAGGCGTTTACTTCGGTCAGTGTTCCGAACTTTGCGGCAAGGATCACACGTACATGCCCATCACGGTCAAAGTGGTTTCGCAAGATATGTATGACGCATGGCTGAACCGCGCCATAGAAGAGTTTGCAGGTTTGCCGACTTCGATCACTGTCGCATCTGCTGACTAATACGCTTGTCGGGGCGGTTCGCTGCCCCGATCCTCAATGGGCAACATTATGACTGACGCAACACACATGACTGAAACGCAAAAATATGACGCGCGGTTTGGCGACTATGTCGACCTACTGAAGCCGCGTGTCATGCGTTTGGTTATCTTTACGGCAGCGGTGGGCCTGTTCACAGCACCCGTTGCTGTGCATCCGGTCATCGCATTCGCCTCAATCCTGTGCATCGCAATTGGGGCAGGGGCTTCGGGTGCTTTGAACATGTGGTGGGATGCCGACATCGATGCCATCATGAAGCGTACAGCCAACCGCCCAATCCCTTCAGGCCGCGTTTCACGGGGCGAGGCCTTGGCGATCGGTGTGTCGCTTTCGTTTATGTCTGTGATGATGCTCGGGCTTTTTGGTAATTTGTTTGCCGCAGGTTTGCTGGCCTTCACGATATTTTTCTATGCCGTCGTTTATTCCATGTGGTTGAAACGTAGCACGCCGCATAACATTGTAATCGGTGGTGCCGCTGGCGCGTTCCCTCCGATGATTGGTTGGGCCGTGGCAACGGGTGGTGTCAGCATCGAGAGCATTCTGATGTTCGCGTTGATCTTTGTCTGGACCCCGCCGCATTTCTGGGCGCTGGCCCTGTTCCGTAATGAAGATTACAAAGCCGCCGGTATTCCAATGCTGCCAGTCACTAGCGGAACACGCGTAACACGCCGCCACATTTTAGCGTATTCAGTGTTGTTGGCCCCAATCGCAATCGCGCCTGCCTTTACGCAGATCGGCGGGCCACTGTATTTCGTTGTGGCTGTTGGTTTCAATGCCGTGTTCCTGTTTGGCGCTTTCCGCCTTTGGCAGCGCAATGACGAAGTTGCCGATGCAGATACCTACAGCGCCGAGAGACGCTTCTTCATGTTCTCCATCCTATTCCTTTTTGCCCACTTCGTAGCCTTGTTGGCCGAGGCTGCTTTGCGTGCCCTCGACCTCGGGCTTGCGAACTGGCCTGTGTGGTTCTAATTATGCCCGGTATTCACAAAGAACATGAACTGCACACACGACGCAAAGGGCGCAATGCATCGGTTGGAATTGCTCTTGCACTGTTCGTCGGCTTGATTTTCGCTGTTAGTATTGTGAAGCTTAGCATGCCTCAAGATGTGGATATCAAAGCGCCGAATTTCAGCCTTGATGCGGTGTCTGAATGAAGAAATCCGCTAATAAACGTGTTGTCCTAAGCCTTGTGAGCATTGTTGCCTTCATGGGGGCGATGGGTATAGCGGCGGTTCCATTTTACAATTGGTTCTGCGCGGTCACGGGGTATGGTGGCACAACTGCCGTTGCATCGTCGGCTCAAAGTGACGGTATTCTCGAGCAAACCATGCTGATACGTTTTGATGCCTCCAAAGAACGTGACATGCCATGGACCTTCAAGCCCGTGCAGCGTCAAATGGAAATTCGTATTGGCGAAGTAGGTTTGGCCTTTTACGAGGCACATAACCCGACTGACCGAGTGATTGCCGGAACGGCCAGTTACAACGTCACCCCTTTTACGGCGGGCGAGTATTTCACAAAAATCGACTGTTTCTGCTTTACCGAACAAATCCTGCAACCCGGCGAAACTGTTCAAATGCCCGTCACGTTTTATGTTGATCCAGAGATCGTAAACGATCGTGATGGTAAATTTGTCAAGTCGATCACGCTATCCTACACATTCTATGAAACCGACCTACCCAGCGAGCAAGCAAGTCTTGTTCAAACGGTAGACGAAACAACCCAATCTGCGGTAAACTAACCGCGATTACGTCTAATATAAGAGGGACCCAACATGGCGCATGAAAAAAATCACGATTACCACATTCTGGCACCCAGCCCGTGGCCACTACTTGGCGCGGTTAGCGCGTTCATTATGTTCTTTGGCTCAGTTCTATGGATGAACGACTCTGGTCCGTGGATGGCACTAATTGGTTTCGCCGGCGTGCTTTACACAATGTATGCATGGTGGGCAGAATGTGTTGTCGAAGGTAACACTGGCGATCATACGCCTGTCGTTAAAATCGGCCTGCGTTATGGCGTAATCCTGTTTATCACTTCCGAAGTTATGTTCTTCGTTGCGTGGTTCTGGGCGTTCTTCCGCGCCTCGCTCTTTCCTATTGCGGATTTTGCTGGTGGTGTTTGGCCACCGGAAGGCATCGAAACGCTGGACGCATGGCACTTGCCACTGATCAACACGTTGATTCTGTTGTGTTCTGGTGCTGCGGCTACTTGGGCGCACCACGCGCTGGCGCATGAAAACGATCGTAAAGGTTTGAAAAACGGCCTAATCCTTTCCATTCTTCTAGGTATGTTGTTCACATTCTTCCAAGGGTATGAATACATCCACGCGACATTCGCCTTTGCAGGCAACGTCTATGGCGGCACGTTCTTCATGGCGACCGGCTTCCACGGTTTCCACGTTATCGTTGGTACAATATTCTTGGCTATCTGTCTGTTCCGTGTCCAGAAAGGCCACTTTACACCAGAAAGCCACATCGGCTTCGAGGCTGCGGCTTGGTACTGGCACTTCGTTGATGTTGTATGGCTGTTCCTATTCGCTGCTATTTACATCTGGGGCGGCTGATACACCCTTTGAGGGGGCGGTGCCTGTAAGGGTTCCACTGGTGCCCAGCCTTCTCTACTATATTTGCGCGAGTCCTTTCTCAGGGCTCGCGCTTTCGTTTGAACGAGGTCTTAATGAACCGACGCTTACCACTGATTATTTTCGGCCTGACTGGCGCTGCAATATTGATGTCGTTGGGTTTTTGGCAGTTGCAACGTCTGACGTGGAAAACAGGTGTCCTAGCCGAAATCGACCTGCGGCTCGCCGAGTTGCCAGTTGCACTACCTTTAGACGTCGATCCGGTTGCAGACAAATATCTACAGGTCGAAGCAACTGGAATGATTGCAAAAGGCGAACTCCACGTTCTAACCTTTAGTGATGGCAGCCCCGGATTTCGCGTAATCGCGCCGATGGTGCTAGATGATGGTCGCCGGATTTTGGTGGACCGGGGTTTTTTGTTGGAAACCGAAAAGAACTCAGTGCGGGTTGGTGGGGAAGTTACTGCCGTTGGCTCGCTTGTCTGGCCCCAAGAAACCGACAAATATGTTCCTGATCCAAATCTTGAAAAGAACATCTGGTTTGCCCGCGATGTGAATTTGATGGCAGCCGCCTTGGAAACCGATCAGATTATGCTGGCCATTTCGCGCAGCACTAACAATGATGGCATCACGCCGCAGCGGGTTTCGGTCAACATAACGAACCGGCACTTGGAATACGTGATGACATGGTTTTCACTGGCCGCTATATGGATCGGGATGACAGGGTACGCTCTTCGGCGTATCAAATCGAAAGCAACATGAGTCGGATTGAATAAATGCGGTATATTTCTACAAGAGGCCAAGCGCCGTCCTTAAGTTTTGAAGATGCAATGTTGACTGGACTGGCCCGTGACGGAGGCCTCTATGTCCCCGAAAGCTGGCCACAGATGTCTCATGACGACATTTCGGCTCTCGCTGGCCTATCTTACGAAGAGGTCGCTTTTCGCGTGATCAAGCCTTTCATTGGTGACACTTTCACTGACGTTGAGTTCCGAGAAATCCTGTCTAAGGCGTATTCTAGCTTCAAGCACGACGCTCGTTGCCCGCTAGTTCAGCTTGGCCCGAACGATTTTCTGTTGGAATTGCACCACGGTCCGACTTTGGCCTTCAAAGATGTAGCGATGCAACTAATCGGCCAGATGTTCGACGTGGCGCTGAAGCGCCGTGGCGAGCGCGTAACGATTGTTGGTGCAACTTCAGGTGACACGGGTTCTGCCGCGATAGAGGCGTTTGCAGGTCTTGACGCTGTTGATGTATTCATCATGTATCCGCATGGCCGTGTGTCGGAAGTGCAGCGACGTCAGATGACCACACCTGATGCCACCAACATCCATGCACTTGCGGTAGGCGGTGATTTCGACGATTGCCAAGCGCAGTTGAAAAACATGTTCAACGATTTTGAATTCCGCGATGGTGTAAAGCTGGCCGGTGTAAATTCTATCAACTGGGCGCGCGTTATCGCGCAAGTTGTTTACTATTTCACTTCTGCGGTTTCGTTAGGCGCGCCCCACCGTAAGGTTTCGTTCACCGTTCCGACAGGCAATTTTGGTGATATATTTGCGGGCTACGTAGCGAAACGCATGGGTCTTCCGATTGAGAGGTTGGTGATTGCGACCAACCAAAACGACATCCTGCACAGAACGCTGACTAGCGGCGATCACAGTAAAACAGGCGTTGTCCCATCGATCAGTCCTTCGATGGACATTCAGGTTTCGTCTAATTTCGAGCGATTGCTGTTTGATCTTTATGATCGCGAAGGGCCTGCAATTTCGCAGCTTATGGACGATCTGAATTCAAAAGGTTCATTCGCACTTTCGCAAGGTGCATTGAGCCGCCTTCGGGACGAATTCGATAGCGCCAATTGCTCCGAACAGGAAACTTCGGCGACCATCCGACTCGCACGAGACAAATACGGTGAAATCGTTTGTCCACATACGGCCGTTGCGATCAAGTCCGCTGCCGACGTTCGCGGAGATAAGGCCACCCCGATGATTACATTGGCCACAGCACATGCCGCGAAATTCCCGGACGCGGTCGAGGATGCCTGCGGCATTCGTCCGAACCTGCCGCCGCACATGGCGGATCTGTATGACCGTCCGGAACGCGTGACCCGCGTCGCCAACGACCTGTCCGCGATTCAGGAAATCATCCGCAAAGGGATCAATCAGTGAGCGTTCAAATGCACACCTTGTCGAACGGGTTCCGTATCGTCACCGAAAATATGCCGGGCTTGAAATCGGCCACGATTGGTATCTGGGTAGACGCCGGTGCGCGTCACGAACGTCTGGACCAAAACGGCATCGCGCACTTCCTTGAACACATGGCTTTCAAGGGCACGAAGCGGCGCACGTCACTGGACATCGCTGAAGCTATCGAAAATGTCGGCGGATTTATCAACGCTTACACCAGCCGCGAAACTACCGCGTATTATGCGCGTGTGTTGCAAGAACATGTGCCATTAGCCCTCGACGTGATATCCGATATCCTATTGGAACCAGCGTTTGATCCGCGCGAGTTGGAAGTTGAACGCGGTGTGATCTTGTCCGAGATCGGCCAATCCTTCGATACGCCTGACGACATCATTTTCGACTGGCTGCAAGAAACCGCCTTTCCAGATCAGCCGATGGGGCGACCGATCCTTGGTCCAGCCGAGCGTGTAAAAGCGTTCAGCCGCGAAAATCTAGCGGGGTTCGTACAAGAGTATTATGGGCCAGAGCAAATGATTTTGGCGGCGGCAGGAGCTGTCGACCATGATGCGATCGTGCGCGAAGCGGAAAAGCTGTTCAGCCATCTACCTCGTCGGACCGCGGCCACCGCTCCTAAGGCGAAGTTCACTGGCGGTGAAAAGCGCGAAATCAAAGACCTGGAACAGGCACATTTCACTTTCGCGATTGAGGCTCCGGGTTTCCGCGACGTAGATGTCTACACCGGCCAAATTTTTTCCACAGCTTTTGGTGGTGGTATGTCCTCGCGGCTGTTTCAAGAGGCCCGTGAAAAACGTGGCCTATGCTATTCAATCTTCGCATCGGCAAGTGCGCACGAAGACACTGGAATGTTCACAGTATACGCAGGCACCAGCGGTGATAAGGTCGCCGAGCTAGCAGACTTGACCATCGCTGAGTTGCGACGTGCAACAGAAGACATGAGCGATGTGGAAGTTGAACGTGCCCGACAACAAATGAAGGCGGGGATGTTGATGGGCTTGGAAAGCCCGTCCGCCCGCTGTGAACGCATTGCGCGCATGGTTTCGGTCTGGGATCGCGTGCCTGATCTTGAGGAAACCATCGACAAAATCGAGGCGGTTACTACCCCTAAAGTTCGCGACTTTGCGCAAAAGTTGTGTATGACAGGAAAACCAGCGATGGTACTGTATGGACCGGTAGATGGTGCACCGGCGTTGGCAACGCTTACCGATAAACTGGTGAGCTAACTGTGTTCTTTCGGCGTGATATCCAGATACTTCAGACCGAACGGTTAATCTTACGCTTGCCCGCTACAGCCGATTGCACCGAGTGGGTTAATCTTCGTCGAGATTCTGCCAACTTTCTGGAACCGTGGGAACCCGTGCGCGACGGCGCTTATCTTACGCGCCGCGCATTCCAAAACCGAGTGGGGTGGGCCAAACGATTGGCCAAGGAGCGCCGTGCCCTAAACATGTTGATTTTTCATCGTGACGATGGCCATCTGGTAGGCGGAATAACTCTCGATAACATCCAGGCTGGCGTGTCCAAGTCTTGCACCGTTGGCTATTGGATGGGTGAGAACTTTACACGGCAAGGTTATATGGCCGAAGCACTGAACGCGTCGGTGCAGCATGCATTCACGGTATTGGACATCAGTCGTATTCAGGCCGGATGCCTTCCAGAAAATGCTCCTTCGCGCGCGTTGCTGGAAAAGTCCGGATTCAAGTACGAAGGCGTTGCGCAAAGCTATCTGAAGATCGCTGGCCGTTGGCGAAACCATGTTTTATATGCCAATCTGCGGCGCGACCGCCGTGGCCGTACGGATTAACATTTCCGAAACCCTGTCGGAGGGATAAATGCCCCTAAACGAACCAACCCCCGAATTTCTGTCGAAACTGGCGCGTATCACCGACTCCGTCGAACCCACAGTGCACTATTTGGCAGAGCCGCGCGGGCGGTATGACGGGCAAGGGGCAGCGGTCGTGCGCCCGCGTTCGGTGGGCGAAGTTTCGGAAATTGTGCGCTTATGCAATACGGATAAAATCGGTGTTATTCCCTATGGCGGTGGTACAGGACTGGTCGGCGGTCAAACTTCGATAGCAGGCCCCAAGCCTGTTATCCTATCGTTGGAGCGGCTGAATTCCATCCGCGAAGTCGATCCTTCCGACAATGTTCTAATCGCTGAAGCTGGTGTGATATTGGCTGATATTCAGTCGGCAGCAGACGATGTAGATCGCCTGTTTCCGCTGTCACTAGCGTCTGAAGGGTCGTGCCAAATCGGTGGCAACCTTGCGACCAACGCGGGCGGCGTGAATGTGTTTCGCTACGGAAATACTCGTGAACTTTGCCTTGGAATCGAGGCAGTGATGCCCGATGGAAGCATTGTTGGCGGGCTAAAACGGTTGCGCAAGGACAACACTGGATATGACATTCGGAACCTTTTGATCGGTGCCGAGGGCACGTTAGGTATCATCACGGCAACGACGCTTCGACTTATGTCCAAACCCGTCGAAGTTGAAACTGCGTTTCTGGCGATCCCGAACCCACAAGCTGGTGTAGAGATACTAAACCGACTATCGACAAAGTTTGGCGAGGTGATCTCTGCCTTCGAATTGGTCAGCCGCCAAGGTCTGGAGTTTCTAAACGAAACAGGACTTGAATTTGTCGAACCACTATCCTCGACACCTCAATGGATGATCCTTCTTGAATGTGGCGCTGGTGGTAATTCGGGCCTGAAAGAAAATCTGGAACAGGCATTGGGGGATGCATTCGAAGCTGGACTGATCACTGACGCTGTGTTGGCACAGAACGAAACACAACGACGAGCGTTTTGGAATATCCGCGAAAGCATTCCAGAATCTAATCGCAGGGTCGGCGCGATCGCGTCGCATGATATATCGGTGCCCGTTAGTCGGATTCCAGAATTCATAGAACGTGCTTCAAAAATGGTTAAAACTATCAATCCGACATTCCGAATAAATTGCTTTGGCCATTTAGGTGACGGAAATTTGCACTACAACATTTTTCCACCAAAGGGTGTAAAGCGTTCGCAATTCGATGACATTCGAGCGTCATTGGCGAGCAGCGTCTATGATCTCGTAGCTGAATTTGGCGGATCTTTCAGTGCAGAACACGGGATCGGACGTGTGAAAAAGGCAGAGCTGTTGAAATATAGTGATCCTGCGAAACTTTCCGCAATGCGCGCCATTAAACATGCATTGGATCCAAACGGCATCATGAACCCCGGCGCTGTAATCTAAAACGCTCCACCGGAGGGGACCAGCGGAGCGTTTCTACCAGCCGAAACTGATGCAAGCAGCACCCAATTCTTGTGGGGTGCCAATGTTTTGTCATAGAATGGTTAACAAGGAGTTAGCGCATCCTACGTTCCGTCAAAATCGCAAAGGATGTGAACATCCATCCCCATTTCCTCCAGCTTTTCACGACCGCCCAGTTCAGGCAAATCAATGATAAACGCGCAACTTAGGACAACGCCTCCCATACGCTCGATCAGTTTGATTCCAGCTTCGGCCGTGCCGCCGGTTGCCAGCAGGTCATCGACCATCAGAATCTTTTCGCCGGGCTGAATGGCATCTTCGTGTACTTCCATCACAGCCTGACCATATTCTAGCGAATATTCCTGCTCTATCGTTTTACCGGGCAGTTTGCCCTTCTTGCGGATAGGTACAAAACCCAAAGAAAGCTGGTGCGCAATTGCTCCGCCAAGGATAAACCCGCGCGCTTCAAGCCCGACAACTTTATCGATACGCTCCCCCGCATAGGGGTGCAGAAGTTGATCGATAGCCATTCGAAAACCTCGCGGGTCGCCGAATAATGTTGTCACATCGCGAAACATAATCCCTTCGTGCGGAAAGTCTGGAATGGTGCGGATGTAATCTTTGACAGTTTTATTTTTGGGCATCTGCCCCTCCGTGCATTTTGGGTGATTTTAGTAATTTTTCAACGGCAGCAACAGCCTGCCTTTCGCGTTCTACCCAGTCACCTGAAATCAGTGTGTAGTGGGCATTAAAAGTATCGAGCTTGGCTTTGATTTTGGTGAAAAACTTTTGCCGCAGCTCTTGCTTGCCGTAATAGCGCAGGGGGTCTTGTTCCCAAGGCGCGTTCGCGTCCAGCAACAAGTAATGGTCAGGCAGTTCAATCCGGGCCTCAAGTTCAGGTAGCGAATGCCCGAGCAACATTTCCGCCCAGACAGCGGTCAACAGCGGGTCGGTATCCTCGAACAGGATTGGACCCGCTTTCAACGACAAGGTTTTACGGTGCGCAACGTGCCCGTCGACAATATAGTGCAATTCCTCTGCGTGGTAATCACCAGAGGTGCGGTATTTTTCATACGGGCGTCCGTATTCCGGAACATATGGTCCACCGAATTTTGCCGCAAGTACGTCTGCCATATAGGATTTACCGGTACTTTCCGGTCCAACCAAAGTCAGGCGTTTCTGGAAATACGGGCGCACATAACCTGGAATAGATTTCCAATGGCCAAACGGGTCTTCGCGCACCTCGACCGAGTTCGCCGGGAACGCCATCCACATCGGGTCGAGGATGAAGTGCTGCGCGTGCAAGGTGCGGGCGAGATCAACAATATATCCCTCCGAACCAATCACCCGGTCGATAGCTTCCGGATGGAAACCGCGGATAATTGGGCCCCATTCGGGACTATCAGACGCTAGTGGCTCAGCGCCGTTGTTGGCGACGATCACCACGGCTTTGGGAAACAGGCTCTCCATCCAGCTTTTGCGGATAGATGGGCTGATAGGATCGTTGTCCGACGCGGACAAGATGATCGTCAGCCGATCCACAAGATATGATGCAGTTCGCACCAACGCCACGTGTCCTTCATGTGGGGGCATGAACTTACCAAGGATAACGCCGGTCGTCGTCATATTTAGCCTCTTTTGATCAACGCTTTGTAGCGCGGTGTCACGGGGAATGGCAGGTGAAAGATAGCGTTAAAGCATGCGGCCAGCAACAGCGTCCAATTTAGCCACCATCGAAGGGTCGCGCGCTTCGGCTGCTGTTAGAATGGCAAATTCCAGCGCGCGGTCGCAACCGTGTTCGCAGACAACCCGCGTTGACCCAAGCAGGGCGGGCAGGCGTTTGACCATGCCGCGCGCTTTGTCTGCATTACCCAACAAAGTCTTGATGATTTCGGCAATTACAACTTCCCCGTGGTCTGGGTGCCAACTGTCATAGTCGGTAATCATAGCCACTGACGCGTAGTCTAGTTCTGCCTCGCGCGCCAGTTTGGCTTCTGGCATATTGGTCATGCCGATTACATCACAGTCCCAAACTTCGCGGTACATCTTGCTTTCCGCGAGTGTCGAGAATTGCGGCCCTTCCATCGCCAGATAGGTGCCGCCCATATGAACGTTGATACCTTCGGCCTTAGCCGCGTCAAAGCAAGCAGCGGACACGCGCGGGCAGGTGGGATGTGCTACTGAAACATGGCCGACACATCCCGGCCCGAAGAACGACTTTTCCCGCGCAAAGGTGCGATCAATGAACTGGTCCACGATTACGAAATCGCCGGGGGCCATTTCTTCACGGAACGAGCCACAGGCTGAAACCGAGATCACATCCGTTACACCGATACGTTTTAAGGCATCAATGTTGGCGCGATAGTTGATCGAAGACGGCGTCTGCACATGTCCGCGCCCGTGTCTTGGCAAAAACGCCATTTTCACACCGTCAAGCGTTCCGGTGAATATCTGATCCGAAGGTTCGCCCCACGGGGTTTCAACCGTCACCCATTTCGCGTCTTCAAGCCCGTCAACGTCGTAAACACCACTGCCACCGATTATCCCGATCATTGTATCCATGGTCATCCCTTAGGTCGATCTAACGAAAATATATCTGTAACCGAAGTGTAATCTTTATATCCTAGTCGTGCCAACGGGGTATAGCGGGTAACATCGAAAATTCCGTTCACAATGACTGCATCATCCAGATGCACGCCAACGACTTCCCCCAAAACCATCACATTGTTCTCGCCGGGCAGATCGACTATTTTGAACAATTTGCATTCGAGGGACGCGGGCGAGGCCGCTACTCGCGGTGCCTTAACCACATTGCTGTCCGCCTTGGCAATGTTGGCATGATCAAATTCATCTGCGCCCGCTGCCAATGCTTGTGATGAACGGTTCATAACGTCCTTCAAAGAAAGCGACACAATGCTTACCACAAATTCACCGGTTTCACGGATATTGGCAACAGAATCCTTGGCGTAAGGCTGATCTGGTTTAGTCCCCGTACTGGCAAACATCACCATCGGCGGGTTGTCCGTTACAGCGTTGAAAAAGCTGTATGGTGCGAGGTTGGCGCGGCCCTGTGCATCCACAGATGAAATCCATCCGATCGGGCGCGGAGAGACGATCGCTTTAAACGGGTTGTGCGGTAGGCCATGGTCGTCGATATTCGGGCGATAAAACATTCGCAAAGTCCTTTTGTGCATTTGCCGAATAGTTATGGGCGTGGTAGGCAAGTGTCGAGAGACATTTAGGGAAACGCCAGAATGTATATACAGATAATCCGACGAAGCTAAGTTTGCCCTCCCGATTCGGGCGACGTTTTTCCTATTCTATGTGCCGGTAGCTTCCAATGTTTCTCATAACCCCTGAAATCCCCGATGATCTGGACGAGGTGGAATACCTCTACGATTTAGCGTTCGCCCCTGGCCGTTCGGCATTAAGTTCGTATCGTTTGCGTGACGGCGTCGATCGGATAGCCGACCTATCACTTGTTGCGCGGGATAAATATGACATTCTCGCCGGGGCAATACGATTTTGGCCAGTGCGGATCGGTCAAGCGGGGCATCCAGCTCTATTGCTCGGCCCGGTCGCCGTCCACCCCACACGCCAAGGTGAAGGGCTTGGAAATTTGTTGGTTTCTGAAGCATTAGAACGCGCGGTGAATATTGGTTGGTCCAGAGTAATCTTGATCGGAGACGAGCCCTATTACCGTCGCTACGGATTTTGCCGAGAAGTCGCGAAAAACTTACAGTTTCCGCCCCCAACAAATCCCGACCGTTTGCTTGCAAAACCTTTGAGCGCAAACGCATTTGAAGGTGTGACCGGCCTGATCCGTAAATGGAACTAGCGCTTATTCAGGCGAAATAGTTTTGCAATATACGTGTGTAAATCGCCTTCAACTGATGAATTTGTGCAACCTCCACCCGTTCATCAATCTGATGCATAGTTTTGCCAACCAATCCGAATTCCACCACCGGACAATGATCCTTAACAAATCGTGCATCCGATGTGCCGCCCGATGTGGACATTTCTGGCGTAATGCCAGTTTCTGCCTTCACGGCTGTCGCGATTAACGTAGACAACTCCCCGGGGGCGGTACTGAAACTTTCGCCGGAAACCTGCACGCGCATTTCAATATCCACATCGTCCACAGCCGCAATCTCGTCGGCAACGCCGCGCAACCACGCGGTTAGATCTACCGATGTGTGGTCGTCGTTGAATCGGATATTCACCGTCGCCCTGCAATTCGCTGGAATAACGTTGTTAGCCGTGTTTCCGGTGTCAATCGTGGTAACCGCCAGCGTCGAGGCATCGAAATGTTCAGTTCCTCCGTCCAGTTCATGACTGGCCAAGCGATCCACCAGCCGCGCCATTGCAGGCAGCGGGTTGTTGGCACGGTGCGGATAAGCAGAATGCCCCTGCACACCCGTCACAGTAAAATACGCGGTCATCGAACCACGCCGACCGATTTTCATCATTTCGCCCATGGTGTCAGGGCAGGTCGGTTCTCCGACTAGGCAGTGATCGATGTTTTCACCGTTGGTTTTCATCCAGTCCAGCAACGCAACGGTCCCATCGGTCGCGTCGCCTTCTTCGTCTCCGGTGATAGTCAACACAATCGATCCGTTCGGCGGCGTTGCAACAACGAAATCAACAGCGGCGGCCGCAAAAGCTGCAACGCCGGATTTCATGTCTGTCGACCCGCGCCCATACATAAACCCGTCTTTTTCCACTGCTCCAAAGGGATCAACGGTCCATGCATCGGCATCTCCGACAGGGACCACATCCGTGTGGCCGTTAAATCCAAATGTCCGCCCGTTCGTCTGTCCACCCCAGCGTGCAAATAGATTGGAGGTGTTTCCGCGATCAACGCGTGTGGTAACAAAGCCTGCATCTGATAAAAGCGCGTCCAGCAGTTGCAGGGCACCGCCCTCGTTCGGTGTTACTGAAGGGCAACGTATCAAATTGGCGGTTAGGTTGGCTGGATCTATCAAGTCAAAGTCCTTTTACTCTTGCTGCCAGCACTTTCCTGTATTTGAACAATCGTGACAAGTTCCAATGTTCGCGGCGGCTGATGTGAAATTGTGTTTTTTCTGTGTTCAAAAATGGACATTATTTAGAATATATGTGATGGTCCGATTCGTCGGTACGGTGGGTACTGCAAGTAAGTGTATTTTATAGTATTTAGTATTAGGAGTATCTACCATGAGGCACCCGTTTTTTGCGGCGTGTAGCCTAACTATTTTGGGCGCATGTGCTGCGGTTGTAAGCGAAGAACCCCAAGTTGCTGGCGGAGAGTATGTGAACGGCATATTTGTGGCATATTGCAGCGCAGAGCCTGCACCAGTTATTTTCACCAAAGAGGGTTTCCCGATAATCGATGATCAGGCGTGTATTCCTGAGCCCGAGGTTTTGGGGATCACAATCGTAAATCAAGTTGTACCACCTGTTGAACCGCCGGTTGTACCACCTGTTGAACCGCCGGTTGTACCGCCGGTTGTACCACCTGTTGAACCGCCGATTGTACCACCAGTTGAGCCACCTGTTGAACCGCCAGTTGAACCACCAGTTGAACCGCCCGTTTCGGATGGCAACGGAAACAACGGCTGGGGCAATGGAGACGATGATGCTCCCGGCAATTCTAATTCGAATAATAATGCTGAAAACAACAACGGCGGCGACAATAGCGGCGGTACAAATAGCGGCAATAGCGGAAACAATGGCAATAGTGGCACCAAAGGTTTCGATCATTTGTCGATTTCTGAGCAAGTCTATCTGTTTTGGGAAATGAATAATCGCCCCGACTTTTCAGACTTTCAGCAGTGGTTATTAGATAATGGCTATGATTTAGCAGAATAGTCTGTGTGGAAAAAAAACGGCGTCACTGATATGGCGCCGTTTTGTTATGGGCAAGTTAATTCGCGAAATTCTGCGCGGCGTAAACGGTGCCACAATAATTTGGGTCGGCGTTGACACCAAAAGTTGCGCCCGCCCGTCGGTAATCACGATGCAGAATGTTTTTGCGGTGTGTCGTCGAAGCCATCCACAAAGCCACCAAATCTTTAGCTAGTGAATCATATGTATGGCGCGGAACCGGATTCCCGTTGCTTGCATAGCTAAATCTGCAATTTGCGCGATCTCCACCGACGGCCTGCCGATTGAAGGCAAATACAAAACTTTTTATAACATTCTCGCCGGCAACTCTGTAATTCACGCGTGCTTTGGATAGGCGATCTTGAAGGTTGCGATATCCAGACTGTTGAGATTTATGACTAACATAAGCATTTGAAGCCATATGTCGGCTGTGTTGGCTGGTTGCGCGGATAAGATTGTTGTCCGATCGAAGAGGAGCCAGTCCACGGTTGCAGCGTTCAATATTTACATAGTGAAGAACAGCTACATTAAAGAGACTTTGATCCAGAGTTTCCGCCGATACTGCACGGCTATTCGCAATGTGTGTAAGCTGCGTATTGCAGCTTCCTTGCGAGGCAAAAGCAGCTGTTGTCCATATTAACCCGAGAGCGCAGATTGCCATCAAGGTCACGAGTGATCGTGCCATGTTAAAACCAGAATTGTGGGGCCAACATACGGTCGGCTTGCACTGATACTGAACTGAACTGGGGATGAATTACGGGTTACAAGATTTCGACAATAGTGAAGAGGTATTAGGAGTCAATTAACACTATATCCCAATGAAAATTGGTCGAATTATGTGACAAATATGTTGACTTCAGGGCAGTCAGCACACATTTTGTATCGCTAATTCCACCACCAACTAAATAGCGTCACCGCATCAACGGGTTAAAGAGATTCTCGAAAGAACAAATGACAGAAACGCCTATCATTTCGCTAAAGAACATTCACAAAAGCTTCGGGTCACTGGATGTTTTGAAGGGAATTGACCTACATGCCAACGCTGGTGAGGTCGTCGTTTTGATCGGATCTTCGGGTTCCGGCAAGAGTACTTTGTTACGTTGTGCGAATCTATTGGAGCTTTGCCAGCAGGGAGACATTCGGTTCGACGGTGACCTAATCGCTTGGAAAGGAACCGACGACGGGCGCAAACCGGCGGATGCAAAACAAGTCATTAAACTGCGCTCAAAGCTGTCGATGGTTTTCCAGCAGTTTAACCTTTGGTCACACTTAAGCGTTCTGGATAACGTTACCGAGGCTCCGATATCGGTTCTTGGTAAGGACAAGACGCAAGCTGAAGCAGTCGGTCGCGAATTACTGGCCAAAGTCGGCATCGGTGATAAATGTGATGCATATCCAGCCCAGTTATCTGGTGGTCAGCAGCAACGCGCGGCCATTGCGCGCGCATTGGCGATGGAACCGGTGGCGATGCTTTTTGACGAACCAACCAGCGCGCTTGACCCTGAATTAGAGGCAGAAGTCGTAAAAGTAATCAAATCGCTTGCTAATGAAGGCAGGACAATGATTATCGTCACCCATGATATGAAGCTTGCCCGCGACGTAGCTGATCATGTCATCTTCTTACATCAAGGCCTGATCGAAGAAGAAGGCACGCCCGAGGAGGTTTTCGGGAATACGAAGTCAGAACGGCTTAAGCAGTTTCTTTCGGCTACTACGGCCCAACATTAATAAACTAACTTCATCAGGGAGAAAACGATGAAAAAAATAATACTAGCAGCGACAATCGCTGCATTCGTAGCTGGCTCGGTTGCCGCCGACACAGTTCGTATGGGAACCGAGGGCGCATACCCTCCATACAACTTTATCAATGACGATGGTGAAGTAGACGGCCTGGAACGCGAGCTTGGCGACCGTCTGTGCGAAATTGCCGGACTTGATTGCGTTTGGGTTGTGAACGACTGGGATTCAATTATCCCTAACCTCGTTTCGGGCAACTACGACACAATCATCGCTGGCATGTCGATCACGGATGAGCGCGACGAAGTCATCGACTTTACCCAAGAATACATTCCATCTGATCCAAGCGCATACGTTGCATTGGCTGGTGCCGATAGTGCCGGTGACGTAGTTGCAGCTCAATCTGCAACTATTCAGGCCAGCCACGTGGCCAGCTCTGGTGCGACAGTCGTTGAATTTGCGTCACCTGACGAAACTGTTGCGGCAGTTCGTTCCGGTGAAGTGGACTCCGTCTTGGCTGACCGCGCATTCCTTGCCGACATCGTTGCAGACAGCAATGGTGAACTGGTATTCGTTGGCGACAACGTGTCGATTGGTGGTGGCGTAGGTATCGGTGTTCGTGAAAGCGACGGCGATCTGAAAACTGCCCTGAACGTGGCCATTGATGTGATGAAAGCTGACGGCACTTTGAACGAAATGGTGAAACGCTGGCTCGACATCGACGCCAACTACTAAGTTTAACGTCGAGGGGCGGTATATGTCGCCCCTCGAAATCTAGGCATCCTTCATGGAAATGTGCGCTGATCCTTCAAGCCTTGACGGTATTAACTGGTGGATGTGTTACCTGACTACAGGCAAGCATCAGGCCTTTTATGCCAGTTTCGGAACCGTTCTGTTATTGCTGGCGCTGACAGCACCGGTGGTAATGGTTCTGGGTTTCGGCGGCGCGATGGCGCGCAAGTCAAAAATCCCACCGTTCAGGTGGTTCGGTCTTGCCTATACCAATATCGTGCGTGGCGTCCCGGATATTATCTTCTTTCTCTTCGTTCCCATCGCAATGGATCAGGGCATCGAATATCTGCGGCACCGCGTAAAATGCCCAGACGTTCGTGAGCCGATCCGCCAAGGACACGACTTCGTCGTGTGTACTGCAGCCAAGATGCCACTTGGGTCATCGCCGCAATGGATACATGAATCATATGGGTTTATGTTGGCGTTAATCGCCTTCGCGTTGGTTTTTGGCGCATTTGCCGCAAACACCCTTTATGGTGCAATGGGCGCTGTCCCCCGCGCGCAACTCGAAACCGCCGAAGCATTCGGTATGACTGACCGCCAGGTGTTCTGGCGCGTACAAGTTAAGCAAATGTGGGTCTATGCACTTCCCGGGCTATCCAACCTATGGATGATCCTCATAAAAGCTACCCCGTTGTTATTCCTTCTGGGCGTCGAAGACATCGTATATTGGGCGCGTGAACTTGGTGGTTCCAAAACCACCCGCTTTGCATATCCGCACCCGGACTGGCGATTGTACTACTTCGTCTTCCTACTAGTTTTCTATTTGTTCATGACGTGGGCAAGCGAGAAGGTGTTTAACCGTGTCACCAAACGACTATCTCACGGACAAGCCACAGTAGGGGCAGGCTCATGAGCTGCTATGACACCTTAATCGACTATGGCTTGCGCTCCATCGGAATTGGCGAGCGTCTGCTGCCCAAGACGGACATCACCCTATGTGAGCAGTTTGTCTTGATCGGGTCGGGTATGATCTGGAATGTATATTTTGCCATCTTCGCGATGCTGCTGGGGTTTGGTGTCGCAACATTAGTGGCCGTCGGAAAAGCTAGTCAAAACCCTTGGGCAGCGATTCCGGCAAAATCTTTCATATTCGTATTTCGGGGTTCCCCACTATTCATTCAGTTCTTCCTCGCTTACGAGATATTCGTATTGATCCCCAAAGTTGGCGTGGATATCAACCTTGGTTTTGCAACCATCACGGCCGAGACGCGTTGGTTAACAAAGGCATGGCTCGGCGCGGTGATCGTGCTGTTCCTTAACACTTCCGCCTATGCCGGCGAGATTTTCTATGGTGCCCTTCGCGCAGTTCCCAAAGGTGATATCGAGGCGGCTGACGCCTTCGGGATGTCAGGTTTTCGCAAGTTCCGCCGTATCATATGGCCAGCGATGCTTCGCCTTGCTTGGCCAAGCTATACCAACGAAGCGATCTTTATGTTCCACGCCACGACGCTCGTGTTCTTCTCGGGCTTTCCAGCGTGGCGGCAATCCGGTGATGCGCTTTACTATGCTAGTTACTTTGCCGATAAAACCTTCAACCCGTTTGTCTCATACCCAATCATCGCCGGATATTTCGTCAGCTTCACACTGATAATCATCGCGCTGTTTGGATATGCCAACAAACGGCTGAACCGCCACATCGCACCCGAGCAAAAAATCAAGTTCCGCTTCAAACCGCAATTTATGCGCTAAAACGGCACGTCGGAACGAAAAACCATCTCGGCGCCGCCAGTTGGGTGGCGCAACACTAATACTTCTGCATGAAGCTGTAACCGGTCAGCCGCCACCAATGCCTCGTCGTCAGCATAAAACCGATCACCTAGGATCGGGTGCCCGATTGCTTGCATATGCACCCGCAACTGATGGGTGCGCCCTGTGGTCGGGTGCAGGCGTACGCGCGTTGCACTGGCTTCCCGTTCCAACACAACCCAATCGGTCTGCGATGGTTTTCCTGTTTCGTGGCAAACTTTTTGACGTGGCTTAACGGGCCAATCCACAATCAGCGGCAGATCTATATGTCCGCTATTGTCGGCAACACGCCCCCAGACCCGCGCAACATAGGTCTTGCGTGTCTGGCGTTTTTCGAACTGCATTCCGATATGCCGCTGTGCCGATTTGGTGCGCGCAAAAACCATCACGCCGGAGGTGGGCACATCCAAGCGATGCACCAGCAACGTATCGGGATAGATATCGCGCAGCCGAGTCTCCAGACTGTCCTTATGCTCATCCAGACGCCCGGGCACCGATAATAGGCCAGAGGGCTTGTTAACAATCAGCAAAGCCTCGTCTTCATGCAGGATTTCTATCGGCGCATCGGACGGGTCGTAGATAAACTCGCGGCTCAAGCTACACCGTCAATCTGCAACGCAAGGGCATGAACACGTTCATCCAGTTCCAACTTCAATACATTGTACACGGCCCGTTGCCGTGCCACGCGCGAAAGTCCGTTCATATCGGTGGATTTCATCACTACCTTGAAATGTGTCTCGCCACCCTCGATATATCCACCATGCCCGCGATGTTGCTCGCTTTCGTCAATAACCTGCAATTCAACAGGGCTGAACGCTTCGGTCAGTTTCTGGGTGATCCGTTCACTATATGTCAAAATATCTCGCTCCGTTTGCTTTAGGCCTTGGCCATTCTGTTTCAAACAGTATTGTGTTGAGCCTGAGTCGGAAAGCTGAAAGGACCGCCTGCCATGAAACGGCCGTCACCACTAAATTTTGATATCTCGGTTTCAGCGGACAAAAAACGCCGCTCGCGTTTGCGTGGCAAGTCCGGTGCTATTGAGTCTTCGTCCCGCGAATGTGAAAATGCCGCTTGCAAAAAAACCGGTAAATTCCGCGCCCCCAAAAGCCCCGACAACGTCGAGGAGTTCGTGTGGTTCTGTCAGGAGCATATTCGCGAATACAATAAGAAATGGAATTTCTTCGAAAATCATTCTGAGTCCGAATTCGAAGAACAGGTTGAATCCGATAAAGTCTGGGGTCGCGACACCAAACCTTTCCGCGATGCGATCAACAGCGGTCGCGCAAACGTCGAATCCCAAGCCTTCAAACGTTTCGGTTTTGATGACCCGTACGAAGTACTTGGTGAAAACGGTACATTGAACCCAGCCGCCGATCCACGAACACGCGCACGCAAGCTGCCCCCAACCGAGCGAAAAGCGCTGGAAATCATGGACGCCAAGGACACAATGACCAAGGCAGAAATCCGCAAAGTCTATAAATCCCTTGTCAAAGCTATGCACCCTGATCTTAACGGCGGGCGGCGCGACGACGAGGAACGCTTGGCTGAAGTCGTATGGGCGTGGGAGCAAATTAAAGGTTCGCGGAGTTTCATCGAGAAATAAAGTAACGACCATCGGCTTTCCAGCCCCTTGCAAGCCGGCCGTGAATGTTACACATATACCCTTGATAAAATTATGGCCCGCGCGCCGAATTCTGCACGATGGATAGAACCGATGACAAGCAATATGAAACCAACCGAGCCCCTAAGCGTCCGCGACCTGTTCGGGTTCGATTCCGATATGTCGATCAAAGGTTTTGAGGAACGCACAGATCGTGTCCCCGATATTGATCCGACGTATAAATTTGACCCGGATACGACGCTCGCCATTCTCGCAGGTTTCCAGTTCAATCGCCGTGTGATGATTCAAGGCTACCACGGCACAGGTAAATCAACCCACATCGAACAAGTCGCTGCACGCCTGAACTGGCCAACGGTTCGTGTGAATCTTGACAGCCACATCAGCCGGATCGACCTGATCGGTAAAGACGCCATCAAGCTGAAAGACGGCAAACAGATCACCGAGTTTCAGGAAGGTATCCTGCCGTGGGCGCTGCGCAATCCTTGCGCGCTTGTGTTCGACGAATATGATGCAGGCCGCCCAGACGTAATGTTTGTGATCCAACGCGTACTGGAAGAGGGGGGCAAACTGACCCTTCTCGATCAGAACGAAATCATCACGCCGCACCAATCCTTCCGTCTGTTCGCGACCGCCAACACTGTCGGCCTTGGCGACACAACCGGTCTTTACCACGGTGTGCAGCAAATCAACCAAGCCCAGATGGACCGGTGGTCGATTGTCTCCACATTGAACTACCTGTCCCACGACGCCGAAAGCGCGATCGTTCTGGGCAAGGCGCCGCATTACAATTCCGAAGAAGGCCGCAAGACTATTGGCCAGATGGTGACCGTCGCCGACCTGACCCGTACCGCGTTTATGAACGGCGATCTATCCACCGTTATGTCCCCGCGTACCGTTATCACATGGGCCCAAAACGCCGAGATATTCCGCGACGTAGGTTTCGCCTTCCGCCTGACATTCCTGAACAAATGTGACGAGATGGAACGCCAGATTGTGGCTGAAATCTATCAGCGTTGCTTTGACGAGGAGCTGCCCGAAAGCGCAGTATCGATGAGCCTTGGCTAAGCCAAACGACAATCCAGCCGAGCCATTCAAAAAGGCTCTGGCAGAAGCGACAAAGGCCCTCGCGAACGAGCCTGAATTGAGTGTGACATTTTCCGTCGATCCTTCCGGTTTGGTTGGCGATACCGCACGCTTGCCGCAGGTTACACGCCGAATGACCTCGCAAGAGGTGCTGCTGGCACGTGGAACGGCGGACGCCTACGCCATGCAACTGCGGTTCCATAACGAGGCGACGCACAGCAAGTACCGCCCCGCAGGCGATGTTGCGCAAGCCCTTTATGAAACGATGGAAACCGCACGCTGCGAGGCACTCGGTGCACGCGCCATGCCCGGCACCGCTAAGAACATCGACGCCAAGATTGGTGATGAGGCTGCCAAGGCTGGTTACGCTCAGATTTCCGAATCCGCATCGGCCCCGCTGGCTGTTGCCGCCGGATATATGGTGCGCCAGTTGGCGACCGGTCGCGATTTACCCAAAGGGGCGGATAATGTGCTGGAACTCTGGCGCGGTTTTCTGGAAGGACAGGCTGGCGATACACTCGGTGATATAGATGCCGTTCTTGAAGATCAGGCCGCGTTTTCGCGTCTTGCACGGCAAGTAATCGACGACCTCGGGTACGGCGATCAGCTTGGTGATGATCCTGACAGCGAGGACCCTGACGAAGATCAGGAAGCGTCTGAGGATCAGGAAGACGACGAGGAATCCGATGACGGTGGAGATCAGGAAGATCAAAACCAGGATCAGGAAGACAGCCAGGAAGATCAAGATCAAGACGAGATGGAACAGCAGGAGGCTAAAGCCTCGCTGGACGAATCCGATGATATGGACATGCTCGACGAGGCTGAACTAGAGGATGGCGACTCCCCCGACGAACAACCACCTCAAGCACCGCATTCCGAAGCTGATCCGGACTATCAGGTCTACACTACAGAATTCGACGAAGAAATTACCGCCGAAGAACTGGCCGACCCTATAGAGCTGGAGCGCTTACGCGCCTATCTCGACCAACAACTCGATCCGTTAAAAAGCGCCGTAAGTCGCCTCGCCAACCGCCTGCAACGCCGCTTGATGGCGCAGCAGAACCGCAGCTGGGAGTTTGACCTGGAGGAGGGCATATTGGACGCCGCCCGCCTTGTGCGCGTGGTAACCAACCCGACAACGCCGCTGTCGTTCAAGCAGGAAAAAGACACCGAATTCCGCGATACCGTCGTAACGCTATTGATCGACAACTCCGGTTCCATGCGCGGCCGCCCGATCTCAATCGCTGCGATTTGTGCAGACGTTTTGGCCCGCACGCTGGAACGCTGCCAAGTTAAGTGCGAGATCCTCGGCTTTACCACGCGCGCGTGGAAAGGTGGCCGTAGTCGCGAAGCGTGGCTTGCTGATGGACGCCCTGCCGCACCAGGTCGTCTGAACGACCTTCGCCATATCATCTACAAGGGGGCTGACGCGCCTTGGCGTCGGACACGCCCGAACCTTGGTCTGATGATGAAGGAGGGCCTGCTGAAAGAAAATATCGACGGTGAAGCGTTAGAGTGGGCGCACCGCCGCCTTATGAATCGCCCCGAAGCCCGCCGTATTCTGATGGTTATCTCGGACGGCGCCCCCGTGGACGATTCAACGCTGTCCGTGAACCCCGCCAGCACGCTGGAACAGCACTTGCGAAATGTGATCGCCATGATCGAAAAACGCAAAGCTGTGGACTTGATCGCGATTGGTATTGGCCACGACGTGACGCGATACTACGAACACGCGGTTACAATTACAGATGTGGAACAGCTTGCAGGTGCAATGACCGAACAGCTGGCCTCGTTGTTCGAGGATGATGTCAAGAAACGTGGTCGCGTTAAGCGCGCTTAGCTTTCCATTTCGCCAAAAGCCAAAAAACCAGCGCGAGTCCGAACATAATAGGCACAAACGGTGTTAGCAGAACGGGGAATATCAACCGCTCCCACATCCACGGGCCGATATAGCGCTCAATCGCGGGTTGGATAACTTGCAAACTGCCGAAATGGATTTGCGCCCAAACGGTTCCCGTATCCGCAAACCGGAATGGATCAGCCTGCGAAATTGTATCCCGCCAGTCAAACCAAACACGTACCGCCCCACCAATAAAAAACAGAAACGCCAATAGTCTGGCCATTTCGAGTCCCCTTTTTCGATATCCCTGCCGATTATCCTAGCGGTAATCCGCGAGCCGTGCAAATCTGAGAATTCACGCGCAATAACAAATTATCGAGCCCATCATGTTTCAAACATTCGCCGTAACGACATCCCCCGACGCTGGCCCAGCCCGCTTAACCAAATTGCGCGAAACGATGCGAGCCGCGCAAGTGGACGGCTTTCTTATTCCGCGCGCTGATGCCCATTTCGGTGAAACCGTGGCTGCTCGTTCCGAACGTCTAGCATGGCTAACCGGTTTCACGGGTTCCGCAGGATTTTGTGCAGCTTTGCTGGATACAGCAGGCGTTTTCGTCGATGGTCGCTACACATTGCAGGTCCGTTCTCAAATCGATCTGGACAGTTTCACGCCAGTACCATCCAACGATGTTAAGCTCTCAGATTGGCTGATCGAAGCCCTGCCGAATGGCGGAGTAGTTGCCTATGATCCATGGCTTCACAGTTTCGATGCAATCGAAAAGCTAGAAACAACTGTTGCCAGCAATGACATCACGCTTAAGAAAACTGGCAATCTAATTGACGACATATGGGATGACCGCCCCGCAGCCCCCAAAGGTAAGGTACATCCCCATGCTATAGAATTTTCGGGCGAAACCAGTGAAAGTAAACGTCAGAAAATAGGTGCCAAGCTAGCGACGCAAGATTTGTCCGCCGCTGTTTTGACCTTGCCAGATTCCATCGCATGGTTGCTGAATATTCGTGGTACTGACATATCCAACACGCCGGTCGCCCTGTGTTTTGCGATTTTGCACGCCAATGGTGTCGTCGATTTGTTCGTGGACGCAGATAAATGTGACGACACCCTTCGCGCGCATCTTGGTGCAACTGTAACGCTCCATGCTGAAGGTGATTTTGCGACAAAACTGGCCGCGATGAATGGCAATACGGCTGTCGATCGCGATACGGCTCCCGTTGCCATATCTGATCTGCTCCAAAATCCGGTATGGGCTCCGGATCCGTGCATCCAGCCCAAAGCCTGTAAGAACCCGATCGAGATCGCCGGATCCCGTGCCGCCCATATCCGTGATGCAGCCGCGATGGCAGAATTCCTCTGCTGGCTCGGTTCTGCTGTGACCAGCGGAACTCTGACCGAAATCGATGTGGTGCAACGTTTGGAGGTTTTTCGCAGAAATACCAATGCTCTGAAAGACATCTCGTTCGAAACGATCTGCGGCTCGGGACCGAACGGCGCAATCGTGCATTACCGCGTTGATGAAAACTCCAACCGCACGATTCAAACCGGCGAGACCCTGCTGGTCGATAGTGGCGGGCAATACGAAGACGGCACGACAGACATCACGAGAACAATCGCGGTTGGCGAAGTCCCCAATGACGCTAAACGTGCTAACACGATGGTTCTGAAAGGTATGATCGCCATCACCCAAGCCCGCTGGCCCATAGGTCTGGCCGGCCGAGACCTTGACGGTTTCGCGCGTCAAGCACTTTGGCAAGCAGGCATGGATTACGACCACGGCACTGGCCACGGCGTTGGCGCGTATCTGGGCGTCCATGAAGGCCCGCAAGGTATCGCGCGACGCTCCACCTGTCCGCTTGAGGTAGGCATGATAGTATCGAACGAACCGGGCCATTATAAAGCAGGTTCTTACGGCATCCGCATCGAAAACTTATTGGTTGTTACACCTGCTAGCATCCCCGAAGGTGGTGATCGCGAAATGCTTGGCTTCGAAACATTGACATATGTGCCAATTGATCGCGACCTGATTCAGGTCGATCTGCTGACCATAGACGAGCGTAACTGGTTGAACGCCTATCATGCAGAGGTCTTTGAAAAGGTTGGAGAACTGGTCAGTGCGGACACGCTCGTGTGGTTGAAATCAGCCTGTGCGCCGATATGATGCACCGCACAATGGTTGAAAATTATGAGCCAAACGGCTAAATGCTGTTCTCGCATAAAAAGGAACTGCACATGACCAAGAAAAGAATTACGATTAAACCCGCCGTCGGAACATGGGTTGTCCGTGCAGGTGGTGCCGTTATTGCAGAATCCGATAGTGCATTGGAAGTGCATGAAGGGGACTATCCCGTCGCCATCTATTTCCCGCGTGAAGACGTCGCCATGGCGTTTTTGGATACCTCGGATCAACGCTCTACATGCCCATATAAAGGCGAGGCCAGCTACTTTGGCATCGCTGCCAAAAGCGGAGTGATCGAAAATTCCGTCTGGACCTATGAAGAGCCAATCGAAGCTGCCAAAGAAATAGCTGGATACCTGTCATTCTACACCGACAAGGCCACCGTCGAACGTTTCTAAACTTACGAATGCTCTTCTTGCGCGGTCGCGGCCAACGCACGGTTATAGCTTCGCAACGCATCCACAAGATAAAGCGTGCCGATCAATTCCGGCCCGCTTTCCGATTCTTTGACTACAGGCAAAAGCTGCACCGGTGAGGCTTCGAGCTTTGCCATAGCAGTCTCCAATGTTTCGGAGATATCCACATACGCACCCTGATCGATCAAGTTTTGACATTGCGATTGCGGCGCATCCTCCCCTGATCCAACCAAATGCATAATGTTGCGAACGCTGATCGTAGACAGCAGATATTCTTGCGGTCCGGCGGCCAAATGCACGCCGCGTCGTTCCAGTTGGGTCAGGAAGAAACTGCGATCAACCAAACGGCTGGTCAAGGCGCTGGACAAGGAAACAGAGACCATCACGGCAATTCCCGCCTGCCAATCCCCCGTCATCTCAAACACAATCAACGTCGTGGAAATCGGCGCACCCAGCACCGCCGCGGCCACCGCTGCCATGCCAGCCAGCGCGTAAATCGTCTCGCTTCCCGAAATTCCGGGGAAAACCGAAGTCGCCACCAGCCCAAACGTTAATCCCGTCAAAGCGCCCAACATCAATGAAGGCGAGAAAACTCCCCCCCCCATGCGCCCGGCAAAAGTAATCGCAATGGCCACAACCTTGATAATCGCAAAAACAAACGCCTCGTGCATCAACAACTGTCCTGTCAGCGCGGATGACGTAGTTTCATACCCGACCCCGATGATATGCGGAAACATCAAAGCTATCCCGCCCAGCATTGCCCCAGCCACAGCAGGGCGTAAAAAACTGGGCAAACGGGTGTATTTCTGAATTGCATCCCCCCAGTCTTCGGCCAAGAATATGCTGCGGATCAGCACGAAAGCCACAAGACCGGACACAATCCCCAACATCAGAAATGCGGGCAACTCTACATGCAAAGCAATTGGATTTACCGGCAATATGAACTCCGTCACATTGCCCATTTGCAAACGGCTGACTACTGTTCCGGCCACTGATGCGATGACAATTGGGGCAAAAGCGTGGACCGCGAAGTGACGCAACACCACCTCCAGCGCAAAAATCGTTCCCGCCAAAGGCGCATTAAAAGACGCTGAAACCGCTGCAGCCACAGCACAGCCCATCAAATCCCGCGCCGTAATTCCGTCGGCATGAATCCGGTTCGAAACCCAACTGGAAATAACCGCCGCCAAATGCACCACGGGCCCCTCGCGACCACTTGATCCACCCGTAGACAACGTAATCAAAGCCGCCGCAGCCGAGGCTAGGCCGATCCGCTTGCTCACCCGCCCTTCGTGCATCGCGGCCCCGTCGATCACATCCGAAACAGCACGCGCTTGGCCATCGGGCGTAAACGCCCAAAGGATCAACCCAACCGCCAACCCGCCCAAAATTGGAATGCCAACGACCCATTTCCAGTCCAATGAACCAAGCGTTGTCGCTAGCGTGTGGTCATCCGCGCCGTACAACAGCCCCTGAATTTCCGAAATTGCCACGCGAAACCCCAGCGCCGCCGCCCCGGCCGCTACACCAATCACCAACGCGAGAAGCCAAAACGTCAACTGCCCCGGCCCTTTGGTGCGAATGGTCGACAGCGCCGAGCGGCACTCGCCATAGACACCAGCGTAACTTTTTTTAACGAATTTTTCGACAGGTTGGAGCATCTTAAACTTTCCGCCGTATGCCAATCGCTGCACCCAGTTGCGCAGGCCGTTCCAGCGTGGAATGCGCCTCTAACATCACCGCCATGCGTGACTGCGCCCAGTCGGGGTAGGGGGTAGATCGCCGCGTTTCCAAATCCACATTCATCAGCATCTGTTCACAAGTTGCAGCGAGACTTCCGTCTGAATGAAGCTCAAGAAACACATGCATCCGTTTGGCGTCACAATCAATCAACCGCACGGAAACGCTAAACGACGCGCCCTCCAACAGTTCGCCCAAAAACTGTACATGGGATTGTAACGCGTACGGACCTTGGCGAACCCGCGCCGCATGCGCCTCGCCAATCCCTAATTCATCTTCCAAAAACTGGTCCAACGCCTGATCTATCGCCATAATGTAATAGGCAACATTCATATGACCGTTATAATCTATCCACTCCGCGGGAACTTTACGGTCCGCCAATGTAACTGGCGCCGAATACGTCCCGTCATGTCCCTCAAATGGTGTCATTTCGCACTTTCCCTCGATTTAAGTCGACACTACTGTGACGCGAAACCGGAGGGAACCCCCATGAGCATCGAAGCCGCAATCAAAGCCTTACAATCACTGTACGGCGACCAAGTAACGACCAACACCGCAATTCTGGATGCCCACGGTCAGAACGAGGCCTACTTCCCCGTCACCCCTCCCGACGCAGTGGTATTCCCGAACACTACCCTTGAAGTATCCGAAATCGTCAAGGTTTGCGCCGCCAACGATTGCCCAATAATCGCCTATGGCACCGGCACGTCGCTAGAGGGGCACCAGTTAGCGGTCCGTGGCGGTATCAGCCTCGATATGTCCAAAATGAACGCAGTTCTGGACACCCACACAGAGGATATGGACGTCGTCGTCCAACCGGGTGTAACGCGCGAACAGTTAAACGAAGACCTCCGCGCCACCGGCCTGTTCTTCCCCGTAGACCCCGGCGCAAATGCGTCACTCGGCGGTATGACCGCTACTCGTGCATCCGGCACCACCGCCGTACGCTACGGCACAATGCGCGAAAATGTCTTGGCATTAGAGGTGGTTATGGCCGACGGTCGTATCATCCGTACAGGCACCCGCGCTCGTAAATCTTCCGCCGGATATGATCTGACCAAGTTGTTCGTAGGTTCCGAAGGCACCCTCGGGATCATCACCGAAATCACCTTGCGCCTGCAAGGCCAACCCGAGGCCGTCTCGGCCGCCACATGTAGTTTCCCCGATATCGAATCTGCCGTGAACACCGTCATCGCGACCATCCAGATGGGCATCCCCATGGCCAGAATAGAATTCGTGGACGGAATGATGGCCCGTGGTTTCAATCTGTTCCAAAACGTCAATCTGGCCGAAGTCCCGCAGCTATTTGTGGAATTCCACGGCACACCCAACGGCGTGAAAGAACAGGCGGAAACTTTCGGCGAAATCGTTTCGGACATGGGCGGAAGCGATTTTGCATGGTCAGCCAACGCTGAAGATCGCGCCGCTTTGTGGAAAATGCGCCACAATGCATATTATGGACAAAAGGCGCTTAGCCCGAAAAAACGCGTACAAAATACTGACGTTTGTGTGCCGATTAGCCGCCTAGCCGAAGCCGTGATGTTTGCCCATGCGGAACGTGACCGCCTTGGTTTGATGGTTACCATTCTTGGCCACACCGGTGACGGCAATTTTCATTGCGGAATCATCGTTGACCTTGATGACGCTGAAGAGATGGGGAATGCTCGCGAATTTACCCACAATCTAAACAAACTTGCGTTGAAGCTCGACGGAACTGTCACAGGGGAACACGGCGTCGGAATGGGCAAAATGAAGTACATGGCCGAGGAGCACGGCGGCGCCCTTCAAATAATGGTAGACATCAAAAAGGCGCTGGATCCGCAAAACATCATGAATCCGGGGAAAATGTTGCCGTCCAACTAACGCGTAGCGGGGCCAAGCGTCGAGATTTCGTCAGAAACTTCAACGTCGACCTCTGGTGATTGCAGTATCATAGGGTCCGGCAACTCTTCGGCTGATGCCGGGCTGAAGGCTGGATCTTCGTAGGTTTCGATGTTTTCTCGGCGAAATATCAGCAGGCTCAAATATTTCTCGGCTGTCTTGCCCATCATGCCGGATTTTTCATCGACCGGCAGTGATTCCGCACGGAAATATTCCCAACCGTCGGCTGATTGCGCATTAATAACGTCGGTTAAAGTTTGCGCATAACGATTATCTGCCCCCTTAACACCTTTTATTTTCAGTGCCTTACGAGGGGCGCATATGGTTTTGTATTCAAAAGTCGACATGGTCTCTCCCAACTCTGGTTGATCTAACCTAGCTTACTCGATACCCAACTTAGCGCGAATGATTTCGTTGACGGCTTTCGGATTGGCCTTGCCTCCGGTCGCCTTCATAACCTGCCCAACAAACCAACCCGCCATGCTCGGCTTTGCTTTTGCAGCGGCTACTTTGTCAGGGTTCGCGGCCATGACTTCATCCACAGCAGTTTCGATCGCACCAGTATCGGTCACCTGCTTCATACCGCGTGCTTCGACGATTTCTGCAGGATCACCGCCCTCGGTCCAGACAATCTCGAACAACTCCTTGGCAATTTTGCCAGAAATATCGCCCTTGGTGATCAGATCAAGAATTCCGCCCAGCTGATCGGCTGAAATCGGCGATTCCTCAATTTTGTGATCTTCTTTGTTAAGACGACCAAACAATTCGTTGATCACCCAGTTCGCGGCCATTTTTCCATCGCGCCCTTTGGCAACGGTTTCGAAGAAATCAGCCTTAGCGACATTTGCAGTCAACACGCTAGCATCATATTCAGTCATGCCGTAATCAGAAACGAAACGTGCTTTCTTCTCGTCAGGCAGCTCTGGCAAACCGGCCGCGATGGTATCGACCCAAGATTGTTCAATCTCCAATGGCAGCAAATCAGGGCAAGGGAAATACCGGTAATCGTGCGCTTCTTCCTTGGACCGCATGGACCGCGTTTCGCTTTTCACCGGATCATATAGACGCGTTTCCTGATCGATGGTTCCACCGTCTTCAATAATCGCGATCTGGCGCTTAGCCTCATAGTCGATCGCTTGCTGAATGAACCGCATAGAGTTCATATTCTTGATCTCACACCGCGTTCCCAATAACGAGAAATCATTGTCGCTAGCACGGAATTTTTCATACGTTCCAGCCTTACAAACGGACACATTTACGTCAGCGCGCATGGAACCTTCTTGCATATTTCCATCACAAGTGCCCAAATACCGTAAGATTTGACGCAGTTTTCGAACATATTCGGCTGCTTCTTCCGGACCGCGAATATCTGGCCGCGAAACGATTTCCATCAAGGCAATTCCGGTACGGTTTAAGTCAACAAAGGACATTTCGGGGTCCATGTCGTGCACAGATTTACCCGCGTCTTGCTCGATATGAATCCGTTCAACACGAACCTTACGCGCCACACCCGGCTCCATATCCACAAGGATTTCGCCCTCGCCAACGATGGGGTGGTATAGCTGCGAGATCTGGTAGCCTTGCGGCAAATCGGGGTAGAAATAGTTCTTACGGTCGAACCGCGAATAAAGGTTAATCTCAGCCTTCAAACCCAATCCCGTGCGCACCGCTTGTTCAACACAGAACTCGTTGATCACCGGCAACATGCCGGGCATTGCTGCATCCACCAGCGAAACATTTGAATTCGGCTCTGCGCCAAACTTGGTCGAAGCGCCCGAAAACAACTTGGAATTCGAAGAGACCTGGGCATGCACTTCAAGCCCGATCACGACTTCCCAGTCGTCTTTCGCACCAGCATAGATCTTTGGTTTTGGTTCGGTATAGGCAAGCTCGGTCATTGCGTTTCATCCGCTAAGAATATGGGTCTTGATCTTCTACGCAACCACGCCCAAAGGGGCAAGGCCTACGACAAAATCCGTCCAACGATTTCGGAAGCATTTTTGGACAGGCCTTTGGTGTCTTGAACCCGTTGTAACGCTGCTCTCATCTTGGTTTGGCGCACCGGATCGTATTGGCCCATCGACGAAAATACCGTGCACATTCCGGCGGTGGTTTGCGGATTGTGCGGGTCGAGCTTGATGATCCAGTCTGCCACAAACTCATACCCAGCCCCGCTTTCATCATGGAACCCTGCGGGATTGCCACCAGCAAACGCCCCGATCAACGCACGGAAACGGTTAGGGTTTTTCCACTCAAAAGCAGCATGGTTAGACAGGTTTCGCACCACTTCAATAGCGCGTTCCGGCGGAGTGGCAGCTGCCTGCACCATAAACCATTTATCAACCACCAGCTTTTCGTGTTTCCACTGCTCGTAAAACGCCTCCAACGCCTCACTCGCTTGGCCTGCTGCAACCAACGCGGCGAGCGCCGATAGCTGTTCAGTCATGTTATCCGCGTCGCTGTACTGTTGCTTCGCCAACTTGGCATCAGGGTCTAACAGCGTCATCATCGACAATGCACGCGCACGCAACGCTCGCTTACCCGCCGCCTTCGCATCAGGTGTATACGCACCTTCGACGTTCATGCTTGTATATAATGCGGGCAGGTCGGCAGCCATCTCGCCGGCCAAAGCCGTGTCCAGCATGCGCCGCGCCTTATGAATCGCCAACGGATCAGGAACGCCGCCCTTGGCAACACTATCGCCCGCGATAGCACTTTCATCCGGCAGCGAAACTGCCAACGCCCGAAACGCCGGGTCCAACCCATCATCCGACGCAACGGTTTTCATGGCCGCAAGAAACGCCGCGTCAGGGTCATTGGCCCCATCGGTCAACCGACCCAAAATGTTTAGGGCATAGTTTCGCCCAGCCTCCCATTTATTAAACTGGTCCGTGTCGTTGGCCAGTAAAAACGCGTTCTCTTCATTCGACACGTCCCGTTCAATAATCACAGGGGCTGAGAAGTCCCGCAAAATCGAAGGAATCGGACGTTCCCGAAGATCATCGAACGTAAAGGTTAGGGTTTCCTTATCAAGTTCCAGAGTTTGGGTTGCCAAAGCCTCGGACCCATCAGGATACAGCAGCCCGACACCAACAGGAATCAACCGCGGCAGCTTCTCGTCTTGCCCAGGTGTTGGCGCTGTCGCTTGCGTCAGCGTAAGCGAATAAACTCCGTCCGACCAATCATCCGTAACGGCAACCTTCGGCGTCCCCGCGCTGGAATACCACAGCTTGAACTGCGTCAAATCTCGCCCCGTTGCATCCTCAAAAACTGTCAACCAATCCTCGATCGTACAGGCCTGCCCGTCATGTCGTTCAAAATATAGATCGAGCGCATTGCGATACCCGTCTTTGCCCACCAAACATGGCAGCATTCCGACAACTTCGGCCCCTTTATTATACACCGTAGCCGTATAGAAGTTATTGATCTCAATGTATTCTTCAGGCCTTGGTGGGTGGGAAAGCGGTCCTGCATCCTCGCGGAATTGCCGTGCTCGCAAGGCCTGCACATCGTCAATTCTTTTTACACCTGCGTCGCGCATATCACTTGTGAACTGTTGATCGCGGTAAACCGTCAACCCTTCTTTCAGACACAACTGAAACCAGTCGCGGCACGTAATTCTATTGCCGGTCCAATTGTGGAAATACTCGTGCGCAATGACACTTTCGATCCGCTCGTAGTTGGCATCCGTCGCGGTCTCGGGGCTGGCCAAAACCAATGCTGAGTTAAAGATATTCAACCCTTTGTTTTCCATCGCGCCCATATTGAAATCATCCACCGCAACGATGTTGAAAATGTCGAGGTCATATTCCCGCCCATATTCTTCTTCGTCCCATTTCATCGACCGGATCAACGAATCCATCGCGTAAGCACATTTGTCCTGATCGCCGTCGCGGACATAAATCTTCAGCGCAACCTCACGGTCCGAGGCCGTTTTGAACGTGTCGTCATAAGACACCAAATCACCCGCCACCAAAGCAAACAAATATGCAGGCTTTGGCCAAGGGTCATGCCATTCGACCCAGCCCTCGCCGCTTTCAACGGGGTTCCCGTTTGACAGTAGTACCGGCATATCGCTTTCAATTCGCACTGTGAAAACGCTCATTACATCAGGGCGGTCGGGGTAGAATGTAATCTTGCGGAACCCTTCCGCCTCGCACTGTGTGCAGTACATACCGCCCGACATATACAAACCGTTTAAGGACGTATTGGCTTCTGGGTTAATCTCCGTTTCACATTCCCAGACAAACCGGTCAGACAGCATTGATGCGGCTAATGTCAGCCCCTCGCTATCAGGGGTGGCGTCAACATCAATCCCGTCGATTTTGCTCGAAATCAGAATCAGTTCTTGCCCGTCGAGTCGTAGATCGCCACCGGGGTTCGCCGGATTAGTCACAAAGGTTATCCGCGCTTTTACCCGTGTCTTGTTGGCATGCAGTTTAAACGTCAGATGCACATCCTCTACCAAATAGGGAAGGGGCTGATATTCAGAAAGGCGGATGGTCTGGTCTTGCATGAGAAATCTCCGATTGGCTTTCCAACAACCTATGCTCTTGTACGCCAGCTGCAAGAGCAAGATTGATATCCCCTTCCGCTTCGCTGCCGGCGCTGTTACTAACCTCGCGTAACCCAAATGTAGGAGCGCACCATGGCTGCCATTTCCCTAACCAAATCCCGTAAAATGATTGCAACGATTTTCCGTACGGGTGTCGAGATGGGGCTGAAACCCCTTTCCGTCATCGTGCTAGACGCAGGCGGCAACATAAAAGCGTTCGAGCGCCAAGACGGTGCTGCCCCCGGTCGTTTCCAAATCGCCGAGGGCAAAGCCTACGGTTCCGTAATGCTGGGCATGGGCGGAACCGCTCAGATGGCCCGCGCAGAGGCACAAGCCTATTTCATGGCAGCCGTTAACGGCGCATTCGGCGGCAAAGTCATCCCCGTTCCCGGCGGCGTATTGCTGAAAAACAACAAGGGCGAAATTCTGGGTGCTGTCGGCGTTACGGGCGACACTTCGGACAACGATCTGATCGCGGCCATGGCTGGTATCGAGGCCGTAAATTTGGTTGGCGAAGGTTAATTGCGCGCCCTACGTCCAAAAGGTTAACGCAACGCGTACACACGCGTTGTGTACGTGAAAAACGGCGTATAACCCTAAAAGGTTAACGTCGATCTACGGTTTCCAGTGCAGGAAATTCGCAATCAGTTGCAAACCGGTTTTCTGACTTTTCTCAGGGTGAAACTGCGTGCCAACCATATTGTCCAGCGCCACCATCGCCGTCACCGGACCACCGTAATCGACCGTGGCCATAAGATGTGCAGGATCGCTTGGTGCGAGGTGATACGAGTGCACGAAATACGCGTGGTCCCCTGTTGAAATGCCATCAAAAAGCGGGTGCTGAACGCGGATTTCCAATTCGTTCCAGCCCATGTGCGGAACCTTAAGTTCAGGGTCGTTTGGCTGCATTTCAACCACTTCGCCACTGACCCAGTCAAAACCCTGTGTATTCTGCCCATGTTCGCGCCCCATGGTCGCCATCATTTGCATTCCGACACAAATTCCAAGGAACGGAACGCCGCCATGCAACACCCGTTCCTCGATCGCCTCAAACAGCCCGTCATAACTCGCAAGGCCTTGACGACAATCAGCAAAAGCCCCTACGCCGGGCAATACAATTCGATCTGCCTTGCGCACAACTTCAGGGTCCGAGGACACGATAACCGTCCCGGCATCAACTTCGTCAGCCATCCGCTGAAAGCTTTTCTCAGCCGAATGGATGTTGCCGGAGTTATAGTCAACAATAACCGTCGTCATTCGCTCAGCGTACCTTTGGTCGAAGGGATCGCATCGGCTTTACGTGGGTCCGTTTCCAGCGCATCGCGCAATGCACGAGCAACAGCCTTGAAGCTGGCTTCGGCAATGTGGTGGCTGTTCAGACCGTCTAAACGTTCGATGTGCAGGTTCATTCCGGCATTCATTGCAAACGCCGTAAAGAATTCGCGCACAAGTTCAGTGTCGAACGATCCGATTTTTGAAGCAGTGAAATCCACTTTCCAAATCAAGTACGCGCGCCCAGACATATCCAGCGCAGCCCGTACCAACGTGTCATCCATGACCAGCATACAAGACCCGTAACGCACAATTCCTCGTTTGTCACCAATGGCTTGTGCAACAGCCTTGCCAAGTGCGATGCCCACATCTTCCACAGTGTGGTGGTCGTCAATGTGCAAATCCCCGTTGGCGCGAACGGTCATGTCGATCAATGCGTGGCGCGAAAGCTGGTCTAGCATATGGTCGAAAAACCCGACACCCGTTTGGTTGTCATAGATCCCGGTTCCATCGAGATTTATCTCGACTGAAATATCGGTCTCGGCCGTTTTACGTTCGATTTTCGCAGTCCGCATGGCATCAGCCTCCGCTTTGGTTTCAAGGCCTTATACGGTGGCAAAGCCCTCGATTCCATAACGATTTTCAAAAAGTTGGCTTTACCCCTTGACCTTACAGTCACTGGAAGCCTTAGATACTGCTCGAACACATAGGAGACGCGACATGCAAGATTTGGCATCGGCCCATTATGACAACGTAAATTTTGAAGTAACCGGCATGACTTGTGCGGGGTGCGCTGGACGTGTGGAAAAGGCTGTCGAAGCTATGCCCGGAGTCGAATCTGCGACCGTCAATCTGGCGCTGGAAAAGCTAGATGTATCCTATGATGCAGATGCCCTCTCCGCTGATCGGATCGCCGATGCTGTGCGCACCACGGGTTACGGAATTCGCGAGGCACAGGTGACCTTCAACATCTCCAAAATGACCTGCGCCAGTTGCGCTGGGCGATCGGAAAAGGCCATGCAATCCGTGTCGGGGGTGCTGTCAGCATCTGTGAATTTGGCGCTGGAGACCGCTTCGGTTAACTACATACCAGGGCAAACCACGCCTGCGATAATCGCGAAAGCATCGGCCGATGCGGGCTATCCCGCGACGATTGCAAAAGAAACAGGGGATGATCGGGAAAAAGAAATTTCTGCCGCGCAACGCAAGGATTTAGTTGAGCTTTCTGTTGCAGCAGCACTAACGTTGCCGTTGGTTTCCCAGATGATTTTCATGCTGGCAGGGTTCGATCTCAACATCCCGCCCTACGCTGAACTCCTTCTCGCAACCCCCGTTCAATTCTGGATTGGTCGTCGATTCTATCGTGCTGCTTGGAGTGCGCTGAAGGCCAAAGCTGGCAACATGGACCAACTGGTTGTGGTGGGAACAAGTGCCGCTTATTTCTATAGTGTCTGGATGCTTCTCACATTAGGTGCTGAAGCCAAAGGGCAGCTCTATTTCGAGGCCTCCGCGGTTGTCATAACGCTGATTTTGGCGGGTAAGGTTCTAGAGGCACGCGCCAAGCGGTCCGCCTCCTCCGCACTTCGGCAGCTCATGTCGTTACGCCCGGATAATGCCATAGTGCTTCGCGCCAATGAAGAGGTCGAGGTTGCTATTTCCGAGGTCCTGATCGGCGATGTCGTCATAGTAAAACCCGGCGAGCGTCTGCCCGTCGACGGTGAAATCATCAAAGGCGAATCCGAACTCGACGAGAGCCTGATCACCGGCGAATCCATGCCAGTGGTGCGCCAAAAGGGTGATGACGTCATCGCCGGATCAATCAATGGTGTTGGCCTGTTAAGGGTTCGCGCAAGGAAAGTCGGGACGGATACCACGCTCGCCAAGATTGCGAAGTTGGTGGAGGAAGCCCAAACCGGCAAAGCGCCCATTCAACGACTGGTCGATCGCATTGCGGCAATTTTCGTACCTGTGGTGCTTGTGATTGCCCTTATAACCTTGACCGTCTGGATGGCCACCGGAGCAGAATTCGAAACTGCGCTCACCGCTGCGATTTCCGTATTAGTTATCGCCTGCCCTTGTGCGCTTGGTTTGGCCACACCAACGGCGTTGGTCGCAGGAACCGGTGTGGCCGCGCAGCATGGAATTCTGATACGCGATATCGAAACACTCGAGCGCGCCAAGAACATCGACACCGTAGTGTTTGACAAAACCGGTACGCTGACGATGGGAAAACCCAAAATCGTCGGGATCCACAGTTTTGATCTGCCGGACGACGACCTGCTGGTGGTGGCAGGGTCCGCCCAGTCTGGGTCTGAACATCCGCTAGGTAAAGCAATGGTGGCAGCTGCCAAAAATCGCAAACTTACCCTGTCAGCTCCGACTGAATTCACCGCAAAAGTTGGTGAAGGGGTGGCGGCGAGAGTGAACAACACAACCGTATTGATCGGTCGACAAACATTCGCCGCGCCTAGTGCGACAGATGTGATGCAATCCGTTGCGTTAAAGATGGCAGAGCAAGGCCAAACAGTTGTCTGGGTCGCTCGCGACGACGTTGTTTTGGGGCTTATCGGTCTAGCTGACACGCCAAGGCCGCAGGCCAAGGCCGCCATCGCAGCGCTGAAAGCGGACGGTGTTCGCACCATGTTGCTAACGGGCGACAATCCGCAAACCGCTGCGCATATAGCCAAGCTCGTCGGTATCGACGACGTGAAATCCGAGATGCGCCCAGACGACAAAGTCGCGGTCCTTAAGGCCCTCGTTGCCGAGGGGCATCACGTGGCCATGGTCGGCGATGGTGTAAACGACGCCCCGGCGCTTGCGGTGGCAGACCTCGGCATTGCCATGGGTGGCGGTGCGGACGTGGCGCTGGAAACCGCCGGGTTCGTGCTGATGCAAGCCGATCCGACGCTGGTGCATTCCTCACTTAAGGTCGCACGCGCCACATCGTCGAAAATTCGCCAAAACCTGTTTTGGGCGTTCATTTACAATGTCATTGGCATCCCGATCGCCGCGCTGGGGTTCCTGAACCCTGCCTTGGCCGGTGCCGCGATGGCCTTCTCAAGCGTAAGTGTCGTCAGCAATTCTTTGCTATTGAAACGCTGGAAGCCGGAGGGCGAAAAATGAATATTGGCGAAGCTTCAAACAGCAGCGGCCTGCCTGCAAAGACCATCAGATATTACGAAGATATCGGTCTAATTTCGCCCGACCGTACATCTAACGGTTATCGAGATTTCAGCCATACGCACATGCACAAGCTGGCTTTCCTAAGTCGGGCGAGGGGTCTTGGATTTACAATAGAGGACTGTCGCACCCTGATGTCCCTTTACGAAGATACGGACCGTGCAAGCGCAGACGTAAAAGCAATGGCGCGCGAGCATCTCGAAAAAATGGAAGATAAAATCGAGGAACTGAAAGCCATGCAAGCGACCTTGTCTGTATTGGTTAACAAATGTCACGGCGACAACAGGCCCGACTGCCCAATCCTTCAAGGATTGGCGGGTGAAAATACGGAAGAGGGAATGCTATGAACTTCAAGATGGTAGCCGTTTTTGTGCTAATTCTTGCTGTAACTTACGCCGCGTGGACTATGTTTACAGGGCCAAGTAACGCCGGTGGCGGTACGATCTCGATTCCTGAGTTTTCACAAACGGCTCAAAGCGGTCAGATTGCCTATGAGGAAAATTGTGCGACTTGTCACGGGGACAATGGAACGGGCACTGATAACGGCCCGCCATTCCTGCATGCATTTTACAAGGCCGGACACCACGGCGACGGCGCATTTTTGAACGCGATCAAGAACGGTGTGCGCGCGCACCACTGGCGCTTTGGCAATATGCCCCCAGTTGAAGGTGTATCTGATGCACAGATACGATGGATCACAAAATATGTGCGGGAACTGCAAGCCGCCAACGGGTACTAAACCTAAATCCAGCGTCGGGTTTGCTGGCAGTAGTCGTCAAAGGCTTGCCCGAACTCGGCGCGAATTTCGGTTTCCTCACCATTGATAAAACGCTTGCGGATCACCCATGCGAAAGTGGGAACCAGCGCAAACGAGAGGGTAGACCCAAATAGTAGGACACATCCGAACAGTGCAATCGTATCAGCCAAATAAATCGGATTGCGCGAATATTTATATGGTCCGGATGTGATGATACTTTTGGGTGAGCGTTTCGGTACAATGGATGTTTTATGCTTCCGAAACATCCCAAAACTGATGCCCATCAAAACAATTCCAAACACGATTGTGGTGCGCCCTATCCCAGTCGTGAGCCCCGTGTTATACATAAGTGGGTTCCAAATCTGAACCTGCGCCCAAGCAATCGCAATAAAGATCAGTAACCATACGGGTGGCCAGTCGAAGTATTTGTTCCAAATGCTCATTTCACTCTCCTGCCAAACCCGCTTTGAAGGTCATAGAGGCCCAAAGACTGTGCCAAACGGCGGTGGTTCTTTCGATATCTTCCGCCGGAGGAATAATCATATGTACAGCGTTTATCAGGTAAGTATCGCCGCTATTAATCGGGATAAATGCTAGGCCTGTTTCGTTCGTCACAACATGCGTTTTCACAACTTCGCTGCCGTCCGCTGGACGCCGAAAAATGTCGATTTGGATATCGGCTAGTCCATCTGTTCCAAAGAAAAGCCGAACGGGTAAGCCGTTGGAAATATTATCCGTGTAGGGATTTTGCAGCGCGACTAGTTCGAATGGCATGCCTGTGTGGGCGTCCCGCCCGACGCCGTCGCCAACCGCAACCAAGGACTTGGCAAACCGCGTGTAACCCTCGCCAAATCCAACTTCAGGCAATCCACGCGCGATGTGTTTTTCCAGCACCCAGTCTAGACCTTTGTTACGAACAAAGTCCTCAAACTTTCCATCATCCTCATAGGTCAAAAGCTGCGTCGTCGAGAAATGATTTACTACAATCAGTCCGTCGCTAACAGGTGTCATGGCAACAGCAGGTTGATCTCCAATCCTTCCGTCAACGGCGACTTTCCCATCACGGCTCGTCAAGCTGAAATCGTAGAACAGATTGGGATTGAAGCTGTAATTGTTACCCTTAAAATCTTGTCCAACACGAATATCAACCTGTAATTCCTGCCCGGTTTCAAGCGTGTAATCTAACGCATCCAACCAGAATTCATGCGCTGCTACGGGGCGCACCACGGCCAGAAAACCAAACAAAACCGATGTGAATATTTGTGAACTCCGCATTACATCTTCCATTGCCAAAACCAGAGTGTATGGTTCGGTTTTTGCAAAGCCTAAGTCAAGGAACATTACCGTGCGCTCAATCCTGCTGGCCCTGTTCATGATTTTGCTGTTGCCTATTTCCGGGACCTCCCACGAATTGCGTCCGGCTGTTGCAGATATTCGTTTTGCACAAGGTAGTTTCGAGGTCGAATTTCGTTTGACACTAGAGGCGCTGATCGCTGAAGTTGACCCCAACCTCTCGGACACTTCCGAATCCAGCAATGCCGAGCGATACGATACATTGCGCTTGCTGACGCCGAGTGAACTTGCAAAAGAATTCACCGGATTCGAGGCGCAGTTCTTATCCGCCATTAGCGCCACAATCGACGGCCAGCCATTGTTAGCGAGCACTACAGCGTTAATTATCCCCGAGATCGGAGACATGGAGCTGGTTCGTGACACAACCCTGAAAATCGCAGGAGAAATACCGGCGGGGGCGCGGGAATTCGTCTTCGGGTGGTCTGCAAATCTCGGACCGCTGATTGTTCGTGTGACAACGCCGGAAGGCGAAGACGGTTACTCGGCCTATCTGCAAAGTGGCCAAATAACCGATCCCATTTCTGTTGTTGGCGTTACACAACAATCCGGCCTGTCGGTTTTCGCCAGATATGTCGCAATCGGTTTTGAACATATCGTTCCCAAAGGCCTGGACCATATATTGTTCGTTGTTGGCTTGTTCCTGCTTTCCACCCAAATGCGCCCACTTTTGTGGCAGATATCGGCCTTTACGTTGGCTCATACCATCTCGCTGGCTATGGGAATGCTCGGTTGGGTCAACATTCCGCCTGCGATCATTGAGCCTCTGATTGCCGCCTCCATCGTTTATGTGTGCATCGAAAACATCTTCATGAGCGGTCTCAGTCGTTGGCGGCCGCTCATTGTATTCGGGTTTGGTCTACTTCATGGTCTTGGATTCGCAGGTGTTCTTGCTGAGGTTGGCTTCGTGCAATCGCAATTCGTTTCTGGCCTTATTGGCTTCAATATCGGCGTAGAACTCGGTCAATTGGCTGTCATTGCCCTTTGTTTTGTACTGTTTGGTGTGTGGTTTGGTCGAAAAAACTGGTACCGCGCCGTCATTACCACTCCGTTGTCGTTGGGCATCGCGGCCATCGGCGCATATTGGTTTATCGAGCGAACATTATTAGCGGTATAAAAACTTTCTTGCTTATTAAGTGAACATGTGTTCAGTTAATGAAAAGTTTGAAAGGAATCCCAATGTTTAACGCCTCGATGAATTTTGCCTGCGGAGAAGACGTTGAGGCTTTGCGTGATATGGTTCACCGTTGGGCGCAAGATCGCTTAGCGCCGATGGCTGCTGATATCGACGCCAAAAACGAATTTCCGTCTGAATTATGGACGGAAATGGGTGAACTTGGCCTGCACGGTATTACCGTTCCCGAAGAATACGGTGGGGCAGGTATGGGATACCTCGCGCACACCATCGCCGTCGAAGAGATCGCCCGAGCGTCTGCCTCCGTCAGCTTGTCTTACGGGGCGCATTCGAACCTGTGCGTTAATCAAATCAAACTGAACGGTAACCATGAACAGAAACTAAAGTACCTCCCCGGTTTGATTTCCGGCAAACATGTCGGTGCGCTCGCAATGTCTGAATCGGGTGCAGGTTCAGACGTGGTTTCGATGAAGCTACGGGCCGAGAAAAAGAACGATCGGTACATCCTGAATGGCACAAAATACTGGATTACCAACGGTCCTGATGCCGACACGCTAGTGGTCTACGCTAAAACTGACCCAGACGCCGGTTCACGTGGAATGACCGCGTTTATTGTTGAAAAATCCATGGTTGGTTTCTCCACCTCACCACATTTTGACAAAATGGGAATGCGTGGTTCCAACACTGCGGAGTTGATATTCGAGGACGTTGAAGTCCCCTTCGAAAACGTTCTGGGCGAAGAAGGTCGTGGTGTGAACGTCCTGATGTCCGGCCTCGATTACGAGCGCGTGGTCCTGTCCGGTATCGGCGTAGGCATCATTCACGCCGTTCTTGACCACATCCTGCCCTACATGCACGAGCGCAAGCAATTCGGTGAAAGCATCGGCAACTTCCAGCTAATGCAGGGCAAGATCGCTGATATCTACACGACTATGAATTCCGCCCGGGCTTACGTCTACGAAGTTGCTAAATCTTGCGACCGCGGCGAAGTAACTCGCCAAGACGCGGCCGCTTGCGTATTGTATGCATCCGAAAAAGCGATGGAGATGGCCGTGCAAGGTGTACAGGCCATGGGTGGCGCAGGGTACATGAACGACTCACCCGTTTCCCGCCTAATGCGCGACGCCAAACTGATGGAAATCGGGGCAGGGACATCCGAAATCCGCCGGATGTTGATTGGCCGCGAATTGATGAAAGTGACAGGGTAATGCAGCTGAAATCCAACGTAACCACCGGATCGGACACGTTTAAAACAAACGTTGCAGCTCACGAAGCTGCCCTCGCACAGATTGCGGAAGTTGCGGCCATCACGGCAAAAGGTAACCAGCGTTCTCGTGAGCGCCATCTATCGAGGGGCAAAATGCTGCCCCGTCGCCGAATTGCCAATCTATTGGACGCAGGCTCTCCGTTCCTCGAAATTGGCGCGACCGCCGCGCATGATATGTACGACAACGCTTCGCCTGGTGCAGGCGTCATCACCGGAATTGGCCTCGTCCACGGCGCTGAAGTCATGGTCGTCTGCAACGATGCCACCATAAAAGGCGGTACGTATTTTCCGATGACGGTGAAAAAACACCTTCGTGCACAGGAAATCGCTGAACAAAACAACCTGCCATGCGTCTACTTGGTAGACAGCGGCGGCGCGAACCTTCCTCAACAGGACGAGGTTTTTCCTGATCGTGACCACTTCGGTCGCATATTTTTCAACCAAGCTAACATGTCCGCAAAAGGCATCCCGCAAATTGCCGTCGTTATGGGTTCTTGCACCGCAGGTGGCGCGTACGTGCCCGCGATGTCGGATGTGACCATCATCGTTAAAGAGCAAGGTACTATCTTTCTCGCCGGCCCGCCATTGGTTAAAGCCGCAACAGGCGAAATCGTGACTGCCGAAGATTTAGGCGGGGGCGATGTGCACACGCGCTTAAGCGGTGTGGCAGACTACTTGGCCGAAAATGACGCCCACGCGTTGGATTTGGCCCGTCAGGCATTGGGCAACCTGAACCGTATCAAACCAACGACTGTCGCGCTGCAATCGATCGAGGAACCTGCGTTCGATCCAGCGGAAATCTTCGGTGTAGTCCCCGCTGACTTGAAAACTCCCTACGATATCCGTGAGGTAATCGCACGCGTCGTTGACGGGTCCCGTTTCGACGAATTCAAAGCTCGTTTCGGCACCACGCTCGTTTGCGGTTTTGCCCACGTTATGGGCATTCCCGTTGGAATCGTTGCCAATAACGGCGTGCTATTCAGCGAAAGCGCTGTAAAAGGCGCACACTTCATAGAGCTTTGTTCACAAAGAAAAATTCCACTGGTATTTCTGCAAAACATCACAGGCTTCATGGTTGGTCAAAAGTACGAATCTGAAGGCATAGCAAGGCACGGTGCGAAGTTGGTAACTGCAGTAGCGACCACCAAAGTACCCAAAGTAACCATGCTTGTCGGCGGATCTTTCGGAGCCGGAAATTACGGCATGTCAGGGCGTGCATACTCCCCTCGGTTCTTGTGGACATGGCCGAATTCCCGCATTTCAGTGATGGGAGGGGAGCAAGCCGCTGGTGTCCTTGCGACTGTTAAGCGCGATGGAATCGAGCGTAACGGTGGCCAATGGAGCACAGACGAAGAAACGGAGTTCAAGCGCCCCACAATTGAGATGTTCGAACGCCAATCCCACCCCCTTTACGCATCCGCCCGCCTTTGGGACGATGGCGTGATCGATCCACGTAAAACCCGTGAGGTGTTGGCGCTGTCTCTTAGGGCCGCGCTAAACGCTCCAATAGAGGACACGCAATTTGGCGTGTTCCGGATGTAGGACGGCGATATGTTTGACAAGATTCTCATAGCGAACCGCGGCGAAATTGCCTGCCGTATTATGGACACCGCCCGAAAGTTGGGTGTGAAAACCGTCGCGATCTACTCGGATGCAGATGCACATTCCAAACATGTCGCCTTAGCTGACGAGGCATGGCGCGTCGGCCCGCCGGCTGTCGCTGAAAGTTATCTCCGAGGGGATAAGATTATTGAAATCGCGAAGGCTTCTGGTGCCCAAGCTATTCATCCAGGTTATGGTTTTCTTTCCGAATCCCCTGATTTTGCTGAACTTGTGGAAGCGTCTGGTCTCCGGTTCATCGGCCCCTCATCCAGCGCCATCCGTGCGATGGGCCTGAAAGACGCTGCCAAAGAATTGATGACCAACAGCGGTGTTCCTGTCGTTCCCGGCTATCACGGATCGAACCAAGACGCAGATTTCCTTGCAAACGAAGCCAAAAACATCGGATACCCGGTTTTAATCAAAGCCCGCGCGGGTGGCGGCGGCAAAGGTATGCGAAAAGTCGACAATCCAAAGGATTTTATCGGTGCACTTGAGGGCGCGCAACGGGAAGGATTATCAGCTTTCGGCGATGCCCACTGTTTGATCGAAAAATGGATCACAAAACCACGTCATATTGAAATACAGGTGTTCGGTGACGACCATGGCAACGCCATACACCTGTTTGAGCGGGATTGCTCCTTACAACGGCGTCATCAAAAGGTAATCGAGGAAGCTCCTGCGCCCGGAATGACCGAAGAAATGCGCACCGCGATGGGCGAAGCCGCCGTCCGATGCGCCAAAGCTATCGGTTATAGCGGCGCGGGCACAATCGAGTTCATTGTCGACGCCTCTAAAGGGCTGAGCCCCGATCGTTTCTGGTTTATGGAAATGAATACACGTTTACAGGTAGAGCATCCGGTAACCGAGATGATTACCGGCCAAGATCTTGTTGAATGGCAATTTCGGGTTGCGAATGGCGAACCTCTACCAGTCACACAAGATGGTTTAACCTTAAGTGGGCATGCGTTCGAAGCAAGAATATATGCTGAAGACGTTCCCGCTGGGTTCTTACCCATGACCGGGTCAATAGACTATTTATCGATGTCCCCCATGGCTCGCGTAGATAGCGGTATCCGCGAAGGTGACGTTATAACGCCTTGGTATGACCCAATAATATCAAAAGTCATCGTTTGGGGCGCAACTCGAGAGATCGCGCTTGCTCGCATGAGTTCAGCACTCGCAGAGAGCAACATTTCCGGAACAGTCACAAACATACCGTTCCTATCCGCTTTGTGCGCGCATACGGAATTTAAACTTGGAAATGTTGACACGGGGCTTATTGAACGTGACCTAAATGAATTGACCGTATCGGCAGATCTAGCATTTGTCGACTGGGCGCTTGCCGCGGTGATCGCTGGCAACTTCGCGGAAGATGGTCCCTTAACCGGTTGGAGTCTTTGGACGCCAATGAATAGGTCTGTGTGGCTAGCCGCGAATGGCGAAGAGATTGAGCTATTGGTAACGGCGAACGGAACGCAGGCCTTCACAATTTCGAATTCATCTGAAAAGACGAGTCTGCGAGTTGAGGCCGTATTTGAAAATTCTCTGACGCTGGTTGACGGCGATCATCGGCGGTTAGTCCAGTACTTTAAGCAGGATGATACGGTTACCCTGTTCATGGGTGACGCCACGAAAGTATTTGATATCGTTACTGGATATTCCATTGGTGAAATTGGGGAAGGCAGCGGTAACGAGATACTGTCGCCCATGCCGGGTATTGTGAAGGTACTGAACGCGGCCCCTAAAAGTGAGGTTAATGCCGGTGATACGCTGATAATTATCGAGGCTATGAAAATGGAGCATTCGCTGACCGCTGCGCGGGACGGTAGCATTTCGGAAATATTGGTTAAGGTCGGGCAACAGGTGGAAGCCGGAGAGGTTTTGCTGACTTTGGAAGACTCTGATGCCTGAGCATGTGAAAATATTTGAGGTTGGTCCGAGAGATGGTTTGCAAAATCAGAAGCGTCTAATCGCGACTGAGGACAAGATTAAATTGGTAGACATGCTTTCGAACTGCGGGTTCTCTCATATAGAAACTACTAGTTTCGTCAGCCCAAAGTGGGTGCCGCAAATGGCCGATGCTGCGGCTGTTATGGCTGGCATTTCTAAGAAAGGTGGGACGGCCTATACTGCGCTGACGCCGAATATGCGGGGGTATGAGGCTGCGATTGAAGCCGGTGTAGATGAAGTCGCGATTTTCGGCTCCGCTTCGGAAGGATTTAGTTGGAAAAACATAAATTGTTCGATAGAGGATAGTTTGCTAAGGTTTTTGCCAATTATAGAGCAGGCAAAGATTGATAAGTGTAAGGTTCGAGGCTACGTGTCTTGTGTTACTCACTGTCCATATGATGGTCGAATTGCCCCGGATCAGGTTATTCGGGTTGCTTTACGCTTACTCGACATGGGGTGTTATGAAATTTCGCTTGGCGATACAATCGGAGCCGCAACTCCCGAAACTACGCACCGTCTAATTAGTTCAGTGATGAATGAAATCCCTGGAAACCTAATTGCTGGTCATTTCCATGACACCAACAACAACGCTCTTAAAAATATCGACGTATGTCTCGAAGCTGGTATTCGAACATTCGACTCCGCAGTTGGTGGGTTAGGCGGTTGTCCGTATGCGGAAGGTGCTAAAGGAAATGTTGATACGGTTGCTGTGGTAAATATGCTGCATGAAATGAACTATGAAACCGGCTTGAGTATAGAAAAATTGAACAAGGCATCCGCATTTGCCCGATCTTTGAGCGAGAGCTGATATGCCCTATTCCACGATTTCGTTAAGTACTGACACCAACGCGATTACAACGTATCGCCGAGGCATGTAAACTGGCTGAGATGCTGTTTCATCTTATTACGCTACCAATACCGTTGATTGGTAATGTGCATGGAAATGCGTTGGCTTAATATCCGTTGGCGATATCGCATGTTGTTCGATAAATGCGAATTGTTTGCTTACTTCGACTAAATTGGTTTGATATCTGCAACTATTTTCCCCTACGTCAATGCGAAAATCGGCGAGAACAATTCTCGGTATGCAGGTTTGTCGGCTCTGATACTTTCAGCCAGCAAGGCTGAAGGTATCGGTCTTATTACGGACGCGGTCGAAGACTTAAATGCTACCATAAACGAGGAGGCGCGCTGATATTCGGAACTTGCCCCGGCTGCTGTGGCTGTAACGAAGGCGTTATTCAGAAGTTTGGGCCCCACAATTGACGACGGTGTTATCGACCAGACTATCGAAAGGCTGGCCGATACATGGGAACATCCCGAAGCAATGGAAGGCGTTTCTGCGTTCTTCGAAAAACGCGCGCCTAGTTGGAAACCCTAGTTCATCATTTGAGAATTGCTGTTACACGATCGAGCATTTGCAAGCGCCGTTTACGTAACTCCTCTAGGTGAAAATCATCCATCGGTTCAACATTGGTTTCACCACGGTGTATTTCGCGTGTTACATCATGGTATTCATCGAAAATACGTGAGAACTCTCCGTTCTCAGCCTTTAGATCGTGGATTTGGGCTGCTTGTTTCGGGAACATATCGATTAATTCGTTAGGCGTGTGGGACAATTGAGTTCTCCTTTAGGTGATGCATGTTGAAGTTAGGGGATGCCAACCCAAGGATCCTTGCGCTAGGTCAATAAATTGCTGTTTCCTGCATAGACAGTCGTCAACATTTGCGTAAAATACGGCATGCATTATTCGAGGTGAAACATGCGCAGACCAATTGTCGGTATTATCGGAAACACTCATTTGATTGGCGATCAATACACGGTACAAGGCGTCGGGGTAATGAACCTCGAAGCAGTTAATACCGTGTCAGACGCTGTGCCAATCGTCATTCCAGCGCTTCCAACAATTGGGACCATCGACGAGCTAACATCGATCTGTGACGGCTTCGTTTTTACGGGTGGTCGCCCAAACGTGCATCCAAAACACTACGGCGAAGAGGCAACCGAAGCACACGGCCAATTTGACTTGGATCGTGACGCCCTGACATTGCCGTTGATTCGGGAGTGCGTGGCGAAATCTATCCCAATACTGGGGATTTGCCGTGGTTTTCAAGAATTTAACGTCGCATTCGGCGGTACCTTGCACCCGGAAATTCGCGACTTGCCCGGTAGATTGAATCACAGAATGCCTCCTGATGGAACAATCGAAGAAAAGTTCGAGCATCGTCACACCGTAGCTTTGACACCCGCAGGGAAGTTCGCTCAAATTTTCGAAACCGACGAAATTCTAGTGAATTCACTGCACGGCCAAGGTATCTGCATTCCCGGGGAACGTGTCGTCGTCGAGGGACGCGCTCCAGATAGCACGCCCGAGGCAATTCATATTGATCAAGCAGAAGGTTTCGCAATCGCAGTTCAATGGCATCCTGAATGGAATGCCGAACATGACGAGGTTTCGCGACCTTTATTCGAAGCATTCGGCGTTGCGCTACGTGAACGTTAACCTTGATTCCATTGCCACAGAGCAGGGATAAATCGGTAGGCATTCCCGTTAGCAACTACATGTCCAACCCCAGGGAAAGGGAAGTGATAGCTTAGAATCGCCATCCGATCTGAGGCGGCCATATCCAGTAATTTCTTGCGTGTCGCCACTGTCGTTTCGGGATCCATGTCAATTTGCGCGTACCACTCCGGCCGCTCCACGCTGACATATGGGTCGCGGATTGCATCGCCGGTAATCAACAAACTATGCCCTTCGCTTTCAACGATTAACGACATATGGCCGATTGTATGCCCCGGGGTGGCGATCATAGTAACGCCTGGGACAACTTCGTGGTCATTGCCGACGCGCGTTAACTGTTGCCCAGTTGCGGTCAGGGAGTTAACTGCGCCGACGACCATTGATTGATCGCTTGCATCGACCAGATTGACGCGGTCATCAAACATCCACCAATCGAATTCGGTCGCGCCAATCAGGTAATCGGCGTTGGGGAAAATTGCTTCGTCGAAATCGTCGCGAATGCCCCAGATATGGTCAGGATGTGCGTGTGTAATGGCAACGTGCGTGATTTCGTCTTCGCCAATGCCAGATGCTGACAAGTTTTCCAGCATTCGCCCTGTGGTCGATACGAACCGGTTCCCCGAGCCCACATCAACCAAGACTTTATTATCGCCAAGTTCGATTACCACATGGTTAGTGTGTTCATAGTGGGAGGTCGCGTCCTGAAAATGCGCAACCATAAAGGCGGTGATCTCGTCTTCTTCAGCGTTAATTCCGATATCCCGTGCAGAACTGGTGAAGTGCCCGTCCGAAATCACCGTCAACTTTGCCGCACCCACCGAAAAGCGAAAATATCCTGCCGATTGTCCATTTGTGGGCGCTGCAACTTTGGCCAAAGCAGGCGCGCTGAGGGCGAAGGCCGGTGCCATGGCGCTCATTTTCAAGATGTCACGGCGGGAAGGGCGCAGAATTGTCATGAAAAAGCTCCTTGGCAAGATGTGTTGCAAGGATGGTTGCGCGAATAGACGTTAAGCGCAAGTGTTATATTCAATAAGGTGCATTGATGGTGGTCGAACTGAAATTCGGCCACCAATTCTTACTTCTCGTATTTTGCGATCAGCTTTTTGGCCGCATCAATCAACGCTTGCCCATCAATGCCTAGCGTGTTCATTTCTTCCAGCCACTCGTTGACGACAGGTTGTGCCGCTGCCATCCATCGGGCTTTTTCACCATCATCCAGTTCTATAACGGTATTGTCCATGGCCTCGGCAATCGCGCGACCAGTAATATCGCCGGCGTCCATAACTGCTCCGAACATTGCCGCTACTTCCGGACCCGAGTTCGCATCGATAACCGCTTTCAGATCATCAGGCAGCCCATCATAGCTGTCGTTGTTCATGGTCAGAACAAACGTCGCCGTATAAAGGCCAGGGTTGGATGCAAAACCAGTATGATTTGTCACCAGTTCGGAAACGCGCAGCGGTACGGTTACTTCGAAAGGAATAACTGTGCCATCGATCACACCTTTGGATAAAGCTTCCGGCACGGCGGGAACGGGCATACCGACAGGTGTTGCCCCAAGTTTGCCAAGTAGGTTGGTAATTACTCGTGTTGGACCACGTAGTTTTTGACCCGAAACATCTGCCAAATTCGCAATAGGTTGGTTGGAGTGGATCCAGCCCGGTCCGTGTGTGTGAAACACCAACGGATGCGTGTCGGTGAATTCTGCCATGGCGTTAGCTTGGATAAACTCGTGGAACGCTCGCGAGGATGCCTCGGAACTTCCAGTCATAAACGGTAATTCAAAGGCTTCGGAACTCGGGAACCGCCCCGGCGTATATCCCATCAGCGTCCAGATAATATCGACAACACCGTCCTTGGCCTGACCATATAGTGCGGGTGGCGCCCCGCCAAGTTGCATAGAAGGATAGTGTTCAATTTTAATGCGTCCACCCGACGCAGCCTCGATCCTTTCGATCCACGGCTGGATCGCGCTCCCGGGAATTGCAGACTGTAGCGGCAAGAATTGGTGCAACCGCAGCGTCACTTCTTGTGACATAGCTGAGGACGCCAGCGTAACGGCGACCGCTACGCCGCTGAATAGTGGATAGATACGTTTCATTTTTTACCTCAAACAAATGATATGGTGCAACTCTCGGATTCCTTACGCCGAAGGTCAACAAGATTTGTCGCGTATAAAATAGTCAGCTCTGGAAAAACCGATGGCGCTAGGGTACGAAGTCATACAGCACGTGCCCAAGGTTGGATCTACCCAATGACAAGTATAAACCGCAGAATTTCCGTTGCACCGATGATGGACTGGACCGACCGACACTGTCGGTATTTCCACCGTCGATTCAGTAAGCACGCGGTGCTTTACACCGAAATGGTAACAGCGGCGGCGGTGGTGCACGGAAATCGCGATCATTTGCTGGGCTATCACGAAGATGAACATCCGGTTGCGCTGCAACTTGGCGGTTCAGATCCGGCGTTACTGACCGAAGCCACCCGCATCGCCTGCGATTATGGCTATGACGAGGTCAACTTGAACATCGGTTGCCCATCGGATCGGGTTCAATCGGGCAGTTTTGGCGCGGTTCTGATGGAGAACCCCGCATTAGTTGCCAACTGCGCGGCCGCAATGATCAAAGCTTCGACCGGCCCAGAGATCACAATCAAATGCCGTATCGGCGTCGATGACCAGGCCCCTGAAGAAATCCTGCCCGAGTTTTTGTCCCGCGTATCCGCAGCTGGTATCCGCAGCTTTTCGGTGCATGCGCGAAAGGCATGGCTGCAAGGTCTAAGCCCCAAGGAGAACCGGGATGTTCCACCGTTGGATTATGAGCTGGTTCACGCCATGAAAAGGCTGTTTCCGGGATTGGAGATATGCATAAACGGTGGAATCAGCTCGCTTGAGCAAGTTCAAACGCACCTTGATGCAGGTGTTGATGGTGTGATGATCGGGCGTACCGCATACCACGAGCCCGCCAAAATATTGGCCAGTGTAGATCAACAGTTTTTCGGGGGCCCCAGCACCACTACTGCCGAACAAGCGGTTTTGGATATGCTGCCCTATATCGAAAGTGAGCTTGGCAAAGGCGCACGCCTAAATCAGATCACCCGCCATATGTTAGGTGCCTTCGCCGGCAGACCAGGCGCGCGCCGTTGGCGACGCGTCATCTCCGAAGGTGCACATCTTGAAGGGGCAGGGCCCGAACTCGTCCTATCCGCCCTCGGGGAAATTCGCCGTCTTGCAGCTTAAGGAATACTAATGTTTACGTTCGAACTATCACAACTATTGCCACTGATCGCATTGCTTTTAGTGATCGGGGCATTTGCCGGAATCGTCGCAGGATTGCTAGGTGTCGGAGGTGGTATCGTCTTGGTGCCTGCATTTTTCTACATGTTCGACGCCCTTGGGTACGACGGTGAGAATCTGATGCAAATTTGTGTAGCAACTTCATTGGCTACGATTATTTTCACGTCCATTCGCTCGGTGGTTAGTCACAACAAAAAGGGCGCCGTGGACTGGGACATTCTTAAACGCTGGGCACCCGGGATCGCAATCGGGGCCACCCTCGGCGTACTTATAGCACGCGAACTGCGTTCGGTTAGCTTAATGGTTCTTTTCGGAATACTAGGAGCGTTGGTTGGTCTTTACCTCGCATTTGGTCGCCCTAGCTGGCGTTTGGGGGACGAAATGCCAACGAGGATCGGGCGATTTACCACTGCGCCAGTGCTAGGTTTCCTGTCGGTTCTGATGGGGATTGGTGGCGGTAGTTTCGGGGTTCCGTTGATGACCCTTTATAACCAGCCCATTCACCGTGCCATCGCAACTTCGGCTGGATTTGGCGTTCTTATTGCTGTTCCGTCCGTCATAGGTTTCCTGATGATCGGTTGGAGTATGCCCGTTAAACCACCGTTAACGGTTGGTCTGATTAATCTACCTACGTTCGCGATTGTGGTATCCATGACGATGATAACCGCGCCGCTTGGTGTGAAATTGGCACATGCGATGGACCCGAAGCCGTTAAAATTGGCCTTCGCGTTTTTCATTATGTTGATGGCCTTGAATATGCTTAGAAAAGCAATCTGGGGGTAGCCTACCCTACTTGCGCAAGATCATCCGGTCTTTCTGAATAACAGTTTCTTCCAGTTTTTCCAAAAAGCTCATTCCAAGCAAGGAGGAGTGCAATGCGCCTTCTTGCGCTACTGCCGCCCGTACATCATGCAATGTCACGTCACCTATGGTGAGGTCGGTGATATAAAATTTTGCAACAAAGGATTTACCGGATGCTGTCGTCAGGGGCGTTGAATAATCAAGCTCGCCCAACGGAATACCAATCCGAAGCGCATCATCGTGGCGCAGCAAAACCAGCGAGGCACCTGTATCGACCATCAAGCCAACATCGCGTCCGTTTATCTGCGCAATCGCCCTGAAGTGACCGTCCCAAGACCGTTTGATTGATGCTTCAGGGCTAATAACAGCGACAGCTGCAGTTTCTGCCACTATCCGTTCAGAGACTATTGCCCGCTCGGTGTTGATATATTCGATGCCTCCAATGCAAAACAGGGCAGCCAGCGCAAACATGGCGCGGTGTCGTTCTTCCGACAAAGATCCCATCAAATTTCGTATTGGTCCAGCAAAAGCTGTCGCGACCAGGCCGACTGCAACCAGTGCCACCCAGGATGCACCGCCGGATTCCATAAACAACGACGAAAAGTTCTCGCGCAGCACAAAAGCACCTAAAAAATAAACTATTAGAATTAGGGCCCATATTTGCATTATCTGTTCAACTTTCTGACCTATTTATGACCCACATGGCCATTACCGATGAAAATTTTCACATCGTTACAGAAGTTTCAAATACTAGATATTGAATCTTAACAATTCGTTTATGAATGTCCACGTCTTTTTCGACGATTTACGACAAGTTTTTTACGATCTGGTAATTCGGCCACAAGGGCTCCGCGGGATTCCGGTTCCATTGTAGACCACCCAGCGATCTCGTTAGTCGTCCGAAAGCACCCGACGCAAAGGCCTGATGCGGGGTGAATGACGCAAATGTTAACACAAGGTGACTCCACCTCATCGCGCTTCCAAACCTCGTTCAACTCCATATCGCTCACCTTAAATACGCCAGTCGGTCCAGCAGTCCTTGTAGGATATATCCGGCAGCTACGTGATCGATAACCTCGGAACGACGCTTTCGCGACGTATCCGCCTCTAAAAGTGCGCGTTCGGCGGCTACGGTGGATAGGCGTTCGTCCCAGTAAGTGATGGGAATATCAATCAGCCGTGACAAATTTCGGGCAAATGCGCGGGTGGATTGGCATCGAGGCCCCTCAGATCCGTCCATATTGAAGGGCAAACCCAGAACCACACCTACGATATTTCGCTCAGCCATCAGGTCCATTAACCGTGCTGCATCTATTCCGAATTTCTTGCGTCGTACTGTTTCCAGCGGTGTCGACACGTTTCGCAATGTATCCGAAACCGCGACACCGATGGTTTTTGTGCCCAAATCCAGCCCCATCAGGGCCGACATCGGTGGCAATATCGCTGCAAACTCGACTACGTCATCAAAAATATCACTCATCGCGCTGAAACTTCCGCATCTCGCGCTGCTTCCAAAAGCAAGGCGATGTTATCTGGATTGGTCGCAAACACTTCTTTCGCTTCGTTCCAGACTTTCGAGGCTTTGGCTGTTTCACCTAAAACGCCGTACGCCCGAATAAGCCGCGCCCACTCTTCTGCTGTGCCGCCCTCGGCCGCCAGACGTTCGCTTAGCTGGGTGACCATGCCGCGAATCATATCGTTGCGCTCCGCATCGGTCATATCACCTGCGGCATCAACTTGATCCGAAGATGGACCGCTCAGGGTCGATGGCGTAATCCCCGCCTCTGCGGCGACGGCTTCGATCTGGTTTTCTATCAGGGCGATCCACGGTGCATCCGCCGGACCTTCCTCTAATAACCCACTCCATAGCGAATAGGTTTGTGCGTAATCCTGCCGCTGAATCATCAAGACGCCGGCGTAATATCGCGCCAACATGTTGGAAGGGTCGGTCTGGAATGCATCCACCAAAGCTTGCTCGGCAGCCGGAGACACGTACCAGTTTGCAGCAACAATCATTATTTCGGCGTGGGCGGCGTAATCCTCGGCAGATGCCTCATCGCCCAGAATTCGCATCACGGTATCCTGCGCCACACGTGCGTCAGCGTACTTTCCAAGTTGTGCCAGATTGTCAGCCAGCATCTGGTGTCCACGTAAATCGTCGGGGCGATCCTGTAGGACTTCTTGCAATTGCTCAACGAGTTCAAGGTGTTTTGGGTCGATCTGCACAATATCCGGCAATCCGACCGCATCCTGAGCCACCGCTTTTTCTGCGACTGCTTGAGAGGGGCGAGAACTAACACGGTCCTCCAACGGGAAATCGGGCATGCCCTGTACGCCAAGCTGCTGATAAACACCGAACCCACCGACCAGTACCGCAAGGCTTACCGTTATCGCCAACGCCCGCGAAATGCTTTTAGGTGCGTTGCCGGATGACGACTCGCTGGCCTCTGCATCTGCTGCTGCCAACAATCGCCGAGAAACTTCGGTACGACTGGCTTTCGCTTCGGCTTCGCTCAAGGTGCCGCGGGCTAAATCAGCCTCGACCTCTTTCAACTGGTCTTTATAAATTTGCACATCGTAGGACGACCGCATCGCGGTTTGCCTCGAAGGGCGCAGCAAAGGCCAAAGCATTGCTGCCAAAGTCAAAGCCGTCAAACCGCCAGCAAATATCCAGAAAATCATCTTATCGTCCTGTTAATTCAGCGCGCACAGTATCCCCGCTCGCGCCCGTGTTGCAATGGACGAAAAACGCGCAGGGGGGATTGCATGATGAATATGTCGTGAACTAGCATAAATACGCCGGAGTTTGGCAGGGACATACAGCGTTTCTGCTGCATTCCAGTGATAACCAAACCCGCCCTGAAATAGGAGCCTCGTTCATGAAACGCTATTCCGCCTTTGCAATTGCTCGCGAAGCTTTCCGATTTCATTCAGGATGGGAACGCGCGTGGAAATCACCGACCCCCAAAGCTGAATACGACGTTGTGATCGTGGGCGCTGGTGGGCATGGTTTAGCAACCGCCTACTATTTGGCCAAGAACCATGGCATCACCAATGTAGGTGTTCTGGAAAAAGGCTGGCTCGGTGGTGGTAACACGGGTCGCAACACGACGATCATCCGCTCCAACTACTTGCAAGACGAATCCGCTGCGATATTCGAGCTGTCACGCACGCTCTACGAGGGGTTAAGTCGGGACCTCAACTACAACATCATGTTCTCCCCGCGCGGAGTTTTGATGCTGGCCCAGACCGAGCACGAACTGCGCGCTTGGAAACGCACGTCGCACGCAAACCGCCTCGCAGGTATCAAGTCCGAGATGGTCACTCCGGAACGTATCAAGGAAATCGTTCCAATAATCGAGCTTGATGGCCCACGCTACCCAGTCCTGGGAGGTCTTTGGCAGGCACGCGGCGGGACAGCGAGACACGACGCTGTGGCATGGGGATACGCGCGTGGTGCCTCGGATCGTGGCGTTGATATTATTCAGCAATGCGAAGTTACAGGGATTGACCAGACCGGAGGCAAAATCACCGGTGTGCAAACCTCTAAGGGTGCTATCAAGTGCAAAAAGTTGTGCGTGGTTGTTGCCGGCAGTTCTGGCATTCTGGCTGACATGGCTGGCTTCCGCCTTCCTGTTGAAAGCATGGCGTTGCAAGCGTTGGTTTCCGAGCCAGTAAAGCCAGTTCTTGATTGTGTCATTATGGCCAATACGGTGCATGGATACCTGAGCCAATCTGACAAAGGCGAGCTTGTAATTGGCGGCGGATCTGACGGGTTTAACAACTATACGCAGCGCGGGTCGTTCCACCATATCGAGGAAACCGTCCGCGCCCTAATCGAAACTTTCCCTATCATCTCACGCCTTAAACAGCTTCGCCAATGGGGTGGCATCGTCGATATGACTGGCGACCGTTCTCCGATAATCGGTAAAACACCGGTTGATGGAATGTTCATTAACTGTGGCTGGGGGACAGGTGGCTTTAAGTCCATTCCCGGATCAGGCTGGGCGACAGCAGAAATGCTGGCCGATGGCGAACCGCGCAATCTGGCGGCGCCATTCACTATGGATCGTTTCAAAGAAGGCCGCATGATTGACGAATCCGTAGCAGCGGCGGTGGCACACTAATGGACGCGCAGCCAATACTGACCCGCGTCCATACGCTGTGCCATCACAAAAGTTTAGTGATGGTGTTGCGGTCGATAGTGGTAAACGCTTTCGGTTGGTTTGATCAAAAGCCAAACCAAATACAGCATAACCGCGCTGACAAGATAGAAAACCGCCTGATTTACAAGATCGCTGGAAATAACGCCGGTATAGTCGTAAATCACTCTACCGATCATATCCTGCACGCGGGTGACGAAAGGCATAACAGTTCTTTCGAGGGAACTAAGAAAACTCATAATAATTACTCCACAACCAGACTGGAAAAATACAAATGTCTGGACTGTCTCATTGTAAACACATTCCCGTTAAAATTGCAAACCCACGAAAATCAACCGTTTGACACGGTCTCTTATGATGGAGTGCTTTGATGTTAAACAATAAATCATTTATCCCTAACGTGAAATTCCTCCGCAAAGAGGTCATGCTGGCGATGTTGTTTCTGTGGTTGGTTAGCTCGATTCTCGCACTTTACATGGGGTGGGATTCGGTTTTTCCGGCCATTGGCTCGATCGCACTATCTATCGGCCTGTCGATTTTCCTGACCCATCGGTACACCTCGCAAGAGGAACGTCGCCTTTGGGACAATCAGGAGGAAGTTCAGCAACGCATGATCTGGCGCTACATGCAAATGGTGCGCCGCGGGCGGCAAGGGGATGACCCGCTGAATTTGGAACAACTAGGTAGCAGGATCGAGGATAGTTTTGAAAGCATGCTTACTTCAAAACGTGCCGAGGCTGAGTTGGAAACGTATCGTTATGAAATGGTGTACTCCGTGGTTGGAACCCTGCAATGGGGTCTGGGCGGAATGTTGGTAGATTGGATACATTGATATGCTGATGCTTAAATGCCCCAATTGCGGTGTGACCGCCGAAGAAACAGAATTCGCTCCGGGTGGCGAAGCGCATTTGACGCGTTTTGCTTCGGGATCTGAAGATCAGGCCTTCAGTGATTACCTGTTCGCACGAAAAAACCCACGCGGTGTTCATTTCGAACGCTGGCGTCACGCGTTTGGTTGCGGAAAGTGGTTCCACGCTGCCCGCTGCACTGCAACGCTAGAAGTGTTTGGTACATATACTGGCCAAACCTCGACTCCACCCGACGATATTACCGCCGCCGTTAAGGCGAAACGACCAGAGTGGGAGGGCTTCAAATGAGCACACGTCTTGCATCCGGCGGTTCCGTAATTGACCGCGAAACAACCGTTTCCTTCACCTTCAATGGCAAGACCTTCAAGGGTTACAAAGGCGACACGCTCGCTGCTGCATTGCTGGCAAACGGTCAAACTTTGGTTGGCCGCTCGTTCAAATATCACCGTCCGCGTGGCATAATGGCCAGCGGCGCGGAGGAACCCAACGCGCTTGTAAACATGGGGGTTGGTAACCGTTTCGAGCCCAACCAACGCACGACAACGACCGAGGTTTTCGAGGGCCTAACCGCCACGTCGCAAAACCATTGGCCCAGCCTCGAATTTGACGTCGGCGCGATCAACAACAAAGTCCCGCGCCTTCTGCCCGCTGGTTTCTACTACAAAACGTTCATGAAGCCGCAATGGGCGTGGAAACATCTGTTTGAGCCAATCATTCGCCATTCCGCAGGCCTAGGCAACGCCCCGAAAGAGGCCGATGCGGATCGCTATGAATACTTCTACGCCTACGTTGACGTACTGATCGTTGGCGGCGGCATGGCTGGCCTCGCCGCTGCACTTGAAGCAGGGGCATCCGGCGCGAAAGTGCTGCTGATGGAGCAAACGGCCAACCTAGGCGGCCGCCTTGCAGTGGATGAGGCCATAATTGACGGCAAACCTTCCGCCGACTGGATCGCACAAACAATTGCCGATCTTGACGCGATGGAGAACGTCACCATCCGGACCCGCACGATGGGTTCCGGCGTTTTCGACCACGGCTACGCGATGGGCTACGAGCGCATCAATGACCACGCACCCGACGATACCGCCCCGCGCCACCGTTTATGGCGTATTCGCGCGAGACGGATTGTCACAGCGACCGGTGCATTGGAACGCCCACTTTCGTTTGCGGGCAACGACATCCCGGGCGTAATGCTGGCTTCTGCCGTGCGCGACTACGCCAGCCTTTTCGGGGTCAGCGCAGGTGATCGCACTGTCGTCGTCACCAATAACGATGATGCCTATCGCACCGCCATCCAGATGAAAAACGCAGGCCTGGAAGTCCCCGTGATCCTGGACGCCCGCCCGCAAGCTGACGGCGCGCTACCAACCGCGGCACGAGCTCTTGGTATCCGTGTTGACACGGGCAAAGCCATCGCCAAAGTCAAAGGTTACAAATTTGTAACCGGCGTCGAAATCTGCTCCCAGGCAGGCGAGGGGACTTCGCTTGAAACTATCCCTTGCGACGTCGTTGCGATGTCTGGTGGTTGGTCCCCCGTTGTCCACCTTTGGTCACATTGTGGTGGCAAGCTGAACTGGGACGAAGCGAACGCCATGTTCTCCCCCGATCCAATCCGCCCACCCCTAGGTTCAGACGGCAAAGGATTTGTTCTGACAGCGGGCACTGCATCGGGTGAACTGGCGACAGCCGCTGCGCTGCGAAATGCACGAACCGTAGGACGTCAGGCTGCAGATGAAGCAGGTTTTGCCTCTCTAACCGTAAACTTGGAAAGCCTCGTCCTTGCACACGACGAAGAACCCATGCTGCCCGTTTGGTCCATGCCAGCTGGTGCGCCATACAAACTGCGTTCCAAATCTTGGCTGGATTTCCAGAACGACGTTAAAGTTTCCGATGTCCGCCTTGCCGCACAAGAAGGCTACGAAAGTGTTGAACACACCAAACGGTACACCACGCTTGGTATGGCCACGGACCAAGGTAAGTTGTCCAACATCAACGGTTTGGCCATCCTTGCGGATAGCCTGAATGCCCCGATCCCGAATGTCGGCACTACAACCTTTCGTCCACCCTATACGCCAATATCCCTTGGTTCCATCGCTGGCGAGGCGCGCGGAAAACTGTTCAAGCCTACCCGCAAGTCCCCGATCGACACATGGCAAGACGCCAACAACGCCGTATGGGAACCCGTCGCAGACTGGCGTCGCCCGTACACCTATCGCCGCGATGGTGAAACCACAGCGCAGGCGGTGACACGCGAGATCGATAATACCCGCACAGGCGTCTCCGTACTCGATGCTTCAACGCTTGGCAAAATCCTTGTTAAGGGGCCGGACGCTGCCAAATTCCTCGACCTTATTTACACCAATATGATGTCTTCGTTAAAAGTTGGTAAATGCCGCTATGGCTTGATGTGTACCGAAAACGGCTTCCTGTTTGACGACGGCGTAGTTGCGCGCCTAAGCGAAGATGAATTCCTGTGCCACACCACATCCGGCGGTTCCGACAATGTGCACGGCTGGATGGAAGAATGGCTGCAAACGGAATGGTGGGACTTTGAAGTTTACACCACAAACGTCACCGAACAATTTGCCCAAATTGCAGTGGTCGGCCCGAACGCTCGCAAAGTGTTGGAAAAACTCGGCGGCATGGATGTCTCCAGCGAGACGTTGCCATTTATGGGCTTCACCGACGGCACATTGGCAGGCATTCAAGCCCGCCCGTTCCGCATCTCATTCTCAGGCGAACTGTCCTACGAAATCGCTGTCCCCGCAGCCCAAGGTCAAGCGTTCTGGAACAAGGTTATGGAGGCCGGCGAGGAATTCGGCATCATGCCCTACGGCACCGAAGCCCTGCATGTCATGCGCGCCGAAAAAGGCTTTATCATGATTGGCGACGAGACAGACGGAACGGTCATCCCGCAAGATTTGAAACTTGGCTGGGCGGTGTCAAAGAAGAAGACCGATTTCATCGGCAAACGCGCCATGGAACGTGATTTTCTGAAACGCGATGACCGCAAACAGCTGGTCGGCCTGTTGACCGAAAATCCTGCCGATGTGTTGCCAGATGGTGCACATGCAGTGGAAGGTGGCAAGAACCGCTACGGTCAGGAAAATATGATTGGCCATGTGACCTCGACTTACTTCTCGCCCACGCTGAACCACTCCATTGCGATGGCGCTGATTAAAGGCGGCAGTAAACGCATGGGCGAAGTTCTGACTTTCCCTATTGGCGATAACAAAACCATCAAAGCCACGGTCGTCGATCCGGTTTTCTACGATAAAGAAGGAGAGCGCCAAAATGTCTAACGCAATTTCCATCCTGAACGGAGCCACCTTCGACGGGGCTGTCAAAATCACCGAAGCTGGCTTGCGCGGTATGATTACACTGCGCGGCGACCTTTCCTCGGTACAGCTAAAATCTGCCGTTTCAGCGGTCGTGGGGTTGGGCATTCCGACGCAGCGCAAGATCAACCGCGGCCCTAAGGGTGGCGTGGCGTGGATGTCACCGGACGAGCTTCTGCTACTTGTGGATTACGACAATGCAGATGCGATTGTTGCCGAAATCACCACTGCCATGGCTGGCGAACATCACATGGCTGTCAATGTCTCCGACGCCCGCGCGGTATTTCTGATCGAAGGGCAGGGTGCCCGTGAAGTCCTCGCGAAAGGCGCCCCCGTTGATCTTTCAACCGACGCTTTCCGCGTTGGCGACCTGCGTCGCTCTCGGATAGGGCAACTGGCGGCGGCTTTCTGGATGACTGAGGACGACCACTTCGAGCTTGTCTGTTTTCGTTCCGTTGGTGCATTTATGTTTGACTGGTTGTCCAACGCCGCGCGTGAAGGTAGCGTGCCGAAATACTTCTAACAGTCATGCAAACGGTGCATATCGGCAATCTCTCATTGTCTGATGTGCAATCCGTTCCAGGATTCTATGTTGTTTTCAAGTTAAGGCAGCGACGCTGACCTTTGTGAAGCATAGGAGTAAATAACATGACAAACGACCCATTCCACCTAACATACGCTGAAACCCGTGCCTACGAGGCAAAGGCAAATGCATTGCGCGCAGAAGCGATGCGTGCCGGCGGTATAGCCATCGCAACTTTTGTTGCAAAACTCTGGCACCGCGCAGTTGATGCATTATCGCGTCCAGCACACGCCTAAATACAAAAAGTTTCTCCCAAGACTTGGGCTGTCTGCACGACAGCCCTTTTTTTTGTGCGCAACACAGGTTAGAGGGACCACATGACAGATATTCAAACACGCCCCGTAATTCGCCTTTTACCCAAAACCAACGCCCAGCGTCTTCGCTTCGGTGCCCCATGGGTATTCTCTGACCAACTGGTTCTGGATCGTCGCACCAAAGCGATCCCTGCCGGCAGCATCGTTGAAATTCAGGATAAAGAGCGCAATCCCATCGCGCTGGCCGCTTTCAACGCCAATTCCAAAATCATAGCCCGCGTGCTGGATACGGACCTAGAGGCCGACGTTAATGTCGAATGGTTTACGAATCGTATACGCCGCGCGTTTGAGTTGCGCGAAGCCTTGTTCGACGCCCCGTTTTATCGCTTGATCCACGCCGAAGCCGACGGCATGCCGGGCGTTATCATCGACCGTTTTGGCGATACCGCCGTGATTCAGCCAAACGCGGCTTGGGCCGATGAACGCCTAGATGATATTGTCACAGCACTTTGCGACGTCACGGGTGTCGTTAACGTTTTGAAAAACGCTAATGGCCGTTCGCGAACGCTGGAAGGCCTGAACGAGGAGACCGTAGTTCTTCGCGGCGAAATTAACGACCTGATCCCTGTGCCAATGAATGGCGCGACATATATGGCCGATCTTATCGGTGGCCAGAAAACCGGTCTGTTTTACGACCAACGCCCCAACCACGCCTTGGCTGCGAAGCTGGCAAAGGGCGCTGATATGCTTGATGTTTTCAGCCACGTCGGTGGGTTTTCTCTGGCGGCATTAGCTGGCGGTGCAACCAGCGCACTGGCTATTGATGGTTCCGCCCCTGCGTTGGAGTTGGCCGGAAAAGGTGCCGAAGCATCCGACGTTGCGGACAAATTCGAAACCCTGAAAGGCGATGCGTTCGACACCATGATTGCCATGGGCAACGAGAAGCGCAAGTTCGGCGTAGTCGTCTGCGACCCGCCTTCGTTCGCCCCCTCCAAGCCTGCACTCGAAGCTGGTCTTCGCGCTTATGAACGTGTCGCACGTCTTGGTGCGAACTTGGTTGAACCCGGCGGATACCTCGTCCTTTGCTCCTGCTCCCACGCCGCCGACTTGGCACGCTTCCGCGAAGTTAGCCTGCGCGGTATCGGCAAAGCAGGGCGGCGCGCACAAATCGTGTCAACTGGCCAAGCCGGACCAGACCATCCGACGCATCCATATTTGGCGGAAACGTCTTATCTTAAAGCGCTATTCTTAAGGCTAGATTAATGCGCGTTCTGATGGACGCCTGCATCATCTTTCCAACGGTGATGCGCGAAATGCTGATGGAGACCGCCGCGCTAGGCGGCTTCACCCCGCTATGGTCCGATAAAATCCTAGAAGAATGGCGTCACGCCGCTGGCCGCGCCGACTTCGAGGTTGGCGGGATCGCTGGCGTTGAGATCGCGTTGTTAAAGGCAAGCTGGCCCGATGCGATGGTGCAAACCGACCATGATGTGATCGAGACGCTGTCTTTACCAGACCGCAACGACCGTCACGTTTTAGCGGCAGCAATTGCTGGTGAAGCAGACTTCCTTCTGACTAAAAACCTCAAAGATTTTCCGACGAAAACGCTGGCCCGCCATGACATCATCCGTCGCGAGCCTGACGGTTTCTTGATGGAATTCGCCCAAGATGAAAATAGCCCCGTTGATATGTTGGAAGTCGGCCGCAAGGTCCAAGCCCGCGCTGTCAAAGCCTCGGGCCGCCCGCAACTTATCCGTCCGTTGTTAAAACGTACTGGATTGCCGCGTATGGGGAAATTCCTTGAAGCCGCGTTTGGCGAGGAAAGCTAAACGCCATTCCACTTCGCATCGAGCGCACGAATGGCGGCAATTCTGTCTTCAGTTTTCGGGTGGCTCATAAGCCACGCCATCTGCCCGCCGCCCTCGACTTTGCCTGCCAGATAATCCAGTTTCTGGAACATCGCGATCTGCGGTGCCACACCTATGCCGGATTTGGTTAACAAGGCAGAAGCATATGCATCCGCCTCGTACTCATCTTTGCGCGACAGCGTCGCCGTAAACATCGAAATCAATGCGTTAACGATATAGACACCAATAAACGGAATTAGCCGCCCTATAACAGTCATTAGTATAACACGCGCGGCATTAGCGCCGGCAAAATCCAGCATCCGGCGTTTGGAATGGCCAAGTGCTACGTGGCCGAGTTCATGCGCGATTACGCTCGCCAACTCTTCAGCATCAACAATCCCGTCGCGGTACTTGTTCATAAACCCGCGTGTGATGAAAATTCGTCCGTCGGCCGCTGCCAGTCCATTTATTGGGTCGATTTCATAGATGTGGACCTTCAGGCGGGGCAAATCCAACTGTGCGGCCATGCGTTTAGTTAACGCCAGCAACGCCGGATCTTTCAACGGGGTCGATTGTCCATCAAGGTTCTTGCCGCTACGCCAAGCCGAAACCTTGAACATAACGACGCCGATAATGATGGCCAACAGGATGGGGATAAAACGGGTCATACAGTATATATGGGGCGCAGGCTGACGACGTGCAAGGTAATTTCAGATTGCTGCCCAAACACCGCAGGACTGGCGCTGAAAACCGGCGCAATGTTCATGTTTTTCCGTTCGCTATCCGGTGTTGGCGTAGAACGAGCACAACTCGGATACCCATCCCTAGCGCGACTAATGCTGCGATCATAAACCAGCCCGCACCGCCCAACAAAGTTGCCATTTCTTCCAGGTTTCCATGAAAAGCGTAGCCAATACCGATGTAGATTCCAGCCCACAGAACTTCGCCAAAAAAGTCCCAAGCCGTGAAACGTATCCAGCGCATGTTGGTTGCACCGCAAACGATGTTCGTTATCGGGCCGATAGGGGACATCAGCCAGCGGGTCAGGAACACACCGACGCCGCCAAAGCGGGTGATTAAGGCTTTGGCACGCGATATCTGAGCGGCGTGTTTAGGCCTGCGACCAAGCCGGTCCTCAACCACTTTGCCTGCGCGCAATCCCAATTGGTAACCGATCTGGTCCCCCAGAATCGCCCCCGTCAAAGCGGTTAAGTAGGATTGCACAAACGGAAGCTCGCCGCTTGCGATGAACGCTCCGGCGACCAGCAATGCCAAGCTGCTGGATACAGGGACGCCGAATGCTGCCAGAACTGCGATGCCGAACAAAAACGGTAACCCATATGTGGGAACAAGGGCGAGGATAGACTCAGTCACGGGTCGCACGCTGATTAGTGACGGATTTTAACAATGTCCGCTGAAGTTCCGCCAACGAAATGTCTTGCGCATCTGCGATAGCTTTTAACGTCAAATGCCGTCGTAAATCATCCTCGATCCCGAGCGCCTCGATCAAATCGTCTTTATCTACGTCATAAGAATGCGCCACATAGCCAATGGTCATCCAGCCAGAGATTGTTTCGTCTTGATGTTGGGGCCAATAAACAACGTCTGCGATCAGGCGCACAAACAGCACAGAAGTTAGCATTAGTGCGCCCAGAAAGCCTAGTACCAGAAGTTTATGTTCGGCCCACAGCTCTTTCATCGTCCAAGCTCTTTCATCGCCCCCTCGATGCCTTTCAGCGTCATCGGGAACATCCGGTTTTGAAATATCTCGCGGATCATACTGATCGAATGGGTATATTGCCAATAATCTTGCTGTGTCGGATTAATCCAGATGTGATCCGGCCATTGTTCACGGGCGCGGGTCAGCCATGTCTCGCCAGGTTCTTCGTTGTAATGTTCGCTTGCGCCACCACGATAGGCGATCTCGTAAGGCGACATTGCTGCGTCGCCTACAAAGATGCATTTGTAATCTGAACCATAGGTGTGCAGTACATCCCATGTCGATATCTGGTCTGTCCAACGACGAGCATTATCTTTCCAAACCCCCTCGTAAAGGCAGTTGTGAAAATAGTAGTGCTCTAGATGTTTGAACTCGGTTTTTGCTGCTGAAAACAGTTCCTCGACCAACTGGATATGCGCATCCATCGAACCACCGATGTCCAGAAACAGCAATACCTTAACGTTATTGCGCCGTTCTGGCCGTGTCTTGATATCGATATAGCCGTGTTCTGCGGTCGCGCGGATCGTGCCATCCAGATCCAGCTCGTCATCTGCCCCCTCACGAGCCCAGCGGCGCAGGCGTTTTAGGGCGACTTTGATGTTGCGCGTACCTAACTCGACGCTGTCGTCCAGATTTCGGAACTCGCGTTTATCCCAAACCTTTACCGCCCGCTGATGTCGACTTTCATGTTGACCAATGCGGATACCCTCAGGGTTATAACCGTAGGCTCCGAACGGCGAGGTGCCAGCGGTGCCGATCCATTTGGACCCGCCTTGATGTCGTTTTTCCTGCTCTGCTAGACGTTGTTTCAAAGTCTCCATCAACTTATCAAACCCGCCGAGCGCCTCGACTTCCGCCATTTCTTCTTTCGACAGTGTCTTTTCCGCCAACTTACGGATCCATTCTTCAGGCACGTCTACGGCATTCATGATGTCTTCAACTGTCATCGCATCCAACCCGCTGAAGGTCGCGGAAAACGCTTGATCGAATTTGTCGAGGTTCCGTTCGTCTTTCACCATGATTGTACGGGCGAGGTAGTAAAACCCGTCCACGTCGTACAAGACCAGCGAAGCGTCCATCGCTTTGAGAAAGCTAAGATACTCCCGCAGTGATACGGGTACTTTAGCGTCCCGTAGATTCGTGAAAAACTGGAGGAACATCTAGATACCCGATTTTGCCATAAACAGAGCGATGAAGTAGCCCACAAGCAGCAACGCGATGCCGTAAGCCACTGCGTATTGCAGTTTGTCAGCTGTATTCCCGTCGCGTTTAGCGGCGTTAAGCCAGCCAAGGATAGCGCCAAGGATGGCGCCGATAATTGCTAGTACCATGTGATTTCCTAATCTGTTTGTAGATGCTGTCTATTTTGCTCGAGATATACGAGAGTTTTGTTCAAATGCACAGTGGCCACTTTCAAGCGATGGGCTTTACCCGGTAGCAAGGACCGTGCACCGATGTGCATGGCAATACCGATTGAAAACACGTGTGCGCTGTCGATCAACTTGGCTTGCAGGGTGCCGTCTGGCTCATATCCTTTGACCGTATCTGCCAGCACCCTCGGTCCGTGAAAATATAATAGCGAACCGAAGTCCCAGCGGTAATCACCTATAGTTGCGTCACCAAAGTCGATTAGCGCTGCAAGGCGGTTATTCGCAATAATCATTTGCCGGTCGTGCAAGTCGCTGTGGCATAACACACCGGAGCTGGTCGATAGGATTTCGCGAATTCTAACGAGATAGGGAAGAGTTTTCAGCCAAAGTTCCCGCGATAATTCGAAAGCCGGTGGGGTTTCAATCGGAAGCGGGTTGGTAAACCGGGTGGCAAGTCCACTGAACACGTTTTCCTGTTCGCCAGAAATCAATGAGCCTGTCAATTGCGGGGCGCCAAAGTCGCTTACAGGAATGTCGTGCAAAATCGCCAGAGTCTTCCCCAGATCCAGACAGGTCAGCTTGTGAAGTTCACCGCGAGCCGGATGCTCACCCGCAACAAATTCATCCAATACCCAAGCCGCGCCGGACATGTTCGGGAAACCTTCGGAACTCAAGACTGGCGCGGCCACAAATGCCCCACCCGCTGACAGGTTTTTTCGAAGGTGGACATCGAGTGTCAGATTCGCAGCCGCCCCGCACTCGTTCAGAATTTTAAGCGCATATACCCTGCGGTTCGTGCGAACCTTCCACACGTCGCTTGTTGCGCCGCCGTCAATCTGCTCAGCTGCGACAAGCTGGTCACCTAGCTTTGCTAAAATCGCTGAAATATCGGGTTTGGTTCTCATCCATTCTAACGTGAATATTTAATGAAAGGGGTTAGCTGCCCGACACGGTCATACAAGCGACGGCCTGCCTCGTTGAAGTCTTGGGTCAGCCAATAGACCGCTGGCGCAACAGCTTCGTCGGCGGCTTTGTAGGTTGCTTCGATCAAAGCCCGCCCGATGCTTTTGCCCCGTACGGTTGGGTCGGTGTAAAGATCTTGCAAATAACAGACGTTTTCGACTTTCCAGCCGTGACGGTGGAAAAGGTAATGCACGAGGCCAACCAGTTTGCCGTCCAACTCGGCGACCATGCCGTGGAACTCGCCGTCTTCGTGTGAAAGCATCCGCGCAAAAGAGGATTGGTACACCTCCTCAGGCACAGTCGTTTCGTAATACTCCAGGTACCCAGTCCAAAGAACGCGCCACTCTGCTTCGTCGTCTGCAATAAGGGGGCGTATGGTTAAGGTCATCGGTGGTTCCTCGCAGCAAACGCAAGACGTTCAAATAGATGTACGTCTTGTTCGTTCTTCAGCAATGCGCCGTGCATCTTCGGAAGGTTAATCGTGGCATCTTTGCGCAACACTTCGGCACTCAGGTCTTCGCTCAATAACAGTTTCAACCAGTCCAGAACCTCGCTCGTCGAAGGTTTCTTCTTAAGGTTCGGGGTTTCGCGAATTTTGTAGAATTGCGTTAGTGCTTCTTCAAGTAAATCCCGCTTTATATTCGGGAAGTGGACATCAACGATTTTTTGCATCGTTTCGCTGTCCGGAAACCGGATGAAGTGGAAGAAGCAGCGGCGCAGGAACGCATCCGGCAACTCTTTTTCGTTGTTGGAAGTGATGATAATTATCGGGCGGTGCTTGGCTACGACGGTCTCGCCAGTTTCGTAAACATAGAATTCCATTTTATCGAGCTCTTGTAACAGGTCGTTAGGAAACTCGATGTCCGCTTTGTCGATTTCATCGATCAGCAATACGACTCGCTCATGAGCCGTGAAAGCCTGCCAGAGTTTGCCCTGTTTGATGTAGTTCCGGACGTCATTCACCCGGTCATCACCCAACTGCGAATCACGCAGGCGCGAAACGGCGTCGTACTCGTAGAGGCCTTGCTGCGCTTTAGTGGTGGACTTGATGTTCCACTCCAGCATCTCCACACCCAAGGCATCAGAAATCTGGCGGGCCAGCTCGGTTTTGCCTGTTCCAGGCTCTCCTTTGACCAAAAGTGGGCGTTCCAGTGCAATAGCTGCGTTAACAGCCACTTTCAGGTCGTCGGTTGCAACGTAGTCGTCTGTGCCGTTAAAGCGCATTTTTTTCACCATTATTCGATTCATTTCGGGACGAACACTAGCATTCAGCAACTTTAGTGAAAAGCGGCATATGTTGTGCGTGACATTCCTTCAAAAGTTATGTAATGCACCCTCATAACGCGAATTGTGGCGTTGCTTTGAGGGTAAGGGGACCTTGATGATGCGCCCACTATCTAGTTGGGGGAAACTTGATGAAAGCGGAAACTATATTGGATGCAGACTATCATCCAGCCGAAGACGAACCATTTATGAATGAACGCCAGACGGAGTATTTTCGTCAGAAGTTGACGGCGTGGAAAACTTCCATTCTGGAAGAAACGCGCGGCACAATCGAGCATATGCAAGAAGGCACACGCAACATCCCGGATGTTGCCGACCGCGCTTCTGAAGAAACAGACCGTGCGCTAGAATTGCGTACACGGGATCGGGAACGCAAAGTTGTGTCAAAGATCGACGCGGCGTTGCGCCGGATTGAAGATGGATCCTACGGGTATTGTGATGATACCGGCGAGCCGATTTCGCTAAAGCGTCTGGATGCACGCCCAATCGCGACCTATTCCCTTGAGGCGCAAGAGCGTCACGAGCGTAAAGAAAGAGTGCACCGCGACGACTGATCGCAGCGTAATTCACGAGACTTTGAGAGAGGGGCTTTACGGCCCCTTTCTTTTTGCCCAAACTCCATCTGAAATGGAGATTATGATATGGTTAATGGCCCTCTCGATGGTGTGAAAGTTCTGGAATTTGCAGGGATCGGACCCGGCCCGTATTGTGGGCAATTGCTGGCCGATATGGGCGCCGAAGTAACGGTTGTGGATCGCCCCAAACGCAGCGCAATTGCGCTGGAAAATGCGCCCGACCGCCGTGGCAAAAAGTCCATTATAGTTGATTTGAAATCTGATGAAGGCAAAGCCCTCGCACTGGATTTGATTGCGACTTCCGATGCGTTGATTGAAGGCAACCGCCCCGGTGTTATGGAACGCCTTGGTCTTGGCCCTGATGTTTGCCATACGCGCAATCCAGCGCTGGTTTACGGGCGCATGACGGGATGGGGACAATCCGGCCCTTATGCGATGATGGCAGGGCACGACATCAATTACCTTTCGCTAACAGGCGCGTTGCAGGCGATGGGCCCTGCCGATCAGCCACCGTTTCCACCGCTAAATCTTGTCGGGGATTTTGGTGGCGGTTCGCTATTTCTGGCAATGGGGATTTTGGCCGCATTACTGGAGGCAAAAACGACGGGGCAAGGGCAGGTCGTTGATGCGGCGATTACAGACGGTGTGAATTCCATGATGGGCTTTTTTCACGGGCTGGACGCTGCGGACAGGTGGACACCCGAGCGCGGGGCCAATTGGCTGGACGGCGCCGCGCCCTATTATCGCTGTTATGAAACGTCAGACGGGAAATACATGGCCGTCGGTTGTATCGAACCGCAGTTTTTGGCCGCGATGTTAGCAGTTCTGGATTTGACGCCAGAGGAATATGGTGCGCAACACGATGAAACGCAGCATGCGCGGCAGGCAGAATTGTTAATGAGTATTTTTGCAAAAGAGAAGCAAGCGGGTTGGGTGAAGGTTTTTGACGGCACCGATGCCTGCGTCACGCCAGTGTTGAGTTACAACGAGGCGGCTGAGCATCCCCATATGCAGGCGCGTGGGGCGTTGCAGGAAATGGGTGGTTTGAGGCATCCGGCGAAGGCTCCGGTCTTTTCGGGTAGCTCTGGCGCGATTGATACACGTTTGCCACGGGATGGGGGGGATACACGTTCGGTTCTTGCGAATGCAGGGTATTCAACCGACCAGATTACCTCACTGGAAGAAAAGGGCGTCGTTCGGCAATCATGAGCATTAGAGACGAGGAAATAACGGTTTTGGGCGGCGGTATCGCCGGCTTGGCTTCGGCAACTGCTTTGGCACAACGTGGGGCAGTCGTGACTGTGCTGGAACAAGCGACCGAGTTGGGCGAGGTTGGGGCAGGTTTGCAGGTCGGCCCAAACGGGGTTGCCGTGTTGGAGGCGTTGGGTTTGCGCGAGACGGCTGCAGCTGTTGCGAACGTGCCCGATGCGGTGGAGTTGCTGGACATGGCCTCGGGCGGTGAAGTCGCGCGGTTGCCGATGGGGCAGGCCGCAGTGCAGCGGTGGGGGCGACCTTACTGGCAGTTTCACCGCGCTGATCTGCTGACCGTTCTGTCGGATGGGGCACGCGCTGCCGGTGTTGATATCCGTCTGGGTCGACAGGTTGATACGATCAAGGATATCTCGGCTTCGGTTGTGATAGCTGCTGACGGTGTACGGTCTGCCACCCGCTCCGAGGTTTTTGGTGGCCAACCTGCAAGTTTCACGGGGCAGGTCGCGTGGCGCGGGATTATTCCGGCAGAAACACTGCCCAAAGGCGCGGTGAAGAACGCTGCGACCGTGTACATGGGCCCGGGGCGGCATTTAGTGACGTATCCGATGCGCGGCGGCACCATCATCAATTTTGTGGCAGTGGAGGAGCGGAACAGCTGGGCTGATGAGGGTTGGAACATTCCCGACGATCCTGAAAACCTGCGCCGCGCATTTTCAGGGGCTGGGCAGGATGTACAGTCCATTTTGAACGCCGTTGATGAAACATTCCTCTGGGGGCTGTTCAATCATCCGTACCTGCCACAGTGGACCAAGGATAATATCGCGCTAGTTGGAGATGCCTGCCATCCGATGTTGCCATATCTGGCGCAAGGGGCGGTGATGGCACTGGAAGATGCATGGGTTCTGGCGCGTGAATTGGACCGCTCCGGTGTGACAGAAGGTTTGCGCGCATACGAGCGTATTTGCAAGCCGCGGGCGACGCGGGTACAAAAGGCGGCAGCCTCAAATGCTACGGCGTATCATTTGAACAGCGGACCGTCGCGTTTAGTTGCTCACGCGGGGCTGAAAGTCATTTCACGGCTGGCGCCCTCTGCGCTGCTGGGCCGGTTTGATTGGCTTTATGGCGAGGACGTTACAAAGCTCGATCTACAACGTTGACAATTTGTCGGCAAAATGTAGGTGTGTGAGCAAGGCCGTTCTCTTGAACGGTTCCCTCAAGGATTCGGAGAGTGTTATGAGCCAAAAACAATGGGACTTTTGGATTGATCGCGGTGGCACATTTACCGATATTGTGGCGCGTACTCCGGAAGGTGAAATCGTTGCACACAAGTTGTTGTCCGAAAATCCCGAGGCGTATCCTGATGCGGCCATTCAAGGAATTCGTGATCTGATCGGTTTGAAACAGGGCGAACCTATTCTGGCGGATGCAATCGATACCGTCAAAATGGGCACAACCGTTGCTACAAACGCGCTATTGGAACGCAAGGGTGATCCGACGCTGTTGGTGACCACCAAGGGTTTTCGGGATGCGCTGGCGATTGGCTATCAAGATCGACCTGACATTTTCGCCCGTGAGATCATCAAACCCGAACTTCTATATTCGGATGTTATCGAAGTTATCGAACGTGTGCGTGTTGACGGCGCAATCGAGCATGCCCCGAACGAGGCGGCGGTTCGTGCTGACCTTCAAGGTGCTTTCGATGCCGGTATCCGCGCAGTCGCCATTGTGTTCATGCACGCCTATGCCTTCCCATTACACGAACAGATTGTAGCCGACGTGGCGCGCGAAATTGGCTTTACGCAAGTTTCCGTCAGCCACGAGGTCTCGCCATTGATGAAGCTGGTCGGGCGCGGTGATACGACGGTTGTTGACGCGTATCTGTCACCCATCCTGTCGCGCTATGTGCAACAGGTCGCGCGCGAGCTGGGTGACGGTGTGCGTCTGATGTTCATGATGTCGTCTGGCGGGTTAACGGCTGCAGGGCTGTTTCAGGGCAAGGACGCGATCTTGTCTGGTCCAGCGGGCGGTGTTGTTGGTGCTGTACAGACATCGGCCATTGCAGGGTTTGAACAAATCATCGGCTTTGATATGGGCGGCACCTCCACCGACGTTTGCCATTATGACGGCGCGTTTGAGCGGGCGTTTGAAACCGAGGTTGCTGGCGTTCGGATGCGTGCACCAATGATGCGAATTCATACGGTTGCAGCTGGTGGCGGTTCTATTCTGCATTACGACGGGGCGCGGTATAGTGTCGGGCCGGACTCGGCTGGCGCAAATCCCGGACCGAAATGTTATCGCCGTGGCGGCCCGTTGGCAGTGACTGATGCAAATGTGATGGTCGGGAAACTGCGAGCCGAAAACTTCCCGAAGATTTTCGGAGAAAATCAGGACCAACCGCTGGATGTGGAGGCCGTTCAGGCGGCGTTTGCCGACTTGGCTGATGAGATCGGCGATGGTCGCTCGCCCGCGCAGGTGGCAGAAGGATTCCTTGCGATTGCCATCGAAAACATGGCCAATGCGATCAAGAAAATTTCGGTGCAACGAGGGTATGATGTGTCCGGTTATGCGCTCACGTGTTTTGGCGGTGCAGGTGGACAGCACGCTTGTGCGGTGGCGGATGCGTTGGGGATGACGACAGTTGTTGTACATCCGCACTCGGGCATTTTGTCGGCCTACGGGATGGGGCTGGCCGACATTCGGTCCAACCGCACGCAATCCGTTGTGCAACCTTTGACCGCGGAAAACCTGTCCGATGTCAGGAATTCGATTGAGGCGCTTCGCGCCACGACACTTAACGAGCTTCGCGATCAAGGGGTGCCGTTGAGTGAAATCAATACCTATCCACGCCTGCACCTGCGCTACGAGGGAACGGATTCCCCAATCGCTGTAGATTTCGCGGATTCCGCTACGATGGTGGCAGCCTTCGAGGACGCGCATAAAAAACAATTCGGTTTCGTATTCGAGGGTAAAACCGTAGTAATCGAAGCCGCCGAAGTCGAAGCGGTTGGGGGTGGTGCCCACTTGAGCGAGCCGGAACAGTCCTTCGTTAAACACACTGCCAAAGCCACCGAAACGGCGTCTTTCTTCGCGAATGGAGAATGGTACGAAGCCGGTATTTACCGCGATCGTGTGGCGTTCACCGCTGGAATGACATTCGACGGCCCCGCCTTGATCATCGAGCCGCACCAGACCGTTGTCGTTGAACCCGGTTGGCAGGCAGAAGTAAACAAATACGACCACATCATCCTGCGCCGTGTGGTGGCACTTGCCCGCAACAAAGCGCTGGGAACAGAGGCTGATCCGGTGATGCTGGAGGTGTTCAATAACCTGTTCATGGCGATTGCCGAACAGATGGGCGTGACACTGCAAAACACCGCCTATTCGGTGAATATCAAAGAACGTGTGGATTTTTCCTGCGCCGTTTTTGCTGCTGACAGTTCGTTGGTGGCGAACGCGCCGCATATGCCGGTGCACCTTGGGTCGATGGATCGCTCGGTCGAGGCGATTATCGCACAGAACGTTGGCAAGATGCGCCCCGGTGACGTGTTCGCGCTGAACGCGCCCTATAACGGCGGCACACATTTGCCCGATATTACGGTGGTGACACCGGTGTTTGATGATGCGGGCGCCGAGATTCTGTTCTATGTGGCCTCGCGCGGGCATCATGCGGATGTGGGTGGCTCGGCTCCTGGTTCTATGACGCCGTTGGCGACAAACGTTAACGAAGAGGGGGTGTTGTTTGACAACTTCTTGCTGGTTGATCGCGGCGAATTCCGTGAAGAAGCCTTGCAGACATTGCTGACCGATCACGCTTATCCTTGCCGGAATCCGTATCAGAATACCGCTGATTTGAAGGCCCAGATTGCCGCCAATGAAAAAGGCATTCAGGAGTTGCGAAAAATGGTTAACCAGTTCGGTCTGGACGTCGTGAACGCCTATATGGGCCACGTACAGGACAACGCCGAGGAAAATGTCCGGCGCGTGATTGACGTGCTGAAAGACAGCGAGTGGGAGACGCACACAGACCAAGGCGCGGTGATTAAGCTGAAGATCTCGGTGGATAAAAAACGCCGCCAAGCGACGGTTGATTTCACCGGAACCTCGCCACAGCAGGAAAGCAATTTCAACGCACCGGAGCCTGTTGCACGCGCGGCTGTGCTGTATGCGTTTCGATTGATGGTTGACGGAAACATACCGATGAATGCTGGTTGTCTGAAGCCGATCAACATCATCATTCCTGATGATTGTATGTTGCGCCCGAAATATCCCGCAGCCGTTGTGGCTGGAAATGTTGAGACTTCCCAACATGTTACCAACACGTTGTTGGCGGCGTTGGGTGCGATGGCGAACACGCAGGGGACGATGAACAATCTGACGTTTGGCAACGACACGTACCAGTATTATGAGACGATATGTTCCGGCTCCCCTGCTGGTCCGGGCTTTAATGGAACGGATGCCGTTCAGGTGCATATGACGAATTCCCGACTGACAGACCCCGAAATTCTGGAGTTCCGGTACCCGGTTCTGCTAGAGGATTTTCATATTCGTCATGGCTCTGGCGGAAAGGGAAAATGGCACGCGGGTTCGGGCACGCGACGTACCCTTCGGTTCTTGGAACGGATGGATTGCGCGATCCTGTCATCTAGCCGCACGCTGCCCCCCAAAGGTCTTGATGGTGGCGAAAACGGCCAGTTGGGCTTGACGCAAGTGCGCCGTATTGACGGAACCGTGGAGACGTTGAAAGGCTGTGACCAGACCATTCTGGAAGCAGGCGAAGCGGTCATCGTGCAACCACCGACTGCTGGGGGATATGGCAAGGCTTAAGGCGTGAATTTCGTTATGTGAAAAAACTGTGCTAAACTGTCCCTTTAACCATTTTCTGGAGGGGCAGATGGAACGCACACCCTATTTTTCCAAGAATTCATGCAAGGCCTCGGCCGATGCTAGTGCCGAAACTGTAGATATGGAGCTAGGCCGCTCCGGCGTTCTTGGGGACGGTCCGCAGGTTTATATTCTCATCGGCGACACAAAGGTTTTTATCCCACGCGCTTCCACCAGCGAATTTTTCAACAAAGTTCGCGCGTTGGGCGATTATCTGGGCAGATAGGTACAAGAAAACCGCTGGTCGAGGGGTTCTGCGCCAAATTTTCGGGGTTTCTCGGAAGGTTCTGCTGTGGAACCTGATCTGACCGCATTGGGGTAATGCGGTCGAGTATAGCGAAGGCTATCGCGCCGTGGCTGCCCGATCTAAGCGATCGGAGCGCCTGCTGTACCAGACACCCCGATTATCGAGCGAGCTGCCAAGTGATAAAATCTTCAGATGCCCAGCGCGATAACCCCTAGTGGTTTTGTCAGAACCTTGCTCAGCGAGGTTGCTTATACTTGGAAATAATTAAGGAATGGTGAAGGGGTACTTGGGTGAACGAATGAATCATTCACTATTATTCTCCGCATTACCTTTCGTCGAGCCAAACACATGATCTGATATCGGGTTAGGGGGGTATCTGGCGACAAATACAGTAATAAAATTGTTGTTCTTATAATGTGAACTAATGCCAACTTCTAAGTGGTCATCGTCATCTAACAGTTTAGCTAAGACTCCATGCCTGCCTAACCTTTTTTGTAAATCCGATTGGGTTTCGATGTCAAAAGCAACGAGCAATCCCTCGGTATTTCTTGTTCGCCACATTTGGTAGGCGTCTATCAATTCATGATCTTCAATTTCGAACGCTAGAATATAGCAAGACCGATCTTCGTTGCCTTCAACTATAACTACTTGTTCAGATGAAGTTTGCCAGAGGGTAACTTCTTCGGGATTCATTGTTTTGCTCATGAACCGAAATATCTGGAATTGCCGTAATGCTGGCACTTCCTTCAGGTCAGCATGGTCTAATCCGGAGTTATTCTCGATTTGTTGAATGCACTTCCTATCAATCGTATCGAACAGGACATCGGCGGCTGTATATTCTTCGGCGTAAATAGAAGAGGCAAAGTTAGCTAATCCAGCGGCCAGAATTAGTCGGAATATAGAATAATGTAAAATTCGCATAATTTCGAATCCAATATCTTAAAGTTTTTATTTTTATTTGTTGTGAATACCCATTACTCACACTTCGAGTGCCCACATTCCCCGCAAGTCATACAGCCTTCGATCATCCGCAGCGCGTATTGTCCGCAGCTTGGGCAAGCTGGTGCGCGGGGGCGCTCGCCGACGGTTACGGCATCGGCTTGTGGGTCTGATTTTAATCCCAGACCTTCGCCCTCGATGAAACCGGTCTCGATCATGTGGCGCTCAATCACGCCGCCGATTGCGGCCAAGATGGACGGGATGTATTTTCCGCCAACCCATGCCCCGCCACGTGGATCGAACACGGCTTTTAGTTCTTCGACCACGAACGAGACATCGCCGCCGCGCCGGAACACAGCCGAAATCATGCGGGTAAGGGCCACGGTCCACGCGAAGTGTTCCATGTTTTTGGAATTGATGAACACCTCAAACGGGCGGCGATGTCCGCCGATCACCACATCGTTCAACGTGATGTAGATCGCATGTTCGCTCTCCGGCCATTTGATCTTGTAGGTTTGCCCCTGCAAGTTTTCAGGTCGGTCCAGTGGCTCGGATAGATACACCACTTCGCCCGCATGATCGGGCGCCTCGGCTTCTGGCTGGGATTCGACTTTTGTGCTGACGGTCAGGACTGATCCGGTCACCTCGTTGGGACGGTAGGTTGTGCAGCCCTTGCAGCCTGTATTCCATGCTTCCAGATAAATTTCTTTGAAAGATTTAAAATCGATGTCTTCGGGGCAGTTGATGGTTTTCGAAATGCTCGAATCCACCCACTTTTGCGCTGCCGCCTGCATGCGAACGTGGTCAATCGGGGCTAATGTCTGGGCGTTAACAAAATAGTCAGGCAATTCCTTATCGCCGAACTTTTCGCGCCATAGTTTGACGGCGTAATCCTCAACCTCTTCTTCGGTACGGGAGCCATCTTTTTGCAAAACCTTACGGGTGTAAGCATAGGCGAACACCGGCTCGATTCCGCTGGATACGTTGCCCGCGTAAAGGCTGATTGTGCCTGTTGGGGCGATTGAGGTTAACAAAGCGTTACGAATGCCGTGCTTGGCCACAGCGGCGCGCACTTCGTCGTCCATCGCCATCATCGTGTCGCCCGCCAGATAGGGTTTGGCATCAAACAACGGGAAAGCACCTTTTTCGGCAGCCAAATGCGCCGACGCAAAGTACGCCGCGCGCGCGATTGCTTTTAGCCATTTTTCCGTCTGTCGCGCGGCCTCGTCCGAGCCATAGCGCAAGCCGACCATCAGCAGTGCATCCGCCAAACCGGTAACGCCCAATCCGATCCGACGTTTGGCCATTGCTTCGGCTTGTTGCTGAGGTAATGGGAAGCGGCTGGTGTCCACTACATTGTCCATCATTCGAACGGCGACACTGACAAGTTCGCTAAGCGCATCGGTATCAAGCGATGCGGCCTCGTCGAACGGGTTGGCGACAAGGCGCGCCAGATTGATCGAGCCTAACAGGCATGCGCCATAAGGGGGCAGGGGCTGTTCACCGCACGGATTAGTGGCCGCGATGCTCTCAACGTAATTCAGGTTATTCTTTTGGTTGATCCTGTCGATAAAAATCACGCCCGGTTCGGCGAAATCATAGGTAGAACGCATGATTTTATTCCACAGATCGCGTGCCTGTACGGTGTGGTAAATCTTGCCGCCAAATATCAGGTCCCAGGGACCGTTAGCGTTCACGGCCTCCATAAACGGGTCGGTAACAAGAACGGACAGGTTAAACATCCTCAGGCGCGCAGCGTCCCGTTTGGCGGTTATGAAATCTTCGATGTCGGGGTGATCGCAGCGCATCGTCGCCATCATCGCGCCTCTACGTGACCCTGCTGACATGATCGTGCGGCACATTGAATCCCAAACATCCATGAATGATAACGGACCCGAGGCATCTGCGCCCACCCCGATCACACTGGCCCCTTTGGGCCTTAGGGTTGAAAAGTCGTATCCGATTCCGCCGCCTTGCTGCATCGTCAGTGCGGCTTCCTTTAGGCTGTCGAAAATCCCGCCCATCGTGTCAGGGATAGTACCCATCACGAAGCAGTTGAACAGGGTAACGGAGCGTTCGGTCCCCGCACCTGCCAGAATGCGGCCAGCAGGCAGAAACTTGAACCCTTTCAGCGCGTTGTAGAAACCCTTTTCCCACTTCGCCGGGTCGTTTTCGCTTGCCGCCAAAGATCGCGCCACACGACGCCAGCTGTCCTCAACCGTTTCGTCTATCACCTCGCCTTCAGGTGTTTTGAAACGGTATTTCATATCCCAGATGGACTGTGAAATCGGGGCAGCGAATGCAGACATACGCGTATTCTCCTAGTGATGGGTAGGGAAGTTAAGCTACGTCGCGCGGGCGGGCTTGGCAATAGATATAGACAGTGCGCGGAGGTCTGATATTAAGGGATCATGAGTGGTGAACTAAATTTGGTTAAACTTTGCGTCGGGGCCGAAAAGGTCAGCGACCTCGTTCGTTGGCGTAACGCCCGCGAGGCCGAGGCGCGCGCCAACGGCATTGATTACACTCCTAATCACATCACCCGCATGTGGCCACGCCGCGAGGCGGAGCTTCTGGACGGCGGCTCGCTTTACTGGGTTTTCAAAGGCTTGGTATTGGCGCGTCAACGCATTGTGCGGATGGATGAGGTGATCGGCGAGGATGGCATTCGCCGTTGCGCTTTGATCTTTGAACATGACTTGATGCTAACCGAGGCCCACCGTCGCCGCCCGTTCCAAGGTTGGCGATATTTGACAAAAGCCGACGCCCCGAAGGACATCGGTCTTTATCGTGAAGATCAGGAGGAAATTCCCGGCGCTTTGCGGGCCGAGCTTTCCGCCCTTGGTATACTTTAGCTTAGCGATGCCGCCGCGCGACCGATACGTTCGGCCGCCTCGGCGCCGATTGCAACCAGATCTGCGTTATCGCCCAACGTTGCAAAGCTCATCATCTTGGCGGGATCTATGAAGCGCACGAGACATTCATCTTCACCGGATTTTTCCACGGTGACGTTACACGGCAACATCAGACCGATGTCGGTTCTGGCGATCAGAGCCTTGTGGGCGAGTACTGGATTGCAGGCGCCCAGTATAGTATAGGGACGGTAATCCACGTCGATCTTGATTTTTAGAACGGTGTCTACATCGATCCGGGTTAAAACGCCGAACCCTTCGGCCTTAAGCGCCTCGGTGACGGTGCCGATCACATCGTCAAAATTGCCTTGTAGGGGGACATCGAGGCTGAATGTATCTGTCATCTTCTTGCTCCTGAAAATTTTGATGACTTTTAGTTAATAACATAATTTATATGTTCAATAGCGAAGTTTGATATCGCCGGTCACAATTTGCATACGCATGTTGAATCGCCATATTCCAACCATAATCGATCGGTATGCTGTCCAAGTCATATTCTCTACATTTTTAGTTCTCCGCCCTATATTTGGGCACAGTAAATGGTAATTTGGTATGTTTATAGAAATGCTCAAGCGTTTTCGCCGGTCCGAAACCGGTACAGTCACAATAGATATTGTAACTATTTCAGCCGTAATCGTTGGATTCGGTATGGGAGTACTATTGATCGTAAATCCCGGAATTGGCGTCGGAAAATCAACCATGGAGCCAGAGATCTCCGGAGGGTTGACAGGGCGGCTACTTGTTCGTAGCAAATAACCAAGAACCAAGAACCAAGAACCAAGAACCAAGAACCAAGAACCAAGAACCAAGAACCAAGAACCAAGAACCCCAAGTGGCCCCGTTTTCCCGATCAATATTACGACCAATATTGGGTTTAATCGGTTTGATATCATGCCGATTCTGCGCGTGTTTGCCGCGGCAGTCTGCCCCGCAGCGTATTCGCAATAGTGGCCATTTTACTGGTTGACAGTTTCGGAGGTTTTGGTGATCTTTCATTTAGCGCACAGACTGGATGCGCTGAATAATTCAGGGCCCGATAATGCCAATGGACGCCTCTTCCAAACACCAAGACAGCCTCACCGTTTCGTCAGATGCCTTGTTGGAAAGGATGGATCAATGGGGCATAGCTTATCAGCGCCACGATCATGTTCCATTATACACAGTGGCCGAGGCAAAAGCTGTCCAGCATGAATTTTTGGCTACAGAAGGTGGTGGCGGGCACATCAAAAACTTATATCTGCGAGACAACAAAAAGCGGAATTATTTGGTGGTTTCGCAACAAGATAGAAAAATTGATCTGAAAACGCTTCCCCAACTAATAGATTCAGGAAGACTTTCGTTCGGCTCCTCTGATCGGTTGATGGAAAACCTTGGCGTGCGACCTGGTGCAGTCACACCGTTAGCGATGATTACCGGCGTAAATGCGGGCGTGAAATTGTTCATTGACGAGTCATTGAGGGATTGCGCATTGATTTATGCGCACCCATTGGTCAACGATCGTACCGTTGCGTTGACACCTTTAAATCTTGAACGATTTCTAACCGAATTGGGCTGTGGCTTTAAATGGATAAAAATAGTGTAGCCACTTTGTTGTCGCCGCACAAAGCACGTTTCAACACCCCAGGTATCGCTTGTAGTTCCGCCGCTAAGGTACCAGCGGGAAGACAAGCAATATCATTGGAACCGAGACAGCAACAACCAGTATTTCCAGTGGCAGTCCTGTGCGCCAGTAATCGCCGAAGCTATACCCACCGGGGCCCATGATAAGCGTGTTGTTCTTGTGTCCAATTGGCGTCAGAAACGCGCAGGATGCGGCGATTGCGACTGCCATCAGAAAAGGATCCGGATTCACACCAAGTTTAGTTGCAACGTCAACCGCAATTGGTCCGCCGATCACTGCCGTAGCGGTGTTGTTCAGAACGTCCGAAAGCGTCATCACAATTATCATCAGGACTGTAAGTACCGCCCACGAAGGTAGCCCGTATGTTACATCGATAATGCTTGATGCGATCATCGTGGTTCCGCCGGAATCCTCCAGCGCCACGCCTAGGGGGATCATGCTTCCAAGGAGGACAATAACCGGCCATTCTATATGATCGTAGACATTCCGGATTGGCACAATTTTAAGTCCCACGTAAAGCGCGACAACTATAGCCAGCGCTGTCGCCAGATAGAGCATGCCCAGTGCCGAAATTGAAATCGCTGCCGCAAAAATGCCAATAGCCAGCCAGGAACGGCTGTGCTGTGTGACGTTTAACCCACGTTCTGCCAGTGGCAGTACGCCTAACCAGTTAACGACGTCAGGCAATTCACCGTGCGGACCGATTAGCAAAAGTATATCGCCAGCGCGTATAGGTTCGTGGCGCACGCGTTTTTCAAATCGTTTTCCCTGACGCGATATGCCCAAAAGCGCGACGCCTCGGCGTGCCTGAAGTCGCAATGAAAGAGCAGAGCGGCCCGCGATACGGGCATCACGGGGCACTACAACTTCGATTAGTTCGTGCCCGCCTGTGACGGTTTCACCGCGAGGTTGCTCGCCAAAAAACTCCAGCCCGATCGTGCCGCGGAACCGGTCCATATCTTCCGCCGCTGCTTCGACGACCAGCATGTCTTTTTCGCGAATGACGGTTCTAGCCCCAAAGCCACCAAGTCGTATTCCGTTGCGAACAACGCCTAAAATGACAACATCGTCCTCGTTGGCGCCCTCGTATAAGTCCCGAACCATTTTACCAATGGCATTAGAGTTTTCCGGTACAACCAGTTCTGCGACGTACCCATCCAGCCCGATATGGCCAGATTTACCAACAGCGCTTTCGTCCCCTTTGGGCATTAACCGCCAACCGATCGTTGCGACAAAAAGAATGCCGACGAAAGCCACCGTTAAACCAACAGGTGCGAAGTCGAACATCGAAAATGGCTCTCCAACGGCCTTTTCGCGAAAGGAAGCGATGATAATGTTGGGCGGAGTCCCGATAAGCGTTACCATGCCACCCAATATCGTAGCAAAAGACAAAGGCATTAACGTTCGCCTGACTGAGCGGCCAGCCTTGGCTGCCGCTTGAATGTCGATGGGCATGAACAGCGCCATTGCAGCAACATTATTCATAAACGCTGATAGCAGAGCGCCGGTTACACTCATCACTGCGATATGACCGCTAATAGTACGGCCCGTATCGATTATCCGTTTGGTAATAAGATCAATAGCGCCAGAATTTTGCAGGCCCCGAGAAATAATTAGAACGAGCGCTATGATTATGGTTGCCGGGTGACCGAACCCTGAAAATGCTTGATCCGTCGGTACCAAGCCTAAAACCAATGCGATCAAAAGTGCCGAAAAAGCAATCAGATCATATCGCCATCTACCCCACAGGAGCATTCCAAATACGCCTGCGAAAAGGCTGAACAATAATATTTGATCGACGGTCATGACGCTATCATTACCAGTTTTGATCCCTGCGCAAGTAGAGAATATTCAGCCCAAGGACGAGGCGGTGGCGGCCTGACCCGATTTTACATTGGTAGTCCAAATTTACAGTCTCGATTACCAGCGCCCTCGGCTGAATAATAGGTGCGCGCGTTTCTGCCATTGGATTGGTGCCGGGCTTACAGGTGTATCGCTTTCGTTCATGACGCGGATGGCCAAGACGACGGCGATAACCGCGAAGAACACACCGCCCGCCGCTTGACCAATCAACACACCTTCCGCCCCGAGCCACGCTGAGCCTGCAATAACGAACGGCCATGTTCCCAACGTATTTCGCCCCCAGTTTATCCATGCAGATTTGCCGGGGTGGCCAAGGTTGTTAAACGATGCGTTGGAAACAAATATGATCCCGTTAAAGAAATATGACAGCGCCAGGAGGCCACAAAACAGATAGATAATCGAACGGGTCAAACCTTCGGCATTGAACAGGTTCGCGACGGGTTCGCGAACGAGGAAAAGGATTGCAGTTGCAAACAATACATATATCCCGATGAACAATATCCCTGCTTTAAAGGCCCCGCGAACTCTATCCATTTGTCCAGCACCAAAATTCTGACCAACTATAGGACCAATTGCACCAGACAGGGCAAATATCACCGCGAATGCGATGGGCGTGAGACGACCAACTATCGCCATTCCTGCAACGGCTTCAGTTCCATATTTCGACATTTCCCGCATAACTATTGCCATACCTACGGGCGTTGCAACGTTTGTTAGAACTGCTGGGCTTGCGATGTTTGAAACTGCGCGAAAGTCCCGCGCCAATAAACTCGCGCTCGGTTTAGCGTATCCGTCATATCTTCGTAATACCGGGGTTAGGGCCAAGTACAGCATCAACAACCGCGCAAATACGGACGCAATCGCAGCACCTTCCAATCCCAGATCGAAACCGAAAATCAGTATCGGGTCGAGTACCGCATTCAACATTGCACCAAACAGCGTTGCAGACATGGAGCGTTTTGCGTCCCCGTGGGCACGTAATATTGCCATACTTATGATCGCTACCGAAATAAACGGCATGGTGGGCATGATTATCCACAGATAACTTGTCGCAAGGCTGGCCGTTTCGCCATGGGCCCCTAGCAATGACAAAATCGTTGGCAGCATCGGCAGCGCGATTGATGGAACAATCAGGCCCGTGAGTATTCCGAAAAATGCCACGCTCGTTGCGTATTCGCGAGCGTCAGCTGGTTTTTTCGCGCCGAGTGATCTGGACACGAGTGAACCTGCCGCGATGGACAGGCCGATATTGATGGAGTTTGTGAAGAATAGCACGGTTCCAGCGTATCCAACTGCGGCTGCCAATGCCTCGTTGCCAAGCATAGAGATGAAGATCATGTCAACGAAGTCTACGGCAAACATCGCCATCAATCCGACACTACCTGTGAATGACATAATCGAAACGTGCCGCATTAGATTTCCGCTCAGGAAAACTGGACTGTCTGTTTCACTCATCATTCGGAATCCTGTGTTGGTCCGGGCGACAATAAATAGCTGCCCCGGTTGTTTCTAACCGGAGCAGCGATTGATTTAAATAGCAGTTGGAATTTGTTCTTTATTGCTCCAGGCGATAGTCGCCGTGATCGCGAGCAATATAACTGCGGGAAGCGGGCTACCGCCAATCAAAACACTCGCGCCAATCATCGTGACAGCCAGCAAAGTCGCGCCGTAAAATGCTTCGCCCAGCACGAACAGCAGTATGGCACCAGCAACTTCAATCGCGCCGATCACATACCGGAACCATTGACCGAAACCGACAGCATCTAACGTTGCGACCATCATCTCGGCACCTGTTAGTTTTGCATAGCCTGCTGCAAGAAAGACTAAGCCTGCGAGAATTTTCAAAGCTCACAGGCCATAGTTTCTATCTTACCATTTGTAATAGCCAACCATTCGTTACAATTAAGCTGCTTGAGCTTGCGTGATGTTCAGAGCGTCAATCTCGGTTTCGGCTGATTTGATCGCGGCATCCGGATCCATAGCCAAGCCAGTTGCCGAAACATAGGTAACGTCGGTGATACCAACAAATCCCAGCACCTGCGAAAGATATGTAGTTGCGTGATCCATTGGTGAACCAACTGGGACACCACCAGATGCAACGGTCACAATCGCACGCTTGCCGGATAGCAAACCCTCAGGCCCATTTTCGCCGTACTGAAAGGTTTCTCCAGCGCGACAGATCAAGTCGATCCAGGATTTTAACGAGGCCGGAACGCCAAAGTTGTAGATTGGCATGCCAATCACCAACACATCTGCGGCGTGCAGTTCTGCAACCAGCGTGTCCGATTGAACCAACAAGGCGGCTTGATCTTCAGAACGGTCCGCGCTTGGTGTGAAGTTGCTGCCGATCCATTCTTCGGTCACAGCCGGTAATCCATCTGCTACATCCCTTTCGATAACGGTTACGTCGCCTTGGCGCGTAAAACGTTCAACGAGGCGGGTGCTTAGTTGACGGGAAACTGATCCAGATTTTCTGCCGGAACTGTCTAGTTTCAAAACTGTCAAAGGGGTCGAGGTCATTATATTCTCCATTTTTTCGCTTTCGTTGACCGGATATAGGCAAAATATATTTGAACATAAGGCCAAAATATGCACATGATGTGTGCATGAGCGAACATAACGATACACCTGAGAACTGGACCGAAATACGCACGGCTTACCACGTTGCCCGTTTGGGTACGTTAAGCGCGGCCGCAGAATATATCGGAATCCACCATGCTACCGTCATCCGTCACATCGATGCGTTGGAGTCGCAGCTTGAAAGCAAATTGTTCCACCGGCATCCGCGTGGCTATGTTCCGACGGAAGCGGGACGGGATCTAATGCAAATTGCATCCGCGACCGAGGACCAGTTCACGCAATTGGCCAGACGATTGAAGGGGCGAAACGCAAGCGTTGGCGGGGACCTGATTGTAACAACGTTAAGCGAGCTTTCCCCGTATATTACGCCGCTGTTGGTCGAATTTCAGCGACAATATCCAGAGGTACGCATTTCGTTGGTTGCTGAAGAGCGGCGGTTAAAGTTGGAATACGGCGAGGCTCACGTCGCGCTGCGCGCCGGACCAAAGCCACAAGAACCAGACAACGTTGTACAACCACTTTGCCAACTGTCTGTGGCATTGTTTGCGCATAAGGATTACGTCAAAAAATACGGCATGTTGGTTGCTGAAGCAGATGCATCAAATCATAGATTCGTGATGAGTCAAACTGCAAATTCAGCAGCGCCATTTCATGCGTGGATCAAGCAACATGTTCCTGTCGAAGCCGTTACTTTTCGCTCCAACCAGGTGCGGAGCCTGATTGATGCGATAAATAGTGGCGCAGGTATCGGTTATTTGACCAAGAAGTCTGGGGGTGCAAATCCTGACTTAATCCAGATGACGGCGGGAAGGCCGGAATGGGAATCCACGCTTTGGATCGTGACCCACATCGACTTGCACAGAACGGCCAAAGTGCAGGCGTTGGTGAAATTCCTCAAAGAAAATTTCTAGATTTAGGTGCGATCGATAATAGCGCGGTTCCGCTCAAATGTGTGCAACACACCCAGGCATTCAACGATCACGAGTGTGGGCTAAGTTTTTGTAAAGGCGCTAATAAAATTATGATAGCTTTGCTTCGGAGTTCGCTTTTGCGTCGCAAAATCGACGTGCACTAGGCCGAAACGTTTCTCGTAACCAAATGCCCACTCATAGTTATCCAGAAGCGACCAGTAGAAATAGCCCTGAATGTTTGCGCCACGGTCGATAGCGCCCTTGATTTCTTGCATGTGCTGCTGAACAAAATCCCAGCGTTCCGGATCATTGACTAGGTTATTCGCGCAAATGTCATTTCGAGCCATGCCATTTTCCGTAACGTAGATCGGTAAGTCGCCGACGTACTCGTCTTTTATTCGAGACAGCAGCGAACCCAGACCTTGGGGGTAAACCTCCCAGCCGATGTCGGTTTTTGGTAACTCTCCATGTGCGGTTTTATAGTGCGGCCAATCCGTCGCTGGATCGAGGGAAACTATCTGGCGCGTGTAGTAGTTCACGCCCAGCCAATCTATGGGTTGTTGAATCCGCTCCATATCCTTTTCCCATCCGTCTGGTAAAAAGGGCGCCATGCCGCTCAAAGCTTCGTCAGGATACTTGCCATGTGTCAGTGCTTCGACGAACCAGCGGTTAAAAATGGCATCGCATGTAGCGGTAGCGGCAAGGTTTTGCGGCGTGTTATCCAAGCTTTGCGCATACTCAAAGTTTAGCACAATTCCCAATTCCTTTTGCCCACGCGCGCGCATTCTATCCATGACCTCCGCATGTGCTAACAAAACGTGATGCATTGCCCGGGAGGCCGCGCGAAGGTCGGTCAATCCCGGTGCATGATGCCCAAGAAAATGTGACAACCAGGCCACGCACCACGGTTCATTTAATGTTGCTACGGTCTCTAGGCGATCCCCAATCCGATCAAGCACGACATCAGAATAATCGCCGAACCATTTTGCGATTTCAGGGTTTGTCCACCCACCCTGATCGGCAAGCGCCGCCGGAAGTTCCCAATGATAGAGTGTCAAGTATGGTTTCAGCCCGCGCTCCAGTGTTGCATCAACCAACCGATCATAGAAATCCAACCCTTGCTGATTTACAGGGCCGCGACCTTCGGGCAATATTCTGGCCCAATTTGTTGAAAACCGGTAGGCATCCAGCCCTTTCAACAAGTCCAAATCACCCTCGTATCGATGGTAATGGTCACAAGCAATCGCCCCGTCTTCTCCGTTCACGACATTGCCGTGCTTTGCCGCGAACTGGTCCCAGTGGGTATTGCCTGCGCCGCCGAACGACTGCCCTTCGATCTGGTAGGAGGATGTAGCTGCACCAAAAGTAAATTCAGACGGGAAGTCTTTGAATGTCAACATAATCTAATCCTGTTTTGGCGCTGGACCGGTCGACATACCGACCATAAGCTCGCTTTCCAACAAAACGTTGCGGTATTCCGTATCGGGATTCGCGATGATTTCTAAGAGCATCTCTGCGCAAAGCCGGCCCGCTTGCCGAACCGGAGATCTTGCAGCGGTGAAAATTGGTATATTGCTGCCATTCTTAAGATATGAAAGGTCGTCGTCATGAATTACGACCGACACATCACGGCCCAACGTTTTTCCGGCATCACTTATAGCGCGGCGCGCACCTATCGCCATGCTCATTGACGAGACTAAAAAGGCCGTTGGGGGCGCGCTTTCGGCCAACATCCGTTTGGCATTTCGAAAGCCGAGCTCTTCAGTCATTTCACCTGCCGCCATTAGATCTGGATCGATTGGGATATCACGTGCAAGCAACGCCGCTGCATATCCTTCCCTTCGCCGCCGCGCGAAATCCATGGATTCAAGGCCGTTCAACAGACCAATTCTTTTGTGACCGAGATCCAATAGGAATTCCGTGGCCCGCAAAAATGAATGGCGATTGTTGACGTCTACCCAATTGTAACGATCCTCGTTATCGCCAGCTCGCCCGTGTACGACAAACGGGATGTTAAGCTCTGTTAAAAGTGCGATACGTGGATCTTCAGCGTGTGGACCATGGATAATCACCCCGTCGACGGACCGACCAGAGCGGAACTTGCGGTAGGCATTTTCTTCGTCAACGTCGGCTACGACCGACAGTAGAATGTCGTATCCATTATCTGAATATATCTCTCCGGCACCTGCGATGAAGTCGGCGAAAACAGGGTTGACCATTTCGTGTTGAGTCGAAAGCGGGACCACATGTCCAATCGCCATCGAGCGCCCCGTTGCCAAGCCTTTGGCCCGCATATCCGGTTTGTAATTATGAATATTCGCAGCTTCCATCACCCTTTTTCGCGTTGCTTCACGCACTTCAGGATACCCGTTTAGCGCCCGGCTAACCGTAGTTTGGGACAGTCCCAGAATACCCGCCAATTCCTTAAGGTTCATAATCAAAGCGCTTTCAATTTTTTAGTCGACACTAGTAATATTATTTACAAAGGTCAAAGATTATTTGGCGTGTAGATCGCTCAGCAATGCATATAAGCCTTAAATTTAAGGTAATGCTGATTGATATTTGACAGATGAGAAAGAATCAACAATACTTCCATCATCCAAAGCGCTTTGAAAAACGATTCTAATCGCGCTCTTTATTGGAGAACAGTGGAGGAAATAATGAAAAAATTACTATTTGCGAGCGTTGCTTTTGCGGCCCTTGCAGCTAACGCAGGATTTGCAGGAAGCCATCTTGCAGGCGAACAGATCACAGTGTTTGGACCGTGGCTTGGCCCGGATCAGGAAAATGCCGAAGCGGTGCTCGCTGAATTCGCTAATCAAACAGGCGCCGATGTGCGTTATGTTGGTTCGGACAGTTTCGAGCAGCAAATTCGTGTCGATGCCGAGGCCGGGTCTGCCCCGAATATTGCGATTTTCCCACAGCCCGGTCTGGCTGCCGATATGGCGCGGGATGGTTTCTTGACACCTTTAGAAGACGGAACAGGCGACTGGATTCGTGATAATTATGCAGCTGGTCAGTCTTGGGTTGATCTTGGGACTTATGCAGGGGCCGATGGCAACGACGCGCTTTACGGGTTCTTCTATAAAATCGACGTAAAATCACTCGTTTGGTATGTGCCGGAAAACTTTGAAGATGCTGGATACGACGTGCCGACTTCTATGGAAGACCTGAAAGCTTTGTCAGACCTGATCGTAGCTGATGGCGGTACGCCTTGGTGTATCGGATTGGGTTCAGGCGGTGCCACTGGTTGGCCAGCAACGGATTGGGTTGAAGACCTGATGTTACGCACCCAGCCAGCAAGTGTTTATGACGAATGGGTTGCAAATGAGATTCCATTTGATGATCCACGTGTTATTGCTGCAATCGATGAATTTGGTGCGTTTGCGCGCAACGATGCATATGTTTCCGGTGGTGCCGGCGCAGTTGCATCGACAGATTTCCGTGACAGCCCGAAGGGTATGTTCAGCTCGCCACCGCAGTGCTACATGCACCGTCAGGCTAGCTTTATCCCAGCGTTCTTCCCTGAGGGAACTGTGGTCGGTGAAGATGCAGACTTCTTCTACTTCCCTTCATATTCAAGCAAAGAATTGGGTAATCCCGTTCTTGGTGCAGGCACGGTTTGGGGTATCACAAACGATAGCCCGGGTTCGCATGCTCTAATCGAGTATTTGCAATCACCTGTTGCGCATGAAATCTGGATGGCACGTAAAGGATTCCTGACACCTCACAAAGGTGTAGATACATCCGTATTTGGCGATCCAACTTTGCAGAAGATGAATGACATCTTGCTCAATGCGACAACATTCCGGTTTGACGGTTCCGACCTGATGCCTGGTGGTGTTGGTGCCGGTTCGTTCTGGACGGGTATGGTTGACTATGCTGGCGGTAAATCTGCCGGAGATGTTGCCACTGAAATTCAAGCGTCTTGGGATGCTTTGAAGTAAGTAGCAATAAAAGCGGAACTCCGGCCCAAGGGCCAATTGGGTCGGAGTTCCCATAAAACTTTCCACAACCATTCGAGGCAAGGAGCGCACGATGCATCCAGCATTACAGGGTCTTATCACCATTATTGTCGGCGTTAGCGGTTGTGTCGGGTATTTCTACTTTTCGAACCAGTTTTTAGACAAGGTGTTGTTTCCACCCCGCGGACCAAACGCTGGGCGAAACATCAACCGCGCTGAAATGATCCGGCCATGGCTTTTCTTGTTTCCTTCCCTATTGGCGCTGGGCCTGTATCTGGCTTATCCCGTTGTCGAAACAATGCGTATGTCCTTGATGGAGCGTGTCCCCGGTGGAGGCTCTGAATTTGTCGGGTTGGATAATTATCGACAAATGGTCAATGAATCAAAATTCTGGGAAGCACTAAGAAACAACATATTGTGGCTGATCGTAGTCCCCGCACTTTCCACCACATTCGGCCTGTTGGCTGCGCAACTAACCGACCGCATCAAATGGGGCAATATAGCCAAATCAATAATTTTCATGCCAATGGCGATATCATTCGTCGGGGCGGCTGTGATCTGGAAACTCGTCTATGATACCCGCCCGATTGATCAAGACCAGATCGGTGTGTTGAACGCGCTATACCTATGGTTTGGTGGCGAGGCACCCCAAACTTGGCTTACAATTCCATTCTGGAACAGTTTTTTCCTTATGGCAGTTCTTGTCTGGATTCAGACCGGCTTTGCGATGGTGATCCTTTCAGCCGCGCTGCGTGGTATTCCAGAAGAAACCATAGAGGCGGCGATCCTCGACGGTGCCAACCCGTTCCAGCTGTTCTTCAAAATTAAGATGCCGCAAATATCCGGCACAATTGTCGTGGTTTGGACCACCATCACCATCGTTGTGCTTAAAGTCTTCGACATTGTTTTTGCCATGACAAATGGACAATGGGAAACGCAAGTGCTGGCGAACTATATGTTCGACAAGCTGTTCCGCGCAAACGACTGGGGTGTTGGCTCGGCCAGTGCGATGGTCATCATGCTGCTGGTGATGCCGATCCTGATCTGGAACGTGCGCAACGCGCGCAAAGAAATGCAATAGGGGGCTGATATGGATAATATTGCCGGAACAAAATCAAGCCTCACTTGGGCGGTTCACATATCTGTCGTGTTGCTTGTAGCATTGTGGTTATTTCCCACGGTCGGGCTACTGGTTTCCTCGTTTAGAACGTCTGACCAGATCGCGACCAGCGGTTGGTGGAAGTCTATGTTCCCGTCCGAGCAGAACATGATCATACGCGCCGATGCCCCTGAAATGCAGGTGCTGGAAGGTGATATTTACGTTATCGAAGGGGACTTGTTTGACCCTGAAAAAGAAGTTGTTGTTTCGGTTTACGGCATATCTTCGCGGGCGATCAATGCTTTTGAAGTAGGAGAGACAGGTGCGTTGTCAAAAGGGGGCGATATCGTCGTTTCGGCTGACGGACACTACCGGATGACCAATTCCGAGCCATTTACCGGCGGTCGCGGCCAGCGGATATTTGTCACAGCACAATCGCCGCCGGAATTCACGCTGGCAAATTACAAAAATGTACTTTTTGACCCCAATAATCGCGAAGGCATGTTGTCGGCGTTTTTCAACACCTTAACCGTGACGATTCCAGCGACAATTATCCCGATTTTGGTGGCCGCTTTTGCTGCTTACGCCTTGGCCTGGATGGATTTTCCGGGCCGCGCGCTGCTGATCGCAGCGATTGTTGGTTTGCTTGTCGTTCCATTGCAACTTGCCCTCATCCCATTACTGAAGTTTCACAATGAAATAGGTATTGGTAAAGGCTATTTGGGCGTTTGGATGGCCCATACCGGCTTTGGCTTACCGCTGGCGATCTACCTGTTACGTAACTATATGGTCGGGCTGCCGCGGGATATCATCGAGAATGCGCGTGTAGACGGCGCCTCGGAATTTCAGATATTTGTGAAAATAATTCTTCCGTTAAGTTTTCCCGCGTTGGCGTCCTTTGCAATTTTTCAGTTTTTGTGGACTTGGAACGACCTGCTGGTGGCGTTGGTATTCCTGATTGATTCAACGGGCGAAACCACAGTTATGACTAAACAGATTGTCGAATTGCTGGGAACACGCGGCGGCAACTGGGAAATCCTAGCGACCTCGGCCTTTGTTTCAATTGCGGTGCCGTTGGCCGTGTTCTTCGCCCTGCAAAGATACCTTGTTCGTGGCCTCTTGGCTGGATCAGTTAAATAGAAATGAAAAATACAATGACAGCACTTCAAGCGACGATCCCCGAGGCCGATCAAGATTGGTGGCGTGGGGCGGTGATTTATCAGATTTACCCGCGCAGTTTTCAAGATGCCAATGGGGACGGGATCGGGGATTTGGCGGGAATTGTGAAACGCCTGCCCTATGTTGCCTCGTTGGGGGTGGATGCGATCTGGATTTCTCCGTTTTTCACATCGCCTATGGCCGATTTTGGCTATGACGTGTCTGATTATTGCGACGTAGATCCAATGTTCGGGACACTTGCAGATTTTGATGCGGTGATTGAAACGGCGCATGCGGTCGGTTTGAAAGTGATGATTGATCTGGTGCTAAGCCATACATCTGACCAGCATCCGTGGTTTGTGGAAAGCAGGGCTGACACCGATAACGCCAAAGCAGACTGGTATGTATGGGCAGATGCCAAACCCGACGGAACACCACCGAATAATTGGTTGTCCATATTCGGAGGGCCGGCTTGGCACTGGGATGCGCGCCGCTGTCAGTACTATCTGCATAACTTTCTGACCTCACAGCCCGATCTGAACTTACACACCGATGCGGTACAAGAGGCCCTTTTAGACGTTGCACAGTTCTGGTTGGAGCGAGGTGTGGACGGGTTTCGGCTCGATACCATTAATTTCTATTTTGCCGACAAGGAACTGCGGGATAACCCTGCATTGCCGCCAGAGCAACGCAATGACCGCATCGCACCCGCAGTGAACCCCTACAACCATCAACTGCATATACACTCCAAAAATCAACCAGAAACACTTGGGTTTTTGCGTCGACTGCGCGCAATTATGGACCCCTACAATGCCGCAGCCGTTGGCGAGGTTGGCGATGCCCACCGAGGTCTGGAAATTCTTGGGGAATACACATCCGGTGATGATCTGATGCAAATGTGCTATGCCTTCGAAATGCTAACCGGTGGCCGGCCTTCTGCCGAATATATTGCGGATGTCTTCGCCACTGTTGACAAAGTTGCTGCTGATGGTTGGGCGTGCTGGGCGTTTTCAAACCACGATGTCAATCGTCACGCCAGCCGTTGGGACCTATCCGGTCCTGCCGAGCGTACTTTCATAACTCTTTTGATGTGCCTTCGCGGCTCCGTCTGTCTTTACCAGGGTGAAGAGCTGGGGTTGCGCGAGGCGGATATTGCATTTGAGGATATTCAAGATCCTTACGGCGTCGAATTCTGGCCCGAATTCAAAGGACGTGACGGATGTCGCACACCAATGGTTTGGTCTGCGTCAAACTCGAATGGCGGGTTCTCGGACGCTTTGCAAACATGGTTGCCAGTGCCCGCCGAACACCTTCCGCACGCGGTTTCAACATCCGAAAGTGATCCGGCTGCGCTTATCCACCACTATAGACGGGCGATCGCATTGCGGCACACACACGCCGCTTTGACACTAGGCGATCAATTGGGGATGACAGCAACGGGCAATGTTTTGAGTTTCACCAGAACGTGGGCCACCGAAACGCTGTTCTGCGCATTTAATTTAGGTGACGATCCGGCGCAAGTAGCCATGCCCACGGGGCACTGGACCCTAAGCGGGAAAGATTTGAACTCGGCGCAGGCCGAAGAAGCCGGAGTTGTCAATCTAGGACCGTGGCAGGTCTGTCTGGCTTGCAAAACACACAATCTGAAAGGCGCTTGAAATGGCTGATCTACTAATGACAGATATTGCCAAGGCTTATGGCAAAGTCGAGGTTCTCAAGAACATTAACCTTGATATTAAAACCGGCGAGTTGATGGTATTTGTCGGACCTTCGGGCTGTGGCAAGTCGACTTTGCTACGTATGGTTGCCGGTCTGGAAAAAATCACCGGCGGCACGCTTGAAATTGACGGCGTTGTGGTGAATGACGTACCCCCGTCGCAACGCGGGATCGCCATGGTCTTCCAGTCTTACGCGCTTTATCCGCATATGACCGTGCGCGAAAATATGTCTTTTGCGTTGAAAATTGCCAAAAAATCGAAAACCGAAATCGATGACGTCGTGACCAAAGCCGCACGGATTTTGCAACTAGAAGATTTGCTTGACCGCCTTCCCAAGGCACTGTCAGGTGGGCAGCGCCAACGGGTCGCCATCGGACGCTCGATTGTGCGTGATCCGAAGGTTTATTTGTTCGACGAACCACTTTCCAATCTTGATGCCGCGCTGCGGGTCGCGACCAGGATAGAAATCGCCGAGCTAAAGGAAAGTATGCCGGACAGCACTATGATCTATGTTACCCACGATCAGGTAGAGGCGATGACGCTGGCCGATCGCATTGTGGTTCTGGCAGACAAGGGGATCGCCCAAGTCGGCACGCCTTTGGACCTGTACGAGCGCCCACAAAATGAATTTGTCGCGCAGTTTATAGGCTCTCCGGCGATGAATTTGTGGCCCGGAAGAATTGTTGGTACGGGAAAACAAACCGAAATCGCATTGGACGGTGGAGGACGCGCTATTTCCGATGTGCCAACAGAAGACGGGGACATGGGCTTGGCCGTCAATGTCGGCGTGCGACCGGAAGACTTGACCATCGTTGAAGGCAACCCCGTTTATACTGGTAGGGTCAAGATCACCGAGTTGTTAGGTGAGATCACTCAAGTCCATTTCGAGGTTGTTGGCGACGGGGACGGCATCATCGTTAAACTGCCAGGAATTGTCCATGAGCTTAGGGGGAGGGAGCTTCACCTAGGGGCCGAACCTTCCAAAGTGCATCTGTTTTGCAAAGGGCAATCCCTGCTTTACAGGTAGAGATCCTTGATCTGATTTTGTACAGCGGCTATGCATCGAGGATATGACCTGACACTAGATCGAAAAGGGGGGGCGCCCCCTTTTTTGCTTGATGCTCACTGGAACTGAATTGGCTCAGCGAAAATTTTTCAACCGCATAGACCGCTTCGCAATCAACTATTCAAAACGTCAATCCGAACTTCCTGAGTTGCAAATCGTGCACTATGGATTCGAACGACTACTTCGCCGGATTCGCGTTCTGATCTAATCCAAAACGCGGTCGCCCCGCCTTTCAGCGCCGTTGTGTTCGGCCCGATAATTGTGGCAGGACCATCGACTTCAATGGTTATTGGTAGGTCAATATAGGGTAGCAAGTTGCCGGCTTGATCTAATGCTTTTACCGAAATCCTAACCTCGTTTCGATCTTGTGAAAGGGTAGGGCAATCAGCTTTTACGTCAAGCTTGGTTGCGACAGGATCCGCAAGCAACGTTCGCGTGATAATCGGAGCGTTATCGACATAACCAACCATTTCGATGTCCGTCCATTCCATGCCCCAATGGCCTACTTCACCGCCGGACAGATCGCTTTCTCGAAGCATGAATGGTGGGTGCGGGAGATGGGAAAACGTCTTGGTGTCTGGCTGAAGATCGACACTGGTGCCATTTGGGAAATTAAGCCGAAGGAAGTCACAATTTGACAGGATCATCAGTGGGAGTGTTCCGCCAATATTCCTTTCGCCGCGCGCCCAACAGGTTACCGGTTGCAGAACAGCGCGACTTTTGGGGGAACCTTGGCTTGCATAGGCGTAAGCGGCGAATTTGGGTTCGCGGAATATCGTCATGACACCGTGGTGACAGATGCGATCGCCCGAACCAAAGTCTTTATGAGTGTTGTAATCGAACATACACCAACCGATACAACCGGCGATGTTGTCGTCGCCATAAGCGGCATTCAGTACTTCTAAATGCCGTGTAACGTGTTCGACTTGGCGTTGTTCTTGATCCGATACTTTGGTTGGAAACATGTGTCCGTTGTATTCGGTTACCAAATACGGCGTTTTCTGCGGAAGCTCGGTTACTTCTGATTGTTCACGCAGTGGGGTTCGCGGTCGGTTTTCATGAGGCATTTCAAATTCGCCAAGAACGAAGTCATTCATGGTGTAGACATCTTCCAAAAAGGAGCTACCCGTGTCCTTTCGTATACCACCGGTTTGACGGGTCGAGTCGAGCTGGTGTGCCATTGCGTTTGTTCGCAAGTAGAACGCGTCGTCGTCTTCAGATTCATTTATTCTAACGCCCCATAGAATTATTGAGGGGTGGTTCCAGTCCCGCTCAATCATACGCCGAACGTTTTGTACGGATTCTTCCTTCCACGTTTCACCACCGATATGTTGCCAACCAGGAATTTCCTCTAAAACAAGCAAACCGATTTCATCACACCGGTCCAGAAAGGCGTTCGATTGTGGGTAATGCGAGGTGCGAACAATATTGCAGGCGAGCTCGCATTTAAGAATGTCCGCATCGCGTTCTTGCGAGGTTGGCCCTTGTGCGTATCCTGAATAGGGGAAGGACTGGTGGCGATTAAGGCCGATCAGTTTTAGTTTTTCACCGTTTAACCTAAACCCATCGGCGGAAAATTCGGCTGTTCGGAAACCAAATTTCTGTTGAATACGGTCAATGCCGTTATCGGATTGAAGCGATATGCGAACTTGGTACAAATATGGGTTCTCGAGTTCCCAAAGCTGGATTTCGGCCAACTCGGAAAATTCGATCGCAGTTTCTACGCCTGCGATTTCGGCGGTTTGTGTCGCAACCAACGCCGAGCTTGCATCGAAGAGTTCCGCCTTCAGCGTTCCGTTCAAGGGAAGGTCATTCGGATTGGACAGGAAACAATTGAGCCACACCGATTTATTCGTATCGAGGACATCTTTTGTTTCGATTTTTACATTTTGAATCGAAACTTGATCAGTGATTTTCAACCAAATTTCGCGATAAATCCCGGCGTAGGTCAGGTAATCGATTTGCCCACCGAACGGTGGGATTTCAGGGTTTTCAGTCCCATCAACACAAACAGTAATTAGATTACCGCTCGGTTTTAGATGCGGAGTTAATCTCACCTCGAAGGGCGTGTACCCATCTTTATGGCCACCAATTTGGGCGCCATCCAAAAATACGCGGGTGTTCGCCATAGCGCCATCAAAAATTAGGCTAACTTCTTTACCTGTGAAATCAGCGCTCCCATCGAGATGCTTTTGATAGGTAAACTCGCGCTGGTAGCTGGTTTCATCGAAGTAATCGAGTGGAAGTTCGACCGCCGTATGTGGCAGATCAACAGCAGCGCTGTCGAGCGGCTCTGTTGTCCACGACGGTGAAAAACCTTCTTTGAAATTCCAGGATTGGCAAAAGTTTGATAGTCTAGGCATGGTTTTCCCAATCCAAAATATTTGTTGAAGCTAGCGCAGTCGTGCGTCTGTTTTATCGTCGAAGAACATAAGTGTTGCCGCATCAATAGAGACGCCGAAGCCCGAACCATCAATTACATCTTCTTCGTTTTTCGATTCAACAACAATACGCTCGCCCGTTGGCGCGTTGAGGTAAACATAGGATACGCCGCCCAACTGCTCTGTGATATCGACAGTGAAGTTACCGCCGTTGGCATTTAACGACATATTTTGCGGACGTATTCCAACGTTGATCGTCGAACCTTCTGGCGGCAGGTTTATTTCGGTGGAAATAGTTTGATTTCCGAGTGCAGCAATTTTAAAACCGCCGTCGACTACCACACCCTTCAGGAAATTCATACCAGGCGAGCCAATGAACCCGGCAACAAATTTGTTGCCAGGGTTGCGATAAAGCTCGAGGGGGGAGCCGACCTGCTCGATATACCCATCCCGAAGAACAACGATTTTGTCAGCAAGCGTCATAGCTTCGACCTGATCGTGCGTCACGTAAATCATCGTCGCGCCGATTTCATTGTGAAGCCGCGCGATTTCTGCGCGCATTTCAACCCGAAGTTCAGCATCTAGGTTGGACAGTGGTTCATCAAACAGAAAAACTTCAGGCCCGCGAACAATCGCGCGACCAATCGCAACACGTTGACGTTGCCCACCAGACAAGGCTTTGGGCTTTCGATCTAGATAGGGGCCAAGTTTAAGAATGTCAGAGGCTTCTTGAACTTTGCGTGCGATCTCGGCTTTGGGAACTTTGTTCATTTTCAAGCCGAACCCGACATTTTCGGCAACGGTCATATGCGGATAAAGTGCGTATGTCTGAAACACCATTGCCACACCGCGATCAGCCGGATCAACTGTCGTTACGTCGCGCGATCCAATCGAGATTTGACCGCTGGTTGTGTCTTCTAACCCGGCAACCATCCTTAACAATGTCGATTTTCCACACCCTGACGGGCCCACAAAAACGCAAAAATCTCCGTCATTGATCTCTAAATCGACGCCGTGAATGACCTGAACGGGGCCATATTTTTTGGTCAGGTTCGAAAGTGTAACTCCAGACATGTGGTTATTCCTTATGAGTCATTAGTTGCGGTTTTCGGGGAAATGCCACGATTCAGCAGCCTCGCCGATTTGTTGTGCGGTAGCGAGTAGGTCCGGTTTCATTTTTTCCAGATCAGCCAAAGAGTGGCGGTGGGTCGAACTTGTAATTGACATGCCACCCACAACGCGCCCGCTTTTCGTGAGAATTGGGGCGGCAATGCAAATGATGTGGGGTTCGTGTTCTTCGCGGTCAAATGAAACGCCGACATTCCGGATTTCGTCCAACTCGGTGCGCAGTGCTTCGGGCGTTGTTAAGGTGTTGTCGGTATAAGCAAGGAAAGCTTGCTGTCCGATAGCACGATCTTGTTGTTTCTGTTCCAGAAACGCCATCATGACTTTTCCAACGCCCGTGCAATACCCCGGACCGACCTTTCCCGCCTGTGAAAACATGTCGATAGGGGACAACGCATTGCGCTTGTCCACATATAGAACCTGTCCGTTGTCTAGTTGTGAAAGGTGAACTGTCTCGCCAACTTTTGCAGAAAGCGCATCGATGAATGGTCGTGCAATCGGTGCCAGCGAGCTTTGTTGCCAAGCGGCATGTGCGAGCCGAACAAGGCGTACACCGAGGCTATATTCCTGCCGGACAGGGTCGTACCCAAGCATCCCCTGATTCGTTAATGTCTGCAGCAAGCGGTAAAGCGTGGCTTTTGGGTAGACGCTTTTCGAAAGTAGTTCCGTGAACCGTACCGGGCGACCGATAGAGGCGACTTCATCCAACAAAGCCAAGGCCTTGCCCACAGTTCCATCTGATTTGGTTACTTGGTTCATGCTGCTTTCGATCCCATGTTTCGCGATTGTTGATGTTCGCGGCTATTGACAACCTTACACGTATTGCACATAGTTTCAATTAATAAAACTAGGTTCCACTATATGGAACATAATGGGAGAGGAAGTCAATGACTAATATTATCCAGAAAAACCTTATCGCAGTTGCGGTGAGCGCTGCATTGGGCACTACTGCCTACGCTGGCGAAATTGTTATCAATACTGATACATCTGACCCCGCACCAAAGGCCGCTTTTGAAGCCGTCATCGCGGGATTTGAAGCCGAGAATCCAGACGTTTCCGTCACATGGAACTTGTTCGATCACGAGGGCTATAAATCCTCGATCCGTAACTTCCTGACGGCTGATGCGCCTGATCTGGCAAACTGGTACGCTGGTAACCGCATGTTGCCATTCGTAAACGCTGGCCTATTTGCATCTGTTGACGATGTATGGGAAGAAAATGGTCTGAACGATTCACTAGCTTCTGCCGCTGGTTCGATGACTATTGATGGACACAAATGGGGCGTTCCGTACACATATTACCAATGGGGCGTTTACTATCGCAAAGACATCTTTGCTGATCTAGGCATCGATGTTCCTACGAATTGGGAAGAGTTCAAAGCTGCGGGTGCAACACTTAACGAAAATGGCGTTACACCAATCACAATCGGTTCCAAATACCTTTGGACTGCTGGCGGTGTATTTGACTACTTGAACCTTCGTACAAACGGCTACGATTTCCACATGGCATTGACCAAGGGTGAGATCGCTTGGACTGATGACCGTGTTCGCGCAACAATGGCCAACTGGTTAGAGTTGATCGAAGCTGATTTCTTCCTTGAAAACCACGCTGCATACAGCTGGCAGGAAGCGTTGCCACCAATGGTTCGTGGCGAAGCTGCCATGTACATTATGGGTAACTTTGCGGTTGCGCCACTTCGTGAAGCGGGTCTGACGGATGATCAACTAGGGTTCTTCCAGTTCCCTGAAATCACACCGGGCATTGAACTTGCGGAAGATGCGCCAACTGACACGATCCATTTGACTGCTAATGCGAAAAACCCTGTCGATGCGAAGCGTTTCTTGGCATACCTTGCGCGCGCTGATGTTCAGACTGAAATCAACGCAACACTTGGTCAGTTGCCTATCAACTCCGGTTCTACCGTTGCTGACGATGTGTTCTTGCAGGCTGGTTTCGAAATGCTGTCAAACACGAATGGCATCGCACAGTTCTTTGACCGTGATGCGCCAGCGGAAATGGCCAAAGCAGGCATGGAAGGTTTCCAGGAATTCATGGTTAAACCTGATCGTCTAGAAGCAATTCTGGAACGTCTCGAAAAAGCACGCCAACGCGCTTACTAAAGAACACTAAGGGCCAGTTCTTTAGGATAGGCATCTCCCGCAAATTGCGGGGGGTGCCAAAAACAAATAATTCACCATTCAGGAGAGCAAAATGTCATCATTTGCAAAATACTGGAAAGCAAATCAGGTGCGGCTCGCCCCTTGGGTGTTTTTAACACCAGGAATATTTATGTTCCTGATGTATGTTATTTTTCCGATATTCCAGTCAGCCAGCCTTTCCCTTTATGAATGGGACGGTCTTGGCGAAAAAGAATACGTCGGCTTGCGCAATTACGTCGAACTGATGGACGACGAGGCGTTTTATACCTCGCTTAAAAACAATGTTATCTGGCTTGTTTTATACATGCTGGCAATTCCGGGCGGTTTGTTCGTGGCGCTATTCCTGAACCAGACGGTTCGTGGTATCCGCATTTATAAGTCGCTATTCTTTTTTCCTTTCGTGATTTCGCAGGTAGTTGTTGGCCTTGTGTTCACTTGGTTCTATGACCCCAGTTTCGGGCTTCTGAATGTCGTCATCCAATCTTTTGGGTTCGATCCGATCGCCGTTTTGGCTGACGAACGCTTCGTGACCTACGGCATTATCGCCGCCGGCCTTTGGCCGCAAACTGCCTATTGTATGATCTTGTATTTGACGGGACTTAACGCCGTTGACCCTGAACAAATCGAGGCTGCACGCCTTGATAATGCAAAGGGGTGGAAAATGTTGTGGTATGTGATCTTACCGCAGTTGAAACCGGCAACGTTTATTTCGATCGTCGTAACTGTAATCGGCGCGCTACGGTCCTTTGACCTTGTCTCGATCATGACGGATGGTGGGCCATGGGGTTCAAGCCGCGTTCTAGCATTCTACATGTACGAAAAAGCATTCTCGGAATATGGCTTCCGCATGGGATATGGCGCGGCGATTGCTGTCGTCTTGCTAGGCATAATGTTGGTCTATATTTCCGGTGTTCTTTACAAAATGTACCGCGACGAGAAGGGCTTATAAGATGTTTCCTAAACCAATAGAGAAATCCTCGGCAACGGTTCAGAACCTTTATAAGGTCGCGCTGCCCTTTGCCTTGATAATCTGGCTTTTGCCACTGATTGCGGTAGCTTTGACGTCCATTCGTTCAGCGGGTGATTTAACTTCGGGTAATTATTGGGGTTGGCCGACATCGTTCAATATGGTCGAGAATTACACCGCCGTTTTCACCAACTCGCCAATCGCGAAATATATCTTGAACAGTTTCAAGGTGACCATCCCGACTGTCTTAGGCGTAATCGTTTTGTCCAGCATGACTGGGTTCGCATTGGGTGTCTATAAATTCAAGGCAAACCTGTTCGTATTTTTCTTATTTGTTGCGGGCAACTTTGTACCCTTCCAGATCTTGATGATCCCGGTGCGTGAACTGACTTTGAACCTTGGTGTCTACAACACCTCGACAGGTTTAGTGTTGTTCCACGTTGCCTTCCAAACCGGGTTTGCAACGTTGTTTATGCGCAATTTCATCAAGGCGTTACCGTACGAGTTGATCGAGGCCGCGCGTGTTGAGGGCGTCTCGGAGTTTCGTATATTCTGGTACGTTGTTTTGCCCCTGATGAAACCCGCGATGGCGGCGCTTTCGGTGCTGATATTCACGTTTATCTGGAACGATTATTTTTGGGCGACGGTTCTGACGCAGGGTGCTGATACACAGCCCGTAACCGCAGGTCTTTACTCCTTGAACGGACAGTGGGTCGCTGCATGGCATCTAGTTTCCGCGGGCTCAATCGTTGCTGCTATGCCGCCAGTAATCATGTTCTTTTTGATGCAAAAACACTTCATCGCGGGCTTGACGCTCGGTGCTGTTAAATAGGAATTACAATGGCGAAAAAAATCACATTTATCGGGGCAGGATCCACGATTTTTATGAAGAACATCATCGGTGATGCGCTTCATTATCCGGCTTTGTCCGATGCGCAAATTGCATTGATGGACATCGACCAAACGCGTTTGGATGAATCTGCGCTTGTGGCGCGCAAGATGATTTCTTCGATGGGCGTAAAGGCCGAAATTTCCACTTACACCGATCAACGCGCAGCACTGATGGGGGCGGATTTCGTTGTCGTTGCGTTCCAGATCGGCGGATATGATCCGTGCACGATTACTGATTTCGATGTCCCGAACAAATTCGGGCTTCGTCAGACGATTGCGGATACCCTTGGAATTGGTGGTATCATGCGTGGCTTGCGAACTGTGCCACATCTTTGGAAAGTTTGCGACGACATGCTTGAGGTTTGTCCTGATGCGTTGATGATGCAGTACGTTAATCCGATGGCTATAAATATATGGGCTATTGCTGAGAAGTATCCGACAATCAAACAAGTTGGGTTGTGTCATTCGGTTCAGGGAACGGCTAAAGAACTAGCCGGAGATCTTGGGATAGATGTTGAAAACATGCGCTATCGCTCGGCTGGTATTAACCATATGGCGTACTATCTGAACCTTGAAGAACGTATGCTAGATGGAACTTATCGTGATCTTTATCCAACGTTGAAAGAGGGTTATGCGTCTGGAATTCTTGTTCCAAAAGTGAACCCGTACTCGGCAAGGTGCCCGAATTTGGTGCGCTATGAAATGTTGATGCGCGTAGGATATTTTGTGACCGAGAGTTCGGAGCATTTTGCAGAATATACGCCGTATTTCATCAAAAATGGCCGTGAAGATATTATCGACCGGTTCGGGATTCCACTGGATGAATACCCTAAACGTTGCGTTGAACAAATTGCTGACTGGAAATCCCAAGCAGAAGAATTCCGTACGGCTGACCGTATCGAAGTTAAGCAATCACATGAGTATGCCGCCACGATAATGAACGCAGTCGCGACCGATACCACCGCCGTAGTTTACGGGAATATTGCAAACAACGGGTATATTCCGCAATTGCCGGATGGCTGCGCCGTTGAAGTGCCTTGTTTGGTTGATGGTAACGGCATTCAGCCAACAGTGGTTACCGACATTCCGCCACAGCTGATTGCCTTGATGCGAACCAACATTAACGTGCAGGAACTGACCGTTTCTGCGCTGTTAAATGAAAACATCGACAATGTGTATCACGCAGCAATGCTTGATCCGCACACTGCAGCAGAGCTTGATCTGGACCAGATTTGGGCGATGGTTGACGAATTAATCACAAAGCACGGCGACTGGTTACCTGAATGGGTGCAGGACGCAAACGCACGGAAAAAAGTAGCATGACTGACAAGAACAACCGCCGCTCGCAAAATTGGTACGGGAAGTTGGACAAAGACGGGTTTATTCATCGTAGTTGGATGAAAAATCAGGGCTTTCCGGACCACGCGTTTGACGGGCGACCAATTATCGGTATTTGCAATACTTGGTCAGAACTTACGCCTTGTAACTCGGGTCTTCGCACACTTGCTGAAGGCGTGAAACGTCGTGTTTGGGAGGCAGGTGGCTTTCCGGTTGAATTCCCTGTTATGTCGCTGGGCGAAACCCAGATGAAACCAACAGCGATGTTGTTTCGCAACCTGCTGGCAATGGACGTGGAAGAGAGCATTCGTGCCTATGGCATAGACGGTGTGGTGTTGCTGGGCGGCTGTGACAAGACCACGCCGGGTCAGTTGATGGGCGCGGCAAGCGTTGATTTGCCGACGATTGTGGTTTCCTCGGGCCCAATGCTTAATGGCAAATATAAAGGCAAAGATATTGGTTCGGGCACGGATGTTTGGAAGTTTTCCGAAGATGTTCGCGCGGGCGAGATGACATTGCAGGATTTCATGGCGGCTGAATCCGGTATGAGCCGGTCTGCCGGTGTTTGTATGACGATGGGTACGGCCTCTACCATGGCGAGTTTGGTTGAAGCGATGGGTCTGAGCCTGCCAACAAATGCAGCACTTCCGGCAGTCGATGCACGACGCATGGCGTTGGCGCATCTTACCGGAAAACGGATCGTTGAAATGGTGGATGAGGATTTGAGGCTATCTAAAGTGTTGGCCAAGGCGAATTTTGAAAACGCTATTTTGGCGAATGCCGCAGTGGGCGGGTCGACTAACGCGGTCGTACATTTGCTGGCACTGGCTGGTCGTGCAGAAATTGACCTGACCTTGAAGGATTTCGAGATTGGCGGGGAAATACCCTTGCTTGTCAACTGCATGCCATCGGGAAAATACCTGATGGAAGATTTTTGCTATGCGGGCGGCGTTCCAGCTGTGCTGGCGCAATTGCACGATAAACTGCGCCCCGCTCACACCGTTATGGGCAAGGATATTTCAAGCTATTTCGACGGTGCCGAAATATATAACGACGATGTTATTCGCCCAATCGACAACCCTGTAAGACTGGCAGCGGGATTGCGGGTATTGCGCGGTAACCTCGCACCGGGTGGTGCAATAATAAAGCCTTCTGCCGCGTCGGAGCACTTATTGGAACACGAAGGCACGGCGTATGTTTTCGAGAATATTGAAGACATGAAAGCTAACATTGACCGACCAGACCTGCCTGTCGACGAGAATACCATTCTGGTTCTGAAAGGTTGTGGCCCTAAGGGCTACCCGGGTATGCCCGAAGTCGGCAATATGCCGATCCCGCAGGTTCTGGTCGAAAAAGGTGTACGCGACATGGTTCGCGTCTCGGACGGGCGTATGTCCGGTACGGCGTTTGGAACGGTTGTCTTGCATGTAACACCTGAATCGAATGCTGGTGGAACGCTCGGGCTGGTCAAAACCGGCGATCGCATCCAACTTAGTGCCAAGAATGGTGTTCTGGCGCTTCTGGTGTCTGAAGCGGAGCTGGAAGAGCGCCGAAAAACATGGCTGCCCGAGGAATCCGTTTATTCTCGCGGATATGCGAAACTTTATATAGATCATGTTTTACAAGCTGATCGCGGTGCTGATCTGGACTTTCTGGTTGGAAAAGACACGCGCCTAGTAACTCGGGAGTCACACTAATGTCTGAATTCGTCACTTTCCACGATTTGAAAAACAAAAGCGTATTCATCACGGGAGGAGGTGCCGGAATAGGCGCTTCGCTAACTGATGGGTTCATGGCGCAAGGCGCGAATGTAGCCTTTGTGCAACGGTCCGATTCAGTTGAATTTGTTGCCGAGATGACGGAAAAGCACGGCCGTGCACCTTTGTTTATCAAATGTGATGTTACCAATGTTGTGGCGTTGCAGGCCGCCATGGAGCAAGCGGACAATGTACACGGGCCAATCACTGTGGTCGTGAACAACGCTGCAAATGATACACGTCAAACTATTGCCGAAATAACGCCTGAAAAATGGGATCAGGGAATGGATGTTAACTTGCGCCCACACTTCTTTACTGCGCAAGCGGCAGCTGAAGGAATGAAAGCAGCGGGCGGCGGTGCAATCATCAACTTTTCGTCCATTTCTTACATGATGGGTGGCGCTGGCTATGCGGCATACGTGACGTCGAAGGCGGCAATTACCGGCCTAACGCGCGCACTTGCACGTGAGCTTGGGCCAGATCACATTCGTGTAAATGCGCTAATGCCTGGGTGGGTGCTAACAAAGCGCCAGATGGATCTTTGGGCGAGCGAGGAAGCCTTGGCTGCGCATCTGGAAAAACAATGTTTGAAGGAACATTTGAAAGAGCGGGATATTGTCGACGCGACACTATTCTTAGCCTCGGAAGCTAGTCGGATGATGACGGGACAAGCGCTTGTAGTTGACGGCGGGGTCGTAGTGACAGGATGAAAAAAAGTAGCGAAATAGCACCGGGTTGGATCGCCGTAGATTGGGGCACCACACATCTTCGTGTGTGGGCAATGTCGGGTGATGGGGTAATTCTCGATCACAAAACTTCTGACGCTGGAATGGCAAGTTTGTCCAAAGATGAATTTGAGGGCGCGCTGTTAAGGGTCATATCGGAATGGCTGTCGGAATTGAAAATCACACCGGTGGTATCTTGTGGTATGGTTGGGTCGCGCCAAGGTTGGGTCGAAGCACCATATCAAGTTGTTCCGTGTGAGCCTTTGAAGAATGCCAAATTCGCTGTTGCAGCCACTCGGGACCCAAGGATCAAGTTCTATGTTGTGCCGGGCATCAAGCAAGACTCTCCGGCTGACGTAATGCGCGGCGAGGAAACGCAAATTGCCGGCTTACTGGCCCAAGAACCAGACTTTGACGGCGTGGCATGCCTGCCCGGAACCCACACAAAGTGGGTGCGAATAAGCGCTGGCGAGGTTGTACATTTTTCGACCTATCTAACAGGCGAGTTGTTTTCGCTTTTATCGTCGAAATCTGTGTTGCGACATTCCATTGCACAGAACGGTTGGGACACTACCGCATTCAAAGGCGCAATTGACGATGCTATCACTAAGCCATCAGCCATTGCAGGGCGGCTATTTTCACTTCGATCCGAAGCGCTAATTTCGGAGCTATCCCCCGAAACTGCGCGTGCGCGACTGTCAGGGTACCTGATCGGCCTCGAACTGGGTGCTGCACGCCAATATTGGTTGGGGCAAAAAGTGGTTATCATTGGAGAAGAAAAAATCTCAGATGCGTATTATGACGCGTTGAACGCGCAGGGCTGGGCACCTGTAAAATATGACGCCGAACTAATGACGCTTGCCGGAATATCAAGCGCATATCTGAAAATCAGACTGTAGGACTAAATCCATGAGCAGGAATTTAATTGCGATTTTACGCGGATTGCGCCCAGAAGAAGCCATCGCTATTGGTGGCTCTTTGATCGAGGCTGGAATTACCAAAATCGAAGTCCCGATGAACTCGCCAGAACCACTTAAAAGTATCGAGCTATTGGTCAACGAGTTTTCGGATGTCGCGGAATTTGGTGCGGGAACGGTTCTTAGCGTTGAGCAAGTGAAACAAGTAGCTGCCACGGGTGCAACGTTGATCGTTTCGCCAAACTGTGACACCGAGATCATTGACGCCACTAAAGCGTTGGGAATGAAATCTTATCCGGGTGTGCTGACGCCAAGCGAATGCTTTTCAGCGTTGAAACATAATGCGGACGGATTGAAAGTTTTTCCAGCATTCCAAATGGGGACCGACGGCTTGAAAGTCATCCGCGCAGTTCTACCGCCCCAGACCGAAGTGTTTATGGTTGGAGGTGTCGGGCCCAATAACTTTGCAAACTGGATTGATGCAGGTGCAAACGGATTTGGGCTGGGTTCATCACTCTACAAACCGGGTCGAACAGCAGAAGAAATCTCGCAAGTCGCGCAACATATAGTAAAAGCATATGACGAGGCTCAATCAAAATGATCACCCAAATATTTGACGACACCGCTTGCGGATTAGGGGAGGGCCCTCTATGGCACCCTTTGCGCGAAGAGCTCTTCTGGTTTGATATAGTGGGTAAAAAACTGTATTGTCGCGGTGATGGCACAACCAAATCTTGGGATTTCCCGGAGCATGTCTCTGCAGCAGGTTGGATAGACGAATACACCCTGCTGGTGGCCAGCGAAACGGCACTACTCCGATTTGAAATCGAAACCGGCAACTCTGAAATTGCACATTTGTTGGAGGCGGACAATCCGGTTACGCGGTCAAACGATGGTCGCGCTGACCCGTGGGGAGGTTTCTGGATTGGAACCATGGGGAAGCACGCTGAAAAGAACGCAGGCGCAATTTACCGATACCACCGGGGCGAACTTCGGGAGCTTTATCCCAATATAACCATACCCAACGCGATATGCTTCTCGCCCGATAAACGCTATGCTTATTTTGCTGATACGGTGCAGTCCAAAATCTGGCGACAAACCTTGGATGATAAAGATGGTTGGCCAGTCGGTGACCCGGGTATCTTTCTCGATTTCACCAATAGCGACATTAATCCTGATGGCGCTGTGTGTGATAGCGAAGGTTACCTCTGGAACGCACAGTGGGGTTCCGCGAGATTTGCCCGCTATTCCCCAGACGGGGTGCTGGTCAGCGAGATCAAATTTCCTACGGACCATATTACCTGCCCATCGTTCGGAGGCTCGGAACTAAAAACTTTGTTTGCGACGTCGGCTTTGCAGGGACTAGACAGTAATTCAAAAAAGTCGCAACCACACGCAGGTAAGACATTTGTTAGCACAGTAGAAATTTCCGGACAGCAAGAACACCAAGTATTACTCGTATAGACCGGACTAGGCCTACTTAGCGTGAAGTCCGAAGAATGGCAGAAGTAATACAAACAAGCCAACTTGATCTAAAGTAGCTTTGATCTCGATGCGGCCAAATGGTGCAATCATTCGGAAGCATTTGTGGCTGGATGAGATCGTGTGTCGCATATGCAGACAAAGCGATCGCCCACTTAGTGTCGTTTTCATTCTCGCCCTTCACGCACCTGTGCAGCGACATCGAGCGGCCCGTTAATCATTGTTGGGCTGCCATCGTCACTAATTTGCCAATCGGATCGAAGGTGGCCACGATACAATTCCAGACCATTGCGGTCAGGATCGTTTAGATAGACGGCTTCACTGGCTCCATGATCAGCAGCACTTGTCAAAACGTGATCTGCCGATTGTACGCGATCGATAACTTGGCCCAATCCCGCTTGATCCCGAAAAACGAAGGCGATGTGATATAGTCCGGTGTGACCCTTTGGTGGAGGCGTGCCACCCGCACTGTTCCACGTGGTTAGGCCAAGGTGATGATGATAATCATCAAATGAGAGAAACACCGCCTGAACTTCATAGCGGAGGACAATACGCATGCCGATCACATCGCGATAAAACGCTGTCGCTCGTTCTACATCTGCAACCATCAAATGACCGTGCCCAACATGTGCACCCGATACTCCTTGACTTACTGGTGTCATCCAGAACTATCGGTTGCGAATTGTCGGTATAAAAAACTGGTTTTGAAGGAGTGTCGGACAGAAAAACAGTTCCTGCAAGCAACCTCAATGTCCAGCAGGATATCGGTTTCCCGTTGTCGGTTCGTTCGAGTGGACTAATGTCACTTCACTAGAAACTAGTTTGTGAAAGAGTTTTCATCTTCGTGCGATAGCGAGGCCGCCTGCGATCTGCCGACAACGTCATCGCATCAACACCAACGCACCACAGTGATGCTGATCTAGTCGATGTTCGCCAATTTCTGCAATTGGGCTACTCGCATCGAATGATCATGGATTCAAAGCCCTGTTTGCTTGTCACCATCGTATGATGGTCTTTTTCGTATTTATCTTCCAAATGACTTTCGTCTCCGGCATCTGAATACAGTTTTTGAAATTTCATTTGGCTAATCCTTAAATTGGTGCTGCGGTTTTTATCTTTGTCGGTAGGACTGCACAAAAAACGATGTTTGCAGCTCGAGGTATCTGGGGGTTAATAAATCTGGATTGGAAGTAATTTGGTTCGTATGGTTGGGCAGTGACTAGCTCTTTCTTTATGCAATATTTTCGCTCGTTAGATATTTGCATATTAGCGCCCCCCCATGGACTATTTGAATCTGATCTATATTTGGTTTTACCGCCAATCTGAAGTTTGTTATAAGCCGGCAATCAAAATGTTAGGAAAAACAATGTTAACTGGTAAATTGGCTGTCATCACGGGTTCCAACTCTGGGATCGGACTCGGGGTTGCAAAAGAGCTGGCGAAACAAGGGGCGGATGTCGTCATCAACTCTTTCAGTGATACTCCTGAAGATCACGCACTTGCAGTAGAAATTGCATCGGAGTTCAACGTTAACGCACGCTATATTTCAGCCGATATGTCTGACGCTACGCAATGCCGCGCACTTATTGCACAAGCCGGAGCAGTTGATATTTTGGTCAATAATGCCGGTATTCAACATGTCGCTCCAATTGAAGAATTCCCGATTGATACCTGGAATGCAATTATTGCCATCAATATGTCATCAGCGTTCCACACGACCGCTGCAGCCGTAAGTGGAATGCGCGAACGTGGCTGGGGGCGGATTGTCAACGTAGCATCCGCGCATGGGCTAAGGGCCTCGCCCTACAAATCTGCGTACGTAGCGGCAAAGCATGGGGTGGTTGGATTATCCAAAACTGTTGCACTCGAAACCGCCGAAGACCCGATCACTTGCAACGCCATCTGTCCGGGTTACGTTTTAACCCCCTTGGTCGCAACGCAGATTCCAGACACGATGGAACAATACAATATGGATCGGGAAACTGTCATTCGTGATGTGCTACTGACACGACAACCGTCCAAACAATTTGCAACGACTGAACAGATCGGGGGGACGACCGCATTTTTGTGTTCGCCGGCTGCCGATCAGATTACAGGAACAACTATATCCGTTGATGGTGGATGGACGGCGCTGTAGCGTTCTGGTGAAAACGCTTCGACTCTCGCGATTGGGTCCGGATTCGTGAAAGTCGAGGCATCAAGATTTCGCCCGTTGAGTCTGCCAAATTGGAGGTCTATTCCCATGGTGGGATATAGAATGAAGCCTTTATCCGATCCATGACGACGGTGGTTTGGAAGCCTTTGATATCAGGGTTGTCATAAAGAAAGTTGCGCGTGAAGGCTTCGTATTCTTCCATGTCCCGCGCGCTTACGAACAGAATGAAATCATTATCTCCCGTTACGTAGTAGGCGCTCATCACAACAGGTTCTCGCCGAACGGAATTCTTGAAATGATCGATAATGTCGGATCGCTCACGTTCCAGTTTTACCGCGATCATCATTGTCAGTGACCGGCCGAGCGCCGCGCTGGATACTACCGCTACATCTGCCTCGATAACCTTATCGGCACGAAGCCGGTTTAAACGTCGTTGAGCTGATGTCGGGGATAATCCTATTTTTTCTGATAATTGGGCCGATGTAAGTTGATTGTTCAACTGTACTTCGTGAAGGATTTTTCTGTCTAGTTTGTCCAGTGCGCCCATTTTATCTAAGAACTCCAGTTATATGCATGTATTAGTCGTTTTTTTCGAAAATGCGCACTATTTTGGCGCAGTGAATTGTTACATTGCAAGGATGGCTAAGGCCACCCGATTCACTTGAAAAGCATAAAAACGTCATATCTGATAGGCTTGTAGCTTGACCGGAAAATGATGACTCGGAGAATACTGGATGGGAAAGTCAAACCTGCCGTTCACGCTTGATGAATACGAAAACAGGCTCGCCAATGTGCGTGCTGCGATGGATCGTGCGGGATGCGACGTGTTGTTGGTAACCGACCCTGCGAGCATGGCTTGGTTGACCGGGTATGATGGCTGGTCGTTTTATGTGCATCAGGGGGTCATTATCGGCCCGTCGGGCGCCCCGCTTTGGTGGGGGCGCGCGATGGATGCGCTTGGCGCCAGGCGCACAGTTTACATGTCGGCCGACAACATCTTTGGCTACGAGGATACCTATGTCCAGAATCCCGATAAGCACCCGATGGAAGATTTGGCGCGATTGATGAAGTCGCAAGGCTGGGCGGGTTCGCGCATCGGGTTGGAGATGGACAATTATTATTTTACTGCCTCTGCATATATCTCGTTGGCCCAAGAATTGCCCGATGCCAAGTGGGTTAATGCAAATGTTCTGGTGAACTGGCAGCGTGCAATCAAAAGCCCTGCTGAAATCGAAAATATGCGCCGTGCGGCCAAGATAGTCGAAAACATGCATGCGACCATCTTGCAGCGTGCCGAGCCAGGCATGAAGAAAAACGAGCTGATCGCCGATATTTACCATGCGGCCATTACGGGAGCTAACGGATTTTGGGGGGATTACCCTTCGATCGTGCCACTGGCCCCGTCTGGCGAGGATGCGACTGCGCCACACCTGACTTGGGATGATAACCTCCTGCAAAAAGGTGAGGCGACGTTCTTTGAAATCGCCGGTGTTTATCGTCGTTATCACGCCCCCCAATCGCGCACGTTGTTCTTTGGTGAACCACCCGCGAAATATCGCGCGGCCGAAGCGGCGGTTCTCGAGGCTGTGGACTCAGGGATGGCGCAGGCCAAACCCGGTAATTTCGCCGAAGATATAGCCAATGCTTTTAACGCCACACTTAATAAGCTGGGTTTTGAGAAAGACAGTCGCTGTGGTTATCCGATCGGGCTGTCTTATCCGCCCGATTGGGGCGAACATACCTATTCGCTGCGCCGTGATGACAAAACTGTGCTGGAACCGGGAATGGCGTTCCATTTCATGCCAGCTTTGTGGCTCGACGACGGCGGTATTGAAATAACGGAACCCGTTTTGATTACTGAAACTGGTGCCGAAAATCTATGCTCGACCCCAAGCGGGTTGGTGGTGAAGGGATAGACATGCAAAATTCTTCGGTAACGCCAACAATCGACCTTGATGCGGACGGGGTAGCGCACGGTTTCTTGCGACTCCCCCATAGTCGCGACGACAGCGCATGGGGGTCGGTGATGATACCGATAACTGCGGCGAAGAACGGCGATGGGCCTACGGCTTTGGTGACAGGGGCCAATCACGGTGATGAATACGAGGGGCCTTTAGCGCTGACCAAGTTGGCAACGTCGATTGATGCCGATGAATTGTCAGGGCGCGTGATTATCGTGCCGTTCATGAACATGCCGGCTTTTTCAGCGGGTATGCGCACATCTCCGATTGATGCAGGCAATATGAACCGCGTTTTTCCGGGACAACCGAGTGGTACAGTTACTGAAAGGATTGCGGACTATTTTCAACGGTATTTGTTACCGATGGCAGACATTGTGCTGGATTTTCATTCGGGCGGTAAAACGTTGGACTTTTTGCCGTTCGTTGCCTCACATGTTCTGGACGACAAAGAACAGGAGGCACGTTGCAGTGCCGCCCGCGACGCGTTTAACGCCCCCTATTCCATGCAAATGCTAGAGATCGATAGCAACGGTATGTATGACAGTGCGGCCGAGGCGATGGGTAAAACCTTTGTGACGACTGAGCTTGGTGGGGCAGGGACGAGCACGCCTGAAACAGTGGCGATTGCGCGCAAGGGGCTTCGCAATTTGTTGATCCATGCGGGGATACTGCAAGGCGAGATGGAATTATCCGAAAGTCAGCATTTGGTGCAAGACGACGACAACTGTTTCCACTTTTCCCCCATCGGCGGCATGATTGAATACTGTAAAAATTTGGGCGATCCAGTTGCGGAAGGCGAGGTCTTGGCGCGTATTTGGGACACGACGCGCACAGGTGTTGAGCCCCTCGATGTTCAAGCAAAATTGGATGGTCTGTTGGCTGTTCGGCACACTTACGGACTGATTCAGCCGGGCGATTGCCTCGCTGTTTTGGCGCAAAAAACCTAACAAGGAAAATTGATATGCTAACGAATGACGAACTCGCCCAATGGGATCGGGAAAACTTTTTCCATCCCTCGACCCACCTTGCGCAACATGCACGTGGCGAGACCCCGACGCGGGTTATCAAAACAGGCGAAGGTGTGTACATCGTTGATCGTGATGACCGAAAAATGCTGGATGCTTTTGCTGGACTTTACTGTGTTAACGTCGGGTACGGTCGTACAGAAATTGCCGAGGCGATATCGAAGCAGGCGCACGAGCTGGCCTATTACCATTCCTATGTTGGTCACGGTACCGAGGCTGCGATCACGCTATCCAAGATGATTTTGGACCGAGCACCGGATAATATGTCCAAGGTTTATTACGGCCAAAGTGGGTCTGACGCGAACGAGACGAACATCAAGCTGGTGTGGTATTACAACAACATCCTTGGCCGTCCCGAAAAGAAAAAGGTCATCTCGCGTTGGCGCGGCTATCATGGTTCCGGTTTGATGACAGGCTCGTTGACTGGTCTTGAGCTTTTCCACAATAAATTCGATCTGCCTCTGTCACAGGTTATCCACACCGAAGCACCATATTATTTACGCGGTGCCAGCGAGGGCATGTCTGAAGAAGAGTTTTCAGCCGATTGTGCTGCCAAGCTTGAAACAATGATTTTGGCGGAGGGGCCAGACACCGTCGCCGCGTTCATCGGCGAACCTGTGTTGGGAACAGGGGGCATCGTACCGCCACCCGCTGGATATTGGTCTGCAATTCAGGCCGTGCTGAAAAAGTACGATATCCTGTTGATTGCTGACGAAGTGGTGACCGGATTTGGCCGCCTTGGATCGATGTTCGGTTCCGCGCATTATGGGATCGAAGCGGATATAATCACCATCGCCAAAGGCTTGACCTCGGCGTATGCGCCCCTTTCAGGGTCGATCATTTCTGACAAGGTGTGGAAAGTGCTGGAACAAGGCACTGAAGACAACGGGCCTATCGGCCACGGCTGGACATATTCCGCCCACCCGATTGGAGCTGCGGCTGGCGTCGCCAACCTTAAATTGATTGATGAAATGGGGTTGGTGGATAACGCCGGCACAACTGGTGCGTATTTGTTGGAACAGCTAACGTCTACGTTTGCGGATCATCCAAACGTGGCAGAGGTACGCGGTGAAGGCTTGATGTGCGCCGTTGAATTTTCCGAAACAAAATCGCCGCTTGGCTTCTTTGATCCTTCTAGGAAAGTAGGCTATGCCGTATCCGCGGCCATGGCCTCGCGCAATGTAATCGCCCGCGCGATGCCGCAAGGCGACATCATCGGCTTTGCCCCACCACTTTGCATTTCACCTGATGAGGTGGACCAAGTGGTTTCGGTCGCCAAAGAAGCTGTTAGCGAAGTGCTCGGTTGATTTTCGCTTCTTGCAAGTGGTGTCTGGTATGTTTTAACCGACCTAAATGTTAGTTAAGTGTACGTCGTGCCGAGGCGTGGAATCGAATATTAGTGATAAAGGTACGCTCAGGGGGAGGACCAATTTAGCCTTCCCCCACCACGTTCCTCGATTTACCCGAGGTCACCTATCGAATTCTTATTAAAACCCTTCAGATCGCTCCGCGCGCGGAAAACGCCAATTGTCATGGCGCCGGACGAAATGAGGAAGAACAGAGAAATCCAAAGGTATTGCTGATCCAGCGCGAATCCGCTGTCGATTAACAGTCCGGTCAATCCGGGTCCAATGGCCGAGCCAAGGACCATTACCGCTGCCGCCAAAGATTTGATCGCACCTAGATATTTGGTGCCATAAAACTCCGCCCAAAATGCGTTGGGTAAAGTTGAATTGGCTCCTGATGTTACAGCTAGAAATGTCAATCCCAATGCAACCATTCCAGAAGATTGTGCTAGCGAAAAGCACGCAAAGGCAATAACCATCGGAAGCTGGTAAAACGGTAAAAGTCGCGCGGATCCAAGTCGATCAAGCACGACACCGGAAACGAACATCACTATGACCGATAAGACCGAGTAAATTGGAAAGAAGGAAACTAATTGCAGATGTTCCAACCCTTTGATTTCAGCGAAATGCGCCTGCTGAAAAAAGAATGCGGTGCTAAACGCGCTTGGCCCCAAAAGAGCTGGAATCATAAACCAGAATAGCGGGTGCCTCAGCATATCTCGTCTGGTCCAATGGCGATCTTTCATGCCTAAAGACATAGATTCTTGTGCCATCGATTGCGGAGTTCGTTCGCGTCGCAAAAGAAGCAGCAGAACGGGAATTGCTGCCATCAAAATTGCAAAACTGGCAACCCATAAACTGCGCCAAGAATAAATGGACATCAGGAAAACGAAACTGATGGGTAGAAATGTCTCTCCGATCGAAAAGCCAAACGAAGAGATCGATAAAGCACGGCCTCTTCCAGCTACGAACCATCTGGACATAGCAACGACCGAAAGATGGGAGCTCATTCCTTGTCCCAATAGTCGCAAAGCAAATATTATAAAAGGAAGCGCTAACACTGTCGGCACCGACGCCATGGCCAAGCATGCCAATCCCAACAGTAGAAAGACAACCACCCCAATGCTTCGAGTTCTGAATATATCTGTCAGTGTGCCAGCCCAAATCATTACTAGCGCCGATGCCGTTGTCCCAAGCGAATAGATCCCGCCCCACATGGCGTGGGTCAAGCCAAACTCGGTTCGGATTTGATCGGAGAAGACCGAGATGAAAAATGTCTGCCCAAAACTGGACATGAAAGCGAGCAAAGCGCCAGCGGCGAGCCAACGGGCATTTTGGCGAGCAAACGCAAGCAAGGACATGAGTGTGAGGCTCTCTGTTTTGGGCAACGTGTGCAGGAGTGGTTGTTATAACTTAAGAAACACAAATTATGTGATCTTGCAATTCGATCACTAAATTGCGCGCAGGAAACCCTATATTGTCGAAAAATTCCGATTTAGGCCACGTTCGGTGAATAGGCTTCCTGGGCCAGCTATGACCCCAGAGAGTTTGGCCAATTCAGCCATATGCCACGCAAGAGCCTGGTTGCTTGAAATGACCGGCTTTTCAATGAGCGTCTCTGCGCGCTCGATCACATCGAAGGTTCGCAAGTTGGTGCAGGAAACAAATACGGCTTCAACATCATCATTTACGCCGATGTCGCAGATCGCGTTGTAAATAGAGTCTGGCGATATTCGCGCAACCGTCGCGTCGTCTTTTTGTTCAAAGGACCCGAAGTGCACTACTTCGAAACTGTTACTTCGCAGTAAATTGATCATCGCCGCTGACACATCTTCAACATATGGTGTCACAAGCCCGATCCTTCGTATTCCAAGATGCTGCAAAGCGGCCATTACGGCCGTTATTGGGTCGGTTGTTTTTGCGTTTGGAAAAGTTTGAGTAACTATTCTGGATATATTGTCGGCGCCGATTACTGTCGCACCCGAAGTACAGGCATATCCAACAACGTCCATAGGAAATGCCGATGGTAGCAGCCCAACTGCCGCAGGCAAAGCAGCTTCCATTTTCGGTAAGGTCTCGGGCGTAATCTCTTGCGCTACGGGAATACGTGCATGAAACAGGCCTATGCCGGTCTGGTTAAATAGCGTGCGAAATTCGGCTTCAATAGTTTCGTCGGTTTCCAACACGATCAGTCCGAGTGCTGCGGTTGAGGCTACTCCTTTATCAAGAGTGAATGGCAATTTCATATCATCACCCGATAACCGGAATTTCAACAGGCGCACGCTTCGTCAATAAACGAGGTGGCCCTGTATTGATTAATATGTTTTCCTCATGCACCATGATTTTTTGCCCTTCTATTACCATGCAAGGCTCTAACGTCATCACCATCCCCGCACGCAACTTTGTTTGATCAAATCCAACGATCGAGGGGGATTCCGTCAACTGTGTTCCAAGGCCATGACCCAAACGCCCTACATCCCCGCCTTCTTGATCTATGACTTTGGCCATGGAAGTATATAACTCTGCGCAGGTGACCCCCGGTCTGGCAATCGCAAAGGCTGCGTCGGTGGCTTTGTAAAGGGTTGCATATGCCCGTTTAACTTTTTCGCTTGGCTGTCCGATGAAAAAGTTCCTATTAAAGTCGCAAAAATACCCGTCCAATGTGGCACCTGTGTCGAGCATTAATACATCACCTGCCGCAATCGGGCGGTTGCTTGGCGGGGAAATAACATCGGAATAGCCACCGTAGTCCGCGCCACCAACCAGATACGGTACATCATCTGCGCCACGCCTAAGTAGGTCCATTTTGAAATTCCGAAAGACTTCCTTCATTGGCTGGCCTTCATAAAAAAGCTCGGTCGCGCCCGCAAACGCGTCGGATGCAATTTGGCAAATGCGGGATATTTTATCGATTTCAGCAGGAGACTTTATCTGCATCAACCGCTGTACAAGAAGGCTGGCATCCTTCAATTCGGTGCGAGGTAGTCCGTCCAATACTCTCTGATAATCATATAGCGGCATTCGTAGGCTGCTCTCCCGCCCGCGCATCATGCCTATGGCTTCATAGGTGGTCAGCGCCTCGATGAGCAGTGAGACCCCGTCGTCGTTCACATGAGGCGAGGACCACGTCCTAATATCCTCAACCCAAGTATTTGACATTAAGTCAGCGCCAATCTGCGGAATGATCGCTATAGGCCTGCCGCTAACCGGAACGATTAAAAACCATGGGCGTGTTGGGCTTTGCCAAAACAGTGTTCGAAATCCGGTGAAATACCGCATTTCTGCTTCGGTCGTGAAAAACAACGCATCTAGTTTTTCAGTATGCATGGCAATTTGCACGCGGTTGAGCCGGTCTTCGAACTCCGAAATTGGAAAATCTGGTTCACTCATCAACGGGACCTTCCGAGAGATAAATCAAGATACGGGAATCTGCCGTTAGTCCCATTTCTTGGGATTTACCACCGGCGCAGCAAAGCCCTGCATACCCAGCCGCCGCTGACGGCGAAGCGGCTAGCCCGTGTGTCTTCAAGTCCTCCATCGCTGCAATGGCTTCAGTCTCTCTAACGGTTATGAAACCATCAGCTTCTTTTGCGAGATACTTAAGCGCCAAATGGGACGGTTCTTTGCAGTCGAGCCGTCCCATATTGGACACTGGACCTTTCGTCGTAACCGCCTTTGATGCTTCAATACTGTCAAATAAAGCCGGCGCATATTCCGGTTCGACGACAAAAACCTTCGGCCCATCGCCCCAATAGTATCGTGCCGCCGCCGTGCAGGCTGCGGCCAGCCCCCCGACGCCAGCTTGTAGAAAAATATGTGTCGGCGGTTGGGAAAGCTGATCAGCCACTTCGGCACCCATGATCAAATAGCCTTCCATCACATCGCGCGGAAGCTCGGCGTACCCCTCCCACGAGCTGTCGGATAACAGTGTCCATCCGTTCTGGTCCGCGGCCTTAATAGCGGCTTCCATGCTCGCTTCGTAATTTTCGCCTGCTCGGATCACCGTGGCACCTTTAGCGGTTAGCCGTTCTGCGAATTCTTCGGGTACAGTTTTAGACAAATATACAACGGCGTCCGCCCCGAATATACGCGCCCCTGCTGCCATCGATAGGCCATGATTTCCCGCGCTGGCACAAACGTAAACCTGTCCACTCAAGGCTGCACTAGGATCTAATTGTGAATTTTTGGCGATTAACTTGTCGGCGGCTTTTGCAATCGCGAAAGCAGCACCCAGAGCTTTAAAACTACCAAGCCCTAGCCGGACTCGTTCATCCTTAACGTGAATCTCAGCTACGCCCATGTGTTTGGCCAAGTCCTTAGCATCCACCAACGGAGAAACAGCGGCGATTGGGCATTTAGCGAATAGTGCGCGCGCAGCCGTTGGGTCAGAGCAAACTTCCCCATACGCCATTCCGGTTTCATTCTGCAGACCGTTGCCGTTCAAAATATTCGATAAAAGTTCCATGCAAGCGCCCTTTCGATTGTCGTCGGGGGATGGTGAAACGCCCGCAGGCTAAAAACAACAAAAAAGTATATTTTCGAAAAGGGTTTTACTGGCATTAAGATGTAGAACTTGTTTGCAATCGTTGTTGTGGCCTAATTATTTGCCAAGACTAATCGTAGCAAGAATGTAAATTTGGTATTGGTGAAAATCATTCGACACCGCGCTCTTCAATGGTTTCAAAGAACGTGGTTCTGCCCATCTCCCGCAACAGCATATTAGAGAAAGAGAAGATCGGGATTGTTCATAATGGCCTTCGTGATGAAGGCCGCAGTGAAGAATTATGCCGCCTTGAGGGTATTTGGCAAGGATTAACCACAAGTGATCCAATTGCTCTGGTTACAGACATTACATTCAGGCTATTTCATAGCCTTGGGAACTTCGTGCCGCACTCGATCTTCTAATTTATCACCACAAAGCGACTAGCCGAAAATACGGTTTTGGCAAAGTCGAGCCGAGCATCAGCTTATCCCCAATCGCCGTGCACTGCCAAAATATCTAGCTCGGCCTCCGGTGGTTCGGTCACTCGAAACGCTTCGGAAGCCCCTGATTCCGTTATCTCGCGGGTGAGAGTTGGCAATGTGTTTGGATCGTGCTCCTGGCAAAGATCAGTCATGTGTTTAAGCCGAGCTGGAAAAGTCGAAACCGCCAGAAAGCGCCCAATCCCCGATACGGGCCCGGTTATAAAATACTTTGGTGTCGCTTTCATCAAGGTGGATAGCGCGGGCAAGATTCATGAAATTTCTCCTGCTTCTAAACATTTTGAAAGCAGAACAAGTCGAGTTTCGGACCCGCTTCGAAGCAACATGCCAAAATGCTCGTCAACACCAACAAATATACCACCTTCGGTTTTTCCGTCGATATCCAGCGAAATATTTTCACCACACTTTTGGCCAAACCGCGCCATACCTTATGTAGGCTTGGATATCGCCGGTTTCCATATCGTTGATCCATACCAATGTGTGACACGACCATGCCTCTAAAAGGTGGGTCGGTGATACATCCCCGCAGCCTTCCATCATCAGCTAAGTCATCTCTGGACGATGACCACTGTCCTGGTCTGACAGTGGTAAGAGGTCAATTTCCAACCCGATAACCAACCAGTCCGGTTCTTTACTGGGATCAGTTGTAGAGGAAACGACACGATGTCGACCGGCCTCACCACCATTTACATAAATTCATCCCTGCCAGCCCACGGGCACTGCAACTTCCGGCGCGGCCAGCGCGCTCATCACGTTCTGAAAGCCCACTGCGCACGCGATCATCGCCGTCATTACTTTTTCCGGCGGTCTTTCTGGCGAAAACACGATTGCTGCGCGGATTTTATCCGGCGTAATACCATGTATCAGAAGCCCCGCGTCGCAACCAATAAGCGCCTGAGCGCAGGCTTTGGCAAAGGGTCCGGTGGTGCCGCTCAGGGGGTCGCCAGTGAAAAGCGGCGGGAAAGTCGCGGGCATTGGAGCTTCAAATATGTTGTCGATCATATAGTTCGGTCCTCGATCAATGTTCGCGCCAACGTTTGAAACGCTTGCGCCTGCGGCGATTCAGGTTTCGAGACCACGATAGGGGCTCCATCATCAGACGCGATACCGATATCTACGTGCAGCGGCAATTCAGCGAGAACCGGCACGCCTACGGGGTTGTGAGGGTCCAAATAGTCAGCATCAAGTAGCCAACCCGTTTCCCTTCGGCCGCAAGTGCGACGGCCAGATTGGACGAAACGGTTGACTTTCCAACGCTGCCTTTACCTGAGGCAATAGCTATAATCTTTTCAATGCTGGGTATTTACTGCGGCCTTTCTGGCTCTTTCCCACCTTTCAGCGCGGGCGGGACGGAGGGTGTGCTTTGGGCGGTTAAAATCGCTGAAACGCTTTTCACACCGGGAACGGCTTCGGCAGCAGCCTGTGTGACTGCCCGCGTCTGCTCCATCACATTGGCCTGACTCGCCGCAATCTCCAGTACAAAACGCACCATGCCATACTCTACATTGACAGAGGGCGATTCCCCTACCAGTCTTTGTGCAACATTCCCAACCGTGGAAGCAGCGATGCCTCGCTCAATCTACTTTGCTAGTTGCATTTGTTTATTCGTTTTCGTGACTGCGACGGCACAAGAGAAGGAGTTCACCCTCTCGAGTCCAGCTTCACTGCGAGATTCTGGTTTCATGCAATTTCTGCTGCCGCGGTTTTCTTTGAAAACACGCATCCGACCCGATGTGAAATTGGTGGGGTTGATGCCGAAGCCAGCTTCACCACGGAATTCGGAATGCCCGTTATGCATTGGCTCGGTCAAACGTTTTATCTCGCTCTCGGTACTGCTGACACGCCTCGCCAACAAAATGGTCAGCGGTTTGCTGATTGGTTGCTGTCTGATATCGGAATGCGTCCGATCGAGGAATTCTTGCTCGACGGGGCAACAGTTTTTACGGACATCAAAGCCGAAAACAATACTATCGTCGCGCCTGTTTTTCTGGGTGACGCCCTGCGTGGCGAGGCGTTTTCTTCCACCAACAGCGGACTTTGCTACGTGATTGGCGCGCGCAACCGGATGAAGAGAATTGAGTCGACGCCGTCTTTCGCCCTGCCGCGCAGCTTGGAGGACTGGAAAGCCCGGTCCCGTAGTTTTTTTACTAGCATTCCGCATCTGGCGATCACATAACTCATCGGCGTTACTGAACCGTTTGATCCAACGCGGGCTTTGGGCATCCATTCGCTGAAGCTCAGCTGGAAGACGTCATGGCTTTTGTGAGCGACTGGTATGTTTCTGCCTATGCGCCTATTTTGGATCGCTTCGGAAAACGGGTGGGCATGCTTTACGTAGGGTTCCTTGACAGCCCATATTGTGCTGCAAAAACGCGTACTTTATTAACAATCGCTGCCGGGTTCTTGTTGTTGCTAGGCTTTTCTGCACCTCTATTTTTCCGCTTGGCCAGCGGCATGTTCAAGCCTCTGGAAACTATGGTGTCAACGATTGCAAAAGTCGAAAGCGGTGACCTTAGAGCACGGAGCGGGCGGGACTTGGGGCAATACGAGATCGCCTTGGTCTCCAACCAGCTTGATACCCTGCTAGAGCGGGTGCAAGAGCGTAACCAGCAGCGGCAAGATTGGGCGGATGCGCTGAATACTCGTGTAGAGGCAGGCACAGCCAAATTGCGTGATGTTAACCGGCGATTGGAGCTGACCAGCCAGAAGCTGATCGTGGCGGAAAAAACTTGCAACAATTGGCGAAATTACGGCGGGCATCGCCCATAAAATGAACAATCCTATTGCGGTTATCCAAGGCAATATGGAGGTGATATGCGATGACCTCGGACCGTCTGCGCAGGCGCTGAAAACAGAACTGGCGCTTGTTGATGCGCAAGTGCACAGCATCGACGTGTTGGTTAACAAATTGCTGCAATTCGCGCGCCCAGAACAATATGCAGGTGTGGGCGAATATACGCGGCCCAATGGAGTAATCCGCGATACCCTTCCATTGGTACTGCATTTGCTTAACAACGTGCACATTGATCTCGTTCTCGATCTCAAGTCCGGTCGAATTATTGTTATGAACCGGATCGAACTTCAGCAGGTGGCTATCAACCTTATGGTAAAGGCCATTCATGCAATGCCTGACAGTGGGGAACTACGTGCCAGTACAGAAAACCATCTGGTCGATAGCCATGAAGGCATCCAAATTACCTTGGAAGATTCCGGCGCAGCGATGTCCCCAAAAATCCCAAAACGGATTTTCGATCCATTCTTCACTACGAAATCCAGCGAAGGAACCGGGCTGGGACTGTCGATCAGCCACAAGCTCGTGACGCGCAGTGAACGTGAAATTCGAGTGGACAGCGACAAGAAGAATGGCACGCGTTTTCATGTGTTTTTCAAAACAATTGCAGATGCCTGATCAGCCTCGGATTGGAAATTATTCCTCTCTTACGGAGGCCCTTATTATTTGGTGCTCGCGTTGAAAGTAAACAAATCCTCGCCATTTACTGTGTAATTGGTAATCAATTCCGCCGCCTTTGCGCCAGTCAACCAATCCTCCAAAATCAGTGCAAGTTCACTATGTACATGAGGGTGTAATGTTGGGTTTACAGGAATATAGGCATATTGGTTGAATAGGGCTGGATCACCTGCGTAAAGTAATACCAGGTCGCCTTTGTTGCCAAAGCTAAGCCAACTGGCACGATCCGAGAGCACATAAGCATTCATGCCACTAGCCACATTGAGGGTCGCGCCCATGCTGGCTCCGGCTGCACGATACCAGTCGCCTTCGGGTAGTTCGGTTGAAAGCTCGGCAGCATCCCATAGGTTCATTTCCATTTTGTGCGTGCCGCTATCGTCGCCCCTGCTGGCAAACGTAGCCTTCACGGCGTAGATGCGCTGCAATGCATCGATGGCGCTGTTGGCTTCCGTCAAATTAGCCGGGTCATCAGATGGCCCTATGAAGACAAAGTCATTGTACATAATTTCACGACGATGGGTGCCGAAGCCCCCCTCTACGAAATCCTCTTCGGCTATACGGAAATGCACCAAAATTGCATCCACATCGCCTGCTTTACCAAGACGCAATGCCTGACCCGTGCCCACCACGATAAGCTGCACTTCCAAACCCAAGTCCGCCTTTATTTCTGGCAACAGTACTTCTGACAAGCCGGAATTATAGAACGAAGTTGTAACCGCCATTCTAAGCGTTTCCGCATGGCTAGCCGAAGCGATCAACGTGGCAGCAACTAGAACTTTCCAGCCCAGTTTCATTCTACTATTTCTCCGTTCGTGAAAGCTTGGGCTTCTAAAGTTTGGGGTGCAGAAAAGAATTCCTCGGCCTCTCCACTTTCATGGATTTTTCCGTTAAGCATAAAAATCACATCTTTGGCCAAACGTCGGGCCTGTCCCAGATCGTGTGTGGACATAACAATACGATTTCCTTCGTCTTGGACTTTTTGCAATATCGCCTCAATCTCACGGGTGGCGCGGCCATCGAGGTTAGCGCAAGGTTCGTCAAGAAATAGTATTTCGGGCTCGGTAATGAGCGCCCGCGCCAATGAGAGCTTTTGCTTCTCGCCGCCCGAAAGATCCGGGGCCCAATTTTGCAATACGTGCCCCAAGCCATAACGCTCGGCATAAGTCTTGGCCTTTGCGCGCGCGCTTTTTTTGTTTTCACCGCGCAACAGCAGCGGATAAGCAATGCAATCGACAACCCTGCGGCGCATCATAATCGGAGATTGGAAAACATACGCCTGCTTACGACGGGCTTCGGTCAGTGACACAGCCCAATCTATCGATCCCCCCGAAAGACGCTGCAATCCGTGCATCAACCGTAACAATGTGGTTTTTCCTGCTCCGTTTGGTCCAATTACGATGGTAAACCCCTCAGGCGCGAGCGTTAAATCGACCGGCCCAACCAAACGCTTCCCGCGGACATAGGCAGTTGCGCCTACCATTTTTAATGGCAAAATCACCATGTGCTGGCCTGTTCGGTTTTGGTTAGATTGTGGATTAGCAGGTTCACGATAATGGCAAGCATAATCAGAACCATCCCCAAACCCATAGCAAATGCGAAGTTGCCCTTGCCCGTTTCAAGCGCAATAGCGGTGGTTAGGACTCGCGTCGCGTGGTCGATATTGCCACCTACAATAATAATCGCTCCGACTTCACCGATGGCGCGGCCAAAACCGGCCAATGTGGCGGTAAGCAATGCCCGCCTACTATCCCAAAGCAACGCCGAAATTCGCTGCGCTCTCGTAGTGTTAAGCGAGATCAAAAGGTCATGGTAGTTCGCCCACAGATCACGCACCGTTTGATGACTGATTGACGCAATAAGCGGGGTGATAATGATCACTTGCGCAATGATCATAGCACTGGGGGAAAACAAAAGCCCAAAACCACCGAGCGGCCCGGCTCGCGAAAGCAGCATATATACAAATAGGCCAACCACGACAGGCGGCAGGCCCATTAGTGCATTCAATAGCGCAATGACAAAACGACGATGCCGGAAGCGATTTACCGCAAGCAATGCCCCAATCGGCAATCCAATCAGCGAGGCAATGACGACCGCGGTAACTGTCACTCGAAGCGACAGGAATATGATTTCATATAGATCGGGATCGAAAAAGAGGATCAGTGCCCACGCATCCCAAAATCCTTGTGTGATTTCGTTCATTGTAGCTCCTTTGTGCCAGTGTAATATGTCGCCGCGATATCGTAATTCAGCCAGCTTGAATAGAGTGTGAAGTCATGATTGCAGGCCCTGATGCTCTTGTTTTTAGCCATAATCCCTTCGCTGCACGCTGGATACTCGGAATTTGCTACCGGAATAGAAATGATAAGTAAAAGCGTTTCTGCTCATATGCGAAAACGAGGTAAATAGAGGGATATTATGGCCGAAAGGTCAAATGTATAGAGTCGATTTGTTGGTATTTTTACTGGGTGTAGTAACTTTCCGGTAGTTCTCGGAATGTCCAGTGGAGGCAAGTTGGCCCGGCGATGACTTTTTTTGGCATCCGCACTTCCACACACTTCCGCTTATAGTTTAACCTCAAAGTCCAATTCAGTGCAGAAGTGAAATTGAAACATTATCGAATTCATTTCACCCGTCTCAGAACTTCGTGGTAGCAGAGAAGCACATTAGGGTTGCTTACATCACCGGGCAAGTGGGCGACGGTTCGAGCATACAAGAGCAAACTGTGGAATGCCTGCGGCGCTTGGACGGCTTGTTGATCCAAACAGGATCGTCACGCAAAAAAAATGTTACGAACTACGATCTGGCTGGCTGATATGAACGATTTTGCAGGGCTTAATGAAATTTGGAATGCGTGGGTGCCGGAAGGCCAAGCACCTGCGCGCGCTTGCGGCGAAGCTAAACTTGCGCGGCCGGAACTCTTGGTCGAGATTATTGTGGATGCAGCTTACGACTAACATGCAGGGCAACAACGGAAATTCGGACAATGCCCGGTTTGGCCGCACAGCAGACACGACGAAATTAAAAATAATGTAGAGTTTTTCAATGAACGCGTTAACTGCCCTCGCGGCATCAATCGTGCGCATGTCCAAAGACTGGAGCGGGTCGGATCCAGATGTTGTGCGCTCGCCTAATGAAGTCGGTGGCGATCGGCGAATTGCATGGCAACCCGGTTGCAGCAGCGTTGACTTTTACCGTATCTCAAAAGTTGGCCGGTATATGCGAAAGGTGGTCAGTCCTGCGTAGTAGCAAGATCCTCAAAGAAGAGCTGGACGGCTACCACCAGTATATGATGGACATTGATAAATTCACGGGCAATACCTCGATGATACCAATCTAAACTTGAAAACTGATGTCATACAAGGGTTGAGACCGATGGAAGCTATCCGTGGAATTATTCTGAAAATTGCCTCAGTTACGATGTTCATAGTTATGGCGAGTTTGATCAAAGCAACATCGGATCATGTTCCTGCCGGCGAAGCCGTATTCTTCCGCTCGTTTTTTGCCCTGCCGGTCATATTGGTTTGGTTGATAATTAGGGGTGAACTGAAAACCGGATTGAAAACCTCGCAACCGATGCAGCACCTGTGGCGCGGATTGGTTGGAACAGTTGCGATGGGGTTGGGATTCACCGGTTTGGGTTTGCTACCCTTACCCGAAGTTACAGCCATCGGATATGCCGCTCCTTTGTTGACCGTTATTCTTGCCGCAATGTTTCTGGGTGAGCAAGTCCGCGCATTTCGCTTAAGTGCGGTTGTACTCGGCCTTGTAGGAGTTCTGATAGTGCTGTCTCCAAGACTGGAATCCTTCTCGAATTCCGATTTGGCTAGCCGAGAAACGCTTGGTGCAACTGTCGTCTTAATGGGAGCGGGCTGTGCAGCGCTGGCGCAGGTGTTTATCCGCAAAATGGTATTTACCGAAAAGACTTCCGCAATTGTATTTTATTTCACTGTGACATCAACAGTATTGTCGTTGCTTACCATTCCCTTCGGATGGGCAATGCCTGAACCACGCGAAGCGATGTTGCTTATTCTGGCTGGTCTGTTTGGTGGAATTGGACAAATCCTATTGACCAGTAGCTACCGGTTTGCGGATGCTTCAGTCATTGCACCTTTTGAGTATACTTCAATAATTTGGGCATTGGGCATCGGATACATTGTCTTCAGTGAAACACCAACGCTAACCATGTTGATTGGCGCATCCCTCGTTATTCTAGCGGGTGTGTTGATTATATGGCGCGAAAGTACACTCGGTTTAGAAAGGTCTAAACAACGCAAAGTAATGACGCCACAAGGGTAAATGATATGCAGCCGATTACCGATGTAATGCCATGGACTACGAGGACGGGCTTGTGAACAAGGTTATCAGAGGTAAGGGATTAAAGGTTCTACTTGGTCTTACCCAGTTTCATCGTATTTGAAATCAAAATCTCAGGTGGTGCAATCCAAGCATATGCAAGCAGAGCCGGGTCGATGTCGGAGACCGTAATTCGGTGCATCTGCTCGGGAGGGTTGAAGATCATCGATCCTGGAGTGTAAACGCCCTGATGGTTTTCGCTGACCGCTCCGGAGAGGCAAACATAACTCTCAGTAATGCCGTTGTGGGCGTGCGCGGGATAAGTGCAACTTGGTGCGAAAAGGACAAACCCAAGGGTCAATTCCGTGGTCTGAATAGGCCCTTTTGGGCCTGCGATCTCGGCATACCCGTATTTTCGCGCAAGTCCCTTCGGGACTTTTTCGTATCCGTATTCCCAAGAAAGCTGATCACGTACGGCGTTCAATGCGCGGATCATTGACGCCATCTGATCCATCATGCCACGATCAATCGAGCGACGTAGGTGGTCTGTGACCGGCAGGCGGTCCGGCGAACGAAGGGAAATGGGCGGATTGGCTCTGATGACTCGCCCAATCGCCTCTCGAACTGCGCGCTGATGGCTTCGGATCTTGGGGCTGCCGCCAGAAGCAATTTTACGATATAGGCTATAGAATTCGTCCAAAAGATAGCGCATGTCGGTGGCGTCGTTCAGTCGGAGCGATGCTGAAGCTGATACTAATTCGGGTTCGGGTAAGTTCGTTGGCACCATGATCGGACTCCGCGTTCTGGATAGAAAAAATTGATAGCCAAGCAGAAAGGAGAAGGTAACCAGTTCCGCATTTAAACAACGCGATTTTGGAAAATCGACGAATTTCGTTTATGATCGTAATTTATTTCAGGTCACAATGGCCAGACAAAACTGCGACCTCGGTGCGTAATCTGCTAATCGGGCTTTGCCAGTTTGTCAAAACTGCCGAGAAACCTATTTTCACCCGATTCCGTGCGGACGTTGTAATCCGGAAATAGGGCTAAGATGGTGACAACGAGCATTTGTTTTTGGCGACAAGGGCGGTCATACGGTGCGGATTACCCCGTAACCCGCTCCAACATATATCAGAAATAGTTGGAGAAATGGTACCAGCGCCCTGATTTGAACAGGGGGCCTCTTGATCCACAATCAAGCGCTCTAACCAACTGAGCTACGCCGGCACATAACGAAAACTTCGTATTGCGCGGGAATAATCAGGTTTTGCCGTACGGTCAATACCGAACTGACGCCAATTGTGCCCTATCGAGGATTAATGTGAAGAAGTAGCAAGTGTTAACGGCCTGCGTGGGAAATTCTTCCCTTGAATACTTCGCTTTGGGCCAGTAGCCATACGGAAACCAAGGAGATGAACTATGGGTATTAACAGTGAAAGCGATGTTTCGGCCAATTTGCAGATAGGTCCCACCGATCTTGGCATGGTGCGGTTGTTTATTGATACCGGCAATGTGGAAATCCCGCTGGATTTCGAACCCGAAGAAGCCGAAGAAATAGCGGACGAGTTGCGCGCTGCTGCGACACGAGCCCGTGTGATGGCAGCTAAAGGAAAATAGTCAATCCGCCAATACCCCTAGCGCTTTAAGTCTGTCGAGATATCGTTTGGCCTGCATCTGCGGAGAGAATTTGGACTTGAGCAGTTTTTGGCCGTGCAACGCCTTGGTTTGGGCTTTCAACGGGTTTTCGCGCACTTCGCGCATCGCGTTTGCCAGTGCATCTACGTCGATTTCAGCCCATTGGGCGTTTTTTAGCGGCGCTATCGTCTCGCCGATACGAGCGTTAACCATCTTGTAAGCTACCGGGTACGCCGTGTCGTCGTTGCAAAAATCACGCGTGCCAGAATAATCAGTGACTATCACAGGCCGGGCGTACCAAAGCGCATAGGCAGGGATGTACCCGAACCCTTCTGCCCGGTGAGAGGAGACGATGCAGTCCGCACGCTTAATGAGGGCAAGTAGGTCGTAGAAAGGCAGCATGCGCCCATCCATAATCACGCGCGGATCGCGGTGCGCAATGGCTCTTATCTTGTGCATCTGTCCATTTGGATCCCCCCAATGAGATTGGTCAATCGGGGTGGTTTTGATGATAAGACGCACATTCAAATCGGTTGGGAAAGCTGCCAGAAAAGCGTGAACTGCCGCTAACGGATTTTTGCGTTCGACCGAGGAATGCGTATCAAAACACATCAGTAATACATGATGATTAGCTTCAATGTTGTAGTCCACCATATTAGACGCTCGTACATCCGGCAGCGAAAAACCTTTGCCAATGTTCACAACGGGGCAATTATATGTCTTTTCATATATTTTCTGAACATATCGGCTTGGCACCCACACTTCGTCCAGCATATTTCCGGCTTGCAGGTGCGAAGCGGGCAGAGTTTCCAGTTCCCATAATAGAAAGCCTATATGCAAAGATTTATCCGGAGCACGCATCTGGTGCGGTATTTGATCAGCATTGGCATGATGTAGGGTCAGCGGGCGTTTCAAGCGCCGCGTGGTCACGTGGTCAGTCATTGATGTAGGAATGCCGGCCAACGCAAAGGCCTTTGCGCTCATCAGTGCGTTGCGCGCCAGTCCGCTTTCGCCATCGGTGATCCCGCAAATGCGAACGATATTGTCGCGGCCAGGGGGCATCGACGTGCACCCGGCCACGCGTCTTTTCAACAGATCTTGTGTGGCCTCGCTTGCACGAAAATTTCCGGCGCGGCGCCAATTTGCAATACAAACAAGCGTAGTTATTAAAACGAATACCCACCGCGGCGTTTTGGGATCCGGTAATAATACGCATTCTTTGGCACGGTTAGCGATTGTTAGGGTTAACTTGATGCGTCGCCATTCTTCCATCCTGCGGTTGCACCATCGAGGTTTGTCTATAGCTTCAAATCCGAGGCCCGCCGAATAAATGATCGCTGTGAAGGGTGTTTCGATTGTCTGGTCCACTGCTGCTTTAGTTTCGCGCCACAGTCGACGGCTTCGGAATCGTAAGGGTACAAGGGCCGGCGAGGGCGCAATTGCTGCGGTAACGACGATATTATTCTCTTTGGCGAGGCGCGCTGCCAGCTGGCGAGCAGGTGGTTGCCCCTGGCCACCAGACGCAAATAGCCCCAATATCACATATTTTTCACGCACGCCGGCTACGGGCGTGGCATCCGCCGGAATAGAATCGATTGTTAAGGATTTGTCAAAAAGCACGGGAACCTCTGGGTGTTTGCGTACTATTTATTCGTCAATTACCGTAATAATTGGTTAATATCTCCACGCCCCCTTCAATTATCCCGCTTTAGGGCTTAGATTGGTCAGTGGCGGGTGCTGACCTTCTCGTGAGAGGCCTACATCCTAGTGGCCTTAAATCTTTGAAAGGGAGCTGGCTCTGTGACTGGTCGTGGCCTAACGCACCCGGTGCCCACCTGTGTACGCAGGTTCACAAGGATAAGATCCCTCCACGGTCGAGACGGGCCCGCCACATGATCGCTGCACAAAAAGCCAATGCCCGAACAGCGGGTTTTGTCCGCCGCAAAGCCGCACACGACGCGCGGGGAGATTGCGTCAACCGCGCGACGGATCACCTGTTATCTTATTTAGTAGATAAGGGCGACGGGCTGGTGATTTCTGGATACATGCCAATTCGCACAGAGATTGATGCGGTGCCTGTGATGGAGGCATTGCACGGGCTTGGCCACCGGATTTGTGTGCCTGTGATTGTTGGTCCAGACTTGCCGCTGTCGTTTCGCGAATGGACACCTATCTGCGAGATGGTTCGCGGACCGTTCGGGGCCAAGGTGCCCGCGGGCGGCGACTGGCTTGCCCCTGAGGTGTTGATCGTTCCGCTGGTTAGCTTTGATATGCAAGGCTACCGACTGGGTTATGGTGGCGGGTATTACGATCGATCACTGGAGTTGCTGCGCAATAAGAAACCCACCTTGGCGGTGGGATACGCCTATTCTGAACAAGCGGGCGCGGTGCCTGTCGAAATCACGGACCAGCGGTTAAACGCCATGGTGACAGAGCGCGGCGTTAGCGAGTTTATCGTTTAGGTAGGCCTTTTTGCGCGCTAAATTAGTTGGCTAAGAGATGAATTATGGTCTTGGCGCCCTACTTTGGTCAATTCGACACAATTTAACAAAAAATGACACAAAATTGACCGTAAGCCAACAAACCTTGGACATTGGAATCAACTAAAAACGTGTGAACAGAGCGTAATTGATATCGATGTAACGAGTACTCTGTTTGTTTCATACAGAGCTTTCTGGCTCCTATGTGTGAAATGCTGACCGTGTGCTGTTGCTCCAAATCATGGCATACGGTCGGTCACACCCAAGCAGAGCGATGTAGAAGGTTTGTCCCGAACATTTACTTAGCGTGGAGCCATTCGGATCGCGCCGTCAAGACGAATAACGTCACCGTTCAGCATCGGATTTTGTGCGATATGCGCAACTAGTGAGGCGTATTCCGCCGGATCGCCAAGGCGGGACGGGAAGGGAACTTGCGCGCCTAGCGCTGATTGAACTTCCTCGGGCATGCTTGCCAACATTGGTGTCAGGAACAGTCCTGGAGCGATGGCCATGACGCGAATGCCGCTGCGCGACAGGTCGCGCGCCATCGGAATGGTCATTGCAGCCACGCCACCTTTAGACGCCGCATAGGCGACTTGGCCAATCTGGCCCTCGAACGCCGCAACCGATGCCGTGTTGATGATTACACCACGTTCGCCGTCATCAGTTAGCGGGTCAGCTTTGCTCATGCCGGTTGCCGATTGGCTGGCCACATTAAAGGTGCCAATCAGATTGACGCCAATGGTTTTGCTGAATAGATCCGGCTGGTGGTAATTCCCGTCACGGTCTACGGTTTTGGCTGCAAATGCTACGCCCGCGCAACTTACACAAATACGTTCTTGCCCGTGAATTTGCCGTGCCTGGGCAAAGGCAACCGAGACGCTTTCGGCATCCGAAACATCGACCTTGCAGAATAAACCATCAATCTCTTTGGCGACCTGCTGTCCGTGCTCCACGTTCATATCGAAGATTGTCACGCGAACACCTTGGTCGGCTAACGCCCGCGCTGTCGCTTCGCCAAGACCCGAAGCACCACCCGTTACGACGGCAGCAATTTCGTTGGAAAGCTTCATGCCGGCACCTCGATCGCAATCGCTGTTCCTTCACCGCCACCAATACAGATCGCGGCCATGCCTTTGGTTTTACCGTGGCGTTCCAGCGCGTGCAGCAAGGTTACGATAATCCGAGTACCGGACGCCCCGATAGGATGGCCAAGTGCAGTCGCCCCACCGTTGACGTTCATCTTATCGCGCGCAATCCCCATCTCGTGCATGAAAGCCATTGGAACAACTGCGAAGGCTTCGTTAACTTCCCAGATATCCACATCATCAGTGGCCCAGCCGATACGTTCCATCAACTTCTTCGCGGCTGGGACCGGCGCCGTTGTGAACCAGCCCGGTTCCTGCGCGTGGCTACCATGCCCCAAAATGTGTGCGCGAATGGTTAGCCCACGCGCTTTGGCTTCGGATTCTCGCATTAAAACCAACGCCGCTGCACCGTCCGAAATCGACGAAGCATTCGCCGCGGTGACAGAGCCGTCCTTCTTGAACGCAGGTCGCAGGTTCGGAATTTTCTCGGGGCGGGCATTGCCGGGCTGTTCGTCGACGGCAACAGTTATATCGCCTTTGCGGGTCTTGATGGTGACAGGTGTAACCTCCGCATCAAACGCGCCGCTATCGATTGCTTCAACGGCGTTCGATAGGGATTTTAGCGCATATATATCCTGATCCTCACGGGTGAACTGATATTTCTCGGCGCAATCCTCAGCGAACGAGCCCATCAGGCGGCCTTTATCGTAAGCATCCTCAAGCCCGTCGAGGAACATGTGATCAATCACCTGCCCATGCCCAATCCGTGCGCCCTCGCGCATTTTTGGTAGCAGGTAGGGGGCGTTAGTCATGCTTTCCATTCCACCAGCAACGACGATTTTTCCGTTGTCGGCCAGCAACTGATCGTGCGCCGCCATGACGGTTTTCATGCCGGAACCACACATCTTGTTCAGTGTCGTTGCAGGAACTTCTTGCCCCAAACCAGCGGCGAAACCCGCTTGTCTTGCAGGTGCTTGACCTTGTCCCGCAGGCAAAACGCACCCCATCAACAACTCATCAACTTCTGAATTAGCAACGCCACCGCGATCAAGAGCTGCGCGGATAGCCTCTCCGCCAAGTTCAGCGGCGGTAGCACCAGAAAGCGCGCCTTGGAAGCCGCCCATGGGGGTGCGGGCAGCGCCGACGATTACGATTGGGTCAGACATGATAACTCTCCGTTAAGAACTGAACGTATGGTCAGTTACGCTACGCCTAATTTTGCATAACGTCCAGAGTGGCGAGGAACCTCGACGCAACGTCGCTAGTCCGCTTGCGCCCCGCGTTCACGATAAGGCGTGGTGGAGAAATGCATCCGGTAACACTTTGAGAAATGAGAAGGCGAGGTAAACCCGCTGGCCAGTGCCACATTGATGACCGACATATCTGTCTGCAATAACAGGTTGCGCGCCTTCTCTAACCGCAGTTCCATATAGTATCGTTTAGGCGAGCGGTTCAGGTAACGGCGGAACAAACGTTCCAGCTGCCGCGTGGAAATATTAACATCGTCAGCCAGAATTGCTGGGGAAATCGGCTCCTCCAGATTGTCTTCCATCATCTTGATGACTGTGGACAGCTTTGCATGCCGCACCCCAATACGGGTGGGGATGGACAGACGTTGTTGATCCTTGTCTGTTCGCACAGTGGTGTAAATCATTTGATCGGCAATACCGTTAGCCAGATCGGTACCATGGTCATTGGCAATCAAGCGCAGCATCAAGTCCGCTGCGGCCGTGCCGCCCGCGGATGAATAGCGATTTCTGTCGATGGTGAAGATCGAAGTTGTAATATCGTGGTCGGGGAAGTCTTCGATAAAGCTCTCGCGGTTTTCCCAGTGAATGGTTGATCGTCGCCCGTCCAGCAAGCCCGCCTTCGCCATCAAATACGTTGCTGTGCATAACCCGCCAATCGGCATGCCTTTACGCGCTTCGCGGCGAATCCAGTTTAGCATACGGGGGGTTACGGCAGGCTTGATGCTAAGGCCGCCGCAAAAAAGGATTGTCTCGTTGCGATCAACCTCGTCAAGTCCCATGTCCACATTCAAATGAACGCCCGCGGAACAAGTCACCGAAATTCCATCGTCGGATGCTAGCCGCCATTCATAGACCTTTTTACCCGATAATCGGTTCGCAATTCGTAATGGCTCGATTGCGCTGGTGAAGGCCATCAGCGAAAACTTGGGTAAAAGCATGAAGACGAATTTTGTGATCTCGGAGTCATTTGAACCAACCATTTGCAGCCTCGCAAAAATAAGATGGCGCGTCGGCAATTTGCGACGTCGTAAATTCACCATTGATGATTCTAAGGGTATGGTCAATGGAAATTACTTCCCATATAAGGACCGAGCAATTTTATATGGATAGGAGCAAGATCATGCCTGCAACTTGGACTAAATCTGATTGGCGCAACAAACCACGCATTCAGATGCCCGAGTATACCGACTCCGCAGCCCTCACGCGCGTGGAAGAAAAGCTGGCGTCTTATCCACCTTTGGTTTTTGCAGGGGAAGCCCGTCGCCTCACGCGTCAACTCGGCGAAGTTGCGGAAGGGCGTGCATTCTTGCTGCAAGGTGGCGATTGTGCTGAAAGCTTTGGCGAATTCAACGCGGATCTGATCCGCGACACTTTCAAAGTGATGCTGCAAATGGCTGTGGTGCTGACGTTTGGCGCCAAGAAGCCCGTTGTTAAAATCGGTCGTATGGCGGGGCAGTTTGCCAAGCCACGCTCGGCAGATACCGAAACTATTGATGGCGTTGAACTGCCGTCCTACCGTGGTGATATCATCAACGGCTTCGACTTCACGCCAGAAGCGCGAATTCCCTCAGCTGATCGTATGCTGCAAGCCTATACACAATCCGCTGCATCGTTGAATCTTTTGCGCGCCTTCTCGGAAGGCGGCTTTGCGGATATCAAACGTGTTCATCAGTGGACACTGGATTCGACCAAGGACACCGAAGGTTACGAGGAATATCACGAGCTTGCCAATCGCATTGGTGAATCGCTCGCCTTCATCGAATCTGCGGGTGCAGGGGACGCGGCAAGCATGAAGCGCGTAAACTTCTACACCAGCCACGAGGCGCTGTTGTTGGAATACGAAGAGTCCCTATGTCGCATTGATTCCCTCACTGGTCAGCCTGTTGCGGGCACCGGCCACATGCTGTGGATCGGCGATCGCACACGTCAGTTGGATGGCGCACATGTTGAATTCTGTCGTGGTGTGCAAAACCCGATCGGCATGAAATGTGGACCAACGATTGAACCCGACGACTTGATCCGCCTGATCGACAAAATCAACCCGGACAACATTCCGGGCCGTATGACTTTGATCGCGCGATTTGGCCAAGGCAATGTGGATAAACATCTTCCAGCGCTGATCCGCGCTGTTGAGCGTGAAGGCAAGAAAGTCGTTTGGTCTTGCGATCCGATGCACGGCAACACGATCAAGTCGAATAGTGGCTATAAAACGCGCCCGTTCGAACGTGTTCTTGGCGAAGTTCGCGAATTCTTTGCCGTGCATAAGGCTGAGGGCACCTATGCAGGTGGTGTACATTTCGAAATGACCGGAAAAGACGTAACCGAATGCACTGGCGGTACCCGCACAGTGGCCGACGGCGACCTGTCTGATCGTTATCACACCGCTTGTGACCCACGCCTAAACGCGACACAGGCGCTGGAACTGTCGTTCCTCGTCGCTAAAGAATTGCAAAAACGCGAGGAAGCGTAATCTTGCGCTACCTTATACTAACAGCTTCGGCAGGCGTGTCAGACGAATTGGCTGGCCGCGCCTGCCGTTTGGTTGCCGGTGATTTAAACCGCTTGTCGGGCAGCGCGGTGGAAATCGCATTCTCAGGTGACGTTCCCGCGGATTTTTTGACTGATGCGGCTGTGGACATCAACATCGTTTCAGCTGAAAACCGCCGTAAGAAATTGTTAATCGCCGACATGGACAGCACCATGATCCCTGTCGAATGCATCGACGAGCTGGCCGATTTCGCAGGTGTGAAAGAACAGGTTTCAGACATCACGGAACGCTCCATGCGTGGCGAACTGGGCTTCGAGGAATCGATTATCGCGCGTGTTGCCCTATTAACGGATTTGCCCGAAGCAGTTTTGGAGAAATGTTACGCCGAACGTGTCAGCTTGAATCCAGGTGCGAAAACGCTGGTGCAGACAATGAACAAGATCGGCGCCATGACGGCATTGGTTTCTGGTGGTTTCGTGTTTTTCACCAGCCGGGTGGCCGGCGAAACAGGGTTTCAGCTGAACCAAGCCAACACGTTGATTGTTAGAGACGGTAAGCTAACCGGCAAAGTCGGTATGCCTATTCTTGGGCAGCAAGCGAAACTGGAAACGCTAAACGCGTTGTGCAAATCCGGTGGCTATGCCCCTGAAGATGTGCTGGCGGTTGGCGACGGCGCAAATGATCGCTCTATGGTCGAGGCGGCGGGACTGGGCGTGGCTTATCATGCCAAACCGACACTCGCTGACATTGCCGATGCGCGGCTTTACCATTCTGATCTGACAGCATTGTTGGCCCTGCAAGGCATCGCCGAGCGCGACTACGCTTAAAGTTAGTCCACCAACTTTAAATAACTTGCCGTTTGAGCGGGACGTTTGGGCCGCAAAGGACCATCGCCTGAAATCGCGCGGAAGGACGACGTGCCATCCATAATGAATCCGGCACCTTGTTCGGCAAACCCGAAGCTGTGAATGCTTTGGCTCGCACTGCTAAGCGCATCCAATTCAACATCTCGCAGATGAAACTGCACCGGGATATTGAAGCCACCTTGCGGTCCGTCGATACAACCAATTACACGATTCACATCACCAAAATCGCTGCGAAGCGGCAGTAAGATCATAGTAGCCCGCGCCTCATGGTCCGTTTTGTCAATCGTATCCAGCTGTAGCCGCGCAATCATTGATTGGTCCAATACATCGGCAACCACGGTCGCAAACTGAGCGCGCGTGCTTTCGCGAAAGAATGACATTGGCGATTGTCCGCGCACTTCCATCCCCATCATTTCACAAATAGTGAGACCTGCGATCCGCACGCGCACGTCTTGCGAATTCAGGCGTTCAAAGATGAACAGGCGGTCTAAGACATCAGGTATCTGGCGCGGATCAATATCTGCGCGCAACGGTAATTCTCCGTTAATCCGCAAGCTTTCCCAATGGGATAGGAGGGTATGGATCATGGTCATAGTCGTATCATTTCCTGTGAAGTGGCCCTGCAAGAACCGGAGTTCTTCCCCCGCCGCGTCTTAATGGTTACTGTTCCGTTAATGTATAAGATTTTAGCGGAATTGTCTGGATTTTGATGCCTATTGGTTAATAGGTCGTTAATAGGTTAATGAAACATTCAGATAGTTTAAAAGGGGCGAGATATGGCACTTCGATCGATGACAGGGTTCGCCACGGTCTCGGGTCAAGTTGACGGTGTTGGTTGGGCTTGGGAAATTCGCTCGGTTAACGGGCGCGGGCTCGATGTTCGCCTGCGACTGCCTGAAGGCGGCGAACGGTTGGAACCGGTCATACGTGCTGCTGTTCCCATAAAGCTTGTGCGTGGCAATGTTTCGCTGAATCTTAAACTTTCACGTATGGGTGACGATGGCACGCCAGTGCTGAACTTCGAAAACCTTACAGCGGTGATTAGCGCGGCCGCGCAAGCCAGAACTATTGCAGAGGCCAACGGGATGGAACTCCGGCCCGCTTCTGTCGCGGAACTATTAACGCAAAAATGGGTTTGGGACACTGGACCAACGATGAACCAGGACTGGGTCGAAGCCGCAAAGGCGCAAATCCCCGATGTTGTCGAAATGTTGGTTAACGCACGTAAGGCCGAAGGGGTCGCGCTTCTTTCGATCCTGACGACACAGCTGAATACGGCCGATAACCTGTCGAAAAGCGCACGTGTTTTAGCGGTTGCCCGAAACGCACGCGCTGGTGGCGCATTGCGTACGAAGGTTTTGGCGGTACTGGAAATTACGGATTTGGTCGACGAGGATCGCTTGGCGCAGGAATTGGCGGTGTTGGCCGTGAAAGCCGACGTAACAGAGGAACTCGACCGCCTAGACGCTCATATCATTGCTGCACGTGGATTGTTGGCGGTGAGTGGTCCCATCGGTCGCAAGTTCGATTTCCTGATGCAGGAGTTCAACCGCGAGGCAAATACTTTGTGTTCCAAGTCCAACGATACCGATTTGACCGCAATCGGGCTTGAATTCAAGGTCGTGATCGATCAAATGCGCGAACAAGTTCAAAATCTGGAGTAATTGATGTCTAACCGCCGCGGCCTGCTTATTATCTTGTCGTCGCCCTCGGGTGCCGGAAAATCAACCCTTTCGCGCCGCGTGTTGTTGGATGATCCGGATGTAACTTTTTCGGTTTCTGCGACCACCCGCAAACCGCGTCTTGGGGAGGCTGACGGGAAGGACTACTATTTCAAAACGCACGAAGAATTTCGGGCGCTGGCCGATAATGACGGCATGCTGGAGCACGCCGAGGTATTCGGAAACTTCTACGGATCGCCAAGTGCGCCCGTTGAGGCGGCGATAAATAACGGAAAAGATGTCTTGTTCGATGTCGATTGGCAAGGCGGGCAGCAAATTCGCAACTCCTCGTTGAGGGATGCTGTGGTTTCGATTTTCATTCTCCCACCTTCGATTGCCGCGCTGGAATCGCGCTTAAACGCGCGCGGACAAGATAGTGCTGAGGTCGTAGAAGGGCGCATGGCACAGTCACGATCAGAGATCAGTCATTGGGCCGAATATGATTACGTTTTGGTTAACGACGATCTGGACCGTGCCGAGAGTGATCTTCGTGCTATCCTAACAGCAGAGCGCCTGCGCCGTGATCGCAACCTGGCGTTGGTGTCGTTTGTACAATCATTGAACAAAGAATTTGAGGGACGAAAATGAACCATATATACGAACTCCAAGGGTGCGCTCCACAATTTCCGGAGGACGGCGATTATTGGGTCGCTCCTACTGCGGTTCTGGTTGGGGACATCGTGCTGGAAAGTGGCACTTCGGTCTGGTTCGGAGTGACTATTCGCGGCGATAACGAGCGGATTACGGTTGGGCAGGGCAGCAATGTTCAGGAAAACACCGTGATGCACACAGACATGGGGTATCCGTTAACCATTGGTCAAGGCTGTACGGTAGGACACCGCGCCATGCTGCATGGCTGCACGATCGGTGACAATTCCCTAATCGGGATGGGCGCGACCATTTTGAACGGTGCCAAGATCGGTAAAAATTGCCTGATCGGGGCAGGGGCGTTGATTGCAGAAAATAAAGTGATCCCTGACGGGTCTTTGGTGGTCGGCGCGCCGGGCAAAATCGTGCGAAACCTTGATGAGGACGCTATCAACGGACTGCGAAAATCGGCGTTGGCCTATCAAGAAAACATGCGTAGGTTTAGGGCAGAGCTAACCCTTATAGCGTAACCGTTAGGCCGGTTTCGGTGTTCTCGACTTGAATTTCTCCGAAAGCATACGCTAGCGGAAACTGCACCTGCGCAGGTGTGATCGCGACGGTTTCGCCATCAAAAACCTGCCAAGCCCGCTGCATTTGGATTCGCTTACCTTCTGCCTGCAAAGCTAACTTACCTTCGTGTTCGGCAACCACAATCGTTCCGCCAACCGGAAGCGCCGTTTCGACACACAATAATAGCAAGAATAACATTTTCACGCGCTCTCGCGCTAAGTCGCTCGATTGCAATCGCCATTCCAGTTTCAGGCGATGAGTTTGGATCATGGCCGTGGCAATCGCTTCAGCTTCCATCGTGCTCATCCGGGCGTCGACGGAGAATTGCCCGAAACAGATGCGGAAAAACCGCAACTTGGCAGTGGCGTTATCGACGCTGTCAGCGATCAACTCGATTTCCGGCATAGTCATCGCGACCGCTTCCAGCAATTCGACGCCGTTGCCAATGGCCCCCACAGGGCTTATTAAATCATGGCAAATGCGCGAAGACACCAACGTGTCTATAGAATGCTCCATCACAACCCACCGGAGGATGCGATGAACCAGTTTTTAGAACCCGGCAATCTTGTCCGGCATCCGAACCAACCCGATTGGGGGCTTGGGCAAGTGCAATCGGTTGTTAACGACCGTATCACAGTCAATTTCGAGCATGTGGGCAAAGTTGTGATCATCGGGTCGCACGTCCTTCTGGAGCGGGAATACGATAAGTAGTGTGTAACCGTTAAGGTAGCGTTAATGCCGGGATATGCAACCTCTAAGATGCGCCTATATGACCAGCAGTGTTAGTTGCAACCACATCGCGAACCTCTTAGATTGCTGGATAAATTGGGGGCGTAATTAATGAAAATCGATACGGATCGTTTTGAAGTTCGCCTCGCGCGAAGTGACGAGGATGTCGCAGCTGCGCAACGTTTGCGCTATAAGGTTTTCGTTAAGGAAATGGGTGCGCAGGCCAGTCCCGAAGAACATGCAGCGCGGCAGGAACGCGACGAATACGACCCCTATTTCGAACACCTCCTGTTGATTGACAAGCAAGTTGAAGGTGATCCACTCGATAAGGTTTGTGGGGTTTACCGCCTCATGCGCGGCAGTGTAGCGCGGGCTGGGATCGGGTTTTACGGGGCTTCGGAATATGACCTCACAAAACTTGAAAATTTAGAACGCGAAACGTTGGAACTCGGGCGGTCGTGTATTGCAGAAGAATATCGCGGTGGCCTTGGTTTGCGTCTGATCTGGGATGGCTTGGCGCAATATGTAAACAAACACGACATAGGTGTTTTATTCGGGGTTGCCAGTTTTCACAACGCCGATCCAGCCCCGATTGCCGAGGCATTGTCTTATCTGCATCACCATCACCTCGCGCCACCGGAATTATGCGTTAAAGCCTTGCCGGAACATTTTGCCGAGATGAACCGGATACCCGCCAACCAAGTCGACAAAAGGCGCGCATTGCAAAATATCCCGTCACTTATCAAAGCTTACCTCAGGCTTGGTGGGCATGTTGGCCAAGGGGCCTTCGTGGATCATGATTTCAATACGGTCGATGTGTGTTTGATTATGGACACACAAAACATGACCGAAAAATACCGCGCGTTTTACGAGCGCAAAAGGAATGCCTAATGGAAGAACCCTCCATCTTTATCCCTAAACCCAAGGTTTATCACTGGCCGCGCATCATTCTGCGAATAGCGGTGTTGATGATTGGCACAGTTGTGCTGGTTTCGATACATCTGCTGTTCCACATGATAGAACGCGTGTTGCCACGCCTGTATATGACGTCGATCATTGCTTCTTTGTGGGGGCGGCTGGGGTTGTTCGTCTGCGGTATAAAACTGGAAGTCGTCGGAAAACACATGAAACACGGCGGCGCGTTGGTGGCCAACCATTCTTCGTGGTTGGACATTTTCACTTTTCACAGTGCAGCGCGGATATCGTTTGTTTCGAAATCCGAGATCAGAAGCTGGCCTGTCATCGGATTCATCGCGCGTGTCACCGGAACACTGTTTATCGAGCGTCGACCATCCTTGGCCAAAAAACATCAATCGGCCTTGTTGGAACGCCTGGACCGCGGTGATCAACTATGTTTCTTCCCGGAAGGTACCAGCACTGATGGCCGACACGTATTGGAATTCAAGTCGACGCTGTTCAGCGTATTTCACACGCCGGAGCTAATTGATCACGTTTGGGTTCAGCCATCCACGGCTACATATTTTGCCCCAAACGGGCAGGCAGAGGATTTCTTCGGTTGGTGGGGGGGGATGGCGTTCGCGCCCCATATTCTTGCCGTGCTCGCTTATTCGCGTGGCGGTCGTGTACGGGTAACCTTGCATGATCCGGTTAAAGCCAGCGATTTTGGTACCCGAAAAGAGTTGGCCCGCTATTGCGAAACGGAAGTGCGAGCGGGGTTCGCCAAGGATTTAGGTGTAGATGTTAGCGAAGTTTTGCAACGATAGCCTGAAGCGCGGCTACCGGACCCTCAGTAGTGGACCAGATCTCGGAGCCTACACAAAGGAAATCGATGTGGTCTTTTACGGCGGCAATAGAGTCCAGCGTTGCGTTGCCTTCAGCTACCACAGGTACTTCGATCATTTCAGACCACCATTGAAACAACTCGGCGTTCGCAACTGAACCATCACCCAGCGCGCTATCGCCAATAGGGCCAAACGATATGTAGTCCGTACCGATTTCCGCTGCCGTCATGCCGGCGTGTTTGGAATTGCCGCAATACGCCCCGACAATCGCGTCATTGCCCAGCTCTGCCCGTGCCTCGCGGACATGGCGCGAACTGCTGTTTAAATGCACCCCGTCCAACCCGTGAGTTTTCACCATGCGATAATGATCGTCGATTACAATCGCTACATCACGGGCATGGCAAATTTCACGCAAACTGTCTGCAGCCTGCGAAAGCGCCCGCTCGTCCGTGGTTGTTAAAGAAATACGCACACAAATAACCGGAACGGCATCCAGCACGGCTTCCAGCTGCGGGGCGAACTCTGCCAGGTCAAAGGCCTGTGGAGTGGTCAGGTAAATCTGCGCGGAATCTGGTTCGGACATAATATAGCCTCGGTAGGTTCGGTGCGTGGTGACCCACGCACCGATGTTTTAGCGTAAGATTGAGCGGCCAGCGTAAACAGCTGTTTCGCCCAACTCTTCTTCAATACGGATAAGCTGGTTGTATTTCGCTAGACGATCCGAGCGAGACAGCGATCCAGTTTTGATCTGACCGCAGTTTGTAGCCACAGCCAAGTCGGCGATCGTGGTATCCTCGGTTTCGCCCGAACGGTGCGACATCACAGATGTGTACCGTGCACGGTGCGCCATATCGACGGCTGTCAGTGTTTCGGTCAGTGTGCCGATCTGGTTAACCTTCACAAGGATGGAATTGGCTACACCTTGATCGATGCCATCTGCCAGACGTTCCGGGTTGGTCACGAACAGGTCATCGCCAACTAACTGGCAGCGGTCGCCAACCAATTCAGTCAGGGCTTTCCAGCCCGCCCAGTCGTCTTCGTCCATGCCGTCTTCGATCGAAATAATCGGGTAAGCATCAACTAGTGCTGCCAGGTAAGCGGCGTTTTCAGCGGATGACAATTTCTTGCCTTCGCCTTTCATGTTGTAAACACCGTCCTCATAGTATTCGGAGGATGCACAATCCAGCGCCAGATACACTTCTTCGCCTGGCTTATAGCCAGCCTTTTCGATAGACTTCATGATGAAATCAAGCGCGTCGGTTGTCGAGTTCAGGTTTGGTGCAAAGCCGCCTTCATCGCCGATGCCAGTGTTGTGACCGGCCGCAGAAAGTTCGGCCTTGAGGGTGTGGAAAATCTCCGCACCGATGCGAACCGCATCACTGATGCTTTCGGCTGCAACCGGCATAATCATGAATTCTTGAATGTCGATAGGGTTGTCGGCATGCTCGCCACCATTGATGATGTTCATCATCGGTACAGGCAAAACACGGGCCGAGGTGCCGCCGATGTAGCGATACAATGGCTGGCCGATACTGTCTGCCGCTGCATGTGCGACGGCCAAAGATACGCCAAGGATTGCGTTTGCACCCAGACGGGCTTTGTTGGGAGTGCCGTCCAGATCAATAAGGATCGCGTCAACTTCGACCTGCTGTGTGGCATCTAGCCCGACTAGCGCGTCATAAATCTCGCCGTTTACGGCATAAACCGCTTTCTGGACGCCTTTGCCGTTATAGCGTGCCTTGTCGCCGTCACGTAACTCTACGGCTTCATGCGCACCTGTGGAGGCGCCTGATGGAACAGCGGCACGGCCCATTGCGCCGTCTTCCAGCACAACATCGACTTCGATCGTAGGGTTGCCCCGGCTGTCTAGGATTTCACGGGCGGTAATGTCGAGGATTGCACTCATTGGTTCATTGTCCTGTTTGTCAAAATTCGGGGCCAAGGGCTGTGTATACCTCAGCACTCTAATAAGGAAGGCCTATGCCAGTTTTCTTATGCGATGCTCGCGATAAACGGTGAAAAGGCCGGAAATTATGACGATCGCTGTGCCTATCAGGGTCATAGTGTCCAGTTTCTCGCCAAAAACGACGATGCCGATGATCATAGCGAAGACGATTTTTGCGTACCTTAGCGGCGCGATCACACCCACATCGCCCATTCGCATTGCCATCGTTATCGTGGCGTAGCCGAGTGCGGCCATTCCCACGATACCGATCAGATAGGCAGCTTCGCGCGGGTCGGGCGCATTCCCTTCACCCGAATACAGCCAAAGCCCCAGCCCCATCGGGATCAACACTGAAAATCCGTATATCGAAAGTACGGGTGTTGTTATCATTCGCGGTGCTGTTCGGGTTGCCAAGTCACGAACCGACAATCCCAGAACTGCAATGATGGCAAAAATCGTATTCGGGTCAAAGCTGCCAACACCAGGACGGATAATAAGCAACACGCCGACGAATCCCGAGCCAATCGCTGTCCAGCGGGGCCAGCCGACGGTTTCGCCTAGAAACAGCGCTGCCCACATGGTGATGACTAACGGGATTGCTTGCGTGATCGCGGCGGTGGTTGAAAACGGAATTAGCGCCAGCGCGCTTACCATTCCAAAAGTACCTACCATCTCGCCCAAGGCGCGCAGAAGAATGGAGCGGTTGAGTATGTCTTTTGTAAGTAATTTGTCGCCACGGCGCATAGCGATGACGGAAAATACCGCAACACCGCCCATTCCCATAAACATCAATATTTCGCCTGTTGGCAGAGTCTCGCTAGCGATCTTGATCCAAGAATCCGTGATCGCGAATGCCAGCATCGACAACGTCATCAAGGCCATGCCCCGAATATTTTCCATGAGTGACTTTCAGTTTTATTTCTTGGGAACGCCATAAAGTTCTAATTTATGCCCGCGCAATTCGTACCCCAGCTTTGCCGCAATCTTTTCTTGCAATGCTTCGATTTCCGGATCAACGAATTCAATCACCTTGCCTGTGTTTATGTCGATCAGATGGTCGTGATGTTCGCGCTCCGCGTCTTCATAACGGGATCGGCCGTCGCCAAATTCCAACCGCTCTAGAATGCCGGTTTCATCGAACAGCTTAACCGTGCGATAGACCGTCGCCAGCGAAATTCCCGCGTCCACTTTACTGGCGCGGGCATACAACTCCTCCACATCGGGGTGATCCTTGGATTCCTGCAACACGCGGGCAATAACCCGACGTTGTTCGGTCATCCGCAGACCAGCCGCTTCGCAGCGTTCTATGATGGTTTCAGTGCTCATATGGTCCTCATTTGGTGTCGGGTGTTTCATAACGCAGTTTTTATGCGGTGGGAACCGGAAAACCATCGGCAAATCTTGCTTTTGCCAAACCTTCACATCATCAATATGGATTTCGCTGTGGCGCGGATATCAGGGTGCCGATAGGTGCCGAGTTTCAAATAATGCTGAAAACCATCATGCATATTGCGCCCCATCGCACTTGCGATTGGTGCATCCAAATCGTCAAGAAACAGATCTGGGTAGCCATCTGCCGTGTTCGGGCAATGAATTTTCAGACGCAATATTTTCCACTCTCTCCCTGACAAGACGATAAGATCAGAGATCTGATAACCCGATATAATCGTGCCCATCCAAAGCGATATACCCAATTGAAATGGGTGGGTTGCGCGAAGGGACGTCACCCCATGTTTCCCCGTTGTTAGTATCCGGTTGGTTGTGCCATTGCCCCCCGAAACTAAACGGAAATTCAACGGTGATTTCAGTGCGATTTCCTCCGTTCACTTTCGGTTCGTCGGGCAACACGCGTTGGATCAGATAATCCTTGACCACGTCGATACTCTCCTACGTTGGCCCCTCGAGCTTTGCATACTCGATGATGTCGAACGCAATTGCCGGTACGTGAAAAGACAATTCCAGCGCTCGGGTGTCGGCATGCCCTACGGTCGCGGTAATAAGGACTACTGAAGAAAAGCAAGCACGCATTTACAGCAAATCCTGTTCGCGATTAAGCCGTTTGGCCAAGGGTGCGATCGTCAATCCCTGCACGATGATGCTGAACAGAACAACAATATATGTTGTGGTCAGGATCACCGGCTTCCATTCGCTTTCCGGCAAGCTTAGCGCCAAGGCCACCGAAATCCCGCCCTTCAGTCCGCCCCATGTCATGATTGGTATCACGTCGCGGCCGAACTTGCGCCAGCGTGATAGTAACAGCACTGGCACCGTAACGGCCGCCAATCGCGCAACCAGCGACAGGCCGATGCCCCCGATGCCTGCCCAGATTGCGTCGGCGTTAAAGGCAATGGCGAATACTTCAACCCCGATCAACAAGAACAATACCGCATTCAAGATCTCGTCAATTAGCTCCCAAAAGGCATTCACGTACTCACGGGTTTGCCGGCTCATCCCGTGCTTGGTGCCGATGTCACCGATAAACAATCCTGCAACCACCGCCATAATCGGACCGGACACATGCAGATAAACCGCCAATTCATAACCGCCAAACGCCAAGCCGAGTGTCAACAATACCTCCAGCGGATAGTCGTCGATCCTTTTCATAACCTGAAATGTCATCCACCCAAGGAACGCGCCGAGGGCCGCCCCGCCGAGGGCTTCTTGCCCGAACAAGCGTACAGCCCCCATCAAGCCCTCGGCATGGGCATCGCCGTGTGGCCACGCCAAACCGACAAGCAGAAGGAAAACGACATAGCCAACCCCGTCGTTAAACAAACTCTCGCCCGCGATTTGGGTTTCAAGGGATTTACGGAGGTTCGCTTCGCGCAGCACGCCCAAAACTGCGACGGGATCGGTGGGGGAGATCAGCGCCCCGAACACCAAGGCCACCAAAATCGGCGCACCAACCAGCCATGCGAACCCGAAACCGGCGATGGCAGTGGAAATCGCAATTCCCAGCGTGGCCATCAGCGCCACAGTCCATGCCTGTTTTCGCAGGTCCTCGATCTTTACATGCAGCGCGCCGGCGAACAGTAGCAATCCCAGCATGCCTTCCAGCAATGCGCCTGAAAACTCGATCCCCTCGACAACTCCGCGAATATTATCGGCAATCCCGACCGAAGGCCAAATCTGATCGATCCCCATCATGGCCAGTGATGCCAGCAAGGCCACGACCAGAATGCCGATAGAGGAAGGAAGCCGTAGGAAGAAGTAGTTGATTGCCCCGAAAGCGCCGGCCAGCACGATCAATAATGATGTGATTTGTAAGAATGTCATAATATGCCCTTTTAAAAGCTTGATATCGCGAGCGTAACAAAAAGAAAGGTAGCCTAAATAGCCGAGAGAAGAACGAATTGGATTAACGATAATATCATGTGTTGAAGCTAATTGAACCATCCGCAACCCCACTTATTCCAGATGCCAATAATTTCCCACAAATTCGATAAACGGTGTACCCTAATTGTGACACAACAATTTTAGGCATTTGCCAACAGCATTCTACGATCGATTTATTTTGAAATGGAGACATCAAGTGAAGCTCAAAGAAAAACTCGCAGATACACAAAAACACCTTTCTTCCGAGATTTGTATCATTCCGTCAGCGAGAGTGGCCCAAGCCCTTGCTGCGACTGGTTTAGATATTCTTATCGTTGATCGAGAGCACACAGACAATGAAACCCTGCATGCAATGATCACTGCGACCCAAGGTACGGATTGTACACCACTAGTGCGTGTAATTGACCACAATCCAGCCAACGTTAAATTGGCGCTTGATATGGGTGCTGAAGGGATCGTTTTCCCGCTTGTCCGAACGCCCGAGGAAGCTGCAGCATGTGTCGCTTCTTTGCGGTATCCACCAAATGGCATTCGCGGGTGGGGGGCGTTCGTGGCCCACTCCAGATGGGGCGTCGCGCCTTTAGAGTATCTGCCAACGTACTCGGAAAAAATAGTCTGTTGCCTCCTTATCGAAACCGTCGAAGCCCTTGAAAATATTGATGCCATATTTGGCGTGGACGGTGTTGATATGGCATTCGTAGCACCGTTCGATTTGTCCACGTCCCTCGGTATTTCGGGTCAATTTTAAAACCCGATATTTATCGAAGCCGTACAGAAAATCGAGGTCGCGGCTAAGAAAGCCAATATTCCACTAGGTGCTGGACCGGCAAATACCAAGTCTCAAATAGACGACCTGTTTTCACGCGGATATCGGATAGCAGGAGGGTTTGACATCCTTCAACTTAAAGGGATAGTCGGCGAAGTGGTAAATACTGTTCGGTCATATTCGAGTTGAACGGCCGCTTCGTTAGCGCGTAAAAGCGCAGGAAAATCCCAGCTCGAACCTTGGAAAGAATCGCGAAGCAGCCACGAAAAAAGCCCACACGATTAGTGCGGGCCTAGTTTTTAGCTGAACGCTGATGTGGATAAACCTATACCCAATCGCGTCGAGGTTTTTACTCGCTCGCAGGCGGCGCTGTTGGCGCGTCTGTTGCGCTTGGCGGTGTCAGAACCGCATCACCCAGATCAGGGGTCAGTGTCGTTGTTGACGTCGGGTTATCAAGGCCAAGACGGTCCAGAACGGAACCTTCGCCCGCATTTTTCGCTGCAATCACTGTTAGCGTGACGCTTGTGATTAGAAAACCAATGGCCAGCATCCATGTCAGTTTGGTCATGGCGTTGGCTTTGGAACGCCCGGCGCCCGCACTATCACCGCCACCCATACCAAGGCCACCGCCCTCGGAGCGTTGTAAAAGAACTGATCCGATAAGACTCAATGTCAGGATCAAGTGGATGGACAGGACGATATTTTCCATAAGCGGCGTCTCTTTTCAGGTTATCACGGTTTCGCAAAGCGAAGATCGGCATCTTCTAACGAAGAAGACAGGGGTTGTCGAATAGAAATCTGCACCAGCGCTCTGGCGCACGAATTTAGGCATGTATTACTCTGCCGCGTGGGACGGCGAGGCTTGGATTTGCTTTAAGTCAGGCAGCTTTTGTTCCCAGTTGATCTCGAATGCAGTAGCGTTGCGGGCCGCGCGTTTTAGCCTGAGGTCGCGGCGGGTGGGGTGATCGCGCGGCAACAAGATGACCGCCATCATTGATCTGAAGGAATACGCACCGTTGGCAACCCAGATTCGCAGCGCCAAAAGGGCTGGCGTGACAATCAGCGTCAACATGGTGGCGAAGCCAAGGCCAAAGACTACGGCTGTTGCCAACTGCTTCCACCAAAGCGAAGTAGGCGTATTGAACGAATACCCACCGTTAATGAAGTCGAGCGATAGGCCGAACATCATCGGTGCAAGGCCTGCCATGGTTGTGATAGTTGTCAGTAGCACCGGCCGGATACGCGCTTGCGCTGTACGCGGGATAGCCTCGAGTTTTGGCATGAATTTTGAGTATTCTTGATAGGTGTCGATCAGAACAATGTTGTTGTTCACCACGATTCCCGCCAAGGCCACAATCCCCGTACCCGTCATAATGACCGAGAATGCTTGCCCCATCACCATCATACCCACCAAAACGCCAGCCGTGGACAGAACCACAGCGATCAGCACCAGAACGGCGTTATAGAACGAGTTGAACTGCGCCAGCAGAATGATGAACATCAGGGCCATCGCGGCTACTCCGGCGCCGGCTAGGAAGGCCATGGATTCGGCTTGATCCTCGGCATCACCTGTGAACTCCCAGCTGACAGATGCGGGAAGAGGGTTTTCGGTTTCCAGCCATTCCGTTATTTCGGCGATTTTGTCATTGACGTTAACGCCGTTCGCCACACCAGCTTTGATATCGAAGAAACGTTCGGTGTTCACGCGGTCGATCTGGCCGAGTTTCGGCACCGCTTCGCGTGTTACAAAATTCGACAACGGCACGAGGCCTTGCGGGGTACGAACGCGCAACGTGTCGATGGTCGACAACACGCGATCCTTTTCGGGGAAGCGCACACGAATTGCGACCTCGTCATCCGAAGAATCGGTTCGCATCGTTCCTAATTGCAAACCGCGTGTTACAAGTTGCACCATGCCGCCAACGCTGGCGACATCGGTGCCGTAGCGGCCAGCTTGTTGCACATCCACATTGATTTGCCAGTCGATGCCGGGCAGGGGCCGCGTATCGTCAACGCCGGTTAATCCATCAACTGTATCGAAATGCGCCCGCGCGGTTGCGGTGGCTTCCAACATTTCACCCCAGTCGGTGCCTGTTATCCGAAGTTTTACGGGTTTGGCCGAAGCTGGTCCCATCGTTTGTTCTAGAATTTCGACCTGAATGCCCGGCAGCGATTCCATCGCCTCTATGGCCAGTTGCAGGATGTAATTGCCTTTACCTACGGGCCCCCAATCGTCGCGGATGTCCCATGAGACAAGCTCGATCTGGACCTGACCGATAGAATCGCCGGGGGCAATCGCGCCGCCAGTGTTCTGGTTTAGGCCACCTCCGCCGCCAAAGGCGAAGATGCTTTCAACTCCGCGAATGTTAATCACGGCGTTTTCAACATCGCGGACCATGCGGTCCTTTTCTTCAAGCGACAGGTTTCCTCGGGCGCGAACATAAGCAATCGCACGCTCCGGTTCAGTTTCGACGAAGAATTCGACCCCTTTGCCTTTCGATTGGAACGTTACGAAAATTCCGGCGACCAGCGCTACGGTCAGAATTATCGAGACAACCGGCATAATCGGGTTACCAGAGATAAAGTGTGTGAATTGCCCGAACCACGTGCGCGTGTGCCCGGCATCTTTGACCGGTTCGACCTTACGGGACCTTAGGGAACCGATGGCAACGGAAATCATCATCATTGCAGCAGCTGTGACCACGGCACCAGCCAAAACGTTGAACACCAATGTCAGGTAAATGCCCGCTACAAGACCAGCGAAAGCAGCCAATGTAAGTAGAATCCGGGCAAATAGGTGCAAAGGATGCACTGCCTTTGTCCAGCTTTCCAGCTTGCCGGAAATGCGACCAGCCAATCCGCCTACTACAGGAAGGAAGATCAAAGCTACAACTAGTGAAGCTGAGAGCACAAAGATCAGGGTCAACGGTAGGTTTCGCATGAATTGCCCCGGAATACCCGGCCAGAACAACATTGGCATAAATGCGCATAGCGTGGTGGCGGTGGACGAAACGATCGGCCAGAACATCCGAGTCGCGGCGGCATTATACGCCCGCATCGGCCCAATGCCGCGTTTGATTTCCTTGTCGGCGTATTCGACCACCACAATCGCGCCGTCAACCAACATACCCACAGCCAGAATCAAGCCAAACATCACGATGTTTGAGATCGATATCCCGAACACAGACAGCATCGCAAATGTCAGAAGAAACGATGTAGGGATCGCAAAGCCGACCAACATCGCCGAGCGGATTCCCAGCGAGGCAAGCACAACGATCATCACCAGCGCGATCGCCGTCAGAACCGAGGCTTCAAGCTGGCTAACCATGTCCTTCACGTTAACCGAGTTATCCATCGAAATATTGACTGCAACGGCTTGCGTAAGATCGTCAGGCCAAGTGGCTGTATATGTATCGACGGCTAAGCGAATTTCTTCGACCGTCGAGATCAGGTTTGCACCTTTACGTTTTACAATTTGCAACGCGACGGTGGTTTCACCGTTATAACGTGCGGTTCCTTCGCGATCCTCGAACGTCAGGCGAATGTCGGCCAATTGCCCAAGGGTTACGACACTGTCACCGTTGCGCTTTACAGGCAGACCGTAAACGTCTTGCGGGTCGTCAAAGGCCGAAGGTATCTTGATGGAATAGGCACCAGAGCCAACTGTAACTTCGCCAGCTGCGATCAGGCGATTATTGTTGTTCACTACTGATAATAGCTCGCCAGCGGTGACGTTGTACGCCTCCATCTTTAATGGGTCGATCAGCACCTCCAGCATTTCGTCGCGTTGGCCTGAAATGTTGGCCTCCAACACGCCCGAAATACTCTCCACTTCGGACTGCAAATCTTTGGCCACGCGAAGCATAGTGCGTTCGGGGATGCTGCCGGAAAGCGAGATCACAAGAACCGGAAACTCCGAGAAATTCACTTCGTTAATAGTATACTGCCCCACGTCCTCAGGCAGCGAAGACACAGCAGTGGACATCTTGTCCCGCACATCCGCGAGCGTGGCTTCACGGTCCCAATCCAGTTCAAACTCCAGCGCGATACCGGCGTAGCTTTCAGCCGCAGTCGCAGACAGAAGCTTCAAACCGTCCACATCGCTAAGAATCGTTTCCAGTGGCCGGACCAACAGCTTCTCGGAATCTTCTGCAGAAATCCCGGGGTAGGGAACCGAAACAAACAGGATAGGTATGGAAATATCCGGCTCGCCTTCTTTCGGAAGGTTGGCATAGGAATAAACGCCAGCAACGACCGACACAACGATAAGGGCCATGATCGTGCGGGCGTTATCAGTTGCCCATGTGATCAGGTTCCTCATTACTCGGCCCCCTCGATGGTTGCGTCGATTTTGCTGCCCTCAACCGTGAACTCCAGACCGACGGTGATTACGTCAACGACTTTCGGCAGGCCAGCCAGCCAGATGCCCTCGGGCCCGTCACGCAGGATAGTGATAGGCATGAAATGGGCGATGCCATTTTCAGCGACCCGCACACCAAGTGTACCATTTGTATTAAGGGTCAAGACATGTTGGGGCAACAAATGCCCCTTTTCGCCAGCGAGCGCGATGCCGATTTCGGCAGTCTCACCGTCGCGGATCGATAGGTCTGCGTTATCAACGGTAATCTCGACACGGAACGTGCGCGTGACCGGGTCGGACGAACGCGACAGGAACGTTACCGTTCCAAGCACACGTTTGCCAGATACCAAATCCGCACCTGCAAACGCACCTAGTTCAATTCTGTTGATGTCGGTTTCTGTGGCAAATCCAACCAATTTAACGGTTTTCAGATCGATAACCGTCGCACATAAGCTACCGGGTTGCATCAGTGTGCCCAGCTCTGCGCTGTCCGTCTCCAGCAAGCCGGCGAACGGCGCGCGAATTTCCAACCGGGTGATTTCCTGTTCGATCTGCATAACGCCGGACTGTGCAGCCCGCAATCCGGCTTGTTTCGAAACAACAGCGGTTTCCGGGCCGAAGCCACGTTCGGCTAAATCGGCGGCATTGGTCGCGCTTATATCCGCATCCGCCAGCCGCGCTTTCGCTTCCGCCAACTGAGCGGAACGAATGCCCGCATCAAGGGAACACAGAAGCTGATCCTGCTCGACTAAAGTACCTTTGCGAAGCGGCTCGGATATCACCAAACTCGATGTCTGGGCGCGCACGTCAACACGACGCGCGGCCTCGGTACGACCGCGTAGAATTATCCCGCTTTGAACGTCTTGTTCGATCGAATGTTGGGCAACGACAGAGACGGAATCGGAACGCTCTAGAGTTTCCTCCACTGTCGCGACTTCGACCTCCGCATTCGCTGAAAATGACTTCAACAAGTCGCGTTCCATAACAAAGAAGTAAATGGCAATCGCAACCGCGATAGACACAAGTATCGGAAATAACCGCATAGAGGGCTCCATAAGAAGGCGCAAAATGGTGCAAAATCATATTCCCGAATAAGTATGGATGGTTTAGATGCAACGCAAGGTGTGGTGGCGGCGTTATTCGTGAATCCCAAGGGTTTACCTGCCCATTACTAACAAAATGGCGTGATTTACACTGCACTAGGCGAAATTTCGTTGGCTTTGGCGTTTTCAAAGGTTTTGGCATTGGCAAAACCGTCTGCAAGCAGCTAGGGTTCGCGTAACTAAAAATACGGAGAAGAGAATTGAGCGAGACTGATTCCTTTATCGAAGAGGTATCCGACGAGGTACGCCGCGATAAGCTGTTTGGATTTTTCAAGAAATATCTTTGGGTTTTCATAGCCCTCGTGATTTTCATCGTTGGCGGCGCAGCCGTAAACGAATACCTGAAAGCCAAGAAAGAAACCGATGCGCAAATTGTGGGCGAGGCTTTGTTAGCCGCCCAAACTGCCGCTGATGCAGGGGCGTTTGCAGCTATTGCTGCGGATGGTGGCGCACCTGCCATTCTCGCCAAGCTGGATCAGGCAGCGGTGCTGGCGTTTGATGGCCAAGCTGGCGCGGCGGCGACAATTCTTGACGGGATTTCCGCAGACGCTGAAGTTTTGCCACTATACCGTGATTTAGCCTTGCTGAAGACCGTGATGGTCAACGGCCAGAATATGAGTGCGGCTGATCTGGATAGCGCATTTGCTGGCCTGACTTCCGAGGGAGCGCCGTTCCGTCTGTTGGCGATTGAACAGCGGGCGATTGTGAACCTTCGCAACGGCGACACTGCCGCGACATTGAGCGACCTCGGCGAAATTTTGGCCGACTCGAACGCAACGCAGGATTTGCGCAATCGCGCTCAAGAGTTGACGATTTCATTGGGTGGCGAGATTGTCACTCCGCAGTCCGGCGGTTAACATCCGCAGGTACTACAGTAATTTGGTTGAACGAGGCATACGAGTATGAATTATTTGCAAGTTTCAATTGGCCGGGTAGGCCGCCTGGGCGCTTTTGCCCTGACATTGGGCGCGCTTTCGGCGTGCGGCGGATCTGACGAACCATTGACGGGTCAGCGGTTTGCGATTGGCGCAGGCGATGTGATTGCGGTTGAGAATGTTTCAGCGAGCATCCAGTTGCCACGTGCGGTTTCTAATGCGGAATGGACCGACGTTAACGGTTCTTCTCAGCACAAGTTCGGCCATGCAGCATTCAGTAATACGCCAACGCTGCGTTGGTCCGCTGATATAGGGACAGGTGTTGGGCGCGATACGCGTATCACTTCCAGCCCCGTGGCCGGCGGTGGTTTGATTTATACTTTGGATGGCAGCAGCACAATTACGGCACTTTCAAGTGACGGCGTTGTGGCATGGACGCTGGATACCACCCCAGTCGGTGAGAAATCCGCGGACGGGTCGGGTGGCGGTGTAAGTTATGCCAACGGCGTAGTCTATGCGGGCACAGGTTTTGGTGAACTTCTGGCAATCGACGCGGCTTCCGGAAACGTCCTGTGGCGCCGGATGTTCGAGGCGGCAATCCGTTCCACCCCGACATCGGACGGACGTTCGGTTTTTGTCGTCACACGTGGCGATGTGGCCTATGCGGTCGACGCCAAAACCGGCGCACTGGATTGGGTACAACGAGGTGCCACATCTTCAACGGCTGGCCTTGAAGGCGGCGCCAGCCCTGCGATTAGTGGCGGGCAGGTCATCGTACCGTTCTCTTCCGGGGAAATTATTGCAGTTCGCGGCAACACGGGTGAGCTTCGCTGGAAAGAAGCAATCACTGGCGCACATGCTGCGACTTCGCTGGCATTTATCGGTGATATTTCGGGCGATCCGGTGATTGACGGCAACAGTGTTTATGTTTCCAACCTTGTCGGCGAGACAGCTAAGTTGAACCTGACAAGTGGGGCACAAAGCTGGACTTTGAACACCGGCGCGTCCGACGCTGTTTGGCCCGTGGGCGGATCAGTCTTCCTTGTGTCGGGCCATGCTAAATTGATGCGGGTTAATGCTAGCAACGGCTCTGTGATTTGGTCGCAGCAATTGCCGCAATTCGAAAAGCCGGAAAAGCGCGAAGACAATATCCGTCATTATGGTCCTGTTCTAGCAGGCGGCTTGATGTGGGTTGCAGGGCGCGACGGCGAATTGCGTGGGTTTGAACCCGAAGGCGGGCAGTTGCTTACCTCGGCTATTATCCCCGACGGGGCAGCCGCAGCGCCGATTGTAGTTGGTGGTGTTATGTACATCCTGTCACTGAGCGGCGAATTGCACGCTTTCCAATAGGATTAAATAGGTCTAAGAGGCACGCAGCGGGGCTCGGCCTCGCTGTTTGCGTTTCTCATAGGTGAAGTTATGTCGTTTACATTGGCAATCGTCGGGCGTCCGAACGTTGGAAAATCTACACTGTTTAACCGTATGGTTAGGCAGAAACTGGCGTTGGTCGATGACACGCCGGGGGTTACACGTGATCTTCGCGAAGGCGACGCAAAGCTGGGCGACCTACGATTTACCGTGGTTGATACCGCTGGTTTGGAAGAGGCCACCGACGAAAGCCTTCAAGGACGCATGCGCGCGTTGACTGAACGCGCGATCGACATGGCTGACGTTTGCCTGTTTCTGATTGATGGCCGCGTCGGTGTCACAACCGCCGATCAAGTTCTGGCAGGAATTTTGCGCAAAAACGCCGACCGTGTAATTTTATGTGTGAACAAGGCTGAAGGCAAAGCTGCGGACGAAGGGTACTACGACGCGTATAACCTTGGTCTTGGTGAACCCCTGCGTCTGTCTGCCGAACACGGCGAAGGCATGGACGAACTTTACCACATCCTGCGCCCCATCGATGAAGAATTCAGTGAAGTATCTTACGAGGCGATTACAGATGTAGACGTGTCCGACGAAGTGGACGAGGACGGCATGGCCGAGCTTGTCCCCGAAGGTCGCCCTTTGCAAATCGCCGTCGTTGGCCGCCCAAACGCGGGCAAATCCACACTCATCAACAAAATTCTTGGCGAGGAACGCCTGTTGACCGGCCCCGAAGCCGGTATCACCCGTGATGCGATTTCTGTAAATACCGACTGGGAAGATCGCGCATTCCGTATTTTTGACACCGCCGGTATGCGCAAAAAAGCCAAGGTGCAGGCCAAGCTCGAGAAACTTTCGGTTTCCGATGGCCTACGCGCCGTGCGTTTTGCCGAGGTCGTTGTGGTGCTGCTGGATGCCGCCATCCCATTCGAGCAACAAGACTTGCGGATTGCCGATCTGGCCGAGCGCGAAGGCCGCGCTGTAGTTGTTGCCGTTAATAAGTGGGATTTGGAAGAAAACAAATCCGAGAAACTTAAAGAGCTTCGCGAGGAATTCACCCGCTTGCTGCCGCAGCTTCGTGGTGCGCCGATGGTTATGGTCTCGGCCAAAACCGGCAAAGGGTTGGACCGACTGCATGCCGCGATCATCTCGGCGTACGGTGTCTGGAATACCCGAATCTCGACCGCGAAGTTGAACCGCTGGCTGGCTGTCCAAATCGAAAGCCATCCGCCGCCCGCACCTGCCGGTCGCCGGATCAAGATGCGTTACATGACACAAGTGAAAACGCGCCCGCCAACGTTTGTGGTATTTACGTCCGTGCCAGACAAAGTGCCTGCGGCCTACACACGGTTCTTGGTGAATGGGATGCGACGCGATTTCGATATGCCCGGCTCGCCAATCAGGTTGTTCTTGCGCGGTGGCGACAACCCTTTCGCGGCCAAAGGTGCAAAACGGAAAATTCACTAGTTCAGTAAAGCCACCGCTGCTGTCTCTACGTAAATTTCCTAATCCGTGATCGGTCCGCTTCCAACGCGAGGTATTGGGCGCCCTCCGTCAGCGACGACCATGCAAAGCACGATCTCGTCAGGGCGGGGTGCATCAGCAATCATAACCGTCATGGTGTCGAAATGATCGAAAGACCATGCCTCGTCTTTGTGCCCAAGCGGAATGTCGATCGGGGTTCCCACGGCCGCGATCTTTACGTTTGAGGGTATCAGCGCCGCGCCGCCGTCTACGGCTGCACGCATAGGTTTGCCGAGTTTCGGATGGATCACGGCACCGCCGTGCTCAAGATCACCGGCAACACCGACAATGGCTGCTTTGCCATAACTCACGGGCGCATTCACGAGCGAGCCTACCGCTCCCGCCATCAGTTCTGCTGCGAGTTGGCCGCCAATATCGAATAGTTGCGTCAAGTCTACGACAAATCTACCGGCAAAGGGATTCTGGACTATTGCAAGAGCCGCGACTCTGGTGATCGTTTCGCAAGGCTGCCCTAAACCATCTGCGTTGATGGTTTCCGTAATAAGCATTGTTTTACGTGTAATCATGGCGGGCTCCCTTTTACGTGATGCATTTGCGTATGGTCTGGCATCTTCCCACATTTGGGCAAAGTTACGGCAATGTTTGATATCTGGCAACGGGATTGGAAATACCCCGATTTTTGCCAAGTTCGCTTGACGTTACGGGCGATGAAGATCACTCTTTCAATTTCAGCACTTTGGTGATAAATTGACCAAATGGTAAAATAATAGGAGCCGTCATGGATACCCCCTGGAAAGAAGCCGCCGAAGTCATCAAAAACCGAGCCGGAACCGAAGCGCCCGTTGCCGGTATCGTTCTTGGCTCGGGTCTAGGAACGTTGGCGCAGGATGTCGAGGAGGCGATCACCATCCCGTTCGACGATCTACCGGGTTTCCCGGTTTCGACGGTTTCGGGGCACGCTGGATCAATCATGGTGGGGCAGTTGCGCGATAAACGGGTGGTTTTGCTGGCAGGGCGTTCGCATTACTATGAACGTGGAGATGCGGCGGCGATGTCGGTGCCCGTGCGCACTTTGGCCGAGCTGGGGATTGGCGTTATGGCGCTGTCCAATGCGGCGGGTTCTACGCAGCGGCATATGGGGCCCGGTTCCTTAATGGCGCTGAACGATCACATCAATTTTTCGGGTCGTGACCCGCTTATCGGCTGGCCGTCGGACGACCGTTTCATTGATATGTCTAACGCTTACGACCCCGAATTGCGTGCCATTTTGCACCGTGTTGCAAGGGCGCAAGGGACGAAATTGAACGAAGGAGTTTACGCGTGGTTCTCTGGCCCATCGTTTGAAACGCCTGCGGAAATTCGTGCGATCACGATGCTGGGGGCAAGTGCTGTGGGTATGTCGACCGTGCCTGAAACCATTTTGGCGCGACACGCAGGGATGCGAGTCGCGGCGGTTTCGGTCATCACAAACTTAGCGGCGGGAATGCAAGCCGAGGCATTAAGCCACGAGCAAACCAAACGTGAATCCGCGTTGGCGGCTGACAGTTTCAAAAAACTGTTCGCTGGTTTTGTAGAGGCACTTGATTAATGTTAGCGCAAGAAATAATCCGCAAGAAACGTGATGGCGAAGTGCTGGATGCGGGCGAACTGCAATTCCTGATGCGTGGGCTGGTGGACGGCAAAGTTTCCAACGCCCAAGCCGCGGCATTTGCGATGTCTGTCTATTTCAACGGAATGGAAATTGACGAACGGGTCGCCCTGACTGTTGCCATGCGCGATACTGGCGACGTTTTGTCGTGGGATCTGGATGGACCTGTCGTCGACAAGCATTCGACCGGTGGCGTCGGGGATAACGTGTCGTTAATGCTGGCGCCGGCGCTGGCGGCGTGTGGCGTCTATGTGCCAATGATTTCGGGGCGCGGGCTTGGGCATACGGGCGGGACGCTGGACAAATTTGACTCCATTCCCGGCTATCAGACTCAGCCGGATGTGGAATTGCTGCGCAAAGTTACCCAAGAGGTTGGCTGTGCGATTATCGGACAGACGGGCGATATTGCCCCAGCGGACAAAGTTTTATACGGCATCCGCGATGTTACGGCCACAGTGGAGTCGGTTGATTTGATCACCGCCTCGATCCTTTCCAAAAAGCTGGCGGCGGGGCTAGATGCTTTGGTGTTGGACGTGAAATGTGGCAACGGTGCGTTTATGGCAACGCCAAATGACGCGCACGAATTGGCGGAAAGTCTGGTGAAGGTTGCCAATGGTGCCGGTTGTAAGACCTCGGCCATCATGACCGACATGAACGAACCTTTGGCGAGCGCGGCTGGCAATGCTGTTGAGGTTCGCAATGCTGTGGATTTCCTGACGGGCACACATATCGACAATCGTTTGTGGGATGTAACATCTGATCTTGGTGCCGAACTTCTGGTGCTGGCGGGTGTTGCGCCAAACGTCGGCCAAGGGCGCGAGCGGATTAGTGATGCGTTTACATCCGGCGCTGCGGCTGAACGCTTCGGGGCGATGGTTTCGAGTCTTGGTGGACCAACGGATTTCGTAGAAAATATGTTGAAATACCTTCCGGCCGCTCCTGTGGTGCTCGAGGTTTTCGCCAAAACCGACGGTTTCGTTCGGGCAATCGAAACGCGCGATATCGGCATGGCGGTGATTGAGCTAGGCGGTGGGCGTCGGGTGTCATCAGATACCATCGACCATTCGGTAGGGTTCTCGGATCTGGCCGGATTGGGGCGGATAGTTGATCGCGAAGAACCTATCGGCGTCGTCCATGCCTTAAGCGAAGATCAGGCGGATGCCGCGGCAGCCGCCTTGCAAGACGCAATGAAAATAGGCGATACTGTTCCGATGAGCAGGCCGCTAATTCGGGAACATATTGAGCCATGAGTACGATTAAACGAAACCCTGGCATGGAACTGGACCTTGACTGGGTGCTGGGCCAGAAGGCCAACCGCTCGGCTATTGAACGTCGTGCGGCGACGATCGGCACGCGCCGTTCGGTGAAAAAAGAATGGCAGGCGGCGTGGCTGCTGAAGGCGGTTAGCTGCATCGATCTGACCACGCTTTCGGGCGATGACACGCGCGCAAGGGTTCGCCGTTTGTGTGCCAAAGCCCGCCAGCCTGTGCGCCAAGACATTCTTGAGGCGCTGGGTATGGGGGACGTGCGCCTGACCACCGGCGCGATTTGTGTGTACCACGAGATGATCGAAACTGCTGTTGAGGCGCTCGATGGGTCCGGCATTCCTGTCGCGGCTGTTTCCACTGGGTTTCCGGCAGGGCTTTCACCATTTCATTTGCGTATCCGCGAGATTGAGGAATCCGTTAAAGCGGGTGCCAAGGAAATCGACATCGTTATTTCCCGCCGCCATGTGCTGGAAGGCAACTGGCAGGCGCTGTACGATGAAACCTGCGAGATGCGTGCCGCCTGTGGCGATGCACACATGAAAGCGATCCTTGCCACTGGCGAGCTGGGTAGCCTTCGAAATGTCGCGCGTGCCTCCATGGTGGCGATGATGGGCGGAGCTGATTTCATTAAGACCTCGACGGGTAAAGAAAGCGTTAATGCAACGCTGCCTGTGTCCTTGGTTATGATCCGATCGTTGCGCGATTATGGTGACAAAACCGGCTATCAGATTGGTTATAAACCGGCGGGCGGGGTATCCAAGGCCAAGGACTCGCTGAACTATCTGATGTTGATGAACGAAGAACTGGGCCGCGAGTGGCTGGAACCCGAATTGTTCCGCTTCGGCGCATCTTCGCTTCTGGGTGATATTGAACGGCAACTGGAACATTTTGTAACGGGTCGGTATTCGGCCAGCTTCCGCCATGCGATGGGATAAGGCTATGACTGTGAAAGAGATCTTTGAAACCATGGAATATGGACCTGCACCTGAAAGCGCGAATGAGGCCAACAAATGGCTGGATACGCACGCGCGTAAGTTCGGGCATTTCATCAATGGTGAATTCGTCGAGGGCGCTGCGCATTTTCAGACGAAAAACCCAGCGGATGGCGAGTTTTTGGCCGAGATTACCGATGGTTCTGCCGAAGACGTAGACGCTGCCGTTAAGGCGGCGCGCAAGGCACAGGCAGGCTGGGCCAAACTTGGCGGGCATGGACGAGCGAAATACCTCTATGCAATCGCGCGTTTGATTAACAAACATGCACGGCTGTTCTCGGTTCTTGAAACCTTGGACAACGGAAAATCGATCCGCGAAAGCCGCGACATCGACATCCCCTTGGTCATCCGTCACTTCTATCACCACGCCGGATGGGCGCAATTGATGGACGATGAATTGCCGGGGTACGAGGCTTTGGGCGTTGCCGGGCAGGTGATTCCGTGGAATTTCCCGCTGTTGATGCTGGCATGGAAAATCGCCCCTGCGATTGCGATGGGCAACACGGTGGTGCTGAAGCCGGCAGAATTCACATCGTTGACAGCGCTGTTGTTTGCCGAAATCTGTGTGGAGGCGAGCCTGCCAAAAGGTGTCGTGAACATTGTCACGGGCATGGGCGCAACCGGTGCGGCGATAACCGAGCATTCCGATATCGATAAAGTGGCTTTCACGGGCTCCACCGAAGTCGGGCGTATTATCCGCAATGCGACGGCTGGTTCTGGTAAAAAACTGACGTTGGAGTTAGGTGGTAAATCACCGTTTATTGTCTTTGATGACGCCGATATTGATAGCGCCATTGAAGGGGTCGTCGATGCGATCTGGTTCAACCAAGGTCAGGTCTGCTGTGCGGGTTCGCGCTTGTTGATGCAGGAAAGCATTGCCGACGAGATGCTGGCGAAGTTGAAGGTGCGTATGGCGAAGTTGCGGGTTGGCAATCCGCTGGACAAATGCGTCGATATGGGGGCGATTGTCGATGATACTCAGTTAAATACCATACGGTCTCTGGTAGCAAAAGCGGTGTCCGAGGGCGCTACATTGATCCAGCCAGAAACATCTGTGCCGAATGGATGTTATTACCCGCCGACCTTGCTGGCGAACGTAGACACCGCCGCCTCCGCAATGCAGGAAGAAATCTTTGGGCCGGTTCTGGTGTCCACAACTTTTCGCACGCCTGCCGAGGCTATCGCTTTGGCAAACAACACAAAATACGGGTTGGCGGCGAGTATCTGGACGGAAAATATCAATCTCGCCTACGAAATTGCCCCGAAAGTTAAGGCGGGCGTTGTCTGGATCAACTGCACGAACCAGTTCGACGCAGCCGCCGGTTTTGGTGGTTATCGCGAGAGTGGATTTGGGCGCGAGGGTGGCAAAGAAGGGCTGTTTGAATACGTCAAACCGACCTTCCTGAAAGGGTTGAAACCTTTTGTTAACAAACATCCCTTAGCGTCGGGTGAAGTGGCGATGGAAACGATCGACCGCACGCCGAAGATGTATGTTGGTGGCAAGCAGGCGCGGCCTGATAGTGGGTATGCGACGCCAGTGTTGTCCTCCAAGGGCGCGTTGATCGGGCATGTTGGCACGGGCAGCCGTAAAGACATCCGCAATGCGGTCGAGGCTGCGGCTGGCGCATCTGGTTGGTCTGGTGCGTCGGGTCACAATCGGGCGCAGGTGTTGTACTTTATTGCCGAAAACCTGTCTGCGCGCGCAGGCGAGTTTGCGGACCGGATCAGTTTGATGACGGGCGCGAGCAAAGGTAAGGCGAGTGCTGAGGTCGACGCTTCTGTCGCGCGGCTGTTTTCTTACGCGGCTTGGGCGGACAAGTTTGACGGCGCGGTGCATTCCGTACCGATGCGCGGTGTGGCGATGGCGATGCACGAACCTGTGGGTTTGATTGGGATCATTTGCCCTGATGAAGCGCCGCTGCTCGGGATGATCTCGTTGATCGGGCCGGCAATGGCGATGGGTAATCGGTGCGTGGTTGTGCCGTCTGAAAATCATCCGCTAAGTGCTACGGATTTCTACCAAGTGCTGGATACATCTGACATGCCGGGCGGCGCGGTGAACATCGTGACAGGATCGCAGGATGAATTGGCCAAGACCTTGGCGGGTCACTATGCAATCGATTCCGTTTGGCATTTCGGCAGCGAGGCGGGCGCAAAACTGGTTGAGGCAGCGTCGGCTGACAACCTGAAACGCACGTGGACATCCAACGGACTGGACCGCGACTGGTATGATAACAAACAAGGCGAAGGCCGTGAATTTTTGCGTCATGCAACCGAGGTTAAGAACATCTGGACGCCATACGGCGAGTAGGGTTCATAATAACTCTTGAGGCCAATTTTTGGCCTCAAGAAAATCTATCTATATTTTTGGAAAGCATTTAGCTAATATTAAGCAAGCGCAAAGTATTTTGATGCATTAATCACCATAACTCCGCAAAATGTTTGTGGACCAATTGTATCGAGTTTTGAGATGGGTACGCCAACATTTATCGGATACTCCGGTGCCGTTAATAGAAACGGCAGCAACAATGAATTCAATATTAATAATGATGATCCGGTCACGCTAATCATCTCGCCTAATACCTCGGCGCCAGATGGCGGTGATTTAACATTAACTGCTGGTGATACAAACACACTCTTTACGATCGTGGCTTCGGACGGGACTGAAATTGTTGCGAACTTAGACGGTGCATTGCTGGAATACGGCGATACCGGTATTATGGAAGATGGCCTGTCACACCAATATGTGATCATTACCGTCGGCGGAATCGATTACATGTTTCTTCTGGATGTGTCTGACCCAACAGATCCATCAATTACCAATCCATTTTCGAATGGAAACTCCAATCCACTTGACCCCGACCCGTCAGGAGGCGACCCTGGCGACTCGGTCACTGTATGTTTTCTCAATGGGACGCTTATTCTTACACCGGACGGGGAAAAACGCGTTGAGGATTTGGTTGTTGGTGATCAGGTCATTTCGCTCAGCGGAACTGCACAGAAACTAATTTGGGTCGGCGCGCGCGAAATGAGAGGCAGTCATGCTCGTAAGCATGCCCCAATCAGAATAACCGCCAATGCATTTGGTGCTGGACTGCCGTTACGCGACCTGCTGGTGTCACCGCAACATCGTGTCCTGATAACCGACTGGCGGGCGGAGTTGCTATTTGGTGTCTCGGAGGTATTGGTTCCTGCGAAGCATTTGGTTAATGACAGCACAATTCGCGTAGAAACCGGTCTTCAGGAATTTTCATATCACCATATCCTGTTTGAGCAGCACGAGACCGTATTTTCAGAAGGTCTGCCGACCGAGAGTTTCCATCCGGGCGAAATGGCAATGGCGGCTCTTGAAACAGAGACGCGTGCAGAATTGCTGTCGTTGTTTCCTGAACTTGTTGATCATATGGGGATTGACCGGCCGCAGTCGCATATGTCCCTAAAAGGTTTTGAATCGAGGGGGCTGGCCGCCGTTTAGTGGGTTTTAGGCACGAAAAAAGAGCCGTTCGAGTGAAACCTGCGCTTTGTAAGTTAGAAATGTTCGGGGACGCTGAAAGAGCCATGATTTCGACGTTCCGGGTTAGAGACCGTCTATAGGTGAAGTCGAGTTCACCGCGCTAATTGCCCAAGCCCTGAGATGTTGCTGCTAAAATACCGTTTGTCAAACGGTGCAACGAATGGGCGGCTTAAGTGTTTGTTGCTAAAAATCGCAACGGGTATTGATAAATCATTAGCGCGATAAACCCACGGGTGGAAAGCCCGCCTCGCTCAGTAGGGCAGGTCATTAGTTAATGAAGTTCGAGCGTTCGCACCTTTTATATCACAACCGTAACGAAGCTAGGCCCAATCGAACTGCAAAATGAGCTACGCTTATATTGCTGAAGAGTGTTTGGCCGCCGTTGTGTGGTAAGCGTCCAGACCGCAGGCGATGATACGGGTCAAGTGAAAGCCATCTTCGCGAATGGAAAGAACCTCGCCGTTGAAATCGGTGAACTTCGGGAATTCGGCTGCGATTTTATGTAAGTCGGGGCGAAGGCTGTTGGCCACGTCGCCAAATTCCGTCGTGAGGGCCGGAATGTTAACTGTGAACTCACACATCAAAGTTTCAATTGCACGGGAACGTAACTGGTCGTCGCTCGACATTGCGATACCGCGTGTTGCCGACCAGTCACCGGCATTGATTTCTTTGGCATAGGCATTCGTTGTCGCACGATTTTGGACATAGCCTTGTGGGAAGCGCGAAATAGACGAGGCACCAAGCCCGATAAGGGCCGTACACACATCGTCTGTGTAGCCTTGGAAGTTGCGGCGAAGACGGCCTTCAGATGCGGCAATGGCCAGTGAGTCGTCGGGTTTGGCGAAGTGATCGATTCCAAGGGGAACGTATCCTGCGGCTTCGAGGGCCTCGTAGGCCTGATTGAACATTTCGAAGCGTTCCGTCGGGCCGGGTAAGCTATCCTCAGGAATCATTTTCTGGCGTTTAGCCATCCACGGAACATGGGCGTAGCCGAACAGGGCAACACGGTCGGGGTTCAACTCGATCACTTGTGCGACCGTTTTGCCAAGCGCTTCAGAGTCTTGATAGGGTAGGCCATAGACGATATCGAGGTTTATCGAGTTGACGCCGCGTGCGCGCAGCCCGGCGACGATATCTCGTGTAATCTCGAAGCTTTGTTCGCGACCAATCGCCAGTTGAACCTTTTCGTTAAAGTCTTGCACACCAATGCTGGCGCGATTCATGCCCGCTTGGGCAAGTGAATCCAGTTTTTCACCGTTGACAGCCGCCGGATCAATCTCGACCGAAAACTCCCAATCAGGATCAAACGGTGCCAATTCGCGCAACCATTCCATTAGCGAGTCAATGTGATCCGGCTGAAGAATCGTCGGGGAACCGCCACCCCAATGCAACCGCGCGATGGTCACACCGTCAGGGATTGTGTCTGCGAGTTTGGCAATTTCAACTTTCAGAATGTCCAAATATGCCTCGACCGGTGACATAGATTTCACACCTTGCGTGCGGCAGGCACAGAACCAGCACAGGCGTTCGCAAAACGGAACGTGGACGTAAATCGACAGTTTTGAATCTGTTGGCAGTGCTTTTACCCAACCATCGAACGAAATCGATGCAACCCCGTCATGGAATTGCGGGGCGGTCGGATAGCTAGTGTAGCGCGGCACGTTTCGTGAGAAAAGGCCTGCATCAGTTAGTTGGTCGATTTTTTTCATCCGGCCACATAGCCGCAGCCTTGTCGTTCTTACCTTGATCGAGATCAAACTATTGGGGTAAAGAAAGTTAAACCTACGGAGTAGTACGCTTATTATGAAGCACGCCCCACTAATTGCACAGGACCACTTGCGTTGCGCCGATTGCGCGATCCGTCATAAAGCCGTGTGCGCATATTGTGAACCGCCGGAATTGGCGAAGTTGGATGCGATGAAATCTTACCGGACTTTTCAGGCTGGCGAGACGATCGTGTGGGCTGGCGAAGAAGTCGAGGTTCTTGGGTCCGTTGTTTCTGGTGTGGCGACTTTGTCGCGCACGTTGCCGGACGGGCGTCGTCAGATGGTGGGATTGCTACTGCCGTCCGATTTTGTTGGACGACCCGGGCGGCGAACTGCCCCTTATGATGTTGTTGCGGCAAATGAAGTGATGATTTGCCAGTTCATCAAACCAAAGTTTGAAAGGTTGGTTTCCGCTACTCCGGCGTTGGAGCGTCGGCTGTTGGATATGACTTTGGACGAACTTGACGCCGCGCGCGAGTGGATGCTGCTGTTAGGCCGCAAAACCGCACGAGAAAAAATTGCTAGCCTTCTGGTTATTATTGCACGCAGAGATGCAGCGCTAAACAACACGCCGATTGGTGATGGGTTACGATTTACGCTGCCTCTAACACGCGAGGCGATGTCGGATTATCTTGGCCTAACAATTGAAACCGTCAGCCGCCAGATTTCGGCACTGAAAAAAGCCGGTATAATTATTCTGGAAGATTCACGCCATGTGCACGTTCCGGATTTCGTGGCATTGCTGGATGAAGCTGGCGATGATTCTGATGGCGGTTTTATTTCCTGAACATGGGCGTATCGCCTGCAAAGAGATTTTCTAACAACGTCTGATTGTCACCTTTAAACTTGCCGTTATAAAAGGTTTTTTAATTTCAACGCTCTTTTGGCGTTATTTGGCGAGTCAAAATTGATCTAGGTCAAAGTGACTCGGTAACTGAATGTGCAAAACACTCCATAATGAAAAGACGGGCGCAGTGAATCTGCGTTTCGCATAATGAAAGAGGGACCAATGTTGAATGGTATTAAGGTAATCGTATACGGGCTTTTGGTGCTCGGTGCTGCGATGGCCGCAAATTTTGGGCGTGATCTGGCTTTTCAGGTTCATGCTATCCTCGTCGCTTCGGTGGCGGGATATCTGTTAATCAAGACAATTTCTGCAATCGGTGACAAACCTAAGCCTAAAGAAACAGGTTATATGGACGATGTGGTGCGCTGGGGCGTTATCGCGACGGTCTTCTGGGGTTTGGCAGGGTTTTCGGTCGGCGCATGGATCGCGTTTGAGCTGGCGTTCCCTAACATCAACTTTGGCCTTTCCTACATTACGTTCGGGCGTCTCCGCCCTGTCCACACCTCGGCGGTGATTTTCGCCTTTGGTGGTAACGCTTTGATTGCGACATCGTTCTACGTGGTTCAGCGGACGACGGCGGCACGTTTGTTTGGTGGAAATCTCGCGAAGTTCGTCTTCTGGGGTTACCAGTTGTTCATCGTCTTGGCCGCGACCGGTTACCTAATGGGGGCCACGCAGTCTAAAGAATACGCTGAGCCTGAATGGTATGTGGACATTTGGTTGACTATCGTATGGGTGGCCTATCTGGTTGTCTTCCTTGGTACGATCTACAAACGTAAAGAGCCCCACATCTATGTGGCCAACTGGTTCTATCTGGCGTTTATCGTAACTATTGCGATGTTGCACCTCGTAAACAATATGGCTGTCCCGGTGTCCTTCCTTGGGTCCAAATCTGTTCAGCTATTCTCGGGTGTGCAAGATGCGATGACGCAGTGGTGGTATGGGCATAACGCGGTTGGGTTCTTCCTGACAGCTGGTTTCCTCGGCATGATGTACTACTTCGTTCCGAAGCAGGCGAACCGTCCGATCTATTCGTACAAGCTGTCGATCATCCACTTCTGGGCGTTGATCTTCCTGTATATCTGGGCTGGTCCTCACCACCTGCACTACACCGCTTTGCCTGATTGGGCGCAGACATTGGGTATGGTTATGTCCATCATCCTGTGGATGCCAAGCTGGGGTGGCATGATAAACGGTCTGATGACGCTTTCGGGCGCATGGGATAAACTGCGGACCGATCCGGTTCTGCGGATGATGGTTGTGTCTATCGGCTTCTACGGGATGTCTACATTTGAAGGTCCGATGATGGCGATCAAAGCGGTTAACTCGCTTAGCCATTACACGGATTGGACAATCGGGCACGTGCATTCTGGTGCGCTTGGCTGGAACGGTATGATCACCTTTGGTGCTTTGTACTTCCTAGTTCCGGTGTTGTGGAAACGCGAAAGTCTATACAGCCTGAAAATGGTTAGCTGGCACTTCTGGCTCGCGACAATTGGCATCGTTCTTTATGCGTCGTCCATGTGGGTGACTGGCATTATGGAAGGCTTGATGTGGCGTGAAGTTGACGCGCAGGGCTTCTTGGTGAACTCGTTCGCTGACACTGTATCGGCCAAGTTCCCGATGTATGTGGTGCGTGGTACTGGTGGTCTGTTGTATCTGACAGGTGCGATTATCATGGCTTGGAACCTATGGAAAACTGCAATCGGTGCAGGGCAAACTGCCCAAGCTACCGCAGTTCCAGCAGAATAAGGGGGGGCCGGAAAAATGGGTATCCTAGATAAACATAAGATAATCGAGAAGAACGCCACCCTATTGTTGGTCCTCAGCTTGCTGGTCGTGTCCATTGGTGGTCTGGTTCAGATCGTTCCATTGTTCTACCTTGAGAACACCATCGAGGATGTGGAGGGCATGCGCCCTTACTCTCCGCTGGAGCTAACTGGCCGGAACATCTATGTGCGCGAAGGTTGCTACCTTTGCCACAGCCAGATGATCCGTCCACTTCGCGACGAAGTGGAGCGTTACGGTCACTATTCTCTGGCAGCGGAATCGCAGTATGACCATCCGTTCCAGTGGGGTTCCAAACGTACCGGTCCTGATCTGGCACGTGTGGGTGGCCGCTATTCTGATGAATGGCACACCGATCACCTTCGTGAAGCACGCGATGTGGTTCCCGAGACGATCATGCCATCTTATCGCTGGTTGGAAAAAACCGTGATTGACGGCAAGTACATTGAAGATTTGCTGAAAGCCAACCGTCTGGTGGGTGTTCCTTACACTGACGAGATGATCGAGATGGCGAAAGCGGATTTCAAAGCGCAGGCTGATCCGGATGCGGATTGGGACGGCTTGCTGTCGCGGTATCCAAAAGCACAAACACGTAACTTCGATGGTCAGCCACAGTTGACCGAAGCGGATGCGTTGATCGCGTATTTGCAAATGTTGGGCACGTTGGTTGATTTCTCGACCTTTGAACCCGACGCAAGCCGGTAAAGGAGGGCGTTATGTATACTTTCTTACGTTTACTTGCCGACAGTTGGGGCATGCTTTCGATTTTGTTGATTTTCTTGGGGATCATTGTGTGGGCTTTCCGTCCAGGCACTAAAGAGCTCTATGAAGACATTTCCAACATCCCGTTCCGCAACGAAGAATTTAAGGAATAAGACTATGGCTAGAAAACCTGAAAAAAAGAAAAAGGTTGTCGAAACCACTGGTCACGAGTGGGACGGCATTACCGAACTTAACAATCCTATGCCGCGTTGGTGGCTGTGGACCTTTTATCTGACAATCATCTGGGGTATCGGGTACGTTATCGCTTATCCGGCGTGGCCGCTGATTAATGGCGCAACACCTGGCTTGTTGGGGTATTCCTCGCGTGCTGAAGTAGCTGCGGATATCGCGGCTGTGAATGCGGAAAACGCGCCGTTGAACAACCGGATCGTAAGCCTTGATCTGGCCGCGATTGCGGGCGACGACGAAGTTGGCGCATATGCGGTTTCGGCTGGTGGTGCTGTGTTCCGTACCTTCTGTATCCAGTGCCACGGTGCCGGCGCTGCTGGTGTCGAAGGTTTCTATCCGAACCTGCGCGACGATGACTGGCTGTGGGGTGGTGACATTGACGCCATCTATACAACAATCAGCCACGGTATTCGTGCGGATGAAGATGACGACACACGCCTGTCTGAAATGCCGGTGTTTGGCGATGATTACCTCAGCCACGAGGAAATTGACCAAGCAGCGCAATTTGTTCTGTCCCTTTCGGGTCGTGCAACTGATGCGGCACTTGTCGCAGAGGGTGCGGTTGTCTTTGAAGATAATTGTTCATCCTGTCACGGCGAAGATGGTACGGGCGATATTTCTGTCGGCGCACCAAACCTCGCCGATGCGCTTTGGCTATACGGCGGTGATCTGGAAACAGTCACTGAAACGATTACGAACAGCCGCGGTGGTGTGATGCCAGCATGGTCCACTGTGGGACGCTTGAATGAAGCTCAACTTCGTCAGGTCGCGGTATATGTTCATGAATTGGGCGGAGGCGAATAGCCTCCACCCGATACTCCCCTTGCGTCAGGTTAATGACGCCAACTGGCCTGATCGGTTTTTCCGGTCAGGCATTTTTATTAAATCTGATACCTTGATATACATCAAGGTTTCATTAATGCCGGCATGTAATGCATCCCAGTAAATGAATATGACACTGAGTCGGAGGCTCTAATGAGCACTGAAACCCCTGAAGTAGCCCAGAAGCTGTATGCTACCCGCGAACCGGTATTTCCGAAGCGCGTGAAGGGTAAATTTCGCCAGCTTAAGTGGTGGCTGATGATCTTCACGCTGGGGGTTTACTACATTACTCCGTGGATCCGCTGGGATCGTGGCCCGAACATGCCCGATCAAGCTGTCTTGATCGATATGGCAGGGCGTCGTTTTTTCATGTTCTGGATCGAGATTTGGCCACACGAGTTTTATTTCGTTGCCGGTTTGCTAATTATGGCGGGGTTGGGGCTGTTTCTGTTTACCTCGGCGCTCGGGCGGGTTTGGTGTGGATATGCCTGCCCGCAAACGGTATGGGTTGACCTTTATGTTCAGGTGGAACGCTGGGTCGAGGGGGACCGCAACGCGCGGATCCGTCTGCTGAATGCCAAATGGGATGCCAGAAAATGGCGTTTGCGATTGACCAAATGGTCTGCATGGCTGTTGATTGCAGTCGCAACGGGCGGTGCTTGGGTGTTCTATTTCGCTGATGCGCCGACTTTGTTGGTCGAGCTTTTGACTGGACAAGCTGCGTTTGTGGCATATGCCTTTATCGCGTCCCTTACCGCAACTACGTTTATTTTTGGCGGGTTTATGCAGGAACAAATCTGTACCTACATGTGCCCTTGGCCGCGTATTCAGGCCGCGATGATGGACGAGGATACCATGACGGTTTCCTATCGCGATTGGCGCGGCGAGCCGCGGGCGAAATTGAAGGAATCCACGGCTGACCCGTCGCTGGGGGATTGCATCGATTGTAACGCCTGTGTTGCCGTTTGCCCCGTAGGCATCGACATTCGCGAAGGCCAGCAATTGGAATGCATCACATGTGCGCTGTGCATTGATGCGTGCGACGAGATGATGGTCAAGGTCGGCCGCCCCACCGGTTTGATTGCCTATCTTACTGCTAACGATGAACCGCTTGAACGCGCAGGTCATCCGCCGCGAAATTTGTGGAAACACCTGATCCGTTTCCGCACCATAATGTATGCCACGCTGTGGGCTGCTGTTGGAGTTGGCTTGCTGGTAGCACTGTTTGTGCGTCCTGACATCGAAGTTAACGTTTCGCCGATCAGGAACCCTGTGTTTGTGGCGCTGTCTGACGGAACCATCCGCAACGACTACGATTTACGCATCCTGAACAAGCATGGCGAAGAACGTCCGTTCCACATCACTATTACCAGCGCGGCGACTGACGCGGATATAGGTGTACAGTTGCAAGGAATCGAGGGTGTGATAGTACTGGCCCCGGCTGATGATACCTATAGCCAACGGGTGTATCTGGTTGCTGGACCAGGTGATCCTGCCGGAAGCCGCAACCGCACAGAGGTTCGCATCTGGATCGAAGATATGACCAGTGGTGATCGCGCATTTGTTGACACTATTTTTAACGGAAAAGCACCATGACTTATGATAAACCCGCCAAAGAGTTAACAGGCCGCAAGGTTCTGATAATCTTGCTGGCCGCGTTCGGGACAATCTTGGCGGTGAACATGACGTTGTTGTATAATGCCGTGAAGACGTTTCCGGGACTGGAAGTGAAAAACTCCTATATTGCTTCGCAGACATTTGACGATCGTGCGGTTGCACAGCGCTCGCTTGGTTGGGCACCCGAAGTCAAATTCGCCAACGGCCAGATGAACCTCTCGATTTTTGCGAACGGGGAATTTATTTTCCCGAAAGTGATCGACGTGCGTGTTGGTCGCCCGACGCATGGCCGCGAAGATGTGACTCCTGTGCTTTTGCGGGATACTATCGGGTATTGGTTCAACATCGATCTGGGTGTGGGTAAGTGGTTCGTTTACGTGAACGCTGAAGATGTGGATGGAGAGCCGTTTGCGCAAAGACTGGAACTGTTTGTGACGGACGGCCATGGCTGAGACGTCATCAATTGCAGCTTGTCCGGCGTGCGTTGCGATACCAACGGATCTGATTAAATCCGCAGGCGAGGCTCAGTCTGGCCAGTCGCGCCGGATCGAATTATCTTTGCCGTCAATTCATTGCGCAGCCTGCATCAGCGGTGTTGAAACCGGCCTGAGCAAACTACCCGAAATCGAAGGGGCGCGGGTGAACCTAACCCGCAAGCGCGTGACGATTACGGTTAAGGACATTCCCGGAATTGAAACTTATCTGATCGATTTACTAACAAGCTGGGGCTATCCCGCGAAAGAACTGGACAGCGCGGCGCTAGATCAAGAAGTGGTCGATAAGGCTGGTCGCGATCTTCTGGCACGCCTTGCGGTGGCCGGCTTCGCAATGATGAACGTGATGCTGCTGTCGTTTTCTGTTTGGGGCGGTGCCGAGGGTGCAACGCGCGAAATGATGCATTGGATTTCAGCGGTAATCGCGCTGCCGACCGTGGCGTTTTCCGGCGTGCCGTTTTTCAAGAATGCGTGGACCTCGCTTAGGGTAGGGCGGTTGAATATGGATGTGCCGATCTCGTTGGCACTGATATTGGCAAGCGGTGTTTCGTTGATGGAAACCGTCGAGGGTGGCGAGCATGCGTATTTTGACGCAGCTCTGTCGCTGACGTTTTTCTTGCTGTTGGGGCGGTATCTGGATCATCGGACGCGCGCTGTGGCGCGGTCTGCTGCAGTTGAACTCGCCGCACTAGAGGTGCACCGCGCTGAACGTATTAATACGGATGGAACCCGTGAAACCGTACCGATGGATGCGTTGCGCGAAGGTGATTTGATCTCTGTCGCAGCGGGTTCGCGTGTTCCGGTGGACGGCGTCGTGAGCGAGGGTCAAAGCGAGTTGGACCCTTCGATGCTAACGGGTGAAACGATGCCCGAAGCGGTCGAACCGGGCACACCCGTGATCGCTGGTATGTTGAACCTGACGGGCGCGCTGGTGGTGCGGGCTGAAGGTTTGGGCGAAGATACGCTTTTGCAACAAATCACTCGGTTAGTGGAATCCGCCGAGGCCTCAAAAAACAAATACACATCGTTGGCAGAAAAAGCCGCGACGATTTATGCGCCGCTCGTGCATATTTTGTCGGCGGTCGCATTCCTGTTTTGGGGGTTCTATTCCGGTGATTGGCGTCTAGCGGTCAACATCGCGGCGGCGGTTCTGATTATCACATGCCCTTGTGCGCTGGGTCTGGCCGTGCCTGCGGTGTTGACGGCCGCAAGCGGACGCCTTTTTCGCAATGGCGTTCTGTTGAAAGAAGGCATCGCGTTGGAGCGTCTGGCGGAGGTAGATACAGTTGTCTTCGACAAAGGGGGGACGTTGACGACCGGCCGCCCGCAGCTGATGAACGGATCTTCGGTTTCAGTTTCGGATATGCGAGTAGCCGTTGGAATGGCGCGCGCATCGGTGCATCCTATGTCCAAGGCAATTGGTGAGTTTGGTGCCGAAATGGGGATTACCCCCGCCGAACTTATTGATATCGTCGAGGAGCCGGGAATGGGCACACGTGCCCTCTTGGATGGACAGGAGGTTCGATTGGGGCGGGCTGTCTGGTGTGGCGTTGAGCGCCACAATGTGCAGCAATCGGCGAGCTGGCTTCGCATCGGAGCAGGCGCTCCAGTTGCGCTGCTGTTCGAGGATACCATGCGTCCCGAGGCGGCAGCAACAATCACTTCGCTATTGGCTGACGGTGTGGATGTGCAGATTTTGTCGGGCGACGTGCCGAAACCTGTACAGGACGCCGCCGAGAAGCTGGGTGTTAAAACGTGGATTGCCGAAGCGACCCCTGCAGACAAAGTCGCGGTGTTGAATGATTTGGCGGACAACGGCCATAAAGTTCTTATGGTCGGTGACGGGCTAAACGATGCGGCGGCGCTGGCAGGGGCCTATGTGTCGATCTCGCTGGCCTCGGCCGTAGACGCCAGCCGCGTATCAGCAGACCTGATTTTGGTCGGGGACGACCTATCGCAAGTTTCGAAAAGCCTGCGGTTGGCACGGCTTGCCAAACGGCGGATATTAGAGAATTTCACCATAGCGGCGGTTTACAACCTGATCGCCGTGCCGATCGCCCTAATGGGTTTTGCAACCCCGCTTATGGCGGCGTTGGCAATGTCCGGCAGCTCTATTACAGTGTCACTAAACGCAATGCGACTGGGGCGTAAATCATGAATATATTGGCAGTTCTTATCCCGATTTCTCTTGGGCTGGGCGGCGTGGGGTTGCTGGCATTTTTCTGGATGATGCGCCACAATCAGTACGACGATCCTGACGGCAACGCCAATCGCATTTTATCTGATCGTTTTGATGATGCCCCGGCCGAAAGCTCTGAAGATGCGTAACAGATCAGGTCAGATCAACGCGCTGGACAGGGGGCGGCAATCGCCCTATTGATCGCCTATGGTTGATAAAACTAGTCAGATATACAAAGCCCCCTCGATTTTGAGGCCAAACCCGTGGTCACTGGGTGCGATTGCGATCGCGGCCCTGGTGGTTTTCCCGCTACTTAGCGTGGTTTGGATTGCTTTTTTCCCGACCGAAAACATCTGGGGTCATCTGGTTGCAACGACGTTGCCGCGTTATCTGAAGAATTCGCTTATCCTGATGTCGAGCGTCGGTGTTCTATCGGCTGCGATTGGAACTGGCGTCGCGTGGCTGGTGGTTACAACACGATTCCCATTCCGGCGTGTGTTGGAATGGGCCTTGCTGATGCCCCTCGCATTGCCCGCGTACATCAGCGCATACGCTCTGGTGGATTTTCTGGAGTACGCTGGGCCGGTTCAAACGCTGATGCGCGATTGGTTTGGCTGGCAAGACGCCCGGGCTTACTGGTTCCCTGAAATTCGATCGATGTGGGCCGCGATATTCGTTTTGTCGATGTCGATGTACCCTTACATTTACCTACTGGCGCGCGCGGCCTTCCGCGAGCAATCCACAAATATGATCGAAGTCGCCCGTGCTTTGGGCAGCGGCCCTTGGGCAATCTTCCTGCGTGTGGCATTGCCACTGGCACGGCCTGCCATCGCAGCAGGAATGGCGATTGTGATGATGGAGACGTTGAACGATTTTGGCACCGTCGATTACTTCGCTGTGCAAACTTTGACCACCGGAATTTTTACCACATGGCTACTGGGATATAACGCTGGCGGCGCAGCACAGATTGCCTGTGTGATATTGGCGCTGGTGCTGTTTTTGGCGGCGTTCGAGAAAATCAGCCGCCGTAATCGCCGCTATCACAACCTGTCGTCCAAACGCGTCCCGGTTTCGCCCTCTGTCCTGCGTGGCCCCAAAGCTGTCGCAGCGACGGTTGCGTGTGCGTTGCCTTTCGCGATGGGGTTTTTGGTACCGATGTCAGTTATCGCATCACATGCTTTCGATAACCCAGACTATTGGCTGGACGCAGGTCTATGGCGCGCCACGTTGAACACGTTGACGCTTGCTGGATCTGCTGCTGCTTTGACCGTGCTGGGCGCGTTGTTCCTAGTGTACGGCGCGCGCCAATCACGCAGCCGTTTGCCGCGTAATTTGCTGCCTGTAACTTCGATTGGCTATGCAGCCCCCGGCGCCGTGCTCGCCATCGGCATCCTGTTTCCACTGGCGGCCTTTGACAACGTTTTTGCAGACTTGATCGAGGGTGTGTTTGGTTGGGACATTGGCTTGCTGCTAACTGGTTCAGCTGCCGCCGTCGTTTTGGCCTATTTCGTGCGCTTCTTCGCAATCGGGCTTGGCGCCGTGGATAGTGCGTTGGGGCGTGTGACACCCTCGATGGACATGGCCTCGCGATCGTTGGGCCGTGGGGCCGGCCAAACCTTACGCGAAATTCACGTGCCACTCATCCGCGGCTCCGTGCTTGTGGCTGGTATGCTGATCTTCGTTGATGGCGTAAAAGAGTTGCCTGCAACCCTGATTCTACGCCCCTTCAACTTTGATACGTTGGCGACGCGCGTTTACAGTCAAGCCTCGCTAGAAAACCTCGGGCAGGCTGCCCCTGCAGCGATTTTTGTGACGATTGTTGGGTTGCTGCCAGTAATTTTGTTGGCCCGCTCGTCAAACAAATGAAAATTTCAGTTTAGCCGCATTTTACCCCTTGCGCACCCGCCCCATTGAAGGGTAATTAGCCCACGTTGCCCCTATAGCTCAGCTGGTAGAGCAACTGATTTGTAATCAGTAGGTCCGCGGTTCGAGTCCGTGTGGGGGCACCACTTCAACACCATTCCCAACGCTTAACGCTTTGTAATGCTTGAATAATGTTTAACTATCGTTGGTTTGAACATTGGAGGGTAGGTCATTACGAAGGACATTTCAGTTCCGTTTTGCTACATAAAACGGGGATATTATTACTTTAGTCGTCGAATCCCATCAGACATTCTTCATCACTATAGCTCTATTAGGGTTACCTATTCTCTGAAGACCAAGTCGGTCCGAGTGGCAACCAATCGTGCTCTCTCAGCGGCTGCTCAGTTGGATGACTATTGGTTGAAACTGCGTATGGAGAATGACCAACTACCAATACAGCATCTGGCAATAACCGATCCTGCACGGAACCTAATTGTAAAGCCAACAGTGATCGATCTAGGGCCTAAACTGTCTGAGGCGGTGAAAATCTATATTCGATTAAAAGGTCACAACCGTCCAAAAACGTTTGCAGCGTCCGCCGAACGTGCTTGTCGGTATCTTAAAGAGGCGAGGGGAGACAAACATCTGCTTGATTACAACAAGTCAGATGCAACGGCTTTTCGGGATTCATTGTTCGAACGTGGTTTGACTGGAAGCAGTGTTGCCCGTGTCTTCGGCACCATTAAGTCAATCATATCCTTTGTTGCCAATGAGAGTGGCCTGACATTGGTCAATCCTTTCATGGGAGTCTACTTCGATAGCAAGATTGGAGTTAATGCTCGCCAACCAATTTCGTCGACTGACATTCGTATCATACAGAAAGCTTGTTTTGAGCAAGATGACGATATCCGTTGGTTAATCGCATTAGTGGCTGACACCGGAATGCGGCTGGCAGAAGCTGCTGGGCTGCACGTTGATGATCTGCATCTTGATGATGGTGCAATTCCATTTTTGCGTATTCAACCGCATCCATGGCGGCGTCTGAAAACCGAAGGTAGTGCTCGTGACATTCCCTTGGTTGGGTCATCACTCTGGGCTGCACAACGTGTTTTGCACTCGGTAGGTGATGGTGTCCATGCTTTCCAACGTTATAACCTGACTGATACAACGAATGCTAATACTGCGAGTGCATCATTGAATAAGTGGCTAAAGCAAACCGTGTCCGAGAAACCCACAATGCACGGGTTCAGACATTCAATGCGGGATCGTTTGAGGGGTGTTGAATGTCCAACGGAAATAGCCGATCAAATCGGTGGTTGGAGTTCTTCTTCTAATATTGGGCAGTCATACGGCTCTGGTTACAGTTTGGAAATGATACATAAATGGCTGTCAGCGGCTGTCGATCCTTCGTAATGACCTACCCTCCAATGTTCAAACCAACGATAGTTAAACATTATTCAAGCATTACAAAGCGTTAAGCGTTGGGAATGGTGTTGAAGTGGTGCCCCCACACGGTGGGTTATTTCGTTCATTTCCGGCAGCAGGAGCCATGACTACTGAATAAGTCAACAAAACAAAGATATCACGTTCTTGAGTTCACATCAATAACTCCCAAATGTCCGATCATTTGTCCTACCATGTTCAAACAGTGCCCTTTGCGTTCCAGAAACGCTGTTTGACTGTGCTGGATGGTTTTCACGATGATGGCCATATTGCCCGATAATGACGCTAATAGTCTGCTGTTTGTATCTTATGGATATGAGTCCCCCACACGTCCTAACACCGCCGCACAATGTCCTTGCGTTCATACAACCCTGCTGGACTGTTCTGATGGTGCTTCTTGAATGTTTCAAACACTCTGGTCACCGGAGT
>MABA01000025.1 GCA_002162875.1 Rhodobacterales bacterium 52_120_T64 | reverse complement strand
GCTCTAACAGCCATAATGCGAAAGCTCATTGAACTCGCAAACACCTTGGTGAAAGCAGATCGCGAATGGGTTCATTATGGTACTTGACCATAACGGATACTATAAGGTCCCGTTTGACACAATCCGCCAGGGTTTGGAGTTGATCAAGAAAGGTGAAAGGCGGCTATGCGGACAAACCCGCCATCTGGATCTTGAGCTCAGATGTCTGCTATACCTGAAGACTGTCGACAAATGAAGGACCACCAATGATACTTCCTAAGCCACCTTTTGAGGGTTCCTGCCTATGTGGATCAGTGCAGGTCAGCGTGACCGCGCCTGCACTTCTAACTTTGGCATGCCATTGTCGCGACTGTCAGAAACTCTGCGCAAGCGCGTACTCGCTGACCACCATGTTTCCAAGCGCCAGTTTTTCCTACAAGGGGGAACTGGTCAAAGGCGGTCTTGGCTCCAGTGGGCGGACGCACTACTTTTGTAAATCGTGCTTGAATTTCGTCTTTTCTCAGATCGGTGGAGCGGATCAACGGATCAACCTCCGTACTTCGGTGCTCAATGAAGCTGCGTCGTTTGAGCCATTCGTTGAAGTGATGACGGACGAAAAAGTGCCGTGGGCAAAGGTTCCCGCCGTTCACAGTTTTCCTCGATATCCAGAGACTCTCGAAAATCTACAAGCACTCATGGACGAATATTCTGCGCGATGATTTCGCTTGCACGATAAAAAACGTGTGGCTGCAGGAAGCTCCCGCCATGCCGAAAGCTGTCGTTCATCAACCGCGCGGCATATTGCAATATGGGCTCGAAGCGGACATTTGACCATTTCCGTTAGTCAAATCTCGGTTTTGGCGCGTTGAAGGTCAGCTATGCGGGAGAAACCTGCCGTTCGCTGAACGTCTACTTTCGGTCTGCAAGATTTGACATGCAAACAGCTTTAGATGCAGCTCGTGCCGAGCTGCAGGTTCTGTTCCAGCGTCGTGTGCAGGCCGAACACCGGAAGAATCAGGATCTGTGTCAGGACTGCTACGGCGTAACCGATCAACACATTTGCGATTGCCTCAAGAAGTGACATGGTGCGGGACTACTTCATGCTGTCACCCGAGCGTTTTTGATCTCGTCAAAGCTGCGCCCATCTCCATCAAGCACCGCCGCCTCGCCGCTAAACTGTTGCCAGCGCTCCACCGTCACATCCACATAAGCCGGGTTTAGCTCGATTCCGAAGCAGACGCGCGCAGTGGTTTCCGCCGCGATAAGTGTGGTGCCCGATCCCATGAACGGCTCGTAGATTGTCTGTCCCAGGTTGGAATTGTTCAGGATCGGGCGGCGCATGCATTCTACCGGTTTTTGCGTCCCGTGCACCGTCTCGGCATCCTGATCCTTGTTGGCGATCTGCCAGAGCGTCGTTTGCTTGCGATCGCCCGCCCAGTGCCCTTTGCCGGTCTTTTTGACCGCATACCAGCAAGGCTCGTGTTGCCAGTGGTAATCCCCGCGGCTCAGTACCAGCCGGTCTTTGGCCCAGATGATCTGCGAGCGAACCTTGAAGCCCACCGCCTCGAGGCTTTCGGCAACCGTGGCCGCGTGCAAGGCACCGTGCCAGACATAGGCAACGTCGCCCGGAAACAGGGACCAGGCTTCGCGCCAGTCGGCGCGGTCATCGTTCAGAACTTTACCGGTGCGTTTAGTGGCGGAAGCACCGGTCTGGTTGCGCCACCCCGGATCGTATTCGACGCCGTAGGGCGGGTCGCTCACCATCAGCAGCGGTTTTACGTCACCAAGAAGCCGTCCGACCACATCCGCCGATGTGCTGTCACCGCAGATAAGGCGGTGCGATCCCATCTGCCAGATATCACCGGACACGGATACCGGCGCCACTGGCGTTTCGGGGATGTCATCCTCGCCCTCGGTGGCACCGTCCAGTTCATCGGGATCACGCAGCAGGGCATCCAGATCCTCGTCTGCGATACCGAGTAATGACAAATCGAAATCCTCCGCCAGCAATCCGGCGATCTCCTCGCGCAGCAGGGCATCGTCCCATTCGCCCATTTCTGTCAGCTTGTTGTCGGCGATGCGGTAGGCACGACGCTCGGCCTCATCGAGATGGCCAAGCCGGATCACTGGCACTTCTGTCAGCCCCAGCAGTGTTGCGGCCAGAACACGGCCGTGGCCTGCAATCAGCTCGCCATCATCGGCGACCATGCAAGGCACCGTCCAGCCGAATTTCGCCATGCTGGCGGCGATCTTTGCGATCTGGTCCGTGCCGTGCATTTTGGCATTATTGGCGTAAGCGTGCAGCCGTTTGAGCGGCCAGGTTTCGATCTCGTTTGGCGCGAATACCAGGTCCATATGTTTGTCTCTTTTCGTGCTGGTTAGGGTGGATTCTACAAGATTCAGGTGGGATTCCTTTTGGCCAGGGTGGATTCCGCTGTAGAATCCACCTAGCCAAAGCTGAATTTGTGTAACATGCTGTTATATAAAGCTTATTACTCGGGTTTTCTGTGGGGTGGATTCCATGTGGATTCCCCGGTGAAATCCACTCACGCTAGCGAAATCCCGCGCCTAGCCCCCCCGTATACAAATGGCGCCCGGGAGGAACCATGGTAGGGGGGTAAGGGCGGAAACGACAAACGCCCGCGAGGGTTTCCTGCGGGCGCTATTCTTCGATGATGTATGTATGAGTCAAGAGGGGCAGAGTTGTCAACAGGGTTGTGGATTAATTGTATTAGGCGGTTTAGTGATTGTGAAACATCAGCGTCCGAACCAATCCAGCCATTGTTCTTGATCCAATTGAATGTCGGATTGGGCGGAAAGCATGCGTAATTGGGCAGCCTTTCGCTTTTAGGCCAAGCTCCCACTAAGATCACAGGATAGCTGTGAACAAGGGAGAAAGATGACGCCAACGTTAGAAGCTGGATTTTCCGACCCCGAAATACCGGCATGTTTTGGCGACGTGTCCCGTCTCCTCGGCGTGTCGAAGTATCCGTAACTTGCGCTGTATCTCGGGTTAATCCTTGATCATGGACATCTCCTTCTTCCCAAGAATGGGAGGTTAATGGAAATGTCTCGCGAGTAACGACATATCTACATGACTTGACATTGGATCCAATATCCTTGATACAGGATCTAGAAATCTTCAGATTAGGACACATCAATGGCTCGCCCGATAACTGCAACCGCATTCGCAATAGATGAAATTCGTAGAATGATAGTTGAACGCGAACTGCCGCCGGGGACGGAGTTAGATCAATCCCGCCTTGCCCAAAAACTGGATATCAGTAGGTTGCCCGTAAGGCAGGCGCTTACGCACTTAGCCGGTCAAAAGTTTGTACAACTTCGCGACCATAGAAGTGCAATTGTTGCCCCAATTTCAGAACGTGACATGCGCGACCTGTACGCTCTGAGACAGCAACTTGAGTGCTGGGGATACCAACCAGATATCACAAATATTACAGCTGAAAAACTAAGTAAACTTGATGAAATCAACTTAAGGGCACAAGTAATTGCTGAGGTGGAAGATCACGATGCATTTATGATTGTAAATCGGGAATTTCACTTTTGCCTGTATTCAATCGTGAAAAATAGCTACGTCGTTGATTCGCTTAGAGATTTGTTCGATTTGAGTGAGCGCTATCAATGGATGTGTACCGGTGCGCCGGGCGTAATGGCCGCGTCGGTTAGTGAGCATAAAAACCTGACCGAATTAATTCGCCAAAACGACTGCGCTGGATTTCTAAAGTTGTCCGAGGCCCATAATTCCAAAACAACCGAATGGGTAATCAAGCATCGAAGGATTGATGAACTTCGATAGCATCAACCAAAATCAACCACTATCAACATGAAGGAAATAGAAATGAAACCCTCAAAAATATTCAGTTGCGCAGCTGTAACCATGGTTCTGTTCGCAGCACAGACAAATGTAACAACGGCAGCTGAAACCCTACGACTCGGCGGCGTTCACTCGCCTACCAGCTTTGAAACGCAATCGCTCGAACACTTCGCTCAACTTGTGGAAGAAAAAACCAATGGAGAACTGACAATTCAGGTGTTCCCGGCAAGCCAGTTGGGAGATGCCGTGAGCATGATTGAGAACGTGAAAATTGGTGCACAGGATATGTTCGCAAACGTCTCCAATTGGAACTCACATATCGTATCAGATTATGGAATCTTGGGGATGCCTTTTGCATTTTCAGACATTACTCATTTAAAAAGGTTCCAGAAAAGTGACGTTTTCCTTGACATGAAAGCCCGCATGATCAGCGAGCAAGGTCTACGAGTTTTGGCTGATAACTATTATCGCCTTCCTCGTGTCCTGGTCACAAAGCAGCCAGTGAGCGAGCTTGCTGACATTCAAGGGCTTCTGATGCGCATGGCAAACATCAGCGTATTTTTGGAAACCTGGGAAGCATTAGGTGCAAAACCAACAGTTATTCCTTGGGCTGAATCTTATCTCGCCCTTCGTACGGGAGTTGTAGATGGACTAGATTCGCCACTTAGTTCAATCTATTCGCAGCAATTTTACCTCGCGGTACAATATGTAACTATGACTAACCACTCGGTTGCTCCGTTCAATATTTTGATAAGCGAAATAAGCTTTTCAAAACTGTCGGCTACCAACCAGTCTATGCTAATTGAAGCGGCAGAAGAGTCCGGAGATTTCTACACACAAATGATCGAGGACAATTTTGCTCCACAACGAACAGAAATGTTGGAGAGCGGCGTCACATTCTCCGAGATCGATACAATCGAGTTTGTGGCTAGCGCTAGTGAAGTTGCGGCGCGTCTTGAAAGTGAAGGCAAATGGGCCACTGGGCTTTTTGCACTAATCCAAGGATTATAAACACTTAGTTATGAAGGCGTATTATTGAATACGCCTTCATACTGTTAGCCTTCCTACGCCCGATAAGGATCAATATCCAATGCTAAAACACCTGAAGAATGTCGATGATAAATTGGCAAAGTTTGAAATGTTACTGTGTCTAGGCTTGCTAGGCACCATTGCAGTTACAACTGTGATAGGCGTATTTGCTCGATATATACTGCGAAGCCCAATTATTTGGGGTGTAGATGTCACAATCCTTTCACTCATTTGGCTTTCCTTTCTGGGTGCCGGCATCTTATTCCGCCAAGATGGTCATCTTGCGGCCTCCTCACTTCCATCTATGCTGCCCAAACGTGCAGGTGCCGCATTAAAGCTCCTCTCAGAACTCATCATAGCGGGCACTATCGCAATAACCGGCTGGTTTGCTGTTACAGCAGCGATCGTACAAAACCGGCAGTTTATCATAACACTAGGCCTACCGCGCAGCGTTTATTCGATGCCAATCGTATGGATGAGTCTATCCATGATGCTTGTGATAATTATTCGGACTGCAACGACCCTCGGAAATCAAAGCGATAATCGGAAGAGCCTGTAACATGGATTTAACAATTTTATTGGGATCATTCGCACTGCTAATGATCATCGGAATTCCCGTTGCTTTTTGTTTTCTTACATCGGCAATTATTTATATGTGGAGCTCTGACCTCCCCTTGGCTATGACAGCACAACAGATGTCCAGTGGTGTGCGTGGGTATACTTTAGTGGCTATACCTTTGTACGTCCTCGCGGGCGAACTCATGAATTCTGGAGGTATTACTAGAAGAATTTTCGATTTTGCCAACGCGATGGTTGGTCATGTTAAAGGTGGCTTGGGCCATGTAAATGTGGTCGCCAGTGTAATATTTGCCGGAGCGTCAGGCTCGTCTTCAGCGGACGCTGCTGGTCTGGGACGAATTGAAATAAAATCAATGTTGGATAAAGGTTACCGCCCCGAGTTTGCGGCATCCATAACTGCAGTTTCTTCAACGATTGGCCCCATAATACCGCCAAGCATTCATCTCGTTCTATATGGCGCGTTAGCAGAAGTAGGCATTGACTATTTATTTTTGGCCGGAATCGTTCCAGGATTCATAATGGCTGCATGTATGATGGCAATGATCTATTTTCTTGTTGTAACTGGTCGCGAGCCGTGTCCAACGCAGCCAAAAGCTTCGCCCCGGGAGCGGCTCCGCTATTTCGGGAGAGCAATATTTCCGGCTTCAGCGCCGGTCATCATAGTTGGCGGAATTCTCAGCGGTATTTTCACTCCCACCGAGGCCGGTGCGGTAGCCGTTGGTTATGCGTTGATACTAGGTTTGATTTATGGAGATTTGACCCTCGCATCGTTGAAAGAGGCAATGGTTCGCAGCGTAAAATCGACAGCCATGGTGATGTTTATTTTGGCTACGGCCAAGGTTTTTGCATTGGGAATAACTCTGGAGCAAGTACCGGAATTACTCGCGGTCGCACTATTTTCTCTTACAGAGAATGTCACCGTTTTAATACTGTTGGTTCTGATTGCGTTACTAATACTCGGAACTTTTGAAAGCGCTTCAGCAAACCTGGTAATTGTCACACCTGTTTTGTTGCCGATGGCTCCGTCTCTGGGTTTGGATCCGGTGCACATGGGAGTTGTGGTGGTACTTGCGCTAATGATTGGAGTGATAACACCACCCGTTGGAATATCGCTTTTCATTGTTTCCGATATTGCGGGCGTATCTTTCGGCAAAGTTGTCAGAAATGTGCTTCCCTACATTTTTGCGCTGATCGTTGCGCTTCTATTGGTAACTTTTTTGCCCGATTTGGTCCTCTTTTTACCTCGTGTATTTGGTTACGCGGGATGACACATGAGAAAGTTTTCAATGATAACCTCGATTTGTTCACACTAAATCACCTCAATTTGCTCACTTCTAAAGGAATGAACACCAATGCCTAATTCAAAATCAGAACCAAATTACGACACTATCGTAGTGGGCGGGGGAAGTGCCGGCGTTGGCGCAGCTTTAGCTGCTGCAAAGAACGGCGCGCGCACGCTCCTCATAGATGCCGGGCCAACCGTGGGTGGTGAGCTACTCTCCGGAATGACGATTGATGGTGCCATTAACTCTCGCGGCGAACCCATTATCGGGGGCGTATTAGACGATCTCATTCAGGAACTCGATAAACTAGGTGGCTATGTCGGAGCGTTTTGTGACTGGCGGCTGATCAACTATCATTGCATTGATCCGGTTTTCATGCAGTTCGCGATTTTAAACCTTTTACGCGACGCCGGTGTAGAAATACTGCTTTATACGGTAGCTGAGGAAGTGAATGTAAAAGATGGTTTGGTGACTGGTGTTACGGTGCGTAATAAAAGCGGGCACAAACTGCTCACCTCAAAAACTTTTGTGGATTGCTCAGGTGATGGTGATCTAAGTGTAAGCGCCGGTGCGGATTCTAATATCGGTGGGGAAAACAATGAACTGCAACCAGTATCCTTAATGTTTCGATTGATGGGTGTCGAAACGGACGACTTGTTGTCCTTTGTTCAAGCAAACCCCCAAAATGTTGCCGTTGGCGAAAGTGACGCAATTCGGGGAGGGCGAACCGATCTGGAGCTTGTTGATAAACTGGTTGAGCAAGGGCAACCCACAGTGTTCTTCAAAAGTGATGGGCCATTGTTGAACGATGCCATTGACCGTGGTGAAATGTATCCCACGGCTTTGATAATGATTCAACCGACATCGACCGCGCGTAAAGAAGTCTGCATTAATTCAACGAGAATTGATAAAATTGATGCTTTGGATACTCACTCGTTGAGTGCCGGTGTTGGAAAATTGTTTGATCAAGTTATGCAATGCGCCAGTTTTTTGAAGAACAATGTCCCGGGATTTGAAAATGCCTATCTTAGCGCGATCGCACCGCGTGTAGGCATACGCGAAACGAGGCGAATTGTGGGAGAATACGAGCTAACCGAAGAGGATGTATTTACCGGTAGAAAATCTCCTGACGGCATCGCTAAAGGTTGCCATCATATCGATATACACCAAGGTGGAAGAGGACAGGTTAGAATCCCAATCGCAAATGGAGGATCTTTTGACATTCCGTTCGGGTGTTTGCTTCCCAAAAAATTGCGTAATGTGTTGGTTGCCGGTCGTTGTTTGTCGGCAGATCGTGCAGCGCACGGTGCTAGTCGCTTAATGGGAAATTGTTTGGCGATGGGACAAGCGGCAGGAACAGCCACGGCTTTGTTTGTGCAAAACGATTTGAACGATATGCGCGATTTGGAGGTGATCGATTTGCGTTCGATATTAAAAAGTCAAGGCGCGATACTGGACGGCACCCACTGACAAGTTAGCTGTAAACAAAAAATTACAGAGCAAATTGGTACTTCTGATACCGCTGTGCTTCTGGGGTCACCGAACACAAAGTCGAGCTTTTGAAACTGGCCGATGAAATGGGCTGTCAGATCTCAGAAGTATAAATTTACCTTAAAAGAGCAACTCATCTCGCACGGATCGTATCCCAATGTCTCGCTGGTAAAGGCGTGGCACTAGCGAGATGAAGTTAGGGTACTACTTGTTGATAAAATTAACCCCTCCACACCGAGGACGCTGGAAAACATCATTGTGTCGATTCAAGCCAGCATCACGTTCAAACAGTTTGCTGAAGATTTGTGTTCAACAGTTAAACTTGAATTGTTGAGCGGGCGAAAATGACGTAGAAGCGCGGACTTACGGCAATGATGATCGGCTTATCTAAGTTCGGGAGATGCGGTTCCTGCAACTGATCACGCATTGCTAAGTCGAGGTTGTCGAAATTATGTGACTGGTCGAGAGTATGATTGGACTCATCCCTTATAGATATATAGTTTTAGCCATAGGACGATCTGAATTGCGAATAAAGAACAAGAGGGTCTGGATTTATGGTTACTAGCGATTCGATAGAGACGCTGACATCGCTATGGTGGTCAGGCGTGAACGCGGTTGGAGGGTGTTTATGTGTCAATGCGTTCTTTGCCGCCAATCCGAGTGATCCACCCACGCTAATTCTGGCCGTGGGCAAGGCTGCCGAGCCGATGTATCTGGCGGCGGCGGATCATTTCGCGCGTGATATCCCCTTTTTCATTGCCACGAAATACAATCATCTCAAGGTTTTCAAAAAATGTACGTCGGCAATCTGTTCAGGTCACCCTACTCCGGACGAAAACTCTGTGCGCGCTGGCCGGGAGCTCTTGCGCCGGGTCCGCGAGGCGGGTCCCAAAGATCGACTTCTGTTCCTTGTCTCGGGCGGGGCATCGGCGATTGCGGAACTGCCGGAAGAGGGGCTGACACTTACCGATATTGCCCTACAGAACGAAAAGTTAGTTTCTGGGGGGCTGGCGATTGGCGAGATTAACGCAGCGCGTCAAATAACATCGCAGGTCAAGGCCGGCAAGTTGCTCGCGCATTTCAATGGCGCTTCGATCCTGACGCTAGGGCTTTCGGATGTGGAAGGTGATGGCATCGACTTGATCGGGTCGGGTATCGGCGCACTGCCCGCTCCGAAAGGCGTTGATTATCACTGCGAAATTGTTGGTTCGAACCAGATCGCGCGCGTCGCCGTCCAAAAAGCCGCCGAGGAAGCGGGCCTCTCAGTACGCACCAACCAAGAGACTCTTTATTGCGATGTCGAAGTAGCTGCAAAAAAGGTAGTGGGTGCTCTGCGCGACCGCGGGACAGGCATATGGATATTCGGCGGAGAACCCACCGTGGCCCTGCCGCCAAATCCCGGAAAAGGTGGACGGAATCAGGCGCTGGCTTTGATCATTGCGCGCGAGATTTCAGGAATGCAAGGTATAACAGTTCTTGTGGCAGGCACTGATGGCACCGACGGACCAACTGATGCCGCGGGCGCAATTGTTGATGGATCCACATGGACTGACAGCGCTCAAGAGGCACTTCATCGGGCCGATGCTTGGACATGGCTAAACGCGCACGGCGGTCTATTTGTGACCGGACCCACAGGGACGAATATCATGGATCTGATTATCGCGATAAAGGTCTAAGGCTGCAACTCAAAAAATTCCTTCAACATCATGACCAAACCAATCGATCCGAACTGTATCATCGGTTGCACCTACTGTTATTACGTCGAAAAGGAGCTATACTGGGCCGCATTTGCGGTCTTCTCGAAAGCAAGAGCAAGTCGGGTGATGGCACTCGACTTGCTCTTGCTGCGCAATATCTCTTCGTCCTCATCATCCGAGATCAGGAGTCATTTGCCTACTTTAAAACTTTGTTGCGATCACGTTAGAGACTGTTTTCCGTCGGAACTTGCCCTAATATTCCTTCTAGGAAACTCTTTTACAGAGCAACGTGCGATAGATATATGGATAAATGTTCACTATTCTTATCTTATCATGTTATCTAGCAATTGACCCGGCGAAATTATTGGGACACAAGACAGTAACTACTGGAGAATAACATGCTTGACCAATTACAGTCCCTTTCGAACACTATACGTCAAAAGCGGGAGGCGCTGGGCCTTAACCAGAGGGAATTTGCAGAGTTTCTGGGAATGGGACCCTCGGGCGAGCGAACAATCAGCGGCTGGGAACGGGGAGAACACAGACCTTCCAATTCAAAGGCCGAGCTTATCCACTCGCTCGACGTCAACATTCCGTTCAGGAATAACCGGAGAAATCACACGTTCCGTTTTATCGACCTCTTTGCGGGTATAGGCGGGATTCGCCTGCCTTTCCAGGAGGTCGGTGGCAAGTGCGTGTTCACCTCGGAGTGGGACAAGTTTTCCAAGAAAACCTACGCCTCGAACTTTGGTGAGCTGCCAGATGGTGATATCACAACAATTCCCACTGCCGATATTCCGAAGCATGACGTATTGCTGGCAGGGTTTCCATGCCAGGCCTTTTCCCAGGCTGGTTTAAAGCAGGGTTTCAACGACACACGTGGCACAATGTTTTTCGAGATCCAGAGAATTCTTGCAGCTCACAGGCCCAAAGCATTCCTGTTGGAGAATGTTAAACAGCTGAAGGGCCATGATTGCGGCCGCACGCTGCAAACGATCCTCTCGACCCTTCGAGGGGAAACCGTTCCCGAAATTCCATCTGATATCCCGATGTCGGAAGAAGCCCGTCGTGGTCTCGGTACCAAACTCGACTACAACGTGGATTTCCGTGTCTTGCGAGCGAACAACTTCGGCGTTCCACAAAAACGCGAACGCATTTACATCATCGGGTTCGAGCGCGGCCTTGTTCCCGATGTCGATGTTGGAGCAATTTTCGACGAATTGGAAACGTTGCAGTCGAAGACCCGGCTGGGTGATATCCTCGAAGCAAACGGTGACGTTGATCCAAAATACACCATTTCCGACAGGTTGCTTGCGGGCCACGAGCGCCGTCTGAAAGAGCATAAAGCCAAGGGTAACGGTTTCGGGTTCAGCCTGTTCAATACGGAGAGCCCCTACTGCAATACCATCAGTGCACGCTATTACAAGGATGGTAGCGAAATCCTGATAGGCCAGTCCGAACTCGGCCGGAACCCGCGAAAACTGACGCCGCGGGAATGTGCCCGTATTCAGGGTTTTCCGGAGGAGTTCAACGTTAATGCTGTCTCTGATGCGCAAGCCTACAAACAATTCGGTAACTCGGTTTCGGTTCCGGTGATCCGCGAAATTGCCAACCTGATGCTTCCGCATCTCGCCGAAACACCTGCGATCAAAAACGGCGGGACGGGCAACAGTGGCTGACATCGTTAGCCCGGAGAAGCGGAGCCGGATGATGGCCGGTATCCGCGGCAAGAACACGAAGCCCGAGATACAGGTTCGCAAAATGTTGCACGCTGCGGGGTTCAGATTCCGGCTGCACCGCAAAGACCTCCCTGGAAAGCCCGATATTGTTTTGCCCAAATACAAGGTGGCCATATTCGTTCACGGTTGCTTCTGGCACGGGCACGAGAACTGTCATTTGTTTCGGCTTCCCAAGAGCAGGACGGAATTCTGGGAGCAGAAAATTTCGGGGAACATCGAGCGCGACAAGCTGAAACAGGCACAGATCCTTGTTCTGGGTTGGCGGGTCCTTTTGATCCGGGAATGTGCTCTGAAAGGCAGGACCGCACTAAAGGCAAGTACACTGGATGACAGCATCAAGAATTTTATTGTATCGTCTGAATGGAAAACCTCCGATATTCGTGGAAATTCCGAGGCGTAAGCCAGTTACCATCTTGATGAACGCCGGCCATCAGAAATCAACCGTGAATCTCCTCCGGATATCCGGCACGTCCAGAAGAGTTTGTAAATCATTCCGGAGCTCGCTAAGTGGCCTTATGAACGGCTTCCCATTAATATTTCTGGGCATATCGGTGCCATTTCCAGCATGTAGAGTAACAATTTCACCGTATGTCGATGTTTCCGCCTCGAGCTGGGCTTCCGAGACAGGGAAGTCCGGGCAGTACATTGCGAGGAAACCGGCTCGTTGAAAGTTCCTCACACGAACCGAACCAGTAAATTCACCAGCACTCTCGAAGAAGCCAACGCCGAGAATGTCGTTGCTATAGCCTGAAGCCAATAACCGCTCCCGGGCAAAATTGGATTTTACGGATATCCAGAGATTGTTTGGCAAGCACATCAATACGAAATCGCCGTAGGATTGTACTTGGCTGTGGCCGACTTTGAAAAAATTGGTATCATCGACAAGGCCTTCAAAAGCGCTAGCCAGCAGGGACTCAGAGATAGTTCCGAGATTTGAAACACCTGCCTGGCGCTCGCTGACGTCTTTATCCCGCGTCCAGATCTTCCGGTTCACGTCATCAATAACTCTTTTGACTTCGATGAAGTTGTCTGCATTGCATTGCTCGCCAAGTAGAAGCTCGGCACTCTTTATCGATATCTCCGCCGGCGCAGAAATGTTGTTGAAAAACCCCAGAAACATCGGGAATTCTTTCAAAAACAACTGGATATGAAATTGTGTGAGCAGTCTGTCCTTGTTGCTCGCTTTTGCCGAAGGTTGCCTTACTGCGATGCCGTGTCGACGCGCATTAGCCTGGATGTCAAATCCAAGATCTCCATTGTGGAGGGCATCTACATCCATTTGAGGGAGATAGTCCCCTTCAGCAATTATACCGTAGACGAAAACGTAGACATTCCGATGAAAATCGCTCGGAAACTCCACATCTGCAGGATCGTCAACCTGAATATGCTTTCCATTGTATCTGAAATTTTTAGCCAATGCATCGATCCTGTCCGAGTCTGCTCGAAAGTGAATAGATCAGAGTTACCTTCACGGGCAAACCCCCAATAAGTTGAATTCCCGTTTCAATCGAGTTTTCAAGCACTTTTCCGCAACGCTTCAGTTACGTTGTGCGCCGACATATACAATTTTCCAATCTTGCAATTCACCCCCATGACTGCCCCCTCGGCATCGCCTCCGTCACCTCCAAATCCAGCAACATCCCACCCTCAAGCAACCCCTCACGCACCCAGCCCAGCGCCTGCCACCAATCGACGTAAGCGTGCCGAGCACTCTCGATCTGCTGCGGATGCGGCGACCATGTCACCGGACAAGCCAGAACTTCAACCATTCGCCAGCGGCCGCGATATTGCACCCCCTCAACCCCAATGACCTCGGTCACAGCCCGCTCGCCATGCTGGTTCCGCCGAACCTCAATCGGCACACAACGCGGCACGGTGTTGGGCATCCAGTCCGGTGTCATTCCGGCGCGTGCGAGATCCGCCACACGAATAGCCATGCGGATCCCGCCCAGCGCGTCAGGCATACCAGCAAGCGTGGCCGCCACAACCTCGGCGTCCACGTGGGTGTAGCTGCCCATTTTGTACCGACCACCATCAATCTTGCATCCGAGTTGGGCGCGCTGGATCAGAACGTATTCCATGCCAAATCCGGAGCTTTCTTCCCCAGCGTTTTTGGGTGGGAGTAATTCCAGTTGGGCCTTTTCCACCCGAAACGCCCATTCCAGAATTGCCTGTACGCCCAGCGCGCGTTTTTGACGGGTGTTGGGCTTAACGCGTCTGTGCACGGTCATAGCACACCCCGCATCTGGAGCCGCTCTGGCGTAACAAGCCCATGCGCCAGCATCGCGTCGCACATGCCGCTGCTGATCATATTTTGGGGCAAATATTTGTCGAAATTCACCATGCCGGAGTAAAACTCCAACTGCCGCTCCAGGCTTGCGCGTGAGTCCGTCTGGGTCCGACCCCTCCCTCGGTATCGTTTTGATCCCGATACCCCGTCAGGTGGACTCCTGTGGCGCACTGCGGCCCGTTCCATGGCTCGATCGAGCGCTCTGGGGCCGTCAGGCGGGGTGGGGTGCTTGCCTCGGGTCTCTGCGGCAACCTCGAGGATCTGGCCCTCATCTAGCCCGAGATCATCCCCCCAGCGTCGCACGTTCGCCTTGGCGGATTGGCCCTGCCACCAGGCCGGCAAAACGCCCTTCGGATCGAAGCCCAGCGCTTTCAGTAATTCGCCAAAAAACTCCTCAAAAAAGCCATCTCGCGCCCCCGCGCGCTCCTCCTTCTCCTTTACTGGTTCTCTTAAAGGTTCTCTTACAGGGTTAGTGTCCGAATTTAGGACACGGTAATCGCTGTTTTTCGGACACGGCTCTGGCTCTAAATCGGACACGGCTCCGTGTCCGGAAACAAGACACGGCTTTTCGGCATATTGAGGTTCAGGATCCGGAGTTTTGCCCCCGGATTTTGTCGGATAATCATCCTCGAATCCGAGGAAGTACCGCGTCGACATTTGCCGCTTTGATACCGGATTAATGCGCGTCATGCGGCGGAGTAAACCGGCACTCTCGAGGCGGATTAGATGCAGGTTCAGGGTCGAGCGACTAATCTCGCAATCGTGCGCCAAACGCGCCTGCGTCGGGAAGCATCCATAGTCGGGATTATGGCGATCACAGAGGTGCCAGAGTACGATCCTTGTGGTGGGTTTTAGCCCGCGCTGAATGATGGCCCAGTTGGTTCCGTGGTGGCTCATGACGCACCTCCAACACGGGACGGCGAGGCGTTGGGCGTCGAGGTCGCCAGAATACGTATCAAGCCCAGCGCCTCGACCCGTTCAAAGGGATCAAGGCTGTGGGCGCAAATCACTCTACAGGCCAGCAGAACCAGCGTGTCGGGGTGGTGCGCCACATCGGCGACTATGCCACGTGCCTCGCTGAGGCGATCCGCATGCCATTCCGGTGGGTGGGATTGTTTCAGCGCAGCAGAGCCGCTCTCTGCAAGCATCTTGCGGCCACTCATCGCCGGCCACCTGCTTTTTTGGCGCGCGGCATTTCCTGTGCCTGCAGCCAGTCCTGCACGGCGCTACGTCGATAGAGCACTTTTCGCCCGGCACGCACACAAGGCGGCCCAACGCGCCGTGCCTCCCAGCGCGCCAATGTATCGACGGCAAGGTCGAGCTCGCCTGCCAGTTCCTTGCGGCTGATCCACCCCGCCAGCAGAGCTTTGGAGTGTTCCTGTGTACCTATTCCGATTGGTTTCATGTCTGTCCCCTTTGCATCGCGAGCACGGGTTTGTGCGGGCCGATGTCGGTGAACTGCACAGAGCATATGAACAGGGGTGGCGGGGTGGCGCAGGGTGGCGTTCATTCGCCACCCCTCATGCCACCCCTTATTTTATGGGCTTTGAGGAGTTTGATGCGTTTGGCACGGAGATGGGCGTTAGCCGCGCCCGACAACTGACGGGCGAATCGCGATGTAATTCGCGTCAAGAACAATAGTAGAACAAATGCCGAATTGTTCGCTTGTAGAATCGGGGTGCGATGACCGAATTACGGGATAGCTCACGTCATTTAAACGTCGATTGAAACCGCTGTTCTGCGGAGGGTTTGGTCGTGTCCGGATGCGTTGGGCCACGAATTTAAAACTGTGCAAAAACCTCGAGAAAAAGAAGGTTTCGCGCATTAGTTACACAGGAAGGCAGAGCAAGGATGGGTTTACCACCAAGGGCATATTATTCACTTTTCGAGGCCGCAGTGCGCTGGGATTGCAGCCTGTCGGATATCGCAGGTTGGGCCTCTGTCGGCCGGTTCGACATCGTTATCGGGATCGGGCCCACCCAATGCGGCGAGGCGCTTCTGGCGGGGTTTGTGACTGTCTCGGTCGCTGACATCCTGCCGATGTTTCGCCGAAATGGCACGGGTCCGTCTCATGGGCATCTGCGCCGTATACGGGGGATTGGCGCCCAAGACTGGTCCGTGGTTACGGAGCCGGCGAACGGGATTACAACTACTCTCGAGGATCTGGTGATCATGGCTGATCAGGTCCGCCGGTTCGAGGAGGAATGCAACCTGTTGCAACGTCCGGCTGCGCACATTGGTTCATCCGCAAAATATGACTGGGACGGCATGTATCTCGCCCTAATCCAGCGGGTGCATGATCAAGGGGTGCCCTCGACACAGGCCGCATGGGTCGGAGAGATGCAGAAATGGTTTATTGCGCGCTCAAAGACCGGAGAAGTGCCGGACGAGCGCACCATCCGCCGAAGGCTTAACCCGATCTGGAAGGCGCTGCGGGATCCCTGTTAATACAAGCGCAACGGATTATGCGCTTTTTCGATCCCCGTCGGAATCATGCACAAGCTTCGGGCGCGGCCGGAACGCGTCGGCAACAGCGTCAACGCCAGCGCGCAGGGGTGAATCCATTAGGTGGGCATAGCGCTGGGTTGTTTTCAGCTGCGAATGGCCCAGCAACTTGCCGATCATTTCCAGCGAAGCCCCGCCGCTAACCAGCAGCGATGCAAAAGTGTGGCGCAGATCGTGGATGCGCACATCCTCCAAATCTGCCTTCTTCTGGATGGAGCGCCAGAACCGCCGGATTTCGATCACCGGTTGGCCGGGCACGTCGCCCGGAAACAGCCAGGGGATGCCACTCGGCACAATCAGCTGACGTTGCCGCACGATAGTGCCCACCTCGTCCGATATTGGCAGGCGGTGGATTTTGCGCTGCTTGGTGGTGGTGGCCGGCTTGGACCAGCTGCCGAGTTCCAGATTAAAATGCTCGAACCGGGCTTGGCGAACTTCGCCGACGCGCGCGCCGGTTAGAAGGCACATTCGGATGATGGTGGCGGCGCGCTGATCCTCGGCGCGATCTAAGGCTTCGGCCAGCTTGCCGATTTCTTCTTTGGATAGGAAACGCTCGCGCTCGTTTTCCAGGCGGCGCCGGAAACCCGAGGCGGGATTATCGGCCCGCCACTTCCAGCCAACAGCAAGGGTGAACATCTTTCGGAGCACCTCGCCGGTCCGGTTGGCGCGGATCGGTGTGGGTTTTGATCCCTGTAATTTACGGGCGCGATTGTTCGGTTTGGCTTTCGAGGGGCGGGCGCGACCTGCGGCGATCTTGGTCAGCAGCTTTTCCACGTCGGATGAGGTGATGTCGGCAACAAGGCGATTGCCCCAATCAGGCTCAACAAGTTTACGCAGCATGGACTTTTGGTCCGATGCATTGGTTGGGGCCAAATGCGGCAGGTGTTCTTCAATATACCGATCAATCAGATCTTTGAAACGGGGAGCATCGCGACCCTGTTCCCGATTACCGAGCGGATCGGCACCGGCATCAATCTCGCGCCGCAGTTCCTTGGCGCGGTCGCGGGCTGCCGTCGTGCTCCATTCCGGCCAGCGCCCGATGGTCATCCGACGCTGACGCCCAGCGCTGCGGTAATCGAGCGTAAAAGCCCGGTTGCCGGAGCGGTATATGCATATAGCAAAGCCACGTACCTCGGTGTCAAACACCTGATAGTCCCGACCTTTTATCAGCGGGGCCTCCCGTACTGATTTTTCGTTCAATCGTATTCGCTTGGGCATGAGTTGCACCTCCAATCAGACTTCACACAGGCGTAGAATCGCGCCTTTATCAAGTGAAGCATGAAGAGAGGGGTGGCGGGGTGGCGCAGGGTGGCGGTGAAAGGCAGAGGGGCGTGCCACCCCTGTGTTTTATGGGTTGGCGATGATTGGATTGAAAATGTAGGTCGATCTGCTAGCCGTTATTTCCGATCGGTGCGAGAACTGGCCTGCCAATTAAAAGCCAGACGTTCAGCCGGAAAAAATGGGCGTCGGAAAGGGCGGACAGTTGACATTCTCGGCGGATGCATGGTCAAAATTTCAGATCAACAAAAGCAGACCTTCAAATTGTTGTATTTGAAACGTCCCTAGGCTTGAAAACTAATCATCGTCCGAATCACCGTGTAACTAGCCGCATAGTTCAGTGCTCCCACGTGTGACGAAAATGCAGTCGTTTCCCAACGCACCATCTTGCGGCGCATTTGGATCATGGTCTATCGTATGCCATGAACAGCGATACATCAAACTCCGTTAACAAAACTGATTCGCCCGAAATTTGGGCGATTCATCTGCTTAGAACTGTCGTGCAGGAACGACGGCTAACAAAAGAATTCCTGGCGTCCATGGAGTTCTCAAGAGCACGCTCGGCGCTCTTAGATACCTCAAACCAAACCGACGTTGAAAACTATTGGCTCGCATTATCATATTTGGGTAGGGCAGCAAGTGTTTCAAAACCTGCAGAAAAAGAACTGAAGCCAATTATCCTAGATTTAATATCGAAGGGAGGTCCCGAGTTTACTGCATTACCTGATGGTGAAGATCGATATTATCTTGCAAAGGCATTGAAGTTCGGGTCGACAGAAGAGATCGTTGTCAGAGCGTTCAAGGAACTCGTCGGAGAAGATGTCGCCGAAAAGGCCAGAAATGTCTGGCTAAAAATTGCGTTGGATAAATCACTTTCCAAAGAAGAATTTCTAAAAAAGGTGAATGCACAGCTTTCTGATAATGCCGATATTGAAGCCATGAATGCTGACGCACTCGCGCGTAGAATGAGACGCATTGGCTCCACCATTCTAGAACCTTTGATAACTAGCGACATCCCTTCAGGAACTGGGTATGGAATAGAATTAAAAAAGTTCTTTACTGGACCATTTGGCAAACAAGGACCAGAAGATAGGGACCTGCGCGCCGCATTTTCAGTGGAAATTGTAAATTCACTACATCGTATTGTGAGATTGAACTTTTCGGCTGGTTCTGACCCCGCCGTCTACCTCATTGCTTCCGATGTTAAAGTATGGTGGGTTCCTGCATCGCCTCCTCTACAACTTGAGCAAGCGATACGTCGTCTGGCAAAAGCCGGAATGGAAGCGCTACATATTTTTGCGCGCCAAGGCGTCCAGAATAGTCCACTGAGAAATGCCTTAGTTCAAAGCACGGGTGCCGATAATATACAAAACTTGGCTCGAGCTATAACAGCTGAAGACAGTAGTCTTGAGGAAAACATCTCACATTGGCTTGTTACAGGCCGTGAGCTTGAGGAACGACGAACGACGGAAGCAATTGATCAGCTGAGCTCTACCCGGCTGGACGAATACATCGGTCGCCTTTTGGTTTCGTCGAGTGGGCCAGAGGCAAGCTCTAAGTCACTTACATTTGCCGCCGAACGGGTGGAAGATTTAATGCCGGAAGAAGCCGCTATAGTTTCGATGGCCGCAGCAAGACTGGCACAGGTAAATCAGTGGGCTCGAGCGATTGCGCGCAGCAGATACGTTGAACTTGTCGGTGAGCGGGGAGACACCATTTCCTATGACCCTGCTATTCATCAGGGAGATGATAAATTGACTATTGGCTCAAAAGTTCGTGTGGTCACGCCGGGAGCATTCAGGTCGGAGCCCGGCAGACCTAAGATGTTGATACTTAAAGTCGAGGTTTCTGAATAATGGATAAAAGTACTGCAGGTCTGATTTTGTCTAGCCTTTGCGAGCGTGCAACCGGAGCAGGTGGTCCAGTAGTTCTTACCTCGGCCGAGCTTGCTGCAATTCAGGAGCTGTTCGGTCCAGAGCAGGGAGATACTAAGGGACAAACGCAGACGGATATTGAGGCATCGCTAGTAATTGCGCCAGAAACACCTCCATTTACGCCGAAAGTCGTTTGGCATCCGAGTGACAAGCCCGATCAGAGCACAATGTTGTGCCTAGATTTTGGGACATCCTTCTCGAAAGCCTTTGTTTGTGAAGGGGATGATTCAGATGAAGTTCCTAAGCTTATAGACGTAACATTCGGTAAGGACGAAAGTGGGCAACCTCAATTTCTGCTGCCGTCAGAAATTTTCATTCATGGTGGCGAAATTCATTTTGGTGCCACGGCACGGCGCAAGTTTAACCTTGTTGAGGCCAGCCAAGATCGTCTTATCGATAACCCAAAGCAGTATATGACACTCGGAACGGACGTTGCGGAACTCAATCAAAAGCCACTTCGCTCGGAACAGGACGCTTCCCAGAGCTTTAGTCAAAGAGACGTCCTCGTACTCTACTTAGCGCACTTAAATCGGATGGTCAGTATTTCGTTAGAGGATAGCGGCCACTCAATTGATATCTTGAGGCGATATGCGCATCCGGCATGGGAAAAATCATCTGAGAAAGCCAATGGTGAAGCCATGGCCAGAATTATGGCTGAAGCAGTAGCATTGGCACATCTGTTTCCTGGTGACTTTGCGGAAAAGACTTCAGTCGATCGCGCACAAAAACTTGCAATTGCCGCCAGAGAGACAGCAACTGAAGCTCTTCCCTTTGAGCTGCTTAAAGACTCAGTTCGTGAAGCAACTGCTGCCGGTGCTGGCGCCCTGATGGAAACTGATCCCGGCAAGCGCCAGGCATTCGTAATTCTTGATATTGGCGCAGGCACTACGGACGTGGCCGGTTGTATTTGCATAAATGACCCGAGAAGCGATCAGGTCCGAGTCGCAGAAGTAACGCCTGCCGCGAAAGCTCTCAATCGAGCAGGCAATATCATTGATAGCGCGTTGCTTAAGGTAATCTTCGAAGAGTGCTCACTTGCCCGCGGCACAACAGAATATGAACGAACTCGCCAAATCCTTCGGAAATCTGTTCGATCTCTGAAGGAGTCTCTTTTCAATGATGGGTTCGTTGTTGTGCCACTTGCAACAGGGGAAACTATAGAAATTGAGCTTGATAATTTCTTAGAATCCCAACCAATGAAGAAGCTGTTTGGTGACATCAAAGAGATCGTTGCAGAAGCAGCATTTTTGGTTTCAGGCTCTGAAGGAACAGTATTCTTGGTCCCTACGGGAGGTGGGTCGCGCCTCCCAGTCATAGACTTCCTTATAGCGGAGCCGTTGAGAAAAGGCAGACGAAACATTCAGCTAAAGCTTCGCGATGCAATGCCTGATGACTTAAAGCCCTCCTATCCATCTTTGATGCCGGTTTATTCACAGTTGGCCGTAGCCGTGGGAGGGGCACTTCCTTCACTTCCTACTCAGATTAGAAGCATTAGCGAGGGGATCGTCGATCCAGGGGAGAAGGCACTACTTCCGGTTTACACAAGTCCGCATCAGTGATGCCAAAGCTTCGTCAAAATACTGCCACAAATTTGTGAAACTCTATTTTTTTGAAAACTGACTTCTGACGTACACAGAGCTTAATCGACCCAAAATGCTGCACGCTCTACGTCTGCAATGACGGGCTGCAGAGATCAGTTGAGCCCACCGCCGGTTGCTGGCATTGGGGCGGTAAAGTTGAACGGCTGGTTTGGGATTTTTGGGCTGCTGGATAAGCCCTTATCAACAACTTGCAGCTTAAGATTGTATGATCACTATTATTCGCGTTACCTCAACGCCACCTCAAGCCGTAGGTACTTAGGGCGGGAAGCATGCGTAATTGGGCTGCCTTTCGCTTTTAGGCCGAGTTCCCACTAAGATCACAGGATAGCTGTGAACAAGGGAGATAGATGATGGATTACTTTGTTGGACTAGATGTATCACTTCGGTCATGTGCACTTTGCATCGTTGATACGAAGGGCAATGTTATTCTTGAACGTGAGCTGGCTTGCGAGATTGATGACATTGTAGAGTGCCTTTCTGATTGCGCGTTCCCGATTGAGCGTGTCGGCTTTGAGGCGGGGACGATGAGCCAGCACCTTTACTTTGGACTGGAGGCTGCAGGTTTTGATGTCGTTTGCATGGAAGCGCGACAAGTGAACGCGGCCCTGTCGGCGATGAGAAACAAGACCGATAAGAATGATGCCCGGGGAATCGCGCATGTTCTGCGCACCGGCTGGTTCAGCCCGGTTCATATGAAGAGCCGCGAAGCCCATGGCAATCGCGCGCTGCTGAGTGCGCGAAAGGCACTTCTGAAGAAAACGATGGACCTTGCAAACGAAGTCCGTGGATTGTTGAAAATCTTCGGTATCCGTCTGCCCAAGACTGTGAAGCATGGCAGCTTTGATGATGTCGTCAGACCAATGATCCTAATAGACGATGTTCTGGCACACGCCCTTGTGCCTCTGCTCGATGCAAGGGTGATACTCTATCAGCATTTCCTCGAACTGGATCGACGGGTCAACCGTGCAGCAAGCCACGATGTGGTCTGTATGAGATTGATGACTATTCCAGGGGTTGGTCCCATTACAGCACTGACGTTTAAAAGTGCCGTTGATGATCCTACACGATTCAAGCGGTCTCGCACTGTTGGGGCACATTTTGGACTTACGCCCCGACGATACCAATCCGGGGAGCGCGATAATCCTGGCCGTATATCAAAGGCTGGGGATCGAGATGTCCGCGCGGCGCTATACGCTGCCGCAAATGCGCTGCTCATGCGAACGATGGCAGGCTCACAGATCAAATCTTGGGGTATGCGGCTGATGCGCACAAAAGGGCGACGCCGAGCAGTTGTTGCGGTTGCACGCAAGTTGGCTGTCCTAATGCACCGCATGTGGATTGATGGTACAGAATTCCGTCAGGAACAGGTGGGGGGAACGGCATGATCTAAAACGCCACCCACCGAATCCTAACGGGGTCGTCCTCACTGGACGAGGTTTGTGCCCTCTCGGGCATGTAAACATGCCCTGTCAGGTAATAGATGAAGCCGAAAATGTCTGCTGCGCATCTTGAAGCGCGCCGGAAAGCGGGGCTCTCCACAGCCAATCCAACACATGCATGCAGCGATGCCATCACGGCATCAACCAGACTGCGGAGAGAAGCGTGACCCGGATGAGAGACAATGACCCGATTAAACAAAGGAAAAAGAGCTTGACCTAAGCACTCAATTAGAGAAGCGGACGCTCGGACAACACCCAAGTCCTTTTCGGTGTTCTATGGTAACTTCGAGCCGTCATTGCGGCCATTCAAAACAGTGCCGCAAGTGCCCAAAACCGAATTAAGGTTGGACAACCAAAGCTACGGACTTGATTTTGTGCTATATGCTGCATCAAATAGTAAGAAGCATAAGGAAGTGTTATATGAATTACCCGCCATTCGTTGATCTTCTAGCACTTTCCAAGAGCCTTAATCGAACCAATAAACAAAAAAACTAAATAATCTTCTCGTCCAAGCATGGCGTGCTGAAGCATGTTTGGGTGACCTATTACAAGCAAGTGACTGTTGCAAAATCCTTAGAGCCAAGGTGGACGAGAAAGGTGAAACGTTTGGGCCTAAAGAGCAAACAACTGTCAAAGCGCTCCAAACGACCGCCGTTAGCTTGTATGTTCGCGCAACATCAACTGGCGGAAAGCTTGGAGAGCGAGGCTCAATTCAGTTGAACAAAAGACAATTAACGAAAGACCAAAAAGAAGATCATAGTGCTCTCCTCATGCTTCGAAACCAAGCTCTGGCCCACGTAAATCCTGAGCACAAAATGGGAACTCGGGTTTGGCACAAGGTATCTCTGTTTGCTGTGCCCAATGGGACTGGGCAGTGGATACCCGCAGCAGCAACCAATGAAACAACTTGGAATCGTGAAACGCTTGAATGTCTAGAACGCATGCTTCCGTTAGCCATCAAGTTCATGCAGGAGAACTTTAGTGTCAAATTGAATGCGGCCCAGGAAGCTCTCGACGATGCAGGGATAAGCAAGATGACCTTTCAAAAATTTTTATTTGATCCGGTCGAAGTCTTCGGGAGCGACGCAGTCGTACAGCGGATCCTCAAATCTCGTGGCAAGGCGAGCGATCGTTTTTGGGTGGAGGAATAGTAGTAGCGTCGCTGGTTTGAAGCAGACATTCGTTCAATACATGCGAATGTCCGGAATGACGGGCCGCACCGCAGCATCAAGTTGTAGTCGTGAAAGGGAGCTTAGGGTCTATTCTGTTGAAAAACTCCGATTTCAGTCAAAATCGGAAAATATTTCCCTGCACAGAGCTGGATGAGAATTTTGGCGAGGGTTTCGGCTAAAATGGGCTTTATGCGTTGTTACGGCTCCCTGGAGCCTTTCGTGGCAATCCTCAATGAGTTACAGCAAAGATATGCTTTTGGTGGAAATTTTCGAAATCCAAATATTGGGGTTTTTCAACAGAATAGGTCGGAAGCAGACTCGGTCACTTAGGGCGGGAAAGAGACATTTGTTGCAGATGCGAAATGATACGCATGGCTTACCAAAAGCGGACATAGACTCCAAGTTGGGGTAACATGGGTCCTCAACGGCAACTATGCGGACTCGGACCAATGTCTAAGATGCAAGCGAAGCGAAAATATGCAACTTGCGCCGAAGGTTTCTGAAGTCCGCCTTCTTGGGCCGGTGTCAGTAATCGTCCTGGAAGTTCGAACTTTAACTTCTCCAACAAACAACATCACGGCAAGAGGAGTGATCTCGGGCGAAGTTTTGAAATAGCGGAAATGGGCTCGGTTTTGTCATCCGGCGACGCTAAGTGCCAACTACCTTCTTCAACTAAGTTTTGCCCGACAGTGCCGGGTTCGCGCATTGTATCGAGCAGACACTCGACGATTCGTAACAATGCCCTATGCGAAAAACCGCAAGCCTTTGACTAACCATCCTGCGGATATGTTCATATTCAACACAATCTAAAAAATGTAAAAACCGGGCTAGCGGTCGGATTCAACCGGCGCGCTTTCAAAGGGAGGAAAACAAATGGTTAAATTTACCAAGAATGTGGCCGTAGCACTAGTTGTGTTGGCAATGAGCGCATCTACAGCATCATCTCAATCCACGGATTACGTGCTTAACACTGCTTCAACAGGGGGCACATATCACCCTGTGGGTACTGCGATTTCGACGTTGTCGAAAATAAAATTGTTGCCTACGGAAAAATTCAGCCTGACGGCGGTTAACTCGGCGGGCTCCGGTGCGAATGTTCAGGCGCTCGGTGCTGGGACCGCTGATTTTGCGATTTTGCAGGGTCTTTACGGGTCTTATGCTGCCACCGGCACCGGTCCTATTTCTGCACCACAGCCAAACATCCGATCTATTACCATGCTGTGGCAAAACGTTGAGCAGTTCTTACTATCCAACGAATATGTAAACACCGGCACAGTCGGTGATTTGGTTGCGGTCAAAGGCATGGCCATAGGAATGGGCAAGCAGAATTCAGGTACGCTGGGATCTAACACTGTGTTGATGGGTGGACTTGGGGTGGACATTGACAGTGATTATGACTTGGTTTTTGCCGGATATGGCCCAACTGTTGACGCCTTGGCCAACGGCCAGGCTGTGGGCGCAGGCATGCCATCAGGTCCACCAACCGGTGCGATTACCAAGTTGATGGCATCAAACGAGGGGAAATTCACTATTCTAAACGTCACGGCTGAGCAGGCAACTGCAATGGATGGCGGCCGCAAACTTTGGGTGCCTTACACAATTGCTGCAGGCACATACCCGGGTCAAACTAGCGATGTGAGCACGATCGCTCAGCCCAACTTTTTGGCGGTGAACGAAAGCGTGGATGAAGAACATGTCTATCTGTTGACCAAAGCCCTTTATGAAAACTTGGGCTTTTTGCAGGCCATCCATCCGGCCACAAATGCAATGGCGATTGAAAAATCCGTCGGCGGACTTCCTGTTCCGCTGCATGCTGGGGCCTTGCGCTATTACCTGGAAATGGGTCTGGACATACCTGCAGATCTGATTGCTGCAGAATAACCACAATCAAAGACAACTTGGGTGGCCAGTTAAACTTGGCCATCCAAAATTTATCCTTGCCCAGTAAATGTGTGGGCCAGATTTCTGGGAGAATATCGTGACCAAAACAACAGCAATATCAGAGCCAGATATCGACACCAAGGATCGCGGAGATTGGTTATCGCTTGCAGGGGCCACTCGTAGCCCGACCAGTTTAATGGTGGCCATCTTGGCTGTGCTTTTTGGTATTTGGCACATTCTTACTAACATCTATCTGGTTGAATCCGGCTTGTGGCAGAACGCGATTCACTTCGGTGGTTTCGCCTTTCTTGCCTCCGTGGTCCACAGCCCTTTTGGAAACCGTATAAACAGCCGTTTTGCCATAATATTTGATATTTGCTACGGTGTGACAATTGCTGCCGCTGCCCTTTGGGTGGCCGGTGCAGAAAGTGGACTATATGAACGAACGCTGGCTATAACCGGACAGCAATGGCAATTTACAGTTATCGATTGGGCGGCGGGTTTGTTGCTGGTAATTGCAGCCATTGACTTTTCGCGCCGTATTGCGGGAATTGTGATCCCGATCTTAATCATCGTTTCGTTGTCCTACATCTTGTTTATGGGCTCTTACATGCCCGGTGTGTTTCGCGCCGCCAGCCTGCCTTTAAATGACGTGATGTTCAGAACGCTGTACAATGACGAAGGTATGTTTGGTATTCTTGCTAGTATCTCATCCACTAATATCACTTTGTTCATGATATTTGGCGGATTTTTGGTCGCGTCGGGCGCCAGCGATTTCGTTATCGAGTTGTCAAAACTTGTGGCCGGGCGCATTCGCGGCGGCGCGGCTTTTGTCGCAGTGTTAGCATCAGCACTGACCGGCACCATTAGCGGTTCGGCGATTGCCAACACTGCGTCAACTGGTGTGGTCACTATCCCACTTATGAAATCAAACGGATTCCGTGCTAAATTCGCTGCGGGGGTGGAGGCAGCAGCCTCAACTGGCGGCCAGTTGATGCCACCGATCATGGGTGCCGGGGCGTTTGTAATGGCCAGTTACACATCCATTCCATATTCTACAATTGTTACTGTATCGATAGTACCTGCAATCCTGTATTTCCTGTCGGTCGCGTTCATTGTGCGTATCGAGGCCGTGAAATATCAGGTGGGCGATGGTCAGGACTTAACCATAGATTATGGCAAACTGGTGTCGGGCGGTCTGACATTTGTGCTACCGTTGACAGTCATGATCTGGCTGCTGATGTCTGGCGTTACCCCCAGCTTTGCGGCATCCTGGGCAATAGCCTCGCTAGTGGTTGTTTCCTGGGGAACTTGGGTCGCATCCAAGCTGATCGGCAACGCGGCGTTTGCCCCTGTGCTGATGGATCATCGTCTGATCACCGAAGCACTGTTGATCGGGATCAAGTCTTCAATCATGACAGGAATCCTGCTGGTTAGCATTGGCATCATGAACAATGCGATCGTTACCAGCGGCGTTGGTAATGGGTTGTCGCTGATGATTGCCCAATGGTCGCAGGGTTCGATTGTGGTGGCGATGGCGCTGATCGGTTTGGCATCGTTGGTGCTGGGCATGGGTCTGCCGGTAACGGCGGCCTATATCATTCTGGCGATCCTGACCGCACCTGCGTTAGCCGGGATCATGTCGGATACGTTGATTATCGATCAGCTGGTGGTCGGCATAACCGACCCAGTGAAAACTGCAATGTTTGCGCTGGTCGACAGCCCGCATATCGCCAACATCGGCCAGGGCTTAAGTCGGGCAGATGCCGCTTCACTAATGGCGTCAGTTCCGTTTGAGTTGGCGGTCGTGTTGAGACCACTGCTGGTCGATCCAGACAGTCAGGTGGTTTTTTTACTCACCGCGCATCTTATTATCTTCTGGCTTAGTCAGGACAGCAATGTCACGCCACCGGTATGTCTGGCTGCGTTTACAGCCGCTGGGATCGCGGGGTCGAAACCGATGGCGACTGGGTTTCAGGCCTGGAAAATCGCCAAAGGCCTGTACATCGTGCCACTAATGTTTGCCTACACTCCACTGATATCGGGCGATTTTTGGGAAGTTATTCAGATTGGTGGATTCGCATTATTTGGTATATATGCACTGAATTCGTTGATCCAGAATTACGCCGAGGGTCCACTTGCCTACTGGGTATACCCGGTGCTTGTCGCGGGGGTAATCGGCTCGTTTTGGCCATTGAATTTTCTTGCGAATATCATCGGCGCGTGCCTAGTGGTGGCCGTGATCATAACGTCACGCAATAGACAAATCACCGCCGTATTGCCGATAATCTAGCACTATTTGTCAAGTAATTTTGGTTTTCAGTATTAGGTTTGACGATCTATTCATTCACTTCCCGCCACCCTATTCCAAGGGCGGCGGGAAGCATCGAAAGGAGGTTGGTCATTACAGACCATTGAATAGTCATATCACTACGGAAGTAGAGACAGGCAGCTAACCTTTCTAATCATCAACGTGCGAAAATACCATTTGTGGCAATATTCACTTACGACATAGATTGCAAAACTTCTTCAACTTCACATGCGCTTCTGTGCAGAATACACTACGCTTCTCCAGAATTGGGATTTGCAAAGATGCCTCGCCAATCTGGCGGTAACAGATGAGTTCACCTATTAACCTAACGCGTAAAAAATAAATTGGTAAAACACAGAAAATCTTACGAACTGAAAAGCAAGCAACTGCAATGAACATTTTTTTGCGTCTAAAAACTGTTGGTGTGTCCTGGTCGCTCAGGTTCGTAGGACTGTTATCGGTCGCTTTCTTGGTTCTTATTATTAGCTATATCGGCGCCTATCAATATTTCAAAGATGTCGAGACTGACAGGGCAGAGAGCCGGTTATCTCTCTACGAAAGCACGCTCTCGGCTGCGCTAGAACAGTTCCAACATGTTCCGTTCATGCTGGCGCATGATACATTCGTTATTGCCGGTGCCGAAGGACATGGGCGTGACCTGTTGAATATTCGGCTGGCTGAATTTGCTGATCAAGCGCGGCTTGACGCTATCTATTTGATGGATATGCAGGGGCTGACAATAGCGACCTCCAACTGGAATGCCGAGCTTACTTTTCTTGGGCAAAACTACGGGTTTCGGCCATATTTTCAACAAGCTGCAAGCGGTGAACGCGGTTCGTTTTTTGCCGTCGGCGCGACAACATCCCGCCCTGGCTATTTCATAGCAGAACCGGTGCGCAGCATAACTGATGATATTATAGGCGTCATCGCGATTAAAGTTAACCTCACCAACTTAACAGACGCTTGGTCGAGCGGGGGCGAGTCTGTTTTTGTTTCGAATGCTGATGGGATAGTGATCCTGGCCTCAGAACCGGCTTGGCGATATCGGGCAATCGGGCCATTGAATGAGAAACGTCGGCAATCCATAATCGCTGCCAGACAATTTGGAGACGAACCTTTGGCGGAAATGAATTGGGACAATTACAACAGAGGGACTGTCAACCTTGATGGGCGTTCATATTTACATGTCGAGACTTCTATAAACCGTGCCTACTGGACGCTACATTACCTAGCCAATATTGTCCGTGTTACCGAGCGGGCCGGCGTGTTCGTCGCCAGCTTCGCGGCGGTAATGTTGCTGTCGCTTGCCATTGCGATATTTCAACGTTCACAACGTATTCGCATTGCACTGGAATCTTCGCAAGCCGAACGCCGAACGCTACGGCGGATGAATTCCGAACTTGAACAAGAAATTGAGGATCGGCGCAAAGCTGAGCGTCGCTTGAGCAATGCGCAACAGGAGTTGGCGGCAGCCAGCCGTTTAGCTGTTCTTGGTCAATTGTCAGCATCTGTTACCCACGAGCTCGGCCAGCCTATCGCAGCAATGCGGAATTATCTGACGGCGGCAGAGTTTGATGAGGTTGGTGATCCAACTGGAATTTTTGTACGCCTAGGTCGAATTGCAACACGAATGGAGAGCATTACCAAACAGCTGAAATTCTTCGCAAGTCCAAGCGAGCGTAGATTGGTAGAAGTTGATTTGCGCCGGCTTGTAGAGGGAGCAGAAGTGTTGCTTGGACCAGATTTTAAAAGCCTTGGTATAACGGTTCACGTCAACATTCCTAGCAATCCAGTAATTGTTAAAGGGAACCGTCTACGGCTCGAACAAGTGTTGGTAAATTTGGTGCGCAACAGTATTGATGCCACCGCCGAGATGGATGATAGGGTGATATGGATTGAGATCTCCAGTGGCGCAGACATGGCCTGCGTATCTGTAGGTGATAACGGGCATGGATTGTCGGGGCAAGCTACGGAACAACTGTTGGAGCCGTTTCACACTACACGTGCTTCGGGTCAGGGGATGGGATTGGGTTTGGCGATTTCTTCGGCAATTATTAATGAGCATAATGGAACACTTAGCGCTAATAACCGGGAAGGTGGAGGTGCTATCTTTACGATGCAAATCCCCTTGAACCGCTCCGATGGTGTGGAATGAACAAAAAACCTGAATCCCGATATCACGTATTAGTTGTCGATGACGACCGTGAGATGCGCGAGTCTCTAATACATTTACTTGAACGCGCCGGATGGCATGTTGATGCATATGCGCAAGCCGCCGGTGCCATCAAGGCGGTTCGCGAGACTAATCCCGACGTAGTACTTAGCGACGTCCGAATGCCTGGGATGAGCGGCCTCGAATTGTTGAACGCGATGCAGGGCGATGGTTTCCCTCCTGTCGTCTTGATTTCCGCGCACGGAGATATCGAGATGGCGGTGACGGCAATGCGGGACGGCGCTTATAGCTTTGTCGAAAAGCCTTTTGATCCCCGGCGGTTACTAACAATTCTTGGTCATGCTTCCGAAAACTATCGACTTGCTCGCGACGCAGATCGACTGCGACAACGCTTATCAAGGCTGTCTGGTCTTGATCGCATTTTATTAGGAGACACAAACGTGATTCGTGATTTGCGTGAAGATATCCTCGACATGGCGGAAACCGAGGCCCCTGTGATGATTTTGGGCGAAACCGGCACCGGCAAGGAGCTGGTTGCCCATGCTTTGCATGATTTAAGCGCCCGCATATCTGGCCCATTCATTGCACTGAACTGCGCAACTATTTCGGAGCAGAACTTTGAAGAAGAGATGTTTGGCAGGGCCGACGGTGCTCTCGGTACAATTGCCAGCGCAAACCGGGGGACGCTATTTCTGGATGAACTCGGCGCATGTTCTGAAGCGGTGCAAGCCAAGATGCTTCGCGTGATTGAGACACAGGAATTCACTCCCGTGGGGGCAACGATGCCGGTGACGGTCGATATCCGAGTTATATCGGCCTCTAACGAAAAGCTGGATGTGGCGGTGGCCGAGAAGCGTTTTCGCGAAGATTTGTTTTTTCGGCTGAATGCCTTTGTCATCGACGTCCCGCCCCTGCGCGAGCGTCGGGATGATATTCCGCTGCTATTTACGCATTTTCTTGTACAGAATGCTTCGGTTAATGAAATTGGCATCCCGGAGCTTGCCGCCGAGGATATCGCTGCCCTTATGACCTACGATTGGCCAGGTAATGTGCGTGAACTGCGCCACACAGCCGAGCGTCGAATTTTGGCTGCACGACGGGGGCGCGGATCAGTTGCTGTCGCAATTAAACGGGATTTTGAAGCGGATGATGTGCCCGAAACTCTGCGCGAGGCGGTTGCCGCATTTGAGAGACAGTTAATAGCAAACGCGATCCGTAAGCACCAAGGCCGCATGGATGAAATAGCCGAGGCGTTAGGGATCGGGCGGCGCACGTTGAACGAGAAGATAGTCAAGCTTGGCCTGAACAAGTCCGATCTGCTTTACTAGCGGAATTCCGCAGGCAGTCAGATGGTCCGCCAGACATGCGCTGAATTGGGTGTGTGGGTCGAGAAGGCACTGTCACATAAAACTTAGTCGAAGAGGGCAGTTGGCACTTTGCGTCGCCGGATGACAAAACTTAGCCCGTTCCGCTACTTCAAAACGTCGCCCGAGATCATTCGCCTAGCCGTGATGTTGTACGTTCGCTTCCCACTATGGCTTCGGAATGTGGAGGATTTGCTTCACGAACGCGGAATTGATGTCAGCCATGAAGCTATTTGGTTTCCATTACGATATGATATTCAGGAGTTGGGCTTAAAAGGCTGCTTTCCGACTGTTGCGCCGCAGCAATGGAATTACCCGCGATCAGCAGCTTTGGGCCGACAGCGCGTAATAGGATAGTAAAACTGAAGGGTTGGTTTTGGATTTTTGCCACCGGATAAGTCCCCGTTAACAACCTGAAGCTTACGATTGTACGATCGCTGTTAATCGGTTTACCTCAACGCCACCTCAACCCGCATACGCCGTTTTCGTACGGTCCGCGTCGGTGCAATCCGGTGCGTGTCGGCCAATGCAAGAACAGAAATGTTGCAAGATCAAACGCTTATGCCGTAAGTGGTTGATATTGTTAAGTTATTGGAATCGTTGCAATTTCGGCTCATAACCTGAAGGTCGTAGGTTCAAATCCTACCCCCGCAACCAAATCATTTAACAAAAACAAATACTTAAAACCCGAGAGAAACACTCGTGTATTGTAAGCACGCATCCACATCAACGCCACCTCAACGTTTGAAGAGGCCGCTGGGAAAATCGCGCGAAATTGACGATGTAGGATTTTGATCTGAAGCCGAAAAGAGATGCTTTGGGTATCATTCATGTGGCATACGCCTAACTCAGGTCTCTACGGAAAGGCCGACAGGAACCAAGCGATTTTCACTATCCATGCGGCGCTTGATCTAGGGATACTACACTTCGATACTGCCGAGCTATATGGTCGGGGACGGCAAGAACAATGGCGTTAATTGCGGAGCTGCTGGGAATGATGTTGCCTGGAACAGCCAGTATTCCGGCAGTACATGCAGATAGGTTACGTGCCTCTGAAGAAACCGGCGAATTGGCGGTGAAGATGGCTGTAATCGGCGGGCCGACACCAGATAAATTGATCACAAATGAAGCTACCGAAAATGCACTGCGGGTTTTGTTGGCTGCGTCTGGTTCCACGAACGCTGTAATCCATCTTGCGGCAATTGCAGAGCAACTGGGTATCAACATCGATCTCGATCGCATGAATGAGCTAGCCTAATTTGGGATTTGGCTTATCTGATTGGTTTCATTGTTCAGCGAATTTGTGGTGGCAGCACTCTGATCTAATTAGCTCTACCCACTCGACAGTGGTGAGCTGTCTGGCTGGAGCAAAATTTTGTGGGAGCTGGGCGCCGCACAATGCAATCGCTATTTTAAGTTCATCCAAAATATCAAAAAATTTTGCCTTTCGATGCTTGGAACCCTTTGAAACTTGACAAAAAGAGTAGCCGCTATTGTTTTATTGTTTTTGAGGTTGACTAAAGTCCATCTATGGCTATATGTTTTTTACATTCATCAAAGAACAATGGGAATCAGACAATGGGCAAACAAACTACAAATTCTTGGGAGCAGAAGGACATGGCCAATGTTTTTCATGGGTTCACAGATCTTGAGACGTTGAATTCGAATGGGCCGGTTGTTTTAACACACGGCGAAGGTATGTTCGTGGTCGACGTGCACGGGAACCGCTACATGGATGCCAATTCGGGCCTGTGGAACAACGTTGCCGGTTTCAACCATCAGGGTTTGATTGATACGATCTGCGAACAGGCGCAACGGTTTCCAGGTTATCACGCCTTTTTTGGACGGATCGCAGACACAACAGTCGCGTTGTCGGAAAAGCTGGTGGAAGTTTCGCCCTTTAGCGAAGGCAAAGTATATTACACCAATTCAGGCTCCGAAGCAAACGACACCATGGTCAAGATGTTGTGGATGCTGCATCGCCGTAACGGGCAACCACAGCGTCGCAAAATCATTTCACGGCTAAATGCTTATCATGGGGTTACTGCGGTATCGGCATCGATGACCGGAAAAGCCTATAATGCAGAATTCGGTTTGCCGCTACCGGGATTTTTACACGCCGATTGTCCTCATTATTGGCGCTACGGGCTCGAAGGAGAATCCGAACTAGAGTTTTCTGAACGCCTCGCGCGAAATCTGGAAGAATTGATTATCAAAGAAGGTCCGGATACTATTGCTGGTATGTGGGCGGAGCCCGTGATGGGCGCGGGTGGCGTGATTCCTCCTTCTGATGGGTATTTCGAGGCAATTCGGCCGATCCTGCGCAAATACGGCATTCCATTTATCGCGGATGAAGTCATCACTGGATTTGGCCGCACCGGCGAGATGTGGGGAAGTGTTAAGTACAACATGGAGCCAGATGTCATCATCGCGTCCAAATGTATAACCGCGGGGTATTTCCCGATGGGGGCTATTATTCTCGGTAAAGATCTGAGTGACGAGTTGACCCGGGTTTCTGAAGAAGCCGAAGAATTCCCGCATGGTTTTACTGCCGGAGGTAACCCACTGGGTAGTGCGGTTGCGTTGAAAGCGCTTGACGTGCTGGAGAACGAAGGTCTTTTGGAAAATGTGAACCGTGTAAGCCCACGCTTTCAGGAGCGGTTGCATAAACTTGGTGAGCATAAATATGCAGGTGAGGCGCGCGGCGTCGGCTTAATGGGTGCTGTAGAATTGGTTGCCGACAAAGCGACCAAAGAAGCGTTGCCGGGCGATCTGCAAATTTCTGAGCGAATTGCAAATAAGGCTTTGCAAAAAGGCTTGATCTGTCGGCCGCTGGGCGCAGCGATTGTGCTTGGCCCACCTTTCATCATCACTGAGAAACAGATCGATGAGATGTTTGATATTCTCGAAGAAACGATAACTGAGGTGTTCGCTGATGTTGGCCTCTAACCAAAATCGTGGCGAACACAAAGATCCCAAAGACGTAGGTCACTATTCGCAAAAGTTCTTGAGCGCAGATGACCCTGCGCCCGTAAACTTGCTTAATAAGGGTGGTCAGGGCGCTTTTGTGCTTGGATGTGAGCATGCCGGTAATCGCATACCAAAAGCGCTCGGTACGCTTGGCCTATCGGATGCGGAGCGTACACGGCACATCGCTTGGGATATCGGTACCGCGCAACTAACGGAAAAGCTATCAGAAAAACTGGATAGCCCGGCTGTTTTGCAACGCTATTCTCGGTTGGTTTATGACTGTAACCGCACGCTCGACCATCCGGGAGCCTTCGTAATAGATGCTGACGGGTCGCATGTTTCGGGCAACGTAAAACTAAGCAAGGAAGAAAAACAACAACGGGAGCGGGCGATTTATCGGCCGTTTCACAGCGGGTTAAGCGATTTGATAGATCGGCGCCTTAGGTCAGGTGAGCGGTTCTCCTATGTTGCCGTGCACAGTTTTAATGATCAGGTCCGCGGAGAGCAGCGCCCATGGCACATAGGATTTATCTACAACCAACAGCCACAGTTGTCGCGGTTTTTGATCGACTGGTTTCGCAGTAATACCGATTACCTTGTTGGTGACAATCAGCCTTATTCCCCGATTGATGCTGTCGATCATACATTGCGCGTTCAAGCCGAAGCACGAAGCGTTCCAAATACGATGATCGAAGTGCGAAACGATCTTTTGCAAACAGAAAAACAAATAGAGTGCTGGGCAACTTTGCTGGCGCAATCTCTCGAAGATTTCGCAAGCGCCCACAACCTTTAACTCAAGGATACACGCCATGGTAGGTCAAAACCTTAAACTGAAATCCGTCGAGGACGTTCGGCAATACATCTCCGAAAAGGATCACAAACACGTAAAAGTCGGTTTCTTTGATATCGACAGCGTGTTCCGTGGTAAATTTATTGCAAAAGAAAAGTTTTTGTCAGCGCTGACTGATGGCTACGGATTTTGCGATTCTGTTCTGGGCTGGGATGTAGCAGACACGCTCTACGACAACTCCAAATTTACCGGTTGGCATACGGGTTTTCCCGATGCAAACCTACGGATTATACCAGAGAGCGGTATGATCCTGCCATTTGACCATGAAACGCCATTCTTCTCGTCCGAATTTGCAGGCCGTTCCGAAGCGATTTGTCCGCGCGCCGTGCTGCGCAGGGTTTTGCAACGCGCCAAAGACATGGGATTTGTTGTCAAATCGGCCATGGAGTTTGAATTTTTCATGTTTAAGGAAAGCCCGGATAGCCTGGAAGAAAAGGGCTTTCGAGATTTGAATACTTTAAGCCCCGGAAGTTTCAGCTACTCTGCATTGCGTTCCATCGTACACGAAGATTTATATCACGAGATACTGGAAACATTCAGTTCAATCGGGATCGAATTGGAAGGTCTGCACGCCGAAACCGGTCCCGGTGTGATTGAAACCGCAATTGCCGTGGATGATGCGCTGCGCATGGCTGACAATGCATCAATCTTTAAGGCATTTATGAAAATCCTTGCCCAGAAACGCGGATTAATGGCCACGTTTATGGCCAAATGGAATCAGAATTTGTCGGGTCAAAGTGGGCATACACATATGTCTCTTTGGTCCCTTGACGGCACACCGCAATTTTTTGACCCCGCTGGCGATTTCCAGATGAGCCCGATTATGCGCAATTTTCTTGGCGGTCAGCTCGCCCACTTGCGTGAGTTCTCCGCCATGATCGCTCCTAACGTGAACAGCTTTTCACGTCTGACGCCCGGCCATTGGGCGCCGACCTCGGCAACTTGGGGGGTGGACAATAGAACCGTGGGCATTCGGGTTATTCCTGGATCTGAGAAATCGCATCGGTTGGAATATCGGATTCCGGGATCGGACGTGAACCCCTACTTATCTATGGCAGCGGCGATTGGCTCGGGGCTATTGGGAATTGAACAAGGCATTGAGCCAGGCGACCCAGCCACGGGCAATGCATATGATCTGAACGTACCTTTGGACAGACAATTGCCCACAAACCTAGAAAGCGCAGGCATTCTGTTCGGCGAGTCCGAAGCCGCGAAAGAACTCTTTGGGGACGCTTTCGTCGAACATTTCGCAGCTTCAAGAATTTTTGAAGCGCGAGAGTTCGGACGCGCGGTCACGGATTGGGAACTCAGACGCTATTTCGAAATACTCTGACCCGGTTTCCACCATTCAATTTTAATAACTTGCACCTTTAGGAGGTTAGAATGTCAAACACATTCCCTTGTACAATCCAATGTATCTCGCCGGTGGACGGTAGCGTCTATGCAGAACGTTCTGCAACATCACTTGGAGATGCGCGCACGGTTTTCGCCAGCGCCGCTAAAGCCCAAAAAAAATGGGCGAATTTGCCATTGGCTGAACGATGTGCGTTGTTGCATAAGGCAGTGGATCATTTCGTGTCCGTTAAATCGGACATCGCAACTGAGTTGGCTTGGCAAATGGGCCGCCCAGTCTCACAAGGGGCTGGAGAAATCAGTGGGCTTGAAGAACGCGCGCGACATATGATCGATATCGCACCCCAAGCGATGGCCCAAGATTCCTTGCCGCAAAACGGGCTTGCGCTGCGCACCATCCGGCGCGAGGCGGTCGGCACGGTTCTCGTAATCGCGCCGTGGAATTTTCCATATTTGACCGCAACAAACGCCATATTTCCAGCTTTGGCCGCCGGAAATGCGGTCGTGTTAAAGCATTCTGCCCAGACCCTTGTCTGTGGCGAAAGATTCTCCGAAGCCTTTGCTGCCGCCGGGCTCCCCGCCGACGCTTTCCAATTAATTCTTACAACAAATGACGACACAACTACGCTGATCACGGAGGGGCACCACGATCATATCGTTTTCACCGGCTCGGTCGGGGTTGGCCGTTCTTTGCAGCAGGCCGATGCCGTGAACTTTTCCGGCATTGATCTGGAGTTGGGAGGAAAGGATCCGGCCTATGTACGGGCCGATGCCAACGTGGATTTCGCCGCTGAAAGTCTGGTTGATGGGGCGTTTTTCAATTCGGGGCAGTCTTGTTGCGGAATTGAACGGATTTATGTTCATAGGGACGTATATCAGCCCTTTGTTGCCAAGGTGGTTGAGTTTGTGAACGCTTATCGGTTGGGCGATCCAACTAACGTCGAAGTCAATCTAGGCCCAGTGGTCAAAACTGCTTCTGCGGATTTTGTGCGTGGGCAGATTAATGAAGCTGTTACCGCTGGTGCAAGGGCGTTGATAGACCCGGCCAAATTTCCGGCTGATGTGGGCGGTACGGCCTATCTTGCGCCACAGGTGTTGGTCGACGTTACCCATGATATGCGGGTGATGACCGAAGAAAGTTTTGGGCCCGTTATTGGTATAATAGCCGTTGATAGCGACGCGCAAGCAGTGCAACTAATGAATGACAGCGAATTTGGGTTAACAACGTCTATCTGGACAGCTGACATAGCGGCGGCGGAAGCATTGTCGGAACGGCTGGAAACCGGCACATGCTTTGCCAATCGGTGTGATTATCTTGATCCCGGGTTGGCTTGGACCGGAGTCAAAGACACTGGGCGTGGCTGTTCGCTTTCTTCTCATGCTTACACGCATTTAACGCGTTTGAAATCCTACCATCTGCGTGCGCAACCTGAATAAGCTTGCTGCGGCGGGAAAATCACTTATTTACATTTTCCCGCTTTATGCAGCAGCGCAACCAGTGCGTCTGGGTCGATGGCTCTACATACATTTCCTTTAGGTCTAAGTGTGTCGGTATCTTTGGCAGCCAACATCGCATTGATAATGCTTTCATCGATGGCCTCAACCGCGGCCAAATATAGATCGTCTAGACATCCATCATTTAGATGTCGCATATTTTGATGTGGTGTATCAACGTTGGGCACATCCCGAGCATTCCCGGTGCTAAAGGCTAAAAAGATGTCGCCAGAGTCGTTGCCCCCAGGGGTTCCGGTTCTGCTGATCCCGATTGCACCTCGTTTCGCCAAGCGCGCCAGCTGGTCAGGACGCAGAGGAGCATCGGTGGCTATGATAACAATGATGGAGCCGGTTTCCTTGTCAAACAACAGATCGTTCCGCATGGACTTCCCCACCGGCTCTCCCAGTATCGTCAACCATTCGCGCTTACCATGGTTAGCCTGTACAAGAACGCCGAGCGTATAGTTCTCGCCGCCAATTTCGATCACGCGAGAGGACGTGCCGGTGCCGCCCTTAAACTCGTAACAGATCATGCCTGTGCCGCCGCCGGAATTGCCTTCTTCAACCGGGCCAGCTTTGGCCGAGTTCAACGCGTTTAGCACATCTTGTTCAGTTATATGCTGCCCATTGATGTCATTCAAAACCCCGTCATAAGTTTCTGCGATAACGGGCATGGCCCAAAGGTGGTTTTGCTCAAAAGCAGCCGCGTATTGGGTAATCATCCATTTTGTCGCTGCATGATGGGCGATCCCGACACTATGCGTGTTGGTCAGGCAGATAGGCCCAAAGAAATAGCCGGCGTCTTTGATCCAATGCGTGCCCGTCATCTCGCCATTTCCGTTAAGGGCGAACATTCCTGCATGGGCGATTTTTGGGTCAGAATCATGTCCGAATGGAAGGATAGCTGTAACACCGGTTCTGACCTGGGGTAGGCTTTTGTCTTTATTCATTGCTAAAAAATTGTTTTGCGTTGTTTGTCCGACAATCAGGCCAGGTACGTCTGTAATGCAGTTCAAGTTCCCCACAATACCTTGAAAATACATACCTAATTCGCGCGCGCGTTTCTTTTTCATCTTGCACCTCGTCGTTATCGAGCTGATCTGCGTCAGCGGAACTTGAGATTTATCGTTGACAAACTGTTTTTGCAAGTACTACAAGTACACTGTATTTTGCATTATTACAAAAACAAACAATGCAAAATTTTGAGGAGAGGTCAGAAATGAATTTCTTAAATATCACATCGGCGCGCAAAGCTTACCGAACGCCGGAAGGTGGTTTTATACATGCTTTGGACGATGTCTCGCTAAACGTGCGCAACAACGAATTTCTGACGCTGCTTGGGCCATCGGGTTGCGGCAAAACAACATTGCTGAAATGTATCGCGGGTTTTGAGGACATCGACTCGGGCAATATATCTTTAGAAGACCAAAGCTTGAAGGGCGTACCCGCACACCGCCGCCCGTTCAACACGGTTTTCCAAAACTATGCACTTTTTCCCCATCTCAACATCTCCGACAATGTTGGCTATGGCCTTGATGTTGCCCGCGTCCCTAAAAAGGAGCGTGCCGATCGTGTTGAAGAAGCGATGGAGCTTGTTGGCCTAAAAGGGTTCGGCAAACGAGAACCTAACCAGCTTTCGGGTGGCCAACAGCAACGCGTTGCGCTCGCGCGGTCTTTGGTTCTTAAGCCACGCGTGTTGCTTTTGGATGAGCCACTTTCAGCGCTGGACCGCAAAATGCGCGAAAATATGCAGATTGAGCTGAAAAACCTCCAAAATTCAGTGGGGATCACGTTTGTATTTGTTACGCATGATCAGGAAGAAGCCCTTGCTATGTCTGACCGGATTGCAGTTGTCGCAAATGGCAAAGTTCAGCAACTGGCGACTCCAACAGAAATCTACGACGAACCTGCAAACGCATTTGTGGCAAATTTCGTTGGCACCAGCAACATTTTTACTGGCAAAGTTGTCGAGCAGAATGGCAAAAACCTCAAGATAGAAACAGCTAACGAACGTCAGGTTCTCGCTACTTCGGATCATTTTAATTTGGGTGATCAGGTTCAAGTTATTCTAAGACCTGAACATATGAAACTGTCGCCCGACGGCAATGAAATTTCCGAATGTTGCATTGAAGGCACGGTCGAGGCCAGCATTTTTGTAGGCTCAGAAATGCACCTACATGTTAATGTCGGCAAGGGCCGCACCGCAATTGTTCATCACCGCCATAATAGAGGCGACGAAGGTGAACGTATCGAAGTGGGCACCGATGTTAAGCTCTATTATTCACCCAATGCAGCGCACTTGATTGAATTGGTGGAGGACTGACATGAGCAGCGCTGACACGATCCTGAAACGAAAACGTCGGACGCTGGTCCTTTTGTTGGCGCCATTTTCGATTATGCTATCGGTTTTCTTCCTAATCCCGCTGGGCATCATGATGGTCTACAGCTTTCTTGAACCCGGCTTGTATGGCGGGGTTGAATGGAACTGGTATCCTTATAATTACGGCCGGATTATCGGTTGGCCGCTCAATGACTTTGAGGAATTTGAGCCTATCTACCTGAAAATCTTCCTCAACTCGCTTCAGATTGCTCTGATGACCGTGATTTGCACTTTCTTGCTGAGTTATCCGGCAGCTTTCTGGGTAAGCAGAATGAAAGGTGCCAAAAAGAATTTCGCGTTGTTTTTGATTACCTTGCCCTTCTTTGCCAATTTACTTGTGCGCATCTACGCGTGGTTGTTGTTGCTGCGTCCAACAGGTTTTTTCAATACCGTTTTGCAATCCGCAGGTCTAATCATGGAGCCGCTGGATCTGTTATTCAACAATTTCGCGGTCATCATCGGCATGGTCTATATCCTAACGCCTTTCATGTTTCTACCGATCTACGCCAATGTCGAAAAACTTGATTATTCGCTGGTTCGCGCATCGCAAGATTTGGGAGCGAACCCGTTGCAAACATTTCGGCGGGTCATCTTGCCGCTAACCGCGCCTGGAATTCTTGGCGGCTCAATCATTGTTTTCATTCCAGCACTTGGCAACTTCATTGTGCCGTCATTCCTTGGGGGATCAAAAGTGCAGATGACAGGCAATCTGATTGAAAGATCGTTCCTGCAATCGCGCGACTGGCCTTTTGGCGCGGCACTTGCCCTTCTTATTATGGCTTCCGTCGTAATTCTTGTAGTCATCCAGCTCAACCGTCAGGCCAAAGCTGAAGCACGAGGAGTTTCCTGATGTTTGACAAGATCCTCGATAGCAAAATCTGGTCCTTTCTTTTTAAGGGCTACGGGCTGCTTTTCCTTACATTTCTCTATCTGCCGCTTGGGTTGATTTTTGTCTATTCGTTCAATGCCAACGCTATCAATATGGCCGTCTGGACCGGCTTTACTTTTGACTGGTATCTGACGATTTTTGGCGGTGCCAATTCCCAGTCATCATTCGATGCAGCTTTTACAGAGTCGCCCGCTCGCATATTTGACGTTGTAAAAAACAGCGCCATTGTTGCTCTTACTGCTAGTACTGTCTCGACGGTGATCGGAACTGCCACGGCCATTGCTTTGGCGCGGTTCCAATTCTTTGGAAAACGGTTGTATCAAGCCTTTTTGATCCTGCCGATGATCGTGCCAGATATTGTTCTGGGCATTGCTTTGTTGATCTTTTTTGTCGGCGCTGGATTTAAGCTAAGCTTGCTGACGGTTATTATCGGGCATACAACCTTTTTATCCAGCTATGTTTTCGTTGTCGTCAGCGCCCGCCTTGCGGGAATGGACACAAGTCTTGAACAGGCTTCAGCCGATCTAGGCGCTGGTCCAATCACCACTTTCAGACGCGTAACATTGCCTCAGATCATGCCGGGCGTTGTTGGTGGTTTCCTGTTGGCATTTATCATCTCGCTGGACGATGTGGTCATAACGTACTTTATCGCAGGTGTCGGTGGACAAACCTTGCCATTGTTCATCCTAGCTATGATGCGTCGAGGGTTGCGCCCACAGATCAACGCATTGGCAGTGCTTTTGCTTCTATTTACCTTCATCGTCGCTGCTATCGGTCTCTATTTGAGGAGCCGCAAAAAATGAACTTCACACTAAAACCAACAAAAGGGAAAGAGATGAAAAACCAACAAAAATCAAAACTAGCAGGTGCTGCAACGATGCTTGCACTATCTGCATCAATGGCATCAGCCGAAGGCAATTTGAGCCTCTATAACTGGGGTGAATATATTAACCCGCAAGTTATCGAGAAATTCAGCGCGGAATTTGATGTTGAAGTCACACTCGACACGTATTCCACCAACGAAGAGATGCTCGCCCGCCTTCAAGCAGGCGCTACTGGGTATGACTTGGTTTGGCCGTCAGTTCACATGCATGACATCATGCAGAAAACTGGCTTGCTACAACCAGCTTATGTTAATCAGATGCCTGGCTTCGAAAACATTGATCCTGGTGCAATTCGCTCAATCGAAGATCCGACGGCTGAATATTGTCTTCCTTATGCTTGGGGCGCCGTTGGCATTTTTTACAACAAAGAACTGATCCCTGAACTGACATCTTGGGAGCAGTTTTTTGAATATGCGCGCGAAAATCCCGGCCGTGTGACCATGTTGGACGACCTACGTGAAACAATCGGCGTCGGGCTTATTATGACGGGCAGCTCGGTTAACACGGGCGACCCTGATGAGATTGCAGCAGCTGAAGCTTATATCATGGAGCAGAAGCCAAATATCGGTGCTTTCCGCTATGATGTTATTCCGCTGGTTACGTCAGGTGACATGGCCGCGTCACATTGGTACGTTGGTGCAGTTTTGAACGTAAACCAAAACCCTGACCTTTTGGGCTTTGTGGTTCCTGAAGAGGGCGCGACGATGTATCAAGAAGATATTTGCCTGCTGGCATCTGCGGAAAACTCTGACAACGCAAAATTGTTCATGCAATTCATGATGCGTCCAGACATTTCGGCAATGAATACAGAGCGCCTGACAAACGGGTCAGTGAATACCGCTGCAATCGAATTGCTGCCAGAAGAGCTAAAAGGCCACCCAGCCGTGAACCCGACCGCAGAAGTACGTGCAACGCTGCAGATCTTTGATGATCTTGGAAAAGCACTTAGGCTTTATACCCGCGCTTGGGATCGTATCAAAACAAACTAACTTCTCCCGCAACTTGCCGGGGCATTCATTTGCCTCGGTTTTTTTATTTGGAGACTATCGTGGCACGTTACCAGATTTCCGACAGTGACCTCCTCTTTGCAAGCGAATTTTTGGCGGAGCCCATTGGCTATCATAGCCCCGGTTTGCAGCGGGTATTGAACAGGATGCGCGGGGCTGATTGGGCTTTCAAATATATTTTGGTTACCGAAGAGCGCCATTCGAAATGGCGGCTGGCCAAGCTGCCCATAAAACGTGGTTCAAAGGTTACACTGATTGAGGGTGTAGTTTACACTGATCTGTTGGAAGCCGAACGCGATATATTTAAGCGCCGGTGGAAAGATTTGACCGGCCAGAATGTCGAAACCCTGCTGTCTCAATCTTTGTAAGGAAATTTGGACCCATGCTGCCGATTGTAGGATATACAAATAAATTGACCGCCGAGCCAGGCGAGACCGTTGACGTCATGGTCAGCTCGTTCGGCGCAAAGTCTTATCAGGCCGACTTTCGCCAGATTATTCAAGGAGACACTAACCCAGATGGACCGGGATACCAAGACAGGAAAATCGAAATTGATTTGGGCGGTGAGCGAAAAGCGATAGCAAAACCCTTTCGCCCGGGGTCATGTGTTGTCATTCCTGCCCATAAAACGTTTGCAGGCATCAAAGACTTCACGCTGGCCGCCGTGGTCAAACCATCACTGCTAGACGGCCGACGACGGAGCATCATTGCATTGCCTGGTTTCGCCGAGATTGGTATTGATGAAAACGATCATTTGACGGGTAATTTCAGCGATCAGATGCTGGTCAGTACGCTGCGCCTCTCAAACGAACATTGGCATATTGTTTCGTTGAGCTATGACAGCGCCGCGCGTCAACTAACACTTTCCATTGCGCAAGATCGCGATGCTGCAAGCGAACCACCGCGCCCTGAAATCGTATCGCTCGAAACTGATTTACAGCCTTGCATGGCAACCGAATGTTTGATTGCAGCAACTCGAGGCACAGACGGGGAAATGGTCGATTATTTGGACGGAAAAATTGATCGTCCCGCTGTGTTCGACCGCACCATCGCTCCTGATGTCCTACGCAATTTGCTCGCAGATTTTTCATTGTTACGCCGCCAGCGTTCTTTATTGGGTGCATGGGATTTTTCGCGCAAAATGATGACTCAGGTGATCCGCGATATTTCGCCTTATCAATTGCACGGCCGCATTCATAACGCGCCGACCCGCGCGATGACCGGCTGGCTTTGGAAAGGGCAGGAGCTGGATTGGAAGCTGCGACCTGATCTTTACACAGCGATTCATTTTCACTCAACCGACATGTATGACGCTGGTTGGGATATGGATTTTTCTGTGACAATTCCAGACAAGCTGAAAAGCGGTGTTTATTCTGTGCGCCTCGTGCCCGATGGCAATGAAGATGACGCGTATTACTGTGTTTTTGCTGTCCGGCCACCTCGGGGTAAACCATCGGGCAATACCGTGGCATTCCTGTTCCCGACTTGTAGCTATATGGCCTATGCCAACCATCGACTTGCGATGGATGTGCCCGGTACCGAAATTGGCATGGGACGCGCGGTTGAACTGGACCGCCATCACATGTTTCTTCAGGAAAACCCTGGCATCGGCTTTTCGGTCTATGAGACACATGACGATGAACAAGGCGTGTTTCACTCTTCAAGGCTTCGGCCAATTGTCGACATGCAACCTAAAGTAAAATCATTCCTTGGTGGGTTCGGCTCCAACATTTGGCAGTTTAATGCAGATACACATATTTTGGGTTGGCTTGACGCCATCGAACAAGATTACGATGTCGTTACTGACGAAGATATGCATGAAGACGGGTTGCGATTGTTGCAACGCTACAATGTTATCCTAACCGGAACGCATCCAGAATATTACACCCGCAATATGGTAGAAGCCCTGCAGGGCTTCACAGATAGAGGCGGCCGCCTGATGTATTTGGGTGGGAATGGTTTCTATTGGGTGGTCAGCTTTAATGAAGATATGCCGGGAATTATGGAATGTCGCCGCTCCGAAGCTGGTATTCGCCCGTGGGAACCGGGTCATGGACAGTTTTATCACGGGTTCACCGGCGAATATGGTGGGCTGTGGCGGCGCAACGACCACCCGCCGAACCACCTGTGCGGTGTTGGCATGACCTCACAGGGGTTTGATATTTCTGAACCTTATGTGCTCGGGCCGGATGCGTCCGATCCTCGCGCAGCTTTCATATTTGAGGGAGTCGAAGGACCAAAAATCGGAGAATTTGGTTTGGCAGGTGGCGGCGCTGCGGGCCTAGAGGTTGACCGCGCAGATGTCGCGCAAGGAACACCCGAACATGCGCTTGTATTGGCGTCATCTGAACGTCACACCGATATCTATTTGATGACGCCCGAAGACATACTGGATCCCACGCCTGATTGGAGCGGTACACAAGCCGATATTATCCGCGCAGACCTCACCTTTTTTGAAACAATTGGTGGTGGTGCGGTTTTCTCAACCGGGTCCATTGCTTGGGCAGGAGCGATGGCGTGGAACGGGTATGACAATGAAATATCTAAGATTACCGAGAATGTCTTGAAAAGATTCGATCAGGAAACTCCGTTTAAACCACCACAATAATAATTGGGTTTTAAGTGGTCAGAGATTGTGTTATACCCTATGGAAAATGCAATTGAGGAAGCGATGAATTCAAAAAGTGATCTGCAGGTTCGCCTAGCACATAAATTGTTGAAACTCGTAGCAGATGGTGAGATTCAATCGGGCAGCCACTTGCGAGAGGTCGAACTTTCCAAGCGATTTAGCGTATCCAGAACGCCAATCCGCGCAACTCTGACTTATCTCGAGGCAATTGGGGCGCTGGAGAAGAAAGCAAACAGAGGTTTCTTTGTCAAAGTGGACGTGCAGAAAGCACTGAAGCTCATAGAACTGTTGCCTAAAGAGGACGAAACTAAGATTAAGGAACAGATTGCTAAGGATTGGTTTTTTGGTGGAGCGCCAGAGGAATTTTCTGAGAGCGAATTTCGAAATAAGTATGATCTTGGTAAAATGACTGCCTCGCGCATCCTCGGCTCGCTCGCCGAAGAGGGGTTTGTGTCGCGAATGCCAGGCTACGGTTGGCGGTTCGAACCTACTTTGGACACTGCATCGGCGCATGATGAAAGCTATGATTTCCGGATGATAACTGAACCTGCCTCGATCCTGAATCCGGCGTTCAAGTTTGAACTTTCGAAGGCAAAAATGCTGCTCAAACGCCACGAACAAGTGCTAAATAGTCAGATAAAATTTGATTTGGCCGAGATCATTCGACTGGACGAAGATTTCCACGAATTTATTGCACGATGTTCCAAAAATCGATTTGTAGTTCAAGCTATCGCGCATCAGAACCGTTTGAGACGACTGATGGAAAATCAAACTTTAATCGACGCAGGGAGGCTGACAGAATCTTGCAAAGAACATATCGAAATTCTGAACCTGTTAGAAGTCGGTAATCGCGAAGAGGCGGCGATTGTAATGAGGGAGCACCTGCAACGAGCAAAAGATGCAGGCCCTGATTTTAGTAGCCGCTCGGCAGGCCAAAATTGAATCGACAATAGAAACAGAAACCCAGTGCTAAAAAAATGCTCTAGTTCCTCTGCACGTACTTAAAAACCCATTGCCATAGTTCTTTTTTCTTCCATAGGCTTGAAAAAGGGCTTTGTAGCAAAGATTTGATTATCGATTGCGCCGAACATCAAATCGGAGTTTCATGCGCTAAACAAACTAGGATACCCGGGAGCCAGAGCTTTTACCCTGATCCCTTTGCTCGCATATTCAAAACCAAGTGACTTGGTCATGCCAAGCAGGGCGTGTTTGGCCACCCTAGCCGGTATCGAGGTCGCGTACATGATACCCGCCTTTAGGCGGAAAAGGCCGACGCCTACATAGCCCCATCCGGCACTTTCCGCAGTTACATTGTGCACTTTACCTATGGTTTCTGTGGGTTTGCGCAATAAATCAGCCATCAGAATTATCCTTTATCCAAACCGGCCGAACGGGCAATTTCTTAAGCGCGATCAGCCTCATTGATTGGTACTTCAACGGATATCGCACGGAGGGGTCTTGCTCTGCTTCGATCACAAGCCATCCTTCATACCTTTCCGGTCAAAACTGGCACATTCCTCATGCACCATGAAAAACCGTTCATTGGGCTGGCGTGAAAAATTCGAGGTAACTTCGTTAGGCGATTTTCCGTGAATTTTTCAAAAATATGTTTTTTAGGTTGACAGTAGTACAATTAGTTGCTTTTTATATACCTACAAAAACATTACCTCAAGCAACACATCAAGGGAGATTGTAATGCTAAACAAACCAAACCATGGAGTATCTCGCCGCACTTTCCTACAGGGGACAGCAGCGGTCGGTGTAAGCGTAAGCGTCGGTTCAAAACCGGCGTGGGCACAGGAAGACATTGTCAATGTCTACAACTGGCCCACCTATATCGGCGAAACGACGATCGAAACATTTGAAGAGACCACAGGCACCCGTGTGCGCTATGATCTCTTCGCATCAAATGAGGAGCTCATCGGCAAGCTTAGCGCAGGCAACCCTGGATATGACGTCGTTGTGGCATCGGACTATGCTGTCGATCTGCTGCGCAAGCAGGACCTTCTGCTGCCACTAAATTATGATTTGATCCCGAATGGGGACCACCTAGAAGAAGGATTTAGGAATCCGGTTTTCGATCCTGGCCGAATTTATTCTCTGCCACATGCGATCAGCACGATCGGCACAGGTTTCCGGAAATCCGAAATTAGCCGTGAAGACGCTTCGAGCTGGGGCATCTACTTCGACAATGCGATACTTAGTGGCAAGAAGTCGCTGTATGACGGATCGCGCCTGACGATGGGCATCGCACTTCAGTTCCTTGGGTATTCGGTTAACACTGTCGAGGAAAAAGAAATTCACGAGGCTCGCGATCTTCTAATCGCCGCGAATGAAGGCATACTAACCTTCGCGCCAGACTCCGGTCAGGATCTACTGGCAGCCGGTACCGTGCATGCTGCGCTTGAATGGAGCGGTGATATTCTGCAAGTGATGCTGGAAGATGACGATCTAGACTTCGCAGTTCCAAAAGAGGGTGGCTTAGCATGGGGCGACCATTGGGCGGTTCCGACTGGCGCGCCACATCCTGAAAACGCAATGAAGTGGATCAACCACGTCTGGGATCCGCGTGTACAGGCTGAGATCCAGAACACAATTCGCTACGGTACTGCGAATGCAGCAGCGAAAGAGTTCATCAATCCAGATGACGTGAACAGTCCGGTAGTCTATCCGCCTGCCGAGGTTTGGGGAAAAACCGAACCAATTATCGACGTGGGTCACGCAAACCGTCTCTATGACGATGCGTGGACCGTGATTCGCTCTTCCTAAATCTCAAAAAATCAAGGGTTTCGATATGCAAAATTGGCGAGATGAAAAGAATGAATTCAGCATCTTGATGCTGCCGCCAGCGTTCTGGCTGGTGACGTTCTTTACGCTACCACTCGTCGTTGTCTGGGTTTATTCCTTTGGCAACCGTGGCCCGCTGGGTGAAACCAATCTTGGTTTCACCCTAGTAAACTATGTTCGCGCCTTCGAACTAGTTCATATGGCGATCTTATGGAAAACTGTGTGGATCACAATAATTGTTACGGCGCTGTGCTTTGCCTTCGGTTTTCCTATGGCCATGGCGATCTCATTTGCACCAGGAAAATGGAAACTTCGTCTTCTGATGTTGGTGATTCTGCCTTTCTGGACCAATTTGTTGATCCGAACTTATGCTTGGATCGCCATCCTTAGACCACGTGGCATTCTGAATGGTGGATTGAAGTGGATTCACGACACATGGTACAGTCTCATTGGCTATGGTGTCGAAGAAATACCCAAATTTGTCCCATGGGAAATCTTATACAACGACAAAGCCGTCGTCATTGGTCTGGTCTACGTACACATTCCATTCATGATCTTGCCGATCTATGCTACAATGGAAAAACTAGATAAGTCTTTTCTTGAGGCAAGCCTTGATCTTGGCTCCAGCCAGATGAGAACTATCTTCCGTGTGATGATGCCGCTTTGCATGACGGGAATTGTCTCCGGGGCAATGCTGGTATTCGTTCTCACGCTTGGCAATTTTATTGTTGCAGATGTACTTGGTGGCACAAACAGCTTGATGATAGGCAACCAGATTGCACGCCAATTCGGAGCGGCACGAGATTGGCCCTTTGGCGCCGCACTGTCATTCGTAATTCTATATGCAACTTTCATCCTGCTCTGGCTGAGGTCGATCTATGCGGCCCGTCTCGAGCAGCGCGATGCTAAGCGATAGGAGTCCGGACATTATGAGAACTTTTTCATCCAAGCGGATCGGCAAATCTAAAGTGATTGAGCCTTTAGCGTATACCAAGCGTTCAGTAATTAAACTGGTCATTTTCGTAAATTTGTTGTTCCTCTATCTACCGTTGCTCGTACTGATCGCTTTCAGTTTCAACGATAGTAAACGTAATATCGTATGGCGCGGGTTTACGTTCAAGTATTATGAGAAGACACTAAAGAATGACCAGCTTATGGAAGCTTTGACCAATTCACTTCAGGTGGCGCTGTTGGCAACTTTCTTTGCAACTATTTTGGGAACAATGCTTGGACTAGCTTTGCAGCGCTTTCGCTTTCCAGGCAAGGGGCCGGTCGATGCCTGGGCACACATGCCCATTATGATTCCCGAGGTCTGTATGGGGGTGTCACTGCTGGCTTTCTTTGCTCTGGTAAAGATTCCGTTGGGATTGTTCACCATCACCGCAAGCCATATCGCATTTTGCATTCCGTTTGTTGCTATAGTCGTCCGAGCCCGCGCAGCGACAATTGACCCTGCAATGGAAGAGGCGTCTTACGATCTTGGGGCGAGCCGTATAATGACATTCTGGCGCATCACGCTTCCACAGTTAGCACCAGGTATCATAGCCGGCGCACTTCTAGCTTTCACAGTATCGCTCGACGACTTCGTGATTACCTTCTTTACTGGTGGGCCAGGTTCTACAACGTTCCCGATTCAAGTCTACTCCATGATTAAATTCAGTGTGACCCCTGAGATAAACGCGGCATCCACGATGCTAATCGTTCTCACCTCCATTGTCATCGCCGTAGGGTTAGTACTGCATGCAAAAACTTCCGAAAAGGACTCAGAATTATGACGCAATCCATCGCAATCAAAATAGATGGCGTTAGCAAGCGCTACGGTAGGAATGTTCTAGCTGTCGACCACGCCAAATTTGATATCAAAGAAGGTGAGTTCTTTACCCTGCTGGGACCGTCGGGATGTGGAAAGACAACCCTTATGCGGATGATCGCAGGGTTTGAAACCTTGACAGAGGGCACAATCGAAATCTGTGGGCAGGACATGCATGGCGTACCGCCAAACAAGCGTCCCGTTAACATGGTGTTCCAGAGTTACGCAGTATTTCCGCACATGACGGTTGCTGAAAACCTCGCCTATGGCTTGCAAATCGACAAGCTGGGCAAATCAGAAATCGAAAAGCGCGTTAAAGACGGTCTGGAGATGGTGCGGATGTCCCAGTTTTCTGACCGCCGTCCAAACCAACTATCGGGAGGGCAGCGACAACGGGTTGCTTTGGCACGTGCACTGATCAAGCGGCCCAAAGTGCTTCTGCTTGACGAGCCGATGTCAGCCCTAGACGCAAAACTACGCGAAGAGATGCAAGTTGAACTTGTAACCCTTCAACATGAGGTTGGTATCACATTTGTGGTTGTGACACATGATCAACAAGAAGCACTTTCTATGTCGGACCGGGTTGCCGTTATCGAGGGTGGTGTTGTTCGCCAAATTGCAACACCGTCAGAGCTTTACGAACACCCGAAATCTAAATTCGTTGCAGATTTTATAGGCAAGATGACAACGTTTCCAGGTAAACACAGAGGCGACACTAACGCAGGTAGTAAAATTGAGATTCCACATTTCGGCGAATTTCAGTGCCGCGAGATCGTCACCGACAGTCCTGATTTGGTCGTCGGCATCAGACCTGAAAAAATTGAGGTTCGCCGTCGCGAACCTGAGGGCGACGTTATTAAGATGCGAGGAAAAGTGAAAAATATCATGTACTGTGGCGGTGAAAACCATGTGTACGTTGATGTTGATGGACATGAAATTGTCGCATATTTGCAAAACGAAACACGTGGCTTCCATGAGAAGTTTCAGGTTGGCGACGATGTGTGGAGTTATTGGGAGCTTAATGACGTTGTCGTACTTGATCACTAACGCTGGGAACCCGAGCACAGCCAAGTCGAGTTTCAGCGAGTTGACTGTGCAACTTCCTTAGCCTAACAAAATCTCGACGGGCGAGCTGAGTTAAATGACAGCGCCGAAGGAACAACCGCCCCGGAAACTCTCAGGCCAATGACAGAGGGGGCGACTTAACCACCAGAAAGTAAAAGGAGGTTACCGTGTCTACAGTAAAAAAAGTTGCGGTCATTGGGGCTGGAATCACCGGGGTGACAACCGCGTACCGGCTTGCAAAAAAAGGTGCTGATGTCACAATTTTCGAATCCAACAGCTATCCTGCAATGGAGACGAGTTACGCGAATGGCGGTCAGCTTTCGGCTTCAAATGCAGAGGTTTGGAATAGTGCTTCTACAGTAGTGAAAGGTGTGGGGTGGATGTTTTCAGCGGGTGCACCGCTTTTGATGAACCCCAAGCCATCTTGGCACAAGTATTCGTGGCTGGCAGAGTTTGTAGCCGCAATTCCCAACTATGAGAAGAATACGGTCCAAACAGTTAAATGGGCGCTCGATGCCCGCGAGCACTTGGTGAGTATGGCCAAAGAAGAAGACGTGCGTTTTGATCGTGAAGAGACAGGTATCCTTCACTTCTACGAAACCAAAAAACAATTCGCAGTTGCGGAAAAAGTGAGCGCACTTCTGAAGAAGGGTGGGTTGGAGCGCCAGCCTGTCACGCCAGAGGAAATTCGTAAGATCGAACCCAACCTCAAAGGTGATATTTATGGTGGATTCTTCACCAAGAGTGACTTCACCGGTGACATCCACAAATTCTCCAGCGGTCTGGCAAGCGCGTGTAAAAGGTGCGGCGTCGAAATGCGGATGTCAACCAGCGTTGAGAAGCTGAGAACTGCAAACGGCAAGATCGAAATTTTTAGCCGTTTTGACGACAATCGCGGCAGCTCTTCGCCCGGCTTGGCCAAAGAAGTCTTCGACAGCGTCGTTGTCTGTGCAGGTGTACATTCGCGCAATCTTGCGACGATGTTAGGTGACAGAATCAATATTTACCCGGTTAAGGGATATTCGATCACGGTCAACCTGGAAGACGAAGACAATCAGAACGCTGCCCCCAGAACCAGCCTTCTGGATGACAATGCGAAACTCGTAACAAGCAGACTTGGTCCAACTCGTTTTCGCGTGGCTGGAACCGCTGAATTCAACGGCTACAGCAAGGATATCGTCTGGAAACGCATTGAACCCATGTTGAAATGGTGTCACCGCCATTTTCCCGGAATGAGCACGGAAAGCTTCATTTCCTGGGCAGGGCTGCGCCCGATGATGCCGAACATGCTTCCTAAGGTTGGCGCCGGAAATCGGCCCGGCGTTTTCTACAATACTGGACATGGCCATCTGGGCTGGACGCTATCGGCCGCTACAGCTGAAATTGTTTCTGAATTGGTTACAAGCGAGGTGGTTACATGATCATCCCAACATTTGAAGACATGACCACCGCACATGACCGGATTAAACCCTACAACCAACATACGTTGGTGCTCACATCGTCTTTCCTCAACGAACTCACCGGCGCACAGCTGTTCTTCAAATGTGAGAACTTCCAAAAAGCCGGGGCGTTCAAAGTTCGCGGCGCTTCAAATACGGTGTTTGGGTTGACCGATCAAGAGGCAACAAATGGTGTTTGCAAACAGTCCTCTGGCAATCATGCGTTGTCGCTCTCCTATGCAGCGGGGCGCCGTGGCATTCCGTGTAATGTGGTGATTACCACACACAGCGCCACAAGCCAAGAAAGACGCTGTGGGAGGCTATGGCGGTGTGATCGCTGAATGTGAAACTTCAACAACCTTGCGTGAAGCCGTGTTTGCCGAAGTGCAGGCACGAACGGGCGACAACTTTGTGCATCCCTACAATGATCCGCCAAGTACCGTCGCCGACGGGTAAAAAGTTCCGCTTAAAAACCTCACGTGGCATTTTTTGACAAGCTATGTGACCGACATCTTGACGGGATCCGAGGATGAAATCGTTGATGCTATGAAACTGAAATGGAAACGTATGAAAATTGTAATGGAAGCCAGCAGCGCCGTGCCACTTGCCACCATTTTGAAAAATAGAGACCGGTTTGCGGGCAAGCGAGTTGGCGTCATCATCACTTGTGGGAATGTCGATCTCGACCTCCTGCCTTGGTTGAATTTAAGGGAGCTTAAACTATGAACACACATGTAAACCTCGACAACTTCGACGTTGGCTACGACATTCCAGCCAAGCCCGGAATGGATGAAGCGGACATTCAAACGCCCTGCCTCATTCTTGATTTGGACGCGCTGGAGCGGAACGTAAAAAAGATGGGTGACTATGCCGCTGCAAATGGCATGCGGCACCGCGCCCACGGTAAGATGCACAAGTCTGTTGACGTGCTGAAACTGCAACAAGATATGGGTGCTGCGATTGGCGTGTGCTGTCAAAAAGTTTCCGAAGCAGAAGTATTTGCCCGCGGTGGCATTAAAGACGTGATGGTCTCCAATCAAGTTACCGAGCCAGCAAAGATCGACCGTTTGGCGCGCATGCCCAAGCTTGGCGCTCGTATTCTGGTTTGTGTGGACGACCCTGAAAACGTTAGAAACCTTTCGGATGCAGCCGCAAAACATGGTACTCAACTCGAAGCCTTGGTTGAAATCGACTGTGGCGCGGGGCGGTGCGGTGTCAGTTCGTCTCAGGATGTTGTGAATATTGCCAAATTGATCGACGCAGCTCCCGGCTTGAAATTTGCAGGAATTCAAGCCTATCAGGGTGCAATGCAGCATCTTGACCTATACGAGGATCGCAAGGTCAAGCTAGACGCAGCGATTGCCCAAGTTGGTGACGCGGTTCGGGCGCTCAAATCTCAAGGTCTGGAATGTGACATTGTTGGCGGTGGTGGCACCGGCTCTTACTATTTTGAGAGCACGTCAGAGGTATATAACGAATTGCAGTGCGGCTCGTATGCATTCATGGATGCGGATTATGGACGCATTCTGGACAAAAAAGGTAAGCGCATCGACGACGGAGAATGGGAAAACGCACTGTTCATCCTGACAACGGTAATGAGCCATTCAAAGTCTGACAAAGCGATCGTGGACGCGGGCCTAAAGGCACAATCAGTCGATTCCGGTCTGCCAACTGTTTTTGGTCGCGACGATGTCGAATATCTGAAATGTTCTGATGAACATGGCGTGGTTGGCGATCCAGACGGTGTGCTTAAAGTCAATGACAAGCTGAAATTGGTACCCGGCCACTGCGATCCAACCTGCAACGTACATGATTGGTATGTCGGCCTGCGCAACGGCAAAGTTGAAACACTTTGGCCAGTATCCGCCCGTGGCAAGGCCTATTGAAGGTAGGAAAAATGCTAATGGTACCTGAGCGCGAAACCGCCGATTTGTTGACCCGCGAAGCGTCTTTTGGTGCGGTGGAAAAAGTTTTTGCCGCCATAGCTGCAGTTGAATTCTATAATTTTCCGGTTGTGCACGAAGTCATCGACCAAGAGGATGCCTTATACGGTTATAAAGGCGAATTTGATCATGCGGAGCTGACGCTCGACTTAAAAGCTGGCGGTTATGGGCCGAATAACCTTCCCGAACCAAAGCTGGAAGAAACTGACGGAAACTCTATTCGCTCGAAAAAGTTAGAGGGATTTTCAGCATTGAATCTCTATCCGCGCAAGCGACCACCCAATGGAAACGCGTTCGAATCCACAAGCTACGCGCGCACTAAATTTTCCGCCCGTTTTAGGTTTTGAAGAATGACAATACGGATCGCAATTAATGGCTTTGGCCGAATTGGGCGTACAATTTTGCGTCAAATTCTTAGTCTGAAACACAATGGCGATATCACTGTAGTTTGTATCAACGACATCGCCTCAATAGAGACCCTTGCCTATCTTTTTAAGTACGATAGCGCCTTTGGGCCGCTGTCTGACAGCGTATCGACCGATGGGTCAAATCTGGTAGTCAATACAAAAAAAATACCGTTTTTTAATTCAGCAGAATTTACCGCCCTCGACCTATCAGATGTCGATGTTGTATTGGAGTGCACTGGAAATGTGCGCTCTCGTAAGGTTGCTGAGCAGGGTCTGGCCGCTGGCGCTCGTGCAGTTGTGATATCGGGTCCATCGGATCACGCTGATGTTACGGCGGTTATCGGCGCCAATGAAGGTGCAATCCAAGACGCAAAAATCGTTTCCAATTCATCTTGCACCACCAATGCTATCGCGCCATTGCTCAATTACATAGACAAATGTCTTGGAGTTGAGCGCGCCCATATCACCACAATCCACTGTTATACAAACAGTCAACCGTTGGTCGATGCGCCGCGCTGCGACGCGGCGCGTAGTCGAGCGGCAGCAGAATCCATTGTTCCCACAACAACAAGCGCTGCAAAAGAACTTCAGAAGATCTTGCCGGATGTAGGATCTCGAACAAGTATCTCATCAGTGAGGGTTCCTAGCCTAAGCGTATCAGCAATTGACGCTACGCTGCAGCTGGTAAATTCGGTTGGCATGTCATCGACAGATATTCTTAAGGCATCGGCAGAGAACTTACCTGTCATCGGGCAGGTTGTGGACCCTTGCGTATCTCGAGATCTGAGAGCGCGACCAGAGTCGCTGATTCTTGCGCTTCCTGAGACCGTCATTGTGGGAGATACACAGATCCGCCTGTTCGGGTGGTACGACAACGAGTGGGGCTTCTCAGCTCGAATGATTGAAATGTCTCGCTTACTTGCAGCGCGGCCTTAAATCAAGAATAACGCAGTTGGCAGTCGAGCGCAGCTTGGCGATCGGCAGCCACGAATTTCCAAAGACTGGGAAACTGAAGTCCGCTCAACAAACCAGTGGCAACTGGGCGCGACTTGGTTCTGTCGCAAAGTTTTCTGTCTATTCCGTATTTGACTGAATACTGCGATATGTTTGTTGAAAAACCAATCGGCAGGATGTCCATAATGACAATTGATTGCCGCCCGAAAGCTTTCTCTTGAACACAGGGTGTCGATAGAAGAGCGGATCGCCAAGGCAAAAGCAAGATACACATTTATAAAGGTACACGGCATGTGACTCTAAGATAGAAGATGATGAGCACTCTTGTTAAGCCCACCTACTCCTTTGATAACGGATGGATTACTTTGGTAAGAACACTTTCAAATCCTTCTACATTCCAATTTTCCCAAACTCGGCCTCGATCATCCGGCTCAAGAGAAAGATAATTTCGTTCTAGGAGATATTTCTTTCGTATCGCGATAAATTCGTTCATTGTTGCAACAATTTCTTGGTCAATTTGTTCAGGATTGTTACTGAGAAGGTCGAGCACACACCCCATAAGGCTTGCTGGTGCGGGGTGAACTATTCCTGAAGCGGTGAGCTGATCAATTGTCATCGTTTTTACGCCATCAAAGGACTTATCAATTTGTCCTTGGCAAGCTAGGTGAACATCGCCAGACAAAATTGTTAGCGGGGCTTACGAGCATTCTTTTGCGCTCGCTTTTCAATTAGAGCAGCAGGGTTTTGCAGTTCGTTCGCATCGATCGCTATTTCGCGAAGAAACTGCGCGGCTTCGTCATAGCCCAATTGAATACCTCCCGAAACGAATGAATTGAGAGGCACTGTCAGATTAAACTTAGTTGAAGAGGGCAGGTGGTTCACCTAGCCTCGACAGATGATCAAACCAAACCCATTTCGTTACTTCAAAACGTCGCCCGAGATCATTCGTCTCGCTGTGATGTTGTATGTTCGCTTCCCACTATCACTCCGGAATGTGGAGGATTTGCTCCACGAGCGTGGTGTCGAAATCAGTCACGAAACCGTACGGTTCTGGTGGAATAGATTTGGTCCTATGTTCGCATCTGAGATCCGGCGGAAACGGATTAATCGGATGCGTTCTTACTCAAATTGGCAGTGGCATTTGGACGAAGTCTTCGTGAAGATCAACGGCGAAATCCACTACCTCTGGCGGGATGTCGACCATGAGCGTGAAGTTCTAGAAACCTATGTTACAAAGTGGCGAGATCGCAAAGCGGCATTGAAATTCCTCAGAAAATTGATGAAACGATACGGTTCTCCTGCGGTAATTGTGACAGATAGATTGCGCTCATACGGAGCAGCGATGAAGGTGATCGGTAATGCAGAAAGGCAAACAGTGGGCCGCTGGAAGAATAACCGGGCAGAGAATTCGCACCTCCCGTTTCGACGACGAGAACGTGCCATGTTACGGTTCCGGCGCATGCGGAGTTTGCAAAAGTTTGTCTCAATTCACTCTTCTATCCACAATCATTTCAACCAAGAACGTCATCTTTATTCACGAGAAAATTTCAAACTCAACCGCTGCGCCGCACTCTCCGAGTGGCGGCAGCTTTGTTCCGCATAGGTTCCGGCGACTTACAGGAAACTGAGACTAGTTCGCAATTGTCTGACAGCACCGCCGTGTCAGCTGCATCCCTTGCTAAACGAGGTGACGGCACACATCTTGTCCCACTGGACGCTGCTATTGAAACGATGCGACAGACCGGCAAGGATATGAGCGAGAAGTATAAGGAAACGGCACTTGGTGGATTGGCCGTAAATGTGCCTAACTGCTGAAGTCAAAATATACCGCGACAGGCGTAGCCATAGATCCTCACGATGACCCGAACCGCCCCTTCCTCGGCATTAAGTTTATGCTCGGCTTTTGCGCCCTCGCGGCCTTGTTGCCTGATCGTTAGCTTTTGCGTGTTCCAGTTGTCTGTCTCATGTTCCACTCCTCAATGGTTAGCCGCTATTGGCTGACTTACCATTCGCCCAAACGATGCGAATGTCCGCTTTGTTGAAATCGGCTTATATGTTCGCACCTGCAGCGAAAGTCCGCACTCCGCCTTAATTGACGGTTCAAATAGAGTCTCGATGGGAGAGAAACGCCTGATTTTTCAAAGTGTCACGAACCGCAGGTGCTGACCTGCTTTTTGAGCAGACTGTAGTCAGCCAACCAATCGACAATTACGGTATTCTCTGGCAAGCTTTCAATTTCAATTGCCACGAGCGCTTGTTCTGCCCGGCTATATTCCACTACTGGCGGGCATACTCCGACAACAGGCTCAGAACTGACCGTCGAGCAGGCGCTTGGCAAGCTCGTCACGATTGCGAAGGCGGCGAGCCGTGGCTTCAAGCATTTTGCGTTGAATCTCATTTACCTTCTCCTGATTTTCAAGACGTTCTGCCAGCCGTCCGGCTCTCTCGCCAGAGCGGCGCAGGGACAGGAGGAACAGAGATATTGCGAGGGCGATAGCCGCCCATTTCCCGACGGCCAATGCAAATCGACTGCCGGTGATCCATGTGAATAGCGCGCCCATCAGTGCCGCCCTTTCCGCCAATCATCCCAACGGGAATAGACGGTAACCCCGACACCGATCATCGCTACGGCAATCAACACCCAGTGCAGGGTATCAAGGTAGGGGATCAGCGGCTGAATTGTAGACTGCGTATCAGTCAGAGCGTCTTGCAGCACCTCGACACCTGCCGCTCCCATAGTTGCAACGCCAGCTGCGCCACTTCCTTTCATGGTGCGACTATCGGTCAGGCTTTCACGAAGGCGCGGAGGTTCCGGTGCAAACCGGGTGGTGCGACCACTGCGGGTGGCGCGGGGCGGAAACGGATCACCCCACTGGCGGGCACGACCGATGTCGATGTGCATGAAATTCTGCCGTGGATAATATCCAAAGCCGGTAAAGCCAACGGTACGCGCCGCCGCTTCAAAGACATCGGGATCATGGTTGGCCATAGAAATATCAAAGGCAGCCCCCTGCAGGTGCATGGAGTGCTCGGCGCCACCGACCTTCCGGTTATACTCCGGGCTGCGATAGGCCGAATGCACGATCAGCGGCACGCCGAGTTTTTCTCGCAGCGCTTGCAATTTATCGAGGGCCACCTCATCGACGCGGATCGTCCCGTCACCGCGACAGGATATCTCTTGTGGTGAAAAGTTCGCCCAACGCCAAAGGGTTTCGGGGACATTGCGCCAGTCGGCGAAATACTGTGTGGTCATAGAAATCTCCAATAAAAAACCCGCTGGATGGCGGGTACGTGGTCGGGATGGTTTAGGGCGGCATTAGCCGAATAGCTTCAGCCTGACAGCAATGCCCGCGATCAGGGCAAGAAGCAGGCCGGTGGTCATCAAGCGGATGATGGTCTGCCAGGCGGTACGGCGCGCCATGCGCAGGCTATCGAGCAATGTGCGCAGGTCGTGAATGTCGATAGCGGCTTCGGGACCATCGAGTCCGACGTTGGCGAGGGCGCGGCGCGCGCCTTGCTCGGCAGCACGGGCCAGCATGGCTTCGAACTCGTCCTCGGGCATACGAACAAAGCCCGCTTCAAGTTTGGGCGGGGTCATGGGGGCTCCTTTTGTTTTGGACTGGCTCAGACTTCACGCCATTTCGGGAAGACCATCTGGTAGACCCAGTTGTTGGTCGAGGTCATGGTGGTGACGGGATTACTGGTCCAGGTCGTGGGCAGCCCTCCGGTGATTTCGGCATTGCTCGAGCTTGCATAAAGATAGACCTGTGGGGCGACGGTCTGGGGATAAGCGCTTGTACCGCTTGCGTGAGGATAAAAGCGGGTTAGGCCTGGCGTCATCCAGCGGGCATAGCGTGCGTAGGCACCGGCGCCACTGACGCCCATCGCCGTTACATACCATCCTTTCGTTAGAGTTTGCGGGGCGCCCAGATTGAACTCTTTGTTATCAGCCACATCGGCAGGCAATGTTCCGAAATCAGCCACCCGATCGCCGATATCCCAGAGGTCCCCGTTCGGCGCTCCGAGCTTGTAAATCCCGCATCGAAGCAAGGCGCCTGCCGTGGTCGAGGCTATGTTCAGGGAAACGAATGCTCCGAGCAGCTGGATCGGGCGATCCACATGGAATGCCATGAAAAACATCCGGTTTTGCGAGAGGGCCTGTTGGGAGGAAGAACTGTAGCTCAGGGTGAAGGGATCAACTGCGCCCCACCAGTCCGATCCGCCAGCTTTGGTGATGCTGCCGACGCTATGGCGTTCCGGCTCCATGCCACCCGGAAAACTGACCGCTCCAGAGTTTTGGTTAATGCGTATCCCCTCGAGAAAACTGCTGCCGTCGGCACTGACCTTGATGGAAAAATCATCGTTTCCTGCGGTGCCCATCTCTGCGCGCCCCGACCAACCGGTCTGGAACAGCAGGCTGGCAGTGTTGGTGTCGGTGGCCTTGTTGATTTTAAGCTGATGGCCGTTGCCTGCGTGGTTAAGGAGGGTAGCGGCGGCTGAGACGGATAGTTTGTTGGTGGCATCAAATGACGTGCCGATGCCGATGCCGGCGAGGTTCTGCAGGCTCGGCGTATATGCGCCCCACGCACTGCCGAACCAGATCAGCAGTTCTCCCGCAGATACATCCCATGTTTTCCAGCCGAGCTGCGGGATCAGGCGTAACCATGCTCCGCCGGAAAATAACGCGATACTGTCATCCCAACCAGCCCAGGCATCGATCGCACCCGCCCCGATGATATAGCGCTCGCCCTCGGCTGGCGTGGCAGGCGGAGACGTCTCCCCGACAGAGTTCACGGCCAATTGCGTCAGTGCATCGATCAGGCCCAGCGCCTCGTTAACGGTGACATGTTTCTGGGCCTGCGCAGCGGCCAGATAGGGCAGGGCGAGGTTCGGGGTATTGGTCATAGGCTTTCCTTGATGGGCAGGGTTTTTATGAGCGGTACACCGCGGCCCAGCGCCCCGATCTGGAAGATACGGACCGAGAGGTTGGTGACCGGCCCGCCAAAATCTGCTGTTTGCATTGCGGCGGTGTAGGTGACGGCGGGGCTGGCAACGGTCAAGGATCGCTTGACGGTTGCTCCGGACAAGATTTCCAGATCATAGGTCTCGGCGGCCTCCGACATCGGCACATCCATCAACACCCAGCTGTCAGCCGAGAGGGAGCGGTCGCAACGCATCCAGCGCAGAGCCAGATCACCATTGGCTTCACGGCGCATCCGCAATCGCGCGGGCGCAAAGGGTTTTAACCCCCGGCCATTTGGTGTGAAATTCTCTACGCTCATCAGCGGGTCGGAAGGTGCGGCACTAGCCGGACCGATTCGCCAGTTCCAGGGCAAGCCAAGATCGGCTTCAGATGTCGAGAGTGGCTGGATGGCTGAATCCAGCACTATAACTCGTGCATTAGACGGGGCCGGTTTGGCTATCGCGTCTTCAGTTCCCCGTTGTCCGCGCAGCAGGCGTGTGAGGCGATAACGCCCTGTGGAAACCAGCTCGGCGTTGCCGAACTGGATGATTTCCCAGATGCCGGCCGAGCTCTCGATGCCCAGCGCGTTGGCGCCTGCGAACAACTCCGTGTCGGTGACGCTGGTCAACGTGCCGGATGAAAGATCGACCTGCAGTTCATTGCCATTATCAAAGCGGTTGAACGGCCCCGCTGGCAAGTCAGCGGCCAGAACACCCATATGTGCAGATTGGCCGATGGTATCGAGTAGCGCAAACCCCGAGGTGGTGGCACTGCGCCAGACGGCCGCCGTTCCATACCACGGTTTTGCGAACACCGCCGCGTAGGGCCTGTGTGCAGGAACAACATCAGACATCTGGGGCAAATCCATCAGCGCAATATTGGCGGGTCCATAAACGATTGTGTTGGGCAGTTTTGCGGAGCGGTATTGGCCAGGTGGCTGATCGTAAATGGCGGCGTCGGTCCGAATTGCCTCGATGGAGCGTGCGCCAGCGTCACTGATGCGGGTGATGCGGTAATCAACCAGCCGCCCGTCGTTGGCGAGACTGACAACGTCTCCGGGATCAAGTGACAGGCGGGAAGGCGGCAGTTGGGCAGACAGCGTCTCGCGCCCGAACCAGCCCTCCATCAGGGCGCGACGACAACGACGATCGGCCTCTTCCAGCGAAACCGCCAGTGGGAAGCTCTCGGAGGCCACGCGCGAAGCTTCAACCGTAACGCGGCGCGCTTCGACGGTGGCGGTGTCATATTCCTCGTCCGGGCGCACCATCTGCCATTTGAGGGCTTGGGGCAATTCGGTTTCCTGTCCACGGATGAGTTCCATGACTTCGCCCGCGGCCGCCACCATGTCGTCCGGTGCAATGATCGAAATTGCCCGCTGCCCGCGTGAAACAAACCGGATAACACCGCCACTTTCCACCGCATCAAACCCGAAATGCCGCGCCAGCCCCGAGATCGAGGCGCGCGGACTTTCCAATGCTGCAATGACAAACCCCGGAACGACATCTGACAGCTCGCTCACATCAACCAGATTGTCCTGCAACCCCGCGCGCAGACAAAGCTCGCGCACAAGAGCCCCGAGGCCCACCGCTCCGAGCCGTCCGTTCAACCAATGACCGAGACGCCAGTTCGGGGCATCGGTCCAGACATCCTCGCGGGCTGGAAAGTCGGGATAGGGTCGTGCGTCCCAAGTCCAAACTGCGGCCCCTCCCATATTTATCATCTGTGCTGCGTAAACTGTCGAGACCGGGTTCTTTAACGGATCACCCCAATACCCCAGCATTGCCTCGATGTATCGCCGCTGGATGGCTTCGTCCTGCCAGCCTCGCGAAAAATGCGGCAGTGCGCTTTCGGCCGATTTGGGATCGTAAAAAACGTTGGGCTGGTTGGTGCCGCGATCGACGGCGGGGCAGCCGAGCTCGGTAAAACGGACGGGTTTTGATTGGGGTATCCAGTCTGTGGGGCTGGCGGCCTCGATACCGCTCGGGCGATCAAAATGCGGGTTTGACCACCACGACCGGATGTCCTTGGGGCGGAACACCCAGGGTTTGCCATAGGCCCCGTCGGTGATGGGTGTGCGCATCTGGGCGACGCGATCCGCATCGGAGCCGTAGAACCAATCGAAACTCTCGCCGCCCTCGATATTACTGTGCAGGTAATCGAGATCCCGGATCGAGGCCCAGCCAGCCTGAGCATCAAGATGATCAAACCCGTCGCGCCAATCGGAAAGCGGCATGTAGTTGTCGATGCCGATGAAGTTGATGTCCGGATCAGCCCAGAGTGGATCAAGGTGATAAAACAGATCGCCCGAGCCGTCCTGCGGCTGATGCCCGAAATACTCCGACCAGTCGGCGGCGTAGCTGATGGCGGTTCCGGCACCCAGAATCCCCGCAACCTCACCGGCCAGTTGCTTGAGGGCTGTTACCGCCGGATAATCTGTGGCGTTGTTGCGAATGGTGGTGAGGCCTCGCAGTTCCGAGCCAAGCAGGAAGGAATCCACCCCACCCGCCGCCGCGCAGAGATGCGCGTAATGCAGGATCATCCGCCGATAACCCCAATCGCTGGCGGGGCCAGCCCAGTTGATATTCTCGCCCGACACGCTGAAATCCGCCACCTGAGCATTGCCAAAAAAGGCTGCAATCTGCGTCCCGGCGCTGGCGGTCTTGTCGGCCGTGCCCGCGTAATTGGCGGCAGGGGAGCAGGTAATCCGCCCGCGCCAGGGATAGGAGGGCTGCCCAATGGTGGCAGCATTATCGGAGTAGGGGTCGGGCAGGATGGTGCCCTCCGGAATGTCCATCAGCAGAAACGGATAAAACGTAACCCGCATTCCGCGCGCTTTGATTTCCTTTATCGCCTGCACGACGGCAAAGTCTGCGGGTGTGCCTCCATAGGCTGTGCGACCATTGGCATCGAGGCTGATCACATGGGCATTGGCGCGCGCGACGCCATTCACGGCCCAGCTTTTCGGGGTCGTAACCTTGGTGATGTTCTCGACACCGGGCACGATCTGACAATCGCCAGCCCGCAGGTCAGTGCCAAACCAGCTGACCACCAGCGAGACGCTCTCGATGTTCGGCGCTGCTGCTTGCAACTGGTCGAGCGAGGCGACGATGTCGGACACGGCATTGGTGGTATGGACATTTTCGGAGGCCGTGTTGCCGCCCATTCCGCTCACGCCGTGCGTGCCGCGCGAGATCGGCTCGGTTGCGTAGATGAATTCACCAGTGCCGGGAATGAGGGTGATTGCGCGAAGCATTCCTTCGGCGGTGTCGGGCTCAATGATCGGGCGGAATACCTCGAAGGAGAGCTGCGGGATGCGATTGCCGAATTGTTCCAGTGCTAACGCCTCGAACATCACATAGGCCGTACCGCGATAGGCGGGTGCATTGCCCGTGCCCATTTTCGCTTCAATGAACGGGTCCGGTTGCTGGGCTTCATCGCCCGGATATATCCGCCACGTGACGCCGGAGAGATCGAGCGGCTTACCGTCCGCCCAGATGCGTCCGATGCCCGAAATTGGCCCCTCGCAAAGCGCCACCGCAAAGGAAGCTGAATAAAGATAGGCGGTCGTGGTGATCGTTGGCCCACCGCCTTTGCCGCCTCCTTGCGTGGTCGTGTTGACCGTTTCGGTGAAATCCGTCGCCCAGATGATATTACCGCCGATGCGCATGCGGCCATAAACACGGGGGATGATGGCGCCTTCGGTCGAGGTGGTGATTTGCAGGTTTTCGAGCCGTTGGCCTTCAATGCGTTGACCGGGTGCGAGTGAGGAAACAATCCAGCTGTCGATCATCGAGCCGGCAAACGATCCGATTGCCCCGCCGATGGTTACAGCGGACACACCGAGGATAGCTCCGCCAATGCTGCCGCCGATCGCGGCGCCGGCAGAGGCCAGAAGAATGGAAGCCATGATTTATCTCCGCGGTGGGCGTTTGCACTCGGGAAAGCGGAATGCGTAGGTGATGCGACGCCGCCAGGCGTTGGTCAGATGTTCTTCAATCACGCCGGTGCGCTCATAAGCATGGATGAAGGCGTCCCTGCTGCCGAGAATGCCGACATGCTTGGCGATCGCTCCAGCGCGCATGCGAAACAGAATGATGTCGCCTGTTCGGGTTTGTGTGATGGGGATTTCAAGCATCGCCGCACGCGCCGCTTCGGCTAACACCTCGACCGGTCCTGCTTCGCCCCAGTCGCGGGAATATGGTGGCACCAGCATTGGTTCCGGACCCACGACGTCGCGCCAGACACCACGCAATAGCCCGAGGCAATCACAACCGACGCCGCGGACCGAGGCCTGATCGTGATAGGGCGTGCCAATCCAGAGTCGCGTTGCCTTGACGATGCGCGCAGAGGCGGCCGGAGAATGATTCACAACACCGCCCCTGCATTGGCATCGCCCTTGGCGGCATAGCGGATGACGGTGTCTTGTCCGGGGATATGTGGAAAGCCGCGGAAATTGACCGCGTTGGCGAATTTGCTCTGGCAAGTTTCAAAACGCTTGTTGCATCCAGCGAAAATATCAAAGGTATTGCCAACCTCTACAGTACGCACTGGTGCCTCAAGCAGAGTTACAATTACATCCGCGCCGGTTATCCCGTGGCTCAGCACTTCGGCCTTGCGCCCCGTATTGGCACCGGTCAGCCATTGCAGCGCGCCAAGCGCGAACCAGCTCTCGGCAAAGCCCGAGAGGCCGGAGACCGTAAAACCGCGATCACCGGAAATACTCACCACGGTGCCGGTTGCCTTGAAAGCCGGATTGTCTAGACCCATGCCGCAGCGCGCATCCCCCAATGCCGTATCACAACTTGCCTGAAATGTACGCCCGATGGTCTGACCGAGTACATGGGCGAGGGAGCGCATCTCGGCCACGAAATGCAACCGTCCGCGCCGGAGCTGGCCGATGGCCCCGCGGCGCAGCAGAGCGCGGCTTGCAGTGTCGGCCCAGTTTACCCGCCAGATTTCCACTGTCGCATTGTCCCAGCGACCGTCGAGAATGTCGGTCTCGGTGATGGTGTTGGAGGTCAGCACCCCTTCGGCCTCCTGCGCGTCGACCGATAGATCGGAGCCGGAGCGGATTTCCGAGGCGGTAAAGCCGGACTCCGGTTCAAACGTAGTGCCGTCGAACGTCAGCGAAAGATCATGATCCGTGAAGCCGAATATCACCCCGTCACTGCGCGTAAGACGCCAGCACCAGGCCAGCGTTGTCGTGCCGCTATCAAGATGGGTTTGAAGGCTTCCTGAAAACTGTTTCATCGACGGACCTCGACTAAGGAAATGGATGTGATGGAGCCGAGCCGTTCGATATCGTGGGTGACGTCGAGCTGGTCGGTATCGAAACGCACGGGCACGTCGAATTCGAAACCTGCGGTGATGGCGGTGCCACCTGGCGGTGGAGCCGTGAACGTGACAAGGCCCGTGGTGGTGTTCAATGACCAGCCAGAAGCCTGATCGATCCCGTCAAGCGCCACCGTGACAGTTCCGGCCGCCGGTTTGGTGATGGTGCGTGTCCATGTTTGTGCACCGGAGATATAGGCTTTAATTAATTGGAATGCTGTGGTCGCCCCATCACCGGTACCGATCGGTTGGTCGGTTGCGGATGGTATTCCCGAAGGCAAGCAGGATTTGTAATCGCCCCAATCCTTCCAGCGAAACCCGTAAAGCCGACCGTTGCGGGCCTCAAAGAACGCCACGACGGCGGCCAGATCATCGGCGCGGCGGACGCCATAGGCGGCATCATAGCGACGGCGCGAGTTGGCCCAGCTGGCGTTGCGCTCCTCGTCACCCGAGGCCAGCTCGACAATCTGCGTGCGCCGCTCCGGCCCACCGCGCGCACCCCGGCTGATATTGTCGGGAAAGCGTATTTCGTGAAACGCCATCTACATACCTCTCCTTCCCATAGCGACCGCGCGGGCAATGTCGGCCGAGACTTGGGTGCGTGATTGCCGAAAGCTTTCGGCATCCCTGGTCTGGATGTTGATGATGATATTTTGGGCGGAGCTTTGCCCATAACCTTGAGCCTCGCGCCGCGACAGCACCCGCTCGCCCGTTTGTAGGATGGCGGGCACTTCGTCCGGCCGTAGCCCCGCCCAGCCACCGGAATGCATGCGCGGCGCACCGGCGAATGCCGTAGCCGGCACCATTCTCTGTGGCGCTGCCCCGCCCACCATGCCACCGGCATGTAACACAGGCGCAAAAATGCTACCAAGACCGCCCAGAGCACCGGATAAAGCCCCCGCCAGCGGTCCGAGAATGAATCGTTTAGCCGAAAGTTTGGCCATATCAGCCAGAAAAGAGATCACGAGTGACCTGAAATCCAGTTTGCCGGTTTTGACGAATTCACCGATGGCGTTCTCGGCGCTGGTAAATGCTCCGACTAGAGCGTTGCCAATACCCTTGCCCACGTCCGTAGCCTTGGTGGCGTAGTCCTTGAGGGAATCCGTGGCCATTTCCCACGCGGTTTTGGCAACTTCTGCCGCGCTGCGTGAAGCCCCGCCTGCGCCGGTAACGGCTTGCGCCAATGCTTCGGCAGCGGTGGTGGTTCCGGCAAGTCCGTTTTCGCCATCCTCGGCGCTTGCTTTCATGGCTTCGCGCAATGCCTGCATGGATGTGAGCGGAGCTAAAGCAGCACGGGCCATTTCGCGGGAGGAATTTACTAGGCCGTCAGCAGCGGCGCGTGCATCTTCGGCGCTGCCTGCCATCTCGTAATAAGCAGATCCAGCCATGATTGCGGCATTGCTCAGCGCAAGCGTGGCGCTGTCCATGCCCGGGATATTGGCAATACCCCGCGTCATTGCGTGCAGGAAGTCCGTCCATGTTTTCTGGATGTCTGCCAGCATAGTCAACCAACCCGCCTTGATCCGCGCCCAGACCGAAGAGAGCGCCGTGCCGAGGGACTTTGCGCCAAGCTTAACTCGATCCCAGACCTCGATCGCCACATCCTTGAGTAGACGCATGGCCTCGCCAAAGTCGCCGGCGCCCTTTACAAGTCGCCCGAACCAATAGATCAGCTCGCCCGCACCAATAATCAGTGCGCCGATACCGGTGCGGATTAGCGCTCCGCGTAAAACGCTGAGGGAAAGCGAAACGCCTTTGATCCCGAGTGCCGCTTTGGCCAGAGAGAGCACCAGCCGGCCACCCAGCACGGTGACGAAAGTGGCGGTAATGGTTGATATCTCGCCGATATGGTTAAACAGGCCTTTGATGGCGCGTCCCAATGGACCAGTGGTTTTGCCGATCGCTGCCATGGCGTTGGCCATTGCTTCGAGCGCCGGGGCGGCAGCCACCGCCAGTTGGTTGGAGATGCCACGCCAGAGCAGCCCCATACGCGAGAGCGCGTCATTGGTGCGCTCTATCTGTGCGGCATCAGCTTCAGAGACTGCCACCCCGAAATCCTGCACATCCTGTGTGGCCTGTCGCAGGGTAGCGCTGTCGATGCGGGTAAAAATAAGTCCTGCGCGATCGCCAAAAATCTGCGAGGCAATCGCGGCCTGCTGCGCACTCGGGATGAATTTGGCAATTGCGTCCTGAATGGTGGAAATCTTGGCATCAACAGTGAGGCCTTCGAGATCAGTTGCCGAGAGGTGGAGTTTTTGCAACGCATCTACAGCCGGACCCGTTCCCGCGGCAGCCTGAGACAAGCGCTTGGTGAGCTGGATCGTAGCCTGCTCAATCTCGCCCATAGAAATACCTGCCAGATCGCCAGCGCGGGAGAGAACCTGCATACTTTCGGTGGTGGTGCGCAAGGAGGCTGCCATCTTTGCTTGTTCGTCTATGGTCTGCAGGCTGGAACGCACCATCGATATGCCCGCAGCCACAGCAGCCGCAGCCATAATACCGGCCGCAATCTTGGCGCGCCGTGCAAAGCGGGCCAGGCGTGCATTGGCGATTTCCATCTCTCGCGAGGCTTTGCCAAAGCCACGCTTACCCGCTTCGCCAATACCTTCAAACTCGGCTTTGACCTGTTTGCCGCCCACCGCCGCAAGGCGCACGGACACACGCTTTTCAGCCATTGTTTTGATCCATTTGTTCGTTAAGTTTGCGCACCATTACGGCTTCGATAGCGGGGAGTATTTCGGCGGCCGTGACCTGACAGGCCCCAAGCGCCGAGGCTAATGACAGGGCCGTGCCAATATCCCAGCCGATGACGCCGCCAGAGGGAGCAATACGCAATTGACCACCGAGGCGGGCAACCAGATCCCAGACCTGCCAACCCTCATAGCTTTGCGGCTGGTTCAGGATTTGCGGGCAGTCTTCGCAGGTTTGCGAGCAGGCTTGGCAGTATCCGTCGCCCCCGCCGAAGACCCATTCGGCAAGAGCGACGAGACGTTTTTTTCCTGATCCAGTACCAGACCCTTGGCCACGTATCCGGTCTGGAAGGCCTCGAACAGTGGCCAGACATCAAGCAGGGCCGATATACCCTCAGGGGTAATTTGAATGACATTGCCGTCACTGTCCCCGACACCCTCCCAGTCGAGCGTGGCGTTGCAGGCCAGTGCCTTGGCAAACACCAGCGCGCTTTCCTCGTCGGTTGCATCCTCGCTCAAAGCTGCCACAGACGGATCACTGCGCGAGGCCACCATCATGGCCGTGGTCAGGGGTTGCAAATGCAGGCGGACACAGTGGCCGAGATCAAGCCAGACGGGTTTGTTTGATAGATCAAGACGGATCATGTTGTTCCTCAGTAGGTTGCGATATCGTTGACAAGGGTGACGGTGCACATCTGACCGGCGGTGGCACCGTAAGCTGCCTGCCAGTCAAAGCTGGCTTGCACGCCTTGGGGCCCCTGAATTTCGACACGTGGGCGGGGCAGGTAAACAGCGTGGGCGGTGAAGGTCAGGCTTTCGCCTGTTCCAAGATTGTAGGCGAACTCCAACTCGGCTGGTGTGCCATCCATGGCCTGTGTCATCAGCACCTGATCGGCAAAGCGCACATCCATTTTGCCGGTCAGCGCGGCAATTGAGGGATCAGCCCCGTCGATACGCCCGTCCGAACGGATAGTCTCGATCCGGTCGAGATTATTGGCGTATTGAATGTCGGCCGAGACGATATTGCCCAGCGCGGTTCCGTTGCGTTTGATCGAGCCGTTGAAGTGTCCGAACCGTTGCAGGTTCCAACCGGTGGGTGTTCCTGTGGCTGACGACGTGGCCACGGCTTCACCCTGTGCGATCAGTTTTGCGGTAGCGGTTAAAAGTCCCGAGCGCTGCATCTGCCAGGAAATCTGGTCGAGCACGCAGCCGGAATACATCGCAAAGCGTGGTACTTCGGGCATGGCGGTCTCGATCGACATGCTTGGTAATGTCCAACTGCCCGATGTGAACACATGCGTATAGGGGCCAGTTCCGGTGGTGACCGGATCACCAAAGGCCGCCGTTAGCCAAAATCCGAAAGCTTCGGCGTCAATTGGCACCGCCACATCGCCGTCTGCCGTCACCGCATCTTTGATAGGGGCCAAGGGATCGCGGCCGTAGCCTAACAATTCCGAGCCCAGCAGCGGTTGTTCTGCCCCCAGCGAAGTGCTGGCAAACGGCATCTGCATGTAACCGCCAACCGGCGAGGTGCCATAAGTTGTCTCGAACGCAGCCGCCATCAGCGACCGCGCGCCTTGCGCACGTGCCATATTGTTTTCCTTTATGTTGTCGTGAGAGAAATCAGCCGATGGAGGTCATTCCATAGGGGTCATCCCAAGGGATCGGCGGTGGTATAGATCAGATTGATAGGGACGATCGCCGCTTTTAACGCCTCGGCACCCTCAACGGGTAGATCGACAGGCCGTGGGGCTTCAGCCTCGACCCAGTCGCAGAGGCCGCCGAGGGTGCGGTCGACCGTGATCGTTGTGGCTAATTCTGCCAGCAGCACGTCAAACGCAACATCACGAGCGGCGGGTGTTTTGCCTTGCACGATTACTTCGATTTCGGCGCGATGTTCAAAATGGTACTGCAGCGGGGACAGTGTAACCTCGGGCGTGCCGGGATCACCATCGTGTAGGATCAACAGGCCACCGGATGGTATCCTCTCGGGCAGGATCGCCCCACGCAGCATGGTTGCATTGGGCATGGTTTGCAGAGCCGCAAGCAGGGCTTGCAGGATGGTTTCTCGGGGTGTGGGCATGGTTTCACTTAAGGATGGTGAGGGAAGGCTATAAATGCAGTTTTGCTTTGTGGTGAAGTTTCGCTAGCGGCCTTGGCATGGTGCTCGGTTATTCTTGTCAGTGGACCGCTTCGAACCAGATGCGCCCAATGCTGCGGAAGCCATCAATGCCCGCTTTCTTGTACCTGCCACCTAGCACCAAAAGCGTTTCAAGGTTAAGCATGCCCTCCGGTTTGACCAAAGGGTGCAAACGTTGGTGGCTAAGTATGGAGACTAAAGGATGGTGGATGCAATTTTTTTTGAAAACCAAGAAGAGTTTAGCGTTTGGCTAGAAGAACATGCGGAAGCCAGTGAACTTTGGGTGGGCTATTTCAGGAAAAGTACAGGGCGTGCAAGCCTTACGTGGTCTACATCAGTAGATGTCGCTCTTTGCTTTGGGTGGATCGACGGTATCCGGAAAACCATTGATGAACAAAGCTATATGATACGTTTTACGCCGCGCAAAATTAAGAGCGTATGGAGCGCTGTGAACGTAAAGAAGGTAGAAGCACTCATCCCTCTTGGAAAGATGAAACCAGCAGGAATGCACGTCTTTAACAACCGATCCGATACACAAGGCTACACCTCCGAAGACCGAAATGTGCCACTTGCCGCCGAGTTTGAGGCGCAAATCAAGGCTAACCAACCTGCTTGGCTATTTCTTACTAATTTGGCACCATCCTACAAAAGAGATTCTATCTGGTGGGTCATGAGCGCCAAGAAAGAAGAAACACGATTAAGAAGGTTTGGCATATTGATTGCGTCATCTGAAGCAGGGCTAAAAATACCAACTTTGCGAAAGAAATAGTAATTTTTACGCATGGTTGGTGTTCCGCAATGCAGTCATTGAATACGCTGCGATAGAAGGTGGCTTCGTCCGCTTAGCCGACCTTTGGTGTCCCTAAACGACAACTATTCCTGAGTGAAAGCGTCAGATGACCGCTTAGAGTATCCGTTATGGTCAAGTACCATAATGAACCCATTCGCGATCTGCTTTCACCAAGGTGTTTGCGAGTTCAATGAGCTTTCGCATTATGGCTGTTAGAGCGACCTTTTGTGGTTTACCTTGTTTGATCATGGCTTTGTATTTGTCGCACATGTCCGGGTTGTGCCGAGATGCAACGAGAGCAGGCATATAGAGCGCGTCACGCAGTTGTTTTCTCCCACCTTGAATGGTGGCTTTGCCGCGCCACTTTCCCGATTGCCTGGTCATTGGAGCCAGCCCCGTGAG
>MABA01000007.1 GCA_002162875.1 Rhodobacterales bacterium 52_120_T64 | reverse complement strand
ACCACATGCCCGCCCATGGTGGCGCCGTGGGTGATGTTGAAAGAACCCCGACCGGATTTTGCAAGGCCACTGCGGGCGGTTGATACGATGACTGCGTCTTCCATGTTGTTTTCCTAGCTATTCAAAGAGTTAAAATTTTCGCCCCGCGCAACAAGGCCGCGGATCAGTTTGGCGGACTGCCAGAAGAATTCATCCTCGTTGGCAAAGTTTTCGATATCGGTCAGCCCTCTAGGACACCCACAATAATTTCCATCAATTGTTTGACGGCATCGATCCAGGCATAACCACTGGTGAAATGCCGACCGGAGCGAGACTAAGCCCAGCGGCACATTGTGTGACCAAATTGAAGCAAACAGGGCCACATGGTTGTTGCTCGCAGCGCTGGGACACAGCAGCGTGCTAGCTCAGGCCCATCCGCTTGCCGACGACATTACGAAGGATTTCGTTAGTGCCGCCACCAATTGGCCCTACGCGTGAGTCGCGCCAGAACATCTGCATTAGATGTTCCATACTGTACCCCGCACCGCCCATAACCTGAATTCCCATATCCGCGCAAAGGACGTTATGCTCGGTGGTGAATATCTTGGTGATGGCTGAGGCGCTTGAGCAGTCTTCATCGGCATCCAATAGCGAGGTAGCCCGGTAAAGCAGTCCCCGACCTGCGTCGGTCATAATCTGCATATCAACCAGCTTATGCGACACAGCTTGATATGATGCGATCGGTTTCCCGAACTGGACACGTTCACGCGCATATGCAGATGCATAGTCTACAATCCTCTGCATATTTCCGACGGCTGAGGCGGAAAGAGCGATCCGCTCTAGGTTCAGCCCGAACATAAGCTGCCCCCAGCCATTGTTCAAAGTTCCGAGCATGCGTGTTGCGGGCACTCGGACATTGTCAAACGAGACGATGTTCGTATGAATTGTTCTGCGTCCGACAGTCTTCATCGGGTTGATAGTCACTCCTGGTGCATCCGCGTCCACCACAAACATGGTAATGCCACGATGGCCAGCGTCAGGGTCAGTCTTTGTCACTACGATAAGATGATCTGCGACATGGGCACATGTGATGAACATTTTGGTGCCGTGAATCACGAAGTCGTCGCCATCACTTTTCGCGCGGGTCACGATGCTTGCGGCATCAGAGCCAGTATCGGCCTCAGTAAGGCAGAACGCCATCTTGCCCGAGCCATCAATAACATGCGGCAGCAGTTCTTTCTTGAGCTCTGGCTGGGCTGCAACCTGAAGATGACGCCCTCCGTACAGCACAGTGGTCAGGTAAGCCGATGCAAGTTGAGTATTGTGATAGGCAACTGTTTCGATAAAGAATGCGAAGTCTTCCAGTGAAGCCCCCAGTCCGCCATCCTCAACGGGATAGAGTAGCCCCATATATCCGGCTTCTGCCAAAGCCTGATAGGCGTCATGTGGGAATTCTCTAGCTTCGTCGAGGCGCAGAGCGAGGTCTGACGGCAGTACCTTTTCGAGAAGTTTCGAAAGGGATTCCTGCATTAGAAGTTGTTCTTCTGAAAGACCGAAGTTCTTTGTGGCCTGCGACATCGCGATTTCCTCTCATCTGGTTCCGAGCGCTGGCAGATTGCCAGTCAAGCGTGTATTCTGATCAATTACCAAGCAAGTGACATGCCATTTGCGTGATGAAGCTGCCTTTTTCTAGAAACTAAAGCCAACTATTTGGTGAAGGCCTCATGCCTTTCAGCCTACCGGATCAACAGGCAGCGAACCATAAACAGCGCCGAAACGACAAGAACGAAAGAGACATTCCAGCGCAGGCCGACCTTGGTCGGATCTTCGCCAATAGCATTTGCCGCGATGCGCACATTTGAGGTGAATGGCGATATCGCCACTGTAGCGGCCCAAGCGGTCAGCACGGTCATCGCGATATCTATGTCGCGCAAGTCGAAAGTGTCCAACTGGGTGAGAATGGCGATCACGACTGTCACCGAGGCAATCGGATTCAAACCCAATATTCCGGTCACAAGTACAAAGACATACGCTATGGCCAGTGCCGCCCCACTGCTTGATGCGTAAGGAAGAATGGCCGCGCTCAGTGCTTCTGCGTCAACGAGCGGGACAACCAGAATGCCCAAAGCACCGGATATCATAAAAATCGTGACTTCCGAGCGCAGATTTCTTAGCGACGGAAGGATTCGCCTGAGCATAATATCCAGGGCCTCACGCATTGGCTTACGAATTCCGTGCCCTCGTTGCTGTACGTATTGCCACAGCAGAGAAGCCCCCGGCGCAATCAGGATATTTGCACTGATGATACTGACGTCCAACAATTGTGCTAGAGCGATGGCCACCACTAACAACGATGCCACCAACGCCATGAACCAGCCGAGCGGCGCCAATTCAGTCTCGGCATGCCCGGTACCAGCGCGTGCAAGCCCGCGATTGCCGATACGATCCACCAGCCAGCCGAGACCCAAAAACAATACCGCCAGCACGGCACTGTGGGAAAGCACTTTTAAAAAGCTGAGGTCAGGTATGCCCAACAATACGACAGGTATCGCAATGGATGTCGGAGACCATAGAGGAACAGACCCAACCCCCCGCAGCACTGCAACTGTCATCCGCCTCAGTCGGGTCTCAGCAATGCGTTCGTCCGTCCCCTCGTTGCCATGTTTGATCATGGTACCAAGTAATCCGACCGCTCCAACGCTCAACGGCAGGCCGAACAAGGCGCCCCCGAATGTGAGCGCTGCATAACGTCGGCCGGGTTTTTGAGAAACAAGTATGCGTCCAGAGCGATGGACCAAAGGAGAACTGGCCGCTGTCGCCTGAAGTATCCCCATCGACAGGATAAAAAGTCCTAGATAGAGACCTCTATCCGCAGCTTGGTGGAGCACGCTGGCCGCGTTCGGTAGGGTAAACGACAGAATGAGGATCATAGCTACTAACACTACGACCATGGTACGTGCGACGCGCGCAAGACTTCCCCATTCCAGAAGGGTGAAGAAAAGTGCCGCTATTCCTCCCGAAATCCATGTCCAGTCAGCGCTTGTCAGCAGATTGATCGATGCGCTCAGCCCGATCACGATCAATGCCAAGGTTCCTAAATGTGTTTTCATTTGGTTAAAGATATTCCTCACTTAATGTAACACACCACTGGCATCTAGTTTAGAGTTACGGATTTCCGAAGCCCCAGCATTCGTTAGTACCAAGACGCCGATTTTCTATCGTTTATCAAGCATCCGGAAAATCCCGGACGCCGTTGCGAGAAGCTGGCCATCTTGATCGCGCAATTCCGCTTCGGCAAATTTAAGTGTCCGACCGCCCCCCGTGATGCGGCCTGTTGCAGTTACAGTTCCAGATTTGACCCCGGCGATGTAATTGACCGATAATGACACGGAAACTGCCGGGGTTATTTCGTCTCTCGCGAAATTCCGGACAGCAAGCGCAGCGCCATTGTCGAGCAGCATTGCAACAAAACCACCATGCAAAATACCAAGACGATTCATATGCTGTGGCCCAATGGTCAAAGAACAGTCCGCGGTACCATCGCCCGGAAGGGAGGAATTATATCCAACCAGCTCCCCCGCGCCCGAATGATCCATCGCTAGCAGTTCCATTTCATTTTCTGGCGTATTCTTCGAAATGTTACTCATAAGTTGGCACCAAACGTAAGGGGAACCGCCAAGGGTTGGCAATTCCGGTTGTTGTGGTTCTCCACAAGACGTCCTTTCAGAAATATTCGCTTGGCTAATTCGTCGTCACAGCGGAACCGGTCTGTAATTGTGAAAATCTCTTTTCTTGCCGGACATTCCGGTTCCATTTCTCCCCTACCGAGCCAACCGGTAGGGCTTCAATTTCTCAATTTGAGGAACAGCTGATTATTGGGGCCGACGACGATATAGAAGCGTTGCTTCCATCTCATGAACGGCCTCGTCACGTTGATTGCGGCAAACCCGTTGGAGCGTTATAACCCCTTTTTCCGGTTTGCTCGTCTCCTTTTTCTTGATGACAGTTTGCTCTAGCCGGATGGTGTCACCGTGAAGTACCGGTTTGAGCATCCGCCAATTGTTGATCTGAAGAAGAGCAAGAAGCGTGCCGTCATTTACACCACTCGCATACTGAAGTCCGCCCATGATCGCGTAAACCAGCGGTCCATGAGCAATTGGCTCACCGAACTGGGTCGTCTTGCTGTATTCAAAATTGGTATGGACTTCGTTGAAATCACCGCTGAGACAAGCGAAATTCACGATGTCGGTCGATGTGATGGTGCGCGCGGGGCTTATCAGCGTTTCGCCGATTTCGAAGTCTTCGAAATATTTTCCGCGTGGTTCTGTTTTGGCTGTCATTTTCACAGTCCTTTCTAAAAATGTTATTTGAAGTGATCAAGCCTGCTCGCTACCGAGGATAAGCGTGCAGTGCGATGACAAGATTCCTCCCTCGTTGTGAACGATACCAATTTCGGCACCTTCGACCTGACGTTTGCCAAGACCACCGCGCAACTGACGAACGGCCTCGATGATGCCGAACAGGCCACCTGCGGCGCCGGCATGGGCATGGGAAAGCATCCCGCCATGGGTGTTGATCGGAAGCTTGCCACCAACACGTGCCGCGCCCGAGGCCCAGTGCTCGAGGCCCTCGCCTTCCCGGCTCAGTCCCAGCTCTTCGAGTTCGAGAACCGGCACAATGCTAAAGCAGTCGTACAGTTCGGCAAAATCCATGTCGTCCGGCCCGAGGCCCGCCATTTCATAGGCGATCCGGCTGGATTCTTTTGCACCGAACTCTGTCAGGCTGGGGGCGCACATCAAGTGCTCGTGGGTGTGGTTTTCGCCAATGCCATGCAGATATATCGGCTGACCTTTAAGATCCTTTGCCCGTTCGGGTGTGGTCACAATCATCGCGCCGCCAGCATCCGAAATCAGGCAGCAATCCAGCATATTCAAAGGATCAGCGATCGGCTTGGACGCAAGGACGTCCTCGGCTGTGATCGGCTTTTTCATATGCGCGTTGGGGTGCAACAGCGCGTGATCCCGCGTGATCATCGGAACCTGCGCCAGATCTTCGCGGTTAATGCCGTATTTGTGCAGATAACGCTTCGCGATCATCGCGTAGAAGGCCGGGATCGAGCGGTGAGCTGATAGCGGCGAGGACGAAAAATCAGGTTGATCCACTGCCCGACAGTTGCTGCTTGCAGCAATGAGTGGGTGATCATGTGCCGGCAAAAACCCCTGAGCTTGCCGATATGACTTGAACCGGCCAAATATCTTCTCTCGTTTGCGGGTTGGCCTATGCGACACTTCGATCGGCTTATTCAGGCCTTTGTGGGCGCGGTGGTCAGCGTTACGTACCAGTGTTCTAATAGGCTTGATGTAGCTGCGCAATTTGTCAGTGATGACGACCCTTGGTTCGCCAAACCGGGCAACTAATCTTTGGAAAAATCGCTTTGCAGCTTTTGCGTTCCGACGAGTTTGCACAAGAAGATCAAGGACCTCGCCATTTGCGTCAATCGCCCGCCACAGCCAATGCTTCTTGCCACGGATCGTGATCACGACTTCGTCCATGTGCCATTTATCGTTAGCCCCAGGACGGTCCCGTCGGATGCAATTTGCAAAATGCCCGCCAAAGCGATTGACCCAGAGCCGGACCGCTTCCCGACGAGACCGTTCAAAACACTGGGGTCATGCGGCGGTTTGAAGCAGTAGTTGCGGTGCAAACATCTCAGGTTGTTCTTGATTAGTGTCAGGACGGACTGGTTTGTATTTCTGCTTTTCGGATAGATCGCCATTGATCATCGCTGCTCGCACTTTCAATAGATAGTGGGCGCCCATTCTGCTCCATCGCATCTGCTGCCTTTTCACAAAGCGTTTCGCGACGAGGGCGTTGACACTCGCCTCAGCGGCTGACGTGGCAATGCGTTGACTGGCTCTGTGGCGCGCGCCGTAGTCAACCACAGAGCTGCGGTTGCGCGAAATATAAGTTTGTAACTTTTTGAGAAGCTTGCCCGTACGTAGAGCCCACAGACTATTGGCTTTTCGGAAAATTTCTGCCCTCTGGATGCGATTGATCAACGTCAATGCCCTGTCGGGTTGACCGTTCCAGAGTCGCCATTTGACCCGATCAATATCGTCATGAAAGGAACCGATCCCTTCGGGAGCGGTCACGGCCAATTGGACAAGCGGTTGTATTTTCATTGAAATGTGGAACCAGTCGAGAATGTGGGTAACCGGCTGAGGAAGGTCCTTTGCCAGTCTCTTCAAACACTCTTCACCGCCAGAGATTACAGTGATCTCGCCTCGCCCACGATAGTCTTGATCCAAAAGCGCTAGTTGTGGAATTGCCTTGAGTTAACCAGACTTGGTACTTTCAAACGAATATACCGGCCCAGGCGACTCACCTCTACCACCGCGACCGCAATGACCCATAACAGCTTCGAAGGTTCGGCCTCCTTCCTGTCTGATTTTTGGAATATGCGCCGTATCGATGCTGAACACGATTTCGCGATACATATCGTTATCAAGCGGCAGTTCGAATTGCAGCTGTTCGTCTGAATCTGGCGCCTAGTGCCAATAGCGCCTACGCTCGGCATCATCGATACGTTTTCCAACTCTCAAAGTGCGGCACGGTAGGGTTGTGAATCGTTTGGGCTCTTGGCAGGGCAGAAAAGTTCCAAGAACATCAGACGCCTGCCTATAGGACATCGTTGCGCCAAGCTTTGCCGATAGTTCTAGAAGCTCGGGGGTTGCCCTATCCGGGCAGATCGAGGCTAAGGGCGAGAAAGTGGACTAGCTGGATGGATTACATTTCTGACAAACGATAAGCCGTGGATATCTCACCTGCACGGCGCCGTAGACCGTCAGAATAGATCGGGTTTGGTAGTCTTGATCGGCAGTGAACCTGCGCAAGCGTGGCAAACACGGCTGTAAGCAACCCAGAGGGCCACCTCCGGTTCGATCACAATCTTCTGAATCTCAGCCATGATCATCTTGCCTTGCTCGACCGAGCAGCCAACATGTCCATCCGAAAGCTGGCCCAGATCTTTCTCGAACTGAAATTCCTTCTGATACGCGTCTCCCGTGGGATCAACCGCTTCAACTGTAACCCGCCAATGCATTTGAACCTCCAATTTCAATTAAAGAAACAATCATTGACGTAACCCTACATCAGGTAAACCCCAGAGTTTTGAATGGTCTCATACCCAAATCTCTTGCCACAGAAGAAACTGACGGTTTGGTCTTACAAAGTTCGGTCAGGCGGTCGGCAAAATACGTACGCTTGGTACGTCTTTGGTTAGCGGGACTCAAAATTCACTCCAAACAAACATACAAAATATTTTTCTATCAATGATTATAACTTTACGCCGATTTTAGCGTCGTTCAAGTAATTTTCTCTATTTGGCACAAAATTTACGCTATTTTACGCCACTTTACGCTATCTGTAGGGTTTCTTTTGCTGTAAACGAGAATTTGCAAGCAGTTGTATTTATTCTATAAAACTTACAACACGGTTAGGATTCCACCTATCCACTAATATTAGAATTGCCGCCGACGAGATCACTGTCGACTGAATATTGACAGACGAGTCCGCAATTTTCGGCAACCGATATGTACCCCGTTGGTTGCCGAACAATTCTCCTGACGGAAAGTTCATGTGACTGTGTGCGCTAGGCGCATTAAGAAGACAAAATGGAATTTCTTCTTGGATATGGCGCTGGCCTGTTAACGCTTATTAACCCGTGCGTTTTGCCGGTGTTGCCGATCGTTTTGGCCTCTGCGCTGCAAAACCACAAACACGGCCCGTTGGCACTTGCGGCCGGCATGTCGCTAACTTTCGTCATCCTTGGCGTCGGTGTTGCGACCTTGGGTGCCAGCATTGGTCTTGACGCCGATCGCGTCAGCCAGATCGGCGCGGTGATGATGCTGGGCTTCGGAGCTATCCTTCTTATTCCACAATTGAATTCGAAGTTCGCGCTAGCGACTGCGGGGGTTGCTTCCGATGCTGACACGCGCGTCGCGCATTTGGACCAAACCAGATTGGTTGGTCAATTCGTCGGGGGTGCTTTATTGGGCGCGGTTTGGTCGCCGTGCGTAGGGCCAACCTTAGGCGGCGCCATTTCGCTGGCCTACGGCGGCGAAAGCCTCGTGCTCGCAACAGGAATCATGATCAGTTTCGCCATGGGCATCTCCACCATCATCATCGCCCTCGGTTATGGTGCGCGCGAGGCAATTAAGTCGCGCCAAGCGGCAATGCGCGTACTAGCCGAAAAATCCAAACCCCTTATGGGTATCATCTTTGTCACCGTTGGCCTTATGATTTTGACCCGTTTTAATCAAGTAATCGAGGTCTGGCTCCTTGACCTCATGCCCGACTGGCTCCTCTTTTTTTCAGTCTCCATATAAAGGAATCCCCCGTGAATCTGCATATCAACAGACGCCACTTTCTGATTGCCACCACGGCGCTTGTAGCCTTTCCCGTTGCGGCTTTCGCCGCCGAGGAATGGATTGACTATAAACCCGGTGTCATCCAGTCGCTTCTGAACGAGGGCAAAACCGTATTTGTCGACTATGCCGCCGTGTGGTGTTCCACATGCAAGGCACAGGAAAGTGTGCTGAACGACCTACGCGCCTTTAATCCCGCATATAACGAAGCCATGGTCTTCGTCCGCGTGGACTGGGACAACTATGGTCGCCACGCCGTCACCACCAGCCGAAAAATCCCCCGCCGCTCGACACTGATCGTGTTACGCGGCAGCGAAGAACTAGGCCGGATCGTTGCGGGAACTAGGGTGTCAGATATCGAGGCGTTGATGGATTTAGGTCTTTAATGCCCATGGCCACACCTCCTAAAAATCCAAATTCTCCACACTCAGCGCGTTGTCCTGAATGAACTCGCGCCGTGGCTCCACAACATCACCCATTAGCTTAGTGAAAATCTCATCAGCTTCATCGACATGCTCGACCTTCACCTGAAGCAACGTGCGCGCTTCGGGGTCTAGGGTGGTTTCCCAAAGCTGACCGGGGTTCATCTCGCCCAAGCCTTTGTACCGTTGCAACGACAGGCCTTTTTCGCCCTCTTTGAACACCACATCCAGCAGGTCGGACGGAGCGTTGATCACATTCTCCCGATCTTTGCGAACCAGCGCTGCAGGTGTCGCGTAAACTTCTTGCAAACTGACGGTTAAACCAGCCAGTTTGCGTGCCTCGGCACTGCGAAGGGCGCTGCCGTCCAGCACTTGAACTTCCTCGACACCGCGTAGCACGCGCGAAAGTCGAAGCCCGCCGTTTTGTGTTGGAATGCCCGACCACCCCTTTTCGTATTCTGTCGCGATAAGGTCCAGACGCTCAGCAACGCTGTTTGCCGTTCCTTGCGGATCGCTGTCCAGAACGCCCGGAATCAATGCACCAGAAATCGCCACCTGTTCCAAAATATCACGCGAATAATTCGTTGGGAACGCGTTCAAAATCGTCCGGCACATCCGTGCCTCTTCAACCACGCGCTTCAAATCGGCCCCTGCGATCTGCGCGCCGTCACCAAGACGCAATATCGCATCGCTAAGGCCTTGATCAATCAAATAGTCTTCCAGCGCCAGCTGGTCCTTCAGGTAAACTTCGGACTTGCCGCGCGCCACCTTATACAGTGGTGGCTGGGCGATATACAGATATCCACCCTCGATCAGTTCCGGCATTTGACGGAAGAAGAACGTTAGCAGCAGCGTCCGAATGTGCGCCCCGTCGACGTCCGCATCGGTCATAATCACTACTTTGTGGTAACGCAGTTTGTCGATGTTGAACTCTTCACGCCCAATCCCCGTGCCTAGCGCGGTGATCAGCGTTCCGATTTCCTGACTGCCGAGCATCCGGTCAAACCGCGCCCGCTCTACGTTCAAAATCTTACCCTTCAGCGGCAGAACTGCCTGATTATAGCGCGAACGCCCCTGCTTGGCCGACCCACCAGCGGAATCACCCTCGACGAGGAATATTTCTGATTTGGACGGATCTTTTTCCTGACAATCCGCCAGTTTTCCGGGCAAGCTGGCAATATCCATTGCCGATTTGCGCCGTGTCAATTCACGCGCTTTACGCGCCGCTTCACGCGCGACTGCGGCTTCGACGATTTTGCCAACGATCATCTTGGCTTCGGCTGGATGCTCTTCGAACCACTCCGACAGCTTTTCGTTCATCAAGCTTTCGACCGCAGGGCGAACCTCGGAAGAAACCAGTTTATCCTTGGTCTGGGATGAGAATTTCGGGTCAGGCACTTTAACTGATAGCACCGCCGTTAACCCTTCGCGCGCATCATCGCCGGAAAAGTTAACCTTTTCCTTCTTCGCGATACCGGAAGAGGCCGCATAGCTGTTAATCGTCCGCGTCAACGCCCCGCGGAAGCCCGCCAGATGCGCCCCACCGTCACGTTGCGGGATGTTGTTAGTAAACGGGCGGACATTCTCGTGATAGCTGTCATTCCACCACATCGCCACTTCGACCACGATATCGTTAACTTCGCCGATGATATAGATCGGGTCTGTTATCAGTGGCGTTTTGGAGCGGTCAAGAAAGCGCACAAATTCCCGCACGCCACCCTCGTAAATCATCTCGGCCTCAAGCGGCTCGGTCGGGCGCTCGTCGCGCAGTGTGATCCGCACACCGGAGTTCAGAAACGCCAACTCGCGCAGCCGATGTTCCAGTGTTTCGAACTTGTAATTCCGGTCGGAGAATGTATCGAGCGACGCCAAAAACCTCACCTCGGTCCCGGTGCGATCTGTTTCGCCCAGCACTTCGAGGTGTTTTACTGTATCGCCATGTTCAAACCGCGCGATATGTTCGTGACCGTCTCGCCAAATCCGCAATTCCAGATAATCCGAAAGAGCATTCACAACGGAGACACCAACCCCGTGCAAACCACCCGAAACCTTATAGGAGTTGCTGTCGAATTTACCACCAGCGTGAAGCTGTGTCATGATAACTTCGGCAGCTGAAACGCCTTCTTCCCCGTGGATACCCACCGGAATACCGCGCCCGTTATCGCTAACCGAAACGCTGTCGTCGGCGTGAATTGTCACAGTTACTGTGTCCGCATGACCCGCCAAGGCTTCATCAATACCGTTATCGACAACCTCATACACCATATGGTGCAGACCTGAGCCGTCATCCGTATCACCGATATACATACCGGGACGCTTTCTGACAGCTTCTAAGCCTCTGAGAACTTTGATAGAATCGGCACCATACTCTTCAGGAGTTTGATCGTTTTCAGCCATTGGTGTATTCCCCTATTTAGTAGGGGGAATACTACCGGAAATTAGTAGGAATGTCACGCGGTCGGCGCGATTTTATACCGGTTTTCCACAGTGCCGCACGGATAGGATTTTGATCCGGTTAACGTCCAGCTTTGCGCCGTCGTCACCCCTTCGGGAAACAGTGGAATACCTGCGCCCAAAAGGATGGGTAGGGTGAAAATCTGCGCTTCGCGTATCAAACCCCGCACTAAGCATTGTGCGATAACATGACCGCCATCGACGTAAGCGTTCGGGTGCAACTTCGCCGCAACTTCGATGCTTTCAGATGTCCGCACATGCTCAGGCATACCGCGTGGCAACAGCCGGTGAGTCATAATAATTGCTGGCAATGTATCGGGGTAAGGCCAACCGTGATCCTCGTAAAACGCTTCCAGCGTGTTGCGTCCCATGATCAAGCCATCCACACCTGCTATGAACTCGTCATAGCCGAAATCAACGTCTTTAAACGCGTCTAGATGGTCAAGTGAGCCATCCGGACCCGCGATATATCCGTCAATTGTTTGTGCGATGTATATCTTCATAGCGAGATCATAACACAGCGATTGCAGCGCCAACCACAACTAATGCAGAGCCGGAAATCACGTTTGTGCGCCGTACAGCGTCTGCCGAAGACAGGAACCTGCGGATACGATCAACTGACAACGAAAGCACCACGTTGCCAGCGAACGGGACCAACCCCGAGACGACGCATATCATCACGATGTCCGGTGTTGAAATAGTGTCGAAATCAAAGAAATTCGGCAAAATTCCCATGTAGAACAAGATCGCCTTCGGATTCCCCATAATCACTAGCAACCCAGCACTGAATCCGGCCCAGATGCCAGACGCACTCAACCGGTCGTCCTCAACCACTGGTTTGCTGGCATTTCGAATGGTGCGAACCCCCATCCATACCAATATTACCGCGCCGCCGTACCGAAGCAGTGTCATAAAGTCAGCATATAGTTCGATCAGCAGGCTGACACCGAAAATAGCTAACAAGGGCCAGATTATGTCACCCACAACCACGCCCAAGGCCAGGGGCCATGCCGCATGAAACCCACCGGACACAGCGCGCGCCAAAAGAGCAACCCAAACTGGGCCGGGCGTCAGAAACAGGATCGCCAAAGCGCCCATATAAAGTAATATTTCAGCAAACGAGATCGTCATTTATTCATCCCGCAAAGTCAGAGATCCATCCGCATTCAGCGGCCAGAACGGGTTGTGCGCGACCTCCCAAACATGTCCGTCAGGATCGGCGTAATAGCCGGAATATCCACCCCAAAACACCTTTTCAGGAGCTTTCAGTTCAGCGGCCCCACATTTCAGCGCCTTGGAAAAAGCCGCGTCCACCTCGGCCTCGCTCTCAAAGTTCTGCGCCAAGGTCATTGCACCTGTGCCAAGCTGTGCATCAGGGCGGCCTTGATCGGCAGCCAACGCATCCAGCCCAAATAGCCCTAAAACCAAACCATTGATTTGGAAGAACGCGACGCTTTCTTGTGATCGCGATGATTCCTGCCAGCTAAGCGATTTATAAAACGCCCTCGACGCGGTCAAATCCTTAACGCCCAGCGTTATCAGTGTAACCCGTTGTGGTGTCATGATTTTTCCTCCAGCTTTGAAGTGCCGTCAGTTTCCGTCACTTCAATAAAATTCGCGCGGTCATCCAACGCATCAAACAATTCCGGGCCCGTACCGGTCATCCACGCCTGCGCGCCTAGCGCACAAATTTCGTCGTACAATGCTGCGCGTCGATCCGCATCCAGATGCGCGGCGACCTCGTCCAACAACAAAATCGGCGGTGCTCCAAAATCCTCAGCCAAGGCCCTCGCATTCGCCAAAATCAGTGACACCAGTAACGCTTTCTGTTCGCCTGTCGAACATAATTTCGCCTCAACCCCTTTTGTCGCATAAACCGCATGCAAATCCGCACGGTGTGGGCCAGTTAACGTCCGCCCCGCCACCATATCGCGCGAACGGCCAGCGGCGAATGCTTCCAGCAATGTCTCCGTCGTTTGCTCTGGCGGCAGCTCATCTGCCGATACCAATGACAATTCCGCCGCCGGAAATGCTGTCTTTGCGCCGTCCTGTGCTGACCGTAACCGCCCAAGGACCTCTACCCGATTATCGCAAATCGCCCCGCCAGCCTCGGCCATCTGGCCCTCAAGCGCACCATACCACGATGCATCCCGCACGTTATCCTTCAACAACCGGTTCCGCTCCCGCATGGCTTTTTCGTACTTCAATGTCGCCTCGGCATGGCTTGGGATGAAGCTCATTACCATGCGATCCAGAAACCGCCGCCGTTCGCCCGCGCCTTCCAGCCATAGACGATCCATCACAGGCACCAGCCAGACAATTCGCGCCAGCCGTCCAAGCGCCAGTTGCGGGGCGGCTTTACCATCAATCGTAACCTGCCGCGGTCCTTCGCCCTCAACCCACGTCGCCAGCTCGTGTACTTCCGACAGGCTATCCAGTGTTGCGGTGATCTTCCAACCTAGACGTTCGGGTGCGCGCGCCATCTCGTCAACGGAAGCACGGCGCAGCCCCCGCCCGGGGGACAGCATCGAGATTGCCTCGAGTATATTGGTTTTCCCCGCGCCATTGGGCCCGTAGATAGCAACAGGCCGCCCGTCTGTTTCCAGTCGTGCGGCCTTATGTGATCGAAAATGCGAGAGTTTCAGCTCGCGGATCGCAAGCGTCATACGCGCATCGGCATCACAACGTAGACCGCGCTGTCATCATTACCTTCGCGCATCAACGTCGGGTCACCCGATGAGTTGAACATGAACACCGCGTTTTCACGGTCCACCTGTTGGGCAATTTCCAGCAAGTATTTGGCGTTAAACCCGATCTCTAGCGGCTCGTCAGCGTAAGCTACCGCTAATTCTTCATCCGCCGCGCCGGAATCTGGTGAATTCACGGACAATACCAGACGATCTTCATCCAGCGCCAATTTCACAGCGCGTGACCGTTCCGACGAAACCGTCGACACACGGTCTACTGCTTTTGCAAATTCCGCTGCATCAACTTCTAGACGTTTCGTATTTCCCTGCGGAATAACCCGCGTGTAATCAGGGAAGGAGCCGTCGATAACCTTTGAAGTCAGCGTCACCTCGGGCGTTGCAAACCGGATTTTGGTTTCGGATACAGAAACCGCAATTACCGTATCGTCGTCACCCAGCAACTTACCAACTTCGTTAACCGTTTTGCGTGGCACGATCACACCGGGAATGTCGCCCGCACCATCTGGCAGGCTCGCATCGATCCGCGCAAGGCGGTGACCGTCGGTGGCCACACAACGCAGAACTTTGCCGCCTTCGCTATCGGACGCATGCATGTAAATACCGTTCAGGTAATATCGTGTTTCCTCGGTCGAGATCGCGAATTTCGCTTTATCAAACAACCGGCGCAGAACCGAAGATTTAACTCCGAAGTTACAATCATATTCCGCCGAAGCCATCACTGGAAAGTCCTCGCGCGGCAGAGTCGCCAAACTGAAATGTGAACGGCCGGCGCGAATTTCCAAACGCCCGGCTTCAGCGTTGTCAGACAGCTCCACCATCGAACCATCGGGCAATTTGCGCACGATTTCATGCAACGTATGCGCCCCGACTGTCGTTGCGCCGGCGCGCTCAACCACAGCGGTTGCCTTGTCGATGATTTCAATGTCCAGATCGGTTGCACGTAGGGAAATCTGATCCCCTTCGGCCTCGATCAGCACATTCGCGAGGATCGGGATTGTGTTGCGACGCTCCACCACGGATTGGGCGCGGCTCATAGCCTTCATAAGAGTGCTGCGTTCGATACTGACTTTCATGATACCCTCGTGCGTGTAATTACTTGGACGGTGACCCTAACGGATGCGTTCAAAAGTGCAAGGCGTTTAAGCCTCTAGCATACGCCGCAGAAGCTCTACGTCCTCGGCGATTTGGCTGTCGGTCATTTTCAGCTCTTCGACCCTTTTCACAGCATGGATAACTGTAGTGTGGTCGCGCCCGCCAAAGCGTCTGCCAATGTCGGGTAACGACTTCGACGTCAGCATTTTGGACAGGAACATTGCCACCTGACGTGGCCGGGCAACAGAACGAGCACGTCGTGGGCTAAGAAGATCCGACATGCGCAGATTATAGTGATCCGCTACCTGCCGCATGATTTCCTCGACGGTCACCTTGCGTTCCGATGCCCGCAAGATGTCCGCTAGACATTCCTGCGTCATATCAAGGTTAATTTCACGGCCAACTAACGAAGCAAACGCGAACAAGCGGGTCAAAGCCCCTTCAAGAACCCGAACATTCGACGAAATCCGGTGAGCGAGGAATTCCAACACGCCCGCATCCATCTGCACGTCCGGCATAGTTTTTAACTGGGTTTCGGCCTTGGATTGCAAAATGCCTAAACGCAGTTCGTAATCTGTCGGGTGCAGGTCAACGACTAACCCCCATTGCAAGCGCGAACGGATGCGTTCTTCTAGACCTTCAATTTCGCCGGGGGCGCGGTCTGCCGAGATTACGATCTGTTTGCCTTGGTCAACCAACGCGTTGAAAGTATGGAAAAATTCGTCTTGGGTGGAGTTTTTACCCGCAATAAACTGAACGTCGTCAACCATCAGCACGTCAACCGAGCGAAATTGTTCCTTGAAGCTGTGCATGTCTTTGAACCGAAGGGCCTGAACGAAGCGGTACATGAATTGCTCGGCCGACAGATACAAGACGCGCGCTTCAGGGCGCAAGTTTTTGGTTTCCCAAGCAATTGCGTGCATTAGGTGAGTTTTACCAAGGCCAACACCGCCGTAAAGGAACAGCGGGTTAAATGTTACCTGACCACCCTCTGCCACACGACGGGCGGCGGCATGAGCAAGTTCGTTCGGCTTGCCAACAACGAAACTATCGAATGTAAAACGGGTGTCGAGCGGGCTACCGGGCAGGTCAACATCAGGTGCAGATCTAGCCTCGACCTTTTCAACATCCGGTGCCGCTTTCGTCGCCAAAACTGTACGGAAATTAAGCCGATCTACTTTCAGGCCCTCGGCTTGCAGCATGCCCAGAATCGACTCGCCGTAGTTTCGTGAAACCCAGTTACCAATAAAACTTGTCGGCACAGAAAACTGGGCCACACTGCCGCCAGCTTCCAACAATTCCAGCGGGTCAATCCAGTTCGTAAACGCATCTTTGCCCAACGACGAAAGAAGCTCCGATCGGATTCGGCCCCAACATTCCTGTTCCATACTATCCCATTCACTTTTCGCGACTCTTAACGGTCACAGTTATTGTTTCTTACGGCTGGCGCCACGGAAGACCGTGTACCTTCCAGCCGTTAGTTGTCCCACGATGCTTATGTTCGTCATGATCGCCCTCGAATCCTTCAAGGACGTTGTAGCATTTGATATTCCGGTCACTGCCGGCAATTTCGGCCAACAGGCATATCGCCGCGCTTCTTGAACGAACACCAGAGCGGCATATAAAGTAGATTGCTGAAGGGTCTTTGTCGCCAAATTGCGCCAGAAGTTCTTCGGCGAATTGCAAATTGCGGGTCATTTCAGGAAATTCCATCCACTCGACCGCCAAAACTTCTTTTCCCACCGATTCCAGCGTCGGCAGACCAACATAATCCCATTCGGCAATGGTGCGGACATCTACCAATACGCTGTCAGCGTCTGATTTAAGCGCTTCCCACGTTTCCTGCGGCGTAGCTTCCAAAACAGTAGAATTCAAAGCGTTAGACACAGAAAATAACCTCCAGGGGCGCGAAAGGGCATCGCGCCTGTCAAAATAGTTTTATTGTAAAGAACCGAGCAGATTCCAATATACTTTGCCATTCCGACTGCTCAAATATCAAAAAGGCAAAGGTAAACCGGTGCGGAAATAGACACTATCCGCGCAGGAATTTGACAGTTTTGACGACGCTTAGGCAGCGAGCAGAAGGAATCGCAATGCGTAAGATGAAGGTAACGAAGTCGAGAGATTCGCTCAATAGGGACAAACGATGAATCTGCAAAAACTGTGGATAAAATTTTAGATGTGGCTGAAAAGCAAAACGCGCCCCGATTGGGACGCGCTTATAAATTTCATAAAGGTTTGTCGCTTACGCAGACATTGCCTTAACACGTGCAGACAAACGCGAAACTTTGCGGCTGGCTGTTTTCTTGTGCCAGATACCTTTGGTCACGCCACGCATGATTTCAGGTTGTGCTGTTTTCAGCGCTTCGGCTGCAACTGCCTGATCGCCACCAGTGATCGCTTCTTCTACTTTACGCAGGAAGCCACGGATGCGCGTGCGGCGGGATTTGTTTACTGCAGTGCGGCGCTCAATCTGGCGTGCACGTTTTTTAGCTTGGGGCGAATTTGCCATGTGTATAATTCCGGTTCGTTCGAGATTCGAATGATGAAGCGTCCATCTACAGCCGCATACGGCCCGAGTCAACGCCCCTGTGGGTTATTTATCGCGGAACTGCGGTTCACGTTTTTCCATGAAGGCGTTCATGCCCTCGGTCTGGTCAATGGTTGCGAACAACGAATTAAAGGCGCGTCGCTCAAAAAGTAGTCCTTCGCGTAGCGTTGTCTCATAGGCGCGGTTCACAGCTTCCTTCACCACCATCGTCGTAATCACAGACTTTTCGGCAACTTTGGCGGCTGTAGCTTTGGCATCTGCCAGTAAATCTTTGGCCGGAACAACTCGACTTACCAGGCCTGAACGCTCGGCTTCCGCTGCGTCCATCATTCGGCCTGTCAGGTGCATTTCCATGGATTTGGACTTGCCCACAAATCGGGTCAGTCGTTGTGTGCCGCCAATGCCAGCGACCACACCGAGGTTTATCTCTGGTTGGCCGAATTTCGCTGTGTCCGAACAAATGATAAAGTCACACATCATCGCCAATTCGCATCCACCACCCAGCGCATAGCCTGAAACCGCTGCTATGATGGGTTTTCGCACACTAAGGATCGCTTCGGTTTCAGGTGTGAACAAGTCTTCGGTAAACACATCTACGAAGGATTTCTCGGACATCTCTTTGATGTCGGCGCCAGCAGCAAAGGCTTTTTCACTGCCGGTAATAATAATGCAGCGGACGTTGTGGTCTTTTTGCATGCAGGTCAACGCTTTGGCCAGCTCGCTCAACAACTGCGCATTCAGCGCGTTCAGGGCTTTGGGGCGGTTGAGCGTCACAAGACCAATATGGTCTTCGATCTCGGTCAGAATGCATTCATAAGCCATTGTGCGGCTCCTTGGGTGAAGTGGTTCGAAGGGACTGTGTGTAACATGGCCGACAGGGGGATCAAGCCTACTTTTGGCATTTGGGGCAATAGAAGGTGGAGCGCCCTGACTGCACGATACGCACTATAGATTGGCCGCAATCCTCTGTTTTACAAGGCTCGCCTTCTCGACCATAGACAGCAAAACTGTGTTGGAAGTACCCCAATTCTCCGTCCGCCTGACGGTAATCTTTAAGGCTGGAGCCGCCAGAATCGATGGCTTCGGACAAAACCTCGCGAATCATCGGCACGAGAAGGGCCATTTTTTTGCGCTTGATGCCGCCCGCATGCTGCGTCGGTGGGATTCCAGCCCGCCAGAGCGTTTCGCATACATATATATTGCCAAGGCCGACGACGACCTTCTGGTCCAGAAGTGCGGATTTGATTGGCATCTTACGGCCTTTCAGGCGCGCGCTCAGGTATTCGGCATCGAAGGCATTTCCCAACGGTTCCGGCCCCATGTCTTTAAACATCCGGTGGTCGTCCAGCTTTTCAGTGGCGCATAAATCCATCATCCCGAAGCGTCGCGGATCATTAAAAGCAACCCGTTTTCCGTTTTCCATATCCAACACGACGTGATCATGTTTAATCAATTCATCCCCGTCCGAAATCAGCATCCGACCAGACATCCCCAGGTGAATAATCAAGCTTTCGCCGCCGTTCAGATCAGCCAATATATATTTTGCTCGACGGCGCAAACGCTCCACCCGTTGCCCTTCCAGCCGTGCAGCCATGTTATCGGGAAACGGCCAACGCAGCCCTTCGCGATAAACACCTGCGTGGGCAATCAGCTGACCGGTCATCACAGGTTCCAGCCCGCGACGTACGGTTTCAACTTCGGGGAGTTCGGGCATGTTTGTTCCTATAATCGCGACGCGGACTTGCCGCTGTGAACAGTCTTGCCTAAGCTTCGGATTATGACAACAGCTCTTATCACCCACTCCGACAGCCAAAGCCACGTAACCCCTGACGGGCACCCCGAAAGGGTGGAGCGATTAGAGGCCATCGAGGTTGCCCTGCAAGATTTAAATCTACAGCGCGTTGATGCACCGATGGGCAAGGATTCGCATATCCTTCGGGCGCACCCGCAAACGCACATTGACCGGATTGCACGCGCCGGTGTCGGTGCACTGGATTCAGATACATTCCTGTCCGCAGGATCGCTTACCGCCGCCTATCGCGGTGTTGGGGCGGTTGTTAAGGCTGTCGATATGGTTCTAAACAAAGAGGTAGACAATTCCTTTTGCGCGATGCGCCCACCCGGCCACCACGCTGAACGGGAAACACCCATGGGGTTTTGCTTGTTCGGGAATGTGGCCATCGCCGCCAAACATGCGCTTGAGGTGCACGGACTGTCACGCTTGGCGATCATGGATTTCGACGTACACCACGGGAATGGAACGCAGGATCTGGTGTGGAATGATGCGCGAATCCTGTTCGCCTCAACACACCAAATGCCGCTGTATCCTTGGTCGGGGGCGGCGAGTGAAACAGGGGCGTACGGAAATATTCTGAATTGCCCTCTAGATCCGGAAACAAACGGTGCTGCGTTTCGAAAGGTGATGGAGGGTCAGGTTCTACCCGCGATTGATTCTTTTGAACCCGAGTTGATTCTGATCTCGGCAGGGTTTGATGCGCACAGAAACGATCCACTTGCTAATTTGAATTGGGTCGAGGACGATTTCGCATGGGCCACGCAACGATTATGTGACTTGGCGGATAAACACTGCGAAGGCAGGGTAGTATCCACCCTCGAAGGGGGATATGATCTTGAAGGATTGGCTGCGTCTTGCGCCGCCCATGTTAATGTCCTGATGGAGCGTGGAAAATGAGCGATAAACCTGTAGCCGACATGAGCTTTGAAGAAGCAATGGGAACACTGGAAACAGTGGTTGGACAGTTGGAAAGCGGCTCGGTTCCATTGGAAGAGTCTATCGCCCTTTATCAACGCGGCTCGGAACTTAAGGCGCATTGCGAGGCGAAATTGAAATCCGCCGAGGAAAAAGTCGCCAAGATCACAACCGATGGAAACGGTAACGCCACCGGAACGGAGCCCGTCGAGGTTTCCTGATGTCTATTCCAGCCTTTAATATAGCTCTTGGTCTGGCCGCGAAACGGGTCGAGGGGTTTCTCGACGCAACTCTGCCAACCCCCGATAACGCGATTGCCGAAGGAATGCGTTATGCCGTGCTGAACGGCGGTAAGCGCCTACGGGCGTTTTTGGTGATGGAAAGTGCTGCGCTGCACGGGATTTCCGCCGAAGTTGCCGACCCTGTGGCGGCGGCCATCGAATGCCTGCACGCCTATTCACTGGTCCACGACGACTTACCTTGCATGGACGATGATGATTTGCGGCGCGGCAAACCAACGGTACATATCAAATGGGATGAAGCCTCTGCGGTTTTGGTCGGTGATGCATTGCAAACGCAAGCGTTTCAATATTTGACGGAGGCTTCCGCTGACGCCTCGGCAGTAGTGCGGTTGGTGTCGACTTTGGCCACCGCCTCTGGCGCTTCGGGCATGGTTGGCGGACAAGCAATGGATATCGCCGCGGAAACGGCGGATGTCCCCTTGACTTTGACAGAAATCACAGCGCTACAAGCGTTGAAAACCGGTGCGCTGATCCGTTGGTCCGCCGAAGCAGGCGCCGTATTGGCAGGGGCAGATACCGCACCTTTGCGCTCCTATGCCGAAGCGTTGGGATTGGCGTTTCAGATACAGGATGACATTCTGGACATTGAGGGCGACGCCGAAGCTGCCGGTAAACGCCTGCGAAAAGATGAAGAAGCCGGAAAAGCCACATTTGTATCGCTGTTGGGGCTCGAAGGCGCCAAAATTCGCGCCCAAGGTCTGATCATTGAGGCAGACAAAGCACTGGCCGTCTACGGCGATGTCGCAGAAAACTTGCGTCAAGCCGCCCGATATACCATAACGCGCGCAAATTAAGGGAATCTTCATTGTGACAACCCAGCGCCCCGATACACCCATCCTAGACCGCGTGAAAACGCCCGCCGATATGAAAACCCTAACGGATTTCGAATTGCGCAAGCTGGCGGATGAAGTGCGCGAAGAAACCATCTCGATTGTGTCGGAAACAGGTGGACATCTAGGCGCGGGCCTTGGCGTGGTTGAACTGACGGTGGCTTTACATGCCGTGTTTGATGCGCCCAAGGACCGATTGATTTGGGACGTTAGCCACCAGACTTACCCCCATAAAATCCTGACGGGCCGCCGGGATCGCATGCGTACCCTTCGCAAGGGTGACGGTTTGTCCGGCTTTACTAAACGTACTGAAAGTGAATACGACCCGTTTGGCGCAGGGCACAGCTCTACGTCAATCTCCACAGCGCTGGGATTTGCGGTTGCTCGCGATCTTGGCGGCGCGCCCGACCATGGGTTAGGTGATGCGATTGCTATCATCGGCGATGGTGCGATGTCCGGCGGTATGGCATTCGAGGCGCTTAACAACGGCGGCCACCTTGGCAAACGCCTGATCGTGATCCTGAACGATAACGAGATGTCGATTGCACCGCCTGTAGGCGCACTTTCGACGTACCTGTCGCGCCTGTATGCCGAAGATGGCTTCCAAGAACTGAAGGCCGCCGCCAAAGGCGCGGTTTCGCTGTTGCCGTCGACTTTGCAAGAAGGGGCACGTCGCGCCAAGGAAATGGTGAAATCCATGACCGTTGGCGGGACATTGTTCGAAGAACTGGGGTTCTCTTATGTTGGGCCAATTGATGGCCACGATATGGAGCAGCTTTTGTCTGTCTTGCGCACCGTTAAGGAACGCGCTGATGGGCCAATCCTGATCCATGCGATCACAAAAAAGGGTAAGGGATACACCCACGCCGAACACAGCTCCGATCGTGGTCATGCACGTGGTCAGTTCGATGTGATTACAGGCAAGCAAAAAAAGTCCGTTTCCAATGCGCCCAGCTATACCAAAGTTTTCTCAGAAAACCTGATAAAACAAGCAGAGGCGGACAGCAAAGTCGTCGCGATCACTGCCGCGATGCCGGATGGCACGGGGCTGGATTTGTTTGCCGAACGTTTCCCGTCGCGATGTTTTGACGTTGGCATTGCCGAACAACACGGCGTAACCTTCGCCGCCGGCCTTGCCGCCGCCGGTATGAAACCTTTTGTCGCAATCTACTCAACTTTCCTGCAACGCGGTTACGATCAGATAGTGCATGACGTTGCCGTCCAACGCCTGCCCGTACGCTTCGCGATTGATCGCGCGGGGTTGGTAGGGGCAGATGGACCAACACATGCAGGCAGTTTCGACATTGCGTATCTGGCCAACTTGCCGGACTTCGTTGTCATGGCCGCCGCGGACGAGGCTGAGCTGGTGCACATGGTCGCCACCGCCGCCTCCATCAACGACCGCCCCAGCGCGTTTCGCTTCCCGCGGGGTGAAGGTGTCGGCGTGGAGCTGCCCGAGGTTGGAGTTCCGCTCGAAATCGGCAAAGGCCGGATTGTGGCCGAGGGAGAGCGCGTTGCGATCCTGTCCTTCGGCGCACGTTTGTCAGAGGTTCAAAAAGCGGCAGAGGCACTCAAGGCCAAAGGTATCACACCAACGATTGCGGACGCCCGTTTCGCCAAACCGCTTGACCGCGACATGATCCTTGATCTGGCCGCCAACCACGAGGCGCTGATTACTATCGAGGAAGGCGCCATCGGCGGCTTCGGCAGCCATGTTGCACAACTGTTGGCGGATGAAGGGGTGTTTGACGAGGGGCTGAAATACCGCTCGATGGTGTTCCCTGATACGTTTATCGATCACAATTCGCCTGCGAAGATGTACGAGGCGGCAGGCATGAACGCGCCAGAAATCGAGACGAAAGTGCTTGAGGTTCTAGGTGTGGCATCGATTGGGGTTAAGCGGGCGTAGGGAGTATGCTTTGCATGCATCATTACTTGATTGACGTTATATGGTACATGGGGACAGCACACCCTACTCCTTCGCGAGAGTTACACTAGACACGCGGATTCCAAGCGGTGTTTTAATCCCGTAAACGATGATTTCATCACCTTTGCCTATTACTTCAAAAAGCTCTTGTCTAATGTGACAAACCCGATTTGACAAAAATAGAGCGTCTATTTCTTTCACATTTACCCCTGTTCCGCATCCCTTTCGGTGGCGAAAACTATTCTCAACCGTATAGACAACTGAGCCCTCAGTCCCAATTGTATAACTGAGTAAATAGGGAACGCCCTCCATTATCGCAAACTGTATTGGAACTACACATATCAACGTCGCTACTGTACCCATTGCGACTTTGTCACCTACGTTCATATGCTCAGAGTACTTATAGCTAATAGGATGTGGATATCTGTATGCAATTGCTACAAATAATGTGGAGATAGAAGCAGTATAGAAATAGGCGCGGTAGTGGAATTTGTTCCAAAATTCTGGTTCTGGGGTATAGTTCACAAACACGACTATCACACCGAGGATCAACAAAGGCCAAAATTGGATAGACAAGGCTAAGAATAACACCTTAAACCAAGGAGATTTTGGCAAATGTGGTTTGTTTTCAAAACTAAATGGATTTGGCAAGAACGTAATTTCCTGATGGTATTATGAAAATAGTAGGAAGGTTATATCATCAACTCGCCTGCCACAACCTAAAGCAGAAAGCAGCCCTACAGGCATAATAATTAAGACGCCCGAGTCCCCTCGCGCCTAAACCACCAACATTCTCGGGAGGTTCCGCTGAAGAACCGGGTCTGACCAAATCGGGGAAGATTGGTCGCTAATAGCGAGGATATCGCGCCGTCTGCCCGACACCGAACAAAGGTGCCGCCTTTTGCCATCAAGACGATCCAAGTCGAGCGGATGGTCTTTAGGTTAAATCTTCATTGCCCGACGCAATAATCCCCGTTTGAACGTTTTAAGTCCTGTCCAGCACAGGAAGCTATACCGCAACATAGTTAACAAATAATGAATATCGTTAATGTGGCCGGGCTTTCAGCCCACGCTTGCAATCTTTCGGAGGCTTGCCGTTGGCGGTGAACGCTTCAACTCCACAAGTTCTACAATCGTACTGTGTTAGACTACCAACAGACTGCGTTTTTGCCTTGCGCCACTTGCAGCTAGTACGGTTTCTATTTCGGATTATAAAAATGACGGCGACAACACCGAACAGTATTCCGATCGCAAAAAAGGTAAACTGGCATAGACGCGCCAAATTGCATCTTCTCGATAGCTTGATTGACCGGTTTGGGTGTTATGCTCCTTAACCATCCATCTAACTCGGTAAATCTCCTTAGGATGGGGGCGTAGTCCATAATCTCAGCGCCCGCTCAGCTTCGCGTGAACCTCGTCTAGATCAATTTCTTTCTTCGGTCCCTCGCGCCCTGGTTCGCGGTCATACTTAAACAACCGGAAATCGCGTTGGTAAATCTCGAACATCAGGTGTTGGGATAGGTCGTCGAAATAGTCTTCCACTGGGAATTCGCGTTTGGGGCCGTGACCTTCGCTCTCGTTAAAGCGAGGCATGGAGTCCAAATCGACAGGATGCTTCTGCTCTATCTCTGATAAGACTTTGCCCATGCTATCACCGAAGCCTTCGGTCGAAATAATCCGGTTAAACCGACCGCCGTTGGCAATGAAAGTCGAAATATGTCCTGATGTTGCCGACCAATGGATATCCGGATCCATCGGTTTGCGGAATTTGATGGTGTCCCGCACAAACAACAGGAACCGCCGGAAGGAGGCGATCTGGTCGAAATCCCCCTCCACATCGACGCCGTATTTACGCACCAGCATTGGCACGAGGTTTCCGCGATACCGCTTTCCATTGCGCTGAATACCGGCGATCTTGTCAAAATACGCCGAAAGCACCCGTGAATATGGGTTGCGAACGCAGGTGAAAGCGTAAGTCTGTTGATCAGTGACGCGTTTCTGGATCAGCGGTTTGCTATCCTCGATCCCCCATTTGTGGATGCCGGACGTCGCGTCGTGGATGTCACCGTCGAAATACTCGCCGTGGTCCCCGTAGTACATGATTTGTCCGATGGTCGAACACGCGCACTTAGGGACTACTCGATAAACAACCGATTCACTCTCGGTCATCCAGGTGCCAGGAAAGCCCATGGAATTCTCCTCGTTACATCAGAGTTTTGTAGCCCGCTCAACCATTCGGTGCAATAGACCGTTAAGTCTGTGGAAATTTATTGGGCAAATCGCATGTCCCGCCTTCAATATCGCTATAATCTGCACTAATGTCCGCGGCTATAAATCTGGAAAGGCCTCATGGCAAAAATCTGCTTCCTTCTTTTGTGTCACAGGAATCCCGACCTGATTGTCGAGCAAGCCGAGATGCTTTGTGACAGCGGGGATTATGTGTCGATTCATTTCGACGGAGGCGGAAGCCATGCTGATTTTTCGATCGTTAAGGATGCATTTAAGAATAACCCAAATGTTTGCCTTGCTGCGCGTGTGAAATGCGGTTGGGGGGAGTGGTCGTTGGTGCAGGGATCCCTCAATGCATTGCGCTTGGGCCACAAGACATTCCCCGAAGCGACCCATTTTTACATGCTTAGTGGCGATTGCATGCCAATTAAACCGATTAAGCACATGCACCAGTTCCTGGACGACAGTGGCAAGGACTATATCGAGCATCACGACTATTTCGAGAGTGACTGGATTAAGGTCGGACTTAAGGAAGAACGCCTGATCTATCGCCACTGGTTTAACGAGCGAAACAACAAGGCGTTATTCTATGCCTCGATTAAAACGCAACGCGCGCTTGGTTTAGCGCGAGATTTACCCAAGGGTTTACAAGTCATGATCGGCTCGCAGTGGTGGTGTCTACGGCGGTCGACCATAACGAAGTTATTGAAATTCCTGACCGAACGCCCCGACATTTCGCGGTTTTTCAAGACCACTTGGATACCGGACGAGACATTTTTTCAGACTTTGGTGATGCATCTCGTCGCCAGATCGGAAGTTGAATCCAAAACGCTTACGTTCCTGTCATTTTCGGACTACGGTATACCGACCGTATTTTACGAGGACCATCTGAACTTTTTATTGTCGCAAGACTACCTTTTCGCCCGCAAAATATCTCCGCAGGCCGTCGGATTGAAAAAATCGCTGGCGGAAGAATTTCGCGACGGCAATTGTGCCAACATTGGGCCAGACGGGAAACGTTTGATTAACTACCTTAACGCTCGCGGCCGAACTGGCCACCGATACGGGGAACGGTTCTGGGAACGGGGGGGCCGCATCGGGCGGCAAAACACTTTGCAAATAGTATTGTGTAAGAAGTGGCACGTGGGAAAGCGGGTGGCCGAGGCTGTTGCGAAAGCTGACAATGTTCGATCACTGGGATATATATTTGACGAATCCGGTATTAACCTACCAGATTTAGGCCATCTGGAAGACACACGCGTAAAACGAAATCGCCACCGACGTGCATTCCTGAAACTACTGTTTGAACGTTTAGAAACTGATAACCTAACTATTTGCCTTGATCCCAGCAATTTGGAAACCGTCGCCGATTTTGCAGATGACCGATGCCAAATGCGGGTGCTGGATGTCAGGTGCAGACTTGACGACTCCTATCTTGCAGGTCATGCCCAACGCATCGGGTTGGCTGATGGCAATATTAGCGCCGAGATGAGCAGGTCGTTGACGTCGGCACTTCACAGTAATATCCGCTCAGATCAGGATAGCTTGCAAGAAATGGGGTTGTCTGCACTATACATGATTGCCGAAACAGCAAGCGAAGAGGCAAATGGAGTGGCTTTGGCCTACTTCATGAAAATCTCAACTCAGCGCGCCGAGAAAATCGCGCAGTCTTTGTCTTTTGAATAATGGGGGCCAACATGCCTTATGAATACGACGATCAAAACATATTTGCCAAAATCCTTCGGCGTGAAATCCCGAACGATACAGTGATGGAGACGGATTACACGCTGGCGTTTCACGATATTAACCCAGCCGCGCCCGATCATATTTTGGTGATACCGAAGGGGTTCTATATAAATTACGACCATTTCGCTGCCGAAGCCACGGATGCCGAAATTGTTGATTTCACTCGGGTAATTGGTGCAATTTCACACGCTATCAAGGCCACACCGTCTAATGGCGGCAAAGGTTACAGGTTAATCACGAACGCTGGGCATGACGGCGTTCAGGACGTACCACACATGCACATGCATATACTCGCCGGCCGCCGTCTTGGCCGTATGATCCAGCCCGCATAATCTATACAGGAGACGACGATGTCTAACGATGTTACTGAAACCGAAGAAGTCACAAAATCCAGCATTCCTTGCGATGGCGGCGGTGAACACCCGCGAGTTTGGCTGCAGATACCAGCCGAAGCAGGGTTCGTGGAATGCCCGTATTGCGATAAAAAATTCGTTTTGAAGTCCTGATATGGAATTCGGCAAGGGGCACCATCTGCATCTAATTGACGGCTCGGGTTTTATCTTCCGCGCCTTCCACGCCTTGCCGCCATTGACGCGCAAGTCTGATGGTCTGCCTGTCGGGGCGGTCGCGGGCTTTTGCAATATGATCTATAAAATGGTCGAAGATAACCACGGCCCCGACGCCCCAACTCATGTGGCAGTAATTTTCGACCACAAAGGCAAAACGTTCCGTTCAGCGATTTACGACGATTACAAAGCTAACCGCCCACCAGCGCCCGAAGATTTGGTGCCACAGTTCCCGCTTATCCGCGATGCAACGCGCGCCTTCAATCTGCCTTGTATCGAGATGGAAGGGTACGAGGCCGATGACATCATCGCAACTTATGCCGTGCAAGCGCGCGAGGCTGGTGGTCGTGTAACGATTATCAGTTCAGACAAAGACCTGATGCAACTGGTCGGCGGCGGTGTTGAAATGCTGGACGCGATGAAGAACCGTCGCATTGGGATTGAAGAGGTTGAAGAAAAATTCGGTGTTGGTCCTGACCGTGTGATTGATGTGCAATCACTGGCGGGGGATTCCGTTGATAACATCCCCGGCGCGCCCGGAATTGGCGTAAAGATCGCAGCGCTGTTGATTCAAGAATATGGTGATCTTGATAATCTGCTGGCGCACGCCGAAGAAATCAAACAGCCCAAACGCCGCCAGACCTTGATCGAGAAGGCTGACCAGATACGCATGTCTCGCGAATTGGTGACGCTGAAAATTGATACACCTGTGATCGAAAGTATCGATGAATTCGAAGTGCGCGAACCCGTGCCCGAAGATCTTTTGGCGTTCATCGCCTCGATGGAATTCCGCACGCTGACGACGCGAATGGCTGCGAAGCTGGGCGTTGAGGCCCCCGTGATCGAAGAAATCACGACCAGCCCTGACAGCACAGTCGATACCGCGGCCCTTACAGCACCCGTCGATCATTCCAAATACGAAACCGTTCGCGACGCCGAAGCACTGCAGCTTTGGATTGATGCCGCCTATGCCCGTGGCTGGATTGCTGTGGATACTGAAACCACGGGCTTGAACGAGATGATCGTTGATCTGGTGGGGATTTGCCTGTCGGTCGAGGTTGGCTCTGCCTGTTATATCCCGTTGGCGCATGTGAGCGGGGTGGATGACCTGTTTGGCGGTGCTGATCTGGCTGAAGGGCAGATGGATAAAGCGTTGGCGTTAAAGATGTTGAAACCGATGTTGGAAGATCCCTCCATCCTGAAAATCGGGCAAAATATGAAATACGACGCGAAAATTTTCGCCCGTAATGATATCGCCATTGCCCCGATTGACGACACCATGCTGTTGTCATACGCGTTAAACGGCGGTTTGCATCGCCATGGAATGGATGCACTTTCCGAGCGTTACCTGAACCACACGCCTATCCCGATCAAGACTCTGATCGGGACCGGAAAGTCTGCGATTACCTTTGATAAGGTGCCAATAGACGACGCCGCACCCTACGCCGCCGAAGATGCGGATATTACGCTGCGGCTGTGGAAGTTGCTGAAACCGCGGTTGGCGGTGGACGGTATGGCCACCGTTTACGAAACCATGGAACGCCCGTTGATTCCTGTTCTCGCGAAGATGGAAATGACGGGAATCAAGGTTGATCGTGACCACTTATCTCGCATGTCCAACAACTTTGCGCAAAAAATGGCGGGGCTCGAAGACGAGATTTATGAACTGGCGGGCGGCAAGTTCAACGTGGCCTCTCCCAAGCAACTTGGAGAAATCCTGTTCGACCAGATGGGGATAGAGGGCGGCAAGAAGGGCAAAACCGGTGCGTATACAACGGGGGCTGACATTCTGGAAGATCTGGCCGCCGAAGGGCATGATTTACCAGCGCGGGTGCTGGATTGGCGGCAAATGGCCAAGCTGAAAAGCACGTACACAGATGCTTTGCAGGGCCACATCAACCCAGATACGGGCCGCGTACATACGTCTTATGTGATCTCGGGGGCGACCACTGGTCGACTCGCCTCCACCGACCCAAACTTGCAAAACATTCCTGTCAGGACTGAAGAAGGTCGCCGCATCCGCGAGGCGTTCGTGGCGAATGATGGGAACGTATTGGTAAGTCTCGACTATAGTCAGATCGAGTTACGGATACTGGCCCATATCGCCAAGATCGATAGCCTCAAACAGGCGTTTTTTGATGGAAAAGACATCCACGCAATGACTGCCTCCGAAATGTTCGGTGTTCCGATCGAGGGAATGGACCCATCGATCCGCCGCCAAGCCAAGGCGATCAACTTCGGTGTTATTTACGGGATTTCCGGTTTTGGACTAGCGCGAAATCTACGAATTCCACGCGCCGATGCGCAAAAGTTCATTGATACGTATTTTGAGCGTTTTCCGGGAATTCGGACCTATATGGACGACACAGTGGCTTTTGCGAAGGCAAATAATTACGTTGAGACGCTATTCGGACGACGTATTCATACGCCAGAGATCAGCGCCAAGGGACCGCACGCGGGATTTGCCAAACGCGCAGCTATCAACGCGCCGATCCAAGGCACCGCAGCCGATGTTATCCGCCGCGCGATGATCCGCGTTCCTGATGCGATCGAGCATCTGCCTGCCAAAATGTTACTGCAAGTTCACGATGAGTTGATCTTCGAAGTGGCCGCAGATGCTGTCGATGAAACCACTGCAATCGTGAAAAACATCATGGAACAGGCCTGTCTTCCGGCAATAAAACTTGATGTTCCACTTGTGGTTGATGCTGGTCAAGGTGCAAACTGGGCGGAGGCGCACTAAAAGCGGCGATTCTACGCCGCCCATATTTGTAGTCGCGCCACGATTTTGTTAAAAGGCTTTATGGGTATGACTATTTTTCGCAACGGCGGTGTATTGGTATTGCTGTCTTTTCTAGCAGCATGTTCGAGCGGTCCAGTGCCTGCGGAACACATTAACGACCCGTTTGAAGAAACCAACCGCCAGATACATGAATTCAACAAAGCGGTGGATGCTGTAGCATTAGCCCCGGCCTCGGCCACGTACGGGGCTGTCGTGCCGGAAGAACTGCGCGATGCGGTAGACAATAGCGCTAACAATCTGGCGCTGCCTGGGCAAACCGTTAACCATATTTTGCAAGGTGAGTTTGCAGATGCGGTGCAAACGGCGGCACGGTTTGCACTGAACTCGACTTTGGGAGTTGCCGGGTTATTTGACCCAGCTTCCGACCTGGGCTTGTTCGAATTACCTACCAATTTTGGAGAAACACTTCAGGTCTACGGTGTTGCTGAAGGCCCCTATCTAGAATTACCATTAATAGGTGGAAGCACCGTACGTGGAACGCTGGGTATGGTGGCGGACTTCGCGATTGACCCGCTACAATACTATATTCCCTCGCCTGAACGGGAATATTTGTTCCTGCTAAAAGGTGTTGATCTCGTCGGAGATCGGCACACCTATTCCGATTTGGTTAATCTATTACTATATGAATCATCAGACAGTTATGCGTCGCAGCGAATTGCTTATTTGCAAAACATGCGGCACAATCTTGATACAGAACTGGTTGTTGAAGATTTGGAGGATCCCTTTGCATTCGATTACTAAAAACCCGGCTCTGCAACGCCGCGCCTTTCTGGCGGGTGCTGGCGGGCTTATGCTAACCACAGCGCTACCAACGTTTGCGGTTGCGCTTACAGAAGATGCTGCGGTCGGCTTTATTAGGACCGTCGTGGCAGATGTGCACAAAATCATTAACTCCGGCAAATCAGAAGCACAGATGTTGGTCGATTTCGAGGCTTTTTTTGGCAATCGCAGTGAAGTAAGTCTGATAGCGAAAACGGCATTGGGTGCACCTGGTCGATCCGCCTCACGCAACCAGTTGGCGGCTTATATACAGGCTTTTCAGGGATATATTTCGCGCAAATATGGCCGCCAATTTCGCGACTTCGCAGGTGCCGAGATTAGCGTGATCAGCAGCCGGTACGCCGGTAGCAAGGGTGTACTTGTAAAAAGCTACGTCAACGCACAGCATCGGTCGGACTACGACTTGGAGTGGTGGGTTATCGAAGTGAACGGTCGCCCAAAAATGTTCGATTTGATTATCGAGGGAATATCACTCATCTCGACAGAGCGTATTGAAATAGGCGCGATGCTTGAATCCTTCGGCGGTGATATCGACAAAATGACCGCAAAGTTATTGGTTAGTTAATGTTAACTTTTGCCCTCGGGCATATTGTAATAGACCGCCAAACACCCCAATCTGGAAGGTAGGTTGGGGAACTTGTCGTCCGCAATCCTTTCGCCTAAATCCCCGTTGCTGATCGCTAGTGCAACGTTAGAAATAATCGAGTTTTCCAGCCCGTTTTCTGTGTTGTCCCGCACCAACTTTTTCTCAACAGACTGACAGGGACCGTCTACTTGCTCATAGACCTGCGGGAACATGTAGCCGCCAGCGAGAACCAAAATAAGAAGTATTAAAAACTTCATTAAACCCACCCCTGCAATTCGTTTTCAATAATCCCCAGAAGGGCCGCTATGTGGTCGTCTCGGTCATTGAGGCACGGGATATAGGTGAAGGTTTCTCCGCCAGCTTCCTCGAAACTTTCACGAATTTCCTCGTTAATCTCTTCCAGCGTTTCAACACAATCGGCGGAAAATGCTGGGGCTACGATGGTGATATTTGTCTTGCCCGCCTTGGCCAACCGAGCAACTTCGTTGACTGTTGCGGGGCCAACCCATTTTGTGGGGCCGAATTTCGACTGAAACGCAGTTATTAGGTGGCCGTCATCCCAACCAAGGGCTTCTGCCAATAACCGGGTCGTTTTAATACATTGGCAGTAATAAGGATCACCTTCCAGTAGATAACGTTCGGGGACGCCGTGGTAAGATACCACCAGATGATCCGGTGTGGTGGAGAGTTTGGCATAGGCCTCGCGGACGGAGGTGGCCAAAACCGCAATATACGCCGGGTTGTCGAAATATGCTGGAACGGTTCGAATAGCGGGTTGCCACTTCATCTTCATGAGCGTGCGGAACGCATGATCATTGGCAGTCGCGGTCGTTGGGGCTGCATATTGCGGGTAGAGCGGGAAGAACACGATCTTCTCGCAACCTTGTTCATGTAGCCGTCGTATTGCGGAATCGGTTGAAGGGTTACCGTAGCGCATGCAGAAATCGACAACAATATTGTCACCGTATTTCGCTGTTAACGCGACATCAATCTTTTCCGTCTGCGCGCGCGTAATGGTTAACAACGGGCTTTCGTCCAGCTCGTTATTCCAGATGCTACGATAAGCTTCCCCTGATTTTGAAGGACGCAGAGTTAATATAATTCCCTGTAAAATAGGTTGCCATTTCCACGTCGGCGCGTCTATTACCCGCTTATCGGACAAAAATTCGTTCAAATACCGACGTATAGACCAATAGTCCGTCCCATCCGGTGTGCCCAAGTTTACCAAAAGCACGCCTACTTTTGCTCTGGCAATCGGGCGGTGGTCGCTGGGGGCGTCGGCAAGGCGGCCTTCGCCGGTATTAACTACATCAGACATCTGCGTCCTTAGATTGTGAACATTTTTCGGGAATATACCCCTCAAACGTGATATTGTCAGCAAGGCGACGTGCTTTAATTTCCTGCTCGGAACTTCGGACGGTCCAGCATAGAATCGGCATCCCTCGGACTTTTACGGCTGTCACTGGCTCCGCATCCAGCAACCTGTGGTCGTGGGAAATAAAGCAGGCGTCTGTAAGGTCGAAATCAAGAATTTTTGTTAATTCTTCGGCGCGTTTACGCGGCACCATTGGCCAGCGTTCGGCGTTGAAATCACAAGTGGTCAGACCGCGCGGAATATTTGGCGCAATCTTTGACATCACGGCCATAGAATGCGGATTGAGCGACATTAGCGCCACATCGCCTGTATACTTCGCCAGAACTTCGGCCACACGTGTTTCCAACCGCCCCACATCTGGGCCGAGTGCCCCGTCTTGGTCTTTCAGCTCGATCAATAGCGGCACCCGACCTTTGACCAATTCAAGAAAATTCGGCAAGTCCATGATCGGATCGTCGCCAACCTTTAACCTAATTTGACGAATTTCTGCTGCGGTACGCATGCGGATCGGGCCGGATTCGCATGTTAAGCGCTCCAGCATGTAGTCGTGAAAGACCATCGCCTCGCCGTCAGAAGACAACTGCAAATCTAGCTCGATCCCGTAGCCACCTTTAATCGCCGCCTCGAATGACGGACGAGAGTTTTCCTGCATCCCTTTTGTCACATCGTGCAATCCACGATGGGCAATCGGTTCGCACAGAAAACTTCGTGGCAGACTAGGCAATCTGGAAAATACCTTCGACTTCGACGGCTACGCCTAATGGTAACGAAGACGAACCAACCGCTGCCCGAGCATGGCGACCTTGATCGCCGAACACCTCGACCATCAGATCAGACGTGCCGTTAACCACTTTCGGGTGGTCGGTGAAATCTTGAGTGGCGTTAACGAAACCGTTCAACTTGATAACCCGCACCAAGCGGTCAAGATCACCATCACAGGCCGCGCGAACCTGTGCGATCAAATTGATTCCGCAAAGGCGGGCCGCCGCATATGCATCGTCCAGCGAAAAACCGTCGCCGAGTTTGCCTTTAACCAACCCGTTCGCATCCATGGAAATTTGACCAGATATGTAAATCAGATCGCCGACCCGCACGAAGGGCACATAGTTAGCAGCGGGAGTTGAAGGGTTTGGCAGTTCGATGCCAAGTTCGGCAAGGCGGGTTTCAAATTTTCCAGACATGGGGACTCCGTTAACAAATTAATTTCGCAAGGACGCTACAGGGTATTTGCGAACAAATAAATCCACAAAGTGAGCGGAATCGCCTATGGGTTAGCGATAAAAAACCCCGCCACGAATGGCGGGGTGAGGTGTTATGTCCCTACGGACATCAGGCGGTAAACTTTATGTCAGTCGCGCATTTCGGCGCGAATTTGTTGGCGTAACACATCGATGGGCACTTGTTTGCCTTCGCGCTTGAAGCTCCAATATGTCCATCCATTGCAGCTTGGCGCGCCTTCCAGCGCAGCGCCGACTTGGTGGATGGAACCACGTGCATCATGCGCAACCAATGTACCGTCCGCGCGGATTTTGGCGCGGTGACGGCCGTTCAGTGAACGCAACTCTTCGCCCGGAATCAACATGCCACGTTCGACCAGCTGACCAAAAGGGACCCGTGGTTCAGCGCGTTTGGAGCGGGTAACTTCGAGGGAGCTTCGATCATAGCGCCGTGCATTTTCGATGCGTTTCTGTGCTACTTTGCGGTAAGCCGCTTCGCGTTCAATGCCAATGAAATGACGGCCAAGCTTCTTGGCAACAGCACCAGTGGTACCTGTTCCGAAGAACGGGTCGAGGATAACGTCACCTGGCGATGTGCTGCCAACCAAAATGCGGTGCAACAACGATTCAGGTTTTTGCGTAGGGTGGGCTTTCTGGCCCTCGTCATTTTTTAGGCGCTCGTTGCCGTTACAAATTGGCAAAACCCAATCGCTACGCATCTGAATGCCTTCATTAAGTTCCTTCAAGGCCTCGTAGTTGAACGTGTATTTGGAGGCATCGGATTTACCAGCCCAAATCATTGTTTCATGCGCATTTGTCAGACGTTTGCCACGAAAATTTGGCATTGGATTTGATTTGCGCCAGATAACATCGTTCAAAATCCAGAAACCAGCGTCTTGCAAAGCCGTACCAACGCGGAAAATATTGTGATACGAGCCGATGACCCAGATCGCGCCGTTAGGCTTCAGAATACGGCGGGCGGCTTTCAGCCACGCACGAGAAAACTTGTCATAAGCCGCAAAGCTGGCGAATTGATCCCATTCGTCATCACACGCATCAACTTTGGAATTATCAGGGCGGTGTAGCTGACCCTTAAGCTGAAGATTGTACGGTGGGTCCGCGAAAATCAGGTCTACGGAACCTTCGGGAAGGCTGTTCATAACCTCTATGCAGTCACCTGCAATGATTTGATCTAGCGGAAGCGCGCTACGCGCCTCTGACTCTTTTTGTATATTCATTTGTCTGCCTCGGACGTATTTTTTATATGTTTTTTTGTTACGACCAAGATGATTCAAAAGTGATTCGCCGTCAATTTCTTTTTGAATCAATGACTTAATTAATTGTCTTGATACAACATCTTGTGTACTGGTTTGAAACTAACTCTATGGTGTGGGGTGACCCCAAGACGGTTCAGCCCCTCTTGATGCGCTTTTACCCCATATCCAGCGTTTCGCTCCCATCCATAGCCCGGAAACTGTTGCGCTAATGTCACCATTATGCGGTCACGTGTAACTTTCGCAATGATCGAGGCGGCTGCGATCGATACAGACCGCCCATCGCCCTTCACGATCGCTTCTGCATCGCAAATCAGGCGCGGTGGTATTTTATTACCGTCTATCAAGGCATGAGCCGGTGGTTGAGGTAGAGCTTCTACCGCGCGTCGCATAGCGAGGAATGTTGCTTGCAGGATGTTTATGTCATCGATTTCCTGCACCGTTGCGATACCCACGCCAACTTGGGCAACCTCGGTTATCTCATCAAACAGCGCATCCCGCCGCTTGGCAGTCAGTTTTTTTGAATCGTTAAGACCGTCAGGTATATACGCTGGATCAAGAATTACCGCGCTGGCAACCACCGGGCCCGCCCATGGGCCACGACCAGCTTCATCGACCCCGCAGATCGGTTCTTTGTTGCAGGCTTCTTCGAAGCTGAAATCAGGGGTGGTCATGTTTGTTTGCCTGCCTCGTGCGGGGAATTGGATCGTAAACCAGCATTACACATTCAATATCAATTAGCCCACGGCCTAGTTTGTGTTCGTCATAATACTTGATGCGGTTTTACCTCAAAATGAAGCATATGAATTGAATAGTGGTTCTGTCGACTAACGGGTACACAAAAAAATTGGCGAGCAGTCTTGGAATAAAGTTCAATTGGTAAATTTGTAGGTAAACACCGGATAAACCTTCTGAGGTTATCGTTCGTGATCGCCGTCCCATTGTTACTGTTTTCGCAATCTACCCGGGATACGGGTGGCTTGATATCAGAAACTGTGGACATGCTTGGGTTGTTCCTAATTATTACCGCGGTTTTGGGGCGGTTCTGGGCAATTATTTATATTGGTGGGCGCAAGCACAAATTGGTTTTCCAGGATGGGCCATATTCTATCGCCCGCCATCCTTTGTACCTGTTTTCAACTATCGGCACAGTTGGGTTTGGCCTGATGATGGGTAGCCTTATTCTTACGATTTTGTTGGCTGGCGTTACATTTCAAATTCTTAATGCTACAGCGGAAAAAGAAGAACAGTTTTTGCGCTCCACATTTGGTGACAATTACGCTGACTACGCGGCTAGGGTTCCCCGAATTATTCCTAATTTTTCCCTATTCAAAACCGAAAAGACGCCGACCTTTTCGGCTAGAGAGTTGCGTATCAACATGTTTGATGCGCTAGTGTTTCTTGCCTTCATCCCGCTGTCGGAAGCATTGGAAGGTATCAAGACGTTAGAAATCCTCCCGACTTTCCCGATATTCGGATAGTCCGTAGTTAGCGAACAGCAAGACAATGTCGAGCAAAATAACCCTTTTCCTCTACGATTTACTGTTGTTGTTTGTGGTGAATTCGACTGATATTAGTCCCTTGGAATGCGCCAGTAATACTCAATTTTCCCTATTCCTAGGATGGGTGGATAATGCTTTACGAAGCTCCAGTGTTCAACACGTCACCATGCGGCCCTAGCGATGAAGGCTGTTAGGAGCTCCGCACAAATAGCCACAATTTTGTCCAAAGTTGATCGATTTTTCCTTAGAAAAATCTCTATATAATAGGGTATTAGTATATTGGTGACCCCGAGAGGATTCGAACCTCTGACCTGCCCCTTAGGAGGGGGCCGCTCTATCCAGCTGAGCTACGGAGCCGTTGAGTATCAACTGGTACGAAGCAGTCCTTGATCAAATATATTGTTTGCCATTTTCCATCTCGTTCAAAATGTTGCATACTCCATTATGTGGTTGGGTTGAACCCCATAAGAAACAAATACTGCGATGAAATGCTGAACAGAAATTCCCCTTATTAGCTTTCTGCATTTCTGAAGTTGGAAACATTGTAGGCGGGACAATCAAATTACGAAATAGGGATTGCGCAGCTTTTCAATAAGCGGCTGTGCGCTATGTTCTTCGCGGCTTCAGGTTTGTTGCATTGTCATGGCGTGTTTTTGATCAAGTCAAGAATTTGTTCTTTTGATAGAGAGGTTTCATAAGCCTCCTCTAGCTCCGAAAAGAGAATGAGCGCAAATTAAACGGGTACGCCCACAGCTGTGTTTGTTACTGAATCGACATCAATATAATAAAAACCCAATTCTCGCTAACCCGAACGTCAGTCGGGGTAGTTACTCCAACAATCCCACAGGGTTTAGCGCAGCGGATGCGTTTAGTAGGCCATGTCCAAAGACTGAATCTACACCTACAGCCCCCAAATCGTCCGCCGTGTGTAAAACCAGGAGGGTTCTTTCGGCTGCCGTGAGGTTTGGAAATTTGTGCACGGTCAACGCCACCACTCCTGCCACTCGTGGCGCAGCATATGAAGTCCCCATTGTATCATCAATAATGGAATTGCCATCAGCGACCATGAAGTAGTCTTTGGCTATATCACCGGCAGATACTGAATATTCAGTCAGATAGCCAATATCACTGTCGTAGGCCCCAACAAAAATTGTGCGGTCAAGGGCGCTGTAAAGGTCCTCGTCCACAGAAAACTTAACATCGGTACAGCTATCGGCGGTATTTCTATCGCCTGCAGTGTCACAATTATAAGAAATACTTTGAGCCGTTATGTTTCCGTTGTTTCCGGCAGCGTTCACAATAACAGCATTCGGACTGGCAATTGCGAGCGGGTCTAGGCCATAGACCACAAAGTCTTGAGCAGTTGTGAGACCCGCGATCAGGCTTGGCGAGTCCGTGATATGCCAACCGAAAGACGCGTTCACGACATCAATGGTATTATCGGTAGTGCTAATTGGCCAGTAGCCGTCTAGTTCGGTCTTAATTATCTCAGCCTCAGGCGCCACAGCCGACACGATAAGGCTAGTATTCATTCCGTGAGTCAAATCGAGTGCACCAGCACCAAACCCATTGTCGTATCCATAAATACCGCTATCGCCCTGATGCTCATCGATAATCAGCACTTTTGCGGTCTCCCCCGACCACCCAAGATTATGGACATCTTCGAGGCCGTTAACGTTAATGTTAGAATAGCTGAAATCGACATTATCACTGACGCGCTTACCTGACTCCTCCACAGCCGCGATTGCATCTCTCAGTTCATTCTCCAGGACTTCGACTATTAGTCCGGCCTCAGAAGTACCCGGCGCAATACTCCAAGACACTACATCGGTAGTAGGGTCATACGTTATATCAAGGGAGTCAGTTGAATACCGATATATACCATCAGGTGACAAAGTTAGGGTAAAAGTAAGAGTCGCCTGAGTGAAGCCGTCTGACGGCGCAGTTATCGTTATTGAAGATCCATCACCCGCCACACTTGTTACAGTGAAGGTTTGTCCTTCGAACGTGAAGGTGTCACCTACTGAAACCGGGTTCCCTCCGGTGTCAATTACCGCTGACCCTCCGCAACCGGCAAGTACAAGCGTTGTTATGAGTACCAATGTAAGAGCAAATTTACCTTTGAACATTGTTATTAATCTCCACTAGAAAATTATATCGTATCTAAACCCTATTCCACGAATTGGGTTTATCTTATTTTTGTAAATGTCATCGATTTCGTCGAAAGAAAGTAAGTAATAGGGATCAGCCGGCACAACACCGTGATAGCAGTGAAACGTTTTTCCTGTGCTGTCAACGCATGGGATATTTTCTTGGTTTCCGAGAAAGGAAAAATCGGCGTACAAAGTTAATTTTTGCGAAGCAGAAATACTGATAATTTTTTCAACTTTGAGACTCAATGAAGGGGCTGCGTTGAATTTTGGCGTATCTATGCCGGAATCGATGTTTGCTGTTAGCAATACATCCGTACCGAGGCCAATTAAGAATTCCAATTCTAGCGTCGAGTTTTCGCGCGTATAAAAATGTGTTCCGTCTGCGACCGCCCGCACACCATATTCAGCTGTGTATTCATACTGGTAAGAATGCACCGGACCTTCAATTGTACCGCCACCTGTTAGGTAGATAAACGATAGTCCCAACGCACTAAACATCTCACCCCCCAAAGGAGTTGTAGCAGTCACTTAATCCGCCATAATTAGCTGCCTCAGCCCAATACTTCAACAATATTCACCGAATCCAAAAAGTGTTCCAGCCCGAAGTCTCAGTTTGTATCTGTATTCGGTAGTGATGCTGGAAAGAAGGCTAACAGCTTTCGCAGCTTTGCTAGATGTGATCCGGGTAAACTTTACTTTGTTCGATTTCGAGGCAATTGACTGATTTGATGCTGAGGCTGCTTAACCGAAACCCAACAAAATTGTTGGTCCACAAAGTTGATCAAAAGTCAGGTGTTGCTAAAACAATTCCAGCAGTTCAATTTTTTCTGGACTATTTATGTCGATTACACAGTTCAGATTAGTCGCAAATTTGGTCATCGAATAAAAGTCGCCGTCCGGCTTTAACGCTGGAACTAGGATTTCCTATTATTTGTTACGAAGCGCAAACAGAAACCCTTCTTCCTATTTGACAAATAGTGACACAATTCGCCCTTAAATTTTCCTAAATCTGTCATATTAATCCATATATTAATAGGTGTGAACGGGTTGGTGATCGGTTTTGTTACCTGTGACCAGCACTTCATCGCCTATTTGCGGCGCTTTTATAGTTCTGCAATTGGAAGCTGGTCGTACGTTGTAGCCCCTATTTATAGGTACGTACGGCTAGCACCTCCACTATCTCGTTGTAGGTCTTCAGTGCAGCGGATCCCTCCGGCCCGATAGAATAAACTCCACGTTCGACGCGAATAAACCACCCGTAATAGTTCTTTTGCAAAATGGATTGTGCCTTAGGTATAGCAAGCAGTTTAGCCAAGCTCGACGGCGAGCTCGGCCCTGCTTGCAATGCAATCGCTATACGTAAAGCATCCTGCCGATACGCTGTAATGATCGCACGACGCGACTGCCCGCCAGTATTTGGATCACCAACGCGTCGTTGAAATTCCAACAGCAAAGCAGTCTTTCTTTTAGCCAGTTTGTGAACTTTGTAAGCACCGGGATCTGTGTGCACGATAATATTGCCTCGCCCAGAATCGAAACGAACCGAAATCAGCCCAAGCCCTAGCCGCTTGCAAATCTTGATTGCATTCTTGGCGCGCACATTCCAAGTCTTGCCCTTACCGGCTGGAACCGCAACATAAACCGCATCGGAAATTTTTTGCCGCTCGATCCCCTGCATCAGTAAATCCAACGACAACGACAACTTGAGCTCGACAATTACCGGCGGCTCATTTTCGCGGATGGCCACAAGATCGCAATCCGTTACTTCCGCCTTAACCTCATATCCCTGACTCTCGAGGAATGTTTTAACTGGTGCGTATAAGTCGGTTTCTTGCATGCCTGCTTACATATCATTAAGTAACTTTGGATTTGAGCATCTCTTTTTCAGCGAGCTATGTTAAGATAGGCACAAGCGTCACTGATACCAGTAGGTTTGTATACACGCTATAGAAACGAGATCACCAGATCAACGGTAAGTCCAGTCCGGATCGGCTCTTCGCATCTTTCAGATGCGATCATTGTTGCAATAGCACATTTTCAATTTCCGCACTTCTTGACTTACTTGCCGTCAACACATCTTGAAGCGCCGACAAAGAAAGTGTGTCACTGAGAGGTAATTCGTCGAACCTGCCGGATGAGCCAACACTTTCAGGAAAAAACTTAACGCTAATTTCAGCAGCAAATTGGCTTGTTTTGACTAACTCTGTCCAATCTCCCTTAAACCAAGATGGAATAACAATTGCCTCAGACACACTCGTGAACTGCTTTAACTGCTCGAGCGCTTGTTCAAATTCAGCCAACCCTAGATAGGCCTCGACTCGCAACTTTCTGGCTGGGTCACCTGCAACTCCGTGCAGCAACATTAACGCTGTTTCCGGTCTGAAAGCGTGGATGTTTGCATTTGCTGCCGTCAATATTGCGTCGGCTTCATTTCGTTGCAACATCGGTTGCAGAATTTGTATAGAAAAATCGGGAAGGCCGGCCAAAAGCAATTTCGTCGCGATTTCTAAACGCAATTTATTTGCCTTTTCGTCTTCCGAGATGAAGTCGATGTATGTGTGTACAATTTCCGCATAGCTGCTTTTCGTTTCCATATTTACAGACAAATCAGACAAGAGCGTTTCCGCCGTCCGACCCAACATCTCTGCGTGCTTAGGATCGCGCTGAATCTCTACGACCAACAGGTCGATTGCGGCGGCGTCTTCTCCTTGTTTTGCCAACCATAATGCTTGGAGTCGCCGCAATTCGCCGCCTTTGCTGGTGCCCCGCCAGATTTTTGCGCTAGCCGCTAAGTCCACTAGTAGATGTGGCGGCGGGGCTTGATCGCTTGTCAATCGAAGTGTCGCCAAATCAATCAATGCATCAGTTGTCACTTGCGAGTTCTCTTCAGCCAAAGCTTGATAGACTTGTTCGGCTCTGGGTGTACGCCCTTCAGCGTGCATCAGGTTTCCGACTACCAGCTTGTGTTCGGTGCCATGGTCCCCGGGCGCGCGCTCCAATATGTCCGCAACTTGTCGCGCTGTGGTGCCAAACCCGCGGTCAAGAAATGCCGAGGCTAACCTTGGCCCAACCAAACGGCGAATATCAATTGGGAGCTCCGCAAACGCCTCAATAATTGATCGCCTGTCATTAATATGTGTTCCCACGTCAGGATACATCCCGACAATCGCCCATAAACCGGCAACGCCATCGCAATCTATAGCGTTCGCCAGTGGACTTCCGTCCTGGATAGTTTGCCCATCCACAATCACTGCGAAATCCATCAACAAAGAATATTGTGCGATGTTCTGCCCACCTTCCAGCAAATAGCTTCTGGCCTCGGCACCAAATCCATATCGCAAATATGTATGGATCAGGCCTTCAAATTCGGAGAAGTCTGGTTCATCAAATTCCCGTACCAACTTTTTTCTTGCCTGAGACAGTTCAACAAGAAATTCTTCGCCGCTACCCCAAGACGCTATGTCCAGATTTTCCGATGACGGACAATCGTTGCTTTGCGAGCCACCATCCCCAAGCACAGCGCGTGCATCCCGTGTAATTGCTGTCTGAATCAGCACCTGCGGTTCATCCTCCGGTTCTGCTAATACCTCGAGAGGATCTTCAGGCTCAAAAATCTCTTCTGTTTCTACGGGTTGCGTTACGTCAAAGATAGTTCCATTTAGGTCCAGCAATCCCTGGTCGGCGGCAAGTGTCAATTGTTGTAGCAAGCTGTTGCGTGCAGCATCGACGGCCTTTTGCAACTCTTGGTCAACTTCGATTCTTGGGGCCAGAGCCGCCTGAGACGGATCAGTTTGAGCGGCGCGTGGAGCGGCATCTGGCATTTGGGTTGGTGTAAGCCCAAAATCACCCGTTTTCGCAGGGAAGTTTACGCTATGTGGACTGCTTACATAGTAAGGCGCCTGTGGCAGGGTCCACGATATAAATTCTGGCTGGCTATCATTGCCATCAGGCAAAGTTGCAACCCCCAACTTTGGTGCGAAGTGACGTGTGGGAGGGGTGGCGATGGAGCTTTCGGGCACATCAGAAATGTCGACAACAATATAGGCATCCAAATATGGAAATGTACGAACCTCGCAGTCGCAATTTAAAGTCATCCGGTATTCGGATGCCCCTCCATTTTGTTCTGGTTGCGTCATTGTCAGTCGTGTTTTGGGTATTCGGGCGAACACTCCATCATCTTCAAACTCTAGATATTGCGCCGGGAACACCAACGTGGCCATGCTTTGTGCGGTGACCAAATTCCAATCACGGTCTGGATCAATAGCAAATACCAACCGCGTGTAGGTATCGTGCTCTCCCGAAAGAACAGCAACAGTTTCGGCAAAGGTCGAAGCCGGAAGCATAAGTATGAAGGCAAATAACACAAAACGCTTCATGCGGCAGCCTGTTTGGTATCTTTCAGTGCTTGTTCTAGATTGTCGAAACCTGGCCGCAGGTGCGCCGGTGTGTTTTGGCGGCCCACCTCCACGCATATGTTGGGTGAATGGCTATAAAGGCTGGCTATTAACACCTCGCGGATGAGATTGTAGAAATGTTGGTCCTCCTCCACAACAGATTGAACTTTGCTAGAAAATGGCGCCACAAGTCCATAAGAAAGGAATACTCCCAGAAACGTTCCAACCAACGCACCACCGATCATTTTCCCCAATACTTCGGGTGGTTGATCAATTGAGGCCATCGTTTTTATCACACCCAGAACCGCCGCAACGATACCTAGTGCGGGCAATCCGTCGGCGATGGAATTTAGCCCGTGACTGGAATGCAGAGCATGCGTAAGAGAGGCTTCAATGCGCTTGTCCAGCACCTCTTCTACTTGATGCGGATCGTCGTAGTTCATCGATGCAGACCGGAAGGTATCGCAAATCAGTTCCACAGCTTCATTGTCGGCCTGAATTCGAGGATAAGCACCAAATATCGATGATTCCGATGGAGATTCGATGTGTGGTTCGATGTCTGTCGGGCTTTTCCGACCCAGTTTAATCAGGACAAAGATTAGACACAGTAAATCCTGATAGTCCTGCGGTTTCCATCTAGGTCCTTTAAACACTTTTCCGACATCTAGTGCGGTGTGTTTAATTGTGGATAAATCATTCCCGAGTATGAAAGCCCCAAGTGAGGCGCCCCCGATGATCATCATTTCGAAGGGGAGGGCGTGCAGCAGAATATCCATATGTCCGCCAGCAAGTGTATAGCCGCCAAACACCATCACAAAAAGGATGATTATTCCTACGATACCGATCATTTGTTTATCTCACATTTCAAGAAATTTGTCGTCACGTCTATCGAGTATCCGGCGCATATGGTTAATATCTCTCTAAGAAAACCAATTATTCCCTTGGCGCATTCGCGTTTTTCCCCGCCATGACGACGCTTATAGAATACGCTGCATTCGGTGGCATTTCGGACAAAATACCTGCGGCAGATTCCGGCTTCATTCGCGACAAAAATCCGGCTGCAAAACTAATTTCCATAGTCTGGAAAATTTCGGCGGCATTCTTGGCTCTCATTTTTTCGTAAACCGTAGTCAGCTGTATTAAGTCTTTTTCCGCAGCACTATCCGCAATAGCGAGGGTATCAGCCAGCTTCTGTTCCGCCTGTTTCAGCACAGCGAGTTGCTGTCTAATCCGCTGCTCGATCAAATTCAGTTCGAGTTGCCGTTCGGTTATCTCCACTTCACGTTCGGAAAGCTGCTCTTGACGGGTTCGAATTGATGCCAGCAAAAATCCGACCTCCGGCTCAGGCACGGGCGGCGCAATCTGTGCTCTCGCCACGGGAGGTTCATCAACATGTGTGGATAGCTCTTCCGCAAGCACCACACCACCATTGCCCAACCGAATAACGGCAGAGACCAATAGACATGACACAATGATATACGTTGGACGAGGGGCGCGTCTGCGTTTACCGACCATAAATCAACTACCTTCCATGCGAGATTTTTCATTGCCGTGGATTGCATCGACAACACCCGTATTCTCATGCAGTGTCGCCAGAAGTAGCTCCAAGCGTCCTGCTGCGATTTCTGCACGGGCAGTCATTGCGATAAGCTCTTTCGCGGAAGCGCCAGTGGCTTGTTTTGCAACATCGACCGAAGAGGTCATGTCTTCAACTTGCCGCGACAGCGCGGTGATAGCCCCCCCTAATCCTGCGTCCAAATCAGTCAGCCCGCGAACGCGTCGCGCCAATACAAAGCAGTAAAACGCGGCAGCTGCTGTACCCGCCAACAACAATCCATCTGCAATCAATTCCATAAACCTCACCTTTCTAGTTCAGTACAAATTCCGTAATTAGTAGATCCCGGACGTTTTCCTCGCCCAACACAACTTGAACACGCCTCAGCATTTGCGCGCGCAAGCGGTTCATAGATGCCGGGTTTTCGAGTTCGCTATCTGAAATGGCCCGTAAATAGGTGTTCAAAACATCCAAGACACGCGGGCTTAGGTGCTCCACCTCTTGAGCCGAAGCTGGTGGTACCTCTAGATACGCTCGAAAATGCAAATATTGCGAAGCAGCGGAGGTTCCCAATGGAATCACCATCGGATCTAATGCAACAAATACTACGCCCGAAGCTTCCTCCGTCTTCTCTGTTTCGATAGGGATACCGTGCGAATCCACCGCTACTTCCGAATCGTCACTCGAGCTTGGAAATGCCCCCGTGTAGGTCACAAAGAACGCCGCGCCACCAAGGATAGCGGCGCCGAACACTCCAAAAACAAGGCCTTTCTTGTTTTTTTTCGGTGCTTCGTCTTCTTGCGAAATTGCTGCGTCAGTCATGCTTCGTCCTGATTGCCACTATTAATACGAAACCTGTTTTAATCCAGATTTTGCTAACTAATTATTAAGGCTCCGCGATTCATGATGCCCTTAACCAAACTGGCGCCAGAACGGTGCCGGATGAGTGACGGGGACGGTCGGTGATACAAATTCTCAATTCGTGGACCGTGCTGGAGCCACAGAAGAAAGTCGTTGTAGTATTGGCTGCAATCGCGACGCTCATCGCGTTTTTCGGTCTAGTGCGGGTGGTAAATACGCCCAGCATGGCGTTGCTGTATTCGGGATTGGGGCCCGCAACGTCGGGCGAAATTGTCACAGCGCTGGAACAAAAAGCAATTCCTTTCGAGATTCGTGGCGATGCAATCTATGTTGATTCGACTCAGCGTGACCAAGCACGCCTATCACTAGCGAGCGAGGGGCTACCATCCAACGGTATCGCGGGGTACGAATTGCTGGATTCGTTGTCCGGCTTCGGGACCACCTCTCAGATGTTTGACGCCGCATATTGGAGAGCGAAAGAAGGAGAGCTTGCGCGAACGATCTTGGCGTCCGCCCGCATAAGCATGGCGCGTGTTCATATCGCAAATACGGTGAAACAACCGTTTAACAGTAGTGTCACGCCCTCGGCATCCGTCACGGTTTCTGCCAAAAACGGCACTATTAATGTCGGACAGGCGCAAGCGATCAGGTATCTTGTGGCCGCTGCGGTTTCAGGCATGCTGCCAGAACAGGTCGCCGTTATCGACACCGAATACGGCATAATCCTACAACCGGGCACAACCAGCAACTTTAGTTCCGCTACCGGCGAGCTTGACGCCCGCGCTCAGGAGTTGCGGGAAAATGTCGAACGGTTACTGACCGCGCGTGTGGGATCTGGAAACGCTGTTGTTGAAGTAATGATCGAAGCGCAAACCGAAAGTGAAACGATCACTGAGCGAATTCTCGACCCCGAGCGGTCCGTTGCTATAAGTTCCGACAGTGAAACAAGCACCGAGACCAGTTCTGGCGGCACGGGTGGTGCGGTTACGGTTGCCTCAAACCTGCCAGACAATGGCGAAACCGCAGCTAGCGGGCAGAGCAGTAACAACCAGTCACAGTCCCGAGAGCGGATCAATTACGAGATATCCGAAACAGTACGCGAACGTGTTCAGAAACCGGGTGATATCGCTCGTTTGAGCGTCGCGGTATTAATAAATTATGAAACTATTGTCGAGCAAAACGGCGATACGATCACAATCCCGCGCTCGGAAGCCGAGATCACTGCATTTCAAGCTTTGGTGCAATCTGCCGTCGGGTTTAGCGCGGAACGCGGCGATGTGATTACCATCGAAAACATGCAATTTCCTGAATCTCCCGTTCTTGGAACCGAGGCCAGCGCCGGAATGCTTCAGGGCTATGCGCTCAATATTTCGGCGATCTTGCAAATGTTGGTGCTTGCGATTGTTACGTTGGCGCTCGGTATGTTCGTGGTTAAACCAATATTAACCAATTCCGCACCACAATTAGATCAATTGCCAATGGCGGCGCTCGGTAGCGACGCTGAGTACCGTCCATCCAGTACACTGACCGAATTGTCTGATGTCCCAGCGCTGGAAAATACACCAAAAGATCCGGTGGAAATTTTGCGGGAAACCATAGCGCAGCGATCTGAAGAATCCGGACACCTTCTACGAAACTGGATCGAAACAGACGCACAAAAACAGAAAGAGCAGGTGACGTAATGGCGTCAATAAGACTTGAAAAATTCGCCTACATGCATCACTCGGACCCGGGCACAAAACTGGTGAGTGGCGACGAAATCGAAGCGATCCGTAAAGAAGCTTTTGAGGCAGGAATTCGCGACGGGGCAGCCGCCGCGTCCGACGCATTTTCAACGGAACAGTCCAGATGCCTTTCCAGCATTCGAGAGGTCATAGGAGACGCCTTTTTTTCCCGCGAGGAAGCGCACCGAATGGCCTTATCGTCCTTGCGACCGCTAATCGAAAGCTTAGCTGAAGCGATTGCGCCAACCCTAAGCAACGCAGGATTGTCCGCAGAGATCGCAAAAATCGCCCAGGGGGCGGCCATCCGCGCACCGGACGACACATTAACGGTGTTTGTACCTACGGGATTGGGCACCGACATCGCTGAGATGCTGGAGCACACGATTCCATCCGTCTCGATATCTGAAGACCCGATTCTGCAATCCGCACAGGCTCGTATCAGTTGGAGCGGGGGCTTTGACCTCATCGATCTAAACGCAACTTCGGCCGCGGCAATTGATGCAATTGGCGGGTTCTTTACCGAATTGGAACAACTGCCCGAAATGGAAATTCAGCATGCAAATTGACGAACATAATGAAACTTCCGAGTTCGGCGAAAATAGCTCGAGTATTTTGTCAAATTTGCGAAGCAAGTCGTTGATGGGAGTGCAAATCGAAGTAACCGTCTCCGTTGGAAAAACTCGCCTGCCGCTATCAGAACTCATAAAATTGGAAAAAGAATCTGTGTTGCAGCTGGACAGCCGCATCGAAGATCCCGTCGATATTTACGTAGGCGACAAACTGGTCGCACGCGGTGAACTTGAGGAACTGGACGGAGATGCTGGGCATCTGGGAGTCCGCTTAACCGAGGTGGCGGATCTTTCCGGTGGAGTTTAATTCTGTGGGTTTGGGAAGGCTTTTCGTGCCCACGCTCATAACAGCCATCCTTCTCTCAATTTGGGTAGAGCCAGCTATAGCGCAAGATATGTCGATAGACATAGGCGGCGATTCTTTGTCGCTACGTACGGTGCAACTGTTTGTGCTATTAACCGTGCTCAGCCTCGCACCCGGGTTGGCTATAATGCTAACCTGCTTCCCGTTTATGGTCACCGTACTTTCGATTTTACGCCAGGCGATAGGCGTTCAACAAGCACCGCCAAACATGATGATTGTCAGCCTTGCGATGTTTCTGACTTGGTTCGTTATGGAGCCTGTATTCACTCAGGCTTGGGAAACAGGAATTGAGCCCCTAATGCAAGAACGCATCACAGCTGAAGAAAGCTTTCGGCTAACAATTGCTCCATTTCGGGTTTTCATGGAATCCCGCATTTCGGCAGAAACCTTGTCCATGATGATAGAAATTTCACCCTCGCAAGTCGCGCCAGATCAAGACATCCCATTGTCAATATTGCTGCCGTCATTCCTGTTGGGCGAAATCCAACGAGGGTTCGAAGTTGGATTTCTAATTTTCCTTCCATTCTTGTTAATTGACTTGATTATCGCGGCTGTTCTGATGTCGATGGGCATGATGATGGTCCCACCCGCAGTGGTCTCCTTGCCCTTCAAGTTGGCCTTTTTCGTGATAGCCGACGGTTGGACTTTGCTGGCGGGTGCGCTTGTCCGAAGTTACGGTGGATAATTTTTCAACACGGGTTGAATGTCAACGCTTCTCGGCACAGAATTGCGAAAACTGAACGGATAATTTCATGCACGATTTGGGTGGTAAAGTAGCAATAATCACGGGTGCAAGCCGCGGCATTGGTGCAGCAACTGCCATTGCGATGGCGAACGCAGGCGCTTCTGTTGTTCTCGCTGCGCGCACAGTTGATCAAATTGAAGCCAATGCTGCTCAAATTCGCGAAAATGGTGGCAACGCAATTGCTGTCACCTGTGATATATCCAGCTTTCAAGCGATAGAGAGCGCCGTAACCAAATGTATTGATACGTACGGCCAGCTGGATATTTTTATCGCAAATGCTGGCGTGATTGATCCTATAGGTCCACTAGCCACATCAAACCCGGTTAGTTGGGCACATGCAGTTCAGATTAATCTGATCGGTGCATACTACGGCTTGCGAGCAGTTCTTCCAATCATGCAAGCGCAACAAAGTGGCACCGTTATCAATATAAGTTCGGGCGCCGCGCATTCCCCGTTGGAGGGGTGGAGTCATTATTGTGCTGCTAAGGCGGCGACAGCAATGCTGTTAAACAACGCACACCTAGAACATGAAAATGATGGCATCCGGTTCTTTGGATTCCGCCCAGGTACGGTTGCAACATACATGCAGTCGGCCATCAAAGCGTCTGGCATAAATCCAGTTAGTCAGATGGATCCGTCGGACCATTACAAACCGGAATGGCCTGCACAAGCAATCACTTGGATGTGTACACCGGACGCCGATGAATTCCTCGGTCAAGAATTGAACATGAAAGACGAGGAAATTCAGCGGCGAGCCGGATTGATTTAGTTAGCGACCTGTATTTGTGTGATTGTGGGGTAGGGAATATCGATTCCGCCCGCGTCAAACGCGTCCTTAACTGCACGGGTCATGTCACACTTGAAGTTCCAGTGGTCGCTACGATCACACCAAACCCGTACAGTGAAATCAACCGAGCTGTCGCCAAGGTTTGTAACCTTCACGAACGGCGCGGGCTCCATGTGGGAGCGTTCGTCAGATTCGATTAGTTCATGCAATATTTTCTCGGCCTTCTTCAGGTCGGAATTGTAAGAAACCCCGAAAACCCATTCGGCGCGGCGGGTGTCGTAAATCGAGTAATTCGTGATGGACGAGGACCAAATGTCTCCATTAGGAATAATAACCTGCACGTTGTCAGTCGTCACAAGTTCCACGGTGAACAATCCGATTTCCCGCACGGTTCCGGATTTTCCGGCAGCCGTAACATAGTCACCAATCTTGAAAGGGCGAAACCCTAACAACATAACGCCAGCAGCGAGATTGGAAAGCGTGCCCTGCAACGCTAAACCGATGGCCAAGCCAGCCGCACCAACCAGCGCTACAAGCGAAGTTGTTTGAACTCCGAAGCGGGCGAGTACGAAAATAACTGCGAATATCAATAATGTGTAGCGTGCAATACTGGCGACAAACCCGAAAAGTGTCTCATCCAGCTCTTCGTGTTGCTTGCCAAGCGCGCGTAACTTGCTTCCTACAAAGCTCGACAACCAAACGGCGGCAACGAGTATTGCTGCTGCAATGAACACGTTGACCAATAATCCTGTAAACCATTCCATCATTTTATCCTTTAACCAATATGTCCCTGATTTTCACCGATTTGCCCGCGATGCAGAAGAACGTGATCTAGCAATACACATGCCATCATTGCTTCACCAACGGGAACTGCACGAATACCCACGCATGGATCATGGCGACCCTTGGTGATGATCTCAGTATTTTCACCCGATTTTGTGATCGTATTTCGCGGGGTCAAAATCGACGATGTCGGCTTTACTGCGAAACGGCAAACCACATCTTGGCCCGTCGAAATACCACCCAAAATTCCACCCGCGTGGTTGCTGGAAAATACCGGGCCGTCGGGGCCCATCGTGATTTCGTCAGCATTTTCCTCGCCGGTCAGTGTAGCCGCGTCCATACCTGCGCCAATTTCAACAGCTTTTACGGCATTGATCGACATCATTGCGGTGGCAATATCCGTGTCCAACTTTGCGTAAACTGGTGCGCCGAGACCAGCCGGAAGACCAGAGGCAATCACCTCCACAACAGCACCAACGGAGCTACCGGATTTACGCAAACCTGATAGATACTCGTCCCATTTAGCTGCCGCTACAGTGTCCGGCGTCCAGAAGGGATTAGCCTCGACTTCGGCGAGATCAAAGTTATTGCGGTCAATTTTATGGGGCCCCATCTGCACCATATAACCTGTAATTTTTGCTTCTGGCACCAGTGCTTTCAGAACTTCGCGCGCAACGCCGCCTGCTGCCACACGGGCTGCCGTTTCACGTGCACTCGATCGTCCACCGCCACGATAATCGCGGTTTCCGTATTTTTGAAAGTATGTGATGTCCGCATGGCCGGGTCGGAATTTTTCGTGAATATCACCGTAATCTTTCGAGCGTTGATCTGTGTTTCGGATCATCAACTGAATAGGCGTCCCCGTCGTTTTCCCCTCGAATACGCCAGATAAGATCTCGACCTGATCGGCCTCTTGCCGTTGGGTGGTGAACTTGTTCTGGCCAGGTTTGCGCTTATCGAGCCAGTGTTGGATCATGTCAGCCGTTAGCGGCACATTCGGTGGACAACCGTCAACCACTGCGCCCAATGCTGGCCCGTGGCTTTCGCCCCAAGTGGTTACACGAAACAGATGGCCGAATGAATTCATGGACATGATGCTAACTCCTTTAACAGTTCCATACCGCAAGCTCAGCCGTGTAAAAAGCCCCTTTTTCACTACAGCCCTTGCAATTCCGGCGCTTAAGGTTAGTGTCCGCCGTGCCTCGGGGGGCCAGAAATGGCTGAGACGCATACTGCGGACCCGTTGAACCTGAACCGGATCATGCCGGCGTAGGGAAGGTGCGACGGATATCCGTTCCTCCTATCTCATACGCCGCAGTAATTGGAGGACCATAATGAAACGATCCCTTCTCGCTGCGGCCCTAGTCACCATTGGTGGTGCTACTTGGGCTGAAACTCCGACCTTAACGGTCTATACTTACGACAGCTTCGTGTCTGACTGGGGCCCCGGCCCCGCGATCGAGGCTGCATTCGAGGAAACCTGCGGGTGCGACCTTGCATTCGTCGGTACAGGCGACGGCGCAGCATTGTTGGCGCGACTGAAACTGGAAGGCGCGCGCACTAAAGCCGATGTCGTTCTGGGGCTGGATACAAGCCTGATCGCAAACGCCAAAGCGACCGAACTGTTTGCCCCGCACAACGGAACTTCAGCTGAACTGGACTTACCAATTGCGTGGACAGACAACGTATTCCTGCCTTACGACTGGGGATATTTCGCATTTGTTTACGACAAAACCCAATTGTCGAACGCACCAACAAGTTTTGCGGAATTGTTGGAAAGTGACGTCAGCATCGTAATTCAAGACCCGCGAAGCTCGACCCCGGGACTTGGCTTGTTGCTTTGGGTTAAAGAAATCTATGGCGATAAGGCTGCCGAGGTTTGGGAAACACTATCACCGCGCATCGTCACGGTGACCAAAGGTTGGTCCGAGGCGTATGGCATGTTCCTTGAGGGCGAGGCTGACATGGTGTTAAGTTATACGACATCACCCGCCTATCATTTGATTGCGGAAGAAGACGGCACCAAAGCTGCCGCGATTTTCGACGAGGGGCATTATATGCAAATCGAAGTAGCTGCAAAGGTTGCTGGAACGAAACATCCACAGTTAGCAGATGAATTCCTTGATTTCATGCTGTCGGACGCGTTCCAATCCATAATCCCGACAACAAACTGGATGTATCCTGCGGTGCTGCCTTCCAGCGGTTTGCCTGATGGCTTCATCTCGGAAGACGGGCCGGAAAAAGCTTTGCTGATTTCGATTGATAACGTTGAACCCATCCGTAAAGAGGCACTATCGGAATGGCTAACCGCCCTCAGCCAATAAACCCAATCACCCGCGTGTCGGGTTCAGCAGCGCTACTTTTTGTGGCGCTGCTGGTTATTGGTCCGCTGATTGCACTATGGTTAAGGGCTGATACCTCGTCCACGTTAGTCAGCGCGGATTGGGCCGCCGTACGATTTACGCTATTTCAAGCCACTCTATCAGCCAGCATAAGCGTCATATTGGCGATACCTGTCGCGCGTGCGCTGGCTCGTCGAACGTTTCGCGGTCGGTCTGTGTTGGTCACGCTGCTGGGCGCCCCATTTTTACTGCCGGTTATCGTTGCCATTTTTGGGTTGCTGGCCATATGGGGTCGTTCAGGGTTTGTATCCCAGATATTCCAATCCGTTGGTGCCGAGCGATTGAACATTTACGGCCTGACGGGCGTATTACTTGCTCATGTTTTCTTCAATTTGCCCCTCGTCACACGTCTTATTTTACAGGGCTGGGGGCGTATTCCCGTCGAACATTTTAGGCTAAGTGCACAACTCGGACTGGCACCGAAAGACGTTTTTTTGCAGTTGGAGGTACCTATGCTTCGCGGCATACTACCCGGCGCGTTTCTGTTGGTTTTTCTGTTGTGCGTCACCAGCTTTGCTGTTGCCCTAACCCTCGGAGGCGGGCCCAAAGCCACGACAGTCGAGTTAGCAATATATCAAGCCTTGCGGTTCGAGTTCGACTTGGGGAAGGCTGCTATTTTGGGTCTATTACAGTTCCTAATCTGTGGATTTATTGCCTTTTGGTCGCTACGGGCGACAACACCGGTTGCATTTGGGGGCGGGCTATCGACGGCCACACAACGCTGGGACGTTTCATCAAAATTCATGTTGTTGCAAGATGCGATCGTGCTGATTGCGATCACGGGATTTCTCGGCGCGCCGCTAATTGCAGTAATTGGCCGAGGCCTCCCTGCGTTAAGCAACCTACCAACCGCGATTTGGCCCGCAATGCTCAACAGCCTCACCGTTGCTCTCTTATCGGCGGTTCTTTCGGTGCTGCTCGCCTTGACGCTTGCTGGATTTATTGACAGCCTGAAGGTCCGACACAACAAAATGTCTTCGGTCATCGAGGGGATAGGGTTGTTAACACTCGCTGTTTCCCCGTTCGTTTTGGGAACAGGGTTGTTCATCATCATCCATCCGATTGCCGATCCGTTCGCTCTTGCGCTGCCCGTCACCGCATTGGTCAACGCGGCCATCAGTCTTCCGCTAGCGTTACGTGCACTACTGCCGGCGTTGCAACACAACCGTCTGACATATGGCCGCCTAACCGACAGTCTTGATATACAAGGTTGGGCCCGGTTTCGCCTAACAACATGGCCCATTATTCGCAAACCTCTTGGGTTTTCAACGGGATTGGCGGCAGCGTTATCTATGGGTGATCTAGGGGTTATCACACTATTTGCACCACCAGATGTCGAAACATTGCCGCTAATCATGTATCGGTTGATGGGCGCGTACCGCATGGACGAAGCAGCCAGCGTTGCTTTGATGTTGGTGGCCCTTACCCTGACACTGTTTTGGCTTTTTGATCGTGGAGGTCGCCTTGGACATCAAACTTGAAAACTTTCTTGTCGAGCAGACGGATTTTTCGTTGAGCGCGGATTTGACGATCAAGCATGGCACAACAGCAATAATCGGTCCATCCGGTGGAGGTAAGTCAACTTTATTGTTGGCCATCGCGGGCTTCGTCGATCCGGCGAGGGGTGGAATTTCCATCGGCGGCAACATTGTCACCAGCACACCGCCCGCCAAACGCCCTGTCACACTGCTGTTTCAGGAGCACAACCTGTTCTCACATTTGACTGTCTTCAAAAACACTGGATTGGGTGTTCGGCCTGACCTCAAATTATCCAAGACCCAGATAGAACAGGTTGAGGATGCATTGGAAAAAGTCGGGCTGGTAGATATGGGGACGCGCCGCCCCTCTGAATTGTCTGGTGGTCAACGACAACGCGTAGCTTTGGCGCGCGCGTTATTGCGGGATCGACCTGTGCTGATGCTGGATGAACCTTTTGCGGCACTAGGACCTGCGCTTCGTCATGAGATGCTTGATCTGGTCGCCCGCATTCGGCAGGAACAGAATTCAACGTTGTTAATGGTGACTCACAATCCTGATGATGCTTTGCGGATTGCTGAACATACAGTTCTTGTTGCGGATGGCGTTGCGCAGCCACCGCAGCCAACGGTGACATTGCTTAACAATCCACCACCTGCGCTGGCAGCGTATTTGGGCAAATAGAAAGGGCGGGAATTAATCCCGCCCTTTCAAATTCAATTACCGAAAAATTCAGTCTTTATACTTGTGCGGAGCCCACAAACGTTTGTTTGTTAGGTAAAGCAGCGACGCCAAGAAGACCATGAACACGAAAACAAGGAACCCTGTTTCTTTGCGTGCTGTCATCTTAGGTTCGGCCGTCCACATCAAGAACGCAGCAACGTCTTGCGACATGTGGTGAACGTCTGCATCGTGACCATCACGGTATTCTACAAAGTCATCATCCAGTGGCGGCGCCATTGCGATCCAACCACCAGGGAAGGCGGTGTTTTCATAGAAAGTCGTGCCGGCTTCCTCTTTTTCGTGGCCAGTGTAACCGGTCAGGATAGAGGCGATGTATTCTGGGCCACCCATACCTTTGACAACCTGATTGATTCCAAGCCCCCAAGGTCCGTGGAAGCCAGCGCGGGCTTTCGCCATCAAACTAAGGTCAGGCGCAACGGGATCGGCAGCATTATGAATCGGAAAATTATCCGATACAATGAATTGACGGAACTCGTCTTTCTCAGAATCATACAGATAAGAGTTTGATTCTTCGTCATAGAGTGAAAACTGTGCCGCATAGGCTTTGACCTGATCTTCATCAAGCGCCGGACCGCCTTCGTCACCAAGGTTACGGAAAGCAACGTATTGCAAACCGTGACATGCTGAACAAACTGCGGTGTAAACCTGAAGACCGCGTTGCAACTGGTGCTCGTCGTAGCTTCCAAATGGACCTTCAAAGCTAAAGCTGAAGTCTTCGATGTGGCTTTCCGCACCGGAAGCATAGGCTCCGGTGGAAAGGCCAGCCGCTAGGAGTGCGGAAAGGATTGTTTTCTTAAACATCTTTATGTTTCCTTTTCGTCTCTTACTCAGCCGCTTCGGGCTTATAATGGGCATCGAAATCTTCTTCGATAGTCGCTGGCGGTGTTTTCGCTTTCTCGACCAAGCCAAGAACCGGCAGGATAACGAGGAAGTAAGCGAACCAATACGCAGCACCGACCAAAGAAATGATGGAGTACGGAGGCTCGGCAGGCATAGCGCCAGCCCACATCAGAACCATAAAGTCGATGACAAAGAACCAGAAGAACCATTTGAACATCGGACGGTATGTACCCGAACGTGTGCGGCTTGTATCCAGCCAAGGCACCAGTGCCATGACGAAGATCGAACCGAACATTGCCAGTACGCCAAAGAACTTCGCGTCAACGATGCCGCCAGTGACCCAGCTAACCAGTTGAACGATTGCAACGTCAGCGGTGAACGCACGCAGGATTGCGTAGAACGGCAAGTAGTACCATTCAGGAACAATATGCGCGGGCGTTACCAGCGGGTTGGCAATCAAATAGTTGTCCGGGTGACCGAAATAGTTCGGCATAGTCCAGATAACCGCCACGAAGATCGCAAGCACAACAACCAGTGCGAACAGATCTTTGATCACGAAGTAAGGCCAGAACGGAAGCGTGTCTTTCTTGACTTCTTCTTTCGATCCACGACGAACCTCAACACCCGTTGGGTTGTTGTTGCCCGTTGTGTGGAACGCCCACATGTGAACCGCGACAAGGCCAACGATCACGAACGGTAGAAGATAGTGAAGCGAGAAGAAGCGGTTCAGCGTTGGGTTACCAACTGCAGGTCCACCGAGCAACCACGCCTGAATTGGCTCGCCGATGAACGGGATCGCACCAAACAAGCCAGTGATAACAGTCGCGCCCCAGAAGGACATTTGACCCCATGGAAGAACGTAGCCAAGGAAACCCGTTGCCATCATCGCAAGGTAGATCAACATACCGATGATCCATGTGATTTCGCGCGGCGCTTTATATGAACCGTAGTAAAGACCACGGAAAATGTGGATGTATACGGCCATAAAGAACAACGAAGCGCCGTTCATATGTGTGTACCGGATCGCCCAGCCTGCATTTACATCACGCATAATGTGCTCAACCGACGCGAACGCCAGATCAACATGCGGCGTGTAGTGCATCGCCAGAATGATACCTGTAATGATCTGCAAAACGAGGCAGAATGCCAACACAATGCCCCAGATCCACCACCAGTTAAGGTTTTTTGGTGTCGGGATCATCAGCGTGTCGTAAGCGAGGCTTACAATTGGCAGACGCTCGTGTAGCCATTTTTCGAAGCCGGTCTTTGGCTCGTAATGGTCGTGTGGAATACCACTCATTGTACTCTCCCTCAGCCTAGTTTGATCACGGTGTCGGAGATGAAACTCGCGACTGGAACCGGAAGATTTTCAGGAGCAGGACCCTTACGGATACGACCTGCTGTGTCATAGTGCGAACCGTGACATGGGCAGAACCAGCCACCAAAGTCACCAGCGCCATCGCCCAGCGGAACACAGCCAAGGTGAGTACAAACACCCATCATCACCAGCCATTCGCCAGCTTCATCCAGCGTACGGTTGGAATCGCTCGCGTCCGCGTCTGAATCAGCATTTGCGTTACGTGCGTCGCCATCTGGCAATGTGGAAACATCCTGGGCGCGACCAGCTTCGATTTCTTCGGCTGAACGGCGACGAACAAAAACAGGTTTACCGCGCCATTTGACAGTCAGCTGAGTGCCAACCTCCATGTCAGCAACGTCAACCTCGATCGAGGCCAACGCTTGCACGTCGGCACTCGGGTTCATCTGTGAAACCAGCGGCCAAACTGCAGCGCCCGTGGCCACTGCGCCGGCCGATGCGGTGGCGACATATAGAAAATCGCGACGCGAGCCTGTGTCTTCTGCGTGAGACAAAAGATACTCTCCTCTAGTAACTGCCCCGGAATTGAGGCAAAGAATTGCGGTAGCGCCCACCGAAAGATGGGTACATTAGGGGAGGGGAATACACCTGCAAGCCCCTTGGGTCCAGCGGACTTTGCGCCGCACTTGTTAGTTAAAGGTATTTTTCAAGGTATGAACGTCAGATTAGCAAGTTATCAGCCAGATATTGCCTTAAACCTTGGCAGTATGATTCGATTGGGTGCATGTTTCGCGGTCCCTATTGATGTGATTGAGCCGTGCGGATTTCCATTTTCAGTAAAAGCCCTTCGGAGATCGGCTATGGATTACACCGACTTGGCGGAAATATCGCGACATAATTCGTGGGAATCGTACCTTTTGGACAAGCCTGCCGGACGCATAATTTTGATGACAACCGAGGGTGCCACACCCCTTTGGGATTTCAAATTTCAGAAAGACGATACAGTATTGATGGGTCGCGAGAGTGCAGGCGTGCCAACTGAAGTTCACGGCCGTGCCGACGCGGCAATAGTCATCCCGATGCCTGGGGGTGGTCGATCTCTGAATGTTGCGATGTCGGCTGGTATCGCGGTTGCCGAAGCTCTGCGCCAACTTCGCGATTAACTACTTTTGGTAAGTTTCGCGCATATACGACACCGAAGCTGTGATTAGTTCTTCCAGAACTTCAGGGTCCGCATCTGACAACTTCGTCAAATACAAACAAGAAGATCCCGTCTTATATTTGCCAAGTTTTCCCATCAAATCACTAAACCGATCAAATCCGGCCATTACATATATGGTTAGGGTCACCTTTCGCGGCGCGACTGCAGAAACCATCCATTCGCCTTCGCGACCGCTTGCATATTTGTAGTGATATGTGTCGAATCCGATGACTGAATTACCCCACATAACAGGTGGGTGACACGTGATCCGCTCCATCATTGCGATCACAGCGCGGGTATCCTCGCGCCGTTCATCATTTTCAACAGATAGCAAATATTGCTCCACACTCGCATCACTCGGAAGAGTTTTTGCACCTGCCATCAGCTTTATCGTGGGCTACGTTTTGCCAGTATCCGCTGCAATGTGCGACGATGCATGTTCAAACGACGCGCTGTTTCGGAAACATTGCGATCACAAAGTTCAAATACACGTTGGATATGCTCCCATCGAACTCGGTCAGCTGACATCGGATTTTCAGGGGGCGGAGGTTTGTTTTCTGGCCGCGCGAGCAACGCATTCGTAATGTCGTTAGCATCTGCGGGCTTAGACAAGTAATCTGTAGCACCAATTTTCACCGCGGCGACAGCTGTCGCTATCGCACCGTAACCTGTAAGAACAACAATCCGCGCATCAGGGCGCTTTTCGCGAAGCATTTCAACGACATCAAGACCATTTCCATCCTCCAACCGCAAATCAACCACTGCATATGCCGCTGGCCTATTAGCCACCGCACCTTTGCCCTCAGCAATGCTTTGGGCAGCGGTAACGTTAAAACCGCGCTTTTCCATCGCGCGCGCAAGTCGCCGAAGAAACGGTTCGTCATCGTCGAGAAGTAGCAGTGAATTATCTTCACCGATTTCTTGCAGCGTATTTTCCGCCATTGTCGTTCCCCTTATTATATTCGATATTCCTTATATGCAATCGAACTACACCTTTAATTCTAGGTGTTACAGCTTGTCGACGAAGCAAGCAACCTGATCGGCCATGTCTTCCGGGGAAGTGTCACGACCAAAAAATTCAAGAAACCCGTGTTCCGGCGCCATCAGATATGTCCAGGTTGAGTGATCCATCAAATAGTTTTCCCCCTCTCCGTTCTTCGCTGCGTACACCCGATACGCTTTTATTGCGGCGGCTATTTCCTCGGTTGTGCCTGTCAGACCAACCATATCCTCATGCAAATACCCGACAAATGCCGCCAATGCCTCAGATGTATCACGGGCTGGATCAATGGTTACCATGACCGGTTTTACATCGACACCGCGTTCACCAAGAAGGGCCACGGCCTCGGCATTACGGTAGGTATCCAACGGGCAAACGTCTGGACAAAAAGTGTACCCGAAATACATTAGCGTCGGGCGATCGATCACATCGACATCCGTGACACGTCGATCATTGTGGTCAGTTAACTCGAACGGCCCACCGATCGCAGCACTTCCTCCAGCAACTGCTGTCGATCGGCATGCAGCAAACTGATCCGCTGATGCGGGCCTTAGAATTAACAACAAAGCCGTCCCCAGGCCTGATAAAACCACCAAAACTGCAATAATTGCGAAAAACCGTGACATGTAAGGTATCCTTTTATGTATTTGGTCTATAATTCGGCGTATTCCACATAACATTCAACAGCAAAAATGCCGCTACCGTATTCTCTATTGGATGCGCAAGTCCCGCCTGATAACAATACACGATGTTTGACACACACTTAAATCTTTTCAACAGCACGGCACGCAGCAAATGGCTTCGCTTAAGAACACTTATACTTTTGCGATGGCTCGCTATTGCGGGCCAGCTGGGCGCAATAATAATCGCTACCCGTTTTCTTGAAATCAACCTGAGGCTTGATCTTTGCGCGAGCGCATTGGGGCTTTCCGTTGCTTTCAACATTATTGCAACGGTCGTTTTCCCGGCAAACAATCGATTGTCAGAACAAAATGCGATACTGACATTGATGTTCGACCTATTTCAGCTAGCATTTCTCGTGTCTTTAACTGGCGGACTATCGAATCCGTTTGTTTTTTTGATGTTGGCGCCAGTCACAGTTTCAGCGGCAGCATTGACCTTGCGCGCAACCGTCATCATCGGGCTTGTGTTTATTTCTCTTATATCCCTGTTGGTGGTGCTTTATGTGCCGTTGACCACGATGTCCGGCGAATTGATACAATTACCCAACCTGCTAATTTACGGCACATGGGCAGCGCTGGTCACATCCGGCGTTTTCCTCGCCGCATACGCACACCGCGTTACCGAAGAAACATTCTCGATGTCGGAAGCCTTGACCGCCACCCAGCTCGCATTGGGCCGCGAACAACGCCTAACCGCATTGGGTGGTGTCGTCGCCGCTACGGCCCATGAACTTGGAACCCCCTTGGCCACGATAAAATTGGTTGCCGCAGAACTGGCCGATGAGTTGGAAGACCGTCCACATCTTTATGACGACGCAAATTTGATCAGTACTCAAGCCGACCGTTGTCGCGATATTTTACGCGACATGGGGCGCGCAGGCAAAGACGACACTCACCTGCACCACGCACCAATTTCTGCCGTAATCGAAGAAGCCGCTGCGCCGCACATGGATCGCGGAAAAATGGTCATGATTCGAATTGACGGAGCATTGCAAGCCGAACCAGTTTCGCATCAACCGGAAGTTCCCCGCCAGCCTGAAATCATTCACGGTCTTCGCAATCTCGTCCAGAACGCCGTTGATTTTGCGCGTACGCAAGTATGGATCGACATCGATTGGGACGAAACAGAGTTACGTATACACGTTGGCGATGACGGAATGGGATATCCCCCGGATCTGATCGGAAAAATCGGTGACCCATTTGTTCGCAAACGAACCGACAAGCGAAAGTCTCAAACTTCCCGACCAGAATATGAGGGGATGGGGCTGGGGTTATTCATTGCCAAAACTTTATTGGAGCGGTCCGGTGCTCGCCTAACTTTTGCCAACGGATCCGAAGTGCCAGGAAAACGGTCAGCGACGCCCACGGAACCAGCCGAATTTGCGCGCCCAACGGGTGCAATCGTCGAAGTTGTTTGGATTAGGTCGGAAATCGAAGCCATCCATTCCACCGTTCGTGGTCCCCTTGGGGAAAACCGAAAATTCGACTGATCTGATCTGTGCTGGCTTTTGCGCGGTCTACTGAACTACAAATTCCGCATGTAGCGCCCCTGAGGCCTTAATTGCCTTCAAGATATCGATCATGTCCTGTGGCGAGACGCCCAACGCATTTAGTCCTTCAATTACTTCCGGCAACGAAACTGCGTCATCAACCATTGCCAATCCAATTCCGGGTTCTTCCTCGATATCAACCTCGGTACGGGGAACAACAATCGCTTCGCCGGATTGGGAAAATGGATTTGGCTGCACCACCAACGGGGCCTCTCTTACCCGCAACGTCAGATTGCCTTGCGATATAGCCACGCGAGAAATGCGAACATCATCACTCAGCACAATTGTTCCGGACCTTTGATCAACAACAACCCTAGCTTTTTGTGCGGTTACAACTTCAATATTTTCCAGCATGCTTATCAAATGCGCGGGGCTCGGTGCACCCGACCGTTGAATATCGAGTTGTACAGTGCCTGAATCCATCATCGTCGCAATGCGTTTTCCAAAACTGTCGTTAATGGCCTGCTCTATACGAAAGGCGGTTGTGAAGTCCGGATTTCGCAACGCAACTCGCATGTCTCTCATATCGGACAAAACGAAATCGACCTCGCGTTCCACACGCGCACCTGCTGGAATAACTGCTGATGTTGGAACGCCGCGCACCACTTCTGCCGCCTCTCCCGACGCAGAAACCCCGCCAGCGATCAACGATCCTTGCGCAACTGCGTATATATTTCCGTCCGCCGCGCTCAACGGAGTCATTATCAACGTACCACCCCGCAAACTTTTTGAGTCACCGATAGCTGATACGGTGACATCTATCTGCCCACCTGCTCGTGCAAATGCAGGTAAATTGGCCGTCACGAGAACAGCAGCAACATTCTTTGGACGAAACTGTTCACCTGCAACATTGATCCCGAGACGTTCTAGTAAATTCGCAAGCGCCTCTTCGGTGAATGGCGAGTTTCGAAGACCGTCGCCGGTTCCGTTCAATCCAACTACAAGCCCGTATCCAACCAGATCATTGCCCCGAACTCCATCGTATTCAACCAAGTCCTTGATCCTGACAGCTGCCCCAAATGATATAGACGGACCAAGAAATATAATGAGTACTAATGGGATATGCCGCAGCAGTTTCACAAAATCCACGTATCACCTCAAAAAGTTTGTTAGTGAAAGGCCCGATAATCGAGCGGTAATTGTATAAATTGTTTCCAGTTGCACCTGCAAAGCTTCGAATTTCGTTGCCGTTTCATACGGATCCGCCGAAACCATCGAAGATTTCTCCAACTGAAAAACGCTGCTCATCGAAAAGTTTCTTGCTGCTGCACTCTCGATACCACCCTCCGCAAAACCCAACGTTTCTCTAAGGGTGGTAATGTCATCAGTGGCGGAAATAGCAGAGTTCCCAGCATCTCGAAGCAGATCTACCTGATCAGAGGTACCTATGAAGTTCGGCGCATCGGAGGCAACGACTGCAATCGCGAACGCTCTTATAACACTACGTATTTCCTTTGAATCCGCCCTTTGTGCATACTTGATAATTTCACCTCTCTCATCGCGAAATGGCGGGCCGTCCTCGGTCGCACCCAAGAATACATTGGTTTCGAACCCACCAGCCGGGTTAAAAAAATAGTCATCGATAGCAATGAGGGCTGCGGTGGAATCCGTAGCACCTGCAACAATCGCGGAGATGTCGCTTATGATCACCCCAACAGGAGCAACCGCCTGCTGATCTAGCGCTGCCCCGGCAAAAATGCTATGCCGCCCATAGCGAACGTTTAGTGACGAGATCACTGCCCCTAACGCTTGTTGCGCATCAGCTGCGATAAAACCCGAAGATTGGACATCTCCACGTTCGACTGCAGATAAAAGTTGCGGGCCAAAATCAACCAAGGTCTCGTGGATATTCCCGAGAGCAGTTTGTGCCAACGCGGATTTTCCTCCGGCCAGCTGAATTGCATCGGCCTCAGAGCGCAGCCGCGAAATTGAGCGATCAATAGCGAACAACTTACCCAGATCACCAGCCGTAGCTTCAACCAAATTGCTCTTCGTACCAGATGAGAGTTCACCACCTGCAACAGCCAAGGCGGCTTTCGTACGTAAGCTTTGTCCCGAGAGATTCATTGCAGACACAAGGTCCGATTGCCCAACGGTAATCATTCTACATCTCCAATAATTTTTGCATTAATCCATCCAGAACAGAAATCACGCGTGCGTTCGCGGCGTATGCCTGCTCGATAATAAGTAACGCCTGCATTTCTTTGTCAGTATCAACGCCAACGGCGTTTAACTCCTCGGAGCGTAGTAACGAGTACACGTTCTGTTTATAAGCTACTTCTTCATCCGCTTTAGAGGATTCTAATGCCCAAAACGACGTGATCTCTTCTGCGAAGCCCACGCCGCTCATAGAAATGGATAGCCCCATATTTGCGGAGGCAGGTTTGTCCTCATCCAACGCGTTTACAAAACGAATTAGCTGTGCGCTCTCACCGACGGTCCCTTGCGTTATTGCCCCAACACCGTCTCGCAACCGCCACAATTCTCCACCATTCTCGGGATCCGCCGATGCATTCACGGATATACGACTGCTAATTCCAATACTATTGATTGAACTGTAGAACCCCCCTGCATCTGTAAACAATCCAGCATCGCCAACCAGCAGCGTTAGATCAACAGATGGGTTCTGCATCCTTTCGATTAAATCGGCTGCAAGCGCGTCGAGCTGGGTCTGGAATTCGGGTGCAGTCGAATCCCGAACTAAAAAATTAGTAGATAGCGAACCGCCCTCAACCCCTTGTCCAGCGTCACCGACATCGATTGGTTTTCCGTTGATGGACAGGCCCGATAACGCACCCGAAGCGAGCGTCATGCCAGGCACAATAAAGTACGTTTGCGTAAATTCCAGTGTTCTTGCTGAACCGTTCAACAGTACTTCTCCGCCTTGTGAAAAGATCGCGATTTCACCGTTGTCGGTTTTTGTTTGTCTAATCGGGATTATTTCATTTATTCGATCAACCGCAATTTGTCGCTGATCTTCCAAAACCGAGGCATTTCGTCCTGACATTGAAAGCATCCGGATTTTGGCATTCAGTGATTCAACCTGCTTCAACGCCGTGTTAACCGTATCCACATCTTTTGCGATACCTGCGTCGGCATCTGTTCGCACTCGGTTCACCTCCGCCGATATTTGGTTGAACGTAGTGGTGAGGCTCTTTGCGCTAAGCAAAATGCTCTGCTGAAGCGCTACCGAGTCCGGTGCACTAATCGCCATAGACAGCGCATCTTCAACCGCGGCGTACCGAACAGCCAACGCACCCGAATCTCCAGGCTCACCCATCGCGTCAGCCAATCTGGCCAATGCTTCTGATCTAGTGGATGTGTTAGAAAAATCCGCGGCTGCAGTTCGCCGTAGCCGCGTGGCTAATACATCTTCGCTTCGTGTAATTCCTTCTATTTGAACGCCGCCACTTTGGCCGCCCAGAGCCGTTGCTGTGTATTCAACTTGCTGGCTGCTGTACCCTTCGGTCAACGCGTTTGATACATTGTTTGATACCGTTTCTGCCGAGCGTGACATCGCAGACAAGCCTGAATACGCATTATTCATAGCGCTAGAAATACTCATGGCGCGGCCTCCTCAACCTAGCGTTTAATATTCGTAGTTTCTTGAAGCATCTCGTCAACGGTTTGAATAATCTTTGCGTTCGAGGAATACGCCCGTTGTGTTTTAATTAGCGCGGTAAGCTCGCCAGCGATATCTGTTGTCGATTCCTCACGGGCATATCCGACAGTTGATCCTGTTGGACCTGAACCGGCGTCCCACAGATACATCGGCCCGCTTGCCTGAGACAATGTGAAAGCCTGGTTGCTTTCCGCGTTCAGACCGTTGGGGTTACGTACATCAATGACCGGCACTTGGTAAATTGTGCGGGTAAATCCGCTGTCATAGATTGCAGAAACTATTCCATTTTCGTCTATTTCAACTGAAGTCAAGTTACCCGTCGGCGCACCATTTTTGGTGAGTGAAATAGGGACAAATTCTGCCGACATTTGCGTTAGCCGTGTTGCCCCTCCAGGTTCTCCTACTTCAATTTCAATCGGCCCGCTTGCGAAAGTCACCGAAACGTTACCCTCCGCTGGATCGTACGTTCCACCAAATACCGGTGTTACAGATGCGACGGACCCACCGCTGGTTGAAGTGTCATTAAATGCTACTGTAAATTCTGCAATCGGTAAGGCGCCGGTTGCATCGTCTATTATCTCTAACGTCCAGGTATTTGACTGCCCCGAAGCCGGAACAATAGGCGTAAATATAGCGGTCATGGTTTTTGTCGTACCTAGATTATCGAAATACTCAATCGAGATCTGATACGGGTCACCGGACGCGCCCGCTTCTGTGGCAATTGCGGGAAGGTTAACTCCCAAACCGATCAAGTCTGTAGGGCTAGCTGCAAATTGGTTCAGGTTCACAAACACCGGCTCCAAACCAGCCGCGCTATCTCGGGGTTGCACAGGAATCGTACCATCAGCCATAGCTGGCCATCCCATCAGGGCCAGCCCGTTTTGCGATGTCAAAATTCCATTTTTGTCTGGGGTGAACGAGCCCGTTGTAGTCATCATCAATGGATAGGTACCGCCCGTTTGGCCCAAAGCCGATGTCGGCGTTACGGGCAACATCCCGCGCCCGGCGATAGCTATATCCGTTGGATTTGAAGTGGGTGTAAGCGACCCTTTGCTGGTTACATTTCGGTAGGTATTCACCGTTACTCCACCAGCGGTATATCGACCTTTACTTTGGGCCAATGCGACCGATGAAAAATCCGCGTCGGCTCCTTTATAGCCATAAGTTCCGGAATTGGCGATGTTGTCAGCAATTGTTGCCAGCTTGCTAGCATTTACGTTCAATCCCGTAACGCCCGCATTTAACGATGATGATATTGTCATTTTAAGCCCTTCTGAACTATTTCACTTTCAGAACCACTATCTTTGAATGACCCTTAACATCGGGTAAACGCATCGAATATTATATGCGTTTACGACCCAAAATGTCTCAAATTTTATCAATACTTCGCCCATCGCGTAACAAGATAATTTCGATTCGCCGATTCCGAATTATGCCGGCGGTCGGCATGCTAGGTGAACGATCCGCGTATCCCGCCACTCTTGCGATGCGACTAATCGAGACGCCAGCATTAACCAGATGTTGGCGCGAATACTGCGCTCTCTCTGTAGATAGGATAAACATATCACCGCCGCCGAGATTGGCTTCATCTGTGTGTCCCAATACCGCTATGCTATTGCTGACTATTCCAATTACATCTGAAATCATATCGAGTAATAACAACATCTTATCACTTGGTTGGTCTGTATTGGTGATGAACAACGGTGAAGAATGCAAGTCGAATACTTCGATGATAAGACCTTCGTCGGTGATCCGCGTGTTCACATGTTTCAGAAGTTCGTCCGCGACAGAGCTTTCGCCACTATCACCCCTAAACATGTTCTCGATATCCGTGAACTTCAGCTCTGTGATACCCTCTTCGCCACCAACACTATCAGATGGCGTAACACCAGTATCGCCGTCTGCTTTGTCCTCATCCGATGCACGCATATCAGCAGCACCGGTGCCGTTTTTCATCATCATTTCTTGCGAGAACGTAGTTTCTCCACCAAATGCACCCTCGCCCCCACCGGAAACCTTAAAGACCGGAATCGTCGGACTGAAATAATCCGCGAGGCCTTTTCTTTGCGATTCTGTTGTGGCGTTCAGCAGCCACATCAGTAAAAAGAACGCCATCATCGCTGTCACGAAATCCGCATAGGCAATCTTCCACGCACCGCCATGATGGCCGCCGCCTTTGACCACCTTCTTCCTCTTAATAATTATTGGAGCATTTTCGTTTTTTGCCGCCATGTCGCCCACCATTCCCCTCTTGCTAAAGGGACTATGGATGACAACCTGTTACCAGTCGGTTATCAGCGCAAAACATAGTGCCAACAAATTGAGCTAAATACCGTGGGACGCCTCAATACGATCACCCGACATTGTTTTCGCTTCTTGATTGCGAACAATCCCACCCTTGCCAATATGTGATCGAACAACCTCGAATTGTGGCTTAATCAGCTCCGCCAGAACCGCTCCTCTGCGGGCAGGTGACAACGGCACCGATAACGCTTTTTCCAAGGAAATAAAGCACACATCCGTCACGATCCAATCTACCGTTGGCATCAAACCGTCCGGAATTTCATGCGCATTTGTACCTTTGATATTCATGCCCCTCGGGCCATCTGCAACCGTGCATGCAACTGCCCATATCCTACATCAAGCGCATAAATTTTTGCGGCTCCGTTGGCCAAAAGCGCCTCGGTAAACCCGCCCGTCGATGCGCCAAAATTCAAGCAAATTGCCTTATTCGGCGACAAGCCGAATTCCATTAAAGCGTGGTCCAATTTCAAGGCCGCACACGGCAACTATCGCCTGGTCCAACCTAATCATTGTGCCGCCACAACCCCGATGAAACCACCGGATTGTCTTTGCCAAAGGCCAGCATATAGACCTCTTTTAGCCAATAGCTCATCGTGCGTGCCGTGCTCGAATACCTTTCCTTGATCCAACACAATTATCCGGTCCATCTGCGCGATTGTCGAAAGTCGGTGCGCAATAGCGACCACAGTTTTGCCCTCCATCAAACCGTCAAGCGTGTCCTGGATGGCCGCCTCAACTTCGCTATCGAGAGCCGAGGTCGCTTCATCCAGCGCCAAAATCGGCGCGTTCTTCAGAATTACCCGTGCCAATGCTATTCGTTGTCGTTGACCACCAGACAGCTTTACGCCGCGTTCACCTAGGAAGGCATCCAGACCAGCGCGACCTTTGCTGTCAACCATCTCGTCAATAAACTCTTTTGCCTGTGCTTGTTCGCACGCAGCCAACAAGTCAGCATCCGAGGCATCGGGCCGACCATATAAAATGTTGTCCCGAACCGAGCGGTTGAACATCTGCGTATCCTGCGTGACCATCCCGATTTGTTGTCGTAATCCGTCTTGGGTCAACGCGCGAATATCCTGCCCATCAAGCGAAATAGCGCCGCTTTCAACGTCACGCATCCGCAACAGCAGCGACAAAACAGTCGATTTCCCGGCGCCCGAACGCCCAACCAGCGCAACCTTTTCACCCGGTTTGATCGTCAGGTTGAACCCGTTCAACCCACCGCCACCCTCGCGGCCATAATGGAAATTAACGTTGTCAAAACGGATCTCGCCGCTGAAATCCACCGGAGGTTTCGCGCCCAATCTATCCGTCAGTTGATAGGGTTTAGCCAGCGTCGCGATTCCATCTTCAGCGGTGCCGATATCGGCAAAAAGCCCCATAAGCATAAACGAAAACCACCCCGTCATAGCTCCAAGCCGAGAGGCTAGTATTCCTGCCGTAACAATAGCGCCCGTCTGGCTATCGCCTGTCAACCAAAGCGAAACGGAAGTGCCAACAAGAGCCACAGGCAAAAGCCCAGCAAGGACGGCAATTACGACACGAAACTTGAACACTTGCCTGCCAAAACGCATCGCCGCCTCTCGAAACCGCAGTAAAGCCTTACGGGCCTCATCTGTCTCACGGTCGGAATGGGCGAATAGCTTTACGGTCGTAATGTTGGCGATGCTGTCGACAAAACTCCCCGAGATAGCCGAGCGCGTTTCGGCCCGCTCCTTACCCAGCTTGCGAATTTTTGGCAAACCCCAGCGCAGCGCGAAAATGTAAAGCCCCAGCCATCCAAGCATAACCACTGAAAGTCGCCAATCAGATGAAAACATCACCGCAGCGCCACCCAAAATCATGGCGCCGGCAAAGGAAACAGCGTTTAACAATTCCATCAGCAACTCACCAAGCGCAGCGGTAGTTTGCATTTGTTTTTGGTTAATGCGACCAGCAAAATCATCTTCGAAGAAATCGAGGCTTTGACCCAAAGTATATTTATGGGTGCGAAACAGGCCAAGAACTGAAAGTCCCGGCCCGAAGGTTAGCGAGTTTAACCCTGCCTGAAACAGAATTAACGCAGGCCTAAGAACTAGCATAAACCCGACGATGCCCAGTAAAGGCCAGATGAATCCTTCTAGAAAAACCTCTCGCCCATGAGTGGTGATCCGATCGATTATCACACCAACAGCCCAAGCGGCGGCGACCTCGGCCAATCCGATCAATATCGAAACCACGCCCATCATCACAACGGCCTTCTCAGCTCCGGCAAACAACCATTTTCCAAAAGCAATCAAAGTTGTCGGTGGCGATCCATTTGCATCTGCAAAAGGGTCAAACAGGTTCTCGAAAAACTTCACGCGTCAGCTCCAATAAAGCCGCCCGATTGACGGTTCCAGAAACCGGCATACAGCCCGTTTAGGGTCAGCAACTCTGCGTGTGTTCCTTCTTCGGCCACGCGTCCGGCGTCCAGCACAATAATCCGGTCCATCTGCGCAATCGTAGACAGACGGTGGGCAATTGCAATCACCGTTTTGCCCTGCATCATGCCATAAAGCGTCTGCTGAATCGTCGCCTCGACCTCGCTATCCAAAGCACTGGTCGCTTCGTCCAATACTAGGATTGGCGCGTCTTTCAGGATAACCCGCGCAATCGCGATCCGCTGTCGCTGCCCGCCTGACAGTTTCACGCCGCGCTCGCCAACAAAGGCATCGTAGCCCGTGCGGCCCTTAGGGTCTTGCAATTCAAGAATAAACTCATGCGCTTCAGCCCGTTTTGCAGCCTCGACCATCTGTGCGTCACTCGCATCAGGCATACCATAAAGGATATTGGCGCGAACCGATCGGTGCAACAAGCTGCTGTCTTGCGTCACCATTCCGATCTGATTGCGTAAACTGTGTTGTGTGACGTTGGATACAGACTGCCCGTCGATCAAAATCTGGCCTTTCTCCGCATCGCGAAACCGCAACAAAAGGTTCACAAGGCTGGATTTACCCGAGCCCGAACGCCCAACCAAGCCGATTTTTTCACCCTGGTTTATCGATAGATTAACCTGGTCCAACCCACCTTTTCCCTTGCCATAATGATGCGAAAGCTCGACCACCTCGATCTTACCTTCGGTCAAACGCAAATCTGGCGCGGTTGGCTTGTCCGTCACCTCTTGTGGCACGGATAAAGATTGCAGGCCTTCGCGAATGACCCCCGCATGTTCGAACAATCGAATTGTCACCCACATAATCCAGCCAGTCATACCATTTAGACGGATGGTCAACGCCGAAGCCGCTGCAACCTCACCCACTGAAACCAGTCCCTCTGTCCACAACCAAATCGCAGGACCGATAACACCAACCATCAGGAAACCGTTCATGCTGGCCAAGCTAAATGTCAATTTCGTCATAAGGCGCAAAAACCGCTGGAACCTGATCCGGTGGCGCTTCATGGCCGACAAGACATACGTTTCCTCTCTGGCATCGTTCGCAAATAATTTTACGCTTTCGATATTGGTATAAGCATCCACAATCCGCCCGGTCACCAACGATTTAGTCTCGGTCATACGTTCGGAAACAGTTGAAACCCGCGTCGCGATCCGCTTCACAAACAGGACATAAACCGTCAGCCATATAATCATCGGCGCGGCCAACCGAATGTCGATTTGCATCAACACAATAATTGCACCTAGAACGTATATAGTGGCATACCAGATACCTTCGAGCGCCATATACGCACTATCCTCGACCGCCGGACCCATTTGCATAACGCGGTTGGCTAACCGCCCGGCAAAATCGTTCTGGAAAAACTCCGTCGATTGCCCCAACAGTTGTTTGTGCGAACGCCACTGCGCCTGAACATTCAGGTTCGACACCAGCGTTTGTTCAAGAAACAAATGGTTCAGGGTGATAATCACGGGCCGTAAAAGCAGCACAAAAGCCGCCGCCAGGATCAACTCGACCCCATGCTTCTCCCACATGGTATCCGCGCCTGCCGCGCTCATCAGGTCGATCACGCGGCCGGAATAGAAGATCAATCCGCTTTCCATGACGGCTGTCAGCACGCCTAAAAGTGCCATAACCGGCAGCCACTTCTTGAACGGCGCTAAATGTGTTTTCAGATAGGGCCAAAGCGTTGCCGGCGGTGTCTCGTTAGAGAACGACATGAACGGATTCACGAGGCTCTCGAATTTTTTGAACATGGGGTGCCCTCCTCGGGCGAGATACGACAAATTTGGAATGTTGAAATGCAAGCGGGCCGGAATAGACCCAAATCCGGGGCCTAAGAGGCTGTAATATACGTCCGGATTTTGTTCATTGCAGTTCCTCCGCCATGTTTGGTTCGGCAACCTTATTCAGTGATTGTTTTACAGTCAATCGCAAGTTATGAGATTATTGTACCGACACATTTATATGTAATTTCGGAAGGGAAATCCTGCTGTGACTGACGATCTGATCAACGAAAAAGCTCGCGCTTCTGCCTGGTTCGAGGGTCTGCGTAACCAGATTTGCCATGCGTTTGAAAGCTTGGAAGACGCTCAAACCACCGGTCCGCACGCTGATTTGCCCGCCGGTCGGTTCGAGCGCAAACCCACGAAACGCGACAACGGCGACGGCTCCGACGCTGGTGGCGGCGAGATGTCCGTCATGCGCGGCGGCCGCGTATTTGAAAAAGTCGGCGTTAATATTTCAACCGTTTACGGCACCCTGGGCGAGGCCGCGCAGCGTTCGATGAAGTCCCGCACCGGCATGGACGGCATCACCGAAGATCCACGGTTCTGGGCCGCTGGCATTTCACTGGTCGCCCACATGCGATCCCCCAAAACCCCTGCGGTCCACATGAACACCCGCATGTTCTGGACCCCACACGGCTGGTGGTTCGGCGGCGGCGCTGATCTGAACCCAATGGTCGAAGTCCCCGAAGACACCGCATTCTTCCACGCCCGCCTAAAGGAAGCCTGCGACTTACACGATCCAGCCTACTACCCGCGTTACAAAGAATGGGCTGACGAATATTTCATGATCAAACACTGGAACGAACCCCGCGGCGTTGGCGGCATCTTCTACGACGACCACAACACCGGCGATTGGGAAGCCGATTTCGCCTTCACCCAAGACGTAGGCCGCGCATTCCTAAAAGCGTTCCTACCTGTTACCGAAAAACGCGTTGACGAACCATGGAGCGACGCCGACCGCGAAATCCAGCTGATCAAACGGGGCCGCTATGCCGAGTTCAACCTCGTCTACGATCGCGGCACCCAGTTTGGCCTGCAGACAGGCCATAACCCCGAAGCAGTGCTGATGTCCCTACCACCAGAATGCAAATGGCCATGAAAACGGCTTCTCTTTTGCATAAATACTCAAACCCCGAGAGATGAGCCGGATCGCCATCCTCGGCTGGGGGTCACTTATATGGGATCTCGAAGCTCTGACGCCGCACACTACTGGCGATTGGGCGCTGGAGGCTGGCCCGCGTCTGCCAATGGAATTCAGCCGAATTTCCCCGAAACGGAAGTTGGGGTTAGTGGTTTGCCTTGATCCAGCAGTCGGGGTCAACTGCACAACAAATATTATCCAATCAACCAAATCTGATATCTCGAATACCATCGCCGATCTAGCCGAACGCGAACGCGCCCCACTAGGTCTAATCGGTGCAGTTCATGCGGATGGCTTGCAAAAAGGCCGGATGTCAGATGTGTGCACGGCTGTTTCAAATTGGTGCGAAGCAAACGAATGGGACGGGGCCGTATGGACTGACTTAGAGTATCCGTTATGGTCAAGTACCATAATGAACCCATTCGCGATCTGCTTTCACCAAGGTGTTTGCGAGTTCAATGAGCTTTCGCATTATGGCTGTTAGAGCGACTTTTTGTGGTTTG
>MABA01000020.1 GCA_002162875.1 Rhodobacterales bacterium 52_120_T64 | reverse complement strand
CAATCTTGGCCTTAAACTGATCTGAAAACTTCCGTCTCTTCGTCATTTGGGTATTCCTTCATTGTGTTGGAATACACCTTAGCAGACTGTCCGAATTTGCAGGACCACTTCAGTGGTCCAGTTCGTCGACAGGGTGTGGGATGACTACCTGCCAAAAGAAGTGGCCAAGGGACCAGGGCCTAAGCCTAAGATGGCTTTCAGGAAGCAGCTAAGGGTGTTGATCTTGGACCTATACGTGGCATGGCTGGAAGATCCTGAGCTGAGTATCGGGGTGTCCATGTCTGCAAATGCATGGAATACGAACTCCCGCTATAATGCGCTGCATCTATCAAAAAAACTGATACCGATCATTAATGCAGTGAAGGATGCTGGCCTGATCATTATGGCCAAAGGTAGCTATACTGCGCCAGGCTTCAAGGGGAATCGAAATACTCGCATCCGAACTTCAGAGGAATTGCAAAGCTGGTTTGCTCAAGCCAAACTCGAACGTGAGGATATTGGCAGGGCGGAGGGTGCGGAAATCATTGTTCTGAAGGACGATAAGAAAAATCAGATTGAATACGAGGACACAGACAAGACCAATCGGATGCGGAAAGAGTTACAAGCCTATAACGAACTGATTGCATCATCGTTCATTGACATACCTTCGCTTGAGGAACCAAAAATCAAGCAAAAGGAAAACGGCGGCACCCGTGTGATAAGGATCGATGATTGCGGCCCCCGTACACGGCGCATATTCAGCCGAAGCGACTGGGATATGAATGGTCGGTTCTATGGTGGCTGGTGGCAACGCATCAACAGCGACTGGCGCACCCAAATATTTATCAATGATGAACCTACCATTGAGGTGGATTTTCAGGGCCTTCACATCAACTTGCTTTATGCTGAACTTGGTGAAAAGGTTGTTGGAGATCCGTATGATGTTTCACCAATAAAGTTTCAGTGGTTCACTGATCAGCAGGTGCGAACTTGGATCAAGCGGCTAGTGCTTACTGCCTTAAATGCAAAGGATAAATCGTCTGCTTATCGAGCTTTCCGTGATGGAGCAGACCAAGATGGTAAAAAGTTAATGAACGAGGAATTGGACTGGTTCCTTGAAGTCTTCCTGACTCGGAACCCTACGCGATCTAACTTTCTTTTTAGCGACAAAGGGATCCAACTCATGCGTATTGATAGTGACATTACGGCCCACATTCACCGCCACTTCACCGAACGAGGCATTCCAGTGTTGTCCGTCCATGACAGTTACATCGTCGATTACAGGCGGGTGAGCGAGCTTAGAGAGGCTATGGCAGAGGCGTCTGAGGCAGTTGTAGGACGTGCTTTACCCACGTCAATCAAGCTGCCGGACATGCCCGAATATTCAGAGGTAACAGATGGAATGCTCAAGGCGCACGTTCAGAACAGGAAGAATGTGCGGTGTCGGGGATATCTGGATCGGCTGGTAAGTTATAAGACTAGGGTCAGCATGAATTAGAAGTCGATCCCTGAATGTCTACTGTCCTTAAAAGCGGTTTCTCCCTCAGACTAACTCATTTGGCATTTACGGCCCAAACCGGACCTTAGCCATAATTTCAAATGCTTCAGTACTGCCCACCATTTCTGGCATCGAAACGTTGTCGCAGCACCATTGAGACACTATGCAGGCGTTTGCGAGTGCCAATTTGCATAACACGCTTACTAAAGGCCGCACTACATTCAGATAAATTAACCTGGCACTGCGTTTGCGTTTTTGTAAAGTCTTGCAGAACGTGATGTTCATTTTGAAAGAGCCGCTCCAATTGGTGCCGCAAATCTCGGTGCAACAGGGCGAGTCGGAGCGAATAGTGCTGTTGTGGCAATTTCGGTCTTAATCTATTTTCATGTTCGGCGGGGGGGGTGTTGTGACAGCGAGCTTAAATGTTGATTTTCTCCAATCAGACATCCACACCAATTTTTGATGGATGGATCAACAAGCGTTTCCCTCGCGCCGCTTTGCGGACAACAGCACCGCATACTTTCCCTTCAGAAGGGCCTCGTGGTATTCCCCGGCGGCGTCACTGTCGTAGACGACGCCTCCACCGACGTTGAGCCGCACGTCGCCGTTATCGAAGCAGGTCAATGTGCGGATGGCGACGTTGAAGGACATTGCGCCGTTGGGGGCGATCCAGCCGATGGCCCCGCAGTATGCCCCTCGGGGGGCTTTTTCTAGCTCGTGGATAAGTTGCATGGCCCGAATTTTGGGTGCGCCTGTAATGGATCCGCAGGGAAAGAGAGCGGCGAAAATGTCTGTCAGTGATGTGCCTTCCCGCAAGCTGGAGCGGATGGAGGAGGTCATTTGGTGCAAGGTTGCGTAGGTCTCGATTGCGAAAAGGCTGGGCACCTTGACGGAGCCAATTTCTGAAATGCGGCTCATGTCGTTGCGTAGCAGGTCCACGATCATCAGGTTTTCGGCGCGGTTTTTCTCGGAGGTTTGCAGCCATGTTACCAGGGCGGCGTCTTCCCGCGGTGTCGCTCCGCGTGGTGCAGTCCCTTTCATCGGCCGCACTTTTAGGTTCCGCTTGGCGTCGATGCTGAAGAAAAGCTCGGGTGATCGCGACAGTAGGGCGGCGCCGCCCAAATTAACCAGCGCGCCGTGTGGCACGGATTGTTTGGCTTGTAGCGCAGCATAGAGAGCGTCGAGGGAGCCAGTCCGCTTGCAGTGCAGCGCGAAGGTCAGGTTTGCCTGGTATATGTCGCCTGCGCTTATGTAGTGTTTGACGCGGTCGAAAGCGGTTACGTAGTCGGTGAACGACCATGCGGGGACGGGAGTAGAGAGTGTCGCCTCGCCACGCATGATCTGTTTGCCGTTTTGAGGGGGCTCAAAGACCCCGAATTGCAACAGCGGGACATCGCGGTTCGGAGGCATCAGTTCACGCAGTTTGTGCGAGAATGAATAGCCGAGTTCATAGCTGGCGACACCTGCGAGCCAATGGCCATTAGCTTGGGCTTGTTCCATCTCGCGCAGGGCTGGTACGACTTCGTCTAGCGTATCTGCGCGGATCACATCTGAGGGGGCCGTGAACGTAAGTCCCGCTCCCTGAGGTCCATTGTCAAAGTGAACGCGTTTGGTCACTAAAGACTCCCTTTTAGAAGTCTGCCGCGATCCGCAAATCGCGGAGTGGCTTCACCACAGTTATCGCATGTGCGTAGATCGGGTCCGCTTTGTAGGCCGCAAGCGCTTCGGCGTTTGCAAACTCGCCATAAACGATCACGTCAACTTCGGACGACCATTTATCGCCCTTGGTGTTTTTACGGACCTCGAATACGTCCGAGTGCGAAATTTTTCCGAGTTCGGTCAGACCGTCCACGATTGCTTGGATGTCTTCTTTGTCTTTGGCACTAAAGAACACGATATGTCGGATGGTCATGGCTTGGGGCCTTTTGTCGGAAGTGTTTGCTGGCACAAATCACATTCGTATTGGCGAGACAAGTATCGATGCGCTGTTCTTGTAAAATATCCTCGACATTCTGAAGATATCTGGAGGCTTGCTTTGTTTATTTAGCTGACCCTAGCGCTTCAGAATTGCTGCGGCAATGCTTCGATGCGCGTTGAGATGGACTGAAACGAGGAATTTACCATACTCTGCCGTTTCTTGGTAAACAAATCGGCTATTCGATCGGCCTATTGGTTGCTGCTGTTCGAGCTCGGAATGCTGCTAGGCACCCTTCATTTGTTGACTTACCATGAATTCGGGAAAATAATACCACAAGTGAGCCGCACGTACTGAACCGATCCTAGGAAATATACAAGCAATTGCTCCATAGACAATATAATTCGTGTGCCGTAACCATATCACAAATCATAACCGGAAACAGGCAGGAGAAGCCAGCGGATGAAGGTTTGCAATACAAAGAAGGAAATTCGCACGGTACGTGACGAATTTCGTGCGCAAGGTGCTTCTGTTGGGTTGGTGCCAACGATGGGATATCTTCATAAAGGACATATCGAACTAGTAAAGCAGGCACGTGCTACCTGTGATCGTGTTATAGCCACAATTTTTGTGAATCCGACCCAGTTCGGCCCGAATGAAGATCTCTCAAGCTACCCACGCGATTTGGAACGCGATTTCGCGATGCTACAAGACGAAGGCGTAGATGCTGTTTTTGTACCGTCCCCGCAAGACATGTATTTGTTAGGCAGCGAAACTGTAGTCGAGACAAAACGGTTGTCACGCATTTTGATCGGGCGTATTAGGCCCGGGCATTTCCAAGGTGTTACAACGGTCGTCACCAAACTGTTCAACATTTGCCAACCTGATTATGCATATTTTGGTGAAAAGGATTACCAGCAGCTTCAAGTGATCAAGCGGATGGTGCGCGACCTTGATGTCCCTGTGGAAATCAAAGGCGTTCCAACGGTACGTGAGGGTGACGGTTTGGCCATGTCATCTCGCAACATAATGCTTACACCGGAAGACCGGATTGCCGCGGTTGCCTTAAGCCGTGCGTTGAATGCAGCCGAGGAAATGTGTGTTTCGCAATCTGTTACCGCGCGACTTCTAAGCAACACGATTAGATCAAGACTTGAAGAAGAGCCTCGTGCCGATGTTCAGTCGGTTGATATCAGGGATGCAGAAACCCTTACATCAATACGCGGCAGAATTGAGCGCTCCGTTGTTGCTCTTATAGCCGTGCGCTTCGGGTCTGTGCTACTAATCGATCAACGCGTCGTTACACCCAGCCAAGTCCATTTACAGAAAGCATAGTAATGAGCACTCAAAAACCTGTCCGTCGTATTACCGTTCCACAGATACGCAATCGCAAAGGCGGGCAACCCATTGTATCGCTTACATCGTATCATGCTCATACCGCTGCGGTTGTGGATAAATATGCTGACTTTATTTTGGTCGGTGACTCTTTGGGCATGGTAATGCACGGAATGGATTCGACCATCGGCGTGTCGCTTGAATTGATGATAATGCACGGGACAGCAGTGGTTCGTGGCACCGAACGCTCACTGGTTGTTGTTGATCTTCCCTTTGGCAGCTACGAAGAAAGCCCGGCATTAGCGTTTCGCAGCGCAGCGAAAGTTATGAAAGAGACAGGTTGTGGTGCCGTAAAGCTGGAAGGTGGTCAGCGAATGGCCGAAACCATTCGGTTCCTGACGGAGCGAGGCATTCCAGTCATGGCACACATCGGCCTAACACCCCAATCAAGTAACACAATGGGTGGTTTCAAAACACAGGGCCGCGACGAAAGCGATTGGGTCGCCCACGAGGCAGACGCCGAAGCCGTATCCGAAGCAGGAGCATTTGCGTTGGTGTTAGAGGGTATGGTCGAGCCACTTGCCGCACGCATAACCGAACAGGTTGCGATCCCGACCATTGGAATTGGCGCGTCAGCAAAATGCGATGGCCAGATATTAGTGCTAGAGGATATGCTTGGACTCAATCCCAAACCTCCTAAATTTGTCAAAGTATATAGTGACATCGGGGATAGAATTGAACAAGCCGTCAAGACTTACACCGAAGAAGTCACATCGCGCAAATTTCCAAGTGAAGACAATATCTATCGCTAACTCGATCCAAATGATTGTGAACTAGGCGTGCCTACGTAGTACGCACTGGTGAAAGCTAGAGGCGCGATCAATCGTGTTGTTTATGTGGCTTTATGTGCAGATATCAGTGCTGCATGCGATTTATATAAGTATTCGATTAAAAACTGACATAGATTCCGATATTCGCATTGCATTATCTTTTCGCAAGCGATCATATTGTTTTTGAGGAGTATTAAGTATGCGTCTGCCGTTCATTACTAATCTGGCCGTGATGGGAATGAGCACGTTAATATTCAAATGTGAATGGCATAGCGTGGAGCCGCAAAATGAGCGATAGCAAGTCCGATGAAATCGGTGATTTTGACTTTATAATCGTCGGTGCGGGGTCCGCTGGCTGCGTTCTAGCAAACAGGCTAAGTGCCGATCCGGCCACCAAAGTTCTGCTCCTCGAAGCTGGTGGATCGGACAATAGGTTCTGGGTGCATGTTCCCGTCGGTTATCTCTACAATATTGGTAATCCCGAAGTTGATTGGTGCTTGAAGACCGTAGAAGAGCCGGGCTTGAACGGTCGCTCTCTCGCCTATCCGCGCGGAAAGGTGCTGGGCGGGTGCTCTTCAATAAACGGAATGATCTATATGCGCGGGCAGTCGGGCGATTATGATCAGTGGAAACAGGCGGGCAATGCGGGATGGAGTTGGGATGATGTGCTTCCGTATTTCAAAAAATCCGAACATCACCATGAAGGAGCCGACGAGAACCACGGAGGCAGTGGTGAGCTACTGGTTGAAAAGCAACGTCTAAGTTGGCCAATTCTTGATGCAGTTTCAATGGCAGCGCAGGAGCTCGGAATTCCTGTCAGCACAGACTTTAACGATGGCGACAACGAAGGTGTCGGCTACTTTCCCGTCAATCAGAAAGGCGGCGTACGCTGGAATTCCAGAAAGGCATTTCTTGAACCGGCTAGAAAGCGTCCTAACCTGCGAATTGAAACGCATTCCCATGTGCAAGAATTGTCTTTTGAAGGTCGAAAAGTTAACGGGGTGATTTTCAAACAGAACGGAAAGCTGAAACGCGCAAGCAGTAATAGAGAGGTGATTTTGGCGGCCGGTGCAATCGGGTCCCCTCAAATTCTGGAAGTGTCCGGTTTAGGATCGGTAGATATTTTGCAAAAGAATGGAGTTGAGGTCAGGCACGAACTGCCAGGAGTTGGAAAAAATCTGCAAGATCATCTGCAGTTACGCACCACCTACACTGTGGAAGGGGCTGACACACTTAACGGTCGTTCGCGCACGCTACTGGGAAAAATGCGCATCGCCGCAGAGTACGCGCTTAAGCGGTCCGGCCCGATGGCGATGGCCCCTAGTCAGCTTGGCATCTTTAGTCGTTCTTCTGACATGTATGATTCCGCTAATATCGAATATCATATTCAACCGTTGTCGCTCGAAAAATTTGGTGACCCGCTCCACAAATTTCCGGGGATTACGGTCTCGGTGTGTAATCTACGCCCCGAAAGTCGCGGCACAAGCCATATTACCGGCCCAGATGTTTCATTTTCACCATCAATTGCACCAAATTACTTGTCGGCAGAAGCAGATAAAACAGTCGCTATTGATAGTATAAAGCACGCCCGTAACCTTATGAAAACGGACGCTTTAAAGAAATATAATCCGATAGAATTGAAGCCCGGACCAGAAATAAACTCGGACGTAGACCTTGAAAAGGCGGCAGGAGATATCGCTACTACAATTTTCCACCCCGTAGGAACTGCAAAAATGGGTTCAGATCCAATGGCCGTGGTTGATGCGACTTTAAGAGTGCATGGCATAGGTGGTTTGCGTGTAGTTGATGCCTCGATTATGCCGAATATTACTTCGGGTAATACGCATGCACCAATTACAATGATTGCAGAAAAAGCTTCCGACATGATCTTATCTAATTCGTGAGAGTACACGCATTGCGATCGGGTACGTTTGAAGGATCAGTGATCTAAAGGTCATGACTGTGGGTGTATAAACTCTCGGTGTCAAATACGTGCAGGTCCAGTGTTTTTGCAAATGTGACGTAGCACCAATTTGTTTCAAACTTTCATCTGAAATAGGAAAGTTTCAGAGTTGTACGCAGTTCTGATGTAAAGTAGTATAATATGAGGAATAATATCCATAAGCATGATATTGAAGATCTAGAGGTAACAAACATGACAGCAGCTCCATTTACCGGTGTTTGGCCGGTTGCCCCGACACCTTTTACAGATAATGGAGAGCTTGACCTCGAGAGCATGAAACGTGTTCTGGACTGTATAATTGATCAGGGAGCCGACGGTATATGCATCTTGGCCAATTTTTCGGAGCAGTTCCTACTGACTGACGAAGAGCGGGCCGGATTAACCAGACTAAGCCTTGAACATGTGGCGGGTCGCGTGCCGGTGATCGTCACGGTATCACACTTCGCGACGCAGATTGTCGAGGAACGGTGTCGGTACGCTTCGGATCTTGGCGCTGCGATGGTTATGATGATGCCGCCCTATCATGGCACGGGATTGAGGGCCGACGAAGAAGGCGTTTTCGAGCATTTCGCGCGTGCTGCCGATGCGGGGGGTATACCAGTTATGGTGCAGGATGCGCCGTTGTCAGGCGTGACGCTGCCGGTTAGCACACTCGTTCGAATGGCGAAAGAAATTCCGCTGTTGCAGTACTTCAAAATTGAAACACCGCAGGCCGCTTCAAAGCTGCGATCGCTTATCGAAACAGGTGGGGATGCGATCGTTGGTCCGTTCGATGGTGAGGAATCTATTACGCTGATCGCGGATCTGAATGCGGGCGCGACTGGTTCAATGTGTTCGGCAAGCTTACCTGAGCTAATTCGTGAAGTTGTGATCGATCACCGCGAGCGTCGAGGTGAAAAAGCGGCCAAAGGGTATGAGCGTATCCTGCCATTGATCAACTTCGAAAACCGTCAATGTGGTTGGCGGGCGTGTAAAACGATCATGAAGGAAGGTGGCGTGATTTCGTCCGAAGCCGTTCGTCACCCGGTTCGCGCATTGCATCCTGCAACAAGAGCAGAGCTGATCGAGCTAGCGCGACCACTTGATCTTATTGCGATGAAATGGGGCGGATAGCGCAAGATCATCCCCCAAATTTCTATTTATCACCGTTGATTTTAAGCATGGAATCAACGAGTTGTGGTAGGTATTTCTCGTCCATGCCCATCTCGACGCTTTTATCAAGCAGACCCAGAACGCCGCTCGAAATTGAGCGGTCTGCAGTCAGACTGTCAGCCATGCGCGTGTAGTATGTGATGTCTTTTTGGCAATTAACCAGCGAGAACTTATGGCTGTTTGGATCGCCGTCGCAGACATATTTCGAGAATGTTTCGAAGTTTCCGCAGATCATACCGGAGTTCCGCACGACTTCACGAAATGTGTCTGGTTCTACGCCTAGTTTATTCAGCGTTGCGTAACATTCGGACCACAACGACGCGTATCCAATGGCGACCAGATTATTCACCAGTTTGATCGAATGCGCCGTTCCAACTTCACCACCGACGGGGATGATAACGCTGGCATAAGTCGATAAAACCGGACGAACTTTTTCTACGATTTCGTCGGAACCACTTACGAAAGTTGTCAGTTCACCATCCCAAGCATGAGAAGGGGTGCGCGATAGAGGTGCGTCGACAAATGTCCCGCCCTTTTCGGTGAATTTTTCGGCTAGCTTGCGAGTCGAGGCCGGTTCGGCAGTTGAGGTGTCGATGACCACTAAATTGGGGCGCATAGTCTCCATGATTTTGTCGAGGTTTTCCTCAACTTGCGGTGATCCGGTAACACAAAGGACAATGAAATCGGCCTTCGATTCCATTTCTTGAACTGTTGAAACTTCGATAGCACCACGTGTTACCAGATCGTCGACGGCTTCACGCTTTCTGTGTGCAATAACGAGCGTCGACAGCCCTTTTTCTACGGCATTTTTTGCCATGCCCCAGCCCATCAGCCCTACGCCGATAAAGCCAACTGTAAGGTTTTCATCCATGACTGAATCTCCTATCCTTTTCGTGTCTAATTCGGCTGTTATTTTACAAGCAATAGTCATATAATAATACTTAAATTAGCCTGATCTCAAACGAGGATACGCGGAAATGGATGATCTAGTAATGATAGGCCCAATGCAGTCTAGTGTAATGGATTCACTTGGGAAAAAGTTTGAAATTCATCGGTATTGGGAGGCGGGCAATAAGGTGGATTTTCTCGCCCAGACTTCGAACGCGCGGTTCTTGGCGACGAACGGCCATGACGGGTGTTCAGCCAAGATTATGGACGCGCTTCCAAAACTGGAAATCATTTCATGTTACGGAGTCGGCACAGATTCGATTGATCTGCAGGCCGCGAAAGATCGTGGTATTCGGGTAACAAACACGCCCGAAGTTTTAAGCGATGCAGTTGCCGAGTTGGCGTTGGGATTGATGCTTGGCCTTTGCCGTAGAATTGTCGATGCGGATCAATTTATCCGCGACGGTAAATGGACATCAGGCGGGTATCCATTAACGGGCGAATTGGCGGGCTCCAAAATTGGTATTCTTGGCCTTGGCCGTATTGGTAAAGAGATTGCAACGCGGGCGCAGGCCTTCAAAATGCAGGTTGTATATCATGGCCGAACTGAACAACGGTTTGAGCCGTTTCCATATTATGCAAGTCTTGAGGACATGGCGCGCGATGTTGATTGGCTGGTTGCTGTTATTCCAGGTGGCGCATCAACAACGAAACTGGTTGATCGAAATGTTCTAAAAGCGCTCGGACCTAAGGGTGCTGTGATAAATCTTGGCCGAGGGTCGTTGATCGACGAAGCTGCGATGATTGATTTGCTGAAGTCAGGCGAACTGGGCGGCGCTGCGTTGGATGTATTCGAGGAGGAACCCAAAATGCCCGAGGATTTGTGGGCCATGTCAAATGTTGTTCTCTCACCCCACCAGGGTAGTGCGACGGAAAAAACCCGTTGGGCAATGGGTGATCTGGTGGTTCGTAATTTGTTGGCGCATCAGGACGGTATGCCAACGATCACTCCGGTGGTTTGAGCATGGATGTGAAATCAATAGCCCTACTTGGGACGGGAATTATGGGCGCTCCGATGGCGCGAAATATTGCTAAGGCTGGGTTTTCGGTTCGGGTCTGGAACCGCTCGATTGCAAAAGCTGAAGCTTTAAGCGATGTCGCTGAAGTGTTTGACACTGCGCAGGATGCAGTGACCGGCGCGGATGTCGTCATCACAATGTTGAAAAATGGCGAGACTGTAACCGACGTTTTATTTGGTAAGAATGGGATCGCTAACGCTGCAAAAACGGGGACTTTGTTGGTCGATATGTCTTCGATTCAGCCGAGTCTTGCGCGCGATCACGCTGCAGAATTGAAGACGCGGGGACTACGCTACCTCGATGCTCCGGTTTCCGGTGGTGAAAAAGGGGCGATTGATGGAACGCTTGCGATTATGGCGGGTGGAGATGCCACAGATTATCTGGAAGCGGAACCATTGTTTAAAGCTATGGGCCGTGGCACGCATGTTGGAATTTATGGTGCGGGGCAGGTTGCTAAACTCGCCAATCAGGTGATTGTAGCAGTCTCGATTGGCGCAGTTGCGGAGGCTTTGCTTTTGGCGCAGGAAGGTGGTTGCGATCCGACAGCGGTCCGCGAGGCTTTGATGGGTGGCTTCGCGACTTCACGGATTTTGGAACTTCACGGTCTACGGATGCTGAACCGAGACTGGGTTCCAGGTGGACCGCTGGAATTACACTTGAAAGATTTGAACAATGCGCTGGCTGTGGCCAAGGAAGCCGGACTTCGGTTGCCGCTATCCGAACAGGCAAGGACGGCCTTTCATGAACTTACACACGATATGGATATGGGGCGTAACGACCACTCCGCATATGTTCGTTGGCTAGAAGTACAAAACCCCGACAGCCGGCTAGGACAGGGCGAAGATTTAGCCCCGTAAACAACATGGTGCCCGCAGCTATGCGGGCGCCCGCGATTCACGCAGCCAGATATACAGCCCACTCGCGACGATAATTCCGGTCCCGACGATTGTCCAGAAATCCGGTGCTGTATTGAAAAATATCCAACTAAATGTCGTTATGTAGATGATTTGTACATATACCAGTGGTGCTAGAGTTGATGCCTGCGCGAAACGGTGTGCCAAGGTCAAAAGCGAATGGCCAACGGCGCCCAGTATTCCGATCAAAAATAGGAGACCCCATTCAAGGGCGGAGGCAGGCGTCGTCCAGACAAAAAAGGCGACCGGCGCCAACACGATTGTCGCAAATCCGCTGGCATAAATTTGGGTTACAGAATTGTTGTCTATCCCGGCAATTTTTCGCGTTAGTACGAAGTAAGTCGAGGCCGACAGGAATGCCGCAAGCGACATGAACATTGCCCAGTGAAAGTTCGCATTCCACGCTTGGGTGATTACTACTACGCCGATGAACCCCACAAAAACCGCGCTTAATCGACGAATACCAATATGCTCATTTAGTATTGGGATACTAAGCAAACAAACCGCGAGCGGGGACGCGAAGAAAATCGCAGTTGTGACCGTCAGCGGAAGATACGCGAGTGCCGCAAAGTTGAATACTGTACTACTCAGCAAAGCGATTGCGCGAAGGGCCTGTATTCTTGGGGTGCGCGACTGAAATATGCGAACCCCATGGCGTGGGAAATACACCAAAAACACAAAGGCGAAATGTGAGAGGTATCGTGTGAACGCCACCTGCATTGCTGGAATATCACTCGTTACCAAAATTTTCGCTATTGTGTCCATCGACGAGAAGAAAAAAAACGTGACCAGCATTAGAAAAATGGCCGTGAGAACCCGATCTTCCCGAGGGCTTGCGGTAATCAAACGAGGTCATCCTCAAGGAAATATTGGACGCTATCTGCGAATGACGAGTCCGCTTTGAAACCAAGAGATAAGGCTTTTTCCGGTGCAAAATGCGACCGCCAACCCATCACAATATTTTCGATAACCTCGTCCGTTTCCCATGTAATACGGCTTTCGGCATCGGGTCCCGCAACAGTCGTCATTGCATCAATCATTTCACCGATGGTGTCAGTGCGACCGGGTAAATTCAGATTGCGGTTAAAACCGAAGTCGGCGGCTGGAATGCTGACGGAATGGATCATGTTCTCGACAATGGTCCTTGGGGCCGTATGCCAAACGGGGAAATTCCGTCCAACCGGGCAATTCGAATTGTCCCCTTGCAAGGTGTCCCGGAAGATTGAAGACATGAAGGAAGAGGCGGCAGCATTTGCTTTGCCAGGTCGAATAGAAACAGTCGGAAGTCGCAACCCGCGACCGTCGATAAATCCTTTGCGTGAATAGTCCTGAAGTAACAACTCTCCAATGGATTTTTGGATACCGTAAGACGTTTGCGGGTTTAGCTCTATCCCGTCTGTAACCGTTTCGGGGGCTTCGCCGCCATGGACCGCGACGGATGACGCGTAGATCACCATCGGCGAAGTGCCAGAGGATTCACCGAGTTTGCGCGCGGCACTAAAAACGTTCATGGTGCCACCCAAGTTGATACGCATACCCAGATCAAAATCGGCTTCGGCAGCCCCTGAAACAATGGCGGCCAAATGATAGATAACGTCCGGCTTTCCTTCAAATAGTGCATCCACATCGGATCCCGAACTTATATCGGATATAATTCGGTGGACAGGAATGTTTGTCTCCGACGAAGCTGGTTCCACTACATCCGCAAGGGTAATTCCAGTGATTTTCTGTTGGTTGAGTGTTCCGGCCTCACATAGCTTTTTCGCCAGTTTTTGACCGATAAAGCCGCCGCCACCTGTTATTAGAATTTTCATTTTATGTAGACCATCCACCGTCGATTATATGAGCTTGTCCCGTAGTAAATCCGCTTTCTTCTGATGACAGATAAACTACAAGTGCGGCGATTTCTTCAGGCGTCGCGATACGCCCCATTGGTTGGCGCGCGATAAAATCGACCATTGCTTTGTCAAAATCACCGGTTGCGTATAAGCGTTCATGCAGCGAGGGGCTCTCGACCGTTCCCGGGCAAATGCAGTTGCACCGAATGCCGTTTGTTACAAAGTCTTTTGCCACCGATTTGGTTAGCCCGATCACGGCGGCTTTGGTTGTTCCGTAAACCATTCGGTCCGACGCCGCGATCACGGACGAGGCGACAGAAGACATGTTAACTATCACGCCGTATTCACGTTCCAACATTCCGGGCAGGGCTGCGCGAATGGTGTGGAACATGGATTTGACGTTCAGGTTGTAAGCAAAATCCAACTCGTCTTCTGTTGCGTCCAGAATGGTTCCACTGTGAACAAAACCCGCGCAGTTAAATAGAATGTCGGGCTGAAACCCGACTATAGCAGCCTTGGTTGCAGCAGCGTCGGTAGCATCCAGTACCATGGTTTTACAACTGTCAATCTGCCCAAGTTGATCGCCGTTGATATCTGTCGCCAGAACCTCTGCACCTTCACGAATGAAAGCCTCAACTGTGGCCCGCCCAATGCCTTGCGCGGCGGCTGTGATAAATGCGCGTTTACCTTTCAGCCTCATTTCTTGCCTCCGAACAACTCTTCGAAGTAATTAACCATTTCGGGAACAAGGCGATCACCCCAACCGGAAGCTTTCGCAACTCCAAGAGTGTTTTTCGTGCCGGCAGACATCTGGCTCGGAACGCCGAAGTCGTCAGCCATTGACGAATAGTACCCGATATCCTTGCGTGCGTTTGCAACCGTGAAAGCTAATTGTTGAGGGTCGCCATCAACTGCGTTTGCCTTGATAAAATCCATCATGCCGGATTTCAACGGTCCTGCAGACATCACGTCATATAGCTGTTGGCGAGGTAGGCCAGCGAGGTCGGCCATTGCGAATGCTTCGGACATCGCCATCGCGGTTGTCATGGCATAAAAATTGTTGATGAGTTTCAGCGTGTGACCAGCACCCAAAGGTCCGACATGGAAAACATTTTCGCCCAGATCGTCGAAAATTGGTTTGGCACGCGCAAAGTCAGCGTCGGAACCAGCAGCCATAATATTCAACTTACCTTCACGACCGTGGCTAGGTGTGCGACCCAGCGGGGCATCCATATAGGCCGCGCCTTTATTAGCCATTTCTGTACCAATCTGTTTGGTCGAACCGGGCAGCGAAGTTCCAAAGTCAATTACCAAAGTGCCGGGTTTGATGGCGGAAAGAACGCCTTCGTCACCATACATGCGCGTTTCGACAGAGGCCGAAGTGTCCATGCACAGCATGATCACGTCACTTGCGGCAGCAAGTTCGTGTGCGGTTGGCCATTCAATGGCTCCGCGCGCAACGGCGGCGTCTACGTTTGTGCGGCTACGGTTGGCGATAACGTTCATTGGGTAATCAAGATCGAGAAGGCGGTTAACCATCGCAGAACCCATAAGACCCAATCCGATAAATCCGATGTTTGGTTTTGTCATTTTATTTTCCTTGTTAGGTACAGGCAACCGTGTGCCTTACATTACAGCGCCGATCTGCCACGGAACAAATTCATGATCGCCAAGGCCTTGTGCCTCGGATTTAGATTCTCTGCCGGAAGCTACGTCCAGTATCATTTGATATATATGACGCCCAACAGTTTCGATTGTTTCACCATCGGTCAGAATTGTGCCGGCGTTTATGTCCATGTCCTCTTCCATCCGCTCGAACATCTGAGTGTTCGTGGCGATTTTGATCGAGGGGGATGGTTTTGCGCCAAAGGCAGAACCACGCCCGGTCGTAAATGCAACAACCGTACATCCGCTGGCGATTTGACCAGTAACCGCCGCTGGGTCGTAGCCCGGGCTATCCATAAAGTTAAACCCACGTGTTCGCACTGGCTCCGCGTATTTGTAAACGCCGTTTAACGGAGTCGTTCCGCCCTTGGCTGCCGCACCCAATGATTTTTCCAAAATGGTCGTTAGACCACCCTTTTTATTGCCCGGCGAAGGGTTGTTATCCATCGAGCCTTTGTTGCGCAGGGTGTAATCTTCCCACCAGTCGATCAGACCTAAAAGCCGTTCGCCAACCTCTGGAGAAACCGCGCGTCGTGTCAGCAAATGTTCGGCACCATAGATTTCGGGCGTTTCGGCCAAGACACCTGTGGCGCCTTGCGCGGTCAGTAAATCACATGCGTATCCGAGTGCAGGGTTGGCCGTTATACCAGACCAAGCGTCTGATCCGCCACATTGTAGGGCTACCATTAATTCGGATGCGGGGCAGGGGGTACGGGTCGCCTCGTTGGCCAGCGATAACATTGCGGTAACCTTCTTGATGCCAAGTTCAATTGTCCGGCGAAGACCGCAAACATCCTGAATATTCATTGCTTGAAACAATGGTCCAGGCGTGATGCCGTAGGCTTCCAGCAACCAGTCAATCTGGTTTATTTCGCAACCAAGACCAACCATCAGGACAGCCCCGACGTTTGGGTGGCGCGCATAGCCCCATGTGACGCGTTGAAGGGCCTCGAACCCGTCGCCATCGCCCGCCATACCGCAACCCGTGCCGTGTACGAATGCGACCACGCCGTCAACATTCGGGTAGTCCGCCATGATTTCGGGAGTAAAGTGCGCTGCAATCATGTGCGCGGCTGTAGCAGAACAGTTCACGGACGTAATCACAGCTATATAGTTCCGCGTTCCTACTTTGCCATTTTCGCGCTTGTAGCCCATGAAAGTGTCTTGGGTCGTCGCGGGTTCAATTGGGCGTAGATCGGTGCTGAATTCGTATTTCTGGTCAACATTTCGAAATTCCAGATTATGCGTGTGGACGTGATCGCCAGCAGAAATATCTTCGCTAGCGTATCCGATCACTTGCGCATATTTCAGAACGGGATCACCCGTTTTGATGGCTTGTGTAGCGACTTTATGGCCGCGCGGGATTTTTTGATTAGTTGAACCCCCCTCGCAGTCCGTCCCCGCATCAAGTGACTTGATAGCGTTAACGACATTGTCGGTAGGGTCGAGGCGAACAGTTAGTTTCATCTTAGTACTCATGCAAAGTAAGGGGCGAATTCGTCCCATTGGTGAAGAGGGAAATGTCGGACGATCGTCTCCTCAACGAGGATGTGATCGTCCCACCCGAAGAAACCGAGTTGTCCTCGGTTCAACACTTGATTTCTCTCGGTTGTTCAGGTCCCCCTGAGCCATAGGCTCAGAGGAAAACGGTGACCAGATTTGGCCACAATAGAAGCAGAGACAACGCTATCAGCTGGATTCCAATGAAAGGTAGGAAGCCCTTGAAGATGTCTGTCAACGAGATTTCTGGTGGACAAACTGATTTTAGATAGAACGCTGCTGGTCCAAATGGTGGCGACAAAAAGCTGACCTGCATATTCATTGTGAATACAACACCGAACCAGATAGCAACATATTTGGGTTCTATTGTGCCGATGAACCCAAGTTCCTCGACCGGTAGACGTTGAACTATTGGTAGGAATACCGGCATGATTAGTAGCACAATGCCAATCCAGTCCATAAACATGCCCATAATCAGGAAGATCACCATCATCACCAGAATTACGCCCATTGTCGGTAATTCGGATCCAACAATCATGTTGGCGATAAATGTAGGCCCACCAACGAGAGTGTAGGCAGCGGCAAGTGCTGCTGCACCCATAGTCACCCAGATGATCGTACCAGTTGATTTCAGGGTCCGGATTAACGAGTCCCAAACGATGCCGAACGTCATTTCACCACGCAGTGTAGTGATAACGAAGACCGCGATAACGCCCATGCCAGCCGCTTCGGTAATACCCGTGATACCACCGTAGATCGAGCCCAGTACAACACCGATTACAACAACTGGCGGTACAAGCCCTTTGCCCATTTCCCACGCGAGTTTCGAGCGCTCGCGCTTGAACACAAAGAATATAAGTGCGAGCGAAACCGCTAATGTCCCGCCCAATGAAGGTAAATCGGAAACCATTCCCAATGGAATTGGTTCGACGCCTTCAACGGCTTTGTTGAAGCCCGCCACTGTGAAAAACACGGCGCGGACTAACATCGCGAGGCTAGCCCCAGCTGTCAGGATCGATAGAAATGCCGCGAACAGTATTGTCTTCTCACGGCCAGTTGGTTCGCCAGGCTCAGGTTCCGGCAGCGGCGCAAGATCTGGATTAATTCTTGTGATGACAAGAATATAAATGATGAAGAACGCAGCCAGAATGAAACCGGGTAGGAACGAGGCAGTAAACAGCGCCTTGATCGAGGTTTCGGTAATCAGGCCGTAGAAAATCAACACGATTGAGGGCGGGATCATTGTTCCAAGCGAGCCGCTGGCACAAATCGTTCCGATCGCTAGGTTTTGATTATACCCCAACCGCAACATTTGTGGCAGTGCGATCAAACCAAGTAGCACGACTTCGCCACCAATAATTCCCGACATAGCCGCCATGATGATCGCCATGATAGAAGTTACAACGGCAATACCGCCCCGTGTTCTCGACATCCAGACGTTCAGCGAAGAATACATGTCCTTGGCGATCCCTGATCGTTCGAGCAGGGCGGCCATAAATATGAATAGCGGGACCGATATCAGCACATAGTTAGTCAACTGTCGGTACATAGCTTGTCCGGTCACACCGAGTGGCCCGCGCCCGAAGTTTCCGAAGGTGACCTCCGGCCCGAATTTTAGAACAAGAACCCCAACCGCCAACGTTGCAGAGGTGAAGCCTAGTGGCATGCCTATGGCCAGCAGGAAGAACAATGCCAACAGCAATAGTAGTGAAAGTGTGCCGATATCGACCATTGATTTAGTCCTTAATGCTCTGACGCATATGCTCGATCTCGGTTTGGTCGATATCGTCCATAGGGGTGTGTGACTCTGGCGCTTTGTGCCAGTCAGCGATTAAATTCGAGAGGGCCTGGACTGCCACCAGCGTGATGATAACCAGGATTGCAGGCTTGATGGTTGCGGGAAGGGGGGGGTCCCAAGCGGTGCCGAACGTCTCCCAACGGTTCCACTTGTCTCGAGATTCATTGTAGCCGCCCCAGATTAACGAGACTGTGAATACCCAAAGTAGAAAGACCGATAAGGTGTCCGCTGTCTTTTGCACCCACCGTGGAAACAAGTCATACACAACGTAAATGCGAATATGACAACGCTGTTGCATGGCATAAAGCCCGGACAACAGGAAAATGAACCCCGCCATCCAAAGCGACAGCTCGTTCGCCCAAAGGGTTGGTTTTTCAAAAATGTACCGTGAAACCACTTCGTAAAACATTACGAGAACCACGGCTACAATTCCAATCATCGCAACGCGCGACCAGACCAAGCTGAAAACATCGAAGATGCCTTCGGGCTTAATTTCGATATCGCCTTTGAAGTCTGATAAATATATCGAAGTTGAGAATAAGGTGGCAGTGCCAGCGATCAACATCAACATAACCGAAAGATTAGTGGTCGGGTGCAGGAGCGTTCTTAGCTCTACGCCAAGTCCGATAGTCATATCGCCGATGATAACCCATGCGATGAGCGCGGCGAATATGCTTCCGCTTGCCCATGTGAACTTTTTAAAGAAGGACCTAAACTTAGATCCCAGCCAAATGCTTTTGTCATTATCGGCCATTAGCATCCCCAGGTATTTTGTTTTGTTAGACGGTTGTGATGAGCCATCAGGCTCATCACTTTTTTGGAAGTTAGATTGAATTAATCGATCATACCCATCCGGCGAAGGAATACGCGGTGCGATTCAACAGCAGCCGCGGCTTCTGGAGTTTTCGCGGCCCAGCCATCCCAGGCTTTCTGAGCACCGGCGCGGAATTCAGCACGGTCTTCAGGGCTCCAATCATAGAGCGTTACGCCCTGTTCCTGCAAACGAACTTTGGCTTCGTTGTTTGCAAGGTCGGTACGCATAGACATATCCAAAGCCAGCGCTTGTGTTGCAACTTCAATGATGGCCTGAATATCCGCAGGGAACGAGTTCCATACATCCAGATTGAATACTACGTGGTCAGCAGGCATCGAATGGTAACCAGGGTAAGTGGCGTGTTTAACGATGTCGTAAAGACCAAGTGACTCGTTACCAGCCAAGGACGTTGCGTCCGCGCCATCAATGATACCGGTTTCAAGTGCGGTAAAGATCTCAGTGAAATCCATCACGATCGGGGACGCGCCCAGTCCTGCAAAGATTTCAGTTTCAAGACCCGGAGGCGAACGGAATTTCCAGTCTACCAAATCTGCTGGACCAGCAAGCGGTCTTGAGGACGACATGGATTCCTGACCAGGTGCCCACCAACCCACAAGGTGGTTGTTGTAGGATTCATACAATTCGTTCGCAGCTTCTAGACCACCGCCATAATAAAGGAATGAATACATCTGCCAAGGCGTGTCGTAACCACCCATTGGGTCGCCATAGAACTGGAACGCAGGGTTCTTACCTGTTTGATATGCGCCACCGTGCATTTCACCGTCAAGAATTCCAGATGCGGATGCATCAAAACCTTCAACGGATGCCGTAACGGCAGAAGACCAGAACATTTCGATTTCCACACGTCCGCCAGTCATGGCTTCCACATCATTAATGAATTTCTGGGCGGATTTGCCCGAAACTGATTCGGGTGCGTGGTGCGTTTGGATGCGAAGATTGAATTCCGCGGCGAATGCGCCACCGGCCATTAGGGCAGCCATAGCTGTTGTTGTTATTAAGGTTTTAAGTTTCATTTGTTCCTCCGTTGAAACTTTGGATGAAGATTACCCTCGTTGTCCGAGGTGTCGTTGCATTTGTATGACTAATTGGTATACGTGATGAAAAATATTAGCAAGATAATTTGGTATACCAAATAAATAATAATAATTCGTTCGCCACCGCGATCATATGAGTATATGAATATGAGAGAATTGTTATCAAATGCGGTGAACAACATTGGCAAATACTGGAAACAAGTTGCTCGGAATACAGACGATATCGCGCCAACGGCTTGGCGATAAAATCGCCGATGTACTAAGGAATCAAATACTTTTGGGTGAAATGAATCCCGGCAGCAACATACCTGAACGCGAGACCGCCGAGGCGCTTGGCGTCAGTCGAACGCCACTACGGGAAGCCTTGCTGATTCTTGAGGGGGAGGGGTTGGTAATCATGGCTCCAGCAAAGAGCCCGGTTGTCGCGAACCCTACAGTGAACGAAATAACGCAGCTAATATTAGTGCAAAGTGCGCTCGAAGGCTTAGCAGGTGAATGCGCCTGCGAAGTAATCACGACCGACGAGCTTGATCGCGTGCAATCAATGCACCAGGGATTGATAGCAATAGCAGACCAAGCTGAGGCACTGGACTTTTTCTCAGCGGACATGGCCTTTCACGAAGCAATTGTCGCGGCAACAAAAAACCTGCCACTAATAAAAACTCACGCGCAGTACAATTCGCGAGTTTGGCGTGCCCGATTTATGTCTTCAAGGCGAAGGGTCAAAAAACGCTCTATTACTCTTCAGGAGCACGCGAATATAGTTGAGGGACTTGTGTTGCGTGACAAGGATCAAACATCCGCCGCGCTTCAGCAGCATCTGAGGGATGCAATTACAAACATTGCCACTGTTTTCGCCAATCAAGAAAACCAAGAATAGATTATTGAACATCGACGAATATCGCGGTGAGGAGAATATACATGGACGACAAGTCAATGCGCGCTAATAAAAAGTTCCGCTCTCAGGAATGGTTCGATAATCCTAATAACCCGGCCATGACTGCACTTTATATAGAGCGGTACCAGAACCAAGAATACACGCGCGACGAGCTGCAATCTGGCCGTCCGGTTATTGGCATTGCCCAGACCGGATCGGATTTGGCACCGTGTAATAAAATACATGTTTTCCTTATGGACCGGATCAAAGCCGGTATTCGCGATGGGGGCGGCATTCCTATGGAATTCCCTGTGCATCCAATTCAGGAAACCGGAAAACGCCCCACGGCGGCGCTGGATCGAAATCTTGCGTACCTTAGCCTTGTCGAAGTTCTGCACGGTTATCCGATTGACGCCGTGGTGCTGACGACTGGGTGCGACAAGACTACGCCGGCGATGTTGATGGGGGCGGCCACTGTCGACATACCTGCGATTGCGCTTTCCGGTGGTCCAATGCTTGATGGATGGTGGAAAGGGGAATTGGCGGGCTCTGGTACGATTGTATGGGAAAGTCGTCGGCTATTGGCCGAAGGCGTGATTGATTATGAAGAGTTCATGAGCCGCGTTTGTGCATCGGCCCCTTCCTTGGGGCATTGCAATACTATGGGTACAGCCAGCACAATGAATTCCCTCGCCGAGGCGTTAGGCATGAGCTTGCCGGGATGTGCCGCTATTCCGGCACCGTTCCGCGAGCGTATGTCTATGGCATACGCAACCGGAAAACGGATTGTGGCGATGGCGCATGAAGAACTGCGCCCTTCGGATATTATGACACGTAAAGCGTTCGAGAATGCCATTCGAGTAAATACCGCGATTGGCGGATCAACCAATGCCCCCCCGCATTTGCAAGCGATTGCGCGCCACATGGGTGTTGAACTGAACATTCGCGATTGGCAGGAGCACGGATTTGACTTGCCGTTGCTGGTGAATATGCAGCCTGCCGGAAAATATCTTGGCGAAAGTTTTTATCGCGCTGGCGGTGTTCCTGCTGTTATGGGCGAATTGGTCGAAGCTGGATTGTTGCACGAAGATGTTATGACCGTTTCCGGTTTGCCCATGGGCGAGTCCCTTAAGGGTGCGCGTAGTGATGATCACGATGTAATAATGACCGTTGCTAAACCAATGCGTGAGAACGCTGGCTTCCTTGTGCTGGACGGTAATCTGTTTGATTCAGCGCTGATGAAAACCAGCGTGATTTCCGATGAATTCCGCGAGCGGTTTTTAAGCAAACCCGGTTCAGAAAATATTTTTGAAGCCCGCGCAATCGTCTTTGAAGGTCCGGAGCATTACCATGAAACGCTAAACGATCCAGCGCTGGAAATAGACGAAAATAGCATTTTGTTTGTGCGCGGTGTCGGATGTGTCGGCTATCCCGGATCAGCCGAAGTGGTGAATATGCAGCCGCCTGATGCTGTCCTTAAAGCTGGTGTTAAGCATCTGCCGACGGTTGGAGATGGGCGTCAGTCTGGAACTTCCGAAAGTCCGTCGATTTTGAATGCCTCGCCTGAATCAGTTGTTGGTGGTGGTTTGGCGTTTCTGAATACAGGTGACATGGTTCGCCTTGATCTGAACGAGCGCACCCTTAACGCGTTGGTTGACGATAAAGAATGGGCGGAACGCCGTGCCAATTGGACACCACCGGAGCTTCACAATCAAACGCCATGGCAAGAAATCTACCGTGCCAATGTAGGCCAATTGGCCGAAGGCGGGTGCCTTGAGCTGGCACCGAAATATCAAAAAATTCACCGCGATCTACCGCGTGATAACCACTAAGGAACTATAAGATGAAATTTTTACGTTTTGGCCCCAAGGGTCAGGAAAAGCCTGGCTGTTTGGATGCTGCGGGCAACATTCGTGACCTCTCAGGCGTTGTAGACGATTTTGCGGGTGATGCCGTATCTGTTGATGCGCTTGATAAAATCCGCGCGATGGATGTTGAGGGCCTGCCAATCGTTGACGCAGAAGTGCGCCTTGGTTCATGTCTTGCCTCGGTTCCAAATTTTTATTGCATCGGCTTGAACTATGCGCGTCACGCCGCTGAAACAGGTGCAACGCCGCCAACCGAGCCTATCATTTTTTCAAAAGCAACTTCGGCCCTGTCTGGTCCTTTTGATCCTGTGGTAATCCCCAAGAACTCGGTGAAAGCTGACTGGGAAGTCGAACTCGGCGTTGTTATCGGCAAACATGCAGAGCATGTAAGCGTCGAGGATGCGTTGTCCTATGTTGCGGGATATTGCGTGATAAACGACATGTCCGAGCGTGAATTCCAGATCGAAATGGGTGGACAGTGGATCAAGGGCAAATCTGCCCCGACTTTCGGCCCAACCGGACCTTATCTGGTGACAGCTGACGAAGTTCCAAACCCGCAGGCGCTTGCGCTGAAGCTAAGCCTTAATAGTGATGTACAGCAGGATTCATCGACCTCCGATATGATTTTTAGCGTGGCAGAGATCATCGCCTACATGTCGCGGTTTATGGCGCTTGTGCCGGGCGACATCATCGCAACAGGTACACCTGAAGGTGTTGGAATGGGGCAAAAGCCACAACGTTTCTTGAAAGATGGCGATGTAATGAATTTGGAAATTCAGGGGCTTGGTTCGCAGGAACAGACAGCGCAATCCTATAAAGGCTAATCGAGGGTTAAAAAAATGACGATACGAACAGTTGTTTTCGGTCTTGGCTCTATGGGCTATGGCATCGCTAAGTCTCTTCTTAACAGTGAGTTAACGGTGCGTGGTATCGATGTGAACCTCGATGCAGAAAACCGGTTCCGCGCGGATGGAGGCTCCACTTCTGAACGCATCGATTCCATTTCCAATGCTTCTATTGTTATTAGTGTTGTACTTAATGCAGCCCAGACAGAGGATGTGTTGTTTGGCGAAAGTGGTGTCGCTGACACTATGAAACAGGGCGCCGTGTTCATTTCTTGCGCGACTGTTGCCCCCGACTTTGCGCGTAATATGGAGGCGCGGCTGGAAAAGTTGGGTGTTCTTTTTCTCGATGCTCCGATTTCAGGCGGCTCGGTCAAGGCTGCCTCGGGCCAGCTGACGGTTATGGCATCAGGATCTGCCACGGCATTCAAGGTCGCACGCCCTGCACTCGATGCTATGGCCGAGCGAGTTTTTGAGCTAGGAAATTCCGCAGGTGCGGGCTCTGCAATGAAGGTCGTGAACCAATTACTGGCCGGTGTGCACATCGCGGCAGCTGCCGAAGCTATGACATTCGGAATTTCTCAAGGGATTGATGCTGCAAAAACGCTCGAAGTTATTTCTGAATGCGCAGGGACAAGCTGGATGTTTGAAAACCGTGGTGCGCACATTGCGAAGGGTGATTACACACCGCATTCGGCGGTCGATATTTTCGTCAAAGACCTTGGAATTGTGTCTGATGTTGCGCGTGGATCGAAGTTTTCGGCACCTTTGACCGCAGCTGCGTTGCAACAATTCGTTGCAGCTTCGGGTGCTGGATTTGGACGTGAAGATGATGCGGCGGTTGCCAAAATCTATGCCCGAAATGCCAGCCTCGAACTTCCAGGAGATTCCTGATGATTCTGGGATGTATCGGCGACGACTTTACCGGCTCGTCCGACCTTGCCAGTACATTGGCAAAAGGTGGAATGCGGGTCACGCAATACAGTGGAATTCCAACCGGCCTTGCGCATGAGAGTGTCGAGGCCGGAGTTGTTTCGCTGAAGTCGCGGACCATCGCGCCGGAAGATGCGGTAAGGCAGTCGCTGAAAGCGCTGGACTGGTTGCTTGAACAAGGGTGCCACCAAATTTTCTTTAAATATTGTTCAACCTTCGACAGCACAAAAGACGGAAATATCGGCCCCGTTGCTGATGCTTTGGCAGACAGGTTGGGCGAAAACAGGGTCGTAGTCTGTCCGGCTTTCCCTGCTACGGGGCGCTCGGTTTATCAAGGGCATTTATTTGTTAATGATGCGTTGCTGAATGAATCGGGTATGCAAAACCACCCGCTAACACCCATGATCGACGCTGATCTTCGACGCTGGCTTGCGCCGCAATCCAAACGGAATATCGCGCATGTGCCAGCTTCGGTAGTGATGTCAGGTGCGGATGCTATCGGTAAAGCTTTTGACGGTGTTACTGAACCTTCTTTGATCGTCGTGGATGCAATTAGTGATAATGACTTGTTTGAGATTGGCACAGCAGCCTCAGGTCATCGCTTAGTCACAGGTGGCTCGGGCATTGCCCTGGGCTTGCCGGCTAACTTCCGGAAAACGGGAATGATTTCTGAAAACACTGGCAAATGGCAAGGTGAGAATGGCGCAGGCGTAATTCTGTCAGGTTCTTGCTCAATTGCGACACGTGGGCAAATCGCACTATACGCAAAAAGTCACCCGACATTCGAGATTACGGCTGATGATGTCGTGTCCGGCGCAACAAACGCGGATGTGATCGCCAATTGGTTGTTGTCAAAAAAAGATAGCCAACCTTTAGCGTATTCCTCGGCTGACCCAGAAGTTGTTAAAGAAGCGCAGGATCGACATGGGCGGGAAACGATAGCGGGATTGATTGAAGAACAGTTCGCCGACGTAGCCCGCAAGCTTGTGGCTGGCGGGATCACGAAACTAATTACTGCTGGCGGTGAGACCTCTGGCGCTATTGTTGAAGGGCTTGGGATCACTGCTTTGGAAATTGGACCGGAGATTGATCCGGGCGTTCCGGCAGTGCGCGCAACCGGGGATGTTCCGCTGGTTTTGGCACTAAAATCTGGTAACTTCGGTGCGAACGATTTCTTTGAAAAAGCCCTCAAAGTATTGGGGGACGCATGAGCGAGGAGGCACAGCTTCGAGAAAGTATATGCTCGATGGCCAAATCCATGTTCGATCGCGGCCTGACGGGTGGCGCGTCTGGCAATATCTCTGCCAGATTATCGGATGGTGGCTTGCTGGTATCACCCACAGGTAGCAGCTTCGGGGCTTTGGATCCGTCGGAACTTTCGCATTTTGATGCTGACATGCAACTGATCGGTGGGAAACCTCCAACTAAGGAGATGCCACTTCACGCTGCGTTTTATGACACGCGCGGGGCAAAGACCGGTGCGGTAGTGCACTTGCACTCTTGCCATTCGGTTGCAGTCTCGGTTCTGCCTGAGATAGATCCGGAAAACGTTCTGCCCCCAATCACAGCGTATTCAGTGATGCGGTTGGGCAAGGTGAAGCTGCTGCCCTACTTTATGCCGGGTGACCCGGCAATGGGTGATGCCGTGCGTGGCCTGCTTGGTAAACGTTCAGCCGTACTGCTGGCGCATCACGGTCCGGTCGTCGCTGGCAAAGATCTGCAAGCTGCGGTCTATGCTATGGAAGAACTGGAAGAAACCGCACGCCTTACATTGCTAACGCGCGGTATGAACCCGAAGTTGCTGTCGGATGCCGAGGTTCAGGGGCTAGTGCTAAAATTTGATGTGGAATGGGATTGATGACTAAATTATCTGCAAACTTAGGCTTTCTATGGACTGAATTGAGCCTGCCTGATGCGATCCGCGCTGCTGCTGCAGCCGGATTTGAAGCGGTTGAGTGTCACTGGCCATATGCAGTTGAACCGGAAGACGTAAAGTTCGCGCTTTCTGAATCAGGTCTGGAGATGTTGGGCCTTAACACTGATCGCGGTAACCTTGATGCCGGTGAAAACGGGCTGAGCGCATTAGCTGGTCGAGAGGTTGAGGCGCGTTTCGCGATTGATCAAGCCATAGAATATGCGGTTGCGATTGGAACGAAAAATATTCACGTAATGGCTGGTTTCGCAGAGGGCGCCGTTGCGCATTCCACATTGGTAACGAACCTGCGTTATGGTCTTGCAAAAGCAGAACCGCACGGAATTACCCTTTTGATTGAGCCACTCAACCATCATGACGCTCCGGGGTACTTCTTGACGGATGCCGATCAGGCCGCAGAAATTATTGCCGAGATTGGCTCGGACAGCTTGAAGCTCATGTTTGACTGCTATCATTTGCAAATTATGCAGGGGGATATCAGTAGATTACTGGAAAAAATGATGCCCATTTCTGGTCACATTCAGATCGCGGCAGTTCCAAGCCGTGCCGAACCGGACGAGGGTGAACTAGATTATCGCAACATACTGAAATTAATTGACAATCTTGGCTATAAGGGATTTATTGGAGCCGAGTACAAGCCACGTGGCTCTACAGATGAGGGTCTTGGTTGGGTGAAGGCAATAGTCTGAATCTTCAAGCTCCCCCCCCATTTTCAAATTATCATTGATGAACACTATGTTTCTGCTGGATTATTGAATCTAACTTGCCGAAAATGCTGGCAACCTATAATAGTGATTAAATTGAGCTTGATATCAGAGTCGTCGAAGCCACTTAGGTTTCGGCCGAGATGTTTTATCCGAGATCAATCGCAAAAAAATTAGGAAAGAGCGGTTAGCGTGAGCATCACAACCAGTCGAAGACGCGCGCGCCGTGGAATTCATGGCCAAATTGTTGAAGAAGTTGGCAATCGCATCGCGCGTGGTGACTGGGAACCAGGCGAACAACTTCCTGATGAATCGGTGTTTGGTACAGAACTCGACGTTAGCAGAACCGTAGTACGCGAAGCTATGAAGGTTCTTTCTGAAAAGGGTATGATCGAGTCGCGACCTCGAATTGGAACTCGTGTCACTTCGTCGAATAGCTGGAACCATCTGGATCCAGATGTGTTGAAATGGGTTTTTGCCAATAAACCTACGAAGAAAAATGCATACGATTTGTTTGAACTGCGCCGCATGATCGAACCAGCGGCAGCCAAACTTGCCGCCAATCGTATTTCGGATGACGAACTCGCAGCTTTACGGCAAGCATATCAAGAAATGGTTGACGCTGGCGATGATTTCGAAAAAGGAATTGAACCTGATCTCCGATATCACCATATAATTTTGTTGGCGTCCGGCAATCAGATGCTAGTTCCGTTGGGAAACACCATAGAGTCTGCGCTCGCAGCAAGTTTTAGAATATCAAGCTCTGCACCAAACGAGCGGCTGGAGTCACACAAAAGGCATGAAGCCGTAATTAGTGCGATTGCCGCGCATGATGGCCGGCTGGCTGCGGAAGCTATGCTCTATTTGATTGATAGATCGCAGGAACTTATTCTTTCAATAATCGACTGATTGAGGCGTTTGACACTTTTCGCTCGCTATAAAGAACGATCAAACCGGCACCTATAATGAACGCCGCACCAAACAGCGCGCGTTGGGTGGGGAAATCGCCCCATACCAAATAACCAAATGCGATTGCCCATACGATTGATGTGTATTGAAACGGGGCGACCACGGCGGATGGGGCTACAGATACTGATTTGTTCATCAGGAAATGCGCTAACGTCGCGACAAACCCAAGCAGGCAAAGTAACGATAAATCCATTAGATTTGGCGTAACCCACGCGAACGGAATGGTTACGCCACCGAAAATTGCAACGCCTATCGTTTGAACTGTAATCAATGTTATCCCGTCGGTACGCCTAAGCATACGCGTTAGCGTCAACATCAGTGCAAGCGACATGCTGCCAGCCAACGCAATCAGGGCAGGGGCCGACAACGCGTCCTCTGAGGGTGGAAAGACGAGTACGACGCCAACTAATCCAACAAGCACAGCTACCCACCGGCGTAGGCCTACGTGCTCTTTTAGAATGATTACGGAAAAAACTGTCAGAAACAGCGGTGAGGCCAGATAAAACATGAAGACATCCGCAAGCGGCAGATATCGTACTGCCGCATAAAAACATCCAACTTCGGCTACAACGAATCCGATCCGCAATATCTGGATAACGGGTCGTTCTTTTAGCGAAAGCCAGAGGTCTCCCTGTTTTCGCCAAAGGATGAATGACAACACCACAAGTGCTGCCAAACTACGAAGAGAAATCAGTTGCCCGACTGGATATGTCGCTACCATCCACTTGCCGATAGCGTCATTAGCGGTAAACAAGAACATGGCAACCAGCATGTAAACTATGCCGGCGCCGTGCCCGTGTGAAGTATGCTGCGCGCTCACGTTAAAGAGGCAACGTGTAGGCGGTCTTAACGATTGTGTAGAACTCTTTTGCGTAAGAACCCTGTTCACGGTTACCGTAGCTGGAGCCTTTGCGACCACCAAAAGGAACGTGGTAGTCGACACCCGCTGTTGGCAGGTTAACCATAACCATACCGGCCTCTGACTGACGCTTGAAGGCGTTGGTGTACTTAAGTGAAGTTGTGCAGATACCAGCGGACAAGCCGAAATCAGTATCATTGGCAACATCAATAGCTTCGTCGTAGTCTTTAACGCTTATTACCGTTGCTACAGGGCCGAAAATTTCTTCCTGATTGACGCGCATCGCATTCGTCGTTTCGGTCAGCAAACATGGTGACAGATAGAAGCCTTCGGTTTCGCGGTTAAGGCGTTCGCCGCCGAATGCAATCTTCGCACCTTCGTTCGCCCCGATGTCGATGTAAGACATATCCTGATCCATCTGGCTTTGATCGACGACTGGCCCTATATCGGTGCCTGCTTTGCGCGCGTCATCTATGGCCAAACCCTGCAATGCATCCTGCATCGCGGCCACGAATTTGTCGTGAATACCTTCTGCTACGATCAAGCGAGACGACGCGGTACAACGTTGTCCAGTCGAATAGAATGCGCCTTGCACTGCACAGTTGACTGCATTGTCTAGGTTAGCGTCATCCAGAACGATCAGCGGGTTTTTTCCGCCCATTTCAAGTTGCACGCGTGCTTTTCTGGCAGCCGCCGCTTCAAGGATCGAAGTACCTGTGCCAACGGATCCGGTGAAGCTTATTGCGTCCACGTCTGGGGAATTGACGATGGCGTTGCCAACCGAAGACCCGCGACCCATCACAAGGTTGAAAACGCCTGCGGGGATGCCTGAGCGGCTTATGATTTCAGATAATGCCCAAGCGGAACCCGGAACCAGGTCCGCTGGTTTGAATATCACACAGTTTCCGTAAGCCAGCGCCGGTGCGATTTTCCACGCCGGAATCGCAATCGGGAAGTTCCAGGGCGTGACAAGACCGATAACGCCAACCGGTTCGCGCGACATTTCAACTTCAACACCGGGGCGAACTGAAGGGAGCTTTTCTCCGTTAACGCGCAATACTTCGCCCGCAAAAAATTTGAAAATTTGGCCTGCACGCGCGGCTTCGCCAATGCTTTCCGGTAGTGTTTTTCCTTCTTCGCGCGCCAGAAGCTCGCCGAGTTCTTCGCGGCGCGTCAGAATTTCGGTGCCGATTTTATCGAGCGCGTCCGAACGCGCCTGAATTCCGCTGGTGGACCAAGCTGGAAACGCCGACCTTGCAGCCGCGATTGCTTGTTCCGCCTGTTTGGCGTCGGAACGCGTGTATTCGCCAACCACGTCTGATAAATCCGAGGGGTTGATGTTGGCATTGATGTCGACGCCTTCGACCCATTCGCCTGCAATGAAATTAAGTTTAGTTGTCATGTTTTGCTTTCTTGATTTTACAATTTGGCCCTAAAGTAGGCCGCGGTTTGATAGGTTTTTCATTAGGGTGCCAACACCGAAAGTCCATTCGGGGGCAAGTGTGGATAGATTGGTGCGATTTGTAAGCGTGCCCAATTTGTTAGACGAGACGGTGACAATATCGCCAATTTTGTGGGTGAACCCAGACCCCTTTTCACCGCGATCATCGATAGGGGCGAACATGGTTCCGGTGTAAAGTACCAGTCCGTCAGGATACTGGTGATTGCGACTAAGTGTTTGGGAAACCAGATCTTCTACATCGCGGCTTATATATCGCATAGAGCTGCCGTCGCTTAGGACATAGCCATCATCCGCGCCCTCGACATGCATGCTTAAGTCCATTTTCCGAATATCGTCTATATTGAAACTGGAGTCGAACAGGCGAATAAATGGTCCTAGGGCAGCCGAGGCGTTGTTGTCTTTGGCTTTTCCCAGCAACAGCGCACTGCGTCCCTCGAAATCCCTAAGATTAACGTCGTTACCTAACGTTGCCCCGATTATTTTACCTGTGTTGCTAACGACAAGAACAACTTCCGGCTCTGGGTTATTCCAGGTCGACTCTGGATGAATTCCAACCTCGGAACCGGTTCCTACGGATGCCATCGTCGGGGCCTTCGTAAATATTTCGGCGAATTTTCCGATACCAACTTCTAGATACTGGGACCACATTCCCCCTTCGGTCAGCACGTCACGAACACGATCAGCGTCCTCAGACCCCGGCGTGACATTCGCGAGGCTTGCGCCGATCTCGGCGGCTATAGCCTCGCGTATTGCTTCGGCTACCGCGGGATCACCCCCCGCTTTTTCTTCGATCACACGTTCCAGCATGCTGGCTGCAAACGTAACGCCGCTGGCTTTTATGGTCTGTAGATCGATTGGAGAGAGGAAATACGGTAAGCGATCATTGCGCGTATCCGGCGTCGTGTTCGCCAGCAGTGCCTTGATCGAACCAATTTTTTCACCTGACGCTCTATTTATCGCTGCGAGTGGATCGGCTGAATTCAAAAGACCCGACATAGTCGCCGAAGCTTTCGATATGTCGAATACATCGCCATTTCGCAGCAAAACCACTGACGGGCCATCAACATCGGGCAGCCAAGCGCGCCCTATCAAAGTTCCGGAATCACCGTCTTTTGGAAGTGTGTTTTCAATAGTGAGTGTAGGAAACATAAATTAGGTCCTGAGTTGGTTAATGAAGTCTATACGCAGGTCGAAACAACAATAGTTATTGCACTAGTCGCGACACCGTCATGAACAGGCGAATATCTGTCACTGCGATGTGTTGGTCGAAATCCATCCATTAGATGTTCGAAATATCCGAGAATTGTCGGTAGGTTGTATACGCTCGATCAAGGTCGGGGTTCAGCTCCATCCCCAGGCCGGGGCCAGGCGGAACAGTTATCATCCCGTTTTTGACTTCGGGTAGGGCGGTTACAAGATCTTTGTACCAAGTCTTGTAAAATGCGCGGACACTTTCCTGCACCAAGGCATTTGGTGCATTAAGTGACAAGTGTGTCGAGGCACACAATACGACAGGTCCAGTACAGTCATGCGGGGCAACGGGAAGGTGCCAAGCTTCGGCCATTGACGCAATTTTGCGCGCTTCGGACAGACCGCCACACCAGCTGATATCCAACATCATGACACCGGCCGCACCCGTTTCCAGAAGATCACGAAACGCCCAGCGGGAACCAAGTGTTTCGGACGCCGAAATCGGTGCGGGCGAGGCGTCGGCATACCGTTTCAAACTGGACAGACTATCCATTTTGATCGGATCTTCATGCCAGAAAGTTTTGTAGGGTTCTAGGGATTTGGCGATCTGGATGGCAGGAAGCAACTGCCACATGGAGTGAAACTCGACCATGATGTCCATTTTATCGCCGACCGCATTGCGGATTTTGTCGAACGGTTGCAACGCCGATTTCAGATCGGGCATAGAAATATACTGGCCTCGCGTTTTATCGGCAGCTTGGTCAAATGGCCAGATTTTCATGGCTGTGATGCCTTCCTCCAACAACGAATGCGCTAGCTCATCTGCATTGTTGAGAAACCCGTTAAGATCATCGTAACCATTTTGCGCAGTTGACCCAAGGTCGTAGTTTGCAGTGGTCTGACCGGTAGCCTTCTTGATATATTCTGTGCCTGCACAGGTGTTGTAGGTTCTGATTTCTGAGCGAGTGAAACCGCCCAGAAGTTGCGCGATTGGTTGGCCGGTTGCTTTGCCGAATATATCCCAAAGCGCGATGTCGAACGCGGAATTGCCGCGCACTTCCGCGCCCGAGGAACGAAAACCAAGGTATCCAACGAGATCAGCTGCCAAAAGGTCAATTTGCAGCGGGTCGCGCCCGATAACGCGGGGCGCGATATACTCGTGGATGTAAGCCTCGACAGTTTTGGCCCCGAAAAAGGTCTCACCGAGACCGGTAATACCCTCGTCTGTATGAACGAGGAGCCAAATAAGATTGGGGCGCTCTTCAATACGAACGGTTTCCAGTTTAGTTATCTTCATTGTATGATACCCCGTTCTTTTTTCGAGTGGCTAATCAGGAATCCGTCTCTGACGAACTGGCCCACAGATTGATGTTTTCGTCATCCGAATATTCATCAATTTCAGCGAGTTCCGCTTTTGAAAATTCCAGACTTTCAATTGCACCAACACAATCAATAACTTGTTCTGGTTTAGACGCACCGATTAATGCTGTGGTTATCCCGCTGTTTCGCAGAACCCATGCTATAGCCATTTGTGCTAAAGTCTGGCCGCGACGTTGGGCGATTTCGTTCAGTTTTCGGATGTTTTCGATGGCTTTATCGCTCAGGAAGTCCGGTTTTAGAGATTTCGCCTGCGATGCCCGACTGCCTTCTGGAACACCTTTCAGGTATTTGTTGGTCAACATGCCCTGCGCCAGCGGCGTAAAGGCGATCGAACCTACGCCCAGCTCGGTAAGGGTGTCTTTTAGTCCATCCTTTTCGACCCAACGGTTAATCATGTTGTAACTTGGTTGGTGGATTACACAGGGCGTTCCGAAGTCTTTCAGAATGGCAACTGCCTGTCGTGTGCGCTGTGAATTGTAGGATGAAATGCCAGCATAAAGCGCCTTTCCTGACCGAACGATGGTATCCAGCGCGCCCATCGTCTCTTCCAGCGGAGTGTCAGGGTCGAAACGGTGCGAGTAGAAAATATCAAGATAGTCCAGCCCCAAACGCTTAAGGCTTTGATCGCAAGAGGCAATCAAACTTTTGCGGCTACCCCATTCTCCGTAAGGGCCGTCCCACATTTGATATCCGGCTTTAGATGAAACTATCAATTCGTCGCGATAGCCTGCAAAATCAGTCTTCAGAATTTCACCAAACGCGGATTCGGCACTACCAGCGGGCGGGCCGTAGTTATTTGCGAGGTCAAAATGTGTGATCCCGAGGTCGAACGCCGTCTGGCAGATCGCACGCTTTGTTTCGTGTGGCGTGTCGCCGCCGAAGTTGTGCCACAGCCCCAAAGAGATTGCAGGTAATTTCAAGCCACTGTTTCCGCAACGATTATAGATCATTTTGGTGTAGCGATCAGGGTTTGGTTGGTAAGTCATATTCGGGGATCTCCAGCTTGTACTAATTTGTGAATAATTGGTTAATCGAGGCAAAATCTAGTTGAACGAGATTTGAACCTTAATCGCCCGACTTCTGTCATTGGCGGTCGTAAAGGCTTGAACCGCTTCTTCGATTGGCATCGTGTGGGTGATGAGCGGCTTTACGTTAATCAGTCCTTTTAGCATTAGTGACACCGCTGCTGTGAACTCCTCCTGAAACCTGAAACATCCACGCAGGTCTAATTCTTTGACTGTAACCTGTTGCATTGGAACAGTCATATCTCCACCCATTCCGAGTTGCATAATAACCCCTCTGGGGCGCATTGTTGGAACACCGGTTGTCAGCGCAATATTCGCGCCTGAAGCTTCGAACATAATGTCGAAGGAGCCTTTGCCACTAGCGTAATCAGATAGTGCGTTCGGCTCTTTACCGACGTTGATGACGCAATCTGCGCCTACTTGTTTGGCGTAAGCCAGCGCATTATCCGATAAATCTGTCGCAACGATTTCCGAAGCGCCAGCGCGGCGCGCGGCGAGAATTACAAGCAGGCCAATTGGCCCACAACCAGTTACCAGCACCCGCTTCCCCAACATCTCGCCAGCACGGCGAACCGCGTGAAGGCAAACAGCGAGGGGTTCTGCCATCGCTGCTTCGCCAGCCGTCAGTCCGTTTGCAACAACACATTGAGAAGCGTCTGCTACAAGAACTTCACGAAACGCACCTTGGATGTGGGGGTAGGGCATTGCCGAACCATAAAACCGCATATTCTCGCAATGGTTAGGTAATCCAAGGGCGCAATATGTGCAGCTACCACAGGGTCGTGAAGGACTAACGGCAACCAGATCACCGACGTTGAGGTCGTTAACACTCTCTCCCAATGCTTCAATTTGGCCTGATACTTCATGACCTAGGATCATGGGTTCCCGTATGGTCACCGTCCCGAATCCGCCGTGATTGAAATAGTGTAAGTCTGAGCCGCAAACTCCACCCGTTACCAATTTTATGCGCACCTGACTGGGCGCGAGAGATCCCACTTCGCGCTCTTCAACCCGCAAATCTTTGGCACCATGGATGACTACTGCTCGCATGTTTCTCTCTTTTCATATTTCGACTTGGCGGCGGCTTGATGAATACCTATTATCCGCTTCATGATAAAAATCATATAATAGTACCAATGCAAAGGGAAGCCGGAATGAATACGCTTGAAATGTTTGATCTTACAGGAAAACGCTGCCTGATTACAGGTTCCAGTCGCGGAATCGGCTTCGCTTTGGCGGGTGGGTTGGCCGGTGCTGGCGCGGAAGTGATTCTGAACGGGCGAGACGCAAACGCGGTAAATGAAGCCGCTGAAACTTTGAGGGCAGAAGGGGCAACGGTTCACGCATTGATATTTGATGTGACTGATCATGCTGCCTGCGCTAAAGCAGTCGACGAATTTGAAGCTAAAACCGGCCCAATAGACATTCTAGTCAACAACGCTGGAATGCAACATCGCGAGGCATTGGAGGATTTTCCGACCGATGCTTTCGATAGACTGATGCGTACCAATGTTTACAGCGTATTCAATGTAGGCCAGCCAGTTGCGCGACATATGATTGCACGGGGTCAGGGCAAGATTATCAACATAGGCTCAATCCAGACCGCGCTGGCGAGGCCGTCTATTGCACCCTACACGGCCTCCAAAGGGGCTGTTGGAAATCTGACGAAAGGTATGGCCACGGATTGGGGGCCTAAAGGGCTGCAGATCAATGCGATCGCGCCCGGGTATTTCAAGACCGAGCTAAATCAGGCGCTTGTTGATGATGCCGAGTTTTCTGCATGGGTTAGTAAACGGACGCCCGCAGGACGCTGGGGGAATGTCGATGAACTTGTTGGGGCTGCAGTCTTCCTTTCATCTGACGCTTCGAGCTTCGTTAACGGAGTTACGTTGTTCGTCGACGGCGGAATGTCATCTTGCGTTTGAATAAACGATGAAATTAAATCGATCGCGACCCTTAAGGTCGCGATCGAAACTTGATATTACTTTTACGCTTCTTCCAATCGATCGGTAGCAGGTGCCGGTTGGGGCGAAAGTGCTGTGATCTGGTTGTACAAATCATCAGACAGTTCGTAGGAAATCCCGTTTAGCGATGGCTCGAATTGCTCTACCGAGCGCGCGCTGATGATCGGATGCGTAATACCGGGATTTCGCGCAACCCAGCTAACGGCAAGCGTCGCAGGATGAACACCCACCTCGGACGCAAGCTCGGACAAATTCGTTGCCGTATCATGCATCCAGTCAACGCCATATCGGGCCTTATACATTTTATCATCGGCCAGCCGCCCACCAGCGCCCACCGCATATTTGCCCGTTAGCAAACCACCACCCAGCGGGGAGTAGGGTGCAACATGGAAACCTTCGCTGATTGCCATAGGAAGTATTTCAACCTCGGCCTGCCTTTTGACAAGATTGTACATTGGCTGAAGGATATCAATCGTTACGCCCAGTTTTTCGGCAACACTCGCAGCTTTCATGGTTTGCCAAGCCGAAAAGTTTGACACTCCGATGTGACGGAATAATCCGGTCTCGCGAAGTTCAGCTAACGCCGAAAATGACTCCTCCAGCGGTGTGTCGTCATCCCACTTGTGAAGATAGAAAACGTCGATCATATCCATGTTCAGGCGCTTCCGGCTTTTGTCCAACTGTGCGCGGATGGTAGCAGAACTCGATCCGCCCACGGACGAGCATTTCGATGCGATGATCAGGCTATCGCGTTCGGATGCAGCGAACTCCCCGAGGTACTGCTCGGATAGTCCCTCTGTATAAACATAGGCGGTATCAAAGAAATTAATTCCGGCGGTTCGGCTGGCGTCGTACAGGCGACGGCTCTCGTCTTTGTCGGCTTTTCCGCCAAACTGCATTGTACCAAACGAAAATTTTGATGCACGGGTGCCATCGTTGGCGATTAAGGGGGTAGGGGCCATTGTGTTTCTCCAATACTTGGGGTGTAGATCATTCCGGTGTTTGCGATTAGTGATAGAAGAATGGTTGTGGTGTTATTATCAGCTTTTTATTGCTGAATAAAGATATTAGTATGATAATATGATTAATTCGGGCAAAGACATCACTCGCGCGTGCAAAATTACTGAAAAAGAAGGACATTAAAAATGCTTCAGACTGCCAAATCGCTTAACCGCCTAGGTACTGAATCTGCTTTCGATGTCCTTGCACAGGCACAAAAGCTCGCAGCGCAGGGCAAAGACATTATTAACCTAGGGATCGGGCAACCAGATTTCCGTACACCAGATCATATCGTCGAGGCTGGAATAAAAGCGCTTCGGGACGGGCATCATGGGTATACGCCTGCGAACGGCATCCCCGCATTACGCGAGGCTGTGGCTGCCGATTTGGAAAATCGGCATAACGTTTCGGTGAGTCCAGACAATGTAGTTGTTGTTCCGGGCGGTAAACCAACAATGTTTTTTGCGGTACTTATGTTCGGAGAACCGGGGGCTGAAATTATGTACCCAAATCCAGGGTTCCCTATTTATGAATCCGTTATCAAATACAGCGGCGCGACGCCGGTTCCGATTGCACTGAAAGAGGAAAACGGCTTTGCTTTCGACGCCGAGGCCGTTCTTGCGCAGATCACACCCGCGACCCGTCTGATCATCATCAACAGTCCCGCAAATCCAACGGGTGGCGTAACACCTAAAGCGGAAATCGATAGGCTCGTTGCGGGTTTGACCGATCACCCACATGTCGCCCTGCTGTCCGATGAAATCTATAGCCAGATGCTTTATGAAGGGCGCGAGCACGTAAGTCTTTTGCAATACCCTGAAATTCGGGATCGGTTGATTGTGTTGGATGGTTGGTCAAAGACGTATGCGATGACTGGATGGCGGCTAGGCTATGCTATCTGGCCGGATGCACTGGTAGATCATACTGTTCGCCTTTGTATCAATGATCACTCCTGCGTTAATGCGGCCAGCCAGTATGCGGGTCTTGCCGCGCTGACTGGGCCGCAAGACGCCGTGCGTGAAATGGTGGCCGCCTTTGATCAGAGACGTAAGATAATTGTTTCGGAACTGAACCAGATCCCAGGATTCCGCTGTGCAGACGCCGCTGGTGCTTTTTATGCCTTTCCCAATATAGAAGCGACTGGTTTAACCGCTCGTGAAGCGCAGGACAAATTCCTTAATGAAGCCGGCGTAGCAACCATTGCAGGCACAAGTTTTGGCGAGTGGGGAGAGGGGTATATCCGCTTTTCCTATGCTGCGGATATCGATAGTATTCAAGAAGCTATCAAACGAATACGTGCGTGTCTGTAAAGTAGACCGGTGTGGCTTGAATTATGGCCACTTGGTTGCATCATATTACCGTTGTGGATTTAGAGCAGCAAGAAACGAGTGGGCCGCGCTGAATAGCTGACTAAACTTCAGCTCAGCGGTGTTGAAGTCTTGGCTTAGGGTGTTAGCGGCTTAATTCAATCGAGTGGGATTTTGAAAGCGATGTTGCTGCAACTTGATTTCACCTTTTGAAATCACCACACCTTTACGCCATTGATTTCCCTTCATCACCGTAGGGTATTTCTTAGCATAATCGCGGAATTGGTCGTTGGTTACGGCAAATGATATGGGCAGGTGCTTCAAACAATCCAGAACGTATTTATCCGCCTGAACTCCACTTGGCACCACGTAGATTTCATCTCTCCTCAGCCCAAAAATGTCTTCAAGCATCGCCAACGAATGTTGTTGATCGCTGCGGAATGCACCGTGTTTACACAGAGTGTAATAAATGTTGGCGTCAAAGAAACAGATGATACGATACCCTTCAGTCCGCAGTTTGTGCACAATCATTCCAAGCGGTTGTGCGTCTAATCCATTGTTATGCCCAAAGTGGTAAATATTGCTGCCATCAAAAACAACTGTTTTCGTATCCAATCGCAGGTCGCGCATGAATCCCTGGCAGTCATTGGCCAGTAAGGAATGAGTCCTTGCGGGTGTCGCTTTGGTGGCTCGGCGCCGGCGATAAACAAACAACCACGTTGCGATCAATGTCGTCAAAAGGACCAACATGAGGTTTCTGTCCATATTGGGACGCATTAATAACCACCATAAGGGAAAAGCGAATATTGCCGTCAGCAGGGCGAGGTTCAGCAGCGAGTATACTGCATTTCTCAACCACGCACCGACTTTGAAACGCGGTTTTTGGGATACAGGTGGCGTTAGTTTATCGCCCAATGTAATTGGTTCGCATTTCATAAATGGCTCACAAAAATGACTTTCGAAACACTTAGCTCTGAATTCCCCAAAAGACAATATTAACCCGAAACTACAATAGATGGCGGCGCTGCGGGCAAAGCGGATATTCGTCGGAGGGGGGGGTATGCTTCCAGTTACAATCATCTAGAAACGATGGTTTTATCCAGGATTATCCTTCAGTTTCGATATAAAGTGGTGGGCTAATTTATCTGTGCAATCACGATTGACTATAAACTATCCAATATCAGCAAATTGATAAGAATTATCTTTGCATTTTCGGTTGACGAAGATACTTCGGCATACAAAAATATACAATGGAGTCGAACATGACTGATCGCGTCAACCTTTATGGTCTACAGATTGCTACTGAACTTTTCGAATTCGCCGAAAAACAAGCCCTTCCAGGGACCGGTGTTAATGCGGAAGCATTCTGGTCAGGTTTTGCGAAACTCGTAGAAGATATGACACCGACAAATCGTGCTCTGCTATCGAAACGCGATGAAATTCAGCAGAATATTAATGGTTGGCATATCGCCCATAAGGGGCCGGAGCAAGATCTCGAAGGGTACAAATCCTTCCTGTCAGAGATTGGGTATCTCGTACCAAAAGGCGACGATTTCCAGATCGAAACAGAAAACGTAGATCCGGAGATCGCAACTATCCCTGGACCCCAGTTGGTTGTGCCAATCATGAACGCACGCTACGCACTTAACGCGGCGAACGCGCGTTGGGGCAGTTTATACGATGCCCTCTACGGTACTGATGCGCTTGGTGACGTGGCCGCAAAAGGTCCCTTTGATCCAGAGCGCGGCGCGCGTGTGGTTGCATGGGCGAAAGAATTTCTTGATGACTCCGCGCCACTTGCACAGGGTTCCCACAAAGATGCCACTGGGTATTCTGTTGTTAACGGCGCACTCAAAATTGGTGAAACAAGTCTCGCTGATCCATCTCAGTTCGCCGGCTACCTCGGCAATCCAGATAGTCCGACTTCGATCCTGTTACGCAAAAACGGCCTTCATATTGAGGTTATCATCGATGCGGAAAATCAGATCGGCCGAACTGATGCAGCGCACGTCGCCGATGTGATTCTGGAATCCGCCGTGACAGCGATCATGGATTGTGAGGACTCCGTGGCTGCGGTCGATGCGGAAGATAAAGTGCTCGCTTACACTAACTGGTTCGGTCTAATGCGCGGAGATTTAGTCGAAACGGTTTCCAAAGACGGAAACCTGATCGAGCGTAAGCTGGCACAGAACAAGGCTTTCACGGCTCCTGATGGAAGCAACCTTGCAATAAAAACCCGCGCTCTGATGCTGGTTCGCAATGTTGGCCATCTGATGACCAATCCTTCAATTCTCGATCAAAATGGGGATGAGGTTTTCGAGGGGCTGACGGACGCAATGTTCACGACCCTCGGTGCGATGCATGACCTTAAGAAAACCGAAGGAACACGCAACTCCGCGCATGGTTCGGTTTACATTGTCAAACCGAAAATGCACGGCCCTGAAGAAGTTGCCTTCACTAACGAAATATTCATCCGTGTCGAAGCGGTTCTTGGTTTGCCATTAAACACGGTGAAAATCGGAATTATGGACGAGGAACGCCGCACAACCGTTAACCTCAAAGAATGCATTCGCGCCGCTAAAAGTCGTGTTGCCTTCATCAACACCGGTTTCCTTGATCGCACCGGTGATGAAATCCACACGTCGATGGAAGCGGGCGCGATGGTTCGTAAAGGCGATATGAAAAACACCAACTGGATTGCCGCCTATGAGGACAACAACGTGGATGTTGGTCTTGCTTGCGGCCTGCGTGGCAAAGCACAAATCGGCAAAGGTATGTGGGCGATGCCCGATCTTATGGCGAACATGCTTAAGGAGAAAATAGACCATCCGAAATCGGGCGCCAACTGTGCTTGGGTCCCAAGTCCGACAGGTGCAACCTTACACGCGACGCACTACCACAAAGTCAACGTGGTCGAAATTCAGGAAAAGCTGGCCAACGGCGGTAAACGCTCCAAACTAGACGATATTTTGACAATCCCGGTAGCAAATGGTGTCAACTGGGCCGCGCACGAAGTCAAATCCGAGCTTGATAACAACGCACAAGGTATTCTCGGTTACGTTGTGCGCTGGATCGATCAGGGTGTTGGATGCTCCAAAGTACCAGACATCAATGACATCGGTCTGATGGAAGATCGCGCAACTTGTCGCATTTCCAGCCAGCACATGGCGAATTGGTTGCATCACGGTGTCGTGTCGGAAGAACAGGTGATGGAATCGTTCAAGCGCATGGCGAAAGTGGTCGACGCGCAGAATTCAGACGACCCGTTTTATAGACCAATGGCCCCCGAATATTCCGATATTGCTTTCCGTTCTGCTTGCGATTTGGCCCTCAAAGGCTTTGCGCAGCCTTCCGGTTACACCGAACCGCTGCTGCACAAAGGTAGACTCGAGCGCAAACAACGGCGTTGAACGGGTTAAATAGTTCCCCCTAAAGGCGTCACAAGTCACGAAAGCGTGGCTGGGCCTCTGGTCTACAAGGTCCAAGCTTAACGACCATCGTCGGAACGGAATAGGTTGAACTTTTTAGAGTTTAGAAACCGCTGGCCAACACACAGGCAAGATTCAAATAAATGTGAAAGACTTCTGAAAAATCGGCAAAATACGGTCAAATTGCATAAAATTACACAATGACGAGACGAGCGGCATTCATAATCGCGACCGGGGTCGCTTTTGTAAGCTAATGCTGCGACAGGCGGACTATCGTACTGTTATGACTGGTATGTCGTTGTTCAAAGATCACTACATACTTGGGCGTCATCCTCGCTGATTGACAGTCGTTAATTGGGAGGAGGGAGCTGCGCTCCTTTCCTGGGATTTGTGGCGCTGTTCTTCGAAATTACTATTATATCAAATATCGGCGCAGCACTAATCGCCGCAGATAATGGCTTAATGTAGTCAACGTTTATGCCGGCATTATCCAAGTTGACAGGCGAACGAATGCAAGAGGCGGTTTATGGTTTTGCAGGAAGTGCGGGCGAAATTACTGGTATCTTTGGACCTATCACAGGAGGAAATTTCTTATGTCGGGTTTGGCACGCTAAAGTTCTTGATCGCTGCATTTGTGATTTTGCTTGTGGCTATGTTAGCTGCGTTTTATTCGCCGCTGGATTCGCGCGCACTAAAACGGCATTCGGCGCCTGCTCGCGCAGCTTCCCACTCGAGACGGAAGCGAACTAGATGGTCGACAAAGTGCTGCTAACCCGCTGCCTCATTTATGCGCCTATTCATTTGCTCGCGCGCGATGTGGCTTTGATGTCCGCTTACGTCATTTCGACGCGAAGGGACGTGGGTGGATACGGCACGATTCCGCTAGTCTGTGTGCGTCTCAAAATACGAAGTGCGCGAAATGTTGAGCAATACTAGCAGCAAGGCCTTGCAGTGGCGGACTGCAAGGCCTTGGCTTACTAGTTAAACGTTTACACTGGTCAATTCAAAACTCGTTAGTAACACTCGGCTAGCGTCCCTGTGCCGGTTCTCGAGATGGTACATATCACTCAAATACGGGTAACACTGCCTAAAGGACGCTGACTTCAAAATACTCGTATACACAATGAATTCGAACATAGCGAAGCAGCAAGCGAATACGTCAAACCTCGTAATATGAGCTTAATTCTTCTCCGCTAGGCACCGATTACTGGATACCAATTTAGAATTGCTATGTGATTCGGCAATATCACTTAAAAGACATATCTAATTGGATAAGTTTTTGAGAATTATCTGAGATAACAGAGTGGAAACATACATGTAGGCGATTTTTGGTTATCCAAAAATGCAGCTCCTCAATTGAAAAAAATCTGTCAGTAATATCGGTAAATGTGATGTAGTACATTGTTATTAATCAACAATAACCACTTCAACGTGTGAAAGTCCAAATTAAAACCACGCCAAAATAAAATCACTTCTCAAGTCCAGTTTTCGGGAAAATGTTGATCGGTTTACCCGTGTCAATACCTTTGGCAAATCCTAACGTATTAGTCTAAACTGAGGCATAATAGTGTTTTGTTTATGGCGATACTTTTACGATAAAAGTGTAAGCCGCGCTTGATTGGTATTCAACTTTCAAGAGCGCGCAACGCCTCCTAATTAGTGCGCGAGTTTCACCGTACGACAGGCAGTCTGGACGGTTGCCCGTTGTATTAACATATAATCCTGCAAATAGATTGCAGACTGATATCAATATGTTGTTGTGACAACAAATTAGGATGAACAAGACCCGTGAAGCTCGGCAGGTAAAGTATGTCGGCGCTAGCCACTAATCTGGGTGGCAAATGCAATAATAACGGGTTGCACTAATAGTTCCACAACACAGAATGTTTCGATAAAAGCTGGAGGCTACCATGCTTACGACAACAATATCCTTTGACAATTTGCACACCTACGGTGATTTGTTCACGACCCTTTTTCGCGCGCGCAAACGCTCGTTGTTCATGGAGGCGAATTGGGTATTCCCCGAGGCAGATGGGATGGAATATGATCAGTATGATACTCCGGCTAGCCGCTGGATCGCTGTACATGAAGATGGCAAGGTTCTTGCCGGCGTACGTTTGACACCTACTACTGCCGAATGTGGTGTCTATTCCTACATGATCCGCGATGCGCAACGCGGTTTGCTTAATACTTTGCCGTGCAATTTGCTGGATTATGAGGCCCCCGTCGCCTCTCATATTTGGGAAGCGTCACGTGTGTTTATTTCAGATGATGTGTCGGAAAGACGTCGAACACGAGTTCAGGCCAGCTTGGTCGCTGAAATGACGAGTGCAGCCCGTACCTTGGGCGCGTCACAAATCATTGGATTGATGCCTTCCCAGTGGGCACGTTGGACGGACTACCTCGGTCTTGATGTCGAAATTGTCGGTCCTGAAATCGAAGTCGACGAAATGTTAACAAAAGTCGGTGTTTTGAAGCTTGCGTTGAGTTTGCATTAGGCGTGGGCGGCACATAACCGCCCAGCCTGTGTTGTTTTTAGCGATCAAATGAAGTTCCGGGTGGAGGCCATGGCAACAGCCTGTGTTGTAGTTTTCGCCCCCAATTTGCCTTTGGCTCGTTCAGCGCGGCTTTTAACGGTAGGGACCGAAATTTCGAGCTCGACAGCAATTTGCTTATAGCTCAGCCCATCTCTGAGCCCGCGCAACGCATCGAGTTCTTTGCTCGTTAGGCCGCATTGACCGACAACATAGCCGACCAAATTATTGAACTTTTCCTCAAGGTGCGATATTTCTTCGTCGGTAAATTCCCGGTCAGGTCGAGAAATTGTTAAAAACGAACGCTTGTTCATAGATTTGCGAGAAAATGCAGCTCCGTAAATCAAACCGTGTTTGTGCGCTTCTTTCATAACACCCCGAATGTCTGGCAGCTTGATGTCGGACCACCGTTTACTTCCGCTTTTTGTGACGCACCAAATTAATACCGGGTCGACAAAAAAGTAGTTCTTTTCCTCGTAAATTTTTTGCCATTCTTCTGAATATTCCGAATGGAGGTATTCTGGTCCGCGAAACGTCATATTGAACGCCATAATAAAGCCGGACTCGCCCAGAAATCTAAGCGACGAAATTTCTGATTCAAAATTTGGAATTATGGATTTAAGCATTGGATCCCTCTGATGAGATATTATCTAAAAGTATAATTTTTTTTGGCAAAATCAATAAATAAATATAAATACAATATCACAAAGTACAACATACATAGCGTGTGTCAAGTTGGTATGCTATTGGGCAAGTCCCTGTAATTGTACGATAGTTTGGCACTAAATCACGTCACAGCTGAATGCCAAAAATCTGCCATCTTTATTGCCTGTGATTTTACCCATCGGCTTTGCATTATACCCCATGGAACGTGCCATCCTAAGGAAAGCTGGCGGTCCAAGAAATAGGCACTCCTTAGCGCCTTCTTCGTTCAGAAACAGGTTACATCTTTCCAAAATGCCGCGACCGACCCACATGTTGTCCAGAGAAGTAAATCTGGTAAGTTCCCAGACTTTTGAGTCAACAGGCGGCTCTTCCGCGCAGATTTCGGGAGGCAATCCAGGTAGGTTTTTTAGGTAAGCATCTCTAATCATGTATGAATATACAATTTTTCCAAAACTTTGGGATTGATCTGTTCTAACCAACCTCGCGCCACCAATCACTTGGTCTCCCTCATGGGCAATGATGTAAACAGAACTCAGAGTATCATATTGCTCGAACTCCATTGATTCAGCATGAAAAAGAGGCCAATCCATTTTGTCGACAAATACTTCTTTACGAAGGAGAAGGAAGTTCTTAACCAAATGCCAATGAATAATGTCGGCTGGAAACCTTAAAACTGTTATTTTCATGCATGTACCTACTTTTGCGAGAGTCTAGCCCAGATACAGAAAAGATTCTATGATTACATTGCGTTAGATTTTGCCGATTGCACGGTCCGATCCAGTCGGTTCGTTCCGCGAGTATTTGGCTACTTTTCGCCATTTGCGATTTTTTGGAGCAAGGCAACGTCATGGATTGTAACGACCGAAAGGTTTTTAAACGCTAAAACGCCTCGATCCTTTAAGTTCTTGAAACAGCGGCTGACGGTTTCAGGTTGGACACCAATATATTCGGCTAAATCCACGCGACGCACAGGTATTTTAGTAACTACAGACCCACTTGCCGTACTGGTTTCCCGGTAATTACACTCGATTATGAACGACGCCAATTTTTCCAGTGCTTGTTTTTTCGACATGTCCACAGAATGATCTATGGCCCGAAAAGTTTGCTGTCGAAGGTTGCTCCAAATACTGTTTTGGGCGTTCGGGTTGCTAGAGGCGACCCGCTCGAATATGTCGGGGGACAATCTACAAACTTCTGAATTACCTAAAGAAATAAGATTGCATCGGTTTCGGTTCGCGATGCCTCGAAGGTCAATAATGTCACCCTGCATATATAATGCCGCGATGGACTTACGCCCGTCCGCCATCAGATGTTGCAGACTTAATACGCCAGAAGAAACGGCGACAATCGGCCATTGTGTTAACGCCTCGCCAGATAGGGTGTCCCCTCGTTTCATGCTGGCTGAGTGAGATTTTTCATTTAACTGAATAAGTTCATCGTTGGTCAAGCGAGCGCAAAAACTGTCGTGATCGCAATGCAACGAACAACTCTTGCAAATATTGGGTACCGATGACGTCATCCGGATCAACCTTGTGTGTCTATGACAAATATTGCCGCTATCGCATTATATATCGCCCTATCGACAACATCTTGATCTACATCAACTGAGCGGTGGTCTGAAAATAACGCAGATATAGCCGATGTTTCGAAGCAGCGCTGTCTTCGTATGCTTCGACCGCTAAATGTGTGTTGATATTTGCGCGACTAAATGCTGTGTCTGCTTTGGGTATGACGGGTCGAACGCGGTTCATTTCTTGTCATCAGCGGGCTGAGTGAACCGAAGTATGCGTGCGGTCGATTCGGCGTGGTGCAGTGTTGCGAAGCATAGGGTAAACGCAAAATGACGCAACTCAACGGTAGGTTGTTCAACTGAAGGGGAAGGGTGACTTCGTTTTGAGTTTTCGGCCTCCGCAAGCATCTACATCAGCTAAATAATAACCAAGTATTCGTTTTCCGACACTTATATGTCGCTGAAGGCTATTCATTTGGTTCTAGAAAGTTATGCTAGCATCATGAAGAGAATTCAACAGTTAGCGAATTGCGGTTTCTATCCAGCAATTACCAATCACAAGATGATTGCACTCAGAGCAATGGCTTTTTGAAAAACGCTAACCAACAAAAACAATTACTAATAACCAATACGGAGAAATATCAATGAAAAGAATCATAGCGATTATTGCTATCCTCGTTGTAGCAGGCGGAGGATATTATATGTATTCTCAAAAAAAGGCCGCAGAAGTTGCCGCAGTCGAAGCACAAGCTGCTGCTGAAGCACAAGCTGCTGCTGAAGCACTAGCTGTTGCTGAAGCTTTGGCACAAGAATGTGGCGACATCACAATGGGCGAGTTCAACTGGGCATCCGGTGAACTTCTGGCCAACGTGGACAAGATCATCCTCGAAGAAGGCTATGGATGTAACGTTGAACTAATCGTTGGCGGCACATCTGCCATTTTTGCGTCCATGGACTCAAAGGGCGTGCCTGATATTGCTGGTGAGCAATGGGTGAACGGCGTTCGTGAACTTGTTGACGCTGCAATTGCCGAAGGCCGTTTGCATTCGGTTAACCTGGGTCCAATCACAGGTCTTGGGGAAGGCTGGTGGATTCCGCCATACACTGCCGCCGCGCATCCCGAGTTGAAAACTGTGCTAGACTGGATTGAACGTCCTGATCTATTCCCATCCCAAGAAGACCCATCCAAAGGTGCCTTTGTTGGTTGCCCTGCCGGTTGGGGTTGTCAGCACATTAATAACAACTTGTTCGTAGCATACGGCATGGAAGACAAAGGTTGGGTTCTAGTCGATCCGGGTTCGGCTGCTGGTCTTGACGCATCAATCGCCAAAGCGAATGAGCGCGGCGAAAACTGGTTGGGCTATTACTGGTCACCGACTTCCATCATCGGCAAATATAGCATGCAATATGTGCCATTCGGCGTAGATTTTGTAGGTGCCGAGCATTGGAACGCGTGTACTTCGCAAGAAGGGTGTGCTGATCCAGAGATGACTGCTTGGGTTAAATCCGAAGTGTTCACCATCGTTACCGACGAATTCATGAAAACGGGCGGCGAGATCAATGACTATCTTGCAGCGCGTATTTACCCCGGCGATGTTATGGGTGAGATGTTGGTGTATATGGCTGAGGAGCAGGCTGCCGGCGAAGACGCTGCCTATGAGTTCCTGATCCAGCACGAAGATCTGTGGACAACATGGGTATCGGAAGAAGTTGCAGCTAAGGTTAAAGCAGCGCTTTAATCTTGAATTTGCGATACTAATATCAGGGCCCGCCGACCGCTCGGCGGGCCCTTGCTTATATAAAGATCAGGGGGTCCAAAAATGGGCGTGTTTACGGACAAGTCACTCACCGAAATTCTCACAGAGTTTCCAGAAATGAGCCGCACCGACTTGCGGGATTTCAAAAAAGGAATTGATGAAAGTTTTAAGGTGTTCACACGCGAATGGGGCGTCGGAATCGAGGACTTTTTCGAACCGCTGCTACGCGTTCTTGTGTGGTTCGAAAAACTGGTTGTGGCCACACCTTGGCCATTGATGATCGTTATTTTAGGCGCGCTGGTTTATGCGGGCGCTCGAACTTGGGGATTGGTTGTCGGTACTGTTTTGACGCTGCTGGTAGTTGGATACCTCGGGATGTGGGAAGATATGATGTTCACGCTCGCGCTGATTTCTGTATCAACCGCACTTTGTATTATTATTGGCATACCGCTCGGCATTCTGATGTCGAAATCGGATCGAACACAAGCAGTCATAACGCCAGTACTCGATATTATGCAAACAATCCCGAGCTTCGTTTACTTGATCCCCATCCTTATGTTGCTCGGCATTGGTAAGGTCCCGGGTTTGATCGCAGTATGTATTTACGCCATCCCGCCGGTGGTGCGACTAACTAATCTTGGTATTCGCCTTGTTGATAAAGACGTACTTGAGGCCGCGGATGCATTTGGTGCATCCCCTAGACAAAAGCTCTGGACCGTTCAAATGCCACTGGCGTTGCCTAATATTTTCGCAGGCGTTAATCAAACTATTATGATGGCCTTGGCCATGGTTGTTGTGGCCGCGTTGATCGGTGTTAATGGGCTTGGCTCCGAGGTGCTGAAAGCGGTTAACAACCAATATCTAGCACTTGGATTAATGAACGGACTTGCAATTGTTGCAATCGCCATCGTTTTCGATCGGGTTTCACAAAAGTTCGGCAAACGCCTACAAAAACACTCGGAGGTGATCCATGGCTGATAACAGCATTGATGTTCGCGGTCTTTATAAAATATTCGGCGCGAATGGCAAAAAGTATGTCGAGGCTGTCCAGAATGGTATGTCCAAAGACGAACTGAACGCCAAGCATGGGCATGTTTTGGGATTGAAAGATATCAATATCCACATGCCTCAGGCCAAAATTCAGGTTATCATGGGCTTGTCTGGTTCGGGGAAATCCACCCTGATCCGCCACATTAACCGCCTGATCGAACCCACCGTGGGCGAGGTGATTTATCAGGGTGAAGATGTTTGCAAAATGTCTGAATCCGATCTTCGAGAATTCCGCCGCCACAAAACTGCGATGGTGTTTCAGAAGTTCGCTTTGTTGCCGCACCGGACTGTGATTACCAACGCGCTATACGGGTTGGAATTGCAAGGCATCGGCAACGCGGACGCCGAGGAACGCGCACGCCACTGGTTGAAACGTGTGGGCCTTGATGGCTATGAGGATCGGTATCCCAATGAGCTGTCCGGCGGAATGCAACAGCGTGTGGGACTTGCCCGAGCGTTGACAAATGATGCGGACATTCTTTTGATGGACGAGGCGTTTTCAGCGCTTGATCCTCTTATCCGCACCGACATGCAAACCATCTTGCTGGAGCTACAAGAAGAACTTCATAAAACTATCGTGTTCATCACCCACGATCTGGACGAAGCTTTGCGTCTTGGCGATCGTATCGCAATCTTGCGGGACGGGGCAGTTATCCAACAAGGTACTGGGCAAGAAATTGTTCTAAACCCGGCAGATGCGTACATCTCGGACTTTGTAAAGGAAGTTAACCGTGGGCGCGTTATCAGGGTAGACACAATTATGGAATCGGGAACAAATGGTTCTGCTTCTGTGGCAATCCCTAGTGGTAGCCGGCTGGAAGACGCGGCCAAGTTGCTGTCAGACTCTGGCGAGGCTTCGGCGAATATTGTCGATGGCGAAGGTGCATCCATTGGATCAATTTCGATGAAGTCTACAATTGAAGCAATGGTAACGCCCGCTAAACATTGACCCAGCGGAAAACTCTTGTGGCCAGACGGTATTTGCCTGACAAATAATCGTCTGCGCTTCAAGGAGTTCCTATATGTCCCGCGATAGCCGATACGATATTTTGTTCGAACCTGTTAAAATTGGTCCGATCACAACCAAGAACCGCTTTTATCAAGTGCCGCATTGCAATGGCATGGGGCATCGGTTTCCTAAAGCGATGGCGGCTATGCGTGGTACCAAAGCTGCTGGCGGCTGGGGCGTTGTTTGCACTGAAGAATGTGAAATCCATCCGACAAGTGATTTGTCTCCGGCAGTAGAAATGCGGTTGTGGGACAGCAGCGATATTCCAACACATCGTTTGATGACCGACGCCGTGCATGAAAACGGAGGATTGGCGGGCATACAACTTGTGCATAACGGGGCGAACGTCCCGAATTATTTCAGCCGGATGCCACCCCTTGCGCCAAGTGATATGGCCACGACATACCGTCACCCGTTGCAGGCGCGCGGCATGGATAAACAAGACATCCGCGACCTTCGCCGCTGGCATCGTGATGCGACGTTGCGGGCGAAAAACGCCGGATACGACATCGTTTATGTCTATGCTGGGCACAATATGACACTGCTGATGCACTATCTTTTGTCGCGCTATAACCAGCGCACAGACGAATATGGCGGCAGGTTGGAAAACCGCGTGCGCCTTGTTCGCGAAATCCTGGAGGACACCAAAGAGGCAGTCGGGGATACTTGCGCGATCGCTTTCCGGTTCGCTGTGGACGAGCTGATGGGCGAAGACGGTATGCGCTGGAATGTGGAGGGCAAAGAAATCGTCGAGATGCTCTCGGATTTGCCTGACTTGTGGGATGTGAACATCGCAGGATGGGAGAATGACTCGCTTCCTTCACGGTTTGGCGCTGAAGGCTCGCAAGAGAAATATATCAAGTTCGTAAAACAGGCGACGAACAAGCCGGTCGTCGGGGTAGGGCGGTTTACTTCACCTGACATGATGGTTTCGCAAGTCAAGCGTGGCGTGCTGGATTTGATTGGCGCAGCGCGTCCATCGATTGCAGACCCATATTTACCGAATAAGATCAAGACGGGTCGACAGGACGAAATTCGCGAATGTATAGGTTGCAACATTTGTGTTTCAGGCGATTTTACATCTACGCCGATCCGCTGCACGCAGAATCCCACGATTGCAGAAGAATACCGCAAGGATTGGCATCCGGAGATTATATCACCCAAGAAAAGCGATGCTTCTGTGCTCGTTTTAGGCGGCGGCCCTGGCGGATTGGAGGCGACACTGGCGCTTTCCAAACGCGGCTATGATGTTACTTTGGCTGAGGCGTCAGATGAGTTGGGCGGGCGGGTTGTACTGGAATCGCGTATGCCGGGCCTTGGTGAATGGAAACGCGTGGCGGACCACCGGACTTATATGATTGCTCAGAAGCCTAACGTCGAAACGTACCTTAACAGCCGGTTAACGGCTGATCAGGTGTTGGAATTTGGTTTTGAACATGTGTTGTTGGCAACAGGGGCGGCATGGCGAAGCGATGGAGTTGGGCGCTCGATCATTCATCCATTGCAGGCGACGGTTGCTACCATATTGGTTAGCGTTGACCACATTTTGAAGGGTGGCGTCGTCGATGGAAAGGTCGTTATTTTTGACGACGAACATTATTACATGGGTAGCGTGATCGCAGAGCATCTGCGCGATCTGGGCCATGACGTCACATTGGTTACGCCTTCGACGATGGTTGCTGAATGGACTGAAAACACGATGGAGCAGCGCCGCATTCAGCAACGCTTGCTTGAGAAAGAGGTTAGAGTGATTTGTGCGCATTCGCTGAGCGTTGTTGGTGACGGTGAGGTCACATTGGCGTGCGAATATACCGGCAGAGAGCGGCACATTGCGGCCGATACTGTCATTCCGGTTACTACGCGCCGTCCCGATAGTATGGTGTACGATGGGCTAATGGGAAAATCCGATGTTTTCGCAGATACCGGTATTAAATCTGTAACGCGCATCGCGGATTGCCATGCACCCGGCACGATTGCGATGGCGGTATATGCAGGGCATCAATTTGCGCAAGAACTGGAATGCGAAGTATCGGAAATTCCGTTTAAGCGTGAGAATTATCAACCCTAAAGAACTTGGCCAGCGACCCAACCGCTGGCCCATGCCCACTGGAAATTGTATCCACCAAGCCAGCCGGTTACGTCGACGGCCTCGCCAATAAAGTAGAGCCCGGGTTGATTTTTCGCCTCCATGGTTTTGGAGGATAGTCCGTTTGTATCGACGCCACCAAGTGTAACTTCGGCCTTTGCGAAACCCTCGGTCCCGTTCGGGATAAATATCCAATTAGATAGTTTGTTTTCTATTTTTGCCAGTAGTTTGTCCGATTGATTGGCTAATTCGCCAATCAAGTTCACCCGCTCTGCCAGGACTTGGGTTAAACGATCTGGCAAATGCTGCCCTAAAACAGCGCGAAAATGAGATCGAGGCCGGGTGCGTTTAGTCTCGATCAACCAACCTGAGGATAGGTCGGGCAAGAAATCAACCCCGATGCTCTGACCGTTTTTCCAGTAGGACGAAATTTGCAAGATTGCCGGGCCAGACAAACCTTTGTGCGTGAACAACGCCGCCTCGCGAAACTCTATCTTACCGCAACGCACTATCACGTCTGTGGATACGCCAGACAAAGCGCGAAATAGTTGTTCGTCATGACTAAGCGTGAAGGGAACCAGCGCAGGTGTTGGCTCAACGACCTTTAACCCGAACTGCCTAGCGGCATCGTAAGCGAATGAAGTAGCCCCCATCTTGGGGATGGATGGTCCGCCTGTCGCAACGACCAACGACGCAGCGTGCGCAGTTTTCCCGTTACCTTCGACCAAATACTCTCCATTCACATGGCGGATAGTATCAACTTTATGTTTCAAAAGGATTTCGACCTGCCCGTCCGCACATTCTTTCAACAACATCGCCAATATCTGTTTGGCCGAGACGTCACAAAACAACTGTCCGAGCGTTTTCTCGTGCCAGGCGATGCCGTGATGTTCGACCAATTCTCGAAAGTCATCAGGCGAGTAGCGGCTCAGTGCTGACTTAGCGAAGTGTTTGTTTTGGGAAAGATAGCATTCGTGGCGCGTGTCGGTATTTGTGAAATTGCACCGTCCGCCACCTGAAATCAGGATTTTCTTTCCAGCTTTATCAGCGTGATCCAGCAACAAAACCCGACGCCCGCGCTGCCCTGCTGTTAGAGCACACATTAGGCCGGCAGCGCCTGCGCCAAGGATGATTGTATCGTATGTGTTATTCATTTCGTAAACTCAGGTTACTTCCAACTTGGTTTTGAACGCCTCTGTATTCCACAGCGCATTCGTCATTATGTCTTCAAGTATGTCGACTGCAGCAAGTACATCCAATTCGTCTATATAGAGGGGTGTAAACCCGAAGCGCATCGTATCCGGTGCTCGAAAATCCCCAACGACGCCGCGCGCGATCAACGCCTGCATAACCGCATATCCGTCCGCAAATCGGAAGGAAACATGTGAGCCGCGTACCTCGCTATTGCGTGGTGTATCAAGGGCCAATTGTGGGCAGCGTGCCTCCACTTCTTTGACAAACAGATCGCAAAGTTCATTGGATTTGGCGCGAACATCCTCAATATTGACCATGTCCCAGATGTCGAGTGCGGATTCCAACGCTGCAAGTGCAATTATGGGCGGAGTGCCAATCCGCATGCGCTCGATACCGCTGCCAGCCTTGTATTCAATATCAAAGTCAAAGGGTGTTTCATGCCCAAGCCAGCCAGACAATGCTGGTCGTACTTTTTCGAAATGTCGAGGGGCTACGTAAATGAAAGCTGGTGCACCAGGGCCACCGTTAAGATATTTGTACGTGCAGCCAATGGCAAAATCGACATCGCACGCTGATAGGTCAACTGGTAGCGCGCCAGCTGAATGTGCCAAGTCCCATACCGTGAGGACGCCTGCCGCATGTGCTTTTTCGGTTAACCGCTTCATGTCGTGCTTGCGCCCCGTACGATAATCGACCTCTGTTAACAGCAATACGGCGACGGTATCATCAATCGCGGCCTCAACATCTCCGGAGTTAACAATTCGTAATTCGTGGCCATCGTTCAATGTGCGGATCAGACCATCCGTCATATATAAATCTGTTGGAAAATTTCCGTTGTCGGACAGGATTACCTTTCGGTCGGGGTTCAATTCCAGCGCCGAGGCGACCGCCTGATACACTTTGATCGACAAGGTATCACCCATGACAACGCTGTTTTCTTCGGCTCCGATCAGTTTTGCAATACGATCGCCAACAGATGTTGGCTGCTGTATCCACCCAGCCTTATTCCAACCGCCAATTAGCAACTGACCCCATTCGTTTTTCATCATACTCGCGACCCGAACCGGCGCATCTTTGGGAAGAGGGCCGAGCGAGTTTCCGTCCAAGTAGATTACACCCGCCGGAATATCGAACAAGGCTTTGGTCTTTGTAAAGTCGGTCATCGTTTTCGGCACTTTCCGGTGGGTATCGGTCTCGCAGACTCTAAGCATGCGGCAGGATTCTTGCCAGTGGAATGTATCCCTAGGTCCGATGCGATTAGGAATTATCTGCGGCTTGTGCGCGTAGGCAGCAAAAGTGATGAAAGAAACTATACTACGAATGCCAACGGCGTTGAATTATCAGTCCCGTTTGGCTGGAATATACGGAGAATATTCGGGTCTATATAGTGGACCTATGTATCGTATATATTTACTTTCAAATATGTCGCTATATAATGCATGTTACATATGGGTTATGAGGTCCATATAATGGAGTGATCATCAGTAATATGATAGCAGCAGCCTCGACAAAAAAAACGAAATCGCCGGATCATGGGGGTGCGCAAAGCATTCTTCGTGCTGCGAGTTTGTTGCGTGAAGTCGGTCTGCGTAAATCTGCCGGCTTGGCAGAACTGACGGTAGCAACAGGATTATCCAAACCTACGGTGCGGCGGATGCTCCTAGCTTTGATGAACGTCGGGCTGATTGAGCAAAACCTCGATACCAAACGATATAAACTTGGCGTTGACGCCTACCTTCTGGGGCAACTAGCAAAGACGCCGTACAGTTTCCATGACCTGTCGCGTGAGGGTGTCGCACGGCTGGCTATACTTTCCGGTGACACAGCATACCTTAGTATCCGGCAAGGGGACTTCACCATTTGCCTGCACCGGGAAGAAGGCGAATATCCGATCAGGACGCATGTCCTCCATGTCGGAGACCGCCAACCGATGTCGGTGGGAGCGGCCTCTATAGCAATTTTAGCCAGTTTGCCGAAGTCCGAAGCTGACGAGATCATGGAATGCAACGTTGACAAGATCACAGACACCTATCCTGAATTAAGTATGGAAAAGATCCAAACTCTGGTGACAGAAGCTCGAATTCAGGGTTGGGGGTTAAACCCTGGTCTGGCATTTCCCGGATCATGGGCTATCGCGGCGGCTGTCCGAGATCCTGAGGGGCGCGTACTTGGTGCGATAACGATTGCGGCCATAGAAACGCGTCTTGAATTAAATAGGCAGTTGGCGCTCGCAGGGCCGCTTATGAAAGAAGCACGACATCTCGAAAAACTTATGCGGCGGGCACGCGAAGAAAGCCGCCCGGCGGCATCACTTTTGACCAATGAAGTAAGGAACATTAGAAAATGACCACAGACAGCGTAATCGTAGGTTGGGCGCACAGCAAATTTGGTAAGAGTGACGCCCCCGACATTGAGGCTCTTATTGCCGAGGTCGGGTATGCAGCTCTTGAACACGCTGGTGTGTCCACGGAGGATATCGATTTTGCCTCGATCGGGGTTCTTAACTCCGGCTTTTCCAAGCAGGGTTTCGAGGCGGGCCTGATTTCAGCAGCGATGCCTGAGTTGCAACATGTTCCGGCGATCCACGTTGAAAACGCTTGCGCTACGGGAACGGCGGCACTGTATACGGCGATCGATTATGTCGAAAGCGGGCGGGGTAATGTTGCGTTGGTTTTCGGAGCAGAAAAGATGACCGGTGTACCAATGTCGGAGGTCGGCGATATTCTGCTCTCTGCCTGCTATCGGCGCGAAGAAGATCAGGTCGACAGTGGCTTTGCTGGAATTTTTGGTCAAATCACCCAGAGTTATTTTCAAAAATACGGTGACCGATCCGCCGAAATGGCGATAATTTCGGCCAAGAACCATGCAAACGGCATGAACAACCCCTATGCGCACATGCAGAAGGATTTCGGTTTCGAATTCTGCAACACGATTTCAGACAAAAACCCCTATGTTGCGGGGCCGTTACGGCGCACCGACTGCTCATTGGTTTCTGATGGTGCATCGGCACTGGTGATCGCAAGCCGTGATGCGGCAGAAGGATTGAAGCGCGCTATCGGGTTTCGGGCACGGGCACAGAGAAACGACATGTTACCGCTATCCCGCCGCGAAATGACCGATTTTACTGGTGCGCACCTAGCATGGACGCAGGCCAAAGAATTGGCCGGGATTAGTCTTGACGATCTCAGCCTCGTTGAAACCCATGACTGTTTTACGACGGCCGAGATGATCGAATACGAGGCCATGGGGCTAACTGCGGTTGGCGAGGGTTGGAAGGCCGCGCGCGAAGGTTGGACCCGCATGGATGGTCGGCTGCCGGTTAATCCGTCCGGCGGATTGAAATCCAAAGGACACCCGATAGGAGCAACAGGCGTTTCACAGCACGTTATGGCAGCGATGCAGCTAATGGGTGAAGCTGGTGAAATGCAAGTTCGAGGTGCCAATTTGGCTGGTGTGTTTAATATGGGTGGGGCGGCGGTCACCAACTATGTGTCTATTCTGGAGCGAGTAAAATGATGCGCCCTACATCTACCAGCGTGATGAATCTTGCACATTTCGCGGATCAGGCAACAAGGCGTCACGGCGAGCGTGATGCACTTGTATGGGGCGAGGAGCGCTGGAGTTGGTCTGAGGTGAACGCCCGTGTTAACGCAATGGCATTTGCCTTGATCCAGGATTATGGCGTGCAAAAAGGTGATCGGATATTGATGCAATCTTCGAATTGCAATCAGATGTTCGAAAGCATGTTGGCGGTTTTCAGAATTGGTGCAGTATGGGTGCCCGCCAATTTTCGCGGCATGCCGGATGATCTAGACTGGTTGGCCGAATCAAGTGGTGCGGTAGGCATGATTTGCCATGCCGATTTCCCACAACACGCCGCTAAATGTGCGTCGCGGTTAAGGTTTACGATTTCGATCGGAGCATCGGATTTTGGCGCTAATTATGACGATGTGGTCGCCAAAAATTTGGGGCGAACTGTCTCACCTGTCGAAGTTGATCGTGACGATCCATGCTGGTTCTTCTACACATCTGGAACAACCGGCAAGCCCAAGGCTTCGGTTTTGACACATGGCCAGATGGCATTTGTTGTTACCAACCATCTGTGTGACCTGATGCCCGCAACCACAGAAGCTGACTCGACAGTAATTGTAGCTCCGCTTTCGCATGGGGCAGGGGTGCACGCATTGCTGATGATAGCACGCGGCGGCGCGTGTATTCTTCCATCAGGCGACAGGTTTGATGCAGATGACATTTGGCGCCTTATCGATGCGCACAGATCCACCAGCCTGTTCACCGTTCCGACCATTCTGAAAATGTTGACAGAGCATCCAGCTGTTGACCGGTATAACCATTCTAGCTTGCGCTATGTCATTTACGCAGGCGCGCCAATGTTCCGGGTTGACCAGATCCATGCGTTGGAAAAGCTGGGGCCGGTACTGGTGCAGTATTTTGGTCTGGGTGAAGTCACTGGAAATATCACCGTATTGCCACCCTCGGAACATTCAGCCAGCGACGATCCACGACCCGGAACCTGTGGTTTCGCGCGTACCGGAATTCAAGTGCAAATTCAGGACAATAACGGGTGTGAAGCAGCCATTGGCGAAACAGGTGAGTTTTGCGTGATAGGTCCGGCAGTTTTCGCTGGATACTGGAATAACCCGTCAGCCAACGAGAAGGCTTTCCGAAACGGTTGGTTCCGCACTGGCGATGTCGGCCATATGGATGCCGAAGGGTTTTTCTATATCACTGGACGCGAATCCGACATGTACATTTCGGGTGGCTCCAATATCTACCCGCGCGAGATCGAAGAAAAAATTCTTGCACACGTTGATATAACCGAAGTTGCTGTTCTTGGGGTGCCGGACGTGAAATGGGGCGAAATCGGTGTAGCGATCTGTGTTCCCCGCGAAGGTTGTACCCCGACTGCAGCTGAACTTAGCGAGTTTCTGAAACCACAGGTCGCCAGCTACAAAATGCCGAAAGAAATCTATTTTTGGGATAGTTTGCCCAAGTCCGCCTATGGGAAAATTACCAAAAAACTGGTCCGAGAGGCTTACATGGCTGCGCAGTCAGAAGATGCGGAGGGCGGTAATTGAACATCGGAAAAACTTTGGCTAAGTTGCCAAATTACATCCAGCAACCCGGCCCCGCGGGTGCTGCATATATATCCGCAACTTCTCGCCTGATCGAACTGGATTTTGATATCCCCGCCGGTGTTTCGCTGCATAAATCCCTTGGACAGAAGATCAAATCGTTTGGTCTGACCGGTGCATACTTCAGAATTGTTAATGCCGGAATGTCCCAACTCGAATATGTTATTCCTGCCCATTCGCCGGATGATGACCACGTTGCGTGGTACAGCGAGACATATACGCCTGAAATGCCGGGCCGGATTGAAGACGCAGGCGTTAACTGCGGTTCTTCGTCAGAGCAGGCCTTTTACCACATTCACGGATTGTGGAGCGATGCAAATGGCGAAACGGCGATGGGGCATCTGCTGCCCGAGGCTAGCGTCGTGTCCTCAAAGGTGCGCGTAACTGGATTCGGGTTAAAGGATGCTCGTTTTAATCGCATTTTTGATCAGCAAACTGGATTCGATTTGTTCGTTCCAGAGCAGATTAATGCCGTTCCATCAACCGCGCAGGCAATCTTGCTGAGGATTTCTCCAAATACCGAAATCAGCGAACCGTTGATTGAATGTTGTCAAAAGGCTGGGTGGTCGCGAGCCTCGGTGCACGGAGTTGGCAGCATCATCGGTGCTCATTTTGCTGATGGTCGTGTTATGAAAAGCTTTGCTACCGAATTTCTGATCACAAAAGGTGAAGTAGACCTGAACGGGACGACGCCGATTTGTAACTTGGAAATTGCTATTGTCGGGCTAGACGGGGCACCAATGCAGGGGCTACTGAAACCAAAAAGCAATCCGGTGCTGGTTACATCTGAAATTATCCTGAAAATTGCGTAGCGTATCGTACAAGAAAATAGCGCTGATTTTTGTCGGTACTTAATCCCACATTATGCAAAGATGTCGAAATGATCTGTAGCTTTGACATTGGCGGTTCGAAAATAGTCGCCGCAGAAGTTGACGCGTCGCTGAACGTGACCGAAATTCACCGTGCGGCACCGCCAGTGTCTGATTTTGAGGGGTTTTGCGAACTGATTGTTGAAGCGACTCCACAAAGTGCCGACGCAATCGGGATTTCGATTGCCGGGGTCGCTAATCCAGTAACCGGAATTATAACATGTTCCAATATTCCAGCAATCCATGGTCGTTCTTTACAGCAGCATTTAACAAATCGGTTCAAGAAAGCCGTTTACATCATGAATGATGCTAACGCTTTTGGTTTGGCCGAATCCGTCGACGGATGCGCAATCGGGCATGATACGGTTTTTGCTGCGATATTAGGAACTGGAGTGGGAGGGGCGTTGGTGCACAACCAACGTGTTGTCGAAGGTGTTTATGGAACGGCGGGCGAATGGGGCCATGGACCGGCGGCTGCAATACGTACAGGCGTAGCTTTGCCTGTATTTGAATGCGGATGCGGGCAAGCCGGCTGCGTCGATACACATGGTGGAGCAAGAGGACTTGAGCGACTTCATAATCATTTTTCCGGTGAAAACCTGACAAGTCATCAGATAGTGTCCGCTTGGAAGACGGGTGATTTGGCGGCATCTGGCACTATCGATGTTTATATTGATGTCGTCGGAGGAGCGCTTGCCAATGTTGTGAATATTATCGGCCCCTCTATCGTACCTGTTGGTGGGGGGATGGCGCGGGACACCCAATTGATACAGGCGCTAGACAATGAAGTTCGTAAACGCTGCTTAGCCCACATCCCCAGCCCATTGTTGCACCCAACCACCGACGGCCCAGAAAAGGGGTTAATTGGCGCGGCCCTCTATGCCATGGAAAAGAATAATGCAGCCAACGCTTGACGTATGTGTCGATGACCGAAATGGGCTCGAAATTTGCGTTAAACATGGCATTGACCGAATTGAGCTTTGCTCGGCGTTGCCACTTGGAGGGCTTACCCCATCGCCTGGGTTAATGCGTGTGGCGTCTACAGTTTCGATCCCGACTTATGCGATGATCCGTCCTCGAGCGGGTAACTTTTGTTTCAGCCAATCAGAAGTCGATGTGATGCTTTACGATATTTCCGCAGTGATCGATAATAATATGGCTGGCGTGGTTCTCGGCGCCTCAACACTGGACAACAAGCTGGACCTGAATGTACTTAATCAGCTTTGCCGTGCTTCCGATGGGGTTGGCCGCACATTACATCGCGTAATAGACACAGTTGCAGATGCGCTTGAAGCAATTGATCAGACTGTCGACCTAGGCTTCGAACGCATTTTATCATCTGGTGGCTCCGTTAACGCGATGAAGGGAATGGAACAGCTTAAGTCGATGCAGGATTATGCAAACGGGCGCATCGAGATCATGGCTGGATCTGGCGTTAATATTGAAAACGCAATTGAGATTATGAATTCTACGGGCGTCCGTTCATTGCATTCATCATGTTCAATTTCGGTTGCGGTGCCTGCGGCTTTTTCAAAACTTGGTTTTTCTGGAGAAATAGAACCGAGAACCGATGTCATGACGTTAGTAGCGCTTAAGCGGGTGATCGAAAAATCAAATCCAATTCGTTAAACATCTATATCAAAATGGATTATCGGACGTTCAAAACCGAAACCGATCTTATACGTATTAATGACGCTATGTGCGGTGGTCGCGCGTCTCAGTATTGTTGTGCACGCTGACATTCGCGAGCCCATCTGGATTCTCTTTTAGGGCATTCTATGCGATCAAAGGAGTGGCACAATTCTATGACATGTCCAAAACCCTAAAAACCAAGTCGAACTAAGGAATCTCGAGCAATCGACCTAGTATTGCTGTCACGAATAGGAAACGACTGAAAAAACTGGCAATGCCCAAATTTTGGATCGGTTTCATTGATCCTATCCACCCATTTTTGAGCCTTAATCTGATTTCCCGCTAGCTCGTGCGACATCGCAGCGATGGCCCAAATTTGCATATGAGAATTTGGACGAACGGCACCTCGCTCGGACCAGTCGCTTGCTGAATCATACTCGCCTCGCACGAGATGTGATAGCCCGCGACAGCAAAGCATAGCGTAGAGCAGTGGGTCTAAAGGACTAAGCGAGAGAGCTTTCATGGAGCGGCGCTGGCTATCCAGCCCATTTCCAAGTACGGCATCCACCAGGCCACGATTGTAAATCGCGAACGCATAACTTGGTCTAAGCTCAAGGCATCTATCGAACCAAGGGATCGATGCTTCGAAGTCACCGCTAAGCATCTCTGCTCTGCCCATAGTTAAATTGGCGAACGGGTCGAATGGATCGATATCGAAGGCAGTTTCCGCATGTGCCCTAGCGAGGTTACGCTGTCTGCTATGATCTTTTGTAAATCCGATAAACGCATTTTGAAAATGTGTGAATGACAGACCTGAATGGGCGCGTGAGAATTGAGAATCCTGGCGAATTGCAAGTTCAAATAACTGGGCAGAAATTTCATTGTCGTGCCGGTTAAACCTGAACATGTGCCAAAGGCCACGATGATAGGCGGCCCACGCGTCTAGGTTTTCAGTAGATTTCCCTTTCGCTTCCAAAATTTCATTCGATTGAATTTGTGTTTCAATAATTGCTACAATTCGAGGAATTATTCTGGATCGAAGTATTAAAAAATCCTCTATAGGACCTTCAAATTCGTCGGCCCAAATCACCTGACCGTCCGAAGAATTTGACAGCTCAACAGTGCATATCCCCATTTTGTCGGCGATCCGGAGGTTGCCAGATAACACATACTGCACTCCAAGCAGTTTCCCAATGGCAGTTACATCGGCGTCAGCATTTCTGAACCGAAAAGAAGAACCTCGGGCTATAATATGAAACCAATGTAACCTAGACAACTCAACAATTAATTCGTGCGATATTGCGTCGGCAAAAATCTGGTAATGAAGGTCGTTGCTTAATAGTTGCAATGGCAATACGGCGATTGAGGGTTTTCCATGTAAGTTTTTGGCAACATGCTGATCGGATTGTTCAAGTGCCTCGGCTAAATAATCCTGAATGATAATATTACCCGTGGAAACAGGGTCTCCAACAAATCGAAATCCGTGGTTGTGGGTTGTCTTGATCAGTTTTTGGCTCTTGCCGTTGTCACCTATTGCTAAGCGCGCGGAGCGAATTCGGCTATTCACTGTGGCCTCTGACACAACACGACCGCCCCAAACCTGTTGGTTAATTTCATCTTTGGAAACAATGCGATGGTGTTTGGACACGAGCAATTCCAGCAAAGAAAAAACCTGTGGTTCGATTTTTTGCGGTTTGCCGGATCTCCGTAGCTCGAGGTGGTTTGTGTCCAGCTCGAATTCTTGAAAACTATAGATCATTCGATACTCCACCAATCCATACAGCAAACGCATGACGGGCGGGTTTGATGTCGATCACGCCGCAACGAAACATGCGTACACTTAGGAGCTTTTGCTATTCTACACAAAAATGCAGACGTTCTACAAGTTTCACTATTTGCATCGTGATAAGTTTTAGGGACTCGCTCAGCGGATGATGACTAGCGGCCTGTTATTTATCGAAATGGAAATCTTGTATTTCCCGATCGATAATCTCCACCGTTAGACACCGAAACCTAATAGGGGAGGGAACTGAAAGTGAAAAATTCTACAAAGTTTATGGCGTTTTTCACCGGTATTGCGATCGCTTTGTTCGGAGGTGTATCTGCATATGCTGGTGGTGCGACTCAAACGTCTGAAATGCACAATTTCGCTGACGCGTCAGTGATAGCAAATACGGAAGCAACATTAGTCAGGATGGGCGGCGGTCTGCACGTTACGGTTGATACGGCCGAACTGACACCTGGACATGCCGTGACCGCATGGTTCGTGGTGTTCAATAGCCCTGGCAACTGTTCTGGCGGTGAATGTGGCGAAAACGATATTTTCAATCTAGATGGTGAGGGAGAGTTTATCCTGAACGCCGACGGTTCTCCGCCGATGAATATGGACGGAATCGGGGCCTCGAATATCTCGGTTCACCGCGCTGCCGGACTGATAATCGATGTGGGTGGAACTGCCCAATTTATGGGAAGCCTAGTCGTTGGCGATGTGTCGGAGGTTGTATTTGGCGGGGGTCTTGTCGATGCACATTTGGCAGAAGTGCACATCGTTCTCGTTGACCATCAGGGAACAATTGCGGGCAAAACCGACGAAATGGTCAATTCTCTAACAGGCGGTTGTGCCGATGAATGGCCGAACGAGCCCTGCACGGATGTCCAGTTCGCGGTTTTTATACACGACGAATGATCGCAGGCATGAGTAGGTGCGACTCAGATTTTTGCTCATGAACTGAAGTACGAGGGCGCAGTGCCCTCGTAAAACAACTATGTAGAAAGGAAAGATTATGATCGATTGGAGTATTCAAGGAGAGGAACTGGCAAACTGTAATTGCAATTTTGGTTGCCCGTGCCAATTTAGTGTGTTGCCGACTGATGGAAACTGCGAAGCAGCCGTCGTCTTCGACATAAAGAAGGGTCATTACGGCAACGTGAAACTCGATGGGTTGCGAGCAGCGGCTGTATATAAATGGCCCAGTGCTATTCACGAAGGTAATGGTGAAATGCAATTGATCATCGACGAACAAGCCAATGTTGCTCAACGCGCTGCCCTACAAGCCATTTTGACCGGCGAAGATACTGACGATATGGCCACGTTCTGGTGGGTATTTGCAGCGATGGCTCCGAACAAGCATGAAACACTTTATAAGTCGATTTCGGCGGATCTAAACGCGGAAGACAGAATTGGAATCGTGAACGTATCAGATGTGTTTGAAATTGATGCGAGGCCGATACCTCACATCATGAACGGGACACCGCATAGGGCGCGAATTAATCTTCCAAACGGGTTTGAATTTGGCCAAGCTGAGGCAGCCTGCGGAAGCACGACGACAACAGGTGGTGCGATTTCTCTGGATAAAAACCAAAGGACTCATGCACATTTCGCCAGCCTGCATCTAACCGGAGCTGGAGTCGTTCGTTGAACGGATAATCATATGTCGCAATCACATACAAACGACAATTCCGCAAAAGCAAGCCTCGCAGAGCGAATTGCCCGAAAAGACCAGTTGATCGTTTTGGGCGCTGTTGGTGTGGTTGTTGCGATGTCCGGTATTTACACAGTTGCGGGGGTGGGCATGAATATGTCCGCTCTCGAAATGACTCGGATGGCTGCGCCGTTCGGTGGCCGGATGAATATGAGCCCTGAGGTAACTTGGACGCTATCTTACGGTACACTTGTTGGTCTGATGTGGTGGATCATGATGATTGCCATGATGACGCCAAGTGCCGCTCCAACTTTATTGCTATTCACTGCTTTGAAACGCCATGGAAAAGATCGAACACGTGCATCTTCCTATGGTGCATTATTCCTGGTCGGGTATTTGCTCATGTGGGCACTTTTCGCAATTGCGGCTGCATTTTTGCAGTGGCTCTTAGAAACAATTGGGCTCATTTCCGGATCTCTGATGACAATAAGCTCGAAAGCTCTTACGGGATCGGTGCTTCTTGGGGTCGGTCTATACCAGTTTTCAAACCTCAAAAATGCATGCTTGAAACACTGCCGTTCGCCTGCGTCATTCTTATCTGAACACAACCGACCAGGATTTTCCGGAGCACTCAGAATGGGAGCGCATCATGGCGGTTTCTGTCTGGGCTGCTGCTGGGCATTGATGGCGCTTTTGTTTGTGGGAGGCATCATGAACCTGTTTTGGATCACGGGGTTGGCAATTTATGTGATCGCTGAAAAATATGTTCCAAACGGTGTGCTACTTTCTAGAATTGCAGGGGTTTCGTGTATTTTGGCTGGAGGGTTTTATGTTTTACAGTCTGCGGTCTAATCTAGATATCCGAGATGTGGCTGATGTTTGAGGCGGTCTTAATCTGGGTGTCACATTAATGAAATTGAAACCGCCTTCCAAATTTTGCATCCACTCAATCACTGAATGTGTCAAAAACAATCCTAATATTTACAGATGATACATGCGCTGTTGCCTTATCGAAAGTCGTATAAATCGTTATCGAATGCGGTCCCCAAATTTTCTCAGACAAGCAATTTCCGGTGTGAAACAATGTTGCTCGTTGTCCTCTTGCCAGAATATTGAAACTATCTTGGTGTGCTTACCTGCTTCCCGCGCCATAGAATGAAGAGGCCTGAAACAACTATCAAACACGAGCCGGCTATCATTTCGAAACTTAACTTCTCACCAAACAACACAACTCCGAAGGCTATGCCAAATAGTAATCGAGTATATCTGAAAGGGGTTACGGCTGAAACTTCTCCGGTGCGCATCGCTTTCATCAGGCATGAATATGCCGCGACGCCTGCCACTACAGCGCCGAGTAAGTAAAAAGAAACATCGATACCGGGTTGCGCAAAAGCTTCGCCTTGCCAGATCGAAAATAGCGCGCCAGCGACGATGACGGATAGGAAACCGTATAACCCGAGGATAGATGTACTGAGCGAGGCAGGCGCCGCGCGGCTGGCCAAATCTCGCCCCGCAAAACCGATCATTCCGATAATGGCCAAAATCGAGAGCATAGAAAAGCTATCCGTGCCTGGCTGAATAATCACCACAACACCGACTAAACCAACGAATATCGCGGTCCATCTACGCCAGCCAACTTTTTCGCCAAAGACCAATGCTGCACCTGCTACCACGACAAGCGGTGTCGCCTGCAGGATTACGGTAGCAGCTGATAATGGGATTAGTGAGATGGCGAGCACGTAGAACAAGCGGCCGATAATCTCGAAACCAACGCGAATACGCATCGGGCGTGAAACTACGCCCCGAACAAACAGGGGTTCTTTGTTGAGGAGCGTGATACAGGCAAACACGAGAGCTCCACCAAATCCAAAAATGATCAGGATTTGACCGACCGGCAGCGTCTCGGTTGCTGCTTTGACAAACGCATCCTCGATGGCAAATGTCGCCATTGAAGCGATCATCCAGATACTACCAAACAGGTTAGCCCTGTCGTCAGATACAATGTTAGTTGTCACAAATATTCCAATGCTGGTACTCGCTTTGATGTTTGCAATCGCTTGGCCAATCATCCGTATTCTTCTTACGCTCCGATGCATGAAGCGTGTCGGCAAGTCAATGTTGGAGGTAAGAAAATTCTACGATTATGAAAATGCATTATTGAAAGTGTTGTAGGCAATTAAAACAACATGACCTGACTTCTGAACTACTGACCCAATTCGTCGATTAACCAATCACAAAACATCTGTGATTCCACGGGTAGGTTATTCCTTGGTCCGGAATAGACAATATAATAGCTGTTTTGGCTTTTCATTGAAGTTGAGCAGGATTGAACCAATTGCCCGCCATCCAAATAGGATTGGGCAAAGCTTTTTAGAACCAGACAATGTCCTAACCCTTGAGCGGCCAATTCCAACGCGGATACAGATTGATCAACTTGCAGGCCCAAGTCGCGAGGTCCGCACACGATGTTATGCTGGTTAAGAAAGTGTTCCCATGTATCAATCACGCCCATAATATCCAACCGTGGTGCGTTGGCAATTTGTTCTAACGGATCATCGTCATTGTGAAGCGCCATTTCCGGATGACAGACGGGGATTATAGGTTCGTTAAACAAAAGCTCGACAGTTCCATCTTGCCATCGGCCATCACCGAATCGTAGATCCAGACCGTGTGTTTCTGCGTTCAACTCCTCGGACCAAGAAGCGGTTATCATTTGTAGATCGATGTCCGGATGGAGGTCTCTGAAAGCTTTCCAACGAGGGATCATGATAAAATGCCCAAAGCTGGTTGCGCAGCGAAAACGTACCGGGCGTCGGTCACGTGTTCCAAAAACGCTCATCGTGGAAATCGACAGGTCGGTGAAGGCCTTGCTTACAGACGGTAAGAACGTATGACCAAGACGTGTTAGCGCTAATGATCTGTGTGCCCTCTCAAACAACGGATACCCGAGGTGTTGTTCCAACGCTCGCACCTGATAGCTGACGGCAGCGGGTGTTAACAGCAGCTCGCGAGAGGCGTTGGTGAAATTTCCTAATCGGGCAGAAGCCTCAAAGGCGCGTAACCAGACCAGTGGTGGCATTTGATAAGTCATGCAAGTGGTTTACTACAAATAATTTCGAGGCAACACCAAATAATTTTTAGTTTTGTGATTTGTTAATCATCGGAGATACCAAAAGAAATATTTGGGGGATTCTATGAGCAGTTTTGACTATATTATTGTTGGAGCAGGATCTGCGGGTTGTGTCTTGGCAGAAAAGCTGAGCAGGGGCGCCAAGCATTCGGTTTTGCTGCTAGAAGCTGGTGGAAGCAATAAATCCCCATGGGTTTCGCTTCCTTTGGGGTATGGCAGGCTGTTTAATGATCCCACTAGGAATTGGAACTTCTCCGCCGCTGCCCAGGAAACGCTAAACGGTCGCGAAGATTTTTGGCCGCGTGGTAAATTGGTTGGCGGATCAGGTTCGATCAACGCAATGGTTTATTGTCGCGGTTTGCAAACGGATTTCGAAGATTGGCATACGGCAGGTGCAACGGGTTGGAATTGGGATGAAGTTAAGCGTCACTACGATAAAATTGAAACAAATGTTTCCGCTGCGGGCGAAAAAGTTGGCAACGGTCCTATCCATCTGCAGGATACTTCAAAACAAATTCATCAAGTCAACCGACACTATTTCGACGCAATGGAGGAATTGGGGTTACCTATTTCGGAAAATTGTAATGGACCGGAACCGGAAGGCGCGGCGGTCTACCGAATAAACACCAAAGAAGGGCGGCGATGTTCGTCGGCTGATGGATTTCTAAAGCCTGCGTTGCAGCGAAAAAATCTGGAACTGCGGATAAATACTCCGGTTCGACGAGTGATCATCACAGATGGTCGCGCGGTTGGCGTCGAGACTGCGAGTGGCAAGATTATTCACGCTCGAGCTGAAGTTATCTTGGCTGCAGGTTCGGTCGCATCACCACAGTTGTTACAACTGTCTGGCATCGGCCCGGGGAAAGTGTTGCAGCGTTATGGTGTTTCGGTTCTTGTCGACAACCCGAATGTTGGCGGTAATCTTCAGGATCATCTTGGCATTAACTATTACTTTCAGGCGACCGAACCTACACTGAATAATGTATTGCGTCCTTGGTACGGAAAAGTTCGCGTTGCTTTGCAGTATGCGCTGACAGGTAAGGGGCCACTCTCGCTCAGTATAAATCAATGTGGCGGCTTTTTTCGCAGTTCGCCTGATCAGCCACGTCCGAATGTTCAATTATATTTCAATCCGGTTTCTTACAAAATGCAAAAAGTGGGAAAGCGCACGACTGTTCATCCAGATCCATTTCCCGGCTTCATCATCAGCCCGCAACCGTCCCGTCCGACAAGTAGGGGGCGCATTGATATTCAGAGTCCCGACGTTACGGCGGTACCTCTGATCCAGCCGAATTCCCTAGCAACCGAACAAGACCAAATGGACGTCATTGCGGCGGGTCAGTTCTGTCAGCGCATTATGCAATCTGCTGCGTTGAAGAAACTAGTGAAGTCTCCAATTAATCCAGATTTGATGAGAATGGACGCTGATACAATTCTTACAGACTTTAGAGCGCGTTGTGGCACTGTGTTTCACCCTACATCAACCTGTCGGATGGGCGCAGACGCCCAAACTGCGGTGTTGGATACCAATCTTAGTGTTTTTGGCGTTCGAGGGTTGAGGGTTATCGATGCCTCGGCCTTTCCAAATATCACATCCGGCAACACAAACGCACCAACCATGATGCTGGCGCATCGGGGTGCGGAACTCATTTTGAAAATGAAGGAACAACCATGAAAATCACGAAACTTGAAAGCTTCGCTAATGAATTTGTAGGCTTTATACGTGTCACCGCAGAGGATGGCAGCACTGGCTGGGGGCAGGTTTCGACCTATAACTCTGATATCACCTCGCAGGTTTTACACCGCCAGATAGCCCCGTGGGCGTTGGGGCGTGAAATGACCGATTTAGAAGCGTTAACTGTTGAAATACCCGAGCGTGAACACAAGTTCCCGGGTTCATATTTACGTCGCGCAATAGCAGGGCTGGATACAGCGATATGGGATTGGCGTGGCAAGCAAGCTGGAAAGCCCGTTGCCGAGCTTTTGGGCGGTTCAGCAGGACCGTTGCGCGCCTACGCTTCATCAATGCGCCGCGATATTACAGCACAGGAAGAAGCTGATAGGTTTTCCGCGCTACGTGACAAACATGGGTTTGATGCCTTCAAGTTTCGGGTCGGTGCCGAGTGTGGTCACGATGTCGACGAATGGCCAGGGCGAACTGAAGAAATCGTTCCAACTGTACGCAAATCCCTTGGCGATGATGTTTCGTTACTGGTCGACGGCAATTCCGGATTTTCTGCTGCCCGTGCAATCGAGGTTGGCAAAATGCTTCAGGACAATGGGGTCGAGCATTTTGAGGAGCCTTGTCCATACTGGTTAATGGAGGAAACCAGACAAGTTACGGACGCATTGTCGCTTGATGTTACTGGGGGTGAGCAAGATTGTGATTTTCAGCATTGGCGTCGGATGATCGATATGCGGGCGGTTGATATCATTCAACCTGATGTTCTCTATCTGGGCGGCATTCACCGTACTATGCAGGTGGCGGATATGGGCGCTAAGGCGAACCTACCATGCACACCGCATTGCGCGAACCTGTCGATGGTTACGCTGTTCACCATGCACTTGTTACGCGCTATTCCGAACGCTGGAAAATATCTCGAATTTTCTATTGAGGATGCCTTCTACTATCCTTGGCAACAGAATTTGTTCCTTAACAATCCGTATGAAATCACTAATGGCAAAGCAACCGTCACCGACGCGCCAGGCTGGGGCGTGGAAATAAATCCTGAATGGCTAAGTCGTTCGACGTATCAAGTTAGTGAGTTGGAAACATGACTAATAACAAATTTGCGGCAACGTATCTGGAAACGGGATCCGCTGGAAACCTTCCTGTCGGCCATTTCATCAATGGAACTTGGACTGACGGAGAATCCGGCAAGAAAATGCAATCGTTTGATCCTGCGCTGGCCGAACCATTTGGCGAATTCGCGCTAGGAAATGCGTCCGATATGGGCGTGGCGATCAGCGCCGCCGAGGAGGGAGCTGCCCATTGGCGTGGCGTTAAACCATCAGAGCGGTGTCGCGTTCTGAACGAGGTGGCGCGCGTTTTGCGGGCAAATACTGACCAACTCGCATTTTTGGAAAGTCTGGATTCAGGTAAGACACTTGCCGAAGCCGAAGGAGACGTGGCGAACTCTGCACGACTTTTTGAATATTATGCGGGTGCTGCCGACAAATTGGATGGCCGATCCGTCAATTTGGGATCAACGCACACGGCTTTCACCGTACGCGAACCAGTCGGGGTTACAGGCCATATTATTCCTTGGAATTACCCAACATCGACCTTTGCGCGCGGCGTTGCACCAGCGTTGGCGGCCGGGTGTTCTGTTGTTGCTAAACCGGCAGAGACTACCCCTTATACGGCGCTGGTTATGGCTGCGTTGCTGTCTGAAGCTGGTGTGCCCGATGGCGTTGTCAACGTAGTTACCGGACTGGGACAAGATGCTGGGGCGGCCATGGTTACTGACCCTCGTATCAAACAGCTGACCTTTACCGGGTCGGTTGGAACAGGTATTGGCGTTGCACAGGCCGCTGCGCCGAATGTGACACGTTTAACGTTGGAACTGGGAGGGAAATCTCCGGTTATTGTCTTTGACGACTCCGATATTGGTGCTGCAATAGAGGGCGCGCTTTGGGCGATTTTCTCTAATTCCGGTCAAATTTGTTCTGCGGGCTCCCGGTTGTTGGTACAACGAAGCATCCGCGACGAGGTGATTGCGGGGCTGCTAGAAAAAACCAATGATATTCAGTTCGGACACGGTCTGCGAAATCCTGATATGGGCGCGATCAATTCCGAGCTGCACTTAAAGCGAGTCCAATCCCATGTTGAAGCCGCCAAAGCCCGCGGTTGTTCGATCTTGGCGGGCGGTGAAATTACAACCGACCCAACAACTGGTAAAGGGTGGTTCTTTGAACCTACGGTTATTGGAGACTTGCAGCCTGATGATCCTGCAGTTCTGCAAGAAATATTTGGTCCGGTCCTGTCTGTGCAGGTCTTTGAGACTGAAGAAGAAGCTGTTCGACTGGCCAACGGTACCGAGTTCGGGTTGGTTGCTGGGGTCTACACGCGCGATGTTGGGCGTGCAATGCGCATGGCTTCCGCGCTTGATTGTGGGCAAGTCACGATCAATGACTACTGGGCGGGCGGCATAGAATTGCCGTTTGGTGGAAATGGAAAATCGGGCTATGGCCGTGAAAAAGGGTGGGAAGGACTTGATGCGTATACCAAGGTAAAGAGCATCACGCTTAGCATGGAATAGTGCTTTCGATCGAAAGATCACACCCGTTGTTTTGGACCCGCCTCGATTGCGTCCTTTTTGGAAGCCATCTAGGCGGTCTGCGCGGCTATATTTGACCACCAAAGTCACCTAGAAGAAAGTCTAGGTGTACGGAACTTGAGACATTTCCAGATGTAGCGCATCACCAGTGTAAGGGTGTGCTTCCGCTACTTCTTCGTTAAATTCAAAGCCAAGCCCAGGTGCAGTGGGGGGGGTAACATATCCGTCCTCCCACGTAATTGGCTTGTTCAGAAGGTCAGAATAAATCCCCCCAAAAGTCTTGATGCTTTCCAGTATCAGGAAGTTGGGGCTACACGTTCCGATCTGAATATTTGCCGCCGCAACTATGGGGCCGCAATACAGATGCGGTGCGATCTGAGCATAATAAGTCTCTGCCATGCTTGCGATTTTCTTGGCTTCCAAAATGCCGCCAACACGACCTAAATTCATCTGTAGGATCGACGCTGCACCAGTTTGCAGTACACGGGAAAATTCATATTTCGTGCAGAGCCTTTCACCAGCCGCGATCGGAACCGTTGTCGAACGCGCAACTTCGGCCATCTGTTCGGGCATTTCCGGGGGGGTGGGTTCTTCGAGCCAAAGTGGGTCATATGCCTCAATGCGACGGGCCAGCCGTTTCGCACCAGAGACAGTGAACTGGCCGTGAGTCCCGAACAGCAGATCGGCACGATCGCCAACCGCTTCGCGGATCCGCTTGCAAAACAGTTCGGACAGGTCGAGATCGTTCAAACCCGGTTGGTGCCCGTCAAATACTGTAAAGGGTCCGGCTGGATCGAATTTTAATGCGGTAAAGCCTTGGTTAACCAGACGCAACGCCTCCTCCGCCGCCATATCGGCATTGTTGTAGACATTTTCGGTATCTGGATCGGGATAAACATCGCCATCACTTGGGTAAATGTAGGTGTAACTCCGCAAGCGCTCGTTAACTTTTCCGCCGAGCAGGTCATAAACAGGTCTATCGGCAGCCTTTCCGATAATATCCCAGCAAGCCATTTCCAACCCACTAAGTACGCCCATCACCGTCACATCAGGACGCTGGGTAAAACCTGCACAATAGGTACGACGCCAAAGAGTTTCGATATTGTGCGGGTCTGATCCGGCGAAATGGCGTTCAAAAACATCTTTCGCCATGAGCGTGCAAAGATCGGGCGCGAAAGTCGCGTTGTAGATCTCTCCGATGCCCTCAATCCCGCAAGCGGTACGAATTTTGACAAAAATAAAATATCTACCGCCAAATCGTGGTGGCGGATTGCCCACGACAAATGTTTTGATACTATCCAATTTCATCTCGGCGCACCTTTTTATGCAGGCTTTCCAGTCGGTATTACTTCATACCCTGGTTCTTCGGGTTCATAGTCTGTCATTTCTGACGGAAATCCGTCGGCGAGAATGGACAATCCAGTTGCATCTTCAAGGCGTCGAATAATGTTTGGCGACCATTCCCGCGATCCATATTTTTCTTGACCATCAAGGAATACCTCAATTAGTCGGGGGGAAATATCCAGTGGCACATTGTTGCGGTCAGCCATTTCCTGAAACAATCCAATATCTTTGATAACAAGATCCATCGTGAAATTGATGTTGCGCGAACCATTTAAAATGACCTGACTTTCGGTCTCGTGCACAAATGAATTCCCAGAAGAAATTTTGATCGCTTCATACGTAGTATTCAAATCCATTCCAGCCGCTTTGGATGTCACTAAGGCTTCGCACAATGTTATTAGATTGGCGGTTGCCAGGTAGTTGGTCATGACTTTCAATGTTGAAGCAGTACCAAGTTCGCCAGTATGTAAAATCCGTCGCCCCATAGATTTTAGAATGGGAAAGGCTCGCTCAAATGTATCACGCGAACATCCCGCAAGGATTGCTATGTTACCCGTTGCGGCACGATGGCATCCGCTCGAAACCGGGCAGTCAATCGGTTCTGCTCCTGTAGCTCGAACTAGTCTACCGATGCGTTTTACTTCGGATTCACCTGCTGTCGACATTTCCGCCCAGATTTTACCAGCTGAAAGACCCGCAATTATCCCGTCACCAGATTCCATCACAGTTGAACAAGCTGCTGGGCTTGGCAGGCAGGTAATTACTATATCGCAAGTTTCGGCGATTTCGCGCGGGTTATCCGCCCATTTAGCCCCGTTATCGAGAAAAGGTTGGGCATTCTTTTCATCCAAATCACGGACGGTCAAATCGTAGCCGTGACGCAGTATGCTACCAGCCAACTTGGCGCCAAGGTTTCCAAGCCCAATGAAACCAACTTTCATTGAATTCTCTCCCACAGTGTCTAGCTAAATCTGTCAGTGTCAATTGCCTTTGATAGGCCCCCATTAACTTGTCCAGTTTGAATTTACTGCATGAGTGGCCTTTGGTCCATCGTGACTATGGCACCCGGACGTTTTTCCAATGACGCGCATTGCGAAAAACAAAAGTGCCAGAAGCGATTTTGAAACTACGCGCGGGGGAGGGCAGTTTTGGACTTTCAAGAACAGGTCGTCAAAACTGGTTTCGCAACTGTCCCAGTGGGTCCCGGGATCGGAGTTGAATCGACATGGACTTTATCAAATCCTACGAAATTATGGGTTGAGGTAGCCAAGCCCATTCTGAATGGAGCGCCAAATCATGAATAGTGAAGTTGCCATTGGCGACTGGGGAACTAATAGCTTTCATCCTGTGGATCACGACTCCTAACGGAGCCGTTCGGGCTAGCTTCTTCGGGAATCCAGGAGCGAGCAGTTGAAGCCTAACCAATTTCCATCTATGGCGTTTTTCCATTCCATGTGCGTGATTTGTCGCAAATGGGGTCCTGTTTGATCGAGCCGGAGCTTTGATTACCGGATTTGACTAATGATTAACGTTTTCCTGTCCAACTATGCCTTCAACACGACCACTAAATGGGCAACCCCAATGATGTTTAGAACCCTTTTGAACTTATAGGATAGGACATGGAGGCTCATCTCAGCGGCGACCTATTCTCGTGTCCGGGTCAGGTAATGGGTGTATCTCATTCAAGCCTTTTAGGTTCCAAAGGGCTGTTCAACCGTTGATCTGCGGATCCGCACGGCGTCAGGTTTTTTTTCAACGTGCGTTCGATATCATCCAGCACACCTTCTTGATCCCAGCGTCGGATGGGGCGCAATTTCTCCGTCGTGGGGCGCGGCTTAAGGTGGCAATTTGAGCAGGCCGACAGATGCCGGTAGAGGCTAGTGTCGCTTTGACGATCTGACCGGTGAGCACCCTTGGTTAAGCTCCGACCTGCCGGGCAAATATGGTTGGGGACACATCCACCAGATACTGGCCAATCCGCTTTACGCAGGTCGCATTCGCCATAAAAACCAGGTTTATGAAGGCCAACATCCGGTGATCATAAACGGGGAAATATGGCACAATCTTCAGGACGCCCTTGAAGCGCAGGCAGGCCGCAACCGACTAAAATTGAACCCAGCAGAGCCGTCACACTTGGTACGAAAATTGTTTGAGCAGACAGGCGATCGGTTAACATAATCACATGCTAACAAAAACGGGGGGCGACACCGATATTACGTCTCGAACCGTCTAATAAAACATTCCGGCGAGAAAAACCTGTCGGGATGGCGACTGCCGGCAGGGGCAATGGAGGAGGGATTGGGGGCAACGCTCATAGAGGAATTTGAACGGCCAGATTTTCTGGCACGAGTAGTTCCTATGACAGGGGAATCGGAATTGAAGCAGGTGTTGCACCGGATTGACGGCTTGGTCATTGAACTGAAAGGAGTTTTGAGAGCTACCTTCTCTGCAAATCTGATTTTCGGGGTTCGGATCAGCGCGGGTAGCATGGAAATCCGGCTGGATCCGAATGTGCTCTCGACAAAACTGGATGTGCCGCGTGCCGATATATTTGAAGAAGGTCTGGTGTTCGAGAAGCCGTTTCAGCTTCGCAAGCGCGGTGTTGAAACAAAAATGGTTCGAGGCAATCCGGCAGGGGCGCACACTTGATGAAGTGGCGAATGATGCTGGCCTAACCAAACGGCGCATTTTGCAAATGATGGACCACGCTTTCCTGGCCCCTGATATCGTAAAGCGAGTTGCCGAGGGGCGCCAGCCAGTCAGGCTTACTTCGGAATGGCTTCAGCGCAACACGTTGCCGCTCGATTGGGAAGATCAGCGGCAATTGATCGCCGGCCTCTAAGCCGAAAACTTATTCAGACGACTCAAACTGTTAGCGCCGTATTTGCAAGCAGAGATTATGGGGTATTTGTGGCCCGTAGGATGCGCTATCGCGCGTCTCTGTGTGGTATCTTCGTTGTAACTCGCGGAAATAACGTCATAACTTCGAGCCAAACACATGTACTCAAAGTGAGACGGACTGTTTGGCTGGGGAACCAGGATTCGAACCTGGACTAACAGAGTCAGAGTCTGCGGGTCTACCGTTAACCTATTCCCCAGTAGAAGGCTGCCATTTACGCGGATGACTGGGGGAGGTCAAGAGGGGGAAGTGGGAATTCAAGTCCTGCTGTTATTGAATGCAAAGCATAAAAGAGATTGGTTTCGGGCAATCAAATTTAAAAGATCAACTCGACTGCCAATCGCACAAATTAGCGAGGGGCTTGATCCGGTCGCAGTGAACTGCCATACACACCATATGAAAAACGTAATTTGCCTTATCGAGATTTGCATTATCTGCTGACACATTGTCCGCGGCGCGTCTTTCTGTTTTCAAATTGATTTCAAAATGCTAGGCCCGCTGCAGGGAATTCTGTGACCGGGAACGAGCTATGACCAAGATCAAACTGTATAATACCAAAACCCGCACGAAAGAAGATTTCGTGCCGATCGACGCGGCCAACGTGCGGATGTATGTCTGTGGTCCGACTGTCTATGATCGCGCCCACATCGGCAACGCGCGGCCGGTTGTGGTGTTTGACACGCTGTTCCGATTGCTGCGCCATACTTATGGCCATTATGCGGTCCGGTATGTGCGGAATTTTACCGATGTCGACGACAAGATCAACGCACGCGCGGCTGAGATGAAAGTCAAAGGTGATGATCGAGATTTGAAAGCCATCATCCGCGAACTGACGGACCAAACGATTGCATGGTATCACGAGGATATGGAGGCGCTTGGAACGCTGCGCCCGACGGATGAACCGCGTGCAACCGAATACATCGCCCAGATGGTTTCGATGATCGAACGGTTGATCGAGAGGGGTAACGCGTATGTTTCCGAAGGGCATGTGCTGTTCGACGTGAATTCTTATGACGCGTACGGCGCGTTGTCTGGCCGCAAGCTGGAAGACATGCGCGCGGGGAAACGAGTGGAGATTGCCGACTACAAACGCGACCCGATGGACTTTGTACTGTGGAAACCCTCGACGGATGACCTGCCGGGCTGGGATAGCCCATGGGGGCGCGGCCGTCCGGGTTGGCATATCGAGTGTTCCGCCATGTCGCTGGACCTGCTGGGGGCGACTTTTGACATTCACGGAGGCGGGCTGGACTTGCAATTCCCGCACCACGAGAACGAAATCGCGCAGAGCTGCTGTGCCAATCCTGACGGCGGGTTCGCCAATGTGTGGATGCATAACGAAATGATACAGGTCGAGGGCAAAAAGATGTCCAAGAGCTTGGGGAATTTCTTTACGGTTAAGGACTTGCTGGACAAGGGCATTCCGGGCGAGGTGATCCGGTTTGTGATATTGTCGACGCATTATCGTTCTCCGATGGACTGGACGGCGAAGCGGGTGGCTGAGGCTCAAAAAACTTTAACTAAATGGTACCGTTTAGTTGGTCTGGCGCTTGATAACGGAACACCTCACCCTGAGGTAATATCAGGACTATCAGACGATCTGAATACTGCTAGAGCTATCGCTGAGTGTCATCAACTTGGCCACGCTGGTGATGTACCAACATTGAGAGCAAGCATGTCACTACTCGGGTTAATGGAAAATGGAATACCTGAATGGGCAAAAGTGGAGGGTTTCACAGACGCTGAAACCGGTTACGTCAGATTTTTGCTCCAAAAGCGAGATAATGCGCGAAAAGTGAGAAACTTTCAAAAAGCTGATGGAATTCGAGATGGCCTTGCTAACGCTGGAGTCGTTGTTCGCGATACATCTGACGAACCTGAATTTAATAAGGGTGATAATTTTGATGTGGCAAAGCTGGAGGGTTTATTATGACCAAAGAACGCCTTTACCTATACGACACCACATTGCGTGACGGCCAACAAACCCACGGAGTGGACTTTTCGGCTGAGGATAAAACCCGCATTGCCAAGGCGCTCGATGATCTTGGCATTGATTATGTCGAGGGTGGTTGGCCCGGGGCAAATCCCACGGACAACGACTTTTTCGCAGCGGCTCCAAAATTGAGCACCGCCACGTTTGCGGCGTTCGGGATGACCAAACGGGCAGGGCGCTCGGCGGCGAATGATGATGTGCTGGCGGCGGTTATCAACGCCAATACGCCAGCGGTTTGCCTTGTTGGTAAATCCCACGATTTCCATGTCACCACTGCACTGGGGATCACGCTTGAGGAAAACGTCGAAAACATCAAAGGCTCGTTCGAGCATTTGACAGTATTGGGTCGTGAAAGCCTGTACGATGCCGAACATTTCTTCGACGGTTTCAAGGCCAACCCCGCGTACACACTTGAATGTTGCATGGCCGCCTACAAGGCCGGTGCGCGGTGGATCGTGTTGTGCGACACCAATGGTGGCGCGCTGCCCGAAGACGTAACCAAGGCTGTCAAAGCCGTGATCGCATCCGGTATACCCGGTGACCACGTGGCCATCCATACGCATAATGATACGGAACATGCAGTGGCAAATTCCCTCGCCGCAGTTGACGCAGGGGCGCGGCAAATCCAAGGCACGTTGAACGGGTTAGGCGAGCGTTGCGGTAATGCCAACCTGATCACGCTAATCCCGACATTGTTGCTGAAAGAGCCGTACGCCAGTGCATATGACATCGGCGTGAAGGTTGAGGCCTTGGCTGGGTTGACGCGCCTATCAAGGATGCTTGACGATATTCTAAACCGTGTGCCGAACGCCAGTGCGGCTTATGTAGGGGCATCCGCGTTCGTACATAAGGCGGGGTTGCATGCTAGTGCGATCTTGAAAGACCCCACGACCTACGAACATATCCCGCCTGAAACGGTAGGGAACGAACGGTTGGTGCCAATGTCCAATCAGGCGGGGCAGTCGAACCTTCGTAAGCGGCTTGCCGAGGCCGGACTTGAGGTTACCAAAGGCAATCCTGCGCTCTCGCAAATCCTTGATGAGGTGAAGGATCGCGAAGATCGCGGGTTTGCCTACGATAGCGCACAAGCGAGTTTCGAGTTGTTGGCGCGGGAGGTTCTAGGACAACTACCCAAGTTCTTCGAGATCGAGCGTTATCGCGTCACGGTCGAGCGTCGTCAAAATGCGTTGCACCAGATGATAACTGTATCCGAAGCGGTGGTTGTGGCCAAAATTGCCGGTAATCGCGTGATCAGCGCGTCGGAAAGTCATTCTACCGAGGATGATCGCGATCAAGGGCCTATAAACGCGCTTTCACGCGCTTTGGGTAAGGACTTGGGCCCGTATCAAGAACTGATTGACGATATGAAACTGGTCGACTTCAAGGTTCGCATAACTAATGGCGGAACCGAGGCCGTGACCCGTGTTCTGATCGACAGCGAAGACGGGCAGGGGCGGCGGTGGTCGACTGTTGGTGTTTCCGCCAACATAGTTGACGCATCCTTTCAGGCGCTGGTTGATGCGATTAACTGGAAATTGATCCGCGAAGGGGCAACCCCTGCATGAGCATTGAGGCCTGCGCTGAACTGGTCAAGACAGGCGACCCAAATCGCTACCTTTCGGTAATGGCGGCCCCTGATGCGATGCGGGATCGTTTGTTTGTTTTGTATGCTTTCAATCTGGAGGTTGTTCGAGCGCCATGGGCGAGCAACGAGGAAATGATCGCCGAGATGCGCCTTCAGTGGTGGCTTGATACGATCAACGAAATTTATAACGGCAAAGTAGGTCACCACGAGGTGGTCGAGCCTTTGGCCGAGGTGATCGCGAGGTATAACCTTCCACAAAACCTATTCGTGGAGTTGATCGAGGCGCGGCGCTTCGACATCTACCGCGAAGGGCACTCCGGACTGCCTGCATTTGATGCCTATATTAATGCAACGTCTGGCAATCCGATGCGATTGGCCGCGATCGCACTGGGGGCGAAGGATTTGGCACGTATTGCTGACTTCGGTTACGGCGTTGGCATTGCCAATCTGTGGCGCGCACTGCCAGCATTGTACACAGCTGGTAGGCATCCTGTGCCAGTTAACGGGGCACTGGATCGCAACGCCGTCGCAAGTGGTGAGGTGCCTGACAATCTGGCCACTGCACTGCACGATATTTCCGTAAGCGCGCTTTCTAAGGTTCGGTATGCACGTAAGGAGCGAAAGCAAGTCCCGAAATCCGCTTCGCCCGCACTGTTATCGGGATGGCAAGTGAATGTGCCGCTCACAATGGTTAAGGCTCAGCCTCGAAAAACGCTTCGACAACCCCTTGAGACCTCTGAGTTTAGAAAGAAGCTAGACTTGCTCTGGCGCAGTTCCACCGGACGTTGGTAACGGGTAAGTGCCTTTCTTGCCGCGTATTACAAACCAGATCAGCGCACCGCCTGCCAGCATTAAGAACGGGATCATCGCCAAGTTGACGGCCGTCCACCCATCTTGCGCAGTTCCACCAGAACAATTCATTAACCCGCCCGAACTTAGCGAAGCGATCGTTACCATACCGAATACAGCGAAATCGTTCATACCCTGCATACGGCCTTGTTCCTCGGGGGTGTGTGCTCCGGCCAACATAGTTGTTGCGCCGATAAAGCCGAAATTCCAACCTATCCCCAGAAGGATCAAAGCTATGTAGAAGTTCCCCAACTCTACACCGGCAAGGGCTACACCACCTGCTGCGGCCAGAATAACCAATCCTAACGCGATGATGCGTTCAACGCCAAACCGTGCGATCAAATGCCCCGTGAAGAAAGCCGGCACATACATTGCCAGAACGTGACCAGAAACGATATCCGCCGCATCCGCCGTTTCGAATCCACAGCCCACGACCGCCAACGGGGTCGAGGTCATAACGAGGTTCATCAAAGCATAGGCAACCATCGCACTGATCATGGCGACTAAAATTTGTGGCTCGCGCAGCAGTTCGCGACGAGAGCGGCCTTTGGGCGCGTCTGCAGCGGGCTTTTTCGGCTTGGGGATGTTCAAGAAAAGAAACAAAAAGGCCCCGACAAAATTCAAAACAATAATCGCGATATACGAGCCCACGAAGGGGATCGGGTCTAACGCGCCTTGTGTGATTTTGACCAGTTGTGGACCAATTATTGCAGAGAGCAATCCACCGGCCATAACCCATGAAATGGCCTTGGGGCGGTAGTCTTCACTGGCCATGTCCATGGCGGCGAAGCGATAAAAACCTTGAGCGGACATATAGATACCGGTGAATATTGATCCAAGTAAAAACAACGGAAACGAGTTTTGCCACAAGGCTATCGCCGAAATCGTTGCGCCGATAACTCCACCCAGAACGCCAACGAAAAAGCCGGTCCGCCGTCCGTACTGCTGCATAATCGACGACATGACAGGGGCTGTCAGCATCGAACCGAAAACGATCAAAGCAATTGGTAGCGTTGCCCAGCAAGGGTTGGTTGACAGGTATTGTCCGGCCAGTCCCCCTAGCACAAAACTGATCGGCATCTGGGCACCCAGAATGGCTTGTGCGGCAACTAGAACTTTTACGTTTCGGCGTGCAATGGTATTGGAATCAATATAGGTCATATGTGTTGTTCTATTTCGTGACACATTCAATTTCCAGTAGATATGACAATAAGACGCAGCGTCACAAATAGTATTAAGTTCTGCGTGAATAAATTGCTTAACTCGGGCGAAAAATGCGAGGTGATATGAGCGAACGAATTATCAAAACGGATGCTGATGTCGCTGAAGGCGCGGCATGGCTAGCGGCTTACGATCCTCGATTTGCCAATGCCTTGGAGCTATGCGGTCCATTACCTTTGCGACGTCGAGAAGACGGGTTTCGGGAGTTGTTGAGTGCCATCACCAGCCAGCAACTCTCGGTCGCGTCGGCTAACAGTATTTGGGTGCGAATGGAGGCAGCAGGGATGTGCGACCCAGCCCCTATATTGGCGGCAAGTGAAGCAGAGTTTCGCGCCTGTGGATTTTCACGACAAAAAATCGGATATGCACAGGATTTAGCGGCTGCGGATCTAGATTATGCTGCCTTTCGAACATTACCATCAGACGAGGTTATGCGCCAACTTATTGCTATTCGTGGCATTGGGACATGGACGGCCGAGATTTACGTGATGTTCAGTCTTGGACGGGCAGATGTCTTCGCGCCCGGTGATTTGGCACTACAGGAGGCTGCGAAAGTTTTGTTTAATTTGGATGAGCGCCCCACAGAAAAAGAGCTTCGAAAAATGTCTGAAAAGTGGACCCCGTGGAGATCGGTTGCAGCCCGCCTGTTGTGGGCGTATTACCGCGTAGAAAAAGAACGAGAGGGAATACGATGACCACACTTACAGGACCACGCAAAGATGCAGTTTCGGGGAAAGCCGACAGCCTAGTGATTTTTCTGCACGGCTATGGATCGGACGGTAACGATCTGATTGGCATCGCGGATTCGCTGGCAGAACACTTGCCGAATACTACGTTTCTATCGCCGAACGCTCCTCAACGTTGTGCGAATAATCCGATGGGCTACCAATGGTCACCGATCCCGCGGCTGGACGGATCAACCGAGGAAGCCGCGCGGGCAGGGCAGATTGAAGCCGTCGATCTGTTGTGTGCGTACCTTGACGAAGTGGCCACGGTAGAACGCGTCGGGCCGGAGCGTACGATCATCTTTGGATTTTCGCAGGGCACGATGATGGCGCTACATGTCGGCCCTCGACGCGAGGTTTCGTTTGCTGGCATCGCGGGGTTCTCTGGCAGGCTGCTTCATCCCGAGCTATTGGAAGCAGAAATGAAATCCAAACCTCCGATTCTTTTGGTTCATGGCGATTCTGACGATATGGTCCCGCCCGCAGCCCTACCCGAGGCTGCCGACGCGCTGGCGAAGGCAGGATTCGAAGTTTACACACACATCTCGAAAAACACAGGCCACGGCATAGCGCCGGATGGTCTGGGAACGGCGTTGCAATTCATCAATATGAAGTTGGGGAATTAGGCCGTACGAAACGCACGGAACCAGAGATAGACAATTCCGAAAGAGATGATGGCATTCCACCCGGCCATCGATATTCCAAACATGGCCCATGGGATTACGTCACACATCACGATGTTAACAGGTGCGGACATATCTAGAAGGTTGTCGCTCAAGGACAGACCGGATCCCGTGCAATCGCTCGGACCTTCCCACCACTTTTGCTCCACCCCTGCGTGATAGACACCTATACAACCGCCAACCAGAACCACGATGCCACCGAGTAGAGCTAAGAGACGGTTTGGTTTGAAGTAGATTAAAGCCCAGAGAATGATCGCAATTACATGCGGCCAGCGTTGCCAGATACACATTTTGCACGGCGCCATGCCAAAGACATATTGAAAGATCAATGCGCCAATCATCAAACCAGCTGAACCAGCGGCGGCCATTAATGCTGCTTTTTGGAGTTTTGTCATCATATCACCCATAAAATCAGGAAACCGCCAAGCAACGCCAGCAAACCTATTGTAAACACAGTGCCTAATCGTTTTTCAATGAAGTGACGGATATCCGGTCCGTATTTCCATAACAACGTCGCCACAACAAAAAAACGCACGCCTCGGCCAACAAATGTAAAGGCTACGAACAACCCGAAATCCAGCCCGGTTGCGCCAGACAGGATTGTAGTAACTTTAAACGGGAACGGCGTTATGCCGGACAAAAGAAGGATCGCAGGGCCTAGCTCGTTGTAATAATGTTTGAATGTCTCGAACGCACCGGTTTTTCCGTAGAATTCCAGTACTGGGCGCCCAACTTCCTCAAAAAGGTAGACACCTGCACCATAGCCAAGCGTGCCGCCTAAAACCGAGCTAATAGTCGTAACACCCGCAATCAGGAAAGCCTTACGAGGGGCGGCAAGGATCATAGGGATCATTAACGCATCAGGAGGGATTGGAAATACCGAGGCTTCAAAAAAGCTGATCAACGCAAGGATCAACAACGCGTAACGCGACTGGGCGAGAGACATAGTCCATTGGTATAATCTGCGAAGCATAATAATTCCGTTTAGTTAAATAGCCATGCAACACGCCAGCGCAGTGTGGTCAAGCATATAGACAGGATTTTCGCAATTCTTAGACGGTTTCCACTTTACCCGCCAGAAACCTTTTGATAGCAGGTGGTCAAGCAAACAATTGCTGGCATGTTCCGGATGAAACTACCGACCGGATCACAAAGTGCCCGAGTGGCGGAATTGGTAGACGCAGGGGATTCAAAATCCCCCGCCGCAAGGCTTGCCGGTTCGATTCCGGCCTCGGGTACCATCACTTCAGATAACCCTTTGTTTTAACTCCAGCTTTATAACTTAAGCTAGGAGCAGTTGATCATGCCGTTGTACAAAAACCCAACGCACACCTTCGTTAAACAGGGGGTCCATTACTTCAGTAGGCGCGTCCCGAGTGAACTTATTCATCATTACACGTCAAAACAGATTTGCCATTCTCTGCGAACCCGATCTTCAAAGGTAGCCGCGGCACGAGCATTTAGTGCTGCATCCAAGTTGGACGAATACTGGTATCACCTTCGGTGTCAGGACACGCAGCTTCCGGGAAGGCATCTTCTACGTCTCAACGCGTCTCAGTCATCTACATTTGTAGCACGACCAAACACGAGCCACGAAGCCTCTGTGGTCTTGTCTGAGGCCGTGTCTATTTATCTGCGGCTGAAAGGGCAGGGTAAGGCGATTACCTTTCACCGAGCTGCACAACGGTCTTGTGGATATGTTATTGATACTGGACCTGTCGCGCTTTAGTGCCGCTCCATGAACTCATTTAAGCGGCAATTCTTTCGAATGCCAAGGGGCTTTTCCAGCCTAGTGCCGAATGTCTGCGGCGAGGATTATAAAAGCCGTTGATGTAT
>MABA01000008.1 GCA_002162875.1 Rhodobacterales bacterium 52_120_T64 | reverse complement strand
AATCTCTTCATCATATTCAAATTTCAAAGAGCGAGAGACAAAAATAACCACCGGGCGCTAATCTTAATCAGCGCACCAGCCGCTCGTTTGTCTCAGTGTTTGTTAACAACTTAGCGCCTCGCCTTGCTGCTGAGGGGACTTCTAGACCCCAACAACGAGTCGCGCAAGAGAGAAATACACTTTAACAAAATTAATTCAGCTCACTAATGCATATAGTTGAGCATTGCCCTCAAACTGCTACCATCGGTGTACCTATCGAACCAAATCGCCCTTATTTTATTGCGTCTGCTTCGTCTGAATTGACAACTATGGTTCGCAAAAACAACAAGCGCCTATAGTTTAGTCAACAAGGTCGTAGGAACATGCATCATTCGGAAAACGCATTAGTGGCGCGAATCCACTGACCCAAAACTCACGAAGTCCACAACTGAGGCCAATCTTAAAGCCCACCGCACTTCTGCATTCAGGGTTTAGCCAACGATCTCATCTATTGCTGCAAGCGTTCGTTCGACTGCGCCTTTGTTCTCGTTATAGAACACTTCGGCGGCCTGGTTTGCGTGCCCATTCTGCATAGTTAAAGTTGCGATGGTTTTGCCTAACTCTTCAATAGTATTAACTTTTATCAGGGCTTTAGCGTCAATTGCCGTTTCAGCCGTATGGGCAATTGTCCAAATGAACGGGCCAACGAGCACGGTTTTTTGCAAGGCCAAAGGTTCGATCACATTATGTGCACCCGAGGGAATAAAACTACCCCCGACAATAACCAATTCCGCCAACGCTAAGTAGAAATACATCTCTCCGAGTGAATCTCCGAGTAGGACGTCAACATCGGAAAAATCGGCATCCATGCGAAGGGCAAGCCTATCATCCAATATCGTGGAACGCTTTTGCACGACCAAATTTTCTTGCGCTATCAACTCGGCAACCCGATCAAACCTTTCGGGTGCGCGCGGCACGTAGACAAATAACGGTGCTGGTTCTTTTCGGTCGGCAAATATTTTTCGAACCCGATGCATGGCTTCGATATATTTGTCGTCCTCCCCTTCAACGGCACTGGCAATCGTAACAACCGTTCGCCCCTGAAGTTCCTGCTGTTGAGCGGTCAAAAAGTTAGTGGCTGCAACCGTTAGATGCTCGGGAATTTTCTGGTCAAAACGTAGTTCACCGGTATTTATGACGTTTGGTGCACCCGTGGCTTTGAAACGTTCTGCATCTATCGTGGATTTGACCAGCAACCCGGTAAACCCGGTCATGATCTGCCTACGTAACTGCAGATACCCCTGATCGCGGTTGAAGCTTCGCTGCGGATAGTGGCCATTGCACAGAAGTAGTGGAACTTTATAGCGGTGTGCGCTCGCAATCATGCGCGGCCATATTTCTATCTCCATGACTAAGCCGTATTTGGGGGAAAATGCCTTGAAAAATTGCCTATAAACCCAGTTAAATTCCAATGGTACACAAACCGGAATAAGCTTCCCCGATTTACACTCGTCTGGAAACATAGACTTTGCGGCTTCCCGACCTGCCGGCGTGAAATGTGTGGTGACGATTGTCTCGCCCTTATCTATCAAGGCCCGAACGAGTGGAGCAGCCGCCCGCATTTCGCCAAGAGAAACAGCGTGGATCCAAACCGCGTTTTTGGCGGTTATCGGGTAATGACCAAAGCGTTCGGCCAAATGATCACTATATCGTTTATCTTTCCGGGCACGGTGTAAAATATAGATGATGATCAGCGGCAACAAGATGGCCATTAACCAAGAATAAGCCACCAGAGCTATACGCATTGCAAATGTAGGAAACGTAGATGTCATGCGTATTTACAATAGGTTGTCAAGGATTACAGGAGAGTTTTTCGAAGTGTCAGCAGCCACCCGCCGTCCGATCACATGATCCAGATGTTTTGGCGCCGCGCCGTATCCCGGCCGGACACTTCTAACCGCATCTGCGGTAATAACCTCGCCTGCGCGAAGATCTTTGACAAAATACAGCGAGCGGCGGAACTGAATGTTTCCCTGTTCCGAAGCCTTGCGTCCATAGTCCACATTGCCGAGTGCGGACCATGCGGTATAGGCGCCACTGCAAAGCTCCGCCATTTCCTTTGGCTCAAGGCTAAAGCTGTCGTCGGGGCCGCCGCCGGTGCGATCGAGTGTGAAGTGCTTTTCGATGATCGACGCCCCAAGTGCGACGCTTGTTATCGCGGTGGTGTTGTCCAACGTGTGATCAGACAGTCCCGTGACCAGCCCGAACCTGTCGATCATATCGGGGATTGTCCGCAGGTTATAATCTTCGGCTGGGGCGGGGTAACCGCTGACGCAATGCAAAATTGCCAGCTCCTTGCAGCCCCCTTCTCTTGCAGCCTCGATCGCTTCGGCGATTTCTTCAGCGTCAGCCATGCCGGTAGAAATAACCAACGGCTTACCTGTGCTGGCGGCGTAACGGATTAATGGCAGGTCAACGGCCTCGAAAGAGGCGATTTTATAGGCGGGCGCATTCAGATCTTCCAACAAATCAATTGCCGTTGAATCAAACGGCGAACTAAAGATTGTGATGCCGACCTTTCGGGCATGCTCAAACAGCGGAGCGTGCCATTCCCAAGGCATGTGGGCTTCTTCGTACAATTCGTAAAGCGTACGCCCGTCCCATAAGCCGCCGGAAATTTGAAATGCCTTATCGTTGCTATCAAGGGTGATTGTGTCTGGCCTGTATGTCTGAATCTTGACCGCACTGGCTCCCGCGGCTTTTGCCTCGTCAACCAACTTAAGCGCATTCTCCATATTGCCGTTATGATTGGCAGAGATTTCGGCAATGACATACGGAGGATGGGCACCGCCGATTTTCTGACCTGCTATTTCAAATGTACGTGTCATTTCTTTTTTTCCAATCGAACTAAATATCGTTCGCCGCGAAGGTCAAAGTAGGCTGGGTATCTATCTGGATCGCACACTCTAATCTGATCGAATTGATCTTGGATTGAAAGGTTTGCATCCAATTTACTGTCTTTTGGAGTGCGGCGACTGTAATATGTTGGGGCAATTGCGGCCTCTTGAGTTTGAGGTGTCACCAGATCGAATTGCCCAATCGCAAAACTCATTAATTCCAGTTCTGCCTCGAAAATAACGTGATTAATTTCGTTCCACAAAGCATTTAGTGGAATATGAACAGCCAGTTTTTTCCAAATGTCACCACTATCGACAACATCCTCCGCTTCAAGCAAAGAGACCGTTATCTCTGTCGCGCCTTCAACAATTTGCCATATATGCGGGCTCCAACCTCTACCCAAAGGTAAATCGCTGGCGTGAATAACTAAAGTTTTGTCATAGCGGGCACGATCCTCCAAGCTGACTATTTCGTCACAAGATATAAGAAACAGGATATTCCCATTCGTTAAATCATTTTTTGTTCTAATGAGGTCAACAGTGTATTTTGGATCCAATTCGCGAATCCATTTTTCGAGATATGTGTTCACGGGGTGAGTTCGCGAGCTACAAAGAATAGATATTTTCATATGCTTATTTCCAGTATCTTTTTCACGACTCGTTGAGACCCACAGCCGTTTGTAATTTTTGAGGCCGACTGAGTAATAATTTCCAAAATATTAGAGTCGCGAGCAATATCGGCAAGTATTTTTAGTAGTTCTGTCGCAACCTGTGAACTTTCTGTACTTTTCAGTATCAACGTGGCGCCTTCATTTTCTATCGCTCTGGCAATACCTACTTGGTTCTGTGCCAATACCATTGTTACAGACGGCAACCCCAAGCAGCACCGCTCCCATGATGTACTTCCCGCGGCCCCAATCGCCAGATCACTATTGGTCATCAGCTGCGCCATATCCGAGACATTTGTCCTCACATCGGTCGGCCACGCCATCGTCGTCGCCAGATGTTGAACGGATTCCAACCAAGGCGCATGTGGTCCCATGACCACCGTTATATGTAAATCGTCAGCGAGACGGCAGCCTTTAAGCGCCTCCAACACCGCGCCAGTTGCGTTATTTTGATCGACACCGCCCATAGTAATCAGCAGTTCTTTCAAGCATGGCTCCCGCCGCCTCTCGAGGCTTTCTTGGCGGAGTTGCGCAAATTCTGGACGAAGTAGCGCAAACTTTGGGCCGATCATGCGTTTGCAATCAACATTTAGCAGGCCGTCATAATCGGTGTCGATGCGACCCAAATTTTGATCCAGCAGCAAGTCGCAATCGTGTGAACGTTCGGCTAGGTCATCAATAACCATCAGCCGGCCGCAATACGCGCGCATAGCCTTTTCCCACCGCTCATCAAGCGCATAATGGTCAACGATCAGCCAATCCGGTTCGAACTCGCTAAGTGCCTCGATGGTCTGTCGGGCGTCAGCTTGCGAAGTAGCCCCCAGCCAATCGGCGTACGGTGTATCATCGATGGCAGCGCTTAAAGGCAATGTTTTGACGCAGAACCCTTGTTGGGCAATAAATTCAATCAGATTCCCTTCGTGCTCGCGACAGATAAACGCACATTCCGCCCCTACTTGTCGCAATGCATTTGCCAACGTTAAGCAGCGCATAACGTGGCCCGTACCAATTTTCAGCGACGCGTCAGTACGAAAGGCAACCCGTTTCATTTTTGGATGTCCATTGCTTTGAACATGAGTTCAGCCGTGGTCCAGTCTTCTGGCGTGTCTATGTCCTGAACGCGGTGGCGTGGCAGAATAACAGGAACGGACGCAGCACCAAATATCGGGCGCTCAGCCAACCACGCATCCGCAGTGCCCCAATAGAATTGCGCCGCGTCATGGTACGCTTCCTCTAAATCTTGCGAACGCGTTTGAAACTGGTCTGGTTCAAACATTTCGACGCGGTTTTGGGGCGTAATTTTCACCGCACGCTGAATCGGAAACGCATAGCTGGTGACACTGAACGCGTAATCGCTATCTGCATTCTCAAGCGCCACAAACCCGTCTTGTATATCGATGGGCCGCACAAAAGGCGCGGTCGCGTAGATGCAACATACATGCGTGGCAGGCGCTCCGCTTTTCGACATCCAATCAGTTGCGTGACGAATAACCGGCGTGGTGCCTGTGTGATCATCCGATAAGCTTTCGGGGCGCGTGAACGGCGCTTCGGCGCCGTATTGTGATGCAATAGCGGCTATTTCCGGATCGTCGGTTGAAACGATAACACGCTCAAAACAACCGCTTGCCAACGCCGCTTCGATTGACCACGCAATCATTGGTTTTCCGCAAAACGGCTTAATGTTTTTCCTTGGGATGCGTTTGCTGCCACCACGGGCTGGAATGACGGCGATTTTCATTCCGTCAATGCCTGCGTCAAAGCGTTTACCACTTCGTCTTGCTGTGCATGACTAAGGTTAGGGTACATCGGCAGGCTTATTGCCTCGGCATAATATTTTTCCGCCTCGGGAAAGTCCCCGACCTTAAAACCCATATTTTGATAGTACGGCTGCGTGTGGATTGGAATGTAATGCAAATTCACTCCGATTCCTGCTGCCCGTAAATGATCAAATACCTGCGCGTGCGTAGTAGCGGCAAGGTCAGGATGCAGCCGGATCACATAAAGATGTAAACCCGAATATCCGTCAGCGCCGCGAACAGGCGTCGAAAGCGGCAGCCCATCCAACAACGTATCATAGCGATCAGAAATCTGATGGCGCTTTGCTACATATTGATCGAGGCGGTCAAATTGGCTATTTCCAAGCGCCGCCTGCAATTCCGTCATGCGGTAGTTGTACCCCAATTCGATCTGCTGGTAATACCAACCACCATCCGCTTCATGCGTCATCTGTGAAGTATCACGCGTGATACCGTGGCTTCGAAAAAGTTGCATTCGGTTGGCCAAATTGGCGTCGTTTGTCAGCGCCAGCCCACCTTCGGCTGTGGTGATGATTTTCACCGGATGAAAACTGAAAACGGTGATGTCACTGTATTGGCAAGCCCCGATCTTACCGCCCTTATAACTGCCCCCGACAGCATGGGACGCATCCTCGATAATTTTGAATCCGAACCGCTTGGAGAGCGCGTGGATCGCGGCCATATCGCATGGCTCGCCACACAAGTGGACTGGCACGACGATTTTGGGTAATTTTCCTGCCGCTTCTGCATCGATCAACTTACGTTCCAATGCTGCTGGACATAAGTTATATGTAAATGGATCGATATCGACGAAATCAACCCTTGCACCACAATAAAGCGCACAATTTGACGTAGCCACGAACGTAACCGGGGTCGTCCAAAGCCAATCGCCCTTTCCAAGGTCCATTGCCAGGCACGCGATATGCAGAGCCGAAGTTGCACTATTTACCGCGACCGCATGTTGGGCATTGCAATAGTTAGCTAACGTTTTCTCGAATGCCGGAACTTGCGGTCCTTGTGTCAAAAAATCCGATTGCAGGACCTCGATAACGGCCTCGACATCTTTTTGCGTGATCTCCTGACGACCGTATGGGATCATTCTTAAACTTTCCCGATGCTATCTGTGTTTGCATCGATCCAGGCGTTTAATTCGTCGGTACTCATCCACTCTGAATTATTGTCGCTGGTATAGTAAAACCCTTCCGGCACACGCTTTCCGTCTTTGATACGCTCTTTTGACGTGCCCCAGTTGTTGATGGAGGGCAGAATTTTGTAATGTTCAGGATATTCATAGGTGAACGCGGCATCCTCTTCGCCGATCATCTGCTCGTGCAGCTTTTCGCCTGGCCGGATGCCCACGATTTCCTGCTTAGATTCCGGGGAAATGGCACGGGCCAAATTCGTAACCTTCATTGACGGAATTTTCTTAACATAAATCTCGCCACCTTCCATATCCTCAAAGGCATGCCAAACAAGGTCAACGCCCTGCTCCAGCGTGATCATAAAGCGAGTCATGCGATCATCCGTAATCGGCAACGCGCCCTTACCTTTGATCGACATGAAAAACGGAATGACAGAACCGCGCGAGCCCATAACATTCCCATAGCGAACCACGGAGAACCGTGTGTCATGCCCACCAGCGTAGGAGTTGCCAGCCACGAACAACTTGTCGGACGCAAGCTTGGTCGCCCCGTAAAGATTAATCGGGCTGCTCGCCTTGTCGGTAGACAGCGCAACCACACGCTTGATACCCTTGTCGATACAAGCGTCAATCAAGTTCATCGCACCGTTAATGTTGGTTTTAACGCACTCGAACGGGTTGTATTCAGCTGTAGGCACAATTTTGGTCGCCGCCGCATGCACGACGTAATCCACACCATCCAGCGCGCGATATAACCGATCTTTGTCGCGGACATCCCCGATAAAGAAACGCACGCGATCGTCGCCTTGAAACTTTTTGGCCATTTCCCACTGCTTCATTTCATCACGCGAAAAAATGATGACTTTCTTGGGATTATATTTGGCCAGCGTCATCGGCACAAATGTGTTGCCAAACGAGCCAGTACCACCGGTGATGAGGATCGTGGAATTTTCAAGCATGTGTCAAAGTCTCTTGGAGTTAAGATGTAGCGTACTGCAGCGCGCTTGCGTTATTTTGTGATAGAGTTTGTTTAACGACAAAGCGCTATCTAATAAATAGGAAAGTTATCGTACAAGCTAAGCGTTCATGTGGGTTTCATGCAATGACATACTACAGTTTTCTAACGCGCTGCAGTGCCCCTGCCAGGCTCCCAGACCCAACAATCTTGCGACATCACGATGACTTTCCGCGTCCAAACCGGCCGGTTAAATTCACCCAAATTTGGGTGGGTACTAAGGCGGACGGAATTTCTGAAACCTTTGCATGGCATCAATTACATCGACATCAATGGTTCGGAATGGTGCGGGCGGGGGGACTTGAACCCCCACGGCCATACGGCCAACAGATTTTAAGTCTGGCGTGTCTACCTATTCCACCACGCCCGCATCTTCAGTCGGCGAAAATAGCCACTCAGAACAGATTGTAAAGCGTCTGTTCAGGCTTTTGCGTCCATAGGGTGATTGTTTCCATCAATAAGCTCGATTTCTCCGAGATTATTCATATCAATGCCCTCGATGCACCCGACATTTACCCCAAACACGTTGGGATTCGAGCGCGGAATGTTATGCGTGTAGATCCCGCATACCGAGCAGAAATAATGCTTCGCTGCATGTGTGTGATAAGTATACAAAGACAACTTGTCTTCGCCAGACACCACTTCAAGATTCTCGCTGGCCGTAAATGCCATAATCGCGCCTTTACGACGGCAGATAGAACAGTTGCACTGCTTTAATCCTGTAATATCGTTCGGAAAATTTATCGCCAGTTTAATTGTGCCACAATGGCATGTCGCTGTGTGTGTACGTGTCATCCCTGCCCCGCAAATTGTTCTTCCAGTTCCACGCGCCGATCGTCAGTGATTTTGGCGAACAGAACCTCTGGCACTTCAAATGCATGGCCCGCGGGTAGTACTTCCATTGCTGCCTCCAGATCATCTGGCCAGCTCGTATCTGTCACATTCATCGCTTTCAAAATCTTGGCCGACGCATCAGGAATAAATGGTTCTGACAGCACCGCGTAAAGCCGAATCAGATTCAGCGCATAACGCACGGTAGCAGCGGCTGCGTCAGGATCTTTCTTGTACATAGACCACGGTGCAGCTATTTGTAGATACTCATTCCCCGCTACCCAGATTCCTCTAAGTACATGAGCTGCTTTCCGAATCTCGATAGATTCCATTAGTTTAAAATATCCTAGGCGTTCTTCATCGCCCTCAAGAAGATACTTAATCGTCGCAGTAGTCGCTTCCTCAAACTTACCATACTCGCCACCCTCAGGCACAACTTCGCCAAACTTGGAACGGCAGAATTTCGTCACCCGCGAAACAAAGTTCCCCAGCACATCGGCCAAATCTTTGTTCACGCCACCCTGAAAGCTTTCCCAAGTGAAGTCCGAATCCGAGCTCTCCGGCGCATTGCTCAGCAACCACCAGCGCCAGTAATCCGAAGGCATGACCTCCAACGCTTGATTCATGAAAATTCCGCGCCCTTGTGACGTCGAAAACTTCCCGCCTTCATAGGTCAGCCAGTTATACGACTTGATGAAATCAACCATCTTCCAAGGCTCATCCGAGCCCATCAACGTTGCTGGAAACGACAGCGTGTGAAACGGCACGTTATCCTTACCCATGAACTGCACATAATGCACATCCTCGGCCCCTTTATCGGTGCGCCACCAGCTTTCCCAAGCCGCGTCATCCAGACCGTTGGCATCTGCCCACTCAGCCGTCGCGGCGATATATTCGATCGGCGCATCGAACCAAACATAGAAGACTTTGCCTTCCATACCCGGCCATTCCTCGGTGCCCCGCTTGACCGGAACACCCCAGTCAAGGTCACGCGTAATGCCCCGATCCCGCAGCCCATCGCCATCGTGCAACCATTTCTTGGCAATCGAGGTTGTCAGAATAGGCCACCCCTGCTGGCTATCAATCCAAGCATCAAGGCGGTCTCGCATAGTGGACTGGCGCAGATACAAATGCTTTGTCTCGCGTACTTCCAGATCCGTGGACCCGGATATCGCGGACCGAGGGTTAATCAAATCCGTCGGGTTCAACTGCTTGGTGCAATTTTCGCATTGGTCGCCACGTGCATTCTCAAACCCGCAATTCGGACAGGTCCCCTCGATATACCGATCCGGCAGATAGCGACCGTCAGCGTTTGAATAAACCTGTTTCTCGGAAACTTCTTCGATCAACCCGTTGTCCGCCAACTTCCCAGCCAAATGCTGGGTCAAATCACGGTTGCGCTGCGAACTGGAGCGTCCAAAGTAATCAAAAGACAACCGGAACCCGTCCGCAATATCCTTCTGAACCTGCCACATATCCGCACAAAACTCTGCCACTGGAATGCCAGCCTTGGCCGCTGCCAGTTCCGCAGGCGTACCGTGTTCGTCCGTCGCACAGATAAACATTACATCATTGCCCCGCGCCCGCATAAACCGCGCATACGCATCGGCAGGTAACTGGCTGCCCACCAAATTCCCGAGGTGTTTGATACCGTTAATATACGGCAGCGCCGAAGTAATAAGAATGCGAGACATGAGAAACCCTTTGTAGATGTTAAAATCCGTTTACCCCAAGCATTCGCGAAGGACCAGATACATTTCCACTGGGTTTGCGGCAACGGTGCCTTAAATGTTGCCGTTTAAAAATCCGGCAGCCCATTTCGCGAATATCGCACCATCGGCTCCAGCCTCGAATTCTTGCCGTGCTTCGTCAGTGCGCTCATCGCTGATGTGCTCTGAAATCTGGTCAACATACCGATGCATATATTCAGCCGAAAACTCGGGGTGGAATTGCACTGTCATCAGATGCTCTCCCTTTGCCATCATTGCAACCGGACAATCCGGATGCGAGGCAAGAACCTCCAGCGTATCCGGCACCTCAACCACTTGCTGAAAGTTCCCACCATAAAGCCGCAACGATTCCGCCGCGGGCTGCATCCAGTCTTTCCGCGAAGTCACACGAATTTCAGGCGCACCCAGTACAATTTCACGATGCTCGACTCGGCCACCCAAAGCCATCGCAACAGCTTGATGCCCGAAACAAACCGCAAACAGCTTGGTTTTCGCGCGATCCATATCCCGAATATGTGAAAACAACGTATCTATCCACTCAGCATCATCCGTAACAAACGCCGAAGATCCGGTGATAATAACCGCGTCGAAACGTGTGGGATCGTCGGGAAATACTCCGTCCAACACATCGAAGCTTGCAAACGTCGTACCCGTCATGAGGGGATACAACATGTCCTCGAACATGCGGCCATAATGATCGCCAAGCGACACAGCATTTTGGTCAGTCGGGTTAGTATGATAAATCGCAATACGCACGTTTTGGTGATACTCCTTAAAGATGCCAAATTCCGATTATCCCACGCCAAGCCAAAGAACCAGCGGCAATCTCGTAACATGTTCGGTCTGTGCGCAACCTCCGTTCTAAACTGGCAGATGCGGCACCCGCCCCGCCAAGCCTTCGCACCACTCATGTTGCCCTCGGAGTTGCCCCACACGCCAACGGATGTCCACCTGTGGTACAGTAGGTGTAGACAGGGTGTCGCTTGGCACACACCAAGTATTCTTCGTCAAAATCACTGATCAGGAAGGAAATCAAAATGATCCTGCGTATTTTTCAAGTGGTCATTCGGCCGGGTAAAGAGAACGAATTCAGCAATTTTTTTCATGAGACAGCCATCCCGCTGATGAAGGGAACCGATGGGATCGTGTCAGTGTTACCCGGCGCACCAAGACCAGATAGCCCAAGGGAATTCAGCTTCGTTATGGTTTGGAAAGACCTGCGGTCATTAAAGGCGTTTGTCGGCGAAGATTATCAATCTCCGCACATTGATCCAGCCGAGGCCGAGCTTGTCGAGTCACGAACCATCAAACACTACGAACTTGTCACGGACTGACTCCACAAGCGCTCTCGATATACCGCCATGGTTGAGGATCACAGTTATCGTGCGCACCGAATAACAGCGCTATCAACTGCCGCTTAAATCTATTCCGAAACGTTAAAGGTTAACAAACCCATGCGCAAAATCGTACATACGCGTTGTGCACGGGTTGTGTACGCATTGTGCACACACAAATCCCGTGAATTATCGTAAAGGTTAACGCCTTTGGGCTATTTCCCCAGACACCATCGCATGACCGCTTTCTGTGCATGCAAACGGTTCTCGGCTTCGTCGAAAATCACCGATTGCGGTCCATCCAGAACTGCCCCCGTAGCTTCCTGTTCGCGGTAGGCGGGCAAGCAATGCATGAACAGCGCATCGCCCTTGGCCTGCCCCATCAGATGCTCGTTCACCTGATAAGGTTGCAAAAGGTTGTGCTTGGCCGAGGCCTTGTCATCATGCATCGAAACCCATGTATCCGCGACGATCAGATCCGCCCCTTCAACCGCCTTGTCGGCGTCCCGCTCGATCGTAACAGTCGATCCTTTGGAACGGGCAAAATCGACAAATTCTTGTTCAGGATCAAGGCTTTCCGGCCCCGCAAACGTTAGGTCAAACCCGAATTGCCCTGCCGCATGTAAGAAGCTGGCGCAGACGTTATTTCCGTCACCCGTCCAGACGACTTTCTTGCCTTTGATCGGCCCGTGGTGTTCTTCAAACGTCAGTACATCGGCCATAATCTGGCATGGATGTGTTCTGTCTGTAAGCCCGTTGATAACCGGAACGGTGGCGTGTTCCGCCAGTTCCAGCAGCGTGGCTTCGTCAAATGTGCGGATCATGATCATATCGACATAACGGCTTAGGACCCGCGCCGTATCTGCGATACTTTCACCGTGCCCAAGTTGCATGTCAGCACCCGAAAGTACCAACGTCTGCCCACCCAGTTGACGAACCCCAACATCAAAGGAAACCCTTGTTCTTGTTGACGGTTTTTCGAATATCAAGGCCACTAAATGGTTCGCCAAAGGCTGATCCGCGTCGGGCGTACCCTTGGGCAAACCCTTGCGCGCGTCTTTCATAACGCGCGCTTGGTCGATCATGCCGCGCAGGTCATTTGCGCTGGTTTTATGGATGTCCAGAAAGTGGTTCATAGGTTCCCCTCCACGGCGACAGCCGCTTGTTCAAGGCGCCGCAACGCCTCGTCGATTTCTTCAATCGTGATGTTCAATGGCGGCAATAAACGGATCACATTATCGGCCGCCGGAACGGTCAAAAGATGCGCCTCATACCCGGCATTTATTACATCAATATTGGTCGCATTGCACTTGAGGCCGATCATCAACCCCTCGCCGCGTACACTATCGAACACGTCAGGATGCGAGGCCACCAACCCCTCCAAGCCTTGACGCAAATGCCCCGCAATACGGTTAACATTTTCAAGAAAACCGTCACGAGTCACCTCGTCCATCACGGCACACCCAACAGCGCAAGCCATTGGATTACCACCATAAGTCGTACCGTGCGAGCCAGCAACCATGCCAACCGCCGCGCGTTCTGTTGCAAGACAAGCGCCCAGCGGGAAGCCCCCGCCGATACCCTTGGCCACAGCCATGATATCGGGTGTGACACCAGCCCATTCATGCGCAAACAACTTACCCGTACGCCCAACACCGGACTGGATTTCATCCATCACCAACAACAAACCATGCTCGTCGCAAAGTGCACGAACGTCGCGCAAATCCTGCTCGGGCAACACGCGAATGCCGCCTTCACCCTGAACTGGCTCCAACATGATCGCCGCCGTTTCAGGACCGATCGCAGCCTTCAGCGCCTCCAAATCGCCGAACGGCACATGGTCAAAACCGGGCATAAGTGGCCCGAAACCTTTGGTCAGTTTTTCACCACCAGCCGCCGCTATCATCGCCATTGTCCGCCCGTGGAACGAGCCATCAAACGTGATCACACGGAACCGTTCTGGCTGGCCGATATGGTCGAAATACTTGCGAACCATCTTAACGCAAGCCTCTGTTGCTTCGGTGCCCGAATTGGTAAAAAACACCGTGTCAGCAAAGGTATGCTCGACCAAACGTTCGGCCAAAGCCTCCTGATTGGGGATGTTGTAAAGATTGGACGTGTGCCACAGTCGTCGTGCCTGATCCGTCAACGCAGCAACGAGGATAGGGTTCGCATGACCAAGGGAATTCACGGCGATGCCGGCTCCCATGTCCAAATAGCGGGTTCCATCTTCGGTTTCCAGCCAAGGGCCCTGACCTTTCACGAATGAAAGCGGTGCCCGCGCATAAGTCGGTAGTACGGGGCTAATCACGTCTGTCTCCTTTGTTATTCAAAATAAAACACCCGCCTGCGTTCATGCAGACGGGCATTTGCAAGTCATGCCGGAAAGCTGACTTTAAGTCAATCAGGGGTATTGCATGACTGGACGTTGCGAGATTGCCGATCTACTCTGACGAGATTGATCACCGTTTTATCAACAGGACCGAAATTTATGAATACGCATAAGATCGCGTTCACGGTGATGCTAATGCTGGCCGCCAGTGCTTTGGTCGCTGGAACCAGTTTGTTCGCAAAGTCGCTGGGAACGGACGTTCTTGGCCCGGCCCTCAACCCCTTTCAGATCACCGCCGGACGCTATGCCTTCGCTCTGATCGCGCTGGTAATAACTACGGCAATTGTTCGGCCCGAATTTACGCGCCCCGCCCTGCGTTTGCACATCGGCCGGGCGTTCGCGGGTTCGCTAGGGGTGACCTGCATGTTTGCAGCTGCCACGCTTATCCCGCTGGCCGACGCAACCGCCATCAGCATGCTAAACCCGATCATCGCTATGGTCCTGGCGATTCCGCTGCTTGGCGAAAGTGTCGGACCGCGTCGTTGGGCTGCTGCGGCAGTTTCGGTTGTTGGTGCGCTTCTATTGATCCGTCCAGGCGCCGCTTCGTTTCAGCCAGCAGCATTGATCGCCCTGCTATCCGCACTTATTTTGGCCTCCGAGATTATCATCGTCAAACTGCTAAGCCGCCGCGAAGGTACGCTTCAAATTCTTCTATTCTCGAATGGATTTGGCACAATTCTCGCCGTCACCGCGGCTTTGTTTGTCTGGATTTGGCCAACGCCGATGCAATGGTTGGCGCTTGTTGGTATCGGCTTGCTGATGGTTTCGGCGCAATCATTGTTCCTAACCGCTATCCGTCGTGGGGACGCCAGTTTTGTAGCACCTCTATTTTACGCCACGCTGATCTTCGCCGCCATTTACGATTATGCGATCTTCAATGCGATCCCATCCGCCCTCAGCAGCGTTGGTGCCGGAATTATCATCCTCGGCGCATTGCTAATGGCATGGAGCGAAAGACGGCGTGTGCAATGATAAATGTGCAATTGCTTCAGCGATCAGGGCTTGGTCCAGTCAGCTTTACGGTTGGTGATAGCGAATGCCTTGCTATCACCGGCCCCTCTGGTGCTGGGAAATCCTTGTTGTTGCGTGCAATTGTGGATCTGGATCCAAACACGGGCGAAGTCAGCACAGCACAGTTGACCCGTTCGGAAACTGCCGCCACGGATTGGCGCAAACACGTCGCCTTGCTGCCGTCTGAAACCGGTTGGTGGTTGGATAAAGTTGGTGACCACTTTGTTAATCCGATCGGAATAGCTGAACACCTGCCCGACATTGGCCTGTCCCGTGACGCCATGAACTGGGATGTTTCGCGATTATCGAGCGGCGAGCGTCACCGGCTTGGCCTACTGCGTTGCCTTGAGAAATTGCCGAAAGTGTTGTTGTTGGACGAACCAACAGCGGCTCTTGATGCAGATACAAGGTTAATGGTCGAAGCCTTGTTGCGCGGCTTGATGGAAGAAGGGATCACGATACTTCTCGTCACACACGACCCTGACCAACCCGCCAGAATGGGATGCAAAACCATGCGGATTGAAAACGGACAGGTGGCGGTATGAGCGATTATGTTTCGTTAACCTATCTGGATTTAGTCTTCGCCTCCAGTTTTCTGGTCCTGAACGGCGCGCTATCTCTGTGGTTGAAACTGGGGTTAGAACGAAAGCTGGCCATCGCCTCCGCGCGCATGATCGTGCAGCTTTTGTTGGTTGGCTTACTGCTCAAAAGCCTATTCGCCGTTGTGTCACCTCTGCTAACTGCCCTTGTCGCTGTCGCAATGATTTTTCTAGCTGGTCGCGAGGTTTGGGCAAGACAAGAACGCAAACTCTCGGGGCTTTGGGGATTCAGCCTTGGTACCGGCGCGATGATATTTTCGGGTGTAACAATCACGGTCATCGCCCTAACCACGCAAATTCAGCCGAATCCATGGTGGACACCCCGTTTCGCTCTGCCCTTATTCGGTATGATTCTCGGAAATTCCATGACCGGGATATCGTTGTCGCTGGATACCTTAAACACCGCTGCCAATCGTGAGCGCTCCGCGATTGAAGCGCAACTTCTATTGGGGCGAACAAAATGGGAGGCTATGCGACCATTCACGCGTCGCGCCCTTCGCACCGGTTTCATGCCTATCATCAATTCGATGGCTGCCACAGGCATCGTATCATTGCCAGGCATGATGACAGGGCAAATTCTGTCGGGTGTAGACCCGACCGAGGCGGTGAAATATCAACTTTTGGTTATGTTTTTGATAGGTGGATCAACGGGGCTAGGCGTACTTATGGCCGTGCTTGGTTCCGTTTACCGCCTTACAGATGTTCGACATCGCTTGCGACTGGATCGTCTAAGCGCCCACAAGTAGGTCGCCCCTTGTATCCGCCGCCACAAGGGTTACAATAGAGGGCAGACATTTATCCCCATAGCTTATGACAGTTTGCACGGGGTGCCTGATATGGCAATTCACTATTAGACGGAGGGGCAAGATGTCCTGGACAGATGAACGCGTTGCAACCCTCACCAAAATGTGGGGCGAAGGGAATTCGGCAAGCCAGATTGCTAAAGAGCTCGGCGGTGTTACCCGTAACGCCGTGATCGGCAAGGTGCATCGCCTTGGATTGTCCAACCGTACCACGACGACTACCAAAGCGAAAGCTGCGCCAAAGGTCGTCAAAGAAGCGCCCAAGGCCAAGCCTAAGCCCAAGGAACCTGTGCGCGTAGCCAACCCGAAATCCACAACCGAGATTCCAACGGCCCGTGATATACCGCGCAAGCGCCCGATCATCACGGCTGGTCAGCCACTGCCACCACAACCTTCAGCATCCGAAGTAAGCGCCGAAGCGCTGGCAAAGGTTGTTGAAATCGAAGGTCAGGCTAAAAAGCTGAACCTGATGCAGTTGACCGAACGAACATGCAAATGGCCGATCGGCGACCCAGCGACGGATGATTTCTGGTTCTGCGGTCATCCGGTTCAGGCTGGCAAACCCTACTGTGAAACCCACGTCGCCGTTGCCTTCCAACCAATGAGCAGCCGCCGAGACCGCCGCGCCCGTTAAGAAAAACGACAGATTAATACTACATCGGCCTCCTAACGGAGGCCGTTTTCGTTTTACCCTTCGATAATTTCCTCAGCCTGTCGCAGGTCCACGCTGACCAATTGCGAAACACCCTGCTCTGCCATCGTCACGCCGTATAACCGATCCATCCGTGCCATCGTCACAGCGTGGTGCGTGATGATCAGGAAGCGCGTGTCAGTTTGCTTGGTCATTTCATCCAGCAGATCACAAAATCGCGTAACATTGGCGTCATCCAGCGGGGCGTCCACTTCGTCCAGCACACAAATCGGGCTGGGATTGGCGAGGAACACCGCAAAGATCAACGACAGGGCGGTCAATGTCTGCTCCCCTCCCGACAACAATGAAAGCGTTGAAAGCTTCTTACCCGGTGGCTGACACATCAACTCCAGCCCGGCTTCAAGCGGGTCATCACTTTCGACCAGCACAAGGTTAGCATCGCCGCCACCGAACAGATGTTTGAATAACTTAGAGAAGTTTTTGTTAACTTCTTCAAACGCATCTAAAAGACGTTGTCGCCCTTCTTGATTGAGGTTCGAAATCCCCTGGCGAAGTTTCTTCACCGCCGCTTCAAGATCGTTCTTCTCACCGTTTAGATTGTCGAATTCTTCCTGAACCTCGCGCGCGTCTTCTTCTGCCCGAAGGTTCACCGCGCCCAATGCTTCACGTTGCCGTTTCAGGCGGTTAACATCGTTTTCAATCATTTCGGAGGATGGCATTTTGTCTGGATCAGCCTCCAGCGTTTCCAGCAGCGCGGCTGGTTCCAGATCCATTTCTTCGCGAATACGGTCTGCGGTTGCGTCCACTCGGAACAACGCTGCCTCGGCCAAAGCTTCGCTTCGCGCGCGCGTCTCTCGCGCTTCCGAGGCGGCGCGTTCGGCACGGCGTTCGCTTTCTTCTGCATCGCGCATCGCAGTTTCTCCAACGGCCAAAGCATCTGCTGCAGAGTTGCGACGATCTTCGGCCTGATCCATAGAATGTGCCAAGGCCTCGCGTTTCGCCAAAAGCTCCTCGGGGGCGGTCGTTGCTGCTCCCAAGTCGGCTTCGCTTTCGGCTTTGCGCGCTTCCAACTCTCCAATCCGCTTCTCGGCATTTTCCAGCCGCAGCCGCCAATTGCTGACTTCTTTGGTGATTTCCTGCTGCCGGCGCACTCGCGCCTCGCCTTCACGACGTAATTCATCCGATAATGACCGTCGTGTCAGCATGGCCATCCGCGCGCCTTCAACGGCAACTTTGCGACCCTCAACGGCATCGCGAGCAGCATCCAGATCGCCCAGATCATCGATCCCCCGTTCCGCCTCGCGCAAAGCGTCGCGCGCGTCAGACGCTTCTTCCTCGCGTCGCGAAACCGCCATCCGCAAGGTTTCCAACTTGCCTTTCAGCATGTCCAACTCGGCCTCGGCACGTGACAAGCGCCTTGCAGAATTATTAACCGCTTCATCGGCATCTTTACGCGACCGCCGCGCGTTTTGATCCGCTTCTTGGGCATTCTCAAGATTTGAACGCGCGGCTTGGTGCGCCTGCCGCGCCGTGTCTGCCAACGCCTCGGCACTCGCAAATGCTTCCGACAAATCGGCCAAACGGTTCACCTGTTGCAATCGCAATGCCGCTTCAGACGGGGCGTCATCCGCTCCAGCTCGATACCCATCCCAACGCCACAAATCCCCTTCGCGTGAAACTAGGCGTTGCCCAGGTTTTAGCGAAGATTGCAGTCCCGCACCTTGATCCCGTGCCACCAAACCGATTGCAGACAAACGGCGCGCCAATACATCCGGTGCTTGCACATGATCTGCCAGTGGCGATGCCCCTGTGGGCATTGTCGCGGCAACATCATAATCCGGCAAACTCGCCCAACCAGATACGCCTTCTGGTCCGACCTCGGGCGCCTTCAAATCATCCGCCAAGGCCGCACCAAGCGCTGCCTCAAAACCCTTATCGGCGCGTACGCTGTCCAACAATTGTTTTCCGTCACCTTGATCTCGCTCGATCAGACGTGTCAAAGCTGAAACCTCGGCTCGCAGTGCGCTTGCCTCACCATCAGCTTCAGACAAGCTGGCTCGCGTTTCAGAATCGCGTGTCTGCGCCTCTGCACGATCCACTTCCGCTTTGGTCAAAGCTTTTTCAGCTGTCTTCGCTGCGCCGATTGCATCGTCTTGTGCAGTCAGAGCCGCTTCAAGCCGTTCGCTCGCCGACCCGAGTTCAGCTTCGTGCTTTGCAGCCACCGCTCGGGCATTTTCTATTTCCGCTGCCAGTTTCGTAACGGTCCCGCCAGCTTCTTCCAAACGTCGCCGGGCCGCTTGATGCCGCGCAGCCAATCGCGCTGCATCCTCGGTCAGCTTATCCAGTTCGGATTCCTGCTCCTGAAGTACCGTGCCTGCTTCCCGCGCAGCTTCCCTCGCATCGTCGAGCTTCGCATCATGCCCTTCGTGCGCCTTCGCAAGTGCTGCTTTTTCCCAGTCCAACCGTTCTATGGTTTCGCCCGCGTCGTGGTTCAGACCCTTTTCGCGTTCCATATCGCGACCAAGTTGGGCTATCCGCGTCTGCAAATCCTCGATCGCTTGCCGCGCTCGCTGTTCTTGCGCGTTCAGTGAATCCCGCTCTACCAACAATCGCTGCAAAACCGCGCCAGCAATTGCCTCTTCCTCGCGCAAGGGTGGCACTCTACTTTCGGCTTCAGCCCTGACTTTCGCTTGCGAGGCAGCCTCACCCTGCGCCGAAGCTGCGCCCTTTGTTGCGGCAGTCAAAGCATCCGAGGTTGCTTGACGTTCAACATCAGCCTCCCGCCAACGACGATACAACAACAGCCCCTCCGCCCGACGCAATTCGCCAGCAATCTCGCGATATCGCGCGGCTTGTCGCGCTTGGCGGGCTAGAGATTTAATCTGGGAGTCCAGCTGTTCAAGAACGTCCTCGATCCGCGCGAGATTCGTCTCTGTTGCGTTCAGCTTCAACTCGGCTTCATGGCGACGTTGGTAAAGGCCGGAAATCCCCGCTGCCTCTTCCAACACGCGACGACGTGCTTTGGGTTTGGCGTTAATCAACTCCGAAATCTGGCCTTGCCGCACTAAAGAGGGCGAATGCGCACCGGTCGACGCGTCCGCAAACAACATCTGCACATCCCGTGCGCGCGATTCCTTACCGTTGGTTTTATAGGCCGACCCTGCATCGCGAGTGATCCGCCGCACAACTTCAAGCTTGTCCTGATCGTTGAAAGATGCAGGTGCCAGACGCTCGGTATTGTCCAGTGTCAGCGTTACCTCGGCGTAATTCCTTGCGGGCCGCGAAGATGCGCCTGCGAAGATCACATCCTCCATCCCGCCGCCGCGCATCGCTTTGGCGCGGTTCTCCCCCATGACCCAGCGCAAGGCTTCCAGCAGATTCGACTTACCGCAACCGTTCGGTCCGACAACACCCGTCAGCCCCGGTGAAATCACCAGTTCAGTCGGGTCGACGAAGCTTTTGAAGCCTAATAATCTGAGTTTTGCAAATTGCACGGAATGCCTAGATTAAATGATTCTGCCTAATAGAATAGGATTCCGGCACAACCCTTTCGAGTCAACCGTAAACCCCAATATCTACCCATATAGAGCGACTTATCCACAATATATCGTACATTTTGGTGTTCCCTCTTGTGATTTGGAAAACCATCCATAAATTGCGCCGTAACAATTCGGGAAAATATCTATGACTTCACTTCTAGGCATTTCAGGTTCACTTCGCAAAGAATCGCGTAACACAGCCTTATTGCACGAGGCCGCCCGCCTATTCGCACCGGATGCGTTCACAATGGCCGACATCCGGTTTCCGCTATATGACGGTGATGTCGAGGACAGTGATGGAATCCCGCAGATCGTGGACGTCTTGCGTGAACAAATAATCAAGGCAGATGCTGTCATAATCTCCACACCCGAATACAACGGCAACATTTCCGGCGTTCTTAAAAATGCACTCGATTGGCTATCTCGTGGCAAACCAAAACCCTGGGAAGGCAAGCCTGTTGCTATCATGTCGGCTGCGGCTGGTCGGTCGGGCGGCGCTAGAACGCAATTTTCGTTACGCAATTGCATGACACCTTTTAACCCGCGCATCCTACAAGGACCAGAAGTCATGATCGCCGCTGCGGGCAGCGCATTTGGCGACAATGGCCAACTGATCAACGAATTTTCGATTAAGTCACTAACCAGACTTATGGATGCGTTACGATCCGAAATCCGTTAATCGTCTAGCTGCCGCGCCTCGTCGACCAGCATCACCGGAATACCGTTCCGGATCGGGAAGGCCAAACCGGCGGCCTTCGAGATCAGTTCCTGCGCTTCCCGATTATACACCAGCGTATTGCGGGTTATCGGGCAGACGAGTGTCTCCAGCATTTTGCGATCGACGGTATGAGGGGCGGGTTCACTCATTCTACACCAAAATCATCGAGGCAAGTTTGCGACGACCCTTTTGTGCGTCTTCATCCTTCGGCCCAAGCGAATCGAACAACGTAAACAACTGCGTTTTCGCAGCACCATCATTCCATTCGCGATCACGACGGAAAGCTTCCAGCAATTCGTCAATCGCAGGACCTGCATCGCCAGCGGCAGCCAATGCCGTTGCCAAATCCAGTCGCGCTTGGTGGTTGTCAGCGTCGGCTTCTAACGCCGTGCGGAATTCGGCGGTTTCACCAAGATCAGATGCGGCATCCGCCAGTTCGACTTGTGCTACAGCCGAAGCCAACGCCGGATCAAGTTTCTTGTCTTCAGGAATTTGGGCGATAACCTCTTTGGCTTTATCCAAATCATCGCTGGCCAAATACGCACGAATAAGGCCCGAAACGGCCGTCAGGTTATCGTCTTCTTCACCCAGAATAGCCGAGAACGTCTCGATGGCATCAGACAGATCACCGTCTTCCAGCATCTGTTCAGCCATCTCTAAAGCTTGGCCCATGCCGCCACTTCCTTGCGCAGCAACACGTTGCACGAATGCCTTCAATTCCGACGGGGGCTGTGCACCCATGAAACCGTCAACCGGCTTACCATCCACGAATGCATAAACGGACGGGATCGACTTAACCTGCATTTCTTGCGCAATCTGCTGGTTTTCATCGACGTTGATCTTAACCATTTTCACGTCACCACCAGCGGCCATCACCTCTGCTTCAAGCGCAGGGCCAAGCGTTTTACAAGGGCCACACCATGGCGCCCAGAAATCCACAATAACCGGTGTTTCCTTAGAGGCCTCAACCACGTCAGCCATAAAGCCCGCTTCATCTGTGTCCTTGATCAGGTCGGTTGCTGTATTCAATTCCATCATCTCTCTCCGAGTATATCTGTGTTGCCCCTTATTTGGGGGCGAAAGCCTGCGGGATCAACCCGTTTCGTTCTGTTTCATCAGGACGGCATGTCGCGCCAGAAAATCCGCTTTAACTTCCATTGGTGGGCGCAAAGCCAAAAGTGTCTTTTGCAAAGCTTCGGGTTTAGGAATACCGAAGAGCTTATTCGCTTCGGTTTCCGAGAAGCCCGCAATCTGGATCGCCTCTAACCAGGCCGAAATCCGGTCAGCGCGCTTGATCTGCGTTTTCACGGCTTTGGGAATTTCGGCAGGTACGCCAAATCGCAAATGTACTGCGCTCATTAAGCGCGCGTCCATGGCTTTGTAGCCCGGCCCGACAGCGGCTTTCACGGGGGAAATCATATCGCCGATCACGTATTCCGGTGCATCATGCAACAACGCTGCCAAGCGCCATTTGATCGGGGCATTGGGGGTGATTTCGGCGTAAACCCGTTCCACCAACAGCGAGTGCTCCGCGACTGAATATGGAAACTCCCCGAATGTTTGCCCGTTCCAACGAGCAACAAAAGCGAGGCCATGCGCGATGTCTTCAATCTCGATATCCAACGGCGAAGGATCCAGCAAGTCCAGCCGCCGCCCAGATAACATTCGTTGCCATGCTCGTGCACTCATTTAGGGGTCTCCATTCGTTACACCCATGGACATATCGCGAAACAAAAACAGATGCATCAACGTTATTCATCAATTTGACGCCGCGTGGAACACACATCGACTTGACCTAGCGGCAGATTTCGGTGAACGCTGCACCGAAAGGTTTCCAAATGTCATCCGTACCTCCGCCAACAGTGCTACCCGATAGCAGCCCGACCGCAACGCCCGTTCCGCCTGCTGCCGAAAAGAACAACGTCAAAGCTATAATCTGGATGCTGATTTCAGTCATCGGAGCCAGCGCAATGACAATCGGTGTGCGTCAAGCCTCGCTTACAGTCGACAGCCGGATGATCGTGCTTTTCCGCGCTGCTATCACAACGGTTTTCATCCTGATCGCTGTTGGTATGTTTGCCAGACTGCGCGGGCAAATGCGATTCTCGCTGCCATGGCTACACTTGTTTCGCGGAAGCCTAATCGCGTTCTCGACCCACCTAGGATTCTATACGATAGCGCACATCCCGATCGCTACAGCGACCGTTCTGTTTTTTATGGGGCCGATATTCGCGACAATATTTTCCAGCGTTCTACATTCTGAACACGTAGGCCCACGCCGTTGGGCTGCGGTTGCGGCAGGGTTCATCGGGGCTGTAATCGTCCTGCGCCCCGGCTTTTCCGAGTTTCATCCTGCGATGTTAACCGCCATTGGCAGTTCCTTGCTTTTCGCACTAGCGCTAACATTATCCCGCCAACTGGCATCCGCAGACGGGCCGCTGGCGACGTACTTCAGCTCTGTTGTCATAACGGCACTGATTACGATCCCATTAGCGGCACCCGTGTTCTACATTCCTACTTGGGGCATAATCTGGATCGCTCTTTCGGTCGTGGTAATCGCCAGCGCAGTGCGCGGGTATGCCGATATTGAGGCTTACCGTTACGGTGAATCCGCCATCCTCGCACCGGTCGCTTACCTACGGCTCGTGTTGATTTCGATCGCAGGGTATTTGATGTTCGACGAGCTGCCAGACACGCCAACTGTGATCGGTGCGTCCCTGATTGTCTCCGCCACGCTTTATATCGCGCTACGCGAGGCTAAACTACGCCGGCAAGAGGCTAGAAAGTCTTCCGCGCCCGCAAAGCAGCCGTAATGGTGCCGTCGTCGAGATAGTCCAACTCTCCGCCAATCGGAACGCCCTGTGCAAGCGAAGTCACGCTTGCACCAGTGCCATCCAGTTGGTCCGCAATGTAATGTGCTGTGGTTTGGCCGTCGATCGTGGCGCTAAGGGCTAGCACGACCTCCGTCACGTTACCTTCTTCAACCCGACGCACCAATCGGGGAATGCGCAAATCCTCCGGACCAACACCATCGAGCGCCGACAAAACACCACCCAAAACATGATATCGCCCCTGAAAAGCCGAGGACCGCTCCATCGCCCAAAGATCAGCGACATCGCTGACCACACAAATGACATTCGGATCGCGTTTCGGACTCGCGCAGATGCTACAGGTGTCGGAAGTTCCAACATTGCCGCAAGTCAGACATTCCCGCGCAGTAGCCGCAACTTCAGCCATGGAACGCGCCAATGGCTCCAACAGTAATGTTCGCTTCTTGATTAATTGCAACACCGCACGCCGCGCTGAACGCGGGCCGAGGCCGGGCAATTTCGCCATCAGCCCGATCAGTTGGTCAATCTCTTTACCTGCGCTATCAGGCATTTACATGCCCGGAAAATTCATGCCCTCGGGCAGTTTCATTCCAGCGGTGGCCTCGGCCATTCCGTTTTGCATCGCCTCTCCAGCTTTGGCCTGCACGTCTTTGATAGCAGCGAGGATTAAGTCCTCAACCACTTCTTTATCATCGGCGTTGAACAAAGACGGGTCGATATTCAACCCCTTCAATTCGCCCTTGGCATTGGCCGTGCACGTCACCATACCAGCGCCGGATTCACCGGTAACCTCGATGTTTTCCAATGCTGCCTGCGCATCGGCAATCTTGCCCTGCATTTCCTGCGCTTGCTTCATTATCTTGGCCATATCGCCAAGTCCGCCTAAACCTTTAAGCATTTTTTAATCCTCACCAAAGGGATCGAGAGGATCCCAGTTATCATCTAAATCGTCTACATCATCTGGATCAATCGGCACGATATCTTCGTTGCTCGACCCATCGAACTCATTGCCACGCACATCTTTTATCTCGGCCCCCGGAAAGGCAACCAACACCGATTGCACCAACGGATGCGCCAAAGCTTGCGTATGCATATCATTGCGATGCGCATCCTTCACCTCGCCAATGGTTTTCCCGCCGCCAGTATTGGCAACCGTGATTACCCAGCGTACACCCGTCCAGTTTTGCAGCCGCGATGCCAGTTGCGAGGCCAGCTTGGTTGGCGCCCTGTCCGTTGGCTCGAACTCAATGCGGCCCGGACTGTATTTAACCAGCCGTACATAGTTTTCAACCTCGACCAGCAGCTTCATATCGCGGCGTGTGCGGATAAGTTGTACCACATCTTCGAACCGAGCATACCGCGCCAGCGCATCCAAATTCGGTTCCGCCGCCAGCATGGTTGTTGCACCGCTTTGGGTCACGGAACGGGTCGCACCACCGGAAACAGCTGTCGCACCGTTGCCACCACCACCCGTCACACGCCCACTCCCGCCACCTGTTGGGGGTTTGGCGGCGTCTTGCAGCTTGCGCACCAAATCCTCGGGGCTAGGCATATCGGCTACGTGCGTTAGGCGAATAATCGACATCTCCGCGGACATCATCGCATTCGGGGCAACGGAAACTTCCTCCAACGCCTTCAAAAGCATCTGCCACATACGGGTCAGTGCCCGCATCGGTAAACCTTCGGCCATTGTCAGACCACGCGCGCGCTCATCAGGGTTAACGGTCGGATCTTCAGCCGCTTCGGGCGAGATTTGCACTACGCTTACCCAATGGGTCACCTCCGCAAGATCACGTAAAACGGCAACTGGGTCAGCGCCATCGGCATACTGCGAGGATATCTCGTTCAATGCCCCCGCCGCATCGCCGCGCATAATCATATCGAACAAATCCAGCACGCGTCCACGGTCCGCCAATCCAAGCATCGAACGTATTTGGTCAGCCGAAGTTTCCCCCGCCCCATGTGCGATCGCCTGATCCAGCAAAGATTGCGCATCCCGAACTGATCCTTCAGACGCGCGAGTTATTAACGCCAAAGCATCATCAGTGATCTTTGCGTTTTCCTTGTCGGCCAATTCGCGCAAATGACTGATCATCACTTCCGGCTCTATCCGACGCAGATCAAAGCGCTGACACCGCGAAAGCACCGTCACCGGAACCTTACGGATTTCTGTTGTGGCAAAGATGAACTTCACATGCGCGGGCGGTTCCTCCAGCGTCTTCAACAGCGCGTTGAAGGCCGACGTGGACAACATGTGCACCTCGTCGATGATGTACACTTTATAGCGGGCAGAGGCCGCGCGATAATGCACACTCTCGATAATTTCGCGGATGTCCCCGACGCCCGTACGCGAGGCGGCGTCCATTTCCATCACATCAACGTGCCGTCCCTCGCGGATCGAAACACACTGGTCACAAACCCCGCAAGGTTCGATAGTCGGGCCGCCATTGCCATCCGGCCCAACGCAGTTCAAACCCTTAGCGATAATCCTCGCTGTGGTGGTTTTACCTGTCCCACGAATACCTGTCATGATGAACGCATGCGCAATACGATCAGCCTCAAACGCGTTTTTCAACGTCCGTACCATGGCGTCTTGACCGATAAGATCCGTAAAGGTCTCGGGACGATATTTGCGGGCTAGAACTTGGTAAGTTGTAGATGTTGACTCGGTCATTAAATTTCCGCCTGATAGCTTGATCGAATATTAAAAGGTAGTCGATCGAATTGCCAGATAAATACCGCACAGAAATGACCCGAATCAGGATCACTGTACAAATCTTTCTCGCAAACAGACTCATATCCCAATATGTACTTTCAAATAATTGAAAGAAATAATATAGATCATTCAAGATAGTTTTGTTTTACATATTATCGCACTACGGAAATTCGAGATGGCCGACGCAACATATAACTTTTTCTCTTTACTTAGCGTAACCCAAAATGGTGGCGGGCAAACCTGGTTGTACAGCTTTGATCCGGCAGATACTGGCGCGACTGTTACTGTCGATTTTGGCAACAACAATGTGCCAGATCCAAATGAATCTGTTTTGATCACTATTGATGGCTCTGTCTACTCAACCACTTACATTGGTTTCGGCGACATGATCGGTTCAACCACCGACTTTGATGTTATAGAATTGACGCTCGTATCCGGGGTTGGCGGAGCCGAAGGGTTGTATGGAATCAGCACTGATCCCGCGTGGTCACCTAACTCAAGTACAAATAATGGCACAGAGCCAGACCCCTATCACTACACATCTTTTTGTTTTGTCCGCGGAGCACTAATTACAACAACCCAGAATGATGTAGCGGTAGAGGATCTAAAAATCGGCGACTTGGTATTGACTCGTGACAATGGCCCTCAAACGATTTCATGGATTGGAAACAGAGACATGTGTGGCAACACAGCCAAACATCTTTTGCCGATCCGGATCAAGGCCAATGCACTGGGTGGTGGTTTGCCAAAACGTGATCTTTTGGTGTCACCACAACATCGCGTCCTGATCAGTGACTGGCGGGCCGAACTAATGTTTGGGGCCTCCGAAGTACTGGTCGCCGCAAAACATTTGGTCAATGACAGTGACATCCGTGTAGCCACCGATCTAAACGAATTCGAATACTACCATATCCTTTTTGAATCCCATCAAACGATATTCTCCGAGGGCCTTCCAACCGAAAGCTTTCACCCGGGCGACATGGCGATGAAATCACTGTCTGGGGATTCTCGCGATGAGGTGCTGGAGCTTTTCCCCGCTCTGAGGGACGATGCGACAAGTTATGGTTCAGCGACTCATACCTCGTTAAAGGCTTTCGAAGCCAGAGCGTTGCAAAGCAATTAAACTAACAGTTACGGAGTCAAATTGACGCTCCTGAGGGTTTTGGATCACAACTAGCTGAATGTCAAAATATTACGGCAACAAATTCAATAACCGAATGATCCGTTAACCCTTTTCTGTTTCTATGCCATAGAACAGCAAGCAAGTAGATAAATCAGGAGCATTTCGTGAAAATTGTAATGATCGGCGCAGGCTACGTTGGATTAGTATCTGGCGTTTGCTTTTCGGACTTTGGACATCAGGTTATTTGTGTTGAAAAAGATCAGACAAAGCTGGCCAAGTTGCGATCGGGCGAGGTGCCTATTTTTGAACCTGGCCTCGATATACTACTCGAACGGAATATCAGTGAAGGACGGTTGGAGTTTTCAGACAGCCTAGCATCTTCGATTGTCGATGCTGACGCTATATTCATTGCTGTAGGCACACCCGCACGTCGCGGCGACGGCTTCGCCGATTTGACATACGTATACGACACCGCACGTGAACTGGGCGAGAAACTTTCAACCGATACAGTCATCATAACAAAATCCACGGTTCCGGTAGGCACCAACCGCGAGATTAAGCGGATCATTAACTCCTGCAGTCCCTCGGCTGCGTTTGAAATTGTCTCCAATCCCGAATTCCTGCGCGAAGGTTCCGCAATCGAAGATTTCATGCGCCCTGACCGTGTGGTCGTCGGTGTGGAATCCCCAGAAGCGGAGGACGTGATGCGAAACATTTACCGGCCGCTGAACATCCGCGAAACACCCGTAATGGTAACTGATCTGGAAACCGCTGAGACCATCAAGTATGCTGCAAACGCATTTCTGGCCATGAAAATTACGTTCATCAATGAAATCGCCGATCTTTGCGAAAAAACAGGCGGTGATGTCCAGCAGGTTGCCAAGGGTATTGGGCTTGATACACGGATTGGCGGCAAATTCCTGCACGCAGGTCCAGGCTACGGTGGCAGTTGTTTCCCCAAAGATACATTAGCATTGGTGCAGACTGGGGAACGTTACGGTGCCCCACAGCGTATTATCGAAACAGTCGTCGCAGTGAATGACGCGCGAAAGTCCGATATGGCAGACAAAATCATCATGGCTTGCGGTGGCAGTGTGAAGGGTAAACGCATTGCGGTTCTAGGTGTGACGTTTAAGCCAAACACAGATGATATGCGTGACGCGCCGAGCCTTGTCATCATTCCTGAACTGATCGCCGCTGGCGCCAGTATAACGGCCTGTGATCCGGAAGGTGTGGACGAAGCGCGAAAGTTACTGAACGGTGTTGACTGGGTCGACGATGCTTACACGGCGGCGGATGGGGCAGATGCGTTGGTGATAATCACCGAATGGAATGCGTTTCGCGGACTGGACCTATCGCGAATTAAGGAATTGTTAACCACTTCTGTGTTCATTGATTTACGGAACATTTACCCCCCCAAAGAAGTTTTCGACGCCGGTCTGACGCTTACATGCATCGGCAAAGGTACAATAGAAAGTTAATACTATGCGTAAGGTTTTCGTAACTGGTTCTGCCGGTTTTATTGGTTACCATTTATGTCAAATGCTTCTAGACGAGGGGTTTGAAGTAATCGGCTTTGATGGAATGACCGATTACTATGATGTGACACTGAAGCAGCGGCGCCAACAAAAGTTGTTGCAAAGCCCAAACTTCACAACGCACCAAGCCATGCTCGAGGATGTCGAAGGTTTGCGTAACGCATATATGGCTGCCAAGCCTGACATTGTTGTGCACCTCGCAGCACAAGCTGGGGTCCGGTATAGCCTTGAAAACCCTCGCGCATATGTCGAAGCTAATATTGTTGGCACTTTCAATCTAATGGAACTTACACGCGAATTCGGGGTGGACCATCTGCTGATGGCATCCACCTCCTCCGTTTACGGCGCGAACGAAGAAATGCCGTTTACAGAAACCGATAAAACCGAAACACCTCTTACGCTCTATGCTGCTACCAAAAAAGCGACCGAAGGGATGGCGCATTCCTATGCGCATCTGTGGAAAATTCCGACAACTATGTTCCGGTTCTTCACTGTGTACGGCCCGTTTGGCCGGCCAGACATGGCCTTATTCAAATTCGTCAAAGCCACGCTGGAAGGCAGCCCGATTGACGTATACAACCATGGAAACATGGCACGGGACTTCACATATGTGACCGATCTGGTGCGTGGCATTCGGTTGTTAATTGACGCGGCCCCCGTTGAACCGGAAAACCTGGAAAGCATTCCCGAGGGAGACAGTCTTAGTCCGGTTGGGCCATATAGAACCGTAAATATCGGGAACTCGGACAAAGTTAGCCTTGGCGCGTTTATCGAAGCGATGGAAACAGCGCTTGGCATGAAGGCCGTGCGAAACAACATGGAAATGCAAATGGGTGATGTGCCGGCAACGTGGGCGAACGCATCTTTGTTGAAACAGCTAACCGGATATTGCCCGCAAACCAATGTGGATGAAGGCGTAGCCAAATTCGTTACATGGTACCGCGAATACTACGACGTTTAGCAAAGCTGCACGAAAAACGGCGCCCATATAAGGCGCCATTAATAATCGCATAACTAAAAATCAGTTGTTCGCTGCAGCCGCTTCAGCCTCGGTAGAACGCTGGCCATTGGCCCAGAAACCGTCATATTCTTCACCGCTAGCATAACGCATAACGCCGCGACCCTGACGCTGGCCTTTGCTGAATAGCCCCTCATAAACGTCGCCATTCGGATAGCGCGCCACACCGTCGCCGTCGATCTCGCCAGCTTTCCAGCCACCTGCGTATTCAAAACCATCAGACATAGTGATTGTTCCGGTACCTTCGCGTTGCCCGCTTACGAAACCGCCGGTGTAAAGGGTGCCATCAGCGTATGTCGCAACACCATCACCGTGGCGCAAGCCGTTTTCCCAATCGCCGGTGTATTGGTAGCCGTCTTGATACACCATTGTGCCTCTGCCGTGATTTTTGGCGTTCAGGAATTCGCCTTCATAAACCAAACCGTTGCCGTATTTTGCGATACCCGAGCCTTCGATAATTCCGTTGACCCAGTTACCCTCATAAGAGCTGCCATCGGGATAGGTGATCATACCAACGTCGTGGGCCACATCGTTCAGGAAAGAACCTACGTAAATGGATCCGTCAGGATACGTAACTTCACCTTGCCCCTCGATCCGGCCTTCGACCCAATCGCCGTCGTATATATAGCCGTCTGCGCCGTTGAAAACACCTTCGCCGTGACGCAAATCACCCTCAAACGTGCCTTCATAGCGGTCGCCTGATGCATAGGCAGCCACGCCTTGGCCCTGCCGCTGGCCGTTAACCATATCGCCTTCATAACGGTCGCCGTTCGCCTGTGTCAGGACACCACTGCCGTTAATCTGGCCGTTTTCCCAGCTACCAGTGTAGACCAAGCCATCGGGCAACGTCAGACTGCCGGCACCTTGGCGAACGCCGCGAACGATATCGCCTTCGTAGATTGCACCATCAGAATACGTGATCGTACCCTGGCCGTGTTTCGTACCCTCGACCCAGTCACCTTCATAACGGTAACCGTTTTCGCTGGTCATAACGCCGACACCGTGATGCACCGCATTTTCGAATTGACCTTCGTAACGCACGCCGTTGGCATAGATCGCAACACCACTGCCCGCAATTTTACCGTCTACCCAGCTACCTTCAAAAGTGCCGCCATCAGCAAAAACAATCTTGCCCTGACCTTCGGGGCGGCCGTTAATAAACGCGCCGTCATAAACCGAGCCATCGGGATAAGTGGCTTTACCCACACCTTCGATTCGGCCAGCAACCCATTCTCCAGTGTATTCATAGCCATTGGGCAAACGGTAAGTTCCCAGCCCGTGCTGCTTTCCGTCGAGGAATTCACCCTCGTATATACCGCCAGTGTCATACTGTTTGATCTGGACACTGCCTTCTTGCGATAAGGCGGGCGACATCGCCAAGACTACTATTGCGGTACCGAAAAGAATGACTTTTTTCAAACTGCCCTTCCGGAGTTACTCTCCCCGGCTCCCTTAGTTACTGCTCCGCGTAAATTCGCGGCCCGTATTTTGTACGGAGTCTATGGTTATCCATGTCTTCTGACAACGACTTTTTGCAAACGTGAGCAGACTGTTGGCGAACTTTTGCCCTAATAGCTTGTGCTTTGCCTAATTAAGATAGTACTTCCATCCTTAACTATCATTCCGGAGGCTTAAATGTCGGTTAATTTTTGTCTATCTCTTTGCCAATTGAACCCGACCGTAGGTGATATTGCAGGCAATGCGGCCAAAGCCGTCGAAGCCCATAAACGAGGCACACAGAAAAATGCTGACCTCGTGGCTTTGCCCGAGATGTTTTTGACAGGCTACCAAACACAAGATTTGGTGACCAAACCCGCTTTTCTGGATTCTGTGGCTGATGCTTTGGAGGGTTTGGCAGCTGATTGTGCGAATGGCCCGGCCCTTGGGATAGGTGCGCCGGTACTTGAGGACGGCAAAGTTTACAATGCCTATTACGTTCTAAAGAACGGCAAAATACACACTCTCACGCGCAAGCATCACTTACCAAATACGCAGGTTTTTGACGAACAGCGATTGTTTGAATCAGCGCAGATATCTGGCCCTTTCAGCCTCGGTCCGATCCGCGTTGGCACCCCGATTTGCGAAGATGCATGGCACGAGGACGTCTGCGAAACCATGGCCGAAAGTGGCGCAGAATTACTATTGGTCCCGAATGGTTCGCCCTATTACAGCGGTAAATTCGACCGTCGTATTAACCATATGGTAAGTCGCGTGGTCGAAACTGGATTGCCGCTGATTTACCTCAACATGGTTGGCGGGCAGGATGATCAAATCTTTGACGGTGGGTCGTTCGTATTGAACCCGGGTGGCAAGATGGTTGCGCGGATGCCACTGTTCGACGAAGCTTATACAGAGGTCTATTTCGAGCAAACGCCGGACGGTTGGCGTGCCTTGGACGGCGACCTTGCAGACCATCCCTCGCTGGAAGAACAGGAATATCGCGCAATGGTCGAAGGCCTGCGGGATTACATGCGGAAAACCGGATTTTCCAAGGTGATCCTCGGACTCTCCGGCGGAGTGGATTCTGCTATTGTAGCAACAATTGCAGCCGATGCTTTGGGACCGGAAAACGTTCATTGCGTGATGATGCCTTCGGAATATACCTCGCAGGAATCGCTGGATGATGCAGCAGACGTGGCTGCATCACTAGGATGCCGCTTGGACAACATATCGATATCCGAAGGGCGCGCTGCGATCACGAATACGTTGGCGCCTTTGTTCGAAGGTTTCGATGCAGACATAACCGAAGAAAACATCCAGTCCCGTCTTCGCGGTTTATTGCTGATGGCGATGTCGAACAAGTTCGGGGCAATGCTATTGACCACAGGAAATAAGTCCGAAGTTGCAGTAGGTTACGCTACAATTTACGGGGACATGGCGGGTGGATACAACCCCATCAAAGACCTTTACAAAACCCGCGTTTTCGCGACCTGCCGTTGGCGTAACGAAAATTACGCAACTTGGATGAAGGGCCCAGAGGGCGCCGTAATTCCAGTAAATATCATCGAAAAACCACCAACTGCAGAGCTGCGCGAGGATCAAAAAGACGAAGATTCCTTGCCGCCTTATGATGTCCTCGATGGTATACTGACCATGTTGATGGAAGGGGACGCCGCCGTGTCCGAATGTGTTGCCGCCGGATATGACCGCGATACCGTGAAAAAGGTTGAACACCTGCTCTATATCAGCGAATACAAACGCTTCCAGTCGGCCCCAGGACCGCGCCTGACCAAACGCGCATTCTGGCTGGACCGCCGCTATCCCATTGCCAACCGTTGGAGAGACCCATCATGACTACTACCCGTTTCGCCCCCTCGCCCACCGGATTTTTGCACGTCGGAAATTTGCGCACCGCCTTGTTCAACTGGGTGATTGCCCGCAAGTCGGGCGGCACCTTCATTTTACGACTGGATGACACAGACCCGACGCGTTCTACAGTTGAATTTGCTGACCAAATCAAGCGTGACATGGATTGGTTGGGCTTGATGTGGGACCGTGTTGAAACGCAGTCTTCACGACTGGACCGCTACAATGAGGCCGCTGATGAATTGCGCGCATCAGGGCGATTTTACGAGTGTTTTGAAACACCTACCGAGTTGGACCTGAAGCGTAAGAAGCAATTAAACATGCGCAAACCTCCGGTTTACGATCGGTCTGCGTTGACGCTTACCGATGCCGAACGGGATGCTTTGCGGGCCGAGCGTTCCGGTCATTGGCGGTTCAAGCTGGACCAAGAACGGATCGAGTGGAATGACGGAATTTTAGGTGATTTATCCATTGATGCTGCCAGTGTTTCAGACCCGGTTTTGATCCGTGGCGACGGGCAGTTTTTGTATACGCTGGCGTCTGTTTGTGACGATGTGGACTTCGGAATTACGAACGTTGTTCGGGGGTCTGATCACGTAACAAATACCGCAACACAAATCCAGATTATCGAGGCGTTGGTTGGGACAGTTCCGGCTTTCGCGCATCACTCGCTGTTGACCGGCCCACAGGGTGAAGGATTGTCTAAACGCCTTGGTACACTGGCACTGAAAGACCTTCGCGAACAGGGGGTTGAGCCGATGGCGTTGTTGTCTCACATGGCGCGTCTCGGATCCTCGCAGCCCTTGGAACTACAACAACACTTGGCTGATCTTATTGACGGGTTTGATCTTTCCAGTTTTGGTTCCGCACCGACTAAATTTGATGTAGCTGACCTTGGACCACTGTCGGCCAAGGTATTGCATTCAATGGGCATTTCGTCGGTTCAGGCTGATCTGGAAGCGCTTGAAGTTCCGGGTGATTTGGCTGCACCGTTTTGGGCAATGGCGCGCGAAAACATCGAAACCCGCGCTGACATAGCCGCATTGTGGGCGCTATGCCGCGATGGGGTGGAACCTGTTGTCGATGCGGAAGATGGCGATTTCATCGATCAAGCGATGAAGTTATTGCCAGCGGAACCGCGCTCGGACACCGCTTGGAAAGAATGGACAACCGCGGTGAAGGCGGCAACTGGACGCAAAGGTAAGGGGTTGTTTATGCCCCTTAGAAAAGCATTAACAGGGATGGAGCACGGGCCGGATATGTCGAAGCTTTTGCCGCTGTTACAAAATATCGGTGGGCGTTAACCTTTAGCCAAAATCACGTATTTTTCGTGTGCACAACACGTACACAAACCGTACACAACACGTATGTACAATTTGCGTTAACTATTTCTGGGTGTGGAGGGTGTTATACGCACCCTACTCCCATTTTTCGTTCCAAGTCGGCAGCGTGTCGCCGGGTGCGGAAGTCGCCTCATAAACACCACGCGCAATGGCGCGAGACAGGCAATCTGCAGCAGCATGACCGATCGCGAGTTGATCTGCAGGCGGATCGTTTAATGGCCTTTTGCCCGTCGCCGCAACAAATATCAGATCGCCGTCGAAGGGTGTGTGACTCGGCACAATTGCGCGCGCCATTCCATCATGGGCAGCCACGGCGATTCTAGTGGCTTGTGCTTGGGTCAGGTCCGCGTCAGTCGCGATGATAGCGATTGTGGTGTTCGTGCTGTGCGGTGGCGATAACGGTTGCGTTGATCTTAACGGATCCAGAGAAGCCGCAGATCCATGGCCACCATATTCATCGTTAACTTCAAACGGCGCAGCCCAGAAATGTTGCTGACCGTCTTGAATAACTGACCCGACGGCATTCACTGCCACCAATGCACCAATCGTGATACCATTGTCGAGCACCACCGAGGCGGAGCCGAGGCCCCCTTTTAGTTCTTTTGTCGTCGCGCCCGTACCGGCCCCGATTGTACCTAGTGCAAAATTCTTGGAAGCATCGGACAGCGCCGATAGCCCAAGAGGTTTATAGGGATTGTCCGTCCATTCTTTGTCCCCGCCATTCAACAGATCAAAAAGGATCGCCCCAGGCACGATTGGGATGGTGGCGTCGCCAACTTTGAACCCTCGTCCCATTGCCCTAAGCCCGTCGCAGACGCCAGATGGCGCGTCCAGCCCAAAGGCGGAGCCACCCGAGAGCACCAGTGCATCAACTTCCTGCACCAGCTTGTCAGGTGCCAATAATTCCGTTTCCCGCGTTCCGGGTGCACCGCCCATCACGTGAACTGCTGCCGTAAAGGGCGCATCACCAACCAATACGGTGCAGCCCGACTTAAGCGCGTCGTCTTGGGCATTACCAACCCGCAGGCCGGCCACATCAGTGATCAGATTACGCGGGCCAAGTTTCATATGCAGCGACCTCCGTCAACTTCCATGGCAACGCCAGTAATCATGCTGGCTTCCTCGGAGCATAGGAAAAGGGCCGCGTTGGCCATATCTTCAGGAGTAGAAAGCCGACCCAACGGTATGGTCGAGATGAACTTGGCACGAATCTCCGGTGTGTCTTCGCCCATGAATGTTTTCAGCAGTGGTGTTTCGCCAGCGACGGGATTGATTGCGTTCACACGGACTCCGTCGGGCGCCAATTCTATTGCCATCGCCTTGGTTGCGGTAATCATCCACCCCTTGGAGGCGTTATACCAGTTTAACTTGGGCCGAGGGCTGACCCCAGCTGTCGAGGCGACATTCAGGATCGCGCCAGAACCGGTCCCCTTCATATGCGGCACGATGTATTTCGCTGTCAGGTAGACCGACTTGGCATTGACGGCCAGAACTCTGTCGAAGTCTTCCTCGGAAACATCTTCCATCGGGGCGGGCATGTGGGATATTCCCGCATTATTCACCAGAATGTCGAGGGTTTTGAACGCACCAAACGCAGCCTGCGCCATCCCACGAACGCTATCGCCGTTGGCAACGTCAACTTGTTGGGCGATTCCGCCGATTTCGTCTGCAATCACCTGTGCGGCTTCAAGGTTAATATCGGCAACCATCACACGCGCTCCTTCCGCTGCGAATTTGCGGGCGATGCCAGCACCGAAACCTGATCCGCCACCGGTTACAATGGCTGTTTTTCCTGATAATCTCATTACTTTCTCCTTAACCGTGATGCGCTGCGACTGTTTTTAGAACCGAGAAACCATAGAGCGCCTCGAACCCTTTTTCGCGGCCATGGCCAGATTTGCCACTGCCACCGAAGGGTAATTCTACGCCGCCGCCTGCGCCATAATTGTTGATGAATATCTGACCTGACCGAATTGCCTTGGCCATTCGCATTTGCCGCGCGCCGTCGCGGGTCCAAATAGACGCTACAAGCGCGTAATCGGTGCCGTTGGCGATGCGTAGGGCGTCTTCTTCGGTATCAAACGGGATGATTGCCTGCACAGGGCCGAAGATTTCATTTTGGGCCAACGCGTCGTCGGGGTCGATACCGCCGTACAGCGTCGGCGCGAAATAATGACCGCCTTCGGGGGCGTTATCCACGATAGTTGCGCGGGCGAGGATGCGGTCGGAGTCGGCGGCGTTCACGAACCCTTCCACAATTTCCTTTTGACGCGCGGAGATCAGAGGGCCGACATCGAGGTCATCGACCGCAGGTCCAACTTTCATCTCGCGATACCGGGCGGCCATCATTTCTGTCAACTGGTCGTAAATCCCCCGCTGTACCAGAATGCGGGACGACGCCGAGCACGTTTGCCCTGCGTTCTGCACGCCTGCATTCACCAGAAACGGCAGGGCTGCGTCCAAGTCTGCGTCGTCAAACACGATTTGCGGGGATTTTCCGCCAAGCTCCAACGTTACCGGAACGATGGCGTCCGCCGCCGCTTTTTGGATCATACTGCCGACGCCCACCGACCCCGTGAACGAGATGTGGTTGATGTCCGGATGACCCGAAAGTGCGACTCCGGCTTCTTCGCCAAGGCCGGGCACTACGTTCAAAGCACCTGCCGGAAGCCCAGCTTCTTCGGCTATTTTTGCGAACGCAAGTGCCGTCAGGCAAGCTTCCTCGGCCGGCTTTAATACCGCGGCATTGCCCATCGTTAGGGCAGCACCGACTGAACGTCCGATGATCTGCATCGGGTAATTCCACGGCACGATATGGGCTGTCACGCCATGCGGTTCGCGCAGAGAATAAACGGTATACCCGTCCAAGTAAGGGATAGTTTCGCCGTGGATTTTGTCGGCTGCGCCACCGTAAAACTCCATATACCGCGCAAGGGCCACGGCATCGGCGCGGGCTTGTTTTAGCGGCTTGCCAACATCGGCAGCCTCCAAGCGGGCGAGGACATCCACGCGCTCCAACACAAGCTGCCCGATACGAGTCAAAATTCGACCGCGTTCAACGGCGGTTTTGCGGCCCCACTCGCCAGCCATCGCGGTTTGGGCCGCTTGCACAGCAGCGTCTACATCGGCCTGTTGGCCACGCGCAATTCGCGCTATTTCGGTGCCGTCAGACGGGTTTTCCAGTGGCAATGTTTCGCCGCCAGCTGGTGCAACCCATTCCCCCCCGATGAAGCATTTCGTGGAGTCGAACCACAGATCATTTTGAACGGACATCAGTTATTTTCCTTCTCTAGCGCGTCTTTCAATGACGGCGCAGCAGCTATCAGGGTTTTGGTATAGTCGTGTTGCGGATTGGTGAATACATCCTCGGTTTTGCCGTGCTCTACGATCTGGCCCGCGTTCATCACCATCACACGATCCGTCACCGAACACACCACGGACAGGTCATGCGATATGAACAGATAGGACAGGTTCAGACGGCTGGACAGATCAGTCAACAGGTCCAGAATTTGGGCGCGAATTGATACGTCCAATGCGGACACGGCCTCGTCTAGAATGATAAGATCGGGGCGTAGGATCAGCGCGCGCGCAATCGCGATGCGTTGACGTTGACCGCCGGAAAATTCGTGGATGTATTTGTCGGCGTCGGAAGGCTGCATACCAACGCTAATCAAGGCTTCTTCCACGGCTTGACGCCGTTCCGCACCCTTCGGTTCGACCTCCAGTAAATGCAGCGGCTCGGCGATCAGCCGGGCCACCTTATGCCTTGGATTGAACGAGCCGTAGGGGTCTTGTAACACAACCTGCATCTTGCGGCGCAAGTCGTGCGACATGTGGGTTCCGGCCTCGACGGGTACGCCGTCGATGCGAATTTCACCACCTTGCAAGGCCTCAAGGCCAAGGATCGCGCGGGTCAAAGTTGATTTGCCACAGCCACTTTCGCCCACCAGCCCGAGATTTTCACCATCGTGCAACACGAAGCTGACATCGTTGACCGCGCGAAAACTTTGCGGTTTTCCGAACACAGATTTTCGCGGCATCGTATAGTCGCGGACTGCGTTGCGGACTTCGAGCAATGGCTTTTTCGAACCACGCGCGTCGCCCTTATCAGGAACGTGGCTAGAGGCCGCGAACAACGCCTTGGTATATGGGTGTTGCATGTCTCGGAACAGTGCGTGGGTTTCACCGGATTCAACTACCTCGCCGGTTTTCATGATGACGATATGGTCAGCCACTTCGGCCACAACGCCAAGGTCGTGGGTGATGAGCATCAGGCACATTCCATCCTCGGCAACCAATTGTTTCAACAGGTCGAGGATTTGGGCTTGGGTTGTGACGTCTAGCGCGGTTGTTGGTTCGTCAGCAATTAACAGTTTTGGTCGCAAGGCAATGGCCATGGCGATGACGACGCGCTGGCGTTGGCCACCGGAAAGTTCGTGTGGGTACCGTGAAAGCGGGAATTGTTCTGCGGGCAACCCAACGCGGTTTAAGGTGTCACGGGCAATTGCCCTGGCCTCGCTTCTTGTGGCGTTACCGTGGATCAGAACCGTTTCCGCGACTTGGTCGCCGATGGTTTTTACCGGGTTCAGGGCAGTCATCGGTTCTTGGAAAATCATGCCGATATCGCTGCCGCGAATGGCGCACATCTCGGCCTCGGATTTGGCTAACAGGTCTTGACCATCGAGGGTGATTTCGCCACTAACGCCTGCGCCAGCGGGCAGCAGGTTCATCACCGAAAACGCGGTCATGGATTTACCGGAACCGGATTCACCGATCACGCCGATGATCTCGCCTTTGGCGGCAGACAACGACACGTTTTTCAGAATATCGATGCCATAAATCGACATGTTCAGGTTTTCGATTTGCAGAAAACTCATGTGCGCGCCCGCCGTAGTCTTGGGTCCAGCAGGTCGCGCAATCCGTCACCCATCAAGTTTAGGCCAAGTACCGTTAATACGATCGCCATACCGGGAAAAATCGCCAGATGCGGGGCGAAGCTGATCATGGTTTGGCTTTCGGCCAACATGCGGCCCCAGCTGGGGATTGGCGGTTGAGCGCCAAGACCGACATAGGAGAGGCCCGCCTCGGCCAGAATACCGAGTGAAAACTGGACGCTGCCTTGGACGATCAGCAGATTTAGGATGTTGGGCAGGATGTGCTCGACCGATATGCGTGTGGCGTTCTTGCCAGCTACGCGGGCTGAAAGGACGAAGTCTCGCGTCCATAAGCTTAGGGCCGCGCCCCGCGTTAAGCGTGCGAATACGGGGATGTTGAAAATGCCAATGGCGATGATTGCGTTGATGGCGGAGGGGCCGAAAACGGCGGTGATCATGATTGCAATCAACAGCGCGGGAAAGGCGAAGACGAGATCGTTGGTACGCATGATGATCTCGTCCATCAGACTATCTTTGCGGGCAGCAGCGGCAAGGCCAAGAGGGACGCCGAGGATGATGCCGATGCCAACAGCGACGACAGCAACAGCGATGGAGGTACGCGCGCCGACCATTATCATCGCAAAGATATCGCGACCAAAGTGGTCAGTTCCGAACCAGTGCTCGGTGGATGGAGTCTGCAATTTGTGGGCAATGTCGAGCTTTGTGACATCGAACGGCGTCCACAAGTAGGAAACCAGCGCCGCGCCAACGAATAGGGCGGCGAGGATCGCACCAATCATGAAGCTGCGGTTACGAAGGGCGGCTGTTAGAAAGCTCATTAGCTGCGCCCCCTTAGTCTGGGGTCAACGGCGGCGTAGGCGATGTCGACCAAAAAGGTTACGAGGACCACGGCGAAGACCAGTAGCATGACAACGCTTTCGACCACGATAAGGTCCCGTTGGGATATGCTTTGGAATACAAGGCGGCCAAGGCCCGGTAGGAAGAATACGTTTTCGATAATAATTGCCCCAGCCATCAAGAACGAAAATTGCAGGCCTATTATCGTCAACACGGGGATCATGGCATTGCGCAGGGCGTGCCGCCACATGGCTTGGCGGCGGGTCAGACCTTTGGCGCGCGCGGTGCGGATGAAATCTTCGTTCATCGTGTCAATTAAAGCTGATCGCATGACGCGTGCAAGGATTGATGCCTGCGGGAGGGCGAGCGCGATTGCGGGGAGGGTCAGGGCTTTGAGGCCGACAAACAGCCCCTCGTCCCAGCCCGGAAAACCGCCTGCCGAGAACCAGCGCAAGTTGATGGAGAAAACCACGACCAGCAGCATTGCAAACCAGAAGTTAGGGATCGCGACGCCCAGTTGCGTTGCGCCCATGATGGACACATCCGTGACCGAGCCGCGTTTGGAGGCCGCAAGTATGCCGGCGGGAAAAGCAATTAAAGTTGAAAGAGTAAGGGCGTATATCGCGAGAGGCAGGGAGATCATGATACGGTCGCCGATCATATCCACAACCGGCGTGCGGTAGGTGTAGGAGGTTCCGAAATCACCCGTCAGCATGCCTGTGACCCAAGTGACATATCGTGACAATGCCGAGACATTCAGCCCCAGTTCTTCACGTAAAGCTGAAATTGTGTCGGGTTGGGCGTTTATACCGAGCATATAGCTGGCAGGGTCGCCGGGGACGACCTCGATAGCCAAGAAAATTACGGCGCTTGCGGCCAGAAGGCTTAAGCCCAGAGACATCAAACGTTTCAGCGAATAACGGAGCATGGGAACCAGTTTTCAAGTAAAGGGGCAGAGGCGAGTGTTCCCGCCTCTGCCGGTTGGATTAATCGTTCCAGTAAACGGCGGTCAGGTCATTCGCCTGTGTGGGTGCATTAAGCCATAGACCAACGATGTTGGCGTTTGCTACAGTTGGATTGGCCAACTGGAACAGATACCCGTTCACATAATCGTCGGCGATCATACGTTGCGCCGATTTAAGGATTACAGAACGCGCATCAGGATCGGTTGCGTCGTTCAAGTCCTCCATCAACTGCTGGAAGGCTGCACTGTCGTACTGGAAATAGTATTCGGGGCGAGCATAGATACCGATGTCCATAGGCTCGGTGTGGGAAACGATCGTCAGACCGAAGTCATAACCGCGGAATACCTGTTCCAGCCATTGTGCCCATTCAAGGTTGCTGATTTCAACATTGATGCCAACTTCACGCAACTGTGCAGCAATAATCTCGCCACCGCGGCGCGCATAAGGTGGAGGTGGCAATTTCAACGTTGTTTCAAAGCCGTCTGGATAACCGGCTTCGGCCAGCAATGATTTCGCCAGTTCAGGATCGTAGTTCGATTGACCTGTCAGATCGACGTAATCAGGATGATGCGGAGCGAAGTGCGTACCGATCGGTGTACCCAGACCAAACATTGCACCGTCGATAACCGCCTGACGGTCGATGGCGTGCGCCAAAGCCTCGCGGACCTTTACGTTATCAAACGGAGGCATTTTATTGTTGGTCGAAAGGATGGTTTCGCCCTCGGTCGAACCGACAAGCACATTAAAGCGTGAGTCTGCTTCAAATTGCGGTAGATTTTCCGGTGCCGGGAAATTCGGGAACGCGTCCACATCTTCGGCCATAACAGCGGCGTAAGCAGCGGTCGGGTCGGAGATGAACTTGAAGGTCGCGCCATCTAGACGTGCAGGTGTGCCCCAGTAGTCGGCGTTCTTGGAGATGGTGATACTGTCACCCTGAACCCAGTTTGTGAACGTGAACGGACCAGTACCAACCGGATGTGTCTTCGCGTCGTCAATGGACTCGGACGCAACAATAACCGCATCGCCCCACGCCATGTTAAATAGGAACGCGCCGTTTGGTGCGGATAATGTAACACGAACGGTTGTCGGGTCGAGCGCCTCAACTGTATCAATCCCCTCGAACAGAGCTTTCTGCGCGTTGGTCGAATCTTCGGCCCGAGCACGATCTAGCGAGAATTTCACATCTTCGGAATCCATCGATGTACCGTCGTGGAACATAACGCCGGAATGAAGGCTGAACGTGTAGACCAGACCGTCATCCGAAATCGTCCAGCTTTCCGCCAATGCTGGCAAAATTGCGCCAGTTGCATCAAAGCGTGTCAGACCCTCGAAAATATTTGCGTACACCACGCTGTCGATCGCACCGGCAGCGGCACCCGTTGGGTCCAGATGCGGTGGTTCCAGCTGCATTCCGATGGTGATGTCTTTGGTCTCGGCGTTCGCCATTCCGGCTGTAATCGCCAATGCGCTGGCCATTGCCAGTTTGATATTCAGGTATTTCATTACTTCCTCCACTGTTTTTAGGGTCTTCAGGACTTACTGCCCTGATTTGTTAACAACTCTGCCAAAGCTAAACCCATTATTTTGGCGGAGTCTATCATATCTTGCACTGCAATATATTCATCCGGTTGGTGCGCCAGATCTAAAATCCCCGGGCCATAAGCGATGCAGTTCTTCATCCGCCCTATCCGGTCGATGTGTTTCTGATCGTAGGTTCCGGGCGAAACTACATATTCCGGCGACTTGCCCAACACCTGTTCAATTGCACGGCTAACAGTCGTGACCACTGGCGCATCTTGGGCTGTCATGCTGGGCAACACTTCATGCATGTCGCGAATGTCATAGGTGAACTTTTCACGGCCACCCTGCACTTTACCCAACAGATCGTGCATTTCTTGCCGCACGTCGTCGATGTTTTCTTCGGGCAGGAAGCGCCGGTCGATAATCATTGTGCAGCTATCAGGCACGCAGGGCGCAGGCAGGCCCGTGTAGCCTTCTTCCTGCACAGGTTCGCCGCCGTGGATTGAATTGATGTTGAGGGTGGAGTTTTTCGCTCCCTCGGGAATGATTGGCAGTTCAGAACGGCGTTCGGCTAGCGCAGGGAACAGGGTTGCTTCCATTTCCTCCATCACGGCGCCCATATGCCGCACGGCACAGTCGCCCAAAAATGGCATGGAGCCGTGGGCAATTCGCCCGTGCGTTTCGATTTCTGCCCACCAGACGCCGCGATGGCCAAGACATACGCGGTCTTTGTGCAATGGTTCGGGGATAATGACGTGCTGCACACGTTCCGGCGTGAAAAACCCTTTTTCCGCCAGATAAGCAACGCCACCAAAGCCGCCGGTTTCTTCGTCGGCAGTGCCTGAAATCTCGATTGCACCGGAGTAATCTGGCCATGTGTCCAAGAACGCCTCGACCGCGATGATGGAGGTAGCGAGGCCACCTTTCATATCACACGAGCCGCGCCCGTATATTTTTCCGTCGGACAATTCTGCGCCGAAAGGATCGAAAGTCCAGCCCTGCCCGACCTCGACGACATCAATGTGGGAGTTGAAGTGTACGCATTCGCCAGGATGTGCGCCTTCGCGCCGTGCCACAACGTTCCAGCGCGGGTACTTGTCGCTGTCACCTGGGGTGCCATAGGCGCGGATCATCTCGACCTCGAAGCCGCGTTTCGTCATACGCCGCGCCAGATATTCGCAGATTTCCAGATAATTATTGCCGGGAGGGTTTAGCGTAGGAATTCGGATCAGGTCTTGCGTCAGCGCGATTAAATCATCACGAGCGGCATCTATTCGTACCGTAAACTCCGCCGTTTTGTCTACCCCTGAACTCATTGCAATCCTCTCAGAAACCGCTGGTTACCAACCCGTTAAACTGGTTTAGTGAGCGTGCAGTATGCAAGCCGATGCGACATTTCGGCAATACAGTAGAAATACGGATGAACATGGACAGCTTTAAAAAAATCGCATTCGAACAGGCCCCAATCGGCATTGTTTTGACTGAAAACCGTGTCATCAAAGCCTGCAACAAGACGTTCGAGGATTTGTTCGGCTATTCGCGCGAGGAGTTGATAAACCAGTCTTTCCGCATGCTTTACCAAACCCGCCGCGAATTTGATGAAATTCGTGACATTGGTCTAGAGCCTTTGCGCGAAACCGGAAGTTACACAGATGAACGCTTGATGCTGCACCGTGACGGCTCGATGTTTTGGTGTCGGTTCAGAGCGCATACCATGACGCAGGATAATCCGCTGGGTCAGGCGATATTAACGTTCGCCGATATATCTGAAATGCACCAGTCTATCAGCCTGACACCCCGCGAGCGGCAGGTCGTGATGTTGTTGCGCAAAGGCCAAACCAGCAAAGAGATCGCGCGAAGTCTGTCGATTTCGCCAAGAACGGTCGAGGATTATCGTGCGACATTGCTGGCGAAGTTCAAGGTTAAGAACGTCGCGGAATTGCTGGCACATATTGTTGGGACGGGGCAGCCTTAACGCCGACCCGAAAGTTTATTTGCTGCGGGATTGTTTTTCGACGATCCCCGAGGTGCCTTCGCGGCGCTCCAGTTCAGCCAAAACATCTTCCCATTTCACGCCGCGCGATGACAGCATGACCAACATGTGAAACAGCACATCAGCGGCTTCTTCTGTCAGGTTTTTGGGGTCATTCTTGGCGGCGGCGATAATTGCCTCGATCGCTTCTTCACCGAACTTCTCGGCACATTTATACGGGCCACGGGCGAACAATTTGGCGGCATACGAGTTCTTTTCGTCGCCACCTTTGCGTGTCTCAATCTTTCGCGCTAATCGCGTTAATACATTCGCCATTATAACCTCACCGGCACACCGGCCGTTTGCATGAATTCTTTTGCTTCGCGAATGGTATAGTCGCCGAAGTGAAAAATGGAAGCCGCGAGCACGGCTGATGCGTGTCCTTCGACGACTCCGTCGACCAAGTGTTGCAAATTCCCCACACCGCCCGACGCGATAACCGGTACTTGCACCGCATCTGCAATGGCACGGGTAAGGGGCAGGTTAAAGCCTTCGCGGGTTCCGTCACGATCCATGGAGGTTAGCAGGATTTCACCCGCGCCTTTGGAGACGACCAGTTTGGCGAACTCGATTGCGTCGATACCAGTGGCCTGTCGGCCGCCGTGTGTGAAAATCTCCCATTTGCCGGGGGATACGGTTTTTGCGTCAATGGCCACGACGATACACTGATTACCGAACTTGTTGGCGGCGTCGGCGATCACATCCGGATTGGCCACGGCGGCGGAGTTGAAGGAAACTTTGTCGGCCCCTGCGAGCAGCAGTTTGCGAACATCTTCGGGGGTGCGCACACCGCCACCGATAGTGAGAGGCATGAAGCATTGTTCGGCTGTTCGGGACACCAAATCATACATCGTGCCACGGTTTTCGACCGTCGCTGCGATGTCTAGGAAGCAGAGTTCATCTGCCCCCGCTGCATCGTAAGCTTTGGCGGATTCCACGGGGTCGCCTGCGTCGATCAAATCAACGAAGTTGACGCCTTTGACGACACGCCCGTCTTTAACGTCTAGACACGGGATTATGCGGGTTTTAAGCATTGGTTATCCCTTTAGGTAAGCAGCCGCCTCGGCCACATCAATTGCGCCGTCATATAACGCGCGGCCAGAGATTGCACCGTTGAGTGGCGCGCCGCAATCCTTCAATGCTTTCAAATCATCCATAGAAGAAACGCCGCCCGAGGCAATTACCGGAATGCTTACCGCGTTTGCCAACGCAGCAGTCGCCGCAACGTTCGGCCCTTGCATTGCACCGTCGCGGTCGATGTCGGTGTAGATGATTGCCGCTACGCCTGCGTCTTCGAATTTCTTCGCCAGATCGAGGGCAGTTACGTCTGTTGTTTCGGCCCAGCCTTCAACGGCCACCATGCCGTCGCGGGCGTCGATGCCTACGGCGACTTGATTGGGGAACAGGCGGGCGGCCTCGCGTACGAGGTCAGGGTTACGTACGGCGATAGTCCCTAGGATCACGCGTGCCAGACCTTTGGAGAGCCAGCGTTCAATCGTCGCGATATCGCGGATGCCGCCGCCAAGTTGGGCGGGGATGTTGCAGGCTTTCAGGATTGCTTCGACAGGTTCGGCGTTTACCGGTTCGCCTGCGAAAGCGCCGTTCAGGTCAACCAAATGCAGCCACTCGCAGCCCGCCTTCTGGAACTCCAACGCTTGGGCGGCGGGATTATCGCTGAACACGGTCGCTTGGTCCATCTCGCCCTTATATAGGCGCACACAGTTACCGTCTTTCAGGTCGATTGCGGGGTAAAGGATCATGGTAACGTCTCCAAATCAGCGGTTGGGGGCCTAATACCCCGATTGCGACCTGATTTAAAGTCAATGTTGACCCAGAGGCGTTTAATCGCATCTGATGTCGGCACAAGACAGCAGAGATCGATGAAAAGAGTATTATTGGCGCTGACTTTGGTTTTTCCACGCTTTGCAAATGCGGGTGCGTTGACCGGTGTTTTCCGGGCCAAACCAGAGGATACGGGTGGTTTCCTACACGTGGGAATGGCAAATGGGGTAACGGTAAAATCTGGGTTCCGGATCGCGATAAGACCTACGATTCAAAAATGTCGATGAACGGGAATGCGTTGCAGATTAAAGGCTGTGTCGCCTTTATTTGCCGCACCCAGAACTGGATTGTTGCACCTTAAACCCTATCGCAGGACTTGCACGGCAATCTCGCGGGTTCTATCAAATATCGCCTCCGAACCATATGGAGCATTCACAAGGGCGAGGCCTGAACCGGTCATGCCCTTGTTGTCTTTCAGATCGAACGAGACCTCGTCTATCAGATGGGGCGCTTTGAAAGCTGCTAACATCTCTTTGTGTCGTGCTGCTTTGAGGATCGGATACCAGATCATCACGGTCGCTTCGGGCCATTTGGCGACAACCTTGTTGGTGAAGTCTGCAACTTGCAAGTATTCGGTTTTAATTTCGTAGGACGGATCAACCAATATCAGGCTTTTGCGCGGTTTGGTCGGCGCGATAGCCAAAATTCCTTCGAACCCATCACGGCGGTGCATAGATGCCTCGCCTTCTAGGTTGGCTTGCAGGGCTTTGAATTCAGCCGGATGCAATTCCATCAAGTGGATCTTGTCACTTTCACGCATCAAAGCCGCCGCGATAGCAGGAGAGCCGGGATAAGCCGTTTCGCCGTGCATCAGCCGAGTGGATTTCAGCGCATCGGCGAATGGGCAATCCGGTAGGTCGATCTTGGTGATACCCTCTTTCGCTTCGCCTGTTTTGATCGCTTCAATCGAAGCTAGATCATACAGCCCGCGCCCAGCATGCGTTTCCATAAAGGTAATGCCACGCGGTTTACGGGTTAATAGCGTCAGAAGCTCAGCAAGCGCGATGTGCTTGTGAAGATCGGCGGGGCCACCGGCGTGATATGCGTGTTGGTAAGATAACATAGTCCGTGGCTATCTGATCGCAACGCGGGCGTCTATTCCGAAATATATGGAGTTGAGAGAAATCGAATGCGGTTGCTGCCGGTGCTGCCCTGTTTCGACTTTAGGTTTGGGGGATTTCTGCACGTGACTTTTCGCCTATTGTAACCTGCGAAAATCACACTTAGAACGTTTCTAAATTCCAATCGAAGCCTAAGGACTACCAAATGAAACCCGGACTACCTTTACCGAAAGTGACATTCAAAACTCGCGTGCGCGACGAATCGATCGGCGGTGACAATCCGTTCCGTTGGCAGGATGTAACGACTGACGAATACTTTAGCGGTAAACGCGTTGTTCTGTTCTCGCTACCAGGCGCGTTCACACCGACATGTTCTACCTTCCAGCTGCCTGGCTTTGAAAATGGCGCGGCGGATTTCGCGGCAGAAGGCATTGATGAAATCTATTGCATGTCCGTAAACGACAGCTATGTGATGAACAAATGGGCGCAATCGCAGAACCTCGGAAACGTAAAAGTTATTCCTGACGGTTCCGGCATTTTCACGCGCCGCATGGGTATGTTGGTGCGCAAAGACCCTGAAGGCTTTGGCTGGCGCTCTTGGCGTTATGCTGCCGTGATCAACAACGGTATTGTAGAGGCATGGTTTGAAGAGCCTGGCCGCGTGGACGATTGCGACCACGATCCATACGGCGAATCCTCTCCTGAAACAGTTATGGCTTGGCTGAAAGCAAACAAAGTTGAAGTCGCGGCTTAATAGCGATCCAGTTATTTAGATTCGACGGCTCCGACATTTGTTGGGGCCGTATTAGGTTCTGCGGTTAGCTCTATAGTGAGTGATATTACCTAGCAATATAATCACATGCTTTGGGTGCGGCGAAGTTTCCGTGCGCTGGCATTGATATTCGCCTTATTCCATTGACTCCCTCATCCAAATCCATATAACGCCGCCATCCGGTACCGTGAGGTGCAGGTCAATTGGTGTTTGTGGCCCTCGCAAGGGGACGCCTGTCACCTTCCCCGATACTGGGGTTGGTAAGGAAAGCACCTTTCATAACTGAAAGGATCCAGCCGTGACTAAACGTACAGCTGCCAAGTATAAACTAGATCGTCGTATGGGCGAAAACATTTGGGGTCGCCCAAAGTCCCCGGTAAATCGTCGTGAATATGGCCCAGGCCAGCACGGCCAAGGTCGTAAGCAAAAACTGTCCGACTTCGGTACACAGTTGCGCGCCAAGCAGAAGCTTAAAGGCTACTACGGCGATTTGACCGAGAAACAGTTCCGTCGCATCTTCGGCGAAGCCGACCGTGTAAAAGGCGATACAGGTGCGAACCTTATTGGTCTTCTGGAACGTCGTCTGGACGCTGTTGTTTACCGTGCGAAATTCGTACCAACAGTTTTCGCAGCACGTCAGTTCGTAAACCACGGCCACGTGACTGTTAACGGCAAGAAAGTGAATATCGCTTCTTACCGCGTTTCCGAAGGCGACGTGATCGCTGTTCGTGAAAAATCCCGTCAGATGAACTTGGTAATGGAAGCACAAGCTTCTGCCGAGCGTGATACGCCCGACTACCTAAGCATCGACACAAACAAACTGACATGTGAATTCGTTCGCACACCTGGTCTTTCCGACGTACCTTACCCGGTAATGATGGAACCAAACCTGGTGGTGGAATTCTACGCGAAAAACTAAGGTTTTTCGTAGTCGAAAGATTGGAGAGGGCTGTACCGCTGGTATGGCCCTTTTTCGTTCGGCCAAGGATTGTAATCTGTTTGGTAATGTTTGCACGGCAACAGGCTGGCAAGAATAACCGTTAAACCATTCCAACGCCTCTAACACGATCTGACCTCAAATTCCGAAATATCGGAACTGAAATAACCCGTCCCGTCACTATCATTCCTAATCGGATAAGCTTAAGGAAAGTGACGTATTAAGGAGAATGAATGATGGATGCTTCACAGGACTTACTTGAACTGGTAGCGGCGGCGCGGGAAAACGCAAAAACGTTTGAAGACCGCATTTCAGAAGTTTCGAAACTTATGGGCGGCCAAAACGGATCCGACGCTCAAGTCGCAGAACTACGTGATGCGACTGTTGCGCTTGAGTTGGCTACGGTCGATATCTTTTCGACTTTTGAGGCACGGATGCAACACCACTTTAGACGGGGTCCGTTTTCACGCAAATTAAAATCATTACTTCTGGAGGCTGGTCAAACTGACCTCGCTGATAGGCTCCACCAATACTATCTTGCGGTTAACGTGCTGAAGCACGGTAAAGGCGCGAGTTATCGGGAGTTGCTAAATGCCCCAAGCTCTCTTTTTACTGTTAAGTCAACCGAAGGGATTACCGCCGATGAAACACCCCCATCCGCTGGCCTAGTTGATGTCAGTGAATCGGGCTTTTTCGAGGGGCTAACCACGACTATTGTCGAGGCTTATCATTTCCTTGAAAAGAAATAATGTCTTATCTGGGTTCACCAGATTGACTTCCTAACGCGAATTTTGCACGAAGCTGTTGGCTATGAAATCGCACGGTCCGGCTATAACGGCAGTGGCCGCTGCTCCTCGATCGCCTCCATGGCGAAATATGACGTTACCGAGTCCAGCTCCACCTTCGATATCAGCCGTTGATAGACACGGTCATAGCTTGCCATATCCTCGGTCACGACTTTCAACATGTAGTCGTAATCACCGCCGATACGAAAGAAGTCTACGACTTCGGGGATGGTGGATACATGGTTGCGAAAGCTTTTCAACCATCCGGCAGAATGGTGCCGCGTTCGAAGCATCACGAAAACTACCAGCCCCAATCCCAATTGCCGACGGTCGAGCTGGATTGTGGAACCGGTGATGACCCCCTCGTTGTTCAACGCCTGCAATCGCCGCCAACACGCATTCTGGGAAAGGCCTACTTTATCCGCCAGTTCCCGTTGAGAAATGGAGGAGTCGATTTGCAATGCTGCGAGCATCTTCTTGTCAATTTGATCTGGTTTATTGTCTTTCATTCGATCATATGACACAATAATAGACATATTCGCAATAGTATCGGTAATGTAATTTGACTGAACACAGCGTAATTTCCTGACAAAGGAGCTACCTATGTCCCTACAAGCTTTTCGCGACTCGTTGAACGTGTCCAATCCTACCGAATTCCTGCGCGGTGGACTTATTGGTGAAGGGATGATGCTTCCTAACGGTAAACCGCTGGTTTACGCCGATTATGTGGCCTCGGGTCGTGCATTAGTTCAGGTAGAAGATTATATTACCCGCCATGTGTTGCCGTTCTATGCAAACACTCACACGGACACCTCGTTTACGGGGGCATACAGCACCAGCCTTCGCGAAGATGCGCGAGCGGAAATTGCTCGGCTGACCAAGGCGGATGAATGCTCGGTTATCTTTGCCGGCCCGGGCGCAACTGCGGGGCTGAACCGTTTGGTGGCTTTGACGGGTATCGAACAGGCTAATAATCCAGTGGTGTTTGTAGGACCGTACGAGCACCATTCCAACATCCTGCCTTGGCGCGAAAGCAAGGCAACGGTGATTGAAATTCCCGAAGCTGATGGTGGCGGGCCGGATTTGGGGTTTCTGGAAGCCGCACTGTTGGAACATGCTGATGCTGATTTGAAGGTTGGGACATTTTCGGCAGCATCGAACGTGACGGGTGTAATTACGGACGCTGACCCAGTGACGCGTATTCTTAAGGCGCACGGGGCGCTTGCGATCTGGGATTATGCGGGTGGCGCGCCGTATCTGTCGATTGATATGGCAACGGGCACAGATGCCGAAAAAGATGCCGTTGTGCTTTCAGCCCATAAGTTCCCGGGCGGGACCGCCGCATCGGGTGTTCTTATCGTTCGCGATAGCGCTGTGCACCTGAATACACCCAGTTGGCCCGGTGGCGGTACAGTTGACTTTGTGTCCCCGTGGGAACACGACTACACCGACGACATCGCCGCGCGTGAGGAAGCCGGGACGCCTAATGTCATCGGCGATATCCGCGCGGCATTGGCATTTATGGTCAAAGATTCCATCGGACAAGAAACCATAACTACCCGTGAGCACGAATTGAACGCGATGGCGATTAGCGGATGGGCCAACAATCCGTATATGACTTTGCTGGGGGTGGACATGCCGAACCGATTGCCAATCTTCTCGTTCCTTGTGAAGGATGCTGAAGGCAAGCAGATCGACCCGCAGGTTTTCACCAGAGAGTTAAGCGAACGATATGGTGTACAAGCCCGCGGTGGCTGCGCTTGTGCGGGCCCTTACGGGCATCGATTGCTGGGGATTGATCGAGAAACATCGGATCGCCTGAGAGGCGAAATTCTTGGTGGTAACGAGGCCGTGAAACCCGGCTGGGTACGACTTAACTTCAGCTATCTGATGAGCGACAAGACAGCGCATTTTATTATCGACAGCATCAATGAACTAACACACCAGATGGCTGGAGCGATGCGTATTTCGGCTTGAACACCTGCGCATCGCCAAGTGAAATCACAATGCTCTGGTCAATCTGGTAAAAGGTTCGTAAGTCTTGCGGATGCTACTAATTCAAAATGGAAAAACCATGACTTTGGCCGAGGCCAAGTCCCTTCCCCGTTGGCAGCGACCCATTATGTTGCTGGTAGTTATGGCCGCCGCATTGCCGCTCGCGTTTTCTACTTGGTTGGCATTGCTGAACAACTTCGTGATCGAGGCCGCGGGCTTCGACGGCGTTGGTATTGGCTGGCTGCAATCTGTGCGCGAAGTTCCCGGATTTTTGGCCATTGGTGTGATCGTTGTGATTATGTTCATGCGCGAACAGATGTTAGCCTTGGTTAGCTTACTGACGTTGGGAATAGCGGTGATGATAACGGGCTTATTCCCCTCGATGGGTGGGCTGTTGGCGACGACGATGATCAGTTCGATCGGTTTTCATTATTATGCAACGGTTAGCGAATCGTTACAGTTGCAGTGGATCGACAAAGACAAGGCACCGCAAACGTTGGGCTGGATCGTGTCAGCTGGGTCGGCAGCATCGCTGGTAACCTATGGTTTGCTAGTGCTTAGCTGGAAGACCTTCGATCTGTCGTATAATTTCGTCTATATGATGGGCGGTGGTGCCACTGTTGTGATCGCGTTTGTTTGCTGGGTTGCATACCCGAAATTTCAGTCACCGCACGCGCAGCATGCCAAGATGATCCTGCGAAAACGCTATTGGTTGTACTATGCTTTGCAGTTTATGGCGGGGGCGCGCCGTCAGATTTTCATTGTATTTGCTGCGTTTATGATGGTCGAAAAATTCGGCTTTGAGGTGCATGAAGTCACAGCGCTATTCCTGGTGAACTTTGTAGCCAATATGATTTTTGCACCGATGATGGGCCACATGATCGCGCGTGTTGGTGAACGCAACGCTCTGGCGTTCGAGTACGTTGGCCTAACGTTGGTTTTCTTGGCTTATGGCGGAATATTCTATTTCGGCTGGGGTGTGGCGCTTGCGGCTGCGTTGTATGTGATAGATCACCTGTTCTTCGCTTTGGCGTTTGCACTGAAAACCTATTTTCAGAAGATCGCGGACCCTAAAGACATCGCACCGACGGCGGCTGTTTCCTTTACCATAAACCATATCGCGGCGGTATTCCTGCCAGCGGCGCTGGGGTATTTATGGATCACATCCCCGAGCATGGTATTCGTGTTGGCAGCGGGCATGTCACTGGCATCGCTAGCATTAGCGCTGATGATCCCTCGCCACCCGGAACCGGGGCATGAGACAGTGTTTACCAAAGGCTAGCCTATGTCGGTTCGGACTGTTAGCTTTCGCAAAACAGGAGGGGTTGAATATGCATAAAGGTTCTTGTCTTTGCGGCGCTGTCAGTTTTGTTGTGGCGGGGGAGTTGAACCCACCCGATGCTTGCCATTGCACGATCTGCCGAAAAGAATCAGGGCATTATTATGCGGGAACCGACGTTAAAAAAGATGCGCTGACCGTAACGGGAGCCGAGAACATAACGTGGTACCAATCCTCGCCAAAAGTCCGCCGAGGGTTTTGCGCCACCTGTGGATCATCTCTGTTCTTCGACCCACCCCACCGCGACTGGATCAGCATCGCGATGGGCGTATTCGATACACCGACGAATACAAAACTGGCGATTCATATCTTTGTTGCGGACAAGGGGGATTACTACGATATCACGGATGGGTTGCCGCAAAACGAACAATAGTTATGGCGCATCTCCCATCAAATACCGTGGGCCAGATCCCTTTTCTCCTGCACGGTCATTCTGATTGTAAAGCTGGCAACTTTTGAGGGACAAGCAACCACAGCCGATGCAACCATCCAGCTTGTCTCGCAGGTTAGTTAAGGTTTCGATCCGATCGTCCAGTTCTTCGCGAAAACTGTGACTGATCTTGGTCCAATCTGCTTTTGTAGGGGTCCGGCCGTTGGGCAATGTTTCGAATTGTTGCCGTATCTGGCCTATTGAGAACCCAAATTTCTGAGCAATCTGCACGAACGACAACCGCCGGATATCTGACCGCAAGAACCTCCGTTGCCCCCCAGAATTTCGTTCGGGTGACACCAAGCCCTGAGTTTCATAATATCTGATAGCAGACACGGCTAAACCTGTTCGCTCTGCCAGTTGACCAATTGATATTGTTTTTGCTAGCATTTTTGTCACCGTAATTTAACTAAAATTTTACCTTGACCTCAAGTTAGGTTGAGAAATTACAAGGTGTAAATGACCTAGTCAATTACTGAGGAGAACATGATGAATAGTGCAATTTTGGAGCACGTTAACGTGACAGTCAGCGATCCTGAAAAGACCGCTGACATGCTGTGTGATTTGTTCAACTGGCAAATACGTTGGAGTGGCGATTCTATAAACGGAGGCAGAACAATACATGTCGGCGCGGAGGGGTCTTACGTGGCGTTGTATTCACCAAAAGATGCAGTTGGTGCGTCCGGTAGCAGCTATGAAAACCTAGGCGGATTGAACCATATAGCGGTCGTCGTGAAGGATCTAGAAGATGTAGAATCACGTGTGAAAACGGCTGGGTTTAGTCCGGTAAATCACGCAGATTACGAACCTGGGCGAAGGTTTTACTTTCGCGACCATGACAACATTGAATACGAGGTCGTCGCGTATGACGAATAGCCCGCCCTTAATACCGCAACTCGGCTAGTATGGCGAAGTGGTCGCTGGGATAGATATCGTTGATGGGCCTATTGCCAACAACCGCGCACTCAACGATATGCCCCGCGCCCTTCGCTGCTGGCAGGCCCACGAGAATGTAGTCAATCCTGCGATCCGGTTCAAAATCCATTCCGACGTATGGGTTGCTGTTGTCCCACGTCATACCGCCGCTACCAGCGCCTGCAAATCCCCATGCGTCATGGAACACCAAGCCTTCCACTGGCGCGGTGGTCAGACCAGTTAGCATCCGCATTTCCTCGGAATCTGGGTCAGCATTAAAGTCGCCGCAAAGAACCGGAGGGAATTTCGTCAATGGTTTGCTGCCGATAAACCGGGCGAGATCTGCCACCTGTTTTTGACGTATGTGGCTTTCGTCAAGCTTCCAGTTCAGGTGCGTCACAAACAACGGAATTTTACCGCGTGGTCCGTCGATCTCGGCATATATTGCAATGCGCGATTCGCCGGTTTGTTCTTTCCCGTAGAGCGAAATCTGGTCAGTCGTCTCGATAGGCCAGCGGGACAGGATGGCGTTTCCGAACCCGGTATCTCCAACATCCATGCAATTTTCGTAGACGTAGTGAAAACCGAGCTTACCGGCCAATTTAGCAGCAAAACTGATGCCATCATGTTTCCATACTTCTTGGAGGGCGATTATGTCAGCATCTAACGCGGCAAGGTTTGATGCGATGGCTTCAGCGCGCTCCTCCCAAGGGCCGAACCGCCACCAGACATTCCAGGTCAATACCTTCACACGTGTCTCGATTGTGCCCTTCTTCGGGTGCGCTGTCGTCATACTCATTCCTCCGTTGGGCTGAAGTTAGTGGAACTCGAATCCCAAATATATAAATTTTTCGCGACCTGTGCATTTAGCCCTTTGGCGCGTATTCCGCGTGGCGTAGAGTCCAACAAATCACGAAAAGAGGTGACCATGTTTGGACTATCGAAAAAACCCACTATTCCTACCCGCGACACTGCACTTACTGGACGTTCGGAACCACTGGCTACCGACCTTTCCCATTTTGTTAACGGCAACCCGTTAAAAGGTCCCTTCCCTGAAGGTTTCAGCGTAGCCGTTTTCGGTATGGGTTGTTTCTGGGGTGTCGAGCGGATGTTCTGGGGGATCGAGGGCGTCTGGGTCACTTCGGTCGGATACGCGGCGGGCCATACGCCTAATGCGACCTACGAAGAAGTTTGCAGCGGTCAGACTGGGCATAACGAGGTGGTCCAAGTGATATTTGACCCCGCTGCGGTCAGTTATGACCAACTATTGCAGGTGTTCTGGGAAGGCCACGACCCCACTCAGGGCATGCAACAGGGCAATGATCGCGGCACGCAATATAGGTCAGGCATTTACACTGCTGATGCTGCGCAGATGCGGATGGCGAATGCCTCGAAAGAAGTATTTCAAGCGCAGTTGACAGCGAAGGGTTTCGGGGCAATCACTACAGAAATCACCGCCGCCACCGAGTATTACTTTGCTGAAGGGTATCACCAGCAATACCTTGCAAAAAACGCTGATGGATATTGCGGGATCGGCGGCACCGGTGTCACCTGCCCTATCGGTCTGGGTTGACCTTTTGGCGGCGCGCCCCTATCCGCATCGCCAGAGGAGAACCCAATGTCCACTTTCACAGCAATGACCACCCTGCGCGACAAGTCCAAGGCCGAAGCCTTGGGCGAAGCACTGGAACGCCTGAACCCAGAACCAACCGGAGTCGGTGTATTCGAGGTCGAGGACGGAACCGAAACCTGGGAAGTCGGCGGATATTTCATCGAGCAGCCAGACGCGGTCGGACTAGACCTGCTGGCCGCCATGCATGACGCGCAACCTTTTGCGGTATCGGAGTTGGAAGATCGCGATTGGGTCGCCCATGTAAAGCGCGAGCTGACTCCGGTTTATGCTGGTCGGTTTGTGGTTTTCGGTGGACATGATCGGGATTCGATCCCGTCGAACCTGATCAAAATGGAAATCGAAGCCGCCATGGCGTTTGGAACTGGACACCATGGGACGACTAAGGGGTGCTTGCTGGCGCTCGACAAGCTGGTGACACAGGGGCTGGTCGCGAAGAACGTGGCGGATATCGGCAGTGGCACCGGCGTTCTGGCAATGGCAGCGGCCTCGGTTTGGCCGTGTGCAACGCTCGCATCCGACATCGACCCGATTGCGACAGCGACGGCCTCGGCCAATATCGCGGCAAACGGTTTAGGCGGGCGGATTGCTTGTCATACGGCCGTCGGATTTCGGAATGCCGCCATTCGCAATGCTGCGCCGTTCGATCTGGTATTCGCCAACATTCTTGCAGGGCCGTTGAAACGGTTGGCACCGGACATGGCAAAACATACAGCGCATGGTTCGGTCCTGATCCTGTCAGGGATATTAAACACTCAAGCGTTGGGGGTTGAGACAGTTTACAAAGGCTGGGGTTTCCATCGTCTGGAGCGTCGAGTGATCGGCGAATGGACTACGTTGACGTTGCAACGCGGCTGAATCGCGGTGTCACGACCACACACGCTACGAATAATAAAAAAGCCGCTCAATTAGAGCGGCTTTTTAAATTTCTACGTAGCAGTGCCAAAGTAGCGGCGGTAACCGATATTTTAGTAGTGCGACCGAGTGTCGCCCGGCAGAAGACCGATATCTTCCAACTGGCTGACTGTCAGTTTGCTTAGAGCAGCCGCAGTTTTGCGGGAAGCATTCCAAGCAACGACGTTTGCGATGCTGTTGTCAACGAAGTTAACAACGTTGAGGGCTAATATAGCCCCGAATGGTACTGGGCTGGCGGGTTGAATATACATAGTCATTTGGGGCTCTCCATAATCTTGTTAAACCTGCGTTATCGCTGGTTACAAATCGCATCTATGCTCGTTGATTTGAGACTACAATTGCCAAGATTGCATGGCCCGCATGCGTTTTATGCATAGCAAAACCGAAAGGGTCGCTTTCGGAATACATGACGTCGAAATCCGCCGAATTCAATCGGCTCTTGGCAGATGTTCCCGTTTCGTGCTAACTGTCTGGTAATGAAAAAAATAAAAGGAATACAGGCAAAATGCGTGTTATCGGTATTGACCCAGGGCTGCGGCGCATGGGTTGGGGGATTGTCGACGTCGAGGGATCGAAGATTTCGCACATCGCAAATGGAACCTGCGAGTCAGCCGGTGATGATCTGGCCTATCGCTTGAGCAGCCTGTTTGACCAATTGCAGACGGTATTTAGGGACTTTTCGCCCGATACGGCGGCGGTTGAGAAAACATTTGTAAACAAAGACGGGGCCGGAACGTTGAAGCTGGGCCAAGCGCGCGGCATCGCAATGCTGGTGCCTGCGCAGGCGGGGCTGTTGGTGGCGGAATACGCCCCCAACTCGGTCAAGAAGGTTGTTGTTGGTGTGGGCCACGCGGATAAGAAGCAGGTAGAACATATGGTGCGGATGCAGATGCCCGGAATCAAGATCAATGGGCCGGATGCGGCGGACGCATTGGCGATTGCCATGTGCCATGCTCATCATGCAAGGTTTGCCGGGAGGCTGGAAGAAGCAGTGAAAAAGGCAAGCGCATGATTGGCAAGGTCACAGGTCGGATGGACTATCGAAACGCGGATCACGTGTTGATCGACACGGGCGGCGTTGGCTACATCGTTTATTGTTCGGAACGCACATTGGCGACGATGCCAGCGGCAGGTGGCATGGTCTCGCTTTATACCGAGATGGTCGTGCGGCAGGATTTTATGCAGCTATACGGGTTCCCAACGATTGCGGAACGGGAATGGCATCGGCTGTTAACCTCTGTGCAAGGCGTTGGGGCGAAGGCGGCATTGGCGATCATGGGGACGCTTGGGCCTGAGGGTACAGGTCGTGCGATTTCGTTGGGCGACATGGCGGCTATTAAAGCCGCTCCGGGGATTGGGCCAAAGATTGCGCTTAGGGTCGTGAATGAATTGAAGGACAAGGCCCCGGCGATCATGGCGCTGGGTGCTTCTGGAACGCAAGCAGCGGAAGCCGACGATGATTTAGTGATCGAGCCAGTGAAGGCTAAGGTGAAAGTCACCACACCGGCCCCACACGGCGGAAGCGCGGCGGCACAAGCCGATGCGCTTTCCGCGCTTGTGAATTTGGGATACGGCACCGGTGATGCAGCCGGCGCAGTGGCAGAGGCTTCTGGTGCTGACCCAGAAGCGGATTCTTCCGGTTTGATCCGCGCAGCCTTACGGCTTTTGGCACCGAAGGGGTAAATGATGGAACCTGATCAAGATTTGCGGCCACAGGAGCGCCCCGGCGATGCTGATCGGGCTTTGCGGCCACAGACGCTCGATGAATTCATTGGTCAGCGCGAAGCGCGGGCAAATTTACGGGTGTTTATAGAAAGCGCAAAGATGCGGAACCAAGCGATGGATCATACGCTGTTTTATGGCCCTCCGGGTTTGGGAAAGACCACATTAGCGCAGATTATGGCGCGCGAGCTGGGCGTAAACTTTCGTATGACTTCTGGGCCAGTGTTGGCCAAGGCCGGCGATCTGGCCGCGATTTTGACAAACCTCGATGACCGCGACGTGTTGTTCATCGACGAAATTCACCGGATGAATCCTGCGGTTGAAGAAATACTGTATCCCGCATTGGAAGACTTTGAGCTGGATCTTGTGATTGGCGAGGGGCCAGCGGCGCGCACTGTGCGGATTGATTTACAGCCGTTCACGTTGATCGGGGCAACAACTCGGCTAGGATTGCTGACGACCCCCCTACGGGATCGCTTTGGCATCCCGACGAGGTTGGAATTTTATGATGTGAGCGAGCTGGTTCAGATCGTCGGTCGCGGGGCGCGAATGCTGGATGCCCACGCGGATGCGGGTGGAGCGTTGGAGATTGCCAAACGGTCACGCGGCACCCCTCGGATCGCGGGACGACTGCTGCGCCGAGTCGTGGATTTCGCACTTGTCGAGGGTAACGGAAAAGTCACGGCTGCACTAGCGGACATGGCGCTGACACGGCTGGGCGTCGACCATATGGGGCTGGATTCCGCTGATCGCCGCTATCTTCGTCTTTTGGCGGATAACTACGGCGGCGGTCCTGTTGGCGTTGAAACCATTGCCGCCGCACTATCGGAAGCCCGTGATGCGATCGAAGAGGTCATCGAACCTTTCCTCTTGCAACAAGGCCTGATAATGCGAACGCCACGCGGGCGAATGCTGGCGCCCAAGGCTTGGAAACATCTAGGGCTGGAAGCACCAAGGACGCCCGATAAAGTAGATTTATTCGAGGATTAGCAGGATGTCCGAAACCGCGTTTACCGCAGCAGAAATCGAAAACATGTTCACCAACGAAGGCCGCTATATTTTCGCCCGTTGGAGCAGGCCGATTGCACCTGTGGTGTTCGGCACGGACGATGAATCGTTAGCTGTATTCAAAGACGCTTTCGCCACAGTGGCAAGCCTTGGCGACATGCTTCTGGCGGAAACCGACCCCGAACTGGGCGCGAATTTTCTGGTATTCCTGTGCACCGACTGGTCCGAAATCAAAGAAGTTCCGAACCTGAACCGACTACTGGCCAACGTCGACGATCTAGTGACTGAACTTGACCGCACTGGCGCCAATCAATATCGCAGCTTTGCTTTTGACCCCACAGGCGCGATCAAGCTTTGCGTGCTGCTTTTGAAATACGACGACGACATGGCGAAAATATCTGCACAGGCCTTGGCGACGGGACAGATGGCGCAGGCAATGTTGCTATGGTCCCCAGCGGCGTTCCTAAAGAAAAGCCCTATTGGAATTATCGAGGCGAACAACATGGCAATCGTGCGCCCTGCCGTAGCAGCGCTGATACGGGCAGCTTATGACAAGACAATGCCCGATACCGCCAGCGATGTCAGCCACGCCCTAAGACTGGAAGCTAGAGTAGTTCAGTTGATGGGAGGCGATTGTTAATGGATACGCCTTCGTTGGATAGCAATTCTGATACGCACCCTGGCGGATGCCTATGCGGAAATATTCGCTACGTGGCCACGGGCCATCCTGTGGTCGTCGCCCATTGCCACTGCGAAGATTGCCAACGGCTAAGCGGTGCGGGCCATACCACTGGCGCAATGTTTGCAACTACGCATTTCGAAATTTCGGGAAATTTTGCAGAATATACACTTGTGTCAAGTGCCGGTAATCAAGTGACAAAGGTATTTTGCCCCACATGTGGTAGCCCAATTCTTGGGAAAAATGACGGTATGGAAGGGTTAGTCACTGTTAGCCTCGGAACCATGGACGATTCATCGGGGTTCGACCCCGAAGTCGTCATCTTCGCCAATAACAGGAAACCATGGGACATCATGAGCGACACATTGGCGACATTTCCTGAACAACCGAAATGGTCACCAGAGAACACGCGTTAATGATTCTTTCTGTACCGGTATCAGTTATTCGTGGAATACTGCGAAAGCCGGGCAACTAGGCGAGCACACCGCCTAAATTCGCCCGCGCCGCACAAGGCGGAACAAGAATACCAATGCAACAAGCCCGATCGCTAGGCCAGCCATATCACCGATGATCACTTTCGCTACTGCGTTAACAATATCGTGCAGTTGGTCTAATTCGTTCAACAGTGTCACCCGCATCAACGAATTCCACACAGAAGCGATTGCACCAATGAGAAATACGGTTCGCCAATTAAGCAGCGTAAGCTGGAATTCAGGCGTATTTCTGTTGATCCATTTAACAAATAGATATGCCAGTGGCGAACAGGCTGCGCCAATGGCGGCGTCCATCACTAACAGCCGGGTTAAGCCACCTTCATAACTATCAAAAAGGAAATATCCGGAAACAAGTATTGTCGGAAACAGAACAAAAAATACTTTGGGGCCAACGATCACGGTACTGAGAACCCTGACCGCATGCGGTAAGAAAACCAAGCTCGCCACGTAAGGATACGGAGCAAGCAGCATTTTTTCGACCGGAAATATCACCTCAATTTCAAACAAGAGAACCACGAAGTAGCAAAACGCGACAATGAACTCCCATCTTGCAAAACTACGGAACTTTTCCATCATGTTCATGTCCCGATTTTAGTGCCTGCGTTAATCAACTTTAAGTTTTCCGAAAATGTTCATACGTTTGTTTACATTAAACAATTGCATAATATTCCGGCTCATAATAAAATCAATAATGCTCGCGGGTTTGGTTATTTATATATATGCGATTATATATATTTCCATATTGGCAGCATATGCTACAATAACACGACAATATACCGCCAAAATTGGGGCGAAGGGACGCACATAACGTTTCGAACTAAAGGAGTCATTATGAACAGCTATAGTAGTGCTAAACTAAACGGGTACGCGCACATGCTTGCAGTGCTTCGTTCGTTGGAAAGTGAAATGGGACTTTCCAAGCTCACAAAACTGGAGCGCAACATTCTTGCGGTTCTTTCTCTGGAAGAATTCGAACAGGGTGCACGCACCGAAAACTTGCTAAACCATAATATTCTCGACTCGCCCACGCAGTCCTCTTTCTACCGTGCGTTGAAAAAGCTAAAGACTCGAAACCTTGTTGATACCGTCGGAGATAGAAAAACTGGCGTATACCGACTAATATTCTAACTTTGCATTATGCGAATATCTGAGTGTTTGTGTTTGAAAATCACGGTTAGTCATTAAGATCGCGGCGGAATCCGTCAGGCCGCGATGACAAGCCAGACTCTTTCGAAAACCGATGTGGTCACGAACGCCTAAATCTGTTGCGTCAACTGATCCGCCCTGCGGGCCACCCGCATCGCTGGCGCCAAGCAAGAGCGAGATCGTCTCCACACCGATATTGGCCGGGGTGCCGTCATCGAGGCCTTGTTGCAGTATTTCGCCAATTTTCGTCGACAGCTTTAGCGCCTTCTCTTCCTGCACCTGCGTCAGGGTGCACGCGGAATTACCGTATTGGAAGTAGAGGAAGTCAGAAGGCTGATGGGCTGCCCAGATTTGGGCGGTACTGTTATCTTCGAGATATGCACGCAGCTCGGTTGCCGACTCGATCTCGGCCTCAAGCAGGTTGATGTTCAATTAACCTTCTGATGTACGCGCAATCATCGAACCTGCATCGCGAGCATCCGCTGCCACGCACCAGTGATGTACAAAAGATTTTGCATCATTGTTGGAAATTCCATCAATCCGACTAGTTGCGATCTGTTCCGACACGTTACTCGTGACGATGTCTTCAAAAATCAAGGTGCAGTTTTCGATTTTTGGCAACGCTCCACTGGAATCGCGCGTCCGTCTCCAACCCGAGGCGGACGCGCATACAGCTTACGATATCGATGTCGCTAAACGTGCGATCTTTTCGTTCGGTCAGATACGTATGAGGCGTGATAACCTCGTATAGATTGTCGTCAGCGGTGGAGTGCGCGTGGATTTCCTCGATTTCACGGGCGCTTGCAACCGAATCGTCCCGTGCTGCTTGGTGCAAGGACACAAAAGCTTCGATCATTTAACCGTTGCTTGCGGGTAAACGACCTCGAAGCTGTCTGGTCAGTTTGGGACAAACCCGTCAATGGAGGCACCGTTGTCGAAACGTGCATACCAGTCGTAATCAAAGGCTTTTATGATGTTGTCTGTCAGACTTACAGCATGCGCGTTCAGTCCTTGAGCGCTGCTTTCAGCGACGGCAGTCATGGCACGTGCCGTCGCCGTTATGATGGCAAAACGGGAAAACAAGATAGTGTTTGATTCCTTATGATCTCATTAGTTATGAATATTCGTGATTCATTGGTTGTGAGAGAAGTGAACTTATTTGGCGAGATCTCGCCAAGCTGCGTATTGCAAGTTGATGCAAAGAGATTTTACAGAATGGCAACTGAGCGCGGGGCATTGCCAAGGCCGAGAAGAAAATTCGAACACACGAACATGCAATCTGATCACCCGTCCTGAATGGAGGTCTAGAACCACGGCCAGATACAACCGACGTCAAAGTCAGCCGCAACCTGTTTTCGTCGCAATCCACCCATCAGTGCTACGCGCAGCGCATCCTGTCTAAATTCTGCTGTCTGTTGTGATGACATCTCGTTTCACCTTTACGACATAGTATGTGATTAATGGAGCGACGCAATTCCACGACCAGTCCAGCGAGCTGCACTATCAATACCCTGCCTCCAACGATATTCTATACGGCAAGGTTTGAATGTACTTCTAACGCTTTCAAAAAGGCACAAACGATGACTCACAATTTCGAACTGCGCGTTTATTACGAGGACACCGATCTCGCTGGGATCGTGTATTATGCCAACTACCTTCGCTACATAGAGCGCGCACGCTCCGAGGCAGTGCGCGATGTCGGCGTAGATCAGGGGGCGATGAAGCAGGACGGGTTGGTTTTTGTGGTTCGACAGGTCGTTGCAGATTATCTGCTGCCCGCCAAGTTCGACGACGTTTTGAAGGTTGAAACCGAAACGACTTCGTTAAAGGGCGCGACGATGCAGATGTTTCAAACCGTCAAGCGCGAAGATCAGGTGATCTTTACCGCCGACGTGCGCATTGCCTTTATGTCGACCGAGGGAAAACCCACGCGTGTTCCGGCGATAATCCGCCAGAAATTGCTGAAATTACAGGCCTAACCTTGTACTTTGGCGCATAATTTTGCACCTTCACGTAAAAGTAGCTATCGTTATGGCTACCACAGGCATACATGAAACGAAATCAATTCGTTCAGAGAGAGCAGTATTATGGAAGCAGAGACCCTCGCCGCCACGCAGCAGATGGATTTTTCCTTGCTGGCGCAGTTTTTCAGGGCAACCCTTACGGTTAAAATCGTAATGGTGTCGCTGATCGCGGCTTCGCTTTGGTCTTGGGCGATTATCGTCGCAAAGTTTATCGCCTATCGCAGCGCGACGCGCGAAACGAAGATGTTCGAAGACGCCTTCTGGTCTGGGCAACCGTTGGACCAATTGTATGACCGCGTCAGCGCTAACCCTCGCAGTGCCTCGGAGAAGGTATTCGCGGCAGGCATGTCCGAGTGGCGAAAGTCACATCGCTCGGACGGAGGCATGATGGCTGGCACGGGCGCGCGGATAGAACGAGCCATGAACGTAGCGTTGGACAAAGCGGCGGAGCAGTTGAACGCCGGTTTGACGTTTCTGGCGACCGTCGGGTCAATTTCACCATTCGTCGGGCTGTTCGGAACAGTTTGGGGCATCAAAGGCGCGTTTGAAGAAATCGCCGCACAACAAAGTACCAATCTAGCTGTCGTAGCGCCGGGTATTGCCGAAGCCTTGCTGGCCACGGCCATGGGTCTGTTAGCAGCTATTCCTGCCGTAATTTTTTATAACAAACTTTCGGGTGACGCAGACAAAATCTCTGGTGAATGGGAAGCGTTTATGGACGAGTTTTCCCTGATCCTTTCCCGCCAGATCGACGGGCCGGGCAACTGATATGGGTGCCGGAACCGTAGATCGCAGCAGCAAGCGCAAGCGACATAGGCGTGGTGGCGGCCATCGTCCGATGTCTGAAATCAACGTTACGCCTTTCGTTGACGTGATGCTGGTGCTGCTGATCATTTTTATGGTGGCGGCGCCGCTCCTGACTACAGGCGTGCCGATTGAGCTGCCGAAAGCCACCACCAGTGCTTTGCCTGCCGAAGATGAACAACCTCTGACGATTTCCCTTACAGCGGATGGTCGCGTGATGATTCAGGAAACGGAGGTCGAGGATTTTTCGACGTTCATTCCCAAGCTTCGCGCAATCGCGGCGGAGCGGGGTAACGACAAAGTTTTCTTGCGCGCTGATGGCTCCATTTCTTACGAGGCAGTGATGCAGGTAATGGGGGCGCTTAATCAAGGCGGGTTCCACAATATCGGATTAGTGACAGATTCCAGCGGACCTGTGCTCGAAACGGATGGGTAGGCTGGCATGAAAACCGGCCTAATCATATCTGCACTGGTGCACGGCATTTTCCTGCTGCTGATAATCATAGATCCGATGTGGAAATCGCCTTCGCGCTCAGACGAAATTATCATCAACGAAGTTACGCTGATTTCTACGGCGGAATTTGACGCGTCATTATCCGACTCGCCGATCATTGCGGATGCGAGCATCGGAGCCATGACCCAACCGGTGATCGAGGTGGACGACGCATTGAGACCGGAAGACGCTCAAGCCCCGGAAGTGACAGAAATAGATGTTACCGAAACGCCAAGCGAGCGAGACATCGATCCTGATTTGTCCGCGGTTGAACGCTTAACCCAACCCGAAGTGGCTGTGGATACAGCGCAACCGGTTTCGCCGAGCATCCTGCCGCAAGTTTCACCTGCTATTAGCTCCGGTCAATTTGGGAACGCCCCTTCACCCTTGTTTTTGGAAGCGCCGCAGCCCCGCGCCGCACCGCGCATTGACAGTTTCTCCGCTCCAGCATTGCCTGATGATGCGAGGGTAAGCGACCGCACGACAGAAGCCACGTCACCGGATGAATCCGCTTCCGAAACAGTGGAAGAAAGCACAGCTGAAGCCCAACCCGAGTCCGTAACCGAAATTGTACCGGAGGCCCAACCCGACGCGCCCCCGTCAGCAGCTCCTCCGCGTGCATCAAGGCCACCGCGCCGCTCGGCCAATGTTGCACGAGCGGCAGCCGCCATCGACCAAGCCGTGCGCGAAGCTGAAGAGGCCGCAATCCGCGAGTTGCTGGACGCCGCCGTTGCAGAATCTACGGCGCAGGCCGTTGAAGAGCCAACCACCGTCGCCCTTACGGGTGGACAGCGTCAGGGAATAATCGAGGCCGTTTCGCGCAACTGGAACAAAAGCATCGTGATCGGCAAAGAGAATTTCGAACAGTTGGTAATTGTGCTGGAAGTCAGCGTCGCGCCGAACGGTATGATCGTACCGGGCAGCGTTAAACCGCTAGAGCCATCAAATCCGCAAGGTGATCACGAAGTAGCTTACGAGGCCGCACGACGATCCGTTTTAAGAGCCGAGGTGATCCCGCTGCCGGCTGGCCAGTACCCCGAGGGCGTTCGACTGGAGCTAACATTCGATCCGGCACTGGACATAGCCGGATTCAACTAATTGGTGCAGAATTATAAATGATGTATATATAAAGAAAAATGAGGCAAAAAATGGCAGTATTATATCGAATAACTGGCGCAGCTTTCGGGCTGATGTTGGCATTGGTCGCATTCACTGTTCCTGTAAGCGCGCAGCAACCCACATTGAAAATTGACGTAACTGGCGGAGTTATCGAGCCCGTACCCTTCGCTATTCCGGCCTTTATCGCCGAAAATTCGGCCTCCTCTGCAATTGCTACCAACATCACTCGCGTGATTGCCGAAGATTTGTTAAGCACGGGATTGTTCCGTGAAATCCCGAAAGCGGCGCATATTTCTGGTGTCTCGAACTTCAACGCGCCTGTGCAGTTTGCCGACTGGCGCGCGATCAGTTCGCAAGCGCTCATTGTCGGTGCCGTAAACAACTCTGGTGGCAGGTTGACGGTTAAGTTCCGCCTGTGGGACGTATTCGCGCAAGCACCGATGGGCGAAGGTGTACAGTTATCCGGCAGTCCAGAGAACTGGCGCCGTATATCGCACAAAGTTGCAGACGCCGTTTATTCCCGACTGACCGGCGAGACCGGATATTTCGACAGTAAAATCGTATTTGTTTCTGAAACCGGCCCGAAGAATGATCGCAGCAAGCGATTGGCGATTATGGATCATGATGGCGCGGGGTTGGCTTATTTGACCAGCGATGAACATTTGGTGTTGGCCCCACGTTTCTCACCTAACAACCGGGATATTCTTTATACCAGCTATGAAACCGGTATTCCGCGTGTGTATCTGATGAACGTCGACACGCTGCAACGACGGGTCTTTAGCAATCTTCCAGGCATGGGATTTGCCCCGAGGTTCTCACCCGACGGCGGCAAAATCGTGCTGTCCATATCAGAGCGCGGCAATACGGATATTTACACCGTTGATTTATCTTCCGGTCGGCGTACGCGCCTGACGTCCGGCCCCTCGATCGACACCGCTCCCAGCTTCTCGCCTGATGGGAAACAAATTGTATTTGAATCGGACCGGGGCGGCTCGCAACAGCTGTACATCATGTCAGCGAATGGTGGCGATGCGAAGCGGATCAGCTTTGGCAATGGACGGTATGCGACACCCGTTTGGTCGCCGCGCGGGGATCTGGTGGCCTTTACCAAAATCGTCGGTGGTCGTTTCCATATCGGCGTAATGCGCGTCGATGGCACACAAGAACGCCTGCTAACTGCCAGCTTCATTGACGAGGCCCCGACGTGGTCTCCGAATGGCCGTGTACTGATGTTCTTTCGGGTGACATCAGGCGCAAACGGTGCACCGCAAATTTATTCGGTCGATGTAACCGGGCGCAATATGCATATGGTACCAACGGCAAGTTTCGCGTCCGATCCGGCATGGTCTGGCCTATTGAAGTAGAACCCCGTTTCAACGGGACCCCAAGTGTGGTAAATTGTGAGTATAACGAATAATAGACGAGGTTAAGAGCATGACATACCTAACAAAATCAGCCGCTATTCTGGCTCTATTGGCGACAGCCGCATGTACGGACACCACTGGCGGATTATTCGGCGGCGGTTCGGACGTTAGCGGTGCTGGCATCGGATCAATTGACGAAACATCGTTGGAATATTTCCAAGCCTCCATCGGCAGCACAGTGCTGTTTGCTGTTGACCAGTCATCTTTGTCTGGTGACACAATCGCAACGCTGACCGCGCAAGCGGGGTGGCTGAACGCCAACCCAACCGTATCCGTACTTATCGAAGGTCACGCGGACGAACAGGGCACCCGCGAATATAATATCGCTTTGGGATCCAAACGCGCTAGTTCGGTTCGCGACTATCTGGTTAGCCAAGGGGTTACAGACGGCCGTATCAGCATCGTCAGCTATGGCAAGGAGCGCCCGATTGCGGTCTGTTCCAACGTGTCCTGTTGGTCGCAAAACCGCCGTGCGGTAACAATCGTTAGCGGTGGCATGGGCGTTTAAAGCCAGCTGAAAGGTCGAGTGGAATGATAACAGAATTACGTAGTGTTTTTGCAGCCGTACTGATCGGCTGCATGGCGGTTTTGCCTGCGTTCGGCCAAACCGAAGCCCAGACACTTGAGGATGTCCGCATGGATATCACCAATCTAAGCGAGTTGATGCAGGAGCTACGCAGCGAGTTGCTGACAACAGGTAATTCCGGTGTTTCGCAGGAGTCCGTGGGAACCATATTGCAACGCCTCAATATCCTTGAGGCCGACCTAAGTGTGGCTTTGGGCATGGTTGAAACGCTGGAATTCCGTGTTGTACAAATTGCCGACGATGCCACACGACGCATTGGAGACCTTGAATTTCGCCTGACGGAACTTGAGGGTGGTGACGCTGGGTCTCTTACCGCCCCTCCTCCGCTTGGTGGTGAAACTAACAATGGAAATAGTGGGCTCGAGCTTGCTTCGGACGAGCAACGCAGTTTCGATGCGGGTGTCACTATGTATGACGCGGGCGAGTTTCGGGCGGCAGCGGAACAATTTGCGATCTTCACGCAGACTTATCCCGGCGGACCTTTAACCAGCGAGGCGCAATACCGTCGCGGTTTGGCATTGGCCGGCATGCAAGACTGGGGCGCATCAGCGCGCAGTTACCTCGACAGTTTCAGCGGTGCACCAGATGGGCCGTTCGCACCTGTTTCGCTCTATGAACTCGCAGCCAGCCTCGGGGAATTGGGCCAGACAGATCAGGCCTGTTTGACGCTGGATGAAATCGGCATCCGTTACCAGAATGTAAGCGTTGATTTGGGCGCACAAATCCTTTCCCAGAAACAAACGCTGGGTTGTCCTTGAGCGATTTAATCAAAGGGCTGGATGACACCCTTTCCGAAATCCCCAATACCACGCTTGGCGTTGCCGTATCTGGCGGCGGAGATTCTGTTGCGTTGTTGCACATGCTTGCTGCGCGCGGTGATGGTTTGCGAGCCGTTACGGTCGATCACGGTCTTCGGGCCGAAAGCGCCGAAGAAGCCGTGCAGGTGGCCGTCCTTTGCCAAAGCCTTGGGGTTCCACATCATATCCTGAAATGGGAAGATTGGGACAACTCCGGTAATCTTCAGGACGCCGCGCGGCAAGCGCGACTACGTCTGATTGCAGCGTGGGCGGATGCGGAAAACATCTCGCACGTTGCTTTGGGGCACACATTGGACGATCAGGCGGAAACGGTTTTGTTGCGTCTTGCGCGTGGGTCTGGTGTGGACGGATTATCGGGAATGGCGAAACTGCGAACCGCTGGTAAATTGACTTGGGTTCGCCCGTTACTTCATGCACGACGTGACGCGTTGCGCACATATCTTTCTGAAAAGGACGTCAGCTGGATCGACGACCCTTCAAATGATGACCCAAAATATGACCGTGTAAAGGCGCGCCACGCCTTGGCTATTTTGGCTGATTTGGGCATTTCCACCGATGGATTAGTTGCTACGGCTGACAGGATGCAAAACGCTCGCGTGGCGTTGGAGGCTGCGACCAAAACGCTCGCCGACACTTGCGTAGAAATTTCCGACGCCGGCGAAGTTAGGTTCAACATCGAAACTTTTAATGCTGCCTCAGACGAGCTGCGATTTCGCTTGCTGTCGGCCGCGCTTCAATGGATCAGCGGCGCACAATACCGGCCACGTTTCGACAGCCTTCGCGGCGTGTTGACCCGTATCGGCACCGAAAATGGTCAAACATTGCATGGATGCGTAATTCGTTCACACTCTGGAAACATTATAGTGCGAAGAGAACCTTCGCGAGTGGCGGCCAACGGCCCGATAGATACAGTTTGGGATCACCGCTGGGTGGTTACAGCGCGCGGTAGTGATTCCGCCAAAAATATCGGTGCATTAGGTGAAGCAGGTCTGCGAGAATGCACGGGTTGGCGTGACACCGGACACGCACGCGAAGCGTTGCTTGCCAGCCCGGCATTATGGGCTGACGGGCAATTAGTGGCCGCCCCACTAGCCGGAATGGCCAATGGGTGGGCAATTGAGTTAAAATATGGTAAAAAAGGTCTTCACAAGTCCTTAATGACACGTTGAAAGTCGGGGCTTAGACCCTATGTTACAAACAACCGCGCAGGCCGAGTCGTCTGTGTTAAGAGTTTGAATACCTTTTAGGAGAGAATACTGTGGGCAATAATAAAAACATCGCGTTTTGGGTTATTCTATTCCTGTTAATGATCGCCTTGTTCAACATTTTCAACGGCGGAAGTTCTACGACAAATGCAACGCAAGTTTCGTTCTCGGAATTCCTTGACAGTGTAGATGCAGGCCAAGTTGATGCGGTAACGCTGGACGGCGAGAAAATCCTTATCCGTAGCGGTTCCAACAACTTTACAACGATTCAACCGCGAGACGCTGAAATTCTACCTATCCTGCGTGATGCTGGTGTTGCAATCGAAGCCTCTGCGCAAGAACAGTCTGGCATCATGTCGATGCTCGGCGTTTGGTTGCCATTCATCCTGCTTATCGGTGTCTGGATATTCTTCATGAACCGTATGCAAGGCGGCGGTAAAGGTGGCGCGATGAGTTTTGGTAAATCCAAGGCCAAGATGCTGACCGAAAAGCAAGGGAAAGTGACGTTTGACGATGTTGCTGGTATTGACGAAGCAAAAGAAGAGCTCGAAGAAATCGTCGAGTTCTTGAAAGACCCACAGAAGTTTACGCGCTTGGGTGGTAAAATTCCCAAAGGTGCATTGCTTGTGGGTCCTCCGGGAACCGGTAAAACATTGCTGGCCCGCGCCATTGCTGGCGAAGCCGGTGTACCGTTCTTCGCGATCTCGGGTTCCGACTTTGTTGAAATGTTCGTTGGTGTCGGTGCAAGCCGTGTACGCGATATGTTTGAACAAGCTAAAAAGAATTCACCTTGTATTGTTTTCATCGACGAGATCGACGCGGTTGGCCGTCATCGTGGCGCTGGCTACGGCGGTGGTAACGACGAGCGCGAACAGACATTGAACCAGTTGCTGGTTGAAATGGACGGGTTTGAGGCGAATGAAGGTGTGATCCTTTTGGCCGCGACCAACCGTGCTGATGTACTCGACCCTGCACTAACGCGCCCTGGTCGTTTCGATCGTCAGGTCCATGTGTCCAATCCAGACATCAAAGGCCGCCAGAAAATCCTTAACGTCCACGCCCGCAAAGTGCCCCTTGGCCCTGACGTTGATTTGCGGATCATCGCACGAGGTGCACCTGGTATGTCCGGTGCCGACTTGGCCAATCTGGTTAACGAAGCAGCCCTGATGGCCGCACGCACAGGTAAGCGCGTGGTGACCATGGAAGACTTCGAGGCCGCCAAAGACAAAATCATGATGGGAACCGAACGCCGTTCGATGGTTATTACGAACGACCAAAAGGAAAAAACTGCCTATCACGAGGCTGGCCACGCTATTGTTGGTCTTGAGTTGCCGGAGTGTGATCCGGTTTACAAAGCGACGATTATTCCGCGCGGTGGCGCATTGGGCATGGTTGTTTCCTTGCCGGAAGTGGACCGCCTGAACTGGCATAAGATCGAGTGCGTGCAGAAACTGGCGATGACTATGGCCGGAAAAGCTGCCGAAATCATCAAGTACGGTCCTGAACGCGTAAGCAACGGCCCTGCTGGCGATATTCAGCAAGCGTCCGCATTGGCCCGCGCGATGGTGATGCGTTGGGGTATGTCCGATCTTGTCGGTAACATCGATTATGCCGAAGCACATGAAGGCTATTCAAGCGGCAGCGCGGGTGGTTTCTCGCTCTCGGCCAAATCAAAAGAGCAGGTCGAGGACGAAGTGAAACGCTTTATCGACGAAGCTTATGTGACTGCCTATAAAATTCTCGAGGATAAATCCGAAGAATTTGAGCGTCTTGCTCAAGGGCTATTGGAATACGAGACGTTAACCGGCGCAGAAATTGCACGTGTTGTTAAAGGAGAACCTCCTCATACGGATGACGAGGACGATGCAGATTCTACCAACGGCGACTCAACCAGCGTTACAGCAATTCCGAAGGTCGGGAAGCCAAAAGACGGTGGCGGCATGGAACCTCAACCAAGCTAAATCCAGCTTACAAATTCAAGTTTTTAGGGGCGACTTTTGTCGCCCTTATTTTTGCGCGATCCGGAAGTATGTCTTGGCACATAATTTTTGCTGTTTTGTCGCACTAACGCGCTCGGATGTCGAAAAAAGTCTCGCTAAAGACAGGATAGCCTCCTAACTATTACGGGAAAGTAACAGCCGTTCGTAAAGGGACCAGCCATGGGTTATAAAACTGACATCGAAATAGCACGTGAAGCCGACAAGAAACCAATTCAGGAGATCGGAGCCATTCTTGGAATCCCTTCTGCTGATTTGCTTCCATTTGGCCATGACAAAGCTAAAATCTCGGCGGAATTCATTGCGGCGCAGACAAGCAAAGAAGACGGCAAACTGGTTCTGGTTACAGCGATCAACCCGACGCCAGCCGGTGAAGGTAAAACAACCACAACTGTTGGTCTGGGTGATGGCCTAAACGCGATTGGCAAAAAAGCGGCCGTGTGTATCCGCGAAGCTTCGCTTGGCCCATGTTTTGGTATGAAGGGTGGTGCTGCAGGTGGCGGCTACGCGCAAATTGTTCCTATGGAAGAAATGAACCTGCACTTCACTGGTGACTTCCACGCAATCACTTCGGCGCATAACCTGTTGTCGGCGATGATCGACAACCATATTTACTGGGGTAATGAACTGGAAATCGATCCGCGCCGCGTTGTGTGGCGCCGCGCATTGGACATGAACGATCGCGCCCTGCGAGACACAGTCACATCGCTTGGTGGTGTTACTAACGGCTTCCCGCGTCAAACTGGCTTCGACATCACCGTCGCATCCGAGGTTATGGCGATTCTTTGCCTTTCCAACGATCTCGCTGATTTGGAAAAACGTCTTGGTGATATTATCGTGGCATACCGTCGTGACCGTACACCAGTCTATTGCCGCGACATCAAAGCTGACGGCGCGATGACGGTTCTATTGCAACAAGCGATGCAGCCAAATCTAGTGCAGACACTGGAAAACAATCCAGCATTTGTACACGGCGGACCGTTTGCCAATATCGCACACGGTTGCAACTCGGTTGTAGCGACTAAAACTGCGCTTAAACTAGCAGATTTCGTTGTAACCGAGGCAGGCTTTGGTGCCGATCTTGGTGCCGAGAAATTCATGAACATCAAATGCCGCAAAGCTGGTATCGCACCAGACGTGGTTGTTCTGGTCGCCACTGTGCGCGCTATGAAAATGAACGGTGGCGTCGCACGGAAAGACCTTGGCGCTGAAAACGTACAGGCGGTTCTTGATGGCGCCCCTAACCTTGGTCGTCACATCGAGAACTTGAAATCCTTTGGTGTTCCGGTAGTCGTAGCCATTAACCACTTCGTAACCGACACAGACGCCGAGATTGCGGCGATCGCAGAATACGTTAACAGCCATGGTTCAGAAGCTATCCTGAGCAAACATTGGGAGCATGGTTCCGCAGGCGCAATTGAATTGGCAACGCGTGTTGCAGAAATCGCCGAGAGCGGCGTTTCGCAATTCGCACCACTTTACGACGACGCAATGCCCCTGTTCGAAAAAATCGAAACTGTCGCCAAGCGTATTTACCGCGCTGACGAGGTTTTGGCCGACAAGAAGATTCGCGCTCAGTTGCGTACATGGGAAGAGGCCGGTTTTGGCCACCTACCAGTTTGCATGGCGAAAACCCAATACAGCTTCTCGACTGATCCGGAACTGCGTGGCGCCCCTACAGGTCACTCTGTTCCTGTCCGCGAAGTTCGCCTTTCAGCGGGTGCCGGTTTCATCGTCGTAATCTGCGGAGAGATCATGACAATGCCGGGTCTGCCGCGCAAACCTTCAGCTGAGTCTATCATGTTGAACGACGCAGGGCAGATCGAAGGTTTGTTCTAGACAACTGGGTCTTGAGGGGGATGCTGCAATCGTCTAATTGGTATCCAGTGTTCGTTCAAATATTGGATACCGCAATATGCAGACCCCCGGCGACAACAACAATATGACTGATATTCGTAAGGGTATCGATCAAATTGACGTCGAATTTGTCGAACTTCTGTCAAAACCCGCAAGCTAGGAAAACCGATGACCGCAGATATAATCGATGGAAAAGCCTTTGCCGCAACGGTTCGCGAAAAGGTAGCCGTGCACGTCGCGACGCTAAAGGCGCAGGGCATCACACCAGGCTTGGCTGTTGTTCTTGTTGGCGAAGACCCCGCGAGCGAAGTTTACGTCCGTAACAAAGGCAAACAGACCGCTGAATGCGGCATGACGTCATTCGAGCACAAGCTACCTGCCGATACACCCCAAGCTGACCTGCTGGCTCTTATCGACCAGCTAAACAACGATCCTGCTGTGCACGGGATTCTGTGTCAATTGCCCGTGCCGGATCATATTGATGAAAATTTGGTTATTAACGCGATTATCCCCGAAAAAGACGTGGACGGATTCAACATCCTGAATGTTGGGCGATTGGCGACGGGCCAAAAAAGTATGGTGCCTTGCACACCGCTCGGCTGTTTGATGATGCTGCGCGATAAGCATGGCTCGCTGTCGGGTATGAACGCTGTTGTGGTCGGGCGGTCCAATATTGTCGGTAAACCAATGGCACAACTACTGTTAAAAGACAGCTGCACCGTCACCATCGCACATTCCCGTACCAAAGATATCGAGGCGCTATGCCGTAATGCCGACATTCTGGTCGCCGCCGTTGGCCGCGCCGAGATGGTCAACGCCGACTGGGTTAAACCGGGCGCGACAGTGATTGATGTGGGTATCAACCGCATTCCGGCGCCCGAACGTGGCGAAGGCAAAATGCGGTTAGTAGGAGACGTGGATTTCGCATCTGCCAGCCAAGTTGCAGGCGCTATCACCCCAGTGCCCGGTGGCGTTGGCCCTATGACGATCGCTTGCCTGCTAGCAAATACTGTGACGGCATGTTGTCGCGCGAACGACCTAGCTGAGCCTGAAGGGCTTACAGCCTAGCATATTCCATCCACGACGCTTTCAGCACACGATTGATCACATGTAGGTTGATCGTGCGCACCCTGTCGTGTCGATCCCTTGGATCATCGCTATCAGCTTTGCGAGGCGTCCCAAAGCATTCCGCATCTGGCCCCTGTCCGACAATACGCAAACACTGGACCATTTTTGCCGTTTACGACATTCCGGAAATCTTCAAGCAATTCGCTGCTGATACCTGTTCTACCCAAAGGCAGATAATAGAACTTCATATCAAGGTCTTCCGCCGCCTTTTTGATGATCTCGGCTGCCGGTTGTCCGTACTCTTCATCATCTGGCCGGTTGCACACAATTGTCCTAAATCCGGTCGCCTTGATCAAAGCTACATCGGAGGCGGAGATTTGCCCGCAAATGGAGAATTCGTCGGTTACCTTGGAAACTTGCATCTATGCTGCCTTAACTGGAAAATTCGCCCGAGAACCATACCAGAGCAATACGAACTTTCCTATACCCTACTCATTAGAGAGTGTTAACCGGCACCTTCAAATATACTTTCCCGTTACCTTCCGGTTCTGGCATGCGACCAGCCCGCATATTGATCTGGATCGATGGGACGATCAATTTTGGCATCGACAGCTGCGCGTCTCGGCCCGCCCGCATCTTAACGAATTCTTCTTCAGCCTTATCCGCGCCAACGTGAACGTTCAGCATCCGCTGCTCGGCAACAGTTGTTTCCCATGCAAAATCGTCCCGGCCGGGGGCTTTGTAATCGTGACCCACGAAAATACGTGTTTGGTCCGGCAACGCCAGTATTTTCTGAATGGAAGCGTAAAGATCTTCCGCAGAACCACCCGGGAAATCACACCGCGCAGTGCCAAAATCCGGCATAAACATCGTGTCACCCACGAAAGCCGCATCACCAACGACGTACGTCATACAGGCTGGCGTATGGCCTGGCGTGTGCATGATATCAACTTTCATAGTTCCTATATTGATGGTGTCGCCATCAACAAACAGCTTGTCAAACTGCGAGCCGTCGCGCTGAAATTCGCTGCCCTCATTAAAGACCTTGCCAAATACTTCCTGTACGATTGTGATGTTAGCACCGATACCAACCTTCCCGCCAACTTGCTGTTGAATATAGGGCGCGGCGGAAAGGTGGTCCGCATGGACGTGGGATTCCAAAATCCATTCAACTTTCAAATCATTCGCCTGAATATACGCGATTACTTCGTCAGCAGACGCAGTGTCGGTACGACCGTTTGAGAAATCGAAATCCAGAACCGAATCCACAATCGCGACGTTAGCGCTATTCGGATCTTTGACCACAAAGGACACGGTGTTGGTTGCGTCATCGAAAAATGCTGTTACTTCGGGGGTCATCGGCCCTCTCCTTTAAAACTGTGTTGTTACAGATATAGCGCACATTCTTCGCATTGCAATAATTGAATGTGTTTTTACGTTAGGTCACAAAAGAACCCTAGGCCCGACTAAAAGTAACAAACATGCTACCACGCCTCCGATGGGCACCCATATGCCAACCGAGTAAGCCCCCTCGGGCGCGGGAACACTGCGAATTTTCAGCACGGCCAGTGACAAGTTAACAAACGTAAACACGGTTAGAATAAATTGGGTCGTCATTTCAGCCAGCGCCTGGATGGGAAAAAACAGCGCGAGTCCCAGGATAACACCCGTGACCAAAACCGTCGAAACCACAGGTGTGCGGGTTTTTGGGTGAATGCTTGCGAATACCTTGGGAATGCTACCCTTCTTACCCAACCCATACAGAACCCGCGCCGCCATCACGATCTGGATCACAATACCGTTCAGCGTTGCCACGATCGCAATCAATGTTATCATTAAGGGCGAGCTGCCAGTAAGGCGTTCAAAAAGCAATCCTATGGGTGCCTGCGAGGTCGCCAAATTCTCTAAAGGGACCGTCAGCACCGCGACCGCCGTCACCATGAAATACAATACGGTGGCAACAACAAGCACGATAAGGATTGCCAGCGGCATCGTGCGTGCGGGGTTTTTGGTTTCCTCGACCAAATTAACCACATCGTCAAACCCTATGAAGGCAAAGAACGCGATCAGGCTGGTTGTGAAAATCGCGGTCAGCGCCGCCGTGTCACCGATGGGCGGGATAACCTCCGGTAGACGCGCCATCAGGTCAGGCTGCGTCCAGAACCCCGCAACGATAATTACCAGCAGCCCCAAGATTTCCAGAACTGTGAAAACTGCCGCGAAAATGACGGATTGCTTAACGCCCCACGCCGCGACACCACCCATCAGCAGCACGATTGAAACGATTACAATTTCGCGTTGGAATCCGAGCAGCTCCAACACATACCCCGTCCCCCCAAGTGTGATCGTCGCGGCAGCAACGGTGGCGGACATCAACACGATGCCACCGGTCAACAGCGACAAACCCTCGGACCTCAGCCCTTCCTTAACATAAATCGCCTCTCCCGCGCTTTGCGGGAAACGCACACTTAGTTCTGCAAAGGTGCCGGCGCTGAAAGCCATCACGATGGCCGCGACGATGAACGACATCGGCGCGTACATACCTGCCTGCGCGGCTGTCTGTCCGACCAGAACATAGATTCCCGCACCAATCGTAACGCCAAGGCCATATAACACTAGCAGTGGAAGACTTATAACGCGTGAAAGAGTGACTTCTTTTGTGGCTTCGCTCATTTGGCCTTCTTAGGCAAAATCAACTGATCCTCAAGGCGTCGCTCCAACTCGACAAGATCAAGCGGGACAGGCAAGCCTTGGGCCCGCAATTCCGCCAACTCCTCGCGCAAAGTTTCTTGCAACTCATGCATATCTTCGGGCTGATGGACCATCTGTTCCAACAGCATAGCCATGCGGGCTTTTAGACTTTCAAAAGGCATTACATATCCTTCCCATTTATTTAGGCCGCACATTTTCGGCATTTCGGGGTCGCCGGCAAAATATCGAGACGCTCCTCCGTGATTTTATCACCACAATCAGCGCAATAACCATATTCGCCTTCGGTAATACGCACCAACGCAGCTTCGATCATACGAAACTCCAGCAATTCGGCGTTTCCTAAGCTTTCGAGAACTTCATCACTTTCCCGCTCAACTGCGCGTTCTTCAACGTCCTTGTTCGGCGTCTCCTCAAGGGCGTCTTCGATTGTGTGCAGGTGCGTGTCCAGCTCGGCCAGACGGGCACGCAATTGGGTTTCGCGTTCAGCTATTGTTTTCATAGGTTTATCCTTCACATTCAATATAGAGCATTGAACGCCTATTGGGATGGTCACGCCTTGACCTGTATCAACCCTGCCAGTTTTGCCTAAATCCTGCGAAACGTCAAATAATGCGGGATACGTCCTTCGCGGATCGCTTTCGCTTCATATCTCGTACGGGTCCAGTCGGACCAAGGCTCGCGCCAGTCTTGCGGTGATTCGGCCAGCCATTCGAAATCATTGCGTGGCATGATACGTTCCAATGTGTGGTGAACGTAATTTTCAATATCCGTCGCCACACGGAATATCGCCCCGGGTTTTAACGCCCGTGAAATCATATCCAGATTTTCTGTATTTACAAACCGGCGCGCATGGTGGCGCGTTTTGTGCCACGGGTCCGGGTACAGCAAAAATACTTTATCGAGCGAGCCTTCAGGCAGCACCTCAAGCAAATCCCGCGCATCACCCCAATGCACCCGCGCATTAGTCAGATCATGTTCGTCAATCAGCGGCACGATCTTGGCAACCCCATTCAGAAACGCTTCCACGCCAAGTAGGTTCACATCTGGATAGGTCTTCGCCATATGCAGCAGATGCTCGCCGCCGCCAAAGCCGACCTCCAACCAGACGGGATTGTCGTTGCCATATAGCGCAGTCAGGTCAATTGGATTGCGATCAGGGTTTTCATCAAGCGAAACCCCTGCTGGCGATACCGCCTCCAAGGTCGTATCCAGATGTTTGATCTGGTTCTTACGTAGGGCCTTACCCCGACGACGGCCATAAAAGTTCCGCCGCGGCGCATCCGCTGGTTTTATGTTTGGTTCGCTAGACATTTTGATTTAAACGATGCGCTTCAGCACATCCACCAGATCGGTTTTTTCCCAGCTGAAACCTCCGTCAGCCTCGGGTGCGCGACCAAAGTGACCGTAGGCCGCTGTGCGCTGATAGATGGGTTTATTAAGACCGAGGTGTTCGCGAATACCGCGTGGTGTCAAATCCATAACTTCGGCAATGGCACGCTCTATTTCGGCTTCATGCACCGTCCCTGTTCCGTAGGTATCAGCGTAAATTGACAATGGTTCGGCTACACCAATCGCATAAGACAACTGAATAACGCAGCGTTTAGCCATACCGGCTGCAACCACGTTCTTTGCCAGATACCGCGCCGCGTAAGCTGCAGAACGGTCAACTTTGGTCGGGTCTTTCCCCGAAAACGCCCCGCCACCATGTGGTGCCGCACCGCCATATGTATCAACGATAATCTTACGCCCAGTCAGGCCCGCATCACCGTCCGGTCCGCCAATCACAAACTTCCCCGTTGGATTCACGTGCCAAGCAGTCTTGGGTGTGATCCAGCTTTCGGGTAGAATATCGCGGATGTAAGGCTCAACGACGTCGCGCACGTCTTGGGACGACATAGTTTCATCAAGATGCTGCGTAGACAGCACGATCGAGGAAACAGAAACCGGTTTTCCATCCACATATTGCAATGAAAGTTGCGTTTTGGCGTCTGGTCCCAATGTTGGCTCTGCACCGCTTTTGCGAACGTCCGCAAGACGGGACAAAATTGCGTGGGCGTAATGAATCGGGGCTGGCATCAGCTCTTTGGTTTCATCGACGGCGTAACCGAACATGATACCTTGGTCGCCTGCACCTTCGTCTTTGCTGCTGTTCGCATCAACACCCTGCGCAATATCCGAAGATTGTCCGTGCAGATAGTTGTCCATCTTGAAGGTATTCCAGTGGAACCCTTCCTGTTCATAGCCGATGTCGCGTACACATTTACGTGCAATGTCTTCGACACTGTCAATCACGTGCTGCGGTCCGCGAACCTCGCCTCCAACGACAACACGGTCTGTTGTGGCAAAAGTTTCACATGCTACACGAGCTTCCGGATCTTCGGCCAGAAAAGCATCAAGAACGGCGTCCGAAATACGGTCGCAAAGTTTGTCGGGGTGACCTTCGGAAACGGATTCCGAGGTAAACATATAATTTCGTCGAGCCAAAGTGGCCTCCATAGCAAAAAGCTGGTGGTATGTTTCTCTAAATGAAGCGAGTTCGTGGCGTCAATGCCTTGATGCTGCTTAATAGACGCACACGGTGCAGGAATTCGGGATATTCTCAAGGTCGGCGCCTTTTAACGGGCAATAGTTGCAATATCGTTAACAACAGCAATATTCCCGTGATCGGCCAATCTAGCGTCCGTCCATAAAAGCTACGCGGTAATTGGGCAGGTAGCGCCACATCAATGACACCCATCCGGCCCAGAGGAATTGAATCGATTATCCGCCCGTATGGATCGATCAGCGCAGAAATACCTGTATTCGCTGAACGCGCCAACGGTTTACCCTGTTCAATTGCCCGAACTCGCGCCTGCGCCAGATGCTGATAAGGACCGCTGAACTCGCCAAACCACGCGTCATTTGTTATCTGCACGATCCAGTCGACCGGTACGGAAACTTCCGACGCAAGGGAGGGGAAAATCGCCTCGTAACATATTAGCGGCAAGAATGAAGGCGTCTCACCGACGGACAAAATCGGGGAAACATCACCCGCGGTCCATCCCCTTCCGGTAAGAGCCGATACTTTGGTTAACTGCAGTATACGTTGAAATGGAACGTATTCACCAAACGGAACAAGGTGTTGTTTGTCGTAAACTTCAGTTCTCGTCCCGCCGTCGTACAATAGCACCAACGTATTATACCAGTTTCCAACATCGTCATGTCGCCGCGCTCCGAAAATAATTTCAGACCCAACGGAGGATGCCATAACGCGCAACAAATCAGGGCGCTCTTCAATTAGGAACGGGACCGACGCTTCAGGCCAAATAACGATATCATGACGCCCATCGAGGGCACTTAAATCAAGTTGACGTTGGAAAAACTCGGCTTGAAACTCCGGCAACCACTTAAGCTTTTGGTCGACATTGGGCTGAATGATACGCACCACAAAGCCGTCCGTGCGCGGTATAACCGGTTGAGACAGCCGGTAAGTTCCGAACCCCCACAAGGCTGCAAATATTGCCGATCCAATTAACATTTGCCTTACACGCAGTTTCGAAAGCAACGCGATGCCCGTCAACGTCAACAAACCTAGCCCATGCACACCGATATAATACACGACCTGAATTAGCGGAGTTTCCAACCAGCCTTGCCCCAATAGCACCCACGGAAAACCCGTGAATACATACGCCCGCGCCAATTCAACAGTGCTCCACAATACCACAAGCGCAAAAACCTTACCTCGCGGAGCAAGCCAAAATGCTGCCGCCCAAAACGCTGCCAAACCCGCTGCCATAAAGAATATCGCGAAGGGTGCCATCCATCCGTGTCGCGCGATGTCTACCAAGAATGGCTCGACGATCCACACCAAAGTTAGGCCGAAGTATCCGAAGCCTGCGAACCACCCGACTGCAGCGGCGCGCCTTTGTGCAGCGGCACCCGTATGAAGCCAGAAAATGACAGGAAGCGCTACAAAGAAAGCCAAAGGGAAAGACCATGGCGCCTGCACTAAACCCAGTGCCGCGCCAGCGACGAGTCCTAGCAACAATTGCCGCCAGCCCTTCAGCGCACCCACCCTCGCAGCCATGCCCACGCGAATTATTCCGCCGCTTGGCCGATTGGCCGCTTCGCATTCAGACGGACTCGCAAGGATTTAATCCGGCGCGCATCGGCGTCGATCACCTCGAATTCATGACCATGCCCATCGCGGATACATTCCCCACGCGACGGAACGCGCCCGATCAACATAAAGACCAAACCGCCTAATGTATCGACTTCCTCGTCCAAATCATCCGGCAACAGGTCTACGCCGGCCGCTTCTTCGAATTCATCCAGCGGTGCCCGTGCTTGTGCGATGAAAACCTCGGGCGCTTCCTCGCTCCAAAGTTGGGCCTCTTCGATGTCGTGTTCGTCTTCGATCTCGCCAACGATCTCCTCAATCAGATCTTCGAGCGTCACCAGCCCCTCGACCCCGCCGTATTCGTCAATCACCAAAGCCATATGCACCCGTTCGCTCTGCATCTTTTGCAGCAACGCACCCAACGGCATAGATGGGGGTACATAAATTAGCGGGCGAATAATGGCCTTCAGATCGAACTTGCCGTTCCCGCCAAACCCGTAATTCAATGCAATGTCTTTTAGATGTACCAAACCCAGCGGGTTATCCAGTGTCTCGGAAAAAACCGGTAAACGGCTGTTGGCGGATTGCCTGAATGCGGCGACAACCTCGTCCAGCGTCGCGTCATCCGGAACCGAGGTAATATCCGCTGTCGGAATCGCCACGTCATCGACACGCATCTCATGCATGTTGCGAATGTTCAGCAACATGTCCTTCGTTCCAACGGCAGAAACCGCTAGCGCATCATCATTTATCTGTGTGTTGGCGGGCTGTTGCCCGAACAGTCGTCCCCAAAACCCGATATGCGGGGTGGAGGTGTCTAAATCTGTCTGCGCGCGTTGCGCTGCGATAGAAGACCCGTCTTTAGTGTCGCCCATGGCTCCTTGAAATCCGTCAAAAGGCAACATGCTGTGCCCGTGGGGTTAATATGGGTCGTCCACCCCCATGCTGGCAAGGGCTTTGACCTCTAATTTTTCCATAAGTGTGGCATCTTTGTCAGTTTCGTGGTCATAACCCAACAAATGGAGGCATCCATGCACAATAAGATGTAAAACATGCGCCTGCATGGTGATGCCTTTTTCAGTCGCTTCACGCTCGCAAGTCTCGTAAGCGATGGCAATATCGCCCAATTCTTCTACTTGCGGCGGGGGCGTTGGCTGACCCCCTTCGATTTCTGGTGCTAAATCATACGCTGGCCAAGAAAGCACATTTGTCGCGGTTGGTTTTTCGCGAAATTCAGCGTTCAACTCGGTAATACGGGCGTCATCGCACCCCATTATGCAGATTTCGTATTCAGGTGACACACCGGCAATCTTCAGGGCAGCGTTGGCCGCCTGTTGAGCCAGCGCGTTCATCTCCAACGCTTCCCACCGCACATCTTCGATCACCAAATCAACGAGGTCAGCCATTCCGCTTGGCCGCACCATCATAAGCATCGATAACCTTTGCAACCATCGGGTGGCGGACAACATCAACCGACGTGAAACGTGTGAATCCGATCCCCTTAACGTCACGCAAAATCCCTTCAGCCTCGACCAGTCCGGATGTCACGCCGCGTGGCAAATCGATCTGGCTCATGTCGCCCGTGATAACCATACGGCTGCCCTCTCCCAAACGGGTCAGGAACATCTTCATTTGCATCGACGTAGCATTCTGTGCCTCGTCCAGAATAACAAAAGCATTCGACAAAGTGCGCCCACGCATAAATGCCAACGGCGCAATCTCGATTTGTTTATCCTCGATCATCCGCAGCACTTGCTTGGCAGGCAAAAACGCGTTCAATGCATCGTAAAGTGGCTGCATGTAAGGATCGACTTTTTCCTTCATATCACCGGGTAAAAAACCCAAACGCTCCCCTGCCTCTACGGCCGGTCGGCTAAGGATAATCCGGTCAACATGGCCCTCTATGTAATGCGAGACCGCCGCTGCCACTGCTAGATAGGTTTTGCCTGTTCCCGCAGGACCAAGGCCAAAAACCAGCTCGTAGTCAAACAGCGATTTCACATAGGCCTTCTGTGTTGGTGTGCGCGGCTCAACAATCCGTTTACGGGTGCGAATTTCGACTTGGTCACCTTTGAACATCTCGATCTGGTCAGTTGCGCGCGGTGCATCAAATACCTGACTTGGCATCCTGATCGCCGCATCGACATCACCTGGTTCCAGCGGGCGGCGCTGCTCAAGTCGCGAATATATCGCGCGTAGAATAGTTGCCGAATGCTTGCGCTGTTCCTCATCCCCAAACAAAGACAAACGGTTGCCACGGTGGGTGATCTCCACCCCCGTTGCCGTTTCGATTTTTTTGAGGTTTGAATCCAGTTCGCCGCATAATTCCAGCAAAAAGCGATTGTCAGGAAATTCGAGGGTCGTTTCTGCCGAACCGGCCTCGGTTACTACATCAGTTAGCGCAGTTGTCGCCAAAGTTCACCATCCAATACAAGAGAGATTCTGGTAACTATGGTGCAACAAGCGCGACAACGTGGCAAGCGGAAATGCTAGGCTTATAGACCCAGAAGCGAACGTTCGAAATCAATAGTGGAATACGGAACGGACCCAACACGGCAAACCGGTTTACCCTCATCCGTCAGACGCGGTGACATATATCCCTCGATGCCATCATCAATGATCCAGTGATCACATCCATTGCCATCGACCCAAATACCGGCGCTGCGGCCATCCAGCAATCCACTGTCCATCCCGTAATCTCGATCAGTTGTACGAGCAGCACATGCAGCCAATGTTACGGCGCTAACCGCCACCAACGCCCAAAAAGTAATTTTACCTGACATAACGCCCCCTACTCGCAAATTATTTCGACGCGACGATTCCGGCGCTTGCCGTCTGCCGTGTCGTTAGACGCAATGGGTTGCAATTCGCCAAACGCGTCGGTGCGAACGATTGCTCCGGTTTGGCGGGCAACGACAGCCACGGCCTGTGCGCGGGCCCAAGCTAAATCGAAATTATCATAGAGCGAGCCGTCGCCGTCTGTGTGCCCAACGACAAGGAACGCCGTTTGACCGCCAAGAATTTCTTCCGTGAAATATTTTGATATAGCCGATGTGGCGTCCTGCGTTAGCACGGCTTTGTTGACGTCAAACAACATGTCGCCCGGAAATTCCATACAGATGGCTGTGTTGCGACTGCAAACCGGGTTGCCGTCACGATCAAGATGCGGGGACATCATGCCCTCCACGCCTAAATCAATGGCCCAATGTTCACATCCATCGGGATCAATCCAGATTGCGGCTTGAAGTTCACCTGTAACTTCTGCTTGTACGGCAAGTGGCGCCATACACGAAGATAAGCCCAATAGCAGGGCGCTCATGCAAGATTTCATAATGTTCTGCCTCAGGTTACCGATCATTTACGCCGGTGTTGCCGTCAGCCTAGCATACAAAAATACATTTGTGAATCAATTAGTCGCACGGTGAATCTTGTGTGACATCACGGCCACACAAGACGTTTATACTTTCTCTGCGGAAAGCGAGTTCCGTTCCGTCGCCACGACCTTAACATTCACAATTTTGCCGATATCCGATGCTTCACCCAGAAAATGCGTTGCGTGCAAATAGGGCGATTTGCCAATCACCTGACCGGTCTCGCGCCCCAGCTTTTCGACCAGAACCGGCAAGGTGCGCCCGATCATGCTGTCCTGAAACTCGACTTGATGGCTGGTCAACAACGCCTGCAACCGATGCAAACGCTCAGTCTTCACGCTTTCGTCCACATGCGCACGGTCAGCGGCCGGCGTCCCGGGTCGAGGTGAATACTTGAAACTATACGCTTGCCCATAACGAACCTTTTCGCACAACTCCATCGTTGCCTGAAAATCGTCTTCGTCCTCGCCAGGGAATCCAACGATAAAGTCGCCCGACAGCATAATGTCTGGCCGCACTTCCCGCATACGCTCCAACACCTTCAGATATTCCGCAGCTGTGTGTTTGCGGTTCATTGCCTTCAGAACTTTGTCAGACCCCGATTGCACAGGCAGATGCAGATACGGCATCAGCTTTTCGACCTCACCGTGTACAGCGATCAAATCATCACCCATATCGTTGGGATGCGAAGTCATATATCTTATCCGTTCCAACCCGTCGATCTTGGCCAGCTCGCGAATAAGCCGCGCCAATGACCAATCATTTGCCAGATACGCATTCACGTTCTGACCCAGCAGACTGATTTCAACGACACCGCGTTCCACCAAATCCCGCGCCTCGTCCAACAAGCGTTCGGCAGGCCGCGAAACCTCCGCGCCGCGCGTATAGGGCACGACACAAAAAGCACAGAACTTGTCGCAGCCTTCCTGAACCGTCAGAAACGCCGCCGGAGCCCGCTTCGCCTTTGTGCCACGCGGCAAAAACTCGAACTTGTCTTCTTCTGGAAACTCCGTATCCAGAACCTGAACCCCGCCCCCGGCTTTTGCAGCCATCGCAGGCAACCGGTGATAGGCTTGCGGTCCGACGACCAGATCAACCATCGGCTGGCGGATCATAATCTCTTCACCCTCGGCTTGTGCCACACATCCGGCGACCCCGATCTTCAGGTCAGGATTGGCGTCCTTCAACGGGCGATACCGCCCCAGCTCGGAATAAATCTTCTCAGCCGCTTTTTCGCGAATATGACAAGTGTTCAGCAAGATCATATCCGCCTGCTCTGGCGAATCAACGGTGGTATACCCATCCGCACCCATCGCATCGACCATTCGCTCGCTGTCATAGACATTCATCTGGCAGCCGTACGTCTTAATATACAGTTTTTTGGTATTGGACATCATCACACCCGTTTCATATTTCGCCCCCGTCTACAACTTCACGATTTCCAGCGCAATGGAACGATTTTCCCTTCCAGCGCGGGGGGGTTATTTGCTAAACCAGCGCAGAACCCTGTGAAAGCCTGTTATGAACCACCAAAACCTCGACCATTTCCTGCGCCTGAATGGTGCTAGCCTGCCTGGCCCTATCGCCGTGATATTGGCAGAGGACGACGTGGAGCTGGCCGGAACAATCAAACGTCACAGAGACATAGGGTTTGGCACTATACTGGTGATCGGTGACGTAGCCGAAATTTCGGTTGAGGGTGCCCACTTTTTCCCCGCACAGCTAAACCGACTAGAAGATTCCATCGATGCGCTGAACAAAATCATTGCTGCCTGCACTGGAAAATGGATTTATTACGGCTTCAACGCCGAATACCTCTATTTCCCCTTCAGCGAAACCCGCACCATCAAAGACGCGATAAACTTCATAGAAGAAGAGCGCCGGACCGCCGTTTTCACCTACGCCATAGACCTTTACCCAGCAAACCTGTCCGATCACGCCAACGGCGTGGACATCGACACAGCACACCTCGATCGCAACGGGTACTATGGGCAGGATCGTTTTGTAGATGGCGAAATGGTCGCACGCCAACCAGAAATCTTCGGCGGCTTACGCTGGCGATACGAAGAACACATCCCGTGGGAAAAGCGTCGCATCGACCGGATCAGCTTGTTCAAAGCCACGCGCGACCTGGAAATCGGACCAGACCTACGCCTGAACGACCCCGAGATGAACACCATCGCGTGCGAATGGCATAACAACTTGACCATTGCGGTCATGTCGTTCCGCGTTGCCAAGGCACTGATGCACAACCCCGGTTCCGCCGATGTCATCAAAAGCTTTCACTGGGGTGGCAGCCGGAAATTCGAATGGAGCTCCGGTCAACTAATGGAACTTGGTTTCATGGAACCGGGACAGTGGTTTTGACAAACCTGCGCCTAAATCTAACCGCTGGTGGAGCATCCGTTCTGGTTGCGATTCTGTTGGTCGCCCTGAAACTCTGGGCACTCAGCGAAACCGGATCATTATCCATCGCAGCCAGCCTGACGGATTCTGCACTGGATTTGATAGTTTCGCTGACTGGTGTGATGGCGATTATCTACGCCGCCCGCCCTGCTGACGAAGACCACGCCTTTGGCCATTCCTCCGCTGAAGATCTAGCAGCACTTGCTCAAGCCATATTGGTAACAGTTTCTGGCTTGGTCATCGGCTGGTCTGCAATCGAACGCCTCCTCTCAGACACTCCTGCACCGCTCGCGGCCGAGGGGCGCGGCATCTTGGTCATGTTTACCTCCGTCGTGATTACCGGTGCTCTGGTCTTGTGGCAGCGCCACGTAGCCCGTCGGACCGGCAGCAAGGTTGTAGCGGCAGACAGCCTGCATTATCTCTCGGACCTACTACCAAATTTCGGGGCAATCGCCGCCCTCGCGGCGTCGTCAGCATTCGGCATGACCTCGGTTGATTCAATTATCGCTCTCGCTGCTGCCCTGTTTCTGCTATTCAGCGCTTGGCGTATCGGCGGCAATGCCTTTGATGCTCTAATGGATCGCCGCGCCGACCCCGTTAGTATAGCAAAAGTCGAAAATATAGTCGCCTCTTGGCCCAATGTATTGGGCTACCACGACCTAAAAACCCGAACTGCGGGCAATCGCATATTCGTACAAGTCCACATAGAACTGGACGGAGATCAAACGCTTGAACAAGCCCACGGCGTCAGCGCTGGATTAAAACGCGAAATCCTCCGCATCATGCCCAACGCCGACGTAATTATCCACAAGGATCCGGCAGGCGACCCGCTGTCACCGAATCGTACAACCTAACGCACAAGCCTATTAGTTAAGCCAACCCACGCCCTTTCAACAAAGCGTCGACGTTTGGCAAAGAGCCGCGGAATGCTGTGTACAGTTCTGCCGCATCCTTTGATCCGCCTGCCGTATAAATATGCTCGGCCAGTCGCGCAGCAACATCAGGGTCAAACGCATCACCTGTTTCCTTGAATGCCGCAAACGCGTCTTCGTCCATCACTTCGGACCACATGTAGGAATAATACCCGCTGGAATACCCGTCACCCGAGAATACATGCTGAAAATGAGGCGTTGCGTGGCGCATAGTGATCGCCGAAGGCATACCAAGCCGTTCCAGAGTTTCCGCCTGTGCTGCCATCGGATCGCCCGTGGCGCTTGTGTGAAAATCCAGATCCACAATGGCCGAGGCAGTATATTCGACCGTCGAAAATCCCTGACCGAAATTCTCCGTCGCCTTAAGGCGATCCAGCAAATCCTGCGGCATCGGCTTGCCGGTTTCCACATGCAGCGCGTGTTTGGTCAGCACCTCCGGCTCGCTTAACCAATGCTCGTACAGCTGACTGGGCAGCTCCACGAAATCGCGCGACACCGACGTGCCAGAAATAAACGAATAGGTCACATCAGACATCAGTGAATGCAGCGCGTGCCCGAATTCATGGAACAATGTTCGCGCATCGTCAAACGTCAACAATGCCGCCTCGCCAGCTGGGGCCTTGGCGAAATTGCAGACATTAACCGTAATCGGCCGCACCTCACCGCCTAGCTTGGATTGCGCCCTGAAACGCGAGCACCACGCCCCTGATCGTTTACTCGACCGCGCGAAATAGTCACCTATGAAAACGCCGATATGGCGATCACCTTCGCGAACCTCCCAAGCCCGTGCATCCGAATGGTATAGCGGTACATCCAGCGGCTTGAACGACAGCCCGAATAGCCGCCCCGCCACATCAAATGACGCCTCGATCATCGAGTCCAGTTGCAGGTAAGGTTTAACTTCGGCCTCATCCAGATTGTGCTCGGCCTTTTGCAATATCCCCGCGTAATGCCGCCAATCCCAAGGGGCCAGATCGCCGTTCACGCCATCCGCTCGCATTAATTCCGTCAACTTAACCGAATCCCGCTCCGCAGCCGCCTTCGCAGGTTCCCACACGGCCATTAACAAATCCCTAACGGCCTCAGGCGTTTTCGCCATCTCGTTGTCCAGTTTGAACGACGCGAAATCCTTGAACCCCAGCAGGGTCGCACGTTCACGACGCAGTTCTAATGTCTCGGCCACTGTCGCGATATTGTCCGTTTCGCCGCCATTTTCGCCCCGCGCCACCCAAGCCTTGAAGGCGATCTCACGCAAATCGCGACGGGTGGAAGATTGTAAAAACGGTACGATCAAAGATCGCGACAGCGTTATCAAATAAGCATCCCCGCCCCGATCCTTCGCCGCTTGCGCCGCAGCCGAGATCAACGAATCCGGCAATCCTGCCAGATCACCTTCCCCAAGCGCCATTTCCCATGACTTCTCATCCGCCAAAACATTCTGCGAAAACGCGGTGCCCAATGAGGCCAACCGCTGCATGATAACCTTCAGCCGATCCCGCGCGTCGGGTTCAAGTGCTGCACCGGCGCGCACGAACATCCGGTTATAAAGCTCAAGCACACGCGTTTGCTCAGCATTCAACCCCGAAGCGTCCACCGCGGATACCCGTGCAAACAACGCCTCGTTCATCAAGGTTTCAGCCGAGAACGCTGCAAATTTGGGCGCCAAATCCCGCTGCAAAGCCTCAAGTGCGTCGTTTGTATGTGCGCCAGCAAGGTTGAAAAACACGCCCGCGACGCGCTCCAATAATTCCTCAGCTTGCTCCATTGCCTCAATGGTGTTGGCAAAAGTCGGGGCGCCCACAGCACCCGCAATCACGTCAATCTTTGTCCGCGCCTGCGCAAAAGCATGTTCGAATGCAGGTCCGAAATGCTCAACTTTGATCTGGTCAAACGGCGGTATTTCGAAAGGTGTGTTCCATTGCTGAAGAAACGGATTGTCGGTCATGTTCGATCCAAATGTTAAATATTTTTCAAACAAAGTAGGGCCCTACTTCGCTAATTTTCCGGATTTTCGTTCCAGATGCCTCTCGAAACGCCGCAGCGCCAGCGAGATCGTGATCGTCATAAACAGATAGATCAGCGCCACGATATTATACGTCTCGAAAAACCGGAACGATCCAGCCGCGTAAATTTTACCGAGCTGTGTAACATCCGCAACCCCCAACACCGAAACAAGCGAACTGTCCTTGATGAGGGCCACAAAATCATTCCCCAACGGCGGCATGATCGTGCGCAAAGCCTGTGGAAAAACGATAAACTTGAACCGATGCCACGGGCCGAGGCCCAATGCTTTCGCCGCCTCGATTTGCCCGATATCCACCGACTGTAGGCCGGCCCTGAATACCTCGGCGATGAACGCAGAATAGCCAATCATCAACGCCAAAATCGCCCGCCAAAGCAACGACAAATCCCGTGTTCGCATCGGCTCAAACCCGAGGGGCTCGATAATCCAGTTGATCAAAATCACCAGTTGCGGTGCGCCGACAAAAGCGATGTAAAGCAACAGCACCAGCATCGGAATACCGCGCACCACCTCGATATAAAACCGTGCCATCTGGCGTAAAACTACATAGGGCGACAGCACCGCCAACGCCAACAACAAACCAATCAGCGACGCCGCAAAAAATGCAACCAGCGTCACAAACAACGTAATCGAAATCCCTTTGGAAACGATATTGAAAACCTGCACATACAGTTCATCATTGATCACGCGGTACGCGAAATACAGCCCGATACAGATCACCAGCATCAGCCAATATGGGAATTCGTCTTTTTGCGGTGTATGGTTCATAAATAGTCAAAAGCCCGACGCAATCGCCGGGCTTTTCTTTCAATTCTGTGCCTACTGGCCCATTTCGTATTCAAGGAACCACTTGACGTTCAACGCCTCGATAGTGCCATCGGCCTGCATCGCGGCAATCGCCTCGTTGATCGGCGCAACCAGCTCGGAACCCATAGGGAAGATAAATCCGAAATCTTCGGTCCCCATCGGATCGCCAACCAGCTTGAACGTATCAGGATTGGCTTTAACATAGCCGTTACCAGCCGTGCCATCGGTCAACACAACATCGACATCGCCGGATCGCAGCGCCTGTATCGAAGCCCCGAAAGTTTCAAACAGTTTGATCCGCGGGTTAGCCTCGTCGGCATCCAGCATGTCGTAAACGGCCACATAAAACGGCGTAGTTCCTGCTTGCGCACCAACCAGCCCGTCCTCAAACGCGGCAAAGCTAGGTCCATCGGTGAAGTTGTTCTCATCCGCACGTACCAGCATGAACATCTGCGACGTCATATAGCTGTCCGAGAAATCCACCTTCTCTTTACGATCATCCCGAATGGTGATGCCGGTCATCCCCAGATCGAACTGGCCTTCGGAAACCGCAGGGATCATCGCGTCCCAGCTTGTATTCTGAATAACAATCGTTGCATTGATCCGCGCGCCAATCTCGGCAATCGCGTCGTATTCCCAGCCGATTGCATCACCCGTTTTCGGGTCCATAAACTGCAACGGCGGGTAAGCATTTTCCGTCACTACAACGATTTCACGACCACCAAGGTCTGCGGCAAACGCCGCGCCTGCGATCATTGACGCCATAGCGCCCATTAAAACTTTTTTGAACATAATATCTCAGATCCCATTGTTTGAAGTCTTCTCGAGAACGCAAACATTCGCACAAAAGACGAACATGGTGCAAGATATCTAATGTCGTTTTCGCGACGCTCAAAGTCGGCTGCATATAGACGGACAGCGCTTAGCAAGGCTAACTACACGCAAATTCTGATTCCGGAGGTTGCGTTATGAAATCCCACGTAAAAGCTTGTGTCGTTGGCGGCGGTGTCGTCGGTGCATCCATCGCCTATCATTTGGCCAAAGCCGGATGGAATGACGTTATCCTTTTGGAACGCGACGAACTAACCTCCGGTTCCACATGGCACGCCGCTGGCCTTTTGCCTCTGTTCAACATGGGTTACGCGACGACGCACATCCACGACTATTCCGTAAAGTTCTATAAAGAACTGGAGGCCGAAACAGGCCTAAACGCCGGTTTCTCGGTCGTTGGCAACCTGCGCATGGCCCAAACAGACGAGCGCATGGACGAGTACAAACTCTACGCCACCACCGCCGATTCCGTTGGCGTTGAATACGAATTCCTGACACCGGACGAGGTGAAAACCCGCTGGCCGCTAATCAACACCGAAGACCTGAAAGGTGCGCTTTATCACCCGACCGACGGCTACATTAACCCTGCCGACGTTACCATGGCGATGGCCAAAGGTGCTCGCCAACGCGGCGTGCAGATCATCCGTAAGCGTCAGGTCGACAGCTACGAATGGACAGGTTCCGAATGGATCATCCGCGGCGTCGTCATGATCGAAAAAGGCGGCAACCTGATTGCTTCCGAAGAAACCTTCGAAATCCACGCCGAACACGTCGTCACGGCCACAGGCAACCACGCGCAACGCACCGCAAAACAGCTTGGCATAAAATTCCCTGCCATCCCTGTTGAGCACCAGTTCATCGTCACCGACGTTGACCCTGCCCTGCAAACCTTCCGCGAAGCCGGAAACCCCGAGCACCCCGTAATCCGCGACGCCGACGCCCAATCTTACGTGCGCGAAGAACGCGGCGGCTGGATACTCGGCGTGTACGAAAAACACGCCCCTGCCCGCTTTGAACACGGCGTCCCCGACAGCTTCCGCGCCGACTTGTTCCCGCTCGCCCTCGACCGGATCGAAGACCAATACATGGCCATGATCCACCGCATGCCATCGTGCGAAGAATCCGGCCTAAAAGACGATTTCAACGGCCCGATCTGCTACACTCCAGACGGAAACCCACTCGTCGGCCCTGCCCCCGGCCTCGACAACATGTGGCTGGCCGAAGGGTTTTCATTCGGCATCACCGCCGCTGGCGGCGTCGGCTATTACCTCGCGCAAATGATGGTAGACGGTGAAGCCGAGATTGACATGGCGTCGCTCGACCCCAAACGCTACGGCGACTGGATGACAACCGAATACGCCGCCCGCAAGAATGAAGAATGCTACGAACACGTCTACATCCTCCACCACCCTGACGAAGAACGCGAAGCCTGCCGCCCGCTCCGCACCGCCCCTTGCTATGACCGCATGAAATCCGCAGGCGCACAGTTCGGCGTCGTCAACGGCATGGAACGCCCGAACTACTTCGGCCCACTCGACGCCCCCAGCAATTTCGACTTCGAATCCCGCTCCTTCCGCCGTGGCGGCTGGTGGCAATACGCCGTAGACGAAGCCAAAGCCATCCGCGAAAACGTCGGCCTAATCGACGCAACCGCCTTCACAAAACACCGCGTAAAAGGTCCCGGTGCCACCCAATTCCTCGACTGGTTCACGTGCAACAAACTCCCGCGCATCGGCCGCATCAACCTCACCTACGCCCTAACCGCTACAGGCACGACCCGCACCGAATACACCATCGTTCGCGAAGCCGAAAACGAATACTACCTAGTCTCCTCCGGCGCCCTAACCGACTACGACGGCGACTACCTACGCAGAGCCGCCGCCTCCAAGGCAGAAGAATTCGGCTACATCGAAATCCAGAACGTCACCACACAATACGGCGTTTTCGCCATCGCTGGCCCGAAATCCCGTGACGTCCTCAAGCGTCTAATCTCCGACCCAGACCCCGAAACCGCGCTTACCAACAAACGCTTCCCGTGGCTCTCTTCCAAACATATCGAGCTTAAAATGTGCCCCGTCCACGCCATCCGCGTCGCCTACACGGGTGAACTAGGCTGGGAACTCCACCACCCGATCGAGATGCAAAACTACCTCTTCGACCAGATCATGGCCGCAGGCGAAGAATTCGGCCTAAAACTCGTCGGCGCCCGCGCGCAAAACTGGCTGCGTCAGGAAAAATCCTACCGCGCATTCGGCACCGAACTAGGCCGCGACGCCACCCCGGTGGAGGCCGACCTCCCCCGCTTCATCGACCTCTCCAAAGACTTCCACGGCAAAGCGAAGATGGAGGCCACAGGCATCCGCGCCAAATGCGTCACCCTGCTGATCGACGGCCCAAAAGACGCCGACCCATGGGGCCGCGAGGCGCTGTTCCTCGACGGCAAAAAAGTAGGCCGCCTAACCTCCGGCGGCTACTCCGTCCACTTCGAGAAATCCATCGGCATGGGCTACGTGCCACCGGAACTGGCGGTGGTCGGCCAAAAACTGAAGGTCAAAATGTTCAACGAACTCTGGAACGCCGAAATCGTCCAAGACAGCCCGTACGACCCGAAAAACGAAACAATCCGCATGAACGGATAGCAAAGGACCGACATGATCAAGGGCAGTTGCCACTGCGGCACCGTAACATTTGAAATTCTGGAAAAACCGGCATTCGTAATCGCCTGCAACTGCTCCATCTGTCGCAAACTCAACACGCAATGGGCCTACTCCCATCGCACCGAACTAACCCTGAACGCGCCCATCGGCTCAACCCACATCTACCAGTGCGGCGATAAAAGTCTCGAGTTCCACAGCTGCAAAACCTGCGGCTGCACCACCCACTGGATGGCCTCAAACGGCTCCCGCTACGCCGTAAACTGCCAATTGGCGAGCGAGGCAGACATGAAGGAAATCAGAGTCCGCCACCTAGATGGAGCGGACACTTGGGAGTTTTCGGATTAGGACACTATTGCCCCAATTATTACTACTAGTAAGCCAAGAATAGCTGTCGATATGACTGGATGTGACTCGATAATTCCCACAATTTTAGTAGGTCTCTTTTCATCTGAATCTCGTTCGTTTTCTGAAGCTCTTTTTACAATGGCATCTCTATTGCCAGTCGCTTTGTCGTGAATATCAACCAGCTGATTTGCCAAGTAGTCTTCCATCAACTCTTCCATTTCGGTCAAATCGATTTTGTTGCTTTTATACGCTGCATCTGCGAACTCTAGTGCTTTATAATACGGCACTTTATTTTCGGAAACTTGTTCCGGAATCGTGTTATCACCCGGCAACTGCGTTTCCATTTTTGCGCATAAAATCATATAAGAAAATATTCTGGAGGTCCTGCCATTCCCGTCGGAAAACGGGTGTATCCAGTTTAACCGCCACATAACATAAGCGGATAAATGTATTGCGGTTTTTCTGTCCCAATTTGAATCCAAATACTCGATCATTTCTTCTACAAACCGAGGTACGTCAGCGTTTGTTACGGGTTCGTGTTCGCTACCCTTAATTGCTACGCCAGCAGGTCGAAAATTACCTGCGTCACGATGTATTTCCTGTAAAGCAATTCGGTGCAAATCTAAGATCGTCGACACTCGGATTTTAGGTTTTTTTGCCGAAAGCCAACGGTCTAATTCTTCCATGCCCCAATCGAATTGAGCAAGCGCATTCTCTGCTTCCTTCTCGGCCAATTCCAATGGATCAGTAATAAGCGCGGGCTCGCCAGCCTCACTTTTTCTATCAACCATTACGACTTTGCAGCTTGTATTTTTCGCGCAGCGGTACGAACCATTTCACGAGTAATATTGTCATTTTCGATTTTAGTTGTTCCATACGCGAAACTAATTCGCTGGCTATCCTTTTGCTGACTCGTCATTTTCACTTTGCTGGCTTTTCTCACCAATACTTTTAGACGGTCGTTCATTTTGTTGCCTCACTCAGTTGTTTTTTTATGCTGTACAGGTTGCCCGATTAGAAATGTTCGCGCAATGGCTTTAGCGTCATTACTCTAAATAGTTACTCATGCACAAATAAATAGAGTCCTAATTGTCACAATTTCCTTAACGCCCCCACCCACAAAAACGTACATACGCGTTGTGCACACGAAAAATCGCGGATTTTGGGCCGTGTTAACTATTTCAAATCGGGAATTTAAGTGCCGGAAAAGGCGCCCTAAACCAGCCCCTCGGACGCAAACAAATCCATCAGATCCGCCTGTGGTCGCGCGCCGATGTGGCCGATGATTTCACCCGCCGCAACGCAGCCCATGCGCCCGCATGTCAGGGTGTCCCGACCGGACGCCAAACCGTATAGGAATCCCGCCGCAAACAGGTCTCCGGCACCAGTCGCATCCTCGACATGCATCGCCGACGCAGGGGCGTGAACCTCCTCACCACCCTGCACGATATACGCGCCGTTTTCGCCAACCGTACAGGCCAGAATATCCACATCCGCCGCGCCAAGGGTCATAGCAACCGAAAGGTCATCTGTTTGATATAACGACATTAATTCGTGTTCGTTGCAGAACAGCAGGTCTACATCTGCGCGGATCATTTCAAGAAATGCATCACGGTGACGTCCAACACAAAACGGATCCGACAGCGTTAACGAGACCCGTCCGCCAGCCCCCTTGCAAGCCGTAATCGCCTTGGAAAATGCCGCATGGCTTTCCGGTCCATCGAAGCGGTACCCCTCAAGATAAATCCACTCCGCATCGGCCATAATATTAACGTCAATATCGTCCGGAGACAGGAATTCCGACACACCTAGGTAGGTGCTCATCGAACGCTCGCCGTCCGGCGATACCAGCACCATGCAACGCCCAGTGTCTGCGGGATGGTCGTTCGACGCTAGCGGAGTATCGAAATCCGCCCCTTGCGCCTTGATATCATGAGAGAAAATCCCACCCAGCTGGTCGTCTTTAACCTTCGAAACATAGGCCGTTTTCAACCCCAAAGCGGCCAATCCAGCAATAGTATTCGCCGCCGATCCACCCGAGATTTCCATAGCCGGACCCATGACTCCATACAGCTCAACAGCGCGGTCCGTATCGATCAACTGCATGATGCCTTTTTCAACGCCGTGCTTGACCAGGAAGTCATCTTCCACATGCGCGAGGATATCAACCATCGCATTACCGATGCCAACGACTTGGTACTTTTTCATATTGTCTTATCCTCGGAATCGCACAGATCGGCGATGATACAGTTGGCACAAACAGGCTTACGGGCTTTGCATATATACCGCCCGTGCAAAATCATCCAGTGGTGCGCGTGATGTTGGTATTCAGCAGGAATATGGTCCTCGACCGCGCGCTCCACCGCCACGACGTCCTTGCCGACAGCCACGCCGGTGCGGTTACCAAACCGAAAGATGTGCGTGTCTACGGCCTGTGTGGGTTGATGAAACCACATATTTAGAACGACATTGGCAGTCTTGCGACCCACCCCCGGCAAGCTTTCAAGCGCGGCACGTGACGACGGAACCTCGCTGTCATACACATCCACCAGACGTTGGCTTAACTTGATGACATTCTTGGCTTTATTCCGAAACAGGCCGATGGTTTTGATGTGTTCGATCAAACCCTCTTCACCCAGTTCCAGCATTCTTTCGGGCGTATCGGCCACGTTGAACAACTCGGCCGTCGCACGATTGACGCCAATATCCGTCGCTTGCGCAGACAATGCCACGGCCACAACCAAGGTGTACGCGTTCACGTGATCCAGCTCGCCTTTCGGTTCAGGCTCGCTGGCCTGAAAGCGCCGAAAAATCTCGGATATCGTTTTATAGTCTAGCTGAGCGGTCATAGCGTCCCTGATTAAGCGCAAGATTCGGGTGGAGTTTTACCGCCTTTGCGCTACCTTGGCTATGCAATTCACGAAGGAAATCCGATGAACGATCTAAGCAACAAAGACCCTTATCACTACGCCGTTATTGCCCGCGCTATCGCGTTCATCGGGGACCGCGTGATCGACCAGCCCTCACTTGAAGAAACGGCCGCAGCGGTTGGTCTATCGCCTGCTCATTTTCAACGCGTTTTCAGCCAATGGGCCGGTGTTAGCCCAAAAAGGTATCAACAATACTTGACGCTGGACCACGCCAAAGACCTGCTCGACAATCACTTCACGGTTCTGGACACTTCACAGGAAACCGGGCTGTCCGGCTCCAGTCGTCTTCACGATTTGTTCGTAAAATGGGAAGCAATGTCGCCTGGTGAATACGCCCGAAAAGGCGAAGGGTTAACTATAAATTATGGATGGTTCGACAGCCCGTTTGGCGAAGTCCTGACCATGGGCACCACCCGCGGGTTATGTGGCATTGCCTTTTCGTCGGAATTCGGGCGCGACATCGCTATGCAAGACATGATGAGCCGATGGCCGAACGCCAATTTCATTCAAAACCCGGAAGCCCTCGCCCAATGGACATCTGCCGCTTTCGGTCAGGGAGGCGAGGCCGCGTTGCACCTGATCGGCGCACCCTTTCAAATAAAAGTATGGGAAGCTTTGCTTTCCATCCCTTCGGGCCACGTCACCACCTATTCTGAAATCGCTACCCGTATCGGCAACCCAAAAGCTGTCCGCGCTGTTGGCACCGCTGTTGGTAAAAACCCCGTCAGCTGGCTTATCCCCTGCCACCGTGCATTACGCAAATCCGGTGGGCTGGGTGGGTACCACTGGGGCCTGCCCGTCAAGCGCGCTATGCTTGCCTACGAGGCTGCCCGCCTGGACGCTGGCTAAGCGAGTTATTGCCCAAACAACGGGCACATCCGAAAACAGGCTTGAATTAACGGCGTTTGGCGCGAAAATAGGGGGATAAAGCAATTCACCCAAGTTTAAGGATATTTCCAATGGCCGCATTCAAAACTTTAAGCGTCATTACGCTCGCCGGCGCAATCACCCTAGCGGGCTGTACCAACACCGATGGAACGGCAAACAACACTGGAACCGGTGCAGGCGTTGGTGCCGTGCTTGGTGGTCTATTTGGCCGTGCAGTTTCAGATGACAAGACCAAAGGTACGCTAATCGGTGGCGTTATCGGTGGTGCAATCGGTGGCGCCATTGGCGCTGATCTGGACAAGCAAGAAGCCGCGCTTCGCTCGCAGATGGGCAGCTCTGTTAATATCATCAACACCGGTTCACAACTGATTGTATCTCTACCCGAAGAAATCACATTTGCAACCAATAGCGCTGTGGTGAAATCCAGCCTCATCGGCAATCTCAATACACTTGCCGCCAGCATGAACACGTATCCGAACACCACAGTCGAAGTGGTCGGTCACACGGATAACACGGGCACCTCGGCTTATAATCAAGCCTTGTCCGAGCAGCGCGCACGCGCAGTTCGTGGCATCTTGATTAACACAGTGGCGTCAAGTCGCGTCGTCGCTTACGGCGTTGGCGAAACGCGCCCAATCCAATCGAATGCTTCTTCCGCCGGACGTCAGGCCAACCGCAGGGTGGAGATTTTCATAACCCCGAACAGCTAGGTCCCTGACATCAGCTTGAAAGGGTCGGTTTGCGCCGACCCTTTTTTGTGACTAATCCTTGCGCAACGTACTCAATTGGTAATATCCTTGAACCAATTTTGGGGAGAGGCGAATAATGCCATTCAAGAAAATAGAACCGGAAAAAGCGGCGAGTGCGATCATTCACCAAGTGGAACAGCTGATTCTGCGCGGCGTTTTGCGCCCCGGCGAACGATTGCCTTCTGAACGGGATCTCGCGACCAGATTTGAGGTTTCCCGCCCGACAGTTCGCGATGCGCTGGCAGCACTCGAAGCCAGCGAACTTGTTGTAACCCGTCCCGGTGCAGGCGCATTCGTGGCGCAAGTTCTGGGGTCGGCTTTTGCACCTGCTTTGGTAAAGCTGTTTTCTACACATGAAGAAGCGTTGTTTGACTATCTCTCGTTTCGGCGTGACCTTGAAGGGATGGCCGTCGCCCGCGCTGCGGAATATGCTAACGAAACTGATCTGGCCGTAATCACCAGTATTTTCAACCGGATGGAAGCTGCCCACGAAAAACGCAACCCAACTGAAGAGGCCACCATCGATGCCGAATTTCATCTGGCTGTTGTAGAGGCCGCGCATAACGTCGTGATGTTGCACATGATGCGATCGATGTTCGAAATGCTACAAACCGGAGTCTTTTACAATCGTCAGATCCTGTTTGGTAAACGCTCCACAAGGGATATTCTTCTGGAACAACACCGCGCAATTTACGAAGCTATTGTTTCACAGAACCCTGATGCAGCCCGAGCGGCCGTTGAAGCGCATTTGGCTTTTATCGAGGACGTTATGATTCAACAAAACCGGGATCACCGAAACGAGGATGTCGCCAGACAGCGCCTGGCGCACGAGAAAGGGCGCTAGCGTGAAGACGATTCTGGTTTTCGGGTATGGGTATACGGCCCATGTTATCGGGCAGGAATTATTGTCGGAAGGCTGGCGTGTGATTGGTACGACCCGTTCGGCTGACAAGGCCGCGGCGATGAAGGCGGATGGGATCGAGGCCATCCTTTGGCCTGCCGAAAACATTACCGAAGCCTTAACAGCCGCCACCCACATCTTGCTATCCGCTGCTCCCTCCGAGGATGGAGACCCAGTTCTAGGCGCACTGAGCGCCGAAATCCGCCAACGTGCGGCGCAGTATGAGTGGGTGGGTTACCTTTCCACTACTGCCGTTTACGGGGACCGCGACGGCGGCTGGGTGGATGAAACCACCGAGCTTTCACCAACCACAAGACGCGGACAATTGCGCGCCGATGCGGAACAAGCGTGGCTTGATCTTGGGGCTGAAACTAAATTGCCGATCCATATTTTCCGGCTAGCTGGCATTTACGGCCCAGGCCGAGGGCCGTTTGCCAAGGTACGAGCAGGAACAGCGCGTAGGATTATCAAAAAGGGGCAGGTTTTCAGCCGTACCCACGTAGAAGATATTGCGCAGGTATTGCGCGCGTCCATGAATGCCCCAAACGCAGGCGCGATATACAATGTTTGCGACAACGACCCGGCCCCACCCCAAGACGTCATCGCAGAGGCCGCGCGAATGTTAGACCAACCGCTCCCCGAAGCCGTTGACTTCGAGACCGCCGAGATGACTCCGATGGCGCGCAGTTTTTATGCCGAATCGAAAAGGGTCTCAAATCAGCGAATTCTGGAGGAATTGGGTGTCACATTGAAATATCCAGACTATCGCAGTGGCCTTCAGGCACTGTTGTCGGCTGAATCTGCCTGAATCGTAGTGAACTTCCTAATTGAGTCTAAAACGACTCGCATATGCACTTTCTGCGTAGTAAAATCTACGCGTAGTTGTGAGAATTGTTCTTGCGGCTTTTCAGCAATTACCAGTTGGTTTCAAGCTCATGCCTAAACATCTTTACCGCCACATTCCCGCAAGTTTGGCGCTGCTTGCCGCCACTACCGTTTATGCGCAATCGCCCAGCTTTTCGCTAAACGGTACCGCCGGCCTGATCGACATGCCGACAGCGCAAATGCTTCCCGACGGTGAAACGGCGTGGACGTTCTCAAACTCAAGTACTGCTTATGGTGGTTCACTGACTTTCCAGATGTTACCAAATCTGGAAACATCCGTGCACTTCATGACGCTGCCTGATTGGACGGCAATTGGTGAACCGCTTTTCGCACAAAGCCTAGACCTTAAGTACCAGATTTTGCCCGAGTCTGGCTCTATGCCATCCGTTGCCATTGGATCGCGCGGATTCCTAACAAACGGGCCGCTTAGCAGTGAATACATTGTCGCCAGCAAAAGTGTCGGCTACGGGATGACCGTTACGGGGGGCCTTGGATGGGGGCGGCTTGGCAGTTACCGACCGATTGGCACGATTTCCACGCGACCGGCAGCTGATTCAACGCTTGGCATCAATCATTTATTCACCGGCGATGTCGCCCTGTTCGGCGGGCTGGAATGGGATACACCTGTTAAAGGTTTGTCGCTGAAGGCTGAATATTCTTCAGACGCCTACACGGGCGAGCAAGTGTTCGGCGAATTCGAACATGAATCCCCGTTGAATTTCGGCATCGATTATGAACCTATTCATGGCGTTTCGGTTGGTGGTTATTACAATTACGGCTCCGATTTTGGTCTGCGCCTGACACTGTCCGGCAACCCAAACCGCCCGATCGTTTCGCCCGATTTCGGCATCGGTCCTGTTCCAGTAAACCCACGCCTTGGCGACTATGACCGCAGCGAAGGCTGGGCGGACAGCCCGATGACGACCGAATTTCTCGTCAGTGCCCTCGCCCCCGTTTTGGAAGCCGAAGGCATCGTAATTGAAGAAGCCCGGATCACGGGCAACACTATCGATTTATACGTCTCGAACAACAGCATGCCGCAAACAACCAAGGCAATCGGCCGTATTGTGCGAACCCTGTCTGTGGCATTGCCGCACTCGGTCGAAGTTTTCCGCATCACACCTGTCGCATCCGGTTTGGCCACGACCACGGTCGAGATCCGCCGCTCGGATCTGGAGGCACAGGTCGACAGACCAAACGCTGGCCCCGATAGCTGGGCTACCACCCGTTTCACGGACGCCTCCAATCATTTACCCGAAAGCGCGTGGACCCGTAATATTTACCCTGATTTCAACTGGTCCCTAAACCCGATTATTCCAGTAAATCTGGCCAGCAATGGTGCGGCGGCCAGCGTCGATGTTCTGTTGAACGCCAGCGCAAGCTATCGCCTGTCACGCGGGTTCTCAGTTAACGGATCGTTAACGCAAAAGATCGTTGGGAATATCGGCGAGGATGCCGAGACGTCGACTAGCTCAACACCTGTACGCAGTAACTTCGCACTATATCAAACGGGCGGTCCGACGCTTGACCGCTTGACTGCCGATTATGACTTCAAACTAGCGCCCAGCACTTACGCCCGCGTATCCGGCGGGTATCTTGAACGCATGTTTGCTGGCGTTAGCGGCGAGGTTTTGTGGATGCCGACCAGTCAAAACTGGGGTGTTGGCGCAGAAGTTAGCGCCGTACAACAACGCGGTTACGACGATATGTTTGGATTTGAAGATTACCAAACCGTTACTGGCCACGCTTCCTTCTACTGGGATACCGGCTATAACGGAATCGAAGCGCAGGTTGATGTAGGCCGCTACCTAGCTGGCGACATCGGATCCACCGTTACCCTGACGCGGCGCTTCACAAACGGATGGGAGGTTTCGGGTTTCGTGACCTTGACCGACATGTCATTCGAAGATTTCGGTGAAGGGAAGTTCGCCAAAGGCGTGTCGCTGTCCATTCCCCTACGCTGGACAATGCCGCTGGAAACTCGTTCGGCCACAGGTGTCTCGTTTGGAACCATAGGCGGCGACGGCGGTGCGCGCCTGGAACTTGGCGAACGTCTTTACACTACAATCCGTGACTACGACGTTGTTGATTTCAACGAAACCTGGGGAGCCTTTTGGCAATGATCCGATCTGTACTCGCCCTCGCGGCTCTGTCCGTTCTTGCGGCCTGTTCGTCCAATGGGGCCGGCCCTGTTGTCACGGCAATCAAAGACGTTATCTTGCCCTCGAAGTCCGAGGACGTTCCGGTTATAAGTGCTAGAAGCACTCTGACCCGTGAAAAGATTGAAGCCTTCGGTCTTGCCCTCATCCGCGGGCGTATTGAAGGCGAGGATATCAGTAACCTGCTTACCGGAACAGCCGTCAACGGCGAATACGTGACCTACGTTTCCTCGTTCCGTCAGAATATAACGATGTTAGGCAGTTTGGTAACAGGCACGCGCGGCATGGGCGGCGATCTTCTATCCGTTAGATCTGATCACAACGACCCTGTTGCACATGCCACCCCTACAGACGCTTGGCCCGAAACCCTCACGCGCGACTACCGCTTCCCTGGAATTGGTCCTACCGGAACCACTGTTTCAGTAAGCTGCGCGCTGACCCATGCGGCAGACACCACAGTCATTATTGTCGAAGTAAACTACGACGTGACTCCGTTTACGGAACGCTGCAAAGCCGATGGTGTCGCATTTACGAACACCTATCTCGCTCAACCGGACACCGGCCAGATTTGGCAATCGTCGCAATGGGTCGGGGACAAGATCGGCTACGTGAACATTGACGTTCTGGAACCGTATTCTGTGGAATAATCCAGAGAGTGGCAAAGGGCGTCATTAATAACGACACCCTTCAATTTTCTAGTGTGGGCAACGAAAGTCGATTTTCGACTTCTGGTTAACTCAGAAAAAACTAGTCAGCAATTAGTTCACTTATGGGTAAATCAGGACGAATGTCCCTACAAAATTCGCGCATCCCAGACGATATGAGGGAATACTAGACAAAGCGAAAATAACCAATTGGATAAACATATCTATAAAAAAACGGCGCCGATTAGGCGCCGTTTAATTCGATACTGCTATCAAAAACTTTGATTATCCGTTTTCGCCGTCGTCGTCATTGTTTGCAACCAAAACGATCAGAGCAATTGCCAGAAGTGGGATTAGCCACATGCCTGAACCGCCCATGGAACCTGTTTCTTCGGCAACCATTTCCATTTCAACGGGTGCTACCATAGCAACGGAACCAGCGAATGCTGTGGATGCTGCGGCTGTAATTGCGGCTGTAAGTGCTGCTAGTTTCATAGGGATATCCTCCAAAAAAAATGACGTCTGCTAACACCCGCTAATCGGGAAGCGCAAACACAGAAAACTACACGATTCTTCTAACGGCTCTTTTTTGACATTGCAACAAGAGAAGAATCGCTTTGGAAACAGGATTTTACTGCGCTATATTAGCAACACCTGAGTACCTACTTTTGCGAGCCCAAACAGCTCTTCTATGTCGTCATTGTACAAGCCAATACACCCGTTCGAGGACTGCCGCCCGATCTTGCGCGTGTCGTTCGTGCCGTGAATACGATAGTACTGCCAGCTAAGGTAAAGTGCGTGCGTTCCAAGCGGGTTTTCTGGGCCAGGACCAATGTACTCCGGCAAATCAGGATTTCGCTTCAACATCGAAGGTGTCGGCCTCCAATCTGGTCCCACACGTTTACGCGTAACGCTGGTGCGACCCAAGCGGGTCAGATCCGGTGTAAGTGGCACGCTCACTGGGAAAACCTTGTGATAAGCCTCCCCTTGGGGCCAGTAATGCAATGTGCGCCCTTGGGTGTCCACAAGGATTGCGCCCTTGCGCAGGCTGGAAAAATGCTCCTGCCATGAGCGGTTCGAATAGTTGTTTGTACGGATTTCGACGGTTTCCCGTGCGGGTAAATCTTCTTGCGCGCGTAAAATATTTGGGGCAGCAACACTGAACGCCGCTACCGATGCCGCAAATTGGCGACGTGTAATCACGGACTTATTATTCTTTGTCATTGAATCAATTCCTATCTCAATTTCAACGCACCTTATGGGATAGTACGAATTTACGCAATTCACACTATGGTCAACATATCATCGGGCGGAAATCCGCTATTTGTATCCTGCAACCATTCGCTGTAGACAGGCCCGAATAAATTTTTCAGGAGTCCCCCGATGTTTCGATTAAGCGCTATTTTAGTTTCCCTAATGCTGACCCTTTCCGCCTGTGCAGAAATTGCGACTGACACCTATGAGGGTAACGCGAGTTCAGGTATTATCGCCAACTTCGGGTCCGGAGGTATTCGCTTGCGGCACATGGATGCTTTGAACGCATTGCGGGTGGAACGCGGTATGCAGCCCTTGCAGCTTTCCGCAACGTTAAATGCGGCTGCTGATACGCATGCTCGGGATATGTCGAGACAACAACGGGCTTGGAACTTCGGGTCGGATCGCACGTCGCCCCAAGAACGCGCGACGCGCGCAGGATTTAATGGCGTAGTTCGCGGTGAAAACGTTGCCGAAACTTTCAAAAGTGAACTTCTGGTCTTGCAAACATGGCTGGATGATCCGGCGTCACGCGCCTCCATGCTGGATCCCGAAGCGACGCATCTGGGCTATGGCTGGTATCAAGAATCCAACGGTAAGCTTTGGTGGGTCGAAGTATTGGGGCAGGCATTCCCGGAACCGGTAATTATGGCCGAATCGAAATAGGGGTGCCAAGCGGAACCATTGCCCAGATATCCTCGATCTCCTGATTGGTGACGGAAATACAACCCGCGGTCCAATCCCGCCTGAATCGATTCCGAAAATTAGCTGGGCCTCCATGGATAAAAATATCGCCGCCTGGGTTCACACCTTTAGCGCGGGCCTCGGCCATGTCAGTCGCATCGGGGTACGATATTCCCAGGCTCAAGTGATACGCGCTTCTTTCATTTCGACGGTCAATAAAGTATGTACCTTCAGGGGTTCGCCCGTCACCAACTTCAGCCTTGTCACCACGCGGAGTGAAACCCAAATCAATATCATAGCTGCGCAGCAAAACCGGCTTGCCATCAACGGCGCGATACAATCCGAGTCGGCGCTTTGATTTAAATACCACTAGAAATTCAGCCATCGGCAACGAGCGGCTAGATGCCGTCGGTTCAGCGACGGCCACATTCGCGATACCCATCGCCAACGAAACCGAAAGAACGGTGCGTCTATTAAAATCTGTCATGTAGCCTGCTCTTGCCTGCGAAGGCGCTTTGCGCCCGTTGTTTTGTGTGTTGTACACGATTAGCCTGATAATTTCTAGTCGGCACTTAACATGCCCCTGAGAATCGCGTTGAGGAAGCTTAAAGCCCGGCTTCCTCGGCTATCTGTTTGCGGCTTTTACGAGCCCGTTCGGTTTCGGATTTCAACTGCCCGCAGGCTGCCATGATGTCCTCGCCGCGCGGTCGCCGCACTGGGCTGGCGTAACCAGCCTCATTTACGATATCCCCGAATGCGTCGATTCGGCTCCACTCGGACCGCTCATAAGGCGAACCGGGCCATGGGTTGAACGGTATCAGATTGATTTTCGCCGGAATGCCTTCGATCAGCTTAACCAACCGATGGGCATCTTCATCACTGTCGTTAATCCCCTTCAGCATAACATATTCAAACGTGATCCGCTCGGAATTCGACAAGCGTGGGTACGCTCGCAAGCCATCCAGTAAAGCCTCGATATTCCAGCGCTTGTTGATTGGAACCAGCGTATCGCGGACCTCGTCGGTAGTGGCGTGGAAGCTGATAGCCAGCATACAGCCGATTTCATCGCCCGTTCGTGCGATTTCAGGAACAACACCCGAGGTAGACAGTGTAATCCGGCGGCGCGAGATGGAGATCCCCTCTGGGTCCATGGCGATTTTCATCGCATCGCGCACACTCTCAAAATTATACAAGGGCTCGCCCATGCCCATCAGGACAACGTTGGACAGCAAACGTTTGTCGAACGGCGTATTGTCCCATTCGTTCAAATCGTCCCGTGCTACCAATATTTGCGCCACAATTTCGCCCGCTGTAAGGTTCCGCACCAGTTTTTGCGTGCCCGTGTGACAGAACGAGCATGTCAGCGTACAGCCTACTTGCGAAGACACACACAACGTACCACGGTTCTTCTCGGGGATATAAACCACTTCGACCTCGTGACCGCCTGCGATCCGCAACAGGTATTTCCGCGTGCCATCTTTGCTTGTCTGCTTGGTGACAATTTCGGGACGATCCAGCGTGAAAATTTCCGCCAACTCGGCGCGGTAAGCTTTGGACAAACTAGTCATCATTCCGAAATCGGTCACACCTTTGAAATACAACCAGTGCCATATCTGCCCAACCCGCATTTTCGCCTGTTTTTCGGGTGTGCCCATCGCGATCAAAGCATCGCGCATGGCCTCACGGGACAGTCCGATCAGCGCCGGTTTTCCAGCCACTTTCTGGCGAGGAACGGTCAAATTATCAGGTGTTATCGGCGCAGACATTGCAGCTTTCCTTAAAACGCATCACGCCCCCCGGCATAAGCGAGAGGCGCGGTAATTCTTTCACAGTATAAGCCGAATGGCCTTACTTGCAAAGCTCCTTAGCTTTTTCGACAGCTGCCGTAAACCCGCGCAGCGAGAACGTGTCGATCGTTGTTGTCCCACGCGCCGATACGCCCGTCACAACCGCATCGGAACCTTTACGCATCGCTGCAATCAGTCCCGCGTCATCTGAAGGCGCTGTCCATGCATATTCCGCATGAACTGCCGCGTCGGGATACATTTCAAATTTCGCACTGCCGATTTCCATTTTCACAGCCGTTGCGGGCTTCAACGGATAACCTGCCAAAAAGCTCGGCTCGCCAGCAACCCCTTGTCCCGGGATCACGGAAATATGGAACCGTATTTCGCTACGGCTAACGGTCACGTCTTGGCCATTGCGCCGCGCCACACTTTTGGTTGGCTGCGATACAATGAAACAAACTGTCGGGTCTTGATCGACGTAAACGCTCCAATCCGTGATCGCTTCGACCATCTCCAACTCTTGTGCTTGTGCACCTGCACCAAAGCTCAATCCGACCAACATCGTTGCAATTGCAACACCGTGAGAAATTTTCCAGCCCATAATTTTCAGCCTCCACTCAAATATATTTACCGTCCGGCGCGCATTGCCTTGCGAAGTTCTTCAGACAGCTTGTATTTCAATCACCTGCGGCCCTAATCTAGCCGTAGCAATAGGCGCTTTGCTAGCCCCAAAAAGTCGCTATATACACAGATTGGCAGGGTTACGCCGATCTTTTCACAACATTTACAGACAATGAGGCCACTACACATGTCATCTGCCGAAACTTTAGTCGAAATCTGGCGCGCTGATTTTCTGGAATGCCAACACCGCGGGCATGCTGTCATCAGCGATGCCGCTGGAAATATCATCGCCAGTTGGGGGGATACTGATCAGGTGATCTTGCCGCGATCGTCTTCCAAAATGTTGCAAGCGTTGCCTTTGATTGAAACTGGAGCTGCGGCAGTTTTTGGACTTGGGACTGAACAGTTGGCACTTTCATGTGCCTCGCACAGCAGTGCGGCTATCCACACTGACCGCGTTGAAGTATGGTTGGATAATCTAGGCTTGAGCGATGACGATTTCCGCTGTGGTGCCCACCAACCCAAGGATAAAACTGCGCGATATGCCCTTCGTGATAACGGCCAGAAGCCTTGCCAGATGCACAACAATTGTTCTGGCAAGCATTCGGGTTTTTTAACGGTTAACAAACACATCGGCGGACATGCGGATTATGTCGAAGTAGATCACCCTCTGCAAAAAGCCGTGAAAGAAGCGTTTGAAGAAATGACGGGATTGGATACGCCGGGCTATGGTATTGATGGTTGCAACGCCCCGAATTTCGCAACTACTGTCAAAGGATTGGCCCGTGCGATGGCCCGTATGGCGAATCCCTCCGGTCTTGGGACCGCACGTGAATCGGCCGCCCGCGCATTGGTATCCGCGATGCGCGAACACCCGTTGCTGGTCGCTGGAGAGGGCCTTGCATGTTCGGAACTAATGGCCGCGATGGATGGCAAAGTCGCCGTTAAAACGGGGGCGGAAGGTGTATACATTGCCATCCTTCCCGAACAAGGCCTTGGTGTCGCGCTAAAAATCGAAGACGGCGCAACCCGAGCGTCCGAGGCTGCAATGGCCGCCATCCTGGTGCGTTTAGGGGTGCTCTCACCAGAACATCCGATGGCAAAGAAGCGCATAAATCCGCAGATATTAAACTGCCGCGAGGTAAATACCGGATTTATCCGGCCAACCGATTCTTTCTACAAAGGCGGTGCGACGCTAATCTAGCCTGAAACTGCCCGAATCATCTTGCGTTCTAGCACCGCTAATACAGTTTTCAGGTCTCGGCCGCGTTTCAAAACCTGCCCGTTCATCGCAATTACGCTATAAATGCCTTGTTTTTTTGCAAGTTTGGGGCGCTTTTCAATGCGGTACACCGGATTTTCAGATGTATGGCGAAAAATCGAGAAAATCGCGATATCCCGCGAGCTGGAAATGCCATAGTCACGCCACTCTCCTGCTGCGACCATTCGCCCATATAAAGAAAGGATTACAGCCAATTCTGTACGGTGATAGCTGACCACTTCGGGCGCTACTTTTTTTGCTTTGGTCGTTGAAACGAGAGTAATTGCCATGGGCCAATTCTGCCCCCAATACTAGGTGCTTGGCAAGCTGTTCGAACCCAATCCCTTCAATTGATTCACAATTCTGCCTTATTTATTCTCTTTTTCGTCACAGTTCAGACCCAACTGCGCCTTTTTCCGAATCTAAACATTATCCTGTAGCTACAAAGCTTCACCGGCATCGCGCCTATCAGCCCCACCCCGATACGCGATGCCGGTTACATTTGGAAATTGCCTACATCCGCTGTATGGCGGGGCCTAGATTTTTAGTTTACCTGTAGGGCGTAAACAACAATCAGGCCCCCACCATGCGAAACTTCAGCTCCCCCGGTAGATCAACAGTTATTGCCAGCAACGGCATGTGTGCAACCTCGCATCCGCTTGCAGCCAAAATCGCTATTCAGATGCTGGAACAAGGCGGCAACGCCGTTGACGCAGCCATCGCGGCAGCCATGATCCTTAATATCGCAGAACCGCAGATGACCGGTCTAGGTGGCGACTGCTTCGTTCTAGTCAAACCTGCCGGGGTCGAAGAAATCATCGGGCTCAACGGCTCGGGACGTTCCCCCGCGGCATTGAACAGCGATGATATTCGCGCGAGACATACCGCTTTGCCAGCGCACGGAGTAGAGGCGGTTACCGTTCCGGGCGCAGTTGATGCGATGGTTAGCCTATCAAGCGAGTTCGGAAAACTAGACCTGAAAACCGTCCTCGCCCCTGCAATTCATTACGCGCAACAAGGTATCCCTGTGGCGGCCCGCACCGCATTCGATTGGCAAACCGGTGCAGCACATCTGCAAGGTGTAGCGAAAGATTTCTATCTACTTAACGGTCAAATCCCAGTCGAGGGCCAAGTCTTTCGCGCACCACAGCAAGCCGAAGTCCTGCGCCGTATCGCGATGGAAGGCCGCGCAGGGTTCTATGAGGGCGAAGTGGCCGAGGATATGGTGGCCTCGCTAAACGCGCTCGGTGGTTGTCACACGATGGAAGATTTCGCCAAAACCGCTTGCAATTACGTTGAGCCAATCACTGGCATGTATCGCGGAATGGAATTGGTTGAGTTGCCACCAAACGGCCAAGGCGCGACAGCAATTCTACTGGGCAACATTCTGGAACAGTTCGACCTGTCCGCGCTCGACTCTCGAGGGGCGCAACGGGCGCATATAGAGGCCGAGGCGGCCAAGCTCGCCTATGACGCCCGTAACCGCTTTATCGCGGACCCAGACCATCAAGACGTCCGCCTTGCGCATATGTTGTCTCAGGAAACTGCCAAACAGTTGGCGGCGATGATCGACATAAACAAGGCGATGGATGCCCCTGCCGCCTTAACTGAATCCGTGCACAAGGAAACCGTGTATCTGACGGTCGTCGATCGTGACCGCATGGCTGTTTCCCTAATTTATTCAATCTTCCATAGCTTTGGCTCCGGTATGGCATCCGACAAATTCGGTATACTGTACCAGAACCGCGGTGCGGGTTTCACGCTGGATAAAGGCCACCCGAACGAGGCGGCAGGTTCCAAACGCCCCATGCACACCATCATCCCCGCGATGTTGAAAAAAGATGGCAAAGTCATCATGCCATTCGGCGTCATGGGTGGGCAATACCAGTCAACGGGCCACATGCGCATGGTCTCCAACATCGTGGATTACGGGATGAGTCCGCAAGAATCGATGGATACCCCGCGCAGCTTCGCCGAGGCTGGAGAGTTACGGGTTGAGGACGGGTATTCGGAACAGGTTCGCGCCGACCTCGAAGCACTTGGTCACAACGTGAACATTCTAGATAAGCCACTGGGCGGGGCACAGGCGATTTGGATCGACGAAGAGAACGGTGTTCTGCACGGCGCATCTGATCCGCGCAAAGATGGGTGTGCAATCGGGTATTGAACTGAAGCGGGCGGGGGTGCCCTAGTGCATCTGCCCGCCGACATCGTACTGACCATCAGAAAGCGGACCAAACATTTCAGCCACTTCGGGATGCTCGACTGGTTCACCGCTATCGTCCTGCAACAGGTTCTGTTCCGAGACATACGCCACATAATACGACATGTCGTTTTCGGCCAACAGGTGATAAAATGGCTGATCTTTCACAGGGCGAATGTCTTCGGGAATCGACTCCCACCATTCGTCCGTGTTGTCGAAAGTCGCATCTATATCGAAGACCACACCGCGAAACGGATGGACGCGGTGTTTTACCACCTGACCTAACGAAAATTTAGCAGACTTTTTCAACATAACGTAGAACCTTCAGAGATTGGACCGCCCTCTTACAGACTGGTTGACTTCCTGTCCACAGCGGCTGAAATGTAACTAACACTTCTATTTCCCAACAAGGTAAGCACATGAGCCTAATTCTTCAAGTTCTTCAAACCGTAGCCCCGGTATTTATACTTGCCGGCATCGGAGTTATCTGGGTAAAACTGGGTTGGGAATACCGTGTTCAGTTCGTAACCCGCCTTACGATGACACTGTCTGTCCCAGCACTTATCTTCGTATCATTGATGAAAACCGAAATTGACCCGCAGGCGTTGCGAGACACGGCAGTTGCAACAATTATCACCTATCTCGTGGTTGGATTGCTGGTATTAGCACTGCTCAAAGCGCTTAAATTAGACATCCGAACATTTCTTGCACCCCTAAGTTTTGGAAATACGGGAAATCTTGGCCTGCCGCTGGCTCTATTTGCATTTGGCTCAGCAGGGTTTGATTTTGCGGTTGTTGTATTCGCGATTATGGCCATCCTGTCGTTCACCATCGGCGTCTGGGTGGTTTCTGGTGGCGGGTCGCCGGTTTCTGCGATCAGGGAACCGATGGTCTGGGCGACCATACTTGGCGGACTATTCTTGATAAACGGCTGGATGCTTCCGACGTGGACTGTGAACACACTCGATCTAGTCGGTCAAATTGCCATCCCTGTGATGCTGATAACACTCGGCGTGGCCATTGCCCGCCTCAAGCTGGGATCATTTGGGCGCGCCATCTGGTTGTCCGCTGTTAAATACGTCATTTGCATATCGGTCCCGCTGGCCGTTGGACTGCTCTTTGCGTTGCCACCCATCGCATTTGGCGTACTAATCATACAGGTCTCGACTCCGGTGGCGGTCACGTCGTATATGCTCGCGGAAAAATATGATGCCGATGCGGATCAGGTTGCGGGGCTGGCAATGGTTTCGACGCTGATGTCGATAATTGTGATACCGGTGTTATTGGCGTTTTTGATGTAGGTTGCAAACATGACACACCGTTCCGAACTGCTGATGCCTGCGGGTAATCTGCGCAAGCTTAAGATGGCCATTCTTTATGGTGCCGATGCGGTTTATCTTGGTACACCAGACATGAGTTTACGGACCAAGTCCCAATTTTCGCTGGAAGATGTGATTGCAGGCGTCGAGTTCTGTCATGCCCACGGAAAACGGGCCTATCTGACGTTGAACCTGTTTTCACACAACAAAGACGTGCCGAAGCTGGAAGAATACATTGATACGATCCGCCGCGTAAAACCCGATGGCTTGATTATTGCAGACCCCGGTATTTTTCAGTTCGTGAAAGAACGTGCGCCTGAACTGCCGCTGCACATCTCCACCCAAGCGAATGTTTCGTCTTGGTTGTCAGTGAAATTCTGGGAAGCGCAAGGGGCCGGACTGGTGGTGCTAGCTCGTGAGGTTTCGTTTAACGAGCTGACCGAAATTCGCGAGAAATGCCCCGATGTCCAACTCGAAGCCTTCGTACATGGCGCCATGTGCATGACCTATTCCGGCCGATGTTTACTAAGCAATTTCATGGCGGAGCGCGGAGCCAACCAAGGCAACTGCGCGAATTCGTGTCGTTGGAATTATAACGTGCGGATGCGGATGAAGGACGGCACGATTGAGGAACTCGATATCAACGCGTCCAACAAAGACATGTTCGAATTCCTGCTGGAAGAAGGTTGTCGCCCTGGCGAGTTAATGCCGATTGAGGAAGACGGACGTGGATCGTATATCCTGAATTCTCGCGATCTGTGCATCATGCCCAAGCTGGATGAATACCTTCGCATCGGCGTTGATAGCTTAAAGGTCGAGGGGCGTGGGAAATCTGAATACTACGTAGCCGTAGTAGCGCGGGCCTATCGCATGGCGATTGATGATTATTACGATGATCCGGAAAACTGGGATGCGCGGAAATATATGCGCGAACTGGAATCCGTTGGTAGCCGTGGCTACACGCTGGCCTTCCATGACGGGCGACTTAGCAACTATGCCCATGATTACGAGCACACGGCCAGCATGGCGCAGTGGGAATATGCAGGTGTGGTTAAGGAAGTCACCGACGATGCGTTTCTGGTTGATGTGAAAAACAAACTCGAGGCTGGCGAAGTGCTGGATTTCGTATCACCCGTCAGCCGCGAAACTATGTTGCTACGACTCTACGACTTTGAAAATGCGGCCAACGGTAAGCGCACGGATGTCGTGCAGGGCGGCACACAAACCACCATCCGTATCCCGTTCGCGCTGTTCGATCACGAGGATATTGACACCCTAAAGGCCCGCTTCCCTGCCTTCACCGTGCTTCGCAAAGAAAAGGCCTTGAACGGAGAACAATGGAACCGCGTCAAGTTCGACAAACTGGTACAGAACCTTGAAGTCGCGGACAAACGCGACGATGCGAATTATTCCAAGCGCCGTGATGCGCTGGCCAAATCCATCGGCGAAGATCCGAATGAACGCCGCTTCAAAACCAACCGCGTCGGCACCGAAGGATGTTGCGGCAAGGGTTGCAACGGCTGCATGATCTTCTGGCAGGATGATAGTTACGCCCGCGCCCGCAAAATTCTGTTGCAGCGAAAGCAGGGCGAGCAATTAACCAATCAGGAAGCCAAAGAATTCAAAATTCCTTAGGATTTTCTTGCTTTTCCCGCCAAAATGCGATTCTGTTGTCTGCAACAAGGATAAAAATATCCGGGCAGTAAAATTGAGGCATACAGATGCGTATTTTCGCACTTCTTTTAGTATTCGTGCTGGGCTCCTGTGCGGGCAGTTCCGGTCCTCCGGTAAATCAAACCGACGCGTGTTCCGTGTTGGATCAAAAGCGTGGCTGGCTGCGGGATTTGCGCCGGAGCGAGGCGACTTGGGGTGTGCCAATCCACGTCCAAATGGCGACGATCTGGAAAGAATCCAATTACACCCGCCGCGCGAAAACATCTAAAAAGTACTTCTTATGGGTTATACCGAACGGCAGAATTTCAACCGCTTATGGATATGGACAAGTACTTGACGGTACATGGGACTGGTATCGCGACGAAACCGGCAACCGGCGTGCGGATCGGGACGACTTTGGCGATGTAACCGATTTTATCGGTTGGTATATGGACCGATCATATCAGCGTCTCGGTATTGAAAAGAACGATGCGTACCATCAATATCTTGCCTACCACGATGGTCACACGGGCTTCAAACGGGGCAGTTATCACAGTAAAGCTTGGCTGATTGGCGTCGCAAACGAGGTGCAAGCCATGGCCAATCGATACGAAGCTCAACTGCGAAGTTGCATCTAACGCCTGATAATCGCTAAACATATTCAAATTGTTATTTGACAGCGTTCCCGTGCCGGAATTATACAGTATCCAATTCAGAAACAGTGGGGGCCTGTCTTGGATCGTCTAAGTGAAATGGAAGCGTTTGTTTCCGTGGTTGAACAAGGTGGGTTCACGAATGCCGCCAACAAACTGGGCATTTCAAAGTCTGCAATTTCAAAGAATGTATCCGGCCTTGAAGCCCGCCTGGGCGTTCGACTGCTGAACCGGACGACCCGACGCGTTTCGCCAACGGAACTTGGCCTCACCTATTATGACCGCGCCATCAACATTCTGGCCGACGCCCGCGCTGCCGATGACATGATTACTGCGATGCAGGACACCCCGAAGGGGGCCCTGCGCATTTCCGCGCCAGTCGATCTGGGCAATAACCAGCTTTCACGTGCCATCAGCGCGTTTCTGAAAAAGTATCCAGATGTATCTGTAAACATGACACTGGACGATAGCTACGTAGAGATCATCGCTGACGGTTTTGATGTAGCGATTCGTATCGGTCAATTGGTGGACAGCAGCATGCGCGCTCGCAAACTGTCGGAAACCACAACAAAATTCATAGCTTCGCAAGAATATTTAGATGCCAACGGTATACCGCAAACAATCGACGATTTGACTCACCATCATTTGCTGCATTACTCAAATCAATCGACCGGAAATTCATGGAGCATCGTTGCCCCCAGCGGTGAAGAACGGCAAATTCGTGCTGTCGGGCGGTTAACGGTCAACAACGGGGGTTCATTGCTTAGGGCGGCTGAATCCAGCCTTGGGATTGCGAGGCTGCCGTATTTCATTATTGAAGAATCAATCGCCGCAGGCCGAGTCATTCCTGTTTTGGAACACCTGCCCGAAAACCGATATGGCATTAGTGCAGTATATCCATCCGGTAAATTCATCCAACCAACGCTGCGCGCATTCATCGATTTCCTAGTCGAATATTTCCTCGAGAACGATAACCACTCGTAAGGCTAATCCACTCGATCTTCGCTGAACGCATAGATCGCGGCGCTTCCCAACAGCAGGACCGCAAAAAGCAGGAACAGGCTTAGGTAAGGTGCTGCGACATCGCTTGCATTAGCACTTGATGCCACGTACATGCGGCCAGTGACCCATTGCAACAACCCGACGCCGCCGATGCTGAACAGGTTCAGCAATGTCACACCGCGTCCAAGCAGATGCGATGGAATAAAGCTGCGGCCATGTGCCATCATCAGCGGGAAAGACAGGCCGAAAAGCCCGATGCCGCACAACAGAATTACCGTAATTATTGTCGAGCTATCGCCAAATGCCCAAAGACCCAACAGACAAAGTGAACCAAGCACGTTGCCTGCAATAATCACCCATTTGCGTGTACCAAAAATGCGATCCATCGGGCCATATGCAAAACTGCCGACCATCATTGCAATCGCCATCCAGAGCGTAACAACTCCGATGCCTCCTGCATCCATTCCAAACACATCGTTTAGATACGGCCCGGCCCACAACCCACGAATACCTGCAGCTGGGGCGTAATTAACCAGAAGTAAGGGGAATATTAGCCACAAAGCCGGTATCTTCAAGATTTCGAGTAACCCACCTTTAGATTTACCCTTGTCCGCTTCAACCTTCGGCATGTCGTTCACAAAGACCGCCAGTCCAGCAGCGACGACAAGGCTAACAACCACCATGACCCACAGGCTTTCACGCCATCCAAATGTTTCAACGGCCAGTGCTAGTGGCACGGATCCAGCTAGATTGCCGGCCGTCCCAACTCCGAGTATAACTCCTGCCAAAGTTGCAAACATCGCGGGGCGATAAAGCCGCGCAAAGATATAATAGCTTGCCATCAGAACAGGCGAACACCCCACCCCGATCAATCCCATCGCGATTTGTACGTCTACCGGGCTTTGGGCCAGTGCAAACAACGCAGATCCGCCCGCGCCGCCAATCGCCAACAAAACCGCTGAGGTCCAGCGTGGACCGATATGATCGAGCGCCCAACCGACGGGTATTTGCATCGCCGCGAAAACCCCGAACCACAGACCCGACGCCATCGACAAATCCGCCGCCGTCGCTCCCAGATCTCGATCGAGAACTGGCGTCAGAACCGCCAAAAACGCACGGTAGAACTGACTGAGAATATAAGCCAGGGTTAGAAAAACAAATCCGGTACGCATTTGGGAAACCCTAGTTTTTAAGCAATTTTAAGAGGTTCGACAGGATGAAGCCCACACTCGACATGGCAACAATACTGGGGCCCGCCGGTGCGTCAGTGACCCAACTAAATCCCAGCCCTGCTGCCACAGCCGTAACACCGATAGCCGCTGCAATTCCGACCATATGTTCTGGTGAACGCGCCATTGGACGTGCCGCAGCCGCCGGTAAAATCAGCATCGCCGTGATTAGGAGCACCCCGACCAACTTCATCGCCAAGGCGACGAACAGCGCCAGGGTCAGGGTGAAAATCAAGCGGTCCCACATCAGTGACCCACCCTCCGCCACCAGCAGTTCGGGGCTAAGCGTCCCGTTCAGAAGACTACGCCAGCGCCATGCCATAATGGCCAGAATGCCCGCACCGCCCAACGAGATCATCACGATATCGGTCCATGAAACGGACAAAATATCACCCAGCAATGTTTCCATCAGATTAAGCCGCACACCCGGAAGAAGGGAGGCCGCAACCAACCCAATCGCCAGTGCTGAGTGGGCGAAAACGCCTAGAACGGTATCTACGGCGTAATCGCCTCGGCGCATCATATAGGTGACGACAAGCGCCATCGCGCCTGCCAGCATCGCGACACCCAGCGTCATGGGCAAACCAAGTGCCAGTCCGAGCGCGACACCCAACAAGCCTGCATGCCCTGTCGCATCGCCGAAATAGGCCATGCGGCGCCACACGACCAAGCACCCCAAAGGAGCCGCCGCGAGCGCAATCACCACACCTGCGATCAGGGCGCGAAGAAGAAAATCATCAATCATGAGAATGCCCCTCGTGCGAGTGGTCATGGTGGTGTTCATAAAGCGCCAGTTCGGCGCGTGCGCCGAACAGTTGTTTATAACTTGGGTCCGCTGACACATGCGCTGGTGCACCGGAACAGCAGACATGACCGTTCAGGCAGACCACTTTGTCCGATTGCGCCATCACAACATGCAGATCATGGCTAACCATCAGAACAGCCGCTCCGGTTTCTTTACGAACTTCGGCCAACAGACGATAGAACCGCGCTTCGGCAGGTTGGTCCAACCCTTGCGTTGGTTCGTCCAAAATCAATAAATCCGGCTCTCGCAGCAAGGCACGCGCCAACAGTACGCGTTGAAATTCTCCGCCCGATAAGTCGGCCATTTGCGCATCACGTAGTTCCGCCACGTCGGTTTTTTCCAATACATCCGCCCGCGCACCTTTGGGCAAGCGGCCAGCCATCGACAAAAAGCGCAGCACCGAAATCGGCATCGTCTTTTCGAGCTGGATTTTTTGCGGCGTATAGCCAATCCGCAGCCCCGCAGGTTTGTCTATCCGCCCGGTGCTAATCGGAACTGCGCCGATTACCGCTTTTAATAGCGTGGACTTTCCCGCACCATTTGGGCCGATCACCGTGACAATTTCGCCGGCTTCAATCCGCAGGTCAACGTCGTGCAACAACTGCTTGTTGCCCACGCGAACCCCGACCCCTTCAGCAGTGACTAACGCCATTTCACGCCTCTCGTGTTACCTTGCCTGATTGTGATATTCAGGATTGGGCTCCATCGCAATAGCTGAAGACATCCGGTTGGACATGTTAAAGAAACTAGCGGTCGCCGCGATATCCCAGATGTCAGCGTCGCTAAACCCTACATCGCGCAAGACTTGGCGGTCGTCTTCTTCAATACGGTGGCTTGATTCAGTCATAAGCACCGCGAAATCCAGCATCGCGCGTTGGCGGGCATCCAGCTTGGCCACTCGGTAGTTCATCACCAAGGCCTCGCCCAATTCTGGTGTTCCGGACAGCTTGCGCACGGCCGCGCCATGGGCGGTCAAGCAGTAAAAGCACCTGTTAAAGGCAGAAACCACCACGGCGATCATTTCGCGTTCCAACTTGGACAAACCAGATTCGCCCAACATGAGGTCGTTATACATCCCAGAAAAAGCGTTCAGCTTGTCGATGTTATGGGCATATGAAACCAATACATTCGGCACCATCCCCAACTTTTCCTCGCATATACGGAAAAACTTCGCCGTGCCCTCGGGTAGTGGGTCAGCGGCAGGCAGATTCAAAGCAGTTGGTAGGTCAGTCATAAGGATTCCTTTTTTCGGTAGTGATATTGGCCAGCTTTGACCATCCCGAGTTTCTCGTAAAGGCCGCACGCTGCGTCATTTTTAGTTAACACCACAAGGCTGAAGGTGTCTGCGCCATTTCGCAACGCCCAAGCCCCCATCGCGCCCATCATTTGTAGGGCTAATCCTTTGCGTCGTAATTCTGGTAGAATTTCCAGCGCGTGCAACATGGCAATGTCGTTGTCACACCCGACATATGCCGCGCCGGCTGGTCGGTCATTTAAGCGCCCAAGGAAGCACGCTTTGGCACCGGTTGCGCGCCGCATAACATCAAGTCGCCCCGCTGCAATTCCGCCCGTTTCCCAAATCTCGGCCATTACAGCCAATGGTTCCGTCGCATCAATGACGGTTAGTCCTTTTGGATCATGCTCTGCGAGGGTAGCTGAAGGTCCCGCGAATATTGTCACGGGGTCTTTGATAAAGTACCCACGGTTTTCTAACGCCTCGTCTAATGCCCGATCATTGTCACGGATCATGAACAAAAGCGGCTGGGCCATAGCCACCATCGCTTGCTCCGCCGCGCCTATATCGTTGCTACTAAACCCGTTTTCGCAAAGTGATGCCGATGATACGCGTTGTCCACCGTCAGCCCCGCGTCGCAGTATAAATGGCCCGAGCTGCCGCATTTCCGCAGGTGGCCAACTTGCATCGTTCACTTCATATAATCGATGCGTTGCGGGTGGTTTCCAGTTCATATCACGCATCTTTCCAATAGCGGGATCTTCGTTTCAATGCGCTCGAACCCCAACGGGGCAAAATCAAGGCTTCTGTATTCGCCAAAACAAATCCACTCCGCCAAGGCACGCCCGACTGCCGGGGATTGCTGCAATCCATGCCCTGAAAAGCCGTTGGCGAATAGGAAGTTCCGGATCTCTGAGTGTGGGCCAATTACTGCATTTTGGTCCAGTGTATTATAGGCGTAATGCCCCGACCAGAACCGCAATGGTTTTATCGCCTCGAAGTTTTCTGAACGCGCCGCGAGGGCTGGCCAGATGATGTCCTCAAATTCGCCATGGCGCGGCTCGAAGTCGTCAAAATCCACCACAGGGTCATCCGCAGGCACACACGCCGTTAGGAAATGTTTACCTTCGGGTCGGCACCAAACCCCTGTCGGGTCTATCATAAGCGGCAAATCGCCGGCTGGCGCGTCCATACAGTCAAAAAGGAAGTTCGTGCGCTTACGCGCCTCCACCGGAATATCTATTCCGGCCATCGCCGCTACAACTGCCGCGCGTGGCCCTGCAGCGTTGACAAAAACACCGCATTCCACCGCGCGCCCCGAGGCCAGTTTAACCTTGGAAACCTTGCCGTTTGTCAGATCAAGTCCAACAACCTCGTCCTGAATATATTCACCTGTGCGCAAACCCTGCATCAGCCCGACACCGTCGAACCAGCCCTCGTTAGCCTGCCCATGGGCGCCAAGCACGATATCGTCAAGTCGCAAATGCGGGAAGCGTTCGGCCAGTTCTGCGCCTTCCATCAACGCCACGTCCGCGCCGGCGCCAACTTGCGTCTCATGGTTCTCGCGCAATATTTGTGCCCCGCCGGGCGTGCTTGCCAGATACAAATACCCGTTTTCTTGTAGGTTCAAGTCTACGCCCCAGCGACCGTTAGCCCCCTTAATGAACTCCGCCCCGAACTGGCTGATTTTCACGTTCAACGGGCTGGAAAACTGTTGCCTAATACCGCTGGCCGACAAGGCGGTGGAGGATTGCGCATAGCTTCCATCCCGCTCTATCACCAACACCGACCCGTCGAACCCAAGTTCCTTCAGGAAGTATGCGACCGCGCTGCCCATGACAGCGCCGCCACATATAACAACATCAGCTTTCATCGGTCGTTTCATCGTCTGGATGCGGGTGGTTGGTAAACCAGCCGCCTACAACCCGTGCGACACGAGCGTTAGGGTCTTGGCGATCTGTGGTCGCGAGGATGTTTTCCACATACCCATCCGCACTGTCCTTCGGGCGATATCCGATATGTGTCGCCCTGTCGTTTGAAACCGCTCTTTGGGCATTGTCAGACGTGCCGTAAATTACCGAAAAAGCCACTCGTGGTGTGGTCATCGCGGCCTCTGTCAACCGCACACAATCGTCAAAGCTTAACCAGCTCCACAACATCCGGCGATCAGCTGGTTCAGGAAAGCAGGAACAAATCCGCAAGTTCACCGATTCAATTCCCCATTTATCCCAGTAAAGCGACCCGAGGTCTTCGATAAAGCACTTGGTCATACCGTAAAAGGTATCCGGACGATGGCGGTTTTCTGTATCCGGCACGCTATCCACTTCGGCAAAACCAACGGCATGGATAGAGCTGGCATAAACCACCCGCTTCACCCCATGAAGCCGCGCACCTTCGTACATATGATACGCAGCAGGGATCGTATCTGTCATGATCTCATCGAAACTTTGTTCGCGTGGAACGCCAGCAAAATGAATGATGATGTCCACGTCTTTGGTGATTTCCAGCGCAGCTTCACGGTCGGAAAGGTCCATGACGATCAGCTCCTCTCCCTCAAGGGCTTCGCCCATCTCCACACGATCCACTAGACGCATATGGGTGGTAAGGTGTTTCAGACCGTGGCGCAGATATGTGCCAAGACTACCGGCCGCGCCGGTGATTAAGATACGGTTAAATTCAGCCATTTTCGGCCTCCGATTTAGCAAGCCCCAGCGCGCGCAAATCCGATAGCGTCGCACGTGGGGTAAGAGATTCTGCACTAACAATCAGTTCTAGCACTGCACCGGTTTTGGATTGCTTCGCCCGCGCGAAAGCATCGGCGAATTGATCGGTTTTAGTGACTTGTTCCGCTTGGAACTCGTATGCTTTTGCTAGCGCCACAAAGTCGGGGTTTTTGATATCGGTAAAACTCACGCGTTCGGGATAGGTACGTTCCTGATGCATACGAATCGTGCCATAGGTGCCATTGTTTACAATCAGCACAATCGGAGCAATCCCGTGTTGCATGGCCGCGCCCAACTCTTGACAGTTCATCTGGAAATCCCCGTCACCCGCGATACAAACAACCATGCGATCAGGATGTTCGGCCTTCGCAGCAATCGCGGCAGGCAGGCCATAACCCATCGCACCGGATTGTGGACCCAGCAATCGCGCCTTGTCACCATATAAGAAGCACTTGTTGTGCCAAATCGCGAAGTTTCCCGCACCGTTAGTCAGTATCACATCTTCTGGCAGATCATCCTGAAGGAAACGAATGACGCTCCCCATGTCGACGCCACCTGGTTGTTCAGGTATTTCAATTGATGTCAGAAATGCAGCACGCGCCGCTTGCGTATTTTCGGCCCAAGAAGCCTCGACAACTGTATCGCTCAGCTTCGCGAACAGTTCGTTCGGGCCAGCATGCACGGGCAAATCTGCCGTATAGATCGTGTTCAATTCGTCATCCGAAATATGGCTGTGAATCAATGTCGCCTTCATGTTTGGCACATCAAACAACTTATAAGCGTCGGTTGTATTTTCCCCGAACCGAATATTCACCGCAAAAATCACGTCCGCTTCGTTCAACGCCTTCAGCATTGCTTCAGATTTTCCCAGCCCCGCATCACCGATGTAACTTGGCGAGTTGTTGTCCAGAATATCCTGAAACCGAAATGCACATGCCACAGGCAAGTGGTTCGCCTCAACAAACTGCCTGAACGCCGCTCGACCCGCGCCGTTCCAACCGCCACCGCCGACGATTACCAGCGGCTTTTGCGCACCTGCCAGTACTTCTTGAATTCGTGCAACCGCAAATGCGCTAGCCGAAGCCTCAGGCACCACCACTTTGGGACCCGCATTAGCGCTGGTAAAATCAGTCAGCACATCTTCCGGCAGCGCGATAACAACTGGGCCAGGCCGGCCTGAAAGTGCCGTAGAAAACGCTCGGGCCATGATTTCAGGAATGCGATCGACATCATCAATTTCGGCCACCCATTTCGCAACAGTGCCGAAATACGCTTTATAATCAATCTCCTGAAATGCCTCGCGGCCTTTCATATCAGTACCGACCTGCCCAACGAAAAGGATCATGGGGGTTGAGCCTTGCATCGCCGTGTGCACCCCTATGGACGCATTCGTTGCCCCCGGACCGCGCGTCACAAAGCAAATTCCGGGTTGTCCGGTTAGCTGTCCATGAGCCGCTGCCATATAGGCAGCACCACCCTCATTCCGGTTGCCTATCAGTTCGATTTCGGGCACGTCGTGCAGCGCGTCAAGCACCGCCAGATAGCTTTCGCCCGGCACACCGAACGCCCGCGTCACACCTTGCACCTGCAGGCAATCGACCAACACCTGGCCACCGGTTTTTAGATTGTTGTTCATATGATCGCCTCGACACAAACGGGTTCTTTAGCGTCACTCGATCATAGAATTTCAGGTTGCGAAACCCCAGAAACGAAAAAGGGCCGCGACAATGCCGCGACCCTTTCGAAAATCTGTGAAACCAATCAGATGCTTTCTTCAATCCAGCTTTTCAGGTTGGCCTTAGGGGCCGCACCAGTTTTGTTCGACACAACTTTGCCGCCGCTGAACATAAACAATGCAGGAATGCCACGAACACCCAGTTGGCTCGGAGAGCTCGGGTTGTCATCAACATTCACTTTAGCAATTTTGATTTTACCGGCATACTCATCGGACAACTCTTCTAGAGCTGGCCCGATCTGTTTGCATGGGCCACACCATTCTGCCCAGAAATCAACGATTACGGGAATATCGGAATTAACGACTTCGGCTTCGAATGTCGCATCTGTAACTGTAACGGTTGCCATCTGGCTTCTCCTGATCAAGCATTTTCGTGTCTGGTTGTAAACTAGGTACGCATGCGTGAACCGTCAAGACGAAGCCGCCCGCGACAGAGCGTCCGAGGTTACTTTTTCCGGCAATTCCATCAATTTTGCGCGATGCGTCCAGACAATTGCAGTTTTCACCAGCCGTCCTGGATAAATCTGTGCCAGTGCGGCGCGATATGCCCCCATCTGTCGCAAAACCGCTTCCGGAGTTTCCGCCGCTGTATCAGGAATTTGCCGATTAGATTTAAAATCAATGGCCAGCACTTCCGCATCAGATATCACTAACCTATCGATCCGGCCCAAAATCCGTGCGCCATTCAGTTCAGCGATTTCTGCCGTGACTGGCACTTCGACCAACACGTCTTCTGCAAAAACATCAGCCAAATCTGGTGCTTCCAGCACTCCTTGCACCTCTGCAAGCACGTCTTTCCAATCCTCCGCATCCAGCAGTCGTTGGGCCGCTTCGGCGTGATCTTCCTTCGCAATATCTGGCAATACTTCTAACAAAAGGTGAATTTGGCTGCCACGCTTCATCGCAGTCTGCTCGTCATCCCCCTCGCCTGCCAAAGCATGCGCACCACCTAATTGCGACGGCGCGACCATCTTGTCCGCGCGTTCCGGCAATGGTGCAGGCGACTGCATATATTCCGGCAATGTTGCTTTACCGGCGGCTACTTTCGCTTTCGTATCGACGGATTCATTACTCCATCTATGGTCCAACACCAGCGCCTCTCCCGACAGCCCATCGGGCGGAGAGGTCGCCTCGGCGCCGCTCGCACGCATCGCCGCTTCGACCCTTTGAAACCAGTTTTCGCCGTCCTTACCTAACGTGCCTGCCCCACAAACTATCAGCCATTGCTCTGCACGTGTCAGGGCCACATATAGCAATCGTCGCGCCTCTTCACGAACTAGCTGTTTTCGAAATTCCTCAACCGCCGCTATCGCTTTTGGCGATTTTCCAGCACGCCATACCGGCAAACCGTGTAGTGAAACGACTTGCGGGGCATGCAGCCCCTCCGCCCGTTTCGTTGTATCTGGCAAAATCACAATCGGTGCTTCCAGCCCCTTTGCCCCATGAACCGTCATCACCCGAACGCGGTCTCCTGCAGCATCCATCTGACGCTTAACTTCGACCTCATCGGAATTAATCCAACCCAGAAAACCAGTCAGCAACGGCGCTTCAACACTTTCATAGTGCAATGATTGAGTTAACAATTCGTCAATTCCGTCCTCTGCCTCATGCCCAAGCCGCGCTACCAAACGACGTCGACCGTCATATTTTGTTAACACCTGCTCCAACAAATCGTATGGCCGCAAAAAATCCGCTTGCCCTTGCAGCTTATCGAGCGTCTCCACAACGTCTGGCCAATCTTCGCGATGTGCCCACAGCGATTGCCACAACGTGCCTTTTCGCCCTTGCGCCAACTTGTATAAACCCCGTTCAGACAGGCCAAACAGTGGTGATCGCAACGCCGCCGCCAACGACAAATCATCTTCTGGTGTGGCCAAGAACTGCAACAACGCTAGCAAATCCTTAACCGCCATCTCTTCGACAATCTTCAGCCGGTCAGCACCAGCCACATCGACGCCATGTGCCTTCAATCCCTTGATGATCGCATGAAATAACGGCCCGCGGCTTTGCACCAAAATCAAAAAGTCTCGCGCCGAAACCGCGCGCCCAGACCCCGGCAATTCGTGCCGCGACTTGATCAACCCCGCCACACGTACGGCCACAGCCTCAGCTAAAACCAGTCGCGGATCGTCCGGCGTTCGCGAATCCACCGGCATATACCAAGGGTTCTCTTCGGGCTTCTCAGGCTTCTCCACAAATGGCCAAAGTTCCACGCGCCCAGGCAAATCGGCCTTCACGGCACGGTGCAAAATTTCACCTTCCAAGCCATCGCGGGCATCTCCGGTGAACACGTTGTCCACCACCGCCAACACAGGCGTTGCGGATCGGAATGAATACAACAGCTCGGTTTGATGCAACGTTTGTGCAACCTGTGCGAGCCGATCCAGAAACAGCGTCCGCATCTCTCCGAAGGCTTTCGGATCGGCCCCCTGAAACGAATAGATCGACTGTTTTTCGTCGCCCACAACAAACACGGTTCTCGGGGTTTCGCGATCCTCTGCGCCTGCATGGAACTCCTCCGCCAAGATCCGAACGATATCCCATTGCGCAGGTGAGGTGTCTTGCGCTTCGTCCACCAGAATGTGATCGATGCCGCCGTCCAATCGATACAAAACCCAGGCTGCCATGTTAGAGCGCCCCAACAATGCCCGTGTCTTTTCGATTAAGTCCTCAAAGTCCAACTTGCCCAACAGCGCTTTACGCCGGTCATACCGTCCGAGAAATTCGCCTGCGAAACCATGCAGTGCGCGCGCGCGTTCAAACGCTTGGCGTGCCAACCGCTGATCCCGCGCAATCACCATTTTTGCCTTTAGATCATCCAATATTTCAGGCACCCAGGGATTTGCGTCTTTCACCTTTTTCGTCGGAAAAGACCCCACGCGCGGTTCCCCGTCCAGCTTCAGAAACACTGCTTCATACAAATCCAACGCCTCGCTGGCGCCAACTTTCATGCCTTGATATATCTTGACCGAGTGCTTCTGGTCTGTCGTAGCGCCAGCCGCCATAGCCTTCGCTAGCCGATCTATATCGCCATCATCCAATCCCTGCATTACTGACGCCAAAATACCTTCGTCCGTCAGTCCAGAGACATGCCCCAGCTCTTGGGCGACTATGTCTGCATCAAACGTGCCGAATCCACCTCGCAGCTTCAAGATGCCGTCCAGTAATCCCTCCGTATCGTCGCCGGTCAGATGCCACGCGATACTGTCAAAAACAGCGACGTTATCTATCGCGATTTCTTCTAGGATTTCAGCCCGTAGCAGTTTCGCTTGCCTGTCCTCCATTTCGACGAACTGTGGCGAGACGCCCGCTTCCAGCGGAAATCGCCGTAATATCCCTCCACAGAACGAGTGGATCGTCTGAATTTTCAACCCGCCTGGAGTTTCCAGCGCACGGGCGAACAGTGTTCGTGCCAGTCGTAACCTATCCGCATCCAGATCAACCTCGCCTAGCGTTTCCAGTTCCGTTCTCAGCGCATCATCCGGCTTCATCGCCCATGCGCCCAAACTGCTGAACAACCGATTCTGCATCTCTGCTGCCGCGGCCTTTGTATACGTCAAACACAGAATTTTTTGGGGTGGACAACCGGCCAGCAACAACCGCGCCACACGGTTTGTCAGCACCCGTGTTTTTCCCGAACCCGCGTTCGCCGAGACCCATGTCGAATTCACAGGAATTGCCGCCCGCACCTGCGCCGCCGAAGCTTTGTCGATCGCATTCATTCCATCGCCTCCGCTTCAAACTCGTCGCCATCTTGCCATTCGCCGAACCTCGCAAGATGATCATAGTCGCTGGAATATTGAATCCGTTCAGGCCGTAAATGTGCCGTATAACCCAGCTTTTCCGACCCGAACGCCTGTATCAAATCGCCCAGTTGGCCCCAAATCTCGTTGATTTCCTCGTCGCTGAAGTCCAGCGATAATTCTTTGCCTCCAGCGCCTAATCCGATCAATTCCAGGTGTGAAACCTTCCCTTTGGCGATCCCTTCAAACCCCCCAGCCTGCGCGATCGCACCTTCTAGCGGCAATTGAACAGCAAACTCTTTCGCCTGCCTTTTTGACGGCAACCCTCCTGATTTATAGTCATAAATCGCGAAACTTCCATTCGCCAACATATCGATCCGGTCGGCTTTGGCCGTCAACGTAAAACCGCCCAACGCCCGCTTCCCCGAGGCCTCTTGCGCCAACAGCCCTGCCCTTTCGCGCCGATCCCGTTCACCAGCAACAAACCAGCCCGCGATTTTTCGAAGTCGCGCCAGCCACAACCGTCGAACACTTGGCCACGGCACAAGGTCTTCCAGAACTTCGCGCGCGACATCGCCGAAAACTTTTTCCGCATCCTCTGGCAACCCTTCTTGCGTGCGCTCGACAAACACCTCCAACACTTTGTGCAATGCAGTCCCACGCTCCCGTGCGTCAGCCACTTTTCCGGGCGGATCTAGGGCACGTAGCTTCAAAACTTTCTCGGCATAAATTGTAAACGGGTCGCGGATCAAAGTCTCGATCCGCGTCACTGACAACTGATCAGGCCGTGCTGAAACAGGTGGACTGGGGGAAGGTCGAACAGCGGGCAGCACCTCGCATTCTGGCAAATTCATAGCTTCCGACAAAGCCAACAGGTCCGCCCCCCGCGCCCGCATATCGTTCAGCGCGGTGATACCAACCGGACCCAGACCGTTCAGCAAATTCAACAATCGTATCACCCAGCGCGAGGCCACCGTCGGCGCGTCTCCGTCGCGAATAGAACGCGATAGAACCACCTGCCGTGCCGCAATCGCCTGCTGGAAGTCATGCGCTGACAATCCAGTCCGGCGTTCTGGCAATGGCAATCCGATCTGGCGCCGCATATCCCTGCTCATCCACGGATCCGGCTGTGGCGCAGAGGGCCATATCCCCTCGTTCAGCCCGCCCAGAACAACCAGATCAGCCGATTGCACCCGCGCTTCCAACGTTCCCAGAATTGCGATATTTGGATGGGGCAAATAGGCTTCGTTGCGAACCTCAATCCCGTTCAGCACTGATTGGAACAGTGCACGATATTGCACGATAGGGATAACGCTGCCGAATGCAGCTTCCTCCTCCATCGCAGCAAAGGCTTCCAATGCCGCTTCACCTGCTTCTTTTTCCCAAAGTGGACCCAGCTCATCCAAACCACCGGACAATCGCTCTGCGATGTCGCGGTGCAACGTAATCCAGTCAGACAAATGCATCTCTGGCGCAGCGTTAAGAAGCGGTAACAATGCGGCATGGATAGTGTCGATCCAGTTGGTCGCATCCGCTTTTTCAGCCCAAGCGGTCAACTCGGCCCAATCGATAAACGGGGCCCCGCCTCGAAGCATTTCAAGTTCCAGTTTGCGCGTCATTTGCAAGTGTTCGGAGCGCCCCGCCACCCCCCCACAAAGCGGATGTTTCAAAATCGCTAACAACCCTTCAGGTGTCAAATGTGAACCGACCAAGGCCACCAAACGGCGCAAAAATACCCCGGGCGGGGTCAATGGCAAAGGACGCCCGGCAGAATCGTCTGGCGAAATATCCCAACGCGACAGAACTGACGCAACACGCCGCGCCAAAACCCGATCGGGTGTGACCAATGCGGCCTTTTGTCCTTCGTCGGCCGCACGACGTAAACGTATCGCAATCGCCTCTGCCTCGGCCCGTTGACTTGACGCTTCGATCAAGGTCATACCCTCGCAGGCGTCGGGTAGATCTGATGCTAAACGCGGTCCTTCCTGCAGCCATTGATCCGTCACAGGTGCAGGTCGCATAGCCAGCGAAACCAATTTATTTCGGGAATGCTTCACCGGCGAAACCTCTGTCCAGCTGGGCGGATCAATCGGGAAGTCCAAGAATGTAGCCAAATACCCAAACCCGTATTGCGGGTGGTCTTCTGCCATCGCATCCCACGCTTCCGGCGGAGTGTCATAGTCAAAACCGGGCAGCACTACTGCGCCCTGTGGAAGCTTGGCAACCGCCTGCATAAACACTGCCGTTGCCCCGCGTGAACCCGTCGAGCCTGCCACAATAACTGGATACTTTGGCGGGAACTTGGCCCACAGCGTGGCATAACCTTCGGCCACCGCCCGTTGGCGCTCTTCAGCGTCGAGCGCATTTTCGGGACGGTGGTTGTTCCAATACTCGTTCAGAATCTCGAGGAATTTTTTTGACCTCTCCCAATGCTCAGATTGCCCACCAACTTCGATATCCGCCAGCGCATCCATCACCAGCCCGTCACCTTGAAAACTGTCGAGCAAATCGCCTAAGCTATCCGTAAGGTCGAACACGGCTGATTGTGGTGCTACATCGGGTTGTTGTTCGATAAACGCGGCCACCAAACGTGCGATAATCAACTTGCGGCGCAATGCCGGAATAGGTGCTGCCAGCGGGATGGCAGGATCCTGCGCTAAATCCGTCACTACGCGAATCTCCGGCAATAGACGCGCTCCGTTACTTGCCAAAATCGCTTCGATCCCGCGCGCCGAACGACGGGTGTTCACATAGATTACGACCTTGGCCAAGGCTTCGGGCGGTTGACCCTCCAGGCGCGACAGCAAACCGTTAACAAATTCTTGCGAGAAATCTACGCCTGTAGGTAGGGCAAAAACGCGTGGTGTTGTTTGCGCCTCAAACATCGTTGAGCCAATCCCAACCAGTGCCTGCTGTAGTAAGTTCCAGCATGCGAATGTCCGAATCTATATGCGGCATCGAAAACGACAAATCCAAATACCGTTGCGGGCGCGCTGCGCCCAATCGATCAGGCCATTCCACCAACGTGATCGCCGTTTCGAATGCGTCGTCCAAACCCAGCTCGGTCAATTCATCGACATGGGTAAGACGATATAAATCCGTGTGCCAAACCTCTCCAACGGAGGTCTCATACACTTGAACCAGCGTGAAGGTTGGCGAAGGCACATCCTCGATTTCTCCATCTCGCGCCATTATCGACTGAATGATCGAGCGCGCAAAATGCGTCTTACCAGCCCCGACAGGTCCGGATAACAGCAAGCTATCGCCACCGCAAAGATGCGCCGAAAACGATACCGCCAACGCGGTCGCATCATCTGCAGTTTCCAAAATTTTCGTGTAATTCAAAGCGCCGCCCAATCGAAACAATTCGGGGTCGATTCTGGACGCTGGCGTTTATAAAAACAAGCCCTGCATTAACCGCCGCTTTGTAGTGCCCGGATTGTCTTAGTAACGCTAAACAATGCGCTATCTAGCGTGATATTCGTCGTTAGCGGGCCGAGTTTAACCACCGATTCCAGGCCAGAACCGTCAACGATAATCCATTTAACCAATGCCATGGGATTGCGATCGAAAATCATCTTGATGGACCCGTTGCCGGGATTTTCAGGGTCAAATAACGTCAGATGCATCTGCGTTGACCCTGCCTCAAGTTGTTGCACAAACCTCGAACGTCTGATGTCAATGTCAGGTCGTGTCAGCAGCGACAACGGCGTGCTAGATTGCGGGTACCGTTGCGGGCCACGGTTGGACTTCCTATCAAAAACCGCCAATACACTTCCGTCTGCAACAAGTAACGCTGGCGAGGGGGCATCATATTCGAACCGCATCTTGCCCGGCTTTTGCAGATAGAACGTACCGGTAGCCACAGAACCATCCGCGCTTTCCTGATGAAAGGATGCTCGTGCAGAAATCAGCGAGTTTAGATAAGTGTTCAACTCATCCACAACGGCATTCTGGGCGATGGCGAAGCTGCCAAGAGAAACCAGAGGGACGGCGCCAATGGCCGCAAGAAAAAAACGTCTGTTCATAGAACTTAATATATATCCCGCCTGCGCAATGATAAACCCGGCAATGCGCTCATAGGCGGATATTGGCGACTATTGAATTTCCGGCACCAGAATTTCACGCTTACCGACATGGTTAGCCTGACTAACAACGCCATTCTCTTCCATCTCTTCGACGATTTTGGCGGCCTTGTTGTACCCGATCGACAGTTTGCGCTGGATGTAGGAGGTCGAACACTTCCGGTCCCGCGCCACAATTTGCACGGCCTGATCGTACAGTGCGCTTTCGCCGTCGGTGTTACCACCTAACCCTAGCAGGGCATCGACGTTGGCGCTCGCCTCACCCTCTGGCCCCTCTACCACGCCGGAAACATAGGTTGGTTCGCCTTGCGTCTTGAGGAAATTCACTATCTCCTCAACTTCCTCGTCCGACACAAACGGCCCGTGGACACGCGTTACTTTACCACCGGCAGCCATATAAAGCATGTCGCCCATACCCAGCAGTTGTTCCGCACCCATCTCGCCCAGAATTGTTCGGCTGTCGATTTTCGAAGTAACCTGAAACGAAATACGTGTCGGAAAGTTCGCCTTGATCGTACCGGTAATCACATCAACCGAAGGTCGCTGTGTTGCCATGATCAAGTGAATGCCCGAGGCACGCGCCATCTGCGCCAGACGCATAATACAGGCTTCGATTTCTTTACCTGCAACCATCATCAAGTCGGCCATCTCGTCGACAATGACAACGATGAACGGCATTGTTTCGGGTGTGAACTCTTCCGTCTCGAACACTGGCTCACCAGTTGCGTCGTCAAAGCCGGTTTGGATCGTGCGTTTGAAACCTTCGCCTTTGGCCAGTGCGTCTTTCACGCGACCGTTGTAGCCGTCGATATTGCGAACACCCATTTTGGACATCTTACGATAGCGTTCTTCCATCTCGGCCACAGCCCATTTAAGGGCCACAACTGCCTTCTTGGGATCGGTTACAACTGGCGACAACAGATGCGGGATGCCGTCGTAAACCGACAGCTCCAACATTTTGGGGTCAACCATGATCATCCGGCATTCTTGCGGGCTAAGCGTATACAAAAGCGACAGGATCATCGTGTTGATCCCCACCGATTTGCCCGATCCGGTCGTACCGGCAATCAACAAATGCGGCATCTTTGCAAGGTTCGCCACCACAGGTTCACCACCGATATCTTTGCCCAACGCTAACGGCAGCTGGAATTTGCTGTCGCCAAACGCACGGGCTGCGATAATTTCGCGGAACAATACCATTTCGCGATGATCGTTCGGCAATTCGATCCCGATAACCGTTCGGCCCGGAATCGTTGAAATACGTGCCGAGAGCGCCGACATAGACCGTGCAATATCATCAGCCAAACCCACAACGCGGCTGGCCTTCATGCCTGCCTCTGGTTCAAGTTCGTACATCGTAACCACGGGACCAGGGCGAACTTTCACGATTTCACCCTTAACGCCGTAATCTTCCAACACGTTTTCCAACATCCGTGCATTCTCGTTCAGTGCTTCGTCGCTTAGCGTGTGGCGCACAATTTCTGTCGGGTTGGATAGAATTGAAATCGGCGGCGTTTCATAGCCATCTTCTTTAGGTTCGAGCGCAAGGCTTGGCTGTTCTTCTTTACGCGCCCGCGCAGATTTCGCCCGCTTGGGTGGTTTATGCTCCACTCTTGGCACTGGTTTGTTCAGGATCATTGGGCCGTCATCGACAACCTCGTCATCCGTGTCGGTTGCGCGACGCGCGATCATCGGCGGTTCTTCTGTGCCGCGCTGAACACCGCCAAGCGCTGGTGTTGGTGCATCTTTGCCTTTACGCGCCCGCACGGCTGCGGATATCCGCGCGCTCAAACGGTCTTCTCTCGGAGCGGCGCCTTCCTCCATCTCCGAGGAAACCCGCACTTCACCAACTTCCCGCCGTTCAGCAGCGTCGGCTGCCCGAGCCCGACGATTTTCACGTGCCTTCTTCGCTGCATCCAGCCCTTTGACGCCAAGAAGTGCCAGAACTGCGTACAGAGCGGCAGATAACTTGACCGTTAGCCAACGCAACCCGAAGTAGGATGATACAAATCCGCTCCACATGCCGCGCCCACAGGCTTTGTATTCGGCCCAGTTCATGCCCAATGCATAACCGCCCAGCAAAAGCGTCGGAACCACCAAAACCAGCGTCACCACCAAAAGGTTGGAGTCGACAGCGCCGTTTGGCAAAAGGGCGAACATCCCAAGAACGGCTGTATCACCAAAAACTCCGCCCAATCCATAAAATCCGCGCGGACCAAACTCATATGCCCAACTTGCGGGCGGCACTTGTGTTGACAAAAACATTGCGACGGCGGCAATCATCGGCGGGATGGCAATCGCGCGCCACACCGCGCGTTCCTGCCCGCGATGCAGCACCAGCCGCACACCCCAAACACCAAATGCTAAAGGAATACAGTATGCAGCCCAGCCCACCGCCTTGTGCAGCGGGTCGGCAATATGGGAGCCAACGACGCCCAACATATTGTGTGGGGCCGCATCCGTCGCCCCGAAAAAACTGGGGTCAGACGGCAGATATGTCACCAGCAGTGCCGCAAAAGCCGCTCCGATTAGCAACAGCAAAAACCCCAACGCCTCCGAGCCGCGTTTGCGCAACTTCGTATCGACCTTGGCTTTCACCGTCCGCTTCGTCTTTTTCGCCTTACCCTTAGCTGCTGCCATTGCCATACCCGAACCTATATCCCCACACTCATCTCGTCGCCGAGACAATCACGGATGGCATAAAGCCCCCGTTCTATTTCCAATTCATCTGCGACCAAGGCTACTCGAAAATACTCGGACCCAGGATTGCCGCCACCCAAACGTGGATCGTTCGGTCGTGACAGATATTCACCGGGCAAAACTCTTACGCCGGCCTCTTTCCACAATTTCAAAGTGGCCGCTTCCCCGTCGCCAGCCTTCAACCAAAGAAAGAATCCGGCCTGCGGCGAGTTGTATCCACCCAAGTTTCCCAGAATTCGGTCCGAAATGTCAAATTTTCGTTGATACATTTCGCGGTTTTTCACCACATGTGCCTCATCTGCCCATACCGCAGCACTTACCATCTGGATCGGCAACGGTACTGGCGCACCTGTATAGTTACGCAATTGCTTCATCGCCGCGATGGAATTTCCACCGCCCGCTGCAAAGCCACTGCGCAATCCGGGTAAGTTGGAGCGCTTGGATAACGAGTGGAAAACCACTACCCGCTCAGGATCAGCATCCATATCTTGCGCGGCAGTTAACGCACCCGCTGGCGGCGTGTCGCGGTAAATTTCCGAATAACATTCATCAGCAAAAACACGGAAATCGTAGGTCTCGCCAAGTGCGATCAGCTCCTGCCAATATGCCTTGCTGGCCACCGCCCCCTGCGGGTTGGACGGGGAGCACATATAGACAATCGCGGTACGTTCCAACAAATCCTTGGGCACGGATCCGAAATCCGGCAAAAATCCATTATCTTCGGGCGCTGGCACAAACACCGGCTCCGCCCCCGCCTGTATCGCCGCCACCATGTAACATTGGTAAAACGGATTCGGCAGCAGCACGACGGGCTTCTGCCCGCTCTTCTCTTCAGGACACAGCGCGAGGGCCGCGTTAAACAACCCCTCTCTCGTGCCATTCAAATTCACAATATTCTTGTCAGGGTCCACCGATTTCAGAGTGAACCGATTTTCCAACCACGTCGCAATCGCCCCACGCAATTCTGGCGCACCATCGTTGGGCGGATATTTATTGAAACCGTCGGCATGGCGCAGCATCAATTCTGGCACAAAGTCGGGAAACTTGTGTTTCGGCTCGCCGATCGACATATGCAAAACCTCGCCGCCCGCTGGATGTGGGTCCAGCAACGCACGCAAACGTGGAAAAGCATATTCCGGCAGGTTTGAAAACCGTGTGGGATACTGCATAACTGCCTCATATGGGGTCTAATCGCCCCTTGTTGCGTTGAGTTTACACGCTCAACTGCCTCAGGTCCACTACCCTTTCACGACGCTTTCCATAGCCGCACCCAAACGCAATAGTTTTGCTTCGGTGAACGGATCACACAGTGCCGTTATTCCGCAAGTTGGCGTTTCAGTTGGCAATGTCAGGCCACATAATCCCATAAGATTTCCGATTCGGGTATTTTGCAAAGCCAGCAGGTTTTCAGAATTGAAATAGTTGTGGTCAGTCAACAACCGTTCGATATTCGGCGGCAGGATAGGCGAAGACGGAACCAGTACCGCATCAAATCCAGCCGTAGCTTTTTGATACTCCATGCGAAGTTGGCGCAATTCCTGCCAGCTTTCGATAAATTGCACAGCCGAGTATTCGGCACCAGCGCGGAACCGCTCCCGAACCGGAGGGAACATCGCGTCCGGATCGGCTTCAATTTCGGTATGCCACTGCGCGTAGGCCTCAGACGTAAACAGACAGCCTGCCAGCTCCATTGCCCGTTCCACTACGGGTATCTCGCCACGAACCACCTCGGCTCCGGCAGCTTCTAACCTCTCCACCGCTTTTTCAAACGCGGCCAAAGGTTCAACCCGACAATTTTGCAACGCGACCGTTTCCAGAACCATGAACCGCTTTCCGGCAAGTGTGGCACCTGATAAATCGGGCGCCGTTTCACCAGCCATCACCGCCAATAATTCTGCTGCGTCTTCAACCGAGCGGCACAGCGGGCCAACGGTATCGAAACTCTCGCACAGCGGCACGACACCAGCGGTGGACAGCAACCCGTGCGTGGTTTTCAACCCTACCAAATCATTCCAAGCCGACGGAATCCGCACGGAACCGCCAGTGTCCGACCCGATTCCAGCAGCCGCCAAACCAAACGCTACAGAAGTCGCAGCACCCGAAGAAGAGCCACCCGCCACAAGCGCCGGATTGGTGGAATTCGGCGGTGTTTCCGTCACGGTGTTAAGGCCAAGACCCGAAAACGCCAGTTCCGTCATATGGGTTTTACCAAGACACACCAGCCCTGCCCGCGTTGCATTCGCCAACACCTCGGCATCCGTATCCGGCACACGGCCCTTCAACAAAGCCGTTCCCGCCTCCGTCACAACGCCCGCAGTATCGTACAAATCCTTCCAACTAATCGGAACCCCGTCCAGCAACCCGCGACGCACACCTTTTTTGGCGCGCTCGGACGCCGCAGCAGCCTCGGCCCTTGCGCGATCTTGCGTTAAACGGGCGTAAATACGATCTGTAAATTCATGCGCGTTGATCGCCGTTAGATAGGCTTCGCACAGGTCGATCGGATCAATTTCACCCGCGCCGATCCCGCGACCTAAATCACATGCGGTCATTCTCAGCCAATCAGCCATGTTTTCCTCCGATTCCGTTTGTCCGCACGCTAATCCGATATGGACAATCCCGCAATCAAGATCATATTGAGAGGTATGAAAACTGATACGGATGTCATTATCGTCGGTGGAGGGCTGAACGGCCCCGCGCTGGCCATCGCCCTCGCTTCTGGCGGGATACGCAGCATCATTGTCGATGCTATGCCCAAGGAACAACGCGATGACCCCGATTTTGACGGGCGGTCTTATGCGCTGTCACTATCGTCTGTGAATATGCTGAAGGCTTTGGGCGTCTGGGCTGACATTGCCGAAAACACCCAACCGATGCTGGACATCATCGTCACCGACGGAAAAGCTGGCGAAGGGGTTTCCCCACTACACCTGCATTTCGACCACCGCGAGATCGAAGAAGGTCCAATGGGCCACATGGTAGAGGACCGCTACTTACGCCACGCGCTTCTATCCGCTCTAGAAACCGAGCCGTTGATCGAACACATCGCCCCGCAAATGGTCACGGCCCAGTCGATCGAAGAGGGCCACGGAAGCGTAACCCTATCCGATGGTCGCCAACTAACCGCCCGCCTGATCGTCGGTTGCGATGGCCGCAAAAGCCAAACCGCGATGCGGGCTGGTATCCAGCGCTCCCGCAAGCCGTACCACCAAACCGGACTGGTCTGCGCTATCAGTCACGAGCTGCCCCACAATGGCGTCGCTCACCAATTCTTCATGCCCAACGGACCGCTGGCAATCCTACCCCTACCCGGTAACCGTTCGTCCATCGTTTGGACAGAAACCACAGAGCGTGCAGAAACAATCGCCGCGATGTCGGATGACGATTACCTAAAAGAACTCCACCCCCGCTTCGGAGATTTCCTTGGAAAAATCACGCTGACAGGCGCCCGCTTCGCGTATCCACTGGATTTGACTTTGGCACAATCCTTCACCGCCGAGCGCGTCGCATTGGCTGGCGACGCCGCCCACGGCGTGCACTATGTTGCTGGCCAAGGTCTGAACCTTGGCCTACGCGATGTTGCCGCCCTTGCCGAAACCCTGATTAAAGCCGCCCGTCGCGGCGAAGACATCGGATCATCCGTCGTGTTGGACAGCTACGCCCAATGGCGACGCGTGGACACCACGACACTGGTTGCCTCGACCGATACCATCAATCGCATTTTCTCCAACGACAATCCGTTGGTCCGCTTGGGTCGGGACCTTGGCATGGGCGTTATAAATGCGATTCCAGCCGCACGACGAAAACTAATACGCGAGGCCGCTGGTTTGAACGGGGACCTGCCACGGTTGATGCAAGGGCGACAAATCTAGGTTCCTTCGAAATTTCAACGAAATATGCTATCCTGCCATTCTAAATATAAAAAACGAGGGATGTCATCATGGAAATCGTGAAGTTTCTCCACTTCTTTGGCCTAATGCTCGGTGCCGGCGCGGCACTCGGCGGTATGGCCGTAGCCATCGCGCATAAACGTGTTGGGGGCGGTCCGCCATCCGACACCATCAAAGCGATCAAACCAATTTTCGGGTTGTTTGGCTTATCAGGCATCAGCTTGCTGTGGATCACGGGTTTGATAATGGCTCGGAACGTTGACCCAGTTCTTCTAGGAGGGTTGTTCTACATTAAACTGCTCGCCGCGGCCTTGATGCTCGCAATCAGTGTGTCCCTAACGGTCATGGCGAAAAAGTCAGCCAAAGCAGGTGTGCCGCCACCCGCATATTTTGATACCGTGAGCCGTACTTCCGGGCTGTTAGCTATCATCGCGGTTGCATTGGCTGTCACTGTATTTGGATAAAGACACAGCATTACAGACCTTGTAGGCCCAGCGCGAATATGCTTCCCTCGAGGCAACTACCTGCCGCGACAGCGTTGCTGCGCCCAATCCAAGGACACCCCAAATGTTAGACGCAACCGATCTAAAATCGAAACTCAACGACCCATCCCTTCTGCGTACCCAGGCCTATATCAATGGCGAATGGGTTGATGCCGACAGCGGCGCGACATTCGACGTGACCAACCCTGCACGCGGTGATGTTATCTGCACCGTGCCCAACATGACCGCTGCCGAGGCCGCCCGTGCTATCGACGCTGCTTACGGTGCGAAAAAAGCTTGGGCGAAACGCACAGGTAAAGACCGTGGGGCCATTTTGCGTAGGTGGTATGAACTTATGGTCGAAAACGCTGACGATCTCGCAGTGATCCTAACCGCCGAAATGGGTAAACCCCTCGCCGAAGCGAAGGGTGAGGTCATATACGGAGCCTCCTTCATCGAGTGGTTCGCGGAAGAGGCCAAGCGCATCTACGGCGAGACTATTCCGGGCCACCAAGAAGACAAACGTATCATGGTGCTGAAACAGCCGATCGGGGTTGTTACCTCCATCACACCGTGGAATTTTCCGAATGCTATGATCGCCCGCAAAGTTGCCCCGGCACTGGCTGTCGGATGTACCTTCGTTGCAAAGCCTGCCGAAGATACACCGCTGTCTGCCCTAGCCATGGCGGTTCTTGCCGAACGCGCCGGCGTTCCCGCTGGTGTGTTTTCCGTCGTTACCACCAACCGCAGCGCCGACATCGGGAAAGAGTTCACATCCAACCCCAAGGTTAACAAACTAACGTTCACAGGTTCCACGCAAGTTGGTCGCATCTTGCTACGCCAAGGCGCGGATCAAGTGATGAGAATGTCAATGGAACTTGGTGGTAACGCCCCGTTCATCGTCTTCGACGACGCGAACCTCGATGATGCGGTCGAAGGGGCGATGATCTCCAAATACCGTAACAACGGCCAGACATGTGTCTGCGCAAACCGTATCTATGTACAAGATGGGGTGTATGACGCCTTCGCCGAAAAACTGGCCGCTGCTGTTGCGAAAATGAACGTCGGTGACGGATTTGACGACGGCATCACAACCGGCCCGCTAATCACACAAGCTGCAGTCGAAAAAGTCGAGTCGCACATTGCCGATGCCACATCCAAAGGCGCAAAAATCATGGCCGGCGGTAATCGCCACGAATTGGGTGGGACCTTCTTTGAACCCACTATCCTAACGGGCGTCACCCGCGATATGCAGGTTGCCAACGACGAAACATTCGGCCCTGTTGCACCGTTATTCGCCTTCAAAGACGAAGAAGACGTGATTCAGCAGGCAAACGACACAATCTTCGGTCTCGCCGCCTATTTCTATGCCAACAACCTGTCTCGCGTTTGGAACGTGGCCGAGGAACTTGAATATGGCATCGTGGGCGTCAACACCGGCATCATCTCGACCGAAGTTGCGCCGTTTGGTGGCATTAAACAATCCGGCCAAGGTCGCGAAGGTTCGCATCACGGCGTCGAGGATTTCCTTGAAATGAAATACGTCTGCATGAGCGTCTAGACTTTTTCAAACGCAGGGTGGTAGCGTGAGACACTTATCACCCTGTAACGTTGGAGAATTCCGATCTCTATTCTAACAATCACCCTAAACCCGGCGCTCGACATTTCGGGCTCTGTCGACGAGATCGTCATCGGTCCGAAGCTTCGCTGCGATGGTGGTCAATTCGATCCGGGTGGCGGTGGAGTCAACGTATCACGCGCCATAGGCATTCTTGGCGGCCAATCCGAAGCCTTCGTCGCGACCGCTGGTGTCTTGGGGGAACTGCTAGTCAAACAACTGCGCAAGCATCATATTGACCCGATCCGCTATGAAACCAATGGGCACACTCGTCAAAGCCTAAGCATTTTCGAGGAAGCGTCCGGTAAACAATTACGCCTCGTCCTGCCCGGCCCGATTTGGACCGAACGGCAAATCTCGCGATTGCTGGAAAGCATTATGGTGCATGTGGAAGAAGGCGCGCTGGTCGTTGCAAGCGGCAGCTTGCCACCGGGCGTATCGGACGATTTTTATATTGAGCTGAATTCCGCACTGACACGCAAGAACGCGCGGATGGTGTTGGACACGTCGGAAGAAACGTTACTAACGTCGGTGCAATCGGCCGTTCGGCCCTATGCCGTCTTGCGAATGGACCGGTTGGAGGCTGAAGGTCTGGCAGGCCAAGCATTCAAGACGCCGACCGACATGGTCGATTTTGCGCAAAAGTTGGTACACGACAATATCGCCGAAGTGGTGGTTATGGCGCGCGGACCTGACGGTTCGGTCTTTGCATCCAAAACCGAACGCTTCCATGTTCGCCCACCCAAAACGTCAGTGTTAAGCGCCGTAGGTGCAGGCGACAGTTTGGTTGGCGGGCTGACACTTGCTCTTTCACAATCCAAATCGCTTGAGGAAGCTGGATTGTTGGCCACTGCCGCTGCTTCATCAGCAGTGCAAACGCCCGCATCAAGCTTATGCATCCGCAGCGTGACCGAGGACATCATGAAACACAGCAAGTTGGAGCGGCTTTAGTTCGCAAGGTCGCGTTAACTAACCGTTAACGCTTTGCGTCCTTGCCCAACGCCTCCGGTTCAAACTCGTAATGCGCACCGCAGAATTGACAATCTGCCGTTACTTTTCCTTCGTCCGTGGTCATATGCGCAATGTCCTTGGCCGAATAAATCGACATCGTTTGCTCCACTTTTTCGGGTCCGCATGTGCAACCGAACTTCACGGGCTGCGCGTCGAAAATCCGTGGATTTTCCTCGTGGAACAATCGCACTAGCAACGTATCAGGTGAAACGTGCGGGCCAACCAGTTCCGTCACCTCGACGGTATCCAGAAGGATCGAAACGCGGTTCCAGTTTTCCGCATCATCGCCATCAACCAAATCTTGCGCCGCCAACAAACCGTGGTCGCCACTCGGCGCGTCTTTGGCATGCGGAGAAGCCTTTGGCATGTGTTGGATCATCACCGCCCCACCGCGCCAGCCGGATTCTTGCCCAGGCGTCAATGCCTCGCCGACAGCAATCGAAAACTTGGTTGGTATCTGTTCGGATTGGGCGAAGTACGTTTCAGCACAAGCCGCAAGCGAGCCACCCGCCAGCGGTGTGATCCCTTGATAGGGCTGCATACCTGCACCTTGGTCGATCAGAACCGCAAACATGCCTTTGCCGATGTTTTCAAACGGCGTGCCGTCTGCTTCGGCCAACCGATCTTCATCAAAGCTGGCATAAGCGCGAATTTTCGCGGGCTCGCCATCTTTTTCCGCCGCATAATAATCCGTCGCAATAAGCCGGATCGGTCCATCGCCACGGATTTGCAACGACAACTTCCACCGCAGACCAATCGTCTGTCCTATCATCGCGGTCAGCAACCCAGCCTCGGCAACCAGTGCCGCGACCGCTGTTGGATAATTATGCTGTTCTAAAATCTCGCCCAAAGCGCCATCAAGACGCGCCACGCGACCGCGTACATCGGCGTTATCCAACTGAAACGGCAGAACCGTATCATCCCAGATGATTTGATTGGTGGTGGTCATGGCAGGCTCCTTTGTTCAAGTTGGATCAAATAGGCATTATTAGCGGGAATTACAAACCCTCGATAAAAAAGTTTCGCCTAGGTGTCGAAAATGGCAAACTTGAAACGTCTTATTGTTAGAAGCTGAAGAAGCGGCTTCGAAATTTTCGACATAAACAAAGGATAGTAAAATGATGTATATGGCTTTGATCTACGCAAAAGAAGGCTACCAAGGGGAATATGACGGGGACATGATGGCTGACTACGGTAAATTCACTCAAGATGCGATTGCAGCGGGTGTATTTAGCGCAGGGGACGCTTTGCATCCTGTCTCGACAGCCAGTTCAGTGAGCGTTCGCGACGGGAAAGCAACAATAACGGACGGGCCTTTCGCTGAAACCAAGGAGCAATTAGGTGGTTATTACTTGCTGGACTGCAAAGATCTGGACGAAGCAATGAGCTGGGCTGCGAAAATACCCACTGCCAAATACGGTCAAATCGAAGTTCGCCCCGTTATGGTTTTCGATACGTGAGCCAAGCGACGCTCGCCCGGATTTTCCGCGAAGATTCCGGGCGGGTGTTGGCGACCCTGATTGCCCAACTTCGCGATTTCGATCTGGCCGAAGAGGCCTTGCAGGATGCCATCACCGAGGCCCTGCGTGTCTGGCCAAAAACCGGAGTACCTGACAATGGCGCGGCATGGCTGCTTACCGTCGCGCGACGCCGTGCGATTGACCGCATCCGGCGTTCCTCCGTTCGCAATTCCGAGCTAACGCAAGCTACATTACTGCAATTGGCAGAGGACAGCGACCAATCCGAAGCTGACTTCACCATCCCTGACGAACGCCTGCGCCTCATTTTCACCTGTTGCCATCCAGCACTATCACCCGAAGCCCAGGTGGCGCTAACGCTAAGAACCCTCTGTGGTTTGACAGCCCGCGAGATCGCCCGCGCATTATTGACCACCGAAACAACAATGAACCAACGCCTAACGCGCGCTAAGGCTAAAATTCGCGACGCTGGAATTGCGTACAAAGTGCCTGAACAAACAGACATCATTGTGCGACTGGAATCAGTTTTATCAGTCATTTATCTGATCTACAACGAATCCTATTCCGCTTATGAGGGCGAAAGCCTGACCCGAACAGACCTTGCAAACGAGGCAATACGTCTAGCTAAAATTTTGCGTCATTTGCTGCCGCTGCCCGAAGTTTCAGGCCTTCTCGCCCTGATAACGCTGCACAATGCGCGACGCGAGGCACGATACGATTGCGTTGGCGATATGATCACACTTGAAGATCAGGATCGCAATTTATGGGATGCAAACGCGATTGCGGATGGAAAGAAGTTGTTGCTGCACACGTTGGCTGCACGCCGCCCCGGCCCTTACCAAATTCAAGCCGCAATCAGCGCACTACACAGTGAATCGCCAAGTTGGGAAAAAACCGATTGGCTCCAAATTACAGGGTTATATACGGCCCTAGAATCCCTTACCCCATCTCCAGTCGTTTCGTTGAACAAGGCGGTGGCAATGGCGAATTCCGGTTCACTGCCCCAAGCTTTGGAAATTGTTCAAACGCTGGCCGTGGATTTGTCAAACTACCAACCATTCTATGCCGCCCGAGCAGATCTATTAACCCGTTCCGGTCAACTTGCTAACGCGCGAGAAGACTATCGCCGCGCCATCGATCTGTCGAAAAACGCCGCAGAAAAAGCCTTTTTGCACGGCAAGTTAGACGATTTGGGATGAAACTTGGACACCGCTGTGCCAAACTACAATAATGAGAAGATTTGGCACACCCCCCGTTCACGGTATTTCTTACACTAATCGCCCCGGCGCATACGGCATCATCCGCCGTGGGCGCGATTTGTTGATCACATACCAAAGCGCACCGTTTAACGAATTCCAGTTGCCAGGCGGGGGCATTGATCCGGGCGAAAATGCTACAACAGCATTGCACCGCGAAGCATTCGAGGAAACCGGTTGGACAATTACGATTGACCGAAAACTCGGTGCGTTCAGTTTCTTCACCTATATGCCGGAATACGACTTGTACGCTCGAAAAGTCTGCCACATCTTTGAATGCCGCGCCGTTATTCAGAAGTCCGAGCCATTAGAACCCGGTCACACCGCTCTCTGGATGTCACCGGAAACGGCCGTAACCCAGATTTACAGCCCCGGAGATCGCGCATTCGTTCGCGCGCTATGCCTTTGACACATCTTTCTTGAAATAACGCCGAAATCAGCCTTGGCACGAATCTAGCGGCACTCAGTCGCTCGCTCACACGGAATAATGTGATATATGTTAAGCTGATAAAACAAATAACAGAGACCCGATATGTTCAAAAAATTCCTCGCCATCTCACCGGTAGTTTTTCTAATGTCTTGTGCCAGTCTAAGCGAAGAAGCTTGCCGGAGCGGTGACTGGGGGGCAATTGGATATAATGACGGTGTCCGGGGTCGCGCTGAAAACTACATATCCGAACACCGTGAAGCGTGTGGCGAGTACGGCATCGCGCCCAATACCGCCGTGTGGCTGCGCAGCCGTATTGAAGGGTTGAAACAGTACTGCACACCGGACAACGCCTACTCTGTTGGGCGTCATGGTAGCGAATTGAACAATGTCTGCCCGACAAATCAATCAAGCGATCTGCGGCTCGCTAACTTCTTTGGGCTGCGTTACTATGAGATTGGTCGTGAAATTGACGCGCTTGACGACGAGGTCGACGATATCCGGTTAACCCTCGCCTCGGATTTCGCGGACGAACTAACACCAGAACAAATCCAGATGAAAAATTTCTATCTATTAGAAATCATCAAGTTGCAAAGAGACATTCGCAAGCTGGAATTCGAGCAAAGAAAATACGCCGCGCGGCCTCAATAACGCGCCAAAAACTCCGGAGTAGGCCATGCGTCAGCGGGCAAACCCATGCGGGCTTGTTCCACCTGTACGGCATTGCGTGTCCGCGCACCCAAAATACCGTCGATCTTGCCAACGTCATAGCCGCGTGCTGCTAAAACCTGCTGCAACTGTTTCATCTGCGCGTCATTCAAACCCTGATCTGGCGTGCCTGCATCATACCTTTGTGCCCCACCCAAACGGGTGGCCAGATAGGCCGCCGTGGTGGAATAAATGAACGATTGGTTCCATTCCAAATAAACGTCATAGTTGCGAAACGCCAAAAACTTCGGTCCGTTGCGCCCTTGCGGGGCGAGCAACGAAGCCTCTGTTCGACCCGATGGCATATTTCCGTTTCGCGCCCGTAGGCCCATGGCTTCCCACTCGGAAACTCGTAGCTTCGTGTCCAGACCAGACTTACCCCACTGCGTATTCCCAGAAACAGAAACCTCGATCAGCCAAGGTTCGCCCGCATGCCAGCCAAGTGAATTGATCAACTTGGCCGCCGTCAAAATCGCATCTGGCGCACTGGTTTTCAGCCGCACATGCCCGTCGCCATCACCGTCCAGTCCCTTGGATACAATGTCTTCGGGCAGCATCTGCACTTGCCCGATTTCGCCAGCCCAAGCGCCGGTGGTGGTCGCCGGATCTAGGTCCCCATTTTCAACCATTTCGATGGCCGCCAAAAGTTGTGGGCGAAACAAATGCGGACGGCGGCAATCATGCGCCAATGTCGCCAATGCGCTCACTGTGTTGAAATCCCCTTGTACCGCGCCGTAATCCGTTTCCAGTGCCCAAAAGGCGGTTATCACCTCTGCCGGAACGCCATATTCACGCAGCGCACGATCAAATACCGACGCATAGCGATCCATGTTTTTTGCCCCATGCGACATCCGATAGCTGCTAATGGACCGCTGCGAAAACTCGAGAAACGTTTGTTTGAAAACCCCTTGCGCACGATCCCGTGACAGAACTTTTGAATCCATTTGCGCCGCGGTAAGCACCCTGTCGGTGGCGTTCTGCGAATAACCTGCAGTCAGCGCCTCGGTTCGCACACCGTTTAGAAAACTGGAAAACGAGCCGCCGCAAGGCGTAGATTGCGCCAATAGCGGACTAGCCATAAGGGACAGTAGAAAAACGGATTTACTTAGAGAAAACTTCATAACAATGCCTTTTTTAAAAACTTACTGAACGGTAGTCTGCCCAAATCTGCCAATCAACCCGAAACCTACAGGCTGGCCCTTGCCCGCCGCAAAATTATCACTTCCTCCAACGTAACCCGCTTATGCGCTGGATCATTGATAATCAGATCGATCCACGCGCTAGCAGCGCGTTTCGGTTCATACTCGGTATAAAATATGTCAAACTCGGCGAAGCTTTCACCCGCGCCAATATTAATCATCCGCACGATTTGTTCTGTATTGGGACCATGGCACAGGTTCAGCCGTGCATAGGCTTCGAACGGCTCCGCGGTCTGCGTGCGCAAAACAAACCGTAGTAAATCCTGACGGCCCAAGCCCTGCACACCTTCGGCCGGAATTTCGAACGCCAACGAGAAAAAAGCGCCCGCGAAATCGCCGAAATCAAAAACCAGTCCCGCGCCATAATCATCCGTCTGCCGGATCGAAAACTGCGACCCATCCCCGCCGTGATGCAATGTCACCTGCGGACCGAGCGCAGTGCCCGTCATGATATTTCCATAAATCCCGTCTTGCGCAATTTCGCTATGCAATTGCGGCGTAAAGCCCCACTGCGTTTTGGGCGGAACATGAAACCCCTCCGGTACATCAATTGCCGGTAATAACGGTGCGGCCTTAGGCTTTCCGAAAAAGCTCACGAAGTCGCCGTGTTCGCATCAACAATCGCTTGCATGAACGAACGAATAATGCGTAAGCTGCGTTTTTCCTCTGGGTCGGAATCAGAATATCCGGTTACCGATAACGCAACCAACCTCCCGTTTACCTCTGTAAAAGCCCGCCAGTAACGGTTGGACACACCCGCTTCGTCGCTAAACGCGTTATCTTCCACCAACAGGTACAGAGCTGTATCCGTTTGTTTGGTTTGAAGAATGCTAGTGGCACCGTTCACCTGGCTTTTGCTCAGGGAAAACACACCGACTGGCGTTGCAAGAAACTGCCCCAAAGCGCCAAGCGCCGGCTTCATCCCGTTCTCGCTGCCAGCCAGACCCGTTGGCGAAATACTGGCCGTAAGAATGGACGAAATCGGCACACGCGACGCTTTGCCAGTGCTGGCAACGACCCGACAATCACTTAGGAACATAAATGCTCCTTTAGTGCTCTCGGCTATCGTGGCGCGATCAATGCAAAACCCGTCGGGCGCAGCAATCACAACCGCAACATCCCCTGCCGTCACCCGTACCGCTTTCGGTATAGGTGTTGGCCCCGTCGCGGTATCCTGCACGCCCGTGCACGCGACCAAAACAGAAAGGGCGACAAGCGCCGCCCCTTTAGTCAGGAACTTAAAGATCCGCATAGATGTGCTTTTCCATCTTCGCGCCCGGATGCGTAACGGCGCCCTTGTTGGTTGCACCAACCTGCTGGGCGTATTTCCAGAGCGCGCCTGACGAATAGATCGTATCCCGCGGACCTTTCCATTCAGTTTTACGCTTGGCCATTTCCTCGTCGGAAACATCAATGGAAATCTCGCCTTTTTGCGCGTCCAGCGTGATCATGTCGCCATCTTTAACCAATGCGATCGGCCCGCAATGTGCAGCCTCCGGTCCAACGTGACCCACGCAGAACCCGCGTGTAGCACCCGAGAAACGACCATCCGTAATCAGCGCAACTTTCTTGCCCATACCTTGGCCGGAAAGCGCCGCTGTTGTTGCCAGCATCTCGCGCATGCCGGGGCCGCCAGATGGACCTTCATTCCGAATAACCAGAACTTCGCCTTCTTTATAGGTACGGTTCTGCACGGCCTCGAACGCATCTTCTTCGCACTCAAACACATGCGCAGGACCAGTAAACACTGTTTCTTCTTCGGTCATACCAGCGATTTTCACAATCGCTCCGTCTGGTGCAAGATTGCCCTTCAGACCAACAACACCACCAGTTTTAGAGATAGGCGTTTCAACCGGATAGATAACTTTACAGTCCGCTTCGCCAGCAACGCGGTCAACTTCTTCGCCAATTGTGCGACCGGAAACCGTCATGCATTCTTCGTGCAACAGGCCTGCTTTTCCAAGCTCGCGCATGACGATTGGAATACCGCCTGCCTCGAACAAGTCCTTGGCTACATATTGCCCACCCGGTTTCAGATCGACGAAGTAAGGCGTGTCGCGGAAGATGTCACAAACATCCTCAAGACCAAAATCAATGCCCGCTTCATGCGCCATCGCTGGCAAATGCAGCCCCGCGTTGGTCGAACCACCTGTACACGCCACAATCCGTGCCGCGTTTTCAAGTGCCTTGCGTGTAACGATATCACGCGGGCGAATGTTGTGCTTCAACAGGTTCATTACTGCCTCGCCAGAAGCCTCGCCAAAAGCGTCGCGGCTTTCATACGGTGCAGGCGCGCCAGCGGACTGGAATAGCGCCAAACCAATAGCTTCGGAAACCGATGCCATCGTATTGGCGGTAAACTGGCCACCACAAGCGCCAGCGGATGGGCAAGCCACAGCTTCCAAACGCATCAAATCTTCAGTCGACATATTGCCAGCCTGATGTTGGCCCACGGCCTCGAATACATCCTGAACCGTCACATCACGGCCTTCAAATCGACCCGGCAGGATCGACCCGCCGTACAAGAACACTGAAGGTACGTTCAAACGCAGCATCGCCATCATCATACCCGGAAGCGATTTATCGCAACCAGCCAAACCAACCAACGCATCGTAACAGTGCCCACGCATTGTCAGCTCAACCGTGTCGGCAATCGCCTCGCGACTAACCAATGACGAACGCATGCCTTCATGGCCCATCGCGATACCATCGGTCACGGTGATCGTCGTAAATTCGCGCGGCGTACCTTTGGCAACTTTAACGCCGGATTTAACCGACTGCGCCTGACGGTTCAGCGCGATATTACACGGTGCAGCCTCGTTCCAACATGTCGCAACACCAACAAGCGGCTGGTGAATTTCCGTTTCCGACAACCCCATCGCATAGAGATATGAACGGTGCGGCGCACGTTCTGGCCCCTCGGTTACATGACGGCTGGGAAGGTTGGATTTATCGATAGGTCCGGAATTCATTTCGGGCAACTCCTGTTGGGTTTATTTTGTTAAAACCAGCAATAGTGACTGACGCCCCAAATCTCAAGCATTGCTAAGCGAATTTTCCAAGGTTACCCTTCGACTTTTATTCGGAGCCTCCATGTTTCCCCACCTCTCCCCTGCTTTTCTGGCCTATATCGCCCCCGCGCAGGAACGATCACAGATATGGCGCACGATATTGGGGCTGGCGCTAGTATTCGCGCTATTCCTGCTGACAACCTTGTCGTTGGGCATCGGAACCGCGTTTTTGGGCGAATACATACAACCGGGATTGGGCCAAAACCTGATGCGCGAGGTCGAAGAAGGCCGTACCATTTTTGCAACCGTCGCCAGCTTGGCTCTAATCGCGACAATGATCCCTGCCCTCTGGCTGGTCCTGCGGTTCTTGCACAAACGGTCATTACACACGCTGCTTGGACCAACTGGAAATATCAACTGGCGGTTATGGCGTGGTGCTGCGAGCATAATCCTTGCGCTGGCAGCGATTGACGCAACGACAACTTTTTTTGCAGCCGAGCTGATCCAACAAATGCCACTTGCCAGATGGCTAACGTGGCTTGTCCCTGCGCTGATACTTCTGTTCTTGCAAACCACCGCTGAAGAATTGGTTTTCCGTGGCTATTTGCAACAACAACTTGCCGCAAGATTCAAAAGCCGCTGGATTTGGTGGTTGCTTCCCTCCGTTTTGTTCGGCCTTGCCCATTTTAACCCTACCCTATTTGGCGGCAACGCATGGATTGTCGTCGCGATCACGACGCTTACGGGTTTGATTCTCGCCGATGTAACCGCCCGTTTCGGCTCCCTATCGCCCGCAATGGGCCTGCATTTTGCCAATAATCTGGTGGTAATGCTGTTCATGAATTCCCCAGGCCAACTCAGCGGGATGAGCTTCTATCTCTACGATATCGATCTGCAAAGTCCGCAACTGAAAACCGCTATGCTGATCTCGTTGGCCTCGATGCTATTTGGCTACGGAATTTTCATGTTAATCATGCGCCGAAGACGGCTCTGACGTTGCAATCCCGTTAACAGCAGATTAATTAGGCTAAAGAGCAGCAAAAGGGGCCGATTGCCACATGAACTGGATTTCAAACTACGTCCGTCCAAAAATCAACTCGATTTTTTCCCGTCGCGAGACGCCGGATAACCTGTGGACCAAATGCCCCGAATGCGGAACCATGCTGTTTCACCGCGAATTATCGGACGCCTTAAACACCTGCCCATCGTGCAAACACCACATGCACATCACACCCCGCGAGCGGTTCGAAACCATGTACGACGGTGGCCTGTTTACCGAGGTCAAAGTTCCCGAACCACCAGCCGACCCGCTACATTTCAAAGACCAGAAAAAATACCCCGATCGCATCCGCGACGCCCGCAAGAAAACCAACGAGCATGACGCTATGCTGGTTGTTGAGGGCGACATGGGCCGGATGAAAGTCGTTTGCGCGGGTCAGAACTTCTCGTTCATGGGCGGATCCATGGGGATGCACGTCGGAAACGCGATCATCGCCGCCGCCGAACGTGCCGTGAAGCTAAAAGCTCCGCTCGTGCTTTTCTCCGCTGCCGGTGGTGCACGCATGCAAGAAGGCATTATGGCCCTGATGCAAATGCCGCGCTCTACCGTTGCCGTGCAAATGCTTAAGGACGCAGGGTTGCCTTACATCGTGGTTCTAACGCACCCGACAACGGGCGGCGTTACGGCGTCATACGCAATGCTCGGCGATGTTCACATCGCAGAACCAAACGCGCTGATCGGCTTCGCTGGTGCGCGGGTAATTGAACAAACAATTCGCGAAAAACTGCCCGAAGAATTCCAGCGCGCTGAATATCTGTTGGATCACGGCATCCTTGACCGCGTAGTTCATCGCCAAGACATGCGCAACGAATTGATAACCATCATGCGAATGCTGATGGGGAAAACACCACAAGTTCATGGTGACCTCCCCGCGCCAGATGCGCCTGCTAAAAAGGCAAAAGCAGCCAAATGAGTGACAGCGACATTATTCTAGAGCGGATGATGTCGCTCCACCCAAAAATCATAGACCTGACACTGGACCGCATGGTTCGGCTGCTCGATGCGCTGGGAAACCCGGAAAAGCACCTGCCGCCCGTAATTCACCTTGCGGGCACCAACGGCAAAGGCTCCACCCAAGCCATGATCCGTGCTGGGTTAGAGGCCGACAATGACCGCGTCCACGCCTACACCTCCCCCCATCTCGCCCGCTTTCACGAACGTATCCGGCTGGCGGGTGAGCTGATCACCGAAGAAGCCTTAACCGAAATTCTGGACGAATGCGTTGTGGCGAACGACGGCATCACCATCACTTATTTCGAAATCACCACCTGCGCGGCCCTGCTGGCTTTTTCGCGCACGGATGCCGAATACACTTTGTTGGAAACCGGGCTCGGTGGCCGTCTGGATGCCACCAACATGGTCGAAGTCCCGCGCCTTTGTGTAATCACCCCGATCAGTATCGACCACACACAATATTTGGGTGAAACCATCGAAGAAATTGCCACCGAAAAGGCTGGCATCCTGAAGCGCGGCGTCTATTGCGTCGTCGGCCCGCAAGAAGACGCCGCATTGGAAGTGATCGAAGCACAGGCCGCCAAAGTCGGCGCAGCGCTGTTGATCCACGGCCAACACTGGCAGGTCTGGGAAGAAAACGGGCGGCTGGTCTATCAAGACGAAAACGGCCTGCTCGACTTGCCGCTACCCAATTTGATCGGCGCCCACCAAGTCCAAAACGCAGGTGCCGCGATCGCCGCCCTGCGCGCCTTGGGCAAAAACGAAGCTGCCTGCGAGGCCGCAATAACAACCGCCCAATGGCCTGCCCGCCTTCAACGCCTGCGCCATGGCCCACTTGTCCAAGCAGCGGGTCAAGCCGAGCTCTGGCTTGACGGAGGTCACAATCCCGCCGCTGGTCAGGCATTGGTCGAGGCTTTGCAAAGGTTGCCCAGCCGTCCGACATATTTGATATGCGGCGTGCTAAACACCAAAGATATCACTGGATATCTCGCACCTTTGGCTGAAATATCCACCGGCCTATACGGCGTATCGATTGAAGGCGAAGCTGCAACACTGGCAGCCTCGGAAACCGTGACGGCCGCCCGCTCTGTCGGGATGGTAGCCGAAGAATCCCCATCCGTTGCTGATGCCATCGATAAGATTACATCCAAAGATCCAACCGCCCGCATCTTGATATGTGGTTCGCTGTACTTGGCAGGTCGTATACTGCAAGAAAATGGTTAAAGGCGGCGCGTCGCGGTAATTTTGCCTTCCGCCCGCGCGGTAACGTCGGCCAGTGGCTCAGACACAACCGCCATGTGATGCACATTTGCATGCAACAGGTTTTCCCCATCACGCATGACCCCTACATGCCCATCCCAAAACACCAAATCACCGCGTTGCATTGGACCAACAACCGCTGTCCCCAGCTCCGCCTCTTGCATATCAGCATCCCTTGGCGCATCAACTCCGACCGCCTGCAACGCGACTTGTACCAACCCTGAACAGTCCAACCCAAAATAGCTGCGCCCACCCCAAAGATACGGTGATCCGATGAATTTTTCCGCGACACTAACAAAATCCACAGCAACAGGCGCCAAATTCACAAGCGGGGTGTAAATCCCCTCGCCCAATCGCGCATACCCGTTTTCCTCTCCCTCAACTGCCACACGACAACCAAGCGAATAGGAGCCCAACAATTGCGACTTGAAATCCGGCTCGCTGAAAACCAACGCAGACAGGGCTGAAACCTGTTCAATTCGTCCCTCCAACGGATCAGTCAATCCGGCTGCGGATACATATCCAACATACCCATCCCGCTCGGATTGCCCCCAAGCCAGCCCCATATCCGTGATCTCGTCGTAAACCGTGAACCCCTCGCCGTACAACAGCTGCGTCGCCAAATTGGCGTCGGGATCCGCGTTCCGCGCCAGATTAATCATCGAAGCACCCACCACCATCAGCTTGCCTTCAACGAAGTTCCCTACATCCACCTGCCCGCGAAGATGTTCAGCCGCCAAATCATGGCGAACCGGAATACGGCGCGTATCCATCAACCCACCCGCTTTTCAATTACTGCCAACAACGCCCGCGCCGACTGGCACGCCCCGCCTTTGGAACGTGCAGGTTTGGCGACAGGTGTCCAACCATATATGTCGAAATGGGCAAACGCCGATGAATTCTCCACAAAACGTCGCAAGAACAATGCCGCATTTATCGACCCTGCCATACCCCCCGCTGGAGCATTGTCCAAATCCGCGATGCCCGGCTCAAGATTCGGCTCGTAAGGGTCCCAGAATGGCATTCGCCACAAAGGATCAGCCGAACGGTCAGCCGCCGTGCCAATATCCGCCGCCAACTCGTCGTTATCTGTGTAAAACGGCGGCAAATCCGGCCCCAGAGCAACCCGCGCAGCGCCTGTTAACGTCGCCAGACACAGCAGTAAATCGGGTGTTTCCTCGTCCGCGACAGCCAATGCATCCGCAAGAACCAACCGCCCTTCGGCATCCGTATTGTTCACTTCGACGGTCAAGCCTTTACGACTGTTCAAAATGTCTTGCGGTCTGAACGCCCCTGCCGAAACCGAATTCTCTACTGCCGGAACCAGCACCCGCAGGCGTACCGGCAGTTTCAGTGCCATGACCATATGCGCCAGCGCCATCACATTGGCACTGCCACCCATGTCCTTTTTCATCAACCCCATCGACGCCCCGGGTTTGATATTCAACCCACCCGTATCAAAGCAAACACCCTTACCTACAAGCGTCACCGTCGGCGCGCCGAGGTCCCCCCAACGCATATCAAGCAACCGAGGCGCCTGATCCGAGGCCCGACCAACCGCATGTATCAGCGGCAAGTTCTCCGTCAGCAATGCCGCGCCCTTGATAACCGACACTTCAGCCCCGTGCTGCTCGCCCAACGCACGAAATGCCGCTTCCAGTGCATCCGGCCCCATGTCCGACGCAGGCGTGTTAATTAAATCACGCGCCAAAGCGTCGCCCTCGACCATCGCCTCGACACGTTTCACATCAATGCCATCTGGCGCACTCAAAATCGCCTTAACTGCCCCCGCATCCCGGTATTTCGAAAAGCGATAGTTTGACATCAACCACCCCAGTACTTCGTTTTCCAGATCTTCATCTGGAATTCCCGACGCGATCCGATAGACGCCTACCGGCAATTTCTGCGCCGCGATCGCCAGATGGAAGCGCCCACGTGCCCGCGTGGCCGTTGTTCCCCAACCAACCAACACCGCGGCAATCGCGCCGCCATCCGGCAGTAAAGAAACTTCACCCAAAGCGCCCGAAAATCCGGTTGCTTTCAGCCAATCTCGTTGCGTTGCAGTAATATCCGCCGGATAATCGCCACCCTTACCAACCGCATGAACTGGAATGGGTTGTGTAGATTGCGCGGTATTAGCAAAACGGTCGGCCATTAGGGAATCTCCAATCAAGAAAGTTACCGACAACCTATCCCCCCGAGCCAGAACCGCAAGACCCGCTTATACCTCCAATTCGAAAACCGAAAACAAAGACGCCTCTGCAACTCGGTTTAAACGACCAGTGACCGCCGATAATGCCTCCATGTTGCCTTTCGTCGTGCACGTCATAACATCCGATGCGACGCCCGCTACATCGACCAGCCCAATCTGGCTGGCAACGCCGCAAATGTTCAATGCAAGGCGATAACACATTGTCATATCCACCTCCCGAAGGGCGCGCTCCAACCTTCCCAGCAGGTCAGCCAGTTGAAACGCCGACCGTTCGGTGATTTCTTCGTATTTCGCATCTCCTACCGTTGCTTTTAATCTGTCGATAACCTCGTAGTCCACGCCTACACCCACGGCTTGCGCCGCACAAATATGGTATATTTGTCCCATCTCATATTTCCCCTCTACTCTCGCAAAATCGAATCTAGTGGATAAATCTGAAAAAAAGGTTATCAGGCATCCAGTCCTTGAAAATTCCGTTAAAACCCCGCAAAAGGGGGAAAAGAAGGAGCCGTGTAATGAAAAACGCAAAACCGCTGCCAACTTACCTCGCCAAACGCTATGCCGGTTGGCGTGCAACGCAGTTTCAGGAAAACAAAGCTTGGTACGCGCGATTGGCCGATGAAGGCCAACGCCCTCGCGCTATGATCATTTCGTGCTGCGACAGCCGCGTGCATGTAACGGCAATTTTTGGCGCGGAAACCGGCGAATTTTTCATTCACCGGAACATCGCCAATCTCGTCCCGGTTTATACACCATCCGAAGACTTCCACGGTACTTCGGCGGCAATCGAATACGCAGTAAAATACTTGAATGTCGCCAACTTGATCGTTGTCGGGCATTCCGACTGCGGTGGCGTTGCCGGTTGCCTCGACATGTGCTGTGGCAATGCGCCGGAACTTGAAGAAACCTCCAGTTTTATCGGCCGCTGGATGGATATTCTTCGCCCCGGATTCGAGCGCATCAAAGATTTGGATATTACCGACGAAGAACGTCAGACCGCGCTCGAAAAACAAGGCGTGCTGGTAAGTCTGGAAAACCTGATGACATTCCCGTTCATCCAGGAAGCGGTCGAAAACGACACCCTTTCCCTGCACGGGATATGGAACGATATTCGGGATGGCGGGTTAGAATTTTACAACGCCGAAACCGAAGATTTCCAGCGCGTTTAGCAAAAAGGGCGACCAAATTGGCCGCCCTTGATTATTAACCTTTTTTCAGAACACGTCGCCCTAACAGCTCCGCGATCTGAACGGCGTTCAACGCCGCGCCCTTGCGCAAGTTGTCAGAAACGCACCAAAGATTCAGGCCGTTTTCAACCGTCACATCCTGCCGGATACGGCTGATATACGTGGCGTATTCACCGACGCTCTCGATAGGGGTGACGTACCCGCCGTCTTCGCGCTTATCGACAACCAGAATCCCCGGTGCCTCGCGTAGAATTTCCCGCGCTTCATCTTCATCCAGAAAATCTTCAAACTCGATGTTGATCGCTTCGGAATGCCCGACGAAAACCGGAACCCGCACGCACGTCGCGGTAACCTTGATTTTTGGATCAACGATCTTCTTGGTCTCGGCAACCATCTTCCACTCTTCTTTCGTATCGCCGCTGTCCATGAACACGTCGATATGTGGAATCACGTTGAACGCAATCTGTTTTGTGAAAATTTCCGGCACTCGTTCTTGCCCTGGGACATACATGCCTTTGGTCTGCATCCACAGCTCGTCCATCGCGTCCTTGCCACCGCCGGAAACCGACTGATAGGTGGACACAACTACCCGCTTGATCGTCGCGCGATCGTGCAATGGCTTCAACGCCACAACCATCTGCGCGGTGGAACAATTCGGGTTGGCGATGATGTTTTTCTTGGAATAATCCATGACCGCATCAGGGTTCACTTCGGGAACGATCAGCGGCACCATCGGATCATAGCGGTAAAGCGAACTATTATCGATTACGACACAACCCGCTTTTGCAGCGACGGGTGCATACTTTTTGGTTGCGTCGGATCCAACGGCGAACAACGCCATGTCCCAACCCGTAAAATCAAACGTATCCAGATCGCCCGTCTTCAACGTCTTCTCGCCAAATGCAACTTCCGTACCAAGCGAGCGACGGCTTGCAAGCACGGCAAGCTCATCGATCGGGAACTCGCGTTCATCAAGGATGTTCAACATTTCACGGCCCACATTGCCAGTGGCGCCAACGACGACGATTCGGTAACCCAAGATTTTTCTCCTGAAATTGGGGGTTCAACACCGCGCTCTTAGCGATTTCTATGCGATTGTGAAAGGGCAACTGCGGTGTTCCTGCAACACTAAGTCAGAATTTTGGAGATTCATTGGCAAAATCAACTGCCATAGCTGCCATCTGTCAGTCTGCTGGCGACGGCTCCCGTACTCTTGTACCTAGATAATAATCACGAATCCTTACAAGAATGTGATCTGCATTTCATTCGGCACTATGGTAACAATCATCCACGCAACCAAAACCGGAGCCACCATTGAAGTCGATATTCGTCATTCTATTAACATTCATCCTTGCCCTACCCGCCGTCGCGGAAGAGGTCGAAGTACTGATGGTTAAGGCGACCCAGTCAGACGGATTATGGAGCTTCGACGTTACCGTGCATCACGCGGATATCAGTAGCGAGCATATGTTGGATAGCATTGCGATTTTCACGCCCGACGAGGTCCAACTCGAAACCGCCGAAATTCCGAAGCCCAGCATCGGCGCCAAACACGTGACCACACAAGTCAACGGCGTCAAGATTCCAGCGGGGGTCGAATACATAATCGTCCGCGGTCATTGCAACAGCGACGGCTGGACCCACGAGGGCATTGTCATCGCTTTGATGTAGTGTTGGGTTACCACCTCATCCGAAGGTTTGCACCGATGTTGGCAAGGGCAGCTATGCGGACTTAGTTGTCGTTCAACTTGCGTTACTATTTGCACGCTTTCGGAAATGTCTTGCAGACAAAACAGTTGTAACCTCTGACGTTTAAAACAAACACTTTTTGGTGGTTTTGCCCAAAGACTTAATTCTTTCTAACGCTCAATGGGAACACCTACGATGCTGCCCCATTCCGTCCAAGAACCGTCATAGACTCGAACATTTTTGTACCCCAGAAGTTCAGTCATTACGAAACTGGCCAATGTTGCACGATGCGCTAGTCGGCAATACGAGATAATCTGCCCCGACTTGTCCGGGACCAATGAACCAATGATATACGTTAACTGATCTATTGTCTTAAATGTCGTGTCGTCATTTAGGAGGGAATCAAATGGGACATGCGTTGCGCCGGGTATGCGACCATATCGCTCGGCACCGACGTCAAGTTTACCCGGAAGACCTACTCGTGAACCAGAATATTCTTCACCAGAGCGATGATCCAAAATTGAGCAGTTTGAATTATTCATTTCGGCCAGAACATGATCTCTTCCAGCTCTGATTTCCATGCGTTTGTTCTTAATGGTGTATTTTTCTAAGACAATTTCGGGTATGTCTTTGGCAATTGGGCGACCTTCTTTTTCCCACTTCACTTGCCCACCGTCGAGTATCCTTACATCGGTGTGCCCGAATAGCTTTAGGACCCACCAAGCATAGGTCCCGAATTGAACGGGAGCTCCATAGAAAACAACCGTTGTGTTGTTACTGACACCGGCATTCGACATCCGAGCGCAAAAGTCATCATCTGTTGGGAATTGCCTATCAGTTTGGTCCCAAAGTGCTGACTTCCAGTTCCAGCCTATTGCCCCGGGAATGTGGCCAGTGTTGTAATCTTCCAGCCCATCCCAATCTATTTCGATCAGACGAACGTTTGAATCGTTTACATGCTTTGCCACCCAGTTAGTATCAACTAATGCATCAGTCATAAATTTACTCCTCCCTTGGCTTTGCCAACTATAGCAAGTCGCTAAGCTGTCTTCGGACGCAAGATAAATTTATTTGATTATCTTTAGTTGATTTTGTCAAATTATGTGCCGGAAGTACTGCAAAGCTGACACGTGTTGAAATTCGAATATCGGCCGCTTCGGCCTCAAACCCTTCGTTTTGCACAAGCCCCCAACACCCGAAACCAGGCCACCCTACCTTAACCAATTCTTCAACTTTAACCGCAGCTATTCATTTATGAATAGGTTAACAATCTTGAGTCATTTAGTATGCATACCGGTTGTGCACGCGTTGTGTACGTGTTGTGCATAGCCCGAATTCCGGAAAACCGGTAAAAGTTAACGGGCTACGCAATAATATTTCGCCTTAAAGGCTGGCGTCCAGCGCCGCCAGAATTGCGTCACCCATTGCAACGGTAGTGATTGGCGTGCCGCCCTCTTCGCCAAGCAAATCCGGTGTACGCGCACCATCGGCAAGAACTTTCTCGACAGCTTCCTCAAGCCGCGTCGCCTCGTCGCCGTCATTGAACGAATAGCGAAGCGCCATCGCGAAGGACAAGATACAAGCGATCGGGTTGGCCTTGCCTTGACCCGTAATATCTGGCGCAGAACCATGTACCGGTTCGTACATCGCTTTCGGGCGTCCGTTTTCCATTGGCAATCCGAGGCTCGCGGATGGCAACATCCCCAACGAACCTGTCAGCATGGCTGCGCAATCAGACAGAATATCCCCGAACAGGTTGTCCGTTACGATAACGTCAAACTGCTTTGGCCAACGAACCAGCTGCATCGCGCCGTTGTCGGCATACATGTGTGAAAGCTCCACGTCGGGGTACTCGTTTTCATGTACCCAAGTGACTTCTTCACGCCACAATATGCCGCTCTCCATCACGTTGGCTTTTTCCATCGAACACACTTTGTTGTCGCGCTTACGGGCCAATTCAAACGCCGACCGCGCCACGCGGCGGATCTCGCTGGTGGTGTAACGTTGTGTGTTGATGCCTTCACGCTCGCCATTCGGCAGATCGAAAATACCGCGTGGTTCACCAAAATACGAACCCGAAGTCAGCTCGCGAACGATCATGATATCAAGGCCAGCAACGATGTCTTTCTTCAACGAAGAGAAATCTGCCAACGCATCGAAACACTGCGCCGGGCGCAAGTTTGAATACAAATCCATTTCTTTACGAAGACGCAGCAACCCGCGCTCTGGCTTTACGCTGAAGTCCAGATCATCGTAAGCGGGACCACCAACAGCGCCCAGTAGAACCGCATCGACTTCCTGCGCTTTAGCCATAGTTGCATCGGTCAGTGGCGTGCCATGTTCGTCATAAGCTGCGCCGCCAACCAGATCCTCGGACACGTTGAATTCCATGTCCCGGTTCTTGCCGTACCACGTGATAATCCGCTTAACTTCGCTCATTACTTCGGGGCCGATGCCGTCGCCTGCAAGTATAAGAAGGGATGGAGTGTTCATGTGCATATCCTTAGCTCAAATTCCGTTAGAAATCGCCTATCGTGTTGCTCGCGCGGGGTCAAGCATCCACCATGTCGTTGAGGCTCTCGCCAAGCAAATCGAACACCCGCCGAATACGTGGATTAGTCCGCAAAACTTCCGGCGCCGTTAACCAAACGGGCAGAGAAGGCAACGGTAACTCCGGCATTATCTGCACCATATCCGGGTCTTCATGCCCGATGAATTCTTGCGAAAAACCGATGCCACAACCAGCCCGTGCCAGCTCCCAGTGGACGACTTGTTGATCGCAGCGAACCTTAAAGAAGTGCTTATCCACATCTAAACCAAGTTCACGCATACCCGAAATAATCGCGTCGTTGCCATTATATCCAATGAAGTCATGCGTGATAAATTCGTCAAGGTGCGACGGCTTCCCCCGTTTTTCAACATACCCGCGTGAAGCAAACATCCCGACTTTCATGTTCCCTATGTGGCGCGTGATGATATCCAATTGTTTCGTGCGATACATGCGAACGGCAATGTCGGCCTCGCGAAATAGCAGGTTCTTTGGCTCGTCGGAGGGGAATAATTCCAGCTCGATTTCTGGCTCAACCGCTCGGATGCCCGCAAGCATCCGTGGAAGCAAGAAATGCGATATTACTTCTGATGCCGTGATACGCACAATGCCTTGCAACCCCTCGGCACGACCTTCTGCAGCAAGCGATAGTTTAGCCGCAGCTTTTTGCATATCCTTTGCAGGGCCCAACAATGTCTGCCCCGTCGAGGTTAAATCAAGCCCATGCGAGCGACGATGAAACAATTCAACGCCAAGCGATTTCTCAGCCGCATGCACCTGACGCCCCAACGTCGGCTGACTTAAACCAAGCGCACGCGCACCAGCGGACAGCGATCCGGTGTCCGCTACAGCAAGAAAGGCCTGGATATGTGTCCAGTCGAGGTAAGATATATTCATACACTTATGAATAGCAGACCTGCGTATTTAGGCAAAGTACATTCACATTTGAATGGACCATACTGGGTACATCTTAAAATTCATGGAGGTCGAAATGACAAACAAAGTATTAGTTCTCGGCGCAAACGGGCGCTTCGGGCGTGCCACTTACAAGGCATTCAGCGAAGCTGGTTGGGATGTTACCGCACTTGTTCGCCCGGGAAAAACACACAAAGGCAAGGTAATCGAGGCAGATGCTAGTGATCCGGTCGCGCTAAGCGATGCTTCTCAAGGCTTTGATGTCATCGTTAACGCCCTAAACCCACCCTACAATAAATGGCGAGAACTACTGCCTGTTCTATCCGCGTCCGTGATTGCCGCGGCGCGCACCAGCGGTGCGACGGTGCTAATCCCAGGAAACGTTTACAATTACAGCGTTAATCCGCCGTCTGTACTATCCGCCGACACACCACAAAACGCCATCGAAGGCAAAGGCGCGTTGCGTGTTGAAATGGAGCGTAGCTTTCGCGATGCGCCAAACATTCGCACAATCATTCTGCGCGGCGGCGACTTCATAGAAGCCGAGAAAACTGGAAACTGGTTCGACAGTCAGATCACCAACAAGGTCGCGAAAGGCATCATAACCTACCCCGGCCCGACGGATCAAATCCACGCATGGGCTTATCTGCCCGACATGGCTCGCGCTGCCGTCCAACTTTGCGAAATCCGCGAAACCCTACCCCGTTTCGCGGATATCCCGTTCGCTGGGTTTGCACTTACCGGCGAAGAATTAATCACAGCCGTCGAAGCCGCCACTGACAAAACCCTAAAGGTCAAAACCATTCCCTGGGGTTTTATGTCAGCCGTTGGCCTCTTCTCGCCGGTCATCCGCGAAGTTGTCGCCATGCGATATCTGTGGAACAAGCCCCATCAGTTGGATGGATCTGCGTTAAATGCCCTGTTGCCCGATTTCAAATCAACCCCGTTGAACGTCGCAATGCAACAATCCTTGCATTCCTGAACCTGTCTGCCATACGCATACCCAAAGGGAGTTTTGCGTATGGCTAACCACACGGACGGGCACCGGATATATGCGATTGGAGATATCCACGGCTGCCTTCAGGACCTGCAACAAGTTCAAAAAAATATCCAGCAGGATTTGCAAAATCGACCACACCCTAAATCTGTTGTGATATATTTGGGCGATTACATCGACCGTGGCGCTGACAGCCGCGGGGTCATCGACAATTTGATCGCGGAGGGTGCGGCTTCGCACCATACCCACATGCTGTTTGGGAACCACGACGAGATGCTCTTGACCTACCGGAAAGATTGGTCAGTCCCGATCCGTCCCAACGGCCCCAAAGTTAACAAAATCCACTGGCTACACGAACTTGGCGGCGGTGCCGAAACCTTGCGTTCATACGGTGTTGCCGGCGCCAGCCCCGAGAATGCCTCAGCTGTGCATGATGCGTTCGTTGCAGCTCTCCCTGACGCGCATTTACAGTTCTTTAAGAACTTGGAGCATTACATTCGCCTAGGCAGTTACTTGTTCGTACATGGCGGGATTAATCCAGATTCCGCACTTGAAGACCAAACGCTTGATGACCTGATCTGGATGCGTGAACCGTTTTTATCCTCTAATAAGGACCACGGCTTTACGGTCGTGCACGGCCACACCCCTGTTAAAATGGTCGAAAACCACGGCAACCGGATCGCTATTGATACGGGCGCCGTTTTTGGGCGGTTTTTGTCCTGCCTGATCCTTGAAGACGAAGCGCAATCTCTGCTTACAAACGATGGGCTGAAACCCTGCCCACGGCTTTAGTTAACTTGCAGATCCACCCAAACCATCCGGTGGTTCGACGCGCCTGCTCGCCCTTCCGCGATCATATGGCCATCGACCTCATTTGGCGCAGGCCAAAAAACGCCGCCGGCTGTCACCGTCAAACTGGCGGACGGTAAAGCATAATCCACCCGCATGTTGCCAATATCCGCGGCCCATTCCACAGTGTCCTGCGCCGGATTTCCAGCATGCCCCTCGTTCGCGCCGCCGTACCGTAGTGAGGCCGCTTCCGCCCCAGTCGAGCCTTGCAGTGGGTCATTCACCAGCGAATGGCTTAACAAATCCTGAATACCCCCATTGCGGCCCTCGCCATCGTTTGGGTCATTATTCAGGTCCCCCAAGAGCACAAAATCGGTCGCCCTGAATGACGTCTGAGTCCCAGCGTCATCCACGAACGCGATTCCATTCAGATATGACACCCAAAACCCGATTTCCGCATCGTTGCGTAAACCGTTCAGATTTTCAGGTCCGTCAAAAACAGGCGGCGTAGGATGCGCGGCCAAAATATTTACACGCTGTCCACTCGGCAAAACCACTGGCACATCCCAGTGCGATTTTGATGATAGTCGAAAAGTGGCCTCCACTTTATCCGGCAAATAGGACTCACCATTGGCATTCAGCGGCAAAACTGCGTTCGGTATATCAATCCATTTCAATTGTGAGAAACTACGTGCAGCCTCTGCATCAATCGGGAACCGGGACAGAAGCGCCATCCCCTCGCTACCCGGGAAACGCCCGAATCCGAAAGCGTCCGCCCACTCATTTGGGGAACCATCGCCGTCGAGGTCCAACCACGAGGGCATACCCTCATTTCCCATCGGGGCATAGAAATACGGATAGCTTATCGCATTTTCCCCTACCTCCAAGTCTTTGCGAAAAGCTTCCAAAGCCAGATTGGTGAAGTCCGCATCAAATTCGTTAAGCAACAGAATATCTGGCCGGGCACGTTGTATAATCGCGAGAACCGCCAACACCTGTGCATCTTCTTGAGACAGAATGGCTTTCAAAAGCACCCCCGGCCCTCGACGCCCTAACGAGACGTTAAACGTCGCAACACGAACCGTTTCAGCAATACTAAAAGATGTGGAAATGAGCAGGAAAAGCAAAACCGTGAAAATCCGGCCTGTAATTACCCTTGAGCGCGCGACAATATCCGCGCGATTTTTAACATTGCCGAAGCGCGTGCAATTAGGCTGGTTGCAATGAACACCCATAATGTTGCCGCCCATACCATTACCTGACCATTTTCGAATATATCGACCGTAAGCCAATCAAATCCATATGTAGGTATAAATGGTAAAGCATATATTAACGCGACGCCGAGTACGATATTGAAATACGCATCACGACGTAAGCGTTTGGGGATTGACCCCTCGTTTGAGGGTTGGAATGTTGGCAAATTCGCCCACAGATTAAAGCTTTCGCGATCACGCGGCCATGCGAACACCCATAAAATCAGAGCAAACGCGAATGTCATACCGACGCCAATAACAAAACTGGTGGTAATACTGTAAACCAACAAAATCGCCGTTGTATCAGAGAAACGGGAATCCGAAAGTATACTATCGATGGCCATTGAGACCGGACTGTACTTGAAATCAAGCATTTGCGCCGCTTGTTGCGCCCAATTAACCAGCACGGAGTCACTTAACCCAAGCTCGACCGCGCGACAGACAAGTGTAATGGTCACAACTTGCATAGCGATTGTAAATGCCCTGAAGCGGTTGTAGGGCGGCGCATACCTAAAATCTACGAAACCAGGTGTTGTTGAGCCATATTCGAAGAATGTAAACATTCCGATGATGGCGCCAATGATCAGCGCAAACTCCACCGCCCCCTGCGATGCAGAGGGGAGTAGCAGCGACGGGATCGTAGCAACAACTACGACCCAAAGTGCTCTGAATATTGCCCCAAAAAGGCGCATATACGCCCGCCCCGTTCCTGTTGTGGCCTCGCTATCGCGAGACCTCTGGCTTCAAACCCAGGGCGTTTCCGCCCCGTACTGCTTCTCGAACGCGTCGATTGCATCTGATTTTTGCATCGTCAGGCCAATATCGTCCAGCCCATTTTGCAAACAATGCTTCTTGAACGCATCCACTGTAAATTCAATCTTACCACCGTCAGGTCCAGTAATAATCTGATTCTCTAAATCAATTGTTACCACTGCATTAGCCCCACGGCCTGCGTCATCCATCAACTTGTCGACATCTTCTTGTGGTAGAATAATGGGTAAGATCCCATTTTTGAAACAATTATTAAAAAAGATATCGGCAAAGCTTGTGGATATTACTACACGAATTCCGAAATCGAGCAAGGCCCAAGGTGCATGTTCACGCGAAGAACCGCAGCCAAAGTTATCCCCTGCCACAATAATTTCAGCATTTCGGTAGGCTGGCTGGTTCAAAACGAAGTCGGAAATTTCACTTCCGTCTTCATTGAAACGCATCTCGTCGAACAGATTTTTACCCAAGCCGGACCGTTTGATGGTTTTCAGAAACAACTTCGGGATGATCATGTCTGTATCGATATTGATTAGCGGCATAGGCGCTGCAACACCGGTTACTTTTGTGAATTTTTCCATTTTCCGAATTCCTTACAAATCACGAACGTCGGTCAGATGACCAGTCAGTGCCGCAGCGGCAGCCATTGCTGGCGATACAAGATGCGTACGCCCTCCACGGCCTTGGCGACCCTCAAAATTGCGGTTGGTAGTCGCTGCGCAACGTTCACCCGCTTCCAGCTTGTCGGGGTTCATCGCCAGACACATGGAACAGCCCGCAAGCCGCCATTCAAAACCCGCGTCGATCAGAATTTGGGCAACGCCCTCTTCCTCGGCCTGTGCGCGGACCAGACCAGAGCCCGGAACGACAATCGCACGCATACCTTCTTTGATTTTCTTGCCTTTGACGATGTCAGCCACTGCACGGAAATCTTCAATCCGGCCGTTGGTACAAGAACCAACAAATACCGTATCAATCTGAATATCAGTCAACTTCATCCCAGACGTCAGGCCCATGTATTCCAATGAACGCTTAACCGCATCGACCTTGCCGCCCTCGAAATCTTCAGGGCTCGGTACAATACCGGTGATCGGCAGAACATCCTCGGGCGAGGTGCCCCATGTCACGGCTGGTGCAATGTCTTCGCCTTTGATGGTCAAAACTTTGTCGAAATGCGCGTCTTCGTCTGTGTACAGGTTTTTCCACGCTTCCATCGCCAATTCCCACAAACCGCCCTTCGGTGCATGTGGACGGCCTTTAACGTACTCAAAGGTCGTTTCGTCCGGTGCGATCAGGCCAGCGCGTGCGCCACCCTCGATCGCCATATTGCAGACAGTCATACGACCTTCCATCGAAAGATCACGAATTGCCTCGCCACAATATTCGATCACATAGCCAGTACCACCAGCCGTTCCGGTAAGACCAATTACGGTCATGGTGATGTCTTTCGCCGTTACTCCAGCGGAAAGCTTGCCGGTAATTTCGACCTTCATGTTCTTCGACTTGGTCTGGATCAGCGTTTGCGTGGCCAAAACATGTTCAACTTCGGACGTACCAATACCATGCGCTAGCGAACCAAACGCGCCGTGTGTGGCTGTGTGGCTGTCACCACAAACGATGGTCATGCCGGGCAAAGTCCAGCCCTGCTCTGGCCCGATGATGTGCACAACCCCCTGGCGGACATCATCCACCGGATAATAATGCACACCGAAATCGCGGGCATTCTTATCGAGCGCTTCCAACTGAATGCGGGATTCTTCGTTCTTCACCACACCATCCACACGATCAAGCGTCGTAGGTACGTTGTGATCCGGTACCGCGATCGTCTTGTCCGGCGCATGAACTTTCCGGCCCGACGCACGAAGGCCTTCAAACGCCTGCGGGCTGGTTACCTCGTGGACCAGATGGCGGTCGATATATAGAAGGGAGGTGCCGTCTTCGTCTTCGCTGATCAGATGGGCATCCCAGATTTTGTCGTATAGAGTTTTGGCGGTCATAGGTTTTCTCCCGCGTAAGTGTTGATTGTGGTTTTCGAGTGACAGGGCGCGCGCAGTTTAGGCGTCAGCAGCCAACCTCAACGCCTCGGCGTGGAACCGCCAAGGCAGGCGAGTATGATCATCCATGTCAAAAATTCGAGTCATGAACGCTGTTTACTCAGGAATGAGGGGTTTCGCAAGCTGCAACAAGTCCCATCCATTTCCGAACGCGTCCTTGAACACGGCAACTTTACCGTACGGCTCGGTGCGTGGAGGCTCCTGAAAATTCACACCTCTAGCCAAGAGGTCACTATATGCCTGATCAAAATCGTCCACATGCAAAAAGAAACCTACTCGGCCACCAGTCTGGTTTCCTATAGCGTTAAGCTGCGCGTCGGTGCTGGCCTTGGCCAACAAAAGCTTAGTTTCTTTTGCCCCCCAAAGGGCAACCGTTACCCACCGTTTGTCACCCATGTCGATATCTTCAACCAAGCGAAACCCAAGCACGCCAACATAATACTCCAAGGCTTCGTCGTAATCCGGCACTACCAAAGAAAACGCTGCAAAATGGCCCTTCATCGCAGCCACCCCGCGTATTCCGGAACATCCCGCGCCATATCGTCAAACAACCAGACCATGCGATCCAGAAACCACATTTTGAAGATCATAATGAAGGCGACCCCGACGAAGGTCGGCCAGAAGTCCAATGCCCACAGCCCATACCCCACAAATGGCATCCCGACACCGGCCAATGAACTAAGAACAAACGCCGCCTTTGCATGGTGTTCGGGGATGGGCGTAACTTTACGCGCCAGCCATACCCGTTCGCCCATCACAGCCCGTGATGCCCAAGAGCGCGTCGATGTTGGTGCAGGAAAAGCCCGAGGATTATACCGTGTCCAAATCGCCAGAAGTAAAACCAATGCAAGCGACCACCAGCCTAGCCAAACACGGGCCCATATAGCCAACGCCAGCAGCGGTAGAATGATGGACCGTGACCAGACGCTCCACGGATTGGCATGGCGCAACCAAGTTGCCTCGTTCATGCCCATTGCATTGGCCATCGCTTTGATCGGCTTCATGTTGTCTCCTTACAAATCGTAAAGGTCGGTGAACTTTCGCTCCAGATACGCGAGCAGCGGTTTCTCGGTGGGCGTATGGCCAACGGCATCCGCGATAATCTGTTCAGGGGCCGAAAGATGCGCCTTTTGGTGGATGTTCTCACCCAGCCACGCCAGCGCATTTGACGTGTCGCCCTTGGCAAAATCATCGTCCAAGTTTGGCATCACATCCTGCATCTGCGCAAATAGTTCCCCCGCATAGATGTTGCCAAGCGAGTATGTCGGGAAATACCCGAACAGACCGACGGACCAATGCACATCCTGCAACACGCCGTGCGCGGCATCCGGTACTTCCACTCCGAAATCGCGTTTGAAAGTGTCGTTCCATGCGGCCTCAAGATCGGCGACTTGCAATTCATCACGGATCAACGCGCGTTCAAGTTCAAACCGCATCAACACGTGGAGGTTATAATGCAATTCGTCTGCTTCCGTCCGGATGAAACCGGTTTCCACACGGTTGGCCGCCCGATAGAGCGCCTCGCCATCCTTTAGGCCGAAATTCCCCATCTCGTCGCGCATCACACCGAACATCCATTCACAGAACGCACGGCTTCGGCCGATCTGGTTCTCGAGCATCCGCGACTGGCTTTCATGCACGCCCATTGAGGCATATTTGCCTGCCGGCTGCATAGCCAATTCCGCAGGCATGCCTTGCTCGTATTTTGAATGCCCAACCTCGTGGATCGTCGAATAGTAACAATTGAACACGTTTTTCGGGTCAACCCGCGTCGTAATCCGTGAATCATTGTTGTTGCCGGAACTGAAGGGGTGCACTGCCAGATCAATCCGGCCAGCGTCCCAATCATAGCCAAACGCCGTCGCCAACCGGTTGGTCACCGCCATTTGCACATCGCCGCCGAATTCGCCCTGAACGGATGGCACATCCATGCCCTTATCCGCTATCGCGCCGCGCAGTTCAATCAGACCGGGGCGCAATCGGCCCAGTAACTCCGCCAACGGACCAGATTTCGCACCCGGTTCATAATCGTTCAACAACGCGTCATAAAGGTCGCCGCCATCGGCCAGACATGCGGCCTCCTGCCGGCGCAAATCGAGAACCTTTTCAAGTGTTGGCGCAAAAGACGCGAAATCATTCGCTTCCCGTGCGTCCGCCCAAACCTGTTGCGAAGCCGACGTCACCCGCGCGATCTCGCTTGCCAAATCAGCCGGAATTTTCGTTGCCCGCACATAAGACTTCTTTGCTTCGGCCACATTCACTTTGCCCGCGGCATCCAGCGCATCTACATCAATGGAATCAAACCACTCCGGCAGGCGTTGATCCGTGTTACGTGCATGAATGACCGTCTCCAACGCCGCGTTCTGTTCTGCGCGCTGGGCATTGCCTTTACGCGGCATCATCACCTCTTGATCCCACATGATGACGCCTCCGATTTGCTCTAATGCAGAGGTGGTCTTCAAGTGGTCTAGCAGAGTGTCATAGGCAGAGTTAGTCATATTTATTTCCGTAAGTATGGTGATTTATTTAAAAGGTTGTAACTATAGATTTGGCAGGCTTCTAGTCGCCCGAAGGGAACACGTAACCCTCGGTCGCTTTTGGGGCCATTCCCATTTCAACGATAGTGCGACGCAGAATTTTACAGAACCGAATTGTAGCCGGTGTCGGTTTGCGATTGTCATTCCAGACTAAATACACATTTCGCCAATATTCATTGCCTTCGGGTATACGGAAAACCAAATCCGAGGGTAGCGAAAGCCCCCCAAGTTCGGGCATTGGCGAGACGTAATCACCCCCGCGGACGAATGCGCGAATAGACAAGGCGCTGGCTACGCGCAAACGCGCGTTGGTAACGGCTTTCCTGACTTCGGGTTCCTGGATTTTGTTACACAAAAAGTGCGAAATCAATTGGGTTTTTGCTACGTCTGACCAATATAGGGTTTCTTTGCGGCCAAGCTCGCTGTCGCGGGCGCAAAGCAAGCCGATCCGGTCAGTTAGAATAAGCGAGTGTTTTACATTGGAACTTCCCCATATCACCAAATCGTTTACGAGGCCGATATCTACGGTTTCTGAACGGACGCCGGCAATCACCGCCTCGTTAATAAGATCATCAATATCGACAAGTATGTTAGGATTTTCTTCATGCAAAGTTTGCACAGCGCGTGGCATCAAATTCGCCGCTGCTGCGGGAATCACAGCCGTACGAACTTGACCTTCACCAGATTCAGCAAAATGCATGATCGATGAAATCGTCTCTTCAAAGTGCGTCAACTCTCGCTTGGCTTCGGCCAGCGCGTACGCGCCAAGGTCGGTTAGCTGATTTTTTCTGTCCGTCTGGAACAGTGGCGCACCCAATTCTTCTTCGAATTGTTTGAGCATCATAGAAACCGCAGCCGGAGAACGCTGGAGCGCTTTCGCAGCATTCGCTAGATTACCGGCTTCTGCCACCCCTACGAAATACCGTAGCATTTCTGTTTTAATAGCCATTAATAAACCCCGTTAATACATATTTCATACAACACCTTAAGTTTTTCTGAAAGTATTTTCATTTTAGTAAAGTTTTACAAAAATTCCGTTCAGGGGTGAAACCAGCTGCACATTGCTATAGATGATATTCAACGCCAATTCAGAACGGGAAACCCGATGACTGCATCCCTTGAAACCCTCACGCAATCTTTACTTGATGCCGCACTCGCTGCTGGTGCCGAAGCCGCTGATTCCATTGCCGTTTCCGGCGACAGCCAATCTATCGAAGTGCTAAACGGGGCATTGGAACACGCTGAACGCTCGGAAGGTGTTGACCTCGGGTTGCGAGTTTTGATTGGCCGCCGCCAAGCCAGTGTTTCATCATCGGACCTGCGCCTCGAGACCATTCAGGCCATGGCAGAACGCGCTGTCGCGATGGCGAAGGAAGCCCCTGAGGACCCACACTGTGGCCTAGCGGATCCTGCACAATTAGCGTCGTCATGGCGCGTTGATTCGCTGGAACTGGCCGACCCGTCAGATGCCCCCACCCCTGCTGATTTGCAAGTTGACGCGTTAGAAGCCGAAGCGGCTGCTTACGCCGTCAAAGGTGTAAACCAGGTTCAAGGTGCGGGTGCGGGTTACAGCCGATCGGCTATTCACCTCGCCGCCACCAACGGGTTCAGCGGCGGGTACGAGCGGACCTCGAGATCAACTTCTTGTGTTGCCATTACCGGTGAAGGGCTGAGCATGGAGCGCGATTATCATGGCGAAGGCCGTATATTCAGCGCAGACTTGCCATCAGCCACTGAAATAGGTCGCATTGCTGGCGAACGCGCAATCGCCCGCGCCAACCCAAAAAAACCACCAACGGGGGCTTTTCCGGTGCTGTTCGATGAACGGATATCGTCGGGCTTAATCGGGCATCTAGTGGCGGCCATCAACGGCAGTTCAATCGCGCGTGGCTCAAGCTGGCTAAAAGACGCAATGGGCGAGATGGTATTGCCCGAAGGCATATCCCTGATCGAAGACCCGCACCGTGCACGCGTTTCGGGCTCAAAACCGTTCGACGCTGAAGGTCTGCCAACAGCGCAGCGTGCCGTCGTTGAAAACGGTATCCTTCAAGGCTGGACACTCGACTTGGCAACCGCTCGCAAACTTGGGCTTCAAAGCACCGGGAACGCGGCGCGTGGCCCATCCGCCCCGCCAAGCCCTGCGGCTGGAAACCTTTCGTTAACTCAAGGCTCCGACACACGCGACGACTTGATCGCCAAGATGGGCACAGGCATGATCGTAACATCATTGATCGGTAGCTCCATCAACGCCAACACCGGCGACTATTCACGTGGTGCCTCCGGTTTCTGGGTCGAAAACGGGGTAATAACCGGCCCCGTTAACGAATGCACAATTGCGGGAAACCTTCGGGAAATGCTGGGTTCCATTCACCCTGCAAACGATGGTCGCGCTCATCTGTCCCGTGTAGTTCCCAGTTTGCTGATCGAGGGATTAACCATTGCCGGCAAGTGATCTGAAACTTCTTGTCGATGCCGCTCATGCAGCTGGTGACATAGCCAGAAAATACTTTCAGGCCAATCCTGAAACTTGGGATAAAGGCGACAATCAAGGCCCCGTAACCGAGGCAGACATTGCCGTTGACCGCATGCTTCATACCGAGTTGTTGCAGGTGCATCCCGACTATGGCTGGTTGTCCGAAGAAACCGAAGACACCACTGCACGCCTTATTCGCCCGCGTGTGTTTATCGTCGACCCAATCGACGGGACGCGCGCCTTTATTGCCGGCGAAAAAACCTTCGCACACTCGTTGGCCATAGCCGAAGAAGGCGAGATTATCACCGCCGTCATTCATCTGCCGATGAAAGGTCTAACCTACAGCGCGACCAGAGATGGCGGAGCGTTCCTGAATGGCAAACCGATAAACGCCAGCAATGTGCAAGACGTCGCCTCTGCTCGCGTGTTGGTTACGCGCCCTACACTGAATCCCGCGCTTTGGCCGGGTGGCGTGCCCGACCTAACACCTAACTTTCGCCCATCGTTGGCTTATCGAATGTGCCTCGCGGCAGATGGTTCTTTTGATGGGATGATTACACTACGCGACACGTGGGAATGGGATGTTGCCGCCGGTGATCTGATCGCCCGCGAGGCAGGCGCTACCGTTACTACACGCGAAAACCTACCCGCACGTTACAACAACCCCACACCACTATTGGCGGGCATGATCGCCGCGCCAAAACTGCTGCACCCACAATTTATTGACCGCCTATAGTGCACATCAATTGACGTTAGCGGGCTAATGCCTAATGTGCGCACAAACCTCTAACCAAAGGACACCCTCATGGCCAGTCGCCTACACCTCGTTTTCGGCGGAGAACTGATCGATCCGCAAAGCACCGAATTCCGTGACCCGGAAAACATCGAAACGGTCGGCATCTATCCAAGCTATGCTAAAGCTTATGACGCGTGGAAAGCGGCCGCGCATGCGACTGTGGACAACGCCCATATGCGGTATTTTATCGCCCACTTGCACCGCCTTCGCGACGAAGAAGCCGAAGCCAGCCAAACCCAGGAAATGAGCTAACGTCGCGATGGGTCGTTCAGTTTCCCTCGGTGCATATTTGCTGTTCTCGCGCTATGGCGAGGGCTGGTTTACCCGGAAAATGGATGCCAACGCGCAACAGCGAAGTGTAGCCTCGGCCCCGCGCCCTGATGGGCCGTTAATCTGGATTAACGTCGTCAGCGTCAGTGGTGCCGACGCAATTTTGACATTGTGCCGGCGGCTACTTGACCAAAACCCATCTCTGAATTGTTTGATAACAACCCAGACAGATGCCGCGACCCAAGTACTGTTGGGGCAAATACCCGCGCGCATGTTTCATCAATACATCCCTGTCGACGCCACTCCTCATATCAGAACGTTTCTGGATCACTGGAAGCCTGATCTTTCTGTCTGGACCGAAACCGAATTCCACCCAGCATTCGTAGTTGAAGCCAAGCGCCGCAATATCCCGTCGGTCTACATCGGAGCATCGATGTCGGCACAATCGTTCCGCAAATATCGCCTTTTCAACGGCATGGCCGCGTCCCTCCTGCAACGCTTCGATCAAATTCTGGCCCAAGACGCGGCTAGCAAAAAACATCTGCAAAACCTCGGAGCACCTGCAGGAAACATCGAGACGTCCGGTCGCTTGACCGGTGGCTCATTTCCGCTGCCACACGACGAATCCCAGCGCAAAGCGTTATCCCATGCTATCGGTGGCCGCGCCGTTTGGCTGGCTGCGATGACACATGAGGGTGAGGAGCAGACAATTCTGGCTGCTCATAAAGTGGCCCGCCGCTCTTACCCCGAGCTGTTGCTAATCCTTGCGCCGCACCAACCAGAACGTGGCGACGCGATCGCCGCTATGCTTCGTGGGCGGGACTGCACCGTCGCGCAGCGCTCCAAAGCCCAGCAAATTGATAGACAAACGGACATCTATATTGCGGATGTATCCGACGAAATGGGTTTGTGGTATCGCCTCTCGCCCGTTTCATTCATTGGCGGATCCTTTGTGGCCAAAGGGGGGCATAGCCCACTTTCCGCAGCTGCGCTCGGCTCTGCAATCTTGCATGGGCCGCAGGTCTCCAACTTCACATCAGTGTACGACACATTGCTTGCCTCCGAAGCATGCCTACCCGCGACAGACGGTCTTGACCTTGCCAAAAAGCTCGAAACTGTGCTTTCACCAGAACGCGCCGCGCAACTGGCCACCGCCGCTTGGGGTGCTCACGGTGATGATGACACCGCAACGGATCGCGTTTACGATCTGCTGCAATCGTACTTTCCGAACGGAACCAGTTGATGCGCCCCCCGTTATTCTGGAATCGTCCACACGGCCTAGCATCTCACACATTGGCGCCGCTGGAGTGGGTTTGGACAACTGCCACTCGACGTCGCCTGAAAAATGGCCCTTGGGAACGGCTGACTGTGCCGGTTATCTGCGTCGGCAATATTAACGTCGGCGGCACGGGTAAAACGCCTACAGTCATCGCACTGTTGGAGATTTTCTCGGACATCGGTGTGACTGCCCACGTCGTATCTCGAGGACACGGCGGATCAGAGCTCGGACCGTTGATGGTGGATGAGCGCAAGCATTCCGCAGACAAAGTAGGCGATGAACCGATTTTGATCTCGGCTTTCGGTCCCTGCTGGATTGCGAAAGACCGGACCGCAGGTGCCAAAGCTGCCATCGCGGCAGGTGCCCAAGTTATTTTGTTAGATGATGGTTTCCAGAACCCATCCTTGCACAAAGACCTAGGTCTAGTGGTCGTTGACGCCGAGATCGGGTTCGGCAATGGCCGCGTTATGCCTGCAGGCCCGTTGCGGGAACCATTGGTCGACGGGCTTTCCCGCGCTGATTTTGTCATACCGATTGGTCCTCCGGCGGCCCAAAAACGGGTGGCAGCACAGCTAGACAACCCTGTTTGGTGTGGCGAACTGCGTGCACTTGAAACCGGTATGGATTGGTCTGGAACACGTTTCATTGCCTTTGCTGGTATCGGACGACCCGGAAAGTTCTTCGGAACGCTGCAGGGGCTTGGTGCAAATATCGTTGCCACTCATGCCTTCTCGGATCATGCGCCGTATACCGACGCTATACTGCAAAGATTAAAGGCCGAGGCAAAAGCGAAAACCGCCCAATTGGTGACCACTGAAAAAGACATGGCCCGACTGCCAGCCGAATTCCGTCGTGGCGTTCTCGCACTTCCGGTTCGGCTGGTTTTCAATGATCTTGATGCCGTTAAAAAGGCGCTAGTGGACCTAGCGTCGGGGCTTGCCAAATAGGCTGTTGATCAGATCGCCTAGCAGGGAGTTACCGACATCGTTAACCAGATTGTCAATCTCGTTAACAATCCTTGGCGACTCCTTCGTCGGGTCAATCAGTGGTAAGGGCCGTACAGGTAATCCTTCGTGTACTCGCTCCATCGTTTCACGCCAAATCTCGGCTGGTAATCCGCCACCGGTCACTCCGGTTAGTTTGGAATTGTCATCGTACCCCATCCAAACACCGGCAACGTAATCCCCCGTAAACCCGATAAACCACGCATCCCGGGCACCTTGAGTTGTGCCGGTCTTTCCGGCCACAGGCCGATCAGCCAGCGCAGCGCGTGCACCGCTGCCGGTTTCGACAACTTGTGACATCATATAAACCAAATATCCCGACGCGCGCTCGTTTAGTACACGGAAACCCTCGGTCCGCTCGAGACTCATCAATATCTGATCATCCCTCCGAATCCGCAAATCGAGCCAACCGTATGGCAGCGACTGCCGCCCGCCGTTCAGAATGCCTGCATATGCACCGGTCATTTCCAACAACGTCACGTTTGATGCTCCAAGTGCCAATGCCGGGCCCTCGGCCAGTTCTGACATCACACCGAAATCCCGCGCAATAGCACGAACTTTTTCGCGGCCAACCTGCTCCGATAAGCGTACGGCGACTGTGTTTAGCGAATTTGCCATCGCGTCAACCATCTGAAGGTCGCCATAAAACTCATTCGTGTAATTCCTCGGGCTCCATGGACCAGACCCCGGAATATCAATTGTTAATGGCGCATCGAGAACCATGTCAAAAGGGTGCATACCAGATTCCAGAGCCGCGCCGTAAACGAAAGGTTTAAACGAGGACCCCGGCTGCCGCGACGCTTGCGTTGCTCGGTTGAATAACCCTGATCCGTCAATCTTGCGCCCACCAACCATCGCTCGAACCGCGCCGTCAGCCGACATCACAACAATTGCGGCTTGCGCCTCGGACCCATCACGAACGCTGTTTTCGAACACGTATGTCAACGCTTCTTCCGCTGCTTTCTGGATACCGCGGTCAAAGGTGGTAAGTATTTCGACATCTTCGCCCGTATCGCTCGTCAGGAACGAAGGCGCATCGGCCATAATCCAGTCAGCAAAATACCCGCCTGCACGTTCTTGCGCAGCTTGTGAAAGTGTGGCGGGTCGTGCCAACGCCAATTCCGCCTCGACACGTGTCAAATATCCTTGCGCCTGCATTAAACCAACAACGACGGATGATCGGTCCTGTGCACGCTGCAAATTGTTCGTTGGTGCATACCGCGACGGCGCCTTCAATAGTCCCGCCAACATCGCACTTTCAGCAGCATTCAATTCACGTGCGGATTTTCCAAAGTATCGCTGGGCTGCCGCCTCAAACCCTTGTGCACCACCGCCAAGATACGCACGGTTCAAATAAATCGAAAGAATATCGTCCTTCTCGTATTTCAGCTCCATCGCGAAGGAATACGGGATTTCCTTAATTTTTCGTAAAATCGTCTGCTGACGACATTCAGCCTCTGGCAAATCCTCGCCAAGGCATAAAAGCTTCGCCACCTGCTGCGTTAGCGTAGAGCCGCCGTGCCCAGACAAAGGGCCGCGCCCTTCACGAAGATTGATCTTAATCGCGCTGGCAATTCCTCGCGGGCTAAGGCCGAAGTGCGAATAAAAACGTTTGTCTTCTGTCGCGACAACCGCGTTCTTCAAATGCCGTGATACGTTCCCGGTACGAAGCGACCCATCAAACTGCTCACCGCGCCACGCGAATATTTCGCGATCGCGATCCAACAGCACAACGGAACCTCCTGCACGACCGTCCAGTTGCGCCTCCATCGGGGGGAGTGCGGTGTAATAGTAGCCGACCCAAATCGCCATTCCCACGGTACCAATGATGGCGGTGCGAATACCAACCCACCATATCACGCGAAACACGGTACGGAAGAACCATCCGGCCATGCGCGCCAAAATCCCCTTCTGCGGCTTTTTGCGCCGAGGAGGTTTCGCAGGCGCTTTGCCAGATTTTGGTCTGGTCGCCCGAAGGGTCTTCGTTGGTTTCTTGGCCATTTTTTGGGCCGCCTGCTCGTTTTTTTCGTTACACAATTGATTAGGCGGTTTTGCCGCCGATGTAGAGAGCGATTCTGTAGGTTAGGCAAATCTTTGCCATTTTCACGCGCCACCACACAGCCTATTTTTTGGGCATTGGATGTATTTTGTGCATAATTTAGGCACATTTGTGTTGAATCTCTCAAATACACAGTCCCCAAACCTTTAATTCCCCCTCATTTAGCTAAATTGTGGTCGCAACACCGATCCAACAACCTAGGAGGCACCATGAAACTCATCATCGCCGTAATCAAACCTTTCAAACTAGAGGAGGTCCGCGAGGCCCTAACATCCATCGGAGTACAGGGCTTAACGGTATCCGAAGTTAAAGGTTATGGCCGCCAGTCTGGTCACACCGAAATCTATCGCGGCGCAGAATACGTCGTTAACTTCGTTCCAAAAATCAAACTGGAACTGGCAGTAGCAGACAGTGACGTTGCCGCCGTGATCGAAACTCTCGCAGAAGCAGCCAAGACAGGCAAAATCGGCGACGGCAAGGTCTTCGTTCTTGATGTCGAGCAAACGCTGCGCATCCGCACAGGCGAAACCGGCGAAGAAGCCCTTTGATCCCTTACAGGAGAGAAATTATGGAAATTTTACCAAAAATTGCGGCGATGGCGGCAGCAACAGCTCTAATCGCGTCGCCTGCATTCGCGGAGGCCGGCGTCGAAGCTGCCGAGCACACCGCCTTCATCCTCAACTCCGTACTATTTCTTATGGGCGGGTTCCTCGTTTTCTGGATGGCCGCTGGTTTCACCATGCTGGAAGCCGGATTGGTGCGCTCCAAGAACGTGACGATGCAGCTGACCAAAAACGTTGTGTTGTTCTCACTCGCTGCAATCGCATACTACTTGATTGGCTATAACATCATGTACCCACTGGGCAACTGGTCCATTGGATCAGATGAAACAGGCGGTTACCTCGGTGCATTCGGTGTTGCCATCCTCGAAGCAGTCGGCATCTCCGCCGAAGGCGCAGACGATCTTGGTTATGCCTCCACCGGTTCCGACTTCTTCTTCCAGTTGATGTTCTGTGCGGCAACAGCCTCCATCGTGTCTGGCGCCCTTGCTGAACGCATTAAACTTTGGCCTTTCCTAGTGTTCACAGTAATCTTGACTGGCCTGATCTACCCAATCCAGGCAAGCTGGAAATGGGGCGGCGGCTTCTTGGACAGCCAGTGGGGTTTCCTTGACTTCGCAGGGTCGACAGTAGTGCACTCCGTCGGTGGCTGGGCAGCATTGGCTGGCGCGATCATCCTTGGGCCACGCATCGGCAAATATGCCAAAGACGGAAAAGTTACTCCGATCCTCGGTTCCAACCTACCGCTGGCAACACTTGGTGTTTTCATCCTTTGGCTGGGTTGGTTCGGCTTCAACGGTGGCTCGCAACTTGCAATGGGTACAATCGGCGACGTTGCAGACGTATCGCGCATCTTCTCGAACACTAACGCAGCAGCAGCAGGCGGCGTGATCGCAGCCCTCGCATTGACGCAATTGCTTTACAAAAAACCTGACCTTACAATGATCCTGAACGGCGCATTGGCTGGTCTCGTGGCAATCACCGCCGAGCCCCTAACTCCGACACTAGGCCAAGCAACCCTTATCGGGGCAGTTGGCGGCGCGATCGTAGTCTTTGCGGTGCCTTTCCTAGACAAACTAAAAATCGACGACACAGTAGGCGCCATTCCGGTCCACCTGTTCGCAGGTATCTGGGGAACGCTGGCCGTTCTGTTCACAAACTCTGACGCGACATTCTTGGGTCAGATCGTTCCAATCATCATCGTAGGCGTGTTTGTCTTTACGGTATCTTACGCCGTGTGGATGATCTTGAAAGTAACGGTCGGCATTCGGGTTTCCGAAGAGAACGAGATCATGGGTCTGGATATGTCCGAACTGGGCATGGAAGCCTACCCCGAGTTCGCTCGTCACTAAAAATTCCCTCCAGGGCGTTCGCGCCCTGAACTCCTTACCCGGGCGGAAACGTCCGGGTTTTTTTATGCGTAGGTTTAAGACAACAAAAAATGGCCGCGCCAATTTCTCGACGCGGCCATAGATATTAAGGTAATGCGGATATTACAGCGAGTAAGCGATCTTCAAGCCAAAGGCTGTCGCATTATTATCGGTGAATGTACCAGCATCGCCGCTTGCATCACCTATCCACAGATATTTCACACCACCGGTGATTTCGAAATTGTCAAATGCATAGGTTAACCCTGCGCCAACACTCATAAACCCGTCAGTCGGCGCCAACGGGCTTGGATCCGAGCCGAGCGTTTCTTCATATCCGACAGTTATAGCGCCAGATAGTTTTTCTGTAAGCTGCCGACCAACACCTAGATTATACGTGATACGGTCGAATTCGTAATCGACCAATGACCCAAATCCTCCGGTAAAATAGTCGGGTGGGGAGAGATGGAATTTTGACCATTCCACCCAACGAATAGATCCAAACACAAGGGTCTTGGCATTAACACCGGTTTGGAATTCTAGGTTGAGTGATTGTGGTGTGGTAACCGTCGTGGCATCGCCAGACGCTACAACAGCAAACGGACCAGTCTCACTAGTATCGTGTTCTGAAGTGATTTCGGAACGATAGGTCAACGCCACGCGCAGCGCTATTTCTGGTATTTGATACGCAGCACCGAGAATATAGCCGAATCCTGACGCTGCATCAGCATCTACAGTATATCCGTAAAAAGGAAGCGAAGCAGTCGCGGCCATTGTCTGGTATGATCCACCGCCATAAACAACAATGTTGTCGCTGACCTCATAGCTGGCAACGAGCGAAATTGCAGAAGAAGTTAGTTCGGCAACCGTATAGGAATACACCATTGACGAAAGTGGGTAGTCAGCGTCAGATCCGAACGGTTGGTCGAATATCAATGCGGCGGAAATCTTATCAGTTAAATCGCTTTTGATCCCGCCGGATATCAGAGAATATGCTGGCGCTAAATCGCCGGTAGGTGTCTCGAAAAAATCATCTCCCGATACAGACGGGTTCACATATCCATACGAAAGTTCTGCATAGGTTCCCTCTTCAAATAAAATACTTACAGATTGACCTGATCGATCAATCCCGCCGGCGGAGGCCATCGCCGTACCTGCCAACAGCACAGCTAGTGTGCCTTTTGCTACATTTTTCACTTCAGTCTCCCTGCGACCCAATTTATTTTGTGACTGGATCATAGATAGGCCGAAATTGGCCGGTCAATACTGACGTAAAGGAAAGTAAAATTTCCCAGCGGTTAGTGTGAAATATATCATACAAGAAAATTCGTAACTATTAGCCACACGCTCCAGATAACACACTAATTTTGCGCAAGTATTTCCAGAAACGCGTCGCCAAATCGTTCTGCCTTTGCCTCTCCAATAATCCGTTCTAGTGCCTCGGTTGAGCCCGGCCTTTGTCCCGCAACCTTAGCCAGCAACGAGGTATTGCATGACATCGGTTTTTCCGTCCCATGCGGCCCGCTTGCCAGTTCCAACTGCGCAGCTTTCAGCTGATCGAATATGTCTCCAGCCGGCTTGCCCGCCAACTTGCGCCTAACCGGATGCATATCCTCAACTCCACCGTTCAGCACCGCCAGAAACACCGCCCCGTATTTCTCCAGCTTCTTTGCGCCAACCCCATAAAGGCGACTAAAATCATCCAGCGTCATGGGCTTGTGCGTTGCCATTTCAATCAACGTTTTATCAGGAAAAACCACATAATTAGGCGCACGCATTGCTTCCGCCAACTCGCTTCGTTTCATCTTCAGCGCCGACAGAATCGGTTCGTCCTCTTCCGCCACCAGCGCCACAGGTTCGCGGCGGGATGGCGCAGCACCAGCCTTGCGGATCGTATCCATGCGCAAATCAATACTGGCCTCGCCTCGCAAAATTGGCCATGCGGTCTGGGTCATCACTAGGCCGCCCATGCGCTCCACATCTGGCCGGATCAGGTCATGTCCCATCATTTGCCGGAATATCGCCTGCCATTGCTTTCGGTTATACTCCTTGCCCACGCCAAACGTCGGCAGTGCGTCGTGGTTTCGCGCACGCACTTTATCAGTCGTGTTCCCAAGCAAAACATCGGTTAGATGCCCAACGCCGAAATGCTCGCCAGTTCGCAATATTGCTGACAGCGCCTTACGAACGGCATCCGTTCCATCGAAAACTTCTGGCGCTTGACTGCATAAATCGCAATTCCCGCAAGTTTCCATATCTTCGCCAAAGTACCCCAACAAAGTCTTACGACGGCATTCCAACGCCTCTGTCAGCCCCAACAACGCGTTCAACCGCGCATGATCTGCCCCTTTGCGGTCCGCTGGTGCCAACCCTTCGTCAATCTGTGAACGCCGCAGACGGATATCATCCGCCCCATAGAGAGTCAGCGTTTCAGCAGGTGCTCCGTCACGCCCAGCACGCCCTATTTCCTGATAATACGACTCGATGGATTTCGGTAAGTCCGCATGCACGACAAATCGCACGTCCGGTTTGTCGATTCCCATGCCAAACGCCACAGTTGCGCAGACAATCAAGCCATCCTCGCGCTGAAAGCGGTTCTCGGCAATTCGCCGGTGTTCGCCGTCCATCCCTGCATGATAATGCAGCGCCGAGTGCCCCTCGGATCGCAGCGCCTGCGCTAGCACTTCAGTCTTGTTGCGGCTAGAACAATAAACTATGCCCGACTGGCCCTTACGCGCAGCCACAAATTCCGTCAGCTGCCGCCGCGGTTGGTCTTTAGGTTGAAATGACAAGGAAATATTTGGACGATCAAACCCCTCCAGAAACGTCGTGGGGCTTTCACCATCAAACAGCCGTTTTCCGATTTCAAACCGCGTTTCCGCATCCGCAGTGGCAGTAAACGCCGCAATCTGAATATTGCCGAGCTGTTTTCGCAGCGCCCCAATTTTCAGATAATCCGGCCGAAAGTCATGACCCCACTGCGAAACACAATGCGCCTCGTCCACCGCCAGAAGCGTCACGTTGATCCGCCGCAACAGTTGCACGGCTCCGCCGTTCGCAAGGCGTTCCGGTGCCATATAAAGCAGTTTCAAGCGCCCTTCATCGAGGGCCTGAAACACCTCTTCTGTTTCTTCCTCGGTGTTCCCCGAAGTCAGTGAGCCGGCCTCGACTCCGGCCTCGCGCAGGGCGCGAACCTGGTCCCGCATCAACGCAATCAACGGCGATATTACCACCGTCACACCGTCGCGGCACAACGCTGGCAGCTGAAAACACAGTGATTTGCCACCCCCCGTCGGCATGATCGCCAACACATCTTCGCCCGCGTTAACGGCATCAACAATCGCTTCCTGCCCTGGGCGGAAACTGTCAAAGCCAAAAACGGTTCGAAGGAGTTCAGAAGTCTGGTTCATATCCTACATCTATCGCTCCCGATTCTTCGAGGCCAGTGGAATATCACAGCAATTGATCAACAATTTTGAGTCGGTTGGTTACGACTTGGTAACACATCGGCCTTATTCCTAAATCGAATCGATTTCAGGAGACTCCCGGATGATCCTCGCAAGAATTGTGGGCATTCTTTTATTACTGCTTCCCCCCATGGCATTTGCGAAAGGGGATGCAGGCTTGTGCAACGTGGCGGCAGTATTCGCAGCAAACGATGGTGCCCTGCCACCGAAGGTATTGCTCGCACTGACCTTGGTAGAAACTGGCCGAAATCGGCAAGGCGAGTTCCAGCCATGGCCTTGGACTGTTAACATGGAAGGCAAAGGCTTTTGGTTCGACACCCGCGCCGAGGCAGTCAATTTCGTAACGCAAAGCTACGCCGAGGGCGCACGCAGTTTCGACATAGGTTGCTTCCAGATCAATCACCGTTGGCATGGTGAAGCCTTCGTTTCGTTTAACCAGATGTTCGAACCAGCAGCCAACGCCGCCTATGCTGCCAAGTTCATGACGTCTTTATTCAGGGAGGGTGGCTCCTGGTCATGGGCAGCGGGCGCGTATCACTCTCGCACAACCGCCTTGTCCGCCAAGTATCGCACACGATTTGATCGAATATTCGCCAACCTCTCGAATACGCCCGTAGACGTCTCCCTGCCCACTGTTGTTACCTCGAACAATAGTATTCAGAGGCCACGTCTATCTACGTGGGTTCCCTTCCAACCCCTTGATATGGCCACTGTTCCCGTCCGCAACGGCAGCTTGGCCGGCGGATTAATCCAACAGACAAGCTCCCCGCTTTTAGGCACACCAAACGGTGCGTTATTCTGATGCCGAGCAATTTCAACATCTCCACGTTGTTTCAACCAACGATACTGTTAGCGCTGGCACTTATGGCCGTCATCGTAATGATGATCTTGCCCATGCCCGCGTGGATTCTTGATTTGGGATTGGCCACCAGTTTTGCCCTTGCGATCTTAATCTTTACCATCACAATTTTCATTGACCGCCCACTGGATTTTTCGTCCTTCCCGACAATCTTGCTCGCCAGTTTGATGCTGCGGCTATCGCTGAACGTATCTTCCACCAAGTTGATAATCGGCCAAGGTCACACTGGCCCTAAAGCGGCTGGCGAAGTCATACACGGCTTCGCGATGTTCATCATGGGGGGCTCCGTCTTTATGGGGTTCGTTGTATTTTGCGTCCTGTTGATAGTTAACTTTATCGTCATAACCAAGGGCGCGGGACGCATGGCAGAGGTCGGCGCAAGATTTGCTTTGGACGGGATGCCGGGAAAACAGCTCGCCATCGACAGTGACATGGCCGCCGGTGCAATCACTCACGAACAAGCCAAAGAGCGCCGCCGGATCGAACAAGAAGAAACCACGTTCTTCGGTTCACTAGACGGTGCATCAAAATTCGTGAAAGGCGACGCAATCGCTGGCCTGCTAATCACCATGATGAACTTAGTCATGGGTTTGGCGATAGGTTTGATTATGCACGACATGCCAATCGCCGAAGCATTTGAATCTTATACGATATTGACCATTGGCGATGGACTGGTCAGCCAAATACCATCGGTGATCATCTCGATCGCGTCAGCCTTGTTGCTATCCAAAGGCGGCGCGCACGGATCTACCGACAAGGCACTAATAGACCAACTCGGCGGTCATCCTGCGGCGCTCGCAACAGTCGCCGGGTTGCTAGCGCTGTTTGCGCTGATCCCCGGCCTACCCTTTATCCCCTTCATGTTCGGTACAATCTTACTTGGCGGCGCCGCATGGTTGTCACATCGCAAAAAGCAGGCAACATTGGCTAAAGCCGCACAGGCTAACCTTGTTCCCACGGCTGCCGCACCACAGAAATCACTCGGCGACATGCTGGATCTTGACGAAATCCATTTAGAATTCGCCTCGAATATTGTTCCAACAGTCATGGATACAGCGACTGGCCTCGATACACGCATCGTTAATATGCGAAACCACATTGCGTCAACTTACGGCCTGATAATCCCCGAAATTCGGTTAACGGATTCCCCCATGTTGGCCAACGGAGAATACGCGATCCGCATTCAAGGAGTTGAGGTCGCAAAATCCAGTATTGAGCCAGATAAGGTATTGATTCTACTGAACGACCCATCTGTCCTACCCCCTGATGGCCAAGACGTCAAAGAGCCTGTTTATGGGGCACCGGCAAGATGGGTAGAGCCAAAGCAGCAGGAAGAAGCCGCGCTGCTGGGGTTATCTGTCGTCACCCCAACGGAGGTCGTCGCGACACACCTGTTAGAAGTACTGAAACAAAACTTTTCGCTATTGTTTTCACGCCGCACCCTGCGGAAATTACTGGATGAATTCGTCACTGTTTCTGACCCGGTCCGAGCAGAAGCCAACCGGCGCGTTCTAGACGAACTGGTGCCGGACAAGGTCCCCGTCGACATACTGCACGCTGTATTGCGACTTCTGCTTGAAGAACGCGTTTCGATCCGAAACCTGCCCTTAATTATGGAATCTATTGCCGAAGTTCAGGGTTATTTGAAAGGCGTCGAAGCTATCACAGAGCATGTCCGTCATCGCCTTGGCTTTCAGATCGTCGCGGAGTTGCAGGAAGACGACGGCGCTCTCCCTCTGATCCAGCTTTCGCCGGACTGGGAGGAACTGTTTCAACGGCATCAGCTAGACGGAGAAAGCGGTGCGATCGACGTAGCTTTACCGCCAGACGACTTCAATCGCCTTGCCTCTTCAGTGGCTGAGAAAATCGGAAAAGCCAGTGAAAACGGCCGGTATCCTGCTGTTGTCACGTCCACACGTCGTAGGCGATTTTTGCAAACCGTGCTGGTATCGAAAGGCATTCGAAACCCCGTTTTCTCCTTCGAAGAAATTGGTGCAAATACTAAACCCGCACTCGTCGGAGTTGCATAAATCGTGCATGCTCTCGCTCAATTGCTAGACTTCAGCGAACCCGCGTTGGTCAGCGCTTTTCTGGTGTTTATGCGGGTTGGTTCTGTCACGGCCCTACTACCCGGATTCGGCGAACAATCCATCCCGATGCGCATCCGTCTGTTAGTGGCGCTCGCGTTCACCGCAATTGTTTGGCCTGTGGTTTTTGAGAGTATTAACATCAGCTTACAATCTATGCCTATGTTGATGCTCACCGAATCCGCCATTGGTTTCTTGATCGGCATCTCTATCAGATTGATCGTTATGGCCCTGCAATTGGCGGGGTCCATCGCGGCGCAAAGCACATCCATCGCGCAAGTCGCTGGCTCGGGCGCGACCCCAGATCCGATGCCAGCCATTGGCAACATCCTCGTCATGGCTGGCCTAACCTTGGTGTTGGTATCCGGCCTACACGTAAAAGCGGCGCTCGCCATGATCTCATCTTACGAAATTATGCCGCCGGGGTTTTTTCCTGCTGGACGAGATGTCGCCGAATGGGGCACCGCCCATGTTGCTTCAGCCTTCGCATTGGCGCTGACGTTGGCATCCCCGTTTATTGTTGCGTCGTTCGCGTACAACGTTGGCCTTGGTGCCATTAATCGCGCGATGCCATCTCTTATGGTTGCCTTCATCGGCGCACCTGCGATTACCGCTGGTGCTATTTTAATGCTATTGCTTGCATCACCAATGTTACTTGATTTCTGGAACGATCACATGGACTTGGTGCTGGCAAACCCATTGGGTATGCCCTGATGGCGGGCGATAGCGATAGCAGTGAAAAAACCCATGACCCAACCCCGAAGAAGTTGGCGGATGCTCGTAAAAAGGGCGATATCGCCAAATCCAACGATCTAACCGTCACCTTAATTTATCTGGGGTTCCTCGTCGCGATTATGACTACTGGCAGCAATGCGGTAGGAACCGCAGCCAGTGAACTGACCATATTCCTATCCTCGCCCGACTTGCTGTTGGACAAAATTCTTGGCCCCGGAGGGCTTCGCTTATCTGGTTCCATCATGTTATCAATCGTGGCAGCGCTGACCCCGCTGTTTGCACTGCCTTTCGCGGCTGCAATTCTATCGCTTATTGGCCAGCAAGCGATCATTGTAGCGCCCAGCAAATTGGTCCCCAAGCTCAACCGAATTTCGCCTATCGCCGGCGCAAAGAACAAATTTGGGATCTCGGGCATGGTGGAATTCGCAAAAACCTTCATCAAAATGCTGGCTGTCTCGCTTGTCGTGATTTTCTACCTGCGCGGCAAGTTCGACGAAATCATTGGCCTCACACGCTCCTCCGCCGTTGCGATGACGGGTATGATGATGGAGGTATTGGTTGATCTGTTGATTTCCATCTGTGTTCTTGCAGTTCTCGTCGGGATCGGGGATTTTTTGTGGCAGAAATATAACCACCAGAAAAAGCTTCGGATGTCATTCCAGGACATGAAAGACGAAGGCAAAGAGGCCGAGGGTGATCCCCACACCAAAGCACAACGTCGTCAGCGCGGGCGTGAAATTGCAACCAACCGGATGTTGTTGGAAGTGCCCAAAGCTGACGTTATTGTGGTTAACCCGACCCATTACGCCGTCGCGTTGAACTGGACCAAGCAGAAAGGCACCGCCCCGGTTTGTGTCGCGAAAGGCGAAGACGAAATCGCGGCGCGCATCCGGGAAATAGCGGCCGAGTCCGGTGTACCAATACACAGCGACCCGCCAACCGCCCGCGCCATTCATGCAACCGTCAAGATCGGGCATGAAATTTTGCCCGAACAATACCGTGCGATCGCAGCCGCCCTCAGATTCGCCGAAATCATGCGCAAGAAAGCCAAAGAAAGAGGATTGTCGTGACCCCTGCTCAAGTCAGAAAACTCATACCACTGGCCGAGCATGGAAAATCCCGGGACATGGATAATTACGCTCGAAAGTGCATTAAAGTTGAAGAAATACGGGGGGAAATCGACGTGATACGCGCGGGAAAACGCCAATATGACCCATCCAATGGTGGTGACTTTAACGCCCTCGCCCGTTGGCAACGCTGGGTTGACGCCGAAATCAGCAAGTTAGGATCGCAGCATCAGATATCTGAAAGCGAAAAAGAAGCTGCGCGACTGGTCGCAATCAAATCAGCCGCCAAAGTACAGGCGCTGGAAAGCTTGCTTAAAAGGGCACTGAAAGAAGAGTTGGTGCGCAAACGAAGGCGCGCCGAGCAGAATGGTCAACCACCCGACGCGTAAAATTTACCCTTCGAGAATGCGATCAAACTCGTCAACAAAGTCCGCATACGGCATGTTGGAATGCGTTTTTCCATTGATAACGAACGTAGGCGTAGAATTTACACCATCCGCTTCAGCATTCTCGGTCGATGATTTCACCATCGCCTGTGCTGTTTCATTGTCCTGCATGCAAGTTTCCATGTCGACCTGATTCAATCCGGCTCGACGCCCGATTGCATAGAGGTTGTCGACGACACCAACTGCATTTTCAGCGGCCGTCCACTCACCTTGTTTATCGTAGATCATTGAAGTGATGCCGAAATAGCGATCTGGTCCACCACAGCGCGCCAACATATCAGCCCACAAGCCTAGGCGGTCAAAATATATACCGCGATAGATCATGCGGACTTTGCCGGTATCAATGTAGTTCTCCATGATTAACGGCAGCACGTTGGCATGGAAGTTTTTGCAATGCGGGCAGGTAAAAGAAGCATACTCGATCATCGTGATTGGTGCATCTTCGGACCCGATCGACATCTCTTCAAGCGCCGCGACTTCGTCGCTTTGGGCAAACGCTGGTATTGCGCTATAGGCTGCAGTTGCACCCATCACTGCAAGGGCAGCGCGGCGGGTAAGGCTTATTTGTTCAGTCATCATATTTCCTTCTGAAACCATTTTCACTTAGTTAGTACGTTCTTGGCCAGGTTTTCCAGCGCTGCTCGTAACTTTTCATCACCGATTGGTGCAAGCGAGACACTCAATTCTGCAGCTTGCGAATCCGAAAGGTTCTTCGGCGCAACAGGTTTATGCGTAAAAGCTGCAGCTTGTTCGGAAAATCCAGCCTCTGCAGTCTGGGTAATCCGTATGCGCGAAATAGCGCTATAGCCATAACAGGCGTTAACCTTTTCTTTTAGTTCTGGCAGCATCATTTGTAATTCCGGAGCGCGCGCCCCGTCGGTTAGCACCGTCAACGTCGCCCCGAACCCTTCGCGAGCATACGAAACCTTAACTGGTTGCGCGATCGCGGCCATGGTTTGACCGACAATCTCAGCCCAATGGGTTAACAGACGGGTTTCTGCAAAGCCTCGGCTTTCGCCCACTTGGCGGATACGCTTGCTGAGCAACCCACCGGTCTGCAAAAAGCCACGAGAACGGCGTTTTGCGGGGACAAAGCCCTTGCCTTTTATTGGTTTTCCGTCAGATTTATGTACCATGCGACTCTCGAAATTTCCTCAAAGCCATAGTAACGCCGATAAGGGCAGCGTCCATCCCTCTTTGGGCGTCGGCGTAATAACGCTTGCGTGAACAAATGATTAACAAACCTCTGCTAGATTGGTACGACGCCAACGCCCGCACGATGCCATGGCGGATCCCGCCTGTTGACAGCGTCAACGGAGTGCGGCCGGACCCGTATCACATCTGGCTATCCGAGGTAATGTTGCAACAAACCACCGTTGCAGCCGTGATCCGGTATTTTCTTGTGTTTCAACGCCGTTGGCCTGATGTACATGCGCTTGCCAGCGCTGATGACGCCGATGTTATGGGCGAATGGGCGGGCCTTGGCTATTATGCGCGCGCCCGAAACGTGCTGAAGTGCGCACGTTTGATTTCTGAGGAATACGGCGGAAAATTCCCTGATACCGAAGCGGAATTGTTAAGCCTGCCGGGAGTCGGTCCTTACACCGCCGCCGCGATTTTAGCTATCGCGTTTGACCGACAAGCCACGGTGTTGGACGCCAATGTGGAGCGGGTAGTCTCTAGACTATATGCCGTTACAGCACCCTTACCAGACAGCAAAGAGTCTTTGAGAAAACTCGCAGGGCGGTTAACCCCAATCAAGCGCCCGGGTGACTATGCTCAGGCGGTGATGGATCTTGGAGCCACGATCTGCTCGCAAAAACCCAAGTGTGAAATCTGTCCGATTGCCAGCAGGTGCATGGCGCACAAACACGGTATCGCCGCTGACCTTCCAAAAAAACGCCCAAAGCCTGCGAAGCCGACGCGCTATGGCATAGCCTATATGGTGCAACGCGCAGATGGCGCAATATTGCTGGAAACTCGCCCGGAAAAAGGATTACTCGGCGGAATGTTAGCCCTGCCAACGACTGAATGGAACGAAGAAACCGCAATGGCGGCCCCACCGATCAAAGCAAAATGGTCATCGCTTGCCACGCCCGTCAAACATACATTCACTCATTTTCACTTGTTGTTAACGGTTAGAACAGCAAGCGTTGATATGTCCAGCACTCCGACACGCGGGCAGTTCGAACTCCCTACCACCGCAACTTCAGGAAAATTGCCAACCGTCATGCGCAAAGCCTATTCCGCAGGGTTAACCGCAATCGGGGTTGAATAATGGCCTTAGACTGTGTTGAGGTGCGCTATGTTAAAAAGCACTCCCTCAATTCGTAGCGCCGCGCCATTTGCAGTATCACTGATACTTGCTGTGACCGTCATCGTTGCATCCATTTTTGGCGGATGGGCAATTGCACTAATCCCGTTTTACGGCCTATTTCTCAGCTCTGTATTTGACCGGATGCTTTCGGAAAACACTGCGAACATGTACCCTGAAACCGACGACAACCTATTGCACTGGCACCGGATGCTGACAGTTATCTGGTTTCCCGTCCAACTGTTGTTCATTTTTGTCGCCCTGATCGCCACAACACGGTTTGATCATATGTCGAGCGCACAAAGTGTGTCTTTGTTCGCCGCAATCGGTATTGCTACAGGCGGGGTCGGCATTGTTTACGCTCACGAGTTGATCCATCAAAAGGGTAAGCTGGAACGCAATCTAGGTGATGCATTGCTGGCGATGGTCCTTTACGGGCATTTCCGCACAAAGCATATACTGATTCACCATCGGCATGTTGGCACGCCTGCCGACCCGGTGACCGCGCGCTATAATGAAGGATTTCATCGCTTCTTTTTCCGTCTTCTCCCCGGAGGTTTAATAGCTTCGTGGAAAGTTGAAGCGGCGCGATTAACGACTCGAAAACTTCCGATCTACGACAAATCCAACCCGTTCTGGCGTTACGCACTTTGGCCGCTGGGGTTCTTGGCGATAGCTGCATTGATCGGCGGTTGGTTCGGTGTCGGACTTTACCTAATGCAAGCGTTGATCGCAGTGATGTTTCTGGAACTCACAAACTATGTCGAACATTACGGTTTAGTTCGAAAACACCGCGGCGATGGGAAATACGAACATGTCCGCCCGCATCATTCGTGGAATTCATCGCGGCGGTTTACCAATTACCTGTTAATAAACCTGCAACGCCATTCGGACCATCACTACAAGCCCGACCGCCGTTTTCCGCTGCTGCAATCCTATCCCGAAACCGACGCGCCGCAGTTACCCTACGGCTATCCGATCATGGCTGCTATGGCTTTGATTCCGCCGCTTTGGCGGCGCGTAATGAACCCGCGTGTTCGGAAATGGCGGGCGATGTACTACCCTGAAATCACCGATTGGAAGCCGTACAACAAGGCGTCGAATCCAATACGTTAATTTCCTTTTGTAGCAATAGGTATCCGGCAAGAATTCCTATCCACGATCCCGCATCAAGCGCGACTGCTGACGTTTCCAGTCCTGCTTTTTCTCGGTCGCGCGTTTATCTTGCTTCTGTTTACCCTTGGCGATGCCAAGCAACAATTTAGCCCGACCCTTATCATTGAAATAGATCTTCAGCGGCACAAGGGTCATACCTTGGCGGCCCACTTCAGCCCACAGCTTCGACAGCTCTTTTTTGCTAACCAACAGTTTACGTCTGCGGCGCTCTTCATGCTGAAACGTCTTGGCCTGATCGTATTTCGGGATATGGCTGTTAACCAGCCACAACTCACCGTCTTCAATACCTGCGTAACTCTCGGCAATATTCACACCGCCCTTCCGCATCGATTTTACCTCGGAACCGTCAAGCATCATCCCGCATTCAAGCGTATCTTCCACGGCATAATTATATCGCGCCTTCCGGTTCTCGGCGACGGTCTTGTTATTTGGGTCAGCTTTCTTGCGCGGTGCCATCAGTCAGTAATCCGTTTTCCATTCAGGCGTGTCAGTTCTTCGTCGCCCGGGGCTTCCCATAACGACTCGATAAAGTCGAACATGTCACGAGTAACTTCGAACTGAAAGGTCTCGGCTTGCTCGGTGTTACGATTTTGCACGCGCTGCCAACGTATATCGGTTGAAACGTCGCGGAAATGCAATTGAACCGAGAAACCCAGATCCTCCGCCCAGTTCACGAAAATATCGCGTTCCATTTTATTAGTCAGTCCACAATCGAAAATCGCCGGTACGTTCAGCACTACCAGCCGCTCGGCAACACTTCGCATCTGTGCGCAGTTACGTTGAACGCGCTCATAAAACCACTCGAAAAGCTGCTCGTCCGGTTTATCTTCGTTGTGTAGGCGCTGCATCCACTCGTCGATCGAAAAGCGCACCCCGCCAACGGATTGCGCCAGTTCTTCCGAATAGGTCGATTTTCCCGCACCAGTCGCCCCGCAAACGAGATGTATGTCGGCAAGGCGTTCAGGCATAACTAGTTAATCAGCCCCGCGTGACGCATCGCATCTTCGATCTGTGCTTTGGTTTCCGGCAGCAAGCCAGTCAGTGGCGAGCGCACCTCGTCTGTGCATTTCCCCAGAACTGTCAGGCCGTGTTTCGCGCCAACAACGCCTGGCTCGACAAAAATCGCGGTGTGGAGAGGCATCAGTTTATCCTGCAAGACCAATGCCTTGGTGTAATCACCAGCCAACGTCGCCTCTTGAAATTCTGCGCAAAGCTTCGGTGCAACATTCGCTGTCACGGAAATACAGCCGTGCCCGCCTTGCGCGTTATACCCAAGCGCGGATGCGTCCTCGCCCGAAAGCTGGATAAAGTCTTTACCACAGGTAATGCGTTGATCGGAAACCCGCACGATATCACCAGTTGCATCTTTCACGCCAACAATGCGTGGAAGTTCGGCCAGCTCCCCCATTGTTTCCGGTGTCATATCCACAACTGAGCGACCGGGGATATTGTAAATAATGATAGGAATACCGCTGGCGTCATGCACAGCCGTGAAATGCGCGATCAAGCCGCGTTGTGTCGGCTTGTTGTAATATGGCGTCACCACCAACGCGCCGTCCGCCCCTACTTTTTCGGCGAATTGCACGAAACGGATCGCTTCGGTTGTGTTGTTCGAACCAGCCCCCGCGATCACTGGCACGCGGCCAGCAGCAGTTTGCACGACAATTTCGATCACGCGTTCATGTTCATCATGGGTCAGTGTCGGTGACTCACCGGTTGTTCCGACTGGCACCAAACCGTGGCTGCCCTCGGCAATATGCCATTCAACGAGCGCCTTCAGTGCGTCTTCGTCCACCTTGCCGTTTTTGAACGGGGTGATAAGTGCTGGCATTGAACCTTTAAACATGAGGGCCTCCGAAGTTTGATCTGTCTAGTCGCAGCACTAACGGCGAATTGATGCCACCGCAAGCAAGCGATACGAGACATATAGGCGAAAATCATGTTATACGAACATAAATATTAAAAAATACCTTGAGGCAGAATGAAGTATTCCAATTTACGCACCGGTTTATCCGTGGCGCTGGCAATTTTTGTCGGTGGTGTTTGCGCGGCTGCGGGGCAAACACCACCGCAAAATGGCGCTTCATTAGCAGCGGCCTTATCCGCTGCCGATGCTGGGAACTGGGACAAAGCAGCGAACCTTGCGGCCCAAAATCAAGACCCGATCGCTATGGAAATCGTAGAGTGGAATCGGTTGCGCGCAGCGGAGGGGAGCTTCGATGAATATTATGCATTCCTAAACGCCAACGCTGACTGGCCCGGGTTGCCATTACTGCAAAAGGTATCCGAACAGCACATTCCCGAAGGTTTGAACCCACAACGGGTTGTTAACTATTTCGCGACGCAAGACCCACAAACGGGTTGGGGGGCACTACGTTTAGCGCAAGCCTATCAGACGTTGGGTAGGCCTGCACACGCAGGTGCTGAAGCAATTCATGCATGGCGCGAATTTTCTCTAAGCCAATCAGAGCAAGACGCCCTGTGGAAATCATTTCCCAACACGCTGAAACCCTATAACGGCGATCGCCTGGACCTGCTTTTGTGGAAACGCAAGGTGACCGAGGCCAGTCGCATGTTATCGTTGGTTTCCCCGTCGCAACGTGCGTTGGCTGAAGTCCGCATCGCCCTGCAACGTGATAAAAACGGTGTGGATTCGATGATTTCAGCCCTGCCAGATGCCGTGGCACATGATGCCGGGCTGGCCTATGATCGTTTCCGCTGGCGGGTCAGCAAGGACTATTGGGATAGCGCGCACGATATGCTGGTAGAGCGTTCCGGCTCTCTCGACAGCGTGGGGCGTCCTGAATTCTGGTCTGACAAACGCCGCAGCTATGCACGTCGTGCTATGCGCGCTGGCGACAATCGAACGGCTTATTACTTGGCTAGCCATCATTTTCTGACACCAGATCAGAATGGGTATTCCGATCTGGAATGGTTGTCCGGTTTCTTGGCGCTACGCAAACTAAACGACCCCGCCAGCGCAGTTCAACACTTTCGAAAACTTCAGGCATCCATCGCATCGCCCATTAGCATAGGCCGCGCAGGTTATTGGTTGGGGCGTAGTTACGAAGCCATGGGTGACACAGCGAAGGCCAAGGCGTCTTACGCATTGGCGGCAACCTATCAGACCAGTTTTTACGGGCAGTTGGCGGCAGAACGCGCTGGACTGGGACCTGATCAAAGCATCGCGGGTGCCGATCTTCCCGCCGATTGGACGACACAACTATTCTTGCGAAGTGACTCCGTTCGCGCTGGGTTTCTGTTCCATTTTGCCGGTAAAGATTTGTTAACTCGTCGGTTCTTAAGCCACGCCTCCGAAAGCTTAACGTTGAAGGAACGCGCCGCCTTAGGACAATTGGCGATGGATCTGGACCAGCCCAACACAGCGTTGAAAATTGCCAAAGCAGCGGCGACACAAGGCTACGTAATCCCGCGCGCGTATTACCCGATCACGGACCTTGCAGCTTTTGAAAGCCCCGTTCCCGCTGAGCTGGCATTGGCCATTGCACGGCAGGAAAGCGAGTTTAACCCTGCAGCCCAAAGCCATGTCGGGGCGCTTGGCTTGATGCAAGTGATGCCCGCCACCGCTAGGACCGTGGCGCGAGAATTGGGCATCGCCTATTCCACCAAAAGCCTTGGCGGTGACTGGGAATATAATGCCCGCATCGGTACAGCTTATTTGGCAGAAATGCTGGAACGCTACGACGGGTCTGCCCTGCTAGCCGCTGCTGCCTATAACGCAGGTCCTTACCGCGTAGATCGCTGGATACAGGACTACGGCGACCCTCGGTCTGCCAAAGTCGATGCGGTTGACTGGATCGAGACGATCCCTTTTCGAGAAACACGCAACTATGTGATGCGCGTTACTGAGGCATTATTCGTCTATCGTGCCCGACTGTCCGGCGTAGCCCCGGCGTTTGTCTTGGAGCGCGAGTTAAACGGACGTTAGGTAAAACCGAAAAGGAACTTTTCTTTCCATCCGCCGTCTGCAAAACTCGCGCCTATGACGCATTCTGACACACCCAAAGGGCCACTTCACGGGGTCCGCTTGCTTGACCTCACCCGCATTCTTGCTGGCCCGACCAGCACACAGCTTTTGGGGGATTATGGCGCCGACATCGTCAAGGTGGAGCGCCCCGGAAAGGGCGCCGACACTCGCGCCTGGGGTCCATCGCACTGGATATGTCCACGCCCGAAGGCGCTGATACCATACGTCAACTTGCCGCCAAATCCGATATTCTGGTGGAGAACTTCAAGACCGATGGGGTGCCTATAAAAGTCGGCGTTGGCATTACGGACGTGATGTGCGGAATGTATGCGGCCACCGCGATTCTTGCTGCCCTGCGGCACCGCGACCAAATCGGTCAAGGTTAGTACATCGACATTGGTCTTGTGGATACGTAGGTTGCGGGGCTTATTAACGAAGGTACAAACTATCTAGCATCGGGAGAAGTTCCAAAACGGCGCAGAAACCAGCACCCGAACATCGTTCCCTATCAAGTATTCAAGGTCAGCGACGGCCACCTGATAATAGCCGTTGGCAACGACAACCAGTTCGCAAAGTTCTGTGGTGTAATCGCACATCCGGAGCTGGCGAAAGACTCAAGGTACATCCTTAATATCGACCGCATTACCAATCGCGAAACGTTGATTGAAACGCTGATTCCGATCCTTCAGAAAATCGACAAGCAGACCTTACTTTCGACAATGAATGCTGCGGGTGTTACCTGTGGCCCCATTAACACCCTCGACGGGGTGTTCGCCAGCGATCAGGTTGCCGCCCGTGACATGAAAATCTCGATGCCCCACCCACTGTCAGGTTCGGGTTCTGTCGATCTTATCGGCAATCCGGTTAAATTTTCCGAAACGCCAGTTACATATCGCAAAGCGCCTCCCATATGTGGGGCCGATACCGATGAAATCCTTAATGATTGGTTAAAAGAAGACTGATCACAAAGCACCCCGACACAATGCGTGCGCTTATCAGTTAGAAGACGGTTATTCCGGCAAATCTGAAGGCCCCGCAATCTCAGATGCTTCATTGTATCTGGAGCAGGTTCAAATTCCCGCCAAAGGTCAGGTATTAATCAAACTGCATGTCGCGTCGGTAAATCCGCCTGACTTACACTTTATTAAGAGGGAGTACGGACAGCCCCGTCGCAAAGATCTACCGGCTGGTTTTGAGGGTTGTGGTGATGTCGTGGCTGCTGGTGAAGGCGCCGAAACAGTGATCATCACGCCTTAAAGTCCCAACAAAACCGGCAGTTCTGACATATCCTTAAAAATAATTGCTTGCTCCGCAGCCAAGGCTTGGCCATCGTCGTGGGGTGCGTATCCGTAACATTTCATTCCTGCATGCTTTGCCGCCAGAACGCCCGTCGGACTGTCTTCAATAACGACGCACTCGTCGGGTGAAACTCCGAAGTTCCTTGCCGCGGCGAGAAACAATTCCGGAGCAGGCTTGGCTGTCCCCAACGCCTGTGCCGAGAACATCACATCTTTGAACCGCTCCAACATCCCGGTGCGTCCCAAGGTGATCTCCATTTTCGCAATCCTGCCGTTCGAGGCCACACAGTACGGGATGCCCGAGCGTTCAATTGCATCAAGCGCGCCCTCAATTCCTGCAATTGATTCTGTACGTTCCCCAAGTAGTTTATAGACTTTTATGTAAAAATCCTCGACCCAAGTATCCGGCAACATAGCGCCCAGTTGTTCAGCTTTGGATTTAACGCCTGACATAGTGCCGCCAACAAACAGCCCCATGCATTGGTCAAGCGTCAAACTAAGGCCGTGCGCAGCCAAATCCTCGACAAGGGCCTGATTGAACAACACTTCTGTGTCGACCAGCACCCCGTCGCAATCAAAAATCACCAACTTTAAGTTCATCTAGTTATCCAATCATAAACACATCGTAACGCGTCGATTTCCCCGTGATCTGGTGGGAGGGGGCACGAATACCCCCCATGGGATCAGCCTTTTGCGGCCACTTCAAAACAACCCGTTTACGGGCGCAGTCCAAAGCCACACGCATCAATTCGGTCGAATCCTGATCGGTTCCAACGATTTCGCGTATCAGTCGCATTTCTTTCTTTACCAGTGCGGAATTCTTGCGTGGTGGGTGCATCGGATCAACCAATACAACGTCGGGAGAAAGCTCCCTTAGCAACGCCTTGGCATCCCCGTGCAACAAAGTCATCCGTGCAATAACTTCGGCGATCTCGCCGCCAGCCACACGGGCGCGCTCCATCCCTTCGGCCAGCAAGCTATGCATCTCGTCGGAGCGTTCAATCAAAGTCACCTCGGACCCCAGCGAAGCCATTAAAAACGCATCCCGACCAAGTCCTGCGGTCGCATCAACGACACTCGGTGAAACGCCTGATTTCATCCCGATTGCTTTGGGCAACGCCTGCCCGCGACCGCCACCAAACCGGAAACGGTGCGCCACTGCGCCCCCGACGAAGTCCACAATCAAACTGTTAGGGTCACTCGCCATCTATTCTTTCAATGCCGCCCGAACTTCCCGTTCCAGCACTTCAAGAAATTTCGATCGATCTGCTTTGCTAAATGGTCGCCCGCCGCCTTGACGGAAGGGATCAGCTTCGCGCAAATCCGCCATCAAGTCGCGCATTGCCAGTTGGTTGCCAATGTTCGCTGATGTAAAAGTATCGCCGTTATGCCTAATCGCCCGTCCTCCGGCCTCAAGGCATTTCGCTGCCAACGGGATGTCACCCGTGATGCAAATATCGCCTTTGCCAATCCGATCCGCAATCCACATATCCGCCACGTCAGGCCCATCAGGCACTACCACCGTTTCCACCAACGGATGCGGGTTAGGGCGCAAGCCACCATTCGAGACGACGTAAACCTTCACGCTATGTCGATCCGCTACGCGCAAGGTTTCATCCTTAACGGGGCAAGCGTCGGCGTCTATATAAATCGCGGTCATTAGCAATCCTCATCCGAAATTGCGCATTCCGTTAATAAAATCGTTGCTCGCCCGTGGCTTGGCTGCACAAACACGTCCCACATGAAAAACGCGGAAACAATCAACGGAGGTGGTACACTCATTGCCGTCACGAGCAACAGGATGGTGGAGACTAACACGTTAATGCATCCTTAAAGGTTATGTAAAATATCCGCGTGGTGCGCGATGTGATCTTCCATGAAGGTTGAGACGAAGAAATACGAATGGTCATACCCTTCCAAAATCCGCAAACTGGCCGATTGTTTACGCCAAGTGATTGCGGCCGCCAACGCATCCATTTTCAGCAGATCGTAGAATTCATCTGCTCCGCCTTGATCAATCATCACATGCCCCGGATAACCTTTTTCGGCCATCAACAAACTGGCGTCGTGTTTCCCCCATGCGTTTTGATCATCGCCCAGATACGCCGTCAACTGTTTACGCCCCCAGTCGCTGCCGGTTGGATTAGTAATAGGTGCAAACGCTGATACGGATTTGTATTGATCCGGCAGCGAAATCGCCATCGTCAATGCCCCGTGTCCACCCATGGAATGCCCCATAATTCCTTGCGCTTCTTCGTTCAAATCGAAGTTGTGAAAAACCAGCTTCGGCAATTCCTCGGTTATGTATGTCCACATTTGAAAATGCTGCGACCAAGGTTCCTGCGTAGCATCGACATAAAATCCGGCGCCCTGCCCCAGATCATACGCTTCATCGTTCGCAACACCTTCACCGCGCGGTGAAGTGTCAGGAAAAATCACCGCGAGCCCATGCTCCGCCGCCCAAGCCTGCGCCCCTGCTTTAACCATCGCGTTCTCATGCGTGCAGGTCAGACCAGACAGATACCAAACAACCGGCACCAACCCGTCAACTGCCTGCGGAGGCATATAAACCGCAAAAGTCATCTCGCAATTGCAAGCGTCCGACTGGTGCGAATATACGCCCTGCGTCCCGCCAAAGCTGGCGTTTTCAGATATGGTTTTCATAAGCTTTTCCTTCAACGACTTGTTAGTGTATTCTTACTGTGATTACTCGCTCGGACTCGCGGTGTGCTGTGTTTGGGCTCTGCATTAAACCTACTACTTTGGTTAAGTAATTTGCTCAATGTTGCGAACCCGAATTCTTTATAAATAAATTTCGGTTGTCGTTCCTTTAGTGCTTTGCCCAATACGGCCATGCTTACCCACCCATCCTTCTCTGCACTATCTTTTAGCACTGTAAGGATCGCCTCTTCTGCTTCTTCTATTGGTCGCTCGTTGGTTGTTGGCGCCTTAGATGGATTGACAACGTCTAATACCTTATGTGTTCCAGCATCATGTGTTCCAGCATCTAACGATAGCGTGACAAAGTCGTTACAAGCATTTTTAAATGCCTGTGAAGCTCCCTTTGTTCCAACCCCTATCACATCCAGACCAGCGCTCTTTATTCGGTTCGCAAGTGGCGTAAAATCACCGTCTTTGGAAACTATATAAAACCGCTCGGCTCGCTTCCAGTGCAGTAAATCCATCGCTCCGATGACCAGTGCTATATCCGATGAATTCTTAAAGCCCGACACTGGGTCCTGCTGAAACACACTAACGCCAAAATCTTTGGCTTGAGTTTCCCATGCCCGCATTCGTTCATCATCAAAATCGCCGAACGCACGGCAGAAACTAATCTCACCGCGCTTCGCGATCTCCTCAAACAGTGGTTCGGCATAGTTCGCGGAGATATTCTCGGCATCTATCAACACCGCAATCCGCTTCTCTTTTGCCAAAATACTCAAAACACCACCACAGCCCTAATCGACTTCCCTTCATGCATTAGATCGAACCCTCTGTTAATATCCTCGATCCCCATCGTGTGTGTAATCATTGGGTCAATCGCGATTTTACCGTCCATGTACCAATCGACAATCTTGGGGACATCGGTACGCCCACTTGCCCCACCAAACGCGGTACCGCGCCACGAACGACCCGTTACCAATTGGAACGGACGGGTCGAAATCTCCTGCCCTGCGCCGGCCACGCCGATGATGATGCTCTCGCCCCAACCTTTGTGTGCCGCTTCCAGCGCTGTGCGCATGACGTTCACGTTTCCCGTGGCATCAAACGTATAATCCGCACCGCCGCCAGTTAGGGAAACCAAATGCGCGACTAGATCACCTTCGACTTCGGTAGGGTTAACGAAATGGGTCATGCCAAAATCCTCGGCGATCGACTTCTTGCTATCGTTAATATCCACGCCAACAATCTGGTCAGCGCCCGCCAGTCGAAGCCCCTGAATAACGTTCAAACCGATGCCACCCAGCCCGAACACAATCGACGTCGAGCCGATCTCGACCTTGGCCGTGTTAATCACCGCGCCAATGCCCGTGGTTACGCCGCAACCGATATAACAAACCTTGTCAAACGGTGCATCCTCGCGGATTTTCGCCAACGCTATTTCCGGCACAACCGTGTGGTTCGCAAATGTCGAACATCCCATGTAGTGATGAATCGGCTGCCCATCCAGCGTACTAAACCGTGTCGTGCCATCTGGCAAAAGCCCAGCTCCTTGGGTTTCGCGGATCGACTGGCACAGGTTTGTTTTGGGGTTCAGGCAGTACTCGCACTCGCGACATTCCGGTGTATAGAGCGGGATCACATGATCGCCGACTTTCAGGCTGGTCACACCCTCACCAATCTCGATTACAACACCTGCGCCCTCATGGCCAAGGATTGCCGGAAACAGACCTTCGGGATCGTCACCTGAACGCGTAAATTCGTCGGTGTGGCAAAGACCTGTCGCTTTGATTTCGACTAGTACCTCGCCGGCCTTCGGGCCTTCCAGATTTACATCAATAACCTGTAGAGGTTCCCCGGCTGCAAAAGCAACTGCTGCGCGTGTGATCATAATGTGCTCCAGATAATTTTGTCGGTTCAATGCATATACATATCATTATTCGGCAAAACCATTTCTGGAACCAGAGGAAAAGCGACATGTGAATAATGAAAAAGCGGTTTTGAGCGTTCCAACGCTTGTTACACAGACGTGATTAATCGTCGGCAACCTTGCCGCGCAACACCTTAACTTGCCCGCGCTGCTTCTTGCCTTCAAGTCTTCGTCGCTTGGAGGCCATCGTTGGCCTCGTCTTTACGCGGTACTTTGGCCGGAACAGCGCCTGCTGGATCAAGGCCACCAGCTTCTCCTCCGCCTCGGCTCGATTGCGTGGCTGTGTACGGTGTTTCTCGGCAGTAATTATCACCGCGCCGTCTTTCGTCCACCGCCGACCGGCCAGTTTTCTCAACCGCACCTTGGCCGCAGGCGGCAGGTTGGGTGAACGCTCCGCTTCAAAACGCAACTCAACCGCCGTTGAGACTTTATTAACGTTTTGCCCACCTGGACCGGAAGAGCGCATAAACGTCTCTGTCAGCTCCCAATCCTCAATGGTTATATTTTCGTTAATGCGGATCATCAGGCAAAGGTTTTCGCATGCAAACGTTCGGGGTAATCTAAATGTGGCGTTCCACCAAATTGCGTCAGATGCAGGTCACCGTTAAGCATTGTGAACTTGTGGATAGATGTATGTGCGACAGCCATAAACATTCTGCTCTTTTTGTGAATGTCCAGATCTAGCGCCAAGGTTGCCAGTGTCGCAATAACCCCCGTTGACGTAACGAGCAATACGCGGCCATCTTTGCTCCTCGCATCATCCAATGCTTCCGTAATACGCGCACAAAAGGCGTCGTAAGTTTCCAACCCGTCAACAATTTCACCAGATCGCCACGCATGAAGAACCTTTGGCAAATGCGCTATGAATTCCGCCTCAGACGTGGGCCAAGCAATGCCTTGGGTCTGCAATAAGCTGTCAGCCAGACCGAAATAATCCATCTCGTTCAAGCGCGCATCCTTATCGTGCGGTACGTCCAACTGTAGGGATTGCGCCGTCTGTATTTGTCGATTCATTGCACCCGAGATCATCAGATCATAGCCATGTGTGTGCTGAAAATGCCGCCCCAGCCAACCCGCCTGCTCGTGGCCAAGGTCGCTAAGTTTGTCATAACTTGCCTCGTCTTTAGCACCGGTTTGCGCTTGCCCATGACGGATAAGGGTGAGTTCTGACATCAGATTTTCCATTTCATCAATACCGCATGATCAGCGAACGATATACCGCGTGTCACACAAACTTTTTGTCTTATCGCTGGACTAACAGGTTATGGTACGGAAAAACAGGAGAGACATATCTTTGGATACTACTTATCACCAACACGGTCTCACTAGCATTCGATTATTCCGACGCATTAAAATGGTGGAAGGGCGACCGAAAACCAGCAAGGCAGCAGCGCTTGGATCACCCCAAATTTCTCAAATTTCGAATAATATGATAAACAATCACGTCGAGTGCTTTCAGCACTGGCATTTTAACGATTAGAAAGGTGGGAGTAAAAATGTTTGCACGTATTACGAGATACAAAATGAAAGACGGCTCGCGAGACGACGCCACGGCGATAATGGAAGGACTTAAGGAAGAAATTATGTCCCTTCCAGGCATGCAGCAGTTTATCAATTCGATGGACGAGGACGGCTCGGGTCATATTATTGCAATCGTCGAAAGCCGGACAACTTCTGAGGCAAACGCGCTTCGCATCAAAGAATTATGGGGCACCTTCTCCGATTTACTTGAACGCGCACCGGAAATGGTCGGGCACGATATAGTAGCGAATTGGAGTAATTAGGGCCAAAATACCGTTACAATCAGAAAGGGCCGCCCTATCGTAATAGGGAGGCCCGGACTTGAGTATGAAGGTGGCAAAGCCAGGCTTGAAGCCCAAGTGCCAGATGTTTGCCCAAAGGGGGCTGCCCCTCTAGATTTTCACCTCGCGAATAACTTTAACCATCTGCTCCAGTTTCCCAATAGACATTGGCACCTCCTCTCTCAAAGTTTACGATAAAGAGAGCATGCCACGACTTTTGAAAAACTCAAAGCAAAATCTTATGACATTTGTGTGCTGAGCTTTTTTGACAGCACACGAAATGGTATGAGCGCCACCATCGACAACAACATTTTGACGAAAAAGTCCGCAACACCAAGGCTGACCCAAAGCGGCGCCATAGGGCCAAATCCAAGGATCGGCAGGATTTCACCAGCCCAGCTAACGTCATTTGACGGCTCGATAAACACAAGTGTTGCAGAGAATGCGATGGTGAAAAACAGTGCTGTATCCAGCGACGAACCAACCACTGAGGACGCTAGCGGCGCACGCCACCAACTACCCTTGCGTAGGCGGTCAAAGACCAGAACGTCGGTCAGCTGCGCGACAAGGAATGCCGTACCCGAACCAAGCGCAATGCGTAGTGTTACGGCGGGGCCGAATTCCAGCATTACTTGCGTTCCAATAAGCGAGGCGATCACACCGACGACGAAACCGGCAAAGATAACCTTGCGGGCTTGGCTTGGTCCATAAAGCCGGTTCATCAGGTCAGTCACCAAGAAGGCAACTGGATAGGTAAATGCGCCCCATGTCAGCCAATTGCCGAACAAGAATTGCACGAGGATGTTAGAGGCAACAACAACGGTTGCCATGGCGATTACGCCAATGAGTATTCCACGGTTCATATTTGTATTCCGTTTTTTATAGAAGGAGCGGCGACTTCGTTACAGTTTTAGTGCGGGCGATATAGTCGGGGACTATTGCACGTTCAAGCGATTTTTTCCATCACGGCGTCAATGGCCATTGTATACCCGTCTACACCCTTACCTGCGATCAACCCATCCGAGGCGAGTTCGACATAGGAAATATGTCGAAACGCTTCGCGCTGTTTGGGGTCGGAGATATGCAATTCCATCTTATAACCGTCATAGGCCTTCAGTGCATCGTGAATAGCGATGGAGGTATGCGTGTACGCGCCTGCATTCAGAATGATCGCATCCGCCTTACCGCGCGCTTCTTGTATCCAGTCGACGAGAACGCCCTCGTGGTTGGTTTGGCGACATTCCAGTGTCACGCCCAGCGTGTTCGCGTGCGTCATGCACCGTGCCTCGACATCAGCTAACGTGTCGTAGCCGTAAATCTCCGGCTCGCGGGAGCCAAGCAAGTTCAGGTTGGGACCGTTCAGAAGTAATATCGTTTTGTTCATAGAGTTGACCTATACCGAATTTATTAAATTACGCTAGTCGGCGTAATGCACATCGACCTGTCCGGGCGCATCCAGAACCACACGGATCGGGGCTTCGCTTGCAGGGCCTTCGAACATCGCGGCCTCGAGTGCTGTCTTCTTACCCTCACCCGTAATCAGAATATGGATATTCCGTGCAGCCTGCAGCACCGAAGCCGTTAACGTTAACCGAGGTTCCGGTGCGCCCGGCGCGCGCATCGGCAGCAAAACTGACGTGCCGTCTAAATCCAACCCCTCCTCCAGACGGTCCGCTTCCGGGAATAGACTGGCAGTATGCATATCTTCCCCCATGCCCAGCACACAAACGTCGATTGGTAGGGCCGCAGTAATTGCGCGGGTCAAATCCTCAAGAACATCCTCTGGTGTATCGGCATCCTTATAGAAAGGCACCAAGTTCGCCACTGCCGCGTTATTCTGCAACAATGTATCACGCAGCAGGCGCGTGTTGGAGCGTTCTGAACTTTCGGGAACGAACCGCTCGTCCGTCAGCATCACATTCACTTTCGACCAATCCAGATCGGTTTTTGACAATAGCGTAAGAAACGGTGCTGGCGTTGTTCCACCCGGCACCGCCAGCGTTGCGGAACCCCACACCAAAATCGCGGCCTCCAATTGGTCGGCCACATCCTCGGCGATATTCTCCATCAGGGTCTGTCGGTCGGGGTATTGTAGAAAATCTGGCATTGCGATTCCTGTCTGTGTTATTCGCGTTATAGGGAGTGTTTGCCGCCACGTCATCCAGAACTACACGTGGAATTCCGCCGATAACGCGCAATTATGTAAAATCTTGGCCCCTATGTCTTGCTTCGCCTTTGATTTTGGCTAATACGCAAGACGCTTACGGGGGTTATGCCTCTGTGTATTTATAAGATCAGTAAAGGGGCTGCCTTGAATTTTTGGGTGCGGATATTGCGATGGATTTTCAAAGTCCAACGCTGGGCTTATCAGCACCGCCGTTACAGCCTTTCGGTTGTCGCAGTATTTATAGTCCTTATCGGCTCGGCCGCGCTCGATGTTAAAAATTCGAACGACCCGCTGCTGTTTTTCAGCGACAACAATGTTCATCGCCAAAAGCTCGAAGAATATCGCGAGGTTTTCGGGAAATCCGCCGCGACTTTGATCGCGCTGGACGCGGGTAAATCCGGTGCGCCGCTGCACCTACTGGAGGCCGAGCGGTACTTAACCGAAATTCTGCAAGACCCTCAGCACCCTCTCTATATCGACTACATAACATCGCTTGGCTCTACCACGGCCACATTGCCGGCACTCGGATATCCAACTGAATACACCCCGTTGGAAGACGTACAGTTTTTGGCCAAAGATCACCCGGCCTTAAGCGTCTATTTCTTTAACGAAGATCTGAGCGCCACAATTGTTATTCTGTCGTTGGATCATGCCGACCAAAGTGACCCCGCTCTGATCGCCGCCTACACCGAGCAGATGGATTTGGTTTCCCATCTGCGCGAGAAATTCCCGAGCCTACAGATATCCATCGTTGGAAACATCGTCACATTCGAAGCCCTGCGTGAAGCGTTCGAGCAGGATAGTCGATATCTGTTCCCTGCCACTGCTTTCGTAAACTTCCTCGTACTGCTATTTGCATTCGGCAACTTACGCTTAACCCTGTCGGTGCTGGTCGTCGCGGGTATGTCGGTTCTGTTAACCCAAGGCGTTGCAGGTTGGAGCGGATATGTCTTCGCCGCTGGCTCTGCCTCCTCATTTTCGATTGTGTTCACGCTGACCGTCGCCAGCCTTATCCACGTTGTCCATGCCATGGGGCAGCGACAACGGCGATTGCCATTCCAACGGTCCCACACCATCATTTTGTCGAGCTTCCGCAAGTTGACCGTGCCCGTCACACTGGCCCATGTCACGACCACAGTCGGATTTTTGTCGCTTAACTGGGCCGATGCACCTGCGTTCAAAGCCATGGGAAACCTCGTCGCCATCGGGCTGGTATTCTCGCTATTTTTATCACTTCTGGTTGCCCCGATCGCCCTGAAATCCAAACGGACCGAACTGGTGATCTGCGACGACCGCATCCGCACCATTTCCCGCTGGTTTGCAGACGCTTGGGCCGCCGCACCGATCCGCAACGCTCTGATCGTTTCCGTCCTTTCATTGGCGGCATTAACCGGCCTGACACGCATCGTTTTTGACGATCAGATCACCAACAATTTTCCATCTGACCACCCGCTTCTGGTAAACATCGACAACATCACGGAGACCTTCGGTTGGTTTAACTCCATCGATGTAGTGTTGAAGTATGAAGAAGGCGAGTTGATCCAGCCTAAAGCCATCGCTGATGTGATTGATTTGGTCGACTGGATCAAAGCGCAACATCCGGTGGGTGATGTTTTCAGCCCCCTGCCGCTAATTCAAGATTGTCTGGCCCATCGTCAACCTCCTTATGAGGGTGCAATCCTCGATATTCCCCATAAGATGCTCAACTACTGCGTTCGAACTGGATCGGGAAGCGGAAGCGATTATGTTGGTTTCTACTCAGAGGACTTCACGCAACTGCACCTCAAAATCATGCTGCCCAGAATTTCTGCGGCGGGTGTGCGCGACCTGAGCACAAAGATCGAGGCCAAAACCCTTCAAATGGGGTTCACTCCCGAAGCTGCCACAATGTCTGGCGTCGGCGTGATGTCGGCCTATTTGTCCGAGGTTAACACACAGAACATGCTGGCTGGCTCGGCCCTTGCCATGTTTGTTGTGTCCATTTTAATCGGCTTGTTCCTGCGCTCGCCCATATTGGCGGTATTGTCGATCCTGCCAAACTTCCTGCCGGCAATGGCCTCGTTGGGCTTATGGGTCTGGATTAACGGAGAGGTCGGCATGGCTGCTTCCGTCATCGCCGCTATCACATTTGGCATCGTCGTCGATGACACCATCCACATCCTCTATGCACTGGCGCGCGGCAAACACACCCAATCGCGAGCAGGCGTTCGCACAGTTTTGCGTAATGTAATACCTGGGGTTTTGACCACCACACTGGCGCTCGGCCTTGGGTTTTCAATCCTGATGTTTAGCGGATTCGAAGTTAACCGTCAGTTAGGTTTCTTAACCAGCATGACGATTTTCATCGCCTTTATATTCGATATTTTCGTGCTACCCGGCCTTTACAGCCTGCTTAAAGGCAAGCGCTAAAGCCAGTCCCGCAATATCGGAATCAGTGGAATATCGGCAGGCGGCATTGGATAGTCGCGCAGCTTGTTTGCCCTGACCCATTTCAACGTCTGCCCCTCTTGAGGGTGAGGAGACCCCTTCCACTTGCGACACGCAAACAGCGGCATTAACAAGTGAAATTCGTCGTAGGAATGGGAAGCAAATGTCAGCGGTGCCAGACAGCTTTCCCATGTATCAATCCCCAGTTCTTCCTGCAATTCGCGGATCAACGCGGCCTCTGGGGTTTCGCCAGATTCGACCTTGCCGCCGGGGAATTCCCACAGGCCAGCCATTGATTTCCCCTCGGGGCGTTGCGCCAACAGCACACGGCCATCGGCGTCAATCAATGCCACAGCGGAAACCAGCAGTGTTTTCATGAACGATAATCGGCGTTGATCGTGATGTACTGGTGCGTCAGGTCACAGGTCCAGACAGTCGCAGAACCATCACCAACGCCCAAATAAACGGTCACGGTCAGGTCTTGGCCTTTCATATAACCCGCACCGTCTTCCTCGCGGTAATCGGGCGAAACCCAGCCCTTATCGGCAACCAGAATATCGCCAAACCAGATCGACAGCTTATCCCGATCCGCCGCCTCACCTGCTTTGCCAATCGCCATAACGATACGGCCCCAATTAGGGTCCTCACCAGCGAAAGCCGTTTTAACCAACGGTGAATTCGCAATCGATAGCCCAACGGTTTTCGCCGCCGTGTCGCTTTCGCCGCCCTTCACAGTAATTCCGATAAACTTAGTAGCGCCTTCGCCGTCCCGCACCACCAAATGCGCCAAGTCCATCATCACGCCGCGCAATGCATCGGCAAACGCGGCCACGCGTGGGTCGGACATCGACGTGATCTCATCCATTTCGGCCTTGCCAGTCGCCGTAACGACCAGACTGTCCGAAGTCGATGTATCACTATCCACAGTAATGCTGTTAAACGTCGTCACGTTCGCGCCTGACACGATTTCCTGCAAAACGCCTTGGCTGATTTTCGCATCCGTAAACACAAACGCCAGCATCGTCGCCATGTCCGGTGCAATCATGCCCGAACCCTTCGCAAAACCGGCGATCTGCACGGTTACATCGCCCAGATCAACAGAGGCTTTCGCCCCTTTCGCATAGGTATCTGTCGTCATAATCGCGCGCGCCGCATCCTCGGCATTCGCGTCGCTCAGACCATCATGCAACTCGCCTATCTTGGATGTGATCCGATCTGACGGCAGCGATTCGCCGATAACTCCGGTAGAGGCCACAAACACGTTGCGCGGGCTGACCCCCAACGTTTCAGCCACCGCGCCAGCAGAGACCTCGACCCCGTTCATGCCGTTGTTCCCGGTAAACGCATTTGCATTGCCAGAGTTCACCAAAATAGCAGAACCACCGGCTTGCGCACCCTTCGCCAGATTTTCCTGACACCACAGCACAGGCGCCGAGCGGGTTTTCGAGCGTGTGAAAGTCCCCGCTATTGCGCTACCTTCAGCAATTTCAGCCAACATAACGTCCAGCCTGCCTTTATATTTCACCCCGGCCTCGACAGCGGCAAAACGGACGCCATCGATTACAGGTAACTTCGGGAACCCACCTTTGGGCGCTAGGGGCGAAATATCAGACATGATTGGATTCCTTTATTGATCGAGCAAATCGAGGTTTTTGATCGCTGCCGGATCAATACTTTCGACCATTGTTTCAACACTGCCACCTTCGCGCAATTCATTGACCTTAGCGTTCAATGCAACTTGTTGAAGTCCCTGCGTGATTTCAGCGATCACCGCTTCCAATGCTGGCGCAGAAGCATCGCGTTTATCGTTCAAGATCAGAACATGCCAACCGAATTGTGTTTGCACGGGCGCCGAGATTTTCCCAACTTCCAGACCAAGCACCGTTTCTTCAAATGGTTGAACCATCATGCCAAGCCCAAACCAACCTAGCTCACCACCGTTGGGGCCAGATGGACCGGTTGATTTTTCTTTGGCTAGCTCCGCAAAATCTGTTCCATCATTTAGCGCCACGACCAGAGCTTGAGCTTCTTCCTCGGTTGCTACCAGAATGTGGCTGGCGTTGAACTCAGGTGCTGCCGGCAGATTGCCATAAGCCTCGTCATATGCGGCAGCGATGGCCTCGTCTGAGAATGGCTGGCCGATCACACCGTCAATCGCGATCGCTGCTTTTAGCGCACGGGATTCATTTTCCAGCGTCAAACGCAGCTCAAGTGTATCTTCACCGACGGTGTCGCCAAGCAACGTCTGGTCGATAAGCTGTTCTAGAATTCCTTCAAACAAAATTTCGTCCGGTGCGGTCAAATACTGTTCGGGCAACTGCGTACGCAACAGAATCATATGGCCCACAGTAATCTCGGTTCCGTTCACCACGGCCACAACTGTTTCGGCGTTAACTTCTACGTCCTGTGCCAGTGCAGATGTCAAAGAAAAGCAAGCAATCGCGCCCGCAGCCAGTATATTACGCATATTATTCTCCCGTTATTGCGCGAAAATCGCGCCTAAATTCCGATTTGTTACCCCACCCATTTGCGAGGTGCCGTTGACACTGCCTAACGCGCCGCTTACATCAAATCCGACCCTTTGGGTGCAGGCAGTCATACGAATCCATTTACGCGTTCACAGACCGCTAAACAAGCACTTGCGTCACCGGATACGGCGGCAAACCAAGGGAATTGAATAGTTCGGCGGAATCGCGCGGACATGACAGGAAGAAAGACGGGTATTTAATGCTGGGTATAGGCGCAATTGCCAAAAAAGTTTTTGGTACACCGAATGATCGCAAAATCAAAGCGACGCAGCCACTTGTTGACAAAATAAATGCGTTGGAACCCGATTTCCAAGCCTTGTCAGATGAAGGCATCAAAGCCAAGACACAAGAATTCAAAGACCGCCTGACCGCAGGTGAAACCCTTGACGACCTACTGCCCGAAGCCTTCGCCAATGCCCGCGAAGCGGCTGTACGGACATTGGGACTGCGCCCATTCGATGTGCAACTAATGGGCGGGATATTCCTGCACGAGGGCAATATCTCGGAAATGAAAACCGGTGAGGGTAAAACCCTCATGGCGACCCTACCCGTCTACTTGAACGCTCTAACGGGGCGCGGTGTGCATGTGGTTACCGTCAATGATTATCTGGCCAAACGCGATGCGGATTGGATGGGGATCGTTTACAACTTCCTTGGCCTGTCCTACGGCGTCGCCATCCCAGGCATGCAAGAACCAGAGAAAAAGCTCGCCTATGAGGCTGACGTTACTTACGCAACCAATAACGAATTGGGCTTTGACTACCTGCGTGACAACATGCGCTCCGATCTAAAACAGATCCTGCAGCGGGATCATTTCTTCGCGATTGTAGACGAGGTCGACTCGATTCTTATCGACGAAGCACGGACACCGTTGATCATCTCGGGCCCGACCGAGGATAAATCCGACCTCTATATCACCATCAATAAACTCGTCCCCTCGCTGACCGAAGAACACTATGAACTAGACGAGAAAACCCGTCAGGCAACCCTGACGGACGAAGGCATCGACGAGATCGAGGGTAAACTGCACGCCGAAGGCCTGCTGCCTGAAGGCCAGTCCCTTTACGACCCGGAAAGCGCCACACTGGTACACCACGTCAATCAGGCGCTTCTGGCTAACAAGCTGTTTGTTAAGGATAAAGATTACATCGTCAAAGGTAATGACGTTATGTTGATCGACGAATTCACAGGCCGCATGATGACAGGGCGCCGCCTGTCCAACGGCTTGCACCAAGCCCTTGAAGCCAAAGAGGGTGTGGATATCCAACCCGAAAACGTGACTTTGGCGTCCGTGACGTTCCAGAACTATTTCCGCCTTTACGAAAAGCTGTCCGGCATGACCGGCACCGCCCTTACCGAAGCCGAGGAGTTCATGGATATCTATGGCCTTGGCGTGGTCGAGGTTCCTACCAACATGCCAATCGCCCGCGACGACGAAGACGACCGCGTCTATCGTACCACAGCGGACAAACAGGACGCGATCGTCAAGATCATCAAAGAAACACACGAGGCAGGCCAACCGATGCTGGTCGGCACCACATCGATCGAAAAATCTGAACTGATTTCGACTTTGCTGACAGCCGCAGATGTTCCTCATAATGTGCTAAACGCCCGCTATCACGAAAAAGAAGCTGAAATCATTGCTATGGCGGGTGTTCCGGGTGCCATTACTATTGCCACTAACATGGCGGGTCGCGGAACCGACATTCAGTTGGGCGGTAATCTTGATATGCGTGTCGCGAACGAGGTGGAAAAGGCCGGCGAAGATGCCGATGCCGTCGCTATTCGCGAAAATCTTGAGGCCGAGGTGGCCAACGGTAAAGCCAAAGCGCTCGAAGCGGGGGGCCTGTTCGTTCTTGCGACCGAACGCCATGAAAGCCGCCGCATCGACAACCAGCTACGCGGTCGTTCAGGCCGTCAGGGCGATCCAGGACGCACGATGTTCTTCCTGTCACTTGAAGACGATCTAATGCGTATCTTCGGATCCGACCGTCTAGACAAAATGCTCGACAAGCTTGGTATGGAAGATGGCGAGGCGATCATCCATCCATGGGTCAACAAAGCACTGGAACGCGCACAGTCAAAAGTCGAGGCTCGTAATTTTGATATGCGTAAAAACGTATTGAAATACGACGACGTGATGAACCAACAGCGGAAAATGATCTTCTCGCAACGTCGTGATATTATGAAATCGACCGACGAATCTGAAACAACACGCGATATGCGTCATGACGTTGTCGATGACTTGGTCGGCGACCACATCCCGCCAAAAGCCTATCCGGATCAATGGAATACCGAAGGTTTGCAAGAAGAAGTTCGCAAAAACTTCGCGCTCGATCTTCCAGTAGCCGCTTGGGCTGCCGAAGAAGGCGTGGACGAAGAAATAGTTACAGATCGTCTCTATGCCGAGGTTGATAAAGCCATGGCGCAGAAGGTTGTCAAATTCGGCGTCGACACCATGCGACAAGTCGAAAAACAAATTCTTTTGCAAAGCATCGATAAAAGCTGGCGTGAACACCTGTTGACGATGGAGCACTTGCGTTCGGTTGTTGGACTTCGCGGTTATGCGCAGCGTGATCCGTTGAACGAATATAAAACTGAAGCCTTCACACTGTTCGAACACCTGCTGAACGACTTGCGCACGACCGTGACCAAACAGTTAGCGCACGTCCAGATCATGTCACAAGAAGAACAACAAACCATGATCGCACAGATGCAGGCAGCAGCGCAGCAACAGCAGCAGGCGGCTGCTGGTGGGACTCCAGCGACCGCTCCGACTGGAAACGCTCCAAAACCGGCAAGGGCGAATCCAGCCAGTTTGGCACCTAGTATTGACCCTAATGACCCGGAAACATGGAAAAACCTCGGTCGAAACGAGCAATGCCCATGTGGGTCTGGCAAGAAGTACAAGCACTGCCACGGTAAGGTGTAATAACGGGTAAACTGATTCGCCCATTTCACGTTTGAAAATCATACTGTTATGATAAAAAGTTGAGATGCCTGAATTGAGGCGACACGAGTTCCCGTTAAACGTGTGTTCTCGCCTCGAAACAGCCCCCACATATGGCCGTTTACCGTTAGCGAGTCGCAAATGTTGGGGGGTGTTGCACTATTATCTCAAACTTTAACCATCGTGCCACAATTATGTGCCAATTGACGAGTATTAAGCTAAAGTGTGCTTTGTATAGTTAAGTAATTTTAATTCGTATCCTGGTACTCTTGTTGAATATATTGGTATAGGTGCGTCTTGTTTTCTAACGACCGTTTCATGACTATGGCTACTGGGCTGGTGCTGGCAATTGCTGTCGGCACTATGGCGCAGAATAGTAAGTCTTTGATGGCGTTTTTCACCGGCGCAGATATCTCCGTCGGCCATGACGACCAATTTACGATCCGCGCCGGTAAAGATCAGGTGCTGGACGTCCTCGCTAACGATTCCCAGACCGGCAACATCTCGATCATCGGGCAGCCCGCCTGCGGCACGGTTCGCGCTGGAGCTGGAGCAACTCTTGAATTTATTAATTCTGGTAGCTGCACAGGCAATGTGGATTTCACATATTGTGTTCCCGCCGAAGGAGCCTGTGAAGCGTTTGAAGTTACGCTGAACGTGATCAACGTTGCAGATCCAATTCCGGCAACCGAGACACAGGTAGCATCAGCGGTATTGCAGCCAGCGGATCCCACTCCCGCCGCGATATCCAGTACGGAACCAAAGACATACAGCCAAGGTGATCGTCTGACTGCCGGGCAGATTCTGGTTAATGACGACGAAAATGACGTGGCCGTTGCAGGTTTTGGCGCAAACAGCGGCCCCGCACTGTTCGCACCCGACATGGAAGAACTGATTCAGCCGCAAGAAACCGTCGCAACGCTCCGTCGTTCAGTTGAGGTTATTGCCCCTTCGCGCATCGATCAGGACCAAAACATCCAAACGCAAACCAGCGCCACACGAACGCAGGTTGCGACTATTTCGAATGCGCAGCCAGACAGTGTTCCCCTTGGGACCGAGGCTTCGCCCGTCGTTGCGTTCTTCACACCAAGCCAGCCACAGCTAACACAGCCATCACGTCTAACACCGGTATTTTCCGCACCTGAAACCTCGGGCGCGTCGTTTGAACGTGCTCCGGACGTCGCAAGCAGTGCGCCCGTCCAGATGGCCAGTGCGAAGACCAACGAATCCAACGTTCAAGCACCCGCTGTTTCCGGCATTGGAAGCACCTCCAACACGACAACGGTAATGGTTGCACCCATTTCAGACGTCGATCCGGTTAGCGCGGACACAACAACGGCACCCATTGGTAACATTCTGATCGCATCCGGTTTTGACGCGGTCATCAGTAATGACAACGACGCTCTCGCAACCGGCGCTACCAAACTTGGGACTGGTGGAGCACCCACAATTGGGGAAAGCCCTGTATTGATCGCATCGGTAGATGTGTTGATCGAAACGGGTCCTGAAGTTATTTCCGCGGCACCAAGCGGCCTCGCATTTGAAGAAGCCTTGATTGATAACCTAGTTGCTTCGATTGCGGGCGACGCCGGATATCTAGCGGCAGTATCAACTGCTGGCGATGCACTGGTAACACAAACCGCACCTGATGCGATTGCCGAACCGGAAATTCAGACGGCCAGCATTGGCCCGATAAGTATTACCGCAGCCGCTCCGGCTGATAGTTCGGACATTGTTGTTGAAATGGCCGCACAAATTTTGCTGCCGTCCCCTCGCCTAAACAACTCGCTCACACGTTTCATCCAGCCGACACCGGAAACCGAAGCCTTGTTAAGTGACAAACTGTTTGCGGCTGACCTTGAAAAGTCGGCACCGCCATCGGCAGATCCGGTCGAAGTCGCGTCTATCGCACCTGTTGTTGCGCCGAAAACAAATTTGGTCTCGGTCCAATCAGAATGTGGCGTACGCATGAGCGCGTCTGCTCGTCCTGGTGCCGCGATTGCTGTTTTCATATCCTCGCGTTGTCGTGCGGGTCAGGTCGTTACTCTTTCTCACGCAGATTTCTCGTTCTCGGAGCGCACTGATAATCGCGGCGTTTTCTCGGCAACGATACCGGCCTTCACAAGTCTTGCGACAGTCGATGTTATATTCGAAGACGGCGCGACAGCTTCTGCACAGGTTTCCCTTCGTGACACATCTGATTTGGAACGCCTGGCCATCGTTTGGTCCGCTCCGGTTAACCTCGACCTTCATGCATTTGAAGGCAACGCGACGGAAGAGTCCGATGGTCATGTCTGGGTAAGCAATCAACGTACCTACCGCGATACACTAATCGGTGGCGGCGGTTTCCATGAAACGTTCGGGGATAGTTCCATCGACGGAGGCAGCATGGCCGAAGTTTACAGCCTGCCAACAAGCCGCATCCGCCGTCAAACCTCGGTGAGTCTTGACCTACGGATCAACAATATCGACGCTTATTGCGCACAACCAATGGCGTTACGCACAATTCGTTCCGAAGGCGGCGGCGAGATAACGAAGCGCGAATTTAATCTACGGCTTCCACAGTGTGGCGTCGCTTCGGGCGGATTGATTCTGGAAGATTTCGTCGACAATATCGGCGTTGCCAGCAACTAATACTGTTACAACAAATTCAAACTGCGAAAGCTCGCGTTCGTCGCTAGCCCAATGATTACGTGGTCATGCAACGTTACACCTAGCGCGTTCAGCGCGGCATCAACCCGTTTGGTCATGGCAATATCCGCTTCCGAGGGAGTAGGATCACCTGATGGATGGTTGTGCACTAGGATCAGCGCAGATGCATTAAGTTCCAAAGCGCGCTTCGCCACCTCGCGTGGGTAAACCGGCACATGATCAACAGTACCTTTGGTCTGCTCCTCGTCCGCGATCAGGATGTTTTTACGATCTAAGAATAGAATACGGAACTGTTCTGTTTCCCGGTGCGCCATGGAAACCTTGCAGTAGTCCATCAGGCTCGACCACGATGTCAGCGCATTTTGCCCCATTACGCGTGCCTGTCCAAGGCGATGCGCGGCAGCCTCGACGATTTTGAGTTCTTGCACAACAGCCTCGCCCACACCTTCGATCCGCCGCAATCGCGAGGCAGGCGCGGAAATCACGCGGTTAAAATCTCCGAATTCCGCCAACAAGGTTTTGGCCAACGGTTTGACATCGCGACGCGCAATCGCGCGGAACAAAAGTAATTCGAGTAATTCGTAATCCGCCAACGCAGTGGTCCCGGCTTTCATAAACCTGTCCCGCAAGCGTTGGCGGTGATTGGCGAAATGCGGTTTTCCTGGAAGGGGGCATGCAACCGCGGTTTCGAAATTTGGCAACAATCCCGAAACCGGCGCTTCTGCAAAACAATTTTCGAACTTGCTACTCATGCCACCTTAATGGCATCAAACTGGTTAACGTGAAGTTAATCAGTCCAAGTCGGGTGATATTTATTCGCCGGTGACAGTGTAAATATCTCGCAACCGTCCTCTGTCACCCCGATTGAGTGTTCGAATTGCGCTGACAATGACCGATCCCGCGTGACGGCCGTCCAATCATCCGCAAGAACTTTGGTGTCAGGTCGCCCCAGATTCACCATCGGTTCAATGGTGAAGAACATCCCGGGTTCCAAAACTGGCCCTGTCCCCCAACGCCCATAATGCAACACGTTCGGTGCCGAGTGGAACACACGCCCAAGCCCGTGTCCGCAGAAATCTCTAACAACTGACATACGTTGCTTTTCGACAAATCGTTGGATCGCTGCACCAATGTCGCCAAAGGTATTTCCCGGTTTCACCTGCTCGATTCCTTTAAACAAGGATTCATGGGTCACTTCGATTAACCGCTCTGAGCGTCGTGCCAGCTTGCCAGCTTTATACATCCGGCTCGTATCTCCAAACCAGCCGTCCAATATGCACGTCACGTCGATATTCAGAATATCGCCGTCTTTGATCCGTTTGTCGGAAGGGATACCGTGGCAGACCACGTGGTTCAACGAAATGCATGATGCGTGCTGATATCCGCGATACCCAACTGTGGCCGAAGTCGCCCCGTTTGCCTCGATATATTCGTGAATTAGCGTGTCCAGCTCCAACGTCGAAACGCCGACCTTCACGTGTTCAGCGATCATATCCAATGTACGCGCCGCCAATTGGCAAGACGCCCGCATGCCCTCGAAGTCCGAAGGGTCGTGAAGTGTGATGCCGTCTTTAGTCAGACGCCCTTGAGTTTGACCTTTCATGGGTCACGTCTCCTGCTGAAAATAATTACCTCCCATATAGGCGGCTCATTTATAAATTGGAAGTTCTTCCACGAGGTTAACGCCCGATGGGGTCGGTTTCGTTGCGAAACACATAATCTCGACACCGCTTTTTTGCGCCACCGCCATTACATTCGCATATTCCGCATCGATATCGGCAGCCAGCGCAAAGCGATCACAATCGTCCCGCTGCACAAGATACAACATCACGGCGCGGTGCCCCTCCGACACCATCACAGACAGTTCCCGCAAATGTTTCGCGCCGCGCTTGGTCACAGAATCGGGAAACTCGGCCAACCCTGTCCGCCGACTTAGCGTCACACTCTTCACCTCGACATAGCAATCCGGCAGCCCATCGCCTTTTAACAGAAAATCTATACGGCTGTTCTCACCATACTTCACCTCGGCGCGCACATCCGAATACGCTGAAACGGGGCCAATTGCCCCTGCCCGCAATGCTTCGCCAACCACCTTATTTGCCATCGCGGTATCGACAACAATCATCGCCTTACCCACTTCAGCCAACTTCCAGCTAAAGTTCAACTTGCGCTTGGAGTCGTCATTCGGCTCAAGCCAAACTTTCATACCCTCCTCTTTCATGCCCAGCATAGAACCAGGATTCGCAACATGCACGGTTACCTCCCGCCCATCTTCGAGCTTTACGTCCGCAAGGAAGCGCTTGTATCGTCTAAGCAAAGTTGCGCGTATAAGTGGTGTGTGAAAAATCATGCCTGCCCCCGTGAAAGACAAGGAACCATAGATGCCAAACCCCACCGCTGCAATGCTGGTAATAGGTGACGAAATCCTGTCCGGCCGCACCCAGGACACCAACACAAACCACCTCGCCGTTAAACTAACCGAGGCTGGCATAGACCTGCGCGAGGTCCGCGTGGTGGGTGACGAAGCTGACGAAATAGTCGCCGCTGTTAACGCCTTGCGCGCCCGTTTCGACTATGTCTTCACTAGTGGCGGTATTGGCCCCACCCACGACGACATGACCGCCGACTGTATCGCGCAAGCTTTCGAAGTTGGTATCAGCGTGCGCGCAGACGCCCGCGCTATCCTCGCCACCAATTACAAAAATCCTGATAAAGAATTGAACGCAGCACGCCTCCGCATGGCCCGAATCCCTGACGGCGCTGACCTGATCGACAACCCCGTCTCTAAAGCCCCCGGCTTTCGCCTTGCTAACGTCCACGTAATGGCAGGTGTACCGACCATCTTCCACGCCATGGTCGAAAGCGTCCTCCCCACACTTACCGGCGGCGAACCGTTGTTGTCCGCCACCGTCCGCATCGAAGCCCCCGAAGGCGAGATCGCGGCACATCTGGCACAGATGGCCAAGGCCAGCCCTAACCTGTCGTTTGGATCCTATCCGTTCATCCAGAACGGTGTATTCGGTAGCAACATCGTGGTACGGGGGGTCGATGCAGACCGCTTGAAACTGGCCCGTGAGGAACTGGAAGTTCTAGCTCTGAATCTTACGGCTTAGGGCCCATGCGATTATAAAAATCGATATCATGGATCGACACAACACCCGATATAATGAACGCAACCAACGGTATCCACAAAACAAATGTAACCACGGTTACCCAGAACATTTTCTTTCCTATCATGGGGTTATCCGGGGCTGATGCAGGCGTGCCCGGAACAACCTCACCGGTTTGTTCCTGGCTCTTCATGCGCATCGGCAGCGCCATTAGCAGCAACATGAACCAGATGACGGCGAACAAAACCAATGCAGATGTGATGGCCACTATACTTGCTCCAACTCGATCAGCGTTCCTGTGAAGTCTTTGGGGTGCAAGAATAGCACGGGCTTGCCGTGCGCACCAATTTTGGGCTCTCCACCACCTAAAACTCGCGCTCCTGCAGCCTGCAGTTTGTCACGCGCCGCCAGAATATCATCCACCTCGTAACAAATGTGGTGAATACCACCTGACGGGTTTTTTTCCAAAAAACCGGTAATCGGGCTGTTTTCGCCAAGCGGATAAAGCAGTTCGATCTTGGTGTTTGGCAACTCGATAAACACCACCGTCACACCGTGGTCCGGCTCGTCTTGCGGTGCGTTAACTTTCGCGCCCAGCGTGTCACGGTAAAGCGCAATGCCTGCTTCAAGGTCTGGCACCGCAATAGCAACATGGTTCAAGCGTCCAATCATGGGAATCTCCTTTGGTTTAGACGTTAGTTACGGCAAGTCACTCGCGGTGTCCACGTCCCGAAGCGTCGCGGCAAAGGCAACTGAAGCGCCGCCCAACGTGCCCAAAGTATCTGTTAGCGTATCAGCGCAAGACCACCGCACGCCCTTGAACAAGTCCACGGGCAGCAGCCCTACCCGTCGCATCCCGACCAACCAGAACCCGCCATCCTCGGCAGGTCCAAAAACGCAATCATGGTCGTTCAGTTTTTCAAACGCGCCGCGGATAATCGCGGTCGTTATCCCCGGAATATCTCCGCCAATAAGCACAACAGGCCCCTTGGGCGAGGCTTCAAAAACATGCCGCATCCGCACGCCCAGATCACCCCTAATCTGTGGATCCCGAGGTATCCCCGCAGGCCAAACGCGGCTGTGCAACCCTTGAGGTGCAGGCGAAACCGACAACCGGAGCTGCCATCGCGGGTCCGTGCCAACTTCCCGTATCAGCCGCTTTGTTTGATGTCGAAACCACCAAGCTGCATTGGTCATGCCAATATCTCGCCCTAACCGCGTCTTGACCCGACCCGCTTGCGGTTCCTTCACCATGATGACCAAGCGGGGCCTAACGATGCGGGGCCCCAATTGTATCCAGATATCGTTCCAACGCCGGTCGCACTGATTGCGAACCTGATGCCCGCGCATCGTCGATCACGTGTTTCACCTTGGACAAGTCAACAAAACGGATCAGCCGCTTGATCGGTCCAATAGAGGCGGGCCGCATAGACAACGTCCGCAAGCCCATCGCCGCAAATGCCAGCGCCTCCAATGAACGTCCGGCATCTTCGCCACAAAATGATACAGGCGTTCCAGACGCATCACATTTTTTCGAAATCTGTTCGATGAAATTCAGGAAGCTAACGTTCAACGTATCATACCTGCGGCGCACCCGTTCATTCTCGCGATCCGCCGCAAAAAAGAACTGTTTCAAGTCATTGCCACCAATCGAAATAAAGTCGGCCAGATCGAAAAACTGCGCTGGGGCGAACGCCAAGCTTGGCGTCTCCAACATCACGCCGATCTCGATTTTGCTTGGCATCAGGTGCCGTTGCTTCTTCTCGCGCTCGACCTCGTCCAGAAACCGCTGGCGAGCCTCTCTGAACTCGTCAAATTGAGCCACCATCGGGAACATGATCTTCAATGGGCGTCCTTTGGCCCCGCGTATCAGCGTCTGAAACTGCATCCGCATCAGGCCCGGCCGATCCAGCCCCAACCGAATACCGCGCCACCCCATAGCTGGATTGGGTTCTTCCACCCGCTTCATATAGGGTAACACCTTGTCCGATCCGATATCGAGTGTCCGGAAAGTGACCGGCTGTCCTTTCGCCGCATCCAGCACGATCGAATAAGTATCCGCCAATTGCGATCGCTTCGGGAAGGTAGAGCGCAGCAGAAACTGAAGCTCGGTTCTGAACAACCCGACACCCTCGGCTCCGGAACTCTCCAGCGAGGGCAGATTGTGCATCAACCCCGCGTTCATCTCCAAGCGAATATGCGTTCCGTCCGTTGACTCAGCCGGAAGGTCACGCAAAGCCGCGTATTCCTCCTGCGCCTCCTCGCGCATTGCGACTTTTTCGTGGAACGCGAGCCGTACACTTTCCTCTGGCCGTAAATGTGCGACACCTGCATCGCCATCCAGCAAAATTTCGTCGCCATTCAGCGCGGCACGTGTAATTCGTGTCGCTTGAATAACCAGCGGAATAGCCAATGCCCGCGCGACGATCACGGCATGTGACCCGACCGATCCCTCTTCAAGGACCACGCCTTTCAGCTTTCTGCCGTAATCCAACAACTCCGCTGGACCGATGTTTCGCGCGACCAAAATCGCATCGTCCGGCAGCTCGTCACCATTAACTTCACGTCCCGTCAGTATCCGCAACAGACGGTTCGACAGGTCATCCAGATCATGCAGGCGTTCGCGCAGATACGCATCCGTAACGCGTTCCATCCGCATCCGCGTGCTGGACTGCTCTTTCTCTACGGCCACTTCCGCGGCCAGACCGCTTAGAATCGACGCTTCCATGCGCGCGCGCCACCCTTTATCGTGCGCAAACATCCGGTAGGCGTCCAGAACCTCGAGGCCCTCGCCGCTAATCGCGATATTTTTGTTCGACAGCATATCGTCGATATCTGCCTGCAACTCGACAAACCCGGTTGAGAGCCGGCGCATCTCCACCTCGGGATCGTCGGCCACGGGATTTGCAATAACGATATGCGCTTCATGCAAAACGACATGCCCCTCGGCAACGCCTTCTTGCGCAATCACACCTTTGGCGAAGAAAGGCCGCTGGTGCGGCATGGCCATTGCCTGTTCACCCTCGGTGATAAATGCACCAAGTTCGGCCATTTCGGCGATAACCATCGCCACAACTTCAAGCCCGTAAACCTCATCATCCGTGTAAGGACGTGCTGCCTTGTTCTGCACGACCAGCACACCCAGCACATCGCCGACACGCTGGATTGGCACCCCAAGGAAAGAGGCATACACCTCCTCGCCGGTTTCAGGCATGAATCGGAAGCCTTTGGCAGAAGGCGCGTCTTCGGTCTTGATGGACGAGGCCGTATCGGCAATCCGCCCAACCAGCCCCTGTCCTACGCGTAACCTTGTAATGTGCACCGAGTCGGGATTCAGGCCTTCGGTTGAACACAATTCCAACGTCCGCTCGTCACGCCGCAAATAGATCGAGCACACCTCGGCTTCCATCGAAGACGCAATGATGTGTGTGACTTTATCCAGCCGCGCCTGACCCTCGCCTTGTTCGGCAAGGATGTCGCGCAAGCGTTTCAGCAAGACGTGGGACTCAACCCCTTTGCGTGCGGGCATATCGCCCCCTTTTTACAATGCTTTGTCTAAATCAAAGGCATCATGCAGGGATTGCACGGCGAGTTCCATATATTTCCGATCAACTAGAACGGAAACTTTGATCTCGGAGGTTGTGATAACCTTGATGTTGATTCCGTCATCCGACAATGCCTTGAACATCTTTTGCGCGATACCGGCATGACTACGCATCCCGATTCCAACGATGGAGACTTTGGCAACGCCTGTATCCGCGTCCAGCGCATGATAGTTGATATGCCCAGCTTTTTGCGCATCCTCGACAGCTTTAGTCGCCAAAGGCACCTGTTCCACTGGGCAAGAGAACGTCATATCCGTCCGCCCATCTTCGGAAATATTCTGAATAATCATATCCACGTTAACGCCGGCATCAGCCAACGGCCCAAATATCGCCGCCGCAATTCCGGGCCGGTCAGCCACCGAGATAAGGGTCAACTTGGCTTCGTCACGTACCGAGGCGACACCTGCTACTGCACTTTGTTCCATAATTTCCTCCTCGTCACAAACAAGCGTTCCGGGCTCGTCTGAAAAGCTGCTAAGCACCTGTAGGCGCACTTTGTACCGCATTGCCAACTCGACTGATCGCGTCTGCAAAACTTTTGCACCCAGCGACGCCAGCTCCAACATTTCCTCGTAAGCGATCTTTTTCAGCTTACGCGCTTTTTGCGTGATACGGGGATCTGTCGTGTAAATCCCGTCCACGTCTGTATAAATATCACACCGCTCCGCATCAAACGCGGCTGCAAAGGCAACCGCAGTAGTGTCTGAACCACCGCGCCCCAAAGTCGTAATCCGGTTTTCTTCGCTGATGCCCTGAAATCCGGCAATCACAGCCACTTCCATGCCTTCGCCAAACTTGGTGTTCAGGTTATCGGTCGGAATCTCTTCAATCCGCGCCGCGCCGTGCGCCGAGGTCGTCTTGACCGGCACTTGCCACCCTTGCCAACTACGCGCCTGAACGCCCATTTCCTGCAACACAATCGACAGAATTCCCGATGTCACCTGTTCGCCGGAAGACACAATCGCATCGTATTCGCGCGCGTCATAAAACCCCGGCGTCGCCGCTTCCGGCCCGCCCGCGGCATCACGTACCCAGCCAACCAGCTCGTTGGTTTTTCCTGACATGGCCGACAATACTACGATCACTTGATAGCCGTTATCGACCTCACGCTGCACCTTGCGGGCCACGTTCCGAATTTTCTCTACATCAGCAACCGAGGTGCCGCCAAATTTCATAACCAGCAAAGGCATTAACGTATTCCCATCAATTTCGCGCCCGTCTTAACCTGTGGGGTACGAAGGGGCAAGGTTACCGATCAATCAAACGTCGCCACCAGATCAATTTCAACCGAAGCCCCGACCGCCAACCCTGTCACCCCGATGCAAGTCCTTGAGGGTAACTTACCCTCGTCGAAGTAACTTGTGTAAATCGCGTTCATTTTATCGAAGTCTTGAAAGTTAACCAGATACACCCGTGCGAACGCGACTTTGGAAAACGACGAGCCCGCCTCGCGCAGCACATCGGCGAGGTTTCGCATAACCTGATGTGTCTGCTCCTCAATCCCGCTGCCAACCAACTTCGTCGGGTCATCCGGCAACGTCGGCATCTGCCCTGTCACAAACAGATAATCGCCCGCCTTAACCGCATGACTGAAAGGCCCTACACGTTCCGGCCCTGCGCCAAATACTAGATGCTCAATGTCCATTTTATGTTCTCTGTGTTTTCTGACGTTCACGCCATAACGTAAATAGCCCCGACCCGATTATCAGCCCAACGCCCAGTACGATCCAAATTTCTATCGTTTCGTTAAATACTGTCAAACCGATTGCCGACGCGAAGACTAGTTGAAAATATGCGAATGGCTGCACGGTGGACGCCTCTGCCACTTCGTAAGCTTTGATCAGTAGGTAATGACCACCAGCCCCCGTCAGGCACAACAATCCCATGACCCACCAGTCGCTTGGTTGTATCGGCATCCAGAAAAACGGGCCTATCAGCGTAATGGCAACCGCCCCTGCGACCCCCGTCCAGAAGAAGCTGGTCTCGGCACTGTCTTTGCGCGCTACATAGCGGGTTAACAGACCGTAAACTGCAAACATTCCGGCTGATAATAGCGGGATCAATGCTTCGGGCGCGAATACCGAGAACCCTGGTCGAAGTATGATCAGCACTCCGACGAAGCCCACCCCAATAGCAACCCATCGCCGTGGACCCACCTGTTCACCAAGAATTGGTGCAGATAGCGCTGCGATCATCAACGGATAACTTGCGAAAACGGCATGACTCGCTACCAATCCAAGCTCCACAAACGCGATTACCATCACACATATTTCGGCGACCAGCAGTACACCGCGCAGGATTTGCAAAAACGGTTGGGAGGTCGCCGCCACCCTTCGAATACCCCCTTTACGCGAGGCCGACAACGCCACCACAAATGCTGCAAAAAACCAATAGCGGATCATCACGATCAGAACCGTGTTGTATTCCGTCGCAAGATACCGCGAAAGGCCATCCTGTATTGCAAACACGAATGTGGTTGCCAGCATTAGCCATATTCCTAAACGGTCATTCCTCATAACAATTCTCCGACGCTCATATGGCGTTTCTTGCCGTGTCCCTGAAGGCGCCGAACGTTGAAACCTGCGCTTATCAACGCGCGGCGAACATGGCCAGCCGCTGTGTATGTAGCGAAAGTTCCGCTTGGTGCCGTATGCGCTGCTACCGCCTGCATTATGTCTACCGACCACAATTCAGGGTTTTTAGTTGGACTAAACCCGTCCAAAAACCAAGCATCCGCACTACCGTTCCAATTTGGCAAAGTCGTTCGTGCATCGCCCGTAACCACATTCAATTCCAAGGTATCCGTTTGCATTTGCATTCCCCCTGCCAACAAACGCGTGGCGTAGTCCGCCAAATCCGGCCAAACGGCCAAAGCCCGAACCATCTCGCCCCTATCCATCGGATAGGCCTCAAAGCTCGTATAACGCAGGGGCGATGTCATTCCTGCCTCCTCCCACATTTTCCACGCCGCCAGTAAATTCAGACCGGAGCCGAACCCCAATTCGGCGATATGAAACCCCTGACAAAACCGCTTCGGCAGGCCACTACCTGCTAAAAACACGTGCCGCGCTTCGGCCAAACCGTCGTTCACGGAAAAATACGGGTCGTCAAAACGCAACGAGACCGGCGCCCCGTCCCGCCATTCCAAATCTGCCTTTTGCGCTTTGCCTGAATTCATGCTTTACCCCGTTCTGAATCGGACAATGGGCAAAAGGCGCGGGCATGGCAACGGGATTTGATAAAGACGTGGTGGTAATCGGCGCAGGCATCTTCGGCCTGTCCGTCGCTTGGGCCTGCATTAAGCTCGGCATGTCCGTGACCGTCGTTGAAAAAACCACAATCGCTGCGGGTGCCAGCGGCGGCGTGGTAGGTGCCCTTTCGCCAAACGTTCCCGAAAACTGGAGCCCCAAGAAACAGTTTCAGCTGGACGCCCTTCTATCCGCACAAGCACACTGGGCGGAAATCGACGCGACCTCCGGCCTCCCGTCAGGGTACGGCCGCCTTGGCCGCATCATCCCGATCACAAACGCGCGCGGGTTAGAACACGCACAAATCCGAACCGATGATGCTAAGTCGCTGTGGGATGGCGAGGCCTACTGGCACGTCGAAGACTCTGCCAAGTTCAACGGCTGGATCGCACCCGACGCAGCCCCCTACGGTGTCATCCACGAGAACCTCTCCGCCCGCATAAACCCTCGCCTCGCCTGCCTGTCACTAGCCACAGCCTTAAAGTCAAAAGGCTGCGAGATACTGGAGGGCTGGGAAATGACCGCGATTGGCGACCACCAAATTAGCGGTCCAGACGACACAATTCGCGCCAAAGCAGTCGTCATGGCCGCCGGAGTCGACTGTTTTCCATACCTCGAAACCCTCTGGGGTCGAAATGCGGGCATGGGCGTCAAAGGCCAATCTGCGGTGCTGGGCGGGGTTAACGCCGTTGATGTACCGATGATCTTCGGCGACCATACTTATGTTATCCCCCACGAGAATGGCGACATCGCCGTTGGCTCCACCAGCGAGAATAAATACGACGATCCCTACACCGTCGACGAGCAACTCAATGTCGTGATCGAGCGCGCCTTAACCATCTGCCCCGCCCTTCGCGCTTCGAAGATCAAGCACACATGGGCCAACGTGCGACCGCGCGCGCGTAAGCCCGACCCGATGCTTGGCCCCATCCACGGGCCCGATGGCCTATATATGGCCACCGGTGGCTTCAAAATCGGCTTCGGTATCGCCCACAAATGCGGTGGTGTAATCGCCGCCATGATCGGCGGTGAGACCGTTTCCCTACCCAAACAGTTCCACGCCAGCTTTGCGGAGGCTACCAAAAAATGATTCCTGCCCTTTCCTATATCGACCACTTCGTGCTGACCGTTCGAAACATTTCCGCTGCGGTCTCGTTCTACGAAAAACTGGGGATGCAGTCGGAAACTTTTCACCCGATCGACGGCTCCTCTAGAACCGCGCTTAAATTCGGCCGTCATAAAATTAACCTTCACGAATCCGGGCACGAGTTTGAGCCCAAGGCAAACGCCCCAACCGCTGGCGCCGCCGATTTCTGTCTGATCACATCCACAAATCTAACTGATTGGATTGCCCATCTAACCAGCCAAGGTATCAAGACCGAGGAAGGCCCCGTCTTTCGCACCGGTGCAACCGGCAAAATTGAATCTATATATTTACGCGATCCTGATCAAAACCTGATCGAAATCTCTCAATATATTTGATCCGCCCTTGATAACATCCTCTTAACCACCTTTATATTCAACAACCTGAATTTAGGAAGCCCCCCATGGCCTACACCAAGAACCTGACCTGTATGTCTTGCAAAACCGTTAACAAGATCCCCGAGGATAAGCTCGGTGCGGGCCCGAAATGCGGTAGCTGTGGCAAACCTTTGGCGGCAGGTCAAATCCACGACACAGATCTGGCAACTGTCCTTAAGTGCACCACCAACGACGAGTTACCCGTGGTGGTCGATATGTGGGCCCCTTGGTGTGGCCCTTGCCGCACGATGGCGCCGGAATTCGACAAAGCCGCGAAAGACCTCAAAACCGTCGCGCGGTTTGCCAAGATCAACACCGACAAACACCCGAGCGCTGGCCAGCGCTATAACATCCGCGGCATCCCTGCGATTTTGCTATTCAAAAACGGCAAGGAGATCGCCCGCCACGCTGGCGTAATGCGCGCGAGCGAACTGGTTAAATGGGTTAGAACCCGATCCATGTAGGGTGTCCGTCAAATTTGTGTATATTCGGTTAACATAGATTCGGGACCACCATGCCAGATAGCTTTAATCGAAAACCTGCAAATAACACCCTGTTAACACTCTTATCTGCGTTGGACGTGATTGTGATAATGGGTGGGGTGGCTGCGCTGCCAATCTCGAGGTTCGTGCACGGCACCTTCGCTTTAAACCCGCTCCATTCTTACGGGATAACAAACGCGCAACTGATCGGCTCTGTGCCGTTTTTCGCTGTGGTGATGGTAATCTTGGCATGGATGGCGCACTCAACCGGCAAAGTCACGGCCGCGCGAATGATTGCCGCCACCCCCTTGTTCTGGGGAATGGCGGTATTTTTAATGTTGCTGCCATCATTGGTGTGATGGGCGAAAGATCTGATCTTAGTCCTGTGGAATAACCCGCAAACCTAATTCGCGAAGCTGCTCGTTAGTCGCTTCGCCAGGGGCTTCCATCATCAGATCTTCAGCGCGTTGGTTCATCGGGAACATGATAACCTCGCGAATGTTTTCTTCATCCGCAAGCAGCATCACGATCCGGTCAATACCAGCTGCACAACCGCCGTGTGGAGGTGCACCGAATTTGAACGCTTTAACCATGCCGCCGAAACGTTTCTCGACTTCTTCCTTGCCGTATCCTGCAATCCCGAACGCTTTATACATCACGTCCAGCTTGTGGTTACGGATCGCACCGGAAATCAGCTCGTAGCCGTTACAGGCCAGATCGTATTGATAGCCCAACACTTTCAGCGGATCGCCAGTCAACGCATCCATTCCACCTTGTGGCATCGAGAACGGGTTGTGTTCGAAGTCAATCTTGCCGGTCTCTTCGTCTTTCTCGAAAATCGGGAAATCGACAACCCAACACATCTCGAAGCTGTTCTGATCGGTCAAGCCCAGTTCGGTACCAATTACGTTGCGGGCACGTCCGGCAACGGATTCGAAGGATTTAGGTTTGCCACCAAGGAAGAACGCTGCATCGCCAACATTCAGGCCAAGCTGCTGGCGGATCGCCTCGGTGCGCTCTGGTCCGATGTTTTTGGCCAGCGGTCCTGCCGCTTCCATGCCACCTTCGACTTCGCCGGATTTCAGCATCGCCTGCGCTTCTTTGACCTTGATGCCCAGCTCTTGCGCCACAGCATCAGCCGTTTTTACACGCCAGAAGATGTAGCCCATGCCTGGCAGGCCTTCTTGCTGTGCGAACTTATTCATCCGGTCACAGAACTTACGCGAACCACCCGTAGGGGCCGGAATTGCACGAACTTCAGTTCCGTCCTGCTCCAGTAGGCTTGCGAAAATCTTGAAGCCGGAGCCTGCGAAGTGCTCGCTAACAACCTGCATCTTGATCGGGTTACGAAGGTCGGGTTTGTCGGAACCGTACCAAAGTGCCGCGTCCTTATAAGAAATCTGCGGGATAACAGGGTTCACAACCTTGTCGCCGCCGAATTCTTCAAAAACACCGATCATCACTGGTTCGATCGTGTCGAAAACATCCTGCTGCGTCACGAAGCTCATCTCCAAGTCGAGCTGATAGAAATCGGTTGGCGAACGATCGGCGCGTGGATCTTCATCACGGAAACAAGGGGCAATCTGGAAGTATTTGTCGAAACCCGAAACCATCATCATCTGTTTGAACTGCTGCGGTGCTTGTGGCAAAGCATAGAACCTGCCCGGATGCATACGCGATGGAACCAAGAAGTCCCGCGCCCCTTCAGGGCTGGAAGCTGTAATAATCGGCGTCTGAAATTCGTTGAACCCGATACCTTCCATCCGCTTACGAATACTCGAAACAACGTTAGAACGCAGCATCATACGGTTGTGCATGCCCTCGCGACGTAGATCAAGGAAGCGGTACTTCAGGCGGGTTTCTTCGGGATAATCCTGTTCGCCAAACACTGGCAACGGCAATTCTTCGGACGCGCCCAGCACTTCCATGTCCCGAATGAAAATCTCGACCTCGCCGGTTGGCAAGTTGGGGTTCACCAATTCTGGATCACGCGCCTTGACTACGCCATCGATGCGGATAACCCACTCGGAACGAACCTTCTCCAATTCCTTGAAAGCAGCCGAATCTTCGTCTGCCAAAATCTGTGTGATACCGTAGTGGTCACGAAGGTCGATAAACAGAATGCCGCCATGATCTCGTACACGGTGGACCCAGCCCGACAGGCGAACTGTATCGCCAACGTTCGAGGCGTTGAGTTCATTACATTTATGAGAGCGAAAAGCGTGCATGGTGTGTCCTAACAAACGTCTAACGGCGCACTCGAACGCGCACCAAATTGATCGAGTTCGGATACATAGGTTTAAGGGGTAAATGTCAAGGGTTGTGGCTTAATGCAGAATAATCCTGTATCACGAAATCAACTGACAGATAGCTGTCAGTTGAGGGGGTGTATCACTGCTAGGTCAATCAAACGTAAAAGGAATCATGATATGACTAATGCAGTAATCGAAACAGTTACTTTCAAACTAGCCGCCGGCGTAAGCGATGCAGCTTTCTTGGAAACCATACCGACAGTAAACAATTTCCTCGAAACGTGCGCGGGATTCATTTCGCGACGTTTGTCTAAAGACAGCGACGATGTGTGGCTTGACCATCTGGAGTGGGCGACATTGGCTGAGGCCGAAGCTGCTTCGGAGGCCTTGATGCAACAAGAATCCTTGATGCCATTTATGCAGTCTTTCGATATGGCGAGCGTTTCAATGAAACACAGTAAACTTCAACTTTCCGTGGGGTAACATGCGCAGAACCGACCGCCTTTTTGAAATTATTCAGATGTTCAGGGGCGGTCGGCTTATTCTCGGACGCGACATCGCCGAACGGTTGGAAGTCTCGCTACGCACAATTTATCGCGACATCGAAACCCTGGTCGCCTCGGGCGTGCCAATCGAGGGGGAGCGTGGGGTAGGATACATCCTGCGCGAACCGATTTTTCTGCCACCGCTGACACTTACAACAACCGAACTCGAAGCCCTGCATTTAGGGATGGAGGTGGTGTTGAACGTGCCAGATGCAGAACTGGCGACTGGTGCGCGGCAATTATTGGACAAAATTAACGCTGTACTTCCCGGCCAATTGCAAAATCGCAGCCATCTGCAAAACCTGTCAGTTTACACGAACGAGGTCAAAGCTCCGCTAGAGCACTTAGCGACACTTCGGCAAGCAATTCGACAAAAGCATATTCTGGATATTTCGTATCAAGCTTTAAGTGGTCAGAAAACCCAACGACAGATTCGCCCGTTAAACGTCGAATACTGGGGGCATGTCTGGACCTGTACCGCGTGGTGCGAAAAACGATCTGACTTTCGGGCGTTCAGAATTGACCGAATACTAGCGGCCGAACAAACCGGACGTGCCTTTCAAGCTGAAGCAGGCCGGACATACGCTGACTATTTGGATGCCTTGGTAAACTCGTAAACATTAGCTGAATGCGGCATGAAAACCCGCCCAACGGGGTTGCGCCACCCGCCCCACGCATTATAACCGCCACAATTTGCATCTCGCAGACGAATCCCTCCCCGCTCGCGCCCTTGCGTTGGCGGCCAAACGCGCGGACATCGGCATGCCTAAAAGAACTGACATATCCTCCATCATGATCATCGGCGCTGGCCCAATTATTATTGGCCAAGCTTGCGAGTTCGACTATTCCGGCGCGCAAGCCTGTAAAGCATTGAAAGAGGAGGGTTACCGCGTGATCCTCGTCAACTCCAACCCTGCCACGATCATGACAGACCCCGACATGGCCGACGCCACATATGTGGAGCCGATCACCCCTGAGGTCGTCGCCAAAATCATCGAAAAAGAGCGCCCCGATGCGTTGCTGCCAACCATGGGCGGGCAGACCGGCTTGAACACGGCGTTGGCGCTTGATGACATGGGCGTGCTGAAAAAATTCGGCGTAGAGATGATTGGTGCGGACCGCAAAGCTATCGAGATGGCCGAGGATCGCAAACTGTTCCGTGAAGCGATGGACCGCCTGGGCATCGAAAACCCGCGCGCGACTATCGCTGAAACCATGGAAGAATGCATGGACGCGCTGGATGATATCGGATTGCCCGCCATCATCCGCCCTGCCTTCACTATGGGTGGGACAGGCGGCGGTATTGCTTACAATCGCGAGGATTACATCCATTATTGCGGCACCGGCCTTGATGCATCGCCTGTTAGCCAAATCTTGATCGATGAATCCCTGCTGGGCTGGAAAGAATTCGAGATGGAGGTTGTGCGCGACAAAGCCGACAACGCCATCATCATTTGTGCGATCGAAAACGTGGACCCGATGGGGGTGCACACGGGCGATTCCATCACCGTGGCCCCCGCGTTGACCCTGACGGACAAAGAATACCAACTTATGCGGACGCAATCCATCAACGTGTTGCGCGAAATTGGCGTTGAAACGGGTGGTTCCAACGTTCAGTGGTCCGTGAACCCGGAAGATGGCCGGATGGTCGTGATCGAAATGAACCCGCGTGTTTCGCGTTCATCCGCGCTGGCCTCGAAGGCGACTGGTTTCCCGATCGCGAAAATCGCCGCGAAACTGGCGGTGGGCTATACGCTGGACGAGCTGGACAACGACATCACCAAAGTAACACCTGCTTCCTTCGAGCCGACAATCGACTATGTAGTCACCAAAATCCCGCGCTTCACATTCGAGAAATTCCCGGGCGCAGAACCAATCCTCGGCACCGCGATGAAATCCGTGGGCGAGGCGATGGCCATTGGCCGGACCATCCACGAAAGCCTGCAAAAAGCACTGGCGTCGCTTGAAACCGGCCTGACCGGCTTCGACGAAATGGAAATCGAGGGCGAAGGCGAGGCCGCGATCATCGCGGCTATTTCCAAGCAAACGCCTGACCGGATGCTGCTAATCGCCCAAGCCATGCGCGAAGGCATGTCGCTTGAAGACATCCACACGCACACCAAATTCGACCCGTGGTTCCTTGAGCGCATTAAAGAAATCGTCGACGAAGAGGCTCTTCTTCGCGAAAATGGTTTACCAACTAATGCGGTCGAAATGCGCCGCATTAAGATGATGGGCTTCTCGGATGCGCGGCTCGCCACGCTGACCAAAAACACCGAAACAGGTGTGCGCCATTCCCGCCTCGCGATGAATGTCAAAGCCTGTTTCAAACGCATCGACACCTGCGCCGCTGAATTCGAAGCGCAGACGCCTTATATGTATTCGACCTACGAGGCCGACGCGATGGGCACTGTGGAATGTGAGGCACGCCCCTCAGATCGGAAGAAAGTTGTTATCCTAGGCGGTGGCCCCAACCGTATCGGCCAAGGGATCGAGTTCGATTACTGCTGTTGCCACGCCTGTTACGCGCTGACCGCGGCTGATTATGAAACCATCATGATCAACTGTAATCCTGAAACGGTTTCGACCGACTATGACACATCCGACCGCCTGTATTTTGAGCCGCTGACACTGGAATCCGTTTTGGAAATCTTGCGGGTGGAACAAGGAAATGGCACGCTTCACGGTGTTATCGTGCAATTCGGTGGCCAGACCCCGCTGAAACTGGCAAACGCACTAGAGGCAGAAGGCATCCCGATCCTCGGCACCTCGCCAGACGCGATTGACCTTGCCGAAGACCGCGAACGCTTCCAGCAATTGCTGCACGATCTGGACTTGAAGCAGCCGTACAACGGCCTCGCCTCCAGCCCTGAACAAGCGTTTGAAATCGCCAAAGATGTCGGCTATCCGCTGGTCATCCGCCCCTCCTATGTTCTAGGTGGCCGCGGCATGGAAATCGTGCGCGACGACGCACAGCTAACACGCTACATCAACGCGGCGATCAGCCTTTCGGGCGATAACCCTGTGCTGCTCGACAGCTATCTAACGGGTGCGATCGAAGTTGACGTTGACGCGCTGTGTGATGGCAAGAACGTCCACGTCGCAGGCATCATGGAACACATCGAGGAAGCTGGCGTGCACTCTGGTGACAGTGCTTGTTCGCTGCCACCATATTCACTGGACGCAGACACGATTGCCGAACTCAAACGCCAGACCGAAGCAATGGCCATTGGCCTGAACGTCGTCGGCCTGATGAACGTGCAATTCGCAATCAAAGACGGCGTGATCTTCGTCCTCGAAGTCAACCCGCGCGCCAGCCGCACCGTGCCGTTCGTGGCCAAAGCGACGGGGTCGCCGATCGCCTCCATCGCCGCACGCATCATGGCTGGCGAGCCGCTGTCGAACTTCGACTTGGTAGACCCGAACATCCCATATTACGCGGTAAAAGAAGCGGTTCTGCCCTTCAACCGCTTCCCCGGTGTCGATACTTTGCTTGGCCCCGAGATGCGCTCCACTGGCGAGGTGATGGGTCTGGATAAAACTTTCTCCCGGGCCTTCCTGAAATCGCAAATGGGGGCCGGTGTAGATTTCCCAGTCGAGGGTAACGCGTTCGTTTCCATCAAGGATTCCGACAAGGGCGACATGATTCTGGAGGCGGCGCGCAACGTATCCGATCTGGGATTCAAGATCGTCGCCACACGCGGTACAGCAGAATATCTAGCCTCCAACGGCATTATGTCGGATGTGGTTAACAAGGTATATGAAGGCCGTCCAAACATCGTAGATGTGATGAAAGACGGCGGCATCCAATTGGTGTTCAACACGACCGAGGGTGTGCAATCCATTGAAGATTCACGCGAAATTCGCTCCGTGGCGTTATACGACCGGATCCCGTATTATACGACCGCAGCAGGCTGTCGCGCCGCCTCGCGCGCCATGAAAGGGCGTACTGAAAGCGAGATCGAGGTTCATCCGTTGCAAAGCATCGTTGGCTAAATGTATCGCTGATAGATGAAACAAGGGAGATACACCGCAGTCGGTCTGGCAACTGGCACGCCGATCGAGGCGGTGTATGGTAATCGGTAGGTTGTCATACACCAATTATTTAACCATTCCCGCGTATACGATACTGAGCGAGGCGGATTAACAAACCGTAGGTTTACCGCGCCAAAGTATTTTGAATACCCGTTGCAATTCTACGCAACACTACGACACTAAACTGCTCATTCGTTGCACCGACTATAATCCGGCATTTGCAAGCAACAGCTTAGGAATGGGCTTTTAGCGCGGTAAATCTGTCCTCGGTCAGCAAAGGGTGATCTTTAAACCGGATCGCCGAAATCAGGTTCTATTTGAACTTCCCGAGCATCAAAAACACCAAAAGGTGCAGATTTCATCCGAACGCCTCCTTTTTCGTGCCAATGCTATCCTGTATACGTCTCGTCCAGCGCATACCCCGAGGCCCGCACTGTGCGGATCGGGTCAACCAATCCACCTTTATTCAAAGCCTTGCGTAGCCGACCGATATGTACATCCACTGTGCGGGCTTCCACGTAAATGTCCTGCCCCCAAACACGGTCCAACAACTGCTCGCGGCTATAAACTCGACCGGGCCGCTTTATCAGAGTCTCTAACAGGCGGAACTCTGTCGGACCAAGCGTCACGTTTGCCTCACTTCGTGTTACGCGCATGGTTTCACGGTCCAAGGCGATATCGCCAAACGTTACCAAATTTGCTGCCGCTGCTGGATTCGCCCGGCGCAACACCGCCTGTATCCGCGCCACCAGCTCCTTCATCGAGAAAGGTTTGGTCACATAGTCATCTGCGCCCTTTTCAAACCCGCGAAGGCGATCCTCTTCCTCCGCACGCGCGGTCAGCATGATAACCGGAATTTCCCGTGTCTCTGCGCGCGCCCGCAATTGTCGGCAAATCTCGATGCCGGATACGTTCGGTAACATCCAGTCGAGCAGAATAATGTCCGGCTGAAAATCGTCCGCAACCATCAACGCCTCGTCACCATCGTCGACTACTGTAACCTCGAACCCCTCGGCGGTCAGGTTGTACTTCAATAAATGGCTAATAGCGTCTTCATCTTCGACAACTAGAACTTTAATGCTCATCCTTGCCCCCTAAAACGGCGAAACGCCCAACCCGATGGGTTCACCCTTTGGTCGATCATCGCCCAGCGGTTCCCCCTTCACCACATAGTATATCATTTCTGAAATATGCGTGGTGTGGTCCCCGATCCGCTCCAGATTCTTGGCCACAAACAACAGTTGCGAGCCCAACCCGATCATACGGCTGTCTTCCATCATATAGGTCACAACTTCGCGGAAAATGGCGTTATACATCTCGTCAATTTCAACGTCCCGGTTCCAGATATCCACCGCCAATTCGGCATTGCGCTGCGAATGCGCGTCCAGAACTTCCGACAACTGCCGCAGTGTTTCCTGCCCCATATGCACGATGGAATGCGATATCTTGACAGGCTTGGCTTCGGACAAATAAATGGCACGCCGCGCTATGTTTTTAGCCAGATCACCGATGCGTTCTAGCGTCGAGGCAATTTTGATTGCGGATAATAAAACCCGCAAATCCTGTGCCATCGGCTGGCGTAGCGCGATGATCTGGGTGGCGAGCTCTTCCAGCCCTATTTCCATCGCATCCATTTGTTTATCTTTAAGAATAACCGCCTGCGCCAATTCCGCATCTCGGTTTTTCAGGGCTTCCAAAGCCTCGCTAAGCAAGACTTCTACCAGCCCGCCCATTTCGGATATCTTCGCCTGAACGGTGATCAGATCATCGTCGAATGCGGATACAATATGGCGTCCTTTAGTCATAATTTCCCCCTTAACCGAACCGGCCGGTAATGTAATCTTGTGTACGCTGGTCAACCGGATTGGTGAAAATCGTCGACGTATCGCCGTATTCCACCATATCGCCCAGATGAAAAAATGCTGTCTTTTGCGAAACACGTGCCGCCTGCTGCATCGAGTGAGTCACGATCACAACGGAATAGTTGTGCCGCAATTCGTCGATCAACTCTTCGATCTGCGCTGTTGCAATTGGATCAAGTGCCGAGGCTGGCTCGTCCATCAACAAAACTTCCGGCGCGGTCGCAATCGCCCGTGCAATGCACAATCGCTGCTGCTGTCCACCAGAAAGGCTGGTGCCGGGCGCGTGCAAGCGGTCCTTGACCTCTTTCCAGATCGCGGCACGGCGAAGAGACTTTTCAACCACCTCTTCGAGGTCGGTTTTGTTCCCCACCAGCCCGTGAATACGCGGTCCGTAAGCAACATTGTCAAAGATCGACTTCGGGAAAGGGTTTGGTTTTTGAAACACCATACCGACTTTCGCACGAAGCTGTACCGGATCCACGGATTTGGCGTAGATGTCTTCGCCATCCATCAGCAGATCCCCTGTGATCTTGCAGGAATCAATCGTATCGTTCATGCGGTTCAAACACCGCAGGAACGTCGATTTTCCGCAACCCGAAGGGCCGATAAACGCCGTTACCGTGTTATGTAGAATATCCACCGACACATCGTTGATCGCGTGGTTGTCGCCGTAGAACACATCGACATTCTTGGTCGAAATTTTAACTGTATCTGTCATATCACTCATCTTTTCTACCACCGCCGCTCGAACCGTTTCCGAAGGAATACGGCTAGCCCGTTCATCAAAACCAAAAACACCAACAATACCAAAATCGCTGCCGAAGTCCGTGCTTCGAACGCCCGTTCAGGGAAATCCGACCAACGGTAAATCTGCACCGGCAAAACCGTCGCGCTGTCCGTTATGCCTGTTGGCACATCAACGATGAACGCGACCATGCCGATCATAATCAACGGCGCAGTTTCGCCCAGCGCGCGCGCCATACCGATAATCGTTCCGGTCAAAATTCCGGGCATCGACAGCGGCAAAACATGATGAAACGCTGTTTGCAATTTGGAGGCACCAATCCCCAGTGCAGCATCCCTGATGGAGGGCGGAACCGCTGCCATCGCTGCACGAGACGCGATGATGATTGTTGGCAAAGTCATAACTGCCAGCACGATACCACCGGCCAAAGGCGCCGACCTAGGCACACCAAAGAAGCCAAGGAACACGGCCAACCCCAAAAGCCCGTAAACGATCGAAGGCACAGCCGCTAGGTTGTTAATGTTCACCTCGATAAACGTGTTCATCAGGTTTTTCTTGGCAAATTCTTCAAGGTAGACCGCCGCCATAACTCCGATCGGGAATGCCAGCAGGATTGTCACCAGCATCGTCCAGAACGACCCGACAGCCGCGCCCCAGATGCCTGCCAACTCAGGCTCTCGGCTGTCACCCGCTGTGAAGAATCGCGTGTTAAAGACGGTTTCGACAACACCTGCACTACGCAAGTTCTCGATCAAAACGATCTGTAAATCAGACACCTTACGCGAAGCTTCGGGCAAATCTTGCGAGTAAACCTGCCAGTCACCCGTCGCCAATTTGACGTTGCGGAGTGTGCCAATAACATCGCCCTCACCACCAGTTGCCGAAACAGCCGTCAGTTTCACCCAGGTTTCACCCATTCGTACCAGCACGGAAGGGGAGCTTTTGTCTAAAACTTCGGTCCCGCCGTCCTGTGCGGCCCGTGCCTCCAACTCGATCGCCAATGCAATCAACCGATCCCGTTCAGCTTCACGCTTGGCGGCCTCAACCAAATCACCACGTTCCACAAACACCGCACGGCCATTTTCTTGCAGCGCTGCTTGGTCACGGTTAAACGCCGCCTTGCCCCGCAAATCTTCCTTTAGGCGCGCCATAACGAACGCGAAATCTGCGGCCGAGGAGTTCACAACCGCTGTTTTGCCACTGCTTTCAACAGTCAGGTTACCGCCAGCGTTTTGCTCTATCAGCTCGCCATACGAGCCCTTCAAATAAAGGTCCGCGATGTCCGACGCCAAAAACCGGAAGTCTAAGGTTTGCCCGACAACCGACGGCGTCGTCATTGCCAGTTCGCGCAACTCGAACGCTGCGCCGCCGCTGATGATGTCATACATCTCCCGCTTGTCGCCGCGTGATTTCACGAATGGAAACGCCGCCTTCAACGCGTCTTTGGACAAGCCACCATAGTTCGCGCGTCCAATAATCGTTGGGTCGCCTGTGTTGTCAGGGTCAATCTCGTCCGCCTCCAGGTAAACCGGCAACGAAATATAGCTTTCGGTAAACGCACCAGAGGCCTTGCTGACCACGGACCACATCAACGTAATCAATGCAGCACCGGCCAACACAATAGCCAAGATGCCGTAAGCCTTCAGCCGCCATTCTGCCGCGCGACGTTTTTTCAAACGCGCAGCAGATTCCGGCGAGTTATGAATTTTAGACAGTTCGGTCATGCTAACCATCAGTCATATTTCTCCCGGTATTTCCGCACGAAGCGCAGGGCTAGAATGTTAAGCGCCAGCGTGATGCAGAATAGTGTGAATGCCAATGTGAAGGCAGGACCAGCGGCAGTTGATGCCTCGGTGTCGCCAGTGATCAGCATTACGATTTGTACAGTTACGGTTGTTACGGCTTCCAACGGATTCGCCGTAAGGTTCGCGCCTTGGCCAGCGGCCATCACCACGATCATCGTCTCACCAATTGCGCGGGAAACCCCCAACAATACCGCCGAAACAATGCCCGGCAAGGCCGCAGGCAAAACAACCTGCCGTATCGTTTCAGCCTTGGTTGCGCCCAGACCGTAAGACCCGTCACGTAAACTTTGTGGCACCGCGTTGATCACATCATCGGACAGCGAACTGATGAACGGGATAATCATAATCCCCATCACAATCCCCGCCGCCAATGCGCTCTCGGATGCGACCGAAAGGCCGAGTGCCTCGCCCGTGTTGCGAATGAAAGGCGCCACGGTGATCGCCGCGAAAAATCCGTAAACCACTGTCGGAATGCCGGCCAAAACTTCCAACATCGGCTTGGCCCATGCCCGTACTTTAGGGGATGCGAAATCCGACAGATAGATCGCCGCGAACAACCCGATGGGCACAGCCACCAGCATCGCGATTCCGGTTATCATCAGTGTACCGGCAAACAATGGCACGGCACCGACTTTATCCATGTCCATCTGGCCGTCGTGTACGCCGGAAAGTGGGCTCCATCTTGTGCCGAACAGGAATTTGTCTACGCGCCAACCGATGCTGGCGAAGAAATTGAACGTCTCGAATATCAGCGACAGAACGATGCCCAGCGTCGTCAGTACCGCCACCGCAGCCGAGGCCCATAGGATGCCGCGAATGATCCGTTCAGACCGGTTTCGCGCCCGCCAATCAGCCGAAATATTGCGCATGCCAACTACGCCTGCAATAAACGCCCCACCAAGCGAGATCGCGACTGTTGCCCAAATACGCACAGCATCCGCCCGAGCAAAACTTACCGCTGTAGCCTCGCGCAACGGGTCGATCTTCGAGCTCACCTGTCCTGCCGCAATCGCCATGGCATCTGACAAAACCAGATTGATCTGGATGTCTCGTGCATCCGGCAAAACCGCACGAATGTCAGCAATAAACTTCGCATGCAGATACGCATTCCAACCCAGCGCCAACGCCAGCAGTAACGCCAATCCGACGATCATCGCCCACAGCATCACATAGGTACCGTGGTAACTCGGTCGCGAGTGAAGGTTGGCCAGAACACCTTGGCTGGCTGAAATTGCTTTGGCCCGCGACAGGATGAAAAACCCTATCGCGAGACCAACAATCAACAAGGCGGTAAGGGCTAGCATTCGGAAGCCCCTATACGCAAAGTTAGTTCCATTCGTCACCTGTCATCAGATCCAAACCATTCACGCGGTCGGAGTTTTGTTCAAATTCATCCTCGAAAAGCGGGATCAAGCCTTTGTCGGTCAGATAGCCTTCTTCGCCAGCCGCGGCTTCGCTTGAAAACTCGGCAGCGTATTCTGCAATGCCGGGGATCACGTCGATGTGGGCGACTTTGATGTAGTAATAAAGCGAACGCGAGATTTCGTATTCGCCATCAGCGATATTGTCGAAGGTTGGCTCTACACCGTCAATCGCAGCACCTTTGATAACATCGGAATTCTGGTCAAGGAAAGAGAAACCAAACACGCCCAGCGCATTCGGATTTGCTTCCAGCTTCGATACGATCAGATTGTCGTTTTCGCCAGCTTCAACGAATACACCATCTTCGCGGATGGAAATGCCTTCGCACGCAACCAATTCGGTCAGCTCGCAACCCTCGTGCATCACCAGCTCTTCGAACGCATCGCGTGTGCCGGAAGATGGTGGCGGACCAAGCACTTCGATCGCAATCGCTGGAAGCGATGGATCAACTTGATCCCATGTCGATGGCATTGGGCCATCTGCGGCCAGTGCAATAACGATCTGCTCAAGCGTAAGCGCAAAGGTCGGGCCACTGAGTGCGTTGGCGATAACGATGCCGTCATAACCGATGACAGATTCAACAACTTCGGTTACGCCGTTGTCTTGGCACAGCTTGAATTCCTTCGCCTTCATGCGGCGCGAGGCGTTCGTCATGTCAGGGTGTTCAACACCAACACCAGAACAAAACAACTTCATTCCCCCGCCGGAGCCAGTTGATTCAACGACCGGTGTCGCGAAATCTGTGGTTTTGCCGAATTGCTCGGCTACAGCTGTCGAGAAAGGGAATACGGTGGACGAGCCAACGATGCGGATCTGGTCACGCGCGCTGGCGGAGGTAGCAGCAATGGATGCTACGGCAAGAATAGTAAATAGTTTCACGGGGTCTCTCCGATTTTCAAACACCAACGCCAAGTGCGCGGGATATGCCCTACCTAGGCGGCTTCGCAGACATATTTATTGCAGTTCTGTGACAGTTTTATGACAGCGTGGGAAATTACCGAATCCGTTGCAGGGTGTAGCACTAATACGGCATCAATGGCCGTTTGCATACGTTTCGGGCAACCAGACTGTAAATTCGCTGCCTCTTCCCAACGTTGATTCTATCTGCAATTCCCCATTGTGCCGATTAACGATGTGCTTGACGATGGCCAGTCCCAACCCCGTGCCGCCTTTGTTGCGGCTTTGCTTGGCGTTCACACGATAGAAACGTTCGGTCAACCGGTGCAGGTGTTCAGAACCAATCCCTGCGCCCTGGTCTGCAACTGTGATCCCGACCATATTCGCATAGCGCAGGTCTGCAGGTGCTGTGAAAACCTTCACCACTGTACCACTGCCGCCATATTTCATCGCGTTGTCTATCAAGTTTACCAGCACTTGGTTCAGCTGATCACGGTCCGCCGCCACCTCCGGATCACCGGTTAATGCCGTTTCCAGCCCCACATCGTATTTCTTCTGAAGTGGTAGCAAGGCCGAGACCGCTTCAAGCACCAGTTCGTTCAGTGCACAAGGGTCGCATGGTTTGATATGCTCGTTCAATTCGATCCGGCTTAACGACATCAAATCGTTAACCAAGCGCTGCATCCGCGTCGCCTGTTTGTCCATAATTTTTAGAAATTCTTCACGCGCCGCCGGATCATCCTTGGCATGACCCTGCAATGTCTCAATATACCCGAGGATGGAGGCAAGCGGCGTTCGTAGTTCGTGGCTGGCATTGGCGACAAAATCGCTACGCATCTTTTCGACCCGTTGATCCTGTGTTCGGTCCTCGATCTGCACAATCGCCTGCACCTTATCGCCAAAATCACTGCCTGCGGGCATCAAGCCAATGCTGGCCTCGTAATACCGCTCGTGTGGCAACGCGGTGGTGAAGGAAACTTTACTATTTTCGCCCTCGTTCAATGCCGCATTAACGGCGTCAACGAAAACTGGCACACGCAGTAGGCTGGCGAAGTGGAGACCGGCTTTTAGATTCGGTAAGATCTCTTTTACGGCGCGGTTTCCATAAACGACCCGTCCTCTGCGCGAGATCACCAACAGTGGTATCGGCATTTGTTCCAACATTGCGCGGCCAAAACCGGTGGGCATGGGTTTAGTTGGTTCTATTTCGCCCACGTCCCCTTCTTCAACAGGATCGCGCATAGCTTCTTGTACTAGAGCGAAGACAACGATTAGCGCCAGAACCGAAATAAAGATAATCCAGAACGGCTCCCTCAACACGGCTAAACTTGTCGCGACGCCCCCCGAAATAGAGCCAAGCAGGATATAGGGCCAAAGACGTGCGCTCATGTGCTTTCCCTCACGGCGAATCACAAGATTAGGATTGTATTCACTTCCGCTATATATATGTAATGCCGGAAACCAAAGGGAACTAAATGATACGTTACGATTTAAAATGCGCCAAAGGGCACCGGTTCGAATCCTGGTTCGGCTCCGGTGCGGATTTTGACAAGCTTTTGGCCACCAGAATGTTGTCTTGCGCAGTTTGCGGGGATGCCGAAGTGGAAAAGGCAATCATGGCCCCGCGTGTTGTTATAGGCGACCACCCGTTAAGCGCCCCGGCCTCGCCTGCAGAACAGGCGGTTAGAGTGCTGCGGAAAAAGATAGAAGACAATGCCGACAATGTAGGTACAAATTTCGCCGCCGAAGCACGCGCGATTCACGACGGCGACGCCCCCGAACGTCTGATTTATGGCGAAGCGAAAATCGAGGATGCCAAATCGTTGATAGATGACGGCATCCCCGTTGCGCCGCTGCCTTGGGGTAAGAAGAAAGCCAATTAGCGCGTAATAAACGGGGCCCGTGATTTTGCGGGGTCACGGAAATTTTCATCTTCTGACATCGATTTTCACCTAGTGCGTTCGAAGCATCCGTTCGCGTGGTAGTTTGATGTCAAATTTTAGGCGAAGCTCGGCGTCCAGTTCAGGCGAAATGTGAGACGGGAAATATTCGTCCAGTATCCGGCGTTTTTCAGCAATGGCCTTGGCGACCATTTCGGGTTTCTGCAACTCCTCCCATTCTTTAGGAGTCGAGCGGTCACCGATTTTCGGATAAATATATTCTTTCTGCATCAAATCCAGCGTCTGGGGCTGTCCCAGAAAATGCTCTGGCCCACCGATGACTTCGCGGATTGTTTCGAGCGACAGGGTATCCTTATTCACCTCAATCCCGCGCACGCAGCGTAATGACTGACCCAGAATATCATTATCGACGATCAGGCTTTCCAAGCAAAACCCCAGTAACGAACCGTGCATTCCCGCAGCTTCGTATATCAAGTTGCCACCGGCCAGACCGGCCATCACCGTGGTTATGCCTTTTTCATACCCCGACTGGATATCCGGCATTTTGGCATCGGTCATACCGGCAGGCACACCGCATGGAAAATCATAGTGGTTGGCCATCTGGGTCACAGCCGCGATCAGCAACGATTGTTCGCCGGAACCACCGGACATAGCGCCGGTACGCAGGTCTGACACAAACGGCCATGGTCCGAATATCGCCGGATGCCCCGGAGCTAAGGCGTTGATATACACCAGACCCGCCAGAACTTCGGCAATTGATTGCACCACCGATCCAGCCAACGCCGCGGGTGATGTTGCACCTGCTTGCCCCGCAGACAAAAGCAAAATGGGAACCCCGGCTTTGACCATCTCGCCAATCACATCCAGTGCTTCAGTCGCAAAGCGCAGAGGCGGAACAACGAAAGTTGCCGAAACCGACACGAACGGACGGGCACGAAACGCTTCTTCACCGCCCGCAATAGAATAAATCATATCGACAAACGGTTTGCAGTTTTCGACCAGCGTTATGCTTGTGCCGACGTGTTTTGTGGTACCTGAAAGGCTGGCATAAAGGGTATTTATGTCCAGCTCCAACTCGGAAGTCATGTCGCGGGGCACCATAGGGCGTTGGAAAAAGTGGATATTGTCCTGCTGGTCCACAATGCGCGCCGCATCATAAAGATCTTGCAGCAGACTCTCGCGGTACTCGTTCTTTTCGACATCGACAATATGCACCGCAGCGCCTGCCGTGCCGAAATGCACTTTGGCTCCTTGCGGCCGCACATCATGTTTCGGGTCCTGACCGCACAAAGCAAAATCGCGGTTGGCGTTTTTAATGGTTTCAAGCACCAGTTCACGGGGGAAAAATAACCGCCCGCCTTTATAGGTCGCACCGACGGCGGTACAGGCGGCGATGCAGCCTTCCGTTGCGTCTTTGAAACCTATGTCACAGAGGATTTCCAGCGCAGCCTCGTGAACTTGTGCGATATCCTCATCCGAAAGCGGAGTGTAACAGCCACCTTCCATTCCGGCACGGATGGGGCGGATGTCTTCGGCTAATGGTGCGGCACGCATGGCGTGACGGGCGCTGCGCCCCCCTGATCTTCTGCTCATATGTTACTCCTTTACACGTTCGGATTTAGGATCGTAGAGCGGTTTCAGGCTGGCAATTGCGCCGAACCTTTTGCCGGCAATTTCGATTTCATAGGTGGAGGTCAGAACCTGCGCTGCTGTCTCGCCTTTGCACGGAACATACCCAAGCCCGATAGCCGCACCTAGGTAGTGGCCGTAGTTGCCGGACGATAAATGCCCGACGATAACACCGTCCCGTAGAATGGGTTCATTGTGGTACAGCAGCGGTTCTGGATCATTCAGCTGGAATTGCAAAAACCGTTTTTCCAACCCGTTCTTACGTTTCGCCAACACCGCATCACGGCCAATGAATTCACCTTTGTCCGCCTTGACCGCAAAACCTAAACCCGCCTCGACCACGTGATCTTCGTCTGTGATGTCATGACCGAAATGTCGGTAGGCCTTTTCGATCCGACAACTATCGAGCACGTGCAAACCACAAAGTTTCAAACCAACCTCTTCGCCTGCCTTTTCCAAGGCCTCGAACACATGGGCCGCTTGATCGGATGAAACGTATATTTCCCAACCCAATTCGCCCACATACGTCACGCGATGCGCACGGGCCATGCCCATACCAATCTCGATATTACGCATGGTGCCGAAGGGGTGAGCCTCGTTTGAAAAATCGTTCGGGCTGACTATTTGTAGCAACTCGCGGGATTTTGGCCCCATGACGGCAAACACAGCTTCGCCGGCGGTTACGTCAGTGATCACGACGAATTCATCGCCAAGATGGCGGCGCAGCCAAGCAAGGTCGCGTTGCAAAGTTCCGCCCGGTACGACCAGCAAATAAGCGGTGTCGGATAGGCGCGTCACCGTTAGATCGGATTCAATCCCGCCTCGCTCGTTCAGCATTTGGGTATAGGCGATTTTGCCGTTTTCAACATCCATCTGGTTGGCGCAAAGCCGCTGAAGGAAGGTGCAAGCATCGCGGCCCTCGACGCGAATTTTGCCGAAACTGGTCATGTCAAACAGGCCGACTCTGGTCCGGATTGCCATGTGTTCTCGCTTGGCGTTTTCGAACCAGTTCTGACGTTTCCACGAGTATTCGTATTCGGGCGTCTGGCCCTCATCCGCAAACCAGTTGGCGCGTTCCCAACCGCTGCTTTCACCAAATACAGCGCCACGCTTTTTCAGGTGCTCATGGATGGGCGAGCGCCGGATGCCACGTGAAGTTACAGGTTGGCGATAAGGATAGTGATCGGCGTACAACAGGCCGAGGCTTTCGCTAACACGTTCTTTCAGATACGCGCGGTTGTTCTGGAAGGGCTGCACGCGACGGATGTCCACATCCCACAGATCGAAGGGGGACGCGCCGTCTTCCATCCATTGCGCCAGTGCCATGCCAGCCCCACCAGCGGACTGGATTCCGACGGAATTGAACCCACAACACACCCAGAAGTTCTGCACCTCTGGTGTCTCGCCGAGGTAGTAACGATCATCGGGCGTGAAACTTTCAGGTCCGTTGAAAAACGTGTGAATGCCAGCCTCAGCCAACAGCGGCATACGCTCAACGGCTTTCTCCAAAATGGGTTCGAAATGGTCGAAATCTTCGGGAAGCTGGTCAAATTCGAAATCTTCGGAAATCCCGTCCATACCCCAAGGTTTAGCCACGGGCTCGAACGCACCCAGAAGAATTTTACCGGCGTCTTCTTTGTAATACGCGCATTCATCCGGCACCCGTAGAACAGGGAGTTTGCCCAAGTCCTTGATGCCTTCGGTGACGATGTAGAAATGTTCGCAGGCGTGCAGCGGAATCGCCGCGCCGACCATGTCGCCGACTTTTTGTGCCCACATTCCGGCGCAGTTAACCACGTGATCGCAGGTGATGTGTGTGGTTTCGCCGTCCTGTTCGGCGGTAACGCCAGTGATGCGGCCACCCTCGGTTTTGATGTCGATAACCTTGACGTTCTCGAAAATCTGCACGCCCCTTTGCCGCGCGCCTTTTGCCATCGCGTGGGTGATGTTGGCAGGGTCGCCCTGCCCGTCTTTGGGCAGATAAACCGCACCAACCACGTCATCGATATTCAAATGCGGGTAGCGGTTCTTGGCTTCTTCGGGCGAGATTTCCTCGACTTCAACGCCAAACGCGCGCGCCATGGAGGCACCTCGGTAAAGTTCCTCGCGGCGTTCTTCGGTCAGGGCCACGCTGATGGAACCGTTGCGTTTGATGCCTGTCGCGACTCCGGTTTCGGCCTCCAGATCGAAGTACAATTCCTGCGTATATTTCGCCAAACGGGTCATGTTGGAACTGGCGCGAAGTTGGCCGATTAAGCCCGCCGCATGCCAAGTAGTGCCGCTGGTCAGCTGCTTGCGCTCCAACAGGATCACGTCTTTCCAGCCGAGCTTTGCCAAGTGGTACGCCACCGAGGCACCCGCGACGCCGCCACCAATTACAACAGCGCGCGCGTGTGACGGAAGGGGTTTATTCATGATCGTAATCTTTCGTTTTTCGGATCCCAAAGGGGTTGGTCGGGCTGGACGGTGGCTTTGCACCGCTCGCCGTATATTTCGACTTCGATTTCTGTGAAGGGTTCGGTTAAATCAGCCCGCAACATGCCGAGTGCGATGGACTTGTCGATGCGATGACCCCAGCCCCCCGACGTCGTCTCACCAACGACTTTGCCGTCGTGCCAAAGGGTGGACATGTAAGGGGCATCGGATTTTCCGGCCTCGATTATCAGGGTTACGAACCGTTTTTTAACGCCTCGCTGCTTTTCGTTTTGAAGCGCGGCTTTGCCGGGGAAATCTTGAGGTTTATCGAGCTTCAAGAACCTGCCCAGACCGGATTCCAGCACAGAATAATCCGTCGACAGGTCGCCTTTCCATGCGCGATACCCCTTTTCCAAACGTAAGCTGTCGAGGGCGAACATGCCGAAAGGTTTCGCGCCACCATCCAGCAGACCTGCGTAAATTTCCGGCATAGCGTCGGGTTTGGCATGTATTTCCCAGCCGAGTTCACCCGCATAGGAAACACGGATCAGGGCGGTTTGGTGATCGCCGAATTTTGCGTATTGTATGCTTAGCCACGGAAGCGACATATCCCCATCGCACAATCCACCCAGCAAATCGCGGGATTTCGGCCCCGAGACGATCAATGTGGAATACTCGTCAGTTGCGTCGTGCAGTTGAACTCTGGTTGGCAGATTTGCTTTGAGAACCTCGAAATCATGCCATTGCGCGGCGGCGGCGGTAATCAGTGTGAAATCGTCGTCACCATGCCGCAAGATAGACATTTCCGTAACGACTCGTCCTCTTGTGTCTGCGAAATACGCCAAATTCATGCGGTTGATTTTGGGAAGCGTCCCTGTGATACGACCGCGCAGGTATTCCGCTGCACCTTCGCCTTGAAGGTAAAACCGCGAAAATCCGGGCAAATCCAATACGCCGACACCATCACGAACCGCGTGACATTCTTCGCGAATACGCTGTTGCCACGGGCCATCACGATCCCATGTCTGAGTGGATTCGTGGGACGTGTCGTCGCCCTTTTGCGCGAACCAGTTAGAACGTTCCCAGCCGTTATAGGCGCCAAATTGCGCGCCCAACTCCGCGATTTTGTCGTGGAGCGGGGATAACTTTTTGTTTCGTGCAGCTGGCCACTCGTGGCGCGGGAAGTGCATTGCGTATTCGTATCCGTAAACCTCCATGCCCTTTTTGTTACTGTAGTCCTGATCACAATGTCCCGTGAAACGACGGGGATCGACGGACCACATATCCCATTCGGTTTCGCCTTCCGTCACCCATTCAGCCAGAACCTTACCTGCACCACCTGATTGCGCGATACCAAAGGTGAATACGCACGCCTCGAACGCGTTTGGTACGCCGGGCATTGGGCCAATTAGGCCGCTGCCATCCGGCGTGTAGGGGATGGGGCCATTGATGACCTTGTTAATCCCGACTTTGCCAAGCATTGGGACACGCGCCATCGCGTCCTCAACATACCATTCAAGCCGGTCCAGATCATCGGGGTAAAGTTGGAAAGAAAAATCGTCCGGCATTTTATCGTCTGCCGTCATCCAGTGACCTTTGCAGTTCCGCTCGTATGGACCAAGGTTCAAGCCGTTCTTTTCTTGGCGCAAGTAATAGGAGCTGTCTACGTCACGAAGAAGTGGCAGTTTCTGATCATTAGCAGCGCTCCATTCTTTCAGTTCGGGAATTTCGTCGGTTAGCAAATACTGGTGGCTCATGGTCATCATCGGAACTTCGCGACCGCCGAACGGGATAAACATGCGGCTCAGTTCTTGCGCACGATACCCAGCAGCATTGACCACAATTTCGGCACGAATTTCACCTTTAGGAGTGGTCAAAACCCATTCGTCATTCTCGCGGTTCACGCTCTCGACAGGACAAAAACGGACGATTTTCGCCCCAAGATCTCGGGCACCCTTTGCAAATGCCTGCGTAAGTTGGGAGGGATCGATATCACCGTCATATGGGTCGTATAAGCCGCCTGCCAGATCGTGCGTTTCAAGGAACGGGTATAGACGTTTGAGGTCGGAAACATCGCACATGTCAATGTCGATACCCTGATAACGCCCCATGCCTCTGGCGCGTTCAAACTCCTGCATACGCTCCTTGCTATGCGCCAAACGAATGGAGCCGGTAACATGGTAATTCATCGGATAATCAACTGTTTCGGCAAGCCCGCTGTATAGCTCAGCAGAATACCGCTGCATGTTCATAGTTGCCCAGCCAGTCGAGAACGTCGGGACGTTTCCTGCTGCGTGCCATGTGGAGCCCGAAGTTAGTTCGTTCTTTTCCAACAACACGCAATCTGTCCAGCCTGCCTTGGCCAGATGATAAAGGGCCGAAGTACCGACGGCGCCTCCACCGATAATTACCACACGGGCTGTCGAGGGAAGTTCGGCCATCAATGCAATCCTTTTAGTAAACTGGAGGGCTGACCACCCAGATGATAACAGCTAGTTCGTCGCCGGTGTTGTGCCAGCGGACGGGCTTGTGATCAAAACGAAAGCTGTCGCCTGCGGTCAGGCTGAATCTTTGGTCTTCAATCCAGAGGTCGATTTGACCGGCAACGAGGTATCCGGCTTCTTCGGTTTCGCGGTAAACGAATTCTGGCTGTTCGGTTCGGGGTTCGATCGCGGAACGGAACATCTCGAAGCTGCCGCCAAGATCAGGGGAGAGGAGTTCTTCGATGATGCCTTCCTCGGTCGTGCCCAGCGCGCGGCGGTTGTTGGCGCGGACGATGTATTCGCGTTCGGCCTCGTCGCCCTCGTCGGTTAGGAAGAACCAGCTTACGGGGACTTCGAACGCGCTGGCGAGAGTTCGAAGATCGCGGATTGACGGGGCGGAAAGGCCGCGCTCGATCTGGCTTAGGAAACCGACGGAGCGGCCAATGCGGACGGCGAGTTCGTTTAACGTAAGCCCACGTGCTTTACGCAGTGCGCGCAGGTCGCGGCCAAGGGCGGCGGAATGGTCGGTTTCTTGTTGGATCGGTTTCAACATGGGAATCACATGGCCTTTCGCCTGTTTTGTGTAGTGAGCGCATGTTTCGTGAAAAAATCAAATAGAATTTCACGACAGAAATATTTTGTGTGAAAATTATTTGAGTAAATCGGTTATTGTTTCGCAAATTTGGATTGCTTTGGAACCGCTTGACGCTAACACTGAGGACAAAGTGAGGGATAAAATGAACGATCAAGTGACCACCCATCAGGCATCAGATGACGCGCGGAATGCGGACATCCAGATTTATGTTAATGGGCAAATTGTGCACCGCGACGAGGCTAAGGTATCGGTCTATGACAGCGGTTTTATGCTGGGCGACGGCATATGGGAGGGGCTGCGCTTGTATAACGGCAAGTGGGCGTTTTTGGATGAACATATGGACAGGTTGTTCGAGGCATCACTGGCGATTGATCTGGACATCGGGATGGATCGGGCTGGGGTGATTGCGGCGCTCGAGGCGACACGCATGGCCAACGGAATGCAGGCGGACACCCACGCGCGGCTGATGATTACGCGTGGCGTGAAGGACAAGCCGTTCCAGCATCCATCCTTATCAACCAGCGGGCCGACGATGGTGATTATTTGTGAACATTCCAAACCCTCGATCCCGCGGCCCATTCGATTGGCGACCGTACCGCACATGCGGGGTTTGCCGATGACGCAGGACCCGAAGTTGAACTCGCATTCCAAGCTGAACTGTATTCTGGCGTGTATTGCCGCGGAAAAAGCGGATGCTGACGAGGCGCTGATGTTGGACGTTAACGGGTTTGTTAATACGACGAATGCCTGCAACTTTTTTATCGTCAGGAAGGGCGCGGTTTGGACCTCGACTGGGGACTACTGCATGAACGGGATTACGCGACAGAGGGTGATTGATGTGTGTCGCGCGGATGGTATTCCGGTGTTTGAACGCAACTATTCGCTGGTTGATACTTACGGCGCAGACGAAGCGTTTTTGACGGGCACGTTTGGGGCACAAACGCCTGTGGCAGAGTTGGACGGGCGCAAAATTGGCAGTGGCGAATTGGGGCCGATTACGACGCGAATTCGGGAATTGTATAAGGACCTTGTTGCCAAGGATGTGGCCTGATGCGGATCGCGATGTGGTCTGGCCCGCGCAACCTGTCAACTGCGATGATGTATTCGTTCGGGGCACGGGATGATTGTGCGGTTTGGGACGAGCCTTTCTATGCGGCTTACCTGGCGTTGACAGGTTTAGACCACCCGATGCGAGCCGAAATTCTCGCGGCAGGGGAGCCTGATGCGCAAATGGTAGCTGCGCGGTGCTTAGGCGATATTCCAGAAGGTAAGACTGTATTATATCAAAAACATATGACTCATCACATGGTGCCCGCGATCAATCGCGAGTGGATGAACCATGTGACCAATATTTTCCTGATCCGTGATCCGGCCAAAGTTATTGCCAGCTATAATGCCAAACGGGATAACCCGACTTTGGACGATATCGGATTTAAGCAACAGGCCGAGATATTCGATCAAATCGTTAAGGAAACTGGTGAAATGCCGGTCGTTGTGGATAGCGATGATATTCTAGCGGGTCCTGAAACCGTATTGCAAAGTATTTGTGATCACATTGGGTTGGACTTCCAAAATAATATGCTGAACTGGCCAAAAGGTGGGCATAAAGACGACGGGGCATGGGCAGATCATTGGTATAAATCGGTTTGGGAAAGCGATGGGTTTGCCAAACCAGCGGCGTCTACTTCCGAGTTGTCCGTCGAGGGAAGCTCCCTGTGTGAACAGGCGCTCCCCTTTTATGAGAAATTACGAAAGCACCGGATCTAGATCTGCAACGCTGGATGGTCGACGGTGATAACTAAATTACCGCGTTTGTGCCCTGTTTCAACGTATTCATGCGCAGTTGCGATTAGTTCCAAAGGATAGCAGCGATCAATAACGATTGTTAAATCATCATCGGCAATCATGCCTTTCAAAATATTCATATCCTTGATCTTATCGGCATCTTTGCGCAACCCTGTGGCCGCCATCTTAGCTCGTTTTCCACCGTGCATAAACGGCAACATCGGCGAAATCACAGCCCCGAAATCGGGAACTGTCGTCAGGTAAATACCCTTTGGCGTTAAGCTTCCGCGTGCCGCGGCGAAGCTGCTTTTACCGACGGTGTCAAAAATCACATCATAGGTCTGGCCGGAAGTGCGATAATCCTGAACTGTGTAATCGATGACATGTTGGGCACCAAATGCGTGGATCATTTCCGTATTCGAAGTACTGCACACGCCTGTCACCTCAGCCCCGAAGCCGGCAGCCAGTTGGACGGCGACGGTGCCGATGGACCCAGCCGCGCCGATAATAAGAACCTTCTGGCCTGCTTGTAGCTTGGCGTGATCACGCAAGAAAGGTAGTGCGGTCAGACCACCGTTGGAAATTGCGACGATATCCTCGTACTCTAGGTTTTCGGGGATCGTGGATATCGCGGCATCCTCCGACATCGTGATGTATTGCGCGTGGGCACCAAACCCGTCGGGGGCGGCAGCGAAAACACGATCACCGGGTTTGAAGGAAGTAACTTCAGCACCGATACTTTCGATTACGCCGGACAGTTCGGTCCCAAGGATGTTTTTCTTGGGCTTGAACAATCCAGTGAAAAGGCGTGCAATCTTTGGGTTTCCAGATCGAAAAGCCGTATCAACTGGGGTTACGGTGGTGGCGAAAACCTTGATTAGAACTTCGTCTTTTCCGGGAATGGGTCGGGGGATGTCCCGTAATTCCAGTACATCTGTTCCGCCGTATGTGTTGTATGTGACAGCTTTCATGATTTCACCTGTTTGGATGGAAGGTTGATGCCTTTGATCAGCAACCAGAGTGCAAATGCCAGTTCACCAATGGTTACGATTGTCAGTAGGCCGATAATGGCGAGGGATAGGATTGAGCTTTCGATGTGCATGATCTTCACCAGCGCCTGTACTGTGTATCCGAACGAACCGATCAGCGTCATCCAGCCAAACAGTTTCGGGAACAGGTCGGATTTGAGGATCATGTAGCCGAGTGCCAGCAGGTGTGGTCCGAAAAACAATTGCCAGATGTAGACGCCGTAACCGTGTGCCTCGAAAGAAACCAGGGCGGCGGCTTGTAGTTGAGCTGGCTCGAAAGCACTTAGGTAGGTGCTGCCGCTTAGCAAGACGACGGGCATGATGTTGATCAGCAGATTGATGGCCATGACCAATATCATTGCAAGCCTGGACCAACCTGCGATCAGCGAAAGGGTCGGGCTGACCGGTTTGAACATGATGTAGAGCATCACGGTCAGGGTGACCTCGACCAACAGTACCACGACATCGCCAAAGATGCCCAAATTGAACAGCGTTGTGTGTGTCCGAAGGTTAGTTGCTGTGGTTGCGGCGTCACCAGCTTCGATGATGATCGACGGGACGTAGCCGATGGAGAAGGCGCCAAAGGCGGCGATGATGAGATATAGTAAGCCGGCGGTGCGGGCATAAGATTGCGTGATCATTTTGTTTCCTTTCGAATATCAGAATTTGGTGGAAGGGCTGAAACCCTTGAAAATCAGCCAAAGGCTTAAGCAGACTTCGAACAACCCGCCGGGGGCGGACAACAACACGCCAATTGGGTAGCCAAACATCTCAGCCGTCGTTCCGGTTATGAAAATCAGGTAGCCTGCGGCACCCCAGAGTGGAAATACGCGTGGAACAAGACTGGATTTCCGCAGGACGTAAACGAACAACAAGCCGCCTAAGCCCCAGATAGTCATGCTGATTTGGTAGGCGTAAAAACCACCTTTGTTGAGCAGCATCGCAAAAGTTGCAATGTTTGCGGTATCTGAGGTTGTCACATACGCACCGCTTAGTGGTACGAGAAGCACTAAGAATAGCGCACCGATTATCGCTACGGTTGTCGCTGTGATTGCGGCGGCAAAGTATCCGTAGGTGACAGTTTTATTGAATGGTTTCAGAATTGGTAGCATCACCGCGGCTAGACCGATGTTCACGAAGGTGTGGACGATGGCCATCAATAGGATGCCGATGGTAAACGTGGTCCGGGCCTCTGCGATCGCATTGAGGTCGCCACTGATGTTGGCGATAATTCCGCTACCCGCGCCGTAGCTTAGGAACGCTAGCAGGAAAAATATCCCGTATACACGAGCCGCAATTCTGTGCGGCGAAGTTGTCGGCGTTGCCATTTTGTATCCTTTCGAAAGGCATAGAGCCATTACTGTCTGCCGAGTTAGCGTTCGGCGAGCGGTAATGTTCTAGGTGTGAAATTTTCGTCTTGTGGACGTTCTACGCGCCCGCACTAAATATATAAATTGACCAATTTCGTCAGTTTGGTATGCAGATATGCATGGATTGGAGATCAGTAAAATTTGATTGGAACAAGGCGCGAGCCTTTTTGGTCACGGCCGAGGAAGGCTCCCTCTCAGCAGCGGCGCGCGCGCTTGGCATGGCACAACCGACCCTTGGACGGCAGGTCGACGGGTTAGAGCAGGAGTTGGATATCGTGCTGTTCGAGCGCGTCGGGCGGGGTTTGAAGCTGACCCCTAGTGGGCTGGAACTGCTTGACCATGTGCGGGCAATGGGCGATGCGGCCAGTAAAGTTTCGTTAACGGCGATGGGGCAGTCGCAGTCGATCGACGGCTCGATCTGCATTGCGGCAAGTGAAACGTATGCCTCGCTTGTTCTGCCGCCGATCATTGCAAAATTACGGCGGCTGGAGCCGGGAATCATGGTAGAGGTTGTTGCTTCCAATTCTCCAAGCGATTTGCGGCGACGCGAGGCGGATATTGCCATTCGCAACTTCCGCCCCACTGAACCAGACCTTATCGCCAAGAAAATACGGGATGTTCCGGCACGGCTTTATGCTTCGCCTGAATACCTCGACCGGATTGGACGGCCAACGCTGCCCTATGATCTGCGCAATGCTGAATTTATCAATCTTGATAGCACCGGTATGTTGATGAACGGCCTGAATACGATGGGTATGAACCTGACAAAGAAGAACTTTCCGGTGCTAGCGGAAAATTACACCGTCATGTGGGAAATGGTGAAACAGGGCGTCGGGATCGGCATTCTGGACGGCAATATCGGGGATGTGGAGCCAATGGTGGAACGGGTTTTACCGGATTTAGAGCCGCTAATGTTCCCGATCTGGCTGGTTGCCCACCGCGAGTTGAATACAAGCCGACGCATTCGGATGGTGTTTGATTTGTTAGCGGCAGAGCTTGCGTAAAATTTAATTGGACATTCGCCAAGGATAGCGCATCCTGCGGCGTCTAAAGGGTATAATGCGTATGGAAACCAGCGACGAAAGACTTGTGGCAATGGCCGCTGACGGTGATGGAGGTGCGTTTCGCAGCCTTCTTCAGCGCCATTACGCGACCATATTTCGCATCGGATTTCGGGTGCTGGGAGACCGAGAAGACGCGGAGGATCTGGCGCAAGATATTTGTGCTGTATTGCCCAAAAAGCTGACCTCGTTCAAGGGCCATGCGCGGTTCACGACATGGCTGCACCAAATAGTTATCAATGGTGCACGAGACGTAATCCGGCGCAAGCAGTCAGCGCGGCACAAAGCCTCTGGTTGGGGCGCAACCGAAGTTCTTCGACGAGACGAGGCCATTGAGACCAAAGCCGACCTAGACTGGTTGAGCAACGCGATGAAAGCAATGCCGCAGGATTTACGCGAAACCGTCGCCTTGGTTTTGGGCGAGGATATGACCCACCGAGAGGCAGCCAAAGTCCTGGACCTGTCTGAAGGGACTATTAGTTGGCGGATGAGCGAAGTGAAAAAGATCCTTCGCGAGATCGCCATACAAGAGGAGATGTTGTGATGAGCGACGAACTCGACAAGTTAAAAGCGGCTATGAAATCGGCGACACCAGAAGTTGACGATGCCGCGCAGAAGCGTGCGATTGATGCCGGAATGGAGGCTTTTGAAAAAAACTTCCAAGGATCGGCCGATGCGGCGCGTCCTACTCGTGAACAGACCCAATGGTGGGCGCTGATTTCACGAGGAATTATTGATATGTTAAAACCTTTGACAAGCCGCCAAGTTATGATGGCAACCGCCAGTTTCGCCACTATTGCCTTGGCCGTTGTGCTAACGGGCCAATACAACACGCCGGATTATGGAACGGGCGAGGTTTTCGCGGTTAACGAGGCGAAGATTGATGCGCTTACGCGTGAACGCGCTTCGAGCGATGGCGAAGTTGTCGTATTGGAATTTGCGGAAGCAGATATGGCTGATGCTCCGGTAGCGAGCATGGTTGCGCCGCAGATGGAAGCCGCAACAGGGCTTGCTGCGCCCAGCCCAATTGTCACTTCTCGGCTGATTGGAGTTGCCGACGAATTGTATGAAGCACCCGCGCTGTATCAGCAAAACACCGAAAAGTTTCCCGGCGCGGATATGAACCCGCTGCAGGTCGTGTCGGAATATCCGGTTTCGACGTTCTCGATTGATGTGGATACGGCGTCTTATGCGTTTGTGCGGTCGTCGATTTTGGGTGGTAAGCTGCCCGCTGCCGATGCGATTCGGACAGAAGAAATGATTAACTATTTCGCATATAATTATCCCGTGCCTGCGCGTGCTGACATTCCGTTCACCACCTCGGTTACGATATTGGATACGCCGTGGAACCCTGACACCAAGCTGCTGCATATCGGTATCAAAGGGTATGAACTAGCGATTGAAGATCGTCCTCCGGTCAATCTGGTTTTTCTGATTGATACGTCGGGATCGATGCAAGACAGTGATAAACTGCCGTTGTTGATCAATTCATTCCGCTTGATGCTGGCGAACCTACAACCTGAAGATAAAGTGGCGATTGTTACTTACGCGGGGTCCGCCGGAACGGTTTTAGAACCAACAGCGGCGAGCGACAGCACCACGATTTTGGCGAGCCTCGAAAACCTGTACGCGGGTGGGTCAACCGCCGGACAAGCCGGACTGCAACAAGCCTATGCGTTGGCGGAGGAAATGGCGGACGGGAACGAGGCCACCAGTCGAGTTATTCTGGCCACGGATGGCGATTTCAATGTCGGAATTTCGGACCCCGAGGCGCTGAAAGCATACGTTGAAGACAAGCGCGAAAGCGGCGTTTACCTTTCAGTTCTGGGCTTTGGGCGCGGGAATTATAACGATGCCTTGATGCAGACCTTGGCGCAGAACGGGAACGGCACAGCGGCCTATATTGATACTTTGGCCGAAGCGCAGAAGGTGCTGGTAGACCAGATCGGCGGGGCGTTGTTTACCATCGCGCAAGACGTGAAAATTCAGGTGGAGTTTAACCCTGCCGAAATCGCGGAATACCGCCTTATCGGCTATGAAACCCGAGCGCTGAATCGCGAGGATTTCAACAATGATGCGGTGGATGCTGGTGAAATCGGGGCGGGCCATACGGTCACGGCGATTTACGAGATCACGCCCGTTGGCTCACCCGCTGTGATGGTTGATGATCTACGGTATGGGACGGACGAGGTTGGCAGCCTGAACACTGGGGAATATGCCTTCCTGAAGCTGCGGTACAAAAATCCGGGTGAGAATTTCAGCAACTTGATCACGACGCCGATTATGCCGGACGCTGATGCAGGGCTTGATGGCGAGGCGCAGTTTGCCGCCGCCGTCGCTGGTTTTGGACAAATCCTTCGCGGTGACAACTTGATGCATGACTGGGAAGTCAACGATGCGCGAGCGTTGGCGCTGGCTAGCAAGGGTGAAGATCGGTTCGGATATCGTAGCGAGCTGATTACGTTGATGCGGTTGGCCGAAAGCCTGAAGTAACGCCGACAACCAAACAGTATTTCCGGCCGCCATAATTGGTGGCCGGTTTTAGTTACGATAACCGCCTAAGTATCCTTTTGCTTCGAAATGCATTGTTCCAGCCAGTCTGCTTCTGCCGGACTTAAGCGAAGGCCCAGTTTCGTGCGTCGCCACAATATGTCCTCCGCGGTTTGTGCAAATTCATGATCCTTCAACCAATCCACTTCGGCTTCGGTCAGGGTCGCGCCGAAATTCTCGCCTAGGTCTTCTTTACGGGTCGCACCTGCCAGCAATTTCGCCGCGTCTGTTCCGTATGTTCGCACCAGACGACCTGCCCAAAAGTGGTCAAGGAACGGGAAGGCTTTAATTAACGCTTCAATCTGGTCCTGCACGCCGTCCACGGGGAAATCCCCGCCCGGTAGGTGGGCGTGTTTGGTCCACTCCCCCCGCGCATCGGGGAAGAACGGAGCCAGTTTGGCAAGCGCTGCCTCGGACAACTTGCGATAAGTGGTGATCTTACCGCCGAACACGTTCAAAAGCGGCGGGCCGTCATTTCGAAGGGTTAAAACGTAGTCTCGCGTCGCTTCGGTCGCAGAACTTGCGCCTTCATCGTAAAGCGGGCGAACACCGGAGTAGGACCAGACAATGTCTGACTTCCGGATTGGGCGTTCAAAATATTCGGAGGCAAATTTACGAAGGTAATCAGCTTCCTCTTCTGTACAAACGGGGTCGGAGGGGTCGCCTTCGTGGTCTAGATCCGTCGTACCAATCAGGGTGAAGTCATCCTCAAAAGGAATGGCAAAAATAATGCGGTTATCGCTGCCCTGAAAGAAATATGCGCGGTCATGGTCGAACAGTTTTTCAGTAACGATATGGCTGCCGCGCACCAAACGCACCCCTTCGCGGGTGTCCAGTTTCACTGCATTTTTGACGATATCCGCCACCCACGGACCGCCGGCGTTTACCAATACCCTAGCGTAAATATCGCGAGCGCCGCTCTCATCGCTAAGACTGACTTTCCAAAGATCGCCTTCGCGTTCAGCACTTATAACCTTGGTACGCGTGAAGATATCCGCGCCTCGTTCGGCCGCATCACGGGCGTTTAGGACGACGAGGCGGGAATCTTGCACCCAGCAGTCCGAATACTCGAATGCTTTTGTGAATTTGGCTTTTAACGGACTTCCTACGATATCATGCTTCAGATTGACCGTCCGTGTTCCGGGCAGAATTTTTCGCCCTCCCATACCGTCGTACATAAACAGCCCTAAACGGATCAACCACGAAGGCCGCATTTTTTTGTGTATTGGCAAAACGAAGCGCATTGGCCAACTGATATGAGGCATGGCCTTTAAAAGGACCTCGCGCTCGACCAGCGCTTCGCGGACCAAACTGAATTTGTAGTGTTCCAAATATCGCAACCCGCCATGGAACAATTTGGTTGATGCCGAGGAGGTAGCCGAGGCTAGGTCGTTCATCTCGGCCAAACCCACGCTTAGACCACGGCCCGCCGCGTCCCGCGCGATCCCGCAACCATTAACGCCGCCGCCGATTATCATTATGTCGTATGGGTTGGCTTGATTCACAATTTGGCTCCACGAGTTAGTACGCGAGATGTTCACATACAGGCCGACCATAAGTTCGCTATGTTCGTTTATGTTCGCTTATACCTGTACGCCAGCAATGGCAATCGCACATACGACCACCGTATTGCATGGATCACCGAGAGTACTTGCAATAGTCATCAGCTTGCGTTTAGAAAATACGACCGATGCCCGTCATCAATAGAACACGAGAAATCACATGAAGATCGCCATTGTAAGCTCCAAAATCATGGGGCAAACCGACCAGCTAATTTCGAATGTGGCGGCTAAACTGGAGGTCGAAGGGATACGCCTTTCAGGCGTAGTCAAAGTGCTTCACGCAGAACCCGTGGGGGATCATCACTGCGATATGGACTTGCGTGTTTTGCCCGATGGTAGGACAGTACGCATCACGCAATCCCTTGGTGAAGGGTCGACCGGATGTCGGTTAAATCCAGCGGCAATCGCAGAGGCTGTCGCGGTGACCGAACGGGTTGGCACGAATGATGTCGATATGTTCATACTGAACAAGTTTGGTCCGCAAGAAGCCGAAGGACGGGGATTTTGCGATGCAATCGCCGCGGCTTTAGAAAACGGAACGCCCGTGTTGGTTGGCGTTGGCGGTAGTTGTCGCCAAGCCCTCGATGCGTTTGTTGATGGTTTGGCAGAGGTTTTACCAGCGGAACCGGATGCGATTCTCGACTGGTGTCAGGCGGCAATTTCTGAGGCTCAAGTCCTTACCCCGCCATCAAGCTACTTTCCAAAAGGTGCTTGGTGTATGGGTGCCGCGTACGCATCGATCGCATGTCTTCAACTGTCAGCTTTTCGACGACCTCGCCCAATTGCATGACTGCAACGTCGGAACAAATGTGCCCGACCACCGCCAGATCATGACTGACCATTAGATAGGTCAGGCTGTGCGCGGCTCGTAAATCGGTTAACAAGTTCAGGATTTCAGCTTGCACAGACACATCGAGCGCCGAGGTCGGTTCGTCCAGCAAAAGTACTTCGGGTTCAGGCGCCAGCGCACGCGCGATTGCCACCCTTTGACGTTGCCCACCCGACAATTGGTGCGGATAGCGAAAGCGGAACGAGGGGCCAAGACCTACGTCATCCAGCAGCTTATCAATGCGGGTTTCGATGTCGTCAAAGCCATGCAACGACAGGGTTTCGCTTAAAACTTGGTCCACAGAATGGCGCGGATGAAGCGAGGCGTATGGGTCCTGAAATACCATCTGGACCTTGCGATAAAAGGAGCGGGTTCGCTTATCACCAAGGGTTTCGCCGCCAACGTTCATCTGACCGCTCCAAGTCGGGGCAAGCCCCATAATCGCGCGCAGGATTGTCGATTTACCGGATCCACTCTCGCCCACAAGCCCGAAGCTGCCGCCCTTTGGGACGGACAGGTTTGCGCCTTTGACCGCATCGACGCGCTCGTCATGTTCGCCGAACCAGACGTTCAGGTTCTCGATACTAATTTCATTCATGCGCTTACACTCGGTTCATTTGCCCATGCTGGGTCACGCTGCAAAACTTGCAGGCGGTCCTTCGGCGCATCTAGGCGCGGTAAAGAATTCAACAGGCCTTGGGTATAGGGATGCTGCGCCTCGTGCAACTTGTCTGCGGAGAGGGTTTCGACCACACGCCCAGCATACATAATCAACACACGGTCACAGAAGGTGGAAACCAGATTGAGGTCGTGACTGATGAAAATCAGCCCCATGCCGCGTTCTTTTACCAACTTGTCCATGATCTCCAACACCTGCATTTGCACAGATACATCGAGCGCGGAGGTGGGCTCGTCTGCGATCATGATTTTGGGGTTGGGGATCAGCATCATAGCGATCATGATGCGTTGTCCCATACCGCCAGAAACCTCGTGCGGGTACATATTATAGACGCGTTCGGGGTCGCGGATGGCGACGGCCTCAAGCATTTCGATAGATTTGCGTTTAGCCTCGGATTTGGAGACTTTGGCGTGCAAGCGGTAGGCTTCGGAAATCTGGTGCCCCACGCGCATCACGGGGTTCAGCGAAAATTTCGGATCCTGCATAATCAAGGATATTTCCTTGCCGCGCACGTCACGCATTTCCTTTTCGGTGCGTCCCATCAGGTCCACGCCTTCAAGGTCCATTTTATCGGCGATCACCATTCCAGGGGAACGAATCAGGCGCAGGATTGCCCGACCAGTCATGGACTTACCGGAACCACTCTCGCCCACAATACCCAAGCGTTCTTGGCCCAGCGTAAAATTGATCCCGCGCACCGCGTCAAATACGCCGCTACGTGTGGGGAATCTTACCCAGAGGTTTTCAACATCTAGAAGGTTGCTCATGATGCACCATCCTTTGGGTCCAGCACGTCGCGCAACCCGTCGCCTAGAAGGTTAAATGCCAATGAAACGGTAAAAATCGCGAGGCCCGGCATGGTGGCGATCCACCAGTGATCCAGAATAAACCGTCGTCCTTCGGAAATCATCGCGCCCCATTCAGGTGACGGCGGTTGTGCGCCAAGGCCAAGAAAGCCGAGGCCGGCAGCGGCCAGAATAATGCCCGCCATATCAAGCGTCACACGTACGACGAGGGACGAAACGCACAGCGGCCAGATGTGTTTGATAATTATCCGCAACGGCCCTGCACCTTGCAGCTTGACCGCGTGGATATAGTCCGAATTGCGGATTGTCAGCGTTTCAGCCCGTGCAATCCGCGCATAAGCTGGCCATGCGGTTAGCGAGATCGCCAGAACGGCGTTTTCGATACCTGCACCCAACGCCGCCACAAAGGCCAGTGCCAGAACGAGGCGTGGGAACGCAAGGAAGATGTCAGTAATGCGCATCAGAATTGCGTCGGTCCAGCCACCTGCATATCCTGCGATCGTGCCGACAAACAGGCCAACGACAGGCGCAAGAATGGTCACCAGAGTCACGATGTAAAGCGTGATTCTTGATCCGTAAATCAGGCGGCTAAGGATGTCGCGGCCCAAGCTGTCGGACCCTAGGATATATCCTTCGGACAATGGTGGTTGCAGACGTGCGCCAAGGTCTTGGACGAACGGATCATGTGGGGCCAAAATGGCTGCCAAAGCGGCAACCAATACCAGAAATATCAGAATGCCAAGACCGATCATCGCCATAGGATTGCGCTTGAACGACAACCACGCTTGGTAAATCACGGTCGCTTTAGCGTGCTTGCGCGAAGTTGGCGTATCCGTCAGCAACCATTCACGGATGCTTGGTTTTGATGAGGTTTCAGTCAGGCTCATTTTGCCCTCGGGTCAAAGAATTTGTAAAGAAGGTCAGAGAAGATATTCAGTAGCACGAACACCAAGCCTACAACCACCGTGCCGCCCATAACGGCATTCATATCCGCCGACAGCAACGAGGTGGTAATGTAGGAACCGATGCCGGGCCATGCGAAAATAATCTCGGTCAGGACCGAGCCTTCCAGAAGGCCTGCATAGCTTAGCGCAATCACTGTGATTAGTTGAACTTTGATGTTTCCGAACGCATGTTTCCAGATCACAGCAGCCTCGGACATGCCTTTAACGCGTGCGGTGATGATGTATTCGGAATTCAACTGTTCCAGCATGAAACTGCGGGTCATACGGCTGATATAGGCCAACGAATAGTAGCCCAGAAGGCCAGCTGGCAGGATGATATGCGATATGGCGTTGCGGAATATTGTCCAATCCCCCGCCAGTGCAGAATCGATAAGGATCATACCGGTTACGGAGGGGATGATGTCTTCGTAGAAAATATCCAAACGCCCCGGTCCACCGACCCAACCGAGCTTGCCGTAAAGGACCATCAACGCGATTAGACCGATCCAGAAAACGGGCATGGAATAGCCGATCAAGGCCACAACACGGGCAACTTGATCGATCCACGAACCGCGTTTCACGGCCGCCAATACGCCCAGCGGAACCCCGATGGAGACCCCGATGATGGTGCCAAGGGTGGCCAGTTCCATCGTGGCGGGGAAAACACGTTTGATATCATCGGCTACCGGAAAACCGGTGCGGAGCGATTTACCGAAATCGCCTTGAACGATATCGGCAATATAATAGAAAAACTGTACGATCAGTGGTTTGTCCAACCCGAGGGCGACATAAGCGGCGTCGCGCATCTCTTGGCTGGCGCGTTCGCCAACGATCGAGAGCACCGGATCAATGGGCATAACCCGTCCGATGAAAAACGTAACGAACAAAAGACCGAGCATAGTGACCGCAATCGCAGCAACAGTTTTGACGGTTTTAACGGCCGCTCGGTAAAAGGGCGACTTGCGCCGCCCTTTTAGTATATCAGAGGCAAATGCCATTTATTTTGTCACAGTCCAGTAAGAAACGGCAGTAATCGCGCCGCCAAGGCTTAGGCCCTGAACGTTTGCGCCACGGCCAGTCTGTTCGATTTTCTGGAACATAACTGCGAATGGGGAAGTCTGCTGATGCTCGCGCTGCAGGGCTTCGTACATTGCTGCACGAGTGTCGCGGTCGTTTTCAACTACGGCAGCCAGTGTTGCTTCGCTCATTGCAGGGATATCCCAAGCGTTACGCCATGCCAGAAGGCCAGTTGCGCCAGCTTCGTCCGTATTAACTGGATTGAACGCGAATGTGCCAGCATTGGTGTTTGGATCCGGATAATCCGGGCCCCATGCACCAACGTAGATGTCATGTTCACGCGCACGGTACACACCAAGGATCTGTTTGCCTGTACCCACAGTGATGTTCACAGTGATGCCAGCCTGACCAAATGTGTTCTGGATGGACTGAGCAATTTCGATCCGTTCTTGTGCTTCACGAACAACGATGCCGATTTCGAAACCATCTGCGTAACCTGCTTCAGCCAGCAATTCTTTGGCTTTAGCAAGGTTCAGCGAGAACGGCTTGTCGGCGATTTCGCCAAGATATGTGCGCGGCAAGAAAGCCTGATGCACAGTGTACTGACCGTTAAGGAAGCTGTCCTGCATGCCTTCATAATCGATGAGGTACTTAAGAGCCTCTACAACTTTCGGGTTCGACAGAATTTCGCTCTTTTGGTTCATCGAGATGTACATCAAGCGACCGCGAAGCTCGCTGTCTACCGCAATGCCGTCAGCACCAGTGATACCAGCTACGTCCTCAGGGTTGAGGTTACGGGCTACGTCAATATCGCCGCGTTCAAGCAGCAAACGCTGTGTTGAACTTTCCTGAATGTTACGAACTACAACACGTTCCATCGCAGGTGCGCCACGGAAGAAGTCAGGGTTGGAAACAAGCGTAACCGATTCATTCGGCTTCCAGCTACCAAGTGTATAAGCACCGGAACCAGCTGTGTTTGTACGCAGCCATTCGTTGCCCATGTCGCCGTCAACTTCGTGCTCCATAACAACTTTGGAATCGACGATGCTGCCGATTGTTGAAGTCAAACAGTTTAGTACGAACGACGTCGCATAACGCTGGTCTGTTGTGATCGACAAGGTGTTGCCATCAGCCACAATCGTTTCGCCAACGTTGTCAGCTGTGAAGCCGAACTGTGTCAGAATGAACGATGGTGTTTTGTTCAGCATAACCGCACGGCGAAGGCTGTATTCGGCGTCTTTTGCCGTAACTGCGTTGCCAGATTCGAACGTAACGCCTTCACGCATTGTGAAGGTGATGGTCATGCCGTCTTCGGAAACCGTCCAGCTATCTGCTAGCGCTGGAATGTAGCCACCAGTAAGATCGGCAGGGTCGAAGCCAACCAATTTGCTGTAGATGTTGCGGTTAACATCGGAGCCGGCGAATTCAAACGATTGCGCTGGGTCAAGTGTTGTTATGTCGTCAATCCGGTTGGCGATTACCAGCATATTTGCAGGTGTCTCGGCCACGGCCGGTAGGGTTGTAACTCCGGCAGCCAACGCAATTGCGGCCCCTAGAGTAAATGAACGAAATTGGTTCACGGTATTCCTCCATGTGATTGGTGATTCATTTAATATTTTTATTATGGCAGCATTAACAGTTGTCTTGACCAAATAGTCAACATCGAAGCCGCGGTTATTACGTCGGGTCTTGAAATCTTCTTCCAGATGATCCGTGACAAGCGCTGACTAGGCAGGCAATGCAGTGACCAGCTTATAGTTAAGCAACGCTACACTGAACGGTTACGATCCATGCGCCATTGATTCCACGCTTCGGGGGTATCGAGGCCAATCACGGCCGCTTGACCAAGCGTTGGAACATCAACCAAAAATTCGGATGCGTCCTTAACAACATCGCGCGCGCCGCGGTCACCTTGCAAGTTTGCCAGAGTTTCAAAAAACCGTCGCCCGAACAGAACCGGCAAGCCGGGGGTGCCGTCCGCCGTAACAGCACGGCAAATTTCCCGTGCCTCAGCGACGTTAAATTCTGCCACCAAGCTGTTAAGATGCGCGTAAGTTACGTCGGGCATGTCCGCCAGCGCTATTATCACTGCATCGCAATCCTGCGACAGTCCGGCCATGCCTGCACGGATGGAGGCAGCCATGCCTTCTTGCCATGCAGGCGAGGAAATCCGGTTAACATCCAAACCTAATAGCGCCGCATCACGTTCCGTATTTTCTGGCTGCATCACAACATGTACACGTTCTAATCGAGCATGCGCCATCGCGCGCGCTGTTCTGCGCAACAACGGTTCTCCGTCAGCAATTTCAAGCAACTTGTCCTTGCCGCGCATCCTGCGTGAACCCCCAGCAGCAAGCAATAACACCTCGACTTTCGGCTGCGCAGGAACATCCAGAGAACCCCCTCGTGGTTGCGGGCGCGTAGGGATTTCCTTCAACAATCCCCCAACACCCATATTTGCGATGTCCTTGTTGGTAACGTCGATCCCGCAGGCGATCCGTTGCAACACCCAATCAGCGCCGTTCAATGCTGGCGAACGCGCGCAGCCGGGCAAGCCAACGACAGGGCGGCCATCATACGCCCCAAGAAACAACAGGTTACCGGGGTCTACAGGCATACCAAATCGCGTGATTTCCCCACCCGATTGGTTCAACGCAGTCGGCCCGACATCCTGAATATCTGACGTCGCCGAGGCTGTGAGTATCAAAATGGCCTCGCCGGTGGCATTCAAAATCGCCTCGGATAATGCGGAAATTTCATGCGGGACCGTGACGACATCATCCATCGTGCAGTTGAATGCCTGTATCCGCCGCGCGACCGCATCACGGCTTTTGGTCAAAAGTTTGTCAGCCATGCCAGGTGTCCGCGTCAAAATCAAACTGGCCGTTCGCAATGTAAACGGTGCCAGATGTAACGCCGCACTGATGGGCATACCTTCGACAAATTGTTTCGAAACTGCGTAGGGAATAACTTTGACAGTCGCTATTAAAGCGCCCGCAGAAACTCTGGCCATTTGGGGTAAAGTCGCCACCGTAATTGCGGGCGAAACGGCATTAAAGCGCTCTATTGCGGCCGCATCGATTTGAATCACACCAGCCGTTATGGCGTAGATATTCACACGGCCTGTAAACGGCGAACTGATCTTCAGTGACGCAGCATCCCGATCAGGTACAAGCGACCTTGCCAAGGCTTCGGCGGCTTGATCCTCGGCGATGTCGTCAGGTGCAAGAACAGCAACTGTCACTTCGCTTAAGCCAACGTCAGTTACCGAAGCGATATCCGCCGCACTTAATTTCCGGCCTTTACGCAACCGCACTTCTTCCACATTCAACGAGTGAGCAAGGATCGCGCCTTCGGCCTTTGCAACTGGAACAGGTCCGAATTTCATCGGCGGGTCTCGGGGCGGCGTAAGCGTTCGGTGATTTCCGCCATGATCGATATTGCAATTTCCGCAGGCGTTTTGGATCCAATATCAGCCCCGACAGGCGCATGGATTTTGGTGATTTGGGTGTCTGTAAGCCCCGCCTCTTTCAGGCGGGCTACTCGCTTCGCATGCGTACGTGTTGACCCCAAGCAACCAAGGTAAAACACATCCGACGCAATAGCTACTTTGATCGCGGGATCATCCAACTTTGGATCATGTGTCAGCGTAACTACGGCCACACGAGCATCTAGACCCTCGGCCTCCAACGCGTCATCAGGCCAAACATGGAGCAAGCGTTCGCCGGGGAAACGCGCCACGGTAGCAAACGCCTCGCGCGGGTCCACCAGCACTGCGTCGTATCCGGCCACCCGCGCCAGTTGCATCAACGGCTGCGCGATATGCACTGCGCCAACCACAATCATTCGCAATGGCGGATTGTGGATGTTAACGAACCAGTCCCCCTCAAAACCCGACTTGTCACTGGTAAAGCGCGATGCAAGGTCAATTGCGTTGAAATCGGACCCGATGACCTGTCGTTCCCATGTCTTGGTATTCACCAGATACGCCGCCGCGCGCCGATCTGCACGATATTCCACGAGTGCTTTCAGCAACGCCGCATCCGGCCCTTGCCCAATGCCAATCGGTTCAATCAACACATGGATAGCACCGCCACAGGCTAAACCCACAGCAAACGCTTCTTCATCGCTTACACCATATTCAAGAAGGCGCGGAACTCCGTCTTTAAGCGCATTAATCGCCTCTTCAACGATTGCGCCTTCGACACAACCACCTGAAACCGATCCCGCCATTTCCATATTCTCGTTGATCGCAAGCTGCGAACCGGTTGGTCGCGGCGCAGAACCCCAAGTCTGGACAACTGTCGCAAGTACCGTGCCCTTGCCGGCATTGAACCAGTCAAGCGCCTGTTCCGGTATTTGATCGAAATCTGCCATTGATATTCCCCGTCGCGCGCATGCTGCGTGCTTTTCGCCGGTATCTTCAGGCTTTGTTACCCCATCCGCAAGGGCATGCAATGAAGCAATGTTGAGCGCGGCAGGAAATCTGTGCTTTTAACAGTTGATCAGCGCTGAGGTAGGTGCCAATCAGGTCCAGTCGAGAACGACTTTTCCTGACTTACCCGTTTTCATAGTGGCAAACCCTTTTTCGAAATCGTCAACAGGCAGGCGGTGGGTGATGATGCGGTTGATATCCAGTCCGTCTTCGAGCATGGCGATCATTTTGTACCAAGTCTCGAAAATTTCACGGCCATAAACGCCCTTTATGGTAAGTGCTTTGAAAACAATGCTCGACCAATCCACCAGCGTTTTACCCGCGGGAATACCGAGCATGGCAATTTGACCGCCCATAACCATTGCGTCGACCATCTGGTCAAATGCTGCAAAATTTCCCGACATTTCCATACCAACATCAAACCCCTGCTTCATGCCCAGCGACTGTATGACGTCTTTCAAGTCAGTTTTGGTTACGTTCACCAGCACCACGTCCGTCACCTGTGCAGCCAGATCAAGGCGTGCTTGATTAACGTCAGTGATAACCACGTGCCTTGCCCCGACATGTTGCGCAACAGCCGCCGCCATGATGCCAATCGGACCTGCGCCAGTGATCAGCACATCTTCGCCAACCAAATTAAACGATAGTGCGGTATGCACCGCGTTACCAAGCGGATCAAGGATGGCGCCAATCTCGTCAGGGATTGCGTCGGGTAACAGCACGACATTGAAGGCCGGAAGGCACAAATATTCGGCGAAAGCCCCATTGACGTTCACACCAATGCCTTTAGTTTCTGGATCCAAATGAAACTTTCCGGACCTACTTTGACGGGAATGGTTGCCGATCAGGTGGCCCTCGCCTGTGCAACGTTGCCCGATGGATAGATCATCGACGTTGCGCCCAACCTCGACGATTTCTCCTACGAACTCGTGACCTGTGATTAGGTCGAGGGGCACGGCCTTGCGCGACCAAGCATCCCAGTTCCAGATATGTATATCGGTGCCGCAGATACCCGTTTTGTTGATCTTGATCAGCACGTCATTTGGGCCGATTTCGGGTATGGGGCGACGTTCCATCCAAAGACCTTCTTCGGCTTTAGATTTCACCAATGCTTTCATCGTATTCATGACAATACTCCCGTTACCCGTCCAGCCTTCGCGAATGCTTCTAGCGCAAAATCCAACTCATCTTTTGTAAGAGCTGCATTCATCTGTGTGCGAATTCGCGCCTGCCCTTTCGGAACCACCGGGAAAAAGAAACCTGCAACATAGACCCCTAGTTCATAAAGCTTTGTCGCCATATCCTGACTAAGACGGGCATCGCCTAGCATTACGGGAATGATCGGATGTTCGCCCTCGAGTAACTCAAAACCAAGGCTCGTCAATCCGGCCCGCCAATAGGCCGCATTTTCGAACAATTGCGTGCGTAAATGGTCGCCTTCTTCAACCAGTTTAATTACTTCAATTCCTGCGGCAACAATTGATGGCGGCAAGGAGTTCGAGAACAGGTAGGGTCGTGCGCGCTGTCTCAGCAGGTCGATCACTGGTTGCGGTCCAGCAATATAACCACCAATTGCACCGCCAAGCGCCTTGCCTAATGTGCCCGTAAGAATATCCACATCAACGCCGTGATGTGCAGGTGTGCCTTGCCCCTTCGGCCCCATAAAACCGGTGGCATGGCAATCATCCACCATGACCATCGCGTCATATTCCTTTGCCAAACGCGTGACGTCGGGCAGGTTGGCAAGGTAACCATCCATCGAGAACACTCCATCTGTGGCAACCATTATGAAACGTGCACCAGCAGCGCGTGCCTCTTTCAGCTTTGCCTCCAAGTCCTCCATGTCAGAATTAGTGTAACGATACCGCTTCGCCTTGCACAACCGGATTCCGTCGATGATCGACGCGTGATTTAGGCTGTCCGATATGATTGCATCTTCAGGCCCCAGCAGCGGTTCGAACAGCCCGCCGTTTGCGTCAAAGCAGGCCGCAAATAGAATCGCATCGTCTTTGCCAAGAAACCGCGCGAGTTGCTGCTCCAATTCACGGTGGAGGTCTTGCGTTCCGCAAATGAAACGGACACTAGCCATGCCAAAACCATGATCGTCCATCGCGCCTTTGGCGGCCTCGATCAACTTGGGATGATCTGCCAATCCAAGATAGTTGTTTGCACAGAGGTTAATCACCTGCTTTTTACTGCGGTCAGGCAATTCAACGGTAATCCGGCCAGCTTGTGGCGAAACGATCGTTCGTTCGCGCTTTAACAGCCCGTCTGATTCAATCTCTTCTAGAGTTTTAGAAATGTGATTTAAGAATTGCTTAGACACGACGTCCTCCTGTTTATTGGATTCTTATCCGTTAACAGGGAATACGTCAATATATTGGCCGCAATCCAATATATTGGATGTTAGGCATTCTTCACGATAAGAAGCACTCGTGCAGGCTTGCTCGCCCGGATCGCATGTTCGACATCCCCTGCGTACCGAATTGTATCACCGTCCGAAACTTTGGCTTTTTCCCCGTCCGAAGTAATCTCGAGCTGCCCCTCCAGAACTGTCAGATGCTCGACGCAACCTTTTTCGTGTGGCGAGCTATCCAAACTAGCGTCTGCCTGAAAAGTAATGTCATAGACTTCCGTTCCACCGACATCTTCCGGTGCACTCAGAATACGCACAACACAGCCCGAAGCGCGGCTGCGAATCTCGGGCGTTTGGTCACCAAGGACAATCTCTTTTATAGGGTGTTCCGGCTCGATCTCCTGATCTAGCAGAGTTGAGAAATCTACGTTCAGCGCGCGCGTCAGATTCCACAAACTCGCCACGGTGGGGCTGCTTTCACCGCGTTCTATCTGTGACAACATCGAGCGTGACACGCCAGACAATTTCGCCAATGCATCCAGACTCAAACCCTTTGCCGCTCGCTCTTCCTTCAATCGGCTTGCCAAGCGGGCTGTAATTTCGGCTTTAGTTGTCATTCTCTATTTCTCCCGCTACGTCCGAGAACCAGCATACAGCGGTGCGGCACAATTTCCAATATAGCATTACAAAGTCCGGTATGACGCCGACACATTATAGTCGAGCAAATTTATTCAGCTTTGGCTAAACTCAACACCTTCGCGCCATACGTTCTTGATTTGCATTTGCCCATCTAAGTGAACAAAATCCGCACGGGCTCCGGCCACCAGACTGCCAATCTCGTGATCCCGTTTAAGCAATCTCGCTGGATATAATGAGGCCATGCGTAACGCTTCCTCTGCATCCAACCCAATCTCGGTAATCATAAATCGGACTGCCGAAGCCATGTCCAAATCCGCACCAGCGAGCGTGCCATCCGATAGGGTCAAACGACCGTCCCTACGCAGAATGCTACGCCCGCCAAGCGAAAACTCTCTCATATCAGTGCCTACGGTAGCCATTGAATCGGTAACCAGAAACAGGCGACCTTCCCCCTGCTTTGCACGTTGGGCAATGCGGATCACCGCAGGGTCCACATGTATCCCATCAGCAATCAACCCAGCATACAAAGAGTCGGTATCCAGTGTAGCCCCCACCATTCCCGGGGTGCGATTGCCTAGCTGGCTCATCGCATTGAACAAATGGGTTACGCAGGTCGCGCCAGCTGCCGCAGCGGAACAAGCTGTCTGATAGTCGGCATCGGAATGCCCTAGCGACACCGTGGCTCCGGCAGTACTTAGATCGGAAATTTGGGGTAACGTGACGGACTCGGGCGCCAAGGTTAGTAACAAGCTCGGCAACTCGGCTGCAAGAGCACAAAGCTGGCGGCAATCCTCGTCTTCCATCGAACGGATCAACTGCGGGTCGTGCGCCCCTTTGCGGGCGATTGACAGGTGCGGCCCCTCTAGATGCAGTCCTATTGCTCCGGATATCCCTTTTGCTATCGCCTCTTTCACCGCCATGATGGCTGCATTGGTCTGCGCTTTGGTATCGGTGATCAACGTGGGTAGCAGCGAAGTGGTTCCGAACTGTAGATGTGCATCGCAAATTGCACGAATTCCATCTACGCTGGGAGCATTGTTAAGCATCGCACCACCCCCGCCATTCACCTGAAGATCAACAAACCCTGCGGTAAGCATTCCACCATCAAGTTTAACGACGCCATAATCGTTCGGCACCTCGGATGTGGACACAATGTCGGCCACGTGCCCGTCGTTGATCAGCAGCCCAGAATGCGTGTGTCGGGTGTGCCCGTCAAAGATATCGGCGCCGACATATGCTTTCAAGTTTGTCATTTCTTGTCTCTCGTATACGAGGGCAACTGGAGTTCGGCTACAAAGTCATACGCGTCGCCGCGATAAATCGAGTGGGTCAGCTCAACCACTTGCCCCGATGCAAGATAAGAAACACGGGTTATTTGCAGGCCGGCGACACTTTCTTCGACTTCCAACAACCCCGCATCCAACGCATTCAGGTTGGTTGCGGAAATACGCTGAACCGCACGAACCGGCTTGAACCCAGAGAGATCAAGGGCTTCATAAAGTGAAGACTCAACGGCAAGGGGATTAGGTAGCATTCGGGTGGAAAGCGAGGCTCTCTCAATCGCCAGTGGCGTGCCATCTGCCAGCCGCAATCGCGACAGACGCGACACAGATTCACGCGCCGTCAAACCTAACGTCATAGTTTCCTCGGGAGAAGGCAAAAAAATGCCGCGCTCCAACCATGTGGAAGTTACATTCTTACCTCGCCGAGCCATATCTTCCGTAAACGATGTCAAGCGAGAGAGCGATTGCTCAACTTTGGTCAACTGTGGCGCAATAATGGAACCGGACCCGCGCCGCTGTACGATCAGACCTTCTTCGACCAACGGCTGCACGGCTTTTCGAACAGTTACCCGAGACAGTGTGGTCATCAAGGCAATCTCGCGTTCAGGCGGCAAAGGTGTGCCGGGGGGCAGCTCGCCATTTTCAAACGCCTCCTCAATACGGCGACGTAGTTGTATATATCGTGGCCCTCCCGTGGGAGACAACCAGGATGATGGGTCAAAAACTTTCTGAACGCTCATTTTGTTTCTCCCACCCATAAACCCTGCGCCAGCGACAGAGCACCATCCGAAGCGTCACCCTTCGGAGAGGCACAAATTGCTTGATATTCAGGACGCAGCAACTCCGTGTATGCAGCCCCCAAACCACCAAGCATATAGAGTACGCCCGTTATCTCTGTATTCAATGTGTCCAGCGTGTGATGAAGTGATGCCACTGCTGCATCAACTATTTCAATCGCAATCGCATCGCCCTCGTAATACGCTTTGATAATGCTCGGTGCAAAGCTGCCGTAATCCATCGGCGTTGCGCCTTGAACAAATGCAACCAACCCCTGCGGGGTGCCGCCAAAACGCTGAAGAACCCCGCGAGTCAATGGGCTGTGCGCAACAATTCCATCGTGCGCATGGATGGCTCGACGAAGCAGTTTCTGGCCCAGAAACGCCCCGCCGCCATCATCGCCAAGTTGGAATCCCCAACCGCCGATACTTAATACTTCTCCATTGTGACGACCGACGAAGAACGAGCCGGTGCCGATCGCAGCAACTGTTCCGTCTTCCGCCCCCATCGCGCCCTGAACTGTAATTTCTCGATCAGATGTCACTTTGACCCGATCAAAATTCAAGGCCTTCTCCATCAAATCCGCCGCGCCTTCAAGATTAGCGCCCGCGAGGCCAAGGTACGCATAATCGCCGACCATTCGCGTAGGATCCAATCCTGCTGCTGCGTAGGCGCGATGGATGGTCTCCAGAATATTGGCAAGGGCGCGATTGAAGTCTGTTGTGATATTTGCAGACCCTCCGCTGGCTGCGCCAATGATCGCGCCGGACACTTCGCAAATACTTACGCGACAGGTACTTCCGCCCCCATCAACGGCAACAATCAGTTTTTTCGATTCTGCATTCATACAATACCTATACAATACCTATTGTGATAACGGAAGCAATAATCGCTATACTGGCGAGATTACGGGTGAAACAACGGCAGGTTCGCCGAAAATATCGGTGATACAAAATATTTCTGGACATTCGGTATTAAATTGGCATTATAACTGAAAACCACAGGAACGGGAATCATCAATGGCTGGAAGTCAAATATCTCTCCTGCAAACCGAGCAACCCCACGGGCACGCTAAGGGGCTGGACCTGTTGAGCGGAGCGGAAATCCTAACCATTCTACATGACGCGCAGATAGCGGCGGTCGAGTCTATGAGTGCCGCCCTACCGGCTTTGGACAAGGGTGCCGAGGCGATGGCTAAGGCAATTCGCACGGGTGGCAACCTGGTTTATGCGGCAGCCGGAAGTTCAGGCCTTATGGGACTTGCAGATGGCCTGGAAATTCCGCCAACGTTCGGCATACCCACAAGTCGGATCAGTATTCTAAGGGCTGGTGGTCTGGAAGATATGGCCAAACCTAAGGGCGAAGCCGAGGATGACGAAGAGGCCGCAACTCGCGATGCCGCCGATATCGGCTCCAATGACTGTGTGATTTGCTTGGCTGCAAGCGGTAACACTGTTTACCCCGTTACAATCATGAACATTGCTAAGGCGCGCGGTGCAACAACTATCGGGATTTCCAACAACGGAAATACCTTGTTGATTTCTGGCTCCGATATACCGGTATTTCTGCCTACACCACCCGAAGTTATCGCCGGATCCACGCGTTTGGGTGCCGGAACTGCACAAAAAATTGCGCTAAACATGATGTCCACACTGATGGGTGTCCGGTTGGGCCATGTAATGGACGGGTTGATGGTTAACGTCATAGCCAACAACGTCAAATTGTTCGAACGCGCCGAGAATATCGTGATGGAGATCACAGGCTGCGACAGAAACACCGCTACGGAAAATCTGAAGGCGGCAAACGGGGGCGTGAAACAAGCGATCCTTATCACATCAGGCGCAAAAGATCTGAGTGATGCAATGAAGTATCTGGATATGGCGGACCAAAATCTACGATCCGCGATTGCCAATATAACCACGGGATAACACCCGAAAACCGCGCCAAACGGCGCACGACAGGGAGATGAACAATGAACACGACCAAGTTAGTCAGCGCATTGCTGGCAACATCATTTTTGGGCACAGCGGCCTTTGCGCAGGATGTGACCATTACCGTCGAGAGCTGGCGCAATGACGACCTGCTCATCTGGCAAAACACGATTATTCCAGCATTCGAAGCTGGTCATCCAGGCATCAAAGTTGTGTTCGCACCAACCGCGCCAGCACAATATAACTCTGCTTTGAATGCTAAGTTGGCTGCTGGTACTGCAGGTGACCTGATCACTTGTCGTCCATTTGATGGCTCACTATCGCTATACGATGCTGGCCACTTGGCAGATGTAGGCGGGCTTGAAAATATGGCCAACTTTGGCCCTGTTGCCAAATCGGGCTGGAGCACAGATGACGGTTCTGCCACTTTCTGTGTACCGATGGCTTCGGTTATTCACGGCTTTATCTACAACAAAGAAGCATTTGAAGAAGTTGGCGTAGACGTGCCAAATACGACTGACGAATTCTTCGCTGTTCTAGATGCGTTCAAAGAAGACGGTAACTACATTCCGCTTTCGATGGGTACAGCAGATCAGTGGGAAGCGGCCACAATGGGTTATGCGAACATTGGTCCGAACTACTGGAAGGGCGAAGAAGGCCGCATGGCTGTGATTGCCGGCGACCAGAAACTGACCGATCCGCAATGGGTTGCACCATATGCCCAGCTTGCACGCTGGGGCGAATATATGGGTGATGGATTTGAGGCTCAATCCTATCCAGACAGCCAAAACCTGTTCACTCTTGGTCGTGCAGCGATTTATCCCGCCGGTTCCTGGGAACTGAGTGGCTTTAACGCTCAAGCTGAATTCGCAATGGGTGCCTTCAACCCACCAGTTCAAGCTGCGGGTGACGAGTGCTATATCTCGGACCACGTGGATATCGCACTTGGCATGAACAGTGCGACGAAGAATGCAGACGAAGTGCGGACCTTCCTGAACTGGGTTGGTACAGCAGAATTTGCCAGCCTCTATGCGAATTCGTTGCCCGGGTTCTTCTCGCTTTCCAACCATACGGTTGAAATGTCGGATCCACTGGCGCAGGAAATCGTTGGATGGCGGAATGATTGTAATTCTTCGATCCGCCCATACCACCAGATTCTTTCGCGCGGAACACCAAACCTCGCCAATGAATACTGGGTGTCTTCGGCAAATGCTATTCGCGGCAGCATGACACCAGAAGAAGCTGGTGCGCATATGCAGGATGGCTTGGCAAGCTGGTATGAACCTCAGCAGTAAGCTTTAACAACGGGCCGGAGGCACCCCTCCGGTCCAACCAACAAAGGGGGCAGAGATGAGCACGCAAGACCGACCGAAACGGCGCTGGCATATCGTGATATTTCTAACGCCTGCCGTGTTAGTGTATACGGCCCTAATGATTTTCCCGCTGTTTGGAACTTTGCGCCTGTCGCTGTTTACTACGGTAGGCCAAGAACAGATATTCATCGGACTCGACAACTTCCGCACCCTTTTGGGCGACGAGCGTTGGTCGAACAGTTTCTGGAATGCCCTTAAAAACAACACATGGTTTTTCGTCATCCATATGATCGTGCAAAACCCGCTTGGCATTGCCATAGCTGCGATGCTTTCCTCTTCGGCACTGCGCTTTTCAAGCTTTTATCGTACAGCAATTTTCATCCCTACAATCTTGTCTTTCGTGATCGTGGGTTTTGCATGGAAGTTGATCCTGTCGCCTCTGTGGGGGATCGCCCCCGACATGCTGGATGCAGTGGGCCTGAAATTCTTGTTCAAGCCGTGGCTTGGTAAAGAAGAGTACGCCCTTACAACATTGGCTCTGATCTCGGTTTGGCAATTCATCGGCATCCCGATGATGTTGATCTATGCCTCCCTTTTATCCATCCCGGACGAGGTTCTGGAAGCTGGCGAATGCGACGGAATCACCGGCATGGCTGCATTTTGGAAAATCAAACTGCCACTGATCCTGCCGTCTATCGGGATTATCTCGATTCTGACATTCGTAGGAAATTTCAATGCGTTCGATTTGATCTACACCACGCAAGGGGCATTGGCGGGTCCAAATTACGCCACCGATGTACTTGGCTCGTTCCTGTATCGCACCTTCTTCGGGTTCCAGATGCAATTGGGTGACCCGAATATGGGCTCAGCCATCGCCATGATGATGTTCTTGGTCATTCTGTTGGGCGTTTGTATTTACTTGTTCGGCATCCAGACGCGTATGCGTCGGTACCAGTTCTAGGAGCGGCAGATATGAACAAAGTCAAACACAACCCGCTTAATTTGGCATTCGCTCACGTAGCATTGATTACCTACACAATCATCGCGCTATTTCCTGTCATTGTTATCCTGATCAACAGCTTCAAAACCCGCAAAGCCATTTTCCGTGATCCGCTGTCGCTACCAAATTCGGACAGTTTTACCATGGTTGGTTACGAAACCGTGTTCAAGCAGGGCGATTTCCTGCAGTACTTCCAGAACTCGATGATCGTGACCGTCGTATCGCTGTTCTTCATCCTGCTATTTGGTGCAATGGCTGCCTTCGCGCTGGCTGAATACCGCTTCAAGGGCAATACGCTGATGGGACTATACCTCGCGATCGGCATTATGATCCCTATACGCCTTGGTACAGTGGCCATTTTGCAGATAATGGTGGCAGGTGGTTTAGTGAACACTTTGACCGCATTGATACTGGTTTACACCGCGCAGGGATTACCACTGGCGATCTTTATTCTGGCAGAGTTTATGCGACAGGTGTCCGACGACCTTAAAGATGCCGGCCGGATTGACGGCCTGTCCGAATACCGAATATTCTTTGTGTTGGTGCTGCCGCTGGTGCGCCCTGCAATGGCGACGGTCGCTGTTTTCAACATGATCCCGATCTGGAATGACTTGTGGTTCCCGTTAATTCTGGCCCCAGGTGAGGCAACCAAGACCCTGACACTTGGTTCGCAAGTGTTCATTGGCCAGTTTGTAACCGATTGGAACGCAGTTTTGTCCGCCCTGTCGATGGCAATATTACCGGTGATGATCCTTTATATAATCTTTTCCAAACAACTCATCCGTGGCATCACTTCCGGAGCAGTTAAATGATCCGCGTGCTTGTCGCAGGTTTAGGAAATATGGGCCGCAGCCATGCGCTTGCCTATCATGAGAATCCGGAATTCGAGATTATCGGTTTGATGAACCGCAGCGCGGTTTCGCTGCCGGATGAACTTCTGGAATACCCGATGTACACCGAGTTTTCCGAAGCATTAGATGCCTCCAAACCCGATCTCGTGGCCGTTTGCACCTATACAGACAGCCACGCTGAATATGCGATGGCAGCGATGGATGCAGGTGCACATGTGTTTGTCGAAAAACCGCTTGCTGCCAATGCGACTGACGCCCGAAAAGTGGTGGAAAAGGCGACTGCTACAGGACGAAAACTGGTAGTTGGATACATTTTGCGCCACCATCCAAGCTGGCAACGTCTTATCGCTGAATCTCGTGCTCTTGGTGGACCATATGTGTTTCGTATGAACCTAAACCAGCAAAGTCATGGGTCCGAGTGGGAAACGCATAAAAGTCTAATGAAAAGCACCTCCCCCATAGTTGATTGTGGCGTTCATTATGTAGATGTGATGTGTCAAATCACCGACGCAATACCCGTACAGGTGCGCGGCATGGGCGTCAGGCTATCCGACGAAATCGCACCGGATATGTATAATTATGGCCAGTTTCAGGTTTTGTTCGATGATAATTCAGTCGGCTGGTACGAGGCCGCTTGGGGTCCGATGATTTCGGAAACCGCGTATTTCGTGAAAGACGTGATATCCCCGAATGGTGCTGTTTCTATTGTTTCAGCGGAGTCCGGTGGTTCGGCTGATATCGACAGCCACACGAAAGTCGGTTGCTTACGCGTACACCCCAGTAGTGGGGGCGATCAACTGATTGATCTGCCGGACGAGCCCGGCCATCAAGATCTTTGTAATGCGCAAGCCGCATATATGGCAAACGCTATAAATGAAAACATCGACCTAACTCGACACATGTCGGATGCAGTGCAGTCGCTTGCGATCTGCTTGGCTGCGGATGAAAGCGTTCGCTCCGGCGAACCAGTCTTTTTGTAGGAGGGAAACTGAATGGGTTCCTTAAGTCTAAGAAACGTTCATAAATCTTTTGGCTCGGTCGAAGTATTAACCGACATCAACCTCGAAGTTGAAGAGGGCGAATTCGTGATTTTTGTCGGACCTTCGGGTTGTGGAAAATCTACGCTTCTGCGGATCATCGCTGGTCTGGAAGATGCATCGTCTGGCGATGTTCTTATCGGGGACAGTCGGGTGAATACTTTGCCCCCATCGGATCGTGGCATAGCCATGGTCTTCCAAACCTACGCGCTTTATCCGCATCTGACCGTGCGAAAAAATATGAGCCTTGGCTTGAAACAGGCCAAAAAGTCGCCTGAATACATTGAAGAACGCGTCGGCATCGCTGCCGATATGTTGGAGCTTACCCCTTATCTGGATCGACGTCCGGCAGAATTGTCAGGCGGTCAACGCCAGCGCGTCGCGATCGGGCGCGCGATCGTGCGCAACCCTAAACTGTTCCTGTTTGACGAGCCGCTTTCAAATCTGGACGCCGCACTCAGGGTCAACACACGGCTTGAAATCGCCAATCTGCACCGCGAACTGCAATCCACTATCGTCTACGTAACCCACGACCAGGTCGAGGCCATGACACTGGCCGACAAGATCGTTGTTCTTCAAGCTGGTCGCGTTGAACAAGTTGGATCGCCGATGGATCTGTATAACGACCCCGACAACCTGTTTGTCGCCGGCTTCATTGGCTCGCCAGCCATGAATTTTCTGGATGCCAAGCTGTTTGATCTACCCGCCGAGGTAAAAACCATTGGCCTTCGCCCTGAATCAATATCGCTGGCTGACACCGGAAAAATCACCGGAAAGGTTAGCCATCTGGAACATCTTGGGGCGGATACAAACGTGTATGTAAAGGTTAGGGAACATTTGATTACGGTGCGTATTCCCGGGCAAACGGACTATGAAATCGGGTCAACGGTCCAGCTGGATTTCAAGCCTGACGACCTGTTCCGTTTTGACAAAGATGACAAGCGCGTCAGGTAGAGACGAAAAATGGCGCTTGCCCGAAACCGGGCAAGCTGTGCTTGTTAAGGATAACGGTGCAATACATTACCTTTAGCCAACAAATGCCTTTTCTACGACATACTCGCCGGGTTTGCTGTTGGAACCCTCGCCTAGGCCCGCGCTTTCAGCGATGGTTTTCATATCCTTATTAAGCCCGATAGAGCCACATATCATAATACGATCTGTGTCTGCATTCAGATTTGGAAGACCTAGATCGGCGGCTAGTTTTCCCGAACTAAGGATATCCGTCGGACGCCCCATAGTCTTGAAGGTCTCACCTGTGGTGGTTGGGTAGTATAGCAGTTTTTCGCGTGCGTCTTCCCCAACCAGAGGATCAGAGTAGATGTTTTTCACTAACTGCTCCCCGTAGGCCAGGCCCGAAACTTCACGGGTCGTGTGGACCAAGATCACCTGTTCAAACCGTTCATAGATGTCTGGATCTCGTGCAAGCGAAGCAAAAGGAGCAATGCCAGTTCCGGTGGAAATCAGATATAGACGCTTGCCCGGCAACAACGCGTCGAGCACTAATGTTCCGACCGGCTTAGGGCGAATTATCAGTTCGTCGCCTGCCTGTATGTTTTGCAAACGTGATGTTAGAGGGCCATCTTGGACTTTAATTGAATAAAATTCCAGTTCGTCGTCCCATGCAGGAGACGCGATTGAATAGGCCCGCAACAAAGGCTTGCCGTTCTCACCCATCAGCCCGATCATAACGAATTCACCAGACCGAAATCGCAGGGATTTCGGCCTTGTAACGCGGAACGAAAACAGGCGATCAGACCAATGGGTAACCGAGGTTACAATCTGCGCGTCTGGTAAGCGCGAGGCTTTTATCGCCTCGGCAGTCTGGATTGGGCTTTGGTCGTTCATCTTTGCATTCTCTCGTCGTTATATGTGTCAGGCGGATTGCTGAAACCGGTGTTGATAGTTACGGGCCTGCCAGTCAGCCCGCGCCAACCATTGTGGCTCGGGTTGCCTAGCGGCAAGTGCCTGATCAATTTCAACTTCATCAAAGCCTGACCGACGCGCCATCGCGTATTGATCTGCAAGAAGATGCCCTTTGGCCCGAAGACGCCCGTGATACCCTAGAAGCCGCAGGCGTTGTGCCAGCGAAAACCCTCGACCATCGGAAAAGACCGGAAACTCGATCCGGACCAGATCTATCTGATCAATCCACGGCAACAATTTAACCGCGTCGAAGTCATTTGGCAGATCAATCGCCAGTGCTGCGCTTTGCGACTCTGGTGCTGCCTCTATATCTTCGAAAGAGGAATATCCGCGGTTCCAGTCATCGGACGCGAATCCGTTGTCGTTAACGATAACGTTCGCGTCCGGTGTTTGTTTGTCATCATTCATAAAGTGAATCCCGCATTCTGTTTTTTCTTCGTCGCGCCAACGCCCGGCGCGCTCGTCTTCGCCTGAACTAACTGGCGTAGTGCATGGTTCGCAACCGATAGAAGGGTAACCTTTTGCCACCAAAGGATGCCGAGGCAAGTTATTGGCTGCGATATAGTCGGCCACGTCTTCACGGGTCCAATGTGCAAGCGGATTTACCTTGATACGCTTATCATCTTCGCTTTCGAACAACGCCATTTCAGCGCGAACACCGCCCTGAAAGCGTTTACGGCCACTGATCCATACGTCAAATCCGGCCAGCGCGTCCTCAAGCGGTTCGGTTTTTCGCAGAGCACAGCAGGAATTCTTATCCGCGAGGTGCATCAAGTTGTCTGGATCCCGCAGGAACACTGCCTCTCGCGAAGGCGTAATGCGACGAACATCGCTTAGTCCGAAATCTTCGGCCAACTTGCGCTGGTAGGCCAGCGTTTGGGGAAACAACATCTCCGTGTCGATAAAGATAATAGGCGTCGCCTTATCTATTTCCGATACCATGTGCAGCAACACCACAGCTTCGGCGCCGAAAGACGAAACCAAGGCTATCGGTCCAAACAAAGCGTCCCCGAGGACATCGCGCAGCACCACAGAAGCATCACTATCGCGGTGACGATTGTTCAGTTCGGTCACTCGTTGAGATATCGAAGGGATCGGGTTCTCAAGCGGCATGGTTTTTCTCCTTGGGTGGATAAAGAGCGGCCTTGAAAGGGATTGGCCCTAGACGTCGGAACGTATCAATGAATGTTTCAGAGGAATCCTCACGCAACTCCAAATATTCAAGAACAAGAGTTTCAATCGCCGGAACGATTTCATCTGCTTTGAAACCTGGCCCGATAATCTTGCCAATCGCTGCCTGTTCGGTTCCGTCACCGCCAAGCGTGATCTGGTAGCTTTCAACGCCGGATTTCTCCAACCCCAAAATTCCAATGTGACCAACGTGGTGGTGTCCACAGGCGTTGATACATCCGGATATTTTGAGCTTCAAGTTCCCGATATCATGTTCCAGCTTTAACTCATCAAAACGGATCGCGATGCCTTGAGCGACATTGATCGATCTAGCTGTAGCCAAATCACAATAATCCATTCCGGGGCACGCGATGACGTCTGAAATCAGGCCAATATTCGCCGTTGCCAATCCAGCCGCCCGCAGTTCCTTATAAACCGCCGGCAAATCACCTTTGTGAACATCGGGTAGAATGATATTTTGTTCATGGCTTACCCGAAGTTCATCATGGCTCCACTTTTCGGCGATATCAGCCAATATGCGCATTTGCGAGGAGCTGGCGTCGCCAGGTGTTGCACCGTGGGCTTTCAGGGATACCGTTACGATAGCAAAGTCTGAATTCTTGTGCGGATGTACATTGGTATCAGTGAAAGAGCGGAACAGCGGATCGGAATCACGGGCTTCCGCATATGCATCGATCGATGCATGCTTGTAAGCTGGTGGTTCAAAGTCCGCGTGAATACGCGCGAAAATATCTTGATCCACGCCATCAAAACGCACGCGTTGCAACGCAAAGCTTTCCTCAACGCGACGACGGATATCCTCGATACCGTTTTCATGCAAAGTAATCTTGATACGGGCTTTATACTTGTTATCGCGCCGACCGATCTGGTTATAGACCTGAAGAATGGCTTCCATATATGGCAACAAATCAGCACGCGGTAAGAACTCCCGCACGACTCTGCCAATCATCGGTGTCCGTCCCAGACCGCCGCCAACAGACACTTCGTATCCAGGCGCGCCTGTTTCGTTACGAACCAGTTTCAGACCGATATCGTGGAATTTGGTAACGGCACGATCATTTTCGCTGCCAGTCACCGCAAATTTGAATTTACGTGGTAGAAACGCGAATTCTGGATGATCTGTCGACCACTGACGCACGAGCTCTGCGGTTGGACGCGGATCCTCGGATTCGTCGGCGGCAACACCTGCGAAATGGTCAGCAGTAACCGAGCGGATGCACGATCCGGATGTTTGAATCGCGTGCATGTCTACTCTGGCCAAAGCCCCCAGAATGTCGGGGACATCTTGCAATTTCGGCCAGTGGAATTGGACGTTTTGCCGAGTAGAGAAATGGACGTATCCTTTATCCCACCGATCGGCGACATCAGCCAGAGTCCGCATCTGCGTACCGTTAAGCGTACCGTAAGGGATAGCTACCCGAAGCATGTATGCGTGCAACAACAGATACAGCCCGTTCATCAATCGAAGTGGCCGGAATTCGTCTTCAGTTAACGAACCGTCGATACGACGTTTAACCTGATCACGGAACTGTTCCGCGCGTTCAGTGACAAACTCTTTGTCGAAGTTGGTATAGTTATACATATCGTTTGCTCCGGAATGGTAGGGAACGAGGGTTCAAGCTGAACGTACTTGTTTGCCAAGTGAACGGTTCGAAGGACCTTTTGTCCGGAAGATTTCGCGGAAATGGACGGGCGACGGACCTTGATTGTGGGTTTGCGTTGCGCCAGCCAGATACGGACCAACAATAGAACTATCGGAACCCTCAACCTGGGCCAAACGATCATTTGCCGCTTCGTCGTGGTCGAACAAAATGGCGCTACCGTGCTCGGGTGACCATTTACCGGAGGCCATAAGATAGACGACTTCGCCACTCAGCAAATCATTCGCAGTAATAACATTTTGAGTAGGTTTATTTCTCATGGCTCTAATCCTTGGCAGTCAGTGTTGCGACGAAATCCGAAGTCGTCAGGGTTTATCGTCGTTAGTCAGCAAGTTATTATCGTTGCGGTTGCCCTTAATATAGAATATTGTTCCCACAATGGGCTAGTGGGCCGAGAGAATAAGAACATTGTGTAGATTATTCCAACTCCACAGAGATTTTTTCCCAATTCGGAGCAGAAAACGAAATGACAGTCAGAATTGATGCGTTGGATCGGAACATCCTCAATGAACTACAGCAGGATGCGTCGCTCTCTTTGGACGAAATTGCCCGAAAAGTGGGGTCATCCAAGACACCTGTTTGGAATCGGATTCGGAAGCTTAAGACCGCCGGCGTTATCAAACGTCAGACGGTTTTGCTCGATCCCGAAGCTCTCGGTTTGGACGCTTGTTTCTTTGTGTTGGTGCGGACCTCGCAACATGACGCGGAGTGGCAAGCGCGGTTTCTAAAAACACTGCTAGAGCGGCCAGAAGTCTTGGAAGCACATCGACTGGCCGGCGATATTGACTATATTTTGAAGGTGCAGGTGGAAAATGCGAAGGCTTACGACGTGTTTTACCAATCGCTAATTTCTGAAGTAAAAATATTCAATGTGACCGCCCTACTGTCGATGGAAGAAATCAAGTCGACGACAATTCTTCCGCTTTGAGTGTTGGGATCTTTTAAAACGATTCGCATGCCGGAAATTCGTCCGCGATTAGCTGGGTAGCCTCGCCTCCGGGCCCTGAATTTATCATTTCAAGGTAATTCGGCTGAATATTTACTTTAAGCTTCCCAATTGACCGCAAGACCCGTTAAATAATTGCAAGCGGTTTGGCCCGACCGCCCCAAACAATAGATATTGGAGATTGTTGATGATTCTGGTTGGCGGCGAAAATCTAATCGATTTCATTCAGGTTAAAAATGACGGCGGTGCGCCTCTCTATCGCGCAAACGTTGGCGGGTCGCCTTTTAACACGACCAAGGCGTTGGCGCGGCAAGGTATGTCCGTCGGGTATATGACGCCAATTTCATCTGATACGATGGGCGATTTACTGGCCGATGACTTGAAAAAGGAGAGTGTCGAATTGCTGGCACAACGGCGCACAGAGCCGACATCGCTGGCTGTCGTATCATTGGTTTCTGGCTCTCCGAGCTATCAATTCTACCGTGAACACACCGCAGAGCGGATCGTCACACTTGATAGCCTTCGAGATCAACTTCCCAAAGGTGTTGCCACTGCCTTTCAACTTGGATCACTCGCTATTACAGACGGCTCCGACGCCGACGCGTGGGTTGATTTTTATGTAGAGATGAAAGCCGCCGGACTGTTTACATCCTTGGATCCCAACATTCGTCCAGCTTTCATTCATGACCGCGACGGTTTTCTGGTCCGATTAACGCGACTTTTTAAAAACACCGACCTACTAAAGCTAAGCGACGAAGATTTGGAGTGGATATATCCGGGTGACTCTTTGTTTGCTGCTGCCGAGAAGCTGAAACAAAATTCGAGCGCGAAACTGGTTGTTGTAACGCTTGGCCCAGATGGCGCTTTTGCCATTTTCGGCAGCACAACCATCATCATAAAACCTGCCCCAGTTGACGGGTTGGTGGACACCGTTGGTGCCGGAGACACCTTTATGGCAACGCTGATTTCGTCGTTGTTCCAGACCGGCCGATTAAATGCCACTGCTTTGGAAGCCATGTCCGAAAATGAAGTTGAACTGTTGTTAAAACGCTCCAGCTGCGCAGCTGCTTTGAATTGCGAACAGGCCGGCTGCAATCCGCCAGTCCTGCGAACGTTGGATGCGGCCTATCCCGTCAAGATGGGGTGAGGTTGAGTTCAGGGAACATCAAAGCCACTCTATCGTAGTTTTCAGCGAATTGCGCACCATTCGTCGTCGCAGCGTGAAATCAGCCGTCTTCGCGCAACACGGTGCGAATTCACGCAATCGTAGCTTGCCTAAAGCCCACGCGCACCTTTACCATCGAAACGGACGCGCCGCCTGATTAGCCATGGAGAACTACGCCGATGACACAGCGACAGAGAGCAGGCTTGCAGACAGCAGCCATCGAAAGTGAAAACCAACCACAAATTCTAGACTGGATGTGGCTTGGCATGACGCTCGCTTTCCTGATGCTGGCAACGGTGGTCAGCGCCCAAGACATCATTAAGTCTTACGGTATCTCTAAATTCGGCGAGTTGAAATACTCCGAGGATTTCGCGCATCTGGATTATGTGAACCCCGAAGCTCCAAAAGGTGGTGAATATTCGACTTGGGCATTTGGATCCTTCGATAGCTTTCACCCGTATATCGCGAAAGGTCGTGCGGCGATCGGGGCTAGCATTCAGTTTGAATCTTTGATGGTTGGCACGGCAGACGAGGCAGATTCCATGTATGGTCTGCTGGCCGAAAGCCTTGAATATCCAACCGATAATTCGTGGGTGATCTTCCATTTACGCCCCGAGGCCAAGTTTTCGGACGGATCACCGGTTACCGCCGAGGACGTGGTGTTTTCCCAAGTTATCCTTCAAGAAAAGGGCATCCCGTCGATTCAAACTTTCTTTGCCGAGGCTTACGAATCCGTTGAGGCACTCGATACGCATACCGTGAAGTTTACGTTCCGCGAGCCGTCTGAAACGAATGACATGGTTATGCAGGCCGCTAGTACAACGGTGTTCTCAAAAGCTTGGTGGGAGGGTCGCGACTTCGCGGAATCCACACTCGATGTACCGATGGGGTCGTCCGAATATATCTTAGAAAGCATGGATGTCGGCAAGACGGTCATCTATCGGCTAAGGGATGATTACTGGGGCAAAGATTTACCGATCAATATTGGGCGCAGCAATTTCGCGAATTTGCGGTTTGAATACTACGCTGATCCGACAGCTGCATTTGAAGGTTTCAAAGCTGGTGAAACAACATTCCGGATTGAAAACTCCTCGCTTAAGTGGGCACAAGATTACAGTTTTCCTTCTCTTGAAAAGGGTTGGGTGCAAAAGGTTGAATTACCCAATGGGAATATCGCGCAAGCGCAGGGGTTCTTTTATAATATTCGCAAAGCGCCTTTCGACGACATTCGAGTTCGACAGGCCCTAGGTTTAATGTTCAATTTCGAATGGGCCAATGAAACCCTATTCTTTGGGCTTTACGAACGTGTAAACAGTTTCTGGGGCAACTCTGCGCTTGAAGCACAAGGTATAATTCCGGCAGATGAATTGGCCATACTGAAACCTTTCCGCGTATTCCTGCCTGAAAGCGTGTTCACGGAAACAACCTATATTCCGCCAAGTTCAGGCACACAGCAGTTGGACCGCGCGCAAGTCAGGGCCGCCGGCACATTGCTGGACGACGCAGGTTGGTTGGTTGGTGACGATGGTATGCGGCGCAATGCCGAAGGGGTTGCCCTTGTGATTGATGTGCTGAACAACTCGCCGGCTTTTGACCGTATTATCAATCCATACGTGGAAAATTTGAAAACATTGGGCGTCGAAGCAACACACACTCGGGTGGATTCCGCGCAGTATACAGAACGACGTCGCAGTTTTGACTTTGATATGCTGGTTTCGACTTACGGGAACTCGGTCACACCCGGTCTTGGGTTGAAGCAATGGTACGGCAGCGAAAACGCCGACGTGCCATCGCGAAATATCGCGGGGCTGAAGAATGAAGCCATCGATGCTTTGGTTGAAATCGTAATCGCCTCCGAAACCCGAGAGGAGCTTAACCTGAACACCCGCGCGTTGGATCGTGCGCTCCGTTCCCTCCATATCTGGGTCCCGCAGTGGTATAAGGACCTGCACACGGTCGCATACCTCGACGTTTATCGGCACCCTGAAAACCTTCCGCCCTACTCTTTGGGCGATACGGATTTCTGGTGGTATGACGCGGATCGGGCCGCTGAACTCAAATCTGCCGGAGCATTCTAACACCCCATGGGCGCTTATATTCTTCGACGTATGTTCCTCATAATCCCGACATTGATCGGAATTATGGTGCTGAACTTCGCATTGGTGCAATTCCTGCCCGGTGGCCCGATTGAGCAAGTTATCGCACAATTGGAAAATTCCGGCGACCCGCTGGATCGTATCGGCGGAGATGGCAGTGATGCAGGAATAACCACCCAAAGCGGCGAGGAATCCAAGTATCAAGGCGCGCGCGGACTGCCGCCGGATTTCATCGAAAAGTTGGAGATCCAGTTCGGTTTTGACAAGCCGCCACTGGAACGCTTCCTCCAAATGATGAAGAACTATGTCACCTTCGATTTTGGCGAGAGTTATTTTAGGTCCATTTCAGTTATTGACCTGGTGCTGGAAAAAATGCCCGTCTCGATTTCGTTGGGATTATGGTCGACCTTGATCGCTTATATGATCGCCATTCCGCTGGGTATCCGCAAGGCTACCAAAGAAGGGTCAAAGTTTGACACGTGGAGCTCGGCTATCCTTATTGCCGCCTATGCCATCCCCGGGTTTTTGTTCGCGATCATGTTGGTCGTTCTGTTTGCAGGCGGGTCATACTGGCGGGTATTTCCGTTGCGCGGACTGACATCGAATGACTTTGCGGACCTAAGTTTACTTGGGCAAATCAAGGACTATTTTTGGCATATCACGCTACCGGTTCTTGCTGGCAGCGTTGGGGCATTTACCGGTCTTTCAATGCTTACGAAAAACTCGTTTCTGGACGAAATCAGAAAACAATACGTTGTCACAGCCCGCGCCAAAGGACTGACGGAACGTCGCGTGCTTTACGGACATGTTTTCCGCAATGCCATGCTCATAGTCATCGCAGGTTTCCCCGGTATTTTTATCAGTGTTTTCTTTGGCGGCTCGTTAATCATCGAAACCATATTTTCGCTCGATGGCTTGGGGCGGTTGGGCTTCGATGCGGCTTTGACCCGCGATTATCCTGTCATGTTCGGTACATTGTTTTTCTTCACGCTGCTGGGATTGTTCATAAAACTGGTCTCTGACCTTACCTATGTGTGGATTGATCCGCGGATCGATTTCGAAAGTAGGCAAACATGAAACTTACGTCCTTGCAACGCCGCCGCCTTTCAAATTTTCGGGCAAACCACCGAGCGTTTTGGAGTCTATGGATTTTCGGAACCCTCTTTCTTCTGACGTTGTTTGCCGAACTCATTGCCAACGATCACCCATTGCTCGTTTCCTATAAAGGCGCGTTGCATGCACCGATTTTCAACTTCTACTCCGAAGCTGACTTCGGCGGCGATTTCCGGACAGAGGCCAGCTACGCGGACCCGGAACTTCAATGCCTTATTGTTACGGGCGGGTTGGCCGACGTCTGCTTCGTCGGTCCAGTTGCTGCAACCGTAGTTATTTCCGATGTAGCAAACGGATCATTTGAAGTTGATAACAAAGGTTGGATATTGTGGCCTTTGATCCCCTACAAATTTAATACCGTCGACACCCACAACGTAAAAACTGCACCCGGTGCGCCGGATCGATACCACTGGCTTGGCACGGATGATCAAGCGCGTGACGTACTGGCGCGGATCATCTACGGGTTTCGTATATCGATTATTTTCGCGATCATTGTCACAATATCCACATCAATACTCGGTATTATTGCGGGGGCTGCGCAGGGATACTACGGCGGGCTATTCGATCTGATGTTTCAGCGGTTCACCGAGGTTTGGGGCTCCCTTCCCAGCCTCTATATTATCATAATTCTATCCGCAATTTTCAACATGACATTCTGGTTGCTTATTCTAATAATCGTGGCTTTCGGCTGGGGTGCCCTTGACGGAGTGGTGCGGGCCGAATTTTTACGCGCACGTAATTTCGAATATGTTCGGGCCGCCCGAGCGTTAGGCGTACCCGACCGCGTCATCATTTTCCGCCATGTGCTGCCCAACGCAATGGTTGCCACGTTAACCATGTTACCGTTCATCATTACGGGAACAATTGGCGCGCTCGCAGGGCTTGATTTTCTAGGATTCGGACTGCCATCATCCTACCCCTCGCTGGGCGAACTTACCTTGCAGGCAAAATCCAATTTGAATTCGCCTTGGTTGGGATTCTCGGCCTTCTTCACCTTTACCATCATGCTGTCGCTTCTGGTTTTCATATTTGAAGGTGTGCGTGACGCGTTCGACCCAAGAAAGACTTTCAATTGAGCGCCCCACTTCTAAGTGTAAAAAACCTGTCTGTCCGATTTGGCAATGCCGCGGATGTCGTGCGTAACGTCAGTTTTGAGGTGCACGCGGGCGAGACGGTCGCGATTGTCGGTGAAAGTGGGTCGGGTAAATCCGTAACCGCGCTTTCAACCGTTTCGCTGCTGCCGGACAATGCGGTAATCACCGGCGAAGCCAACTATCTTGGCGACCAGATGCTAGGCGCAGAGCAGAAAACGCTCCGGCGCATTCGCGGCAACGACATCAGTTTTATCTTTCAAGAACCGATGACGTCGCTGAACCCGCTGCACACAATCGAAAAACAAGTAGCAGAGAGTCTCGCGCTTCATCAGCGAATTACCGGTTCCAAAGCGCGTACTCGCATTCTAGAGCTGATGGAAAAAGTCGGGATCGATAACCCCGAAACCCGACTTGAAGCTTATCCACACCAACTTTCGGGCGGGCAGCGTCAGCGAGTTATGATCGCAATGGCCTTGGCAAATAAACCGGACCTATTGATTGCAGACGAGCCGACAACTGCGCTGGACGTGACTATTCAAGCACAAATTCTAGAACTCCTGTCAGACTTGCAACGCCGCGAAGGTATGGGGATGTTATTTATCACACACGACCTGAACATCGTGCGCCGAATTGCAGACCGAGTGTGCGTGATGGAAGACGGCGAAATTGTCGAAAGCGGGCCTACACCTGAGATCTTCGATAATCCGCAACATGATTACACGCGCAAACTTCTCGCCGCTGGTGCCGGAGGGAAGCCCGCGCCGCTTCCAGCCGACGCCCGTCCGGTTCTAAGTGCGAAAGATCTGCGAATTTGGTTCCCTATCAAACGCGGGATACTTCGTCGAACCGTAGGCCACATCAAGGCGGTAAATCAAGCCAGTTTTACTATCCACGAGGGGGAAACTCTGGGGATTGTAGGAGAAAGCGGCTCAGGTAAGACCACTGTTGCACTAGCAATTTTACGACTAATTTCATCAGAGGGTGCGATTCAGCTTCAAGGCCAAAATATTGCTGGGCTGAAAAATGCCAAAATGCGCCCGCTGCGCAAAGATATTCAAATTGTGTTCCAAGACCCGTTCGGATCCCTTTCGCCCCGTATGACCGTGGAACAGATTATCGCTGAAGGCCTAGGTGTACACGAAATTGAGACCGGGCAAAGCTCGAACCAGCTGGTTGTTGATATCTTACAGGAGGTTGGCCTCGACCCTGACATGATGGAGCGGTATCCGCATGAATTTTCAGGCGGGCAGAGGCAGCGAATTGCTATTGCGCGGGCGATGATCCTGCGACCTAGACTGCTAGTCCTAGATGAACCGACTTCGGCGCTGGATATGACCGTTCAATCCCAAATCGTCGACCTTTTGCGCGACCTGCAGGAAAAGCACCGTCTGGCCTATTTATTTATTAGCCACGATCTGAAGGTGGTTCGCGCTTTGTCGCACAAGGTGTTGGTCATGAAAGACGGCGATGTCGTTGAATCGGGCGATGTGGATCAAGTATTTCAAAACCCGCAAATCCCATACACACGCGAATTAATGGCCGCTGCTTACGATTTGACTTCCGCCAAGGCGGCCATCACATAAAACAATCGTTCACAGTTTCGTTTTTCTGGTTGATATAAACCTGTTGCCCAATACATTACTGCTGATATTCGCGGAGGAATACTATGAAGGCTTATCGCCTGCTTATCGTTGGACTTTTTATGCTGGTGACACCGGCGATTGCCCAGCAAGCCAAGGTCACGACTTTCACGTTGGACAACGGGATGGAGGCCGTGGTGATCGAGGATCACCGTGCGCCAGTCGTTACCCATATGGTCTGGTATCGCGTTGGATCAGCCGATGAAGCTCCGGGGAAATCCGGCATCGCCCATTTTCTGGAACACTTGATGTTTGTTGGTACCGACGACATTCCGGAAGGGGAATTCAGCCGTATCATTGAAAGTTTGGGCGGAAACGACAATGCGTTTACGTCGCATGATTACACCGCATATTTTCAACGCATCTCCACCGAGCATCTAGAACTTATGATGACGATGGAAGCTGACAGAATGCACGATCTAATTCTGAACGAGGAAGCAGTGCGCACCGAACGCGATGTTGTGTTAGCCGAACGCACCCAACGCACTGACAGTGATCCAGGCAGCCTGTTCTCCGAGCAACGCGCGGCGGCGCTTTACATGAACCACAGGTATGGAATTCCGGTGATAGGTTGGCGGCATGAAATCGAACAATTGAACCTGACGGACGCATTAGAATTCTACCACCGCTATTACGCACCGAATAATGCGATCCTTGTGGTCGCTGGTGATGTCGATCCAGCTGACATTGAAGCGTTGGCCATTAAGCATTACGGCGAACTTGAACCATCCGATGGCATTACCTCGAGAGTTCGCCCAACAGAACCGCCGCATCTTGCACCACGGCGATTGGAATTTCACGACGAACGTGTTTCCAACCCTTATATTATCCGCTCCTACTTGGCGCCTGAACGTAATACCGGCGCGCAATCGCAATCCGCCGCATTAACCGTTCTAGCCGAGTTGCTGGGCGGCAGCGGATTGACATCAGTATTGGGCAAGGCGTTACAACTTGAAGATCCGATTGCGGTTTCAAGCGGTGCTTTTTACAGCGCGACCTCGCTCGATCCGGATAGTTTTGGTGTGTATGTTGTCCCAGCCATTGGTGTTTCGCTTCAAGACGCGGAAGCAAAGATGGACAAGGTTCTCACACAATTTTTGATCGACGGGCCGGACCCCGCGCAGATGGAACGCATCAAGGCGCAGATTCGCGCTTCTGAAATCTATGCGTTGGACAACCAAAACGGGCTGGCGCGCCGCTATGGTGCGGCCCTTTCCATTGGCTTAAGCGTCGAAGACATCGGTAATTGGCCTAACGAAATTAACGCTGTTACAGCCGATGATGTTTTGGCAGCCGCCAAAGATGTGTTGGTGTTGGACAACTCGGTCACCGGCTGGTTGATGAAGGAGATTGCTGAATGAAGCATCTATTATCCTTAGTGTTCGCAATCGCGTTTGCCCTTCCCGTCAACGCAACCGAAATTCAAAAAGTTACTTCCGAAGGGGGCATAACAGCCTGGTTGGTTGAGGAGCACAGCATTCCGATCGTCTCCATCGATATATTGTTTCGGGGGGGGGCAAGTATTGAGCCTGACGATAAACAGGGCGCCACCTATCTGATGGCGGGGCTTCTTGAGGAGGGAGCGGGTCAATATGATGCAATCGAATTTCTCGAAGCGACGGAAGCGCTGGCCGCGAGGTTCAGTTTTGACACCAGCCGCGATTTGGTTAGCATAAGCGCCACCGTTTTGAGGGAAAACCTGAACCCATCAATGGATTTGCTGCGTGTTGCGCTTACAGAACCGCGTTTCGATGAAATCGCGTTTGACAGGGTTCGCGCACAGGTCAACTCTATCATTCGAAGAGCTGAAACCAACCCAAGATCCATGGGAGGAAGCCGCTTTCGCTCTCTGGCATTCGGCGATCATCCCTACGCACGCGATCTAGAAGGTACGTTAGAAAGTATCGCCGCGCTCTCACCGCAAGACATGCACAAAACTCATCAGGCGGCGCTCACGCATGACAGACTAGTCGTGGGCGTGGTAGGTGACATTACACCCGAAGAACTGGCGAAATTGCTGGACACAGTATTTTCAACTTTACCCGAGTCGAGCTCTGAAATCGTTGCGCTAACCACGATGCAGGCCAGTGGAGGGGTTGATATAATTGATCATCCGTCCCCTCAATCAGTCGCAATATTTGGTCATGCCGGTATCATGCGTGACGACCCAGACTATATCATCGCGTATGTAATGAACCATATCCTCGGTACGGGGTTTACATCGCGACTAAATCAGGAAATCCGTGAAAAACGGGGGCTAACTTACGGGGTGGGCAGCTTCTTGGCACCGTATGATCGGGCTGCGCTGTACATGGGGTCGATTTCCAGTTCAAATGAGAATATCGCGGAAGCAATTGATTTGATCCGGGATGAATGGGCGCAACTGACGGACCAAGGTGTCACGCAGGAAGAACTGGAAGCGGCTCAAAAATATTTGACGGGTTCCTATCCATTGCGGTTTGACAGCAATGGTGCAATCGCCTCAATTCTTGCGGGATTGCAATTCGCCGACTTGCCTATCGATTACATAACCACCCGCAATGATGGAGTGAATGCTGTGACAGTCGAGGATATTAACCGGGTTGCTGAGCGTCTTGTCCAGCCAGAAAATTTGCGCTTCGTTATAGTTGGCCAGCCCGAAGGAATTACGGCCAACTAAAATGCCGCAACAGGATGGATAACAAAACGGCGACTTGTAGGGATACTGATCGGAATAGCGTTACACAAATCGTTTGCCGCTACTCTTGCTCAATTGAATTCACCCAGTTCGCCAAGAAATTTTCCTTTTTCAGCCTGTCTAAAAACACCAGCAATCCGGGGCCAAGTCGAATTGGCCGAGCCGCGCTGTTTTCTTGCAATTGGGCAGAATCTATCGGTGGCAAACTCGTGAGTTTGGTCAGCTCAGGGCTATGGTTTAGCGTAGCTAAAAAATCGATCATCATGCCGCTTTGCGTCGGATGCACTGCATTTCTTGGAATTAGAGCGGTGCGCAGCATCACATTTACATAGTCGTCGAACAGAATGATCCGAATACCGGGGTAGTCGGCTAATCGAGAAATGGCGTAGCTTCCAACCACGTTATATGCAAGCGCCAACCGGCCCGACGCGACATCGCTGATCATGTCGCCAGAACCTCTATACAAACGGGTATTCAAGCGCCCCATCACCTCGGTCAGGCGCCAATACGAGTCGGAATTTCGAGAATCCTGAGTCGCGAAAAGATATCCCGCCCCTGATACTCGCACATCATATGTACCAACGCGATTTTCAAATTTGTCGGGATTGTCGCGCAACAGCGAGATAAGTTCCTCGCGCGTTTTGGGTGGGTCAATTCCTTGAAATGCGGCCTCGGAAATCACCACCACCGCAGGCTCTTGTGTGAATGCAAAAATCTGATTTCGCCATTTAGCCCAATCCGGCAAAGTATCGGTCGCGTTGGAAGAGTAGGCCTGCGCATTTCCATCATTCGCGAGCTTTGTTTGTAGGTCCATTGCCGAAGATATCGCCAGATCAAACACAGCGTCTTCTTCATAGATAGCTTTCATCAATTCCGTGCTGCTGGCGATAACATAGTCGATATTAATCGTCGGGTGCGCGCGCTGAAATTCGAGAATGATCGGCTCGAATACGTTAATGTCCGCGGTCGAGATTATCTTCAATGTAACATTGCCGTTGGGTGCGGCGTAGATGCGATTGCCCTCCACCTCGAAAGCCGAAGCTAGATGCGGCCCAAAGGCTAGGAATATTAAACTACTGGCAATATGAGCGAAACGCATGCGCCGGGCCCTTCCATATTCGCACGTATATTCACGCGCCCCTTGTGTGCACGTGCAACCTCATCGGCAATTGTAAGCCCAAGACCGGAACCAACAATGTCAGATACGTTCGCCCCACGTGAAAATCGTTTGGTTAGACTATTCAGATTAGTGTCCCCAAACCCCCTCCCCTGGTCGCTAAAAGAGATTTTGTAGTGCCCGTCATTCTGCACGGCTATGTGGATATCGCTGTCAGGCGGCGAATATTTAATTGCATTGTCTAGGATATTACGCAGGGCATTTTGTAGGAGGATCGGGTCCCCGACAAACGGAAACCGGTCGTTCGGAATATTGACGATAAGGTTGATGTCTTTAAGCCCGGCGGTCGGTGATAAATGCTCGCACGTGTCGTGAGTAATATCACCTAGATCCACTTTTGATGTTAACAAATGATCGGTTCGAAAGGTTACCATCGCGTGGTCAAGTAGTTGACCAGCCGAGCGGGAGCTCTCGTCTACCGCGCGGATCATCTGGCGCAACGCGCGCCTATCTTCGGGCTTTTCGAGGCGCCTAAGCGCAACTTCAGCCTGCGTCCGGACAATTGCTAGCGGCGTGCGAACGCGGTGTGCGGCCTCTGCAACAAAGTCTTCGGATTGCGCCAGAGAGGCGCGCAAACGGGACATGAAATTGTTGAGGGCTGCAACAAGTGGCACAAGTTCGCTTGGAAGTTTCGCTTTTACTGGACTCAAATCATGCGGCCCGCGACGCTTAATAGACTGCGTCATCCGGCTAAGTGGCGAAAGGGCTGATTGGGCAGCCAGCAGGCTAAGCGTGGTCGAAAAGATAAAAAAACCAACACCGACGATTGCCGCAGTGGTCGATATACTTGAAGAAATCACTGCTAGGCTAAGTCGAGTTTGCGCGACTATAATTGTTGCATTGACCGTTTGCCCAGCTGAACTGACGGACCTCGCCACAGCGACAGAACGGACTTCTTCCCCACGATAATCGAAAGTTGAAAACGCGGGATTCGGCGGCGTAGGAAAAGACGCAGGATCGGGCAAATCGGTATACCCGGTCAACGTTTCGCCATCGACGATGACGCGGTAAAAAACCCGGTCCTGACTTATCGATCCGAGCATTGAAAGGGCTGAATACGGCAGCTCAAGATTTACTGTTCCGCGTTCGGAATAAAGCGCGTCGGCAATGGATGTTGCTGATGCCGCAAGAATATTATCCTGCGTATCGGTTGCGGCCTGCTCTGCGACGACGCGAACGATCAGGTAAAAGGTTAGCGAAAGAATGGCCGCGATAACCGACAACTGGAACACCAATCTGCGCCGAATTGAACTATTTGTGAACAACGCCTTCATGACTGCTCAACTAACCGATAACCTAATCCTCTTACGGTTTCTATTTTTGCGGCCGAACCCTCCAATCTTTTGCGAAGGCGGCCAATATATACCTCAATGGCATTCTCCGAGACATCTTCGGTGAAGGAAAACAATCGATCCATCAGGTACGATTTTGAAAATATTTGCCCAGGAGTCGCGAAAAATATTTCTAACAAACGATGCTCGCGGTTACGCAGAATCTCGGTGCGTTCGCCGATAGTAACTGTACCGGAAAACGAATCAAAATCGACACCCGCGAAGTGCCGCGTGTTGTTTGCCGCGCCGCCTTGACGCCGCAAAACGGCCCGGCACCGAGCCTCCAATTCAGAAAAATCAAACGGTTTTGTAATATAATCGTCTGCCCCTAGATCCAACAGCCCAACTCTGTCAGATATCTGCGACCGAGCCGTTAATACGATCACAGGGGTCCTATCGGCATTGCGTCTATGGGTCGCCAAAAAATCACGGCCATCTCCATCTGGAAGCATAATATCCAATAAAATCAAGTCGTAAGAGGTCACGTCGATAAAGCTCTGCGCGGTTGCAAGATCGGCGGCATGATCAACAACATGCCCATCAAGGGCAAGCCGGTCCACCACGGCTTTCGCCAGCTGAATGTTGTCTTCGACCAATAGAAATCGCACTCGGTGGGTCCCTTTTTTGAACGTGACAGGTTCGTGTCAGGTTGGAGGCCTTAACTGACACAATGTGCGAGCAAGTGCCCGTATGTCAAACAAGAGAATAAAAAAACCAACTTGGAGGAAAGAAATGAAAACTCGGATTTTCAAAGTCCTAATGACCGGCATGGTTCTAGGCCTTGGCGGAACAGGCGTTGCGACTGCAGCCGAATGTATCGCCCCAGCGAACCCCGGCGGAGGCTGGGACTTCACCTGCCGTCAAATCAGCAAAATCATGTATGATATTGGCGCGGTTGATAAACCTATTCAGGTCACCAACATGTCCGGTGGTGGTGGTGGTCTCGCGTTCAACCATGTGGTTGGCGAACGTGATGACGACGCCGATTTGATTATCGCGGCATCTTCAGCGACATCAACCCGCTTGGCGCAAAACGCCTACGCCGGCATGACAGCCGACCAAGTTCGCTTCGTTGGCGCTATCGGTATCGATCCAGGCGTTATTGTAGTGGGGGCAGATAGCCCATTCAAAACGCTGTCAGATCTACTAGACGCAGTTGTTGCCGATCCTTCTTCGGTTACATTCGCTGGTGGTTCCGCTGTTGGCGGCTTCGACCATATGAAGCCATTGATGTTACTACAACGTGCCGGTTTGACCGACATTACCAAAATTAAGTATATTGGTCTTGATGGCGGCGGTGACGCAATCACCCAGACTATCGGCGGCTTCACCCAAGCGATGACGGGCGATATGTCCGAGGTCGTTGGCTTCCTTGCTGCGGGCGATATCCGCGTATTGGCAGTTTTGACCGACGAGCGTGTAGCCGGATTTGATGACATTCCTACCGCTATCGAGCAGGGCTATGATGTCGTCGCCGGTAACTGGCGTGGTCTATATATCCCGCGTGGTGTTTCGGACGAAACGTTCGAGATGTGGGCTGGTCGTTTGCAACAAGTAGCAGATTCCGACGAATGGGCCGAAGCAATGACTGCAAACGGTCTGGCTCCGTTCACCATGGTTGGCAACGACTTCCAAGGCTATATCGACAATCTGGTAGTAGAAATCCGCCAGATGAGCAAAGACATTGGAGTAATTCAGTAATGGCTAGTGACCGGATCTTTGGTCTGGTCATGGCAATCGTGGCACTTGCGTATATCGCGAGTGCCACACAGATCCAGACCAGCTTTTTGTCGGACCCGGTGGGGCCCAAAACTTTCCCAATCATTGTCGGAGTTGTCTGCGCCATAAGTGCGATTTTCATGGTACTAAAACCTGACCCCGAACCTGACTGGCCAACTCTACGCACATTTGGTGCGATAATTATCGCCGTTCTCGTACTGATCGCATATGCATATGCGTTAAAACCACTTGGCTTCTTGCTGCCAACAACTGTTGCTGCCGGAGTGCTGAGCTTTCAGATTTCACCCAAAACAAAAACCGCGATTCTATCGGGTCTCGGGCTGTCAATCGGGCTGTTTCTTATTTTCAAATACGCGCTGGATCTGGGACTTGTTCCGTTCCCCAAAAGTTGGATGGGTTAAATTATGGAAGTATTTACAAATCTGGCGATGGGATTCGCCGTTGCGCTGACACCTTACACATTGATGCTGGCCGTTGTTGGCTGTTTTATCGGCACGATCATTGGCGCGCTGCCGGGTCTTGGCCCATCAAACGGTGTGGCGATCCTTATCCCGATCACCTTTTCAATGGGTCTTGATGCGACATCGTCGCTAGTGCTGATGACCGCCGTTTATTATGGCGCGATGTATGGCGGGCGGATCAGCTCCATTTTGCTGAATATTCCCGGCGACGAACCGGCACTGATGACGACGCTGGATGGTTATCCGATGGCCAAAGCCGGGAGGGCTGGTGATGCATTGGTGTTGTCCGGATTTGCCTCGTTTTATGGCGCGATGTTTGCCACGCTCGGCCTGATGTTTTTGGCCCCAATGCTGGCGCGCGTTGCCTATGTGTTTGGCCCCGCCGAATATTTCGCCCTTTACCTGCTGGCATTTACCACCCTTGGCGGCATGGCAAGTAACAATCAGGCCAAGTCGGCACTTGCCGCTTGCCTAGGCATAGGTATTGCGATGATCGGCGTCGACAACTCAAGTGGTCTGCCGCGCCTAACGGGTGGTAACCTGCATCTGTACGATGGGGTTGATTTCCTTGTGGCGATTGTTGGCCTGTTTGCGGTTGCAGAAGTGTTCTTTTTCATTGAAAGCCATGGTAAAAATTCCTCAATGGGTGTAAAATTGGATAAAGTTCGTATTCCGTGGAAGGATATCTACGATACGCGCTGGACCATGTTCCGTTCCTCGATTGTCGGTTTTATCGCGGGTATCTTGCCGGGCGCTGGGGCATCTCTCGGCAGCTTTATGTCTTATATGTCAGAGAAATCCATCGCAGGTAAAGACGGTGGGTTCGGCACAGGTGTACCAAAAGGTGTCGCAGCACCCGAGGCTGGAAATAACGCAGCCGCAGGTGGCGCATTGATTCCGATGCTAACGCTGGGTGTCCCTGGATCAGGAACCACCGCCGTTTTGCTGGCGCTGCTGATGACACTGAATATTACCCCTGGCCCAACGCTTTTCACAGAACGACCAGAGCTGGTTTGGGGTCTGATCGCCTCGCTGCTTATCGCCAATATTGTGTTGTTGTTGATGAACGTCCCAATGGTGAAAATCTTCGTGAAGATCTTGATGGTTCCGCCGTGGATATTACTACCGGGTGTAACAATGATCTCGTTTGTGGGTATCTACTCGTTGTCCGGAAGCTATTTTGATCTACTACTGATGATTGCATTCGGCGCTTTGGGCTATGTTCTGCGCAAGCTTGATATTCCGACGGTGCCGGTTATTTTGGGCATCTTGCTAGGTGGCCATATGGAAGACGCGCTGCGTCGTGCCATGGTGATCTCCGACGGTGATTTTATGTACTTGTTGTCGTCCCCTATCACGATCGGTCTGTGGATTGCTGCAATTGCCGGATTTATTGCGCCAATGTTCTTGCGCAAATTCCTGAAAAAACCGCAGCGGGTCACTGACTAGATGGTTCGCGTTCTAATCCCCTCCGGCGCACTTGGTCTGAACTATGACAAAGCTGCGCTGGAGCGAGGTCTTGCCTGCAAACCCGATATCATTGCCATCGATGGCGGTTCCACTGATTCCGGTCCGGCTTATCTTGGCCGTGGTGTTTCGAAATACTCGCGCGCGTCAACCAAGGTTGAATGGCGGGGACTGATGGAGGCGCGTGCAAAAGCCGGGGTCCCTCTGGTTATTGGAACTGCGGGTACGTGCGGGGCCGATAGCGCGGTGGACTGGTTGCTGGGCATAACACGCGAAATCGCATCCGAGATTGGCCAGACAGTCAAAATCGCGGTGCTCCGTTCTTCGCAATCGAACACCGCTATTGCAAACGCTTACAGTAATAAACGCATTCACCCCCTGCCCAATGCGCCAGATATATCGGAACAAACTCTGCTGGATTGCACCAACATTGTAGCGCTTGCTGGCGCGGAACAAATATCCGCTGCGCTGGAATCCGGTGCCGACATCGTAATCGCCGGACGCACGACCGATACCGCAATAATTGCGGCATTGCCCCTAATGCGTGGACTAAACGCCGGCCCCGCATGGCATGGCGCGAAAATTGGCGAATGCGGTGCGCTATGCGCAACAAATCCGCAATCTGGTGTCGTGCTAATAGACTTTGACAACGATGGCTTCACGATTACACCAATGGCTGATAATTCCCGTGCGACGCCACATACGGTTTCTGCACACATGCTTTATGAAAACAGTGACCCGTTCATCTTATACGAACCCGGCGGGCATCTGGATGTAACTAACGCAGAATATACGGCGCTGGATGACAAACGTGTACGCGTGACCGGCTCGAAGTGGATTCCGTCGGATCGGTATACGGTTAAGCTTGAGGGCGCGATACTGGCCGGTTATCAAAGTGTCCTAATCGTATTACTGAGGGACAAGCGCTATGTCGCGAACGCCCAAGACTGGGCTGATGACATAGCGGCGAAATGCACGGAGAAGGTTGTTGACCGGTTGGGATTGCTGGCAGACGAATTTAATATTGAATTACGGCTGATTGGTAAATCTGCAAGCTTCGGGGATTTAGAAAGTCGCTCGGACCCACCCCTAGAAATCGGTGTCATGGGGATCATAACAGCTGAGACCCAAGAACTTGCGACAGAAATCGGACAGATATTGAACCCCTACTTGCTGCACCACCCGCTAACGTCCGAGGAAGAGCAACCTACCTTCGCGTTTCCATTCTCACCAGCCGACCTTAGCCGAGGCGCGATATACGCGTTCTGCTTAAACCATGTCTTAGAACTGTCGGATCCGATGGACGCGTTTTCAGTAGAGGTGCTCGAGCATGGCTAATCTCGGAGAGATCGTTGAAAAGGTCAGAAGCAAAAATGCTGGTCCTTTCTGGCTTACAGTCGATATATTCTGTGGTACCGCTTCCGCATTCGATCAGATTTGCGAGGGTTTATCCACAGCTCGTGTCGCGAAGGTTTTCGAAACCGATGCTGACGCGCTCAAAAGGTTTGAGATACCTTCGCTGAACGTTGTTAAATTCAGCTTGCCACGACCAGAAACTCAAGGCTCGATAGCAGATCGCGATATGCACGGCGCATCATGGGCCGCGTTGTTGAGCGAAGTCGAATTGAACTAACCAGGATATTAGATAGCAATGAACAATTGGGGGCATATTCGACCAGTATTAATTACATTGCTAATTGGCATTATCGGCGCATCCACTGCTTGGTGGTTTGGCGTTCCCGCTCCTTTCCTGACTGGACCCGCCGCCTTCGTTTCAGTCGCGGGTGTGCTCGGGACAGATTGCCGAATTCCAGACAAATTGCGCGATGCATGTTTTATCATTATTGGTTTGTCTTTGGGTTCAAGCGTTACACCTGAAATAGTGACATTAGCGGCAGCATGGCCAATCAGCCTCGTCGGAATGTGTGTCAGCGTAGGCTTGGTTATGCTTTCTGGCGGACTTATGTTTCACCGTGCGTTCGGAATGGACAGAAAAACAGCATTGTTAGCTTCAAGCCCCGGACACCTGAGTTACGTCATAAGTTTCAGCGCTGACGTTGGGGCGAACACAGCAATTATTTCTGTCATCCAATCTATGAGAGTACTTCTCTTAACCTTAGCGGTGCCCGTCGCGATAGCGTTATTGACAGACGCTGACATGGCAATGCGGACTCCAATCGGACATGTGTTACCACTAATCTACCTCGCTATCCTTGGTGTTCTGGCAATTTTCCTGGGAATGGTTTTGCTAAGATTCAAAGTCCCTGCGGCTTTCCTGATCTCGGGCATGATAATTTCATCAATTGGCCACGGAACTGCTTTGACCCCTGGCTCGGTTACACCAGAAATATCTACCGCGGCGTTTATCGTAATGGGCACTTTGATTGGCACCCGTTTTAGTGGCGTCACGCTCGCTGCACTGCGGAAGGCAGCATTTGGGGGGATTGTATTGACGTTGATCGGTTTGGCGATCTCAATCAGCGCTGCGGCGATCATTTCACATGCGCTGGGACTACCTCTAATCGATGTAATTATAGCCTTCGCCCCCGGCGGGCTTGAAACCATGATAGCCATGGGCGCAATCGTTGGCGCAGATCCGGCGTATGTTGCGATACATCACGTTGCACGCTTGTTTTTCCTCAGTTTGTTCGTTCCATTGGCGCTGTCCCGAAGTGGCACCCCCAAATAACATCCTCCGTAAATCACCCCTACACTAATGCATTCGGAGCCCAACGCGTTTGAGCTACACTCTTGAATTCCACCATATGATGTAGGTTACACTCCACCTATCGGAGAGTAAGTCGTGCTGGAGCACACCAATATCAAGATTGCAACGAAGGGGTGTTGCCGGTTTGGATACCGCCATATCCATGTGTTACATTCACCGGTACGCAAAGCTTCCGCTTTCTGACTGTGGTCGGCGGTTTCGCTTAAGCGAACTGTGCGCAGTCGGCTGACTAACCCTTCTTTGGTTAACGTATAGCGCGTAAACTGTATAAAACTATTGCTGTGCGCACTTTTCCTACCGCCGCCGTCGCGGACGATTGCGCGAATTCCTACAACAATATTTAGGCCGCTATCTGTTAACAAAAAGTTAACATTTTCAATTGACATCCCTATTATAACCCTATCAACCTAAGCGCGAAAAAAGTCGTAATAACCCCCAAAGGCGCATAAATGCTACATCAAATCAGAACATTTCTGTCTATCGCAATCGTATTTGGCCTCGTGAGTTCAGCAAGTGCGGAAGTAGTGCGCCTCAATAGTCTTGATGGTGCGACATCACTCAGTGGCGAATTTGTTGATTATGACGGCCAGACCTATACCATCAAAACTATCGTTGGTGAGTTAGTTATTGACGCGTTTCTTGTGGAATGCGTGGGCGATGCATGTCCGAAAGTATCAACCAACAGTTCTAACTTCGCAATTTCGGGTTCATCAACGGTTGTGGAAACACTCTTTGCTGACCTGGTCTTCAAGTTTGGCATAATGATCGGCGGGGATACAATGACCTCGATCAGCGCCGACGGACCAACGACGATGCAGCTTTCAAACGAACTTGGTGATGTCATTTCCGATATCTCTCTGAACGACACAGGTGCGCTTCGCGGTCTGCAAGATCTGTTTAAGGGCAATGCAAACATGGCCGTTTTGACCCGCCCTGTCACAGAAGAAGAAAATGCCGCTTTTAGGCTCGCAGGCTTAGGCGATATGAAGTCGGCTGAACAACAAATGATTTTCGGCCTAGATGGCTTAGCAATATTAACCTCCAAAAGTAACTCGATACGCGCAATTGCCGAGCAGGACTTGGCCAATATTTTCTCGGGACAGATTACCAACTGGAACCAAATTGGTGGCGCCGATGCAAAAATAAACCTTTATGTTCGCGACGAGACCAGTGGTACAAATGCCGTTTTCACCGACCTTGTTATGAATCCAGCTGCGAAAAATCTGAGTGAGGCAGCAAATATCGTTAGTTCTGATTTGGAACTTTCACAATCGGTTGCGGCTGACCCATTAGGTATTGGAGTGGGCAGCCTTTCAAATACTGGCAACGCCAAGATACTCAACATTAGGGGTGTGTGTGGAATTCAAGTTCCGGCGACGCCATTTACAATCAAAACCGAAGAATACCCTCTGACGCGACGTTTGTATGTATATACAACAAACGCCGAGAAACCGGCGCAAATGGAAAGGTTTATGGATTTCTTGAATACGGAAGCGGCACAACAGTCCATTGCCGATCGCGGGTTCGTTGATCTAGGCGTGTCACAGCAATCAAACGACGAACAGGGATTACGGTACTTATCGGCGATAATCCCAACGGACGTTGAAATGTCTTTGAGACAACTTCGTGAAATGACCACCAATCTTATATCAGCGGACAGGTTGTCGATTACTTTCCGATTTGCGCTTGGATCATCAAACCTTGATGCGCGTGCAAAGGATGATATCCAGCGTTTGGCGGAACTGCTCTCAACAGGTGACTATGACAATAAAGAAGTGGTGCTTATTGGCTTCACTGACTCAATTGGTGCAGGGCGTGGGAACACGGCGCTAAGCGACAAACGCGCGAATGAAACGCGCGCAGCCCTTATTGCCGCTATGCCCGGTGGCGAAATCGAAGGGTTACCTATTCGAACTTTGGGATTTGGTGAAATCTCGCCGCTCGCTTGTAACATCTCTGACAACGGACGCCGAATTAATCGTCGTGTTGAAGTATGGTTGCGCGACACAATCGTATCTGCGCAGTAAATCGTATTTTATTGAAGTCGCCTTTTAATTCAGATGCTATCTAAGCGGAGCAATACAGAATGAAGATCAAAGCGATTTTGGCCGGGGTAGTCCTATTGCTATCGTCGAACAACGTTATAGCCCAGCAAAGTACGGGTTTTTTAGCTGCGGCTGATGAATGGCTAAATGGATCCGAAGTTTCAAGTCTTGAGAGCTTGGCCAAGCTGGCGCACTCCGGTGATATTTCGGCGCAAGTGCTTTTGGGTCAAATCGATCGCGATACCGCTCCGGGTGGATTCTCCGATTATGTGGTGAATTTAAGCCGTTCTGATCGCGATTATTTGCTACGCTCCGACGCCGCTGCCGGAACCAAAAATTGGCTTTTGAATTTGACTGATCATTCTTTCAATGAAATGGGCAGAGCGATTTTTGATTATCGGCTAAATCGCGACCGTATGGGCGACGCGGTTGCCCTCCAAAAACATGGCGAATATGTCGCTGCTGAGTATGTAGTGTGGGAAACGATGATCGGCGGTCGATTTGATATGGTAAATGCCATGCCATCCAATAATTTCGGTCTATCGAGTGCCGGCTTCTTGCAGTGGGTTTCTGCATATATGACGGACTCGAACAAATCGTTAACAATGAATCGTCTTTTACACGACACGTCACTGGACAAAATTACGGGCCTGCTCGTCGTAAAACGGCTGTCCCGTGTGTTGGGTTTAGACCGATACTTCTCGGATGAAACCAATCAGTTTATTACAATACTAAAAGGGCAGGGATATGATTTGCCCGAGGATTCAAACTTAGTTAAATTAAACGCTGACATAGCAGAAATCGCAAGAACTGACGGCGCGTTGAGTTTGGTAGCAAGGGCCTGCGCCAAATGTGTGGGTGAGTCCGTCGACTATGATTGTGCGATTCAGGCGCTCGAAATTATCGGTGGCTATAACGCACTAATGACCATACGGACTCCGGCAGAGCATGTGATTTCTCCAGATGCGTTCATTCAATCTGATCGTGCTCTCACAATTTTCGAGAACGTTCTTCGGACACGTTCAAACTACCACAGTCGCCCTATCCGTTCGACCTGTCTCGCCAATATTCTGGAATAGAATCCCATTGGCCCGCGATATGCAAAAATGGGCCTAATAGTTGCTTGGGTCAGGGGAATTCGAGCTTCCAAAAAAACTGTTTGGGATTCCATATACGCTGACTTACCATTCGGCCAGATTTCAAAGCGCACCGGAGGCAACAATGACTCGATTAACTGCGAAGGATTTTGACCAGGAACTTCTCGATCTGTACGATTTTTACGCCCATGGGGAAATCAACAAGCGCGAGTTTCTCGATCGGGCAACAAAATTCGCTGTGGGCGGTTTAACGACGTTGACCCTATTGAAAATACTAAGCCCGCAGTATGCTTTAGCACAGCAAGTGGCTCTCGCCGATCCGGATATCTCGGCATCCTATATCAATTATCCTTCGCCGAATGGGCACGGATCGGTACGTGGTTACGTCGTGAAACCCGCTGGGGCGACTGGAAAACTTCCTGCCGTGCTGGTGGTTCACGAGAATCGAGGTTTAAACCCGTACATCGAGGATGTTGCGCGTCGAGTAGCAAAAGCTGGCTTTATGGCGCTGGCTCCTGACGGGCTTACTTCAGTTGGCGGATATCCCGGCAACGATGACGACGGTCGTAAATTGCAGCGAACAGTTGACTCGACAAAACTCATGAACGACTTCTTTGCCGGTTTCGAACACCTGTTGGACCGAGAAGACAGTACAGGAAAGGTCGGAGTTGTCGGTTTTTGCTATGGTGGTGGCGTGTGTAACGCACTCGCAGTTGCTTATCCTGAATTATCAGCCTCAGTTCCATTTTACGGAAGACAGCCTTCAACAGACGATGTTCCAAAAATTCAAGCACCGCTTCTACTACATTATGCGGAATTGGATACTCGCATTAACGGAGGCTGGCCAGAGTATGAAGCTGCGCTGAAGGAACATGACAAAACGTATACCGCTCATATATATCCCGACGTTAACCACGGCTTTCACAACGATACGACTCCGCGATACGATCAGCGTGCGGCCGAATTGGCTTGGGACAGCACTATTAAATTCTTCGAGGAGAATTTAATTTAGGGCAACCACGGCTCAATGGTCATGAGTAGCAGCCGCTAGTCCTTTGGCAGATAAAATCGACTTGCGTTTTCACCAAAAATCGCTGTTTTGCTGACGGTCGAAAAATCCGAACAGAGCGTTTCGACTAGCCGCAACCAATCGCCATAATTGCCTGCTAGATTCAATACGGGCCAGTCTGAGCCGAACATCACGCGATCGGGCCCAAAGCATTTCAGGATGTGGGTCGCATAAGGTATAATGTCTTCTGCCACCCAACCGATGTTTGCTTCCGTCACCAACCCCGAAAGTTTACACATTGTGTTCGAATTGTCCGCGATAGATTGGATTTGATCTGCCCACGGCTGGAATTCCCCTGATCTAATTTCCGGCTTGGCGCAATGGTCAATAACCACGGGTAGGTCTGGATATATCTCTAGGAATTGCGACAGATATTCAAGGTGGTGAGGCAAGACCAGTGCGTCAAAGCACAGCTCATGCTCGATCAACGCTGTAATCGCTGGCGTCAGGCTTGGCCGCAGCATCCAACTTTCATCCTCTAAGCCCTGAATCATGGGGCGGATGCCTACAAACTTCGGATTTTTGGCAAATTTGGCGATGCTGCCGGGGGCGCTTTTCGCTTCCATGTCTACCCAGCCAACAACACCTAGTATCCAGTCATTGTCCCGTGCAAGGGACAAAAGATATTCGGTTTCTGCTTCGGTGTCAGTCGCTTGAACCACAATCGTTCCGTCTATTCCCTGTTGTTTAAGCAAAGGTAACAGGTCGGACGGGGCGAAATCGCAAAAGATAGGCGCCAATTCAGGCGTTAGCCAATCGTAATCGCCCCGATCCAGTTTCCAAAAATGCTGATGCGCGTCAATTTTCATTGTCAGTCCTTCTTGAACGGGTTTCCAGCAGGCAAAGGTGCATTTTCGTGCAACAATCCTTGGCTCTTCAAGGCGACCCAATACTCGGGCGGAATGGTTGCGCCAGCCCAGTTCAACGTCGCATCTAATTCCTCAATGGATCGAAGCCCGGGGATAACGGAGGTTACAGCGAGATGACCCAGAGGAAACTGAAGAGCGGCCGCGGGTAGTGGCACATCAAACTCTGCCGAAACTTGCTTCAAGGCATCGACCCGCGCTCGAACATCTGGCGGAATGGCGCCGTAGTCCCAAGTGTTGCCGCCGACCAGTATGCCCGAATTATATGGGCCACCAATTACGATAGAAGTGCCCGCTGCCTCACATTCGGGAAACAAATCATCTAATGGTCCCTGCTCTAGCAAGGTGTAGCGGCCTGCCAAAAGGAATACGTCCCAGTCGCCTATGTTTAGAGCTTGGCGACAAACTTCTGCTTCGTTGACGCCCAAGCCGATAGCCTTGATGACACCTGAATTTCTCAATTCCTCAAGCGCACGGTGCCCATCGCTTTTCAGATCTTCGAAATGCCGCTTGTTGTTAGCGCCATGTGTAACTTCGCCAATGTCGTGTACATAAAGAATGTCGATTCTATCAAGACCAAGGCGCTGCTGGCTATCCTCAAAGGATCTCATAATGCCATCATAAGTGTAATCATACTCTGGATGGAAAGGCAGCGCATCGGGCCAGCCCATGTCCGCCGGATTAGGCAGTGCGCCTGGTCGCAGCAACCGACCTACTTTGGTGGAAAGCGAGTAGCCCTTACCGCGAAGCATGTCTCCCACCAAACGTTCGGATCGTCCAAACCCATAAAATGGAGCTGTGTCTATGTACGTTAGCCCGGCATCAAATGCGCTGGACAGCGTAGCTTGCGAAGCAGCATGATCCACGGCCGAAAACAGACCGCCAAGCGCGGCACCACCAAATCCGAGAGTTGGAAGCGAGAGGCCACAGGATTTAACCGTGCGCGTGCTTAGGTTTAGCCCAGTCATCCTGCTATCGCATCCGCAGATAGCGTGCCTCCATATTGCTCGGTTAGTTTTGCGGCAAGATCACTATAGAGAACTTTAACGGCGTCAAAGTCCGGCACTTCCAGACTGTCGATACGTTCCAGATACGGACAGCTGACAACCGTAATGGCCCGACCATGCGGATCGAATACAGGGAAAGCCAGATTGGTAACACCCACCGTTGTAGCCGAGGGCATAATCTCAAATCCCTGTTTCCTAATCTCGTCGAGGCGGGTCAGAAATGCTTTCTTGTCGATTTCTGGCTCGCCAACCGCTCGCTTGTGCCGCTCCAACATTGTTATGGCCTCTGAACGGGGGCGAAATGCTGCGAGTACGCGGCCGGTTCCCGTATTTGCGAGTCCGATAACCGACCCGACTCTAAGGGTTAGCCCCCAGTTTCCAGGCGAGTCGACCGAGGCAACGATGACTATGTCGCCATTGTTTTCCATCCCCAAATGGCAAGATTGCCAGGCCTGATTTGTTACAGATCTTATCATCGGTAACGCGATATCGATCAGACGACCGACGGGCGGGTGTCGTTGCGATAAAGAAAACATACGCAAGCTAAGAGAATAGCGATCATCCGCTGCTGTACGCGTTACATAGCGGCGACGCACCAATGTCGACAGCATCCGATAAATCTCGTTTGGCGAGCGATCCAGCGATCGGGCAATATCACCTTGGGACAGCCCCTCACCGCAACTTGCCAGCAGTTCAAGTATGTCCAGACCTTTTTCCAGCGCAGGCGCGCGATAACGTTCGTCGGTATCTTCTGGTGTTTTTATTGCCATCATCATTCTCCCGGATTGTGGTCGTATTTTCGGGGAGGTTAGTTCCGAAGTCAAGGTTGATTTATTAATGAATATATGTTTTATATACAAATACTAAGAGTAGTTACTACCGAGAATTAATTCATCGACCAGGGAGGAACTGATGAAAAAATCACGCATAATTAGCACCTTACTTTCAACTGTTGCCGTTGTAGCAATGTTCGAATCAGTGCAAGCTGGAGAGTTTGACGGCGTAACAATCGAGGCAAAACTGATCGGTGGAGATCAGTATGAAGGCCTCTACGCCCGTATTTCCGAGTGGGAAACTGCGACCGGCGCAACTGTTGATATCATATCGAAGAAAAGCCATTTTGAAATCGACCGGGAAATCAAATCCGATATGGCTGCGGGCACAACAAGCTGGTGCATTGGATCGAACCATTCGTCGTTCGCTCCTCAGTATGAGGGCTTGTATGTCGACTTGAACGACTACGTATCAGGGGACACTGTCGCTGAATTCGTTGGTGGAAATATCAATGCCTCTACCGTTGGGGGCGAGTTGTTGATGTTGCCACGCGCACAGTTTGACGTTTCCGTTCTTTATTATCTAAAATCAAACTATACTGACGAAGCTAAAGCCGCAGAATTCAAAGCCGAATATGGTTATGATCTCGCCGTTCCGGATACTTGGGCCCAGTTTAAAGATCAGGCAATTTTCTTTGCCGATCCCCCCAACTTTTACGGCTCGCAATATGCCGGTAAAGACGAAGCCATCGTTGGGCGTTTCTATGAAATGGTTGTAGCTGAAGGCGGCAACTATCTTGATGACAACAAGAGCCCAATCTTCAATTCAGATGCCGGACAGCGCGCACTTCAGTGGTTTGTTGACCTTTATGAAGCCAAAGCCGTTCCAGCAGGCACTCTAAGCTACGTCTGGGATGATCTTGGTGCAGGATTTGCTTCCGGTACAGTTGCACTTAACCTGGATTGGCCGGGCTGGGCAGGGTACTTTAACGATCCTGAATCCTCCAAAGCTGCTGGTAACGTTGGTGTTGCTGTTCAACCAATGGGTTCTGCTACTCGTACAGGTTGGTCAGGCCATCACGGTTTCTCTGTCACAAATGACTGTGACAACAAAGAGGCTGCGGTTTCCTTGGTAGAGTTCCTGACATCCGAAGAAAGCCAATTGGCTGAATCGGCTGGTGGTTCTTTGCCAACACGTTCCGCTGTTTGGGATGCAAATGTTGCAGCCGCTGCAGCAGGCGATGACGCCTTCCGCGCTGAATCTTTGGCAGCATTTGCCGAAGGTGCAAAATTCGCCTTTGCAGTTCCGCCGATCCCTGAGTGGGGCGAAACAACCAATATTGTTTTCCCTGAGTTGCAAGCCGCAATTCTTGGCGACAAGACGGTTAAAGAAGCGTTGGACGATGCCGCAGAAGCTGTGGATGAGTTGATGCGCGAAAGCGGATACTACTAAGCCTCCCGCTGGCCCGGGGGCGGTGCAAAACTGCCCCCGATACCCAAAACTTGTTCATCTTTACACAATAGGTGCTAAATGACACGCCGCCGTCTTCCAGAGTGGTTCTTATTACTGCTGCCTGCGATCATCGTTATTGCTGCTGTAGTTTTGATACCCCTGATATTTTCATTTTACTCGAGTTTCACGCCCTACAAATTGACGCGACCGTCAACTTTGTGGAAATGGGTGGGCACATATAACTACGAGAAAATTCTGTCGGACGTGAAGTTCTGGGCAGCGTTTGGGCGAACAATACTATTCCTGACAATCGCCTTAAATCTGGAATTGATGCTGGGTCTCGGGATTGCCCTTTTGGTTAACAAAGTAACCTGGGGTCAACGCGGAATTCGCACCATGTTGATGTTCCCGATGATGTTCTCGCCCATTCTGGTTGGCTTCCAGTTCAAGTTCATATTCAACGACAACATCGGCCTTGTGAACAATATTATACAATCGGTGGGGTTTGCAGATGTGGCGCTGCCCTGGTTGGTTGATGGCAAATTGGCGATGTTCTCGATCCTATTCGCTGAAATCTGGATGTCTACATCGGTCTTTGCGATTTTGATCCTCGCTGGTTTGTTCGCCATACCGCGTGACCCGCTAGAGGCAGCAAAGGTAGACGGTTGCACCCCTTGGCAATCCTTTCGCCATATCACACTGCCGTTTTTGATGCCGTTTATCTTTATCGCCATGACCATTCGTTCGCTGGATGTTGCGCGCGCCTATGACATTGTTCAGATCATGACCGGCGGTGGACCTGCCCGGCGCACAGAATTGTTGTGGACTTTGATGAGCCGCACAGGATACGTCGATGCCCGCATGGGGTTGGCTAATGCGATGGGGTATGTCTCCATCCTGCTATCGATCCTGTTTACCATTTATTTCTTTCATAAGCTCAGCGCCGCGCGCGCCGAGCTTGGCATGACGGGGTAGAACAATGGATCTTACTCTTTCCCACCGTAATCGCAAACGCGGTCTCAAAGCCTTGCATTTTACGGCGCTGTTTCTGGTGATGAGTGTTATATGTATTCCGGGCCTCTGGATCGTACTTAACTCGTTCCGGCCAACTATCGAAATCATGGCGAAGCCGCCAATTTGGTCCCCATCGTTTACGCTTGATCACTATCGCGCCATGTTTGGCGGTGCTGGTGAAGGCGGCGTGCCGGTGTTCAAGTATTTCCGCAACTCAATGATTATTTCGATCACATCGACAGCAATTGCGATGTTGATCGGAATGTCTGGCGGATATGCATTTGCACGGTATCGGTTTAAGGGCAAGAACGGCTACTTCGTTGGTCTAATGTTGTTCCGCGCGGTTCCTGGTGTAGCGCTTTCATTGCCACTGTTCATTGTGTTCGCCCGCGTTGGCATTATCGACACACACTTCGGTCTGATACTGGCTTACGTGGCTATGAACGTGCCCTTCACAGTCTGGCTTACGGACGGTTTCTTCCGTCAAATTCCTAAGGAATTGCACGAAGCCGCAGAGATTGACGGTTGCACCCGTTGGCAGGCCTTCTGGCGTGTGGAATTTCCGGTGGCCCGCTCTGGCGTGGCTTCGGCAGCGATATTTGCATTCCTGACATCATGGAACGAGTTCGCGCTTGCCTCACAGTTAACCCGCTCTGTTAACTCCAAAACCATGCCTGTCGGCCTGCTGGATTTCACTGCGGAATTTACAATCAACTGGGGCGGTATGTGCGCGTTGGCGGTGTTGATGATCATCCCTGCACTTGTCCTGACGTTCCTTGTACAAAAACATCTGATAGCTGGACTGACGTTCGGCGGAGTTAAAGGATAATACTATGGCTAATGTTACACTTGACACCGTCGACAAATTCTACGGAAAACACCAAGCGGTTCACGGGATCAGTCTAGATATCGCGGATCAGGAATTTGTTGTGCTGGTTGGCCCCTCGGGTTGCGGGAAATCCACCACTTTGCGAATGATTGCAGGGCTAGAGGATATTTCCGGCGGCACAATTTCGATCGGTGATCGGGTGGTTAATGACCTGCCCCCACGCGAGCGCAATATCTCGATGGTGTTTCAAAACTACGCGCTTTACCCGCATATGACAGTTGGCGAAAACTTAGGCTTTTCCCTCAAAATCGCAAAAATGCCCGATGCAGAAATTGCGAGCGCGGTAAACGAGGCGGCCCAAATTCTAGGGCTGGACGAGCTGATCGATCGCAAACCCGCAGAGCTGTCTGGTGGTCAACGTCAAAGGGTTGCAATGGGCCGCGCCATCGTTCGGCACCCTGAAGTATTCCTGTTCGACGAACCGCTTTCGAACCTTGACGCGAAGCTGCGCACCCAGATGCGCGTTGAAATCAAAAAACTGCATAAAAAAGTCGCCAGCACGATTATTTATGTGACCCACGACCAAGTCGAAGCGATGACACTCGCGGACCGTATTGTGTTGATGCGCGATGGACACATTGTGCAGGTCGGGACGCCACTCGAGCTGTTCAATAAACCTGTCGATGTTTTCGTGGCTACGTTTATCGGTTCGCCACCGATGAATATTCTTGATGGTGTCGTTCGCGGCGATCAAATCCAGCTAACCGATGATCTCGCAATCAAAATTCCAAGCGACGCTAGAGGACTTGTTCAAGATGGGCAGGCGATCAAATTCGGGTTTAGGGCAGACAACCTTACACCGAAGGGCCACGGTGTTTCAGATGAAGGTGAAATCGCGACGATTGACTTAGAAGTTTCACTGGCAGAACCTCTTGGAACAGAAACTCTGTTGTTTGCAGAAATCGGCGGAGTCGAGGTTCAGGCAAAAATGTTGAACCCACGGTCAGTCAAACCGGGTGAGACATTGAGCTTTCAGTTGATGCTCGATAAATGTCACATATTCGACGCTGACACCGGCGCGGCGATCAGGGGCTAACCAATGGCAACTATCACCCGCATAGAATTAACGATGGTTGATCTGGTGCCAAAGGTACGACGGGTTGATGCCATTCAATCGTTTGTTTCGCAAGAGACACCGCTAGTCACAATCTATGACAGCGATGGCGCGAGCGGAACGGGGTATTCCTATACAATTGGCACGGGTGGTCCGTCTGTCGTTGCGCTGATTAAGCAAGCGCTTGCGCCAGCACTAATTGGAAAAGATCCTGATCGCATCGACGGGCTATGGCAAGACATGTTGCTTGCGACAAGGGCAACCGCGGTTGGGGCAATAACTTCGCTGGCTATGGCCGCGGTTGATACGGCGCTATGGGATTTGAAATGCAAAAAAGCAGGGCTTCCGCTTTGGAAAGCCGCCGGCGGTGTTCGCGAGAGTATTCCACTTTACACCACAGAAGGCGGCTGGCTGCATATCGAAACTGACAGCCTTGTGTCGGATGCCCTTGAAATGCAGGCGCAGGGTTTCAAAGGCGCAAAACTCAAGATCGGTCGCGAGCACATAAGCGAGGATGACGCGCGACTTAAGGCTGTTCGTGCAGCAGTCGGCGACGGATTCGAAATTATGACGGACGCCAATCAGAGTTTCTCTTTGTCTGAAGCAAAGCGGCGCGCCAAGGTTCTAGAAGCAAATGGTATTGCCTGGTTCGAAGAGCCATTACCCGCTGACGATCTGGCGGGACATGCGCAGCTGGCACGTTCTACCTCAGTACCAATCGCGGTGGGCGAAAGCATGTATTCGATTTCGCAGTTTAAGGATTATCTAACCGCGGGTGCGGCCTCTATTTTGCAGGTCGATGTTGCACGAATTGGCGGAATTACCCCTTGGCTGAAGGTCGCACATATGGCCGAAGCGCATAACGTAACTGTTTGCCCGCATTTCCTGATGGAACTTCATCTATCGCTGGTTTGTGCCATTCCAAACGCAAAATGGTTGGAATACATCCCGCAGCTAGATTTGATTACGGGCCAGAAAATGCGAATTGAGGATGGGCGCGCCTATCCGTCTGACGCTTCCGGGCTTGGCATCGACTGGGACTGGGATGTGATCGAAAAAACAGCGTTGATGGCTGATACAATCACGGAGCGCGCGTGATGCAGAGAATGGGTATGGTAATCGGGATAAAACCCGAGAAAATTGCCGACTACAAACGCCTGCATTCAGATGTGTGGCCCGCAGTCTTGGCGCAAATCAAAGGTGCAAACATTCGCAATTACTCGATCTTCCTACGGGAACCCGAAAACTTGTTGTTTGGGTACTGGGAATATCACGGAAATGATTTTGCTGCGGATATGGCAAATATCGCCAATGACCCAAAAACGATTGAGTGGTGGTCTTTGACAGACCCCTGCCAAGCACCGTTGGAAAGCCGTGGAGATGGCGAACAATGGGCAATGATGGAAAACGTATTTTACACGGAATGAGAACATGACAGAAAAAACAGGCCGCTTGGCCGGGAAAACCGCACTAATCACCGCCGCAGGCCAAGGAATTGGCAGGGCTACGGCTGAATTGTTTGCTTCAGAAGGCGCCAAAGTTTTTGCCGCCGATATCAACGACAAGGCGTTGGCAGAACTAAAGGGAATTGCGGGCATAACCCCGATAAAGCTAGACGTCTTGAATGGCGCAGCAATCACGGACGTTTTGGCCGAAACAGGGGCTTTGGATGTGTTGTTCAACTGCGCCGGGTTTGTTCACAATGGCACAATCCTGGAATGTGACGATGATGCATGGGACTTTTCATTCAATCTAAACGCCAAAGCCATGTTCCGTATGTCCCGCGCGGCGCTACCGGGAATGTTGGAAAACGGTTCTGGTTCGATCATCAATATGTCATCGGTTGCAAGTTCGATAAAAGGTGTACCAAACCGCTTTGTATATTGCGCCTCCAAAGCTGCGGTAGTCGGTATGACTAAGGCAATTGCGGCAGATTATGTGACCCGCGGTATCCGTTGTAATGCAATTTGCCCGGGTACAGTAGACAGCCCGTCAATGCATGAACGCTTGCGCGAAACCGGTGACTACGAAGCCGCGTTGAAAGACTTTGTTGCCCGTCAACCAATGGGACGCATCGGAAAATCGGAAGAGATCGCAGCATTGGCACTTTATTTAGCCAGCGACGACAGCGCGTTTACTACAGGACAAACCCACGCCATCGACGGCGGTTGGTCCGTTTGAATTTCAGGAGAATTCTAACATGAAGCTACTACGTTACGGGGCGCTCGGCGCTGAAAAACCAGGGATTCTGGATAGTGATGATCAAATCCGTGATCTGTCTGGGATAGTCGCCGATATATCGGGCACTGATCTGCATGATGAAACCCTAGCGAAGTTGCACAACCTAGATGTAGCGAGCTTACCTTTGGTTCAAGGATCGCCGCGTATTGGCGCATGTGTAGGCAATGTTGGCAAGTTTATTTGCATTGGTTTGAACTATGCGGATCATGCCGCCGAGTCAGGTATGGAACTACCAGCAGAGCCCGTTATTTTTGCAAAGGCGACGTCGGCAATCTGTGGGCCAAATGACAACGTCGAGATCCCACGCAACTCCGTCAAAACTGACTGGGAAGTTGAGCTGGGCGTAGTTATTGGCAAACACACAAAATATGTGAGTGAAGCTGACGCGCTGGATCATGTTGCAGGTTATTGTGTTATCAATGACGTGTCTGAACGTGACTTTCAAATTCATCGCTCCGGTCAATGGATCAAGGGTAAATCTGCGGATACCTTCGGACCAATCGGACCTTGGTTGGTGACACGTGACGAGATTGCCGATCCGCAAGATCTAGCGATGTATCTTGAGGTTAACGGGCACCGTTATCAAGATGGCTCAACCAAAACTATGCACTTCAACGTGGCCAAAGTAATCTCTCATCTGTCGCAGTTCATGAGCTTACAGCCCGGTGACATTATTTCAACTGGCACTCCTCCGGGTGTTGGCATGGGTCAATTGCCTGAAACTTATCTTAAACCTGGCGACAAGATTGAATTAGGTATCGCTGGACTGGGTAGTCAGCACCAAGATGTGGTGGCTGGCTAATGACATTAATTACCGGCCTCTCCACGCATGACTTACGGTTCCCAAGCAAGGATGGTCTCGACGGTTCAGACGCGATGAACCCGGATCCGGTTTATTCAGCTGCGTACGTCATTCTTGAGACTGACGGCGCTCATCAAGGCCATGGCCTGACATTCACGATCGGGCGCGGCAACGAAATTTGCGTAGCTGCGATCGACGCATTACGCCCGTTACTGGTTGGACTAGATCTTGAATGGGTGCGTGAAGACATGGGCCGGTTCTGGAAGTATATCACTGGGGATAGCCAACTCCGTTGGATCGGGCCTGACAAGGGTGCCATACATTTGGCTACCGGTGCCGTGGTGAACGCCACATGGGATTTGCTGGCCAAGGATGCGGGTAAACCGGTTTGGCGTCTTGTGGGTGAAATGAGCCCTGAAGAAATCGTTAAACTCGTTGATTTTCGTTATATCACAGACGTGATTACACCCGAAGAGGCTCTCGATCTTCTACGCGCCGCTGAAGGTGGCAAATCCGAACGTATAGCCAAGTTAGAAACAGAAGGTTACCCTTGCTACACAACATCAGCTGGCTGGCTTGGTTATTCCGACGAAAAACTGCGGCGTCTCTGCCGTGAGGCGCGCGAAGCCGGGTTTACGCACACCAAATTCAAAGTTGGGCATAATCTAGATGATGACATTCGTCGCCTGACCATCGCCCGTGAAGAGTTGGGCGAAGAAATGAACATCATGATCGACGCCAATCAGGTGTGGGAAGTTGGACAAGCTATAGATTGGGTCAAAGAATTATCTTTTGCCCGCCCGTTGTTCATCGAAGAACCGACCAGCCCTGATGATATTGCGGGCCACAAGACAATCCGCGAAAATGTTGCTCCAATCAAAGTCGCAACAGGCGAGATGTGCCAAAACCGCATCATGTTCAAGCAATTCATTGCGGGCGGCGCTGTTGACATCGTCCAGATCGACGCTTGTCGCTTAGGTGGGTTGAACGAAGTCTTGGCCGTACAGTTAATGGCCGCCAAACATGGCCTTCCTGTGTGGCCGCACGCTGGGGGCGTTGGTTTGTGCGAGTACGTTCAGCATCTATCGATGATCGATTACGTAGCCATATCTGGTGAAAAAGACAGCAAACGCATCGAATTTGTTGACCATTTGCATGAGCATTTCGTGGATCCGTGCGTTGTTCTCGAAGGTGCGTATCGAGCACCCGCCGCATCAGGGTTCTCTATCGAAATGAAGGGTAAAACTTTGAATTCGGCTGCATTTAAGGACTGAAGCAGCAGCGACAACAATTACCCCAATGTCAATTTGACGTGGAACCCAAAAGGTTTTAGGCGTGAGAATTAGCGCCCAATTACTTCAAACATCTGCGCTCGCGCAACCAGTATGCAGCATTTAGTAAGAGCTTCTTTCTCGTCTTCATGTTTGTGGCGTGATGACGAGAAAGGAACCTGTTTTCCACGCTACTTCGTGCAAGAGTAACCAATTAAAATTTCGTGAAAAAGCTTGATTTAGTACGTGCGATCCGCAGCTAATCAAAGGACTAAGAATGCCCTAGGTAGTCGAAACCTCAGCATTTGAATCAACTTGATCAGTTTTGACAACCGGTAGTTCGCGCTTATTACAGCATTGCCTGGGACCTCACAGCCTTGAAAGTAGTGTGATGGTGAACATAAACTATGGAGGTGTGGGACAATTTGACGAGCAAATTGGATTTGTTGGTTCGATTTTGAAGCCGTTCAGCAATCATTTCGAAATCGACTTCTCACGCCTAGAAAATTACGGTACGCTTCCAGTGAAGTGGCCATTTGTTGTTTTGGCATGTATTCGAGGGGTTAGTTTTTGCAACTTTCGATCGTAGTATGCACAAACAATCGATCTTCTTCGCTCAGGCGGCTGTTGTGTTCGCTGGAAACAGAGTTGACTCCACAATCCAAAGATATTGAAGTTCTTGTTATAGCCAGCGGGTGTGAAGATGACACGGCCACTATTGCAGACAGTTTTTCAGAACGATTATCTCTGCGCGTGATTGTAGAGTCTTTGCCTGGGCTATCACGCGCTAGGAATGTCGCGTTGGATAACAGTAATGCCGAAGCTATTTTATGGTTGGATGACGATACTGAGATTACTATGGGGCTTATCTCTACGTATTGTCAGGCACTAACAAAATATCCGGAAGCGACATTTTTCGCTGGAAAAATATCACCGTCGTTCGAGGGAAATCCGCCGTTATGGATTCAATATGTGGTCAAAAACCAGCCTAGCACTTACTCGCTGATGGATATGGGAGAAGACGAACGTACCCTCGATGCAAGTTTGAATGAGTTTCCGTTCGGCGCCAATATGGTGGTTCGCCGGCGAGCTCTCGATGGCTTTCGGTTTCGCGAAAACCTAGGTCGAAATCAGAACCCCAACAATCTCATTGGTGGTGAAGAAACCGAGCTTTTCAAAAAATTGAGTGCTGACGGCCACTTTGGCATCTGGGTTCCAGCTGCAAACGTTCTGCATTGGATGCCATCAAGCCGTCTGACATTTCGTTACTTCGCTAGTTACCAACATGCTGTCGGCGTTCTTGGAGTGCGCCTGCTGGACCAGAAACCGACCCCCTTTTTTTGGCTGTTGTTGCCCCGCTATTTGATGTCCATTCTTATTGGTAGAGTACTATTGTGGCCTTCACTATGGGTACCAGCACTGACTGAACTACAGCGTGAACGTGGACGGGTCGCTGAGACAAAAAAAACTTCGGATTGTTAATCGAGGATTGGATCAAAAATGAAAAAACGTGTGCTTGCTATAGGACTCGATGGTTTCGAAATTTCGGTTGCACTCAAGATGATCGACGATGGGAAATTACCCTATTTGGCAAAAATGATTTCAAATTCTGCGTTTTTCAAACTTGATCACGGAGATGCAAGAAGCACGGGTCTTGCTTGGGAACATTTCAGTACTGGGCAAGATCCAGATTCCTACAAAAAGTGGAGCGCAATTGACTTTAACCCCGACACATATTCAGTGGAGCAGTCCAGCACTAGGTCTCGATCCTTTACCGTCGGCTTACCGGTGAAAATGGTCACTTTTGACGTACCCTATTTATCTCTGGACGGTAGTGATGTGTTGGGTATGTCGAACTGGGGTGCGCATGATCCAGGTGTTAAGCGTAGTGCCAACCCTCCCGAACTTCTGGACGAAATAAACACACGGTTTGGTGCTTACCCGGCCACCAAATTTATTTATGGGTTTGTTTGGCCGTCAATCAAGAAAACCAAACAAATGGCTAATGACCTCGTAGAAGCCGCAAAGAAGCGTTCAGAGATTATCGAGTGGCTATTTGCTGATCGCTATCCTGATTGGGAAATAGCGATCGCCGTAACCAGCGAACATCACTCCGGTATCGAAGCTCTTTGGTATGGAATGGATGAAAATCATCCATTGCATCATGTCCCATCTGCTAACGCAGCCCGAAAAGGGCTTGAGGATCTATATGTCGAAACAGACAAAATGCTTGCTAGTTTGGCTAAAAAATTCCCTGACGTAACGATGCTCACATTTTCAATGCATGGGATGGGTGCAAATGATGCAGATGTTGCAAGCATGATTTTGCTTCCTGAATTTTTACATCAGCGCTCGTTTGGTACCCCTTTTCTCCACCCAAGAAAGGAATGGATTCTATCGAATGGCCGCAGGATGAACCCAAATATGGACTGGACGCAGGCAATTTTGCCCAGAATGGGACGTCGCTCCCCAGATAGTTTTATGGGAATTATCGACAGGCTTCGACAAAAACTCGGATTAGTCGAGAAGGCGTCCCCTTTCGGGGCTCCTGTCCGTTTTGACGCTAAACAATCGTTGTCATGGATGCCATTGATTCACTATCAACTATTTTGGCCCGAAATGGAGGCTTTCGCCATGCCTGCTTATTACGAGGGGCAAATAAGGGTGAATCTTAAAGGTAGAGAAGCTCAGGGTATCGTCGCTTTGGAGGACTATAACAAAGTGCTCGAAAAACTGGAGCGCGATTTGGCAGGCCTGACAGATTTCGAAACCGGGAGGCCAGTTGTAAGTCGCTTCGAGCGACCCGTGAAAAACGATCCGATGGCTGCCAATTCTACGCAATGCGATCTTAGAATAGTTTGGAAAAATCATTCAGTTGGATTCAAACACTCAGAAACCGGTGCGATCGGCCCGGTGCCTCACCGCAGGCCTGGTGGCCATACTGGAGAGTTTGGTTATGCTACTTTGGAAAATACGGACTTAAAGAACGGGGATTATGGAACCCGTTCATCTTTTGACGTCGTACCGACAATCCTTGATCTATACGGGCTCAATATCGGGGATAATTCGATATCAGGGCGTAGCTTGCTTAACGATTAGTTACCATCGGTTTCCTTGTAATACCGCCCGCTCTTCGACAATAACGACATGAAGTAACCAAGTGCCTTGAAAGCGCTTTCTAGTGCGCGTGATAAAAAATAGATGCCCTTTAGTTCACTAAATACTAAAACGACTATTCCAATAATCGTGAAACTGAACACGTTCAGCATCGAGGCAATAAGATACCAAAATACAAGCAGACCTCCCAATATTGGGTTGAGCCTTAAAAGGGTTATGTTACCCCAATTTTGAGCCCTTACAGTAATCCGTTCAGATTTGGCACGGAAAGTTCCACGAGTATCGATTGTTGGTTCGATACATTTTGCATCGCTTACCCACAGTATTTCTTCTCCCAAATCTTTGAGCATGTAAAAAAGCTGTGTATCCTCGCCGCCAGACAAATTGAATCTAATGTCAAACCGAGCATTCAGTCCGTCCATTGAGAATATGCTTCTTTGAAAGAGAATATTGGCTGTCGAAACATTCCAGTTTTTTGTACCGGTTTCCATAAAATTTTGTTGCTTATAAGGGAACCAGATACTAGCGTTTTTGGAAGGAACTCTGATTTGTGGGCCAGCAAATACACGGCACTCTGAATAACTATCAATTGCATCCAACATTGCCGTTAACCAACCCGAAGACACAATCTCGTCATCATCAAACGAAGCCATCCACTCAGCGCCTGACCCAAGAAAATGTTCTACCGCCGTGTTTCGCGCATTCACGATTCCCAAACTTGTTTCATTTATGTAAGAAATATCCAACTGGGTTCGAAATCCGTCGACTACGGAAGAAGCTCCCGCAGCTTCACCGTTTTCGACAACAATGAAAGATAGATTCGAGCGATCGTCGAGGTTAATTTCTGTACAGCTAGTGAGAAGCCTGTGAAGCATTTTGGGGCGTTCGCGAGTACAAATAGCGACACATATCATTTCAACGACTCCTGAGACTAGACGAAAGCAGATTTATCTGTAATACTTCGAATAACATAGGTGAAAAAAATGGGGGACAAAATGTTTAGAATAATTCGCGCCGGACTAGCTTTTTGCTTAGCAGGAGGTGCCGCATACGCTGGTTCCGTTGCAATGGTAGCACCTGTAGAAATGGAAATGGTTGCTGAAGAAACCGGTTCTATGGGTGGTTCCGGCATGTGGCTGATTCCACTGCTGGCAATCGCCTTGATCGCGCTTGCGGTCAACAATAATGACAATGGTTCTCCCGGAAATTAGTTTCAAGCACAGAAAACTACAGCTTGAAAAGGGGGGGGTGACATTGATTGTCGCCCCCCTTTTTTATGGTAAATGCATTTCTACCAAACTCAACTACAGTCGGTTTTTGAAAAATGCTGGGAGCCGATATGATTGCTCAAACTCTCTCAGGAAGTAAGAATGAAAATTCTAGATCATAATATGTACACAAAATCTGGCACCACTTCGATTTAACTCACGTTAATTAAAATTCGAAAAACTCCATTTAACAAGCAATAGTGCCCCCAACTGTGTCCTGACGACCCCACCGAAATGATGTGCATTACAGCAGTAAAACGCTGAAAACTTGATATATATCAACTTCTGATATAGCATTAATTTGTCTACCGGAGCCTTGTGCAGTTCGGAATACATTTACAACTTTCTATTTGGGTCACCGGTGGACCAAAAAATGGGACGGTTGTCATATGATTATTATAGCAATTATTATTTTGTTAGTGATCTTCAGCGTCGTGTTCAGTTTTATGAGCCCGTGGGGTTTTGTACCCATTGCAGCTGACTGGTCGGAAATCGACATGCTACTTGATGCGACGCTGGTGATCACCGGCGTTGTTTTCGCGGCCGTCGCTTTGTTCATGGCGTACGCGTTGTATAAATACCGAAACAGGGCGGGGCATCGTGCGGAATTCGAGCCCGAAAACAAACGACTCGAGCTTATATTAACGGCCGCCACCTCCATTGGTATTATCGCGATGCTGGCTCCGGGTTTGGTTGTTTGGAACAAGTACATAACTGTCCCCGACGATGCGGAAACTATCGAAGTTATTGGTCAACAATGGTCGTGGGCGTTTCGACTGCCCGGTGAAGACGGCCGACTTGGCGCCGTAACAACACAAGACATTTATGAAACTCCATTCGGATTATCCGCCGTGGATCTCGCCGCATATGATGACATATTGATAGATGACAACGAAATACACTTACTACTGGGTCAGCCGGTCAAAATGGTGCTTAGGTCGATTGATGTATTACACGATTTTTACGTACCACAATTTCGCGCAAAAATGGATTTGGTCCCGGGTATCGTGACCTATTTCTGGGTTACCCCGACACGTACAGGAACATTTGAAATTATTTGCGCCGAGTTGTGTGGTGTCGGGCATTCTGAAATGCGTGGATACGTAGTTGTCGAAGAAGAAGGCGCGTACAACGAATGGTTGGCAGAGCAAGAAACCTATGCCGAGTTAGCCGCGAAAGAACACATCGACAGCGTGGAGTACGCTAATAACTCTGAGTAAGACGTATCCGAAAACACCGCGGTAAAGTTAGAAAAAACAACGCCGGAGAGCTTCAATGGTAAGTACGAACATCGATGACAGCGAAGTGGGATCACACGGTCCGCAAAGCTTTTTGACCAAGTATGTCTGGAGTCAGGACCACAAAGTTATCGCCATCCAGTATATGGGTACTGCCACAGCAATTGGTTTGGTTGCGTTGGTGTTGTCATGGTTTATGCGGTTGCAAATCGGGTTTCCGGATACTTTCGATTTCATCGATTCAAGCTCTTACTATCAATACGTTACGATGCACGGAATGATAATGGTCATCTACTTGCTTACGGCTTTTTTCCTTGGTGGGTTTGGGAATTACTTGATCCCGCTAATGATCGGCGCGCGCGATATGGTGTTCCCGTACCTGAACATGTTGAGCTACTGGTTCTACCTTCTTTCAGTTATCATCCTTGCGTCGAGCTTCTTTGTTCCAGGCGGTGCGACTGGCGCGGGTTGGACACTATATCCACCGCAATCGATACTAGAGGGCACACCGGGATCTGATTGGGGCATAATCCTGATGCTGGTCTCGCTTATCGTGTTCATCATTGCCTTCACTATGGGTGGTTTGAACTATGTAATCACCGTGTTGCAGGCGCGGACCGAAGGTATGACGATGATGCGGATGCCCCTTACAATTTGGGGGATATTTGTCGCTACAATCATGGGGTTGCTCGCTTTTCCAGCATTATTCGTTGGGGGAATAATGCTGATGTTTGACAAGGTTTTGGGCACCAGTTTCTTTATACCTGCGATTGTTTCAATGGGTGAATCTTTGGAATACGGCGGCGGAAGCCCGCTATTGTTTCAACATCTGTTTTGGTTCTTTGGGCACCCCGAGGTGTACATTGTGGCGTTGCCCGGCTTCGGAATTGTCTCGGACCTTATAAGCATCCACGCACGTAAAAATATATTTGGATACCGTCAAATGGTATGGGCCATCGTCGTCATTGGGGCGCTAAGTTTCATTGTCTGGGCGCACCATATGTACGTCAGCGGCATGAACCCGTATTTTGGATTTTTCTTTGCTGTAACTACACTAATAATCGCCCTTCCCACAGCCATCAAAGTGTATAACTGGGTGTTGACGTTGTGGCGCGGGAACATTCATTTCACGCTGCCTATGCTATTCGCCATCGCGTTTATTTTCACCTTTGTAGTTGGTGGTTTGACCGGATTGTTCCTTGGAAATGTCGTCGTCGATGTGCCGTTGTCCGACACGTATTTCGTTGTCGCCCATTTCCATATGGTAATGGGAGTAGCGCCGGTTCTGGTCGTCTTTGGTGCAATCTATCATTGGTACCCAAAAGCCACGGGTAGGATGATGAACCAAGCAATGGGTCACATTCACTTCTGGGTAACTTTCATAGGCACCTACGCCATTTTCTTCCCTATGCATTTCTTGGGGTTTATCGGCATGCCCAGACGTTATTTTTCGTTCGAGGGTTTGGAATTTATTCCAGAGTCTGCTTATACGCTTAACGCGGCAATAAGCATCGCCGCTTTCATTGTGGGCGCGGCGCAGATGGTGTTTTTGTTCAATCTTTTCTGGAGCATTCGGCACGGCAAACCGGCAAACGGCAACCCTTGGCGTGCAACTTCGCTCGAATGGCAAACACCACAGACTCCGCCTGTGCACGGAAATTGGGGGGCTTCGTTACCTGTCGTTCACAGATGGGCTTACGATTATTCTCTGCCAGGTGTTGAAGCCGATTTCGTGCCTCAAAACGTACCAATAACGGAAGGTGAAACAAACGAGCAATGAGCTTCCTTCGCCATATATCGGATAAACCTTGGATACCAGATCACCGGCCTACGGTTGAGATACATTCCGGTATGGCAACACGTGCAGCAACCACCAAACGTGGGCTTGTCCTGTTTCTGAGTGTTGTTACCGTACTGTTTCTTTTGATATCAATTGCTTACCTAGAAAATACCTCGCTGCCAGAATGGAAGCCACTGCGAGAGCCTCAACTCCTTTGGTACAATACTGCAATATTGGCGTTCAGCAGTTTGACGATGCAATATGCGCGTATGCTGGCCCAAAAAGACAATGCAATACGCGCGCGTCAGTTGCTTGTCATTAGCGCAATTCTGGCAGTTGTATTCTTGTATGCTCAGGTATTTGCATGGCACGAATTATTGCAACAACGGTTTTTTGCATCGACCAATCCGGCTTATGCATTTTTCTACCTGATGACGGGGCTACACGGCATTCACATACTCGGTGGTGTATCGGTGCTGATCTTGGCGCTCGGTAAGATTTCAAATGACAATAATTTAGACGCCGTTGCGGACATGACGCGACTCTGCGCGATATATTGGCACTATTTGCTTTTGGTATGGGTGGTGCTTTTTGCACTGCTTCTTGTGGATAACTATATGGTCAACACATTTTGGTATGGAATGTGTCGGTCCTAAAAACTGGAGAACGTTAACGAACTTTGGTCCAAGCCAATATCTGGAACAATCAGAATTGCACCAATGGAACAGAAAGGGGAAAGAGATGTCTGATCGCTTAGAACTTAGCGACGCCGTTGCCTCCGGTGAAGGATGGCAAGGTATGGTATCTGACTGGTCCGCTGATAGAGAGACCTTTAAAGATGTCTCTTGGGGCAAGGCCATGATGTGGGTTTTCCTGCTAAGTGATACCTTCATTTTTGGCAGTTTCCTTATTGGATATATGAGTGCGCGGATGTCCACAGTGGTTCCGTGGCCCATACCAAGCGAAGTTTTTGCGCTAAACATAGGCGGTACTGATTTTCCGCTGATACTGATCGCAATCATGACATTTATTCTTATCAGCAGCAGTGGCACGATGGCGATGGCTGTGAACTACGGCTATCAACGTAACAGGAAACGCACTGCGGTCTTAATGTTTCTCACCGCAGCGTTAGGATTATCCTTTGTCGGTCTCCAAGCATTCGAGTGGACCAAATTAATCGTAGAGGAAGGTGTTCGGCCATGGAGCAATCCAATGGGCGCCCCGCAATTCGGATCAATATTCTTTATGATAACCGGCTTTCACGGCCTGCACGTTTCAATTGGCGTGATCTATTTGACGGTAGTTGCCGCCAAGGTTTGGCGCGGTGATTTTGACAGACGCGGTAGTTATGAGGGTGTCGAAATCGCAGGCTTGTATTGGCATTTCGTTGACCTTGTCTGGGTCTTCATTTTCGCATTCTTCTATTTGTGGTGAGGTCAAAAATGGAAAAAACTGCACATCAACAACATCCTATCAGCACCTATCTATCAATCTGGTTGCTGCTTTTCGTCTTAAGTACGTTCTCGTACCTTGTCGATTTTTTCCATGTAGAAGGCACCATGCGCTGGTTCCTGATCCTGCTTTTCATGTTCTTGAAAGCCGGATTAATCATCAGCGTTTTCATGCACATGAAGTGGGAACGCTTAGCCATGCGCAGCGCGATATTGTTGCCACCCTTGGCGCTTTTGGTTTTTGTCGCACTGATGGTGATCGAGTCAAATTACGTATCAGGGTCGCGCGCGACCGCATTTACACCGGTGTCGTTTGTGGCCCATGAGTGACAAATGATGAAGAAATTACTATACTAGTAAGGAGCAACGGGCCAACGCCCGCTCCTGTCAACCAAGTGGAGGGAGCATTATGCATATCGAAAACGCGCTAAACGGAAACCCTGATCACATTGATGACCACGGTTATCCAGAAGTTAAAAAAATGGATGTTCACGACGTGACCGATGCGCTGCGCCTTGGCATTGCCGATTTCAAGGCAAAGCCAAGCCAGTTGGTATTCGTTTATGTATTATACCCATTTATTGCGCTCTTCATGGCCCGAGTTGCATTCGGTATGGATATAATCCCGCTCCTGTTTCCTCTTTCCGGTGGAATTGCGTTGATCGGGCCCGCGGTCGCAGTTGTATTTTACGAAATCAGCCGTAGGCGCGAACGTGGATTGGATACCTCGTGGCGTCATTCGCTGTCCGTCGTTAAGTCTCCTGTAATGCTGAGCGTTGCCGCATTGTCATTAATGTTAATGGCGATCTTTGTTGTTTGGTTGTTTATTGCGGACGCTATCTATGGTGTCTATTTTGGTGGAGAGGAACAGACATCCATCGTGGAGTTCACCAAACAAGTATTTATTACCGCTAAGGGTTGGTCGTTAATATTTGTCGGATGTACAGCCGGTTTCGTGCTTGCACTGCTTGTACTTGTAACGAGTGCCGTGTCCTTCCCGCTGCTAATTGATCGAGATATCGGACCATTGGGGGCAGTTTCCGCTTCCATACGCGTGGCATGGCATAATCCGATTCCGGTCGCAGCGTGGGGATTGGTTGTTGCTGTCGTCCTATTTCTGGGAACCATATTGGCTTTCATAGGTCTGGCAATTTCGTTTCCAGTTTTGGGGCACGCAACTTGGCACTTCTATAGAAAGGCGATAGTTTGGAGTGATGCCTGAGAAGGCAAGATTTCTTAGTGAATCTGCGGCCTTGCCAAAAATCGATGGAGGATTGAACTAGCCTGAAAGCGTCGCAATGGTGCTTGCATCAATTGGCGGGCGGACGCTGGAGCTTTGGCAATGCCTGGAGAAATGAAAGCGCGGACTAACGACACAGCATTAGTCAAATTCCGCGGTGGCCCGCGCCAACAAATCAAAAAACTCTTTTTCTTTACCAGCCGTCACTACTTCGAGCAAAACGTGTTTTGAAATAAATTCGTCACGAGGCATATCACCATCGGCCAGCGCCATTATTGCTTCGTATGAAGTTGTCATGACCAGATCTGGATTCTCGGCTCCACCCGCCCAAATTTGCGCATCTCCATCTCGCGCGATGAGGCGAAACGCTTGTTGATCAATGATCAATGTCGCGGTGAAATTGTGATCGGGCCCAACTGATCTTTTGCACGCTGTCCCCAGCGAAACTGCAATTGATCTGAAATTACCGGGCTTTTGAATTTTTTCCGGGTGCGGCATTTGCTTGCCAAATCTTGCTAATTCAAACAACAACTGATTGGTTTTTTCACCACGGCTGGTCAATGCGTACAAGGATGCTCCATATTCCGACGTTTGCTTTTGGATGAGCCCGTTTTCTTCAAGCGCTTGTAGCCTTCCTGTCAGCAGGTTTGACGCAATGCCAACCAGCCCTGTCTGAAGGTCTTTGAAACGTGCTGGTCCAGCGTGAAGGTCGCGCAATATTAGCAACGTCCAGCGGTCACCAACATGATCCAACGCACGGGAGATCGGGCAAAGTAGATTGTAGCTGCGTGAACTGGGCATAAATTCCTCATCATTATACTTTACATTATAAAGTTAATACTTTAATAAGTAAAGTTAGTTGAACGTCAGGCTAGCAGATAAGACTTCAATCCTATGTGACAGAAACTCGTAAACTAAAACTACAAAGAAAGGAAACAGCAATGCCAGCTTATATGATCTCGCGGGTGACCGTGACCGAACGGACGAAATTTGAAGAGTATATTGCAAAAACCCGATCTGTTGCTTCAAAATTCGGTGCAAAGCCGATTGCTATCGGCGCAAACCCTAAGATGCTCAACGGCGAAAATGATGGCCATGGGATGGTGTTCGTAATTGAATTCGAAGCTATGGAGATGCTGGATCGTTGGCACAGCTCAGATGAGTACAAAGCCCTGATACCTCTGCGCGAAGAAGGATCAGACCAGCACATGGTGGCCTACGAATCAGCTGGCTAATTAGCGTCATTGGACTCAATGGTTATCCTCACAACTGTACGGCTCAACTTCACCCCATGATTCATAATCTGTTATCTAGGTGGCCAGGCATCCAAAGACATGCCACCTAAAACAGAGGGCGCGATGTGGCCGATCAAAAAACTTCAGAAATGAGCCATATTGCGCAATACATCACATTGTACCATTCTGCGAACAAAAGAGGCCATTCCATCTGGGCCTGACGACCGATCCTTAATGTGTATACACAGATCGGGGCGACGCTGAGCAATTACTGCAATCAAATCTCCGCGGACCGTATCGTCGTGACTGGCACCCATAATTACACATTCGATCTTCGGCTCTTCGCTAATCTGGGATATGACTTCGTCGCGGGTGTGCGCGCCGAGCCACTGGATGGGCAGATCCTCAAGTTGTTTAGCAACGTTCCCGATAACATTGGGCAATCGGCCCACTAAAAGTACCACGGGTTTCATTTTGGTCTCCCTTCCTAAGTTGAATTACACAAAAGCAATCGGCGTTTCTAGGCTAGGCGATTATTGTATCATAGCGTCCAATATTTGAGGTGCCTGTTAAACTTTTGCCCTAAAGTACTTCCTTTGAGACGTTTCTTCTGCAAGGCAAGATTTGAACAATCATCAGTCAGACCGCGCATCGAGTGCCTCGCACCAGCCACCCTCCCAAATCTGATGATCGGCGCTGTCTGCAGGATATGGATTATCCGTGATCTCTTGCCCGTTCAAGCATGCTCCGTAACCAGAATCGAATGCCACAGCTCGTACGTCTTCAGGCGTTTTTGACGGAAGCCGTTGCTGGAGCCATGCAGAAAAAGCTGGGTCGGACGTCAATTCATCAATATCAAATCCCATTGGGTGTTCTGCCAGCATATCTATACCTCGCGCAGTCAACTGAAACTGGTCCCGGTTATCGATAATCTGCGCAGCAACGAGATACACTCGCAAAGCCTTCAGGCGTCTTTGCAACTCTGTATCACTGACGGGCGGCTGTTCATCGGCCTGCTCCAAAGCAAGCTTAAGCGCGGCCAACACCATATGTATCGTAGTTGGTCCGTTGGCTGCGGTACGCAACAATATGGCAACCAAACTTGGAGTGTTTAACAATGTTAGTTCGCGTATAATCATTTTATTCTCGTTTTCTACCTACTTACGAGTGTTGTATGTGGTGATGATTGCTGATTCACGACTTACGATATATTTACCAAACAACTTTCAAACGCATACGAATCTTAGCCTATTTTGCCCAAAATTGAAAATTTCTTCATTTGAGTCCTATACTTGAAGATACGATCCAGACCTACACACAATCAAAAGCTGGATTTGGGCAGAGTTCGATAAAACTTTCTACAGATCAATGCCGACCACTAGGTGTCGACAAGATCAACGGAAAAGCTACAATTTGGTGTCATCTCAACCACATCGACGTTCACACATATTCTTTAGCCGCGGCCACTGGTACTTTTGCTTGGAATGCCATTGAAATGTCGTCAATAGTTACACCGAATTGAAAATTCCAACCTCGGAGCCCTGCATGACACAAAGTGGTATATCCGCAAAATTGAGCGTGTACTTTTCGTTCTTCATTTACTCGGCAGCGCTCGGCGCAATGTTTCCACGCATTGGCGATCTACAGCTTAAAATGGGAATCAGCGAAGGGGCGTTAGGTCTGGCTTTGATCGGCCTGCCGTTTGGTGCGCAGGTCGCCTTGATAATTGGGGGGCGGGTGCTTGAATTTCTTGGTTATCGCAAGGTCATGCTAATCGGGATTCCATTGATGGGGTTGTCTGAGATGGCAGCATCGACCGCATCAACGCCTCTTGGGTTTTTCCTCTATTTGATCGTTGGCGGTTTAGGAATAGGGGTGGTCGAAGTCGCTGTGAACCTGGAGGCAGATCGCGTCGAGCACCAAGTACGGCATAGAATTATGAATCGCTCGCATGCTTTCTGGAGCTTTGGGTTCTTTACCGCTGGGTTTGCTGGTGCCGCAATTTCGCAATGGGGGATAGATGTCATCTATCACCTGGCCGGGTTTGTGATTGTTACGAGCTTAGCTACGTTTGCGGTGCTGCGAAACTATGAACCCGCCCCATCCCGGCAGCTGAGCGAGGGGGCCTCGCCGAAATTTGTTCGCCCGACCAAAGGTATACTGATGATCGTAGCCTTCACGCTTTCAGCCATGTTGATGGAGGGCGCGGGCATCGATTGGTCGGTCATTTTCATGCGAGATACTTTCCATACCGTGCCATTCATCAGCGGTGCAGCCTTGGCCATTGGGGCGTTGACGCAGGCAATAGTGCGGTTCTTCGCCGACAGTTTCGTTGACCGCTTTGGTACAACCGCTGTTGCGAGGACATCTATCTTCACGCTTGGGGTCGGGATTGTGCTGGTGACATTCTCACCGAATTTCGCGGTTGCTTTGATTGGTTTCGGACTTATGGGAATGGGACACGCCGTCGTGTTTCCCCTAGCTATGTCCGCCGCAGCCCAGCGCTCAGATCGACCTGCTGCGGTCAACGTCGCGGCGCTCGCGCAACTCGCGTTCGTTACATTCCTTATCGCCCCGCCGTTATTGGGGGCGGTTGCCGAGCATTTCGGAATTCGCGTTTCATTCGGAATTGGCATTCCACTGGTTGTCCTAAGCTGGTTTTTTGTGGATTCACTCGCTTCGAAAAATTCCGAAGTGTGACATCGTGCTTTTGAACAGGTTATTGTCCATTGAAATATCGCAGAAACCAGCGCTAGCTAACACAAACTGTTTGAACTTCACTCTTTTCCTCGCATTCCACGAGCTTTTCTGGTGACCCGAGGCCGCATGCAAAACGGTGGCAACGTATTAGCGAGGTAAGATATTATCGCCGAACACGTTATAAAATACATCGGGAAAATTGGTGGTGCCAGGGGGAATCGAACCCCCGACCTCCTGCATGCCATGGCGAAATCCATTTGTCAGGCCAGTGAAGGAATCTCTAGTGAAATGGATCAAATTGATGGAGAATAGTGGCTGCAATTTTGGGACCGCGGAATACTGAAAGGCCAATTCTGTTGAAATCTCGTAGATTTCGATCGAATTTTTGAAGTGGTCCTGCAAATTCGGACAGTCTGCTAAGGTGTATTCCAACACAATGAAGGAATACCCAAATGACGAAGAGACGGAAGTTTTCAGATCAGTTTAAGGCCAAGATTGCGC
>MABA01000010.1 GCA_002162875.1 Rhodobacterales bacterium 52_120_T64 | reverse complement strand
GTGCGTCGTGTTCCGGGTTTCTGTCTCATCTTCACTCCTTTGTGGTTACGATGAGACAGAAACCCTCCCTAATTCAATAACGTAAATCTGTTCCATAGGCGCTGATGTCAGACATGGGTACGATTACGGTACCAGTAGCCACTTTACGGTGTCCATAAATGGAAACACTGCTCAAGTTTATGATTATGGCTCAAGCGGATATTTCAATTATTCAATTTAGTTCCAAAAATTGCTTTTCAATAATCTAGCTACAATTTGTAGCACCAACGTAGCACCGCGGGATTACGCACACTAAAGCGCCGCACGAATGCGTGGTGTAAGCTACTGTTACTGTTGAGTTATTTTGGTTGCGGGGGTAGGATTTGAACCTACGACCTTCAGGTTATGAGCCTGACGAGCTCGATGCGAGAAAATCTGCCTGCCAGCTTCACCAAGTTTCTACCAACAGCGTGTATCGTGTTATCCTGACGCCCTCTCCGGCCATACCCCATTTTCGATACGAAGTTTGGTTTCCTTCCAGCGGCTCCGGTCTTTCACCACCTCCCGAACGGGGCGGTTCCAGCGCATGATGATGGCCTGTTCAATCAACTGCAGCGTATTATTTGTAGATTTCAGATCATCTTGTACAAATTGATTGATGTCTTCGCTGGTTTCCGGGGCCGCCAGCAGCGCACGAATATATTCGATCTCTTCTTCAAAACCAGCCTTGCGCGCCCATAAATCATCCCAATCCTTCTTGTCTCTTTCATCCACAGGGCCCATGAATATCACGTCACCCGTCCTGACATCGACCTCAATGTGATCGGGATGAGGGAGGATATCATCGCATGTCTCCACGCCGTTTCTCTTCCGCCGCGCAATTTCTGCGTAAGCCCCATCTTTGTAATCAGCCACTGTTTGCAGCGTTTCCAGAAGTTCCCGTTCGTTGTCCGATTCAGCCGCAGCGATAGAGCTCAGAATAAATTTCTGCGCTTCGACATTCCCTTTCACTGCCTTATGAATAAGAGAGCGCATCGCGGCCTGGGCAATTGGCAACGAAACCGGACCCTCCTTTTCTTGAATAATGACCTCCCGCTCCGCTTCGGCAAGCAACATGTCACGTATTTTGGTCAGCCTTTTCGCGGGCTTGTTTCGCGCGCCTTTGGGTCGCCCGTTAGGGTTGCCCGAACGCCCTTTTTCAAACTGCCTCGATTTTGGCGGCTTGCCATAGCCGACCTCGTACTCGGCTGCGACTGGAAGTTTCGTACGTTTATTCATCGACCCCAACCTCCCGCTGAAGCAAAGTGGCGTCATCCTTTGTAAACCGCTCCCAGCGCGTAAGGATTACATCGCAAAAACGTGGATCAAGTTCACACAAGAAGGCGCGACGGCCCGTTTTCTCTGCAGCGACAAGCGTTGAGCCAGACCCGCCAAAGAGATCCAGAACGACGTCGCCTCGGCCAGAAACATCGCGAATGGCATCGGCAACCATCTCGACCGGTTTTACCGTGGGATGCATCTCCATTTCTGCATGGTTCGCCGCGCGATAATCCCAAACATTGGTACGATAGCGGCCATGCTGCCCCAGTTCAAAACTGTTGATGTGCGGAGCCGTCCCATGTTTGTAAGCAAAGATCAGTTCGTGACGGGAGCGATAGAACGTCCCCATTCCGCCGCTGCCTTTGGCCCAGACGATCAAGTTCTTTAGTTCTGCATAAATCCCGTCGGCCGCAGCCATCACCTCTGCCATGTGGCGCCAGTCCATGCAAATGTAATGGATCGCGCCTTCGACGGAATGTCGTGTGAGGTTTTTAAAAGACTTGCGCAGAAACGTCGTAAACTCGGCCACATTCATCTCACCAGAAGCCATAGTGAATTCTTCATGTTTAATCTTGCCGTTGCCACCCACATGACCGTCGATCTTTACGTTGTAGGGAGGATCGGTAAACACCATCTGCGCCTTTTGCCCTTCCATAAGCTTGTCGATAGTATCAGGGTCCAAGCTGTCTCCACAGATCAGACGGTGGTTGCCTAACTGCCAAATATCCCCAAGCTGCACGCGGGATTGTACCCGTTTGGGAAGAGCGTCATCACGCGGGTCACCCACGTCCTCGGGCTCTGGGGCATCAATCAGGTTGTCGATCTCGGCGATGGAGAAGCCGGTGACTTCGAGCTGAAACCCGAGATCGATCTCCGACAGGGCTTTCAGTTCCTCTCCAAGCAGGTCTTCGTCCCAGGATGCGTTCAAGGCAATTTGGTTGTCAGCTAGGACATAGGCACGCTTCTGGGCACTGCTGAGATGTTCGATGTAAAGACAAGGGACCTGATCAAGTTGCAACAACTTTGCTGCCTCGACCCGCCCGTGGCCGGCAAGGATTGTCTCCGTCTGATCAATGAGTATGGGATTGGTAAAGCCGAATTCCTCGATCGATTGCGCGATCTGTTTCAGCTGCTTTTTCGAATGCTTGCGCGCATTCTTTTTCCAGGGCTTCAGCCCGGATGGATTGCGGTGATGGATCTGGTTACCGGATCCGATGCTTACGTCTTTCATTTGTTAATCCTCTTGTTTCACTGGCCATATTTTTTACTCCCATGCCCATTGTGTTGCTGTATTGGCGAGATTACGTAGAACACAACAAGAACATATCACTTAGTGTTTATCAATTCCAACTGGACAATATCTGCCATTGAAGCGAAGCTAAGACACGCCTGAACACCTTTCAGGCCTGTCTCGGTAGGACCATTCCGAAGGAGACAGACATGCAACATCTTCCCGATATCGAAACCTTGGGCCGCCCAGCTCTTTGTGCTAACTGGCAAAGGATCTTTAAGTCCGCCCCCCCTGGCTCGATTAGCCAGCCGATGATGCGGCGCGTGCTGGCCTTTGAGCAGCAGGCACAAACCCGAGGCGGACTTGATCGGGCGACACGGCAAGCCATCGCACGCACACAGCGAGGGTGCGCAAAATCTCCGCCCCGCCTCAAACCCGGCGCACGGCTGCTGCGGGAGTGGAACGGGCAAAACCATGTCGTCGACGTAACGGAAGAAGGGTTCCTCTGGCACGGTGACACCTACCGCTCCCTCTCTGCCATTGCCCGCGGCATCACCGGTGCGCACTGGTCAGGCCCGAGATTCTTTGGGCTGACAGGAGGCAAGCATGGCAAAGGTTAGAATCCGCTGTGCAATCTACACGCGCAAATCCACTGAGGAGGGATTGGAGCAGGAATTCAATTCTCTGGACGCGCAATACGAAGCTTGTGCTGCCTATATCAAAAGCCAGAAGCATGAGAACTGGCGACAAATCAAAAAGCGGTATGACGATGGTGGTGTATCTGGCGGCACGTTGGGCCGCCCCGGTCTTCAGGCCCTGCTCGCGGATATTGGTGCGGGACTGGTAGACAGGATAGTGGTCTACAAGATTGACCGCCTGACTCGTTCGCTCTCCGATTTCTCCAAGATCATCGATCGGCTGGACGCGGCCAGTGCTAGCTTTGTCTCGGTCACCCAGAGCTTCAACACCGCGACCTCGATGGGACGACTTACTTTACACATGCTGCTGTCGTTTGCCCAGTTCGAACGCGAGGTTACTGCCGAACGCATCCGGGACAAGATCGCAGCCTCCAAGGCAAAGGGCCTCTGGATGGGCGGCCCTGCGCCCTTGGGCTATGATCCGCATCCGGACAAAACTGTACGTGGACTGGTGGTCAATCCAGAAGAAGCGCAACAGGTTGTGATCTTGTTTGCGCTCTACGACCAATTGGGCAGTCTGCGCGAGGTTCGGGACGCGGCAGAGACGAAAAATATCCGTTCCAAGCGCCGAACTTACAAATCCGGAAAGCGCCTTGGGGGTGCGATCATGACCAAAGGCCAGATCCATCACATTCTCACCAACGCGATTTACATCGGAAAAATTCGCCACAAGGTCCTTATCTACGAAGGGCAGCACAAGGCCATTGTTGATCCGGAACTGTGGCAGCGCGTTCAGGAAAAACTTCAAGAGGCCAGCGCCAGACATCGGGGCAGCGGGCAAATCAAATCCAACGCTTCCCTGAAGGGCAAACTATTTGATGACACCGGGGACCGACTGACCCCCACGCATACCAAAAAGAACGGGCGGGTCATTCGCTACTATATTTCAAACCGCCTGATCCATGCCAAGGATTCGACCGGATGGCGCCTTCCCGCAATCGAGATCGAGGGTGCGCTCTCAGTCGCGGTGAAGGACCATCTGCATAGGATATTGCAAAAGGAATTTACAGAAATTGAAGATCACGAAGCAGTTTCCGGGAAACTTGCGCAGATCAACGAGATGGCCCGATTCAACCTGATCCAACGCGTAGACCTGTCTACTTCCAAACTGGGTGTGACGCTCAATGCGGATGCATGCAAGGGGCTATTCGGGTCTGAATTTCAAAGCAATTTCTTTGCCAGCTCACTTCATCTGGCCAAACGAGGTTGCGGACGAAAACTCATTCTTGGGGAACGTCTCCCCGTGCCAGACGCAACGCTTATCCGCACTTTGGCGCGCGCGCATTCCTGGCTCGCCCGCATCAAATCTGGCGACCCGATTTCTGCCATCGCGAAATCCGAAGCCACGTCCGAGAGCTTTATCCGCACCCGACTACCGCTGGCGCTCCTGTCGCCAAAAATCCAGAAAGCAATAATGACCGGCGCCCTTCCGCCGGAATTGACCTTATCTAAATTCACAAAGTCGCCCCTGCCGATAGACTGGATCGAACAGGAAACGCTCTATCTCGACTGAACGGTACTTCCCTGTTTCCGGGATACGATTTCCCTGTTCACCCCATGCGGTTTCCCTGATCGGCATAAACAAATTCCCTGTTATTGCGGTTAGGGAAATTGCCGCCAAACCCTTTTAAAACGGGCACTTTTCGCGATCAAATTAACTCCGAAAACACTCTGAAACCCAGATTTCCCTGTAAACTCCCTGTTTCCAGGAAAACTGGCCAAACCGAACCTCAATTTCTGCCCAACTGAGACAAACCGGCAAGATCAACCGAACCACCCCAACAGGTGGCGTCTCAACACACAACCACGTCCGCCAACAAGCGGAAAACACGACACAATATCCGAGAAAATAGGTGAGACCGTGATTCAAAGGTCTGGATGGCGGAGAAGCAGGCCGCCATCGTCTGTTCTTATAACATCCACTTAAGCTCTATAATCATATGATATAATTACATATTATTAGATTTAGAGTACTATAAGGTCTTGCGTGTTCCAGCATATTCCTGCATCTATTGGGGGATGAATTGGGGGAAGTCATGCCACAAGATACAACTAAGCGCGCTAGAAATCAGCTTACAGCAGCCTTTGTCAGAACCGTAACAAAGCCCGGGAAGTATCATGACGGTGGAGGAACAGGACTCTACCTAAGGGTTGACCATGACGGTGGGCGATACTGGGTCCAACGCACCACGATAAATCGTAAACGCTGTGAAATTGGTTTGGGCAGCCCCCCGGTCGTAACGCTCGCGATGGCGCGAGAGCAGGCCGTCGATAACAAAAGACTGATACGAAGTGGTCTTGATCCTCTCGCCGAGAAACGCAAGGCGCAAGCAGCCGTTACCTTCGCAGAAGCCGTAGAAAAGTATTTGGTCGTAAAGCTCAAAGAGTTTCAGAACGAAAAGCATCGCAAGCAATGGCGTGCCACGCTCGATAAATACGCCACGCCAGTGATTGGCTCGATGTACGTTCAAAGCATAGAGGTTCGCGACGTTTTGAAGGTGCTGCAACCCATTTGGCAGGATAAAACAGAAACTGCGACCCGCGTTCGTGGAAGGATCGAAGCGGTACTATCGTGGGCAACCGTTACTGAACTTAGAAAAGGCGACAATCCGGCGCGATGGAAGGGCAATCTGTCAGAGATACTACCCAAACCAAGCAAAATATCCAAAGCCGGACACCACCCTGCGCTAGCTCTAAAAGATGTTTCCGGTTGGTGGTCTTGCCTTGAGACGCGCGAAGGAATGGCGACCAAGGCATTGCAGTTTGCTTGCTTGACCGCCGCCCGCTCGGGTGAGGTTCGCGGCATGACGTGGGCGGAGGTTGATCTGGAAGCAACCCTTTGGACTATTCCGGCAGATCGCATGAAAGCCGGGCGCGAACACCGAGTACCCCTCCCCAATGAGGGGGCAGAATTGCTTCGCGACTTACCCCGATTAAATTCTTCGCCTTACGTTTTCTTTGCGCCCCAAGGCGGAATGCTCTCTGATATGTCAATCTCTGCCGTAATGCGCCGTATACAAGCATCTGAGGAAAAAGATGGGCGGGATGGCTTTATTGATCCACGCTCTGGACGTCCTGCTGTACCGCACGGGCTGCGCTCTACCTTTCGAGATTGGGCGGCAGAGCAAGGCTATGACCATGTACTTGCTGAATTGGCTCTCGCCCACACCGTTGGAAGTGCGGTTGAGAGAGCCTATCGGCGAACAGACCTGCTTGAGCGGCGTAGACAGATGCTCGAAGATTGGGTGAGTTTCGTACACGGAAACTAAAAATACGCGAATTCTACAAAATGAAAAAAGTTCAAAATACATGAAATTTGTAATATACGGTATAAGTCCCCCTATATACCACTTAACATATTAATATTACTAAGTAATAAGCTGTTACCTGATCCGTTTTGATTGAAGCGTGAGATGCGCCAGTATGGACCTACGAGGTGCTTATCGGCAGTTGGCATCTCGTGTCGGTTCCAGTGCACCAACACCGGAACCGACGGGAATTTAGGATTAAGAGCTAACCCTGCATTCTCGATACTGCTCATAACGGCCCGCGTCAAATATTTGGCCGGGCAAATTGAAGGCAGACTGTATGGGCAACCGCATTTACAGAAGACCAGACGTCGAAAAAATGATCGGGCTTTCCCGGTCAACTCTTTACGTCATGATGGCAGAAGGCACATTTCCAAAACCCGTAAAACTGGGCAAGCGCGCCGTTGGATGGCACGAGCATGATGTCTTGGCATGGATTCAAAGCCGTTCTTCGGAGGGTTATTGATTCATGGACATTTTATGTGAAACTCAAACCCATATTACTGCTTGCATAGAGTACAACCACTCGGTCGTGCTTCTTGCGGACAACCCTAGCTTGACTAATACACGGGGTCCGCACGGGAGCGACCCCCGCGAAACCTCAGAAACCTACAGGCGTGAACTGTTTCGTTTGGGGCGCTACCGGGTGGCGGTTTGCTGTGACGGTCTGCAATGGCTTTATCAGCGGCGTCGCCCCACAATTACGGCGGGGGGAGCGGCGTGGAACACTTTGGGGTACTGCACCGACAAAATATCGCTAATGCGACTCCACCGGACTCACAATGGCACTGAGAGCAAAGCAATCAGTGATCTTCCCTTCCATTTTAAGCGGGGAGCTCAAAAATGACCGAAGCACGTGATTTAGTTCTTGCTCTCAAGGGGCATTGGATGGGGAATTCCGGCGTTGCCTGTTGCCCGGCCCACGGTGACAAACACCCAAGCCTCAGCATAGGCACAGGCGGAAACGGGCAGCTTTTGCTCAATTGTCACGCGGGCTGCGCGTTCAGTGATGTTTTGGCAGCTCTTCGCTCTCTTGGCCTGCTGGGTGGCAAGTCAGACTTTCACCGCTCGGAACAAATTGGGAAAGCAGCGCAAAGAGTTGCAGAGCGGGCAAATACTTTTCGGCGCGAAAAACAGGCCCGCGAACTTTGGGAAAGTGCTAGCTCTACCGAAGGTACTATAGCGGAAGCGTATATACTCGCGCGCGGTATTACCTGCGCGCTCCCGTATAGTATACGCTATATAGGGAATTGCTGGCATCCTACAGCAAAACGGCTTCCGGCCCTTGTATCGTATATACGGGGGGCAGACGGTTTTGCGGTTCACCGTACGTATATAAGAACGGATGGCTCGGGGAAGGCAGATGTCACCCCGGCCAAGGCAATGCTGGGTCCGGCAATGGGAGGTGCTGTTCGAGTTTCTGATGGACCGGGGCGACTGGTCGTGGCGGAAGGCATCGAGACGGCTCTGTCGCTGATGTCAGGAATAATCGAGGGGCCGCATTCAGTCTGGGCGGCCTTGAGTGCGGGTGGCATGAAGGGGCTGAATCTTCCCGATTGTCCCGGGGAACTTCTTGTTGCGCCGGACGGGGACGCGGTTGGGATTGCAGCCGCAAACTCCTTGGCCGAGCGCGCTGATGGGCTGGGTTGGAAAGTCTCGTTACTAATCCCGCCTCAAGGTTCTGACTGGAATGATGTTCTGGTGGGAAAGGCGGTGGCGGCATGAACTCTTTCGCATACGAACAACCCTTTGTTCCGCAGTGGTCCGACCCAGCTCCGCGCTTCTTACGAGAAGAACTTCCATCGCCACCAAAATTACCTCTAATCGAAGTGTTTGGCGTAAAATGGGCGGAATGGATCACACACGCAGCAGAGGCGAAATCATCGCCGCCCGATTACGTAGTTGCCGGGCTGTTGGCGACGGCTGGAACTGCAATTGGAAATAGCCGTTGGTCATCGCCTTGGCAGGGATGGGCGGAGCCTCCAATTCTTTGGACGATGGCTATTGGATCGCCCTCAAGCAACAAGTCTCCCGGGCTGGATGCTGTACTAAGTCCTCTAAAACATGCGGAACGCACGCAACGGCAGGAGGCAGAGGCTTCGCTAATGGCTTGGCGCGAAAATCTGGAAGTTGCCAAGATTGCTGAAAGCGCATGGAAAGAAGAAATCAAAGCAGCCCTGAAGCAAGGTGGGGAAGCGCCCGCAAGACCCGAGGCGGCAAACCCCGGGCCAGAACCGTTCTTGCCCCGGTTATCAATTGCGGATGGTACGGTAGAGCGGTTAGCGGTGATTGTTGCCAAGCAACCACGTGGAACACTTTTGGCGCGCGATGAACTTGCCGGGTGGCTTCATGGTATGACCCGTTATTCCGGTGGTGGTTCTGATCGCCCCTTCTGGTTGGAGGCCTATGGTGGGCGCAGTTATACCGTGGAACGTATGGGGCGTGATCCAGTGCATATTGATCGACTATCCATTGGCGTTGTCGGGGGTATTCAGCCTGACCGTCTTAAAAGCTTATTGCTTAAATCCGATGACGACGGGCTCTTGGCGCGGTTCGTTCCGATCTGGCCAAATCCGGCTCCGATCAAAAGGCCGCGTGAGTTTGGTGAAAACGGGTTCTTTGAGCGGGCGTTGTTCAAGCTTTTATCGCTCGAAATGATACCGGATGAAACCGAGGCACCGCGACCTTGGCTAATTCCGTTTACCGAAGAGGCCAAAAACTCTCTTGATGATTTCCGCAAGTTGGTTCGAAGCTGGGAAACTGGTTCCGAGGGTCTTTTGTTATCGTTCATTGGCAAATTGCCGGGGCTGGCGGTCCGTCTATCCCTAGTGTTGGCCTATCTTGATTGGGCGGCAAGCGACGAAGTGGAACCATACGACATCACAACCGAGCACTTCAGTCGGGCGACGCGCTTTGTAGAAGCCTACGCCCTGCCAATGGCGCGGCGAGCCTATACGGATGCGTCTCTTTCAAAATATGAACGCGCGGCGCGGCGGTTGATCGCCATTATTCGAGAGCAAAACTGGGAACGTTTTACATCGCGTGAGGTATTGCGACTTGATCGGGTAGGACTCGCAACTGCGAAGGAGTTGAACCCTGTTCTCGCGGTATTGGTGGAGGGAGAAGTGATCCGCGCAGTGGATGGTGTGGCCAAGCCTAAAGGTGGGCGGCCTGTTCGGATTTATGCTGTTAATCCGCTTATGTTGGAGGGAGCGGGATAACCGGATTATTGGAGGTTACGAAGCCGATGACACAACTGACAGAACTGACACAACCGACAGAACGTAAGCGCAAGCGGTTACGAAATAGGTTTTGTCAGTTGTGTCGGTTTTGTCAGAGGGGTCGCTTCAGGCCAATGCAGACCTTGGGCAGGTAATCAAAATTCTACGGTACAGACTGTCAAACCAGCCGTTACTGCATATCGCGGCATTTTCACCTACGTTCCGGTATGAACCAGAATTTAAAGTTTCCTTGTGCGGTTACATTGTCAGGTAGAAAGTACCTTTATCTTCTCCTCCAAAGGTGTACCTTGTGCCTAAGCCACAGTGACGTAACACTAAAATCTAAGCGAAAATATGAACAAGCTAGAATACATTCAGAAATCTAACGCATATTTGGGACGCCTTGTTCATGAAATCAAAGCCGCAACCGCAAGCGGATACTTCGACATTAACACGGTGGCCGAAGACTTCTTTGTCCCAATCTTGGCTGAACTTTACAATTGCAGCGACCTACGAAACCAAAATCAGATTAAGATGAATTTCCCAGCTGTCGATCTTGGCTGCCGGTCTTCAAGAATTTCTTTCCAGGTTACATCGGATCCATCCAGTGCAAAGGTCGCGAAGACACTCAAGAAGTTTCGCACTCATGGGCTCGATGCAGACTTCGACCATCTGTACATTCTCGTAATCACAGAGAAGCAAGCCAACTACACGTCCAAACTTTTGCAAGAACAAGTAGATCTGTTACCAATTGAATTTAGCGTCACAAAACACATTATCGACTATCAAAATTTAGCGAGTAAATTAAGTGACTTAGACGTTAATCAGCTTGAAAAAATTTACGACATTTTGGAGCGGGAATTCGCAAAAAAAGATGTGCATTTGGAGTTTCGATCCCAATTGGAGAAGTTCCTAGAATTCAGCCAAAGTAAACTCGAAGTTGAAAAAAGGACAAAAAAATACATCCCGTCGATCTTTGTCGAAACTACCTCTGCGAAGGAACAGATGAGGTTTTTTGCAAATCCAATGTTCTTCTACCGTAGAATTGATGACGCCATTGAGCGCATTGATTTGAGCCGCCTCAACGAACTACTTGAGTTGGCAAAAGTAAGTAATGTAGAATCCAAAATCGACGGCATCAAAAGCTTGCCGGAGGCCAATACTCTGGTTGAACTTGAGTCACGCCTGCAAGATCAACGAGATGTACTATGTTATACGAAGGACCTAGTTTCTTCTTTTTCGTGGAGAGGTAAAGGAGGCAAAAAGTACGAACCGAGCAAGAACTCAGAAGTTGATTGGGAAATTTTCCGTTATCCGATAGAAGCCAAGGGCAGCAGTATAGATCGACAGGTTGATGAAGTAATATCTGAAATCGATCTTACACAAGCTAAAATATTTCTAATCACTGGCATGGCCGGGCAGGGAAAGACAAATTTTGTTTGCGATTTGATTGAGAACCAATTCAGTGCTTTTGAGATACCTTCCATTTTTATCCCGGCTCGCGTTCTAAACGATTACCCAGCGCCAAATCGGATTCTAGCGTTTATTACGAATAATCGGTACGCACCTAAGGTATCCAAGCTTCATGATCTGTTAGAGCTGCTTAACAACATTGCAATGGAAAACCAGAAACCGTTTATCATCGCAATAGATGGGATCAACGAAGTTGGCGCATTGGATGAGTTCAACGCCGAGCTGAAGATTTTCCTCGAAGCAGTTTGTCAATACGACTTAGTAAAGGTCATTTTGACTTGTAGAAGCGAATTTTTCGACCACAAATTCGCGGAAATTTTCAACGAACCATTTTCTGAACATCTACACCGAATCCAAGACCTGCGGTCAAAGATGTCAAAAGAAAGCCGCAGGCGTATGTTGCGGGCTTACTTTGAGCACTTTTCAATCTCGTTACGACTTTCGAAAAATGCCGCGAAGTTTTTAAAGAACGATTTGATTTTGTTGAGGATATTTTGCGAGATCAAAGAAGGTGCTAAAAGTGGCTATGTTTCCGAAATATACAAGGGCGATATTTTTGAGGCATACCTTCAGAAAAAGATCAGAGATTTTCCAATAGTACAGCAACAGCACGTACTGCGAAGTCTATATAAAATCGCTGAAGGTATGTTGGACTCGGACAATTACTCGCAGCTTTCCACCCAAGGTTTTGAGGCCGTCGAAATACAAATAATAGAGCAATTGATCGCAGAGGACGTAGTTCTGCGCCGAGAGTTGCCGGACACTGGATTGTCTTCAGTTGGCATCGAAAATATGTCGTTTACCTATGATGAATTGCGTGACTTTATCATCGCCTACTATGTAATGAATGAGCTTAGTGGTTCTGATACGGAAAAGGTCGAGAATCTCTTCAAGCGGCTTCCACATTTGCCGATCTATGAAGGGGTTTTTCGATACATCTATGTTTTGGCAAGAAAGTCAGAGCATCAGGTGATATTAGGCTTATGTGAAGGTTTCCCTGATTTTCTGCGTCACTATATCGACAACTTACCGCTGCTATCCGCCGAAGTGCAGAATGAGGAGGATGTAGCAAGGGTACAGGACATATTAAGCTCGAGCCAAGATGCACAATCAATTCGCTCAGTTGCTTGGTTTATTTTTCGTAGAAGGGACGAAGGAGAACTACTCAATGCCGGACTACTGGTGAACCACATTAACGGCCTGCCAGAAGCAGATTGCCGCAAATTCTTGGAGGTAATATTCTCAAGTCCAGATGATTTCCAGCCCGGCATTTGGCGTAGAAGGATAAACGATCTTTTAGGAAGCCTTTTGGAGCTTCCCGACGACGAAAAAATTAGTGTGGGGGACCATGCGCTGGCGTTCGCTTTGCAGGTTGTGGGTTACGCAGATTGGGAAGAACGCGAGAATATCTTTAACTGCTTCTCCAATCTTCAGAGCAAGGGGCAAGCACAGCCCGCAATTGAGTTGGCGAGCCGAGCGTTATCAGATACCACACAGCTCAGCATCAGCGAAATCACTGCATCAAGAGCGGAGACATGATGGACAACGCTAAACTTATCCTTCCAATGTCATGGCACCCTGACCGTGACGAATTCTTTGAAGCCTTGAGGATAAGACCAAATGGCCTCGGATCGCAGCTGTTCGGTAAGGTGTTTGATTGCCTTTTTGTCCATTCGCTTGATCTAAAGAGGGAATACGAGAGATACTACTCTGTGGAGTATCGCACACTTTCCGAATACATTGACGTGCGCTATGGCGAAATAATTTCAAATGATGATCTTGAAGCCCAGCACATATTTTTAGTTACATGGCTACCTCAAATTATGGATGCCGATTACGATGATAATAAGTTAGACGCAGTTTTCGAGTGTTTGGCGCAACTAGAGGATACTCATCTTGAAAATCAAACTTGATTTCGTGTCTAACAGCTCTTCTACATCTTTCGTATACATCTCGAGCGAGGAACTGAGCGAGAAAGTTTTTCTGGAGGCCGCTGGTGTCGAGCCAGATAGCCCTGTTGCCGACCTTTTCTTACAAATGCACTCGGAAATTTGTGGCAGCTTGGCTTATGGTCAAAAATTGAGTTCAAAAGAAGATGTAGAAGGTCTAACTGGCACCTATGATTTCACCCCCGACGTAATCGAACGAATGAAGGCCGCGATAGAGCGAGGGGAGAATGTAATAACGGCTAATTTAAGCAGTGATGGAGCGTTAGCCGAATCTGTTCTTTGCATGGAGATTTTTCAGATTGAATCGGAGAAATTTTTCATCAACGCTTTCAACAACTATTGGTAGAAATATGCTTAAAGTTAATCGATTTGAAAGCTTAGGATTCACATCTTTCTTTAATCCAGACACAGGTTTTTTTGCTCGTGTTCCTGACAAGGGGGGAAAGGAGCCTTTTTGGTCGCCCCACGGCCCCGAATTGATGGATATTTCAATTACGAACTGGTGCGATAAGGGATGTGCCTTTTGTTACAAAGCATCTACTAAACATGGGCATCATATGCAGCTTGGTGATTACAAGAAGATCATTGACCAAGCTGCGGAAATGGGAACCTTTCAAGTCGCTTTGGGTGGTGGTAACCCGAACCAACACCCAGATTTTGTCGAGATCCTTGAATACACTAAAGCCAAAGGTGTCGTGCCAAATTATACCACCAACGGGCGGGGATTAAGCGATGAAATCCTTGCAACGACGAAAAGGTGCTGCGGTGCAGTCGCTGTTTCGGCCTATCCTCCTTATGATGAAACTGCAGAAACGATCCGAATTCTTAGCGAGCATTCTATTAAGACAAACATCCATTTTATTTTGGATGCAGAAAGTGTCGATATTGCGATTGATTGGCTAATTGCTCCACCGAAATTCTTAGAACCAATCAATGCGATAATATTTTTGAACTATAAGCCATCGGGCAGAAAGGTTTTCGAAGAAAAGCTTCTTAGACACAGTGATAGGCTTGATGAATTCTTTAGTTTGGCGACTTCTGCAAATCGCAAGCTTAAGGTTGGCTTCGATGCGTGTTGTGTAAGCGGCGTATTTGCCCGGACGAATGCCAACACGTCTCTGGTTGATGCGTGCGACGCAGGTAGGTTTTCAATGTATGTTTCGGAGGACCTACGAGTCCATCCTTGTTCATTTCAAGGTGGGCTGGCAGCTGGCGACCAGTTTGATGACTCCAATTCACTCTTGGATATCTGGACGAAATCGGAAAATATGGATTCTTTTAGGCAGTATTTTGGCTCTGATCGTTGCGGCGGATGTTCTCATCGTTCAACCTGTATGAATGGCTGCCCGTTGTTCGACGAACTTGTTGTCTGTGGAAACCGTTGATAGCAAAAAACGGTCACTCAATTAGCAAGGGGGACGCATTGGGGGAAGGAAATGCATCAATCTCGAAATATTAAGTAATTACAGGTAGTTAAGTTGGTGTAGTGGCGGAGAAGCAGGGATTCGAACCCTGGGTAGACTTTCACCTACGTCGGTTTTCAAGACCGGTGCATTAAACCACTCTGCCACTTCTCCGTCGGGGGTCTTGTAGCCCGAAGATTCCGGAACGTCCACACATGGATTTCAAATCTGGGTACTTTTCATTTCAACCTTAATTGTCTAGTCTCTTTGCAACGACCGTAAATCGCGGCGATGTCGAGGCGAGCAGGCCTGTGAGTGCCAATTTGGCCGAGGTTCAGGGGTAATATATGAAACTTTTCAGAAAACCGTTGTCTATTCGCAAGTCAGCGTTTGCACCCCTGCTTTGCGCCTTAGCGTTGGCAGGTTGTGAAGCTGGTTTGTCAGGAGCTGTGCCGGATACTCCTGCCACCACAGGCGACACAGTTGAAACTGTCGAAGTCGATGTTATTGCACCTGAAGCCTTCAGTATAACTGACAACGCCCTGTGGGATGGACGCCCGACATTTGGCGGCGTCTGGATCGCTTATCCGGACATCGAGCAGCCTGAACGTGTCCGCATCCGAAATAATGCAACGGGGAAAGACGTCATCGGCGCGCTTTACAAGCGCGAGCGCGAATTCCCTGGGCCAAAAATCGAACTTTCAGCTGATGCCGCCGCCGCCCTTGGTGTTCTTGCTGGCACACCGGCAGAACTTACAATTGTTGCGCTTCGCCGCAAATCCGTCGAGGTTATTGTAGAAGGAGAAAAGCCCGAAATGACCACGCCGCTGCGGCGTCCAGTTGTCGAACCGGCCGAAGCTTCGACAGAAGTTGAAAAGCCTGCCGAAGAACCGGTGGTGGTCGTTGCCCCCAAGATCGCTGAACCCGAAGTTATTGTGCCGGCCCCGAAGCCAATCATCGCAACGGGCATCGAAGAAACTGCACTACCACCTGCAAGTTCGGCGCCCGAATCTGCGGATGGGCAAGGAACCTATGTTCAAGTAGCGACCCTGCAAAGCAAATCTCGTGCCGATGTAACCGTCGCCAAACTGACCACAGCTGGCTTGAATGCTGAAATTCGCGAACGACAGGTAGGCGAAAAAACGCTGTACCGTATTGTTGTGGGGCCAGCTAAAACGTCCGAAGCGTTGGAAATCATGATAAGTGTGATTAAAGAACTCGGCTATACTGACGCCATAGTGCTGGGATAAGGAATGCCAATGATCTTGCGATTTTTCATAACCGTATTCGCGCTTGCGAGCCTGTTAGTGCAACCAGCATTCGCGCTTGAAACTACGGCTAGATCGGCCTTGGTGGTCGATTATAACACCGGCACTGTTCTGCTCTCAAAGAACGCTGACGAACCGATGCCCCCTGCCTCGATGTCCAAACTGATGACCCTTAACTTGATATTCGAGGCACTCGATGTTGGGCGGTTATCATTGGAAGACACCTTCCGTGTATCCGCCAAAGCCTCGCAAAAAGGTGGTTCCAAAATGTTCGTGCGCGAAGGCGCCCGAGTGCGGGTTGAAGACCTAATTCGTGGCGTCATCGTTCAGTCAGGCAACGACGCTTGCATCGTTTTAGCCGAAGGTCTTTCAGGAACCGAAGACGAATTCGCCAGGCTCATGACCGAGCGCGCACGCGAGCTCGGGATGATGAATTCCAATTTCGTAAACGCCACGGGCTGGCCGGATCCCGGACAGGAGATGAGCGCCGAAGACCTCGTCTTTCTAGCCAAGCGCCTGATCGAAAAATTCCCACAGTATTATGGATATTTCGCCGAGGAATCTTTCACATGGGAAAACATTGTACAAAACAACCGCAACCCACTTTTGTCGTTGGGAATTGGTGCGGATGGCCTAAAAACCGGCCACACAGAAGAAGCCGGGTACGGCCTCGTTGGTTCCGCTGTTAGCGAGGGTCGCCGGATTGTATTTATGGTTGGTGGACTAGGCTCCGCACTGGAACGGTCCACCGAGGCAGAGCGGATTGCGAAGTGGGCGTTTCGAGATTTTGAAATGAAAACCCTGTTCAAAGCAGGCGAGCCTGTAGACAGCGCAAACGTATGGCTGGGTGCCGAAAAAAGCGTCGAAATGGCGCTGTCCAGTGACGTCGAACTGTTGCTTCCTTTAGGGAGTCTGAACGGGGTTACTGCGCACTATACGTATACCAACCCAGTCGAAGCCCCCATCTCAGCAGGCCAGAAACTGGGCGAGTTAGTTGTCATGATTCCCGATTCAGATCCGGTGCATTTCCCCCTTACCGCCCTAACTTCGGTCGAGGCGGGTGGATTTATGGAACGCATTTCCGCGGCCGGCAACATCCTTCTCAGGCGTATCCGCGCCGCGACATCGGGAGGCTGATCGTGGCCAAAGGTGTGTTCCTGACGTTCGAGGGGATCGACGGCTCAGGCAAATCCTCCCAAGCTAAACTTCTGGCTGCAGCCCTGCGCGCGCACGGGCATTCTGTGGTTTTGACACGTGAACCGGGTGGATCACCCGGAGCCGAGGAAATCCGCAAACTACTGGTTGAAGGTGACCCAAACCGCTGGTCACCTGAAACCGAAATCTTGCTGTTTTACGCCGCACGTCGCGATCACGTCGAACGCACCATCCTTCCGGCATTGGAACGCGGTGACATCGTGATTTCCGACCGGTTCGCCGATTCTACCCGCGTCTACCAAGGTGCCGTACGTTCCGATCTACGTAAAACCGTCGATGCTATCCATAAACACATGATCGGCTTTGAACCTGAACACACTTTCATAATCGACATGGACCCGGAAGCCGCCCTTGCCCGTGGCTTGGCCAGAAAGTCAGGCGAGGACCGGTTCGAGGATTTCGGTCTGGATTTCCAACACCACCTGCGCGACGGATTTAAGACGCTTGCCAAATCCGCGCCCGAACGGTGCATACTGATCGACGGGAATCGACCCATTGATGAAATTTCCCCCGAAATTCTGACCCTCGCTCTAGAGATGCTAGGATGACCGACGTCGACGAAATCCCGGAATCCGATCGTATAGAAGGCGCTCCGCATCCCCGCGAAACCCCGATATTGTTCGGTCAAGACGCCGCCGTCGCAACATTTCTGGACGCCTTCAACCAAGGCCGTATGCACCACAGTTGGCTAATCACGGGTCCCAAGGGCATCGGCAAAGCCACCCTTGCATGGCACATAACCCGCTTTCTTTTGGCTAGTGACAAAGACACCCGCATGTTCGATGACCCCGCCACCAACACGCTACACATCGCGCCCGAAGATCCGGTTTTTCACCGCGTAGCAGCCTTGGCCGAACCCGGCGTATTTCTGTGCCGCCGCCCGTGGGACGAAAAAAAGAAACGACTAAAAACCGCGATAACCGTCGAGGAAGTTCGCAAACTCAAAAGCTTTTTCACCCTCTCAGCCGCAGATGGCGGCTGGCGCATCGCGATTGTCGATGCCGCCGATGAAATGAACACATCTGCCGAAAATGCCTTGCTGAAAGTGTTGGAGGAACCACCCGCCAAAACCGTCATCCTGTTAATCAGCCACCAGCCCGCCAAATTATTGCCAACAATTCGCTCTCGTTGCCGCGAATTGCGCTGTAACCCTTTGGCACCAGATGCACTGGGTAAAGTGATGGAACAAGCTGGATTTGCTAACAGTAACAGCGATACACTGAACGCGCTTTCCGGCGGGTCCGCTGGCGAAAGCATCGATTTACAAGCCAACGACGGGTTGGAGATTTATCAAAACATCCTCTCATTGCTTGCTACAGCGCCGCGAATTAACCGCCCACGGATCCTCTCGCTTGGCGAAAAATGTGCCGGGAAGGGCTCCGAAGGCCGTTATGATATGACCGTACGTCTGCTGATGCTTGCACTATCCCGCCTCGCGCTGAACGGCGCAAAAGGCAGCACCTATGACATTGACGGCGAAGCCGAACTGGCGGCGCGTCTATCTAGCAACCCCTATCAAGCCCGCGAATGGGCGACGCTTGTGCAGGAACTTACTGGCAGAATTGCACACGCCCGCGCTGTTAACCTTGACCCCGCGCAAGTGATCCTTGATACGTTCCTTAGTATTGATGCGACCGCCGGACGGGCCTCCGTTCTGTCGGCCTAACGCCGGAGCCACGATGACCAAACCCGCAATTGTAGACAGCCACTGCCATCTGGATTTCCCGGACTTCAAAGACGAGTTACCCGACGTCATCGACCGCGCAACGGCGGCAGGTGTCACGCGCATGGTCACGATCTGCACCAAACTTCGCGCCGAACCGCAAGTTCGTGCTATAGCGGAAACCTATGCACCCGTATTCTTCGCCGCCGCTACCCACCCGATGAGCGTCGCATCCGAGCCAATGGCCACGCTGGACAAACTGCTAGAAATCGCGCAGCACCCAAAAATGGTAGCAATTGGCGAAACAGGGTTGGATTACCACTACACCGCCGACACAAAAGCCGTGCAGCAAGAAAGCTTATTGATCCATATCGAGGCCGCGCGCCAAACCTCGCTGCCTTTAATCATTCACGCCCGCGCCGCCGATGACGACATGGCCCGCATTCTGGCAGCGGAACACAAAGCAGGCGCGTTTGATTGCGTCATGCACTGCTTTTCCTCCAGCGCCGAACTGGGCCGTGCCGCCCTCGACTTAGGGTTCTATCTATCGATGTCCGGCATCGCGACCTTCAAGAAAAGCACGGAGCTGCGCGAGATTTTCGCCGCCGCCCCCGCCGACCGCATCTTGGTGGAAACCGACGCCCCCTACCTTGCCCCGCAACCCCATCGCGGGAAACGGAACGAGCCAGCCTACACCGCCCTAACCGCAGAAGTTGGTGCCCAAGTCTTCAACATGGACTACACCGATTTCGCGGCCCAAACTTCCGCCAATTTCGACCGCCTATTCGCCAAAGCCGCCACGTGGAGGGCCATATAATGGCAACCTTACGCTACACAATACTCGGCTGCGGTTCCTCCGGCGGCGTTCCGCGCCTTGGCGGACTATGGGGCGCATGTGACCCTTCCAACCCGAAAAACCTGCGCCGCCGTTGTTCCATGCTGGTGGAACGCATCGAGGGTGACAAAACCACCCGCGTCCTGATCGACACCTCGCCAGACATGCGCGCACAGTTACTGGACGCCGGAATCGGCCACCTTGACGGCGTGATTTTCACCCACGATCACGCCGACCATATGCACGGCATCGACGACCTTCGTATGATCGTATTCAACCGAAAATCCCGCCTTCCCGTCTATGCAGACACACGCACCACTGATGGCCTTTTGGCGCGGTTCGGCTATGCTTTCATCCAACCGCCAGGCAGCATGTATCCGCCAATTCTAGAACTAAACGCCATAACCGAGCGCACCGAGATCACAGGTGCGGGCGGCACAATCTGCTTTGAACCAATCGAAGTGAAGCATGGCAGAATTGACGCGCTCGGCTTTCGGATCGGCGACCTGGCCTACCTGCCCGACGCCGAAGAAATCTATGATGCCGGATGGGAAAAGCTAGACAACCTAAAAATCTGGGTGGTGGACGCCTTACGTTACAAACCACACTCCAGCCACGCCCACCTTGCTCGCACACTGGAATGGATCGAACGCGCCAAACCTGACCGCGCCGTCATAACGAACATGCACATCGACCTTGATTACGAACGGTTGAATGGTGAAACGCCCGACCATGTCACCCCTGCCTTTGACGGTATGGTGATCGAGATCGAGGCATGATTCTCCAACTACTTAACGTGGTTATGCCGGTTTTTCTCGTGATCGGTGCTGGCTATATCGCCGTTAAACTCAACCTGTTTAAAAACAGCGGAATCGACGGATTAATGACCTTCACCCAAGGTTTTGCAATCCCCTGCTTGTTGTTCCTGAACATCATGCGGTTGGACTTCGCGTCCGTGTTTGACTGGCGACTTCTGGTTTCCTACTACGCCGGTGCTTTCATAACATTTGCCATCGCAATCATAGGTGCTCGAACTTTTTTCCGTCGCCGCCCCGGAGAATCTGTTGCCATCGGGTTTGCGGCTATGTTCTCCAATACACTACTGCTTGGACTGCCGATTATGGAACGCGCTTTTGGTGCAGCGTCGCTCGCCGGCAACTTCGCCATCATTTCAATTCACGCGCCGCTTCTGTACCTGATCGGCATCACGATGATGGAGGCCTCGCGTGCTGATGGTCGCGGCGTTGCAGGTACTGCAAATGCGGTAATCAAAGCTATGTTCCGCAATACGCTAATGATTGGCCTCGCCCTCGGCTTCGCCGTCAACATGTCCAACATCACCTTGCCCGAGCCCCTGATTTCCGCCGCCGAAATGGTTGCTCGTGCCGCGCTGCCCGCCGCCCTATTCGCGTTAGGCGGAACTCTTACACGGTATTCCCTTCGTGCCAGTCTGGGCGAGGCAGGTATGATTTCCACCCTGAAACTCATGATCCACCCCGCTATCACGTATTTCATGTGTGCAATCGTGTTTAACCTGCCGATCGAGTTCACGCGGTCCGCCGTTGTTACCGCCGCAATGGCGCCCGGTATTAACGCCTATGTGTTCGCCAATATGTACAACCGGGCTAAAGGGGCTGCCGCCAGTGCTGTGCTACTTGGAACGCTCGCGTCCATCTTCTCGGCTTCCATGTGGCTTGTAATCTTGGGATAAGCACCGCTGGTACATCCCTAAAGAACACAGTAAGAAGGCCCTCGAAACAAATGCGGAGCATCAAATGTCCGAAATACTGGTAAAACTTGAAGTCGCTCAGGGTCGTCGACTGTTCGGCGTTCTTGCAATTGTGGGTCTTGGCTTAACGTTGCTCTACATCGCCGCGGTTTTTCCACCCACAAAAATCTTGTCCCTGCTTTCATTGATTGCTGTCGGTGGCCTGTTCATTTGGGCCGGCACGCGCCTTTATCGCTCCACCTTCGACACAGTATTGTTGACGCGCGAAGCGATCACCACACAATCCGGTCGTGTCCTATGCCGCCTAGACGACATTGCCACAGTTGACCGCGGCTTCTTTGCGTTCAAACCCTCAAACGGGTTTTTGATTTTATTAAAAAAACGTGGCGGGCGTTCATGGGCACCCGGCATTTGGTGGCAATTGGGTAAACACCTTGGCATTGGTGGGGTTACGTCCCCGCGCCAATCCAAAGAAATGGTCTCGATCATCCAAATTCTCTTGGCCGAAAAAAAGGCCGCTCAAACAAACTCCGAATAACTTCTAATCGAAAAAGGGCCGCCTCGAAAGGCAGCCCAATTCCTATATTACATGCTCGAGTTTGTTTACTCGATAATTTTGGAAACGACGCCCGAACCAACGGTACGGCCACCTTCGCGGATCGCGAAGCGTAGTTTGTCTTCCATCGCGATTGGCGCAATCAGTTCAA
>MABA01000016.1 GCA_002162875.1 Rhodobacterales bacterium 52_120_T64 | reverse complement strand
GTCGAGGAAAATCGTGGCACAGTTCCGACGGAACGATTGTGCCGGATCATGTATGTCAGTTCACGCGGTTTTAGTGCTTTCCGATCTCGCCCGATTAGTCAGAACCAACGTAAGGACTTGGTGCTACTGGCACATATCCGCGAACAGCACCGTCTGTCTCTGGGCCGTTATGGTCGCCCCGGGATGACCGAAGAACTGAAGGAACTGGGCTTTGATGTTGGCCATCGTCGAGTGGGGCGGTTGATGCGCCAGAATAGCATATCAGCTGTCAGAACCTGCAAATACAACGTAACAACAGACAGTAATCACAAGTTCAATATCGCGCCCAACCTTCTAAACCGCAACTTCTACGCAGAATATCCCAACCAGAAGTGGGCTGTCGATATCAGTTATATCTGGACGCAAGAGGGCTGGTTGTATTTGGCCGTGGTTCTGTACCTGTATTCGAGGCGGGTCATTGGCTGGGCTGTGAGCAACCGTATGAAACGCGATTTGGCGATTAGAGCATTAGAAATGGCCATTGCTGTGCGAAAACACCGAAAGGCCGCATCCACCACTCGGATCGGGGCAGCCAATACTGTTCACATGATTATCAGAAACGGCTTCGTCAACACGAATTTAAAACCTCCATGAGTGGTAAAGGCAATTGCTACGACAACGCGGTCGTCGAGACGTTCTTCAAAACAATCAAGGCTGAATTGATCTGGCGGCACCCGTGGCATACGCGCCGTGCTGCTGAACTGGCAATCTTCGAATACATTAATGGCTTTTATAATCCGCGCCGCAAACACTCGGCCTTAGGTTGGAAAAGTCCCTTGGCCTTTTGTAAGGGTAGCCGCTTAAATGAGTAACCGGAGCGGCACTAAAGCACGACAGGTCCAAACTTCCTCTCCGCTGCGCGAATGCCAAATCAGAGCTATCGATTATTCGGACCGAGTGGTTCCGGTGGGATCACTTTTTCAATCCCTCTTCCAAAACGCGGCCATGCAGCAGCAACGCATCCCACCCATCCATAGGCAGTGCATTTTCCCGAGGGGCGTCATTTTTATGGGGCGGTGTATTTTCGGCCAATGGTGCTACTTTTATACGACTGAAAATGGCTTCGAAGCGGAGAAAGGCGTTATCGGCACCTGGGTCGCAACGCCGGATACGCCTGAGTTGGTGAATTCTCGGCCGGCGGTGTCGGCCCATATGATATCAAACGGCTTCCAAGGACCAACACGCTTGTTATTGCGAACGGCGGAATCGACATTCATCCTGAGTCAGGACGAACCAAACTAGACCTTGGAACTATGCAACCGAACCTTACTTACATCACCGAATCTGGTGAAATTCTGGAACGGGTCAAGTTAGAGTCAGCGCTACACCTTAGTTCTATCCGGCATCTAGCCATGCGCCAAGATGGCCTGGTCGCGTTTGCAACTCAGTGGCAAGGCGACACCTCATTATCACACCCGCTACTTGGTTTTCACAAATTGGGGGCACGATCCCTAATCGCCACAATCCCTGAAAGGGATCTTGCCCGAATGAAAGGATACATCGGCAGCGTGTCCTTCTCAGAGGATGGCCACAAAGTAGCGGTATCCTCGCCCCAAGGCGGACAGGTTCAGCTCTTCAATGTCACGAGTTTGCATACGCGGGCAGTTTTACGACACCAGAGGTTTGCGGCGTAAACCAAGCACAAGGCAGTTTCATTCTAACAACTGGAAACGGAGACGTAATAAGCCTTCATCGCGAACAACCTTCTGCAATATCCAACCGCAACGTTAATTGGGATAATCATCTGGTGAAAATCGTGTAAATTGGGTGAATTATTCACCGAATGTTTCCAGGGTCTGAAGTGTCCTAGAGCTAAAAGTCGCGCTTATTCGTGTAATAACTGGTCCATCAATGCCGAGGGTTGGTCACATCCCGCTTCACCGACAACCCGCGCCGGAACGCCAGCGACCGTTTTACAAGCAGGTACAGATTCCAAGACCACAGAACCAGCAGCCACGCGACAGCAATTTCCGATTTTGATATTTCCTAAAACCTTGGCACCCGCCCCTAGCATCACATTGTTGCCAATTTTGGGATGCCGATCATGATCATCTTTACCAGTACCGCCCAACGTCACGGAATGCAGCATGGACACGTTGTCGCCAACCACCGCTGTCTCTCCGATAACGATCGAATGGGCATGATCAATCATCAAACCACGCCCAACCCGCGCTGCCGGGTGGATATCCACGCCGAACACCTCCGATGTTCTCATTTGCATGAAATATGCTAGGTCCTTGCGCCCGTTCACCCAGAACCAATGCGCCAACCGATAAGCCTGAACCGCCTGAAAACCCTTATAAAACAACAGAGGTTGTATATAGCGATGACACGCCGGATCGCGTTCATAAACAGCCAGAATATCCGATCGTGCAATATCGCCGAGCCGACACCCCGCGTCATACGCTTCTTCGAAGGCGTTATACAAAATGGATTCTGTCATCTCGCCAGACGCCAACCTATGGGCCACACGGTGGCTCAACGCTACTTCCAAAGTCGGATGACTAAGGATGACCGAGTGCACCAGCGACGCCATGACCGGCTCGCTGCGGATAATGTCTGCGGCTTCATCACGAATCTGACCCCAAACAGGATCAACCGACAAGATGTTCAATTTGGCTTCGGCCATATTCAGCACTCCTACTTGCAAGCTGCATTCTAGCATAGCAAAGTAATAAATCGGAAGCGGTATCGTGACATTCAAGAAGCAGAGTGGAATAAATGACAGATACTAGATCAAATAAGTTTTACCTTTCCTTGCTTAAAACCCGCCTGATCGAGCTGCAATCCCAAGACATAACCAACGCCGACAGTCGGGATACAGTTGTGCTCGATCAATCAAGCGTCGGCCGCCTCTCGCGCATGGACGCGTTGCAGCAACAAGCCATGTCTAAGGCCACACGACAGAATCGCATTGTCGAGATACACGCAATTAAAAACGCCCTCCTCCGATTGGAAGAAGGCGAATATGGGTACTGCGAAGACTGTGGCGAAGACATCCCAGCTAAACGATTGGAGCTAGCTCCGACTTCAGTCAGATGTGTGAACTGTGCGCGTTAAACGGCTCTAGGAACTTCCAGTTCTACCAAATGCACAGCAAGACGCACGATCCCACCATCAAAACTTCCAGAATCAGCGGTAACTTCCAACGCCGTGTCCGCCCAATAAGTCAGTGGCCCGGTTGCCCCTTTGGCGACCGAATTCAAAGCCAGCCCCAACCCGCTACCATACCGGTCAGCTGCACCCGCTACTCCAAGCGACCAACTTGAAACTCCAGCACCTGTAAATGTTGAAATCACCCGCGCTGTAACGCCGATCACCTGCGCATGTGATGGAATCACATTTGATGTCACTGAAACAACCCCGGCCGACAACGTATGATCAATTTCGACAACCCGTTGCAAACTCGCCGCGCCGCCAGCAGCAATCACACCAGCAAAGCGTACCCAATTCACACCATCATAAACAATCTCCGCGCCCAGAACTTCATTCCAGGCTCGCCAACCGATCTTTGGTGTCAAAAACACCCAACCACCATTGCTGACAATCGCGACCTTGCCAGATTGTCCAGCCCACTCGTTGCTCGCAATCGGCCCAACAACGTGTGCTTCTCCCTCCACCGAATTGGCTGACGGAATCTCCCAATCATCAGCCTTCACGCGCATCTGAACCACAGCATCCAGCCGCGCTAATGCCTCGTTTACCGTCACGTGCTTTTGCGCCTGCGCCGCTTGCAATAATGGCAATCCAAATTGATACGTATTAGACATTCACTGTCTCCTTGATAAATGGTCCAACCCCAAACCGATCCGAGATCTGGGCTACTTCAAACTCAATCACTCCACCGCTTCCATCATCAACCTGCATCGCGGTGGTATAGATAAATTCAGCGTTCAAAACCTCGACTTCGCGCAACAAAGTTCCAGCAGAAGAAACTCGCACCAAATACGCCTCGCGATCTTCCCCCAACGGCACTTCGTAATTTTGCCAAACATCCCCCTCGATCCTAGTTCGACGAATCCAGCTAACGTCCACATCGCCATCCACAACCGCACGCAAATGCACAGGCGCATAAGGACGTAACCCAACGCCCCGCCCTGCAAAAACCGCATGTACATAGCTGTCATCATCCAGCGGCAAATGCGCTGCTCCAATACGATAGTGGCGATCCAGTCCGCGCTCCGCCGCAGCCAAATCCACTTGCGAAACCGCGCCGTTCAACAAAACGAAATCTGTACCAACACCCCATAGATCGGGAACCAAAAACTCGGTGCCCGCCTGCCCACGCAACAGTTTTGTTAGCAAATATTCCCGATCCGCCACCAGTTCTGCATTGCAAAACTGGAACACTTCCCAATTACCTCCACTATCGCGCAAAGCTGCCCTGTTAGCGCCGTTTAAAACGTCCATTTCGGGCATAGACGCCAGATATCCCGACGCCACTTTCACCCGCACGGTTGATCGTTGCCAAAGCCCTGCACGTCCAGCCAACAGCGGCGAAACTAATTCTCCAACCACCGCACTCCGCCCCAACGTCGTGTTCAATCGATAACCATAGTCAGCCCCTGCCGAGTATACCGCCACGCGCCCGGGCCATGGATCACCCGAAACTGCGACGTGAAACGCATGTTCAACCTCCGTTCCCCCCAATAGTGGCAGGTCCATAAGTTCCGCATATACAGGCCCGTATATCACCGGAGCAGCCGGACCGTTCGCGGCAAAATCGTGAAGTTTGGGTGCATATACCCCAGTCTCAACCCGTACACCTGATAATCTTCGCGCGCCCGCTTCCTCGACCCGATCAATCCGGTAATCCGATCCTAGCACTGTTACCACATCACCAACACCAACCGCAGCCACCGACGGGGCAACCGCCAGTGAAACCCTGTCCCGCGCAATCCGTGCCTCACTCAACCAGCGCTCCACAATCCCTTGACCCTCGCCAACGGTTAGAGCCAACGGAAGCGAGCTCTGGGAAGTATGGGCCTCGCTCTCATCGGGGAACACATGCTCCGCCGCCGCCATTTGATACGCGTTATCGGCATCTACAAATTCAACCCGAACCCGTCCGACGGTTTCCGCATCGGAGTTCCGCGTCAGGCTATAAGCCCCCTCGCCTTCTTCGACAAAACGCGACGCATCCAAATTCTCGATCGATCGTCCATCGCGATTTCGGAACACCAAAACACCATTGCGTTCAAAGCAATCGAACCCGTAGGCCAACATAAGCGGTTGCAAACTCTGCCGCGCACTCTCGGTATCGCCAATGATAAAACCACGCACCAAACCATAAAGCTGGGAAACATCCACCGCTCCCAACCCGGCACGACGACAAACTTCAGCCACAACATTAGCCAATGAGGCCATATGCACACGTCCTGAAACCCAATGCCCACGCTGAAACGCGCCGCTGTCTGACCAAACGTCTACCCGTTCGGGGAAATCGGGGAAGGGTCGCGCATCCCATGCCCAAACATGCGTGTGTGAAACATCGATCATCCGCCCATCGTACTGACTTGCTTCTGGATTATTCGCTTCATCAGACCAATAGGATAAAATCGCCTGCAGATATCGGTGCTGGATCAGATCATCTCGATTTCCATTCGAAAAATACGGCCGCGCAGATTCCGAAGATTTCACATCATCGAATACATTTGGCTGATTAGATGCCTTATCTACGGCGGGGCACCCAATCTCGGTAAACCAAATTGGCTTGGTCTCCGGCAACCAATCGGTCCCCTCAACCTGCCGAACACCACCAATTCGCTCATGATGTTGCTCGGACCACCAACTGCGAATATCCTTGTACCGATAAACCCAATCCTCCCCATGCACCCCGTCAACAATAGGAGAACGAATCTGATCGGTCCGTGCCTGACCGCTGGCGTAATACCAGTCGAAACCCTCTCCACCTTCGATATTTTCCTGCAAATACTCAAGGTCATAAATGCTTGAGTACGCATCATCCAAATGCTCGACACTGTCACGCCAATCCGAAATCGGCATGTAATTATCAATGCCAATAAAATCGATGTTGTCATCTGCCCACAGAGGGTCCAGATGATAAAATACATCCCCCGACGCTGGTTGATACCCAAAATACTCAGACCAATCCGCTGCATATCCAATCTTGCAATCCGGCCCCAAAATCGCCCGACAATCCGCGGCCAGTTGCACCAATTGCACCACCGTTGGAAAACTGTTCAACCCATCCCGAACCTGGGTCAACGATCGCATCTCTGAGCCGATGCAGAATGCCTCGACTCCTCCCGCCGCAACACACAAATGCGCATAATGCAATACGAACCGGCGATACGACCATTCGTTCGGTCCGGTATAGGAAACCCCGTCGGCCCCTTGTTCAAAATCCTCAACACCAGCCGTTCCGAAGAAATCACTAACCTGCATTGCCGCAGCACTCGATTGATCTGGCGAGCCAAAGAGGCCAGGTGCCGCTGACGTTGTAATCCGCCCGCGCCAAGGTACCGATGGCTGGCCAACATCCCCCGTCCAGGGATTTGTCAAAGCATTCCCATCTAGAATGTCCATCAGTATAAACGGGTAAAACATCACCCCCTTGCCTTGATCTTGAATATGCTTGATCGCCTGCATTACCGCGGCATCCGCAGGTGTTCCCCCAAAGGCTGAACGCTCGTCGATCTGTCCAACAACCTTCGCGCCTGCACGCGCTTGTCCAGAAACCATCCAAGGCATCGTGTCACCATCAATCTCCACCTGCTCCACAGCAGGCTGCAACGTGCAACTATTGCATCGCAAATCATCACCAAACCAGCTTACTACTAGCGACATAGATTCCGCGTTCGGCAAATCCTCGTCCAAATGTTTAAGTGAGCGCACAAAGTCCGTTCCCTCGCCGATTCCATTTATATTCGCGGAGCGCGCAATCCCTTTGCCATGCGGGTAGGACACAGGCTTCGTCGCCAAGGCATATTCCCCCGTACCCGGTACCAGCGCCACAGCTTGCACCAGTTCGGCGGCATCACGTGGCTCCCCATCTGGCAATGGCTCTGGTTTTCGAACCACCTCAAAACCAAACTGGGGAATACGATTACCAAAGCGCGTTAAGTCTAGGTTTTCTAACACAATATACGCGGTACCACGATAGGCAGGGGTTAGCTCCTCGCCCTCAACAGCTACAATAGCCGCATCCGGCATTTGCGCCAGATCACCACAATACAAACGGTAATCGATACCTTCCAGACTGATCTCTTTGCCATCGGCCCAGACCTTCCCGATCCGTGTTATCTCGCCCTCGCAAAGGGCAATCGCCAGACTAATCGAATAGCTATATTCGTTAACAACAGGCGTCGAAGTTCCCTTGCCGCCGCCGGAACTATCTACGTGTTCCATAAATCTGGTTGACCAGATAATTTGTCCTGATATTCGCATCGCGCCATATACACGTGGGATTTTCGCCCCCTCACGCGCCCCAAGGACACGGAAGTTCTCAACCTGCCCACGCTCGACAGGTGCAGATCCACCCATCAATTGCCCATCAAGAAGGCGCCCGGCCGTCGCTCCTATAGCGCGTCCAATCACCATCGAGGACAACCCGAACGCCGCCCCACCCATCGACGCGCCAATCGCGCCGCCTATGGCAGATAATACTAAAGTCGCCATTAATTGCTCCTGTCAGGAAATCGAAAAACGCCCGCTATACGACGTTCCCAAGCGGGTGAGAGCGGCGTTTCCACCACCCCTCGCCCGGAATAAGCATGAATAATTTTGCCCTGCGCGGAGACAACGGCCAAATGTTTGGCCACCGACCGCAGACGAAACACCAGAACATCTCCGGTTTGGACTTCGTCACTTACCGGTCGAAAGTAGGTACCCATAGCAACCAACAATCGCTCGTCTTTGGCTGCCTCGGACCAGTCCGGTGTATACGCAGGCACCGATGCCGGCTCCTCGCCGTAAACCTCGCGCCAAATACCACGCACCAAACCAAGGCAATCCGTTCCTGCGCCTTCACAGCTCGCTTGATGCTGATATGGTGTCCCGATCCATCGCCGAGCCACAGCCACAACGTCATTCCGCATTCAAACTACCACCGTCATGCGTCTCGCCACTGGCCGGATAAGCCGTCACCCAGTCCTCGCCTGGAATATGTGGAAATCCTCTAAAATTCAGAAAGTTACCAAACTTCACACGACAAGATTCGGACTGTTTATCGCACCCAGCAACTACTCGCGCCGTGTCGCCCACAGAAACGTCAACGTCTTCCCAGACTTCCAACATTCCACCAGCATCGACCTTCACTATAGAAACGGAACCAGAAGCCCATTGGATCGACCCATTCGTAAACCATCCGTCTTGAAACCCACTCAACCCGTCAAAGGAAAAACCGCGCTTCGCCATCGTTTTCAGCACAGTCACATCGGCTGAAAATGTCGGATCACCCAAATCTATTCCACATTTGGTATCTCCGAATACTCGGTCGCATTGACGCAAATACATCCGCCCTAAAGGCTGGTTTAATGCTTCCGTAATCCCGCGCAACTCTACCTCGAACACTCCCGTTCCTCGCCGAATTTCCCCAAAAGTTCCACCAAACAGCAGCACTTTTAGCTCGGGCTGCGACCAGTCTACCAACCACTGCCAAACTTCCGCACCGTCGTAGCGCCCTGCTAATATTTCGGATTCAGTCAACCCAGCATCATTCAACGCCCCAACTGCCTGTCCGTTGTCGACACTCAGCCCCGTCGTGGCTTCCAATACAGACGCGTCCAATCCGCTGCCCGCCTTAAAAACGTCGCCATCTATCTGCAAGTCACGATCATGGTCGGTAAACCCAAACCGCACCCCATCACGTCGCACAACCAGCCAAGCTCGGCACATCGACGTTGCGCCCGTATCCAGTCGCGACTGCATCTCGACACTAACACCGCGCATCAAACACGCACCTCGACCACGGGCACTGATGGAATTTCCCCCGCCGAAAACCCACCAACCGAGCTTTCAATCCGATCCGTGTCGAACCGTACCGGAACATCAAACTCAAACCCCGCCGTCACCAGCGCCCCATCCGGTGGTGGTGCGGTAAACGTCACCTCGCCTGTTTCGAAATTCACCTCGTAATCCGTACCGGACACCTGCAAATCTCCAGAGATCGCCACTTTCACGAAATTCAGAACAGGTTTGGCAATCTCCCGAACCTGCGTCGCATCACCCGAGGTATATCTCTTAACCAGTTGATACACCGAAGAAATATTATCTCCAACGCCGATCACCTGATCAGTAGCTCCGATCTCCTCAGAAGGTAAACACGACTTGAAGTTTGCCCAATCTTTCCAACGAAATCCGAATAACTGCCCTGACCTTGCCTCGAAAAAGTCGATTAGAACCGATAAATCGTCCAATGAGCGCATCCCGAATCCAGCGTCAAACCGATGCCGAGACTGCGACCAAGGGCTATTCCGTTCCTCATACCCGTTGGTCAAAGAAACAATCTCGGTCCGTCGTTCCGGCCCCCCGATTGATCCAAACGACAAGTCCGTAGGAAATCGTATTTCGTGAAAGTTCATGCTGCTCTCCTACTTATAAATTTCGCTGTCCGCGCTGTATTACCCGTGAAATGCCCGCTGATATTTGCGCGCCGGATCGCTGGAAGCCTGCCGCATCTGGTGTCGAAATATTCATCGTCACGTTCACGACGGAAGCCCTGCCACCACGCACCCCAAGCTTTCCGTCAGACCCGCGCGCCAGCGGCATAATTGCCTCCGGCCCGGCCTCTCCCATCAGACCGACACCACCACGCATCGGAAAATGCGTCGGCCCGTCAACCACACCACCACGCGCAAACGCAGCAACGCGACCGCCGCTAAACGCCGCACCGTTCTCGAACGGCAGAGCACCGGAAATAAGCCCGCCAATCGCGCCCCCAAGCGCATCGGTCGCTGGAGAAATCGCACGATTAAACGCTGCATCCGCCATACTAGTCGCAAGACCAGACAGGACATCGGACAACCGATCCCCATCAATCACAAGATCCCCGATCGCCGACTTCAAACCCGAACTAAGGTTTCGACTAAGAGCTCGCGCCTCAGCACCAGCCCCAGCGACCGAAAATTTCATCCCTTCCAGCTCTTGCTGAAATGCCAACGTTGCCGCTTGCGTTCCGACGAGAGATCCTTCCAGATCATCCAACAGACCGTCCAAGTTTTCTATGTCCGTCTCAACAGCCATACTTACTCCTTAATTTCATCCGGAAATGACGTGGCCAAATCAGCAAAACCCGCCCTAGACAAAGAGGTTACCTCGCCGCCTACACCGGTCATCAACATCAATTCCGCAGGGGTCAATGCCCAAAACCGATGTGGTGATAGGCGCAGATCAACCAATCCTAGCTGCATCAAAGCGCGCCAATTTATCCTGTTCACTCAGGTACTGCGAATGTAACCGCCAACAATTTCGCAGCAGCCTGTGCGGCCACAATCGGCCCACCATCAACATCCAGTTCCACATCACAACCTCCGCCACGCAGTCCAGCCTTCAGCAAAAGAACCAAATCCCGCGCTGAAAACCCACCCGTTTCAAAGCGGTGCACCATGCTCATCAGGCTGTCGGATTTCATTTCATCCTCCAACTCCGCCAGAACGCTCAGCGGCAGGCGCATCACATACGCTTTGCCGCCAATTACTAATTCTGCTTCTCCGCGGTAAGGGTTCACCATCAAATCGCCGTAAAAGTCAGCGCGCCAGCCGAAGCCATCGACAGCTCGTATGCCGCCTCGCCGTCGTGCTGTCCGGAATATTCCACCGCCGTCAACTGGAATGGCCCCTCCACAACTCCGAAGTCGGGAATGATCACCTGAAACGGTAGAATCTCGCCATCAAAGAAAATCTGTCGCGCACGCTCGTCCGTATTTTCATCTCGAAAAACCCCGGACCCGCTAATCGATGCCGAGCGAACACCGGCCCCTCCGAGCAGTTCTCGCCAACCACCCGCACTACCCAAATTCGTCACATCCACCGTCTCGGCGTTGAACGAAATACGGCTCGCCCGAAGGCCTGCAACTGTTTCGAATGTGCCAGAACCATCCATATCTATTTTGATCAGAAGATCCTTGCCCTTTTGCGCTACCATCATGTAATCCTTTGATTAAATATCTTCAACAACGGCCCGAAACCGCATTTCAATTCGCCTCAATTCAGGTGCAACCCCGCGTTTGGCCTTGGCCTTCAAAAACCGCAACGACACCAGATGACCGCCGGAAATATTCAAGTTCGCGTCGACCAACACATCGGAAACAGCTGAGGCAACCACTTTGGCCGCTGCAAAACCATTCGCGGTCGAGTGCACAACAATGTCAAAATCATGCACGCCTCCGCTGGATGTAGCCGAGCCAAACGGCTTCACCATCTCCTCGCCCAAGGTCACGTGTTCGCCCAAGGGCAATGCCCCACCGGAAGGTAACGGCGCGTCGTAAATTTCGACCCCGACCAACGCGACCAGTGCCGCGTCTCCCGTCAAAGCCCCGTAAATCGCTCCCTGAAGGTCACCAGATAATGTAATACTCATCCTTTGCCCTCATCTGCCCAACATTCCAGCCAACGCCCCGCTGAATCAAATTCCGCCACAGCAAGAATTGAAAATATTCGATCTCCCTCACGGAACCGTTGATCTGGGCGCGGGCGAGACGCCGCCCCGACCGGTGCCCCACGAACAATAATCCGATATCGAACGCGTGAAATGTCTCGCTCACTCACCAACGCTTCCCGGCCTGATCGCGCATCAACATCCGCCCAAACCACGCCCAGGACCTGCCAGCCAACAGTAAACCCCCCTTTTCCGTCGGGTGTGTTTGCCCGTTCCTCAAGGACCAGTTTTCGCGATAAATTCACCTTCAACGCACACCGCCGATCCGAATGGGGCGATATGCTTCGATCAGCGCACCCACACCAAACGGCATCCCGTTGGCGCGCCCCTCGCCGGCCCGATTTTCATAGAAAGCTGCCGCCTGAAGCAACACCGCATGACGCAAATCAGCCGGAACACCAGTCCAATCACCAAACCCAGCATCAAATGTCAGAATTACCCGCCCACTTTCCGGAATGCTCGGCAGTATCCCGACAATCTTCGGTCTTTGACTATCTCTTTCCAGTACATATGACGCTGCATCCAGAATCGTCTCGACGCTAAGTCGATCCACAAACGTCACGGAAGTAACCGCCACAACCGGCGCAATTGGCAGCGTCTGTTCACCATCCGCGCCCCATCGCGTTAGCTCCCAGCTAAAACGCCGCGTCATCAACGCCTTGCCTATCCGCACCTCAATCGCCGCCATCGCAGATCGCAAACAGACCTCCAACACGGCGTCCTCGGACCCGTCATCTGCAAACCCGCTACCCAGTTTCAAGTGCTCTGCAAACTCGCGAACTGGCAGATCCGCCGCTGCAACGGCCGTTAACTCTTCTAACATCATGGCAATTTCCTCTCAGTCACTCGAAACATTAGTGTTCGTTCCAAATCGCGCCCCATCGTGGTCGAAATTCTGCTTGAAACCATATAGATTTGCCCTGGAAGTCCGCCCTCGAACGTCGCTTTAGAACTCGCAGCCCCGCATTCCTGCGACACGACCCTTAGTTCGCCGGGCGCATCCTCCACTGGTCGAACAGACCAACCCAAGTCATCGCTAACTCGTTCACCTTGCTTAAGATATCCGGATCGCCAGTCGACAGACAGCTCCAGTTCCGAGTTAGGGTCTTTCAGGAAATATCCACTCATACGGGGCCTCACATTAGGGAAAGTTCAGACACACCCCTGCATCGCCCACGCGGAGAGAGCAGCAAAAGCCAGAAGATACAGGGGTGCAAAAACCCGCTTAGATCAGCGGGCATTCAAGCCAACTTATGTAAGCGAGAATTTTAGTAGTTTGATAGCAGCGAAATCACTCACATCGCCGCCAATACGCTTGGTCGCATAGAACAGCACATGTGGTTTAGCACTAAACGGATCGCGCAAAATACGCAAATCAGGACGTTCCGCAACCGTGTAACCGGCTGAAAAATCGCCGAAAGAAATCGCAGTGGCATCCGCTGCGATGTCCGGCATATCTTCGGCAATCAGCACAGGATACCCCATCAGACGTGCTGGCTCACCCGCGGCCAAACCGTCAGACCAAAGGAACCGGCCATCGGCATCCTTCATTTTTCGAACCGCACCGGCCGTCTTGGAATTCATCACAAACGCGGCGTTCGCACGGTATCGTGCGCCCAACGAATACACTAGATCAACGATCGCATCAGCCGGATCGATTCCGTCGAAGTCACCCGCTGCACCAGTCGCGACATACCCCAACTCACCCCAAGCCCAACTAGCGTTGTCCACAGCCGTGTACGTCAGGAACCCCTTCGGCTTATCGATGCCATCGCCATTGATAAATGCCACGCCCTCAGCACGGCTAAACTTGTCCGCAATTCGCGTGGCTAACCAGCCTTCAACGTCAAATGCCGTGTCGTCCAGCAAACGTTGAGACGCTTTAGGAAGCGCCGATAACTCATGCAATGGAATAGAAATCCTTTCCACTTGCGGTGTACCCGTTTCTGCGGCGGTACCTGTTTCCGATGCCCAACCGGCACCGATATCCGTATGATCAACCAACACATCATAAGCCGTAGATTCAACCTGAACCACATTCGCGATTGCACGAATAGACGAAGCGCCGCGTAGCACACCCGTAATCTGGTCTGCTGTCTGAGGGTCAACCAAATATCCACCGTCGGCCGAAACCGCTGTTGAAAGCGATTTTTCTTCCACCGGAAGACCCCGCAACGCCTCGTCATCGCCGCTACGAAGATAGGCTGAAAACGCCTTTTTGTGCGGGATTGCAACCTCGGTTGTAGTAGAAAGTGCGGGGCGTGAAGTAGAAAGTGACTTAGCATTAAACATATTCAAACGTTCTTCCTGTTCTGAAAATTTGGATTTAATTTCATCTTTGAACCCACTGAATTCGCTCAAAAATTCATTCATGGCTGCCTTAACTTCGACAGCATGGGACCCTCCCGTAGCTGCACCGCCACGGGATTTCATTTCTTTGTCACGCATTAATATTTCCTTTGGTAAATACGTTCAGGCCAGCAGATCACGAGCCTGTCGAAAGGTTTCAGCCAGACTTTGCGCCAGCGCCGCCTCGTCATCCGAGGGCGCTACGCGCGCCTCCGGAAGCATTGGGAAAGTGACCATCGACACCTCCCAAAGTTCAATTTCATGTAACAACCGCCCCTTGGCCGATTTCTCCGCACGAACAGTACGATAACCGATAGACAACCCGTCGATCGCGCCGGCGCTCAACAGGGCCAATGCCTCCCGACCAGCCTGCACTTCTGACAACAGTCGCCCCCTCACAAATAGGCCCTTGTCGTCTTCGTGAATTTCATCCCAGACGCCAATTGGCTGCATGTGATCATGTTGCCAGAGCATTTTCACTTTGCCGCCAGACTTGGAAAGCCGCGCCAATGAAGCCCCATATGCCCCCTTACACACAACATCCCCACCTTTATCTTCAACATTAAACAAAGATGCATACCCGGAGATATCTGCGCCGTCGATCGACTTTTTATCGGTGTCGAAACGACAGAACTTGGTCTCGAGCCCGCTCGAAATACTTTCATAAATCATGTATTATCCTTAAGTATTCACTTAATACCTACACATATCGAGTTTATTCAAAATTACCCACGCGTAACCAAACTATAGACCACATCAACTGAAAACATCGCCGCGGCTCCATAAACGGCCAACCACAATCGCCGCTCTAGCCGCTCGAGCATGCCTTCAATCGCCTGCAGTCGGCGCTCCAGTCCGTGCCAGCGTTCGTCAAACACCCGCTCGTGAGCCTCGATCCGTGCGCTGGCTGCATCAAACGGTTCATAGAGGTATTTCGACCCTCCGCTCCGCCGACTCATTCATCATCCGCCAGTTTAGGTAGTCCCAACATTTGCCGTTTCTCCGCAGTCGTTAAAAATTCTGCCGCAGAAACACGCCGCCACTGCGCTTCGCGTTCAACCGCCAACGCTGGTATTCCATCGAGATCCGCTTTTATGACTAGCCCATCGCCAAACAATGGCCCCAGCCACCCGGTAACAGCCTCCAAAGTTTTGGCTACAAGCGGTAAAACCGTCAATCGATAGAATGCCCGATTTGCTTCTTGATAGTTCGAATAAGAATTGTCCCCCGGGAAACCCAGCAACATTGGCGGCACACCAAAAGCCAACGCAACCTCACGCGCAGCACTTTCCTTGGTCTTTTGAAACTCCATGTCGGAAGGTGAAAACCCCATAGGTTTCCAATCCAAACCACCTTCAAGCAACATCGGGCGCCCTGCATTCTGAGCCCCTTGATGGTGGCTCTCCAACTCGTCAACCAACCGGTTATACTGATCCGAAGCCAGCGCCCCCATGCCGTCAGCCCCTTTATAAACAATCGCCCCCGAAGGTCGCGCCGCATTATCCAGCAGCGCTTTTGACCATTTTGATGCCGAGTTATGAACATCCAACGCAGCCCCGGCCGCCTGCATCGGTGACAACCCATAGTGATCGTCCTGTGGATGGAACGCCTTAACATGTAAAATCGGTGCAAAATCACCACGCATGTCAAACTGATGTTTTCGCGAGCCAACCTTATATTCGTACGCCACTGGCCAGCCATCTGCGCCCGGCACAACCGACATACGGTCAGACCGCAGCACATGTAACTCGCTTGGTCTATCCTCCCCGGCTGCCTCAAGATACCCGTCGCCAGACAGCAGTAACTGACCATAGAACGCCTCGAACAATGCCGCCGAACCTTGCCCTTGATTGGGTTGCCCCAACAATCCCAACAACGGATGCACTTCGTATCGGCGCTCCAAATCTTGCAACAAAACGGGCACCGCCGCCGCCGCCTCCGCAATCATTTTCACACAGCGAAACCCCACAGGATTTCCGGTAAATCCTGTACGCGTCAAACTTACTGTATCACGCGCCGACCAAACAGCTCGTCCCGAGCCGTGAAACGCAATCACCGGGGTCGCCGCCGAGGCTTTTTCCTCGACACCACTCATCGACTTAAAAAGTTGCAAAACCATTACTTTACGCTCCCCAATTAAAGTCCACGCACCCGGGGCCGCTGAAAATGCAGCGCCGGAGCAATCATCAAATCCGTAATCGCCCAAACCAGCGCATCGACGCGATCAGGGCTACCTTTGCCGGTAAAACCAGACACTGTCATCGCACACATCTGGTCCTCCAAATCAGCGAACCCGTCACAATGAAAAACGCGCCCTTGTTCGTATAAAGCTGCCACCGGTTCCGCCCGCGTCGCCTTTCCACGCGATGCTCTGACAGCTCGATAAGGCACAAGCGGATCGATCGATCGCACCAGTGATTCAACCAACTCACCACCCTGATTAACCTCCGCCACCAACCGATCCGCATCGTATTCTCGCGCCTTAGCCACGGCGCGCTCGGCCCAAACCTGAGGCGACCCACGCACCGATGCATCTTCCAAAACATATGCCCGCCAATCCTGCGGCGGCCCCTGCATGGTAACTCCTGCCACAATAATCCCACACTCGTCCGCGTTTGGCCCACCCGTCACCGGCGGATCCACGGCCACAACAATACGGTCCAAATCGGGTACTTCCGCACGGCACGCATCCAGCGAAGAAAACGACCAGAATGCGCCTTCAACGTCCGTCAAAATTTCACCTTGTAATTCCTGACGACCCAATCGAGATCCAGCATATTTCGCACTCACATAGTCCAGAAAACTGTCCGCCAAATTCGCAGCGTTCGCCTCGGTCGGTGCACTCGTTCGCACTGTTCGCGCGTCCGTCAACAAATCTGTTAACAACTTTGATGGCCGCGGCGTTGTCGTCACCACCTGTTGCGGTGCGTGCCCAAGCCGTAGCCCAAACTGCAACATGTCCCAAGCATCGTGCCCCTGCTTCCACTTTGCCAGCTCATCACACCACGCCGCATCAAATTGCGGTCCGCGCAGGCTTTCGGGGTTGGACGCTGAATAAATCTCGGCCACCGCGCCATTGGGCCAAACCAACCGCTTTCGCGTCGCCTCCCAAACAGGCCGACGGTCCGGCGGCGAGCACGCCAAAATTCCGGAATCCCCAAAGACCATAACCTCTCGCGCCTGCTCGATCGTCTCGCCAATCAGCGCCACCCGACGGCATTCACCAACGTCCCACGGCATCGCGCCTTCTACCTTGGACCTGACCCATTCAGCGCCAGCGCGGGTTTTACCCGCGCCGCGCCCCCCAAGAATGACCCATGTTGTCCAATCACCTTCAGGGGCAAGTTGATGCCCCTGAAGCGCCCAGATATCGAATAGCCACGGTAAACTCAGCACCGCATTCGGGCTTAACCCATCAAGTAGCCCCTCCACTTCGTCGGGATTGAGCGAGCTTAACAAGTCGCCCAATGACTTCCCGTCGCGCAGCTTCAAGGTCGAGAGGGCATGCCCCCTCCCCGCCGCTACGCTTTTCGTAACTTCGTTTTGCAAGATCCGTCTCGATTGTAATTACCGCCCGCAAAGACTTCTGAAATTCCGTGATCGAGGTGTTAACCTCTTTTATCGTCACGTCACCGTCCGCCTGCAGCCGTTCCACGGTTGCCTCTAAAGCAACCCTCAAAGATGCATAGTTCTTCCGCGCAGACTTCAACATCTGCGCGTCCAATTCCCGATCCTCGGGAGTTTCATTTTTCATATATGTAAGCTTTCACTGCTCCGCATGAGCAGAAACAGAAAAACGGCCCCGATCTTTCGACCGTGCCGCTTACCCACTTCTTCCAGCTTGCCTAGAGGTATACCCTAGAGCGTTCGCAATGTCAATAACTAAATCACAGGTTGTGCAACTTTAGTTCGAAGAACGTTCCCGTTCGATCTTTCGCCAGGCTGCTACATTCCTGTTATGTTGTTGTAAATTCTCGGCAAATGCGTGCCCGCCCGATCCGTCTAGAACAAAATAGTAAAACTTTGACAACTCTGGGTTGGCCGTAGCCAGCATTGCATCGCGCCCTGGGTTGGATATCGGAGTCGGCGTCAAACCCGCAATCTGATACGTATTATAGGCCGTTTCCTTCGCCAACTCCGACTCGCGCAGCCCCCGCCGGATGCGTTCCTCGCCATCTGTCAGCCCATATCGCAACGTCGCATCCGCTTGCAAACGCATGTTCGCGGCCAGTCGATTATAAAAAACCGAGGCCACAAGCCCCCACTCACCAGCACCACCAGCTTCGCTTTCCACAATCGACGCCAAGATCAACAACTCTTCTTTGCTTTCAAGCGGCAGCCCTTCGGCACGGCCTTCCCAAGCGTCATCCAAAATCGCGACTTGCGCTTCCAGCATCCGATCTACAACCGATTGCCGCGTATCACCGCGTTGGAAGCTATAAGTATTGGGCGCCAACATGCCCTCTGCGGGCAAGTTTTCAATCTCACCTGTTAAGTCTTCGTTAGCATTTATCCTCGCCACTATTTCCGTAATATACATCCCCTCAGGAATAGTTACGAAATACTGAACGCTCTTGCCTTCAACCAGAATATCCAGAATGCCGTCCATCGAACTACCCGCGGGCAGCACATATTCTCCGAATTTCAGCTTGGTGTCCCGGTGCGTATACCGCGCACCGATCCGAAACAGTTGATCATTCGAAATTGCTCCGGCGGACAACAGATTTTCCGATACGGCACCAAGCGTCGCGCCACGCGACACTTCGAAAAGCAATTCTTCAGCCAACGGCCCATCATTACGAAATTGCCCCTGCGCCCAGGCAACGAAACCGCCCAGCACTACGATCAATAAAATGAGGAACGTAAAAGCGTTCGCCGCAATACTACGACCCATTTATTGGACTTTCCCCATAACCAGCGATGCATTCGTACCACCAAACCCGAAAGAATTAGACAGCGCGACGTTAATTTCCCGTTTAACAGCTTTGTTGGGGGCCAAATCCAAATCTGTATCCACCATCGGATTATCCAGGTTAATAGTCGGTGGCGCGATTTGATCACGCAATGCCAAAATACAGAAAATCGCCTCAACAGCGCCCGCTGCCCCCAACAAATGTCCAATTGCAGACTTCGTTGAAGACATCGTAGCCCCCTTCGCCGCATCTCCCATTAACCGTCCAACTGCACCCAATTCGATAGTATCAGCCATCGTCGAAGTGCCGTGCGCGTTGATGTAATCGACAGCCGAGGGCTCAACTCCAGCACGCTTCAACGCGGCCTTCATGGACCGATAACCACCATCTCCATCCGCGGCGGGCGCGGTAATATGATATGCATCACCCGATAGGCCATAACCTAAAATTTCTGCATAAATAGTCGCTCCACGCGCCTTGGCGTGCTCGTATTCTTCAAGCACCACAACACCGGCGCCCTCACCCATGACGAAACCATCACGGTCCTCGTCATAGGGCCTTGATGCCGCTTTTGGATCATCCGAACGCTTGGTTGAAAGCGCTTTACAGGCATTAAACCCGGCAATACCCAACTCGCAGATCGGCGCCTCGGCCCCGCCTGCAACCATTACATCCGCGTCATCCAGCATAATCAGCCGCGCCGCATCACCAATTGCATGCGCCCCTGTAGAACAAGCCGTCACAACCGCATGGTTTGGCCCCTTGAAGCCGTAGCGAATGGAAACTTGCCCCGAACAAAGGTTAATCAAAGTTGATGGAATAAAGAAAGGCGAGACCCTGCGCGGCCCACGTTCCTTCAACAAAATCGCAGTATTCGCAATCGTGGAAAGCCCACCGATACCAGACCCGATCATCACGCCCGTGCGATACTTATCTTCGTCATCTTCAGGCACCCAGCCTGAATCTTTAATCGCCTGATCTGCTGCCGACATCGCATACAGAATAAACGGATCAACCTTGCGCGCCTCTTTCGGTGCCATCCAGTCATCAGGGTTAAACGTCCCGTCACTCCCGTCCCCTAAAGGGATTTCGCAAGCGTAATCGGTGGCCAAATGTGAGGCATCGAATTTCGCTATCGTTCCCGCACCAGACTGCCCGTCTAAAATACGTTCCCAGGTTTCTTCAACACCGCAAGCAAGCGGAGTAACCATACCAAGACCTGTAACAACCACCCGCCGCATATGACACCTCATCAATTAAATTTCCGGTGCTTTTACCGCATATCGCCCAACGGGGGCAAGCATGGATAAAGATTGCCAGCCACTTTCGACTTTCTCAGCCGAGGTTATTAAACGCCGGGGCGTAAGATATCCGCGCAATAAGTTCCGGCAACCCTTTTTCTAACAATGCCAGAGCCATCAAATGTGGTCCCGAATACTTGAATTTGAAATCTTCGACCAACGCTACTTTAAATCCAAAGCGCGTATAATAGTCGGGTGAATCTAATACAACCACGTCCTCCCATTCTGCCGCATTTGCTAAATCGAGTCCCGCTTTGATCAATTTCTGCGCAACGCAACGCCGTCGTCAACACCGTTCCTGCGAAGGGCGTCCATCAGATCACCCTCGTCAGCCGCGGGAAAAGCGCTCAGATGCAGTTCTCGTACGGCTGCGAAATCGGCTTCTATTCCAATTCGAATCTCCATGCCTAGTCATATCACTCTATACCTGAGACAGAAACGTTAAGAATTTGTTGTAAAAATCCCAAACCTCCGTTCAACATTCCTTAACTATTTTGATCAACAAAAGGGGCACGTGAACAGAAAGTGCCCACTATGTCCGTAGCCCTCGTATCCCATGAAACGCCCTTACAGGTGGTGCCTATCGACGCGCCAATTAGTAAGCAGCACAAAGCCGCTATATTGCTGAGCGTATTAATAAAGGCCGGCGCTACACCAAACCTCGACAACATCGCGACAGGTTCCCTAAAGCGCATCGTCGACATCATGGCCTCATTCGGCGAGGTCGATCGTCGGACCGTCGATCTAGTGATCCTTGAATTTCTGTCCGAACTTCAAGATTTCGGCCTCTCGATGCGCGGAGACCTAGAAGACACGCTGACCTCACTCAAAGGACATGTTAGTGATAAAGCTTTGGAAAAAATCCGAAAGGCCTACGTGCGGTCACCTTCCGTCGACGTATGGGTAAGGGTCGCCTCGGCGGACGCAGCACAGCTGCAAACCTGTCTAGATAATGAACATCTGCAAGTCTCCGCCACCGTATTGTCCAAAATTCCTTCGACGCTCGCAGCGCAAGTTCTTGGTGGGATGGACGCGACACGTGCGCGCGAAACTATGCTAGCAATCATAAACAGTCGCAAAATATCGGCTGATGTTATCGAATTGATTGGGCAAAGCATTAGCGAAACTATGTTTGACGAGAACGCCCCTTCGGCCTTTGCTAAATCCCCGATGGAGCGGGCGGGCGACATTATGAACTTCGCCCAAAGCGATATCCGCGACCGCCTACTGGAAGATTTCGGAAAAACCGATCCCGATGCAGCAGAAAAAATCCGTAAAGTTATGTTCACGTTCGCCGATATTCCAGCCCGCATACAGCCGCGCGATGTGTCAGCGATCACCCGTACCGTTGAACCGGAAATTTTGCTACGCGCCATGAAAAACGCGCCGACCGAGGCCGAGTTTCTACTCGCTGGCCTATCCACGCGTATCGCAGATCAACTCCGCGAAGAACTGTCAGAGCTGGAACCCGTAAAGAAGAAAGATGCCGAAGCAGCGATGAACGAACTAATCATCGGTATCCGCAAACTGGAATCCAGTGGTGAAATCAATCTGATCACAGAAGAAGAACCGGACGAAATGCAATAAACTTTGTGATTGGAGCGGGCGACGGGAATCGAACCCGTGTCATCAGCTTGGAAGGCTGAGGTCTTACCATTACACAACGCCCGCTCAGACTTGCGATACTTATTTCACTGCGAATTGATGGTCAAGTAGCGATGCTGATGTTATTTCGCAAATGCAAACAATTCCTCAAACAAGACTCAACCAATTGAAAAAAACGACGACTTCCGGCTCATAGTTGCAGGTTACTGATTAATTAACATCATCAAGAACAAAACAGAGAGACTTCCTAAAAGGCCAAGCCCCGTATAATACTCGCGCAATGGAGGCCAATTAGTCTCTTAGTCGGACTCTATCCTGCGATAGCGATGCAATTTCACAGCTTTTCGAAGCACTTGTGGATATCCAATGTACAGCATCATCGCAAAAATGAGTTATCTCAGTCGATTAATTTTGAAGTTGGAATACAACCTAGGTCGTTTAATCCGAACAAAAAATTTCTTCGACGTGCCTATTTCAGTCAGTCCTCCTTTTACGACACCATCCATCTCAGAAGCTACAATAGAGAATGTTGGGTTTGAAAGTAGTCCGGAGTTATTGAAGCAAATGCCGACACACACTCTCAACCCAATTGTTTTCATTCTATATCTTCTCAGATATCTTCAGTTGAAGGTCCAAAGCCTTCTGATATGCGCCCTTTGCTGCTTCATCTAAACGCGCGCGTTTAGTGTAATAAATAAATCCCAGGGGCCTACGCGATCTTGATGTACATTTATTTGCCCCCGCCCGGTGTACGCGTCTTCGCGTGATGCATAAGAAAAGTTCCCGCGCTACCCGGGAATGCAATAGTTTCGTCCCTGTCAGCCTGCGTTCCAAAGTCGATCATGCCTTGCGAGAAACCAAGAACGCCGGTTTGCGCGTGCGGGCGGAAGTGGACCTGTCGCGCTTTAGTGCCGCTCCGGGTTCTCATTTAAGCGGCGATCCATTCAAAAGCCAAGGGACTTTTCCAGCCTAATGCCGAGTGCTTTCGGCGAGGATTATAAAAGCCGTTTATGTATTCGAAGATTGCCAGTTCAGCAGCGCGGCGCGTATGCCACGCATGTCGCCAGATCAGTTCGGCTTTGATGGTTTTGAAGAACGCCTCGACGACAGCGTTGTCGTAGCAATTTCCTTTGCCACTCATGGATGCTTTGAATCCATGTTGTCGAAGACGTTTCTGATAGTCGTGCGAGCAATACTGGCTTCCGCGATCCGAGTGATGAATGCAGCCCTTCGGGGGTTTCCGTAATGCCACGGCCATATCTAACGCGCGGATAGCAAGGTCACGCTTCATGCGGTTACTGACAGCCCAGCCAATGACTCGCCGCGAATACAGGTCCAGAACCACGGCCAGATATAGCCAGCCCTCTTGGGTCCAAATATAGCTGATGTCGACGACCCATTTCTGGTTGGGTCGATCCGCATAGAAGTCACGGTTCAGCAGGTTGGGTGCAATGTTGAACTTGTGATTGCTGTCGGTCGTCACCTTGTGTTTACGGGTTCTGACAACGGATATGCCGTTCTATCGCATCAATCGACCAATACGGCGATGACCAACGTCAAGGCCCGACTCTTTCAATTCCTCTGTCATTCTTGGCCTGCCATAACTACCCAAGGACAGGCGATGTTGTTCTCTGATATGGGCCAGCAACACCATATCCTTACGCTGGCTCTGGCTGATCGGGCGGGAATGATACGCACGAAAGCCACGTGAACTGACATTCATGATCTGGCACAGTCGTTCGGTCGGAACTGTGTCACGATTTCCCTCGACGAACCTGAACCTCATGGCTTTTGACCCGCGAAGAAGATGGTGGCCTTCTTTAGCACGTCCCTCTCCTCACGGAGCAGGCGGTTCTCTTTGCGAAGCCTGGTTACTTCGGCCTCCAAGTCGCTCTGGCCTGTCGTCTCCGGCAGCGTTTAACGCTCCATTTGTATCCAACGGCACAGCGTCGAAAAACCAACGCCAAAGTCAGTGGCTACTTGTTTACGACTCAACCCGCTCGTCAGTGCTACGCGCACCGCTTCTTGTCTGAATTCTGCTGTATGCTGTGATGCCATGTCGTTTCTCCTTTAAAGCATAATATGCGATTAAAGGAGCGGCACAATTCCGCGACAGGTCCATTGTCGGTTTTATCTCCATATATACCGGTTAATCAGGCATGCTTGGCACAACGTCACGTAGGTATCGCACAATTTCTGTGTTTAATTTTGCCACTTTGTCAGCATCAAAAAAGGGTTTGGCGGCGACATATCCGTCACGATCAAAGTCTTCCAACCGTTGAGAATTCGACGATATATTAGATTGCATGTTCGTTGGTTGGTTTTCCCCATTTTCGTTACTACTATTCCCCATTAAACTAGCCAAATGAGGCTATATTCAAGCTGCTGGAAACGATCTATGTTTAGGATGACCGATCCCGCTCATTGTTATAGGTATGCCAATGGCCGCATTGCGCCTATTCTGTTGAAAAACTCGAAGATTTGAGTGTGCTGGTTGGCTGGTGCATTTGTTTGCAGCCCGCTTTCACACGGTTTTACTGATAAGGTTATGGCTTGGAGC
>MABA01000018.1 GCA_002162875.1 Rhodobacterales bacterium 52_120_T64 | reverse complement strand
AAGAAATGATGAAAGCGGCATGATAACCAAACCCGATACACCTTAACTCAGCCGCAAACCTGTTCGGAAAAGCAGAACCACTTCACTATTAAGGTAATCTTCTCTATTATCCGAAAGAAACAGTTTCAGTCAGACCTCATATCTCCGTTCAATCAGTTTGCGAGCTTGGGCGCCTAAATCCCTCCACAACTCAGACCTAATCAGGTTTCGGAAAACTTTGCGCCCGAACCTCTACTTTCAACAGTAACCGCGCCCGCTCGATTACGGGTCGGTCGATCATTTTTCCGTCCAGACGGATCGCGCCCTTTATGTCTGTCTTATCGGCCGCGTTTACGACACGTTCAGCCCAGGCAATAGTTTCTGGAGTGGGGGCGAGGCCCTGATTTACCGTCTGGACTTGACTGGGATGGATACACATTTTGCCACCGAAGCCCAACCCGCGTGCGCGTGTGGTGTCCCGTTCCAGCCTGTGCATATTGCCGAGGTCAACGGTGACCCCGTCGAGCGGTTTTGCCAGTTCCGCCATTGCCGAGGCCAACACGATTTGTGATCGCGCATAGAGCAGTCCGTCGTTTTCATCCTCAATGCCAGTGTCGAGCTGAAAGTCCACGGAGCCAAAGCCTAGCTGGGTAATGCCTTTAATTCCGACTATATTTTCAATATTCCAAAGTCCGCGTGCCGTTTCGATCAGCGCAATAACGGGTAATGGGGCAGGTAGTGCGGAAATAAAGGCGGCCACCGTTTTCGGGTCCTCGGCTTTTGGTAACATCACGGCGCGGATCCCGGGGCTTGCCAGCAGGGAAATGTCGTCATTGTGCCATGGTGTATCGGACCCGTTGATACGGACCACGGCTTTACCACCATTCTTCAGCCATACCGCGATATTTGACCGCGCGGTATCTTTGGCGTGGGGTTGCACTGCATCCTCCAGGTCGATCACTATGGCATGAGCTCCGCTGGCGATGGCGCGGTCAAATCGTTCGGGGCGGTCGCCCGGCACAAATAGGTATGAGTAATTCACGGCTGTCTCCTTTACGGCGTCAAACTGGTGTTTTCGACACGCAGCGTGTTTGAGTAGGTGAACCGCTCTGCCGGATAAAGGTTGAGCGATATTTCAAACAATTCTGACGTTGCAGAATAGTAGTGGCGTGTAATCCGCAACGCTGGTGCGCCCTGATCGGCAAGCAATGCCTCGGCTTCGTGTTGTTGCAATGTGGTTGCGGAAACTTGCTGACGGACCTCGGCGAGTTCAAGACCAAAGCGTTTCTGGATGAGGGAATAAATCGGCTGCCCGAAATTTTCGATGTCGTCCTGCACCTGCCGATAGGCGTGGGGGATATGGATGTCGGTCAAGGAAATTGGCAATGTTTCCCCGCTCCGAACACGCAACCCGTGCAGTTTCAACCAGCGCTGCCCCTGTTTGCACCCAAGCAACGCGGCGGCTTGCGCGTCTGTTTCGATATCCGAGGTATCCGTCACCCTTAGAACGATGTCCTGCGCGTATTGATATAGGTCTGAAACCGTATCGCCCACATGCACATAGCGTTGCACAAGGCGGTCTGATTTTACGGTGGTGCCAAATCCGGCACGGCGTGTCACCAGCCCCAGTTCTTGCAACTGGCGGATAGCCTCGCGCGTGGTGTGTCGGCTGATTTTGAACTGCTTGCACAGCATATTTTCAGTCGGCAGGTTAGAGCCGACCGGATAGCGGCCCGATAGTATTTCATCGATCAACGCCTGTGCTACCACTGCATAACGAGGGCCGTTTTCATTGCGTGGGGTAGGGGTGGCCGTGTTGTTCATGGTTCGTGTTCTACTTTCTGCATGCCCAACAAAGGGTGGCCAACTTTCAACTAGATTAAATGTCCGGACATTTGTATATCATGTCGTAAGGAAATGCTAACTAGAATGCACAGGCTCTGCCCGGCTTATTAAGGATACATAAAATGCTACCTTTGAATGGCCTGTTGGTCATCGCACTAGAGCAAGCTGTTGCTGGCCCGTTTTGCACCGTGCGTCTGGCGGATGCAGGCGCGCGTGTTATCAAGATTGAACGTTTGGGCGGCGAGACCGCCCGCCATTATGACAGTGTCGTAAAAGGCACCAGCGCATATTTTGCATGGCTAAACCGCGGCAAGGAAAGCACTGAACTGAACATCAAGGAAGCAAAGGATCGCGCCTTGTTGGAACGTATGGTGGCCAAGGCCGATGTGTTCGTTCGCAACATCGCGCCGGGGGCCGCTGGACGTTTGGGGTTGGATGCACAAGAGCTGTGCGAAAAATATCCGCAACTGATTTGTGTTGATATCGCGGGCTATGATCCGGATTCCAGTTATGCGGACCGGTTGGCCTATGACATGCTGATACAGGCAGAAAGCGGCGTTTGTGCCGTTACCGGAACGCCCGAAGAGGCGGTGAAGGTCGGGGTCTCAATGGCGGACATCACCACCGGCGCGACAGCTCATACCGCCATTCTGGAGGCCCTGATCGAGCGCGGGATCACCGGCAAGGGCAAGGCGATCCAGATTTCAATGTTCGATTCTATGGCCGATATGATGTGTGTACCGTTACTTCATTATGATTACGGCGACCGTGAAACGCCGCGCATGGGTTTGGCGCATTCGATCATCGCGCCTTACGGCAAGGTCAGTTGCAAGGACGGCGACGTGGTTATCGTGTGCCAGCAACATGCAGAGTGGGAGCGCCTTACCGAAGGTGTTTTGCAGCGCCCCGAACTGGTCAACGACCCTCGGTTTGCCAGCAATGCCGACCGCGTCGCCAACGTTGGGGAATTATCCGCGATCATTGCGGATATTTGCAAAACCATGACGCGAGAACAGTTGATCGAAAAGCTTAAAGCCAACAAGTTGCCCTGGGCGAATGTTTCAACGGTGCCGGATTTGTCTACCCATCCTGCGCTGCGCCGGATTGAGATCGAAACACCGGGGGGCAAGGCCAATGTCACGGCCTCGCCCCTGCGCGATGAAATCAAGTCGGTCAACGTGCCGACATCCGGCGAACATACGCAACAAATCAGAGCCGAGTTTAAAGAATGACAGCGGAAACACTGGATATGGATCACCTCGCAACGTGGCTTGGGCGTGGCGAGAAAGTCGAAGATGTTCTTACCCATCGTCTGGTATCCGAATACGAGGCGGCTGTGGCGCCGCACGGGTTTTCGCCCGAAGGGTGTGCGCCGCTGGGTATTCATTGGTGTCTTGCGCCTATGACCGTTCCGGCAGATAAACTCGGCCCCGATGGGCACCCCGACCGAGGCGGATTTATGCCCCCCGTTCCACTGAAACGGCGCATGTGGGCTGGTGGCGAGGTTACTATGGTTAGCCCGCTAAAGGCGGGAGACAGGGTTACGCGGCAGTCTGAAATCACCGGAATAACCCGAAAAGACGGCAAATCCGGCCCGATGGTGTTTGTTACGGTCATGCACGAATACTTCACTGAACGGGGGCTTGCGATACGCGACCGTCAGGACGCAGTCTATCTGAATCCGGTGGAAAAACCGCAGGGCGTTGCCGATGCGAACAAGGCCCCGCAAGCCGATCATACGGAAGCCGTGGACATTAACCCGACTTTTCTGTTCCGCTATTCGGCGATCACCTTCAACGGCCACCGTATTCACTACGATCAGGACTATGCGCGCAGCGTCGAAGGCTATCCTGATTTGGTGGTGCACGGCCCGCTTCAGGCCTCGCTTATGTTGCAATATGGTGGGCGATTGGGGAACGGGCGAAGGTTGAAATCCTTTCGGTATCGGGGTCTGCGTCCGCTGTTCATGGGCGAGCCGTTGATGTTGAACGCGCGCGAAACCGATGATGGATTCGAGCTGTGGACTTCGGATAGTTCGCCCGCACCAAACATGCTGGGCAGGCTTGTGTTGGAGTGAGCAAGGCTAAGTAGAAACGCTAGACAAAACGAGAATTTTGATGACTAAAGAAACAAACACCGATCGACACCAGCCACCCTCAACTGTGGAGGGGGCGATTGCTTCGCGCCGCTCGATCCGCGCGTTCTTGTCTGATCCGGTGGAGGATGAAACGATCCGCGAAATTCTGACCTTGGCGGCACGCGCGCCAAGCGGGACGAATACGCAGCCGTGGAGGGCATATGTTGCAAGGGGGGAAGTGCGCGAACAACTGTGCGACGAAATAGTTGCAGCGTTTCTGGCTGGCGATCAATACGATGAAGAATACGCCTACGCGCCCGATCCTTGGGGCGAGCCTTATCTGGCACGGCGACGGGCCACTGGTTGGGGGCTTTACGGGACGCTGGGGATTGCGAAGGGCGAAAAGGACAAGATGCAGGCGCAGCATGCGCGTAATTTCAAGTTTTTTGACGCGCCGGTCGGGATTTTCATCACCATTGACCGCGGATTAGAGCTGGGATCCTGGCTGGATATCGGGCTGTTTTTGCAAAACCTGATGTTGGCCGCGCGGGGCAAGGGGCTGGACACCTGCCCGCAGCAGGCCTTCGCCGGCTTCCACAAGATCATCCAAAAGCGGCTGGCGATTCCAGCGGGCGAGATGGTGGTGTGTGGTGTGGCGCTCGGCTTTGCCGATATGACAGCGCCCGAGAACCATTTTTCCCCAGACCGCGAACCGGCAGACGCTTTCACACGCTTTGTTAATGTTCTGGAGAACACCTAAGGGTTATTCAAGTTTAGGTTTGTTCAGGATGTCTTCATTGTGTTCGCCAAGCTTTGGCACTGGCGCAATATCGTAGCGCGCAGGTGTAGCCGAATATTTAACCGCTGGCTTGGTTGTCCAGATCGGACCTTCGGTCGGGTGGTCGATTTGCTGGAAAAATCCGGTGGCGGCCAGATGCGGGTCTTGTGGCAAGTCTTTTAGCGAGCGAACCGGCATGGCGGGAATGTCAGCTTTTTCCATCAGGGTAATCCAGTCGGCGGTAGTGCGTTCGGGCGCGATCTGCGCGACCATGTCGTAGATTCCACCGATGTTGGCGCTGCGTTCATCCATGCTGGTAACCCAAGGGTGATCCAGCATTTCCTCGCGCCCGACGGCGGTGAAAAATCTTGCCCATTGGGCGTTTGAATAGGGCAGAATGGTAATATAGCCGTCCTTGGTTTGCACGGGGCGGCGATGGGGGACCAGCATGCGTTTGTAACCGAAACTTTGCGGCTCGTCTTCAAAGGTCGCAGCGGCCATGTGTTCCACTAGCAGAAACGAGGCGAGAGTTTCAAACATCGGCACCTCGACATGCTGGGCTTCACCTGTGCGCTCGCGGTGGAAAAGCGCGGTCGTGATTGCGTGGGCGGCGGTCACACCACCAAGTTTGTCAGCGATGATGGTCGGGGCATATGCTGGAGGGTTATCGGGGTTTTGCATGGTGGTAAGTCCGGCCATGCCCGAAACCGATTGCACAGAGTCGTCATAGGCGGGCTTATCGGCATATGGTCCGTCAGAGCCGAACCCGACAGCCGCTACAGTGATCAACTTGGGGTTCAACTCGCGCAAGACTTCCGGCGACAGCGACAATCGTGCAAGGGCGTTGGGGCGGATGCTGGAAACAAACACATCGGCGTCTTTCAGCAGCGCAAGCAATTGTTCACGGCCTTCGGGGGTTTTTAAATCCAGAACGACGCTGCGTTTATTGCGGTTCGTCCCCAGAAAGGCGGCGCCCATACCCGGGTTTTGATACGGTATAACCGCCCGCAGCATATCACCATCGGGGCTTTCGACTTTAATAACATCGGCCCCCAGGTCGCCAAGCATCTGCGTGGCCAGCGGACCGAACACGACAGAAGTCATGTCAATAATCTTGATACCTGTCAGGGCGCGGGGGGGGGTAGTGCTCATCGGTTTTGTGCTCGCCGTTGTTGATTGACTTAGAGGAGTTGCAATAAATCTAACGTCTGTTAGAAATAAGGTCAACGTAGATTCGTATCCTGCCGAACTGGCATAAGGAGAGCAACATGGTAAACGAACTGGGACCGGACGCATATTTCCGGCAAGGGCTGGCAAACGGAGAGATCAATCTTCCGAAATGTAGGGATTGTGACAGGTTTCATTTTTTCCCGCGTGTGCACTGCCCGCATTGCGGAAGCATCAAGCTGACCTGGCAACCAGCCTCGGGCAAGGGCGAGGTGCATACCACTACGACAGTGCGGCGCAGACCTGAAAGCGGCGGCGATTACAATGTTTGCATGATCGAACTGACTGAGGGCGTTCGCATGATGAGTCGCGTTGACGGAATTCTTCCGGTGGAAGTAAAAATCGGATTGGCGATCACGGCATTCGTGGGCGAAATTAACGGCACGCCTGCCGTATTATGCAAACCGGCGGGGGCAGAATAATGACTGATCTACGAGGAAAATCCGCGATTGTGGGTGTGGGACATGCCGGTTTTGGCGAGGCACACGGTCAAAGCGCATACGACATCATGGCGCAATCGTCGTTGGCGGCGCTTAGTGATGCTGGTCTGAATCTAAGCGATGTTGACGGGCTGTTTTGCACCATGATGGAAGACAGCATGCCAGCGTTGATGGCAGCAGAATATCTGGGCATTACGCCACGCTACATTGATGGCACGATGACAGGCGGGTCGTCTTTTGTGAATTACCTGACCTCGGCGACGATGGCGCTTGAGGCGGGGCTGTGTGATGTGGCACTGATTTGTTATGGCTCGAACCAGCGCACGGCATCGGGCAAGCTGGTGACGGCTTCGAAACTGCCACCTTACGAGGGGCTGTACAGTCCGCGCTACCCGATTTCTGGGTACGCGTTGGCAGCGGCGCGGCACATGTATGAATATGGCACCACGCGCGAGAATCTGGCCGATGTGGCCGTTGCGGCGCGCGCTTGGGCCAGCCATAACCCCGAGGCATTTATGCGTGATGCGTTAACCCGAGAGGATGTTCTGGCCTCGCGTATGGTCGGTGATCCGTTAACCAAGTTGGATTGTTGTCTGGTAACAGACGGCGGCGGCGCAATTGTTCTGGTGCGTGCAGATCGCGCCAAAGATTTCCCCAATGCGCCAGTTTATGTGTTGGGAGCAGCGGCGGAAAGTAGCCATCGGCAAATCTCGCAGATGAAGGATTACACCACCACTGCGGCGCGTGAATCCGGCAAGCGAGCCTTTGCTATGGCCGGCGTTACACCTGCGGATATTGATGTGGTGGAGCTTTACGACGCCTTCACAATCAACACGATCCTGTTTCTGGAAGACCTCGGGTTTTGCGAAAAAGGCGAAGGCGGCGCGTTTGTGTCGAACGGAAATATCGCACCGGGTGGCAGTTTGGCGGTGAATACCAATGGTGGCGGGCTTTCCTGTGTTCATCCCGGTATGTACGGTATTTTCACCATTATCGAGGCTGCGCGCCAGATACGGGGCGATGCGCCGGGGCTTCAGCTTGACGGAGTTGAGCTGGCGGTAGCACATGGCAACGGCGGTGTTCTGTCCAGTCAAGTTACGGCCATTCTGGGTGGCGCAAGTACTGTTTAAGTAAAGGAAAACCAATGGATATTGATGCGCTGAACAATTGGAACTTCGAGGATATCGAGCATACTTACACCGAACGCGACACCATGCTTTATGCGCTTGGTCTGGGGTTCGGCGAGGATCCGAGCGACCAAAACGAGCTGGCTTATGTTTATGAAGACGGGTTGATGGCCGCGCCAAGTATGGCGGTTATTCTGGGTTATCCGGGCTTTTGGTTGAAAGACCCCAAGACCGGCATTGACTGGAAAAAGGTGCTGCACGGCGAACAATGGCTTGATGTTTTCAAGCCGTTGCCTGTTGAAGGCACGGTTATTGGCCGCACCACCATCGACCAGATTTCTGACAAAGGCGAGGGCAAGGGCGCAGTGATGTATCTAAGCCGTGACATCATTGATGCGGCCAGTAACGAGGTGCTGGCGCGAGTCAAGATGTCTACTTTTTGTCGCGGTGATGGCGGTTTTGGTGGTGAAAACCTGCCCGGTCCGACACCTGCCGTGTTGCCCGAACGTGCGCCGGATCATGTGTGCGATATAACTACCTTGCCGCGTCAGGCACTGATTTATCGTCTAAGCGGGGACTATAACCCGTTGCATGCGGACCCCGAAGTGGCGCGCTCGGTCGGATTTGATCGTCCGATTTTGCACGGTTTGGCGACCTATGGACTGGCTGCCCGGGCCGTGTTGAAAACCATTTGCGATTATGATGCCAGCCGTTTGACGGGCCTTGATGTGCGCTTTTCCGCACCGGTTTATCCGGGTGAGACCGTGCGGTTCGAAATTTGGCAAGATGATAAAGAGGTGCGGTTTCGTGCGTCGGTGCCGGAACGTGATGTGCTGGTGTTGAACAACGGCGCTGCACGCTTGTCCTAAAAGGGGAAATAGATGACTCAGCCGCTTGATGATGTGTTGGTGCTGGATTTCAGCACGCTTTTACCGGGGCCAATGGCCACACTAATGTTGGCGGAGGCGGGGGCCGAAGTTATCAAACTGGAACGTCCAGTCACCGGCGAGGATATGCGCTTGACGTTCCCGCAGATCGAGGGGCGCAGCCTTGGGTATGCGGTCCTTAACCGTGGCAAGAAAAGCCTCGCGCTGGATTTAAAGGCCGAGGGTGCGGTTGAAAGTTTGCTACCGTTGATCAAGAAAGCCGACGTGATCGTTGAACAGTTTCGCCCCGGTGTGATGGAGCGGTTAGGGCTGGGATTCGAGGCGGTGAAGGCGCTTAATCCGGGGGTGATTTATTGTTCTATCACCGGATATGGGCAGACAGGGCCAAAGCGGAGTGCTGCTGGACATGACATGAATTATGTCGGTGATGCGGGGATTTTATCGCTAAGCTCGGGGCCAGTTGAACAGCCAGTCAATCCGTTTGCGTTGGTTGCCGATATTGGCGGCGGGACGTATCCGGCGGTGGTGAATATTCTGTTAGCTTTGCGCCATCGCGACAAAACCGGACAAGGCGCGCATCTGGATATTGCTATGGCCGAGGGCGCGTTTGCCTTTGCGTATTGGGCACATGCCAAGGGGGTTGTTGCCAAAGAGCCCATCGAAAACGGCGGTGACCGCTTGACCGGTGGGACCGCGCGTTACCGGATGTATCCGGCAGCGGACGGGCGGCAGGTTATTGTTGGCGCGATCGAGGAAAAGTTCTGGCAAGCGTTTTGCAATGTGATCGAACTGCCTGAATCTCTGCGGGATGATGACAACGATCAAAGTTCTACCATGGCCGAGGTGGAGCGCAGGATTGCCGCCCAATCTTCGGACCATTGGGAGCCGTTGCTGGTGGCGGCGGATTGTTGTTGCTCGATCGTGAAAACCCCGCTTGAGGCGGCACAGGACCCACATTTCAATGCGCGCGGTGTGTTCGACTGGACGCTCTCGGTTGGTGAAACGCAGATCGAGGCTTTGCCGTTACCTATAGCGCCGATGTTCAGGGCGGCCCCGTCGAAACAGGCGGCGGCGCCTGATCTTGGCGAACACAACGTAGCGTTAGGGCTGGATAAATCTGCGAAATAGTTAGCTGGCGAGGTTGACGCTGCCAAGGGTTTTGAATATTCTAACACTTGTTAGAATGATTGTATTCAAGAGGAAGGGTTACGATGTCAGATTCAGAAACGGGGCTTTCAGCAGAGGCAGCGCGTTTTGTGTCCCCTGCACATTATGTTGATAGCGATAGCATGGAAGTGCAATCATTCGTTGTCGCGGCGTTGCGCAATATGTCCCCTGACGTGTCCAAAAAGGACAAGGCCATTCGTCTGTTCGAGGCCGTCCGCGATGGAATTCGCTATGACCCATATACCTTCGCCCTGAACGCCGATGCTTACCGCGCAAGTATGATTGCCAGTACGGAGTCGGCGTTTTGCGTACCAAAAGCAATTCTGCTGGCCGCGTGTTTGCGTGCTGTCGGCATTCCGGCGGCGCTTGGCTTTGCTGATGTGAAAAACCATTTGAACACGCCGAAACTGGCCGAGCTGATGGGAACGGATTTGTTCATTTATCACGGCTATGTGCAGCTGTGGCTGGAGGGCGAGGTGTATAAGGTCACTCCGGCATTCAACATGGAGCTGTGCCAGCGTTTCGGTGTCAAACCGCTGGTATTTGATGGTGAGAATGACGCGTTGTTCCACGAGTTTGATGAACAGGATCAGCGGCATATGGAATATGTGAATGATCGTGGATTGTTTGTAGATGCGCCGATGGAGGAATTCTTGCAGGCCTTTCACGAGACCTACCCGAAACTCGAAGAGTTCAACCGCAATCGAATTGCGGCGTGCGGGGCGGCAGGCTTCGATGCAGATTTCGCCAAGCCAAAGGAGGGCGCTGCCCAATGAAGTATCTAGAGGATTTTTACCCGGGGCAGGTTCTGGAATTCCGCTCAAAGGGGATGAGTGAAAGCGATATCATGGGTTTTGCCCATGAATGGGACCCGCAGCGCCTGCATACGGATGTAGAATATGCCACGCAGATTCACGGAGGTCTGATAGCGTCGGGTTTCCAGACTATGTTGGTTATATTCGAACCTGTCATGCGCGAACTGATGGTCGATGTGGCGAACATCGGCGGCATCGGGTTTGACACTTTGCGCTGGTTACGGCCGGTCCACCCTGCTGAACCAATGGATATCCGGCTGGTCGTGGACAGTGTCACGCCCTCGCGCAGCAAGCTTGACCGTGGGGTTATGAAATACACGCTTAAAGCAACAAATCCGGCCGGAGAGACGGTTTTCAGTACGGAAACGCTAGTGATGATGTACCGCAGGAAGGATAGCACCCAATGAGCACGGAACATGAAGAAGACCTGCGCCTGTTACGCGACAGCGTCAGCACCTTGCTTGACCGCGCCGGAGGTGTCGCGCGTGCGCGGCGCGTTCGTGACGAGGGCAAGGGCCGGGATAACGACGTCTGGCGCGAGTTGGCCGAGGCGGGCGTTCTGGGCGTTGCAACGCCTGAAAACGCAGGTGGCCTTGGCATGGGCTTGTCCGCAGCGGGCGTGATTGCCGAAGAGGTTGGCCGTGTGATTGCACCGGAACCAGTGGTTCCTACGCTTGCGATGGCGATTGGTCTGTTGCACCGGACGTGCCCTGATGTTCCGGTTCTGGCGGCTTTGATAGCAGGCGAAACCACGCTGGCCGTTGCGTGGCAGGAACGTGATTTGCGCGGTGTCTCGGAAACGATTGATTGCCGCTTTGTGGGCGGGAAGTTGACCGGCTCCAAAGACTGGATCATGGGTCATGCCGATGGTGCGCCGTTGCTGGTTATTGCCAAGATGGATGATGGTCTTGCGCTGGTGCAGGTGGCAGGCGACGCCAAGGGCGTTACGGCCAAAAGCGCGCGCCAATCTGACGGAAGTGCGCAATATAGCATAAGTTTTGCGGCAACGCCGGCAAGTGTTCTGGCCGAGGGGCCTTTGGTTGCCGCGGCCCTTTCCGAAGCTGTTGCCGACGCCACTGCCCTAACCGCAGCCGAGTTGCTTGGCCTAAGCGGCGCGGCGCTGGAATTGACGCTGGAATATATCAAAACCCGCGAACAGTTTGACAAGCCGATAGGATCGTTTCAGGTGATCCAGCATCGCGCGGTAGATATGAAAATCATGCAGGAAATCGCCGAGGCCGCAGTGCGCGAAGCGCTGACAGTTATGGATAACGCGGCGACCCCGCTGGTGCGTCTACGACAGGCTAGCCGTGCCAAGGCGCGGGCTTGCACGGCGGCGCAACAAATTACACGTGAATCAATCCAGCTACACGGTGCGGTTGGCTATACCGATGAATTTGATGTCGGGTTGCTACTGAACCGCGCCCTGGTCCTGTCAGCGTGGCTAGGCGACGCGGCCTATCATCGCCGCCGCTGGTTGGAAATTCGAGACACTGAGGAGGCAGCCCAATGACCGATTGGAACGCATTAAGCGACGATGAATTCCGCGCCGAGGTTCGTGGTTTTTTCGAGGCCGAATACCCAGAAGAGCTGCGCCACTTGCCGCATCGCCCGAAGTTTGCTGAAATTCAGCATTGGCATGTAAAGCTCCACGCTAAAGGCTGGGTTGCGCCCGCCTGGCCAACCGAGTTTGGCGGCATGGGGCTAGAGGCCGCAAAGCTGCTGATCTATTACGAAGAACAACAGCGATATGGCGTTAACCGTGGCCGTGACATGGGCATTCAGATGGTTGGTCCGCTGATCATCAAATTCGGCACACAAGAGCAAAAAGACCATTGGTTACCGCGCATCCTGACGTGCGAGAATATCTGGTGTCAGGGCTATTCCGAACCGGGCGCTGGCTCGGATCTGGCTAACTTGCGCACAAGTGCGGCGATTGATGGCGATGATTTTGTCATTAATGGCCAAAAGACATGGACCACGATGGCCCATGATGCCACCCACATCTTTATGCTGGTACGTACTAACCAGAATACCGAGCGTAAACAGCAAGGCATCAGCTTTATTTTGGCGCAAATGGATCAACCCGGCGTCGAGGTTCGCACGATTACGACGCTGGCCGGCGAGACCGAGTTTTGCGAGGTGTTTTTTGATGACGCGCGCACCCCTCGGGCCAATCTTGTCGGCGAGATCGACAAAGGCTGGAGCATGGCCAAAGCCCTGCTTAGCTTTGAGCGCATCTTTATCGGCAACCCTGGACTGGCGCAAAATGCGCTGGCGCAGCTGGAAACCTTTGCCAAAGGCCGAGGTGCGTTCGACGATGCGGTTTTCCGCGACCGTTTTGCCGAGGTGGCGCTGGACGTCGAAGACCACGCCGCGCTTTATTCTCGTTTTGCGGACCAGCTTAAGCGTGGGGAAACATTGGGCGCGGATGTGTCGATGCTGAAAATCTGGGTAACCGAAACCTATCAGCGCATTACCGAGCTAATGATCGACGTTGCTGGCCCCGATGGCAGCACCCTTGGCCCACTGCAAATAGGCAACATCGGCGTCGATGTGCTGGCCAGTTTTTACAAAGCGCGGCCATCAACGATTTATGGCGGCTCTAACGAAATTCAACGCAACATTTTGTCGAAAGCCGTTCTTGGCCTTTGACGACCATTTTCAACTGAGAGGAAACAAAAATGACTGACTATGTAGAGAGATACGCAAAGAAGTACCCGAAACTATCGTTCGATGCACCGGCTGACCGCGTGCTGCGTATGACCTTTGATCGCCCCGAGACATATAACTCGATCTGTGCTGAAACACACACCCAGATGACAGATATCTGGATCGATATCGACCGCGATCAGGATTTCAATTCCATCATCGTCACAGGCCGTGGCAAAGCGTTTTCCGCTGGTGGTGATTTCAGCCTGATCGAAGGAATGATCGGCAATCCGACCGAAATTATGAAGACATGGAAAGAAGCCAAAGATCTGGTTTACAATATCATCAACTGCAACAAGGTTATCATTTCCGCCATTAACGGCCCTGCTGCCGGTGCTGGTCTGGTTGTGGCGATGCTGGCAGATATTTCCATTGCAGGAAAGCGCGCCAAGATCGTTGACGGCCATCCACGTTTAGGCGTTGCTGCGGGCGATTGTGCGGCGATCATCTGGCCCCTGTTGTGCGGTATGGCCAAGGCCAAATACTACCTGCTGACGTGTAAGCCGATCACGGGTGAAGTTGCTGATCAGATCGGCATGGTTTCCATGTGCGTTGAAGATGACGTGCTAGAGCAGACATCGATTGATATGGCGATTGACATGGCCACAGCATCGCAAAGTGCGACCCGCTGGACCAAGTATTCGCTGAACAACTGGTTGCGTCAGGCCGGGCCGATTTTTGATGCCTCGACTGCGCTCGAAATGCTGGGCTTCATGAGCGAAGACGTTAAAGAAGGCGTTCTGTCACACCGTGAAAAACGTGCGCCAAACTTTAACCCGAACTGCCCTATCTAGGGTCTAAGCCAAAGGAACCTGCCATGTCTGATCCGATGTATACGGAGCTCGCCAAAGCATATTCCGATGCTGCCAAGAAAGCATCGGGGTTAAAGGCGCGGTTTGACAAGGCGGGTTTCGATCCGACCGCTATTTCATCGCTCGACACTCTCTCGCAGCTACCGGTGATGAAAAAGGAGGAGCTGTTGACGCTCCAGCGTGCGAACCCGCCTTTTGGTGAGTTCCTCGCGGCCGATCCGCGCGATCTTTCGCGGATATACGTTTCCCCCGGTCCCATATTCGAACCTTCACTGCCTGGCGCTGGTGGCCATGGGCTGGATCTGCTTTTCCGTTCGGCAGGGATTGCGGCGGACGATATCATTCTTAACACATGGGCATATCATCTGGTGCCAGCCGGCCTGTTGTTTGACGAAGCGGCGCAGGCTGCAGGCGCAACGGTAATCCCAGGCGGCACTGGTAATCGTGAATTACAAGCGCAGATAATCGTCGAGACCGGAGTCACCTCGATCTGTGCCAGCACCGCGTTTTTCATGGCTTTGGCCGATACAGTGATCGAAACTTATGGCCGAGATGCGTGGAAGGTAAAATCCGCGTTTCTTGGCGGTGAGATGGGCGACTGGATGGCGAAACGACGCCGGATAGAGGCGGATTACGGGGTCACAACATGGGCCGCGTATGCCACTGCCGATCTAGGGTTGGTGGCCTATGAAGACGGTGGCGACGGGTATCTGGTTCACCCTGATCGCATTGTGCAGATTTGCGACCCCGTTAGTGGCGCGGCAATGGCCAAGGGCGAGATTGGCGAGATAGTTGTCACCGCTCGCGATGCTGGTTGGCCGATGATCCGGTTTGGCACCGGCGACAGTGCCTTTGCGCTGGAAGCTATGGCCGACGGCAGAGCTGCACGGATTTCGGCCATTCAGGGACGCGTAGGCGCGGCTGTAAAAGTGCGCGAGATTTTCGTCTACCCCCGCGCCATCGAGGAAGTCGTAATTGCCGTTTCCGGTGCTGTCGCCGCGCAAGCGGTTGTTACACGTGAGAATGATCGCGATACTTTGCGTCTATCTTTGGTTTTGGACGAGGGGGCGGATGGTGATGCGGCCCGCCAAACAGCCGCCGAAGCGTTCCAGAAAACCGCGCGCATCCGCGCCGACAGCATTGATGTTGTCGCATCATTGCCCGAGGGCGCGGAACTTTTGGTTAATAGCAAGGACGGCTGACAGGAACCAGCACCGCGTTAAGTATCGGAAACCGTGGCAACAAAACTCTTGATACCCTCGGCGTTTTGACACCACACGGCGTCACCTTCCCGGTGGATTTCAATCTTGGCGCCAAGCGTAACAGGGGCCACACCGCGAAAAGTAAACCGCTTCGGTGTTTTCTTGGCCGATTTAGCCTCCTGATTAAGCAGAAGCGTTGCTTGCAAAGGTCCGTGTACAACCAGACTTGGATAGCCCTCGAATGTGCGGGTGTAATCCTCGTCATAATGAATGCGGTGCGAATTGAACGTCAGGGCCGAGTAACGGAACAACAGCACCGGACTAGGGGTCAGGTTGTATTTTAGGCTCTTGGAGGCGGGTTCAACCCCGTTGGGGGCGTTGGGTTTTCCTAGGGTGGATAGCCCGCGAAAAACGAGGTCCTGACGTTCGGAGATGCACAGCTTGTCATCCGAGAAAAACTCGGATTCCACGGTGACAAAAACCAGATTACCGCTTTTTCCCTGCTTGGCAACAATATCCGAGACCTTGGAAATCCGTGTCACGGGCGCATTTATCGAAAGCGCGTGATGATGCACCACCTCGCCGCCTGCCCACATCCTTGACGGCAGGGAGACGGGCGGTAAAAAGCCACCCATTTTCGTGTGCCCGTCTTCCGATAAATCGGTGGTCGGCACAGTTGGTAACGCAAGGCACCAGTGAAGCCCCAAGGGAACTTCGCTGCTCGACAGGTAAGGGTCAAGCGTGGCGCGGAACCTGTCGATTAACGACTCCGTCAGGTAATCCTGCATGGTTTCGGTCTTACCGATCCACGCTTTCAGAGGTTCGATATCGAGTGTGTCAGTCATAGTAAACTTCCTAGAACGATCGTGGCATGCCGAGGATGTGTTCCCCAACATAAGACAGGATCAGGTTGGTAGAAATCGGGGCGACCTGATACAGGCGGGTCTCGCGGAATTTGCGTTCTACGTCATATTCGCGGGCAAAGCCAAAGCCGCCAAAGGTCTGGATACAGGCATTCGCGGCCTCCCAGCTGGCATCGGCGGCCAGTAATTTGGCCATGTTGGCTTGTGCGCCGCAATCCTCGCCAGCGTCAAAGCGGCGACACGATTCAAATCGCATCAGATTGGCAGCCTCGATCGCAACAAAGGATTTCGCAATCGGGAATTGCACGCCCTGATTTTGGCCGATGGGGCGGTCAAACACGACACGTTCGTTGGCGTAGGCACGGGATTTTTCGATGAACCAGTAGCCATCACCAATACATTCCGCCGCAATCAGCGTGCGTTCCGCGTTCAGCCCGTCAAGGATGTGGTAAAAGCCGCGCCCTTCCTCACCGATCATATTTTCGGCGGGGATTTCGAGGTTGTCGAAAAACACCTCGCTGGTTTCATGGCCGACCAGATTGTCAATCGGCTGGATTCCCATGCCGTTACCGATAGCGTCGCGTAGATCAACAATGAAAATCGACATGCCCAGCGACTTGCGTTTAACATCGGCCAGCGGTGTAGTGCGCGCCAGCAGGATCATCAGATCCGAGTGTTTCAGGCGGCTGATCCAGACCTTTTGGCCGTTAACCACATATTTATCGCCCTTTTTCACGGCGGTGGTCTTCAGCTTGGTGGTGTCCGTGCCCGTCGTCGGTTCCGTCACCGCCATGGATTGCAGGCGCAATTCGCCCGAGGCAATGCCGGGCAAGTATTTCTGTTTTTGCGCGTCCGAGCCATGCCGCAACAACGTGCCCATGTTATACATCTGCCCGTGACAATGCCCCGCGTTCCCGCCGGAACGGTTGATTTCTTCCATCACGATAGACGCCTCGGTCAGGCCAAGGCCGGAGCCGCCGTATTCCTCGGGGATCATCGCGGCCAGCCAGCCGGCGCGGGTCAGGGCGTCGATGAATTCCTCGGGGTGGGTTTCGTCAGCCCCGTGTTTGCGATGATATTCGGGGGGGAATTCCGCGCAAAGCGCCCGCAGGGCATCGCGCAGATCGTCATGGTCGCCCGAGGCGGTGGTTGGTAGTTGGCTCATTTGTCAGGTCCGCTGGTTTCCAGTATTTCTTCTTCTACCCGTTGCCAGATATCAAAGGAAATGGGGTTTTCGCTTTCTTCCATAATATGCCCGACCAACCCGATTGCCCGTGCCATCACGCCAAAACCGCGCACGATTTTCCACGGGAAGCCGAACTCGCAGCAGATTGCGCCAACAGCGCCGGTGGCGTTAATTGGTAGAACTTTACCGGATTTTTCTTCGGCAACCGCGTGGATTTTCTGCATCAGGGCGATGTATTCACCCGATTTGCCGTTTTCCGCCGCGATTTCGAACAGGCGCGGGGTGCGGGGGTCTACGGGTTTATGGACCGGATGGCCCAAGCCCGGCACGATGGCGCGCCGTGCGCGGAATGCATCAACGGTTTCGACCGCCAGCGCATCCAGATCAACGCCAGTGCCGATTTTGTCCTCGGGCAGTGCCTCGTATAACATTTTGGAGGCACCTTCCATCGAGCCGACAAAAACCGTGCCAAGCCCGCAAAGACCCGCCGCAACCGCTGCCTGCAACGATTCCGGTGCGCCCATATAGGTCATGCGCGCGGCAATCGCCGACGGGGTGATACCGTGTTCAACCAGTGTGATAACGATGGCGTTAAAGACCTTCGATTCCTCGGGCGTGGCTTTACGGCCTGTAAGTTGCAAAAACGCCAGATCGCCAAGGTTCATATGACCGAGGATCTCATTAGGCAGGTCCAAGCCGCGCACGTTGATCGTATCGGCGTTGCTCCATGCGATGTCCGAGGTCAGTTTATCCTTGCGCCGACCCATTACACTGGATCCCACGAAAAGACGTCGGCGGAAACTTCGAGCGGTACAAAGCTGGCCTTGAGGGCTGGAATCGCGTGTTCGGCAATAGTTTCGGGCGTCCAGCCTTCGGAACGATGCACCGAGCGCACGGGGCGTGGCTGGTTAACGAGGAAAATCTCGTTGTTGCGAACGGCGAATATCTGTCCCGTGACATCGGATGCTGCATCCGAGGCCAGAAACGCGGCCATGACGGCAACTTTGGCGGGCGTCATTTGTTTAAGCTTTTCGACCCGCGCCTGCTGTTCAGGGCTGTCAACTTTGATCGAGGCGATCATCCGGCTCCAAGCAAATGGCGCGATGCAATTCGAGCGCACGTTCCAGCGTTGCAAATCAAGCGCGATGGATTTTGACAGTGCCGCGATCCCCAGTTTGGCCGCGGAATAGTTCGCCTGCGCCAAGTTGCCGATCAGGCCAGAGGTCGAGGTCATATGCACCAGCGCGCCGCTTTCCTGTTCACGGAAGTAATCCGCTGCCGCGCGGCTGGTGTTGAACGCGCCGTAAAGGTGAACCTTCACCACCGCATCGAAATCTTCATAGGTCATCTTGTGGAAAAAACCGTCACGCAGGATACCAGCGTTATTTACCACCGCATCAATGCGACCGAATTCCTTGACCGCCAGTTCCACCATCGCGCGGGCGGCGTCCGGTTCGGCAACACTGTCTGAATTGGCTACGGCATCACCGCCTGCGGCTTTGATCTCGTCAACCACGGTTTGTGCGGCCAGCTCGGTTTTCCCGGCGCCTTTCAGCGAGGCCCCAAGGTCATTCACGACCACGGCTGCACCTTGCGCTGCGGCTGTAAGTGCGATGTCACGGCCAATACCGCCACCGGCACCTGTGACCAAAACGACTTTGCCGTTTAATGTTTTTGTCATGGTTCTATCCTTGTTTTTACTTGCGATATTTGTCTAGTCCGCCAGTGTGCATCACACGTCCCATTAGCGGAACGCCGATGATTTCTTCGGCTTTTGTTGCAGCGAGGATAAGTTTATCCAGATTAATGCCGGTTTCGATTCCTAGTTCATGACACATGAACACGGCGTCCTCTGTGCTGACATTGCCAGCAGCGCGGGCGTGGCCGTGGCCTGCGAACGGGCATCCGCCCAGCCCCGCGATGGAGCTTTCGAACATGTCAACACCCATGGAAAGGGCGGCGTAAACGTTGGTGATGCCCATGCCGCGTGTGTCGTGGATGTGCATACCTATGCGGGCCGTCGGGGCCATGTCGCGCAATGCGCCGATCATCCGTTTAACGGCTTCGGGGTTGCCCCAGCCCATCGTGTCAGCGATCACAAGGATCGGCAGGGGGATGTCCTCGTCGGCACACAGATCAATGATAAAACGGAAATCGTCCAGTACGCGCTCCTGCGGAATTTCGCCCTCGAAGTTACAGCCAAAGGCGGTCATCACATAGGCGGCATCGACCGTTAGGCCCTCTTCTTTATAAAGCCGGACCCAGTCGCGTTGTTTTTCGCGCATTTCCATCGACGAGGCGTTATTATTCTGGCGCGAGAACGTGTCCGACGGGTAGAATAGCAAGCGCGGGTCGATATCGACATTATGCGCGGTCATGGCCTTGCGGAACCCTTTGTCGTTCAGCCAGAGCGCGGTGTAATCGACACCTTCTACCCGTTTGATACGCTCGAACAACTCGCCCGTGTCGGACATTTGCGGTACGTATTTTGGGCTGACGAAACTGCCTACCTGAATGCGTTTCAGGCCAGTATCGGACAGCATGTCGATCAGTTCAATGCGCTGTTCGATGGGGTATATTTTCTTCTCGATCTGAAAGCCCTCGCGGGGGCCTTCTTCGCGGAATTCGACGAATTTTGGAAAATCACTCATGTCGGTTCACTTTCGTTGGGGGCGATTTCGGCAAGAGTTTGACCACGGTCAACCATCATGCCTTTCTCGATTGAAATATTGGTGGCGATGCCCGAGGCGGCGGCTTTGATCGATATCTCCATTTTCATGGATTCCAGTATCGCGATCACGTCCCCCTCGGCAACCTCGTCGCCGTCCGACACGATGACTTCGACAATCATGCCGGTCAGCGGAGATTCCACCATGCGTTCGGCGGCTCCGTCAGCTCCGGCAAAAGCTAGCGGCGGGGCAGCGTGGAACAGGCGGCGGTTGGCGGAGGTGCCGATTTCGATGGTGTCGCCGTTAATGCGGGCGTCCAGCATCAGGACCTCGCTGTCATAGGTGACCTGCCACTGCCCGTTGCCGCGCTCAACGCAGGTCAGGGTCAACGGTGTTTCCGAGGTGTCAAAGATCGTGAACGTCCCGTTGATACCAATCGGACTAACGCGCAGTTCTTCGCCGGCATTGCCCGCGCTCATCAGGGTGACGCGCTGGCCTGCCTCGACCAAGGGGTCGCCGACATTTAAGCGCCAGCCGGTGAATGTGCTGTGATTTTCCCAAGGGTTAGTCGTGTGATCATCGCGGCCTTTGGTGACATAAAGCACCGCTGCCACCGCACGCCACAGGTCGGCGGTTTTGTCAGCTGGCGGCGTTGTCAGATCCGCAAGACGGGTATCAATCCAGCGGGTATGCACTTTCATCTGCGCAAAATCCCGGTCGCGGGTCAGGGCCGTCAAGAAATCACGGTTGGTTTCCACACCTGCGACGATGGTATGTTCCAAGGCTTCGGCCAGCCGTGCCAATGCGGTTTCGCGATCCTCCGCGTGGACGATCAACTTGGCGATCATCGGGTCGTAGAAAGGGCTTACCTCGTCACCGGTTTCCACGCCGCTGTCGATGCGGATGCCATCGGGCAGGGCCAGCGTGGTGATTTTACCGGTGGAGGGCGCAAACTGGTTGGCCGGATCTTCGGCGTAAAGGCGTGCCTCGACGGCGTGGCCAGTGCAGGTGATATCGCTTTGCTGGAGGCCCAGTCCGGCCCCCTCGGCGATCCGCAAATGCAGCGCGACCAGATCAAGGCCGGTAATGGCCTCGGTTACTGGGTGTTCGACCTGAATGCGCGGATTAACTTCGAGGAAGAAGTATTCGTCGCCTGCAACTAGAAACTCGACCGTTCCCAAGCCGCGATAATTCAGGCTTTCGCCCAATCGGACCGAGTCGGCGGCGATTTTGTCCAGCAGGTCGCGTGGCAAGCCCCATGCGGGGGCCTCCTCGATCACTTTTTGGTGGCGGCGTTGTAAGGTGCAGTCGCGCTCAAACAGATGCACGACGTGGCCTGCGCCATCACCAGCGATCTGGACCTCGACGTGGCGGGCCTCGGGGAGGAAGCGTTCAAGCAGCATACCCTCGGAACCAAAGGTGGATTTTGCCTCGCGCAGCGCGCCCTCGATGTCTTGTTTTAAGGTGGCGTCGGATTCGACCAGACGCTGGCCACGTCCGCCGCCACCGCCAACCGCTTTAAGCAAAACGGGAAAGCCCATTTCACGCACGGCAGCCGCGATTTCATCGGGGTCGGATTTCGCACCGGCGACACCGGCAACAACCGGAACGTTGGCGGCAATCGCGGCCTCTTTGGCGCTGGCCTTGTCGCCAAAACGGTCCAACGTATCGGCGGTGGGGCCGACGAATACCATTCCGGCATCCTCGACTGCTTGGGCGAATTCGGGGTTTTCAGCCAGAAAGCCGTAACCGGGGTGGATCGCATCCGCCCCCGCCCGTTTGGCGGCATCAATCACCGCGTCGATTTTCAGGTAGCTTTCACTGGCCGGACCCGCGCCAATCAGGATCGAGCGCCCGATCTCGCGCACATGTAGTGCGTTCGCGTCCGCCTCGGAATGGACACCGACGGGGGTGATCCCCAATGCACGGGCGGTGCGGGCAATGCGGCAAGCGATTTCACCACGGTTTGCTATAAGCAATGTTTTGATTTGCATGATACTATCCTTAGAACCGGAACACGCCGAAATTGGTTTCAACTTTGGGTCGTCGCGAGGCCACATCAAGCAGCAACGCCAGTACATCGCGGGTTTCGGACGGTTCGATTACATTGTCGATCCACAGGTTCGAAGCAAAGTTGTAAGCCCCCTGAAAATCCTCGTATTCCTTGCGAACAGGGGCTTTGAAGGCTTCTTCTTCCTCGGGGGTCCATGTTTTGCCATCCCTCGCCATAATTTGCGCCCGCACTTGCGCCAATACACTTGCGGCTTGATCCGGTCCCATGATCGCAGAACGCCCCGAGGGCCATGCAAACATCGCGTCGGGTTGGAACGGGCGGCCCAGCATGGCCAAATACCCTGCGCCGTAAGCCCCGCCGGTAATCACCGTATATTTCGGCACCCTTGCGGAGGACATGGCGGTAATCATCTTGGCGCCGGCCTTGGCGATGCCGGCCTGTTCGACCTCGCGGCCAACCATAAATCCGTTAACATCTGCCAGAAACACCAGCGGAATATCGCGTTGGACACACAGGTTGATGAAATGCGTGGCTTTCAATGCCGCCTCGACGAACAGTACGCCGGTATTGGCGAGGATGCCAACCTCATGGCCGTGGATGCGCGCCCATCCGGTCATCAATGTGTCGCCATACATAGGTTTGAATTCGTGAAACTCGCTGCCGTCCACAAGGCGGGCGACGATTTCGCGGTTGTCGGTTGGCACCTTGACGTCGCGGCTGACAATGCCGTGGATTTCCTCGACTGGCAGGGCCGGAGGGACCGCCGCTGCCGGGGTTTTACGAGGCTGTGGTAGTTCGCCCAGATGAGAGACGATCTGGCGGGTGATGGACAGCGCGTGGGCGTCATCCTCGGCCAGATGGTCCGTCACACCGGAAACGGAGCTGTGCATTTTACCCCCGCCAAGCGTTTCGGCATCGACCTCTTCGCCAGTTGCGGCGAAGGTCAGTTCCGGCCCGCCGAGGTACATGAAACCTTGCCCGCGCACGATGACCACCTCGTCACAAAGCGCGGGAATATAGGCACCACCTGCCGTGCATGGCCCCATAACGACGGCAATTTGCGGGATGCCATCACCGGACATGCCGACTTGATTGTGGAAAATACTGCCGAACTGGCCCTCATCAGGAAAGATGCTGGCGATTTCAGGTAGAAACGCACCGCCGCTATCAACCAGCGTGATAACCGGTAGACGGTTCTGCCATGCGATACGTTGCGCGCGGACGTGTTTTTTGCAGGTAGCGCCAAAATATGTGCCGCCCTTAACCGTGGCATCATTGGCGATAATCATGCACTGCCGACCCTCGATCACACCAATGCCGGTGATGATGCTGGCACCCGGTGGCACACCGTCATATTTGCCCAAACCCGCCAGATCGCCAAGTTCAAGAAATGGTGTGCCGGGGTCAACCAGCCGCTCCACGCGTTCGCGCGGCAGCATTTTGCCTTTGTCGATATGGCGGTCGCGGGATTTTTGTGGCCCACCAACGCGCTGCGAGCGGCGCAGTGTATGCAGCTCGTCCAACTTCTGTTGGTAAGAGGCCTCATTGGCCAGAAACTCTTCTGAGCTGGTATTAATTGTGGTTTTCAACTGGGTCATGACAGGTCCGGAAATTTTCTGAGGGTTAGGGCAACCTTTGCGGCACCCGGTTTTTCAAACGTGTCCGCTGCGACGATGGTAACATTGGCCTTGAAAACCAAGGCATCGCGCAAGCGGGTCTCGATTTGTGATTTCAGCGCGTCGTCGTCTGCGGGTGCGCGCGCTGGCCCCCGTTCGACGATAACTTTCAGCGCGCCTTGTGTGGTGTGGCCGTCAAAATCGGCGACAACACGCATAATCCCGTTGGTTTCGGGAAGCATATCGTTAACGATGCTGTGAATGGCCGAAGGGAAGACATTTGCGCCCCGAACGATCAACATATCATCGGTTCGACCTATGCAGCGAATTTTTGGGCCGGTACGCCCGCAGGCGCATTCGGTTGCCAGAACCTCTATATAATCTCCCGACCGAAAACGTAGCATCGGGCTCGCTTCACGGCTGATGGCGGTATAGATCATTTCGCCTTTTGCGCCGTGGGTGAAGGGAATGATGTTGCCGGTTTCGGGGTCCAGCAGCTCGGTTATGATGTGGTCCATGTTGACCATATGCATGCCGTTTTGTTCGTCACATTCGGCCCAATAGGCCATGCCCAAATCGGTGCCACCCAGCATTTCGCAACATTTCGCACCCCAGAGTTCCTCGATGCGGTCGCGAATGGCAGGGATGCCGCCGCCCGGTTCGCCGCCAACGATAACCCGCTCGACCCCCAGCTCTGAAGCCTTGACCCCAAGGATTTCCTCGGCTTTTTCGGCCAAGTGCAGCACAAAGTTCGGTGCACCAACGATACAGCGGGGGCGGGTGTCGGCACAGGCGCGCAACAGGCGATCCGCGCCGCCATCGGCCCCGATAGGCACATCAATCGCACCCATATATTGCAGCGCTTGCATGACAGGAATGCCGCCAACAAAGCCCTTCGCTAGCGAAAAACCGTGTAACACCATATCACCCGGGCGAATGCCGTTGGCAAAGAAACAGCGGGCGGACATCTCGTGCCACATTTCCACATCTGCCTCCGTTAGGGCCACATAAGAGGGGCTGCCCGTCGTGCCGGATGACGCCTGCATCTGGACTACATCGCGCATATCAGCCGCAAGATGCCGCCCGAAAGGTTTGCTGGCCGCAAGACTTTCACGAACGTCGGTTTTAAACGTGCAGGGCACCTTTTGCAGGTCCTCAATACTGCGGATATCGTCGAAATCCACACCGGCGTCGGCTAGCATATCGCGATAAAAATCCGAGTTCTCTTTCAAGTAGGCCATCTGTGCGACCAGCTTTTCCTCTTGAACGCGGCGAACCTCGTCCATAGGGGCCAGCTCAAAGGGGCTCCAGCTTTTTGCGTCCAGCTTGTCAAACGCGTCGGGGCGGCGGTACTGTAATCCAAATTCCATTTCTGTAACTCCTCTTGGGCCGTTTTGTGTTAGTAAGATCGTGGCAAGCCCATGACTTTATTTCCGATATAGCTAAGACCCAACTCGCGGTTCACGGGGGCGGTGCGTAGCAGTCGCATCAGCGGGTACATTTCGTAAATGCCGGTATCTTCGGTAAAGCCTGATCCGCCATGCGCTTGCAGGGCGGCGTCTACTGCCTCGATTCCAGCCTCGGCGGCGGCGTACTTCGCCATGTTAGAGCTGGCACCGGCGGGCAGATTATTGTCGAATTCCCACGCAGCGCGGCGGGTCATCAGGCTGGCCAGTTCGATGTTAGTATAGGCCTTGGCCAGCGGGTGTTGCACGCCTTGATGTGCGCCGATAGGTTGGCCGAACACCTCGCGTTCCGACGCGTAATCGGTGGCCTTGTTTAGCGCAAAACGCCCGACGCCGCAACATAATGCGCCCAGAATGATCCGTTCGGGGTTAAGTGAGTCGAACAGGATATCGAAACCCTTGCCGACCTCGCCAACTACATCATCGGCGCTTAGTTCTACGTCATCAAAGAAGATGGTGAACTGTTCTTCGGGCAGCGGAATCGAAATTTTCACGCGCTGCAAATCAACGCCTTTTTTCTTTAGGTCCACCACAAACAGGGTAAATCCGTCGGTCTTTTTCTGAACCTGATCGTGCGGCGTTGTGCGGGCTACCACAAGGCAATAATCCGACACATCTGCGCCGGTGATAAAGGTTTTTTCGCCCGTCAACCGGAACCCTTTGCCATCCGCCTTTGCAAAGGTCTTGGTTTTCATCGAGTTGCTACCTGCGCCCGGTTCGGTGATTGCAAAGCAGAACTGGATGTCGCCCTTACAGGCGGCTGGCAACAGCTCTTTTTTGTGATAATCGGTGCCGTGGCTGCCCAGATGGGCCATCGACATTGTCGGCCCCACCACCATCATCAGCAACGGAATGCCGTGGTTCGAGGTCCCCTCCATAAACAGGGACATTTCGGTCATGCCAAGGCCGGCACCGCCATATTCTTCGGGAACCATGATGCCTAGAAAACCGTCGTCGGCGATCTGCTGGAACATTTCCTTTGGAAACTTATGCGCCCGCGCGTGTTCAAGCCAATAATCGTTGTCATAGCTTTGGGCCAGTTGCCCGCCATATTCATAAATCTGGCGTTGTTCGTCATTCAGATTGAAATCCATGAGGGCCTCCTAAGCTTTAAAATCGGGGGTGCGGCGATTTTCGAAGGCGTCAATGCCTTCGGCTACATCCGCACCGGGTAGGGCGCGCACAGCGGCGTCGCGTTCTAGGCGCATTGATTGGTCAATCGTCATATCCGCCCCTTCGCGCGCGATGCGCTTCATTTCGGCGATACCGGGCCGCGAGCGGGTGGCGATGGTCTGGCAGTATTCCTGCGCGGCCTTATGCAAATCCGCATCCGGCACGATATAGTTAACAAGCCCCGCTTCTTTCGCCTCGTCCGCCTTCAACCAACGGGCCGAGAACATCAGATCAAGGGCGCGGCGCAGGCCCATAACGCGTGTCAGACGTTGACTGCCGCCCCAGCCAGGGATCAAGCCGAACTGCGCGTGCTGGTCGCCGAACTGCGCGGTTTCAGCGGCAAAACAGACATCCGCCGACAGCATTAGTTCAATTCCACCCGCCAGACAGAGACCCTGCACCGCAACGATAACGGGGAGGGGGCTTTGTTCAAGGGCGCGCAATCCATCCATGCCGTAGCCGATGAAATGGTCAAGCGCGACCGGATCCTGAAGCTTGCCTTTGACCTCGGTCAGGTCAGCACCAGTGCAAAAATGTTTGCCCTGTGCGCGGATCAAAATGGCCCGCACTTCGCGGCTGGCTTCGAATTTCACCCTAGCCGCCCCGATTAATTCTTGCACCTCAAGGGAAAGGCAGTTGAACTTCTCGGGGCGACTAAGTTCGATGATACCGACATTGCCCTCGATGCTTGCGGTTACGGGTAGGCTCATTTTGCACCTGCTTTCTTTTTGTATTGCAGAGCCACGGGGCCGACTTTTTCACGGGCAATCACCAGTTTCTGGATTTGCGCTGTTCCGTCGCCGATTTGCAGGCCCAGCACGTCATTATAGCGCTGATGGTGCGGCAGGTCGGTGGTGTAGCCGTAATGGCCGTGCAGGATCAGACATTGATGAATGATCTCGCAGCAGGTTTTTGGCAGGTACCATTTGCACATGGCGGCTTGTGACGTATGGGGGATTTCGGAATCCCGAAGGTTCAGCGTATAATAGCAAAGCTGGCGCATCATGGTTAGCTGGGTCTCGGCCTCCGCAATCGGGAAGCTGACGCCCTGATATTGTACCAAGGGTGCGCCAAAAGCTTCGCGCTCCTGGACATAGGCCCAGGTTTCATCAACCGAGGCCTGCGCGGCACCGATACATTCCAGCCCGATCAACGCGCGGCTGAAATCGAAACCGGCCATAATGCTGCCAAAGGCGCGGTCTTGCTCGGCCATCATGTTTTCATCCGGCACATAAACATCGTCAAAAAACACCGAACCACGCCCGACAGGCTTGGTGCCGATGTCGTTGAAATGCGTGCGGGTTATCCCCTCGGAGGTCAGGTCAACGAAAAAGGCGCTAACCCCGCGTGAATTATTGCCGGGCCCGCCAGTGCGGGCAAAAACCACGGCAGCATCGGCCTGCGAGGCAAAACTCATCGAGGTTTTTTCGCCGCTCAACCGCCACCCTTTGCCGTCTTTCACGGCCTTAAGTTGCAGGCTCGCCGCGTCAGAACCTCCACGTGGTTCGGTCAGACCAAGCCCAATCAATGCGTCACCGGAAATCACTTTCGGAACCCATTCGGCCGCAATATCCTTTGAGGCGTGCTGCGCGACCATGCCGCCCATTAACGAACCCAAAAGCTGCACATAACTGGCGTTGAAATCAGCATAGGCGATTTGTTCTGTAATCAGCCCCGCCGTTACCGCCGTTTCGCCCATGCCCCCAAATTCCTCTGGCAGATCCATTCCGATCAGACCCACGGACCCCATCTCGCGAATTAGGTCGCGGTCGAACGTGTGGCCGCTAGCCCGTTCCTGATAGGTTGGTGCTAGTCGTTCACTCGCGAAACGGGTTGCTGCATCACGAAATGCCTTCTGATCTTCGGTTGGCTGAAATTGCATAATATATTGTCCTACGAGAGCGATGGATTCTGTCTTTCCAAAAAACCTAACAAATGTTAGAAAGCTAATCAAGCATGAAAGGAAGAAAGAAATGGTACGTCAGCAGACTAATTCGGCATCGACTGGAAAATACGACAGATTACTCTCGCCTTTGCGGGTGGGGGCATTTGAGTTACGCAATCGGGTAATTATGGGGTCAATGCATACGCGCCTCGAATCCGAGGATGATCCGATCACCAAGCAAACCGCATTTTATGTGGAACGTGCGCGTGGCGAGGTGGCGTTGGCCATAACGGGTGGATTTTCCCCTAACGCCGATGGGGTGATGGATTCTGAAGGCCCTCGTATGGACGATGCCGAAGAGGCGTTGAAGCTGACGCCCATCTGCGACGCGGTTCATGCAGAGGGTTCGTTGATTTGTGCACAAATCCTGCATGCAGGACGCTACGCCAAGATCGAAGGCTGCGTTGCACCGTCACCGATTCGGGCACCGATTAACCGGTTTGTGCCCCGCGAAATGACGGGTGCGGATATTTTGCGCACCATTGAGGATTTCGCATCGGCCTCGGCCAACGCGCAGGCTGCGGGGTTCGACGGTGTCGAGATCATGGGCTCGGAAGGGTATTTGCTGAACGAATTCACCGTTCCCCACACCAACAAACGCACAGATGAATGGGGCGGCAGTGTGGAAAATCGCCACCGCTTTCCTATCGAGGTTGTAAAAGCTGTGCGCCAGCGTTGCGGGCCGGATTTCATGATTATCTACCGGATATCGGCGGCCGACTTGATTGAAAACGGCGCACCTACCGAAGAAATCATAGCGCTTGCCCAAAAGATCGAGGCGGCAGGGGCCGATATGTTGAACACCGGTATCGGCTGGCACGAGGCCCGCGTGCCGACCATTGCTTACCCAGTGCCGCGCGGCGCATGGCGTGGAGCGCCCTCGAACATTAAGCAAGCGGTTTCGATTCCGGTCGTCGCCTCGAACCGGATCAACACCCCTGATCTGGCCGAAGATATTCTGGTTAGCGGTGACGCCGATCTGATTTCCATGGCCCGCCCGATGCTGGCCGACCCGCATTTTGTGCGTAAAACCCGTGAGGGCAGGGCAGACGAGATCAATACTTGTATTGCCTGTAATCAGGCATGTCTGGATTATATTTTCTCGGAAAAGGTCGCGGGATGTCTCGTCAATCCACGCGCCGGACATGAAACCGAGTTCCGCAACACCCCAGTTGACGTTCCCAAAAGCATTGCGGTTGTCGGGGGTGGTGCGGCTGGCATGGCTACCGCTGCCGAGGCGAGCTGGCTGGGCCACGGGGTGACTCTTTTCGAGGGTAGCGATAAACTGGGCGGTCAGTTGAATCTGGCCAGCGCAGCACCTGGTAAAGACGAATTTGACGAGACCTTGCGGTTTTTCAAGAACAATATGCGTAAGAACGGGGTGACGTTTAAGCTGAACACCCGCCCAAGCGTCGATGATCTGAAAGAATTCGACCATGTGGTTATTGCAACCGGCGTAACCCCGCGAATTCCAAAAATCCCGGGCGTCGATCATCCCAAAGTCGCCACCTATGCACAAATTCTGTCAGGTGAAATCACTGCAGGGAAAAGGGTCGCGGTTATCGGGGCAGGGGGTATCGGCTTTGATGTGGCCGAATATCTGGTAACGCTTCCAGCCCAACCAGACGCCGAATTTTACAGCACTTGGGGTGTGGATGAAAAATTCACCACACCCGGCGCATTGAACGGCGACCCGTTGGGTGCGGTTTCAAGTGCGAGACAGGTGACGGTTCTGCAACGTAAATCCGACAAACCCGGGAAAACGCTGGGTGTGTCAACGGGCTGGATCCTTCGCAACGCCTTGCGCAAACACGGCGTGGAGATGCGAGCAGGGGTTTCCTACGAAGGGATCGACGACGCAGGCCTGCACATCACGCTGGATGGAAAGCCCGAGGTAATCGCTGCAGATACAATCGTCTTGTGCAGTGGTCAGGAGTCCGAGCGCTCGTTACTGGATGCCCTTGAGCAGAAGGGGATTGGTGCAACGGTGATCGGGGGGGCTAAAGAAGCCTCGGAACTGGATGCGCTTCGGGCCATCAATGAAGGCGTTCGCTTGGCGCAATCCTTCTGAATGAATAGCGTCCAGCCTTTCCTTGCTTCGAAAGGCTGGACGCGGATTTTATTAACCGTTACTTTTGGCTTTTTTCAACAGCGTCCAGCCTCCGGTAACAACCATGGCTGCAAGTATCGATTTAATAACATCACCAACGAGGAAGGGCAGTGCGCCTACCTTGAATGCGCCCGTCAAATCAAGCGGCGTAAAGCCGTACAGGCCCAAAACCCCCGGTATATATAGCAGCGCAGCAGGAATAAGGGCCGCGAAGAACATGCGGTATGTTCCACGTGAAAAACCGTTTTCAACCATCCAGCCGGTCAGGAATGCCATTCCGGCGAACCCCCACAAAAACCCGGCTGTTGGCCCGACCAGTTTGAGGATGCCAGCACCGCCATTTGCAAAAACAGGCAGTCCGAACGCGCCTTCAGCTAGGTATAACAACAGGGTTACACCCGCTAATCGCGCCCCAAAGGTCAGGCCAATTATGGAAATCGCGAGGGTTTGCAACGTCATTGGCACGGGGAACATTGGCACGCTGATTTGTGCCGATAGTGCGATGATCATCGAGCCGGCTAATGCGAGTGCAAAGTTTCGCGTATCGAATTTTGCGGCGACCAGCCTGCGGATAAGTATAGTTTCGTTTGGCATTCTTTGTTTCCTTTCATCCCAATCTGGTTAAAGTTTTTCTGTCAGTTCCGGCACCGCGTCGAACAGATCCGCCACCAGACCGAAATCGGCGATCTGGAAGATCGGGGCCTCTTCATCTTTGTTGATGGCCACGATCACCTTACTATCCTTCATCCCCGCGAGGTGCTGGATTGCGCCGGAAATACCGACGGCGATATAAAGGTCGGGTGCCACAACTTTACCGGTTTGGCCAACCTGCCAGTCATTCGGGGCATAGCCACTATCGACCGCCGCACGGGACGCCCCAACAGCTGCACCAAGTTTATCGGCAAGCTTTTCGATCAGTGCGAAGTTTTCCTCGGAGCCAACGCCACGTCCGCCCGATACAACCACGCCTGCGCTGGTCAACTCGGGGCGGTCGCTGGCGGCAACCTTGTCTTCGACCCATTCGGACAAGCCCGGATTATCAGCAGCCGAAGCCGTATCAATCGGGGCGGAGTTACCAGTGGCAGCCACGTCGAACGTCGAGGTGCGGAAGGTGATAACCTTCGTTGCATCCAGCGATTTGACGGTCTGCACCGCATTGCCAGCATAGACCGGCCGCTCGAACGTATTGCCATCGACCACACCGGATACGTCTGAAATCACCATCACATCCAACAAAGCTGCAACGCGAGGCATGACGTTTTTCGCGTCGCTCGTGGAGGGGGCAACAATGTGTTCAAAGCTATCGGCGAGCGAGACGATCAGCGCCGCCGTCGGTTCCGCAAGGCGGTGGTTAAGCGAGGGGTCCTCGGCAACCAGAACGTTGGAAACTCCGGCGATTTTGGCAGCTGCGTCACCTGCGGCGGCAGCGCTTGCGCCACAGCATAAAACGGTGATGTCGCCCAGAGATGCCGCGGCAGTGACGGCCTTGGCCGTGGCGTCAAATGCCAATTCGCCGTTGGTAACTTCGGCCAGTAGTAGAACAGCCATTATACAGTCCCCGCTTCTTTGAGTTTAGCAACGAGCTCGTCAACCGAGCCAACGATAACACCAGCGGCGCGTGTCGCCGGTTCAGTGGTCGAAACCACCTGAAGGCGCGGTGTAACATCAACGCCGTAATCCGCCGCCGACTTCTCATCAAGCGGTTTGCGCTTGGCCTTCATAATGTTGGGCAGGCTTGCATAACGCGGTTCATTCAGGCGCAGATCAACGGTGATGATGGCGGGCATCGCAACTTTGATGGTTTGCAAACCACCGTCAACTTCACGGGTCACGATGGCACTGTCACCGTCGATAACCAGTTCCGAGGCGAATGTGCCTTGCGACCATCCAAGCAACGCTGAAAGCATCTGGCCGGTGGCGTTCATGTCGTTATCAATCGCCTGTTTGCCTGCAAGAACAAGGCCGGGCTGTTCTTCATCCACAATAGCTTTCAGGATTTTGGCAACCGCCAGCGGCTCGATGTCTTGATGCACATCGTCTGCGGCAACCACCAGAATTGCGCGATCAGCCCCCATAGCAAGGGCTGTACGCAGCGTTTCTTGGGCCTGTTTGATGCCAATGGAAACCACAATGATCTCCTCGACTTTACCGGCCTCTTTCAGGCGAATGGCTTCTTCAACCGCGATCTCGTCGAACGGGTTCATCGACATTTTAACATTGGCCAGATCGACACCGCTGCCGTCTGCTTTGACACGGGCTTTCACGTTATAGTCGATGACGCGTTTAACAGGTACAAGCACCTTCATGCGTGTTCTCCTTCAGGATTGTAAATGGACCGCACGGAATTTCAGCAGTCGCGGAATTCGGGTTTACGTTTCTGGGAAAAGGCCCGCATGGCTTCGGGGAAGTCATGGGCACCAAGCAGGATTGTTTGGGCGCGGCACTCGATTTCCAGCGCCTCTTCATACGAACATTCAGCCACTTCGCGCATGACCCGTTTGCAGCTCTCCATTCCGAACATCGGGTTTGCCGCCATTTCGGTGGCCAATGCAATGGCTGTCGCCTCGGTTTGATCGGCGGGGACGCATTCTTCGACCACGCGCATTTGATGGGCTGTGCTGCCGGAAATCTCGCGGCCTGTCAGGATCAGCAATCGGGCAGCTCCAGCACCTATACGTTGTTGTAGCAGCCAGCTAGAGCCCGTGTCTGGACATCCGCCGACCTTGGAGAACACCTCGCAAAAGCGGGCATCTTCGGCAGCAACGATAACATCGGCAGATAGGGCGAGGCTCATGCCCGCGCCATAAGCGACACCGTTTACAGCCGCGATCAGGGGCTTGTTGAAGTTATAAGCTGCCCTACCGCCAGAATGGACTTTATCGACCATATTATACGTTGCCCGCGCCCCTTTGGCGATTTCGGTTTGGAAGCCGACAAGGTCACCACCGCTGCTGAAATAATCCCCACCGGTCATAACAACCGCGCGCACGGTATCATCGGCCTGCGCTGCATTTAGCATGGTGACAAGGGCATCGACAAATTCAATGCTATAGGGGTTGCGGCGCTCGGGTTGGGTGAAGCGCAGTATGCCAACACCGTTTTCAACCGTAAAGCTCATAAGATCGGACATGACGGCGGTTCCTTTATTTTCCCTGCCAAGCCGGCGGGCGTTTTTCGGCAAAGGCACGGGGGCCTTCAATGGCGTCTTGGCTGGAATATACACCTGCGTGCAAGCGTTTGCCTTCTTCCAAGCCGGCGGTGCAGCCTAAATCCATCGTCGCACGGACGCTGCCTTTGGCCGCAACCACAGAAAGTGGCGCGCAAGAGGCGATATGGGTCGCCAGTTCAAGGGCGCGTGCGCGCACTGCGTCGGGGGTATCTTCGAGGTAATTGGTAAAGCCGTAATCGTGCAAGCGCTCGATAGGCATCAGGTTGCCTGTCAGCACGATCTCCATCAGGATTGCTTGTGGTAACATGGATAACGCGGGGGCCGCCCAAGGCGAACCACGGCCGATTTTGACCTCGGTAATGCCAACCTTGGTGCCCTTCAGGCCAACGCGAAGATCACACATCAGGGTTAGCATCATGCCACCCGCCATCAAGGACCCGGTCATCGCCGCGATAATAGGTTTTGAACAGGCGCGCATCTGGTCGTGGAACGGATCGCGCATTTTTGATAGGATATCAACACCCTCTTCGCTCGCGATCTGGGCCGCTTCTTTCAGGTCCATTCCGGCACTAAATATACCACAATCCGCCGAAGTCAGAATTACTACACGGATTTCAGGATCGGCTTCGATCCTTTCCCATGCATCTGTCAACCCGTTTGTTGCCGCTACGGACAGGGCATTCTTGCGCTCGGGACGATTGATAGAAACAGTCGCCACCCCGTTTTCAACGGTAAGGTCGATAGGATTGGCAGTCATGGAATATCCTTGGAATACAGGTTGGGGGGAAATCATGTCCGGGCTTGACCCGATGGGGTAGTGGTGGGGCCGGGGAAATCGCTCCCCCGGCCGCTTTTCTTACTCGACTGTGAAGCCGGCAGAGCTTTCACGAACAACGCTCCAGATCAAGTCTGTATACGCTGCGGTCCAGTCCTGTTGTGGAACCCAGGTTGTTCCGTCCCACATTTCAACGCGGGTTTTACCGCCGCCGCCGTGGTCGTCAGCTGTCACTGTGATTGGCGCAAACAGACCGTTCGCGTCAAAATCAACAATGCTTTCGTAACCGGCTTTCATGGACTCGGCTGTCACCGGGAAACCGTTCTGTTCGACCGCAAGGCGAGCTGCCTCGAATGCGGATGAATAGATGGCCAGACCAGTGTTGTAGTACACGTCATTCAGATTATTGACGTCACCAGCCCCGTTACCGTTACCGTAAACCTCGGTAATGATTTCCTGAATGATCGGAAGATCCTGACCACCGGCAACGTTTGTGCCGCGCATGATACCCGTGGCAGCTTCAGCGCCGATATTGTTGATATCGACTTCGTTCAGCCAGTTAACTGAAAGGTATCTGTTGATCGGGAAGCCATTACGCTGCATTTCCTTGGCGGCAACAACGTGACCACCGGCCAGTAGCCATGCGATCACATAGTCAGGCTTGTTACGGCGAACATTTGTCCAGACACTGGCCTGATCGTTACCCGGAAGAGGCACGGGGTAAAGCTGAAGATCAAAACCTTCGGTTTCGGCCAGTGTTTTCAGAATTTCGATCGGCTCTTGACCGAATGGGTAGTCAAGATATGCAAAACCGATTTTCACTCCGCTAAGATCACCACCGCTTTGATCTTTGATAAAGGAGACGTCGTTTGCAACCTGCCCCCAATATGTAGGTCCAACTGGGAAAACCTGCGTGAACACAGAACCGTCCACAGCGTCGCCACGGCCAACCAGAGACTGAATCAGAATGTTCTTGTCTTTCGTGATCCGTGGCAGAACCGCAATCGATACCGGAGTGGACAGCATGTCAAACACATGCACGCCATCGCGCTTAAGCTGCTCGTAGCATTCGATGCCACGCTGTGGCTCGTTGCCGTGATCCTGAACGATGATTTCAACAGGGTGGCCACCAATGCCGCCCTTCGCGTTAACCAACGTTGCAAGGTCCATTGCGGCCTGCGAAACTTGTGGCGACACGAATGTATATGACTTGCTGAGGTCATAGCACAGGCCAAACTTGATTGTGTCCTCGGCCGCAAGCGCGGGCGACATACTGGCGACCCCCACGGCAGCGACAGCGGCCAGATGTTTGGTATAAGTAGTTAGTTTCATTCGGTAGTTCCTCCTCTGTTAAACTTAAAACGGGGCAAGCCTTAGCTTAGCCAGCGCTTCCTTCTGCTGTAGTGCTTGATGTCATGGAAGTTCTTGCCTTCGCCGCCGCCAAGATAAAATTCTTGGATGTCTGAATTTTTCTTCAGATCCTCGGCGGTGTCGTGCATGACCACACGACCATTTTCGATTAAATACCCGTGCGAAACGATTTCTAGCGCGGCTATTGCGTTTTGTTCGACCAACAGAACTGACAGGCCCTCTTCTTTATTAATGCGCTGAATGATCCCGAAAATCTCGGTAACCAGAAAAGGCGCGAGCCCGAGGCTGGGTTCGTCGAGCATCAATAGACGTGGTTGCGTCATCAATGCGCGGGCAATCGCCAGCATCTGTTGCTCGCCGCCCGAAAGATACCCGGATTGCGAGGATTTGCGTTCAGCCAATCGCGGGAAGTATTCATACATCCGCTCTTTTTCGGAAGCCATCTCGCTGCGAGACATCGACATTGGTGCGGCTGCATCAAGGTTTTCGTCAGGTGTAAGGTGTTCAAACACCCGCCGCCCTTCGATTACATGGCAAATACCCATCGCTACGCGGTCTTGGGGCGAAAAATCGCCAATCAGATTACCGTCGAAGCGAATTTCACCACGACTTACCTTGCCGCGCTCGGACTTCAACAAGCCACTGATTGCTTTCAGAGTGGTACTTTTTCCTGCGCCGTTTGAACCAAGCAACGCGATCATGCCACCGCGGGGAACCTCGATCGAGACCCCTTTGATTGCCAGAAGCACGGAATCGTACAGAACTTCGATACTGTTCAACGACAGGATCATATCGTCTTGGCGGGTTTCATTCTGTGCCATGTCTAACCTTACTTCTTGAGTTGATCAAAAGGCCAAACCATCAGGTAATCCCTGACATTGGCATAGAGTTTTCCCAGCCCCAGCGGCTCTACCATCAGGAAGATCACGATTAGGGCTCCGTAGGCAGCGTTCGGGATGTGGGCAAGCGTTTCAATACCCAGATTCAGTCCGATAACGTCTGCACCACCCGAGAATATCTTGTTCACGATACCGGGAACAAGCAGGATCAAGGCGGCCCCCAGATAGCTGCCGATAATACTGCCAAGACCGCCGATTATAACCATGGCCAAAACCTGAATGGAAACGTTTACGGCGAACTGTTCGGGGGCGGCGAGGAAATAGAACGTGGCGACAAGGATTGCACCGGTTACGCCTGCGATGAACGAAGAGGCCGCGAAGGCTACAACTTTGTAGTAAAAGCTGTTCACACCCAGAATAGCCGCCGCGAAATCCTTTTCGCGTACGGCGACCAAGGCACGGCCTAGTCCGGTACGTTTCAGGTTAAGCATGAAGATCGTAACCAGGACACACCAGCCCAAGGCGACGTAATATAACCCTGCATCCGAGGTGATTTTCTGTCCAAGCAGCGCAAAAGTCGGCGATTGCAACGACGCGTGTGAGCCACCCGAGATCGCCGGCGAGTGCGTAAGCACCCAATCCATGACAAACTGCATCGCCAAGGTTGTTAGCGCCAGATACAGCCCCTTAACCCGCAACGCCGTGAAGGCAAACAGACTGCCGATAACTGACGAGGCCAGCCCGCCGATTAGCAAAGCGAACTCCCACGGGATGCCGAATTTGGCGGCATGCACTGCGGAATAGGCCCCTACCGCCATGACGGCAGCGTATCCAAGGTGCAGCTGTCCAGCCCACCCTGTCACCAGATTAAGGCCAAGTACCGCCGCAGTCCAGATCAGCCATGGTAGCATGTAGCTGTTAAGATATAGCGATGGGACCAGGAAAGGCGCGGCAATTCCAAGTATCAAGAGGAACACAACAAGGTTGCGGTCGGCAGGCACGGGGAACATTTTTCTGTCAGATTTGTAGCTGCTGTGGTGTACGCCGGAAAGACGGTAAAACATAACTTAAATCCTTTCGATATCGTGACGGCCAAACAGGCCGTGAGGGCGGATCATCACTGTCAGGATAAGCACACCGGCGACGATAAGATCGCGGCTACCCCCTCCGACAATCGGGTCGAGGTAGAACGAACCGACACTTTCAAGCACGCCCAGAATAATCCCCGCCACGATGGCGCCGAAAATACTGTCCAGCCCGCCCAAAACGGCAACGGTCAACCCTTTTAGAAGCAGAATCGAAAGCGATTGATCCACGCCCTGAACCTCGCCCCAGATCACACCGGTTGCGACGGCGACGATCGAGGCCAGCCCCCAGGAAAGGCCAACCCCCCTTTCAACCGAAATACCGACGGACCAGGAGGCGAGATAATCATCCGAAATCGCCCGCAGGCGGATGCCCATGCGGGTGCGGAAGAACACCATAAAGCCGATGAACAGCGCAATCGCTACAGCCGCGCCAACCATATGAATACGGCTAAGCAGCATGTCCCCGACGAAAAACGGATTGTAACTAACCCCTAAATTCATTGAACGCGAAGTTCCGCCCCAAATCGCAAGGGTTGTGCCGCGCAAGAAGATATCGAGGCCCATTGTCATCATAAGGATCATCACAATCGGACGACCGGCCAAGCGCCGCAACGCGACCCTTTCGATGCCCATGCCCACGAAGAACATGATAACGACAGCAAGCGGAATGGAAATCCACAGCGACCAGCCCAGATTATGCGAGAACGCGAGGACCACATAGGCCCCCATCATCGTCAACGCGCCTTGGGCAAGGTTGGGCACAGCGGATGATTTGTAAATCAGGACAAGCCCGATCGCGACCAGTGAATACAATAACCCCGTAAGGGCACCGTTTATCGTTAGTTCTCCTAAAAATATCCAGTCCATTTATACCTCCCGCACGAGCAGTGTCCGTTCAACGGACCCTGTTTCGCCTGTTTCATATGTTACTACTGCTTTTAGGTGCACATCTTTGGAGCCGTCATAAAGTGCCTCGATAACCGGCGCGTACCGCTCCTCGACTACTTTCCGGCGCAATTTGCGCGTTCGCGTGATTTCACCGTCATCGGGGTCAAACTCTTTGTGCAAAGACACAAAACGATGCAGTTGCAAGCCTTCGGTCAGGGCTTTGTTGACCCGTTTAAAGGCTTCGTCCAGCAATTCGGCCACTTCGGGGCGTTGCGACAGGTCCGCGTAAGATACATAAGGCACCGCGTTTACTTCGGCCCAGTGGCCCACGGCCTCGGCATCTACGCATACCATTGCGGTCAGCTCATCGAGGCCTGCACCGACAACGGCGGCATCCTTGATGTAGGGGCTGAATTTCAAACGGTTTTCGATGTAGTTAGGCACATAACGTTCACCGCTTTTTGTGTGGACCACTTCGGAAACACGACCCAGCACCACCAGATGCCCGTCATCCTCAAGATAACCCGCATCACCGGTCAGGAACCAACCATCACGGAAAGCCTCGGCGGTGGCTTTTTCGTTGTTGAAATAGCCAGCGAAAATGCTGTCGGATTGCAACATGATTTCACCATCATCGGCAATTTTCACCTCGACACCTGGAAGCGGCTTGCCGACCGTGTGCAAACGCGCCTCGCCTGCTGCCTGAATGGCGTTGAATGCGCTGCTTTCGGTCTGGCCGTAAAGCTGGCGCAGTTTGATACCAAGGGCGCGATAGAAGATAAACGTATCTTCGCCGATGGCCTCGCCGCCGGTAAACGCGTGTTTTAGACGGCTAAGGCCAAACTGGTCCTTGATCGGGCCAAAGATAATCTGCTCTCCGACGAGCAGGCCCAGCTTATCCAGCAAACCAGTAGCTTCGCCATTTAGTGTGCGGCGCTGTGCATCAATGGAGCGATCCATAAAGAAGTGGTAAAGCCACTTCTTCATAGGGGTCGAGTTTTCGATACCCACCTGAATACTGGTCAGCATATTGTCCCATGTGCGCGGGGCGGCAAGATAGAAATTGGGCGCAATCTCGCGCATGTCGCGCTGCACTGTGTCCTCGCGTTCCGGCACATTGACAATAAACCGAAACGTAATGGCTGCGGCAACGGTCAGCGCATAATCCCCGACCCATGCCATTGGCAGATAGGCCAGAATATCTTCGCCATATTCAAATGCGCCGTCCTCGTGGGCGTTACGCACACCTGAAATCACATTTTTCTGGCTCAGCACGATACCTTTAGGCGCGCCGGTCGTACCGGAAGAGTGCATGAATACTGCCGGATCGTCGGGGGTGGACCCCTCGATTAGCCGGGTTTTCAAGTCTGGATTTTTCGCGAGATTGACCTCGCCTTTTTTCAGTAGTGCATCCCAGGACATCAGTCCCGGCGTATCATATAGGTTCAACCCGCGCCCTTCGTCATAGACGATCGAGGCAATGTCAGCGCCCGCTTCGCGCAAGTCCATAACTTTATCAACCTGCTCCTGATCTTCGACCAAAGCGGCGGCGATATTTGCTTCGCCGACGAAGTGTTGCAGTTCTTCCAGTGTTGCCGCGGCATAGGCTGGCATCGCATAAGCGCGTAACATTGAAAGCGCGGCCATACCGGCATAAAGCCTGACACGGTTGTTCCCGAGGATCATTACCGCATCACCCTGTTTAACTCCCAAAGCAGCAAAACCGGCGGCGCATAGAAGAACCTCGTCGGCATATTCTGCCCAGGTTATTTCCATCCAGATGCCACGGTCTTTTTCACGCATGGCGATATCATCGCCGTGTTCGGCAGCGTTGCGTTGCAGCAAGCGGGCGATTGTGTCGTTGTTATTCCCCATGAGAGCCTCCGATATAGGCTTCGATTACGCGTGGATCCTTGATGACATCTTGCGGGGTGCCCGTGGCGATCATCTCGCCATAGTTCAAGGCCAGAACCTGGTCGCAAATGCCGGTGATTACATCCATGTGATGTTCGATCAGCAACACGCTGACCCCGCGCTCGGCCCGGGCATCCAGAATGAAGCGGGCCATATATTCTTTTTCTTCCTGATTCATTCCGGCCATCGGCTCGTCCAAAATCAGCAAATGCGGCTCGGCAACCAATGCGCGGGCCAACTCGACGCGTTTCTTCAATCCAATAGGGATGCCGTCAACCAATTCATGACGAATACTTTCGAGCTGAAGAAAGTCGATCACCTCTTCCACGATTTCGCGGTTGGCGATCTCCTCGGGCCGTGCGAGCCACCAGTAAAGGGCCGTGCTTATAACGCCGGGGTTCATGTGAATGTGGCGCCCCAGAAGGATGTTGTCCAAAACGCTCATGCCATTGAACAGCGCGAGGTTCTGGAAGGTACGCGCAACGCCCATACCGGCAACTTTATGCGGCGCGGTTCCGGTGATGTCTTTGCCGTCAAGAATGATCGACCCGACATTCGGAGGGTAAAACCCTGTGATTGCATTGGTTAGAGTTGTCTTCCCGCTGCCATTAGGACCCACAAGGCCGAAAATTTCGCCCTTCCGGATTTTAAAATCCACGCCGGTTACAGCGACAAGCCCGCCGAAGCGCCGCTCGATGTCGATGCATTCCAACACGGGTGTGTCAGTGTTGCTAGACGATTGTACTTCCGTCATTAACAAATACCCCTTTGGTCGCTAATTTCCCGCATTCAACTGCTCTCCCTCAGTCAATCTTGAAATAGTCAGGACGGCCTGTGGGCCATGGATCGCCCCACATTTGCTGCCCGCCATCAATGTTAAGAACTTCGCCTGTTACGAATTTTCCAGAAGGCGCAGCCAGATAGACAACCCCCTCGGCAATGTCCCATTCGTCGCCAGCGCGGCGCATGGGGTTGGATTCCTTGAATGTCGCGGAGCCTTCGGGCGGATAATTGGCAAATCCACTGCTCTCGCAGCACCCTGGTGCCACACAGTTGACCCGAATGCCGTTTGGTGCCCATTCTACCGCAACTGATTTCGATAGATAAATCACACCAGCGCGTGCGGCACAAGTATGGGCAATGCCCGGCATACCGCGCCAGATGTCGGCAACGATGCTTACAATATTGCCTTGCTGGCCTGTCTCGACCCATTTTTTCGCGACAGCTTGCATCATCCACCATGTGCCGTTCAGATTGGTGTCGATTACCGCGTTCCAACCCTTGACGGTGTAATCAATTGCAGGCTGCGGAAACTGGCCGCCGGCATTGTTGACCAGAACATCCAGCCGACCGAAACGTTCGTGGATTTCATCCACAAAAGCGGCGACTTGTTCAGGGTCACGAATTGTTAGCTGGCGGGTAAGAACCTCGCCACCGAATGAGCGTAGGAACTCAGCACCGCTTTCAAGCTTTTCCTCGTTGCGGCCACATATTGCCAGTGTTGCGCCCAATCGCGCAAACAACGTGGCAATGGCGCGGCCAAGTCCGCCGCCTCCACCGCTTACCACAACGACCTGACCCTTGAATAGATCAGGTGAATATATGGTTGGTGTTTCACGCAGTTCCGCCTCGGCGAAACCAAAAACCGGGTTTACGGTGTCTGACATTTTTCCTCCTGCGCCAGCTTATTTACTGGCTTAAGAAAAACCTAACACGCGTTAGAAATTCTAGCAACAATTATTTTCATCCAGACTAACGCATTGATATTGAACAAAAAACCAACTATTCCTTCTTGCGGAGCATACGCAAAGGCGTGTAGACAATGCATTCGGTCCCATTTGCCTTAAGTACCCGATTCCGGCTGCGGACCAATCCACGCCCCGATTTCGAGGTTGGTCGCGCCTCGATTATCTCGACTTCGACCGAAATGGAGTCCCCTACATAAGTCGGTGCTTTCACAGTGAAATCGGCGTTCAAGAAGGCCATTCCCGTGCGTTCCATCGTGTAGGTTAACAGCCCCTCGGACATCGCGTAAACCATAACGCCGGGAATCACACGGCCATGGGCGCCCGCACCTTCGTCGACATGTTCCAGATCAGTGAATAGCGATTCCGTCATCCACGTAAGATTGCAGAATCCAACCAGATCGGCCTCGGTCACAGTGCGGCTGCGGGTGGTGAATTTCGCCCCTACCTCGATTTCCTCGAAGTAAAATCCGGTCGTTCTCAGCACATCTTTCATAACGGTTTCCTTAGTAAGATTTCGGCAATCCAAGCGCCTTTTCGGCGATGAATGACATCAGCATATGCGGGGTTACGGGTACAATATGGAACAACAACGCCTCGCGCACCAGTCGCTCTACATGGTATTCCTTGGCGTAGCCAAAGCCGCCGAACGTCATCTGTGCGGTTTGTGTTGCCTCAACCGCAGCTTCGGCGGCCAGCAGTTTGGCGGCGTTGGCCTCCACCCCGCAAGGTTCCCCCGCGTCATAAAGGGCGGCGGCGTGCATCACCATCAGATTGGCAGCTTCGACCCGCGCCCAGCATTTGGCCAGCGGGTGCTGGATGCCCTGATTTTGCCCGATCGGGCGGCCAAACACATGGCGCTCGTTGGCATATTCCGCAGCCCGTTTTATGGCGTTGCGCGCAATTCCCACACATTCCGAGGCCACCAGTATACGTTCGGGGTTCAGTCCGTGCAAAATCTGGCGAAAACCTTGGCCTTCCTCACCGATCAGATCCTCGACAGGAATAGGCAGTCCGTCGATAAACATTTCGTTGCTATCAACCGCTTTGCGGCCCATCTTTTCGATCTCGCGCACATCTATATAGTCGCGGTTCAGGTCGGTGTAGAACAGGCTTAGTCCCTCGGTCGGTTTCGCGACCTCCTCGATCGGGGTAGTGCGGGCCAGAAGCAGCATTTTGTCAGCCACTTGCGCTGTTGAAATCCAGACCTTTTGGCCATGCACGATGTATTTGTCACCTTGGCGCACCGCCCGTGTTTTAAGCTTGGTAGTATCAAGGCCAGTTGTCGGTTCAGTCACCCCGAAGCAGGCTTTTTCACGCCCTTCAATCAGCGGCGTCAGCATCCGCTTTTTCTGCTCCTCAGTGCCGTACACAACAACAGGGGTCAACCCGAAAATGTTGAGGTGGATAGCCGAAGCCCCGCTGGCCCCGGCACCGGATTCCGCAATCGCTTGCATCATAATTGCAGCTTCAGTGATACCTAAGCCCGCCCCGCCAAACTCTTCGGGCATGGCGATGCCTAACCAACCGCCATCGGCCATTGCCTTGTGCAAATCATGGGGGAAGCCGCCCTTGCGGTCCTTTTCCAGCCAGTAGTCGTCGTCAAAATCGGCGCAGATACGTAGGATTGTGTCGCGGATTTCTTGTTGATCTTCGGTATATCTGAAAGTCATGATCTGCCCCCGGTTGGTTTGGCCAGCCCGACCACGCCACTGGCAACCAGCGCGTCGACCTCGTCTGTTGTCAGGCCCAATTCTTGCAAAATTTCCCGACTGTTCGCGCCCTCGGGGCGGCCCAGCCAGCGCACCTTACCCGGTGTTTTCGACAATTGCGGCACGGGGGCCACGACTTTGGTTTGCTCGTCCGGAACAGTGACAATATCGCCACGGTGGGCAATTTGGGGATGCTCCAGAATATCCTCGACGCTAAGAACCTTCGCGGCTACAGCATCGTTTTTCTCGAATTCGGCTTGGACGGTTGCAAAGTCTCGTGCGCCGATAAAGGTTTTCAAGGCCTCGAAAACCTCGCCCATATTCGCCGAAATTCCGGCCATTGTGGCAAAGCGCGGATCGTCGGCAAAGGCGTCCCCCCCTGAGGCGCGTAGCAAGCGACGGGCGGTTTCGGCGCTACCCGCTGACACAGTGACCCAAATGCCGTCATTGGTGCAAAACATGCCGCCCGGTGCAAAGTCCATTGGCTGACGCAGGCCATTTCGCTTGGGGGACAGGTCGGTGCCGGTCGCGACGGGAACGTGATAATCAATCAAACGCATCAGCCCCTCGAACACAGCCAGATCAATGACTTGCCCTTTGCCATCATCCTTTTCGCGGGCATGCAAGGCAAGCATGATACCAAAGGCCCCCATTAATCCTGTGGTCGAATCCGCCGCCGGAAAACCGGGGTGCATGGGCGGACCGTCGGTATATCCGGTTAGATGGGCAAGCCCGCTCATAGCTTCGGCAGCACGGCCAAAGGCGGGGGTTTTAACCATCGGGCCGTCCTGTCCATACCCCGAGATTCGCAGGATAATCAGCGCAGGGTTCCATTCATGCAGGACATCAGGCCCTATGCCTGCGCGCTCCAACACACCGGGGCGAAAGTTTTCGACCAGAACGTCGCTGTCTTCAACCAATTTGCGTAAAATCTTGCGCCCCTCGGGGGTTTTCCAGTCGAGCGCCAGTATGCTTTTGTTGCGCGCCAGCGTTTTCCACCACACACCCAACCCGTCATCTTTAGCCCTGGGGCCAAGATCGCGCATCATGTCGCCACCGCGCGGGTTCTCGATCTTGGTGACTTCGGCCCCGAAATCAGCCAACAGCGTCGCCGCCAGAGGGCCTGCGATCACATGGCCCAGCTCGACTATCCGGATACCTTTTAATGGTTGCTCCACGAAAACCCTCCTTGATTTGCTGGTGGTTTAGATTACGAACCCGCCACCGCAGATCACATGTTGCCCTGAGATGAAGTCGGATTCCGGCACGCAGAACAGATAGACCGCACCTGCGGCTTCTTCAGGTGTGCCGACACGGCCAAGGGGAATGCTGGTTTCCATCTGGCTTAACAAGTCGGCGTTAAGACCTACACGGATCTCCTTGCCTTCGACCTTGATTGTGCTGTCGCCTGTTGCTGGGGCCTCGGTCAGGCGGGTGCGGATGGGGCCAAAGGCCACCGCGTTTACGTTGACCTTGTAGCGGCCCCATTCCTTGGCCATGGTTTTAGTCAGGCCGATAATTCCGGCCTTGGCAGCGGCATAGTTTATCTGGCCAGCGTTCCCACCCGTACCCGCAATGGACGAGATGTTAACCACCTTGCGAAACACCTCGCGCCCCTCGGCGGCTTCGGCTTTGGCGGCGGCACTAATAACCGGCTGGGCGGCGCGCAAAATCTGGAACGGGGCCGTTAAATGCACGTCAATAATGGCGTGCCACTGTTCGTCGCTCATTTTTTGAATGACGGTATCCCATGTATATCCGGCGTTATTCACGATGATATCGACACCGCCAAAGTTTTGGACCGCCGCCCCGATAAAGCGGTCGGCGAACCCGTCTTCGGTAACGCTGCCTGCACAGACCACGGCCTCGCCGCCCATATTGCGGATCAGCTCGGCGGTTTCTTGTGCCGGATCAGCGTCCAGATCGTTAACCACAATCCGCGCCCCCTCGGAGGCCAGTTTAAGGGCAATTTCGCGGCCAATCCCGCGACCTGATCCGGATACCAGCGCCGAGCGCCCGTCTAGTTTAGCTGTCATATCATTATCTCCAGTCATGCTTTTTCATAAAGCGTCACCACACAGGCGCCGCCTAAACCTAGGTTGTGTTGCAGCGCCAATCGTGCGCCTTCGACCTGCCGCGCATCCGCTGCGCCGCGCAATTGCTGAACCAGCTCTGTGCATTGAGCGAGACCCGTTGCGCCAAGCGGATGCCCCTTGGACAGCAGCCCGCCCGATGGGTTGGTTACATATTTTCCACCGTAGGTGTTATCACCCTCATCCACGAACTTGCCCGCATCACCACGCGCGCACAGCCCAAGGGCCTCGTAGGTGATCAGTTCGTTATGGGCAAAACAATCGTGCAACTCGACAACGTTGATGTCTTCGGGGCCGATCCCCGCTGCCTCGTAAACCTGATCGGCGGCGTTTTTGGCCATGGTAGAACCGACGACTTCGCGCATGTCATGGGCGTTAAAGGTCGCCGGGCTGTCGGTTGTCATCGCTTGCGCTGCGATTCGCACCGATGAATCAAGCCCGTGTTTATCGGCAAATTCCTTGGAACAAATAATAGCTGCCGCCGCACCACACGTCGGTGGGCAGGCCATCAAGCGGGTCATCACGCCGGGCCAGATCAGCTTGTCGGCCATCACCTCTTCGGGTGTGACTTCCTTGCGGAACAGGGCCACGGGGTTGTTGGCAGCGTGGCGGCTGGCCTTGGCGCGGATCTTGGCGAAGGTCTCCATCGTGGTGCCAAATTCATCCATATGCGCTTTGCCTGCGCCGCCAAAATACCGCAACGCCAGTGGTAGGCCGTTATCGCCGACAATATCATCGGTCGCATCGTCAAAAGACTGGAACGGGCTGACCCGATCATCAAACACTGCGCCAATCGCGCCCGGTTTCATTTGCTCGAACCCCAGCGCCAGCGCACATTCCACCGCGCCGCTTTCCACCGCTTGTCGCGCCAGAAACAGGGCCGACGATCCGGTCGAGCAGTTGTTGTTCACGTTCAAAATTGGAATACCCGTCATGCCAACATGGTAAAGTGCCCGCTGCCCGCAGGTGCTATCGCCATAAACATACCCGACATAGGCTTGCTGGATCAGGCTATAGTCTAACGCTGCGTCCTCCAATGCGGCCTTTGTCGCTTTCGCGGCCATAATGTCATAACTTTCAGAAGCGCCGGGCTTTTGAAATGGAACCATTCCGACTCCGGATACGTAAGCTTTGCTGGACATGGGATTCTCCTCCTGATTCAATGCCACACACTGAGTGGCCGACGATATTTGCCTTGGAAATTATCTAACATATGTTAGAATAAATGCAAGCAACGGAGAAAAACAATGACTAATATACCACAAATCAATACAGATTGCGGCTCATCAATGGCGGCGCGTGGGGCAGGGCAGACAGATGTTTACCAGCTTTTTCGCAATCGGGTAGCGGCCATACCGCAGGCGATTGCCATAGAGGAGGGCGAGACACAGCTCAATTATGCGCAGCTCCTTGATCGGGTTGACAGACTGGCGGCGCATTTCATCCGGCAGGGGCTGAACACAGGGGATCGCATCGCGGTTCTGTCCCGTAACCGGCACGAATATATCGAGTGTGAACTGGCCGCCGCAGCGGTGGGCCTGATTGTCGCTTGTCTGAATTGGCGCTTGCTGCCAACCGAGCTGCATCATTGCATAACACTGGTCTCCCCGCGTTTGATTCTGACCGAGAGTGATCTCGTGCCCCTGTTGGAACAAGTGCCAGAGATAGAACAACTGCCCTTCGGACCCGCCTATGAGAACGCGCTTGCCCAAGCACCCGAATTCACCGCCACACGTCAACATGCTGAGGCTGGGCTGGTCATTCTTTATACGAGCGGCACCACCGGCCTGCCCAAAGGCGCGGTTATCAGCCACCGCGCGATAATCGCCCGCGCCGCCGCCTTTGCCGGCGAGCTGGGCCTTGCGCCCACGGACGGGTTTGTTGCATGGGCGCCCATGTTCCACATGGTTTCGACTGATCAAGCCTTGGCAACTTTGCTGCGTGGGGGAACCGTGGTGATTGTTGACGGCTTTAACGCAACCGTCATGCGTCGCGCAATCGAGGCGCATACTATCGGTTGGATGGTCCTGATCCCCGGCATGATTGAACCGTTTATCGCCGATATCAAGGAAAATGGGATCGCGCCCAAAGGTATCCGTGTTTGCGGTGCAATGGCGGATCTGGTTCCACCACATCAGATTAGCGAAATCACGGTTCTGCTGGATGCCCCCTTTCTGAACAGCTTCGGGGCGACGGAAACCGGATTGCCCCCCGCCACGCGCGCGGTGATTCCCATCGGGGTCTCGCCCGAATCCCTATCAAAACAGATCAGCGCCAGTTGCGAGGTGCGGTTGGTGGACGACGCGGGCAACGACGTGCCCTTCGATACCCCCGGCGAGTTGTTGATGCGTGGCCCGACATTGTTTTCCGGTTACTGGAACGCCGAAGCCGCCAACGCCGAGGCGTTTCAAGGCGGATGGTTCCACATGGGCGACGTGTTCCGGCGCAATCTCGATGGCACCATCGATTTTGCCGACCGGGCCAAGTATCTGATTAAGACCGGCGGCGAGAATGTCTATCCCGCCGAAATTGAACGTGTGTTGATGTCCGACCCGCATGTGACCGACGCCGCCGTGGTGCGTGTGCCGGATGAGCGATGGGGCGAGGCGCCCGTGGCTTTTGTTTCCCACGATGCAGATACGGTGACCGTTGAAACCCTGTTGGCCGCCTGCAAGGAAGGCTTGGCGCGGTATAAACACCCCCGCGAAATCCATATCATTGCCTTTGAGGATTTCCCCCGTTCAACCAGCGGCAAAATCCAGCGCCATATTCTAGAGGCAAGTTTGCGCGACAAGGAAAGCTGACGAGTAGTTTCCGTAACGTAGTTTTTTCGGGACTAGCATCTCCTTGGATATATTTCTAACATATGTTTGATTCTAGAAGAAACGCCCGCCTGTCAAGATAAAGGAAACCCCATGACCGATGAGACCAGCCCCTCGGCAGCGGATATCGCCGCAATTAAGTCCAACTATGCGCTGACCGACGATCAGCGGGCTATCCTCGATCATGTGGAACGCGTGGCCCGCGAGGTTCTGCACCCGTTGCAGGCGGAAATGGATGAGGGGGAATACTGGCCCGACGACCTTTTCCCCAAGATGGGCGAATTGGGTCTGCTAGGCATTACCGCCCCGATCGAGCTGGGCGGTAGCGGAATGGATGAACTCACGCAAGCCTTGGTGACAGAGGTTATCTCGAAATGGAACCCCGCAGTGGGCCTGTCGCACGGGGCGCATGATAATCTGTGCCTTAACAACTTGTTGCGCAATGGTTCAGAGTCGCAAAAGGCCAAGTATGTGCCGGGCTTGTGCTCAGGTAAAATCGTTGGCGCACTGGGGTTGACGGAGCCGGGCGCGGGGTCCGACGCGCTAGGGTCGATGGCGACAACGGCGGTGCGCGACGGCGACGAATACGTGCTGAACGGCACGAAATTATTCATCACCAACGGCCCGATTGCCGATCTGGTGCTGGTCTATGCCAAGACCGACAAATCCAAAGGAGCCAAGGGCATTTCGGCGTTTCTGGTCGAGACAACCACCCCCGGTTTCAGTGTGGCGCAAAAGCTGGACAAGATGGGCTTTCGCGGATCCCCTACCGGTGAGCTGGTGTTTGACGATTGCCGCATCCCTGCCAAAAACATTGTTGGCGAAGAAAATACCGGCGTTGCAATCGTGATGAGCGGCCTTGATCTGGAGCGCGCGATGGTTGCCTCTATGTGCGTAGGGATGGCCGAACGGGCGTTGGAACTGGCGCTGGAATATTCCCAACTGCGCGAACAATTCGGAAAACCGATTGCGCGGTTCCAGATGATGCAGTCACGCCTTGCCGAAATATACGTCGATGTCGAAGCCGCCCGCGCCCTGAGTTATCGCGCATTGGCCGCTTGTGTCGGGCTGCCCAAAGGCGGTGGTGGACGGGGTGAAATTCATAAACTGACGGCGGCCTCGGTCCATTATGCAGCCGAAGCGTTTAATCGCGCAGTGACCTCGGCCACGCATATCCACGGCGGATCAGGTTATATGCAGGACACGGAAATCAACCGCCTGTACCGCGCCAACAAGTTGTTGGAAATCGGGGCGGGCACCAGCGAGGTGCGCAAAATCATCATCGCTCAAGAACTGTTGCGGGGTTAAAGCACATGACACATTCAAGCCATTTTATTATGCCCGAACAAGAAGCCCTCGCCGATCAGGCCTACCGCTTTTTCCATGACGCGTTTTTCGATATGAACGCCGAGATGGACGACACCGATGACCTTCCCGCCAGCGTTTTTCCCACACTCGGGAAGATGGGCTATCTGGGCCTGAATGTGCCAACGCAATACGGTGGCGCGGGGCTGGATTTCACCTCGGCCTGCGTTATTACCGAGGAATTATCGCGCGTAAGTGCCGCCATTGGCCTAACGCACGTCGCGCATGACAACCTGTGTGTGAACAACATCTACCGCAATGCCAGCGAGGAAATGCGACAGAAATACCTGCCGGGTCTTTGTGACGGATCACTGATCGGCGCGCTAGGCCTGACGGAGCCGGGTGCTGGTTCCGATGCGCTGGGGTCCATGAAAACCACGGCGCGCAAGGACGGGGATGACTACGTTCTGAACGGCACGAAAATCTTTATCACCAACGGTCCGATTGCGGATATTGTGCTGGTTTACGCCAAGACCTCGCCCGAAAAAGGTGCCAAGGGTATTACCGCGTTTATCGTTGAGACCACGACCCCCGGTTTCAAGGTGGCGCAGAAGCTGAACAAGATGGGCTTTCGCGGATCCCCTACCGGCGAGCTTGTGTTTGACGAGTGCCGCGTGCCTGCTAAAAACATCGTTGGCAAGCTCGATGGCGGGGTTGCCGTCACCATGAGCGGCCTTGATCTGGAACGCGCGATTGTCTGTTTCAACGCCACCGGAATTTCACGCCGCGCGCTTGAGATTTCCATCGATTACGCCAAGACGCGGCAGCAATTCAAACAACCAATCGCCAGTTTCCAGATGGTGCAGGCGATGCTGGCCGACATGTATACCGAAATCGAGGTCGCCCGCACGCTGGCATTCCGCACCGCTGCTATGTGCGAGGGGCTGGAGGAAGGCGAAGGTGGACGTGGTGAAATCCACAAGCTGACAGCCGCCGCAATCTTCAAGGCAGCAGCGGCCACGTCGTTTGTGCTGGATAAAGCAGTACAAATCCACGGAGGCTCGGGATATATGCGTGACACCGAGGTCAACCGCCTGTTCCGCACGGGTCGTGTGTTAGAGGTTGGCGCAGGGACCCAAGAGGTCCGCAAGCTAATCATCGCCAGTGAACTACTTAAAAACTAACGGAAAATTGCAATGACACAAGATAACAAACCACGTTACGCCGCTGATCTGATGGAGGGGCAGGTGGCACTCGTCACAGGCTCCGGTTCCGGAATGGGGCGGGTGACCGCGCTGGAAATGGCAAGCTGTGGCGCACGGTTGGTGCTATTTGCACGCCGCGAAGAACCGCTAGAGGAAACCGCCGAAATGATCCGCGCAATCGGTGGCGAGGCCCTTGTCGTGCCCGGAGATACCCGCGACGAGGATAGCATCGAGGCGGCCATGGTGAAGATCAAGGAACATTACGGTCGCCTTGATGTTCTGGTGAATAACGCAGGCGGGCAGTATATTGCGGCGGCCCGCGACATCACCAACAAGGGTTTCGAGGCGGTGATCCGCAACAACCTGATTGGCTCGTGGCAGATGACCCGCGCAGCGGCGGACCATTTTATGTATGACAACGGCGGCTCGGTGGTGTTTACCACGGCCATTTCCGCCCGCTCTGCCCTGACCGGATTTACCCATACCGTAGCCGCGCGCGCCGGTGTGACGGGCATGATGAAAACCCTCGCCGCCGAGTGGGGTGAATACGGTATCCGACTGAATTGTGTAGCCCCCGGCACCATCAAAACCGAGGCGCTTGGCCGCTATCCTATCACGCCGGAACAATGGCAGATGTTGAACCGTTCAGTCCTCAACCGCATGGGTGCGGCTGAAGATATCTCGGGCATGATTGTCTTTCTAGCCTCGAAACTGGGCGGATTTATTACCGGCGAAGACGTTTACGTTGATGGCGGCGAAACCCTGCACATGGGCCATGATGCCCGTGATATGATTAACCCGAAAATGTTTGAAAACCGCGAACGCGGCGACGGCAAAGAATAACTTGAAGGGACCCTGAAAATGTCTGAACCAATCGTATTGCTCGATGTAAAAGACCGTATCGCAACGGTTACACTGAACGACCCCGACCGCCGTAATCCCGTGACCGGAAACAACATGATCGAAGGTCTGCTGGACGCTTTTGACAAGGTGCAGCGTAACCTCGATGTCAGTGTGATGATCTTGACCGGTGCGGGATCTGCGTTTTGTGCGGGCGGCGACATCAAGGCAATGCACGCCAAGAAAGATCAGTTCGGCTTGCCGCCATTGGACGTAGCCGAAAGCTATATCAACGGTATTCAACGCATTCCGCTGGCGCTTTATAATATGGATGTGCCAACGATTGCGGCGGTGAACGGTGCTGCCGTTGGTGCAGGCTGTGACCTGACTATGATGTGCGACATGCGGATTGCGTCCGAACGGGCGAAATTTGGCGAGGTGTTTCTGAACCTCGGCATTATTCCGGGCGATGCCGGAAGCTGGTTCCTGATCCGCCGTCTTGGCTATCAAAAAGCCGCTGAACTGACGTTTTCGGCAAGGATGGTGGAAGCCGCCGAAGCCTTGGAAATGGAGATGGTTCTAGAGGTTGTCCCCCACGATGATCTGATGACACGGGCGCGTGAAAAGGCCGCTGTGATTGCCGCGAAACCCCCGCGCACCGTTCGCACCGCTAAACGCCTGTTGCGCAATGCAGAACGCATGGACCTGCCGGACTTCCTGAACAGTGCCGCCGCTTATCAGGCGTTGATGCACCAGACAAACGACCACCAAGAAGCTATAAGTGCGCTACTGGAAAAACGCCTGCCCACGTATTCGGGAACCTAAGAATGACCGACGTTATGGACGAACAACGCTTTGCCACAATCGCGAATCTTTGGAATTCGCGGGCCAAGGGTCTAATCCTCGAGATGGACCTGAAGATCGAACAGGCAGACAAGAACGGGGTTCAAATTCGCATGCCTTTCAATCCGGATTTCTGTCTGGACGAAGAAGGCACGATGCTGCACGGCGGCGTTTTGACGGCCTTGCTCGACAGCGCGTTCGGGCTGGCCAATTTTCTGGCCATTGACGACGTACAGACAATGGCAACTCTTGATTTGCGAGTCGATTACCTTCGCCCCGCCAAATCTCGTGCAGATGTAATGGTTTTTGCCGATTGCTATCGCCAAACCCGTCATATCGCCTTTGGAAGTGGCAAAATCTGGTTCGACACTGGAAACAAGGAAGAGGTAGCTCGAGGATCCGCTACCTTTGCCCTGACCCGCGGTAACGGGGGCAGTTTACTTGACAAAATGAAAACAACGGGGCCAGGAAGTTGAATATTATAGAGCTACAAACGCGGTGCGATCGCGTACCTTTCTTTCGTTTTCTGGGTATATCGATACTTGAAACCGACGAAACCCACCTTTTGGCCAAAATGCCGTTTGAGGAACGCTTCATCGGCAATCCGGTGCTGGACACATACCATGGCGGCATCATCGCCAGTTTCATGGAAACGATTGCCTCTTTGAGTGTTCTGGACGATGTAAACGCGGCGCCCGTGAAGCCGATCAACCTGGCGGTGGATTATCTTCGTCCGGGGTTCGCGGGGACATTGACGACACGCGCCACTATTTCACGCAAAGGCCGCAGAATGGCCAGTGTTGAAACTTTGGCGTGGCTGGAAGACGAGTCAAAACCCGTGGCCAAAGGACTGTTCCACTTCCTACTGGTCTAACGGCCTATTCTGCTGCGACACCGCTAGTATTGAACGCGCCTTCGATTTGCCAACGCTGTGCGATCTCGCCTAAACTATCGAGGACTTGCCGCAGTTCTTCACCGCGATCGGTCAAGCCGTAAGTAACAGCCGGCGGAATGGTTTGTGTTTGTTCGCGCCATATCACGCCAGCAGCCTGCAACATGCGCAACCGTTCGGTCAGCACCCGGGTAGAGATACCCGGCACCGCTCGTTTCAGCACGCCGAAACGTAGCGCGCCCTGATCGTTTAGAACCCACAGAATATAAGTCGTCCAAGGCCCCATAAGTAGACGCAAGATAGAATCCATCGGGCAGGCTGGCGGTGTTTTCTGGTTCATATTTCTCTCTCAATAGGCGGTTACTTTTCAGTGCCTACTTTCTTTTTAAAAACATGTGACATAAAATAACTTACACTATAAAAACATAGCGGGCAAGAGGCCCGAAATTATCGCTTCGAGGGGGAGCAATATGACTGAAAAAAATTCGAAAATCGTTTATTGGGTGGCAACCGGTTTGGTTGCTTTAGTTTATCTCGGCGGTGGCAGTATGTATTTGCTGGCGCATGATATGGTGGCCGAAATGTATACGGGCCTTCTGAACTACCCGCCTTACCTTGTCTGGCCGCTTGCCGCGCTCAAGATTATTGCGGCAGTTATCATTCTGTGGCGACCATCCACTTTTCTATCGGATTTTGCCTATGCAGCAATGTTCTGGCACCTGCTTTTGGCGATTTCGGCGCATATAGGGGCTGGCGATCCAGGCTGGATTCCTGCTGCTGTTGCTTGGATTTTGCTGATCGTATCCTTTCTTATGCAAAATAAGGTGCGTGCGAAGAAGTCTCCGTATGGGGACATTTTGAAGTCCGCCGCATAAGCGCGACCGGCGAAAAAATATGGCGGGTAGGGACCCTACCCGTCCAAGTAAATCAAATGAGAGGACTGATAATATGGCGCGGATGCCCACGATGTTTATTCCCCACGGCGGAGGGCCGTGCTTTTTTATGGACTGGAACCCGCCTGATACATGGGACGCACAGCGCAAGTTTCTCGAAGATCTGCCTGCGAGTTTACCGGAAAAGCCTAAAGCGTTACTGGTAATTTCGGGGCATTGGGAAGAAGCGCAATTTACGGTGCAGAAAAATACGGCTCCGCCAATGCTATATGATTACGGTGGATTTCCGCCGCATACGTACGAGTTGACCTGGCCAGCACCCGGTAATCCGGAGCTTTCTGACAAGGTGAAATCGCTGCTTGATACGGCAGGTTTCCCGACTAAAATCGACACGGATCGCGGCTATGATCACGGTGTGTTTATTCCGCTTAAGGTGGCGTTTCCCGATGCAGATATCCCCTGCGTACAGCTTAGTTTGCGCGCAGATATGGACCCTGCGGCACATATTGCGGTTGGCCGCGCGCTGGCCCCTTTGCGCAACGAGGGCGTGCTGATTATCGGTTCGGGCAACACCTACCACAATATGCAGGTGATGATGCGCGCGATGCAGGGCGGGGCCACAGGTGCACCCGCAGGTCAGGAATTTGACCGCTGGTTGACCGACGCTACCACACGACTTGATTCCACTGAACGCGACCAGATGCTGACGAATTGGGAAGCCGCCCCCGGCGCCCGCAAGGCCAACCCCCGCGAAGAACACCTGATTCCCCTGCATGTGGTGGCAGGTGCTGCCGAAGGGGATCAAGGGGTCAAAACGTTGGAAGATCAGGTCATGGGGGCGATTGAAAGCGCCTTCAGGTTTGGCTGAAATCTATAAACTTACACACTCTCTAAACCAACTAAACCAAAAAAGGACAAGAAATGACTACACTACAAAAAGGCCCGCTTATCGTTACCGGTGCTTCTGGCCAACTGGGCCGACAGGTTATTGCAAAACTGATTGAGGCTGGTGCTGGTCCGATCATCGCCATTACCCGCTCGCCTGAAAAACTTGCCGATTTGGCTGACAAAGGCGTCGAGGCCCGCAAGGGTGATTTCAACGATGCAGCAACATTGGGCGCGGCTTTTGCAGGCGGCAAACGTATGTTGATTATCTCGACCGATGACCTTGAGCCGGGCAAACGGCTGGCGGCGCATAGCAATGCCATTGCAGCCGCAAAAGAGGCTGGAATCGAGCATATCGTCTATACCTCGCTAGTCAGCCCGGTTGCCGGGAATCCGGTCACTTTCACGCCAGATCATAAGGATACCGAGGCGATGATTATGGCAAGCGGGGCCACCTACACCATTCTTCGCAACAACCTCTATGCAGATTTGTTGCTGATGGGTGGCGGGCAGAGCATCGGCATGGGCCAGCATTTTGCCGCCGCCGCGCAAGGCCGCACCGGATATGTCACCCGCGCCGATTGCGCCCGCGCGGCCGCTGTCGCTTTGATGCAGGAAACGGAATCTCGCACGCTGGACATCACTGGTCCGGCGGCGATCACGCAAGGGGATGTTGCTGCGATTTTTTCGGAAATTTCCGACAAAGATATCCCGTATATTCCGATTTCAAATGATGATCTGCGCCAAGCGATGGTCGGCAATGGTTTACCCGATTTCATGGCCGTGGCCTTTGCCTCTTTCGACGAGGCGATGGCACAGGGCTATATGGATATAGCTTCGGATGATCTCGCCGAACTGACCGGAGAACCTGGGCAATCCGTGCGCGACTTTTTGATTGAAAACAAGGCGGCCCTTCTGGCCCCACCACAACACTAGGAAGTAACAATGCAGCTTTATAATGCCAATTTTTCACCAAATGCCTTGCGGGTGCGGGCCGTTGCGCTTGAACTCGGGATTGACCTTGAAATTATCGACGTCAACGTATTTGGCGGGGAAACCAAAACCGAGGCGTTTCTGGCCCTCAACCCGAATGCCAAAATCCCGGTACTAAAAGACGGGGATTTTGTGATCTGGGAATCCCGTGCGATAAATACCTATCTGGCCAGTAAAAAGCCCGAACATGGTCTGTATCCTGATGATGCCAAAGCCCGCGCTATGGTGGACCAGTGGTCAAACTGGCAGACTATCCACCTTGGCCCCGCAATGCAAAAACTGTCTTTCGAGCGGTTTTTGAAAGCAAAGTTCAACATGGGCGAACCGGACCAAAGCGTTATTGACGACGAGGTCAAGAACGTGGACCAGTTCCTCGCGGTGCTTGAAATCGGGCTGGAAGGTAAAGACTGGATTGCTGGCGATCTTAGCGTTGCAGACTTTGCACTGGCTACGACGTTTATGTATCGTGAACAGTCCGACATCTCGCTTGACGCTTTGCCGAATGTCAAAAACTGGATCGAACGTCTAGAGGCCCGCAAGTCATGGCAAGACGCATTCGCACCACTTCTGGCTATGTTCGGCGGCTAATTGTTGAATTAGGGGGGCGGGGCGCACCAGCTTTGCCCCCTCTACTGAATAAAAGGGCATATCGTGCAAATAGGAATATATACATTCGGCGAAGCAGGTACCGACAGCATAAGCGGGAACAGCATCAGCCCCTCGCAACGGTTGCGTGATCTGGTCGAGGAAATTGTACTGGCGGATCAGGTCGGGTTGGATATGTTCGGGCTTGGCGAACATCATCGCGCCGATTACGCGGTTTCCTCTCCGGTTGTGGCTTTGGCGGCAGCGGCAACGCAAACGAAAAACATCCGGCTTTCCAGTGCCGTCACGGTGTTAAGTTCGGACGACCCTATACGGGTGTTTCAACAGTTCTCGACGCTCGATAACCTGACGCAAGGACGCGCCGAAATTATGGTCGGTCGCGGTGCCTTTGTTGAATCCTTCCCGCTCTTTGGGCACAACCTTGACGATTACGACACGCTGTTTGCCGAGAAACTCCAACTATTGATGGCGGTGAATGAGGCCGAGCATTTTTCCTGGCCCGGCACCAAACATATCGCCGCTGTTGATCATCGAGGCGTGTATCCGCGCCCGTTTCAGGACAAGCTTCCGATCTGGCTTGCCGTTGGCGGCACCCCGCAATCGGCAGTGCGGGCCGGGACCCTTGGCCTGCCGCTTGCACTTGGGATTATCGGTGGGGAACCCGCACGCTTTAAACCCTTGTTCGACCTTTATCGCAACGCCGCAACGAAGGCAGGGCATGACCCCGCTAAACTTGAAACATCCTTGAACGTGCATGGTTTTGTCGCAGAGACCAGTCAAAAGGCCCGCGATATTTACAGTGGCCCCCATAACGAGGTGATGACCCGCCTTGGTGCCGAACGCGGTTGGCCACCGGCCACGCGCGCGCAGTTTGATGCCTCGTGCCGCCCCACTGGCGCGTTATTCGTAGGCGATCCGGCGGAATTAACCGACAAAATCCTCGCTCATCACGAGATTTTCGGTTTTACCCGCATTACCATCCAGATGGCAGTCGGCATTCTTGATCATAAAGAGCTAATGAATGCGATCGAGATACTAGGAACCCGTGTCGCACCCGAAGTGCGTAAAGCGCTCGGACCTCAGTAAAGGAAACACCATGTTTGAAATTTCACCCCGCGCAGGTCAGCGCCCGCAAACCACTCCTTGCGCCCCGCACGAACAGGTCAGCCAGAACCCTGATGCCGCTACCTATCAACGTTTCAAAGAACGCGCTTTTGATCTTCCCTTTGTCGAACGTCGCCCAAGTATGATCTCGGTTCCTGGCGCCGAGGCTTTGTGGTTACCCCATGATCATGCGCACGGGTGTAAGGAATCTTTCATGCTGGGAAATGAGTTTGCCCATGTGCATCCGCATTACGACGGCTCTATGCATCTGATGTTGCCGATCAGCTGCACACGCGAGTTGTTTGCCAAAGGCTGGGGGGAGCCGCACCCAATGGCGGCCACAGGGATGATCCCCGAAACTGCCGTTATGGTTTTTGCCCCCCGCAACGAAGAAGAAATCGAGACAGCGCTTAAAATTCTTGCTACGTCTTACGACTTCGCACTTGGGAAACTGGCGAATCCGGCGAGTATTCGAATCTAACCTCGCCTAGACCGGAAAAAGACCAGTTCTTAGTCGAACTAATGCTGTGGCAGTTCTTGATTCTGCGCATCTGCTATGACAAACTACTTGGATCAACAAGCAGGATATCCGCGTGTCTTCCACTACAACTTATGCTCTTACAATGCTTTTGGCTGGCCTCGGCGTCCCCGTTTTGGCTGCCCTGAATGCGACCCTTGGTGTTCGATTGGCCAGCCCCTTTGCCGCCGGAGTTATCCTGTTCACTGTCGCACTTGGTACAGCAGTTGTTTTACTACTGGTCACGGGTCCTGCATCGTTGGCCCGTGCGCCTGAAGCCCCAAAGCATTTATTCCTTGCCGGAATTCTGGTGGCATTTTACGTGCTGTCCATAACCTTCATCGCCCCGCGCTTTGGCGTCGGAAATGCGGTGTTTTTTGTACTGCTCGGGCAATTGGTAAGCGCCGCCGTAATTGACCATTTTGGGCTGTTCGGCGCGCAGATCAACCCGCTTGGTCTACACCGTGCGGGTGGGATCGCCTTAATGACAGCAGGCGTCTGGCTAACCCAGCAAGCTTGATATCAAGGCGTTATTCGGGCCGCTCGTCTGCCAGCGTGATGTGGTGCATGACCCGATTGAAAGCGTTATAGTCATTAATTTCCACTGATTGGTTTAAATCCTCTGTCTTCCAGACGGAAAAAGAAAACCAAATTTGCGCCGGAGGCGCTCACTTAAAAAAGAACAGTTGAAACTGTTCCTGTTGCTCCCACCAGCTTTAGCTGGTGGGAGTTCAGTTTCCCCTAAAGACGCTTGGCGATTTCTTCTAGCATCACCTCGGTAGCGCCGCCGCCAATGGACTGAATGCGGGCATCGCGGGACATGCGTTCAACGGGGGTTTCGCGCATGTACCCCATGCCGCCGTGGAACTGGACGCAGTCATACAAAACCTTGTTCACCAGATCGCCACAATAAGCTTTGACCATGGAAACCTCTTTCACGCAGTCCATGCCCTGTGCGTCCATCCATGCCGCATGATACGTCAGCTGCAATCCCGCCTCGACCTGCGCTGAACGTTCGGCCAGCTTCTGGCGGATGGCTTGTTTATCCCAAAGAACACCACCGAACGCAGGACGGTTTTTGACATATTCCAGCGTCAGCTCTATGGCCTTGGCCGCTTCGCCCATAGACATTGCGCCCAGCACGGTGCGCTCGTTCTGGAAGTTTTTCATGATGGCGTAAAAGCCTTTGTTGACCTCGCCCAGAATATTCGCGCTTGGCACACGGACGTTCTCGAAGATCAACTCGGCAGTGTCGGAACACAGCCAGCCATGTTTGTTCAGCTTCTTGCCAACCGAGAACCCCGGCGTGCCTTTTTCAACTGCAAAAATGGTCACCCCGCGCGAGCCTTTGGCCTCTAGGTCCGTCTTGGCGGCTACGAAAAACAGATCACCGTAAACGCCGTTGGTGATGAACATTTTTGTGCCGTTGATGACCCAGTCATCGCCATCCTGCACGGCGCGGGTGCGCATGCCTGCCACGTCGGAACCGGCCCCTGCTTCTGTCACGGCCACGGCGCAGACTTTCTCGCCGCTGGTGATGCCGGGCATCCAGCGCGCCAGCTGTTCGGGCGTGCCTACATTGGCAAGGTGCGGGCTGGCCATATCTGTATGCACCAAAATATCCGCCGAAAAGCCGCCAAAAGTGCCGCGGCCCAGTTCTTCGGCCAGAACAACGCTGGCCATAGTGTCCAGATTAGAGCCGCCGTATTCTTCAGGATAGCGCATGCCCAGCAAGCCGAGCTCGCCCATTTTGGTGAAAACCTCGCGCGGGACTTTGCCCGCTTCTTCCCATGCCTCGCCATTCGGGATGATCTCGTTTTCGATAAAGCGGCGAATCTGGTCGCGCAGCATGTTCAGTTCTTCGGGAAAATATAGGGAGTTGCTCATGTTCATTCCTCGGGTTCGATGGAAACCAGCACAGCGCCGGAATCGACGCTTTCGCCAGCTGAAAAGTTGATTTGAGAGATGGTACCGTCACAAGGTGCCGCCAGGGTTTGCAATAGTTTCATAGCCTCGATGACCACGACAGGCTGTCCGGCTGTTACCGTATCGCCAAGTTTGACGACTACCTCGGACACCTGTCCGGGCATCGGGGCTGTTATCTGGTTACCAGCACCAAGGGCAGCATCATTGCCCGAAAGCAAAATCCCGTCCTGCGTTAGAACCTCAATGGCCATGCGCCCGGACGCGCCGTGTAGTGTGACGATATCGCCGGAAATCTGGACATCCGTATTGTGGCGCACCCCGTTGATTTCAAAACCAAGGGTACTGCCGGATAAGGTTACGTTTTGCAGCGCGATAGGTGCAAGATCGGGCAGCGTGACAGTATACTGCCCGCCCCGCCCGTCGATCTTGACGTTCTCGCCCGCAACCCGATAAAGGGCCGCGCCGCTGCGGCCAGCGGGTTCTGTTACACGCCATGCGCCCAGCGACGACCACGGGTTGTCGCTACGTGCAAAGGATGCCAGCAATCGGGCCAAAACCGCCTCGGCTTGTTGTTGCGGTGTCGGGGTCGGGGCCTTCCAGCCCTCGGGATATGTATCCCCTATCGAGGCGGTGTTATGCCCCCCCGCACCGTATTCAGGCATGGCAAGCAAGTCCCGCAAAAACGCGATATTTGTGCCGGGGCCAGCGATACGAAACGCTTTCAACCCACGATCCAGCAACCGGATGGCCGAGGCCCTGTCCGGCGCTTCAGAGATCAGTTTTGCCAGCATGGAGTCGTAGTAATGGCTAACCGTGCTGCCAGTCCGCACGCCGCTATCAACCCGCAATCCGTCAAGTTCCGGCGCGCTATAGGCCGTGATCTCCCCGATCTCAGGGCGATACCCCTCGGCGGGGTCTTCGGCGGCAATACGGGCCTCGATCGACCAGCCGTTACAGGGGATGTCTTCTTGTGCAAAGGGCAGGGCCTCGCCACCTGCGGCACGTATTTGCCACTGGGCGATATCGATGCCGGTGACGGCTTCGGTAACCGGATGTTCCACTTGCAGGCGGGTATTCATTTCGAGGAAATAGTAATCGCCCGTTTCCGCATCGAACAAATACTCGATCGTTCCGGCACTGTCATAGCCAATGCCTTTGGTCAGGCGCACAGCACTGTCCAGCAGGTTTGCACGGATTTCGGGCGCAAGGTTGGGCGCGGGGGCCTCTTCGATTACCTTTTGGTGGTTCCGTTGCAGCGAGCAATCACGCTCGAACAAATGACGCACATTGCCGTGGCCGTCGGCCAAAATCTGGACCTCGATATGACGGGCCTTGCCGACATAGCGTTCCAGCAACACCTGCCCGTCACCAAATGCTGCCTCCGCCTCGGCGCGGGCGGCGCGCAATTCGGTGGCGAAATCGGCAAGGTCATGGACCTGCCGCATACCACGCCCGCCGCCGCCTGCGCTGGCTTTGATAAGTAAAGGCGTGCCGATTTTATGTGCTTCAGTCAACAAATGCGCATCCGACTGGTCATCGCCGTAATACCCCGGCACAACCGGAACCGATGCTGCAACCGCCGCCGCTTTGGCCCGTATTTTGGAACCCATCAGGCGGATATTGTCCGGCGAAGGCCCGACAAAAACCAAACCCGCATCGGCACAAGCCTGCGCGAAATCGGCATTTTCGGCCAGAAATCCATAGCCGGGGTGAATTGCGTCGGCCCCGACCTGTTGCGCGGCCTTAATGATTTTCGCACCGTCCAGATAGCTTTGCGCCGCCTCGGAGGGGCCGATATGCACAGCGCTATCCGCCTGTATAACGTGCGGGGCGTCGCGGTCTGCATCGGAATAAACCGCAACAGCGCGTAGGCCAAGACCCTGACAAGCGCGCACAAGGCGCAATGCAATCTCGCCTCGGTTGGCTATTAATACAGTTGAGAAGTTCATTTTCCGCTCCGCCATGGTGGAAGTTGTTTGTTGAGAAAACTGTTGATGCCTGTGGTGCCCTCGTCGGTTTCCCAAGCATCGGCCAAACGGTCAGCGGTGTAGATCATATTATCCTCCATGCTGTGATTGGCGACAAAGTTGATCAGGCGCTTGGTTTCGCCAACGGCACCCAAGGCAGCCTCTAGATGTTCGGCGACGATCTCGTCGATACGTGTATCCAGATCATCCGCCGCGACAGTCTCGTTCAGCAGCCCGATTTTGTCGGCTTTAGCGGCACTGAACAGCGCCCCCGACAGCATGGTTGCACGAGAATTGGCCGTGCCGATCCGCGCCACAACATGCGGCGAGATATTCGCAGGGATCAGACCAAGACGCACTTCGGTCAGACCAAAACGCGCAGTATCCACCCCGACCGCAATATCACAGACCGAGATCATCCCGACCCCGCCCCCGTAAGCGGAGCCTTGTATCCGCCCGATAAGCGGTTTGGGCAGCGCATTAAGCGCGTTCAACATATGTGCCAGTTTACTGCTTTCACGGATACGCGTGGCGCGGTCAGACTCGGCGTTGCTTTTGAACCAGTTGAAATCCCCACCGGCGCAAAAGCTTTTGCCATTGCCCGACAGGATAACCACACGCACGGCGTCATCAGCGGCCAACTGGTCGGCGGCTTGTTTAAGCTCGTCAATCAGCTTGCCGTTCAGCGCATTGTGTTTGTCGGACCGGTTAAGCGTCAGGCGGGCAACGCCGCGTTCGTCTGTTTCAAGCGTTATAGTTTCATAAGTCATGGTTCGGGTCCTACATACGATAAACGGGGGTGTGGCCTGTCGGCGCGGGGGTGCTGGCGGTAATGGAAAGACACAGGCCCAGCACATCGCGGGTCTGTGCCGGCTCGATGATGCCGTCGTCCCACAGTCGCGAGGTGGCGTAATACGGGTCCGACTGCTCGCCATACTGGGCGCGGACCTTGGCTTCGATATCGTCCAGTTCTTCTTGCGTGGCAGTCGGGGCCTTGGCGTTGTTACGGCGCAACTCCAACATCACATTACTGGCAATATCCGCCGACATCGTTGCCAGAACCGCACTTGGCCATGCGAACATAAAGTTGGGTCTAAACCCGCGTCCACACATACCATAATTTCCGGCCCCGTAAGAACCACCGACGATAACCGACAGTTTGGGCACGCGGGCAACAGACTGGGCGTAAACCATCTTGGCGCTATTCTTGGCGATGCCGCCACGTTCGGCATCCGTGCCAACCATAAAGCCGGTGATGTTGTGCAGGAACAACAACGGAATGTTGCGTTGATCGCACATGGTAATGAAATGCGCGGCCTTTAGCGCCGATTCCGACAGCAATGCACCGTTGTTACCGATGATCCCGACGGGATGGCCGTGAATACGGGCGGTGCCGCAGACAACGGTATCGCCCCACTCGGGCTTGAATTCGCTGAGCGCACTGTCATCCACCATACGGGCGATAATTTCGCGCACATCGTAAGGCATTTTGGGGTCAGCGCTGATAACACCTTTCAGCTCGCTCGGGTCATATCGAGGGGGTAAAACGGGGGTGGTCTCAACCTTTGCCCGTTCGAAATTTGTTTCGCCAATCAAGGTGCGGGCCAATGCCAGCCCCTGATCCTCGTCTGCAACCAGATGATCGCTTACACCGGAAACCCGTGTGTGCATCGCAGCGCCACCAAGGGTTTCGCCGTCGACCTCCTCGTTAATCGCGACCTTGACGATGGAGGGGCCACCAAGGTGGATACGGGCGTTACCTTCAACCATAATCACCTGATCCGAGAGTGCCGGAATATACGCGCCACCCGCCGTGCAGCCCCCGAACACCACCGAGATTTGTGGCAAGCCGGACGCAGACATCCGGCACTGGCGATGGAACGAGTTGCCAAAGTGGTCACGGTCGGGAAACACGCGGTCCTGCTCGGGCAGATAGGCGCCGCCACAATCCACAAGGTATAGACAAGGCATACGGTTAGCCTCGGCGATTTCCTGTGCGCGCACATGTTTTTTCACCGTTTCATGGAAGAAACTACCACCCTTAACGGTCGCATCATTAGCGATGATGACTATGTGTTTGCCAGAAACCACACCAATGCCCGTCACAATACCGGCAGCGGGAACCTGATTGTCATACTGCCCCCATGCGGCCAGCGGCGACAGTTCCAGAAAAGGGGTGCCGGGGTCGATCAAGCGGTCAATACGGTCGCGCACTAGGTGCTTGCCGCGATTATGGTGGCGCTCGCGCAGCTTTTCGTTACCCCCCGCGGTGGCAATTGCCATACGTTCGCGCAGCGTTTTCAATAGCCCTTGTGCTTGCACTTTATTCTCGTCGAATACGGCAGATCGAGGGTCTATCCGGGATGCGATGTGGCTCATGTGTTATCTCCGGTTTTGTTAAGAATTCCGTTCAGGAAAGTGTCGGCATAATCATCGGCCAGCGCCTCGGCGCCGCCTTGTTCGGGGTCAAACCATTCCAGCGTCGCATTCAATGCACCAATCAACAGCAAGCGGAGGCGGCTTAGGCTAACACCTTCGCGGATCGCCCCCGTAGCTTGCAAGTCTGACAATAAATCGTCGAGGTATTTTTCATATGCCTTGCGAACAGGCAGGTTGGCGTCACGCACAGCAGGGGGCACTTGGCCAAATATCCGCACATTGGCCGAGGTATAATCCCCGTGTTCCAAAAGCGCGTGCAAATGGCCGCGCACAGCGGCGCGGAAAATAGCATCCGGCGTGGTATCGTTTGGCAATGCCTCGACAGCGGCGCGGGCCTCGTCGTGGACGGAAAGAATGCCGGCATCCAGAATTTCGGTAACGATCGCGTCTTTCGAGGCAAAATGGTAATAGATGCTGCCTGCCTTGATACCGGCGGCCTCTGCGATAGCACGCAAGCTCACGCCACCATATCCGTGTTGGCAAAACAGAGACGCCGCAGCGTTCAGGATACCCGCACGCCCGACTTCCGGCTTTTCTGCATTTGTCTTGGTGACTGACATTTGGAGCCTATCAATAATCTACCTACCTACCTAACACTTGTTAGGTTAATTTAGGCGCACTGTCAACCAACGCAGCCCGTCAGGTGTAATTCTTGTGGCCAATGATATAAACGGTGCCAGTGAATGCGGAAACCAGTCCGGCCTCATCGCCCTTGACCTCTATTTCATAGACAGCGATTTTGCGGGAACGGGAAACCTCGCGGGCCGTGGCGGTTAAGGTATCTCCAAGACGCGCGGCGGCGTTATACGTGATATGCACGTCGATCCCCGCCGCCAAAACTCCGTAAGAATTCGAGGCAACCCCGAACGCGCAATCCGCCAATGCGAAAATCGCCCCGCCATGACAGGTGCCGTTGAAATTAAGACTTTCATCGCGCACTTCCATACGGACGGTGGCCGCGCCGCGCTTAATCTCCACAAGCTCTGCGCCAAGAGCACGCATAAAACCGTCACGTTGGGAAAATTGCTGTTTCAACAGCTCCAGTGGCGCCAAGGTGGTGTCAGTATCATTCATCGGGAAGGCTTTCATGCATGTGTTTCAGAATTTTCGAGGTCGCCGTCCGCAGATCAATATCAGCTTGCTGCAAGGCAGTGATGATCGCTTCGGCGGTGGGGTTTTGGTCCCTTAGGATAAGGTCCTCAACATGTTTAGCCGCGGTTTGCGCCAGCAATCGACGTGTTCGACTGCTCAGGGCTGCACGCGCGCCTTTTATTGTCCGCAATGCGGCTTTGCTCTCTATCGCGTCGGCCAGTTCGGGCAGGCCCGTGCGCTCTACCGCGTTGGTGGACAAGACCGGCACTTTCCAATCGGACGGGGCGCGCAGGGCCAGCATTGATTGAAGCTGCCGCACGGTGCGGTTGGCCAGTGGCAGGTCGTCTTTGTTCACCACCAGAATGTCGGCGATTTCCAGTATCCCTGCTTTGATGGCCTGCACATCGTCGCCAAGGCCGGGGGCAGAGATGACTATCCTTACATCAGCCATTTCAGCCATCTCGACCTCGGACTGGCCAGCGCCGACGGTTTCCAGAACCACCACATCGTAACCTGCCGCATCCATCAAGTCGGCCACCCGCGCGGCCGAAGCGGACAAACCACCCAGATGTCCGCGCGACGCAAGCGAGCGGATATACACGCCGCTGTCCATCGTGTGTTCGGCCATACGAATGCGATCGCCCAGAACGGCACCACCCGTAATCGGGCTGGAAGGGTCAACGGCTGCTACGGCGACGGTTTTCCCCCGTCCACGCATTTCGGCGATAAACGCATTCACCAACGTCGATTTCCCCGCACCCGGCGGGCCGGTGAAACCGACAACGACTGCGCGACCCAAATTCGGTTGAATGGATTTGAGCAAACGGGTTACGGCCTCGCCTTCGCCCTCGATTATGCTGATAGCACGGGCGAGCGCGGCAGGCTGTCCGGCCAGCAACCGCGCCGCCAGTCCGTTTTTTTCCGGCGTATCGTTCATTGGATCAAGCGACCACTAGTGGCATGCCGAAACCCAACTCATCGCGCAGGACTTCCACGATTTCGCTTAAGGTCGCACCCGCCCTAACCGCATCCAGCTCGGCACCAAAAACATTAATGTCGTCCGAACGGGCGGCATCCCGCAGATCCTGCAAACCTTTGGCTAGCGCATCTGGATCCCGCGCCGCCTTCACTTTTTTCAAATGTTTGACCTGATCCTGCATGTGTTCTGGTGGCGGACGTTTTAGAACAGGGCGGGCCGAGGCATCCTCGACCTCTTGATAGGCGTTTACGCCCACAATGATCTGCTCGCCATTATCCACCTGATCCTGATATTCCAGCGCGCTGGCACCAATCATCTGTTGGACAAAACCGTTTTCCACGGCTTTATACATGCCGCCTTGCGCATCAACTTGTGCAATGACTTTCAGGATTTCCGCTTCCATCGCATCTGTCAGTTCTTCGACATAATAAGAGCCGCCCAGCGGGTCCGCCACGTCACACAAATGCGCCTCGTGCTTTAGGATATTCTGCGTGGAAATGGCGATTTTGGCCGAATCTGGACTCGGCGTTGACAAAACTTCGTCATAGCCGTCGGTGTGCATGGATTGCAGGCCGCCAAAAATTCCGGCCATCGCCTGAGCCGTCACTCGTGCGATGTTGTTCAACGGCTGCTGGCGGGTCAAATCAAGGCCCGACGTCTGGGCGTGAAACTTGAACCGCTTCGCCCGTGGGTTTGTAACGCCGAAACGCTCAACCACCAGATTGTTCCAAATCCGGCGACCAGCGCGGAACTTGGCAACCTCTTCAAAGAAGCTGATCGAGATGTCAAAGAAGAATGTAAACCGTTCAAGGAACACGTCGGGGTCCATGCCACGCTCGATACAATCGTTGGCGTATTGGATCGCGGTGGACAGCGTCAGCCCCATCGCCTGTGCGGGCGTCGCACCGGCCTGTTGCATATGCTGACCAACGATTGATAGCGCATTCCAGTTCGGCACATGTTCTGCCAGATAGGCGATTGTATCCATCTGCACCCGACGCGCACCCGGCAACGACAGGCGGTAGAACATATGGTTGGCCACGAAATGCGAGATGTAATCGCTTTGGTTCGAGGTGCCGGTGATTTTATCCCAGCCAATCCCGCGATTTTCCGCAACTATCAGCATTTGCGCCAGCATGGTGAATGGGTTGGGGTCGTTCAAGCCGATGGAAAGCTCGCCAATCGGGATGTCTTTCAGGCTGACGTCCATATCATCAACGGTGTTGAGGATGGTGCCGCAGGTGCCCAGAATCTCGGGTTCAACCTCGTCGCAATCCAGCCCGCGATAAACCGAGTTGCACGGGATGATGCTAAGCGCGCTGGCGCCGGATTTCAGGATCGACTTGATCCGTTCATTGAAATCTGCCGGACGACCCAGACCAATCAGCTGACGTTGAGACCATGTGCGCCCGCGATGCATCGTCGGGTAAATACCCCGTGTCATCGGATCGGACCCCGGGAACCCCACCTTGTCGCCGTAACTGCCGTCGGTGTCTTCTTGCGGCCAATAGAGCGGTTTTACCTCGATACCCGAGCGGTTTTTGATGGTCCTGTCCTGACCGATCATTTTGTCGTAGTTGCGTTGCCATTCATCCGCACTGGCATCCAGAGATACGGGTTTGTCGATCTTGTTCATGGTTCAATCCTTACCTTAGTCTTGTGGACGGGCATTGGTGGCCTCGGCGGCGAAGCCTTCGACCGAAGATACAATTTCTTCGCGCATTGCACCGGGGTGAAATACTTCGGATACACCTGCGGCCAGAAGATCCGCCTCGTCTTCGTCGGGCACAATGCCGCCGACAACCACACGAACATGACCCAACTCTGCCTCGGCCAGTGCTTTCATCAGTTTTGGCACCAAAAGGTGATCCGTCGCCAAAGAACTGATCCCGATGACATCCACGTCCTCTTCCATCGCCAGCGCGACCACGGCGTCGATTTTTTGCCAAGGGTTGGTGTAAATCACCTCCATGCCCGCATCCCGCAAATATGCGGCGATGATCCGGCTGCCACGGTCATGTCCGTCCAGCCCGATCTTGGTGACCAGCACCCGGGCTGGCATATTAAGAACTTCGGTCATACTTTATTCTCCTGATTGGATATCACGTGCAGTGCCAATTTGGGCGTTATGCAGAGTGTTAATAAATTTCTGGGCTAACCCGACAGGCGTATCCCGCCCTTTGCGATACCAGACTGGTACATGGTTCATGGCCCCGATATGCATCAAACGCAAAACGCTGCGATCTGTTTGTGCATCAAGGGGCAAAGCATCAAATAGTTCGGTGAAACGCGCTTCATAAGCATTTCGCAGTAGCACCAACGTTTTTTCTACACCGGAAATATCCGAGGGCAGAATGCGTATGACAACACGGGCATAGTTGCTGCCCTCTAGAAGCGTAGACATGTGCGCCGCACTGGCGGCTTGCAATCTTTCCCATGGGTCCGGTCCTGCGGCATCGAGTGCGGCATCCACACTTTCGCTGATCCGCTGCACACCTTCCCCGAATACAGCAACAAGCAAATCTTCTTTCGAGGTGAAATGATAGTAAAGTGATCCGGGCAACATGCCGGTTGCCTTGGCAATGTCGCGGGTAGATGTGCCGATGAACCCTTTTTCCACAAACAATCCGGCGGCCGCATCAAGCACCTGCTCTCGACGGTTATTGCGTCTTTGTTTTGGTAACGGAGTGGCCATTTCAATCCTTTAGTAAGCAAGCGATTGCTTGGTTATCGGCTTAAAATGCGATTCTGTCAACTATATAGAGTCAAAATTCGAAGATAGTTTCGCGCGCCTAGTTTTCGCGCAACAATCCTCCAAGCAGCAATTTTTGCAGCATTCCGGTCAATTCCGGTAACGAGTAATAATCCCCGTCACCAACCCTGTCAGGGTCAAACCACTCCACCGTCCAGTTCAGCGCGCCCAGCATAACCTGTCGCAGTGGGATAATTTTAATATCCGAACGGATGCACCCGCTTTCTTGCGCCTCCTCCAGAATGGCGTCCCATAACAACGCGTATTCGTGGCGAACTGGCCAGTGGCGGGCGCGTACGTCTTTAGGCAACTGGCCATAAATGCGGATATTCGCCGAGGTGAATTCGCTGGCGCGGAACAGATACATCATGTGAGTCTCGATCGCGGCGGCAATCTTGCTCTGACCATTTGGATTGGTATGCGCGTCCGAAACTGTTTCGGAAACTCCGTCCAGTAAATCCCGAAGGCCTTTATCAAGAACCTTATCCAGAATTTCTTCTTTTGAGCCAAAGTGGTAATAAACACTTCCGGCCTCAATCCCGGCTTCTGTGGCGATGGCCCGCATGGTCGCGGCTTTATATCCACGATCGCGAATAATTCTGGCGGCCGCCGAAAGCACCTTCGCGCGTGTGCGAGCAGACTTGTTTGCTGCTTTTATGACTGGGGCGGTCTGCTGCAGTTCGCTCTCGGGGGCAAGAATCAGCGGTTGTCCGGTTTTCAGGGACATCCCTTCCAGTAACAGTTTAGACAATCGTTCTGACAGCGCGGACACTGGATAGCGGTCCGGATCATACCATTCGACCGTCCAGTTCAGCGCACCCAGCACAAATTGTCGGAGCGGCGCTATGGCCATATCGGCGCGAATAATACCTGCGTCTTGCGCTTCGGTTAGAAATTCATTCCACAAATCGGAATACGCGCGCCTAAGCGGGCGATGCGATTTGCGTAATTCCTCGGGCAAAGTCGGGAAGTTACGGATATTAACCGAAGTGAAATCGCTTTCTGTAAGCAGGAAATTCAAATGCGTATCGACCAATTTCTGAAATGTTTCGCAAAAATCCACATTCCGTGCTGTGGCGTCGGTCAGGACAATCTTCACTTCGCCAAAAAGGCGGCGAAGGCCAAGATCAAGAACCTCGCCTAGGATATCCTCTTTCGACTTGAAGTGATAATAGATGCTGCCCGCTTCCATATCAGCAAGCTCACCGATCTTGCGCATGGTCGATGCAGTGTATCCCTCATGGCGAAATTGTCGGGCAGCCGCCGCGATAATAATCGCGCGCGTTTGGGCGGATTTACCGTGATTGCCCTCGGCGAGCATCGGTTTAAGAGGTTTGGCTGTCATATTTTAATGTAATTACCTCTAGACAAATAGATAGCAAGTAAGATATTTCGAACATGTGTTAGATTTTAACCCGTGCACCGCATAATACGCAAGCACTATTACATATGGTGCCATCACAAAGGAGTATCGCCATGCGCGGACTACAAGGAAAAAGAGTAATCGTTACAGGTGGCGGCAGTGGTATTGGCCGCGAAGTTTGCAAACGCTTTGCCGAAGAAGGCTCGGAAGTCGCCGTGTTTGATATAAACGCCGACGGCGCCGCGGAAACCGTTTCGCAGATCACCGCTGCCGGTGGCAAGGCCAGCGCGCATGTCGCCAATATTGCGGACCGACCAGCGGTTGACGCAGCGGTTGCCGAATTTGCCAAAGGCGGGCCGATTGATGTTTTGGTCAACAATGCTGGCTGGGATGAAATCAAGCCGTTTCTGGCCTCGGACATGGACCTCTGGAAAAAAGTTATCGACATTAACCTTTATGGCCCGTTGAACATGCATCACGCGGTTTTGCCGCTGATGGTAGAAAATGGCGGGGGCCGTGTGGTCAATATCAGTTCTGACGCAGGGCGTGTTGGCTCCTCTGGCGAGGCGGTGTATTCGGCCTGTAAAGGCGGCATTATTGCCTTCACCAAAACGATGGCCCGCGAACTGGCCCGTAAAGGTATTCAGCTAAACGCCGTGGCCCCTGGTCCAACAGACACACCGCTTTTCGCTGAAATCGCCCAAGGTGAGGCTGGTGCTAAAATCGCCGAAGGTCTGAAACGTGCCATCCCTATGAAGCGTCTGGCTGTGCCTACCGATTATCCGGGCATCATTTGCTTTTTGTCCTCGGATGACGCGGGCTTTATCACAGGTCAGGTAATTTCGGTTTCCGGTGGCTTGTCGATGCACGGCTAACCGTTTCTCCTTGGTGCGTGCGTGCCAAGGAGATAACATACCACAAATTTCTCCCCAACTGGCCGCGCCTTGGCGCGGTCTTTTTCAAAGCGAGTAAGACAATGTTCGAAGCAGACAGTGACATACGGGAAAACAGTAATCTGACCAGCTTTCTAAAACAAAGCGGAATGAATACCTACGAAGCCTTGGCCGAACGTGCCAACGCCGAACCAGATTGGTTCTGGTCCGAAATCCTCGATCTGGCGAACATCCGTTTCTCGAAACCTTATACAAAGTTGCGCGACATCAGTGACGGACCCGAAAATATTCGCTGGGCCACAGGCGCTACCCTCAATTTAACCGAAACCTGTCTGGATGCGTGGATTGACAACGGCATCGGCGACAAACCGGCGATCGACTGGGTTGGCGAAGATGGCACGTCCCGTTGTTGGAGCTATAACGATCTGGCCGCCGAAACCGCCCGCGTTGCCAGTGCATTAGCCGCACGGGGTGTTGGCCCCGGTGATGCGGTTGGCATCTATATGCCGATGATTCCCGAAATCTCGGCGGCGTTTCTGGGTGTTGCCCGCCTCGGTGCGATTGTAGTGCCCCTGTTTTCCGGTTTCTCGACTCCCGCGATTGTGGCCCGTTTGAACGACAGCAAAACCAAGGCTGTTCTGACCGTTGATGCTACTCCGCGTCGTGGCAAACCCATCCCGATGGAAAAAACCCTGACCGAGGCGCTGGCGGATGTCGCCAGTGTGCATACCGTCATCAGCCTGCGCCGTTTTGGTGGCAAAGTCGCCAACTCCGCGCGGGATCTGGACTGGCGAGAAACCGTAGGGGCCGCCGATCCGAACTTTCCTGCCTATCCAGTTGATGCTGCCGACCCGCTGCTAATTGCCTATACCTCTGGCACGACGGGCAGACCCAAGGGCGTTGTCCATACCCATCTTGGCGTGCAGGCCAAAGCTACTGCGGATTTTCTTCTTTGTGTGGATGTAAAGCACGACGACCGACACCTGTGGATGACGGATATGGGCTGGGTCATGGGGCCGCTTACATTGCTTTCCGTCCTGCTGGCAGGGGCGACGCTGGTTCTGGCCGAGGGCGCGCCCTCGATGCCCGATGACGCGTTCCGTCTGTTACGAATTGCCTCGGACAAAGACGTAACCCACATGGGAGTCGCCCCGACGCTAGTGCGGCAGTTCATGGCGCAAGACCCCGCACCGCTGGCGGAATATGACCTCTCGAAACTGCGTATTGTTGCCTCCACCGGCGAGCCGTGGACCGATGATGCGTGGCTTTGGCAGGTCGAACATATCTGCAACAACCGCGCCGTGCCGTTAAATATCGCTGGCGGCACCGAGCTGTTCGGCGCGATCCTGACCTCAACCGTGTTGCAACCACAAAAACCCAGCGGATTTTCGGGGCAAGCGTTGGGGGTTGGTGCCAGTATTTTGCGCAGCGATGGTTCCGAGGCGGACATCGGCGAAGTAGGGGAATTGGTCGTAACCGTCCCCCCGATGGGTCTGGCCCCTACCATTTGGCAGGATAAAGCGCGTTACATTGAAACCTATTGGTCCAGATATCCGGGCATCTGGTATCACGGCGACTGGGTCCGCCAAGAGGACGACGGCACATGGTACATCCTTGGCCGCTCTGACGATACGCTAAACATCGCAGGCAAACGCATCGGCCCCCCCGAGATCGAGGGCGCGATTACCGCAACCGGCAAGGTGCTTGACGCCGCCGCTATTGCCGCGCCCGACGACCTGAAAGGCGTGGCCGTTGTCGTCGTTTGTGTTCCAGCACCCAATGTGACCCCCGACGAGGCCCTTGTGGCGATGCTGAAAGATCAGGTGGGTATCGAGGTCTCAAAACCGTTCCGGCCCCGCGAAATATATTTCGTCGATGGCCTACCCAAAACCCGCACCATGAAAACCATGCGCCGCGTTGTGCGTGCCGCGTTTCTGGGCGAAGACCTCGGCGACCTGTCGCCTGTCTCCAATCCTGAAACCATCGCCCCCATCATGGCCTTACGAAAGGACACAAAATGATCGTTGTATTTGGCGCCACTGGAACCATTGGCACACCGCTAGTCACTGCACTGTTGGCAAAGGGCGTCACCGTGCGCGCCGTCACCAGCGACCCTGCAAAACTGGCAGGACTTAAGGCACTGGGCTGCGAGGCCGCTCTGGCCAGCTTCGACGATCCCGATGCCTTGGCGCAGGCCTGTAAAGGTGCCACAAAAGCGTTCCTTGTTACCCCCGCCCATCTGGACATGCGACGCTGGAAAGCGAACGTGATTACCGCCGCTGCCAACGCCGGTGTCAAGCATATGGTCATGTCTACAGGGTTGGGCGCATCCCCCAAGGCGCGGCTCGTGTTCGGGGTCTGGCACTCTGAAAGTCAGGAATTGCTGAAGGCCAGCGGCATGGACTGGACCTTTATTCAGCCAACGTACTTTATGCAAAACCTGTTGTGGCAAGCAGATAGCATTGCGCAAGGCGTCTATCTTGACGACCTTGGCGGCCCTGTGTCTTGGGTCGATGCCCGCGATATCGCCGATGTTACCGCCAAGGCGTTGACGGGCGAAGGTCACGCAGGAAAAGCCTATGGCCTAACTGGCGCACAAGCCCTTGATGGCAAGGAAATCGCAGCCCTGTTTGGCAAGGAAATCACCCTGCGCCCTGTTTCAACCACCGACGCCCGCGCCGCTATGATCGCATCCGGCATGGGCCCCGAGGTTGCCGAAGCGATGGTAGAGCTCTCGACCCTCGCACCCAAAGGCTATCTGGCAGGGACCGAAACCACCGTCATGGACGTCCTCAACCGTCCTGCTCGCAGCATCTCTGACTTCATTGCCGAAAACAGCACCGCGTTTGACGGGTAGGAAACCTCAAAACTGACAGGCAAGATGATATCGATAAGTGCTCCATTTCGACGTTGGCTGTGCGCGACCGTGTTTCTTCGTGGGAATGCACCTATGACCAATGAACCTTTCAAAATACTCAAATAATTGAACCTGGACGTGTCGTAGCAGATTCTCTTGGTGCGACGCTAGTGGCTGATTTCGGTTCAAATTTTTTCGAATTCGAGCAACCCTCTGCGGGCTACATGGTTTGTGAGCTCGTAAAGCCGCTGATGGAGACGGCGTTTGATAGAAAACATTCGGGCGTGACAAACGGGTTTTGGCGCTCGGTTGCAAAACTCCCGAAGGGCAGGCCATACAGCGAAAGTTGGTTGAAACTGCTTAAGTTGCTTGATAATTCCCGTCCGGCGTATTGGAACGCGCCGGAAATGGCCCGAAAACGCTGCACGTTGGAAGCCCTGATCTGACGATCCTGCTTAATTCGGCGTAACTTTCGTTTCCGGCCCATTGTTGCCGTTAACTGGCCAATACAATGTTGCGATTCTACTTTGCATTGCAGCCATTCGAGCAATATTCAGCAATTGGAACGTGAGGCAGCAAAGGTCACAAAAATACAAAAATAAGGGTTTACACGGCTCCAATTCATCACTTTCACCGCATTAGGGGCGGCTAGCAGTTATCTCCGCAATGGCTTCAGCGATAACGGCTACGATCTGGTTGCAATCATCCTGATCAAAAGTCAGGGGAAGGCGTAGGTCGCACAGCCCATCGAGAACCATGTTGGTTTTCTCAAGGCTTTGTTGGTCTTCGAGATAGTGCCAGGATTCATGGCGGCTGGTGAAGCCGATTGGTTCATCACTCCCGAACCATTTGATCTCTACGCCCCGCTTTGTGCAAGCCCGCAAGAAATTAGACACGTTTGCTGCTAGCCCACCAAGAAGAGTGAACTGGATAGAAGAGCCGACGAATTCTTCATATTGTGGACGTTCGGGTAGGGAAATGCCGTCAATCTTACGTAAACCCTGCTCCACCGTTGTATAAAGCACGTTCCAGCGGCGGCAGTTTTCATCAAGTCCACGCATCTGTACTCTCAAGATGGCAGCGCGCAAATTGTCCATGCGGCCGGAATAATTGGGTGTATCCAACCGATGGCGTTCAAACACCTCATTACCCGGCATGTTCGGGTGTTTTTCGTAGAACATGTAAGAACCCGAATGCAAAACCGCGCGTGCAATTATATCAGGATCGTCCGTGACTAACAAACCGCCTTCACCAGAGTTAAGGTGTTTATAAGTTTGCGTAGAAAAGCAGGCAACCTGCCCAAATGTGCCGCTGGCTTTCCCCTTCCAGCGTGCACCTAAGGTGTGGGCGCAGTCTTCTATCAGTGTGATATTATGTTCGGTACAAATGCTTAAGATTTCGTCCATATCCGGTATGTGACCACGCATATGTGACAAGAGCAGGAATTTGGATCCATCGCGGGCTTTAATACGCAAATCGTTGATGTCGATTTTGTAGTCTGGGTCGCTTCCGACAAGAATAGGTATGCCACCAGCGTTGTTGATAGCACCAGGTACAGGCGAAAGTGTAAAAGCGTTGCTTAATACGCGCTCCCCTTTTTGCAGCCCTGCGGCCAACAGCGCGATATGCAATGCATAGCCACCCGAGGCGCAAGCCAGACAATATTTTGCGCCCAGATACTCGGCAAACTCACTTTCTAAAAGGGAGGTTTCAGAAAGTTCGTCGCCAAGAGTGTTATAACGATGCAATCGGCCGCTGCGCATTACTTCAACGGCACGTTTTATAGCTTCTTCTGGGATCGGCTCTTGCAGGGTAAACGGTTTCGAAAAGGTTTGCATCGATCTCCCGATAGGTTGATTGCGCAATCGAAAACTCCCGAGGCGCAGGATTCTTAGGAAGAAAACTTCGCACTTAGGCAGGCTCATTATCCAGCCAAAAACAAATTCTTTAGTTTTTTGGAAGATAAGATTCCAGAATGGTGAATTCGTTTATCCCGGAATAATTTTAATAGCGTTGGACATATGTGGCACTAAACCGGAGAATCGCGGGATAACCTGAGAGGTGACCAAACTGCGGCATTCCTCAGCTAATCTGTCAGGTAGGTCGCCCAATTCTACGTGACGAGAGATCAAAAAGACGTTGCGCGAAAATGCAGGGAACGGCATTTCAACTACTTCTATCTGATTGGCAAAGCGCTCAGCGTCAAGCAAGTTAAGTGGCGTCGTCAGCGACCAACCGCGTGATTGCACTACCGTTGCGATGACTGATCTGGAAGCCTCTAGAGCTATATAACGTGGATAATTAAACCGCACTCGTTTTAAGTGCTGGGTGACAATACGCCCAATGGGAATCGACTCGGAATACTGAATAAAAGGCGCGTCTTTTAGCTGAGCAATAATATCCTGTTTTTGATCCAAAAGCCCCTTGGCAGCAACCAGAATAAAAGGTTCGGTAAGGATCGGAATTGAGCTAAAAACCTCAACATTGTCTGGAGTTGTCGCTGAAATACATATATCGGCCTCGCGGTTTTCCAACGATTCAACCAGTTGATCCGAGCGACCGGAATAGGCACTTACAAAACATCCCTGAAACCATTCCAGCAAGCGACTGACAAGCGCAGGGGTGAAGAATGTATCAAGATCATCAATCACCGCAATCGTCAAATTTCGCAGGTTTGAGAGGTTATGAATGGACAGTTCTGCGTGGGCATTGGCGACGGCTTCAAGAATCTTATACGCATGGCTGCGTAACAAAAGGCCTGAAGATGTTAACCTCATGGGTCGCGTGGAGTGGTCAAACAGCTTAGTCTCTAGCGCCGTTTCTAGACTAGAAATCTGCTGTGAAATTCCAGATGAGGAACCACGCATCCGCTTCGCCGCTTCCAATATAGAGCCCGTCTCGGCCACGGCTACAAAAGTGCGCAGCCCTCTAAGTTTCAAATCTGGAAGTTCTTTACTAGTCAAAAGTTCGCCTCGGATTATTTATGTTTTCTAGTTGTGTTAAACAATTATTTCTGACCATAGAAACTATCGGTTATTCTGGCTTCCTGTTCACCGAGTGCTGTCCACAATGCAAGTTTCCACGGCCTGTTTAGCTTTTGCGGATGTACATTTCAAGTTACCTTAATAGGGCACGTAATTCTTGACAAATATCAAGGAAATGAGGGCAAATGAAGCTCTAAATCGGATCTTAAAGGATCTATCGGAAGGAAAACTTCCAGCTAAACAATGCGGTCGGGCCAAGAAACCCAATCGAACATGGAGGAATAAAATGAAGTTACGCAATAAATCAAATGTGCTTTCACGTCTTATGGTGTCGACGGGTGTTGCTGCAGTTATATCGACGGGCGCAATTACCGCTGCAAGTGCCGAAGATCTGACGGTTGCCTATTTCTTGGAATGGCCAACGCCAAACCAGTTCGCTCAATCTCAGAAAATTTATGAAGAAGAGCTTGGCATCTCCATCAAGTGGGTTTCGTTTGATGCTGGTACCGCGATGTCGGCAGCCATGGCGTCCGGTGATGTGCAAATCTCATTCTCCCAAGGGATCCCTCCTTTCGTGGTAGCGGTATCTGCTGGGCAGAATTTGCAGGTTGTTGATGTGGCAGTGTCATACTCAGAAAACGACAACTGTGTTGTTCGCGAAAGCCTTGAGATCGACAAATCCAATACTAGCGGGCTGGAAGGCAAGCAGGTTGGTGTGCCTCTAGGTACGGCCGCTCATTACGGGTTCCTCAAACAAATGGATCATTTCGGGGTTGATACTTCGACTATGAACATCGTCGACATGGCGCCTTCGGATGGTGCTGCGGCGTTTGCCTCGGGCAACTTGGATATGGTTTGTGGTTGGGGCGGCGCGTTACGCCGCATGAAGGAATACGGCAATACCTTGTTAACTGGTGCCGAGAAAGAAGCGCTTGGCATTCAGGTGTTCGATGCGACGACGGTGTCAGCTCAATGGGCGCAGGAAAATGCTGAACTTCTGACAGCATTCTTGAAAGTTACTGCGGACATGAATGCCAAATACGCGGCTGGCGGACAGGATGAAATGATCCCGGTTATCGCCAAAGCAGCTGGCATGGAGGACGAAGCCACAGTCGCCACATTGTCTGGTTTTGCCTTCCCGACCATCGAGGAACAGCTAAGCGAATCCTGGCTTGGCGGCGGTACACAAAACTTCCTGAAAGAAGTTGCTGACTTCTTCGTCGAACAGGGTACGATTCCAAGTGCACTCGACGATTACAGTGATGCGGTTGACGCGAGCTATCTGGAAGCGGCATCAAAAATGTAAGTATGCTTAATCTGTTTCGACGCGTTGATCGTTTCAGCGCGTCGAAACGTACGTAATACTAATCTAAACCCTTCAACTGATGGAGAGCACATTGCGCGACCAAACAGACTCAACATTGCATATTGACAATGTCTCGATGACCTTCACTTTGCCGAACGGCACCTCGATCGAAGCGTTGAAAGATGTTTCGCTCGAGCTTAAAGCTGGTGAACTGCTGTCTGTGCTAGGCCCATCCGGTTGCGGTAAGTCAACTTTGCTGAACATTGTCGCAGGCTTTCTCGCGCCAACTGATGGTCAGGTTATCCTTAACAACAACAAGGTAACGGGCCCGCATTCCGAACGTGGCATGGTATTTCAACAAGGCGCTTTGTTTGAATGGATGTCGGTACGAAAAAACATCGGGTTTGGGCTACGCATGCGCAACGTTCCTAAAAGTGAAATTCGCGAAAAAGTGGATGAACTGCTTGAGATTGTTGGGCTACATGAGTTTGGCGATAAAGCAATATATGAACTTTCTGGGGGAATGCAGCAACGTGTGGCTCTTGCGCGCTGCCTAGCCAATGACCCAGATGTCATTTTGATGGACGAACCATTGGGTGCGCTTGATGCCCTGACACGCGAAAAAATGCAGGGGCTTGTGCTCAAATTGTGGAAGGGAACGGGCAAGACTATTGTCCTGATCACCCACTCGGTCGAAGAGGCTTTGCTATTAGGTGAACGGTTACTGGTTATGGCCCCAAGGCCAGGACGCATTCATAAAGAATACAAACTACCATTTGCAGAAATGGGCGTTGCCGCTGATTTGCGTGAAGTGAAGAAACACAAAGACTATGCAGCCAAGCGCGAAGAAATTCTCTCCATTATCTGGGAAATGGAAGAGGAAATAATGGGCAGGAAGGAATAAACCATGTTGGTACTAACAATCTATATTGCAATATTTGTGTCGGCCTATTTTATCTATGCTTTTGCTTACGGAAATAAAGCGCCAAAGCGCGGATTCAATGCGAACAAAACCATTACTTTTGGTGACGAGTCCGCTGTAACGTCCAATAGGACAGCATCGGTAATATCGGTCATTACAATTTTTACTATCTGGGGTGCTTTTACAGGTTCATCGCTGGTCCCGTTACATGTGCCTGGACCATTCACCGGTGATACATCTTTTACCTATACGGCCACAAATGCCGATAATCAGCAGGATGATGCCGTTGTGTATGTCCGCGTTGGTCTGGTTGGTGAGGAAATAGAAGACCCCGTGGCCCCCGATGTGGCAAATCCAGGATTTGCAATAGATGATGTTGCCACAATTCGCGCGTGGCGCAGCGGTCTTATCAAGGTGCGAAAAAACGATTTTGGTAGCGACGCCGAAGGGTATGTGGTCTCGGCAATCGACGGGCAACCCATCGTTCCGAACCAAACGGTTAGTGTGGTTGATGGTCAGATACGGATGACCGGCAAAGGGACATTGTCGTTTGAACCCAATCAGGGATGGCAGATGGAGGCGATCTGGTTGCCGGCGCCCGAGGCGATAGTTAAGCGTCTAATTGAAATTTCACGTGACGGTTACCAGAATGTCACTCTATCGGAAAATATTGGATGGTCACTGTTCCGCGTTGTCACGGGTTTTCTACTTGGCAGCCTTGTCGGAATCCCGCTTGGCTATGCAATGGGCCTGAACGACTGGTTTCGCGGATGGTTCGACCCAATCGTCGAGTTTATGCGGCCAATTCCTCCTCTGGCGTTGATCCCGCTTGTCATCATTTGGTTTGGCATTTGGGAACAAGGCAAGATCAGCCTGCTATTCCTTGCCGCCCTTTGGATTATGACAATTTCGTCACGCGCGGGTGTATCCGGGGTTAGTATTTCAAAAGTTCATGCTGCTTATTCGTTGGGGGCATCGAAACGTCAGGTGTTACTACATGTCATTGTTCCAAATTCCTTGCCAGAGATTTTCACAGGCGCACGGGTGGCAATGGGTGTCTGCTGGGGCACAGTTGTTGCCGCCGAACTGGTTGCCGCCGAAAAAGGTGCCGGAAAGATGATCATTGCTGCATCTAAATTCCAGCAAACCGACATCGTGATTATGGGCATCATTCTTATCGGTGTTATTGGCTTCAGCATTGATATCCTTATGCGCTATGCAGAAAGAAAATTGGTTCCGTGGAAAGGCAAAAGCGATTAAAACGCGGGAGCGTAGGCGCGGATTCGCCCTCAATTAAGGAAGCAGGCTTTTTGAATTATTAGATGAGACCCGTTTGAAATGAGGAGCGTAGCGATTTATCCTATTGGGTGATCAAACCAAACCAAAACTTCACTCGAGATCATTCGCTTCGCAAGATGTTGTAAATTCGGTTTTCTCTTTCGGTTCGGAATGTGGAAAGCTTAAGCCGCAAATGCGAAATGGAGTCAGCCGCGAGCCTATTCCGATTGTCATTCCTGAATTGCCTGCATCTATTTGGGCTACCATGAGTGATAGAGATTCAAAACTTGGATCAGTACCAGCGGGAAATTATGTGGGCGACCTCGATTGCAAACTTAGTTTTCTGCTGGAGTCGCCGTTTGTTGGCCTACGATTTTTCCAATAAAACGAACGCCTCCCTAGAAAGAATCGATTCTTGTATTACCACATGAAGCGAAAGGCTACTTCCCACCCTTAGTTGCTTGATTAGATCAGAATCACAATTTTTCTCTGAGCTGTACTACCACCTTCGATATATCTCTGTGTGGTTTGTAACGATGTATGACCCGCCAACAGGTGTGATTTTCTTTGCAGCATTTGTAATAAAGGTTCTTCTGCCACTGTAGCTTAAGCAGCCAATCAATCCCACGCCCGTATACCGACGTTGAAACATATTCACGATAACTTGTGGGCTAGTCGCATTTTTCGGTTCCGTTCGGATAGTGCGTGAAGATACAACTGTGTCAACTGACTGATTTCTAATCGTTCACCAACCGAACGCGGCCAAATTCTTGGTGGTTCTGCCGCGACGTTTTACAAATTGGACAATCAATGACAAAAAAACCGCTAAAGATAGCTTGTATCGGCGAAGCTATGCTCGAACTGCAATTTGGCAAAGAAAGCCTAGGGGCAGACTTGGGTATCGCGGGCGATGTGATGAACACAGCGATATATATGCGCAGAAGTTTACCGCAGGACTATGATGTTTCGTTCGTCTCGGTAATTGGAACAGATCTTTTGTCCGACCAGATGGCCGACTATTTCGCTAGCGAGGGCTTGAGTCTGGATCATCTCGCACGGCACGAAAGTAAAGTTCCGGGTATTTACGGCATTACAACGGATGATAATGGCGAGCGCAGCTTCCTTTACTGGCGCGATAGTTCGGCTGCGAAAACCATGTTTTCTGAAGGGAGCGCGATTTCGCCACAGCTGTTCGAAAAATTCGACGTCGTGTATTTTTCGGCAATTACTCTTGCAATCATTTCGCCGGAAGCACGAGCAGTATTTATGGAGTCCTTGAAAAAGTTCCGAAAAAATGGCGGACTGGTCGCCTTCGATTCAAACTATCGCCCAAACCTGTGGTCAGATGTACAAACAGCCCGTGATGCGGTAACTGAGGCTTGGCACAACTGCGATATCGCACTGCCTTCCGTCGACGACGAGATCGCACTATTTGCGGACGCTGACGAAAAAGCTGTTCTGACAAGGTTTACGGAATACGGAATACCCGTTGGTGCTTTGAAACGTGGCGGCGATGGACCTCTACCGCTCGGCGGTCAAATCGTACCAGCAACCAAGTATCGTGAAGTTTCAAATGTAGTCGACACGACCGCAGCAGGCGATAGTTTTGTTGGTGCTTTCCTTGCCTCCCATCTTACCGGGGAACCTTTGCAAGCGTCCCTCCAGGCTGGACATGAATGCGCTGCCAAAGTGATCTCGCACCGAGGTGCCATCATTGCAAAAGAACTTTGAAATTAGAGGATAAAAATGTTGATTGGAATCGACCCGTTACACGTGCCCGATTTATCGTCGATATTGCGCTCAATCGGGCACGGGGACGAAATTGCAGTCGCTGACGCCAACTTGTCCCGGTTACAGCTCAGCCAAGCAGCAGGTGCGGCTTGACGGGATTTCTGCATCCGACTTCTCTCGTCAGATTGTTCAGATCGAACGGTTTGCATTCTATGAACGGGCCAAATGTGTCGGTCGAATTGGGCGGTACACTAAGTAGTAAATGCTTCGGCGCCGTTCCTAGATGCAAAATCGCTTAGTGTTCATCTGTGCCAGAAACCCAAATTCAGCGAGGCCAAAGCCCCTCATACGCTAACATTAAGCGTGGGCGAATTGGGGGGGGGCCTTCAAGTTTATCTTCCCACTTCGGATTATTGGCAATTTTGTGATTTTTAATTTCCTGCATCTACCGTATACCGACAAAAACGACCAGATTTCCGCAAACGAGGCCACAATGCCGAACCTTAATTCCATAAACCTAATTGTCCCTATGAAAAATGAGGCTGACAACATTGAATTTCTGGTCAAAGAAATCGCCAAAGTTGTACAAGAACATCCTGAGCTGGAAGCCACAATGGTCGATGACGGGTCGTCCGACAATACTGCTAATTTGGCGTTGGAACTACAAAAAGAGTTTCCGTGGTTACATGTCCTCCAGCACGATAAATCCGGAGGGCAAAGTGCTGCGATCGACAGTGGGATACGTGCCTCTAAAAGTGATATAATATGCACGGTCGATGGGGACGGACAAAATCCGCCATCTGAATTGCCCAAACTGTTTCTCCCGCTTCTAAATGATAGCTCGGGAAAGCTAGGTCTTGTTGCTGGACAAAGGGTTGACAGGCAGGACACACTTTCGAAGAAATGGGCTTCGCGATTTGCTAATGCGATACGTAAACGCATATTGCGTGACGGCACGCGTGACACTGGTTGTGGATTAAAAGCCTTTCGTCGTGATGCATATCTGGCACTTCCTTATTTCAATCATATGCACAGATATTTCCCAGCTCTATTCAAGAGGGACGGGTGGGAAATCGAGCTTGTGGATGTTAAACATCAGGAACGGAATGCAGGGACATCAAACTACAACAATTTCCAACGTGGAATCGTCGGTATCTACGATCTTATTGGCGTAGCCTGGCTAATAAAGCGGCGCAAACAAGTGCATGCTTCAGAATACACCGTTGATAAGGACTGACTAGATGAGCGAAATCATTGCGAATGTCATAGCCATGGATCGAACTGAAATCATTTGGGTGACTATAGGATTGTTCGGGCAACTTATGTTTACCGCGCGGTTCCTTATTCAGTGGATAGTTTCCGAGCGCACCGGTCGTTCAACAATACCAATCGCGTTTTGGTATTTTTCAATCATGGGTGGGATGGTTTTGCTCGCTTACGCTATATACCGTGCGGATCCCGTTTTCATTCTGGGGCAATCCATGGGGCTATTCATCTATGTTAGAAACTTGCGACTTATTTATAAAGAAGCGAAATCTAGCTAGACGAATGGAATGAAATCCGGGCAAATTATTACATTCCGACATATTAACACGAAAATTTCAAGAACCTGAAGGACTAGGAAATGGACGAAAGAACCAGACTGACCAGTTCGCTGTGGTCGATTACCGAACGTTTCCCGCTAATTATTGCGACAATAGTAGTTTTTGTCCAAACGGTTTTCAGCTTGAACAACCGGGCCTTATGGTTTTCTGATGAAGTCAGATACGCCAATGTGTATCAAAACTTGGTCGAAGGCGGGCACTGGGTTGTATTGAATTTAAACGGCATGCCTTACCCCGATAAGCCACCACTATACTTTCTTTTTCTGAATGCAATTGACGCGTTCCCTGGAGTAAGCGGAACAACTGTGTTCTTTATTGGCTCGGCTCTTTCCGGCTTGGCCTTCGTTGCCGCAACCAAATATCTAGGTGAAGTATTAGAATTTGATCGAAAAACGCAAGTTGCGGCGATCTACATTTCACTTTCAACTATATTCGTCGTTAGCCTATTTCATTACGTTCGAATGGATTTGTTGTTTTGCGTATTTATCTTACTAAGCATTGCGTTTCTGTATCAGCATTATGTGAAGCAAGAGGGTAGTAAATACCTTTACTTGGGCTATCTCGCCGCGAGTATTGCCACCCTTGTTAAAGGTCCGCTCGGTGTGATCATCCCTCTGCTGGTTTTGGTGGTGTTTCTAGTCTGGATAGGAAAAGCAAGGCGTTTTCTATCCACGAACACTTTGCTTGGCCTGCTTGTCTCTTTGATACCAATTGGCATCTGGGCTTATGGCGTTGTCGTGGTTCAAGGGTCAGATTTCTTAACCCAGGATATCCTTGGAATGCACGTGGTCCAACGCGCCACCAACGCGTTTCATCACAAAGAACCGTTTTATTATTACTTCGTAATACTGCCGGTCACGTTTCTGCCTTGGACCGGTTTTGTGGCCTCCGTGCAGTTCAAACGTCTATTCAGTGCAAGTGTTAGCAAAAGTACAGTAGCAAACCGGAAACAACATGGTTCCTATGCATTTTTGATTTCAGCGAGCGTGACAATACTCGCTCTTTTATCTCTGATGAGCGGGAAAGTTGCGATTTATGTTTTGCCAATCCTTCCCTTCCTGTCTTTCCTTGTAGCCCATAAAGTGCTTGTGGATGGAAAAGGCGCCCAGCGGGGGTGGATTGCGGTCTCGCTCTTGTTATGTGCCGTTGGAATCGGAGCTCTCTTCACCCTCCCAAATGTTCAGAACATTACACTTCAATTCGGAATTATTTTGGGCTCGGTTCTCCTGCTACTCACAGCCATTCAAATTTGGAGGTTCAGACACGAAAATCCGAGACGCCTCCTTGGGGTTATGCTTATAGGTCTTACACTTTGGGTGGTTTCCCAATTTACGACAACGTTCACGGCACTTGATGGCCAATTGTCACCACGAGACCACGCTAGCGTCATCAAAGAGTATGCATCTGAAGGTTACGAACCTATGTCGTTCAAAACCTATCCCGGAATCTTCACCTTCTATGCTGGCCAGAATCTTTTTGAAACGGACGAGATTGCCACCCTTCTGGAAGAAGTGAATGCCGCTGAAAAAGTTGTTCTGGCGATCACGAAAAGCAGCTGGGAAAAGCACCCAATTCTTGGGGGTTTGTTTACTGTCGTATTTGAGCAGAATATCTCGGGTGGTGGGGGCGTGTACCTAGTTGCACTGAAAGATTAAGGGCAGTAGCACTCTATAACACCTTTTTTATCCTTGGGCTCAACCAAAGCCGCACCCATCATTTTAGCCTGTGTGCACGAAGATATTGGGTGCTTCCAATGATACTGCAGGCATAATCTTTGGTTTAAATAAGTGTTTTAGTCCTTGTGACAATTTTACATTCGTTGAAATGCGTGCTTAAGTGTGCGGGTAAATTTAAAAGTTATGCAATTAAAAGCTCACAATTAATTGGAATGCTTTGGCCCTACGCCAGCAGTGGCCAGCTAGGAGAAATACAATGAATACGAAAAAACTGGTGCTTACAGCACTGACAGTTGCGCTATTGTGCGGCGGTACCGCCTTTGCAAAAAACAACGGGAATTCGAACGGCAACAGTGAAAATTCCAGTGGTAACAGCGGTGACAATGGTAACCACGGTAACGAAGGTAACAACGGTAACAATGGTAACGACGGCAACAACGGTAACGGTGCGATTGCTTCTGAATTGAAGTGGCGCAACGCCGCTCATGCGTCAGCACAAGCCTTTTTGAACGCCAACCCGGATAGCGCAGTCGGCAAACTCGCCACGCTGCGTGATGCTACTTTGGCTGCAGCCTCTGCTTATGCAGCTGCAGGTGTTGATCCAGCAGATCCGCTACGCGATCCTGCCGACATTCAGGCTGATATTGATGCCATTTCTGGCGCAGGCGGGTTGATTGAAGCCGCTGAAGCAGAAATTGCGTTGCTGGATATAGCATCGGACACTTATGGGGCCGATCTTGTGACCTTGACCGGAACTATAGCGGCACTCGAAGAAGACGTTCTGGTGCTCGAGGCTGAACTGGCTTTGCCTGACGTTCCAGAAGTGCAAGCCGAAATTGAAGCTAAGGCCGTAGTTGGCGTCGAAGAACTTTCCGAGGAAGCACTGGCTGCGCTTTGGGATTTGCTAAACAAGTAGTCCAGCTTCTCGTTGATTATTCAGAAAGGGCCCGTTGCGAATGCGGGCCCTTTCTTGAAATGTCACCAGTAGGAAGCACGTTGGCAGTAGTGCGCAGCTATATGCGCGCAATTTGAGCAAATAGTTCCGGCTTTATCATCGGGGTTGAATATGCGTTCGGGAAAAATTCTTGCAACATCTTTGATGGCCGTGATGCTAAGCTCAAGCGGGTCATTAGCGCAATCGTCGAATATTGCTCTCAACGCGTTGGGCGACGTACAGGTCGTCATAGAAGCTCCGAATATTGCTGTCCGGCAAAGCGTGCAGGAGTTGATAGAAGAGCTGACAGCCGCAGGGTTCACCTATATTGAAATACATAGCACATTTTTGGGCCGCGCACGCATTATCGCATATTCCGATACGGAAATTCGCGAAGTCATTATCAATCCGACAACCGGTGAAGTCTTGCGTGATTTAGCGCAGGAAAGTAGCGGAACGCCGCCGGAACAAACCAACACCAATTCCCACGCCAATGCCGCAAGCGAGAGCAACAACAAAGGTGGCAATAGCCAGGGAAATGGTAACAGTAATAATGGCAACTCAGGTGGCCGCAACAATAACTGAATGCTATAATGGCACTTAAGCAAACATCTTTTGGAAGGTCGGCCATTGATTAAAATTTCCGACATACGTGTCAGCTCTATTTTTCTCGCGGCCATTGTATTTCTGCAAGTGGCGTTTTCGTTGTTTTACATCGTCGACATGGCATTGGAAATTTTCGGAATTCGCAAGGTTGCCGTAAGTTGGGAATATCGCGAAGTCGTGCAATTGGTGACCATCGTTGGCCTGTTGCTGGGCGCATTTCTGGGCATTGTCGTGCTGAAAAGTATCGGGCAAAGTATGCGCGAGGTGGATAACCGGATGCTGGCGGCCTCGGGACATTTTCACCAGCTAATGGCTAGCCGTTTCGAGGAATGGAGGCTTTCACCTTCCGAAAAAGACGTGGCGTTGTTCACCCTCAAAGGACTTTCGAATTCCGAGATCGCCGAGGCGCGCGGAAAAAGTGTGGGTACGATCAAAGCCCAGTGCAATGCGATCTATCAAAAAGCAGGCGTGAATGGTCGGACTCAGCTTATCAGCCATTTCATCGAGGATTTGTTTGAAGAGGGGACGCGGGCCCCGCAAAACTCCAAGCTTTGAGCCTGAATCAAGACCATTAAATCAATCGAATTCGCTGTGTAATTATGAAGACCAAATATGATATTTGAAATTAGCCGCATCCCCCTTGCATCCCTGCGCAATTCCCCGTATTCCATGCTTCGCACGGTACAGGGGTTTAGCTCAGTTGGTAGAGCGCCGGTCTCCAAAACCGAAGGTCAAGAGTTCGAGTCTCTTAGCCCCTGCCAGTGCCCTCAATTTGCCACAAATGCTTTCTAAGGTGCTTAACGCGCTATTGGGCTAACTGCGTGAATTAACCAGTTTTTGATACATGACATTATGATGCGCGCTATTGATCGCGGTTAAAGCAAGGTTTGTGGATAGGTATGATTAATACTATACTACGGAACAGGGCGGCACTGATCGCCACCATGTTGGCGATTTCGTTATCCTTAACGATTCCTGGTGCAGCCATGGCGCAGTCGCGCGCTCAAAAGTCCATCATTACTCAACTATTATGGCAAAGCCTGCTGCGTTGCTATGTTGCCCCTTCCGAAAGAATTACCAGCAACGACGAGGTCGTGTTGCGTGTCGAATTGAACACCAACGGGGATATTGCAAATTTGCCAGACCTCATGTCGCCTGTAAGCCTCTCAAACGGCGAGCGGGGGTTGTTGCGCGAAGCCACCGTGGCGATTATCGACTGCACGCCGATCATTTCCGGGGGCGGCGAGAAATCCATTTATGGACGGTTTGACATGGTCATCAATCGCGATGGGCTGTCCCTGACCAACGTTGATGCATACGTTGGTAAGGCTGATGTGATTCCGACACTGGATTCGCTTGAAGTTGCGGATCCGGGTTCGGTGTTGATTGAAATCACTGACCCTGAAGAAGCGGTTGGCGCTGAAGAGCAAGCGGTTGTAGTCGTCGTCGAAGGCAGACCCGCAACGCTCGCCGTCGAGAATATACTTGAACTCACCCGCACCGACCGCCGTGAAATCCAGCGCCGTCTTGTGCTGCTGGATTACAATACACGCGGTGTGGACGGCGTGTTTGGCAATGGTAGCCGTACGGCGATAAATCAGTGGCAGCTGGATAATGATCTGCCGACCTCTGGTTTCCTGGATCTGAACCAGCTCGTATTGCTTCGAGAAATGTCTCAGGACAAATATGATGCTTGGAATGCGCGCCCTAAACGCTATACCGACAAAAACGGCTGTTTGCGCGAACCTAACGGGACAATCATCCAAGGCCGTTCGTTCAAATGCGATCTGTCGGCGGCATCTCAAAGTCTGGGACTTTCGAAGTAGCCGCAACGCGGTATTGTTTGCGCTGCGATTGATTGCTAGCGTCACGCAAGTTAATGCAGGAGTCGACCTTTGCCCCAAACACCGCCGCTGTGGTGCGTATCGAACGACCTTTATCGGGTTCTGGAGGCTGATGCCAAACTGTTGCTGGCTGGTGCCAACAGTATGGGTGCCCATAAGGGCGACGTACTGTATCGCCCCGATGACGAGGTTCAAAACTTCATCCTGGTGCTGTCCGGCCAAGTCGGCGTTTACCTTACGGGGCAGGGTGGACGCGATATTCTGCTCTACGATGTCAAGCGCGGCCAGACCTGTATCCAGACAACACTCGGCTTGATGGGCGGAGACGCGTACTCCGCCGAAGGTGTGTGTGAGACTGACTGTTCGCTCGCCGTTCTGCCGAAGCTTACGTTCGACAAGCTGATGGAGGCATCCCCTGTATTTCGCAAATATGTTTTCACCGCGTTTTCGGAGCGTATGCAAAACATGATGCAATTGCTTGAAAAAGTCGCCTTTGTGCGGGTGGAAGCACGCCTAGCCTCAGCGCTTCTGGAACGCGCAGGTGCTGACGGGAAAATCAAAATTACACATCGGGAACTGGCAACTATGATTGGCTCTGCCCGTGAGGTGGTATCGCGTCGCCTCGATGTTCTATCCAAACGCGGGGTTGTCCAATTGGAACGCGGCGTTGTGACGATCATTGATGCCGCTGCTTTGCAGGAATTGGCGCAAATATCCTGATCTTTGTGATATTGTCACTTACACCACATTTATCTGATGCCAATATGCCTGCGACTTAACCGCTGCACTGGACGCAGCCAGATTATATTGAGGCTTATTATTATGCTTAAGAAAAATGTTGGAAACATCGACCGTATTTTACGCGCTATCGTCGGCATTGCCGCGCTGGCCGCATTCTTCATCGCGCCGACAACCGGCATCCTACACTGGGTGTATCTGTTGGTTGGCGTGATCGGGGTTGGTACTGCCGCGATGTCGTCATGCCCAATTTATTCGATCTTGGGTATGCGCACTTGCCCGATCGAACACGATTAACCACACTACCAATGACAGACGCCGGTGCGTACAAAGACACGCGCCGGCCGCACAATCGGTGACTAGCTTGCTTTGACCGGATATCGGTCATTTTCCTCGAAAATGTCGATTACCTTGCTGCCCGCTGTAATGATTCCGCCATGCTCAATACCTGACGGGATGTTGTAACTATCGCCTGCGCGATATTCACGTGTGTCGCCACCAATTGTCAGCGTTACACTGCCTTCCAAAACCGTTCCCCATTGTGCCTTATGCGAGTGCATGGGCAATTCCATGTCTTTAAAGAATTCAAAAAAGACTACCAGTCCCTGTTCAGATTGAAAAACATGCGAGACAACAACGTCTGACGGGAAGGGGACGTCCAGCTCGGGAAGAGTGGTGATGAAATTTGGTAACTGCATTGTCTTCTCCAATATTAACAAAACTATAACGGACCGTAGCACCAGTGATTTCGTTTCTCCAAGCTCTTTGACGATCGCAAAAAGTTAACGCAAAACGTACATACGTGTTGTGTACGTGTTGTGCACGGGTTGTGTCCGCAAAATTTACGCCAAATCGGGTAAAGGTTAATGCCGTGCGAGCACACTTGAATTCCCCTTTGGGAAGGCGTATGTCATGGCCAACGAATGCATTCACAGAATTTCAGGAGTCGCAGACATGGCTAAAGCCAACCCGTTGCAGTTTGCACAACAAGTCCGGGCCGAAGTGTCCAAGGTCGTTTGGCCAACCCAGCGCGAGACGCTTTTGACCACCGGTATGGTGTTTGTGATGGTTACTCTTGCGGCGGCTTTCTTCTCCGTTGCGGATCTGATTATACGCTACGCTTTAGACACGATCTTGCGCTTAGCCTCTTGATTTCAACGGGGTAGCGCGGTATATGCGCGAACTCCACCTTGACATGAGCGTGCTTCGATTCGTCTGCGCGCTCTGTTTTGTTTTGGAATAATGACGCAAGTCGTTGATAAATTGAATAAAATGGACGCGTAGCGTTCTGATAACTAAAGGTCGAACAACAATGGCACTACGCTGGTATTCGGTGAGCGTTCTCTCGAACTTCGAGAAAAAGATTGCAGAGTCGATCCGCGAATCCGCAGCCCAAAACGGTCTCGAAGAAGATATCGTCGAAGTTCTGGTTCCAACCGAAGAAGTTATCGAAGTCCGTAAGGGCAAAAAGGTACAAGTCGAGAAACGCTTCATGCCGGGGTATATCCTCGTGCGTATGGAGATGTCCGACAAGGCCTACCACCTGATTAACGACACCAACCGTGTCATGGGTTTTCTTGGCCCAATGGGCAAGCCGGTTCCGATGCGCGACAAAGAAGTCGCACTATTGTTGAACCAGGTTGAAGAAAGTGCCGAGAGCCCGCGCTCGATGATTTCATTCGATATCGGCGAGAAGGTCGACGTGGCCGACGGCCCGTTCGAAGGCTTCAGCGGTATGGTCGAAGAAGTAGACAACGAAAACGAGCGCTTGAAAGTGACCGTTTCGATTTTTGGTCGGGCAACCCCGGTCGAACTGGAATTCATGCAGGTTAAAAAGCAAACCTGATGATGCCTGTGGGAGGTGCGCGTACGCGCAAACCGAACCACTAAACGTGTTGGCCGGATGATCTGGTCAGCTGTGATAAATAGGAGGCCGTAATGGCTAAAAAAGTTGCTGGTATGCTAAAACTGCAGGTTCCTGCAGGTAAAGCAAATCCATCCCCCCCCGTAGGTCCTGCATTGGGTCAACGCGGAATCAACATCATGGAATTCTGTAAGGCGTTTAACGCCAAGACACAGGAACTTGAAACCGGCGCACCTTGCCCGACTATCATTACATACTATGTTGATAAATCCTTCACTATGGAAATCAAGACGCCACCAGCGTCCTACATGTTGAAGAAAGCCGCGAAACTTAAATCCGCTTCGAACAATCCAGGCAAAGAGATTGCCGGTTCTGTGACACGCAAGCAGGTTAAGGAAATCGCCGAAGCCAAAATGGTTGATTTGAATGCGAACGATATTGATGCCGCGATGTTGATCATCGAAGGCTCCGCTCGTTCCATGGGCATTGAGGTTAAGGGGTAATCGTTATGGCTACTGGAAAACGTTTTACTGCCGCCAAGGCAGCATTTGGCGAAAGCGCCAATGTCACTGTTGAAGAAGCTGTCGCACTGGTTAAGGCCAATGCAACTGCGAAATTCGACGAAACTGTAGATATCGCAATGGTGCTGGGTGTTGATCCTCGCCACGCCGACCAAATGGTTCGCGGTGTTGTGTCCATGCCTTCGGGCACAGGCAAATCAATGCGCGTAGCTGTTTTCGCACGTGACGCTAAAGCTGATGAAGCTACTGCGGCTGGTGCTGACATCGTTGGTGCTGAAGATCTGATGGAAGCTATTCAGGGCGGCGACCTCGATTTCGATCGTTGTATTGCTACACCTGACATGATGCCTATCGTTGGTCGTCTGGGTAAAATTCTAGGCCCACGTAACCTGATGCCAAACCCGCGTGTTGGTACAGTTACTATGGACATCAAGGCTGCTGTTGAAGCTGCCAAAGGTGGCGAAGTGCAGTTCCGTGCTGAAAAAGCCGGTGTTGTACATGCCGGTATCGGTAAAGCATCGTTTGACGAAGCTGCCATGGTTGCAAACGTCAAAGCGTTTGTTGCTGCTGTGCAGAAAGCCAAGCCTGCCGGTGCCAAAGGCGCCTACATGAAAAAGATTTCGCTTAGCTCCACTATGGGCCCAGGCGTATCAATCGACGTCAGCGCTGCTGCCGCCGAATAAGGAATTCCCCCGTTTAACGGCGGGGGATGTTTCGGGCTAGTGATAGCCCAACTGTCCAAGATGGCGGGTGATCGCGAGATCATAATTCCTGCCTGAGACGGGGAACGATCAGAATCAAACGGGTTTAGCACTCGGGCGAATTTGGCGGGAACCTGGACACCCGAACGCTGGAACGTGAGTTTCAGTGAATATGAGCCGGAAGGGGTGACCCTTCTATAATTTGGAGTAATATTGTGGATAGAGCCCAAAAAGAAGTAGTGATCGACGAACTCGGTCAAATCTTCACGGACTCTGGTGTCGTCGTGGTTGCACACTACGAAGGCCTCACAGTTGCAGAGATGACGAACCTCCGCCTCAGCGTTATTGACGCTGGTGGTGCTGTTCGTGTCGCCAAAAACAAGCTCGCCAAAATCGCTCTTGAGGGCAAACCGACCGCTGCTATGGCCGATTTGCTTAACGGAATGACTGTCTTCGCATACTCAGAAGATCCGGTTGCTGCGGCTAAAGCCGTAACAGCCTTTGCCAAAGATAACGACAAACTCGTTGTTCTTGGTGGATCCATGGGCGAAGACGTACTTGACCCAGCCGGTGTTAAAATGGTTGCAGCCATGCCGTCGCGTGATGAGCTTCTTGCTCAAATCGCTTCGATATTGGGTGCTCCTGCTTCGAACATCGCTGGTGCAATTGGCGCGCCTGCATCGAACATCGCGGGTATTCTTTCTACCCTCGAAGAACGTGAAGCGGCTTAAGTCTTAATGTAATTGTTGGGCTGATTAGTTTGTAATGAACGACATCGGAACACATCGAAACTGAAAACGGAAAAGTAAAATGGCTGATCTGAAAAAAATGGCTGAAGAGATTGTTGGTCTAACACTTCTCGAAGCTGCAGAACTAAAAAATATCCTTAAAGACGAGTACGGCATCGAGCCTGCTGCTGGCGGCGCCGTAATGGTTGCTGGTGCTGCAGACGCTGGTGGCGCTGCTGAAGAAAAAGACGAATTCGACGTTATCCTGGTTTCCCCAGGCGACAAGAAAATCGCAGTGATCAAAGAAGTTCGCGCCATCACTGGCCTGGGCCTCAAAGAAGCTAAAGACGTTGTAGACGCAGGCGGCAAAGCCGTTAAAGAAGGCGTTAACAAAGCTGAAGCTGAAGAGATCAAAGAAAAGCTTGAAGCTGCTGGCGCAACTGTAGAGCTTAAGTAATTTTTCGCGGCCACAGGCTGCGTTAACAAAATAAGGCTGGATCCGCCCTTGTGGTGGGTCCGGCTGTTTGCGTCTCTCAAGGTAGTTATCGACTATCTTGAAAGGTGCAGACCTTCCGGAAGCGAGATGTGGGAGTTTCGCAAGAATTGGTAGGTGTCGCCGCAAGGCTTTGTCATGCGTTCCCAGTCGCATGTCGGGCGTTGAAAAAATAAGGTAGGATTAGCATGGCTAAGACGCATTCAGGTCACAAACGTGTCCGTAAGTATTATGGCAAAATTCGCGAAGTTGCGACAATGCCGAACCTCATTCAGGTTCAGAAGAGTTCATACAAACTTTTCCTTAATTCCGGTGATCAAGATCAACCGATGGACGGCGAAGGTATCAACGCTGTTTTCCAGTCGGTCTTCCCGATCAAGGATTTCAACGAAACTTCGGTTCTGGAGTACGTAAAGTACGATCTAGAACCACCGAAGTACGACGTAGAAGAGTGCATGCAGCGCGACATGACATATGGCGCACCGCTTAAGGTTACTCTCCGTTTGATCGTGTTTGATGTGGACGAAGACACAGGCGCACGTTCCGTTAAGGACATCAAAGAGCAAGACGTGTTCATGGGCGAAATGCCTCTGATGACACCGAACGGCACATTTGTTGTGAACGGCACCGAGCGTGTGATCGTTTCCCAGATGCACCGCTCACCTGGTGTGTTCTTTGACCACGATAAGGGTAAAACCCACTCCTCGGGTAAACTGCTGTTTACTTCGCGGATCATCCCTTACCGCGGCAGCTGGCTGGACTTCGAGTTCGACGCCAAAGACATTATTTACGCACGGATCGACCGTCGCCGCAAACTGCCTGTAACCACGCTGCTTTATGCGCTGGGTCTGGATCAGGAAGGTATTTGCGACGCGTATTACGACACCGTAAACTTCAAGCAGAACAAAAAGAAAAAAGGCTGGACCACAGCGTTCTTCCCGGAACGTATCAAAGGTACCAAGCCACTTTTCGATATTGTTGATGCGAAGTCGGGTGAAGTGATTGCCGAAGCTGGCAAGAAAGTTACACCGCGTTCGGTCAAGAAACTGATTGACGAAGATTCCGTTAAAAACGTTCTGGTCCCGTTCGAACAGATCATTGGCCGTTTTGCTGCGAAAGACATTATCAACGAAGAAACTGGCGAGATCTGGGTCGAAGCCGGCGACGAGTTGACATGGGACGTTGACCCGAAAACTGAAGAAGTTTCCGGTACACTTGTTACGTTGCTCGACAATGGCGTAACCGATATTCCAACACTGGATATCGATAACATCAATGTTGGCCCATACATCCGCAACACAATGGCGATCGACAAAAACATGAACCGCGACTCCGCGCTCATGGATATCTATCGCGTGATGCGTCCGGGCGAGCCACCCACCGTTGACGCGTCCGCAGCAATGTTCGAAAGCATGTTCTTCAACAACGACCGCTACGACTTGTCGGCTGTTGGTCGTGTGAAAATGAATATGCGTCTTGATCTGGATGCACCAGATACGCTGCGAATTTTGCGCAACGAAGATATCATCGCCGTTGTTAAAGCGTTGGCTGATCTGCGTGACGGCAAAGGCGGCGTGGACGACATCGACCACCTTGGTAACCGTCGTGTGCGGTCCGTTGGCGAGCTGATGGAAAACCAGTACCGTGTTGGCCTGCTTCGTATGGAGCGCGCAATCAAGGAACGTATGTCTTCCGTTGAAATCGATACGATCATGCCGCAAGACCTGATCAATGCGAAACCTGCGGCTGCTGCCGTTCGCGAATTCTTCGGCTCCTCGCAGCTGTCGCAGTTCATGGACCAAACCAATCCGTTGTCCGAGGTTACCCACAAGCGCCGCCTTTCAGCGCTTGGGCCTGGCGGTCTGACACGCGAACGTGCGGGCTTTGAGGTTCGCGACGTTCACGCAACGCACTACGGTCGTATGTGTCCGATTGAAACGCCGGAGGGGCCGAACATTGGTCTAATCAACTCCCTCGCTTCTTTCGCGAAAGTTAACAAATACGGTTTCATCGAAACACCTTATCGCAAGGTTGTTGACGGTCAGGTAACGGACGAAGTCCACTACATGTCCGCAACTGAAGAGATGCGCCACACGGTTGCGCAGGCAAACGCTAGCATCGACGAAGATGGCAAGTTTGTTAACGATCTGGTTTCGACACGTGCTTCGGGTGACTACACTCTTAGCCCTGTTGAAAACGTGGACCTTATGGATGTTAGCCCGCGCCAGCTGGTGTCGGTTGCTGCGTCCTTGATCCCGTTCCTGGAGAACGACGATGCGAACAGGGCCTTGATGGGCTCGAACATGATGCGTCAGGCTGTACCTTTGGTTAAAGCCGAAGCGCCGCTAGTTGGTACTGGTATCGAAGAAGTCGTTGCACGGGATTCCGGCGCGGCGATCACTGCTTTCCGCGGTGGTATCATCGACCAAGTTGATGCGATGCGTATCGTTATTAAAGCAACTGAAGACATGGAACCGGGCGATCCGGGCGTGGACATCTATCGTCTGCGTAAATTCCAGCGTTCGAACCAGAATACCTGTATTAACCAGCGTCCGCTCGTAAAAGTGGGTGACCGCGTTAAGAAGGGCGAAGTTGTTGCTGATGGTCCGTCCACCGATATCGGTGAATTGGCTCTGGGTAAAAACGTGCTCGTCGCGTTTATGCCTTGGAACGGTTACAACTACGAGGATTCGATCCTGATCTCCGAGCGTATCGTTAAGGATGACGTCTTCACTTCGATCCACATCGAGGAATTCGAAGTCGCCGCCCGTGACACAAAGCTTGGTCCTGAGGAAATCACACGCGATATTCCTAACGTCGGCGAAGAAGCACTACGTAACCTCGACGAAGCTGGTATTGTTTACATCGGTGCCGAAGTTGGCCCGGGTGACATTCTGGTTGGTAAAATCACGCCTAAGGGTGAAAGCCCGATGACGCCTGAAGAAAAACTTCTTCGCGCGATCTTTGGCGAGAAAGCCTCCGACGTTCGTGACACATCCATGCGCCTGAAACCTGGCGATTTTGGTACTGTTGTGGAAGTTCGTGTATTCAACCGCCACGGCGTTGAAAAAGACGAACGTGCGCTTCAGATCGAACGTGAAGATGTTGAACAACTAAGCCGTGACCGTGATGACGAGTTGGCGATCTATGATCGTAACATTTACAACCGTCTGAAAACGCTGATCCTAGGCAAGACGGCTGTTAAAGGTCCTAAAGGCGTGAAAGCCGGTTCCGAGATTACCGAGGAACTGCTTGAAACGCTAAGCCGTGGTCAATGGTGGCAGCTAGCTTTGTCGGAAGACAAAGATGCGTCCGAAGTTGAGGCACTGAACGCACAGTACGAAGCGCAAAAAGCAGCCCTTCAAGCGCGTTTCGACGACAAAGTGGAGAAAATCCGCCGCGGCGACGATCTGATGCCTGGCGTGATGAAAATGGTCAAAGTCTTTATTGCCGTGAAGCGCAAGCTTCAGCCTGGTGATAAAATGGCGGGTCGTCACGGCAACAAAGGTGTTATCTCTCGTGTTGTACCTGAAGAAGATATGCCATTCTTGGCAGACGGTACGCCGGTTGATTTCTGTCTGAACCCACTGGGTGTGCCTTCGCGTATGAACGTTGGTCAGATTCTTGAAACACACATGGGTTGGGCCGCTCGCGGTCTGGGTAAATCCATTGATCTGTCGTTGAAAGAATACCAGCGTTCCGGTGATATGACGCCTGTACAGGATGCTATGAAAGTGGCGTACGGCCCTGACCTTTACGACGAGGTTATCGGCAAGATGCCACAGAACGAGCTTCTCGAAGCTGCGGGCAACGTCACCAGCGGTGTGCCAATCGCAACGCCAGTGTTTGACGGTGCCAAAGAGGCAGACGTGAACGATGCACTGAAACGCGCTGGTCTGGATGAATCCGGTCAGTCGGTTCTATTCGACGGTCGTACAGGCGAGCAATTCTCGCGCCCTGTTACCGTTGGCATGAAGTATGTTCTGAAACTGCACCACCTTGTGGACGACAAAATCCACGCGCGTTCCACTGGTCCGTACAGCCTCGTTACTCAGCAGCCGCTGGGTGGTAAGGCACAGTTCGGTGGCCAGCGCTTCGGTGAGATGGAGGTCTGGGCGCTTGAAGCTTATGGCGCTGCATACACATTGCAGGAGATGCTCACAGTCAAGTCGGATGATGTTGCCGGACGTACCAAAGTGTACGAAAGCATCGTCAAAGGCGAAGACAACTTCGAAGCTGGCGTGCCAGAATCGTTCAACGTATTGGTCAAAGAAATCCGCTCACTCGGTATGAATATCGAGTTGCTTGATTCGGAGGATGAAAAATGAACCAGGAAATCACAAACAACCCGTTTAATCCGGTAACGCCCATGAAGACTTTTGACGAGATCAAAATCTCTTTGGCCTCGCCAGAACGGATCCTGTCTTGGTCTTTCGGCGAAATTAAAAAGCCAGAAACCATCAACTATCGTACGTTCAAGCCTGAGCGCGACGGTCTTTTCTGTGCACGTATCTTTGGCCCGATCAAAGATTACGAATGTCTGTGCGGAAAATATAAACGCATGAAGTATCGCGGTGTTACCTGCGAGAAATGTGGTGTTGAGGTAACTTTGCAGAAAGTTCGCCGCGAGCGCATGGGTCACATCGACCTTGCCGCGCCAGTTGCGCACATCTGGTTCCTGAAATCGCTTCCATCCCGCATCGGTCTGATGCTGGACATGACTTTGCGCGATCTTGAACGCATCCTCTACTTCGAACAGTACGTTGTGATCGAACCGGGTCTAACTGACCTGAACCACGGTCAGCTGATGACTGAAGAAGAGTACATGGACGCCCAAGACCAGTTCGGTGATGACAGCTTTACTGCCGGTATCGGTGCTGAAGCTATTCGCGAAATGCTGGCTGCGATCGATCTGGACGCCGAAGCCGAACAGCTTCGTGCTGATCTGGCTGTTGCAACTGGCGAGCTGAAACCAAAGAAAATCATCAAGCGTCTTAAGCTTGTTGAAAACTTCCGTGGTTCTGGTAACCGTCCCGAGTGGATGGTTATGACCGTGATCCCTGTGATCCCGCCAGAACTTCGCCCGTTGGTTCCACTGGATGGTGGTCGTTTCGCAACGTCGGATCTTAACGATCTGTACCGCCGCGTTATCAACCGTAACAACCGCCTGAAACGCCTGATTGAACTGCGTGCGCCGGATATCATCATCCGTAACGAAAAACGTATGTTGCAGGAATCTGTGGATGCATTGTTCGACAACGGCCGTCGTGGTCGTGTGATTACAGGTGCCAACAAGCGCCCGTTGAAATCGCTTTCGGACATGCTGAAAGGTAAACAGGGACGTTTCCGTCAGAACCTTTTGGGTAAACGCGTTGACTTCTCGGGTCGTTCGGTAATTGTGACCGGCCCTGAATTGAAACTGCATCAATGTGGTCTTCCCAAGAAGATGGCGTTGGAGCTGTTCAAACCGTTCATCTATTCCCGTCTTGAAGCCAAAGGTCTGTCCACAACTGTGAAGCAGGCCAAGAAGCTGGTTGAAAAAGAACGTCCAGAAGTTTGGGATATCCTCGACGAGGTTATCCGCGAGCATCCGGTCATGCTGAACCGTGCGCCAACGTTGCACCGTTTGGGCATCCAGGCGTTTGAACCGGTCCTGGTTGAAGGTAAAGCAATCCAGCTACACCCACTCGTTTGTTCTGCGTTCAACGCCGACTTCGACGGTGACCAAATGGCTGTTCACGTTCCGCTTTCCTTGGAGGCTCAGCTTGAAACACGTGTTTTGATGATGTCGACAAACAACGTTCTGTCACCTTCAAACGGTAAGCCGATCATCGTTCCTTCGCAGGATATGATTTTGGGCCTCTACTACATTACGCTAGCGCGTAAAGGTATGAAGGGTGAGGGCATGGCCTTCTCTTCCATGGAAGAGGTTGATCACGCGCTTGATAATGGCACCGTGCACCTTCACGCCCACATCACCGCGCGTATCGAGCAAATCGATGCCGAGGGTAATTCCTATATGGAACGTGTAGAAACTACACCGGGTCGCTTGCGTCTTGGTCAGTTGCTTCCGAAAAACCATAAGGCGCCGTTCGCAATCCTGAACCGTTTGCTTCGTAAGAAGGAAGTCGGGGACGTGATTGATGTCGTTTATCGTCACTGTGGTCAAAAAGAATCCGTTATTTTCTGTGACCAGATCATGACACTCGGTTTCCAGGAAGCGTTTAAAGCCGGTATTTCGTTCGGTAAGGATGACATGATCATTCCTGACACCAAATGGAATTTGGTTAACGGCACACGTGATCAGGTTAAAGAATTCGAACAACAGTATATGGACGGCCTGATTACTCAGGGCGAGAAATACAACAAAGTTGTCGATGCATGGTCGAAATGTTCCGACGTTGTTGCGGAAGCGATGATGGGCGAGATTTCGAAACAGCGCGTGGACGATGACGGTTCTGAAATGGAACCGAACTCGGTTTACATGATGTCGCATTCCGGTGCGCGTGGCTCCCCTGCACAGATGAAGCAGTTGGGCGGTATGCGTGGTCTGATGGCTAAACCTTCCGGCGAGATTATCGAAACTCCGATTATCTCGAACTTTAAAGAAGGTTTGACAGTTCTCGAGTACTTCAACTCTACCCACGGGGCCCGTAAAGGTCTTGCGGATACGGCGTTGAAAACGGCTAACTCAGGTTACCTGACACGCCGTTTGGTGGATGTTGCACAGGACTGTATCGTCAAAATCGACGATTGTGGCACTGACAAGTCGATCACAGCACAAGCTGCGGTGAGCGATGGCGAGATCATCAGTTCCATGTCTGAGCGCATTCTGGGCCGTACATCTGCTGAGGATGTTCTGCATCCTGTGTCAGGTGAAATCCTTGTTCGTCGTGACGAACTGATGGACGAGCGCGCAGCGGACACTATTGAAGAAGCTGGCGTTCCATCGATGTTGATCCGCAGCCCGCTAACTTGCGAAGCTGAAGACGGCATCTGCGCAACTTGTTACGGTCGTGACTTGGCACGTGGTACCCGCGTTAATCCGGGCGAAGCTGTCGGTATTATTGCCGCGCAGTCGATCGGCGAGCCGGGCACCCAGTTGACTATGCGTACGTTCCACATTGGTGGTATTGCGCAGGGTGGCCAACAGTCGTTCCAGGAAGCTAACAACGACGGTAAAGTCGAGTTCCGCAATGCAAACCTAATCGTGAATGCTGATAAAGAGCAGGTCGTGATGGGGCGTAACATGGAGCTAGCAATCATCGATGAAAACGGTGTCGAACGCGCTTCTTACAAACTGACATACGGTACAGTTGTGCTGGTCAAGAAAGGTAAGAAAGTTAAGCGTGGCGACAAGCTGTTTGAATGGGATCCTTACGCGCTTCCAATCATTGCTGAAAAAGCCGGTGTTGCGAAATTCGTTGACCTAATGCCAGGCATGTCGATCCGTGAAGAAACCGATGATGCGACGGGCATGACCCAGCGTATCGTTATGGATTGGCGCACGGCCCCTAAAGGCAGCGACTTGAAACCCGAGATCATCGTGATGGACCCTGAAACCGGCGAACCTGTTCGTCTGGCAAACGGCCACCCCGAAGTTCACACCATGTCGGTTGATGCTATTTTGTCCGTTGAAGACGGCCAAGAGGTCAAAGCCGGTGACGTTATTGCGCGTATCCCGCGCGAAGGTGCCAAGACAAAAGACATCACAGGTGGTCTGCCGCGTGTTGCCGAATTGTTCGAAGCCCGTCGTCCTAAAGATCACGCAATCATCGCCGAAATTGATGGCCACGTGAACTTTGGCAAGGACTACAAAAACAAACGTCGCGTTTCGATTGTTCCTGCGGATGACAACTTGGAAACAGTTGAATATATGGTTCCAAAGGGTAAGCACATTCCTGTTCAGGAAGGTGATTTCATCCAGAAGGGTGAATACCTGATGGACGGTAACCCTGCACCACATGACATTTTGCATGTTATGGGCGTGGAGGCTCTGGCCGACTATATGATCGACGAAGTTCAGGCCGTGTATCGTTTGCAAGGTGTGAAAATCAACGACAAGCACATCGAGGTTATTGTTCGCCAGATGCTCCAGAAATGGGAAATCGCATCAACCGGTGGCACAACCTTGCTGAAAGGCGAGCACGTTGACTTCTCCGAGTTTAAAGAAGCGAACGAGGAAGCAGTTGCAAACGGTCGCGAGCCAGCAACCGGTGGCCCGATCCTGCTTGGTATCACCAAGGCCAGCTTGCAAACACGTTCGTTCATCTCGGCGGCTTCCTTCCAGGAAACCACACGGGTTCTGACCGAAGCTTCCACGCAAGGTAAGCGTGACAAGTTGATCGGTTTGAAAGAGAACGTGATTGTTGGTCGCCTGATCCCGGCTGGTACGGGTTCTGCTACGCATGACATCAAACGGGTCGCAACGTTGCGCGACTCCAAGATTATTGCACAGCGCCAGGCCGAAGCGGTTGCCGTTGCAGCGCTTGAAGACAAGTCGGAAACCGAGCAACCATCCGATGAAGCTTCGGCGCTCTTCGAATAAGCTTAAGCAAATAGATTTTTAAAAGCCCCGCTGGAAACAGTGGGGCTTTTTTGTGGGGTAACGAAATATAGCAAATTGCGAACGGCGATTTATGTTCAGTCAATAACGGCAATGCGGCAATCGTTGAACTCACTGGACAAAGCCGGCATGATTATCGGACGGACATAAGAAATATTGTAAAATGAATTTGCCAAATTTGCCGTTAGCTTCAGAGGGCAATTGCAAAGCTACGCGGGCCAAGCCATAGTAATGGTTCTGATCTATTTGCGATTAGAAAGCTTTAATGCACATTCACTAGGAGGTTCAGTGGATCTTTTCGGCGAAGAAATTTCACAATTCGCGGCGCGGAGCATAGAATCACTCTATTTGGCGCTGTCAGGCCTTTTTACGCCAGCAATTATTTTTCTCTTACTTGGGTTTATCGTTAAGCGTGCCGTACTTATTCGGGATATGCGCCGTGCCGCGCGAGAAAGCGGCCTCAATGTTTCGATTATGGCCTTCAATACCGTATTTGTCATGCCGGGGTTGGCTGTCTTGGCACAAGCACTCCACGAACTTAACACTTCATGGGGGCTTCAATTGCTTGACGCTGACTCGTGGGAGGTTCTTCATCCGGTCGTCGTCATCTTAATTGCCGTTTTTCTTGGCGACTTTGTTGGCTATTGGAGGCATCGGTTTGAACACACTCCGTTGCTCTGGCCATCCCACGCAGTGCATCATTCAGATACTGAAATGACTTGGCTTACGTTGGAGCGGTTTCACCCAATTAATCGTTTCACAACATACTTCATTGATGCTGTGGCGCTGCTAGTCTTAGGTCTACCTCCGTATGCGCTGGTGGCAAACGGGTTTGTCCGCCACTACTACGGCTATTTGATTCACGCAGATTTGCCCTGGACCTACGGTCGGTTCGCCGCCATCTTTGTGTCGCCTGCAATGCATCGGTGGCACCACGCAGCGGACCCTCGCGCATTCAATACTAACTACGCAACAGTGTTTTCGTTCTTTGATCGTGTTTTTGGCACTTTGCGGGTTCCGGGGCTTTGCACCGTTCCGCTTGGTGTTACAGATGAGATGAAAGAAAGCCTTGCTGGACAGCTTAGTTATGCTTTCACACGGCGCGCGTATGCTCCGCTACTTAGAAGGCTTCGATCGTCGCGACGAAACACGGACCAATAGGCTGAAAGTCTCGCTTTGGACTAAAAGTTACCGCCCGATTGGAAAAAATAGTCGCTACCTGTATCGTCAGAAAAAGTTCGGGAGGCACTTAGTACAAATTGTAAAAAAATATTGTTAAAATACCTCCCGACAGTCAGGAAGAGGCATAATGGAAATGGCTCAACTAATCATTTCATTCATTATACCCAAGATTACCAAAACATGATCTACATCAAGTTTCAATGCTTTTGTCATAATGACATTCCCGAATTTGGGTCAAATTCACTTTCCGACAGAAGGACAGCTTGGGTTGCGAATCTACGGCCTGACAGGAAATTTAGAAAATATCTTTCTCTACCTAATTTTGCTGCAAAATTGAAACGCATTTCTGTAACTGGCTGAGGGGGGATTCGTTAGTTTCTTCGGATTGGGTGCAATAAGTGATGTTTTGATGACGGCACAGTAACAATATATTACTCTTTGCCTTGAGCATCGCGGTTATAAGCTTTAGCTGAACCTGTCCGGTATATTTTCAGACTGGTGTTTGGCCCAAATAAGCCACAATTATTGAGGTATAACCAATAACTTCAATCTGGGATCGTTGCCGTTGAATGGGTGTTGACTTCCCCCCCGACTCCTTCTATTTATCCGCCACTCGGGATAGGCATCTGCCAAAACCTGATACAAGCCACAATCTGGCGGTCATGATCCAGGTCTTTGAACCTCGATCCTCTGGAATTTCGCTGCTCTGGGTCCCTAAAGGTCCCGTGGGCGGCATTATTGGCGTTTTGCACATTCGGTGCTTGACGAAGTTGAAACTGGTTGCACGGGGTTTTTACCGAATGCCAACGATACAACAGCTTATTCGCAAGCCGCGCCAGCCGCGCGTGAAGCGACAGAAATCTCAGCATCTGCAGGCTTGCCCGCAGAAACGTGGTGTATGTACCCGCGTTTATACAACGACACCGAAAAAGCCTAACTCGGCTATGCGTAAGGTTGCCAAAGTGCGCCTAACCAACGGTTTCGAAGTAATTTGCTACATCCCTGGTGAAAAACACAACCTCCAAGAGCACTCAGTTGTGCTTATCCGCGGCGGCCGTGTAAAAGATTTGCCCGGTGTCCGTTACCACGTTCTGCGCGGTGTGCTGGATACCCAAGGCGTTAAAGATCGTCGCCAGCGTCGTTCGAAATACGGCGCGAAGCGTCCTAAATAAGGAGAGAGCAGTATGTCCCGACGTCATGCCGCCGAGAAACGTCAAGTTCTGCCGGACGCTAAGTATAGCGACCGCATTCTGACGAAATTTATGAACAACCTGATGCTCGACGGAAAAAAATCCGTCGCAGAGCGTATCGTTTACGGTGCCCTCGAGCGTGTTGAAGGCAAGCTGAAGCGTGCGCCTGTTGAGGTGTTCCACGAAGCTCTGGAAAACATCAAACCATCCGTCGAGGTTCGTTCCCGTCGTGTTGGTGGTGCTACGTACCAGATTCCTGTGGAAGTTCGCCCAGAGCGCCGTGAAGCTCTTGCGATCCGTTGGTTGATTAAAGCCGCACGCACACGCAACGAAAACACAATGGAAGAACGTCTAGCAGGCGAATTGCTTGATGCATCTTCTTCCCGTGGTTCCGCTGTTAAGAAGCGCGAAGACACTCACAAAATGGCCGATGCGAATAAAGCATTCAGCCATTACCGCTGGTAACTCTGGTTTAGGACGAGAACAATGGCTCGCGAATATCCCCTTAATGAATACCGTAACTATGGTATTATGGCGCACATCGATGCGGGTAAAACTACCTGTACTGAACGCATTCTGTATTATACTGGTAAATCCCACAACATTGGCGAAGTGCACGATGGCGCTGCGACTATGGATTGGATGGAGCAGGAGCAGGAGCGTGGTATAACCATTACTTCCGCTGCTACGACTACATTCTGGGCCCGTACAGAAGACGGCGAAACCGAGCAGTCCAACAAGCACCGCATGAACATCATCGACACTCCGGGTCACGTTGACTTCACTATTGAAGTTGAACGTTCTCTGGCGGTTCTCGATGGCGCGATTGCATTGCTTGATGCGAACGCGGGTGTTGAGCCGCAGACTGAAACTGTTTGGCGTCAAGCTGACCGGTATAAGGTTCCGCGTATTGTTTTCGTTAACAAGATGGATAAAATTGGCGCTGACTTCTTCAACTGCGTTGAGCAGATTGAAAGCCGCGTTGGTGGTAACCCTCTTCCTATCCAGTTCCCGATCGGTGCTGAAACCGAGCTTGAAGGCTTGGTTGACCTGATCACTATGCAGGAATGGGTTTGGGCCGGTGAAGACTTGGGTGCGTCTTGGGAACTTCGCGAAATTCGCGCTGAGCTAAAAGACAAAGCCGACGAGATGCGTGCCGAGATGATCGAAAAAGCTGTCGAAATGGACGACGATGTAATGGAGGCTTACCTTGAGGGTAACGAACCTGACATCGACACACTTCGCAAGCTGATCCGCGCTGGTACAATCGCGATGACTTTCGTGCCGATCCTTTGTGGTTCCGCGTTCAAAAACAAAGGTGTTCAGCCTCTGTTGAACGCTGTTGTCGACTTCCTGCCGAGCCCGCTCGACGTTGTTGACTACCTGGGCTTCAAACCCGGTGATGAAACAGAGACTCGTGATATTGCCCGTCGTGCAGACGACAACATGGCATTCTCGGGCCTTGCTTTCAAAATCATGAATGACCCGTTTGTTGGTACATTGACATTCACACGTATCTATTCTGGTGTTCTGAATAAAGGCGACGGCATCTATAACTCTACTAAAGAGAAAAAAGAGCGTGTTGGCCGGATGATGATGATGCACTCCAATGATCGCGAAGAGATCACGGAAGCATTCGCTGGCGACATTATCGCGCTTGCTGGTCTGAAAGACACCACAACAGGTGACACGCTTTGTGCTGTTAACGATCCTGTGGTTCTGGAGACAATGACTTTCCCCGATCCTGTGATCGAGATTGCTGTTGAGCCAAAAACCAAAGCCGACCAAGAACGTATGTCTACTGGTCTTGCACGTCTAGCTGCCGAAGATCCATCGTTCCGCGTTGAAACAGACTTCGAATCCGGTCAGACAATCATGAAGGGCATGGGCGAGCTTCACCTCGACATCCTTGTTGATCGTCTAAAACGCGAATTCAAAGTTGAAGCCAACATTGGTGCGCCTCAGGTTGCTTATCGCGAAACTATTGGTCACGAAGTTGAACATTCCTACACCCACAAGAAACAGTCTGGTGGTTCTGGTCAGTTCGGCGAAGTGAAGATGGTTATTTCACCGACAGAGCCTGGCGAAGGGTATTCGTTTGAATCCAAGATCGTTGGTGGTTCTATTCCTAAGGAATACATCCCGGGCGTTGAAAAAGGCATTCTTTCGGTAATGGACAGCGGCCCCCTGGCTGGCTTCCCGGTTATCGATTTCAAAGTGCAGCTTATCGACGGCAAGTTCCACGATGTGGATTCCTCGATCCTTGCGTTCGAAATTGCCGGACGTATGTGTATGCGCGAAGGCATGCGTTTGGCTGGCGCCAAATTGCTAGAGCCAATCATGAAAGTCGAAGTGCTTACACCTGAAGAATATACAGGCGGCATCATCGGCGATCTGACATCCCGTCGCGGGATGGTTCAAGGCCAAGATACACGCGGCAACGCGATTGTTATCGACGCTTTTGTGCCTCTGGCGAACATGTTCGGGTACATTAACAACCTGCGTTCCATGTCCTCTGGTCGTGCGAACTTTACTATGCAGTTTGACCACTACGACGCGGTCCCAGCTGCAATATCGAAAGAAATTCAGGAAAAGTTTGCCTGATCTGAAAACCACAGGTCAGCAACCTGACCAATATTATATGGAGGCCTATCATGGGTAAGGAAAAGTTTGAGCGCACGAAACCACACGTTAACGTTGGCACAATTGGCCACGTTGACCACGGTAAAACGACGTTGACAGCGGCGATCACCAAACAGTTTGGCGATTTCCAGGATTATGACACCATCGACTCTGCGCCGGAAGAAAAAGCACGCGGGATCACCATCTCGACTGCGCACGTTGAGTACGAGACGGAAAACCGTCACTACGCGCACGTTGATTGCCCTGGCCACGCGGATTATGTGAAAAAC
>MABA01000012.1 GCA_002162875.1 Rhodobacterales bacterium 52_120_T64 | reverse complement strand
CCCGAATCCTGATATGCTGGCAGATCTTCGTAATACCATGACGAATAATGTTGGCGTTGTGCGCTCTGCATCCGGCCTAAAGCAAGCACTTCGGGACATTGCAAAACTGGAAACAGCAAACCGCGCGTGTCAGTCTTTTGTAAACATGACAGCAACAGCCACGCTTATTGCTACCGCCGCCCTACTACGCGAGGAATCCCGTGGTGGACATTTCCGTAAGGATTTTCCCAAAACAGACAACACCCAGGCACACCGCAGTCGCTTAACACTAGATCAAGCTATGACCGTGCGTGCAAAAATCATCGAGAACGGCCCATGAACCGGAAACCAGAAGAGCCCCTTGCCCCCGAAGATTGGTCCGTAGTCCAAAAACTTGCCCATAGGATGGTTGACGAAGCCGTTCAACATTTAAGCGAAGTCCGGGATCGCCCAGTTTGGCAAGAGATGCCTGAGTCAGTTCAGGCAAACTTTCGTACACCAGTGCCGACTGGACCCACTCCGCTTAACGATGTCTACGATGTCTACGATGTCTACGATGTCTACGATGAAATCGTCCTGAACCAGAACTTGCACAGCCACACGTAAACGTACTGCTACCCTACAGAACCCCTGCAAGGTGCAGCATTGCGGAAGAAACCCGTGACAGGTCGTCTGCGTTAATCACAAAGGGAGGCATACAGTAAATGTTGTTCCCGAAACCAACGATGCCTGAAGCACATGCAGTGCATGCACGGATATTTCCTTTGGGGATGGGCTGATAATTTTACGATCACGGCACCATAGAAAAATCTGCTCAACCATGACTGCCACTGATTTACCTGTGGGGCAAAGGTCAGTCTTTACCCAAGAAATCAAAGCGACGCGATCAGAAGCGTTCAAACGCTGAAAACCAAGATATTCTAGAATATCTGCACGATGGCGGCGCTTTGAACGCCCGCCAAGGCTCAATTCTGTTAAGTCAGGCTGATTAGTGCCTAATAGTTCCGCCAAATATGAAACGGCTTCAGCGGGAATATCACTGGCATCATAGGCAAAACATCCGTGAGCGGCAAAGTATTTGAGCTGCGCGGCCAGCACATATCGAATGGTCTTGGGTTTTGTGCTTAGAACGTCCAGATCAGTAAAATTCAAACTCCAATCACGCGCCAACTCTTCTGTAGATAATTCTGAAGACACTGAACGACTCCTTCTAAAAGAAGGAATAGGCAACAATTCCATGCCACAAGTGTCAATCTCAACTTTGCTCCCCGCTTGTTCCTCAAGTTGGCCGAAATAGCACGTTCGGGCCGATTACCCCAAGTCTGGCTGCATAAATTCGACAAAACCACGGGTTAATCAAGCTTTCAAAAACTTTGCGACAGAACCAGAAACCGGCGGGCGGCGGGTTTTGTTGTTTTACTTGGCTCAGCTACGATATTTTTGGATAAACGCATCAATCTGCAAAACCCTAATGTCTGGCAACGCGGCCTTATAGGCATCGCGGCTCCAGTCCCACCAGGCGATCTGTTGCAGCGCCTCGGCTTGCGCCACGCTAAAGCGCCGCTTGATAAAACGTGCGGGTACACCGCCAACCACAGTATAAGGTTCCACGTCCTTTGTGATCACTGCACCCGCGCCAATCACTGCCCCATTGCCAATCGTGACCCCCGCGGTCACCGTAACCCCGTGCCCGATCCAGACGTCATGGCCGATGGTCACCCAGTGATCGCGGCGCCACTCAAAAAATTCGTGGTCGTCATCGCCTAGCCCATAGGCCGCCGCCCGATAAACCGAGTGATGCTGTGCCGCGCGCCATGTCGGGTGGTTGCCGGGGTTAATCCGGGCCGCATTGGCAATCGAGCAAAACTTGCCGATTGTGGTCCAAACCACGTGGCAGTGCTGCGTGATATAAGAATAGTCCCCCATCTGGGAGGCTTTCATCATGGTGCCTTTGCCCACTTCGGTCCAGACGCCCAGTTCACACTCCGATACGGTTGCGTCTGGGTGAATGGTTGGGGTCTCGCTCAGTTGGTGTTTTGATCCGGCGCCGCTCATTTTGCTGCCTCTATGGTAACTGGGTGGTGAAGATGAATTATGGGCGTGCTAGAGTGCGTGATCCGGCCATATGTTAACGTCACCGGTTCAATCAGCGCCTTGATCTGAGCCAGGCTCAGATCCGGTAGGTATGGCGTAACACTAGGCTGGGTCAAAATGGTCACCTAGCGCCCTCGGACTTGCCGATAAGTCGCGCGCGGATCAGGCCGCTGAGCCAATCTATCACATAAACCATGGCGATGATTAAAAAGATGATCGACCACGCCTCGTTCCAGCGATAGGCGCTAATGCGGTCCGACAGCAAAAACCCGATGCCCCCCGCCCCAACAATGCCCAAAATTGTGCCCGACCGGACGTTGGATTCAAAATTGTAAAGCAAGATAGACAGGATCACCGGATTAACCTGCGGAGAGATCGCAAAACGGATCTGCTGCATCCGCGACCCACCTGAGGACCGCACACCGTCAACCGGTTTTTCCGACGTATTTTCTAACGCCTCGGAAAACAGTTTGGCGAATGTTCCGACCTCGCTGACGGCGATGGCCAGAACACCGGGCAAAGGCCCCAACCCGAAAGCCCGGATAAAGATCAACGCAAGGATCAGTGTTTCAAATGCGCGAATAATGTCATAGCTGCGCCGTATGCCGTGGCGAAAAAAGCTTAGTCGGTTGATGTTTTTGGCCCCCAGAAAGGACAGCGGATAAGCTACGATGGCCCCCAGAACTGTGCCCAGAAACGCCATGGCCAGCGTTTCGCCAAGCCCGTTCAGGATTTCGGCAATTTCCGCCCAAGACTTCCAGATATAGGGAGGGAACATAAAGCTCAGCACCCGCCCAAGGCGGCCAAGGCCAGTCCAAATCCGTTCGGGCGTGATGTCAAAATCATAAATGGTCCATGCAAAAAGCGTTATGAACGCCAGCCAAAGCAGCCGTTTACGCCATAACACCGCGGGTGGATCCCTAAACGCCAGTGGTATGCGGTCTTTTGCAGCACGGATATCTTCGTCAGAAATACTCATGATTTTGCTCCTAGCCCGATAACCCGATGGCGCAGTTTCTCAGAGCCATAGTCGATGATGACAACCGTGACAAAGATGATGACAAACAGCGCTGAAAGGTCGGTATATTCTTGAAAACTCATTGCGGTGCGGAATTCTTGGCCCAAACCTCCGGCGCCAACATAGCCAATGATCGACGAGGCCCGCACGTTGATCTCAAACCGCAACAGCGTATAGCTGATGATATTGGGCAACACTTGCGGCACAACACCATATCGGATCCGGTCAAACCATGTGCCGCCCGCAGCTTTGACTCCGTCAAGCGGTCGCATATCGATGTTTTCGTTAACCTCGGAATAAAGTTTGCCCAAGGCTCCGGTCGCATGCAGTCCGATGGCCAAAACCCCTGCCATGGGTCCCACAGAAAAGCAAAACACAAAAATCAGCGCCCAGACGAGTTCGGGCACGGTCCGCGCGAGTTCTAAATAACGCCGCGTGATCCAATACACCGTTTTATTTGGCGTGAGGTTCCGGGCCGCGGGAAAAGACAATAAAAAGCCGCCGACAACGCCCAACGATGTCGCCATGAATGCAATCAGGACTGTTTCTAACAACAGCTTCATCCAGGTTTTCCAACGCCAGAACCACTCGGCCATATCAGCCCCAAACGTGTCCCATCGCAGCACCGGTATGGTCTTTGATATATATTCGCCCAGACGCGGTATGCCCGCCGGAATAATCCAGCGCCATTCGCGCGATCCATCCGGCATTGTCACCTGTGTGATTTTAAAAAAGTCGCCCAACCACGTGCTGAAAAAAAATAGCACCATAAATAACGCGCTGCCAATCAGCCATGCGCGGCGTGATTTTGACCGAGCCGCTGCGAATTCAGTTTCATATTCGGGAATGCCTTGGGGAGGCGCGGAAAAATTAGTAATTGCTGACATGGTTTTTCCTGACGGTAAAAAGGGATGGGCAACATTGCCCATCCCCTATTTTTCTGCGTTGCTATGAACGACGTTGTTTTTTTAACCAATCGCGCATATCAACGATCCACTGGTAACGCGAGTGGTCAACTTCGATCCAGCCTTGCTGGGTTGATTCGTCGCCACCAGACATTTCGCGAAATGCCTCTGGGTCTTTTTCCGGAATTTCCATGACAGCGGTGCGCATCGCATCAACCAGACCTTGGGGCAGGTTTGAGCGTGCGGCCAACGGGCCTGATGTGATCTCGGGTGACTGCCAGATCGGGCAAACTTCGCCTTCATCAATCATACCTTTGGAAACCATCCGCGGAATGATGCCACTGGTTTCGTTGGTCATATAGGTTGCTGCGGCGTCGAATGTGCCGTTAACAATGGCCTGAACACCAGCTTCGTGTGAGCCTGAAAAAGGGATCGCAGCAAAATATGTTTCAGGATCAAGCTCTTTGGAAAGGTTAAAATAGGGAACCGCAAAGCCAGAAGTCGAATCCGGGTCAGCAAATGCCAGAACCTTGCCTTCGAGTGAGGCCAGATCGTCCAAACCACTGTCGCAACGGGTTGCGATGATCGAATAATAGCCAGTTGAGCCATCATTTTGCAAACGTGTCACCAACGGCATAACGCCACCATCTGTGGCAGTATAAGCCGCCGCATAAGACGAAGAGCCAAAAAACGCAAATTCAATTTGATCAGCCGCGATGGCCTGAATAACGCCGTCATAGTTGCCTGCGGTAAAGATTTCGACCTCAACACCCAGCTCGCGCTCGAGGTAAGCTTCGAATGGCGTATAACGCGCGATCCGGTCTCTTTCGTTTTCCCCCGACAAAATGCCGAACTTGAGGACTTGATAGTCTTCGCGCCATTCTTGGGCCATGACCGGAACTGCAATGAGTGCCGCAAGGGCGGTGGTGATAAGCATACGCATTAGAATTCTCCTGGTTTGCGGTTGGGTAATTTTCAGATGGACACAGCAAATTTTTGTGTCGACGTGACTGCTTCGTTAAAACTTTCAAGGCCAGCGATGCCATAGATATCGCGCACGACATCGTCGGTCAGCTGGGCTGCTATGCCATCAAAAAATATCTGGCCGTCACGCATGGCAACAATACGGTCGCAATAAGCGCGTGCGGTATCAAGGGTGTGCAGATTGACCAAAACCGTGATTCCGTCATCTTTGTTAATTGATTTCAGGCCGTCCATCACCAGCGTCGCATTCATCGGATCAAGCGAGGCAATTGGCTCATCCGCCAACATGATCTTGGGGTTTTGCACCAAGGCCTTGGCAATCGCCACGCGCTGTTGCTGTCCGCCCGAAAGCGTGCCGGCGCGCTGCAATGCTTGCGGCACCAGACCAAAACGGTCCAACGCCTGAATGGCCATAGCGCGCTCTTCATCGCTAAAATGCATTGCCATTGAGCTGAAAAAACCGTGATCAGCGATGCGCCCGATTAACACATTGGTCAGCACGTCCAACCGTTCCACCAAATTAAACTGTTGAAAGATCATCGCACAATCACGGCGCCATTCGCGCAGGGCTTTGCCCTTTAGTGCTGTAATATCGCGCCCCTCAAACGAGATTATCCCCGAGCTGGGATCAACCAACCGATTGATAAGCCGTAGAAGGGTTGACTTCCCAGCGCCCGAGCGCCCGATGACGCCAACAAATTGCCCCGTCTCAATAGAAAGCGATACGGAATCAACTGCGCAGGTTTCGCCAAAATGGCGTGAGAGAGATGTTAGAGCCAGGGTCGAGGGCATGGTAAATCATCCTGATGATTGCGTTCGAACTAACGCTACGCAGCCCTCGTGACATTCAGGCTACACCCACAAAAAGGATTTACGACAAGCTTCAAGCCATCACGTGTTTGTTGACAGGCAAAGTGTCAAACACGCGGTTGGCAAAGATCATTTCACCTGCGCTATAGCTGCAAACAACCCGCGATCCGTCCGCCACCACGATCAAATCCGCGCGCTTTCCAACCGCGATCTCGCCGCGATCGGTCAAACCCAACGCCCGAGCGGGATTGACCGTCGCCAGCCGCGCCGCGCCTGCCAAGCCATCGGGGTCCGTCTCGGCCAAAATTTTGATTGCTGGTAATATCGCCGCCGGGTGATAATCAGCCGCCAGAATATGTAGCAGCCCCTGAGCGTGGGCCTCACGAGCTGACAGATTACCAGAATAACTTTGGCCGCGCATTGCGTTTGGTGCACCCATTGCTGTCATCAAACCCTTGGCCACACCGGCGCGCGCGGCGGCTAGTGTTACCGGAAATTCTGAGATAACCGCACCCAGATTTGCCATCAGCTCGGCTTTTTCGGCGCTGTCGTCATCATGGCTAGCCAGAGCGACATCATATTTTTTGCACATGTCCGACACCGCAATCATGTTTTGCAATATTTCCTCGGCGGGGCGGGTGCGTTCGGCGATTTTGGTGGTGATAAACGTGCGCGCCTCAGTCTCAGAAACCGCCATTTGTGCAGCTTTGTTTTTCACATGGATTTCGATGTTGCGAAATTGACCCTGCCCCGGTGTGTGATCCATCAACGAGACCAGATCAACCTGACCATCCGCCAGCAAATTAGCCAGAACCCCAACCGCGTTGTCAAAGGTAATGTCAAAACGCGCATGGATTTTGTGATCAACACGACACAACGCTTTGGACGCATGCAGCGCGCGTATCACGCCGCTGGTATGCGCAAATGAGCGCTGTTCGCCCTCGCCCACGCCGCGCGAAAAGGATACCGCCGCATAAGCCGTGGTCACACCCGCTGCCGCCAGCCGCGCATCCAGATGGTTTAGCGCGACCTCAATAGGGAACTGAACACGAGCGCGGGGTTCCATTTCAAGCTCGATCATGTCGCCATGCATGTCGATGAAACCGGCAAAAAGCTCCATCCCGGCGCCGTTTAGGCCACCAGCCATCGGACGTGCAACTATCTCTGCGATCATGCCGTTTTCGATACGTACCGACCCGTTCGAGACAACGCGATCCGCCAAAACCAGATTAAAATCAGATAGCCACATCGTCACGCACCACTTCAGTTCGAGTTTCCGGGGTCAGGTCAATCACCCTGTCGATTAGCTTTTCCACGTCGCCGGGATGATGGAAAACCCCGATCATGGCAGTGCCGCCAGATTTCAGATCCGCCAGCCGTGTCACAAGCGCCGCGCGCGCATTAGCATCCAACGAGGCAGTGGGTTCATCCAGCAATAACAGTTTTTGAGGGCGGATCAGCGCGCGGGCCAAATTAACCTTTTGCTGCTCCCCGCCGGAAAATGTAGTCGGGTATGCCCGCCAAAGTTCGGGTTTGACGCCAAAGGTTTCAAGCCAATGACGGGCTTGATCCAGCGCGTCTGCGGCATTGACCCCCGCCATTCGCAGCGGTTCAGCCACGACGGCCTCAGCACTCACGCGCGGGCGAGCCACCAGAAACTGAGTAACAAAGCCTATTTCGGTGCGGCGCAGATGGGCAATGTCGATATCTGCGGCTTGTGCAAGATCGATCAGCCCATGATCAGATTGAAACAAGATCTGACCGCTTTGCGCCAGATAGCTGCGGTATAACGACCGCAACAAGGTTGACTTGCCCGCCCCATTCGCGCCTTTTAGCAGCACAAATTCGCCAGCGTCAACGCTGAATGAAACATCAGCAAAGGCCTGCATTTTGCTACCCAGATGATGCATAATAAAGCCTTTGGTCAGGCCGCGGATATCAAGAACATTTGTCATAATTTTGCATGCACCAATTGTTGTGTATAAGCGTGCTGCGGATCCTGAAAAATCTGATCTACTAGACCAGCCTCAACCACCTCGCCGCGCCGCATTACCATTACGCGATCCGCCACGGTGCGGATCACCCCCAGATCATGGCTAACGATCACCATGGTGATTTGCCGTTCCTGTTGCAGCCGTTTGAGCGTATCCAGCACCAGCGCTTGCACCGATACATCCAGGCCCGTCGTTGGCTCATCCAACAACAACAGGGCCGGTTCCAACGCAATTGCCTTGGCCAGTTGCACCCGCTGCTGCATACCACCCGATAACTCAATGGGCGGCGCATCCAGCCGTTCCAGTGGAAATTCAGAGGCCGCCAGCGCTGATTTGGCCTTGGCGCGCAGGGTGGCAAAACTACGCTCACCCGCGACCAGCAATCGCTCAGCGACATTGCCAGAACTTGAATGCCGCATCAGCAGCCCGTGATGCGGGTTTTGATAAACAATGCCGATCCGAGTTGCACACAGCATCCGGCGGGCAAAACGATCCAGTTCAAACAGGTTGCCCGATACATCCGACAGGTCCAGCGTGTAACTGCCACTATCGGGCGTTTCCTCTAGGTTCATCATCCGCAACAGCGTTGATTTGCCAGAGCCGCTTTCGCCAACGATCCCCAGAACCTCGCCGGGATAGACCAAGGCCGAAACCTGCCGCAGCGCCTGAACAGAGCCGTAATTCTTATCCACATTACGCACCACAACCAGCGGCTTAGTGGTAACGATGCGGGGCGCATCCATCACGCGGGTCATTGGGTCATCTCCCCGTCATTGTACCATGTCTCGCCAAATTGCACGGCGTCACCGTCGCGTTTTTGGATGGTCTTGACGCCATAGCTGCTATCGGAAACCTCATAAGTCGAACTTCCGTCCACCTGCGGAATTTCGTTCATGAAAAAACCTTTGGCGGTTGAGCGGCTGCATGTCAGCCCGCCGTGATCCTCGACGCGATAGGGCACATCGTCAAACACCAGCGGTTTAACACGCGTATATGGCGGCACTGCAAAGATGCGTTTTTCACGCCCTGCGGATAGGATTGTCAGATGCTTGGCCATGTTCAGCTTGGGCACGTCCCAGCGCGGAATCGGCGAGGGTGTCATCACATGCCGACCGTTAACCAGCGACGGATAACCCGCCCCCTGCATCACCCGCCCCGAGCGCACGATTTGCTCATAGAGCTGCAACCACATCCGCCCATAATCAGCATCAGCGTGCATTTGCCGCGCAATCGACATATTTGGCTGAACCGAGCGCAAGGGTTCAGGGTTGGGCACCTGTAAGACCAATATCTGGTCTTCGCGCATGATTTCCTCAGGGATACGATGGCGAGACTGGATAAGATCAGCCCCGAGCGTATCTAGGGTCACGGGCGCGCCGGATACCAGCGCCAAAAACCGCCGGATTGAGGCGGCGTTGACGCTGTCATCAGCGCCTTGATCAATAACTTTAACCCGCAGCTGTGGGTTCAGCAGCGTTAGCGACACCTGCAATCCCCCCGTTCCCCAGCCGCGCGCCATTGGCACTTCGCGGCTGGCATAAGGCATTTGGCAACCGGGCACCGCCACGGATTTGAGCATCTTGCGGCGCAGCTCTCGTTTGGCTGAGGCATCAAGAAACCCATAGCTCATCGGTTGCCACGGTTTTGTCAGGGACTTTAGGCTCATTGTGCGGGCTCCATGCATTTGGCGGCTTTTTTGGCCTTGGCATCACGCATCGCGTCCAGCGAAGACTGGAAAGTCACGTAATGCGGCAGTTTGAAATGGATGCAAAAGCCAGAGCTTTCGACGCCTTCGGTGTGATATAAAAAGAACTCTTCTTCGGTGGCCGTGCCTTTGGCTGCACCCTTTGTGTTCAAATCAAGCGTCGCCGCGGCAATGCATTTGACCTCGTTCCAGCCAAGCGTCGCGGCAAAGCCAAGCTCCAGCTTTTCGCCCTTCTTTGAGACAACCTCAGCTTGGCTCACCTTCACCCGTCCAGCGGAAAACGACGTGCCGCGCGGGTGTTTCACCATGACCTCAGCTTCAGCCAGTCGCAACTCATTAACCGTTGGATGCGCCTGCCCATAGCCGCGCATTGCTGAATAACCAAGCGCCAAAACACCGCCGGTTTCCGCACGCGCTAGGCTTTGCAATGTGTGCGCACGTTTGGACGGAAACAACAAAGGTTCGCGGGTTAGGTCAGGGATGTCATTGCCCTGAACCGGTTCAACCGGTGGCAAATCTAGCAGTTCATTTTCAGCCTGCCATGCGCTGACCGAAGGTTGGTGCGCGGGGGCGGCACGCGCGCTTGGCACCACGTTATTTGGGACAAACGGGGTTCCTGTCAGAACGTCGGTGGCCAAAATGCGGTGCGAATAATCCAGCGTTGGGCCCAGAACCTGTCCGCCAGGGATGTCCTTAAATGCCGCTGAGATGCGCCGATGGGTAAACAGGTCTTTTTGCTGAATCGGGGCCGCTACACTTAGCCGGGGCTGGGTTGTGCGCCAAGCGCGCAACAGCAAAACCACCTCATACAGCTCACCTCCGGTTTGTGCCAGCGCCAGCGCCGCCAAATCTTCGTCATAGAGCGAGGCTTCGCCCATCACCCGGTCCACCAAATACGGCAACGCATGGCGCAACTCTGCGACGCGCGCCTGATCGATCCGCCCCATGTCGCTGCGAAATAGTCGTTCGGATTGTTCAATCGCGCGCTCACCGCCACGGGTTGCAACATAGGCCATTAAAGCACCTCGACTTTGGTTGAACGGGGAATACCGACCACCTGCGCACCGTCGCGCAGGAACAGATCAAACCCCATAGGATAACGGCTTAGCGCGGCGCGGCGTTGCCAAAAGCCCGCAGGTAACCCGCCGATACGCAGCGCCAGCGTGCCGTCAACGCCGGGGCCGCTAAGCTGGACACGCGGCCCGCGGTCCAATGTGACTTGCAACACCACCGTGGCGCCGTCATCAGGATAAAGATCAGAGCCCTTGGCGACGTCGTCCAGCGCGGCGATATCATCTAGCACAGCCAAAAAGACGTGGTCAGCGCCCACTATATCGATCTGGTTCGCGCCACTGCGCAGAATTTGAGGCACCAACAGTGGATCGTTGCAATGGACCTTGCATTCGCGATCAATCAGCGCGTCAATGATGGGGCTATCGCTAGGTTCAGGCAATGTGCGCGCCATGCCGGGGCGGCTAAGCGCCCATAACAGCGCGTCAAAGGTTGCGTTGCCGGCGGCTTCTTCGGGGCTTTGAACTGGGGTGGTCAACATCAAAAAGTTTCCATATCTACGCGGGTTGCCTCAATCCGCCGAAGCGTGATGTCATCCTCTGCCATTTGTCCCGCTGCCTCAGCAGCGCAAAATTCCAGACAGTCGGCCTTTGAGATGTCGCGAGCCAACGCCAGATCAACCAGTGCCATTGCCATCACGGCCTCAAGGTCGCGGCCACGTCGCAAGCCATAGCCCTCAACGCCATCCGCACGAATATGTGCCTCGCTCATGAGCACCTCACCAAGGTGAAAGGCCGTACCGCCAGCAGTGTCCTGCATCGGCAACATGACCAAGCCGGTCCGACTGGCAACCACCTCAACCTCGCCGACCTGATCGATCAACGTTTCGGCAAGCGCCTTAATCCGATCCGCATCAGCGCGCGCAAGGGTAGACAACACTTGCCCGTGATTAAGCTCTTTCATAATCGTCTCCTTCAACTGTAAATCTAACCCGTGAGGCAGACCAAACCACTTCGGAAAATGAGATTGGCGTGCCATCTGGAAGGGCATCAACGGCCCAGATGATTGTGACGGACAAGTCGGGGTGTTGACGCAGCATTTTTGCCTCGTCAGCCCGTGCCGGTCGCGAATGCAGCGTGGTTTCTGCGCGCACATAATCGTTGATACCATAAGATTTGTAGGCCTCAGTCGTAGATCCAAAAACGGCCCTGCGTTCCACAAAGCCAGGAAAGCGGTCTACGCAGTGAAATGCGGAGCCATAAGCGATTGGAACATGGTCGGCTGAGGTCATGCGGCGCGCGTGGCTGACTTTTGCATCCACGTCCAGCCGCAAGGCTTCGCAGACCCGACCGGGCGCCAAGATGATTTCTGCGCCCAGAAGTTCGCGCGAAACGTCGTAGACCGGGCCGCCAAGGCTGCGCTGCAACCGCGTTCGCTTGCCCAGTGTATACGCCAACACCGGCTGCACTTCGACAAATGTGCCCCGCCCCTGCTCAACGCTAAGCATGCCCTGCTTGGCAATATCCGCAATTGCCCGGCGCACAGAATGGCGCCCTGTTTGATAGCGTTCCGCGAGTTCAGTTTCTGTGGGGATTTTGTCGCCAGGTTGCAGATGACCGTTTGCGATTTCTATCGCAATGGCGTCCCTAATGGTTGTCCAACTGGCCGTCTGCATGGCTTTCCTCAATCATCCGAATGATTGCATTCTGTAGGCCGCATATGTGACTGCAATATGTAAAGTAAGTAACTTAAATATAACAAAGGCCAGAGGTCAGAGGCTTTTGAGCACCCCCGCAACGAAATTGAGGAATGGCCAGCCTGAAAGACAAATGAGGGGCTACATTTAGCGCAAAACATTATTTGCAACAGGGCGCTCAACCTTGTCATTGCCGCCATCATATACTGGAACACGATGCATACGAACAAAGCGGCAGATCACTTGCGGCGGGTTGGTAAGCTTCCTGATCCAAGCTTGCTAAAGCATGTCTCACCTTTGGGCTGGACGCATATCCTAGTCCAAAGCCGACGGAATACGAAAGCAGCCAAGCGCTTCATACGCAAACTGATGAAGCAATACGGCATGCCAAGGGTGATAATCACCGATAAGCTGCGCTCATACGGTGCTGCAAAAAGAGACTTAGCCCCAAGCCTGGAGCACCGCAGCCACAAAGGTTTGAACAATCGCGCGGAGGTTTCGCACAAACCCACCCGAAGGCGTGAACGCGTTACCTGTTCCTAACCGATGGCCGCATTGAGATCGATAACAATCCGGTGGAACGTACCATCCGCCCCATAGCTCTAAACCGCAAAAACGCCCTCTTCGCAGGTCATGAAGCCGGTGCCCAAAACTGGGCTATGCTCGCTTCCCTGATCGAAACTTGTAAACTGAATGCCGTGGAGCCGCACGCCTACATAACCGGCATCCTCACCGCCATCGTCAACGGCCACAAACAAAGTGACATTGAAACCCTGTTGCCGTGGAATTTTAAGGGCTAGGTGGGAACCCTACTCAACCACGCTGGCAACGGCCACCAGCTCAAAATCAACAAGGCCGCCCTCACAATTTCACTGTACCTCCTGTCCCTGCGCCGCTCCGGCGAGCGCACCGGGCGGATGGCGGAACGTCTGGAAAATCAGGAGAAAGCAAATGAAATTCAACGCAGGATGCTGGAGGCTAGGGCCCGTCGCCCTCGTAACCGTGACGAGCTTGCCAAGCGCCTGCGCGACGGTAAGTTCTGATCCCGTTATTGAAGTTTGCCCGCCGGTCGTGGAATATAACTCGGCAGAACAAGCCCTGGTGGCAACTGAAATTGAAAGCTTGCCAGAGAGTTTCCTAACGGTCGGCTGGTTGGCTGACTACAGTCTACTCAGGGAACAGGTCAGAACCTGCGGTTCGTGACACCATTGAAACTGTCAATGCGGGTGGATTGCGGACATTCGCTGCGGTTGCGAACGGAAAAGTGGATTTCCACCAAGCGGACATTCAGGGAAACAGGTAAATTATAACCGACAGTTGTAAATTCCGTGAATCGCCTTCAAATAGACACCCGCTAGTTCGGTTTCACAAGTTCTACCTTTGAATTGGACCAAAGACTCCGCAGTTAAAAAATTAATGTGAAAAAAATGTTTTGTATTTGTCATATGATCGATTCAGCGGCGTCCTCGCCGCTGCAATTACGTCGCTGAAAGCGGATCTTAGCCCTGACCCAGATCGAGCTATCAAACTCTTGGATCAAACACCTAACCAAGCTCCATTTTAAAAAACTCCAGGACCGCTTTACGCATTTCGGGGATTTCCTCGTGACCCACATGTGACTCTCTATGAATTGTCAGGTGATTCAAGGAGTTTTCATAAGCCGCACGCAGTTTATCAAGAGCGGGGTCCACTGCGTGTGGGGGTGTAAGAGGGTCTTGATCTCCGATGCCCACGAATTGCGGTCTCGGCGCGACTTGACCGGCGATTTCGCTATTCGAGGCAACGTTTAGCAGGCCCGGTACTGTAAGGTATATGCCGTGCAAATCATGCGCACCGGTTTTGATCAGCTCTTCAAAATCCGCGAAACAGCATAAGTGCGCTACTGCGGCAATACGCGGTTCGACCGCTGCCAGCCAACAGCCGAAAGTCGCACCCATAGATATTCCAAATACACCAACCTTTGAAGGGTCAACGCCATTTTGTGCGGATAGCCAGTCAAATGCGGATTTAAGTTCCCCCATCATCTGGCCCGCCAACGACTTGCCATACCACATTGCTTCTTTTGCCAGTGCGCTTTCGGATCGATCAGCGCGGTCGCCAAATCCAGGTAAGTCGATGCACAAAACCGCATATCCCATGTCGTGAAACGCCTGCCCCAGTGGGCTTTGCAGTGCGGGTCTACCGTTAAGAAGTTCATCGGCACCGATATCGTATCGGCCACCGTGCGCATGAATGTAGAGAATCGCCGGTGCCGGGCCCAGGCCTTTCGGCGCGGCATAAAACGCTCGGATATCTTCGCCGGAGGTCGTCGAAAACGTGAATTGTTGAAATGACGACCCGGGTACTAGTTTGGTTCTCTCCGGTTTCAAAGAGATAGGATGGGCGTCGAATTCAAACAATTTTTTAAGGCGTTCGCGCAACTTTTGCTCCAGTTATTAGTGGTTTCGCGTCTATTCAGTGCAAAAAGTTTAGATCAACAAATGCGATATGGGAAGTGCTTTTTGGCAACCTCCCCTTGTTGCCAAAAACTATCGTATTGCAAAGTATTAGGAAAAATGCGGGAAAAGTATTTGCCACGATTTATCAATTGGTATACTAGTATACCGACTCGGAATGATGGGATGAAAGTTTTTGAAATACACTTGGCGATGGTTTGGTCCTGAAGACCGCGTGAACTTGGCAACCGCACATCAAGCGGGTGCCAGCGGTATTGTGACGGCACTTCACCATATTCCCGCCGGTGTCCCGTGGACGATCGAAGGTATTAGGGCGCGTCAGAAAGAAATTCGCGATGAGTCTGGTGGCGCGTTAACGTGGGAAGTAGTCGAAAGCTTGCCAGTATCCGAAACCATTAAGACCAAAGGCGCGGACTATCACGCCCATATTCAGGCCTATCGGGCATCCTTGGAAGCGCTGGCCGAGGCCGGTGTATTTACAGTTTGTTATAACTTCATGCCTGTCCTTGACTGGACACGAACGCACCTGCGTTGGCCGTTGCCAAATGGTGGCATGGCAATGCGCTTTGATCTTACTGCATTTGCTTCGTTCGACTGCTTCATTCTCGAGCGCCAAGGCGCAATCGATGACTATGACGCTGCAACGATCCAAGCGGCTAAAAATTATTTTAAAAATATTACCGAAGCGGAAGAAGCTGCATTACTTCACGCCATTGTTGCAGGATTGCCGGGAGCCGCTGAAACATGGACATTGGAAGGGCTGCGGGAAGCCCTTTCCGCTTACGCAGATGTAGACGCTGACCAGTTACGTCAAAATCACATAGATTTTTTGTCTGAAATTGTCGGAACCGCCGAAAAGTTGGGTTTGCGTATGTGTTGTCATCCAGATGACCCACCATTTCCATTGCTCGGGCTTCCACGAGTTATGTCGTCGCTAGAAGATTATGCGCATGTATTGGACACGGTCGACAGCCCCTCGATTGGCGTGACGCTTTGCACCGGATCTTTGGGGGTTAGCCCAAACAATGATTGTGTCGAGATTGCCCGCCGTTTCGCCTCCAAAATCCACTTTGTGCATCTTCGCAATCTTACGCGCGATAGTGAAACGAAACCTTGTTCGTTTTTCGAGGACGAGCATTTGGCCGGACAGGTCGACATGGTTGGCGTCATCGATGTTTTGCTCAAGGAAGAAGCGCGACGCCGTCGGGGAAATCGCCCCGATGCTGAAATACCAATGCGCCCCGATCACGGGCAAGAAATCCTTTCGGATCTAACGGCTGGTTTTCAACCTGGGTATCCGGCTGTCGGTCGCCTCAAAGGTCTTGCGGAAATCCGTGGCGTTATCGCTGGTTTGAACCAAAGGGTAGTGCAATGACCACGAAAGCTCCCATTCCTTCATCCAAAATTGATCATACCGCGTCGATAGCACCACAGGTTTACGATTATCTGCGGGCGCGAATTGTCGACAACCGACTTCCACCCGGCACGAGGATCAGCGAAGCACCGCTTGCTAGCAAGTTAAAAATCAGCCGCACGCCCCTTCGCGTTGCCCTTCAACAACTCGCCACCGAAGGTTTGATAACCACCCGTCCGCAGGTCGGAAATATTGTTGCAGAATTCGACAGCGCACAACTTCTTGAGGCAGTACTCATAAGGGCTGCACTGGAATCGGCAGTCGTACGCAGACTAGCAAATGCCATGATCGATTTAAGCTCGCTTGAATCGATCATGGCGGTTCAGGAACGCGCCGCGCAACTGGACGATTACGCAACATTTTTCATTCAGGACGAGGCATTTCATGCAGAACTGGCCAGACTCGCAGATATGCCGCGCGCCTGGAAAATAACCCACTCGATCAAAGGGCATGTTGATCGCCAAAGATACACAATGATGGCGGGCATCCCCAAACGATCACAACGGGCTTTTGAAGAACACCTAAGAATAATTAAAGAAATTCGGTCTGGCAGCCCTTCAGGGGCGGCCAGCGCGATGCGCGATCATGTGAATTCGGTTCTGGAACTGGACCTACAAGGTCACGGGAAGGATCTGCCTGAAACCTACGGGCAGAATAACAGTTAGATTGAACATTTCTGGGAGGAAACCAATGACGATTAATCTTAAAACGCTACTGACAGTGACATCGGTGGCAGCCGCGCTGATGGCAAGCCCTGCCCTCGCGCAGACCGAGCTACGGATGATGTGGTACAATGACGGCAGCGAAGGCGAAGTGATGCAGACGATCCTCGACCGCTTTGAGGCCGATAATCCTGACATCACCGTTGTGCTTGACGTTGTTCCTTACAAAGCCGTTCTTGAATCGCTTCCAATTCAGCTAGCCGCTGGCGCTGGCCCTGATATCGCGCGTGTTACGGATCTCGGTGGCTTGTCGGAGTACTATCTCGACCTGTCGCCATATGTGTCTGACACTGAATATTGGGAAACCAGTTTTGGTCCGTTTCTGGACTGGCTAGCCCCGGATTCCGATCGCATCTCGGGTTTCATGACCCAGCTTACGGTAACTGGTCCATATGTTAACAAAACGTTGTTTGAGCAGGCCGAAGTAACGATGCCGGGCGAAGGTGCAACATGGGATGACTGGGCAACGGCTGTAGTTGTTGTTGCAGACAAACTCGACATTCCAATTCCGATGGCATGGGACCGTTCTGGCCACCGTGTTGCCGGTCCGGCGATTGCTATGGGTGCCAAGATGTTTGACACCGAAGGTAACCCTGCGTTGGTTGACGATGGCCTGAAAAAAATGGCCCAGCGTCTGTATGATTGGCATCAGGACGGCACTATGTCGAAAGAATTGTGGGGTTCCGTTTCCGGTTCAACATATCTGGGCGCAAACGAAGATTTCGCCAACGCACAGGTCGTGTTCTACATGTCCGGTTCTTGGCAGATCCCGCAGTTTGCAAACAAAATCGGCGATGCGTTTGATTGGTGGGCTGTGCCTGCGCCTTGTGGCGACGCCGCATGTACAGGCATGCCCGGTGGCGCAGCGCTTGTAGCTTTGCAGGATACCAAACACCCAGAAGAAGTTGGCAAACTGATGGACTTCCTTGCACAAGAGGAAAACCTTGCCGAATTCTATGGTAAAACGTTGTTCATTCCGGGTCACCTTGGACTGGCAACTGGCGGTGTAGAGTTTGCAACGGATGATCCACGGGCAAAGCATGCACTTGAAACATTCTCGGGTGCTGTTCCGACGATCTCGCAGACTGCGTTTGATTTACAGGGCTACAAAAACAACCGCGTGTTGTTCAACGCTCTGATTTCACGTCTGAACGAAGCAATCGTTGGCGAGCTGACATTGGAGCAAGCTTACGGTCGCATGGAAGAAGATGTGGCAAACCAGCTGGCGGAACTTAATCGCTAAATTTTGACGAACGGGTCGGCCCACCTCGGGCCGCCCCGACCCTCACGAAAACGGAGAACGTCTAGATGGCCAATTTGACAGATAGGATCAAAATCTCGGATCGCCTCGCGGGCGTTGCGGCATGGCTGGTACTTCAGTTTTTCCGCATATTCGAAATCCCCCTATCTTTAATACAGCGGATCGTCGGCGTAAGGGGAATGCCGTGGATATTCCTGTTACCCAACTTGGCCTTCTTCGGGCTGTTTGTTGTAATCCCTCTTTGCATAAATTTCGCTTTTTCGTTTACCGGTGGCACGGACCTTTTCTTGTCCGACCGAATATACACAGGCACCGAACAGTACGGCTTCCTTCTGGACTGCGAGACCTTTGGCGACCCCATAACCTGTCGCGAAGACCGTTTCTGGAAGGGCCTATATAATACTGCGACTTTCACCGTATTTCAGGTGACATTCCTTGTACTGTTTTCAATGATAACAGCGCTTATTCTTAACCGCGAAATCCGCGGACGTGGCTTTTTCCGCGCTGTATTCTTTTTCCCTGTGCTGCTCTCGCCAGTTGTTGTTGCGCTGATCTGGAAATGGATTTTGCTTCGCGACGGCATTATGAACGCCTTTTTGGTTTCAGTCGGGTTGGACAAAATCCTGTTTTTTGTCAGTCCCGAATGGTCGATGTTTTGGGCGGTATTTGTATCCATCTGGGCGCATATGGGCTTTTATACATTAATACTTCTGGCAGGACTCCAAGCCATTCCACCCGATTTATACGAAGCCGCCGAGATGGACGGCACCTCCAAAGAACGTGTGTTCTGGCGGATCACCCTGCCGCTTTTGTGGCCAAACCTGTTGGTGGTAGTTGTGCTGGCGCTAATCAAAGGTGTACAAATTTTCGACGAAGTTTTCGTGCTGACCGGTGGTGGACCCGGCACTGCGACGCAATTCATCGTACAATATATCTACAATACAGGGTTCACAGAACCGGTACGCAACTTCGGCCTCGCGTCGGCAGCGTCAATCGTGCTTGGTCTGGTCCTGTTTGTGCTGACAATCACCCAACTTGCAGCAACGAGGGCCCGAGACAATGGCTGATACATCAACCCAACCCCGCACTCTCAAATCGCTGATCACCGCACGGCGCGGACGTGGCCGCCTGCACTGGACGGACGTGTTCTCCTACACTTACCTGTTTTTAGGCGTACTATTGATGTTCGGACCGGTGGTCTGGCTGGTGTTATCATCGTTCAAAACTCCCGCAGGACTTATCGAATTTCCACCCACTCTCTTACCCCTCGGCCAGATAGAGGTCGTGGTAGAAGGGTACGAAAAACCGTTACTGTTGTTTGACGTAGTGCAAGAAGACGGCACGACCAAGCAGCTGGCCCAAGTGCGACGTATCGGGATAATTAGCCAGATGGTCGACCCCGAAAATCCGGACAAAACCGTGCGTGTCCCCATCGATCAACGCGTAAAAGTACGTGAATTCCGGCTGGCGGTTGAGAATTACACCGACCCGCTTAAACGGTTCAATTTTGTGGGATTCCTTAACAACTCCATAATTGTCACGACCGTTGCTACCGTCATTACACTGCTTATCAATTCAATGGCCGCCTACGCACTAAGCATATACGAATTTCGGGGACGAAACGCGATCATGCTGTTCGTTATCTGTACGTTGATGATCCCGATCACGGTGATTTTGGTTCCGGTCTATCTGGTCGTGACTCAACTGGGCATGATCAACTCGCTCTGGGCGGTGATCTTGCCCGGTGCCGCGACGCCGACGGGTGTGTTTCTGTTACGCCAGTATATGTTGACGATCCCCAAGGACCTGATCGAAGCTGCGCGTATGGACAAGGCGTCAGAATGGTCGATCTACTCGAAAGTAGTGATGCCTTTGACGATGCCCGCGATTGCGGTGCTTGCGATATTCTCGATTATGTGGCGCTGGAACGAATTCCTCTGGCCTCTGATCGTGTTGACCCGCACCGAAGTCCACACGCTACAGGTGGGATTGAACGCGTTTCAGGGGGAATTGAACGTGCAGTGGCACTATATTCTGGCCATGACCGTCGTAACTCTGATCCCTGTCGTGGTGGTGTTTGCCTTCCTTCAGAAATTTATAACAACCGGTATAGCCAGTTCGGGAATGAAATGACAAAACCTCTGATATTTATGGACCCGTTTCCGCGAAACGAAGCAATGGTCTACACACCTGAATGTGCCGCATCGCTTGCGAAGATGGGCAAAGTTGTGGCGCATTGGGGTTCGCGTGCACCCGACGCGTTGGTCGAAGAACATCTAGCTGACATGACCATACTTGTGGGTCAAACCGCGATGTCAAAAGAGCGGCTTGACCGCGCCCCGAACCTGCGGGCCATCCTGAACGTGAAAGCCAACTGGGAACCGAACATCGACTATGCAGAATGCCACGCACGCGGAATTCACGTGTTGTCGGCAGCACCTGCCATGGCACCAGCCGTTGCAGAATACTGTCTAGGTCAGGCGATTATGCTTCTGCGGGGGTTACATCGGTCTGACCAGCTTTTTCGGTCTGGTGCGGAATCTTACGGAATAGCCGGGAACCTCAACGCCAAAAGCCTTTACGGCGCTGAGGTCACATTGCTTGGATATGGAAACTTGGGCCGTGCACTTGTGCCCCTTTTGCGACCATTTGGTGTGCGCATAATGGTCCACGACCCCTGGTTGTCAGAGGGGTATCTACGCGCTGAAGATTTGGAACCGGTCTCGCTTGAAAGGGCGATTAGTGGTTCCGATGTCTTGTTCCTTCTGGCAGGTGTGACCTCTGAAAACGAGGGGTTTCTGAATCGGTCACTGCTTGAAACGATCCGCAAAGGTTCTTCGGTTGTGTTAGCCTCGCGGGCCGAAATCGTCGATTTCGATGCTTTCCTTGATCTCGTTGGTAACGGAGAATTCCGCGCAGCGATCGACATTTTTCCAGAAGAACCGGTGCCAGCCGACAGCCCATCCAGGGCCACACGCAACGCGCTTTTCTCCGCCCATCTCGCCGGGGGATTAAACGCCTCCTATGCCAGAATTCGCGAAACCATGCTGGATGATATTGGCCAGATACTAAAGGGACTTCCACCTTTGCGCATGCAAAAGGCCGATCCGAAACTCGCCACTAAAATGCGCAGCAGATAATACGGGAATATTTACGATGACTGAAATTCAGCTAAAGCAAATTCGCAAGTCTTACGGTAACGTCGAAGTAATTCACGGGATCGACTTAACAGTAAATTCCGGCGAGTTCTGTGTATTCGTCGGCCCGTCCGGCTGCGGTAAATCCACGCTTTTACGTATTATTGCCGGTCTGGATGATGTCACATCTGGCACTGTGGAAATCGACGGCGAGACCGTAAACGGGGTCACCGCCTCGGAACGGGGGCTGGCCATGGTTTTCCAGTCTTACGCGCTATACCCGCATATGAGTGTATATAAAAACATGGCGTTCGGGTTGGAGAATGCAAAGCTGCCGAAAGCCGAAATTGATCGCAAAGTTCGCGACACCGCCGAATTGCTTCAGATCACCGATTATCTTGATCGTAAACCCAAAGCATTGTCGGGCGGTCAACGTCAGCGTGTTGCAATTGGCCGTGCTATCGTGCGCGACCCCAAAGCGTTTTTGTTTGATGAGCCCCTTTCCAATCTTGATGCAGAACTGCGGGTAACAATGCGCAAGGAGCTGTCGGCGCTGCACGCAAAAATGGGCGACACGATGATTTATGTGACACACGATCAGGTCGAAGCATTAACGTTGGCAGACAAAATCGTGGTCCTTCAAAAAGGCCGGATCGAACAGGTCGGCCCACCGCTCGATCTATACAACAAACCCCAAAACGTATTTGTCGCTGGTTTCATTGGTTCGCCAAGAATGAACCTGATCGACGCCACAGCGGTTGCGGGACCGGAAGGTTTAACCCTGACGGCGCCCAACCTATCCGTTTTTGTTGGCAAAATCGCAGGGCTAGAGGCAGGTGCGCGTTGTACTTTGGGAATTCGGCCAGAACATGTGTTGCTCAACACAGGCGGCACGCCTGACACCACTTGCGAAGTTATTTTTACCGAACAACTCGGTGGGGAAACCTACCTTTATTGTGACGTAGAGGGCCTGCCGCAAATCACCATTCAGCAGGTGGGACAACTGCCTTTCGTCAAAGGACAATCGCTCGAATTGAATTTCGCACGGGAAAACCTGCATGTGTTTGATGCAGATGGGCAGGTATTGGTGAACGGGCTTGGCGGATGACAAAACGAATTGGACTGGCGGTTGTCGGCTTGGGGATGGCTGCGAAACCGCATGCACTTGCCCTTAAAGACCTTGAAAGTATCATCGATGTTCGTGGCGTGTACGCGCGCTCAAGCAAGGCACGAAGCGACTTTTGCGACAAATACGGATTTCCGAATGCAGCTGATGTCGGGGCGCTCGCCAATGATCCGACGGTCGATGCACTTCTCCTGATAACGCCCCCCAACGCGCGGTCCGAATTGGTTTCCCTGTTTGCGAAGGCCGGAAAACATATTTTAACCGAAAAGCCATTGGAGCGAACACCGAAAGCGGCGGAAGATATCGTTAACCTTTGCGCAGCCGCCAATGTGACGCTAGGTGTGGTATTTCAACACCGTTTTCGCGCGGCATCCGAAACGTTGACCAATATGGTAACTAACGGGTCACTCGGCGCGATCCGCGTTGTGCGCGCCGAAATCCCGTGGTGGCGTGATCAAAGTTATTACGACGAACCGGGCCGTGGAAGTTATGCACGCGATGGTGGCGGTGTCCTGATTAGTCAAGCCATCCACACGTTGGATTTGATGCTTTCGATGACCGGCCCGGTTATATCCGTGCAGGCATTATGTGCCACAACCCCGTTTCACAAAATGGAAGCCGAGGATTTCGCCGCTGGCGTGCTCGAATTCGAAAACGGTGCGGTCGGGTCAATTTTTGCCAGCACAGCCAGCTATCCGGGTGATGCCGAAAGCATCACGTTGGACTGTGACAATGGTTCTGCAATCCTGAAGTCGGGCGTATTGACCGTAAGTTGGCGCGATGGTCGCACTGAAAAATTCGGCGAAGAAGCCAGCACTGGAGGTGGCGCTGACCCGATGGCTTTTCCGAATGATTGGCACAAATCGCTTATTGCAGACTTCGCCAGTTCCATCACAGGCCGACGTCCACCCCGTATCACCGGGTCGCAGGCGCTCGACGTTCATCATCTGATCGCAGCAATCGAAACTTCATCGCGCGACGGCGTAAAAACAACTATCATCAAAGGGTAATAAAATGAAACCGCTCACACTCGGTGTAATTGGCATCGATCATAGACATATATTTGGTCAGCTAGAAAAAATGCAGGCGCTGGGATGTGTCTGTAAAGGTTGGTGGACCGAAGGCGATCCAGAGCCAACCGAAGGGTTTTTGAAGCGTTTTCCGGACGTGCCCAGAGTTTCCGACAGGAAAATACTGCTGGACGATCCGGAAATCGATATGATCCTTATTGCCGATATCCCTGCACGTCGCGCGGATCGTGCAATCGAAGCGATGAACGCAGGCAAAGACATAATGACAGACAAACCTGGCTGCACGACGCTTGAACAGCTTGCAGCAATCAAGGCCTGTGTCGCAAAAACCGGTCGCATCTGGTCAATCGATTTCTCCGAACGATTTGAAGTGCCTGCCGTAACGCTTGCCGCCGAACTGATCGCGGAAGGCCGGATTGGTCGCGTTATCCAGACCGTCGGTTTGGGACCGCACCGCCTTAATCGCCCGTCCCGCCCTGACTGGTTCTTCGATGAAGATGCCTACGGTGGTATTCTAACCGACATCGCCTCGCATCAGGTTGACCAATTTATGTTCTTCACCGGCTCAACCGATGCCGAAGTTGTCACCTCAAGCGTGGGCAATTTTGCAAACCCGAATGACCCGGGGCTGCAAGACTACGGCGAAATAACACTGCGCTCCGACAAAGGCCAAGGCTGTATCCGCGTTGACTGGTACACGCCGGACGCGCTACCTACATGGGGCGACGGACGGCTGACTATCCTTGGAACCGAAGGATATATGGAGTTACGTAAATACGTCGACGTGGCAGGTCGCGAAGGCACCGATCATATATTTTTGGTTAACGGCGATAGCTGCGAATATATAGATGCTTCCGGCGCGCCGTTACCTTATTTTGAGCTGTTGATCGATGATGTGAACAACCGCACGGAAACTGCGATGACACAAGCGCATTGTTTTAAGGTAATGGAACTGGCCTTGACGGCGCAAGCAAAAGCCACACGTTTGGGAGCACTTAAATGACCAGAAATGTCGCCATACTGGGTGCTGGAATCGGCGAAAAACATCTGATCGCTTATGCCCGCCTAACCGACAGGTTCTCCGTTACCGATATCTGCGATTTGAACACGGATCGGGCACAGCGGCTTGCAAGTCAGGTAGGTGCCCGCGCCAGCAGCGATTTGGATGCCGTGTTGAACGATCCCGCTGTCGATATCGTTGATATTTGCCTACCACCTCCCCTTCACGTGCCCGTTACGCTTAAGGCGCTGGCGCTGGGAAAACACGTAATTCTGGAAAAACCCATCGCCGGCTCCCTTAAAGAGGCCGACATGTTGCGCGAAGCAGAAGCCAATTCTAGCGGCAAGATATTTCCGGTTTTCCAATACCGTTATGGCCGCGCTTTTGAGGGCATGAAACGCCTACGGCAGGCGGGATTCCTGTCGCGTCCACTTGTGGCGTCACTTGAAACCCATTGGAACCGTGGTAAAAATTATTACGGGATTCCTTGGCGCGGAACATGGGAGCACGAGCTTGGCGGAGCCGTTCTAAGTCACGCGATCCACGCGCATGACTTGTTAACGACTGCTTTCGGGCCGATTGCACAAGTTTCATCGTTTCTTGCAACAATGGTGAACCCGATCGAGACAGAGGATTGCGCTGCTATCAGCCTGCGCTTGAAAAACGGCGCTACGGCCACGTCGTCCATCACATTGGGGGCTGCCGGTAACACCAGCCGCCTGCGGTTTATCTATGACGATATGACAATCGAAAGCGACAACAGTGACAAATACCCTTACACGCCGGGCGAAGCTGATTGGAACTTTCAGGCCCGCGACCCGCTTCGACAAGCCGAAGTTAACGACATCATTACCTCCATCAAACATGGCGGCGAAGGTTTCGAGGGTTTCTGTACTGCCATAGCCGACGCCTTGGACGGACGTCCCGGCAACGAGGTGACCTTGGATGACGGAATAGCAGCAATCGAACTGGCGACCGCGATTTATCATTCAGACCGGATCGGTAGCCAGATCTCACTGCCGATGGACCGGAGCCTGTCGATTTGTAACGGACTGGCACCTTGACCATTCTCCACCCAGACAGGCTTTTTCCACCGGACCCGACGACGCGTGGCATCGCGCGGGAAATCTTTTCGCAGATACAAAACGCCCCTATCATCAGCCCTCACGGGCATTGCGACCCCGCGTGGTTTGCGACCAATGCCCATTTTTCTGATCCGTCCGAACTTTTGATAAAGCCCGATCACTATGTGGTGCGCATGCTGATTAGTCAGGGACTGCAGTTCGAAGATCTGGGGATAGTCTCACTAGGTGGTGAAGCTACTGAAACCGACCCACGGGAAGTCTGGCGAAAATTTGCCCGGAATTATTACCTGTTCAGCGGCACCCCTACCCGACTTTGGATGGACTATTCTTTTCAAGAGGTATTCGGCCTGACACAACCGTTGGGGGTCAAAACGGCTGACCTGTATTACGATCATATATCAGAACGATTAACCCAAGACGCCTACCGCCCCCGTGCGCTCTATGAACGTTTCGGCATTGAAATGTTGGCAACCACCGAGGGAGCGTTGGACCCGCTGGACCATCACCGAACATTGCAACAAAGCGGCTGGGATGGTGTGGTAATTACGACGTATCGCCCTGACGAGGTGACAGACCCCGACAATGAAACCTTTGCGACAAATCTGGATCGTTTCGCCGATATAACTGGATGCAATCTTGATACATGGGCTGGATATCTGGATGCGCACCGCAAACGGCGCACCGACTTTCGCGCGGCAGGTGCTGTCGCGACTGACCACGGCGTACCTAGTCCTCTTACCGCCGACCTAAATCTCGCCGATTGCATCGAACTTTATGCACGTGTTCGAGGCGGGCAGGCAAACGCCGGGGATCCCGCGTTGTTTCGCGCACAGATGCTAACGGAAATGGCACGCATGAGCATCGACGACAGGATGACCATGCAGATACATCCTGGGTCTCACCGCAATTACAATCACGATGTCTTTCGTCGCTTCGGGCGCGACCGTGGGTTCGACATTCCGCGCAAAGTAAACTTCATAGATGGCTTGGCACCGCTCCTTAACGCTGTCGGCAATGAACCCGACTTGCGAATTGTGGTATTCACACTGGATGAGACGACGCTCAGTCGGGAGTTGGCCCCCTTGACCGGCGCATTCCCCGCCTTATACCTTGGTCCATCATGGTGGTTTTTAGATGCCCCTGACGGGATCAAACGGTTCCGTGAAGCTGTTACCGAAACTGCGGGATTTTACAATACTGTCGGATTTAACGATGACACCCGGGCCTTCCCGTCCCTGCCAGCCCGTCACGACATGGCGCGTAGACTGGATGCCGCATTCTTGGCTGAACGCGTAGCCGATCACCGCATGAGCGAGACGGAAGCCCATCAAATCGCGTACGATTTGACAGTAACTCTGCCGCGACAGACCTACCGTCTGATAGATTGAGATCGGTATGCGACTTTCCAACAAATTTCTGCAATCCTATCGCGGGACAGCGACACTCCCGCAGTACGACCGCGCTACGGTGGCGCCCGGTATTTTGCATATTGGTGTTGGCGCTTTTCATCGTGCACATCAGGCGGTCTATATTGATAGTTTACTGAAGAAATCGCCCGAATGGGGCCTAATCGGTGTGTCGATGCAAAACGCGAACACGCGAGACGCGCTCGCGCCACAAGATGGCCTCTATAGCGTTGGAATTCGCGAAGCAGGCGATATGTCTGTCCGTGTGATCGGATCGTTGATGTCAATTCAACAGGGCGGCGACGCGGCAATCGCGGCGATTTCAGACCCGCGTATCCGTCTGATAACACTTACTGTAACCGAAAAAGGGTACGTCAACGTTGGAAATATAAACGCGCTAGGTCAAACACTGGTGGCCGGACTTGCTGCGCGTGCCCAGAATGGCGCGCCACCGATATCCATATTAAGTTGTGATAACTTGCCAGACAACGGGGCGCGTACCAAGGCACTGGTCGTGGCAACCGCCCAATTGCAAGCCCCCGAAATTCTGAGGTATCTGGAACAATCGGTTTCATTCCCCAGCTCGATGGTGGACCGAATTACGCCTGCAACAAACGATACAGATCGCATCGACATCCAGACAATGACCGGTTTCGAGGACGCTTGGCCGGTCATTACTGAACCGTTTAGCCAGTGGGTGATCGAGGATAAGTTCGCCGCCGAACGCCCCGACTTTCAAAGCGTTGGTGCAGAAGTTGTTGACGATCTCGCACCTTTTGAATCCATGAAGCTGCGCTTGCTGAACGGCGCGCATACCACTATGGCCACCCTTGGCCCAATGCTCGACTGTAAATATGTATCCGAGGCCGCGCTTGATCCTGATCTCGCCGCGTTGATCGAACGCACAGCAAAGACCGAAGTATTTCCGACGCTTACACAACCAAATGATGAACTGAACAGCTATTGGCTGAGCTTAATGGAAAGGTTCAGAAATACGTCCATGCAACACGCTCTTGCACAAATCGCGCAGGACAGTTCGCAAAAAGTGCCCGTGAGGCTGGTGCCTCCGATCATCGAAAACATGAACGCCGGCCGCCCAGCTCCTGGTTTAACCCTCGCAATCGCTGGCTGGATCGCGTCAATCCGACAGGCAGAACGGCAGGGGAAACAGATTTTTGATCCTAACGCACAGATTCTTAAAAATATTGCCAATCTTTCGGTCACAGAGATGATTGCATTTCTTTGTGCCCCTGGCGCGCAGTTGGACACACTTCGAGAGATGGAGGCCGTTCAACGCGACCTTGCAAAACACGTAGGGAGCATCGAATCCAACGGCGCACGTTCCACAATCCAGCAAACCCTTAGTGAACTGTGATGAACTGGACCTATCGCGCTTTAGTGCCGCTCCATGAACTCATTTAAGCGGCAATTCTTTCGAATGCCAAGGGGCTTTTCCAGCCTAGTGCCGAATGTCTGCGGCGAGGATTATAAAAGCCG
>MABA01000015.1 GCA_002162875.1 Rhodobacterales bacterium 52_120_T64 | reverse complement strand
GCAATCAATAGCAATTTGCGCGCGGTTTTGTAGAGCTCAGGAAGTGAGTTGGTCTAAGCTACGATAAGTGTTGCTGTGTTTTTTATAGTTGGACAGTTTCTAGCAGCCCTCCGCGTTTGTTGATCGGATTGAAAAGACCATAGCCACCTCCTTCGGCTGAACTAACCTGATGATACAACTCGAGATACTCGTTGCCGTAGTTTCGCCCTACGGAGTCGCGCGTGGGCACAATTACAATTCTGTCAATATGCTTCACCCCGTCTGCATAGCCGATTTCCCAAGGGCACCACCGGCTAGAAGCTGAGTTTGCCGTCGCCAGATAAATGAACCAATCCAGACGCTTAATCCGATCTTTTATGTTCTGAGCCGTTTCACGGTTGGGCGATTGAGGCATCGAAGTATCTTCCCAATCTATATAAACTTTCCAGCCCTGTGCTTGGAGGAATCCTTGAAGTCCTTTGGCTAGTTCTGCGTCTTTGTGACTGTGCGAAAGGAACGCTGTCTGTTTTCCTTCGCGCAGCGCCTCGTTTACCACTTGATTGGACTTTCGGATTCCGACGTGCCCCGCATAGGCTCGGATAGACGACTCTCTGATCAATTTTTATCTCCTTGTCATTTATGTTGCGTGCCGGTCTCCGGTGTTAATATTTTGGGGACTAACTAGGTGTCAACGAGGCTTGCTGTACACGCTAGCGTAAAATCGGCAAGCGTGATAAGTCTCAAAGTGATAATAATATTAAGTGAGGAAAAACGTGAAGACACCCATATTTGTGAGCTTTGATTTCGACAATGATAGGAAATTGAAAGATTTTATAATTCAACAAGCGCGTCGTCCAGATTCTCCATTTGAAGTTATAGATTACTCGCTCAAAGAAGCGGCTCCAGAGCATAACTGGGAAGCAAAGGCTTATCGAGCGATCGCCCGGTCCAGAATTGTACTTGTGATGGTCGGCCCACAAACATATCGCGCTCCGGGCGTCTTGAAAGAGATTAGAATGGCACGCGACCAAGACAAGAAAGTTGTTCAGATCATTGGGTACCGGGAAGGCAACTATACTCCTGTGAAAGGTGCGGGGCAATTGTATCGTTGGAACTGGGAGAATCTTAGAAACATACTCAACTAGCATTTTGGATGGATAATTAACTGAGAAGAAAAAAGGATTTTAACATGGCAAGACGTGTATTTTTTAGCTTCAAATACGAAGACGTTTCCCGCGCAATGATCGTGCGAAATAGCTGGGTAACTCAGGGCAAGGATGCTGCAGGATTTGTAGATGCTGCTGATTTTGAGAAAGTTAAAAAACAAGGAGAAGCAGCTATCAAGAGGTGGATAGATGGCCAACTCGAGGGTACGTCTGTGACTGTGGTTTTGGTCGGAAAGGATACCTGCGACAGCAAATACGTGCAGTATGAAATTGAAAAAAGCATCGAGATAGGAAACGGCCTCATTGGCATTGATGTAAGCAAAATCAAAGACATGAATGGCAACACCACAACAAAATGCGGACGCATGGTTCCAGCCAAATTCAAATTTTTTCTTTGGAATAACGATGATGGCTACAATAATATGGGAGACTGGATTGAAGCGGCAGCCAAAGCTGCGGGGCGCACATAGCCAATGAGTATCTATGAGCTAGCTATCCTAGGTTCTGTGACGGAAGATCAGCGCGATACACTGGTAAAAACCCTAAGTAGTATGGTCGAAGAGTTTGATCTCGCGCTAGACGATGATGTCAGAATATATGGGCCAGACACGCTGCACGACAGAAATATTTATGCTGCATTTTCAGCAGCTTATTTTGGCGGCAATGCCACCGACGACTTGGATTCAGTTCGCAAGCTCGTAGATGCTAGCTTACCTATAATTCCGACAATTGATATTAACGGCGATTTTGGCACCGGCATTCCTGATATTCTTCAATCTACGAATGGATTGAAACTTGCGAATGACGACAAAGAAATGACAGAACTTGCCACAGCAATGTTGGAATGCGTGGGGCTCTTACGACGACAACGTCGAGTATTTGTGAGTTATCGGCGAATTGAATCTCGCGCCGCTGCAGTGCAGCTCCACGACGTGCTAAGTGGCAGAGGATTCGACGTTTTTCTTGATACACATGATATTCTGAAGGGAGAGCCATTTCAGGATGCCTTGTGGCATCGCCTCTGCGATTCCGATGTTATGATCATGCTGGATACACCAACATATTTTGAAAGCAAATGGACCCGTCAGGAAATAGGCCGCGCAAGAGCGAAAGAAATTCAAGTGCTGCGAGTTATTTGGCCTGACCTTACACCAAGCAGGATGACTGATCTGGCTGAGACAATATATTTGGAAGCAGCTGAACTTGTGGATGCCGACGGGCCGATAGTCGACGCAAAAATGGACGTAATTTCCCTTGCTGTTGAATGGTTGAGAAGCAAAAGCATTGCGTCGCGATACATGTCTATTACGGGGCGCCTTCGCGCCGATATCGAAAAAATTGGCGGAACTGTAGAGGGCGTAGGCGCACATAGGGCAATTTCTATCCGCCTGCCTGACGAAAGTAAAATATGGGCATATCCAGTGGTAGGAGTGCCTTCAGCTGAAATTCTGAATGATATCGCCGAAAAATCGGCGCGAGCTAATTACCAAGAAACGCCTGTTCTAGTATATGACCATATCGGTATTCGAGATACGTGGATGGCGCATTTGCAGTGGTTAGATGACCATATTAAGGTTGTGCGCTCAATCAAGATCTCAGAAGCTGCATGGTCGCTGGCAGCATGGGAGGGGTGAAAATGTCTAAAGCAATTTTTCTCTCAGCTGGGGTGCCTGACCCCAAACGAGGCCCTGAGTTTGCTGCTACAGCCGACACTGTCGCTATTAATGCGGCAGTTTCAGCATTGGTGCATGTTGCATTGGGACGAAGGCCATTGGTTTGGGGCGGTCACCCGGCAATCACTCCAATGATCTGGGAAGTGTCCAAAAACATAGATATTGACTACGGAAAATGGGTGACCCTGTACCAGTCGTGCTTCTTCGAAGACGCTTATCCAGATGATAACGAACAATTCAAAAACACCGTTTTCACAAAAAATGTTGGAGATGATCTGGGAGCAAGCCTGTTGGAAATGCGCAGGCGAATGTTCTCAGAACACGAATTTGAAACTGCTGTCTTCATTGGAGGGATGGGTGGCATCATCGCCGAATTCGAGTTATTCAAACAGTATCAACCAGAGGCATCTGTTGTCCCCGTGGTATCGACTGGAGGAGCGACTTTAAATGTAGCCGACCAAATGAGTGATATCAGCGAGGATCTATCTCTAGATTTAGACTATGTAGCATTGTTCCATCGGCATCTGAATATCTCAACACGTGAAAACCGTTATACTCAGCCAGAGGGTCAACCTGAAAAGCTGGAAGAGCGTCTATGGCACGATTCTGAAGCTAAGTCGTAGGCATGGTATGGCATTTTTACGCGACTCTGATATCCGCGCCCGAGCCCAGAATCGGGCAAAACGCGAGGGTGTTACAATCGAAGAAGCGATGCGACGGGCATCCCAGCGTCGGCACTCGCGATATGACATCTTCTTATCCCAAACTATCCGTGATGCAGAAGTTGTCCTTGGCGTCTACGATTATCTGATCGACAAAGGTTTTATCGTGTTCTGTGATTGGATTGACGCGCCCGACTCTGACCAAAACGAAGTCACACCAGCCAACGCGGCGTTTATACGCAAGACGATGAACACATGCGACACGTTGCTGTTTTTGGATACCGAGACTGCAGATCAATCTCTGTGGATGTGCTGGGAACTGGGTTGGTTCGACGGAAGGCGTGGACCGGTCGGTATTCTTCCAATCCTAAAAAGCGGTGAAAGCTTCTATCGAGGTCGAGAGTTTTTGGGTCTTTACCCCTACGTTGAAGAGAATGACGATGGTGAACTGAAGATTGTTCGGCCAGTTGTGGCGAATCCCAACGGTATGATGCTTTTCGAAGCCCCAAATTCTCGAAGTTTCGAACGCTGGCGAAATGAATCCCATGATCATATGCGTCCTAGATTCATAGGGTCATGGCGGTACTGAGTGAACAAATGCACAGTATTGTTGCGCGCTGCTCTCGGTCTCGTGTCTTCCCGCCCTGAATAATAGTTTGAGCGCTCCAATTTTTATATCCCATTTGCAACTTATTTATTGAACCACCTGAATTTCCCAAATTCTCTTGTGACTGAATCTGCCATAGTGTTGATCGCTTGGTTTAGATGCGCCCAAAAAGCGTGGTACGGGTTTGGCCCCGGCATCATGCTTTTTGATGCCGGGGCCAAATACCGATCTTACCCAATTAAAGTCCTTGCCCCAACAATCCTGCAACCACTTTTGAAACCCGTTCTGCCGCATTAATCAGGTGCTGCCCGTCGAGATGGGAATATCTCTGCGTACTAATTGTACGGGCATGGCCCAAAAGCTGACCTGCCATTGCGACGCTTTCCCCACGCATAATTGCGTGGCTGGCGTAAGTGTGGCGTAGGTCATGCAGGCGGATGTCTTTGGGCAGGTTCGCTTGTGTCCTGATGTATACCCAAGCGGACGTAATGCGATGAACAGGGCAGGTGGGGTCAAGGGAGCTGGGGAAGACGTGAACTCTGTTTGATGTACGCTGCCTTTTGCCAAGCAATTCAACTGCAGCGGGGGCGAGCATCACGTCTCTGGGGCCGGTTTTGGTAGAGGTTAGAGAAAGCCTATCCGACTTCACCTCGGACCATTTGAGTCTAAGGATTTCACCCGAGCGACAACCGGTTAGCAAAATCAACCGGATCGCATCAGCAGCTTGGGCGTGTTGTGGTGGTGCTTGATCGAGGGCCACTCCAAGGGTTTTTATTTGTGCGGAGGTTAATAGCCGCCCTCGTGCCAGTCTCCGGTTTTTCCTGATAGGAGCGCAAGGATTAGGGGCGTCATAAGACAAGTGACCAACTTGGCGTGCGAACGCCAGAATAGTGGTTAAATGTCCGAGTGCCTGATTTGCGCCGCCCGGACGGGTTTGGGAATATGTGTGGAACCAGTTGGCAATATCAGGAGTAGTCAGTCGGTTTATGGCAGTATTACCAAACGCCGGCAGAAGTTGTGTATTAAGGTATACTTCCAGCGCTTCAATTGTGGTTGGCTTGTAAATTCCTTCCTTGGTTTTAAGAAAATCATCCGCGAGTTTAGCGAAGGTGATAGCTGGCGGTACGTTTTCATATGTTGGAGGTGTAGGCGTATCAGCAGCAAGGATAGCATGGGCACGCCCGCGCGCCTCAAGAACTCCAACTTTTGCAATGTTGCCAATTGTTATGCGTCGGCTTTTTCCGTTTTGCTGCACGCGCATGATCCATGACTTGGTGCCGGAAGGTTGAACCCTGAGTATCAGTCCGGGGCATTGTAAATCCCGGATGACATATTCACCGGTTTCTGGCTTGACGCTTTTAACTAACGCCTCTGTCAGTAGAACTGGGGATCGCATCATTTAGTCCCCCGCTGATCTTTATGCCATTTGACGAGTTTTTTATGGAAGGTTTTGGAGTTGATACCTTCGGATTTACAAAACTCGACAAGATGGGTTTTGCCTGCGAGATATCGCGCTAGAACTTCATCAGCGGGCGTTTGGTTTTTTGGCGGGCGCCCAACACGTTTGCGATTATTGAGAGTGTTATCCAGATACGTTCCGACCCGCTTGGCCGCAGCTTTGACAGGGGCTTTGGCAAGATGTGCATATCCTGCCGTGGTTTCCAAATCGGAATGCCCGAGAAGACCGGCCACGGTGCGCAGGCTTTCTCCCGCACCGATGGCAGTGGAGGCAAATCCGTGGCGGAGATCATGAAGGCGGAGATCTTCAAGATCGGCTACGCGTCGGGCATTGCACCAGACCTTATATAGGGTGCTGTCCGGAATGGGCCCTTCTTTATGTGCAAAAACATATTCGCAAGTTCGAGGGAGAGAAGCCAAAATCTCCCGCGCGGGTTTACCGAGCCAGATGGTACGAGGACCGGCTTTCGCATCAGGCAGAGCTGCGCGCTTCCCCTCTATCCAATCCCATCGCAGGAGCCGGGCCTCTGAACTCCTACAGCCTGTTAGAGCCAGAAAGCGGATCATTGTCACCGGCGCTGTGTAATCCCCTTCCAGAGAGCGCATTGCACTTCCCAAGCGTGCCCATTCCTGAGGCGTAAGATACTTTGCTTTGAAACCGGATTTGCGCCGCCTTAGACCTTTGCACGGATTGGAGCCGGGAGCGCGCAACCCGACGATCTCGGCGTGCCGCAGCATTCCCGAGAGGACGGCCAAGGCGCGGGTTCGTAACGCAGTCGACGCGTTGGGTGATTTATACCAGGCTTCGACACTTGAGCGATCCAAATCTTCGACACGGCGGGTTCCAAGATGGGGGAAAACGTCTACCCGCAGATTGTGTTTATGTGCTCTCAACGTTGCCGGTTTCCACTGACCGGCACACTCGTTCAGATAACGAGTACCAAATTCTTGAACTGTCTCCGAAAGATCTACCGGCATCGCTCCTTGCTTCCAATCTAAAAGAACGGTCCGCGCTTTTTGACGTGCCTCGTCTTTGGATAATTCTTCAATTCGGCCGAGCGTTACTTTTCGAGACTTTCCAGAAACCCGCGCCTGAACAATCCATGTTCTTTGTTTGCTTCGCACTCGAAGACCAAGCCCCGAGACTTTGGAATCCCACTCGACGTACTCCGAACTTTTTGACTTTTGGGATACTGGTTTTGCAACTGATTTTACCATCTTCTTCTCCTTGCTTCCCGAAAGGACAGAACCGACGCAGATGTCCGGGAAGCAAAAAGGACACGCCGGGAAGCGGGTCATCTAGGAGTTTAGTTGGGGCACAGCCCCCGATGGTAACGAGCCAACTTATGGATATTGCTGGGTTTATTATGTTCCCAGATATCCGTTTATCGGCCCAATGGTCCGAAGATTAGTACACACCTGACGCAGCTCACTGCAAAGGACGGTAAATGTTGCTCATTGGTCTTATTATTATGGTGTATATTGGCAATTACCTTAATATTATTGCCGACCATAGAAAAACCCTTATAAATAAGGGTTCTGCTTTTGCTATGGGTCAAGCGTGTCCCGATTTGGCCCAGATTGGCCCAATTTGGGCCAGCCGTTTTTTTGCCAATATCGCCGTAAATGACCTTCATCTTTCGTGTTCCCTATCGCCTTGATCGTTTTGTTCGTGATCTAAATCGTGTTCCTCACCACCTCTGGATTCCTGCAAGGCCATGACTGATTGATGCCACTCTCTGCTCATATCGGGAAATTCAAAACCCTCCCGGATGCGGAAATCCTTAACGTTCTTATTAAGGGTTTTGATTGCTTCATCGGCCCGGTGCATCAATTCTTTTTGATGCGGCGTTCCGTCTGCTGCCATCGAATTGAGTGCGTGGCGGAGAAGCGAAACTTCCATGGCGATCTTGCTTATCCCGGCGAATGTTACGCGGTTATCAGCGTGGAGCAGGTCGCCAAACTGGTTAAACCTGAACTGCATATCCGCACTCAATGCCCGCGTGGATGCGTCGGATGTGGCCTCGCGGGGCAGGGGATTGGAAGGGGTTTGCACCGCTTTTAATATTTGATCCAGTTTTTCGGATAGCTCTGGATTACTATTGTTTGTCGAGTTCGCACCTGTTCGCGATTTCAACATAATTATGCCTTCCTCAAGCGCTTCCGTGAACGAGAGGTTGCTTTTCTCCATGTATTCTTCAGCAAGGTTTCTAGCATGAGTACCAGGGCGTATGCGGGTTTGCTGGTTTACTTTTTCCGTTCTCATCTAATCGGTCCTTCTATTTGCTTCTGTTTAATTTCGATCAGTTCATTCTTTATTTCTTCTGCTTCGCGGAAGCTCTGGGCTAAGGCTTCCATAGATTTATCTTTGCCATCCAGATCTGAAGTTCGAGTTTTTTCTGTGGACTTTTGCTCCGGCTTTTCGATTTCTTTTTGATCCGAAATGTGTTTTTCCATGTAGGCATCGAGCGCAGAAACCCGGTCGCCCGTTGTCTTCTCAAGTCGCTTTGCGAGCCGTTCCACATCATCAGTAACGAGTGTGACGCCTTCTTTCGCGCGGGATATTCCGACGTAAAAGCTCTTTTGGGTTGCCAGCATTTCATTAGAACTCATCGCTACAATAATGTTCTCGACGGTCGATCCTTGAAGGTCGTGAGCTGTAGCAACGTATGCGTGATCAATTCCTTTGGCCGCCAAACTCTCTAGGGGCAGGGCGGTTTCTTTGCCATTTGCAAGATCGAGCGTGACGGTCTTTTCGTCTATTTCGGTTACAACGGCGTGGTCTCCGTTTTTGATTCCGTGGTCTTTATCGGTAATTCGGAGCTTTACTTTATCGCCGGGCGCAACTTCTTTTTGGCTGGCTTGATAAACCGCCAAGGATGCAGCGACCTTGCTGGCTTGTCCTAGCGGCAAGGTTATGGTGTTGCCGTTCTTCTCGATGGTGATTTCGTTTTTATCCGTATCGCGGGCTGTAACCGTGTAGACTTCTCCGGCCTTCAGCTCATGCTTTTTGATAGGATTAATCGAAACGACCTGATCGCCAGTCGAGTAGCTTTTTGCATCCCCGGCTTCGGCGCGGCTGAAGCTCATAGGTTCAAGAGCTGTGATCATATTGCCATCGGGCGCGACCTTGCCCTCGACAATCAGTTCCGAGCGTATGTGCCGGTTGATTGTCTGTCGCATTGCGTTTGTTGAAACAACAATACTGGTTTGTTCCCGCATTGGGGAAGGGCGTCGCAACCAGTCGTTTGCCACTGTCTTGGTCAGCTCGTAGGGGTTTTCTCTTATTTTGTCGCCGATTTTATCGAAGGCTGCGCGGATCTCACCCTTGATTGAGTAATTGACGGCATCGAGTGCATCAGGATTTCTTTGTCGCTGAATGTCAGTCATTACGGCGGTTGGCATACCGGCTTTCTGAAGTGCTGCAAACGGCGTACCGGCTCCCACGGCATCTAGCTGCTTTTGGTCGCCCACGAGTACCACACGCGCGTATTTGGCGGCGTTGGCGTAGTCCATTAGCACCTTCATGTCTTTGGTGGTTGTCATCGAGGCTTCATCCACAACGAGTATAGTCTTGGACTTGTTCTCGGTCTGTGGGTTGTACTGATTTTTTGTCAGCAAGGATTGTAGAGTTCTTGAATCGGGCAGGGCTTCTTTTAGTTTTTCTACGGCCTTGTTGGTTGGTGCTAACCCCTCAACGGCGTAGCCACTACGTTCAGCGTACCCTTGCAGTTTTTCCATCATGAAGGTCTTGCCGGAGCCTGCATAGCCTTGTACCGCCACGTAGCGGCCTTTGCCTGTCAGTGAGGTTTCAATCGCTTCCTTCTGGCCAGTGGTGAGAGTGGTTTTGGATAGGCTGCGCTTTAGGTAATCATCACCCGATACTTTGATGCGCCCGCTTGGTCCTTGACTAGGTTTAAGACGTGGCCCATCTTCCCTTACCGTTTTCCGAAATTCCCGAATGGTTTCTCGCTCAATCAGCAGTGTTTCTTTGTCTGTTAGAAGTGTTTGCGCGCCGGATTTCCCTTCAATCAACGCCCCTGTCTTTACCAGTCGTGTGATTTCGCCCGTGATTTCCTTGATTCCGGCGCTCTCTGATCTCTTTAAAGCCGTGTGGATCACGTCTTTGGCTTCATAGACGCTGTTGCGCTCCGAAATATGCTTTATCGCAAACTGAACACTTTCTTTCGCCTCACTCTGGGCATGATTAATGCCTTTTCCGTCGCGTGTGACACCGGGCAAGTGGTAATGGCTTTTGTCAGAAGCGTCTTTTGACAAGGATTCCAGCATTTCTTTGGATATGCCAATGGAATTGGCCTCTTTAACCCATGCGGTCGCCAGTTCGCTACGATCAATCGCTTGGTTCTTTGTCGCGCGTGTCGCCAGAGCTGCAAGCGCGTTGTTCTTGGCAGTAGCGCCAACATCGCGGTTTTCGATTGCTTCCAGTACCTCGGTGCGCCGTTTGGAGTAGGTTTCGACCAACTTCGGGTCTACCCCTTTGATTTCAACAAACCTGTGCTTTCCAACTCGCTCTACCTCAAACCCGAGCGTCTTTAGTTCCTTCGCAAGCTCACTGCGGTAGACTTCGCCACCAATCATTTTGTTGCGATAAATCTGGTCGTTGTGAAGGGCAGTATATTGTCCATCGTCGCCTTTAATCATGTTGGCGATAACGACGTGGGTGTGTAGTTGTGGATCAAGGGCGCGGGAGGTGTCATGCCGAAACATGCCAGCGATGATTTTCCCGCCAGTAATGGTTTTTACTTCCCCGTTAACCTGTCGGCGTGTCCCGACAAGCTTGTTTTCTACATATTCCATTGCTGCGGTGACAGCTTTGTCATGGGCCTGGACTACACGTTCATCGCCCGCAACCAGCGCCATGATAGAAACTGTTTTTGAGGCCGAGAAGGTCAGATCAATGCCGGGCCTGTGCTGGCGCTCTCCGCCTTGTGTGCGGCCCATTAAGCGGCCATTGGGGGCTTGCCCGTCCAATAGCTGTGCGAACCTCGCATCGTCTACACGGCCTGTCAGACCTTCTTCTTTTGCCGCCTGTCCAAACCATTTTGCTGCCGCATCCCCTTCAGGACTGCCAGCTATATAGTACCCTTCGGTCTTGTAATATCCCGATGCCGCTGCTCCTGCAGAAACATTTGAGATCGACATCATAGCCCTTCACCTAGGTAATCGTCATCGTCATATGGCGAGGGGCTTTTTGTATTGTTGTCCGGACCCTGCGGATTATTTTCGGAAATTCCCTCAAACTCGGGGTAGGGCGGAAGGTTGTGGGCAGTGTTCATGTTTCTGGCGGGCGATGTACTACCCATCATCTGATCTTCACCAAGAGAAGGTTTTATAGCTTCCGGCTTTTTCCCTTTCAGACGTTCGCCTGCGAAACAGGGCCACAAGGCTTTACGATCTGTGTCAGAATAGGGTGTCTCGAATTTTCCGGTATCGTAGTTATAATTGGGGACCGACAGCGCGTCGAACCAGGAATTAAATTCATCCAACTGTTCTTGTGGTGTGAGAGATATAAACGGGGGTAAAGCGCCCTTCTCATTGTGTTCGTTTGCGCTCAAAGTGGAATCCGCCAAATACCCAGTATCCATGCCACCGCTGTCAAAACCATTGCCGGTATATTCGACAAATTTCGGGTGTAGGTATTGGGAGTTATCTGTCACTGGCTTGAATACGACTTTGGCTGTTGGTGCATCGTAAGCAAACCGAATGTATGCCTCGAATTGGGGCAGGGCTTGTATCTGCGAAGGGGTGACAATGGCGCGTTCAATACGGTTTTGCATAAAACCTACGCCGTCACGGGTGGCATGCGCGCCCACAGTGACGTTTTCGCGGCTCTCAACGAGATCCTCAAACCCCAATGAATCCGAAAACACCTTGGCGGTTCTTGCATCGGGGGTGTTGAATACAATCCGGTTGTTAAGGTTGCCGGAAATAGATTGAGCGCCCTTTTCGCCGTATACATACTCGAGTTGAGAATACACTTGAAACCCAAGTACAAACGCGCCACCAAATTGTCTGATTTCCGCGAGCTTGCTGACGAGGAAAGGGAGTTTGTTGAGACTCGGTACTTCGTCGAGGAAAAACCAAACGCTTGGGTTTCGGTTTTCGTCGCATGTCATAAGAGCGTTTGCAGCAACTTCAAACACAGTGGAGATGATATTGCGGGTTGCGGCTGAATGTTCGGCGTCGCCAGTTAAAAATACAAATCCAGGCTTTTCTTCTATGACCCAATCCCTGATCGAAAATGGCTCACCGTCGTCGCGCAAAAATTCGAGAAAGCGTAACTCCGCAATCATGTTGGCACGGATACCGGCGGCAGTTTTTTCTATGTGTTTTCCAAAAAAGTGTTGCCCTGGTGTGTTCTCGATAAGGGCCTGTAATTCGTCTGCAGGAATTTCCATAATTGCACGGCGCAGATCAGCGTTTGTGGGGCGCTTGTTTTTTTTAATTAAACTTCGGGCCACATACTCAAAAACCAGCCGCGCCGTTTGTGACCAGAAGGGGTCGTTCGCGTCTGGATTGTCTGGTATCATTACCTCTGCGATTTGGGCGAATGCCTCCGGCGTTCTGGCTTCGCCAAATGGTGACCACGCAACGGAGCGCGCATCAAACGGATTTATGACGATATCTACGGCAGGGTCGTAGTAGTCGCGAAGTAATCCACCCATTTTGTCGTATATTATGGCCCGTCCGCCACTCTCCCGGATAGTGTTCAGTAATTCCTTGATAGTGTTCGTCTTGCCGACACCTACCGTTCCACAAATTGCAGTCTGTGCTTCTACAGCATTTGGAGGAAAGGGTACGCCTGCAACTGAATACTCCGGCCCCTGTTTCACGCCTTTGAATTGTTTTTTGTAGGCTTTCCACTTGGATTTTGACCAACGTATCAGCTCCTTTTTGTCAACGAGGCGGGAACCACGAATATGTTCCTCGTTTCCAAGCTTATTGCCAGCAAAGAAGAAATATATAGAAACGATAAACATCGCGCCTAGGGCAGGGATCATCGCCCAATATGCATATTTTTTTGCATTGGCTTCGTAACGCGCCTTGATGCGCATGTATTCTAAGTTCGTGTAAATTTCGTGGGCGGTTTCGATTACAAAAACAGCATCAAGGTTTTTGTACCTTATTTCTTTTGAGGGATTATTTTTGTTGATCGCGGTGAATTCAGCAATAAATTGCGTGTAACTTACCCGGACTTTTGCCACTTCGTAATTTGTAGCAATCAGGTACGTATAGACTATCGCAAACAATATAACGCCAGCGATAAGCCCGGTGTTGACAACTTGAGCTGCCATGCGCCAACCATGTTGTGTTGTTTGACCACCACGGATGAATTTTGCTGATGCGGTTTTTTTCATGTCTAGTTTTGGCCTTCTGTATTTTTGGAAATGCTGCATTGAGCGCGACGGATATTTTTACCGTCCGTTCCAGCGATATTTATGTGATTGATGGCGACACCGTTGGCATTGGGGAAAGCCGTTATCGGTTGGCGGGAATTGATGCGTGTGAACTCGGACAACAGGCTCTCAACGAGAGCAGCCAGTATTTTGACTGCGGGGCGGTTGGCACGAAATTCCTGCAAAGCTTTTTGGACGGCAGTGTAACAATTGCTGTTTTGGGTCGTGACAAGTACGACCGCAAACTTGCGATTTTTTACGACCAGTCCGGGCGGGATATTAATGGCAGAATGGTTTTGAACGGCTGGGCGGTTGCTTACTATTCCAACCAATACGCCGAAACCCGCAACTTTCTCCAAGATTCCAATTTTGCCCAAAGCCAGGGGGTCGGCCTTTGGGCTGGCGAATTCGTTATGCCTTCCGAGCATCGGAAAAACCCTGAAAGATCGCCTCGCGCCAGTTCGCCTTCGCTTTGGGATCGCCTAATTGCATACATCTTCTCTCTTTGATTGTTGATCGCGATAATAATATATCTTAATACAAGAAAAAGATATATTATTTAGAAAACAACAAAAACGGAGAAATAGATGATAAATAAAATAAATTCTATTATATTTGCAGCCATGTTTACTTTTTGGAGCGGTCAATCCGTTGCACAAGACATAAAAATCTACACAAGTGAATTTGGACAGCAGGTTAGGGCTTATCTTTTGGATAATCCTGAGGTTCTTCTGGATATGTTTACCTTGCTTGAGCAGGAGCAAGCACAGATTGAAAGTACTCAATCGTCAAAAGTTATTCGCCGTAATGCTGAGCAGCTTTTCTTGTCCGGGGATGACAATTTGATGGGCAATTTTGATGCAGAAATTTCAATTGTCGAATTCTCTGACTATCGTTGCTCATATTGCAAAGCCAACCATCCAATATTGCAGGAGTTTGTAGCGGCAAATCCCAATGTGAAGGTCATTGTTAAAGATTTTCCGATCTTGGGTGATGTCAGTGAACTGGCAACCAGAGTGGCTTTGTCTATTCGCACCATTTATGGGGCCGAGGATCATTCGCAATTCCATGAGTTGCTATTGGCGTACAAAGGAAATCTGGCGCGATCAGAAATTAAACTCTTTGCAGAAAGTTTGGGATTTAGTTTTGCCGAGATTGAAGCTGTGATGGATACGGACGCTATTTCCGAAATCATATCGACCAACAAGGCACTGGCGGCCGAGTTGGGTATTCAGGGAACCCCAGCCTTTGTAACCGTGCGCGGCGTCGCATCAGGGATGCACGATTTAACAGCTCTCACGGCTTTGGTTGATGGTCTTTGAGGTTTGCGACAAGTGTGAGCGATACCAAAAGGCGTATAAGCTTTGTTATGTTAAATAAGTTATTATTATCAGTGGCTTAACTACTAAACTATGGGGAATTACTATGTTTAACTCTTTTACAAAGTTCAAGCGCAAAGGCATGATGGCGATGCTTCCACTCGCATTTGTACTTGGCGCGTGTGGTGACACTCATACACAGCTTCTAGCTGGCGATGGTATTGATCCGCCAACCAACGCCGAAATGCAAACGATGGCGTATGATGTCTATGTGTTCAACCAGCAGCATGAGCCTAGAAAGTTGCACGTAAATTCACTTCAGGTGTCGGATGCAATGGCGTTTTTGCCGGGCGACAAGTCAGATTTTGTGGTTTGTATCGAGTGGGAGGCTGAGGAATTTAGCACCGTTTATAGTATGGACCCATATTCCGGGGCGCGCACGGGTATTATCCGGCGTCCGGGGGATAAATATACCGCCTACGGAGCTTATGTGGCGCGGTTGATCGACAATATGCACTGGTCTCCGGTTCTGTTCAAAAGAGCTGGTGCTAAGATCGGTAGTACGCCCATCACTACGATTTGCCGTTAGCTTGGGCAAGGATTAGCAGTGTTACCAACGCTCAGTCCAAATTCTGTTGACCCTGTAATCCTGTTGGCAATGACTGTGGCAATCGTATTTCTGATTGTTGTGATTGCGGCAAGATTAAACTTTAGAAGCACATTATTCGGGGGCCGCTTTACAGCGCGCCCACTTCTTAATTACAGCGAGCAAAAACTATATGGGTATTTGCAGCGTTACCTTCAGCCTACATTTGGAACCGGCGCCAAACTTATGTGTCAGGTTTTGGACCCGTCGAGCATTAGTGCCGCTCCTATAACTCATTCAAGCGGTAACCCAGAATGTCGTTACCGTGTAACGTGCTGATGCGTTTATACCGAACTATTTCATCCGTGAGCCCATGGCGTTGTTTCGTTAGCCATTCCGCATGCAAGACTCTAAAGGCAGCTATTGGGCAGAAAGCGGCATATTCTAATAATCTTCAAATGCTACTAATGCGCCACACTCCCCACTTCGCCACGCTTGCTTCCACAGTGCTTCCAGTGCGGATAGCACAACGCAAAGAACCGCCCGAAGGCGGTGTGTAAGTCTTAGATTATATGTACTAAACTTGGTTGCGGGGGTAGGATTTAAACTACAACCTTCAAGTTATGAGCCTGACGAGCTAGCGTCGACGTCAAGCTTGCTCCGCCGTGCACCGCAGTAGCAACTAGTTTGGGATCGAATTGACCCTCGGTCTCCGTTAACTTGCTTTTGTTCACCTTATGTTCTATACTGAATATATCATATAGGAGGACATTATGCATTCTACCAATAACACTAAAATGGATGATACCTCTCGTTCCGAAAGGCCTTCGAACGATTATCATATCCTGCCGCCAACTGAAAAACAGTTGTTATACGCGCGCCGGTTAGCTCTTCGTGCATCCGTCATATTACCATGGGAAGCACAGCAAGATCGCCACGCGATATCTGCCTGGATAAATGCCAATGCACAAAAGGCACCACCGTCCCGGTTCGATAATTATGCGTCCTCCAAACAAGTCGCATTTGCCGAACGCATAGCGCGCCTGAAGCGGCGTGTTATTCCGCACGAATGTTTCCATGACAAGAGCTTGATGTCCAAGTGGATCGACGGAAACGTGTAACCGTTTTTACCGCGACACCTGCGTTGTGTTGCTTTTGCGTCTGTTTTCGCGCTAAATGCCTTCAACCCGATTTGCAGCGTGGCAGTGGGTCTGAGCGTCCACGTGGCCAAATGAGGCCTAAGAGAATGGATTATGGCGATGACTAAATTGACTACAATGAAAGCCACCGATCCGGTTGTTTCTCGCCAGGCTGCGATTTCTGTTCAACGAGGTCAAAGCCGCAGCTCCGTATTCACATCCGGCGTTAAAATTCTCGCAGCAATCACGGCCGTAGCAGGTGTTGCCAGTATCTTTGTGCCGGTAGTACTTGGCATTGCCGTCTTCGCTGGCCTGCTGACTGTATTGGCGTTTGTGATGGCTTTTCTGCAAACTATTAAATTTGACAATCAATATGATTCTACGGCTGCTCTCGATATCGGCCCTCGCGGAAGGTATAATCCCATTAGCCCCTTTTATCATTCCAAACGATAACTAATCCTCAACTCTTCCCCCGCCCTTGATCTATTGCAGACTTAAAGTATGGATCGAGGGTGTTATTCGTTGTATCCGGGCCCCAAGCAGCTTCAGAACCGCCCCCTACATGCACACCCCAATCATAATGACCAACACCGCTGAACTCTCCCGCTGCGTGGTAGAGGAACTGTGCGTATAATTCGGGATCTTGCGTTGGCGTAACCTGTTGACCATCACGCGTTAGGACAAGGTCTGACGAATTGGCGTGACCAGTGTGATCAACATCATGGCGCGTGGATCCCGTTCTATCTGCCGAGGTCCCTTGCGCATGCTGGCCGCCGGAGGTGATTACCGCTCCAATGTTTGGCCCAAGTGGCTCAAGAGTGCCTTGTAGCTTTTCCATATATTCATCACTTACAGGTAAATCTCTGATTGTACCTTCCGTGGCGATTTCGATTGGGTTATTTCCCGCACTGTACTGATTGTTGGCTCCGCTCGTGCGGGATTGAGAGCCATCAGACGGGTTTTGCGCGTCCTCGCCTGCTTGTGAAACCAAATGCGCATCGGCCCGCGGTGATCCTTCAACGGCCATATCACCTGTCCAATCCCGATACGTTACCGCTTCGAATTTCCCGGGGTTGTCGTTGAAGAACTCGACCGGTGTTTGACTGCCGTCGTAGGCTTCGGGATAGCGTTCTTGCAACCTCTCGCTTGTACCTTGGGATATAACGGTCATGCTTTCTTCGCGCGGGGTAAAAACGCGCTCGGTCATAGCTGTTGGAATATCGCGATCCATGCCATCGTTAACCGTATCTCTATGACCGCTATTCCCCTCGCGGGCTGACGCCCGCCCGGCATTCAGATCCTCAATAGCACCGCCGGATGTTGAACTATGACTACTCGATACAGACCTGCTTACGGCACCCGCCGTATCGGCAAGATCGGTTGTGGTCAGCGGAAGCTCCCCGACGGCTGGCGGGTTATAGTGATTTGTCATAAATCCTTCGGTGGGATTGTTAATTTGGGTGGGCATTGAATAGGATTCCACAACGTCATCGATCACCTCGTTCAAAACACCTTGTTGGGATTGTAAGGCCCCTACATCTTTTGCGTTCATGATCGAGCTGATCTCGCCCGCACTCTTACCTTCATCTTGCAATGAGCTAACGATAAGTTGCGTGAGAGCAGAATTGGCGGATACGCCCTGTGTTTCCAACCGACTTTCCGCTTGTGAATAATTGTCGGCATCCGTCATCGTCGAGGAGAGTGTGCTGGCCATCCTACGACCTTCATCGATCGAGAAACGCTGCCCTTCGCTCGCGTTCTCGCCAGTGCTGTTACTCTGGCCGGTTCGGATTGACTCAGAGGAGGATGCCAAAACAGATAACGTATTGCTCATATCTTCTTTTTGAGAAGCTGTTACGGCTGCGGTGAAGTCTTCTGTGCTTGATCCGCCGAGTTTTCCCTCCGCATTCAAAGCTGCTCCGACAGCGCGACCCCCTAACCCTGCGTTTCCTGTCAATATAGCCGACATAGCAACGTCAGTGGATAGATTGTTTCTCTCCGCAAAGTCTTCAACTTTTCCCCAAGCTTCCGAATACTGTTTTCGATCCTCCTGGCTCCACGTAACACCTTGATCAGAACTAGCCGAGTTGCTTTGCGAAGCCGTTTGCGCAAGATCCGCGTATTGGCTGGCCCCTTGCGACCAATAATTTGCCAGCTCCGAAGACTGGCTGCTAACGGCAGATCTCGCATGTTCCGCACGGCTTGATACTTCGGATCGTATCCCTTGCGAGAAGTTTGCCGACATACCCGTGTTGGATTGCGAGCTGCCTTGAGAAATTGACATCGACCCATCCGGATTAAAGGTAGCCATTGCGCCGTCCGACAGGTTGCCAGTGGAACGACCCACATCAATCATGCTCGATGTGTTCATTTTGTTGGACTGAAAATTGTTCATCGAAGTATTGCCCAACGACATCGAACCGGTCGCCGCCTCGCGTCCAGTATCAATGGCCGCGCCCTGCCCTACATTCAACATGCTGGTCGCCATACCCATCATCCGGTTTGCGCCAAAGAAGATCGAATAGGCCAGAAACGGCACCGACATCATTAAAAAACCGGCCACGGTTCCCACGTCCTGTTCAACAGCAATAATGCCAAAGTGATTGGACCAGCTTAGAACCACGTCCGAGAGCGCCCCGTCAGTGGTTTTTACGCCAACTTCACGGTAAAAACCTGAAGAGGCTTTTAGCACAATACTATGAAGCACCGCGCTTAAGGGCTCCCATGCCGCGATCCAGACAAACCCCCCTGCGTACCCTTTAAGAACCGAGTAGCCCATCGGCGTCATCATCATGAATACCGCCAGCGGAAATACCGAATAGTAAATCGCTTCAAAAACGATCTTTAAAAACGGCACCCACTTGGCAGCGTTCGCCCCGATCGCAGAGTAACTGGCTCTGGTCTGCACCTCTGCGCGCGCCGCCTGATATAGCTCCATTGCAGCCGCGTTGCCCGAATTGGATATGAACCGCAAAGACGCATCATCAAGGGCTTGTATCAACATTGCTTGTTGAATGGTTTGCACCGCACTTCCTGAAGACATATTCATCATGTTCTGAAAATCTTCCAGCGTCCCTTTTAGCCGATTGATATTCGCAGCGCCGCCATCTGGCGAGTTTTGATAAAGACCCGCGGCTTTGACTTTCAGTATTTCATCCACCTCGTTTGCCACATTGGCCTTGATTGCCGGCCATCCGTTTTTACAAGACTGGGTGGCCCCTGCCATAACGTCGTAATACGCCAGAGAATTTGGCAGGTTTGCATCAATCTCGGCAACCAGATCTCCGCTTCTAGCCACCAATTCTAAGTCGGTTAGGCCAATGTTGGTCGCATCTATTACGCAATTCTCCATAAAGTTAACCAGGTTTTCATTCATGCTGGTTGAGACAGCCCGCCACCTAGCCGTCTGTGCAAGCAATGATGCCCCAAACATCATGCCGTTTTTTTGAAACGCCAGATTATCAGGGGTTGATAACAAGGTCTCCAACTGCCCCGTTACATAGTAAGAAACACTCGATGTGTAATGGCCCAACAAGGCGACCGCGTAAGGGACGTTGTCCACAATCCCGTAAATCGGAATCGTTCCTTGTGTTTTGTCGATAATCACAACTTTCGCTTTGGGTCCGACGAGCAACCCACCAACAATAGCCACAAGCACAACATATTTAACCGCTTCCATGGCCCCTTCCCCGAACGCCAGTCGCCAGGCAATCATCGCCACGCCAATTATCACGCCGATATATAGCAAGTTGTTGTAGTTTCCCGAGCCTGTGTAGGCCGCAAGAAAGTTAAAGACGTCATAGAGATAATATCCGCCGCCAGTTGTGTAGATTTCCATTGTTGGCATATCTATCTCCTAATTTGAGCCGCTGATCATCGTTGCAAACTTGTTTGACGAGGAGGCCGACAGAACAGTACGCGCGAGTTGAAGCTTTTCGAGCGTGGAGATCGCGTCCGTGTAGCGTTCAGCCGCATCGCGTCGATACACAGCAAAATTGTTTTGTGTCTCTGCCACACTGTCTTGGAAATCACCCAGAATATCCCCGAAGGCATCGGTATTACTGACCGATTTTTGCATTTCAGAAATAGCCTCGTTGATGTAGCGCATGGCAAAATCTATCGCCACCAGCTCCGATATCAGAGCGATCTCGTCGTCAACGAATTGATACTTGTAGGACTTGGCCGTAATAAGTGTCTCGTAAACCGGCACACTGGTAATCGAGATAAGATCAATAGCTTCAGCAGGGATTTCAGTGTCGTTCGAAATCGCGTCCGACATGCTGCGTACAACTTTACTTACCAGGCTGAAGAAGCTTTCCTCGCGCGCGATTGTTATGTCTGTTGGTATCGGATTGAGGCATTTATTTACCTCATCACAGTGCTGAACCTTAAGGGTGCCACCCTCAACCAAGGTTTCGATCATGTCTGGCGAAAACGCTTCCGGGTTTATTGACTGATGCTGTGCCCCTTCATTGTCATTAGCGGCCGCTCTGGTAATCGCGGTTCCGGTCATGGTCATAAATAGTTCCGCAAGGTTACGGTTCGAGGAAAGGAATGCGTTTTTCTTAATCGCCTTCCAGGCGTAGTTAACATCTACGGGAACTTGATCTGCCAGCGGGCCGGTCGCGCTATTTAGCGTATCGGTTTGCTCGCCTCCCGTACCACAGCCATGCCTTGAGGAAGCACGATCGGCGAAGAAACCGCTCATCGTTCCAATCGTGTTGCAGATGTGTTGTGAAGCCGCATCTTCCACCGGCCAAAGACTACCAACAATTGCTTGGCCGGCTTCGCAACTGTTGATGTTCATCGAGTTTACCTGCTGGATAAGATCTCGCAACTTGGCCACGGTTTCTTGAACCGTAGGCGACAGGCTTTCCAAGGCTAATTCAAACGCAAAACCGGCCGCGTTTTGCATAATAGCTTCCATGAGCTTTATGAGTTCTTCTTTGGAAATAAACGAAAACGATCCCCCAAAAATATCAATCCCGCCACAACCGGCGCGCACACTCGGTAATTGGATGTGCGCCAGTGATGTATTCCTTGGCTTGGTTCTCACATAAAGAGACCCAAGCGTGGCATATCCGGCTTGTTGTCCTTGATAGGCACTGGGGCGGGTGTAATTAACACCACCCCCCGTTCTTTCCCAAAAATCTTTTAGATCGTTGCCGACCGGCCCACCAATTGCGGATGGCGCTATCAAGCTAAGGGCCGTTGCCGCAATGATCGCTTTAATCGAGTTATACATAAATACTCTCCTAATACCGTTCGCCTACGGGAATTTCCGTGATGATCCGCACGCGTTCCAGAATCTGATCTTTGGTTATCAACCCCGAGCCAATAATATCGAGCGCACCGGAACCCGGATCGACAAGGGCCAATATGGGTTTTGGAAAATCGGTTAATCTCAAGGTCGCGAGCTGGCCGGCATCCCGAACAGCATCAGGGAATTGGGGGTAGGTTATTCCATCCGCCGTAACGGCCAATACCTCGATGCCAAACTCATCGCGCATATTAGCAATGATCCCGACGGCCGGTACGCAAACACCGCAGGTTTCTGGTCCTTCAAATACGAATAGCAGCCCGTTGTTTTGCGCCGCTCTAACAAACGCATCTTCTTGCGCTTGCCGTGTTTGGTCCTGATAGATGTTCGTCCCGATACTCGAAATCGGATACTTGATATTTGCATCAAGGGCCGGTGTTTTGAATATAATGCGCTGCCATTGATCCGTGAACTCTTTTGCTTTCCCGACCATGGCTTGTTGCGCGAACATGTATTCCTGGACGTTCTCTTCAGACGGGTTCAGTACGGCGCGATATTTAAGCTCATCAAGCTCTGCGCGGTACTGCATAATTTCTTCGGTTGCGGTTGGTTTCGGCAAAGCTGGTGGTGGTGCGGGCAGAGGTGTTTCTTCGACCTCCTCAACTTCTTCAGGTTCCGGGTCGCAATAAAAACTCCACCCGGCCGTAATGTCGTCCTGACACCAGCCAGTGTTTTGCGCAGCCATTACCCTGCTGCTCTGTGTTGTAAAAACCAACACCAATATTATCCCAAGCACCTTAACTGACATAGCCGGCCTCGACTGCTGCTCCAACGACGCTTTTCAGCTTGGCGAGATAGCTTCGCGGATTACGAAAGCCCTCGATCATATCAACAAGGCGATCCTCATTCGGTTGATAAAACAGGGTTGTTGGAACTCTGGTGATCTGGTTCGCAATCGGGTGCTCAGAGGCCGACATAAACTCCGTGTAAGGCTCAATTGCCCGATTGTCTTTTGAGGCGATAAGCACAGGAATACTAAGGGGGGGCATTGCGTGATAAAGTAATGCTGCCGCGTTTTTGCAATACGGGCACCAGCTTAGACCAACCAGAATAATTCCAATCCGAACCTGCGGTACTGTTTGAGCCCCCGGTACAACCCTAACCTGCGATTGGGACCATGCTTTGGGAGCGATTACAAATGTTCCGGTGCCAACTATGAATTTGCGTCTATTGATAGGCATTTTGCACCTCGCCGTTGACGCCGCCCATTTGCAAGATGAGGTATTCTTTTATTTCCTCTGCGTTTGGAATTATCGCCGCGTCCAAAGCATCATCAAAGACTTCTGATAAATCCATCTGGTCGAAGTCCAGAGTTTCCAATTCCTCTACCGAAAATCCCCCACAACTTGGATTTTTGGCGGTGCCCCAGGACTTTCCACTGATGCGATGCACTTCTTCTTGAATGACGCGCGCCAGTTTGGAATTATACATGCAGTAGACGTAAGTTCTCTGAAAACAGATAAGGAACCGTGAGCTGCAATAAGAGCCTACATAATGCGTTGCTTTGGCCCGCTGGCGATCAATCAGGCCAAGCTCGCCTTCAGTACAACTACCAAAAGTCCCGTTTAGGAATCCCGTATCGTTGCAACAGTTCAGTGATCCACCCCCACCTACCCTGCAACCCTGTCCTTCTCCCGTGAATATCTCCACATCGCTCAATGCGGCGTTCGGCTCTGAATCAGCTGACATTTCATCAAGCACGTTTAACCAGCTTGCCGCCTTCGCAAAATCATTGTTTGGCTCTACGGCGAACGCCTCGCAAGTGCCTCCGATACAAACATTAATGGCCGAACACGCCCCCGAAACATCGGGATTGTCCGTCCCGCAAATGAACTTCACCGAATACTCCGAACAGCTCCCGTCGGGGGCTTTCAAAATGCATTCGTTGGTCGCCTCATAGCAACTTGCGTCTTTCTCATAGATCCCGCAATCGCTGGTGATCTCGCTCGCAAGACATGCGTAATTCTTCTGCCATTCCCAACAATCACGATATACATTCTTGCCGTTAATATCGCGGGTTTCTGGCCCGCTTATGCATAGATTGTTGGTTTGGGCGCATCCAATATCATCTCTCAATGCGCTACAGGTATCCGTAAACGCTTCCGTGAAACTTTCAAACCTTGTGCTAGTCAACGTGGCTGGTGACATGCTTGCATCTTCATTCTTACATTGATACGTCGCTTTCCATCGGTCGCACTCGCCGTAGTTTTGGCTGATGCAGGTTCTTGTCAGCTCGGTGCAATTGCCACTTGTCTCGAGCTCAAGGCATTCGTTCAACGGGCCTGGGTCGTTGCACTCGTAAGAGATTGTTTCCTCTGAGCATACGTTTGGTACTAGAAACTGGCTTGCGCCACCGTTGACATAAACCGGGCTGGTATTTGAACATACTGATGCGGTCACATTACAGGTATCAGCTATAGCAATGTTTGCTCCAAGCATGGCTAGAATGCCCGCAAACGCTAGCGTGAAATAGGGGCGCATGTTGTCTCCAGTGTTTTTTGTAAGGCGTCACAACAGGCGCCATCGTACGAGAGGTTCATACTTCCGAGAGGTTTTCCGGTTGTGACCACACGCAGGGTAATCGTGTTAGAACCTATCTGTGGATTTGCCATTCCAACCGGTGCCACCTGGTTGATAAGCCCGATAATATCCTGATTGATCGACGATGATCGGGAGGTGTTCGAACAGGACGTAGAGAGCGTCGTATAGCTAATAGCTCCGCTGGAGTTCGTAATTTTAAGAGTGGGGACGTTTCTCGTTACGTTTTTGGAAATCTTGGTCGATTTAGAAATCAACTCGCCGTTGGTACCGCCCGACGGATATGTCCCCATCACCTTTCCATTTACGAGAACTTGCGCAAACCCTACATATTGCAGGGTATTTGCCATCAAGCTCGCCATCTGAAAATCCGTCGAGATACCCAAATTATATTGGAAATTCTGCCGTATACAGCTCGTGCTTGTTACGCCTGAATGCGTGAGTTTTGCCCCACTACTTGTGTACGAAACCTGGCTTGGCGCAATAGTGGTGAGACTCAATGCGTTTGTTATGCAGCCAGTTGTGGGTTCACAGCTATAGGATGTGGTTTGATCGCACTGCTTTAGGTACCGCGCATCTTGCGCCTCACATATGTAGCTATCGAATCTATCAACCCAAATATCGCTATAGATCGAACAGCTTTCGACAGTTGTGTCTTTATATCTGCGGCATAACCTCTGGAAGGTTTCTACCAATCCGAAATCGCCGGCTTCACATAAACCCCCGCCGCCCTCGAAATATCCTCCCAACAGAGAATCCGCGTTTTCATCAGCGTAGCTCGCGCGCTCAAACAGTTCGCCGTTTGGGTCCAGAACAACTTCAGGGCGGTTTGCAAAACTGGCGCGCGTATCGGACAGCACCTGAGACTCGGCACTATCCCCGCTTATGCGCTCGATAATTGTCGCTTCCATCGATGCATCATCAATGGATGTTTCAGGAGGCGCGCTGGTCTCAAAAGGAACAACAACCGTTTCAACCGTGGTTTGGTCAAAATTATCCGTATAACTGCTAACACCACCAAGCATTTCTTGCGCTTGTTCTCTTGGCGTTTGTTGTGCCGTGGCTTCATTGGTTAAACACAGCAATGCCGAGACCATATATATGCTTTTGCTATTCATTGGCGGCCGCAATCATGCGCGCAGCCTCAAACGCGCCAACGCCATCCCCATGCGCGATCATAGCAAGGACCGTTTCCAAAGGAATGTTGCCAGACACCCTGTCATGGGGGGGTACAGGATCGCCCTCACACCCTTGCGTTTCGCAGATCTCAAGCATTTCTGAGGCGGCGATTACAACTGGCACAGCATTTATGTTGAACCGCGTAAATATAGTTGGATCTATGCCAAAGCCCTTAGCTTCCTCTTCGGTTTCCCAAACATCCAGTATCGCGGCCCGCGTGTCATAAACCGAGTTATTTACAAAGCCCCGGAACACGACCGGGACACCATATTTTTCCGCCTCACGCATTGCTTGTTGCAATGAGATTTTAGGCATCGAAAAACTTAACAGCAACCACAGGTGCGCTCCGTCGTATCCTACCGCGTCCACCTCGTCGCTAGGATTTTCAGTGACTCCAAGTAGCTTTCTGACCCTTGGATCATTAAGGGCGCGATCTCGAATGCCGGATAAATCCGGTATCTCCACACCCTCCATCGCGCCCTGAATAGTAAGCCTTTGCCCGAGTTCATCAGCGGCGTGTTCGGCATCAATAACAAGCTCAGTAATGGGCGCTTTGATATATCCTGTAGCACCCTCAGCAAAACTCATTTTCTCGGTGTCTTCTTGAGCAAATGCTTGCGATGTAATTAAGCCGATACCTAAAGCGCACAGCAGTTTCTTTTTCGCCAAACTAGCCATCCGAATGACTCCCCTTTATATGGAAATTCTTTGAAGCTATCGACGTATTGCGTCGAGTAGCCGACTGGTCCGCAAGCATACCGTCCACCCGTTGCGGGTATTGGACGGGTTATTTGCAGCCTGTATTGTGATTTTATAATAATCGGTGCAGCCTTTGTGGTGCACAGCGCCGTGGTGCCGCTGGTGCGCCGCGCCAGAAAAAATCTATGCATTCTTGCCAACAACTTTGTGGTCACAGTTTGTGAGGCCATAACACCGCCAATATGAGCGTTTACATCCCCTTGAATGGGGTAAATACCGCCTCCACACCCGGTGCACCAAAATAGAGGGTCAAGCGGTAGGTTCCCGCTAGAGGAAGAAACGCAATCCGCCGCACAGGCCGCCTGTGCGATGGGATTGGCGAATAAAACCGCCTCTGGATTAATCAGGTTGTTTAGCTCTGCGTTATTCCACAGCGGATCGATTTCGCTGATATAAGCCACATCGAAAATGCTCGATTGCATGCATAAGCCGTCAACAACGGTGCCAAGCCAGGATATCAGTGGGTAATAGTAGTAGTGCGCCTGCCACTTAGAGCCTGTATCTCCCCCGTTTGAGGCCGTTACAGACGACTTGCCTAGAGAAAAAAGCCCAAAATCCAGATCAAAGCCGATGTTCACAAAACATCCGGCCTCATTTGCCACATCAACAAGCCGTGCAGGTTCCCATAATCCAATTGCCAATCCCAATCTTGGCGGGAGCCCCGCGCATAAACACAACGGAAACGACGGATTTGCCGTATCGGGTCGCGAATTAAACAAACTCAAACCACCGATCGATATCGGAAAAATGCAATCCCAACAGACTTCAGTAATCGGGTTGAGGAATTTTGCGTTACATTTTGCCTGGACCTGTGTCCCGATCAACATAACCGCTAGTGACAATCCAAATACAAGTTTTCTCATATCACTCTCCCAGAGGTATTTCTTCAACAAGCATCACCGGATCTGCGCGGGTAATTACCGATGGCAATCGCTCGATCTGGAATTTGTTGGTGATTACGCCTTGTTGATCAAACCAGAACCGGCGCCCGTGAATGCGGGTAAGCTCTAATGGCTCGCCGTCTACTAACACCAGCAATGTATCGAGCTCATTGCCCTCGCTTAATGCAAAGGCCACTTGCGCCGGATCATCGCCATCAAAGACAATTATTGCTTTGTTGAATCTGGAATATGCTAATGGATTTACGACTGTCCCGCGCCGCGCAAATATCCGTCCGTTCTGGTCCGCCAAATCTGTTTCAACCGTGATAGACAGATCGACTTCAAACGCCCGGTACGCATCTGTTTTTTGCAATCCGAGCACTGGTTTTGGGCGGTTTACATAGGCCCGCGTTGTTGCTTCGAACTCGTCTTGCATTTGCTCAAGCTCGCCCAAATCCTTCATTTCTTCCAGGCGCTGGTTAATAGTGTCAAGAATTGACGGCTCGATAATGGGAAACAAAGCGCCGTATGTTCCATAATCTTTTGCAGATACGGGTGTACTCAATGCCGTTATTAAAAACGCCAGTAGTGCTAGCTTCCGATCCATGCTTTTATCTCCTTCCAATGCGGGATTCGTAATGGAACCCCGACCGCCACGACGTTTTCGCGCGCAAACAAACCGACAACGCTGTATCTGCTATCCAGTGAATCCGGGGCTGTTCCGAAAGCCGCGAACTTTCCTTGCGGGATTTCGCCTGCATCAACGGGCTCGCGAAGTATGTCCGCCCGATTTTCCAACAGCGCGTAACACGCATTAGATACGCAGACTTTGTCGCCCGGACCGTGTCGAATGATATCCCCGTCAAGACCACGCACTTCTTTTACAAAGTACACACCTTCAAATATTTCTTTGAACGCACTTGGTGGTTTGATGGCAACGTAAGCACCGTGCCAAAGCACTTTGGGCCACGTCACCATCAAGTACCCGTTGTGTGGAAGGGAGGAGCTTCCATTCAACGTAATCCGCACGGTTGCAAGAGCGTAAAACCCGACAATTACAATCAGCAAGCCAGCGCAAATTAGAGAGGTTTTATTGCGTGAATAAATCACTTATCCAACACCCTATCGACAGCGTATTGCGTGATGTCCGTTCCGCCAGAGAGAACCACAGCGGCATTAATTACCACCAACCCTTGGCTCTCTGCCAATTCGACAATCTCTTTTTCAAGCTGCTTTTGATATTCAACGACGGCAATGGCGTAGGCATCATCCGGCATATCTTTGTCGATTGTTTGAATGAAGCCCAACAAGGCTTGCGTGGCATCAATCGTTACGAGTTTTTGCGGGGTTTCGATAAACCCGCCATGGGTAATGATAAAAACCGCAAGTGCGGCCGAAGTAATAGCCGTTAAGATATGCGCAAGAATTTTGATGGTTATTTCCATTATTCCACCTCTCCGCGCTCAACCATTAACTTGAGCGCATCTACTGTTTTCATACCTTGTGATTTGAGCTGTCGCAGGCGCTCGACTGTTGCGCCCTTCGAGGAATAAACGGCTAGCGAAAACGGATCGAGGAGGAGGCGTCCAAACGCCCAGCCCCCCGGCCCTTTGATTGCCATTTCGCTGAATTGCCCCCGAATTGATTGCAGCGATTTTAGCTGGAGTATAATGCCGGGGCTTACCGATAACTTGTTATCGGCCGCCATACGCTCAACGGTCTCGGGCTTTTGTGCCAGCATCACCAGCCAATCTGAGTTTTGCAGACACACGTTCGCCGCCGCATTGCCGTAATAATCGTCAATGCTTTGCGTTCCGGTAATAAGGCTTCCGGTGTATTTTCGAGCGCGGCGCACAACACCTTCCAGAAAGCGTGATGTGCCAACACCGCCGAGCAAATCCCAGGCTTCATCAATAAGAATAGCAACGCGGGTAGAGCGATCCGTTTTATACATAAGTTCAGTGCCAAGAAACATAATGATCTGAAGAACTACATCCTCAAAGCCCTTCTGGCCCTTAATGTGCGATAGCTCGAACACAGTAAAATCGTTTTCTGTACCGACATTAGCCGCGCCTTGGAAATATTGTCCATAGACACCACCAACACAAAATCGCTTAAGTTTTTCAACGACATCTAATAGTCGCGTTTCCTCTTCAGCATGTTTTGTCAAATACCGCAGAACATCCGTTACTTCGGCGCCCCTACCCTTTTCATCCCATGATTTGCCAACAGCATCAGAAATAAAACCCTCTTCAATTTCTATTACGCGACTCTGGGACTCACCACTTAACGAACACATTGTAGCCACGACATTTGTAACCAGTTCAATCGCATCGGCGCGGTATTCATCTTTTCCCATGTCTGGCTCTGACAGCATGGAAAACGGGTTTAGGCGTATTTCCGCAGAGCCGTCAAAACCGATCCAGCGACCCTCCAGAATTTCGCAGGTGGTCTTAAAGCTGTTGCCATCATCAATAACGATGGTTTTCCCGCCAGATGCATAAATGGCTGTGACCAGCTCTTGCATGAAGACTGATTTACCAGCCCCGGACTTGCCAACCACTGCTACATTATAGTTTCCGTCGGATTCAAAATTATCCCAATCGAATATTTCTCCCTGTCGACCAACCAACAAAACCGATTTACCCGATCCCGCACCGCGCCATTCACCGTGAAGCGGTGCCAACGCCGTTACGGCCTCGCCTTTTATAAGTCTCATTCGCTGGAGCTTTTTCAGATCTCCCATCTGGCCTTTGCTTGCGACAAAAGGCAGTGAAGTCAGAAAGATTGGTAATTGAATAAAGGCATCGTTTTGTAGTTGAATGCCCGCATGGCGATATATTTTTGTTATTTCGCTTAATGCTACTTTTGCCTCGCTTGGCTCACCTCGAGCATAGGCTGACACCGTAAAAACGGTTTCAAATAGTTTTTCACCAGATTCCAATGCGGTGTTGAGATCGTCAAATTCATCGCGTTTGCCACCTAAGTCATGTGACATTTCCCCAAATTTGGTTTTCAGCGAGTGTTGAATTGCTGTTCGTTTTTTTAGAACGAAACTCCCAGCTTCTTGTGACGCCAAAGCCCTTATCGTGAACGCTGTAAGAACGGGTCCGGATGGGCGATCATTAACACGCTCCGGCGCACCGTTCAGGAGCGCTCCAAGGCCAAATGCCCACTCGTTTGGCAACCTTCGCACGGATGCACAGGCAAGCGACATTGGAGGCTCGCCCATTAGGCCCAAGCCCTCGCGGTTGACGCGCAGACCTCCCCCAGAGAGCTGGTAATTCAGCGCCAAATCAGCGGTGTACTCGATTTTTCTGCCATCACTCGAATTACCGCAATGCAGTATATCTGCCATCAGTCGTAGAAAATCGCTCGGCCCCACTTTTTTGGGAGCCGTCTCGCCACCAAATGCCCCCATTATTGCGCGGCGATACTCCATAAGGGCGCGCTGCTCATGCTTACTCGCACCACCGTCCACCCAGGCCGATACAAATATGCGTCGTTGATGTGGAATGCATTTAACAACTGCATCCGTCCCAAACCGCAAATTGCGAAAATGCCGAATACGGCTTTCTGCCATTTCTGTAACCAGTGGGGATCGTTTTAGTCGAGGTATCGCCCACATAGCCAACTTTTGGTCTATATTTGGCGAGGCCCAATTCAAAAACTGCGTCGTACCCCCATTGGGCGAATGACTCATGATTGCAGCGTGAAGTGCGCCGGCTATTTCCGGCCCTCCAACCACAGGATTAGCTTCAACCATAAACCCAACGGTGTTTTCATTGTGGTATAGTTCGGTTTCTGGATCATAAACGCGATACGGTAGTAAATCCGACATGACGTTATCCGCGAAACTTTGCTCCACAAGGTCCGTCCAATCGGCATCCCCGAATAACCCCGATAACGCCTCTGAAAAATACCCCATTAGCTCCGCCCAGACCAATGTGCTTCTTGCACAACAAAATGAACATTTGTCGCCTCATGGAGGATTGATTCATCATCAAGGTACGGCGCTATCCAGAGCGTTCCCAGGATTTCTGGCTGGCGATACCGTGTCGGGTTGTAGCCTGCCGTTCCACCATTCATTGCGCTGGCTGTGGAACTACCGATCCCGCCCTTACCAGTTGGCAAAGGATCTTGTGACATTTCTCCTGCCAACGTGTCTTGAACCTGTTCCGCCAGCGCCACAATTGCGGCTGCGCCACTCCCATCCACGCCCGATATTGTCGTACACGGGCTTCCAATCTGGGCTTCACACAGAAAGTCTCCTTCTGTATTGCTTGAGCCAACGCTACACCCTGCCAAACCGGCCGATATGGTAAGTATAAGGGTGGTATTCTTAATAATTTTGGTCATTTTATATCTCTAATTATTTTCTAAACTATCAATGGATTGTTCGGCCCAACTGTATTGATTTTTGCAATACTGCTTTTCCGGCGTTCCAGTAGAACAGCCGGCAATGAGCAAGATAAGCAGCACTAAAATGAACGACCTCATAGAAGTTCCACGCCTTCCATGAACACCAGCTCTACCTTCGTGCCACCATAAAGCGATACGACCGGCTGATATTGTTCCGCGCGTCTAATGTAATATTCCGCAAGGGTTCCGGCCGCTGTCTCGGCACCCCCCGCCAGAGATCCGATGCCAAGCTGCCTTGCTATTCCTGCCGCTCCACCTTCTGTATCGCTCTCGGAGTTTTGTAAGGATGAAACGGCGCCGGCCAGCCCTTGCAACGTGCCGGCAATCGCGGCGTTGGTCACCAAGCTTCCTTCACGAGAAACAACTTCTCCACGTACACCAGCCTTGCCGGAGCCAACCATATATCCAGCAATATCGGTTTCAATGATGGTATTTCCCGCACCAATGCAGCTCATTTGGATCAGGCGAACGTACACGCGCTCGGCACTTAGATCGCCGGTTGCCGATCCCGTTACCGTGCAACCCGTTAAATCTACTTTCAGGCCGCTCAACGAGCTATACCCTGCCGTAACAGCGGGTGCGGTAATCCGGAACAGCACTGGAACCGGGTTGTCTCTTGATACTACGCCTGTGGAGGCATCCACGCCTGACAGAACGATAGCAGGCGCGTAACTTCCCGCTGGAACATAATTTTCGAGATTTTTAATATTTGTGGATGTTCCGCCATTTGGAGCAAGATTAAATTGCTGCCCGAAGTTTGGAGCAACTACGGTTCCGTCAATAGCCAGACTGGGCTGATTTGTACCGGGAACCGCTCTGCGCTGGCCTCCTGTCGTGATAAAGTCTGTACCAAAGCTGTCTGTGGGCACTGGTTGGACTACCCCGTTTTTGCTCTGCACATTAACCAACTCTTCTTTTAATTGATTAATCTGCGCCTGTTGCGAAATGATCTGATCGTCATATTGTTCAGTTAGAATATCTACCTGCGATAAAGCCTCCAACCTTGTGGCATTTGCTACTTTTGTGACTTCTTCCAACTGGATTTTTAGCACCGCTATTTCGTCTCTTGATGTTGTTATCCACGACATTTCCGGACTGGCTGCTGCTGTACGATCCGCGATAATGGTTTCATCAAAACCAATGTTGCCCGCCCCCGTTAATGTTGTTGGTTCTTGACCGCCCATTAGCACTCCGAGAATGATAAACCCTGCGACGAGTACTCCAACTACTAAAGAACCGATACTTACTTGTTGTTTTCTGCGACCCGTAGACATCAGCGCTTCTCCACGACAATAACCCACGCACGTCCAGCACTACGTTGTGCTAGAGGCTGCATCCAAACCGCCAACACGCCATCTTTGTAAAAAGTTTGTGGGCGTAAATATGGCGAGGGCGAAGTTGTTTTAACCGAATATACTTTCCCCACCATTCCGCTTGCGCCCATAACTATTGCGGCTGTTCGGCTGTTTGGTGATGGTGGCGTTCGGCTACCTATTTTTTCAAGGATAATTTTGCGTACAAATGCGGTTAACGAGGAAGCATGGCTATCGCCACTACCTCCACTGACTTCGAACCGGCTTTCTTCGGATACTTCCGGTCCGCCCTTTACGGTTAGTATTACTGTTTGAGAAGGAACACCTTCTCGGGGAGTCATTTGAAACGATATTGTGATGCCCTGTTCGGTGATGATATAGCCGGTTTCCACAGTCAGATTTTCACCGATATACCTGAAAAATACGTCACCGGTTTCATCGTCGTTTACCATTTCGAATTGTGTATCTTGATTAACAATGCGCCGAATTCTATCGCCAGCAACAGATACGCGGGTTACGCCTGAAGTTGCCGCATAGAACGTTACGTACCCGTCTGCTTCTGTATTGATATTTTGTGAAGCGTTGCCGACAACGCTCGTTGAAATCAGTATGATAAATGCCAATAAATGTTTCATTATTCGGCCTCCAATCTTTCCACCTTGGATAAACGCACCGAAGATCCTTCTTCCTCGAATGTGAGAAGGATGCTCCGGTGTTCCTCATTTACTTTGGTGGTCTCCAAGTATGTTCCCAGGCGGCCCACAACGACCACTTGTAGGTTGGCGAAATTGTATTCTAGCTTCTCGACAAAAAAGACTGTTGAAATGCGCCGCTCTCTAATATCCGTGGCGTTGTCGTCAAACTGATCGAGCAGGGCAGCACGTCTACGTGCACTCGAAACACGCTCGATCACCGTTCTTCCGTATTCGACAGTGCTTGGGGAGACGGTGTACATCGCATAAACGGTATCAAGAGCCAGCGCTTCCATGTACCGTCGATCGACAGCACCCCTCGCCACCATACCGTCAGATATTTTCGATGGCACAAGAACAACCTGATTGCTCGTTTGCACCAGCTTGATCGAAAGCATTACATTTGCCGCAATCATTAATAGAACAATGACTGCTAGCCCGTTTCTAGCTGCGCGGGCATTTTTCAGATTTTTATTGAGTGTTGGAAAGTCCATCTCAACCCCTCCAAACGGTAACGGAGGCGTCAGCAAGTTTCCGGTAAATGCTGATTTCTTTGGGTAGATACCAATATGCGCTGGCTACGATCCATTCAGTGCCGCCATCGCCCTTTATCCGTTTCCAGATCTGCCAAAGAACAAAGCCTACGACCACCCCGGTTATTGCGTGTCGCGAGACCAATCCGAACACCAATGGTGCGAACAATACGACAGCTTCATCTAGGCTAAAAAATAGTATGCGCGGCTGTTCTTGTAAGCGCTGCTCAATTTTTACGTAATGTTCGTGCATGCAGGCCCCTCTAGCACTGGTGTCCGGCAGTCCTTTTTTGGGTGCTGCCGGACGGTTTGATAAAACTACTCGTTAAAACACAGCCGTTTAAATCACCGCGATCAGCATATCGGCTGTTGCGGTTACGCCACCAAGCGAGGTCAGGGTTGTGACGCCGTAGCCGAGGAACACAGCTGTACCGAATGCGACCATGACCATTGTCCAGCGACCGGTTACTGCAAGAGTAATTGCGCCAATAATAATGCTTAGAATCAAGACGACGAAACCACCAGCACCACTAAGGATGGTTTGTAGATCTGTAGCCAATGCGAAGAAGCCAGCTTCAACGCCTGTGCCGGTGCCAGCCGCCAATGCGCCCCCTGCACTACCCAGCATGATAGCTGCTGCAAGGCCGACATGTTTTGTCACTTTACCCAAATTGTTCATTTACTCTGTCCTAATTGATTTCTGACTATGTAGGTGAGTTAATCTCACAAAAAGACAAATAACCAGAAAAAAATAAAATAACAAGAAAAAGATAATATATGCCAAAAAGAATGAGAGCTTCGCTTAGGGTTGGGCCAGAGTAATTCCTAAAAGCATCCACACTTTTCGTCGCGGTGCAGCGAATGACTGGTTTGAGACAACCAATGAAAATTTGAGAAAATTAGGTAGAAAGGGCGAAAACCGGAATTTGGCTGCAGGTGCGAAAGGCAGTTCAGTAGTTCACAGAAGCGGCCACTCGCTAACCACCCAACGATACCAAGCCCGCCAATGGCGGCTTTACGATTGGAAAGCATTGCAGACATCGCGCCTCTGATTTCAGGGTGCTTTGCGGCTTCAGCTGTCAGCGTTACGACGACAGACCCGAAACCCTCACATGTTTCAATATACGTCTTAGAAATCTTGGCGATATCGGTTTGTGGATCGTCACAGCCCTGCAGTTTCCCGAACGGTGAATTGCCAAGTTCGCTTTCGAGTGCGGTCCGTATCAGTTCGGCTTTGGTATTGAAGCGACGGTTAAGTTTGGCCTCGTTCACACCTGCAGTATTGTGTCTCGTAGACTCTTCGCCCGTTGCTTGCTAAACGGCCATTTCTGCAACTTTATGCAAACAAAAATTTAGAAAGGTGATGAAAACCACATGCAGGTTTCCGTTCGTGATAACAACGTCGATCAAGCACTTCGTGTGCTGAAAAAGAAACTTCAGCGTGAGGGTGTTTTTCGTGAAATGAAGCTCAAGCAACATTTTGAAAAGCCCTCCGAGAAGAAAGCCCGTAATAAAGCCGAAGCAATTAGCCGTTCGCGTAAATTGGCTCGCAAGAAATTGGAACGTGAGAATGGCATTTAGGGTCGCCACACTGGACAATTTCGTTGAACAGGCGGGGCAACCCGGCTCTTACCCCCGTGGCTCGCCGACGGGGAGATGACTAAATAGGTAGCGTCGGTGGAATGATGCGTCTCAACTTCTCCGAAATTACTGAAAGGGAACCTGCCAGAAATCAGCCAAATACTACCGTATAATCAACTCGCTTGTGGGGAACGGTGTACCAAACAATTGTATATCGATTGTTCCATCAACACATTTTGCCGCTTTTCCTATCAAAACACAGTCATGGGCGTCATCTGCACCTTTGTTGAATTTAACAATTACTTCCGAGACGCCTTTTTCAACAATTGCTTTTTGATTTATGCCAACTAATTTAATCTTTCCGTTGGTCGGCACTACACCCAAAATCAATTCCAATTTTGTTGTGCCCCAGAGGGTTACATATCCGATATTCGATTGTATTTTATTTATATCAATAAATGCATCAGCCACACATATACCTAGACCTGTTCGGTGTTTGCCGTCCAACATCGTTGTTTGTGTGTTTTCAATTTGTGCGTCTTGCCTACCGTACATAATTTTCCGTTCTTCCTATTTATAATTCGCAACTAAATGCCAAAAACCTGCCGTCTTTATTGCTGATTATTGGGCCAAGCGCTGTTGCTTGATATCCCATTCTTCGCCCTACCCTCATGAACGCGGGTGAACTTAGAAACAAACATCGCTTGGCCTTTATTGAAGTTAGATATTCAATTCCGGCTTTTATTATTTCTGCGCCAACCATTTCACCATCCCGCGAAACAAACCGCGTCATTTCCCAAACGTCGGAATCTACTGGTGGTTCAGAACTGCATATTTCGGTCGATAGCCCAGGAAGCAGTCCATTATATGCATCGCGGATCATGTAGGTGTATTTGACCTTCCCGCGTGAAAGCTGCCAGTCGGTTCTCAAAAGACGTGCGCCCCCTAATACTTTATCATCATCATGGAAAATAATGTATCTCGTAGCCGGGCTGTCGTATTGTTCAAACTCCATTTGGTCAGCGTGAAATAGCGGCCAAGATAATTCGTGAATGAAAACTTCTTTTCGGAGCTTCAAAAATGCCACTACCAGATTCCATTTTTTGGCTCCCTCTGGCAAGCTTACTATACTAGCCTTTCGCAACGGCTTTTTCCCCACATTCAGACTGGCGGTGAACATGGCCCGGAACTCGAATTGTATTTCGCCCAACCAGCGTCGCTTTTCCAAGAAACTGGCGGGAGCTGTTTCGTGGGTTAATTAACCACAAACCCATTTGATTAGATTCAAGATTTATAACTCCTTCGGAGGCGTACTTATCAAAGTATATACCTAGCGTGTCGACCATACCTTTGGTGAACTGGACCAATAGCCCTTTCCCGCTTGAGGCTTGCTGTTCTGCAACCATTTCTATCACCCTATTTGTAACGAAATTACATCTCTGGGTGCAGTCACAACATATGTTCACACTTGAAAAGTGTTTTCTTCACCTGTTAAACTATAGTAATAGATTAAAGTAATAGACGATTGTTTAACTATTTTACGATTTCTCAATGTATGTTGGATTTTTAATTAAAAATTATTTTATTAGGTTTATAATGCTTCAAACTTTAATACCCGGTTTCGACTCCGAAATGGAATCGATAACCGAGATTTCAACAATGGGCAGTATTCTTGCTTTCAATGTCAGTTTTAAGGGCCCGGAGCATTTTTGGTCTACATTCCCGAAAAAATGGCAAGACGAATATGAAGGCGCCTCCATGCATTTCGCCGACCCAGCGGTTGTTTGGCCGCTAATGTATGAGGGTAATATCCGTTGGTCTGAAATTAAATTGCCGGATGTCAGGGGTGTGTTTAGGAAAGCTCGCGTTCACGGCCTTAACTATGGCGCTCTCTTTTCGCGAAAAGTAAACAATTCTAAAACGATCCTGTCAGTGTCTCGTCAGGATCGTGAGTTAACGGATGGTGAAATGATGAGTCTTTCAGTCCGCTGGTCACGTTTGTCCAATATTGTGGAAGGTCGTGCCGGTCTCACCGACAAAGAAATGGAGGTGCTTGCTCTTGCGCGCGATGGCTTCGATTATTCACAGATGGCAGATAAGTTGGGTGTAAGCCGTGGGACCATTAATGTACGTGCTTCAAAAGCCCGCGATAAACTCGGGGCCAATTCCATTACACATGCGGTTGCGATTGCTATCACACGCAACTATTTTTCCAATTAAGAAATTTCGACTATTTTTTACGCGATGATTTTTTTACTTTATATTTATCGAGCATTGGCAGCGTTATATTTTCAATATCAGGCGTCATTCTGCCAATAAATTGATACATGCGTTCGGCGTTGATATATATTTTTCTGCTATTCACCGTATCATTAACAACGTCATACTTTTCACCATCGGGGGAAACAACAATCATCCCCCACCCGTCTTCGCCTTTGGCGTTTTTAGCAGCTACATATTCTAGAGAGTAGCCATCCTGATCAATAAGGTTTTCGACTTCGCTCATTTTGGCATAGCCACCAGTTGTTGATCTGTACATTTTATAAATGCTCCCTTTCTTCGGGTCGCTAAGTGGATCCGAGCAATAGTCCTTAATCATAAACATATTTATAACCACTTCTCAGATTATTCAACGCTTTGGTTATTTAAATAAGTTTGCATCATATCTTGTCTAATTTGCTAATTTTGGTGGGATTGGGCAAATTGGTATTTTCCGTAACTTATTATAAATTGTCCTAATTAGTTAGTATTTGACGATAGTGAAGAAAATATCTTATTACTGAGAACATAATTATTTATGAATATTATTACTAATTGTGATTGGTGTGTTTCTCGGCGCTGTAGCATTGACCCCAAGAGATAAAAGACAAGTCATGGAACCTTTGGAACATTAAATGTTACGCAAATTTAACGCCTGCCACCAATATAAGCGCGACTTTCTGAAACCCGGATTTTTTGTGTATTTGAATAACAGGACCCAAATTTTACTCTCTCAAACCCGCAGTAGAATATCTGCAATACGTTTGTTCAATGCTGTTTTATTACCTTTTTTTCTCGGAATAATGGCGACATTTAGCCATCTCCCATTTGGATATGTATGGCTGAGCCTGGCATCCTTTGCGCTCTTCACTCTCATTTGGCAAAAACACACAAGCACCGTCGCCAAAACAATCTCAGGCTTCTCCTATGCAATGGGATACTTTTTGGTGTCGCTTCATTGGGTTGGTTTCTTCTATCTTTCCTCCGAAAACCCGAATGTGACATTTGCAGTGCTCTCGGTACTTGGCGTCGCATTGTACGCTGCCCTTTTTTGGGCAAGCATGTTGTGTGTTATCAGTTTATTTCCAACCCGTATGGCTGATCGTGCCTGGCTCTTTGGCCTTGCCATTCCAGTCGCCGATCTCTTACGCACTACCCTTGGGCAATTTCCAAATGCCCAGTTTGGATATATGTGGATCAATACCCCTTTGCTCCAACTTGCGAGTCTTGGCGGCGTGTTTTTGATAAGCCTGTCGGTCTGCCTGCCCACCTCGCTTATAATTGGCAAAAAATACAAATCGGCGCTTTTGGTAATGGGTTTGGTATCAGTCGGCCTATATGCCGCCAATCCTGAAAAGGTTGAGTTTCATGAGTACCGTGTTGCCGTAATTCAGCATAATGCTGAACAATCTTTGAAATGGACTGATGGATACGATGTCGAGCTTGAAAACCGGCTTATGCAGATGGCTCTCAGGGCTCAAATCCAAAACGCCGATCTAATAATCGCACCGGAAAATGCTGTTACACGTCTGATAAATAGTGGTGATCCTATCTTTGACAGGTTTCGCGAAAACCTGGATATCCCCATATTGTTTGGAGCTCCTGGTACCGGAGACTTAGGGCAGATTTCCAACAGCGCGTTTTTTTATGAGCCCACATTAAACAGTGTTCAGCAGTACGACAAAGTCCATCTTGCGCCTGTGGCTGAAAAGTCGATCGTACCTTGGGCACATGATTCCGCATCACTTTTTTCTGGATCCAACCCCGCGGTTTTTAAAACATCAATCCGGATTCCGAACATTGCGCCGCTGATTTGTTATGACGGAGCGTTTCCAATACATGGAAAATCCCTGCCCCAGCGTCCAGATTTGCTCTCGATAATTTCGGCGGATTCATTACTTGGCAATTTTGGCGCACTACAAGCCCGAGATCAGGCCAGTATTCGGGCGGTCGAAACAGGCATACCAGTTGTTCGGGCTGCGGCAACCGGGATTTCTGCTATTATTGGCCCAGATGGAAGCGTTTTGCAGGTCTCAGGTTTCGACACCAGGCAGATTTTGATCCACGCATTGCCGCGTACATTTGCGCCTACCCTATTTTGGAAGTTTGGGGTTCAGGTTGATGTAGGGTTAATTATTATGGTTCTGATTGGATCGGCCGTTGTGGCATGCCTTCGAAAAACTGTGACACCCAGATTTGGAGTATTCCCTTGAGTGCAGATTTCGTTTCAGATAGGCCTTCAATAAAATCACATTTTTGATAAATTGTATCTCTTATGTGCGCGTTCCGCAGTCGGAGACACAGAAAATGGGAGCGTACCATTTCTAATTTGCAGATGTGGGACATTCTAACTTTGCGTGTAATTTCAAGGCCAGTTGCGACATTTCGTTTTCAACTTCAACAAGTCGCCCGCTGAATGTTTCTCAGCTTTTCACTGAAAACCTCGTTAGGCGTTCTATATCCGAGGCATTTGCGTGGGGTTGCATTCAGGGTATCGCAAATCGATTTGATTGATAGATTTGTCGTTGCCAGAACAGGTGTTTCGCGCGGCAGATAGCGTCGGATTCTTTTATTCATATTCTCAACGCTGCCTTTTTGCCATGGTGCAGACGGATCGCAGAACCAGGCTTTTGTACCCATACTCTTGGTTGCACGAGGCAGCTCATTTGCCAAAGGCGGATGCGCATCCTTTCTATACGGCAGCGGTCAAAGTAAATCGGTTCGCTCAATCGCCAATGCTTGTGGTCCCCAGATTCGTCTATGCTATCGCTTATGAATTCTATTAATAATCGCGGAGTGCACCCAAAAGTTATCCACAAAGTAGGTCTTTTCGATAGCTAGGGTCAAATTTTACAATTAAGAGCTCAACGACACCGGTTGACCTTCTAGAACTGGATCCCTATCTAACATTTTAGCTCTCATCCATAGGGAGCGTCGACTGAGGCAGAGCAATGACAACGGAATTGGTTCATCTAAAAGATGCTTCCTTTTATTGTGGGTGGAAGTTTGGTTCCTGTCTGCGCCAGGATTCGACTATCGTACCTGTACGATCTCTCTCATGACAGAACAAGACTGCATAAATAGGCAACAAAGGCTTGCGGTAAATGTGCAATCTGATGATGCGCTAATTCGTGTAAATGTAATGAATATTGTGACATCTGTACACGATGTGCGGCACGAGAACGGGATTGATTGATTTTGAGTCTGGTACTGGCATTAAGAACAATTTTGACGGCCACAATTCTGGCACTTGTAGTGTTCGGCACTGTGGGTTCCGTCGCAGACCTGCACCCGCATGAAACATCTCAGATTGCCGAACATCAGATGCCATTGGACACTCTTGAAACTCTTGATCAGTCCGGCGTGTGCCATGGCGGTGTCTGGTGCAGCGCGCATGGTTTACCAGATTGGCGCAGCACATATATAGTTCGGTCGTTTGCACAAATAGGCCATGCTACTCCTACCAATTCGTTACATGATTTTTATACACCGGGTCTTGATCCGCCTCCTCCTAAATACCTGTCCTGACAGACATCTGCCCATTTGGGTTAAATCAATACAATTTTCAGGACTAACAATGAAACATACTACACTTTCCGCAACGGCCGTGGCGGTCGTTTTCACCGCTTTCACTGCAACAAATGCCTTAGCAGGCGCTGGCCATTCCGACAGCCATAGTGAAACGCCCAATATTGGCCAGCCCGGTCAAGCAGGTCATATTGATCGCACCATCAATGTCGAAATGGGCGAAATGTTCTTTTCGGCCAGCGATTACGACCTGGTATCAGGCGAAACGGTCCGATTTATCGTGACAAATACAGGTGAATTTCTTCATGAATTCAGCATCGCCACTGAAGAAATGCATTTGGCTCATGCCGGCGAAATGATGGAAATGATGGACAATGGCATGATCGAAGTCGATCGTGTAAATACAGTCATGATGAGTTCTATGGGTAGTAGCCATGACGACGCAAACAGCCTACTTGTTGAGCCAGGAAAAACCGGAGAAGTCATCTGGACATTTGACGGTAACGCAGCGACCGAAATGTCGTGTAACTTGCCTGGTCACCGGGAGAGCGGTATGCGCGAAATTCTGAACATGATTTAAAGTTGACGCGAAACAATGGGGCGGGCGTGTTTATTGCACGCCCGTTCAAATCGTCCGTTCATACCCAAAAGAAACCGCGATAAGACGACAATCGTTGTTAAATTCGCGCGATTTCAGCTAAAACTAATCGGCAATTTCCCCGGGAATGCTCATTGGCTTGCATAAAGTTAATTGCTGGAAGAACGTCTCAGGAAATATCACTGTGCGCTGCCGCTCCACCTGTTTTTTCGTACAGCACAACCTTTGTCCCCAACGGGATTAGTTCGTACAATTCGCTCACTTGATCATTAACCAGCCGAGCACAGCCGTTGGAAACCGCGATGCCGATAGTACTCGGATCATTGGTTCCATGGATACGCAGGTATGTGTCCTGTCCGGACCCGTTATAAAGATACATCGCGCGGGCGCCGAGAGGATTATCAATGCCGCCAGGTTGGCCTTTTTCGAATGGCATACCTTCCGCAAACTCGGCATAGCTATCGGGGTTGCGCTCCATCATGTCTGGTGTTGGTTTCCACCACGGCCACTCGCGTTTTGCCCCAACAAAAAATGTGCCTGGGTGATAAAGATTGCTTCGCCCCACTCCTACTGCAAATCTGACTGCGCGGTTGTCTTCCAAAGTCCAATAAAGCGCGAAATTGTTAGGGTCGATATGGAGTTCGCCGGTCGGTAACGATGTCTTGAGCCGCACTTCCCGGGGCATTAAATCTTCCCGCAATATATAAGGCTCTCCGCGTTCGTGGGCGAAGTTTGGGCTTCCGATACAAATCGTGCTTGCGGCAATGCCCGTAGCAGTGAATCGACGGCGGTTCATCATATGATTCAGTGCCTTGTCTACTTTATCGCGCCCATCCATCCACATATGACCGCGTTCAATTTTTTGTATTATAGACAAGAAGTCGCAAGAAATCCTACTAACAAAAATGTCATTTCTAAATCTGCCCGACGCCTTGCAGTTCGGTATAAACTGGGATGACGACTTCAACCTTGAGGCCGCCTTGCGGGTTATTCGACAACTTTATTTCTCCGCCGTGGGCGTGAATTACCGTTCGTGCGATGGATAGCCCCAGCCCGGTACCGCCGGTTTCAAGGCTTCTGGACTTTTCAATTCGAACAAAGGGGTCAAAAACCCTTTCCAAATCAGCCTCGGGTATACCTTCGCCTATATCAGAAATGACAATCCTGACCACATTTTCTGCAATTTCAGCTTTCACATCTGCCTGTTGGCCATATCGTATGGCGTTTTCAATCACGTTGCGTATTGCACGGCGCATGGCAACAGGCTTGATCCGGACGTTCATCCCGGGCTGTGCGTCCAGTTTTACGGCGCCGCCAACCGCTACCAAATCAGCAATTAACTCGTCGAGAAATTCATACATGTCGACCGACCGGCTTTCTTCCGACGTCACCATTCCCCGGGCAAAGGAAAGCGTGGAATCAACCATCTCCTGCATTTCAGCAATGATCGCAATCAAGCGTTCGCGGGTTTCAGTATCTTCAACCATCTCAGATCGTACGCGCATCGCGGTCAGCGGAGAACGCAGGTCATGCCCCAGGGCCGCCAACATTCTGGTGCGTTCCGAAACAAAACGGGTCAGACGTGCCTGCATATTGTTGAACGCCATCGTTAAGAGGCGTAACTCTTCCGGTCCTTGTTCAGACAACTCCGGCACAGTTTCACCTCTGCCAAGGCTTTCAGCCGAATCCGCGAGCTTTCTGAGCGGTCCGGTCAAACGGCTCAACGCAATCCAGACGATGGACATTATTATCAATGTAGCCAAACCAAATGAGAAAACGGATACCCAAGGCCACTGAATGGGGGGGCGATGAAATCTGGTCGAAACGTTCAGCCAATTGCCGTCCTGCAATGCAATCGAAATCAGCAATTCGACTGACGCCAAATCGGTACCCATCATATTTGCATGCATTTGTCTCATTTCGGGTGGGATTTCCGAAATGGCTTGAGGCGGACCCACTCGGTGCAATTCAGCCCTGATTTCACGAGCATTGTTCTCATCAAGCAGACGTTGAATTTGCAAAATAACCGATCCGTTGTCATCGTGATCGGCATGGTCAACAGATGCAGAAGAAGCCATAGCGAAGCGCACAAGCGGTGAATCTGCGGATCTCAAGATTTCTGGATGCAATTCTTGAGGTGCCGCTTCGAGTAGTCGGACCAGATTAGCCGCGCGTCCGCCTGCTTCTTGCTCCAATGCTGCCCGCACCGCGAGCCTACGTTCATCTATAAACAGCCAAAGGCTGAAGCCCTGCACAACCACAAAAGTCGCAAGGATCATCAGCACCAATTGTCCGCGCAAGGACTTGGGGATTAACCATCGCATCACAGACTTTTCACTTCTGTAGCAAGGCAATAGCCACCACCACGCAGAGTGGTGATGATTTCTGGTTTACTTGGATTGGCTTCGATTTTTCGGCGCAACCGGCTGATCTGATTGTCGATGGTGCGATCAAAGACCTGCGCGGATCTCCCCGACGTGAGATCAAGTAACTGATCACGCGACAGCACAAAGCGCGGGCGTTCCAGAAAAACGGTCAGCAGTTTGAACTCGGCTGTGGTAAGCTCGGTTACATCATTGTTATCCGCATTGCTGAGTATTCGACGGTCGGTGTCCAAAATCCAACCGGCAAAACTGACGTGTCGGCCAGTAAATTTCCCCGCCGAAGTTTCGTGCCTATCCCTACGTCGTAGGATGGCTTTGATACGGGCCAGGAGTTCGCGCGGATTAAACGGTTTTGGCAGGTAGTCATCGGCACCGATTTCCAATCCAACGATACGATCGGTTTCCTCGCCAAGCGCTGTCAGCATCAAAATAGGCATGCGCCCTTCGGCGCTGAGTCTACGGCAGACGGACAAACCGTCTTCACCCGGCATCATCACATCCAACACGATTAGATCAAACCGCCCGGCAGTCAGTTTGGCGTCCATCTCTACAGCATCGCGTGCTGATGAAGCTCGAAAACCGTTCTTTTCCAAATAGCGGGTGACAGCATCGCGGATTTCCCGATGGTCATCGACAATCAGGATATGCGGCTGGATATGTGTTTGGTCTGTCATGGTCTTTTCCGTTTAGCTCGGGTTTTGCCCTGTCGTCGCAAAGAAATTGTATCCGTTTGTAACAGGAATTTGGTTTGCGACAAACGGATACAACTTTCATCCAATGCGGCATAGTATTGCGACATTCACCTCCCAGATAGAAGTTATCGAAACACTAAACAAACGAGGTGATGTTATGAAACGCAATCGCAAAACGGTTCTCTCTCTTGGTCTTGTCGCAGCTCTCGCTGTTACGGCAGCGACCACGTCTCCGGTGTACGCCGGTGGCGATCACGGATCGCAATCCGGCCAGTCCGGCCAAGACGGCATGATGAGTGGTTATGGTGCGCACAAGGGCCAGAATGGTATGATGGGTGGTCAAGGCGACATGATGCAAATGATGATGCAGATGCACGGCCAGATGAATGGCGGGCAAGGATATATGATGAACGGACACGGCGGCACCGGTATGATGGGTGGCGGCCAAATGGGTGGCTTTGGAAATATGCAGGATTTTGATGCCAATGGCGATGGCATCGTAACTTCTGCTGAAGTACTCGCCAGCCTGAAAGCCATGCTAGAAGAATTTGATACCGACGGTGACGGCACGCTTTCGATAAGTGAATTCGAAGCATTGCACAGCGCGGCCATTCGCGAAAAAATGGTCGACCGGTTCCAGATGCTGGACAATGATGGCGACGGTCAGATCACAACTGACGAAATTACGGCTCCGGCAGATAGCATGGATGATATGATGAAAATCCACTCTGGCACACGCGGTACATCTGGCGGAATGGGTGCAGGTACCCATGACAGCACAATGATGCAAAACCAGAGCAACTAACACCAATTTCCGAAAGGGGAAAATTATGGGTTATCAACTCGATTCAGGAATGGGTTACGGCATGGGTGGTATAGGCATGTTGCTGGGCCTTGTTCTAACCGGCCTCGCAATCGTTGCGCTTATTAAATACATTCGCAGCTAGGAAATAGAGAAATGACTTATACGATCAACCGAATGATTACGGATACCGACATTGATACCGTTGATGCCCGTATACGTGTCGCACTGGCTGAAAAGGGATTCGGGATTCTAACCGAAATCGACGTTAAAGCGACGATGAAGAAAAAGATCGACGCAGACATCGACCCGTATCGTATCCTCGGTGCTTGCAACCCGAACATGGCGTATCATGCCATTGGCGTGGAGCCACGAGTTGGAGCAATGTTACCTTGCAATGTGATCCTACGCTCGGTGAACGGAGGTATTGAAATTAGCGCCATCGACCCGGTTGCGTCGATGCAAGCGATTGAAAATTCCGAATTGAAAGCTGTTGCCGGGCAGGTAAGGGATATGCTGGGCGCTGCTGTCAAAGCTGCCTGAATGTGAATACTACACATATTGGCGTTTCGCGCTTCTTAGTAACCGCCGCGATTTCGATCGCGGCGGTAATGTGATTTTGGCCCAACCGGCTTGCGACAGGGATTACGCACCAAGTCTTAACGTAGATTCAGTTAAAAAAGTTGCCACAGGAATTGCCAAGTTTTCAGGGGCAGGCCCTTTTCTGATACGCCCCGATGAGTCGTAGTGAGATCCGTGGCACGGGCAAAACCAGCCGTCGAATTCACCTGCATCCGCTAAAGGAACGCAACCAAGATGCGTACAGACTCCGATCATTACAAGCCACTCGCCGTCAGCGTCTAAAGCACGGTTCAAATCCGTCGCATTTGCGCTCTTGTCAATATTTGCGTTTCTGGCAAAAGGATCAGATAAAACGTCAAAATCCACAGATCGCGCCAATTTAATTTCGGTTTTGTTGCGCCGTCGAATAAATACCGGTTTTCCACGCCATTTTACCGTTAATTGGGTTCCGATTTCGACACCGGAAATCTCAACTTCAATCATTGATAGTGCTTGCACATCTGCTGAAGGATTCATCTGATTTACGAGAGGCCAAATTGATGCGCCCGCCGCTACAGCGCCAGCGGCTCCAGTAGCGACATATAGAAAATCTCGACGTCTGTCGTCGGTATCGGAAGTTAGCTCAACCATCGAATTCCTCCATAATCAGGCCAAGCCCCCTCTGGAGAACAGAATTGTAAACGGGAGATATCTAGATATAGGCGGTATTATCCAATCTCCCTCCAGTGAAGGGCGATCTGCTGGTTAAACTTACATCCTTCCCCTGCTGGAAGGTCAAAGGTTTTTTCAGACAGGAATAATATTGCGTTTCACCTTGACCTTCCAGCGCGGGAGGGTGCTAGATTTCATTTAAGAATGAGGGACCGTGGATTCAAACCGCTGTATGCGAGGTGTTGTACTCATGGGAACAAAACTTACTTTTCTAGGTGGCGCCGGAACTGTGACCGGTTCCAAATACTTGCTAGAGACCCAGCGCAGTAAAATTTTGATAGATTGTGGACTGTTTCAAGGTCACAAGGAGTTGCGGTTACGAAATTGGCAAACTTTTCCAATCGAACCGAGAGGTCTGGATGCTGTTGTCCTGACCCACGCTCATCTGGACCACACAGGTTATCTTCCAGCACTCATTCGTAACGGCTTCAAAGGGCCAGTATTTGCAACGTCTGCAACAAAGGATTTATGCGCCGTTCTATTGCCGGATAGCGGATACCTGCAGGAACGCGAGGCATATCTGGCAAACAAGTACCGGTATTCGCGACATAAACCCGCCAAGCCGCTGTACACGAAAGAAGAAGCTACTGAATGCCTTAAACAAATTGTACCGATGGAATTCAACGAAGATAACAATATTCTCAAGGATGTGAATATCAGGTTTTCACCTGCGGGCCATATCCTTGGAGCTGCAACGGTGCAAGTTTCCATGGACGGCACGAATATTCTATTTTCAGGCGATCTCGGGAGGCCAGACGATCCGGTTTTGGTCGCACCGGCTCCAATCCACACAGCCGATTATCTGATTGTTGAATCAACTTATGGAAATCGTCTGCACGAAGATCTGGACGTCGACGACGAGATTGCCAAACTTGTAGTTCGCGTGGCAGGACGTGGCGGTACAATTTTAATCCCATCATTTGCTGTGGGTCGCGCTCAAAGTCTGCTCTTTTACATTCAGCGACTAAAGGCTGCAAACAAAATCCCTGATTTACCGGTATTTCTCGACAGTCCCATGGCGATAAACGCCAGCGATATATTTTGTGAGCACCAATCTGAACACAGGCTAAGTGTTGAACAATGCCGCGACACATGCGCGGTAGCGACCTACGTAAGAACGGTGGATGAATCCAAAGCTATCGGAGTTAGTCCGATGCCAAAAATCATTATTTCGGCAAGTGGTATGGCAACGGGTGGGCGAATTCTCCACCATATTGTCAGTTATGGAAGTGACAGTCGAAATGCGATCTTGTTCGCAGGCTATCAGGCTGCTGGAACGCGTGGGGAGAAAATTACCGGAGGCGCTTCAAGTGTGAAAATATTTGGTCGGCAAATTCCTATCCGGGCGGAGGTTACAAATCTTCACGCACTTTCAGCGCATGCAGATGCCAATGAAATCATGACCTGGCTTGGAAATTTCAAATTGCCACCAAATCGCACATTCATCACTCATGGCGAACCGAAAGCGTCTGGTGCACTCCGCCAACGGATCGAGGAGGAATTGAACTGGGAGTGCAATATTCCCGAATACGGGGATAACGTGGACCTTGAATGAGGATTCATAGCATGAAAAATGATAAATCATCAGACGAACCGCATAAACTTCGGCTTAAAAGACTTGGAATAGAGACCGGTCAGGAAAACGTCATTTTCATGCGTAGCGATTGCCACATTTGTCGTGCCGAAGGATTAATGACTTATGCGCGGGTACTGGTACGCGGGCCTCAGGGCGAGATCGTTGCTACCCTTAACCATGTCATCATGGACGGATTGCTGCCTGCTGGCGAGGCCGGCCTTTCCGAACAGGCATGGAAGAGTTTAGGGGCGAAAGAGGGCGACCCAATTCAGGTCCGTCATTTGGACCCTTTGACCTCGCTGGGAAAAGTACGCGCAAAGATTTTCGGGCATCGTCTGGGGAGTTCCGACATGACGAAAATTATCGATGATGTGGTTTCGGGGCGCTATTCCAACGTTCATCTGGCTGGATTCATTACGGCCTGTGCATCGCATGGGTTGGACAAATCAGAAACCGTAGCCCTGACCGTCAGTATGATCGGCGCCGGAAAACAGATTGACTGGGGCGGCAGTGTCATCGTCGATAAACATTGCATTGGCGGCCTACCGGGAAACCGCACCACACCAATCATAGTCGCGATCGTAAGCGCATGTGGTTTAATCATGCCCAAGACGTCTTCGCGGGCGATTACTTCACCGGCTGGCACTGCTGATGTAATGGAGACGCTCGCACCGGTTAGGCTTGATCTATCAGCCATGCGTAGAGTTGTTGATGCTGAGGGTGGTTGTGTTGTCTGGGGCGGTGCCGTTGACCTAAGCCCTGCAGACGACATACTAATCCGTGTGGAGCGTGCACTGGAAGTTGACAGCGAGGGGCAACTGGTTGCCTCGATCCTGTCCAAAAAGATTGCCGCTGGCGCAACCCATCTGGTGCTGGACCTTCCCGTGGGTCCAACAGCAAAGCTGCGAAGCAAGGAAGACGCAGATAAGCTGGAAAACCTCCTTTACGAGACAGCGGTTAACTTTGGGCTTGCGACGCGGATAATCCAGTCGGACGGAAGCCAGCCAGTCGGTTCGGGCATCGGACCAGCACTGGAGGCGAGAGATGTGCTGGCCGTTCTCACTGGCGCAAAAGCCGCACCACAGGACTTGCGCCAAAGGTCACTCGCCCTGTCAGGCGCACTGCTGGAACTGGGCGGCGCTGCTGAAGAGGGTAGCGGTGTGCAGCTCGCAGCATCTACGCTTGATAGCGGACGGGTGTGGTCCAAATTCCAGGCGATTTGTGAGGCTCAAGGTGGACTGAGAGAGCCGCCAATAGCCGATTATCAAGTTGATATTGCGGCAAGCATTGCAGGCCGTGTAACTGGAATCGACAATCGCCGCCTGTCAACGTTGGCAAAACTGGCTGGTGCGCCTGTTTCTCCGGCGGCGGGAATAAAATTTCAGGTACATCTGGGACAGAAAGTCCAAACCGGTGAAGCGCTGATGACAATCCACGCTGAGTCAAAAGGTGAACTCGATTACGCCCTCGATTACAATAAATCCGTGCCGTGGATTGTCGAAATAGAAGGTGAAATATGAAACCGGTTGTTTTTGCATTTCCAGATAACGAGGACATAGCGCAGGATTTAGTTGCACATCTGGGCGCTGAGTTAGGCGAGATGAATGTCCACCGGTTTCCGGATGGCGAAACTGTCACGCGTATTCTTACGCCAGTTGCAGGCAGAAAAGTCATACTTGTCTGCACACTTGACCGTCCCGACGAAAAGTTTCTGCCGCTGATATTTGCGGCCGCTACATTACGCGACCTCGGCGCACTCGAAGTTGGATTGATAGCTCCGTATTTGTGTTATTTGCGTCAGGATGAACGTTTTCGGGATGGTGAAGGCATCACCGCAAGGTATTTTGCCAAGGCTTTGGGTCAATGGATAGACTGGATCTTGACTGTTGATCCGCATCTGCACCGCATCAATTCCCTGTCCGATATTTACCGCGTGCCATCTGCTGTGGTTCACGCAGCTCCGGCAATTTCGGGATGGATTCGGGAGAACGTTTCAAACCCGCTGGTGATCGGGCCTGACAATGAAAGCAAGCAATGGGTGGCGGCGGTAGCTGACAAGGCTGGCGCACCTTATCTTGTACTTGAGAAAACCCGTTTCGGGGATCGTGAGGTCGCCATCTCGATGCCTGAAAATATCTCGGGATCGAACTATACTCCAGTGCTGGTTGATGACATCATTTCTACTGGTAAAACGATGATCAAAACAGTGGAAAATCTGGTAACTCAGGGAACGCCTCCACCAATTTGCATTGGAATCCATGCGATTTTTGCCGAGACCGCGTATCAGGATTTCCAGATAACCGGCGTTACGAAATTGATAACAACGAATTCCATTCAACATCCAAGCAACGTTATTGATCTCTCAACACTTATCGCGAATAGCGTCAAGCATCTGTTGAAATCCTGAGGTTACGCCAACTCAAATCAAAATAACGCAAGTTTCCGCGTATAGGTGGCGTCTCGGTCAATTGATAGACTTGATCGTCTTCTCCAAACCAAATCCAACAGAGTTGTCAAAGGCTACACCTTCGGTTTTTAACACTTCAATGCTCATGATGATCAGGCGCAGGAAATCGTCGTGATCGCGATAAATACAGCGCTTCAAACAGAAACACCGCAAAAATGCCAATTGCAGCAATTACCACGATCGCTGGGTCCGACTGGATTTTTACAACGGAAAATACCGCCAGCACAATCACGTCGAGAAGAATTGCCACACTCATGATCGTCGGTGAGGCGTCGATTTCAGTCTTGAGGTTGCGCATCACCCCCCAGTGAATGACGATATCCATCACCAAGTAGAAAAACACCCCGAGCGAGGCGATCCGACTGAGGTCGAAAAATATCGTAAGGAATCCGGCGGCCACCACAGTATACACGAGCGTGTGTGCCTGAATTTGGCCGGGCATTCCGAAATGACTGTGCGGAATCAGTTTCATGTCGGTTAGCATTGCCAACATTCTGGAGACCGCGAATATACTGGCCAGTAAACCGGATGCGGTAGCGACAATCGCCAACGCTACGGTAAAATAGGTTCCGAAATCGCCAAAGACCGGACCGGCCGCTTCGGCCATTGAATAATCACGGGCAGCAATAATTTGGGGAATAGAGAGGGCGGAGCCAACAGCAAATGCAACCAGTAGGTATACAACGACACAGATCAGAATAGACCAAATGATCGCCCTGCCGACATTGCGGTGTGGGTCAGTTATTTCTGCTCCGGAATTGGTAATGGTCGTAAACCCTTTGTAGGCAAGGATCGAAAAAGCAACCGAAGCAACGAAACCTGAAAGCGGGAAACCACTTGTTGCCGTGCCCGGTTGTGCCGAAGCAAACGAAAACCCCGCAGCCCAGAGCGCGGTAACCGCAAACGCCAGAATGCCGCCAACTTTCAGAACCGCCAGACTAAGCGACACCCAGCCAACCGATCGGTTACCCGAAAGGTTGACGAGAAAGGCGAAAATGATCAATCCAACACCAAGTACTGGTACCAGAAAGCTGTCCGGGCCTTGATCAAACAGGCGAAGCGTATAGGTTCCGAAAGTGCGGGCTACCAGACTTTCATTGATGATCATCGAAAATGCCATCAACAGAGCAGCCCCACCCGCAACTGTTCCTGGCCCATACGCTTTTTGCAAGATCATGCCGATACCACCGGCCGACGGATATGCATTGGACATCTTGATGTAGGTGTAAGCACTGAAAGCGGTAACAATGGCCCCGACGACAAAAGACAAAGGAAACAACGGCCCCGCCAGTTCGGCTATTTGGCCGGTCAGTGCAAATATCCCTGCCCCGATCATCACGCCGGTACCCATTGCGATACCGCCTGTCAGGCTGATGCTATTTGGTTTGTATTCGGCGACTCTTGAGTGATCGTGTTTCATGGGATTTTTCCATCCTCTATAGGTTGTGCCATACTCTTATTCTGGCCCGCGAAGTGATCGTGTCAGCCCGTCGACCCGGTCTTCTAATTTGTGTTGCGGATGCCATGTGTCGGTGTTCTTTCGCGCGTTTGCTTTTGCCGCCATGTCTTTATTGTTGCGGCCATCTGAACCAGCATGACTGCCATCACCAGACCCGCGAAAGGCCACTGCGCCCAGTTCGGCTCGGGGGTCTCGCGGTGAAAGTCTAGAAAATGGACGTACAAGAAATAGGCTGTGTGCAGGATAACCAGCCACCAAAGAATATAGGAGCCCTGCTGCACGAACTTCCAGACGCTCGGACCCAGCCGTCGCTGGCTGAAATCGTTGGAAGTGAGTGCCAAGGCCAACCCATAGAGCAAGGCTATAATACCCACGGCGTTGGCCAGTGCAAAACCGTGGAGGATCATGACGTAGCGCTGCAGGCCTGGGTGGAACTCAAACCCGAACAGGCGCCAAAGATCCAATTCCACCCAGCCAATCAGGATGATTAAAAGGTGGATAGACGCCGCCACAACCGCCCAGATACCAAGTTCCCGCCGGTAAGGCAGGAGAGCCCGCAACCACTTCTTCCGGATCAGGCGCGTCAATGGCCCGATAACCATCGCTGCGGCCACCAAGATTAGCGAGACATCACCAATGGCCCGGTTATAGCGATGCATGGCCGACCATTCGGCGCGCGAGATCAGGAATAGATATCCGATGATCGTTGCAATAATCAGAACGATAACGTGACGCAGTATCCACTTTTTCGATTTGGTAGTACTACCTTTTTCTCGTTTGGTATGGGTCATATTTTTGCTTTCCTAAGTCTCAATGCATTCGAAATTACCGATACAGACGAAAGCGACATGGCTGCTGCAGCTATCATCGGCGACATCAAAGTCTCGGTAAAAGGATATAGCACACCCGCCGCGACCGGCACGCCCAGTGCGTTATAGGCAAAGGCAAAGAATAGATTTTGCCGAATATTTCTGATTGTAGCTTTTGCCAACTTTCGCGCCCGGACTATTCCCATCAAATCGCCACCAAGAAGCGTAATTCCCGCACTTTCTACAGCTACATCTGCGCCGGTGCCCATTGCCATCCCGACGTCAGCTGCCGCCAGTGCGGGGGCATCATTAACACCGTCACCTGCCATCGCAACACTGTGCCCTTCACCACGCAGTTCTTCGATAAATTTCTTTTTGTCCTCCGGTAGGGCGCCCGCACGAACCTCGTCTATGTTAAGTTTCGCTGCGACAGCTTGGGCCGTGCGTTCGTTGTCTCCAGTAACCATGATAACCTTTAAACCAACCGCGTGAAGATCGTTGATCGCTTCTGGCGTAGTTTCCTTAATAGGGTCTGCAACCGCAACGATTCCAGCCAGCGCGCCATCGATGGCAACGTACATTGCGGTTTTACCTTCTGACCTAAGAACATCAGCCTGTGCTTCGCTTGCTACGATCGACAACCCGACGGCTTCCATCATGGCTTGATTCCCGAGAGAAACATCACGGCCATCGACATTTCCTTTCACTCCTTTTCCAGTAATTGCCTCGAATGCGGCTACAGTCCCAAGTTTCAAACTCTTTTTATCTGCACCGGAAACAATGGCTTCGGCCAGCGGGTGTTCGGAGCCTCTTTCAAGAGCTGCAGCCAAAGCGAGAACAGTATCAGCACCCTCTTCACCAAGTACAATTGTATCTGTCAGCACCGGTTTTCCTTCAGTCAGAGTACCGGTTTTATCGATAATCAAGACATCGACTGCCGCCATTCGTTCGAGCGCTTCGGCGTCCTTGATAAGCACGCCGGCCTGCGCTCCTCGCCCGGCAGCGGTAGTAATGGAAATTGGCGTTGCCAAACCCAAAGCACAGGGGCAAGCAATAATTAGCACAGAGACGGCAGATGCAATTGCAAATACAAGCGCCGGTTCAGGGCCAAAGAAAAACCATGTCAGGAATGCCGCGATAGAAATTAATACAACCAATGGAACAAATATCGAAGAAACCTTGTCGGCCAAACCCTGTATAGGAGCGCGCGAACGTTTTGCGTTTGCCACCATATCGATTATTTGCGACAGGACGGTATCGGCCCCTACCTTACTTGCTATAACGACTAGGCTACCGTTCTTGTTTATGGTTCCGCCTGTTACGTTATCATCAGCCGATTTTTCAATTGGAATTGGCTCGCCGGTGAGCATACTTTCGTCAACCGAGGAATGCCCCTCAAGAACAACGGCGTCAACCGGTATGCTATCTCCTGGACGAACACGCAGGTGATCGCCTTCAACTATGTTTTCTAACGGTACATCGTATTCTTCACCGTCTGGCAACACACGCCGCGCGGTCTTGGGGGCGAGGTCCAGAAGTGCGCGAATTGCATCACCCGTCCTTTCTCTGGCCCGTAATTCGAGAACCTGTCCAACAAAAATTAATGCGACAATAACCACCGCTGCTTCGTAGTACGTTCCGACACTTCCACCTTCTCTGTACTCCTGCGGAAAAACACTTGGCAGAAATGTAGCAACCAGACTGTACCCGTAAGCTGCGGCGACACCTATTGATATCAGCGTCCACATATTCGGGTTGATTGTACGGATCGAATCCCACCCCCGCACAAAGAATGGCTTCGCTGCCCAAAGAACAATTGGTGTAGCCAGAAGGAATTCGAGGTAGACTGTTATCTGTTCGCCGATCCATTCGCGGACAGGAATTCCAATCAGACCGCCCATTGTAAGAATGATTAGAGGGACGGCTGCAATTGAACTGATCCACATGCGGCGGGTAAAATCTGTTAATTCTTCGTTGGGTTGGTCGTCACTTGCTATCATCGGTTCCAGAGACATTCCGCAAATTGGGCAGGCTCCTGGACCTTCTTGAATAATTTCCGGGTGCATTGGACAGGTGTAAAGCGCATTGCTGTGGGCTACTTCCTTGACGCGTTGGCTATTACCAGATGCATAAAAATACGGGTCAGCATCAAATTTTTTGTGGCAACCATCACTGCAGAAATGAAATTCTTCGCCATGCCACATCTCATGCGGTTTTCCCGCATTAAGTGGTACACTCATTCCACACACAGGATCTGTCACTGTGTTCGCAGTATCCGTTATAGGATCATGTTGATGATCTAGATGTATGTTTTCGTTATTTGTGTGCGGACTAACCATTTTATTACACCGATTCTAATTGCATATAGCTTGACCGTAGCCCTTCCAGTCACGGGAAGGTCAACAGTTGTTTTTCAATTTAGAATTTTTTTGAATGCCAAGCGTCGACAATATCAATCGCGTGGTAAGTACGCGCGATGTCTAGCAAATTGCAGCCCATTATTTATTCTCAGAAGAGAACTGATAAACTTCAATATATCGCAATAGTACAAACCGATTTAAATTCACACGAAGTTACGAAGGCCCCATCGATTGTCGCCGCACGAACCAAAGAACCAACATCGGAACGAGTAGCCATTGAAGTAGCGGCGCCAGACCTATGTCAAATGGGGGCACTAGTGGCATTCTATCGGAATAACTCCAATTTTTGGCAAACTGTGTGTTATAAATTTCCAGCACCACCGTTATGGATATTCCGACAAACAAAAATACAGTAATCTGCAGTCCGGAAGCAAAATAAATCCATTGCCTGTTCTTTGAAAGATATGAGGTGACCCAAAAGGCAGACAACGCAATCAATACGTCACCAAGTGTGGCCTTCAAACATATCAAGATACCATCCCAATGGCTGACATCATCTAGACTTAAGAAAAACGGAGCCTGCATTAGCTCCCAAACAAAATTCAGCAAAAAAGAAAAAATTGCGATGTTGAATTCAGGTAGATGTTTGACGCTTTGAAATGAAGTCGTGTTTACGTTTTTTTGCATAATAATGTCACTTGTTTCATTAACCGTGTGCGCAGTGCGATTTTCTAAATAGCGGTTGTGTTCACGGCATAACACTCACAAATTCGTGATACTTGGCCTTAGATGATCTGAATCAATGTTTCCTGATCTAGATTAGTCAACAAACAATTCGAGGTTTACAATCGAAGGAGGCAACAATGCGTATTATAAATTCAATAGTTCTTTCATTCGCCATAAGTTTGATCACCGCACCGGTGGCGTGGTCTAGTGGTAGTCATACTGACGACACAGACCCCGACCACGGTGTAGCAGTTACCCGCCTCCTTATGCCCATAATGAGCAGCAGTCGAGGCATGGATCTATTTATTGATAAAGGTTGTGTTGCTTGTCACGCAGTCAATGGTGTCGGGGGTCATGATGCGTCAGCACTTGACGCACACGACATGGAAGAGTTTATGAACCCGTTTGATCTGGCCGCCAAAATGTGGGCGATGGCACCCTATATGATCGAAGCTCAGGAAGAGGCACTTGGCGAACAAATTATGTTCACGGGCGAAGAGCTCGCGGACATTATTGCTTTCTTGCATGACGATAATCAACAACATGAGTTTAGCGAAAACAACCTGACCGAAATGGCTCGTGAAATGATGGACCACGGTCACGGTGAAACTACTGCAGTTGAGGAACATGAAGAAGAAATAGGTCATGGGCATGAAGAAGGAGAGGAGCACGATGACTAAGCCAAGTGTGTTTTCAATCACAGCAGCTTCAGCAGTACTCACTACAGGTACCGCATTTGCCCAAAATGTGCCTAACAGCAGATACTACGGGCATATGTGGGGCGACAATTACGGATGGTCTATGGTGGGGCATGGCACAATGTTTTTGTTCTGGATACTGGTGATTGTGCTAATCGTACTGGCGGTTCGCTGGGCTATGGATCGAGATAGAAAAGGCAATAGCGAAAGCACCGCGCTCGACATCTTGAAAGAACGACTGGCACGGGGCGAAATCGAGCCTGCTGAGTACGAAGAACGACGTAAGGTGCTCGATAAATAGTATTGCCAAGAAATTGGCCCTACTTTACTTACTGAAGAGTTTAGAATGATCGATGTCTCCGGAAAAGAGTTTCGGAGACTTATTGGCGTCAAATGGAAACGTCTAATTAATAAAAGTGAACCCGCTACGACCGTCTAGACAACGGACTGAAGCGATGCCGTTTTCGCGAACTTGAGCTGAGTCAATATTGACCTGACATCCGGCTATGGCCAAATTTTCATTTGTAATATTTATTGATGGTACATCGTTGGAAGTAGTGGACAATATTGACGGTTGGCGTGTTGCACTGGGGCAATCGGCAATGGTGTTTGCGCAGGCCGACAAACTCAGCAATAAGAGTGGAGTAACGCGTCTTGTCGGCCTGCAAAATAACATTCTGGCAATTGGCATTTAGTACGAAGTTTTCGGAGGCGACGCTTTGACAGCTTCTAATCGTTCGATTTTCTTATCTTCAGCAGGTTTTTCACCATGACAGGATTTCCCCATCACTCTGTGCATGACGAAATGCATTCCTAGGCACAGGGCAAGCGGCAAAAATAGTCCGACATTCGAAGACAAGCTCGATAACACGCCGCCACCAAGAAAATACAAACCAACGGGTATCAACATTACTGCGCAGCAAAGCATCATTCCATAACGCATCATTCCACTATGCTTTTCTTTGCTTTCTTCATTATCAGCGTTCGAGCTTTGACTAAAAGATTTCGTATTATTCGGAAATTGCATGTTGTTACATTTCTTTTCAGTTAGAGAAGTTAGTGGCCGCCAGAGTCAGAAGGGATACCTCCGACGGCCAACCGGATAACCAGACATCCGGTATTAAGGCGTCACGGCCATCTGGTGCGCTCTGTCTTCGGTGGGAATAGTTGCCAGAACGTGTCTAGTTTCGACATCTACTGTCCAAATCAAAGGCTCATCTGCACTACTAACAAGAAGCGTGTCACCAACAAGCGTCATATGATAAGGTTCTGGCCCAATCAGTTGATCTTCAGACTCTCCTGTTTCGAGAGAAATATATACAATAGCCCCCCGCTCTCGCGCGCTGACATAAATCGAATTGCGTGACTGGTCATACGCAATACCGTGCAGACCACCGCCTACGGTAAATCGCGAAGTAGTTTCTCCAGTATCTATGTCAATGACCGAAACTTCACCGACGTCAGCTTCCGCCGCGAATATCCGTCGGCTGTCGATGTCGAAATCTAGATGCTCAACTCCGTTTTCAGTTTTGAAGTTTCTGACAACATAACCTGCCTTAGGTTCGACTTGGCTAATCGTCGCATTGTCTGTGTTGCTGACATAGAATGATGCTGTCTGAGGATCATACACTGCATAATTCGGATTTGACCCCGTCGGTATAGTTGCCGTCAGAGTATTGGTTTCCAGATCTATAATCGAAACAGCGTCGAGCCCAGGATGTGTTACGAGCACGTACCGATCGTCCGAACTGGTGGTGACATGGTGCACCATACCCGGCACCTCGATTTTTCGAATAACTTTTTCGGTTTGAATGTCTATTAGGCTAATTATGCTAACTTCTTCGGATTGATCGTTATTCGATTTTCCGTGGTGCGCATTGTGATCATCCGAAGAAACGGCTTCGGGTTTTTCAACTTCGCTCCGTGATTGTTCTGATAGTGACCCTGCAATCAAGAGCCCTCGGGAAATTGCTACCGAAAGACCATGTACGTTATCGAGACCGGTAATTCGACTAACGGGTTTTAGTTCGCTCGAAAGATGTAATGCTGTTCCAGACAATCCTTCGGGTATGTAGACATCGGCAAACGCGGTGTTCGTCAGAAAACCTCCTGCAATTGCGAGTGCTAGAGAGCCAATCTTAAGTTGGCGAAAACGTGACATTTCGAATCTCCGATTCAGTCAAAATAAAGTTTAACTATTTTTCAGGGATTACAGCGCGGGAAGCTCAAGAAAAAAATTGATCACGAGTTTGTGAAGAAGCATTTAAATTTCAATGATCAAAGGGCTTGACCTTCCCCTTGGAGGAAGCCGCTAAAAACTGTGCAAAGATATTACGGATTCGCATCAGAAAGTATCCTCGACATGATTCCTGAACTTGGTAACCTCGCCTTGACCCTCGCTCTTGCGGTAGCGGTTGTACAAAGTTTTTTGCCGATGCTGGGGGCATCACGCGGTAACATATTGTGGATGCGCTCTGCGCTAACCACTTCTTCTCTGCAGTTTGTACTTATTGCCCTTTCATTTTCAGCGCTCATGCGGTCGTTCATTGTCAGCGATTTCTCCGTAGTAAATGTAGCTTCGAATTCCCATTCGCTGAAACCTTTACTTTTTAAGATCGCGGGTACTTGGGGTAGTCATGAAGGATCTCTTCTTTTGTGGGTACTTATTCTCGCGGCATTCGGCGCATCTGTGACGTGGTTTGGTGCTAATATTCCGGATACATTGCGGGCACGCACACTAAGTGTTCAGGCATGGATAAGCGTTGGTTTCTTGTCATTTCTATTGTTGACGTCTAATCCATTTGAACGCGTATTCCCTGCTCCCTTGGACGGCAACGGATTGAATCCGCTGTTGCAGGACTTTGGATTAGCGCTTCACCCTCCGTTTTTGTATTTGGGTTACGTCGGATTTTCGATTGTTTATTCATTCGCCGTCGCAGCTCTTATTGAGGGCCGAATTGACCCCGCATGGGCCAGATGGGTGCGCCCCTGGACTTTGGCTGCGTGGGTTTGCCTGACTATTGGTATCGCACTTGGCTCATGGTGGGCGTATTATGAGCTTGGCTGGGGCGGCTGGTGGTTCTGGGATCCTGTCGAGAATGTGTCGTTCATTCCTTGGCTGGTCGGTACTGCGCTTCTACATTCCGCCATCGTGGTGGAAAAGCGAGGCGCTTTCAAAAGCTGGACCGTACTTCTGGCCATTCTGACTTTTGCGATGAGTCTTTTGGGCACCTTTATTGTCCGCTCGGGCGTTTTGACTTCTGTGCATGCTTTTGCAACGGATCCTGAGCGCGGCCTTTATATATTGGCGCTCCTTGGCATTACAATTGGAGGATCTCTGGCACTTTACGCGGTGCGGGCTCCAGCAATGGAAGCTGGCGGGCTTTACCGTCCCATAAGTCGCGAAAGCGGTCTTCTGGTCAATAATCTGCTCTTGACCACTGCGGCCGCTACCGTGCTATTTGGAACGCTTTATCCGTTGCTACTTGAAGCAGTAACTGGAGATAAAATTTCGGTCGGCCCGCCATTTTTCAATGCCTCGTTCGTGCCGCTGATGCTTCCACTGATCATAATAGCGGGAGTCGGCCCCTTTCTTTCATGGAAAAGAGCAGACCTCGGAGGAATAGTTGATCGTCTAAAATGGGCCGCTGGAATAACTGCTGTTGTTCTGTTGATAACTTGGTACCTAAATACCGATGGGCCAGTTTTGGGCATAGTTTCGTTTGGATTTGCGATTTGGCTCCTACTCACTACGATTCAGGAATGGGCTTGGCGAGTGAAACTGTTTAAAGCACCGATATCCGAGTCTATGCGGCGCGCCCGAAATTTGCCTAGATCTTCTTATGGTATGGCATTGGCGCACGCCGGAATAGCCATCGCAATATTAGGATTTGTTGGCTCGACAATGTGGAAGTCGGAGTCTGTGACTTTCGCAACGCCCGGTGACCAAGTGGAAATTGCCGGTTATGAGTTGACCTTTATTGGTGCGGAAACGGTTCTTGGCCCTAATTATACGTCTCGGCAAGGCACGCTTCAGGTAACACGCGACGGCAAACCCGTTACGGAACTATATCCAGAACGTAGGAATTATGCAGTGGCCGGATCTTCAACCACTGAATCAGCAATTCTTTCAACAATTCGAGGCGATCTCTATACATCAATCTCCGAACCCGCGGCGGAATCTGCCGAAGGTAAATGGACCTTGAGAATCCTGTTCGAACCCTTGGTAGGACTTATCTGGCTTGGCGCGTTCATGCTTTCACTGGGTGGGATACTTTCCCTTACAGATCGCCGGCTGCGTATCGGTGCCCCGACACGGGCGCAAAACCCGATGCCTCAACCTGCATTTCCGGCGGAGTAGAAAATGAGACGTTTCTTACTTTTCATACCTTTTTTGATTGCCGTTGCAATTGGCGGGTTTTCGTTGTGGGGCTTGCGGGCGGATCGCGACCCTTCGGAAATTCCGTCGGTGTTAATCTCTAAACCTGCACCTCAATTTGATTTGTCGCCGTTAGAAGGAGTCCCGGTTCCCGGGCTTTCTACGGCTAACTTATCGGGTGGCGACGGGCCGGTCCTGGTGAATGTCTTCGCATCATGGTGTGTTCCGTGTAAAGCAGAACACGCGGTGCTGACACGCTTCGTAAATACAAACGGGGTCACGCTGTTCGGGATAAATTACAAGGATAAGCCGAAAGAGGCCAGCGCATGGTTGGACAATCTGGGCAATCCATACGAACGGATCGGATCTGACCTCGATGGCCGCGCTGGTATTGAATGGGGAATATCGGGCGTTCCGGAAACTTTCGTAATTAATAGCGAAGGAATCGTGATCTACCGGCACGTTGGACCGGTCCTAGGTACAAAGGCGCAAAAACAGGTACTTGAAGCATTGGTTCAGGCCGGTTTGCCACAGGAAAGTATATGAAACACCAACGAATACGTACCGCGATTGCCACTCTTTTAATATTGGTCATTCCGATTTTAGCCAGCGCCGTCGAGCCTGACGAAATATTGGACGACCCAGTTCTTGAAGAGCGCGCACGTGAAATATCAGCCGAGGTTCGCTGTGTCGTATGTCAAAATGAATCTATTGACAGCTCAAACGCCGATATTGCCCGGGATTTACGGATACTGGTCCGCGAGCGATTGGTCGCGGGTGATTCCGATGAAGAGGTTTTTGAATTTCTGGTTGCGCGTTATGGCGACTACGTCCTTTTTCGCCCCCCATGGAAGGCAGAGACGTACATCCTTTGGTTAACACCCTTTGTCATATTGGGGATCGGTGGGCTTTCAATCCTGGTGATGCTTATGAAACTCCGGTCAAAAAAACCGGCCGCAGGCGAGCGCCTGAATGAAGATGAAGAAGTCGCGTTGGACGAGATTCTGAAAGACGGGAAAAAAGGAACACAGTTGTGATTTTTTGGTTTGTAGGCGGCGTTTTAATTATGGCCACCACGATAATCCTGTTGTCGCCGATATATAGAGCCCGTGCGACAGCCCAACAAGCTGGACTTGCGCAGGCCGTATTTGTTGACCAATTAAGCGAAGTAGATCGTGACGAATTTCGCGGAATTATTTCGGGCGAGGAAGCAGCGTCGGCACGCATCGAAGTTAAGCGCCGTATGTTAAACGAATCCAAACGCGAAGCGGCTCAACGCGTTCCCACAGCTGTAACAGGTCGTTGGTTACTGGTAGCATTGGCCATTATAGCACCTGCCTTAGGCTTGGGGGGCTACACCATGCTTGGTAGCCCGCAGTTACCATCTATTCCTCTTGCTGAACGACAAGCCGAACGCGACGAAGCTATACAGGTGGCAAATCTGGCGGAACGCCTGAAAAACCAATTGCTTAGCGACGAAAACAGTCCAGCAGATGGATGGGTGTTACTCGGACAAACCTATATGCGCATGTCGCGCTTCTCTGACGCGACTTGGGCTTTTGGCACATTAATCAACCGTGGCGACGTCTCGCCTGTCTTTTACGCTATGTATGCGGAGTCAATGATTGCCGCTGATGACGGTATCGTAACGCCCAAAGCAGCCGCAGCACTTGACCACGTGCTCGAAAGCGACCCGCTGAATGTTGCAGCGATTTATTACAAATCAATCGAGTTCGACCAGGTCGGAGATACCCGTGCGGCGTTCGAAATACTGCGTGATCGTATCGAATTGGAGAACGCCTTCCAACCGTGGATGGAGACATTGGTAGCGCATGCCAATTGGCTTGGAGAAAAACTTGGCGGCGAACGGGTCACACTGCCTGCCGAATCTGCCATCGCACCCGGACCCAGCGCTGCAGACGTAGCAGCGGCAGGCGAAATGAGCGAAGAGGATCGTCAGGCTTTTGTGCGCTCTATGGTTGAACGCCTTGCCGACCAGTTGGCAGAAGCCCCCGACGACCTCGATGGCTGGCTACGCCTTGCGCGGGCTTATTCGGTTTTGGGAGAAGCGCAAAAGGCGCAGAATGCTTTTGGTCAAGCCGAACGACTATCAAAAACGCTATCGCCGGATGATCCGCGTCGTCAGGTGATCGAGGCGGGGCTACAAGGCAACTAATCCGAAAGCCGCGGTCCGGCGCTTGGTGTTCTATTCGCCAAGCGCCACATCCAGTTCTGCGGAACTCGGTCCACCTGCATCCAGGATTGCCTGTATAACTATTTCCTGCGTAAGTACTTCGGGCAGCAAAATACCCTCGGGCGCTTTCGGTCCGTATACCGCGTTGAAAGGGATGCCGTAACGACCATTCGCTTCCAGAAACCGCGATATTTCGTCATTTGGTCGCGTCCAGTCAGCCTGCATTGCAATAACCCTGTCGCTGTTTAACAACTGCTCAACTTCACCTCTTTCGATAACTAGTACTTTGTTTGCCTTGCAAGTCAGACACCAGTCGGCCGTCACATCCACAAATACCACCAATCCCTCCGACACACTTCGTGCAATGGAGGGGCGATCAAAAGCAATCCAGTCAATTTGTTGATTGCTCGCAACACTGGCCACCGAAACCGGAGCGTCCACGTTGCGGATCATCGGAAAAACCAGTGCCGCAACAATAAAAGCGACCACAAACAGAGGCCGAAGTATACTTAAAATCGGTTTTACGGGCTGTTTCAACGCAAGCAAAGCGATCGCTAGCGTGATTAGACTCGTAACACCAATTGCGATTTGCCGCCCCGCGACACCAGTTAGCACCCAGAGCAACCAAACTGCTGTCGCTGCTAATAGCCCACCCATTAACACTTTCAACCAGAGCATCCATTTGCCCGGTTTTGGCAGCGAGTATACCAGTTTGGGGCGCGCGGCGACCAAAAGATAAGGTAGCGCCAGCCCTATGCCAAGTGCAGAAAATATGATGAAAATATCGACGGGGCGTCCGGCCAGCGCAAAGGCCACTGCCGTGCCTAGCAGCGGCGCTGAACAAGGCGTTGCCAGAACGGCGGCAAATGCACCTGTCGTAAAATCTCCGGCAAGTGTTGGTTGGCTCGAGGTTTTCGCAAGCCGCGTTGTAATCCCCTGAGGCAATCGAAATTCATATAGACCAAAAAGGTTAGCTGCAAAAAGGAACAGGAGAGCAATCATCGCCGCCAGAAAGACCGGACTTTGGAATTGAAGCCCCCATCCAATTGTCAGCCCTAATGTCCGCGCAAGCAACGTAGCCGCTGCTAGCCCCCACATAAACATCATGACTCCTGCCGCTGACATTAGAAATCCACCGCGAACGCGCCCCGGACTTTGTTGCCCAGCCTTAATCGCCGAAGAAAACTTTATAGACAAAACCGGAAGAACACAGGGCATGATGTTAAGGATCAACCCACCAAAAAAAGCGATAATAGACATCCGTATTATCTGCCCAAAGGTCGTTGCACTGACCGTTGGCACGTAAGGCGGAATTGCAGGAACGTCGCTTAACGACTGTACTGGCATGGTTGCGGCACGCGCCCCGTCGGTTACCGTTACATTCAATTTACGGTCGTTTTCTTCGCGAGATGTTATGGGGATTTTAGCCCACAGTAGGCGACCTCCATCCCCCAATCTTACATCGATCGGTCCAAACGTTGCCAGTTCGGTAAATTCTGGAAACACATCGGGAGATTTGAATGGCGTCTCACTTAAAACCGAGACCACTAGTACCTCCTCCCCTTCATCAACCAAGGCGGCGGAATCTATTTTTAATCCGTTTGCCAAACCGTCGTCGGGGATAAGTGCTAACCAGTTGGCAATTTGCGCGGCTGATTCTGGGTCGAACTCGCCATTTTGATCAAGTTTAAGGGTCAGATTGAAATCTTGCGGTACACAAACGACACTGCAGGTCAGCATTTGGACCCGCCCTTCTAAGTGAGCGGGCGCTCCTGCCGTTTCCAGCGTTATGTTAAGAGGAAAGAGTACCTCGTCTTTGTATCCGAAGTTCTCAATGCCAAAAGCGCGAAAACGAATTGGTGCGGGCCACAGAAAATCCACATTTGCAATATTCTCGGATCCGGTCCAGTCAATCGACGGAGGAATGCCGACTTCGCCCGGTGTCCGCCAATAGGTTTTCCAATTCTCTGACAATTTGACATATAGCCCGCCAGATATATTTCCTGCTCCCGGTGCAACGCCGTTTTGTGCCGTGACAAGGCGCGCTTCCATTGCAACCGAAGCGTAAGGCTCGGAACTACTTGCACGGCTAATTGCCGGAAATGTAATCGCGATTATTAAAATCGTAAGAAGTAGCGATTTCACAGAAAGATAACCATTTTAGTGCAAACCGATACGAAAATGCGGTTTGGTGCGCTTTAAGATTAATCGAATTATTACGGTTGATTAAGCCGTAGCCGGTTCGGCGTCATAACCCGCAGATTTTAGGACTGCAACGATCTGTTCGGAATTGATACTCTGAGTGTCCACATCTGCACGATGTGCATCCAAATCAACGGTAACGATGGCAGCCGCATCCAATTCATGGATCGCATTTTCGACTGTTGCTTTACAGTGACCACAGGTCATTTCAGGGATAATAAAAGCTGACATATTGGGCTCCTTTCAATGTTTGAGCATAGGTTGTCGGGTTCCCCGACTGGAAGGTCAAGAAGTTTTCCAAAAAAATACGCCGAGGCTGACTTTTCCCCTTGACCCTCCAGTAACTGGAAGGGCTACATTCCGACTCAACTTAACAATATGGAGGCCGCCGTGATCGATAAAATTTTGCAAAGCACACCAAACGAATTGACGGTTTCTCGGTTTAGGATTGAAGGCATGTCCTGCGCTTCTTGCGTTGGTCGCGCGCAAAAAGCGATCATCGCTGTTCCTGGTGTCAACGAAGCTGCTGTAAATTTGGCCACAGAAACTGCCGAAGTCAGTTACACCGCCCCTGCCGAAGCCAAACAGATAGCTGAAGCAATTCGTTTGGCCGGGTACGAAACACCAAGCGACGATGTAACCCTACAAGTCGAGGGGATGACCTGTGCATCCTGTGTTGGACGTGTAGAAAAGGCACTTCTCGCGTCACCCGGTGTTGTCGGTGTTTCCGTCAATCTGGCAACGGAAACAGCCCGGGTAGAGTATGGCAGCGGTCTTATTAGTATCGAAGAGTTAATCGCGAAAATTCGTGATACGGGTTACGATGCCCGAGCAACAGAATCTGACAACTCCAAAAAGCGCGACGAAAAACGTGATGAGGAAATCGTGCATCTTCGGAATGACACCCTTATTGCCGCCGTTCTGACATTGCCTGTATTCTTATTAGCGATGGGCGAGCATCTGTTGCCGACATTTCGAAGCCTGATCGAGGGGACCGTTGGCCTGCAGGTTAGCTGGATGTTCCAATTTGTTCTAACCACTTTTATCATGGCCGGACCGGGGCGTCGCTTTCTGATCAAGGGATTTCCCGCCCTTTATCGTCGCGCTCCGGATATGAACTCACTGGTTGCACTTGGCACGTCAGCCGCCTGGTCATATTCTGTAGTCGCTACTTTTATACCTTCACTACTTCCGGTCGCATCGCGCGGAGTTTATTTCGAAGCGGCTGCAGTAATAGTTACGCTAATCCTCTTTGGCCGCTGGCTTGAAGCTCGTGCGAAAGGGCGTACAGGTGCTGCTATCCGGCACCTCGTCAACTTGCGCCCCACAACCGCACGCGTATTGCGCGATGGCGAAACCTTGGAGCTGCCAGTTGACGAAATAAAGTTGGGCGACCTTATAATTCTGCGTCCGGGAGAAAAAATCGCCGTCGACGGGGAAGTGACCGAAGGATCATCCTACGTCGACCAATCAATGATCACGGGTGAACCAATCCCTGTTGAGAAATCCGTAGGTGCCGAAGTTGTCGGTGGCACAATAAATAAAACCGGCACTTTTACCTTCCGCGCAACGCGCGTTGGAACAGACACTGTGTTGGCGCAGATTATTCGAATGGTAGAGGAAGCACAGGGTGCCAAGCTACCAATACAGGCGCTTGTAGACGAAGTAACTCTTTGGTTTGTACCTGCTGTAATGGGTGTTGCTGCGTTAACCGTTCTTGTTTGGCTCTTCTTTGGGCCATCGCCTACTATTACCTACGCGTTAGTTGCCGGTGTTGCGGTTCTTATTATTGCCTGCCCATGTGCAATGGGCCTAGCAACGCCGACGTCAATTATGGTCGGAACCGGCCGCGCCGCAGAAATGGGAGTATTATTTCGTAAAGGTGACGCGCTTCAGACCTTGCACGAAGCCGGAATCGTTGCGCTAGATAAAACGGGTACGCTGACAGAAGGCGCGCCACGGTTGACAGACTTATATGTTGCTGACGATTTCGACGAAGCGCGCGTATTAACTCTGATTGCTGCCGCTGAAACAAACTCCGAGCATCCAATTGCCACAGCAATTGTTGAATCTTCGATCGAACGGGGACTTCAATTGCCTAAAGCAACTTCTTTTGAAGCAGTGCCTGGCTATGGAATTCATGCAACCGTTGAAGGCCACGAAATTGCGGCCGGAGCAGATCGCTTTATGGACCGTCTTGGGATCTATTTGGGTGATCTGGAGACCAAAAGTGCTGAGTTGGGCGAAAATGGCAAGACACCTTTCTTTATCGCGATTGACGGACATGTTGCCGCGGTGCTGGCTGTATCAGATGCAATCAGATCAACTACTCCGGCTGCCATCAAGGCGCTACATGATCTTGGCTTGAAGGTGGCCATGATCACAGGTGACAATGAACGTACAGCAAACGCCGTTGCAAAACAGCTTGGAATTGACGAAGTGGTGGCTGAAGTTCTTCCCGAAGGCAAAGTGGCTGCCCTTGAAAGCCTGAAGGCAATGGGCGGCAAGGTTGCTTATGTCGGAGATGGAATTAATGACGCCCCTGCGCTGGCCTCGGCTGATGTAGGTATAGCGATCGGAACGGGTACGGATGTCGCAATAGAAAGCGCAGATGTGGTGTTGATGTCTGGCGACCTCATGACCGTGCCAAATGCACTTGCGCTAAGCAAGTCGGTTATGCGGAACATTCGCCAAAACCTGTTCTGGGCATTCGGATATAACACTTTGCTTATTCCGCTTGCTGCCGGGGCTCTATATCCAATTTATGGTTTGCTGCTCTCGCCAATGATTGCAGCTGGAGCGATGGCGCTTTCCAGCGTTTTTGTTCTCTCGAACGCATTACGGCTAAGGGCGTTTAAGCCGCCTTATAAAATCCAAAAGCAAGACAGCGTAACATCAAATCTTGGAGCAATCGTGCCGGCCGAATGACGATCGCCACGAGATCGCTTAACATAAACAAAGGAGACGAAAATGAACATTGGAGAAGTGGCGCAAATGTCTGGCCTGCCAGCCAAAACGATCCGCTATTATGAAGAAATTGGTTTAATTAAACCATTACGTGATACCAACGGATATCGCGCTTTTCGCGAAAGCGACCTTCACAAACTCGCGTTCTTAGGCCGTGCTCGATCACTTGGTTTCAGAATCGAAGATTGTCGAAACCTTATGGAGCTTTACGCAGATGACGCCCGTGCAAGTGCTGATGTAAAAAACATTGCCAAAAAGCACCTTGAACAGATTCATGCCAAAATAAGTGAATTGGAGGCGATGCGTGCGACCCTGACGCTACTGGTAAAATCTTGTGCGGGAGATCACAGGCCCGACTGCCCAATACTAAAAGACCTTGCAAACGATTTGCTTGGACAGGCAGAAGTGAAAGAAACCTTAGCGAAATCAGCGTGATTTGGCGCTATAAATGGGTGCAAGAATTTTGAAGAGCATTTATAGCAGGAAACGCTCAACTTCTTTAGCGAACATATTAAATTATCGTCGAATATCTCAAATATTCCACTTGACCTTCCGGTTAGGGGAAGGGTTACGCATTGCTCTAATTTGGGTGTTCAAAATACAGGAAAGACAAAATCATCATGGGAAAAACTCTTTGGATTGGGGTTGCGGTAATAGCCGTTGCTATGGCGGCATCTTTTTGGTGGATGACCACTCCACCTGATCGCGCAGTACCGATAGTAAATGCCGCATCACACGGTGCCGGCTCCGCAGCTCCAGCCCCAAAAGCGGACTCAATCATTGTTCCTGAGCTAAGTCAGATCGGGTTAAGTGGAGAAATAGCGTTCAATGAAAATTGTTCAGCTTGCCACGGCAAGAACGCAGCAGGTACAGATTCTGGCCCGCCATTAATTCATAAAATATATGAACCGGGTCACCATGGCGACATGTCGTTCGCGTTGGCGGCCAACAATGGCGTTACTTCACATCATTGGCGATTTGGTAACATGCCTCCAGTCGAAGGCATAACAGAAGCCAAGATCCGTTGGATCACAAAATATATTCGTGAAGTGCAGTCAGCAAACGGGATAAACTAAATTGAATTGAAGGTATCGTGATCGAACTTAAAGAGCGCAGTATTGCGGCGGGAAAGACAACTAAACCTGCGAGAAATAGGCAGCTGCAATGCGTACGCAGCAATAGCAAATAGGCTATTTTGTGAGCGCAACGTATTTATATCAGGGGATCAACAAGAATGACCATCACGCGACGTAACTTTCTCGCAAGTACTGCGGCTGCAACGTTGATGCCCAATATTTCGATAGCGCAAGCTAGAAGGGTCTTAAGGGCTCGTACCGGATTGCAACACATAGCTCCTGAAGGCTTCCCGGAGACTGATATCTGGGGGTACGAGGGGGGCGTTCCCGGCCCCGTTATTCGGGTTCCACAAGGAAGAAAGGTTTCAAGAAAATTTTTCAACGATTTGCCGCAAGGCTCGTCGATACACTGGCACGGAATACGTATTGAAAATGCAATGGATGGGGTCGTTGGTCTTACACAAGAAGCTGTAGCGCCCGGAGATTCCTTCGACTACGATTTCACCGTTCCGGACGCCGGAACCTATTGGTATCATCCACACAACAAAACGTGGGAACAGATGGCTCGAGGATTATACGGGGCCCTGATAGTCGAAGAATCTAATCCGCCAGAGGTTGACCAAGATGAAATATTCTTGATTGACGATTGGAGACTTACACAAGAAGCGGAAATCGACGAAAGTTTTGGCCAATTGATGGATTGGTCGCACGGTGGTCGAATTGGCAATTGGATCACCGTAAATGGTAGTGCACCAGGTGATCACGCAGTTAGACAGCATGAACGTTTACGTCTACGACTCGTAAATGTTGCGAATTCGAGAATATTCAATCTTGAAGTTGAGGGATTACAGGGATGGGTTGTCGCTTTGGATGGTCAACCACTTGATGAACCTTTTACCGCCAACCAATTAACCTTGGCGCCAGCACAACGGGCGGACCTGATAGTAGACGTCACAGCTGCTGCCGGTGAAAAGGGTGCTCTCGTGATGCATGACCGCGGCAACACCTTCCGACTTGCGTCATTCCACGTAGACGGGGTTGCTCGTCCGTCCAGATTGAAGGAGTCGCAAAGTTTGCCGCAAAATCCTGTCCCCGCTCTGGGGGACCTCCAAACAGCGCGACGCGTTGACCTGTTGATGGAGGGCGGTGCGATGGGCCGTATGCGCGAGGCGATGATGGCGGGGAAGATGCAGAGTATGAGCCAGTTGTCCTCAAAAGGGCAATTCTGGGCCTTTAACGGCGCAGTCGGTCTTCCCGACGTTCCCTTACTAGAGGCCGAAAAAGGCGAAACTATAATCATCCGCATCATCAACGATACAGCCTTCCCCCACGCCATGCATTTGCACGGGTTTCATTTCCGGAAAATAGAACCAAATGGCGAGCAAGGCCCATTGCGTGACACACTTCTTGTTGAACGAGACGAGCGCGCGGAGATCGCGTTCGTAGCCGACAATCCAGGTGACTGGTTACTACACTGTCACATGCTGGAACATACAGCGGCTGGCATGCAAACGTGGATCAAAGTAATATAAATGAAACTAAACTTGAGATACGCCAAATATATCGCACTTGCTGTAACAGCTTCAATAATTCTATCGGCTGTGGGTCTACTTATTTTTGCAAGCTACGAAACAAAAAAACATTTGGCCCAAACAACCGCGGGCTCGAAACTTTATTCGCAGAATTGCGCTTCCTGCCATGGCGTCAATCTTGAAGGCCAACCCAATTGGCGGGAACGCAAGTCGGACGGATCTTTGCCGGCACCACCCCATAATGAAGATGGACATACGTGGCACCACTCTGACCAGTTATTATTTGACTACACAAAACTGGGTGGAAGCGCGGCCTTGGCCTTAAGCGGAGTTACCGGCTTCAACAGCGGTATGCCGGCCTTCGCAGAGGTTTTGAGCGATTCTGAAATCATATCCGTTTTGGAGTTTATCAAATCTACGTGGCCCGAACGGGCTAAAATCTCTCAACAAGAACGTTCAAAAGCTGAAGAGGAAGCATCCAAGTGAAGAATACAATAATTGCCGTTTTCATCTCAATGTTTGCATTTGCAAATATCGTACAAGCCCAATCCTTTACCAAAGAACAAGAAGATCGAATAATGGAATTGGCTTTAGAAGCCATCTTAGCCAACCCGGAAATAATACCCGATGCATTCGAGATTTTGCAACTTCGCGAACGACAGGCACAAGCCTCCTCAGTTCGACAGGTAATTGCGGCACGTAAAGACGTGTTGGAGCGCGATCAAAACGCGCCAGTGCTTGGAAATCCTGATGGAGATGTAACCGTAGTAGAATTCTTTGACTACAATTGCCCTTACTGCAAAAGAGCTGCACTGATCGTCAAAGCACTGATTGAAGAAGACAATGGAGTTCGTTTGGTTTATCGAGAATGGCCAATTCTAGGCGATGGCTCCGTTTTCGCCGCACGCGCCGCACTGGCGTCGCGTAAACAGGACAAATACGAGGAATTCCATTGGGCGTTAATGTCTTTACCGCGCGCTACGGAAGATTCTGTTTTGAAACTTGCAGAAGAAATTGGATTAGACATCGATAATCTTCTTGCCGATATGGTTGCACCAGAAATTGATGAACACATCGCCATGTCTATGACACTGACAGAAGAGCTAGGTTTCACTGGAACACCTTCATTTATTATTGGTCAAAATGCGGCGCCAGGTCTCATCCAACTCGATCAAATGAAGGCCTTGGTTGCGCAAGCTCGAGAAGATAAAGAATAGGTAACTTCAATATAATATTGAGGAATGGCACCCTTGTTCTCTAACTCTTGCCATTTCAACATTCGACACTGGTCGGGCCAGCCTCGGCAATGCGGGATTTGATAACTTCGGTAAGTGCGGTCATGTGTTTCTGCGGCTCCAGAATATCAGGGCTATACCGATGAGAACCATCGGCAGCGAAAGGATTTGGCCTTGTGTCAGGCCTGCGTTACCGATGTGAAGGACATACCCAAACGGATTATCCAACGAGACAAATTGCGCGTCTGCCTGACGGAACATTTCAACGAACATGCGTGCCAAGCCGTATCCAAGGAAAAATACGCCTGTGATCCTGCCGGGGAAAAAGAGGGCGCGACCGCGCACAACCAACCACCAGATTACAAGGCCAAGAACGATGCCTTCCAAACCGGCCTCGTATAATTGGCTGGGATGACGGGTGCAGATCGATAACCATGTGTCAGGACAATCGGCACCCGGAAATTCAACCCCCCAAGGCACAGTTGTGGGGCGCCCCCAAAGTTCTGGGCGGATAAAGTTTGCTATGCGGCCGAGGAGAAGCCCTACGGGTGAAGCAACCGCGATGGCGTCGGCAACGGACCACAAGGGAAGTTTATACCGCCATGAATAGAGGATGGTCGCAACGATTACGCCCGCGAACCCGCCATGAAAGGACATACCGCCTTGCCAAACTTTCAGGATTTCACCCGGATTGGCGAAATAGTATTCTGACTGGTAGAATAAGACAAAACCAAACCGTCCACCCAAGACCACACCAAGTATCAGCCATGTTAACAGATCCTCGGCCTTGATTGGTGCCATTGGTGGGGAAGATTTCCACAGGGTTTCCCGTTTCATCAGATGCACTATTATTCGCCAGCCGATCAGCAGACCGCCGATATAGGCTAACGCATACCAGCGCAACGCTAAGTGGAATCCAAAAATATCAATTGCAAAAATTTCGGGATCAATATTCGGGAAGGGTAAGGCTAATAGCATGTAAATCTCCGTTTGTGCGGAGCGTCTCTTTGAGGGCCGTTAATGTCAAGGTGATACCAAGCAAAACCTTTGCGACAGAACCCATAACAGGCTACGCCGTGACGTTCTTGAATCATAGATTTTCAAATTTGGCTGCCTCTTCACAACGCGTCGCTTTTGTCAGCAGACATTGTTTGTCTGCGTAATCGCTTTCGTTTATGCAAAAACGACTCCGTTGCCAATTTGCAGTTTGGGTTAAATTTTCTGCAAGCGAAAACCCGCGACTCTGACGCAAATGTGATCAACCAGCGTTTGGTCTCGATCAGTTTTTTTGATATGTCATTATTATCTCACACTGGTAATATTCTACTTTAGACGAGAGTTATAAGTCGAAGTCATTTAGTTTGCGGTGTAGTGTGGCATTAAATCTATAAAATTAGTAGTTTAGGGGCAGCAATGTATAAAATTAGTCACGGAATTGCTTTACAAAATATTTTTCTGGCTACACTCATTTCAACGATGGGTTTCGGAACGTTTGTATTTGCGCAAAACATAGCAAGCGAAGAGTCTGGGTCTTTGATTGTTGAGCCAATCCTCGGACAACAATTCGTCACAGCTTTGCACGATTATCTTGAGGAAGGTGGCTCGGAATTACTTGAACTCAAGAAGTTTTATGCCGCGCAGGCTTACCAACCAATTTGGGCTGACGGAACAACGGATTCGATGCTCGCCTTGCTTACCGCTATCGAACAAGCTCCAAAACACGGTATGTCAGTGTCCCGATATAACACAGCTGAACTTGAAGCCTTGTGGGTGGCTGCGAACACTCCTGAAGACTTTGCTTTGTTAGAGTATATTGCGGCGCAATCCTATGTGAAGTTTGCCAAAGAATTGAATGCCGGTATGCTTGATCCACGTGGCATTCCAAATCCAGGCGCGGACCATGACGAAATGTATGCGACGCGATATGTTCCGAAAACTTCCGATCTTTTGGACGCTGTTGCCGATGCCGCAGATAAGTCGGCGTATTACAAAACCCTACAGCCATCTTCGCCCGAGTACGCCGAGATGTTAAAGTTGAAAGCCGAACTAGAATCACTGATTTCTTCAAATGGATGGGGTCCGGTTGTTCCGAATGGCAGAACCCTAAGACTTGGTAATTCGAGTGGCCGCGTCGCTGCTTTGCGCCTGCGTCTCGATCAGCGTGGGTACGAACCAACAGATCTGACATCCCCTGAATATGATAACGCGCTGGTGGAGGTCGTAAAACTATTCCAACAGGATTTCGGTCTAAATGCCGACGGTGTCATTGGCCCTCAGACATTGACCTCAATAAACGCACAGCCGGACGAACGGCTGAAGCAGGTTATCGTCAATCTTGAGCGTTTGCGCTGGATGAATTACGATCTAGGGGATCGTCACGTTTATGTGAATATTCCTGACTTTAGGGCATCAATAATTGACGACAGCAAGCCTACTTTGAGTTTTCGTGTTGTAGTAGGTAAAAATAAATATCAGACCACCGAGTTTTCAGATGTAATGACACATATGGTCATCAATCCGTCTTGGAATGTTCCAAACAGCATTGCTACCGAAGAATACCTCCCACAACTTCGTTCCGATCCAACGGTCTTGTTACGCCAGAATATTCAAATGATGGTTCGTTCTTCAGGTCAGTTAATTGACTCTTCGAGACTCGATTACGCATACTTCACTGAAGACAACTTCCCGTTTTTCTTGAAGCAAACACCTGGTTCCGGAAATGCGTTGGGTCGTGTGAAATTCATGTTCCCGAACCGGTTTAATATTTATATGCATGACACACCGGCTAGAAGCCTGTTTACTAAAGATGCCCGTGCCTTCAGCCACGGATGCGTCCGTGTGCAAAAGCCACTGGAATTTGCACATGCACTGTTGTCGCTTCAAACAAACGACCCGAAATCATTGTTTGAAAGCATTTTAAGCTCGGGTGAGGAAACACAGATTAATTTAGCCAAGCCGGTCCCTGTTCACATTGTTTACCGAACCGCCTGGATTAACAGGGACGGTGAAGCGCAGTTCCGTCATGATATCTATGGTCGCGACAAACTGGTGTATGATGCGTTAGTCAATGCCGGATTTACAACGCCGGCAATTGGAAGCTAAAATCGGTTAAACTACTGTCGTTGTGCCGTTAATTATGCCAAGAAAACACATCTGGACCGTTTCCAGTCATTTTAGTACCCTTAATTATGACTTATCCACAAGTTTGGGTCGTAATTAACGGCACAATGACAGTAGTTGGCCTAGGCTACGCGCCTGAATGAGCGAAAAGGTTTCAAGAAAGCTGCCGTCGCGAAATCGCGGAAGATCGCGGTAACCATGCATTGCATTCGGCGCAATGGATGGGGTCGTTGGTCCAAACATGGAGAGTGGCGCCTAAACGAATACTCGAATACCTGCCCGAAAGATCATGGGTGGGTTCAACGTCCTTCGCGACGGTGGCGGGTCAAGCCAACCTAAAGCGGTAGAGGTGGAAAAATTCCAACGTCGCGAATAACATTCTGGCCGATCATCTCCCGGACGCCATCATGAAGCGGGAAAACCGACTTCGGAGAAACCCACGACCCCGAAAGACCAGAACCCAAAGTCCTTGAATTTAACGCAAACAGAGAACAGCTTTTGCAGGCCGCAGCGCAGCATTACCTGTCCTGATCGAAAGGCAGGAATCGGCCGGAAGCACCAATTGGGTTTCTACTTCGACCAGTATCGTCTCGCCATTGGTTCTATTTGTTAGCCAATAAAGTTACATATTCGTGCCTTTCCGAAAATCGAAACCTTCAGAAAAACACAGCTGGGTATTTCGATGCTTTATTGCGATTCTGAGAGTATTCTGCGTCCTTAAAATATGGGCAGAAGTTCATAAAAATGACTACAAAAAGGGAAATGACGTTTGGCGTGCAATAGCGAATTTAAAACGCGGTGACGCGGGGAGTGGATCTGCATTTATCAAGTAATGGGATTTGACTGGATCGAATTAGCACACCTGCGGCCAGGTGGTTGCCTAGAGTTTTTTCAGGCGCTCTAAGTATTGATTGTGTACATTTGCCTAGCTAAACAATTGAGGCGTAAAGCATGGTTGAACAATCTTCAGCGTCAAGCCAATCAAAAGTACAGATTAGCCGCTAGATTGATATCAATTAGCATGTTCTAGGAGACTATTTTGCTTAAACAGAAAACCTATAATCGCATCTCCAGACTTTATGACATCTTGGACCTACCTTTTGAACATGGCCGCTACAAACCACTACGTCGAGAGATGTTTAAAGGGGTAAGTGGTACCATACTTGATGCAGGTGTCGGCACGGGCAGAAATTTCCCTTTTTATCCTGTGGCCTCAAAGGTTTTTGGAATAGACCTTAGCCCTGCCATGTTAGGCCGTGCTCGACAGCGCAGGGAGAAACTCGGAACAAAAGTCGATTTGCGCGAAATGGACGTTATGGAGATGAATTTTACCGATAATAGTTTCGACGCAGTAGTCTCGACATTCCTTTTTTGCGTTCTTGACACCGAGCACCAGTTGCCTGCCCTAAGAGAACTGGCCAGAGTCTGCCGCCCTGACGGCACAATTCACATTCTGGAATACGCGTATTCAGAAAACCCACTGCGCCGTTTTATCATGAAATTATGGGCACCCTGGGTGCGTTTCGCATACGGTGCTGAGTTCAACCGCAATACTGAACATTATCTAGAAGCCGCTGGATTGGATTTGGTCAATAAACAGTTTCTTTATAAGGATATTATCAAACTTTTGACGGCTAAGTCGAAAATTTCGTGACCATTTCTATCAACAAACTCAACTCCCTTGATATGCTCTATCCAGCGCCTCAGCACCACCGCGCACAGCTTGAGTATAATTGCCAAGGTTGATGGCGGTGCATCAATAGTGCGCTAGCCAACCCAGGCTGGCTACACCGGGACGAAACGAACAGCGTGACAGAAGTACAGGGGTGTGTGATGGGTGGATATCGCAGGTAAATTGGCTATCCTGCCCTGCAGCGAACCCCAACTATTGTGCTGAGTAAAGCGCACTTATCCAGAATGGAATTGTTTGCGTGGACTAATCCAGAAAATACAGACACGGGTCCTCACGATCTACCGGCTCTGAGACTAATATATGTGTAAATGGCTGCGGCTCCTCCGGTTCGGATTCGAATTGGCCTAACGTCATAATCACAATATCCGGTGCAAAGCTCTTCAGAACAGCGGTAAACCCCCAATCTTCGCGAGCATGGCCGTTCCCGGTAATAACGATGACAGGTCCGCCGACTTGATCTAACGCGCGAACAACCGTGTCGGCGAGTACAGCATCCCGCAACCGTTGCGCTTCGACCATTCCGGCAAGTTGCTCTTCGGGCAAGGCTCCACAATGCACCTCAAACTGATTGGATTCGCGAGCAGTTTGTTCTTCGGGTGAAAGCGAAAGGTTAAGGCCATAAACCCGCGCATCTACACCGAAGATAGCCGCTGCCCCTTCGAAGATAGCATCACGCACATCGTCAATCGGAACGGCGGCCCCGAAGACAACGCCTTCCGGATTGGACTTAATAATTTTCGAGTATTGCTCAAAGGGAGGCCAGCCGGTTTTATGCCACTCGAAGACGTCGGACAAAGCATCCATCCGCTCGCCTTCCAATCTAAATGTGTTGATAGTCTCGGCTTGTTCGGAACTGAACATTTCGAACACCAGCGCGCTGGGTTCGATGGCGGCTGTAATCTCGGATTGTAAAATGTGATGTTGTGGATTGTCGTGTATTTCTCCAAGTGCAATCACGTTGGCGAAGCGGAAATCGTCGATGATATCCGGCAGATCGGCCATAGATGTGTTTGCGACCAGAAATAAGAGTAGGACGTAGGGAAATTGCATTGCGGCACTCCGACCAATTCGCACAGTAACACACATAATGCACGGAGAGGCAGCTGTAAGCAAAGAGTTGATGATGGTGACGGCGATACTTCATAACTAACACTCCATCTTTTCTTAAAGATTATAGTGTTGCGGCCACCTGTTGAAACCAACACACAAAGCGGACATTCGCATCGCGTGCGCGAATGGTAAGTCACCCGTGTTGATATTGTTTGCGGACTAGTCGCAGGTTCCAACCGGACCCGCAGCGCATATCCTTCCATTGATCCATATCGCCCCGCTCAGGTTCGCGTCACTCAGATTACGTCCTTCCCAATCGACCTCCATTCCTCCAGGATCAGTGCATGCAGCCGAGGATGGCGGGCTCGGCTAGCAATCGAATCCGACAGAGTTGCCATTTTTAAGCCGCCCACACATGTAGGCACTTTCTGTATAGATCGGGTTGGCCAAGATGCGACAGATGTGGCCGCGGTTTAGCGTATTTGCAACTGGAATGGACATGCTGGTCCTGATTTTCTGGATTAGAAGAATTGTAGGCGCACCGATGATTTTAACTCGAAAGCGCCAATGTGAAAATATTCGTAAAAATCGTCGAGACCACTGGGCAAAACATGGATGGCGGTGATTTTGGAGATTGATTCAGATCAGTGCCTACCAATGTGAAAAGTCTATTTCAGTATGTGATAGATATGAAAGAAATGGTAATTGTTCAGATCGGAGAAGAAAAAATGGACTATTGGGTTGCAGATGGTGGTGGTCACTGAGGCGATATTAACTCTTCTTTTTCCTGCTTTTGCGATGCCACCTGAGATTGATCATCGTATTACTCTTTCGCAAACCACCTTCGGTTTGGCCGCTAGCACGGGTGTTGCCGATGACAGGCCGACGCAATCCGCGACAGACACGAAAAGCCATATTGCGCATACTTGCTTACATGTGATCAATACTAACATTGACCTAGTGCTGGTCGGTTTGGCCAATGCTCCAGAAACCCCTCTTAGGGAAAAATACAAACTATCTGGCGTTGAATTTATCTTCTTCCGCCCGCCTCGCATCTTTTCACAGGCCTAACTGCCAGCATCGATTTTCGGTGCTGCATCAAACCATGTGAAAGGAGCGAAAAATGTTAGCTAAACCAAATCACCAAGTGATGGAAGTCTCGCGCGATGATACTGAGGCCAAACTCATCGAATACCGTAACCAGTACCTTGGATTTCTCCGGCGAAGCTTGAACAGTCCGCAGGATGCCGAGGACGTCTTTCAGGACTTCTGCGTCAAAGTGCTGCGCAATTATGACTCGATCAAGAGTGGTGATCGTCTGGATGCCTGGCTCGGCGTTAGCCTAAGGCACACATTAACGGATCATTATCGACGGCGGGCGACCCGAAATCACGGGTCGGAGGCATATGCCATTGGGACCAAAGTAACGCAGCCAAATACTACAGATACTGAAGAACCCGCCTGCATCTGCATCGCTGCTGCAATGCAAAAGCTTGAGCCCTCGCAGTTCGAATTGCTGACACGTGTCGATTTGCGAAACGAGCCGCGCAAAGCAGTCGCGGCTGACATCGGAGTGAGCCTGAACACTTTGGGTGTGCGCGTCCATCGCTGCAGAAGCGCGTTGAAGAAAAAGGTAACTGAATTCTGCCTGGTCTGCGGGGAGGGCGGCTTTATGCAGTGTGTCAAGAAACAATATCCAGCGTTCGAAAGCATCCAGCGCATAGGTTTGCGCCACCGCTACTTTCGCGGTGTCGACAATGGTATCGACGGCGGTGTTAATGGGCGCGGGCGTTAATTCAACTTGTTGTGACTGGGTAGTTTTAACCATCGTGTTCATAGCGGTGACCTTTTCGCGAAAAAGTTGAATAATGACCGGAAGATCAAAACCACGAACCAGCCGTAGAGAAGGACTTCAAACAACCCGAGCAAGAAGCCGGGAATGCTGACCCAGGGCAAAAGCGGCAACCAGAACCGTACGTAAAGCCAATAGTCTGTGGGCTATACGTACGGGCAAGCTTCTCAAAAGGCTACAAACCTATATATCGCGCAACCGAAGCTCTGTGGCCAACTACGGCGCGTGCCACAGAGCCGGTCAACGGATTGCCACGTAAGCCGCTGAGGCGAGTGTCAACGCCGTTATCGCGAAGCGTTTTGTGAAACGGCAGCAGATGCGATGGAGCAGAATGGGCGCCCACTATATATTGAAGATGCGAGCAGCGATGATCAATGGCGATCTATCCGAAAAGCAGAAATACGAACCGGTCCGTTCTGACATAAATCAAGAACAACATGAGATGTTTGCACTGCAACTACCGCTTCTAACCGCCGCGTGACCCCAGAGTTTTGAACGGTCTCCACAGAAAACTACAGGGTTCTTCTAACGGCTCTTTTTGACATTGCAACTATAGAAGAATCGCATAAGAAACAGGATTCTACTGCGTCAAATTAGCAACACCTGTGTACCAACTTTCGCGAGCTCGAACAGCTCCGAAATATCGTCGTTATAAAGGCCAATACATCCGTTTGACGATTGCCGCCCGATTTTGCGCGTATCGTTGGTTCCATGGATGCGATAGTATTGCCAGCTAAGATAAAGTGCGTGTGTTCCAAGCGGATTATCCGGGCCTGGGCCTATATAATTTGGCAAATCAGGGTTACGGGCAATCATCGAAGGAGTCGGGCGCCAGTCTGGACCAACCCGTTTGCGAACAACGCTGGTGCGACCTAAACGTGTAAGATCTTCCGTAAGCGGAACACTAACAGGATAAATATTTTGATATGCACCGCCTTCAGGCCAATAGTGTAGCGTGCGCCCTGTGATATCTACAAGAATTGCGCCATTTCGAAGATTCGTAAAATAGCCTTCCCATGAGCGGATGGAATAGTTGGTTGTACGTATTACGACCTTTTCTGATACAGGATTTTCTTCCTGTGCGAGTATAATACTAGGGGCCGAAATACCAAATGCTGTGGCCGTTGCCGTGAATTGGCGACGTGAAAAGGCACGTGTAGCATTCTTTTTCATTTTCTTTCCCAATCTCTATTTGAGTACACCATATGGGATTGGTCCTCCCGAGGCAATTCACACCTAGATCAATAAATCGTTGGGCGGAAATCCGCTATTTGTATCCTATCAACATTCACTGTAGACAGGTCCGGATATAGTTTTCTGGAATACCACGATGTTTCGTTTAAGCGCTATTTTTATATCCCTTATTCTAACAGTTTCCGCCTGTGCTGAGGTTTCCACGGGCACTTACGATGGTAACGCGCGGTCCGGCGACATCTCCAGTTTCGGATCCGGCGGAATCCGTTTACGTCACCTTGACGCCATCAACGCAATGCGCGTTGAACGCGGCATACAGCCGTTGCAACTGTCCGCCGAGCTGAATGCAGCCGCCGACACGCATGCGCGCGATATGAAGGCCCAGCAACGTGCATGGAACTTCGGATCAGACCGCACATCCCCACAAGAACGTGCAACACGGGCAGGCTTCAACGGTATTGTGCGGGGTGAAAACGTCGCCGAAACATTCAAGAGCGAGTTTTTGGTTTTGCAAACATGGCTGGATGATCCAGCGTCGCGTGCATCCATTCTGGACCCTCTGGCAACCCATATGGGTTACGGGTGGTATCAGCAATCCAATGGCAAGCTATGGTGGGTCGAAATCCTAGGTCAAGCGTTACCTGAACCTGAAGTTATGGCCGAATTGCAATAGGGGTTCCGATCGGAACCATCGCACCGTTAATTATGACCCAAAAACACATTTGGGACGATTTCGGTAACTTTTGTGCCCTTAATCGTGACTTATCCACAGACACAGGTCATAATTAACGGCACAAGGCACCGCTCAATGTGCGTTCATGATTTAATCAGCGCGCCTAAGGAGCTTTTTACGATCTGCACCAGAACTGGGCCTGTCGCACTTTAATGCCGCCCCATGAATTCATTTATACCATTCATTTCAAGCATTCGGAGGTCAAGCCACCATCCAGAACTGGTATCGCCCCTGCCCGGTTATCTCGCGGATCAGACCACGGTGCGCAAACTTACTCAGGTTACGCTGCACCGCAGCCTTCGAGACGCCGGTTATTGTTGCGGCCATCTCCGCCGAGACAAGCGGTGATTGCACGAATGCTTCAATCAACAAGGGCGGCGTTTTACCGGATAGATCCGCGGTTTCCCGAACGGCCCGCGCCCGCCAATACTCGAGTTGATCGAGCTGCATAAGTCCCCGCAAACAGGCATTTTCAACGCCCTTATACCAGCTGGAAAGGAGTTCCGCCGGAGTACCCCCCTGCCCCAAAGCATATCGATCGCCCATGGCGACTGGCAAAAACCCGAGCGCCTTTGCGCCTTTCGCCCCAATTTTTCCAGCTGCCACCGCCGCCTCGAGCACATCCGCCGGCGCCGACAATCCAAATATCCGCCAAGCGTGGTATGCCGCCGCCGCTTGTGTAATCGGGTGCGCATTTCGCATTTGCTCCAAGACGCCAACCCAATCTGCCTCCGCCCCCTCAAAACCCGCCCCAACGGCGCGGGTTGATATTTCGGCCAGACCATCCTCTTCTACCTTTTGACGGCCCAAAAATGCATACAGCCCGCCCGTTGGTTGCAGGTGCGCAGCCATCCGGCGCAAGGCCCAGTCGGCGCTCGACAAGACTTGCGCATTTGCAAGCGTCGATTCACGGGCATGCCGATAGAGAGCAATCCGCTCCATCGGAATACGGTCGCCTTGCGCCCAAAGTAAATCCGCCACCTCTAGAAGCACTAGACGCTCAGCCAACCCATGTGAAACACCGGATTCAAAACCCCGCAAGCGCTCGTCGAGCCGAGCAAAGGCGCTGGCCGCATCGGCCAGCCCCCGGCCCTGCCTTCCTTCGGCCCGCTGCCAAGTTTGGGCCTCAAAGAGTGCGGCGCGATTGGCCAACGGCCAAGGTAGATCGGTCGGGGCCCGATCCTCCGGTTCACCCGGCAGGAACCAAAGCTCGTCTTCAGTCTGATCCTCACGGTCATAAACGGATTCAACCTCTGTGTCTTCGTCAATCATGCTTACTTATCAATCCTATTTTACTGTTAGCCGCATAATATACCTATTTTGCACTTCACCCAAGCAGTTTTGTAAGTGGCCGATTACGCGTGATAAGCTCCAGTTATCACGTCTCTTGATTTTCGTCGCCAAAACCGTCAGAATCGCCGCTATGACTCAGCTTATCCTCTCCACACCCCCTGCCCTTTCAAAGGCCGACGAAGCCACGTTACTGGACCTCTATGTCCGCGGCACCCCGGAAAACACTCTGCGCGCTTATGAGCGCGATCTGATTTACATCGAGGCCTGGAAGCAAGCGACGTTTGAGGCCCCTCTTGCCTGGCCTGAGGACGAGGCCGTGGCGCTGCGCTTCCTTCTCGATCATTCACGGGATCTAACTGAAGTGGACGCTGCTCAGAGCGTTGCCAAAACCCTTATAAGCGCCGGCCTGCGCAAAACCCTCAAATGCCCTGCACCGGCCACCCTCGATCGCCGTATCGCCAGCTGGCGAGCCTTTCACCGCATGCGCAACCTACCCTCACCCTTCGAGACCCCGCAAATTCGCCAAGCCCGGGCCAAAGCCCGCCGTGCTGCTGCCCGTGCACCAAAGCCTAAGTCACAAAACCCGATCACTCTCAAAGTACTCGAAAAAATGCTCCTTACCTGCGGTCCAAACCTGCGTGGATTGCGCGACCGCGCCATATTAATGTTGGGCTGGGCCTCTGGAGGCCGACGGCGCAGTGAAATCACTGGCCTGATGTTCGAAGATATTTCCCTAAAAGAGTTTGAAGACAAAGGTTTTATCTGGATCCGGCTGTTGGAAACCAAGACGACCAGCAAGTCCAATACGCCGCGCCTGGTTCTAAAAGGCCGGGCCGCGCAGGCGCTGGTTGACTGGATTGCAGCCGGAAACATAACAGACGGGCCGCTGTTCCGACCGATTTCGAAAGCCCGCCGCCCCTTAAAACGTCAGCTGCACCCCGACGCTATCCGTACCATCGTCAAATATCGGCTGGTAAAAGCCGGATACCCGGAAGACTTTGCCTCTCCACACGGGTTGCGCTCCGGTTTTCTGACCGAGGCAGCGTTGCGCGGCACCCCGATCCAGGCTGCCATGCGTCTAAGCCTGCACAAATCCCTCGCCCAGGCTCAAAAATATTACGATGACGTGGATTTACAGGATAATCCGGCGACGGATCTACTCGGATGAGCGTTCCATCAGTGCCGCTCATCGACAGGACAGGGAAATTCACTTCGCGAGCCAACCTGTCGTAATCATGTGCATTTTCCGTTATGTCGAGTATTCACGGGATAATCTTACTTTAGGGTTTCGCGTGCGAAACCCTAAACTTTCTCCAACAATCCCTGAATCTCCAACATCAAGGAATCTACTAGCCCGTTATCCACTTTTTTTCCGCGAAACCGGATATCAATATATCCATCGGAATTGATTTTCTCGATCGTAATGCCGCTGGCCAGCTCGATAACCCCATGTTCTATAGATTTTGGAATTCGGCGTTCGGTTATCTTGACCTTAAAACCTGACTCGTGATCCACAAGTAGACCATCAAGCAACTTCCATTCTGCTTCGAAAGACTCGGCGATATTGTTGGCCAGAACGTTGCGGAAGTTATGCCCCTTGCCAGCCTTGAGCGCCGCCGCCAGGCGTAGTCCCGCCCGTTCTGACATATGGGTCGGAAAGGCCAACAAATCACCCAGCTCTTCGAAAATCAATGCAAAGCTACGGATTTTCGAACGCTTCGCCTTTGATCCCGCCGCGAACAGTGCATCAACCGCTTCTTCCACTGACGCGAACGCTCCCTGCCCCGCCGAAATTACGGCAATCCTGCCACGTTCAAACTGGCTCAGATCCGCCCGGATTTCGTTTTCCTCAACCATCGATATATATGCATCCGAGGCGTCCTTGGGTTTGCGAACCAGTGCCGCAACCTGCGCGAATTCCGGCTTGCCGGTTTCTAGATCCAACGCACGAAGGGCCGCCAACCTTCGCCAGCCGGAAATAAGCCCGTATTTGGGACCATCTGCATCGCTCAGTTCTAGAACCTCAATTGGCATCCGCAGTCCGTGTGCAAGAATGCTGTGACGCAGTTCATTCATTTCGTCGTCGTCGGCGCGCATTCGATCACGGCTCAGATGGTCCACGGTTATTGAATCCAATGGAATATTTAACGCCAACAATCCATGCTCTTTGGCTGCGTCGTACTTTGCCGCTTTGATCCGCTCCTCGGTTGAAACCCCCGCGGCATCACTAGCAACCCGTGCAATCGGTGCCGTCGGCCCAAGTCCGGCAGGTCGTTTACCGGTCGTCTGTTCTGCAGCGAAACCGTCTGCTATTTTTGCTAAGTCCTCTGCACTTGGCGCGTTCAATCTTCTGCGTCTAGCCATTGTTTTCTACCTCATCCATATGTGCATCCCGCCACCAGCAACCAATCAGTAATTCCTTAAACTCTGCGTAAGTCCTATCGAACGTTTCTCGCCCACGAACATAAGTTTCCCGATTGAAATCTCGATAATCCGCTTCGTAGATTCCGTTAACCTGCTCTCCAGCTTGTCCAACAAGGGCAGTATATTCCTGACGGTAGGCATTCATGAAATCCCCAAAATACGCCTGAACGACATTCGCTAACTCTGTTTGCTGACTAGCATCAAAACGCGTGATTATCGCGCGGACAACATCCCACTCAAACCGCACCTCGGGCAATCCGGCGGCACGGTTAGCAGCGTTTTCGCCATCCTCAATCGAGGCGAAAGTTGTGTAAAGCATGTCAAAGAAACGACCCGTGGAGTCAAATTCAAGAAACGACGCGCCAAGGGGCACCAGTAAAATGTCAGCCGCCGCTAAAGCGTTGATCGTCAAATAGCCGAGGGCAGGGGGGGTGTCCAGAATGATCACATCGTATTCTTCCAAAATACCTTCGTCTTCGAGGAAGTTTGTCAGCCCGTCCCACAACTTCCAACCCCGAAGGGTAGTCCGCCAAACGGGTATCTGGAATTCGGCCCAATAGAGATTTAGCTGTGCTCCAATAAGGTCTATATTCGGCCAATGTGTATTCTGGATTACCTCCGATGCAGTGACTTTCAAAGCTTCCTGCAAGGTTTCATCAAGAGGAATTGGGGTCTCACCAGCGGCTTCGCGGACTTGGTTTTCAGCAACCAATGCTTTTGCAAAATCCTTGGCGATCAATGGAAAAACAGTGGACCACTCATCCTCCACCTCGCCACCCATAATGGAGGTCATGGACCCTTGGCTGTCGAGATCAATAACGAGCACTTTGTAGCCATCTAGCGCTGCTGACATTGCCAGATGCGCTGCAGTAGAAGTCTTGCCTACACCGCCTTTGAAGTTGGCAATGGCCGTGATCTTGGCTGGTGCACCATCCGGCTTATACGGCTTATATTCTTTTGTCGCCACTCCTTCTGCTGCAAAGTGTTCACGAAGAATCAGAATTTCTTCAAGACTAAACCACTTAGCACCGTTTTCAGTACCGGATTCCGTCTCGCCCTGTGGCAGTTCAGGATGGTTTTTTAGGACGCGTCTAAAATGCGCTGGAGCCAAAGGAATCAAGTATTTAGTGATTTCCCATGTAGAGAACTTTCGAAGGCTTTTCCTTCCGTCCGGGGCGTGCCCACGTTTAGCCAAATCAGAGCGTCCTTTAGCACAGAACGATGCCGCTTGGGCGAATCGGTGTGTGTTGATAGGATCCCCTAGCTTCGCTGCGGCACTCTCGGGATCAAGATTCATATAGGGAGGCTGCGTCTGTTCTTGTTTTTTGCTCATTGCCGGTATCCTATTATGTCAGGTGTTATACTGCTTATTCTAAGAACTATGGCATATACTAATGTAAATGTGAATCTGTTCTTTGGTTTCGCACGCGAAACCGCCGATCACCCCAAATTATGAAATAAATGAAAACACACAGGCGTGAGACGTCACTTATATGTTGTAAGTATTTATGTATATTTAGATTCTTTGCGGAATTATATTTATGTAATAACAATAAGTTATAATACTTTGCGGACCCGAATACAGTGCGAAGAGTACCTGTATTCGGGATGAAAGGTACCTGTTTACAGGGGAGAAAGTACCCGAATCCGGTATATAGGGAACCTGCGTACAGGTGACCTAGAATGTAGTATTTTGAGTCGATAATTGCATGAAAAGAGGAAATATGGGTGCATTTTCTAAACGATATCTTGGCAATACTGGCTAAACTCGGTGTATAGGAACCCAAATACGGGAGTCTGATAATTACAAAAGGAACCTATTAGTGGGTTGATTGAGGGTTCCTTATCTGCCAGTCTTAAGAAAAACAGGCGAGCAGAATGAAACAGGTTGAAGATACCATCCCCCGGGACAGGTTGTCGGGGGCTCTACGGCGAGATAGCGTTAAAAAAAATGTTGCGGCTATCCACGTCAGCGGCAAATTGTCGTTGTTACAGCGGAAGTTATCAAATGTACTACTGCTAAACGCATATGATGAACTAATTACCAAACCCTCCCATTCCATCGATGCCAAAACCTTATGTTTGATGATTGGGTACAATTCCAATGACATTGATACGCTTCGCAGCGCGTTGCGGTCTCTGGCGGAAACTGTCGCCGAATGGGATATGCTGGATAAAGATGGTAAACAGGAATGGGGAGTTTCCAGCCTGCTTTCCTACGCCAAGTTGAAAGCGGGTGTTTGCGAATACGCGTATTCGCCCGCGCTAGCAGAAAAGCTCTTTGATCCAAAGATTTTCGCGCTAATTAACTTGAACATTCAGCGGCGCTTTACAAGCGGCCACGGGCTTGCGCTGTATGAGAACTGTTTCAGATTTGTGCGCACCGGATCGACCGGTTGGTGGGAAATTGACTTGTTTCGCCGTCTGATGGGGGTAAGTGACAGTGTGTATTACGAGAGCTTCAAGCATCTTAATGCTAAGATTATCAAACCTGCAGTCGTTGAGGTTAACAAAACTTCGAATATTATGGTGACCCCGGAGTTTCGCAAACAGGGACGCAAAGTTTCACATATCCGGTTTTTGATAAAGGAAAACCCGCAACTGGCGATGTTCGAAATTGATGATAGCGAAGGGGTGCGGACGTCCGATGTTTACGGCGAACTTGTGGGGCAGGGGGTTTCGGACCGGTTGGCGCGTCAATGGATAGCCGAACACGGAGAGGAATATGTCGTGCAAAAACTTGCCTATGTTGCAACGAAGAGCAGGGCAGGGGCCATTAAAGGGAGTGCTGCTCAGTATTTAAGCGCAGCGATCCGGGATGATTATGTGGAGGCAAAACCTGAGGCACCCTCACTTGAGGCACAAGCAGCGGCGGCGAAGCGGGCAAAGCAGGTGGCTGCACAAGAGGATGCGGCGGCGTTGGCCGACGCAAACCGAGCGGCCGACCGGCGGGGCAGGGCGGTGCGACTGGAGCGAGTTTTGGAACATGTGGCCAATCGCACACCAACCCAACGGGACGCGGACAAGCGACTTTTTCTAGCGACGCTTGAAAAAGATCTTGATCGTGAGGATTTCGCGCGACATGGCTGGCGGTCTGCTTTGAACGGGCGAGCGATATTCGCGTTCTGGGAAGGGCTTGAGGAAGGTTTTTTCGAAGATGTTTGAGCGGGTTCCGTTGTAATATTTGAGTATTAGTGAACCAGAATATCTATACTACTTAACATGGATATCTTGCACCAAACGCTGACCACCGCTCAATCCTACCGCCATACTAGATACGATGCCTTCAGCCTTTGGGCAGATTACACCGCAGAAATGACAGCAGGAAAATTGATATCTTGTCGAATCCAATCTGCAATTGTTCTTCCTTGCGAACGTTCGCCTTAGACAGTCATTTGGAGTGCTATACTTAGCCCGACGCTTATATTTATGACCTGCCCAATGCTGATATTTTGGAGATCCGCATGACGGTGGACTTGGCAAGCATTTTCACCTCCGAAAGCATGCGGTAAATAAAGGCCGTGGCCGCGGTGTGTCGTGATCAGGCCACTGACCCGGAACGCATGAAGCTTTGTTCAATGTTTTGAAGTTTGGTGTGGAGCAAGAGCTGCTCACCAAGTACCCTACGGTTCTGACTCCTTCGTAACCGGCTGGAAACAAAAGTCTATTTTCGTAGCTTCAGCCGAAACGTTTTCTCGATGCGGATGATGTCCGCCGGATCGACGTTCGCCTTCTCGGCATGTGTTTTCCACGTTTCGACCGACCCCGAGACATCGTCGATTACCTGCCGGGCTTTCGCTTCCTTCAGGCCTACGTTGGATGCGAAGGCCAACAGGTCTGCGTGGGAGAATTCGTTGCGTTTCCCAGCTAAGCTCATTTGGTGATCACGGGTCCACGAGCCCTGGGGGTTGTAGGAATAGGCTATATCGTAGGCGGGTGAAAGTCGCCAAGACCCAGACTGATCCATGAGAAACGAGATGTTCTTCACGTGGTCGTCCTGATTGCGTGCAACGACATTGAATACGGCGCGCTTGTACTGCTGTTCCACGACATTCATTCCAAGACCAAGCTCCCGGATGGTCAGGATAGCTTGCTCATAGGAATAAGAGGCGGGATCGTTGAAGTCGAAGTGCTGCATCGCCCCAAGGGACTGCATGTGGATTTTGCGCGCCCTGTCGTCCCGGTCAAACCGGCGAGTCATGAAGTGGCTGCGGCCACCTTCGTGATGCATCCGGCACTCGGACATTTCGATGCCGGCATCTTTCGCCATCAGGTAGTATGCAAACTCAATCTTGCCAAAACCCTGCGGGTCGGCAAGCTCCTTGTCGCGGTTGTTTGATATACCGTCGAATTTTAAGAGCCAATGCTCGTAGCCCTTTCCGGCCTTCACTTGCCCTGACCTGAACTCGCCGGTTTTGCGGTTCCAGGCAAGTACTGCTTTGGCGCGGGCTCCGCCCGCGGATGTCCCAACGCTCAAAATGTCTTCTAGGGCTTCTGCGTCGTCCTCGCCTCCAAGTTGCCCTGCAAGGTTTTTCCTCTCACTCAATACCCTGTTGGCCAGATCCAACAGTTGCGCCACTTCCAATTTTTTAGATTTTGTAGCCTTGCGAACGGTGGGTTCGAATTCCAGCGCCCCGATCCCACGATTGCCGATGTAGCAAAGCCGGTCGACAGGGCTGAATCGCTCCACGCTCCGCCCGGTTTCGGCAAGCCACACGTCGATGAGCCGGTTACCAAACTTGTCCGGAAGCGCGTCTGCGAGCATTCCGGGAAGCCCCCTGAAGGTCTCTTTCCGCAGCGCTGGAAACTCGTAGGGTGCCTCCCTTACCGGCATTTTCAAGGGCGCAATCTCGATGCCGGCGCCGACGAACTCGGGATCGTATTGGAACACGCCAAGGGATCGCGCTTCGTCCCAGCTGACGGCCCCGATGCGTCTACCCCATAAAACGACACTTGCATCAGTCATCGGTTTCCTCGCCCCATGCCCATGTTGGCTTAGCCGGTTTCTTCTCGGTTGGCCTCGCCCGTTGGCGCTCGCTTCCCTTCTTCGAAACGCGTTCAATGGGCCTGATTTGCCCCTCCGGCAGTGCGGCCAGAATGGCATCTTCCAGATCGAGCGCCGCTACGACGCGCAAAAACGTATCGAGGGTCGAGGGCTCGCCTACCTCGAGGCGCCGCAGGGTGCGTACGCCGATACCAGCTTTTTCAGCCAGGGCGGCCTGCGTCACGTTTCGCGAGAGCCTTAGCCGGGCCAAGCGCTCGCCGATCTCGATTTCTACCTGTTTGGAGGTCGCCATTTCGTCCTTAAAGGCCATACATTGCCGATTATGCAGATGTTTCTGAGTTGTAGGCCGTATGTGGCCTCTTAATGCACTATATGTCAATAGGCCACATGAGGCCTATTAGATATATAAATTCAGATTAAAAGGCCGTATGTGGCCTATTGAATTATACCTTGCCAATTTCTTTTGTCACCGTGATCATGATTTCACCGCATCCCGGGAATGAATCCACGTAGTTTCACGATCGAGGTTATTCTCGTTGGGTTTTGTCGCAAAGTTTTCCGACTGTTTCTGTATCGACCAAATCCTGCAATATGCATGCTGACAACCCGGGTCAAAATATCGAGATCCCCGCTTGCAACGCGGTGATCAAAATGAGGTAAGGGCGCATTGCCTTCCATTTCATTCCAGACTGCGCGAAGATATTTTCATTTGAAGAGATAAAACCGCCCAACAGTCCCGTCTTGGCAGGTCAATAGACGGCGCAGCTTTTTGAGCTGCTTGCGCCACGGGGGCGCCCGTGTCTTGTCTCCACGCCTCCGAGATCCGGTAATTTCCCCTGTCCCTTACGGGCCATTCCTCGCGAAGCAAATTACCCGATCTCTCCGTCGCTACGATCTTTGACATGCCAAGCCGTGACCATAGGTCGGGCTACGCCCTCACCCACTCTGTTCCGGCCGAATACATGCGTATTCGTCAAACAGATCAGGCGAGGCGCTGCCCATAGGCGGACAGAAAGCAAGAGGCTCAAAAACCGCCAGTCAAAATGAAGGAAGTCTGAAATGACCGGAATGGTTCACAAGCGAGAATTTTATATCCCTAAAGGGTCAAAGCTGGTTACCCGTGAGGGGGTAAAGGCCGAGGTATATATCTATACTGACAAAGACGGAAACCCTGCTGCATGCGGATTCAAAGGTCGTGCGCATAAACCAACGTTTCGCCATTATTACGGATCAGTTGAGGTGCGCGATAAATGGCTGAATAACTGGTTTTCAGACCTCAAAACCTTTAGTGAAGAAAAAGCCAAACGCCGCACTGAGGCCAACCAACCCCATACATTAAAACTTGGCGACGTTCTTATTTCCTCATGGGGGTATGACCAGACCAATATCGACTTTTACAAGGTCACAAAGATTGTCGGGAAAACAATGGTGGAAGTGCGCGAGATCAACCGTGTTCATGTTGACGGTTCAACACTTTCCCACGGTATGGCGGACGAAGTGATTGCTGGCGACAGATTTATTGCTCTAGCCACGCGTCGCAAAGTCTCAATGTTTATGGGATATCCGAGCATCAGTCTCTCTAGCTTTCAGAGTGCATCTTTATGGGATGGAAAACCCGAAAGCCGATCTTGGTATGCATAAGCAACCAGGTGCATTTGTGTATCTGCGCTAAATCGGGGCAGGGCGCCCAACCGGTAATTATCAGAAATTAAAGAACAAAATCACAAGGGGAAGAAATATGACCACTGAACTATCAACATTAGCTACCTCGCCTATCTTCGGTAAATTTACGATGGTTGAGAAATTTGAAGAGTTTGACCAAATCTTCAATGATGAGGTGCGCACACAGACATTATAGAAAGTGCAGACGGTCAATTTGGTAGAATATTGAATTAAGGAATTTACGATGTGGAATAAAGCAAAGCTCTCGGTGTTCATGGGCAAAAATAGTAACGGGACACCAAAGAAAAAGCCGTTCTTCTGGACACCTAAAGAAACCGAAATTGATATTCGCGGGCGGTTTGATGAAACGAAGTACAATGATCACGGCCGAGCCGTGCTTACTATTGAGGACGATACCGACCCAGATAAATCGGTTGTGATTGTTCTTTTTGCCGACAGGATTGTTATCCAGGGAGCGAATGGTCCAATTTCTGTTTTGAAAGAGGAGGATTTTCGCTGATATATCGTCTATTTTATTGGTACCGTCGAGGGCTCGCAGCTAACCGCTCACTTTCAGGTAAGATCTTCACGGCTGACACCATCAAGCTCCAACACCATGTCGGGACCAAAAAGCCCAGCCGGGGTGACAAAGCCGGCTTGACGTTCACCGGCAAGTACTCGTTCAATGATTGCGACGGCGCTTAATGTAGTCAGTCGGTACCCGCCGGGTGTGTGGAGAATGGAACGAATAACTTTGCCGCTACTATTTCTGGCCTCGGCCAATATGGTTGCGCTGGCACTATTATTAGCTTTTGGGTTTGGACCTTCGGGAAAAAATGAAACAATCCACTTGAGGTAAGCTTGTATTGCGCGGCTTTGCCAAAACCCGGGGAAGTAGTTTCCTGCACGGTACAAAAAACGGGCGATAAACGGGATATCCATGTAAGTGGTGATATTTGGAATGCCCGTCGTATAGTAGGCTGTGGATATATCACCCCAAGGTAATCCAGAAACCTTGCCTTTGCCAAATCGTCCAAAATCCACCCAGTGTGTATCGGACTTAAACGGGACCGTTTTTATTTTACCACTTCGCCGTGCCTTGTTCCCTATTCCAACAGCTTCCATCAGCGTATTGCTCGTGCCTCGCGAAGCACTCGCCAGAGAGTTGTCGAGAGCCTTGAAACTAAGTGTAAGCTCTGTGGCATCTGGCATGCGTCGTTTCATGTGGGCAGATATGCTGTCGCTCGGCACCACATCAAAAGCAACGCCTGGCATGACCATAATTCCGCTTTTGACAAGTTCGTTGTGCCTGGATGCAGCAGCTTCAAACACCGCTATTTCTCCGGTTATATCGAGGTAATCAACACCGGATTTCACGCATGCATCGATCATCATCCGCGCAGTTGCTGAAAACGGGCCAGCACAATTGAGGACCAACCCAACACCTTTGAGGTGTGCTGAAATATTGCCTCCCAAAGAAAATACACGAGCTTCAAGATTGCGTTGAGACGCCAGGTTATTGATGTCAGATTTTGAGCGCCCGGCGACAATGGGGTGTAACCCTCTAGATAAAGCATATTCCGTAATTAGCTTTCCCGTGTAACCGTTTGCCCCATAAATCATGAAAGACTTCATGTGGTCTCCTCTATTTCTCATTTCGGAATGTTGGCTGAGCAGAATTGCGGCTGCCGCAAATCAGACATCATCTGACAAGTACATTCAACGACCCTTCTCAAATAAAGCTGGTTTTCTCCGACAATTCCTGTCGAGCACCTCACTATAGGCAAGCATTAATCGCTCGGCGGTTACAGGATTACAATTAAACGGTGGCAAGTCGGGTAATTGCTAAATATGGGCTATGAGGTGAATAAATGCACTAATCTAATCACAAAACAGCCGGTTATGAGGCGAAAAATGAACGTTGCACAACGGTATGCCAAATCCAGAGATAAAGAACGAATTTGTTAATTCAGTTATCCGCATGCAAGTTTGACCGAAGTATGTGTCATATTTCGGACAGGACTAATGAAATTCTCGCCTTGATCCTACACGGCGGCTACCACTGATACCCATGACGCGATGTCGGTCTCTGATAGCAAAGAGCTGGACTATTGGAAGGGAACCGCTATGGCCGGGGCCGATACAGCTGTGTCGGTGCAAATCAATGTCTTCAAGTGATAGGTGATTATTCCAAAGCGGATGGGGATAATGGGAAAACCTTTTTATTTTTGACACGCAACATTTGCATGATTTACGAATCCATCCAAGCTTTCTATTAATTTGGCAATCGTAACAGACACCGCGTTTAATCTGCGGTGTCTGGAGTTGCAGTCGTTCGGTGTAAATTCGCTGAACACTTATAGTTGCAACCATACCGGTTGAGCCAAACGCGGCTTAGCTTCGGAAGTTTAAAGCTGGTTGAGACAAAGAGATGCATCAAAAATGGTTACAAAGAGACTTAGATGCTTCTGGTGTGATTGTGATCTTTGGCGGTTGGGCCATTGGGTCGGGCGTGTTTGAACATCTGAAAACATCCGCTGATGTGCTGTTCATCTCGGATTATCGTGATCTTGATTTTGAGCTGCCGGACTTAGACCATTATGAAACCCGCACGCTGGTTGCATGGTCTTTTGGTGTTGCATCTTATTGCTACTGGCAGCAGCGGCGACGTGATCCGTTTACTCGAAAAGTGGCAATAAATGGCAGCATGGCCCCCATCGATCAGTTATGCGGAATTGCACCCCGCACGCTGCAAAAAACCATCGATACACTTTCGAACGAAAGTTTCCAGGTATTTTTGGCGCGCAGTTTTGGCGAAGAACAACCGCTGCATTCCATTGATATATCGGCACGTAGGGCAGAGTTGGTTGCAGTCCAGCAACGTGATTACTCTCAGACCATACAAGTTTGGGACAAGGTCTGGATTAGTCGGGATGACCAGATATTTTCCTTCAAAAATATGCAAAGGGCATGGGGTGACCAGTCCGATGTCTTGGATGCGCCGCACGTTCCATTTGATATGTGGACCACATGGAAAGAGATTTTGGAATGACACTCAGCCAACAGGCCGTATCAGCGGCACAGAGCAGGATTCAGAGGAATTTTCACCGTGGGTTTAGCAAGTATAGCGAAAGCGCGTATGTGCAAGCGCAAATTGCCTCCCGTCTGGTCGATATATTTGCCAAAACTGCCAACACGCATCGATTTGACACTGCGCTGGAAATAGGATGTGGAACAGGGTTTCTAACGAAACAATTATTTGAGCGGTTCGAAGTTGGGCATTATACGCTTAACGACTTGGTGCCGAGTAGCAAAACCCATATTACAAACCTGTCCAATGCCGAAGCCAACAGCTGGGGGTTTGTATCAGGAGCAATTGAGACCGTTTCACTAGTAGACAAATTTGACCTTATCGCGTCGGCTTCAGCGATCCAGTGGGTTTCGGATACACCAGCACTCCTTCGAAACCTTGCAAATAGGTTGAAGCCAAATGGGTGGTTGATGCTAAGCAGTTTTACGCCGCAACATTTTGGCGAACTAAAAGCATTGGGGACAAGCGCCCAAGAAATGAGCTACTTTTGTGCTAAGGAATGGGAAAAATTGCTTCCGGCCGATCTTAAACCAATTTCGATCAGCCAAGGTCTATTGACGGCGAAGTTTTGCAGTCCGCGTGAAATGCTCGTGCATCTTCGAAACACGGGTGTTAATGCAAATTCAAAAAATCACTGGTCGCGTAAAAACCTGATCGATTTTGAGCAAGAGTATGCGAAAAGATTTTCTGATGCGGATGGCAACGTTCGCCTCACCTATGCGCCGGTTTACATTATCGCCCAGAAAAAAGACGGCTCAGGTTTTTGAGCATCTTCTATTATTTCGGATACGGCAGAAACATTTCGGATTTCAGGATAGGGAGTAGACGGTTGTCGTAAGGGCCGAGGTACCTGCTGCAATTTCCCATAGGCGAGGACGTGGAAATTCAGGACTGTCTTTTTAACAGCTCGAATTTCAGTAGGTGTAATAACTGAAGCCGCCCGGAAAACTATGGACTGTACAATATCTCAAAATTGTTATTCTTGCATTCCCGCGGCATGAGATGCTTCTTCGAGAGAAGTATACTCTCCCACAAGTGTATGCTCGAAATAGACGCCATCAAGCCGTATTTTGCATAACGACCATGGTAAACCGCTTCCCCATGTCCATCTGCAGACGACGGTAATGATATCGTGTTTTCGAGAATACCCAGCTTGGGCAACCACCGATTTACTTACACTACTTTCCGAGAACGGTTCGCCCTTTATAAGTAGCATCCAATAGTACTCTAATGAGTTTCTATGTATTTGGTTTGGACAGCACAGAAATTCTGTAGCTGCATGCCAGTTTAATTGTGTCGCATTGGACGATATTGATTCAATGAATTTCGAATTATGTCTGATATTCATAGTATAAAGAAAAAGTTCGGGAGGCAGTTTAATGAAAAGCGTCTCAATAAACTGCCTCCCTCCAACAAGAGATAATCAATGAAATATGCGTTGCAAACATGCATCGCTAATCTACTAAAAGTAGAATTACTAAAGCATGAGATGTTAATATTTGTAAACTGAAAATTTGCTTGCGAGGATAATTTACATACTTGGAACTCGGAAACTTCGAGAATATGTCAGCAGTCTCATTATCTATGAGAAATTCTATAATCAGTTTTGCTCAAATTTTCAGAGAACAAGCAATCGACCGCTTCCGGCCATTAGATTGAATTGGCCGACCCCGAGCTATCACTCACATCCGTTATGCTGCCGCCACTTATCGGCATCGTGGCCCTCGGGCACGTTTGTGCAGGGATCGGACCCGTAACCGCGCAGAGTTTTATAAAGGACTATCTGATCCTCCGTCAGCAAGGGCGGTGTTAAAAGGTGACGGGAGAGGTGGACAAAACGTAAATTGGCACGGGCGGTCTCGGCATCTTCGATCAGGACGCGGAGGCGATCGTCACCCAAATTTCCGGAAACGAATGCTTCCTCGATTGCTTGCTCGGCCGCAATTAATTGTTCCCCGAACATGGTCGCCTCTGCTTGCATCTCGGTGAAGATTTCCTCAATGGCGGCGATCTGCTCTGGCGACAGGCCCATCTCGTTCTTCAGTTCAAGAAGGTGTGCAGGTCCGGGCACACCGTTCAATTCTGCAGGCAGCGCGAGGCCCCACCCCCCGCCGCGCCGAAGTTCTTCAATATCTGCCTCGGACAGGCTCTTGATCGCACGGGTTTCGAACCCTGCATAGGGTGAAGCGTGACTCGAGTTGGCGGACTCTTGTGCAAAAAGTTGCGTGGAAAACACGGCCATAGAGAGGCCAATTGTGATAGAAATTATAGGGTTCATAGTTATGTTCCGGTTCAGTCAGTTTCAGAACGTAGTGGCATGAAGCTGTGGCCTTGTATATGATTGCGATCATGTGGAGGCGCATTACACAAGAATTCGCAGGTGGAATGCTGCGCAGGCTAAAGCCGTCCGAACCTCTGTTTCACAGCGGAGACCCGGTGATTCATATGTTTCTAATTCTAGAGGGGCAGATCACGCTAACGCGCCAAACCGGTGCGGGTGCAAACGTAATCTTGCAGCGGGCGCGATCAGGGCAGGTTTTGGCTGAGGCGTCGGCCTATTCGCCCACCTATCATTGCGATGCGCAGGCAGGGGCAGCAACCTCGGTCCGTACTATCCCGGTGACTTTGTTCCGGAGCAAGCTTGCACAAGATAGCAACCTTTCCGAGGCCTGGGCCTCGCATCTTGCGTCCGAGGTGCAATCGGCGCGAATGCTTTCCGAGATCAGGACGTTACGCACGGTCGGGGAACGGCTGGATGCCTGGCTTGGGGAAGGCCGAGTGCTGCCTAAGAAAGGGCAATGGCAAGATGTGGCGGCTCAATTAGGTGTCACGCGTGAGGCACTTTATCGCGAACTGGGGAAACGGAGCTCCAGCGACGTGTGAACATCTGCGCAAGTCGAAAGTTTGCCTTCCGACATGAAATAGAGTGTGTCCGCTAAGGGCTTATTCTGTTGAAAAACTCTTCTTGATTTGGGTGCGTTAGGCTGATTCAATCTCCTTATTGATATAGGGGATTGCTAACGATGATGGGTCCAAAACAAGAAGCACAAGGCGCATTGTTTTATGAATTTTCGATAGAGGATCATGTCCCAAGCGATCACATTTTGCGGACAATTGATGGCGTTATAGATTTATCTGGTGTTCGTAAACATCTGACCGAGTTTTACAGTTCAACCGGACGGCCGTCGATTGATCCAGAACTGATGATGCGCATGTTGTTAGTCGGATATATTATGGGCATTCGCTCTGAACGGCGGCTGTGTGATGAGGTTCATCTAAATCTGGCGTATCGCTGGTTTTGCAAGCTGGATCTGACGGACGCCATCCCCGATCATTCGACCTTTTCAAAGAACCGTCATGGCCGTTTTCGGGACAGTGATATGTTGCGGTATGTATTTGAAACAGTGGTAGCACAATGCATCGAGGCAGGATTGGCAAGCGGCCAACGTTATGCGGCAGATGCAAGTATCATTGCTGCGGATGCCAATCGTCAGAACTCTACACCCAAGGCTGACTGGAACCCTGAGGCGATTGAACCTAGCGATGCACCACGCGCCGTTCGGGAATATCTGGAAACACTTGATGATGCGGCTTTTGGCGCAGCCAGCCCCGTTACGCCTAAGTTTATCTCACACTCGGATCCTGCAGCTCAGTGGACTGGCGCACGTGGCGGGCCAGCCTATTTTGCGTATTCTACGAACTACCTGATCGATACCGACAATGCCGTATTCCTGGACGTGGAGGCCTCGCGTTCCATTAGACAGGCCGAGGTCGGGTCAGTCAAAACCATGATTGACCGGGTGCAAAAGGTACATAATCTTAAACCTGAACGTCTAATCGCCGACACAGCCTACGGTTCAGGACAGATGTTAGATTGGCTGGTCGAGAAACGCGGGATTGCGCCGCATATTCCCGTCATAGATAAATCTGGACGCAAGGACGGGTCCTTTGAGCGCGCGGACTTCACCTATGATGCCGGGAACGACTTGTACATCTGCCCGAACGGCAGAGAACTCAAGCAGAACCGACGCGTATTTAAAAAGCCAAGATTGGCTGCAAACAAAGATGAGACGGTACGATACCGCGCTCGTAAATCAGACTGTGACGCCTGCATTTTAAAAGAACGCTGCACACCAAAAGAACCACAGCGCAAAGTCACACGGTCGATCTATGAAACATCCCGAGATGTCGCGCGCGTTCTATCGCAAACTCAGCAATATGCCATCTCTCGCAAGCTGCGCAAAAAAGTCGAAATGTCATTTGCCCATCTCAAACGTATCCATGGCCTCGGCAGGCTAAGATTACGCGGTCCCTGTGGGGCACATGACGAATTTATCCTCGCTGCAACCGCCCAAAACCTCAAAAAGCTAGCAAAATTGGCTCCAAGCCATAACCTGATCCGTAAAACCGTGTGAAAGCGGGCTGCAAACAAATGCACCGGCCAACCAGCACACTCAAATCTCCGAGTTTTTCAACAGAATAAGCCCGAAGCAGTCGTGCCGTGCAGGACATACGGACGACGGCGTATTACCAGAAGCCGCCATGAAAGGCTGATTGTCGACGGTGACAGCGGTTGAATGTCAAGAGGATGAGGCGCCGGTCTTGTCGTGCCTCACTGGATCCTTGAACTTTCACAAACCGACGGACGCCATAGCTTCCTCGAACTTCGCAGAGACATCCGGTGGGCCTATTTGGATTGGTCGTTTAGTGACTATCGAAAGCGCTGAGTATTTCTTCTTGAGGTTACTTCCAGCGGCCATGGCGTTGTCGGCGTCGCCATTGAGCCACAACAGTGCGGCATGCAACAGCCTGTTGCGATCCATCCGCGGATCCCTGTCAACCAGTCGGCCAATCAATCCGACCGCCGCCCCCACATCCCCGTTTACCAAGTAAGCGATTGCAAGCTCCCGCTCCTCACGGAAAGACGTGTTTGGGCTGGTGGAATTGATCGTTTGCTTGAGTATTTCGATTCCGGCTGCAGGGTCGCCGGAATGGCATTTGACGATTCCTGTCACGCCAAGCGCTGCGGCGAAATCCGGATTGGCGTGTAGCGCCACTTGAGCATGTCGCAGGGCACGATCGAAATCCCCAAATATGTCTTGCGCGACCGTCCCGGCCACATACTGGGCCCAATAGCTGTTCGCCTGCAGTTCCACCGCCCGCACAGCCAGTTGGGCAATCTCATTTCGCGACGCAGCGGGCAGATCAAGCGGCGTGTATTCGAACCGCTCCAACAGAAAATACGCCAGCATGGCGTTTGCCATCGAGTTGCCAGGATCGCGCGCTAGAGCTGAACGGAGGGCAGCTATGCTCCTTTCATCAGAGGCTAGGCCACGCGTCGCGAATGCGGCGGCTTTGTCAAGAAGTTCGGGGACCGTGAGGTCATCATCTCGGGCGTCCCGCAAACTGTTGAAGAAGGCCTCCTTCACCTTCGTTCGAATGAACGCAGCCACGGTTCGGGAAATCTCAGCTTCAAGCTCAAACAGATCGTCGCTTTCGCGGTCGTAGCGTTCGCTCCAAATCTGGTTATTGCTGGCCGTTTCGATCAGGCGGAATGTCATGCGCAGGCGGTTCCTAAGGCCGCGAACTGAACCCTCCAGCGCAAATGTTGCTTTGCCCTGCGACGGCCCTTGCTCGCGGACGACCCCGATCGCCGACTGCTTGTCGAGACTGTTGAACAGACCCTCCCTGAGTCCTTCAGCAAGGAATTCCGTGCTGTCGTCTCCGGCGACATTGAAGGCCCGCACCGTCACCGTCTTGATTGCAGTCTCGGAACCCCGGCGCCGAGCCTTGGCCCTGTTCCAGAGCGCGATGGTTTCGGGCGCGGGTTCAACGCCCAGCTCTTTTTCAAGCCTGCCCCGACATGTTTCGAATTGTGACATAGCGGCATCGTAACGGCCTTGTGCCATGAACAGGCGCATCAGCGTCCGGTAAGTTTCTTCGTCGAGAGCGTCGTACGCGAGAACGCGGAGATTCACATTTATCGAATCGTTGAACACGCCCTTGACTTCATAAAGCTCGGCCAGGCGGGAAAGAGCAGCGATGAGTTGCCGTCGAACGGCCTCTCGCTCCGTGGCAAGCCATTGCTCAAATGCCGATTCGCCGATCGACATACCTTCGAGCAATTCTCCGTGCACGCCATCCAAAAACCTCGCCAGTGCATCGATGTCCTCGCTGTCCTTCAGGCGGATCAATTCCTCCAAGTCAATGTGCAGATTTCCTGCTGTAAACTGGACGCTTTCGCGATCTGCGGTAACCAACGTTGCTCCGGCTGGTCGCAACGTTTTGCGTATCTGACTCAAAGTCTGGCGGAGGCTGGCGTGTGCTTGTTCGTCGGCACGATCTCCCCAAAACAGTCCCGCCAATGTTTCGCGCGGGATTTTGTCGCCGCGGCGAATGACCAGATAGGCCAGGACCGCGCGCACTTTTCGCGGCAGCGGGGCTACATCATCGCCACCAATCCTCAGTCGGACGGTACCAAGCAGATCAATCTCGACCTTCTTTTGCTCGTCCGCATTCTCCGGCACTTTCGGCTCCCCCTTGTACGTGCGGCGTAGGCCGGGCACTTCCGGAGTCTTAGCACACTCCGCCAAACAAGTGTTGGCAATAGTGAACGGGGCAACTTACGTTGAGGCTTCAACGAACCTCTGGCGCCAGAGACATCGCCGATACCGCAGTATGCACCCGGGATTTGAGGCTGCGCACAAATACAAGCGCAAGTTTCAGCCGGTGTAATTCGTAATGCGCGCGATCGGAAGTCGCATAGTCAACGATTTCATCGCTGCGTTGCATTTCCAGCCCGAACTGCTTGGGACCTACGCCAGACCAAAGGTCACGTTTCATTGTGTTGAGAGCTTCGCGTTCTTGCGGTGACGGGAACATGTTATCCTCCTTGAATGTTTTGGCGACTCAGTTGAGCCGGCAAAAGTAGGTTCCCAAACGACCGTCAGTCTGCCGTGTCCGACACCGTAATTTTTTCGCAATTTCGTGGGTTGGGTGCCGCCGGCTCTTTTGACCCGCGACGCACTTCCGCCTATTGGATGGTCCGTGTACGGCCGCTCCGGATCAGGAGCGGTTAGTCGGGAGCACACACTCCGACGACGGCTTCGTCCCGCTGAGCCGACATCGATGCCAAAATACGCTTCGTGAATGACGAATGTCAGCTTTGGCGTACTGCGCTGCAACAAAAAACTGCGTCGCCAAGGTCGGAAATGGGCCGAAAGCGGAAATTATGTCTCTGAGCAAAAACTGCCGTAAAACTGATTATGTAATAAGGATTAGCTAATAAGAACTGATTAAAACTGACACCACTTCGGGCTTAAGTGAGACTGGAGCGGAGGTTTAATTGTTGCCGCTAGGCGGCGCTTCTGATTGGCGGAGTCGCCCCGAATTATCTCCATCGTTGGGGAGAATTCCGGCTAAGCGCTTCGCGCGGCGCTGCACCCGTCAGCAGTTTTGTTGGTCCGACGTCGTTTTTTGATGGCTTTCGATTAGAGCATTGAGGGAGGCAAATATTTCCCAAAATTTGATAACGAGCTGATACGCGATGCCTTAGGTTTTGTTTATAATCCTAATACTTTGTAATACTGGGGGCTGGGTTGTAGTTGCTATTTTTTTTGGGCTTCAAGTTGACTAGGAGTTCATTTGGAAGCGGCATTTATACCGGCATATTTGATTTTTCAATCGTTTTAACTATTTGAAGAAAATAGGAAAACAACATTAGTATGCAGGTATTGAAACCGGCAGTATATACGGCAACGATTAAGCAATTTGAAGACTGGATAGAGTCTGTAACACGCGCTGAGCCGTTGATTATCGGAGAAGACTCGCCGCGGCGTATTGAGCTCAATGATCTTGCATTGAAATTTGCCGAAAAGTTTGCAAGCCTTGGCGCGACTCTGCCGGTATCAATACGACGGTCTCTTGCCGACGCTGTTAGATCGATGAATTGTTACTATTCCAATCTTATTGAGGGGCATGATGTCGGAACCCGAAAGGCTCAGGATCAGGTCGGATGACAATTCAGTTGCAGGTCAAAGGCTCTACGCTACATTCTTTCGAGCATGAATATGCGATCCACCTGGAGCCACTTCGATATCAAATCCCTCTGTGATCAAGATTTTGACCTGTTCGGTGTGCGAAATCAGACAAACTGCTCGTTTCTCTCCGACCAAAGAGCACAACGTATCTAGCGCCGTGTCCAACGTCTCCTGATCCAATGTACCAAACCCCTCATCAATGAAGATTGCATCCAGCTTGATACCCCCACTGTTCTGTTGCACCACATCAGACAGCCCCAAAGCCAAGGCAAGCGAGGCTTGGAAGCCTTCGCCCCCCGATAGGCTTGTTGTAGAACGAGATTTTTCGGTATTCGCATCAAATACCGCGATATCGAGACCTCTCTTCGTTCTACCACCCGTCTTTTCAATCGGGCGGTGAAGCTGATAGCGATGATTGGTCATAGGCCCCAGACGAAGATTGGCCGCGTCCAATATCTCGTCGAACATGGCAGCAATCGCAAAATCTGGGAGCCTGACTTTCAGATCGTTGTCGCCATTTACAAGATTGGCGATCTCGCCCAATGGTTCGAACTTTTTCTCAAACCCGAGGATTTTGGCTGATAGCGTAGTGATCGATGCAAACACTTTGTTTTTGCGTTCTAGCTCAGCCGTCAACCTGGTCTGGTCTGCACGCGACGTCTCTAGAAGATCCGCAGATGCCTTGGCCGCGGCTTGTAGGGTCTCAAGGTCAGGCCGCTCTTGCTCCCCAATATCCTCGGCAAGTCGCTTGAGTCGATCTGTGTTTGACGCAACCTCACTATTATGAGTTTGGATGGTGCCTTCCATTTCTCCAAGTTTGTGCACATCAGACTTTGCAGCTTGAAAGTCGTCTCCGCTCAACTTGGAATTCTCTAAACTTTGCAAAAACGCTTCAGCCGCTTCCATTGACGCAGTCGTTGTCCGTGTCAGACCTGAGGCCGCATTGCGTTGCGCTTCATTTGCCGACGCCAACCTGAGAGCTGCAGTTTTTTCAGCTTCGGTCGCGGAGGTTTTCTGTTGTTCAAGGTTGGCCACTTCAGCAGTTTTCGCTAAATATTCACTATCTAAATCTTCGGCATCGCGCCATTTTTCCGGAACTTCCTGCAGCGTCGTAGTCAGTGCCGTCTGTGCGTTAGATTTGGCTTCTTTTTTGCGTGCCACTTCTTCAGAAGCGCCTATGCGGATTGTCTCTTTGGTTTTGTGCAAATCTTCTGCCGCTGCCAAACGGACGGCAAGATCATTGAACCGCACATCGTTCTCTAGCGTTTCCTTCATGTTTCGTGCTTCATTCAACAATGGCGCCAGAGTTTCACGGCTCCTCACTGGTTTGGCCATTGCGTCAAGCTCTTGCTGCCGGTCAACCAAAATGGCATCTCCAGAGGCTAAGAGACCCCTGGTCTCTCGTTCGGTACCAAGTGCTTGATTATGTGCTTCTTCAGTCGCTTCAAAGGCTTCATGCCGTCCCATGCGCTCGGGATCACCAGTTGCAGGGTGAGGATGTTCGCGGGACCCACAGGCCGGACAGGGTTCATCGGGTACGAGTTTTCGAGCCACGTGCAAAGCTTGAATGTCCGTAAGCGCCTTCTCGGCCCGCGTGAACGCATCTTTACATTCCCTCAGATGCGATGCCGCCTTCTGATGGTTGTCTCGCAACACTTCAATACGGCTCACCTGCTGGTCTAGCTTCAAAACGGACGATTCATATCGGATGGCAAGCTCTGTCTCTTGGTCGAGTTTGGCCAGATCAGTGGTCGCATCGCTCGTTGCTTTTGTGTGAACAGGCAGAGCCTTCTGAAGCGCTTGAAGATCTTGCAACTTTTTAAGTGTTGCTGCTGCCAAGTCTGTGGCTTCGCTTTCGGACATCCTTGCGGTATCAAGTGCCTCTCGAGCCGCGCTTACAGGCTGCTGGAGTGAGGCTGCTTTATCAAGAACCTCTTTCCACCGGCCGAGTTTTTGAACTTCGGTAATGGCTGCATCATGCGCGGGCTTTTGTTCTGAAACACGCTGTAGGTTGGTCTTCGCTGTCTCATGTATGGTCTTGGCTGCGCCAAGCGCACTATCTGCATCTGTTTTTTGTTTTGAAGCGTCCGTGAATTGTTGCGCGGCACGATCACGAAGCGTTTCTGCCGGCAGGACCAATTGTGCTGCCCGCGCCTGTGCGACACGAGCCTTAAGGACCTTGATTATAGGGGCGCCCAAATCGAGTTGATCTCTGTCCTCCTGGGCGTCTTCCAGTGACGTGAACTTAGCAATTAGTGTTTCTGCCGCGGACATGCTTCGTTGGTGGAATTTTGCTCGCGCATTTAAGACCGTCAGCTTACCCTCAAGTTCATCGGAGGTAATTTTGCTAGATGCAATATCTTCCTTAAGTTCGCCCTCCGTGACACCATCTAAGATTGTTTCTTTACGGAGCCGTTCGTCTCTAATTTGTTGGCGCAGGGTTGATGCCTGAGTACGAATTTTTTGCATGAAATTTTCGTACAACGATACGTCAAAGAGGCGTTTCAAGATCGGCGACCGTTCGTCAGAGCTGGCCGTGAGGATTTTGCGAAATTCACCCTGTGGTAATAAAACAATCTGCCGGAATTGCGCTGCATCATAGCCAAGCAAGTCCTTGATCATTGGGTCGACCAAGCTGGTTTTTTTCTCGGCCAGCATGTCACCGGAGTTTTTTTGGGTGATCTGATCTAAAGTCAGCCCAGTAGCATCAAACAGATAAACTTCATGTGCCTGCGACGCCAGACCCTCGCCGCGACTTGCGGCGCGCTCCTGTCTGGGGATGCGGCGGATTACATAGCGCTTCTCTCCGAGGTCAAAGACCAATTCAACATATGTGATCTCTTTTGGGTCTGCATAATGCGATAGCATGTCATCGGAGACCCTCTCAGCGCCTGAAGACTGTCCAAATAATGCAAAGGCGATTCCGTCAAATATTGTTGTCTTTCCCGAACCTGTGTCGCCATAGATGCCAAATATTCCAGCATCAAGCGCGGCGGTGAAATCAACGACTTCCTTGCCCGCAAAGGGACCAAAGGCATTCAAAGTGAGACGTATCGGGCGCATTAAATGATCTCCTGAGTAGGTTGGTCGATCAGTTGTGTTACAATTTTGGTCTCAGCTTCATTGGGTTTTTCGCCTCGCACAAAATCGACGAATTCGCTGATCACACCCATCGGATCGTCCAATTTGGAGCTTGCCCGTCCTGCGCTGGCATGAACGAGTTCGCGCCTCTTCTCGCGGAGTGCCTGTAAAATGTTTGGATAGTGGGGTCGCAATTGCGCCGCAGGTTCCACCACGGCACCCTGATCCAGAAGGATCGCGCTGATATAATCATCACTTGGGGCCTTTTCAGCTTCGAGTATCAAATCAGCTAGTAATCCCCTGACCTCCCTCACCTTACGAAGCGGTTCGAATGCTATTTCCTGAAAATTCTGAAGACTTCCATCCGCATCCAAATCGAAAACTGTCATGGTCTTGATTGTGTCAGCTTCATCGAACCCAAATGCCAACGGCGAACCGCTGTAGCGAATCGTCTCATGTCCAGCCGTCTGAGGCCGGTGCAAATGCCCAAGCGCTACATAGTCAGCGCCTTTAAACAGGCTATTTGAGACTGTCTCAACGGTGCCAACAGATAGTTTACGTTCTGTTTCACTTGGCAGGCCCCCGGTCACAAATGCATGGGCGATTATTACCCAGCGTGCATCCTTAGGTCTGAGCGCTTGTGCGGCACCTACTTCATGCCGCAACACGTCCTCAGGCGATCGAATGCTTTCATCTTCAAAGGCACGACGGGCCGCAAATATTTCTCCATAGGGCAACGCAGAAAAGGCCACTGGCCCATGATCGTCTTCCAGGATGAGCGGTTTCTCTTCAATTTCTAATGTGCCTCTGATCAAGATCCGCTTGCGATCATATAGCTTTGTGAAAGCTCCAAGGCGTTGTCCAGAATCGTGATTGCCTGCAATGATAATAATTGCTGCGGCTGTCTCCAAGTAGACGCGCTCAACAAAGCTGCTGAACAGCGCAACTGAGGCTTCTGAGGGAGAGGGTTTATCATAAACATCACCAGCTACGATCAGGACTTGGATGTTCTGCTCTATAATTGTTTCAAACACCTGATCCAAAACATGCTGCTGGTCTTCGAGCAAAGATACCCCTCGAAAGGTCTTTCCAAGGTGCCAATCTGCCGTATGAAGAATTCGCATGCTTTGCCCCGTTAGTTTTTACATGACTAATTTTTATATGGACAAGCCGAACGAGTCAAGCTAAACATCAAGTATGGCTTTCGAAGAACTTAAATACGCGCAAAGAAAACGTCTGGAGTATCTGGATCGTCTGTTCTTTTGGAATGGGGCCGCCACTCGTGCGTCCCTTTGTCAGCAGTTCGGAATATCAAATGCACAAGCTGCTTTGGATTTTCGCGCCTACCTAAAGGAAAGCAAAGAAGACGCGCTCAATTATGATGCAACTGCTCGTCAATACCTTGCGGGAGACAGTTTTGACCGGCTGACGGGCCCAGCGGCCACTTCGGAGCTAATGGAGTTCTTTTCAGGCAACGCGCAATCTGACTTTGACGCCCTTCCTGATCTGCAGCGCTCTCAAAATGTCCACGCTTTCTTGCCATTGTACCGTGCGATACGCGCGAAACAGTCAGTTGAAATTGTTTATCAATCGATGAGGGATCCCGAGCCTGAAACCCGCCAAATTGCGCCTGTTCGCTTTGTTTCCGATGGCGTCAGATTACATGTACGTGCTTATTGCTTTACGAGGAAAAAATTCCGCGATTTCATCCCTTCCCGTATAGACCTTGAATTATCGTTTCTCAAAACAAATGGCCTCGAAGATGTTCCGCGTGATGATGAGTGGTTCACGTGGTCGGTCTTGAGGCTACGACCTCATGAACGGCTGTCGGAGTCTCAAAAAAAGGTGGTTCGGAGAGAATTTGGCTTCATAGATGACGTCTTGGAAATCCGCATTCGTCAGGCACTCGAATTCTACCCACACCGCCGTTGGGGGCTCGACCAAGAATTTCCAAGATTAGAATGCCTTTCAATTGATCATGTGCCGATGACCGAGGAGGAGATGGATGCAAATTGATATGAAGCGCGTCGATCCTGAAATCAATATGGACCGATTCTACTGCGTTGAGCTCACCAAAGACCTGTTTGGCGTCTATGGCATACTTCGCCAGCGGGGCCGAAGTGGCTCTTGGGGGCATCGTCTCAGAGTTGCGTACAAAACCGAATTGGAAGCGCAATGTGCCTTTTCCAAACTGGTCAAAGGCAAACTCACGCGCGGATATACGATCAACCATTCACTAAACACGTAAGGACCCGACCAATGCCAAAAAATATTCTGATTTTCTCTGATGGAACTGGGCAGGTTGGGGGGCTTCATCCTGATCAACGGTTATCAAATGTCTACAAAATGTATCGGGCAATGCGACCAGGTCCATCATCAAAGATAAAACCTTCAGAGCAAGTGTGCTATTACGATGCGGGTCTTGGCGCAGGTGAAGTTGGCGGGCTAACATTTCGAAAAATTCGTAGCATTCTGTCAGCCGCAGTTGGAACAGGTATCGATGAAAACGTAATTGACTGCTATGAAAAGATCATTGCCTATTACGAGCCGGGTGATCGTGTTTTGATATTCGGCTTCTCTCGGGGAGCCTACACAGCAAGAGCTGTAGCGAATGTTATGAATCTTTGTGGTATACCCACTAAGATGCCTGACGGCTCGAGGGTTCCACGGCATGGAGAAAAGCTACGAAAAATTGCAAGCGACGCCGTGAATTATGTTTACAATCACGGCAATGGGTTTTCGCGAGGGAAAGAACCATATTTTTCACGACGCGAGGAACTTGGCAGGCGATTTCGAAAGAAATACTCGAGTTTCGTTCCAGATGCGAAAGAGGATGTGCAAGGAAATGTTCAGCCCACGTTCATTGGCGTTTTTGATACGGTTGCGGCCCTGGGGAACGTTGTGGTTGGGTATCTGATCATCGCTGGATTGGCGCTGGTACTGGGACTGCTCGCCTTCAGCCTCTACGCATCATGGCATTGGGCTATCTGGACACCGCTAATAGGATTGCTCGCGCTGATTACCTATTGGTACGTAAAGTTGCGATGGTCACAGTTTAAATTTTTTTCACCGGACCCGGATAACCGGCTCAAGATTTCCAATCCACGTGACTGGTGGTCCATCTGGAAAAATGGGCATCGAGCCGTTTGGGATCGTAAAAACTATGACAAATGGCTGGATTCTGATGTCAGGTTTGCACGGCACGCTTTGGCGATAGATGAACAACGCAAGGATTTTCCTAGAGTTAAATGGGGAATGCGCGCCGAAGCTGAAAAGACCGTTGGAAGAAAACCAGAATGGCTAAAACAAGTTTGGTTTGCTGGGTGTCATAGTGACGTTGGGGGCAGCTACCTTGAGCCGGAATCTCGATTAAGCGATATCACCATCGAGTGGATGGTCAAAGAACTGCGCGAATGTGTCCCCAGTATTCAAATCAATGAAAATGAGTTGGTAACGTCACCAGATTCCAGGGGAATGCAACATGAGGAAACATTTTTGTTTAAGCTAGGGCCAATTGAGAAACGTTGGCCCGCAAAGCCAAGGATGGTCGGTCAAGACTTCCCACTCCACCCAACAGTGATCAAGCGTTTGCAAGCCGATGCCGTATCGCATTTAGGTGAAATGAAGCCGTATAGACCTGAACAGCTCAAGGACCACCAAAAGGCACGCAAGTACTTTACCGAGTAATCTTTGCAAAGTGGCGATACTTTGCACCGATGCATATTTTTGCTCGGAGCGTTAAGCAATGCTCATCTGCCTTCCAATAGTTAGTAACAATGGCTCCTATGAAGATTGGCTGCTCATTTGTTACAGGGCGGATATTTCTGTATAAAATCATCTGTACAGAAAAAGCCTTGAAATTCAGAAAAACACACCCTATTTTCTGACATAAGGAGATTGAAGATGATCATGTCGAAGATTCTACAACGCATCAAAGGCAAGGGCCGCGGCGCTATATTTGCGCCAACGGACCTGTTGGACTTGGGGTCGCGCGCCAGCGTTGACCAGGCGTTGTCACGCCTTGCGGATCGAGGCGTGATCCGGCGGCTCACTCGTGGTCTCTATGATTATCCTAAACTTAGCACGCGGTTTGGCACGATCTACCCTTCAGCTGATGACGTGGCTCGAGCGATTGCCCGGAAAGATCACTATGTTCTGCAGGTCTCACCTGCAACGGCTGCAAATCAGCTCGGTCTTTCAACACAAGTGCCATCCAAGAGCACCTATATGACGGACGGGCCTTCCCGAACAAAAACGGTGGGGCGACAGGTGATCCATTTCCGGAATGCTTCGCGTAAAACACTTGTTGGGGCCGGTCAAATGTCCGGCGCCATTTTTCAGGCACTGCGCTATGTTGGCAAAGACGGAGTGACTGATCAGGTGATAAGCACTTTGGCGCGTGCGTTGAATGACAAAGATCGAGACCAGTTGCAAAAACAGGTTAGGCAAGTGCCGGCTTGGATGTTCCCGGTCGTGCAGCAGATCACGGCGCGTATCTGATTTGGACAGCTTTGCAAATGAAGCGCCCGAGCAGCGCGCTGAAGCATTCCAAGAAGCTGCAGCTCAGCTAGGGTTTTCTCAGGCCATCATCGAGAAAGATTTCTGGGTTTGTTGGTCACTTGATAAGCTCTTTGCGCTTCCATCCTTTGGCGATCACCTGATCTTCAAAGGCGGCACTTCGCTGTCCAAAGCCTACGATGTCATTCACCGATTTTCGGAAGATGTGGATCTGTCGCTTGATCGGGCACGGCTCGGGTTTACGGGTGACGATGATCCAGAAAACACTGACCTGTCTGGAGGCAAACGTAAGGCGCTTTTAAAAGATCTTCAGAAAGTCGCGGAGGAGACTGTAAGCGGGCCTCTCCAGTCAGAACTGAACGCCGCCTTTGATGTACATCTGGAGCAAGGCTTCCAGCTTACGGTAGATATTAATGACGCACAGACACTTCTGTTTACCTACCCGTCTGAGCAACAAAACAATGCATCTCAAGGTTACGTCAAACCAGTCATTCGATTTGAGTTTGGCGCAAGGGGAGTGCTGCTGCCTGCCGAAGATCTGATTATTAAACCGTATCTGTCCGACGCATTTCCCGACTTGTTAGGTTCGTCCGAAACCTCGGCACAAGTTTTGGGAATTGAACGCACCTTCTGGGAGAAGGCGACAATTCTGCACATGCTGTGCCATCAAGATCCAGCCAAACCACTTTCTGATCGGATGTCCCGCCACTACTACGATATGGCGCTTTTGATAGATCATCCTGCGAAGGAACGTGCGCTGGAAAATCTCGATCTTTTGGAGCAAGTAGCACACCACAAAGCGGTCTTTTTCAAAGCAGCTTGGGCGCGTTATGAGACGGCAAAACCGGGCAGCTTACGGCTCATGCCACATGCCGAATTAACGGTAGCATTGCGTCATGACTACGCTGGCATGAAAGAAATGATCATCGGCCCAGTGCCGGACTTTGATGACATTCTATCCAAGATTGAAGCGTTGGAAACCGAAGTAAACGGCTGAGCCGTGCTTCGATAGAACTAAATGCACACAATCAATATTTTAGGTTTTGCCGCCTTTCACCTAAAGGCGAAACCGCGCTCTAGTTCCAGCCGGCAAACCGGCTTCCACCCGAACCACCAGACTTTGCTCTCCCTCTTGCAATAGCCCTTTGCCCCGTCTCTACGAGCCGCATCACGGTCTTTGCCGGATGGTCGCCCAAAACCCGTTGTTTCGGCCCTGTGGGTAACGATCGCTGGCGGAGAAGGAGATCGCGACGGTGGCGTTCTTTCAGACCCCCTCTTCCCGGCCGCTTTTGCATGTTCATCGAAACACGAAAAAAGGAAATACACAATGACTACTCAAACTCTGAAACTGAACGTTAAAACCGGCGAAAAAGATGGCAAAAACTTCTGGGATCGCTGCGGGGTCGTATTCGTCAACACCGACGACGATGAGAACATCACTTCCCTCACCGTGAAACACAACATGTTCCCGAATGTCGAAATGGTTGCCTTTCCGAAACGCGACAACGACGACAATTAACCCAACCCAGGAGGGGGCGACCGAAAGGTCGTCTTTCCTCGTGCTAACGCACTTGAAACGCAGTCACCTTCGTGAAGTGAAATACTAAGGGACTTTGTCCCTCGCGCCTGCAAGCTAAATAGCCGGGGCCGTGTCCTCGCTCGTGCCGAGCTGCGGGCCGCACCAATTCCCCGACGATTTAGCTTGCAGTTGCTACCCCAACACTTCGCCAGCGGGTCAGATTTTAGAGACGAGCGCGTTTCACGCTTTGCTCAAAATCAGTCCGAATTGGGGGAAAACCTCAAATGTTCATCACATAGGAGAAATCACAAATGGCTCGTAATTATTGGGAAACACATCTTTACACTTATGCCGTAGCATTGACGCAGGGTGATAATATCAAACCGGAAAACCTTGCTGGAATGCGCCGAAAAGCTATCAACAACGGTCACACCGAGGCCGAATGTATTTTTGTTCAAGAAAACACGAAGCTTTACATTTCTAATGGCACATTAGACCGTAACGGTTTCGCGACTGGCACTGCTGATGACAAGCTCGCACGTGAAAGAGCGCTTAAAATCAGTAAGGGTCGCTTTATCGCGATCACCCAACTTCATAACGATGTCGAGGCTTTTGTTGCTCGCTTTACTTCCGATAAAGGGCTGCGGTGTTTTGCCCAAAGTTTGATCCAGCACGGCGACCGTAGTGTTGGGATTATCATCAAAAGCGATGGGGCAATTCCGCGTGAGGCCGAGGCCCGTGAGCTTCTGGCTAAGGTTTCCGAACCAAAGCTGGAGGTCGCGCAAATGTCTACTCAAGGCGATATGACACCCGAACAAATTGCAAAGCAGTTGGAAATTAAACACATTGCCGAGCAGAACGATCATTTTCGCCAACAACCTCCCGAAGATGAAATATTCGGCAAGTGGGTTTGCACAGCCACAATCCATGCAGAAGGACCGGATTTTGTGTTTGCCTGTTTTCGTGCCGTTTGTGCCTACGATGATTTCACAGAAGATAATGACCCGTTTGGCTCTCACGAAATGGGCTTCATGGAAGTGTGTGGTCAAAAGGTCTGGTGGAAGATTGATTTCTATAACCCAACCTATGATGCGGGATCTGAAAACCCATCATCTTTTGCAGATACGCGCCGCGTTCTGACCATCCTTTTCCCTAGCGATTACTGAAACTGGTTCCCCGTAAAGGCGGGGTAGCCCACTCACTTGAAAGGTACTATTATGGATAACGAATTTATTTCGGTAAGTATGTATGATCGAGGCAGCTATACCGGCCACAAAGATGCCGAACAAGATGGCGCACTTCACCCATTAAGCAATATCGACCTTGGCGGTTTTTCACCCTCAACACTTCTAGACCTGTTTTATTCACTGGAAGATTGCGCCCGTTGTTTTGGGCGTGACGGTGACTTAATGCTCGTTTTGGTGGAGAAAAACGGCAAAATAACGGACGGTCCCGCCAGATCGATTATTCAGAAATTTAATGAAAACGGCGGGGTTTGATATGATGCTCTCTGTTAAAGAAATCGACACACGGCTTGAAGCTATCTTGGACAATAGTGAAATAGGTCTTTCTTCTGAAGCTGGCGATATGATCGTGGAACTACAAAACGATCTGCGCCCGCACAAACCTGAAAACAGGCAGGGTATGTTGTGTGCCTCTTGTGGCAACGAGAACGTTTTGCGCGATGCTTGGGTTGATTGGTGCAGTGAATCACAAGACTGGGTGCTTGGGCAGGTATTTGATGATGCCTATTGTGGTGTTTGCGACGCTTCCGTGAAAGTTGCTTCTTACGATCTGGATAAACCCTTGCAACTGGAAGCCTTCGCGATGGCCAGCGACGGGGTCGGCGGCTTTACGTTGATCGAGGATTATGACCAGACACCGGAATTCTACGATATTTCCTTGATGCAACGCATTGAGGCGACAGGTGAAATCGTCGGGTTAGTGGAACTGGACAACCTCACGCGTGAAGAAATGGAACGCCGTTTCGCGGATTTGGAAGAAAGGTTTCCAGACGCCAATTCCGAAAAACATATGCGCGAAAACTAGAAATATGGATGACTTATTTCAGAATACCGCACATGCGCCGGACTTCACCAAACATGGTGCGGTTCGGCATCGGAACGGCGTTCAGCAAAGGAATTATCACGGGTTCTATCAGTATCGTGAAACCAACAAGGATAACTGGATGTTTGTTATTTATGCGTTTGGGGATACCGATTGCAGCGTTTACAAAGTTGAAAGCGAAGATGATCTCTGTCTTGCTATTGTACCACTTGATCCAAACAACCGGATATCCATTTGTGGCCGGAAATATGGTCGGGAACATTGGCACCATTAGGAACAACACTTGAAATTTCTTATAATTTACGTATATTATGTAATAAGCGTAAATTACGTATTATAGAGAAAGGAACACCCTATGAGTGATGTATTTGTCGAAGAATTCCCTAAAACAGCGCTAAACCGTAAATCGGGCGATGTTTACGATGCCGCTAATAGCGGACCTGTCAGCTTGTTAGATCACGGAGTATCGCGGTTCGTAATTATGTCTCGCCGTATTTTTGATGAACGGTATTCCGTTAATGATCCCCTAATAGCGCGCGATACGGCGGACATTCCCGAAGATGAGGCATCGTTATTGGCGGCGGAATTGACCAAAGTGATCGAATCCGATGACTAAACCTAATACTGGAGATTTATGGGAGTATCCCTATCTTTGGGTTCACCAAGATGAACGGGGAGAAACCGAAGGCCGGAAGCCACGGCCTGTTGTGTTTACCGCCGTTGTGAAGGCCTCCCCAACTAAAACATATCTGTATATTTTACCTATTACGGGTACAGAGCCAGACACAGCTAGGGATTATTTAGAAGTTCCCCCAATGGAGGTTCGGAGAGCTGGGTTGGATAGCAATAAAAAACTGTGGATCATTTTTGATGAACACAATCGTGATACGCTTGAAACCTCTTTTTATTTTAACTCAAATTCCAAACGTCAGGGGAGTTTCAGTAAGGCTTTTATCAAAGTTATTGCAAAACGCTTTATGGGTGCTTTTTCTTCGAAACAGTCAAAATTAGTGAATCGCCAGTAATTATTCTTATGAATTTTCGAAAATGCCCGAGTGCTTGTGAAATGCCCTGTATTTCCCGCCCCATTGAAGGGGCAAGAAATGCAGGCCCGGCGCTTCGCGCGGAGCTGTACTTGCAGCACAGTGTTTTTATTTTTACACGGTTTAATTCTGTTGATGTCTATCAAACGTGATACTTAGATATTCTGGTCAATAAAGTAATCAAGATAAATAAAGGACTAATTATGAGTTGGACTAACGGGATGTATTTTTCAAAAAATGAAGAGAAAACCATGGAAGATTTTCTTGGGGCACAGGGTCTTGATGAAAAACAATTGGTGTCCGTGAAAATATACTTCAAGGAAAAGATAACTTCGGGCATCAATCTTTGGACTGGAATTACTGGATCCATTGCGTTTGCGGGCGGGTTCATGATTGCGCTCACATTTTTTGGGTAAACGAACAGTATTTTATACCGCCTCCCGCTTTTACGGGATCACGCTCTAGTTCCAGCCGGCAGACCGGCTTCCACCCGAACCACCAGACTTTGTTCTCCCTCTTACAATAGCCCGTGCCCCGTCTCTGCGAGCCGCGCCACGGTCTTTGCCGGATGGTCGCCCAAAGTCCGTTGTTTCGGCCCTGTGGGTAACGATCACTGGCTGGGAGGGAGATTGGCGGCTGCGTTCTTCCAGACCCCCTTTCAGCCGCCCCGGGGGGGTTGGGTGGTCATCATTGTGGCGTAGTAGTCAACCAAGTCATATTGAGGCTGTGTGGTGCGGGTGAAGCCGTGATGTTAACCGTCACGGGTTGACAGTTACATCAAGATCCCGCGACCCCATACTTTTTTGCCAATTCGCGCGTTCACGGACAGATTTCAGCTCGTAGCCAAATGCATTTCCATTGTCGTGTTTCTTTTACGATTAAACATAGCGGCCAGTCGGGGGAGATCACTTTGGGCGAGAAATTTGTTTCCCTTGCCCCGTGCCGGGTCATTCCTCGCGCGAGTCAAACAAATATCCTCGCCTTCGCTTCAACAGGTAGTTTCCCCTGCCTGCGGCATTCCTCGCGCAACAAACTACCTGCTGACACCCCCTCATCCTGGCCGCTTTAGCATGTTCATCGAAACACGAACAAAAAGGAAATACACAATGACTACTCAAACTTTGAAACTGAACGTTAAAACCGGCGAAAAAGATGGCAAAAACTTCTGGGATCGCTGCGGGGTCGTTTTCGTCAGAACCGACGGCGATGGCAACATCACTTCTCTCACTGTGAAACACAACATGTTTCCAAACGTCGAAATGGTTGCCTTCCCGAAACGCGACAACGACGACGACTAACCTAACCGAGGAGGGGGCGGCCGATAGGTCGCCTTTCTTCGTGCTAACGCACAAGACCGCTGCCGCACTCATAAAGTGAAGTGCTAAGGGACTTTGTCCCTCGCGCCTGAAAGCTAAATAGACAGGGCCGTGTCCTCGCGCGATGCGCGGCGGGCCGCACCAATTCCCCGGCGATTTAGCTTGCAGTTGCTACCCCAACACTTCGCCAGCGGGTCAGATTTTAGAGACGAGCGCGTTTCACGCTTTGCTCAAAATCAGTCCGAATTGGGGAATAAACCTCAAACGGCAGCAATAAAAGGAATTTATAGAATGACCAAGCATACAACTATTACAGCCCCGAACATTTCTAAAATCGAGTACGTAGCTCTTGATAAATTGTATTTGTCCGATCTTAACCCGCGCCAAGAAGCCGATAACGAGGGTATTGAACATCTGGCGCAAAGCCTTGTGGCTTGTGGACTCATTCAAAACCTGTCTGGCTTGAAGGACTCGAAAGGTAAAATTGGTGTAGTTGCTGGAGGTCGCCGCCTACGCGCTTTGAAGATAGCAGTTCTGGAAGAACCAAACCTTGCACATGTTCCTGTGCGCATTGCCCCGGATGCCCATACCGCCGAAACATGGGCCAACGTCGAGAACGCCGCTCGTGCCGATTTACACCCCGCTGATGAAATCCGCGCCTTTGGCAAGATGTATGCTAAAAGCATGGGGGTAGCGCGTATCGCAAAAGTCTTTGGCACAACCGAAGCCCATGTATACCGCCGCCTTGCACTGGCCGAACTGCCAAACTCAATTCTGGATGCGTTGAAAGCTGGCGAGATCAACCTGTCAATGGCAAATGCCTTCACAGTGTCGAACGATAAAAAGCACTCGCTGGAAGTTCTGGAAATGGTGCGCGGTGAAGCAACTTCTGCCCACCGTATGAAATCCTTGCTCAAGCCCGACGCTATTAGCGGCACGAACCGCCGCGCCGTGTTTGTTGGAAAGGAGGCTTACGAGGCCGAAGGCGGCAAGGTTGGTGGAGACCTGTTTTCGGAAGAGACTACGTTCGACAATCCCGAAATTCTGGAAGCGGTATTTCATGCAAAGCTGACTGATACTGCAAACAAAACCAAAGAGGCCGATGGCTGGAAATGGGTAGAAACCGCTGGAGACTCCTATCTCGGATACTGGGATATTGAGCAGGGCAGATATTCAAGGATTTACCGAACCGAGGGTGAATTGTCGGAAGATCAGGCGACACGGTATGACGAACTGGTTGATCTTGCTCAAAACCGTGATTTGGATGAGGCAGGCAAAACTGAATTGGCTAGGCTACAGGCAATTCTAGATGGAGAATATACAGAGGAACAGAAAGCCCATGCTGGCCTGATTGTCTACGTAAACCAGTCAGGCGAACTATCTAGCCAATCGGGTCTGATTAAGCGCGAGGATAAAAATGCAGCTATTGAAGCAGGCATTTTGAAAAAGTCCGCCCATCAAAGGCTCGACAAGCCCAAGTCACCTTATTCACAAAAGCTGGCAGATGATCTTGAGGCAATCCGGTTAGGCGCTCGCCAGAATGCCGCTGTAAACAAAGCCGAAATGTTGCTCGATCTCCTGGCATTCCAATTATCCGGCCACACTGGGTATCGTAAGGTTTTCGAATTGCGATTGGACGCTCCGAGCAATCAGCCAACTACAGAAACGGGCTTTGCACTGGATGAACGCCTGACAACTCCAAACGAAACGGAAGATGATGCGTGGGACTCAGCTTTGGCTGATACGTTCGAGAAGTTTCAGGCCAAAGGTAAGAAGCACCGTAACGCGGAAATCACCCGCCATCTTGCGGCAGTCCTCACAGGTGGCGACGATGCGTTCAAAGCCGAGATCGACAGCCAATGTGAAACGAGTATCCGCAGCGTCTGGACACCGACAGCAGAGAATTTCTTCAAGCGGGTTAATGCCGCCTATCTGGAAAATCTCTACGGTTCATTGCTTGACCTCGAATCCGACAGCGCAGCGACAAAAGCCTTCGTGGCTTTCAAGAAAGGTGACAAGGCCGAGCGTTTGGAAAAGCTTTTTTCAGACGAAGCCACCCAAAAAGCCCTTGGCGTAACTAAAGAACAGAAATCCCGAATTGACACTTGGGTGCCGGAGTATTTCGGGTAAAATGAAAAGCGGGGCAGGATCATTTTTTCCCCGCCCTGCTACCATCGAGGAAGAGCTCTGTTCTTCTTATTATTTTCACGGTGGGATATTTTGAAGCAACTTATTTTGAGTATTTTTTTAGGACGAGACAAATGTGGAATAAAGCCAAACTATTTGTGTTTATGGCAAAGAACAGCAACGGTACAAAGAAAAAGAAACCCTTCTTTTGGGCGCCTAACAAACCAGAAGTCGAGATACTTGGAGAGTATAAAACCTCCAGTGATGAGGATCATGGCCGTGCTATTATTATGGTTGAGGACGAAAAGAACCCCACCAAAACCGTTGTGATAGCCCTATACGCCGATAAACTGATTATACGCAGTTCTGGCGGGAAAACTCTTAACCTATTGTTTGAAGATTTCTGAATTAATTCAGTTTTGCTTTGTGATGAAACCCGATTTGCCGTTCCTTCGGGGGCGGCATTTGAATACGCTTTTTCAGTCGCAATCGTTAAGTGAATTGCGAAGGAACTTTGTCCCTCGTGCCTGAAAGCTAAATACCTGTGCCAATGATCTAGATTGGCCTGATCCCGCTTAAGCGGGACAGCGTTCTAGTTACCGCCGCAAATTGGCTTCCACTATAACCCTCAGGCATTGTTCTCTCTCATGCAACAGCCTTTCCCGTTCTTAACGAGCCGCACTTCAGTCTTCGCCAGATGATTGGCCAAGATCCGTCGCCTCGGTCCTGCGGATGACGACCGCCGACGGAGGCACTAAGGCTACGGCGCTCATCTAGGCACCATTAAAACAACCTTCATGAAGTGAAGTGCTAAGGACCCACTGGTCCTCGCGCCTACAAGTAAAATAGCCGGGGCCGTGTCCTCGCTGCGCTGCGGGCCGCACCAAATCCCCGACGATTTTCCTTGCACTTGCTACCCCCGGCACTTCGCCAGTGGGTCAGATTTTAGAGACAGGCGCACTTCGTGCTTGCTCAAAATCAATCCAATTCGGGGGGCAACCTCGAATATCACCACATAAGGAAAAGTCACAAATGACAAATCTTTTTATCCAACCTGAATTTGAAATTCTTGCAGCAATTGCAGGCGCGGCGCTCTTTGCAATGTTTGCGGCTTCATATTTTTACAATCGATTTTAAGGGGAGCCGAGACAATGGCAAAATTTGATATACATGCAGAAATCACGAACAAGATAATTGAGTCAATCAATGCGGGTACTCCACCATGGCGCAAGCCTTGGACGGGTTCAAAATCCGGCGCTGCCTTTCCCTTGCGTTCTACTGGTGAGGGATACCGAGGCATTAACATTCTTATGCTTTGGCTTGCTGCGGAGGAACGCGGCTATTCATCCGCTCATTGGTTCACATTCAAACAGGCAAAAGACTTTGGTGCGAATGTTCGAAAAGGAGAAAAATCAAACACCGTTATCAAATACGGCACCGTTGAGCGTGAAAATGACCAAGGCGAAGATGTGAAAATCCCATACATGCGCGCTTACCGCGTATTCAATGCCGACCAGATCGAAGGCTTGCCAGAGCAATTCTATATCACACCAGAACTGCCCCGCGATCTTGGAACCGTTGCCGATCCCGCACTAGATGATTTCTTCGCTGCCCTTGGAGTTGCAATTGACACCAGCGACAAACCAGAAGCTTATTATTCTCTTAGCACTGATCGTATCCACATGCCGTCAATATCAACCTTTTATAATGCGGCGGAGTTTTATGGTGTCTTAGGACATGAGGCGGCGCATGCCACAGGCCACAAATCGCGCTTGGATCGTTTCGAAAAATTCCAAAACCGCAAAGACTATGCGTTTGAAGAATTGGTGGCTGAAATTGCTACTTGCATCCTTGGTGCTGAATTTGGCTTTAAGCCCGACTTCGGACAATCCGCCGCCTATATCGAGGGCTGGCTATCTGCCCTGAATGACGATCATAGTGTAATATTCAAGGCAGCGAGCGAGGCTCAAAAAGCGGTGGACTTCATCAAAGCCAAAGCATCCGAAGCAACAGAAAAGGAGGTGGCCGCGTAAGCGGTCCTGAACCTCCCACCAATTAATTGGTGGGAGGTTATACCGAGGAAATGGAAGTTGAGCTGTTACCCATGATTGGCTCCCCAGCAGGCGATTTTTCCGGTTTTTGTTCTGGGAGATTACGCCGCGCCTGAACCGTTCATCTGCGTTATCGGTGATTTGTATGGTACCTGCTTTACGGAGTTCTATGAGTTGAATATTCGTTTCATTTCGGATTCGTAAAGTTGCCTAGTGATGGTGGCCCTATTTCCCGCATAGTTGTGATACGCGGACTTGCCGGATTGCAATGGTAGACCCGCCCACACACCGGCAAGGTTATCCATGAACTTGCCAAGTGATATATCGCCTGCCATATATTCTTTATATCCCGCATTGTAGATAAGCATGTCAGCAAACATGTCCTGTAGGGCGGGGGAGTATCTGGCACTTTCGGATATGCCGGATTTATCAACCAAATATTGTAAAGTTTCAGGAACGATTTGGTATCTGCCAATAGCGTGATGCTGTCCCGGTGTTGCAGCAATCCATAGTTGGATATCCGCAATGGTCATCGTCGAGGGCTTGCCGCTCGGTGGGATTTTTGCCGACAAGTGATGAGCGTCATATTGATCCTGCCAACTCTCAGCTAATGAGATTAGCGACCGCAATTTAGCCAACTCGCTATTCCCAACAGGTCCGCTCCATTGGGAAAGGGTAGGGGGTGTGGATGCGGGTTTGGTCTTCGCGAATGAGGACGAACTGGTCCAACCCGTCGTACCCAAAGGCACCCAGTTTGATTGCCCTGTTGCCTGATGTGAGATTGTGATCGCAACTAATAGCGCCGTACAGAAATTGAAAAACCGTGATTTTGCTTCGCCAAATTTCACGAGTTTTAATCCCCTTTGTTAATTAAGTGTGAAGTGAAGGAAGGGAAGAAACTCACCTTTGGTTCGTTAAAAGTGTCACACCTGACGCAGAAAAATCTGCAAAAAGGCAAGCGCGTTGAGTGTCTCTAAGCACTTGAAAAACCTTCGGTATTGGGCCTGCTAGTTGACATTACCAACACTCAAAACTTCGGTAGAAAACTACTTCTAGGACACAATTGTCATGTTTAGTGGATTTCTTCAACCTGTATTTTCGTATTCACACATGGGCGGTTTTGGGGAGATTAAATGGTTTGGCCGTATGACTAACGGTGGCGATGTCGGTTGAGGTAAGCCGCAGTTAGTTAAGAGCTCAGTCGGAGATGCGGAAGTGGGACGAACGAGGACGCAGAGCGGTTATGCTCGTCCAACGTCCGTTTAGACAAAATCGGAAACCATGTTTTCACGCCGGTGAAGTTTGCCGCAAGGAGGGCGGATCGTATGTTAACTTGGCGTATCTCAAATAGGAGAAACCAAGATGAACATTACAGTAATGGTTCAACGAATCCTCGCCGATCAAATACCCCTCGATTTCCAAGTACGTATCACAGCGGATATCTTAATCGTTTTAGCAAACAACCCAGTAAATGGTAGCCGCTTCATTGCAGCGCTGTTTCCAGAAAAGGGTGACCTGTGGCGGTGGAGATCATTGTATTCCACTGGTCAGAACTATGGATCGTTGCTCGAAGGTCTGGTTTCCGTTCGCAATGCAGCAATTAAAATGGTAACCGTCCATTGATGTCTGCGGTCGCATGGATGCGGTCGCCGCCAATGTTAGGATTGCAGAAGCTGCAACGCGGCGTAGTCTAACTGGCCATTGACCGAAAAGGGCTGTGCTTGCCTGCTCCCATTTAATCGATCGAAAAACGTCTATTGCCATCAGATTTCCTGTGAGGTCGTCTCTCGTGCCTATTGCGTACCTTATGGTAAAGGAGCAACATTACGCGAATCTATCTTTTTACCGTCTAGGATGCCAGGTCTAGGAAATGGTTAAAAAAGTATACCGAACTTGAGCATGTGGAAAACATGTTGAGAACCTGCACGCTCCATTTGGGTGACCCGTCGACTTGGCCTGACGAGAACGATTCTGACTTGATTGAACTGTATGGTGAAGCGGTCGCGGCACCAGCCATACGTGCAACGTGCCTTTCCAATTCAAGAGACATCCTTGTCTAGTTCAACAAAATGTCCTCCCGCATCGGGTGGTTAACAGGTGACGCGCTTTGGTCCTTCGGTTAGGTGTATTGACAAAGGACGGTCGTCAAATATTGCCGCCAGCTGAACTTACTTGAGTGAGAGGGACTAGGATCTTGGACGAAAAAGTTACCAGCATAGATGTGTTGCCAGACGGTCTCGAAGCTCTACGCCGTGAACTCAGCCTCACCGATGTCATGAGGCTGATTGAGCGCACAGCGAGATGGGTCGACCCCAAGACATTCGAGTATCTTCCCGTCTGGTTCCCCGAACACGCACGACGTGCTCTGTTCTACAAAGCGAACTGGTCTGAGCCACAGATGAATCGCAACCGTCAGACTGGTGTCAGCGTCCATAAGTCCGAAGGAAACTTGTATGCGAACAAGGCATTGACACTGGCCTTGGGACTTCGTGCCAACGAGCGCCCGAATTGGTCATGTTGCCATATCTGGAGCATGGATGATGCAGCTTACCAAGTCAGCAATATGGTGGTTCAGGATCGCCGCTTCTATTCCTGTGTTGCCAACATGGTACTTCTCCCCACCCCACTGAAGGCATTTACCGACGTCATGGTCGAAGTAAAAATGATGCTGCGTGTTTGTGCGCTACATCTCTACGGCTGGTCTTGTGAACATGAAGAGTTAAACGACGTTGCCAAACAAGTTTCACAATGGACAAATTGGGATGCCTACCCGGAGAGCTGGCCCAAGCCAAGCCAGGCTTCGCTTCCGCTTGGAACTACCAAGTTCTCGGATCGGATTAAGGATGCTGCCAACCGGAGAAAGTCTGCAATTCGTGATGATTTGGCTTCAGCGGGGCCGTATTATCCTCGTGATGAAGTTCGCGAAGTTCTCGCCTTTTGGAAAATAACACCCTAACCGAACGCCACCGCCCCTAGATTGGAAATTGTGATGCGCAGACGACTTCTTTTAGAAGCTGCGGTGCAGCAACGAATACGCGTGTTAAGGTCTGGTTTGGGCCGAAAGAGGACCTGTTAACTTAGGGCGGAAAGTGGTGTTCGTTGCAGAATCTCGTAACCTGTGTGCGTCGCGTCGCGGCTAAAGGCCGATTTGAGCCCGACCCTTGCCACTTAGCCCATTTGCCCGATGAGGCACAAATGCAGAGCAGCTTTGCACATCGGGCGGTTTTAAAGCCACGCGGCGTTACCTATTTGGTCAAAACACCCCCCCGTCGGCGAGCCACGGTGGGTTAAGAAGCGGGTTGCCCCGCCTGTTCAACGTAATTGTTCAGTGTGGCAACCCTAAAGGCCGTTCTCACGTTCCAATTTCTTGCGAGCCAATTTACGCGAGCGACTAATTGCTTCGGCTTTATTACGGGCTTTCTTCTCGGAGGGCTTTTCAAAATGTTGCTTGAGCTTCATTTCACGAAAAACGCCCTCACGCTGAAGTTTCTTTTTCAGCACGCGAAGTGCTTGATCGACGTTGTTATCACGAACAGAAACTTGCATGTGGTTTTCACCATCTTTCTAAGTTTTGAGTTTGCATAAAGTTGCAGAAATGGCCGTTTAGCAAGCAACGGACGTAAAGTCTACTAGGCACAATACTGCGGGGACCAAACTTTTTGAAACCTGAACACTACCATCTCCCCCAGAGAAAACCGTCGTATTAGATGGGCAAATTAAGGAGTTGATTAAGTGATTTAACGCAAAAACGGTGACTTTCTTACAACCGCTAAATTTCAATGGCTGAAACGTTCTCTGCTCCGAACCACGCGCTTACCGTTTGCTTTGCACTCACTGAAAGCTCTTGAGTGAAGAGAAGTGCCAATCGTTTTTTTGGCCTAGAGCACGCGACGTAAAAAAGATTTCGATTGTTTTCATATTTGTTTGTTTTTCCCGCGGGCACATTTCCAGTTCCGGCCCATTCAAGCATTTCGTTGAAATTGTATTGGTTCCAACCGCGTCCCAAAATTACCAAAACATTCTCAAATTGCGCACCTTTAACACCATGTTTTGTTTCGAACGGTGAATGGCCATCCAAATAGTTAGCGAGAGATACTATTTCTTGATATTTCACATCATGCAGTTTCTTAAGTTCGTCTAAGGCTCGAGGCAAATCCTCGCCACTTTCAAAATCAAAACCTGATAGTTTTGTTTCAACCTTCTCAACCGAATCTGGAAGGGGCGGATTTTTTGTTTCCCTTAAGTGTTTAATGACTTCCGCTACAGTCCCAGAATTCCTTAATTCATTCAAACGTGTCATAGACTGCGACCAGCTTTTTTTGTCACTAAGTTTAGAAATATATTTGCCTTTTATACCTAGCGCTAGAAACATGGCACCGAATTTCTTGTCACTAAAAGCCTGACAAGCAGGTTCTAAATGATCCACAAAAAAGGCGATATGCGCGTTTTCTTTCTTTGTGAATGAATCGTTATATCTAAACAAAGATGGCAAGCTGCTATATCCCTGCTGCTTACCCAATGCTCTGTGTGTAAGCATAAGTATTTTGGTTGTACCAGCTGAAAAATCCCATCCTTGTTCTAGCAGTTTATTTTTTACGTTAGACAGCGCTAAAGAAGCTTCATCATCAGGAAGGTCTCCCCCGTAATGTGCACCCGTTAATCGTGCCCCATTCCAATTGTTAGTGTGAAACACATGAATTTCACCGGGTTTTTCTGGATCTTCGACAAATTGTTCTAACTCTGGACGCATTCGATTAAGGCAATCAACAATTGTGGAAACTGACCGAAAGTTTGCACCTTTCCCAATTTCTTTGATGGCAGGGTGAATTAATTCGCCGCATCCCTTGCCGTATATTTTTTGCCAGTGGTCACCAAAAAAACCAAACAACGGCGGGTCTTCTTTATCAAGGTATTGTTCCTTTATCGCCTCTATCCAATCGCTATTTGTATCCTGATATTCGTCAATAAGGATTATTGGATAAAGATGTCTGAAAATGTTTCTGAATTTCTGAAACTTGAGTAATTCAATTTTCAACGGCAAAATATCATCGTGATGCAATGAAATAGCATCGTCCGAAACACGCCGATATCCAAGAGTATATTCAACCCTTCGCGAACCTGCGCCTCCCGTTTCTTCAAGACGTTCTTTCCAAGCACCCAGTTCGGGTAGAATTGAACGTAACTGAGATTGATATCCAGAAATAATAGACCAGCAAAATCCGTGAATAGTATCGCAGTGAATAAGAGGATTCTTATCAATTTGAGCTTCAATTTCTTTTTGGGCAACGTTTGTAAATGTAATACATGCAATCCTTTGATTAAGCCTCGGCATGCGCCGACCTTCCAGCTCGATCAAATGCTCAAGCGTCTTTACCAGAGAATAAGTTTTTCCGGCACCGGCTCCAGCCTCCAACCTAAAGCATCGTTTGTTGGCAATGCATTTCTCTATTTCGGACAGCGCTCGAATGCCCTCTTTTTCTGCGGGAGAAACTGCTAGAATATCAGTCATCAGCGCCTTCCACGACATCGGGCACGACGTAATCGATAGCGAGCCATTTTAAACCATTTGCAATATAAGAAGGCACCACCCAATCAGTGTCATCTATAGCATACTTCAAAGCGAACTCAGTTTTTTTGAAACGTTTTGCTTTTTTGAAAGCATCTTCAGCCATTTTGTCTGGCGCATCACCAGCAATGCTGAATTTATCTGAATTAGCTAGTAAGAAGGCGTCCTCGAAGGTTCGCCCACATGGCCCATTTTCTTCTTCTGGGCATTGGTACGTTAGATAGAGAAGGCCGTTAGAGCGTTCATCCGCTGATTTATTAATCAACTTTGCTGGCTCACAGTCTTTTTTGTCAAACCATGTATTTATGCATGCGTTACTTGTAGCAGTTGCATTATGAACCAAGCAGCTTTTTCCACCTGTTTCCTCAACCGCATCAAGGTCGGTAATAACTAGGCTTTGTAGTTCCAAGAAATTCAGAAGCTTAAAAAATTTGTGAGCATATGCGCCGCCGACTTCCATTGTTGTCAAATACTGGCTTCGGAGTTTTGGGGCATCTGGATTGAATTCGTCATGCTTTTGGATCATGACAGGCAATATCATTCGTTCACTGGTTCCTTCGATCAAGATTATCTTGTCCGCAAAGAACAAATCACATCGAGTGAGCGTCAAATACTGGTGAAGAAATTTTTTGTCACCTGGGTCGATTATTGGTTCTTTGCTTTCTGGGTCAATTTCAGCGAACCATCGATTTAAATCCTTTATTCTTGTTTTCCAAACATCGCTTTTTTCCTCAACTTTCGAAGGTAGAAAATATCGGATAGATTCAAATGTTGCTTCATTTGCGATATGTGGTGAGTGTGTTGAAACAATGAATTGAACGGGCCAATCTGGATCATTGCCGTGCGCAGCATTCAGCTTTGCTACAATCTCACCAAGTTGGCGAATAAACACTTCTTGCATTTGTGGGTGAAGATGCGCTTCGGGTTCTTCAATAAATACCAAGTGCAATCCCGGGACTGGGCTTTGTGCTCGGAATTCGCGGAAAAACCCATGCACTTGCAACAAAATAAAAATCAGATTCCGCATTCCAAGACCGTTGTATGACTCCGGCAATTTTATCCCATTATGTCCTTCATACCGTACTTTTGTATGGTTTTTCAGCAGGCGTTGCACATCTAGCGTTGTTTCAGTTGTCAGTTCTGATCCGCCCAATCCGGGATATCCCAACGTTTGCAGAGTTGGCAGCAACTGCTTCAACTGATCTTGGAAATCGCCATCAATACTATCTTGAATCCCCTGAACTGCTTCTTCGAGCTGGATAGCAATTTTTTTCTCGTTATCATCTGCAGTTTCTAGCGACGCTGTCGTAAAAAGTGTTTCAAGAATTTTGGCTAATACATCGCTTTCTCGTGTGGTTTCATCATCTAAACCTCTTTGAGCGTTGATAAATCCTGTTTTTAGAAGAGCCTTCACGGCGGCCTGCGTGCTTTCCTTCCGGTTTTCTGGATCGTTGGGGTCTTCTGCCCAAACATTTATCGTGAACAATTTTGGAATACGCTCAGCTAATTCACGAAAGAAATCCATTTTGCTTGATTCATTTAGATCGCCTTCGGGAAGAGCTTCAAAAAACCGGCTGATTGCCCCATTTTGAAGCTCAAAGCACATAACTACAAGCGCTTCGTTGCAATCCATATCGAGGTCAACAACGAACTCTCCCAACGGTCCTAATTGAGGGATATTGGGGTCGTACTGAAAGTACATACGCAGTTCGATTTTTGGCAGAAACTGTCTGATTTCGTCCTCTTGCTTGCCTTCGTTCTTCGCCTTCAAAGCGGCGCAAAAGTCATCATAGCAGTCAATGGAAAAATCTTGAATCTTGAATGCGGGATTTTTGTCCGATGCAAACCTACGGATAATTTCAGAAAGGGAAGTTTTTCCGCTGTTGTTTCGTCCAACAACCACTGTTGTTTGGTTTTCGAGAGCTAGTTCTACATTTTGTAAAAGACGGAAATTCATTATCTTAACGCGACTTAGTTTCATGTCACTACCTCCACATCGGGATTTCCTGCCGCGAGGGCGTTCATGTAGGCGAGGCATAGTTCGCAAGAACGGTAGACATCATCGTATTTTGCTTTTTCTTCACGTTCAACGATTGGGAATGTTGAGTAAATGTAGCGGACATCATCGCGGTCAGTAATGCCATAGAGGTGGAAGAAAACTGCATCCAATTTTGCACGCAAGATCAGGCGGCGCTCCTCATCCCAGATGAAAGGTGGGTTAACTTCACCGGCTTCATCCACATAGCCCATGTCTTTAGCGAATGGAGCCATATTATGAGCGGTGTAGGTGAGTTCAAGCGCGATTTTGCTGACGATTTCCGCGGCGGTTTTGGGGCCAAATTTGGTTTGATCGAATTGCTCCAGAGGTATGACGGGGAGCTGCTCAACTATGAACCAATTAACGCTTGTGCTGTGCACTTTTGATCTCGCAACAAAATCAAAAACAAGGGCATTCATGTTGGCTAACATTATGGCACCGTACCGCTTGTATTTGGGTACATCTGTGGGAAATAAAAGAGGCGCTTTATTCCCAAAGCCCACATTTGGTGCTGCCGAAGCAATTATGGTTCTAGCGTCAGTGGCTCGCGCGATATCTCGAAACGATATTACCCAATCGGTGGCTTCAGGCAAATTGGTCTCGTTTGATTGTACCCAATATTGAGGCGTAGGAACAAAACTTGGATCAGCCTTATTCTCTTCGCTAATTGCACCGCTGAGCGCTGCATTGTGCAAGTTAGCCTCATTGACTTCTACCGACGAAGCACGGTGGTCGAACTGATGAATCATACGCCCGACATAAAGCGGCACCCAATCTCCAGAAGCACTGCCGAAGACGTTACCACCTGTTGGGTAGGCGCCTTCTTGTTCTTCAAGTTCTCGCCTCGTTCGAAACAAACTGGAATCGTTGGTCATATGGAACATTGTCGAGTATTTTACCGGCCATGTTCTAACCTCGTTACCCGTTGAACGGTCAACAAGTATTGGTGCGCGCGTGTAGATAGCAGTTGTCAAATCCGCGTCACGTCGTGTTCTAAAAATCGGCGCGGTTCCGGTGTTGGGATTTACTCGAGCGAAATCCTCCGCGCTAAGAGCAAAATGTTTATCAGGATCGGCAAGCTCAGAGACATCGTGTAGGTAACACGCACATTGAGCAGATTCCGATAATACTGAAGGACTGGCTACAAAAATGCAAAATTTGAAAGATGCGTGAACGTCGGGAAAAAACACTTTTTTGTTCTCAAAATCGTAAAGGACTTTAAGTCTGTCACCAGTAGATACGCCTTTGAAGAATTTTGAAGAGGTTTTATCTGATGCAATTCCTGAGGGTACCAGCAAACCTATCAATCCGTCGTGCTTTACCACGGTCATAGCTCGCTCAACAAAAAGCGAATACAGATTGATGTCACCGCCAGAAAGGAGAGGGAAATCACCTCCCTTGCGTGCCATTCTCGTGCCCGAAATCGCTCGTTCCGAAGCTTTTTGAAAGTCGTCAGAAAGTGGGTCAGCAGCATCTTCAAGGGCTTTGACCATTCGTTTTCGATCAGAGGCACGTTGCGCCAAAGCTATTTCGGGGCGACGCTCAGCAAACCATTCAACCTGCTGCAGCTTCATCTTGTCCCATGGCGGATTGCCCACCACGGCATCAAACCCGCCGGTTAGTTCGTCCCCCTCCCAGTCGGTCCAAATGCCGGGGAATGTAACTTGCCAATTAAGGAACCGCTCCTCTTCAATCAATTCACGACAAACAATCAGAATTTCATGAAAACGTTTCCCTTCATCTCGTCGAGTATCCGGCTCGGCACGACCCATAGCAATCGCGAGTGGATCACCAAACTGACCATCAAAGAAAATTTTCACGGCATCTTTACTGGGTTTGTCTCTTATGTTCTGCCAGTCAAGAGCGTGAATCAAAGATAGAAGCGCATCGAGCGGCGCGACCTCCTCCTCTATCTGCCCAAATAAATCTGCTGAACGGTGCGCTTCGGCAATTTCCGCATCAGTCAGGTTCTCAACGATCTGCATTTTAGTCGCGGCCAGCAGCGCAGTTTTTATTGGCTCATGCAGGAGGAGCGGGCTACCGTAAGCCTTAGCCTTATCCACGCCAGAACGAACCCAAGATCCAAACAGACTGTCACCACACCGCAGGTGATGATCAAGGAAGGAAAGCGGTGCGCCCACTGTAAATGTGTGCAACCACAGCGCCACCTTCGCCAACTCAACTGCCATGGAGTTTTTATCCACACCGTAGATACAACGTTTCAGCACCATACGGCGGATAATGTGCCGGTCGTCGAGTTGTTCTTCGTCGATAGTCCAGTTTCGTGCTTCTGCATTGTCCAGAATGGTATTGCGAATAGTTTCAATCCGCTCTGCCAAAGGCGAGATATAATCTCCCCATTCTTCGGGGACACTCAATTCGGCCTCTGCCATGGCGGTAATCACCTGATCGGCCAAATAATCGACAAGACTGACAAGGAAGTGACCAGACCCCATGGCGGGGTCACAGACTTTCAATTCAAGAATTTCAGTGGCAGGGTCAATCCGTTTCAGGTTTCCTATCTTGCGGTCGTTTGATCTTGAGCTTTCAGCAAGCGAGGCAATCCTGTCCGTGAACGCTGTACGGCGCGCCTCAACCAATGGTTCAAGTGTTTCGGTCAAAATTAATTGCACAAGATCATCCGGCGTGTAGTAACTGCCTGATCCTTTGCGGGCGAAAATATTAGGCCTAACATTGACGAGGCCGTCTTCGATTTTCACTTCGTATTCAAGAAGTCGCTCATAAATAGACCCAAGTTGCTGAACCGAAAGATTACGGTAATTAATATATTTCCGACCATCATCGGTTACCTCGAAAGATAGGGCATCAATCACGCCCGCCATTACTGAATCTGGTATGCGAATATTCGTTAAAATCGGAGTGCGATCTTGATCGAAAAGTCCACCATTATACGGTGGAAGACCGATTGAACTGTCACCCTGATCAATGGCGCGGAATAAGTCGCTCATTGCTCCCCAGTAGCGGGAAGCAGTATCCGAGAATACATCGTTTCGATCTTTGCGTGCGCCTACATCCAAGCGCACTTTATCACGTAAGCCGTAATCGTCATATCGAGGATCTTTGACAGGCAAAAGGTCCCGATCTTCAGCAAAAAGGATGAAAAGGAGGCGATAAAGAAGGATTAGTGCACCTTCGCGCACTACTTGTAAATCGGCTTCCGGTGCGGCGTTTACTATGGCGCGAACAAGGTTCGGGAATACTTCGCTAAACACTTTGTTCGACAAATCTTCGGAGACACGTTTTTCGTAGAATTTACCGACTTCAAGTGCTTTCTCGTGAAATGAGCGTGGGTCAGCCCCAGTTGGTACAAACGCGTCACGACGAAAAATTAGGACGAAGACTCTTAACCAATGATCACGATCTTCATCGTTTAGGGCAAACGGGCCATCATTGTGCCCCGGTAAATTCAGTATCGTGGCAAGATCAAGTTCAAAAAACTGTTCTGAAACTGAACGCGCACCAGAAAAATATAGGCGCCATTTTGCGCCATTGGTCAGGATACCCCAACGCAATTTTCCTTCGGTAACATCATCAATGCGACGAAGGTATCGCAACATTTGTGATGATGGCGCAGTTTCCTCACCGTGCCTCCCTGAACGACGGTCAAGCGGGCGTAACCAGCGCTTGGATTCAACAACTGCACGGCCAAATTCATAACGTTTCCACTGTTCAGAGAAACTGCTTGCGTGCGCTTTAACTTCGTCGCTTTCAAAAAGAAGAACATCTGGAACATCATCACGACCACGTGGTGACAGATTCTGCTGGGTAAGAGTAGCAGTCCAACCAAGTGCTTCAAGAACTGGCCAAATCAATTCTGTTTCTGTGTCAGCTTCAGTGCAATTTTGATCAATTTTAAAAGCCGAAAACGTTTTCTCTAATATTGTTCTTAACTGGTCTACATCACTACTGGAAACGTTGTGCCACTCGTCGAACTCCTGAATTGAATCAGTCAGTAAATCAGATGTAAATAAACTGCCTTGGTTTGCGATTTCTCTGCTCAAAACAATAACCTCAATTTTTTGATTTAACTTAGCAGAGTAACAAATCCAAAACACCCTCCAAATTTTTAAAATTGCGGATACCGATACCCAGAAGACTTGGGCACTAATATTGAAGGAAGCAGGCATCGCAACTCGCAATCAATAGCAATTTGCGCGCGGTTTTGTAGAGCTCAGGAAGTGAGTTGGTCTAAGCTACGATAAGTGTTGCTGTGTTTTTTATAGTTGGACAGTTTCTAGCAGCCCTCCGCG
>MABA01000024.1 GCA_002162875.1 Rhodobacterales bacterium 52_120_T64 | reverse complement strand
TCTTAATCAGCGCACCAGCCGCTCGTTTGTCTCAGTGTTTGTTAACAACTTAGCGTCTCGCCTTGCTGCTGAGGGGACTTCTAGACCCCAACAACGAGTCGCGCAAGAGAGAAATACACTTTAACAAAATTAATTCAGGAAAGCAATTTTATGTCCATTGTCGCTAGGCTGCGGGGTAATTTGTTGCGCACGCAGGCTGGTATACTTGGAATTTCGGTCCACCAACCGCAAATGGCCGCGCTAATCCGCCTCATTCGGTATTACTAATCCGCCTCATTCGGTATTAGACGTGGCTCCCAGGACTCCTAGAATCGCAGCCAAGCCACACATTGCTATGGGGAACATCGTAAATACCCCGAATCCCAAGCCCCAATACATGCCCGCCGCGGATACAAACATTAGTACCGCCCCGATTATTGGCCGCTGATTTGACATAGCCCCGCCTGCGATCGCCAGTATTGGCGCCACCAACCCGACCAACTGCCAACGACCAGCATTCGCAGAAACCTCGATGGTATCCACCACCTCTCCGTTGAACCAATCGGTAAACACAACCCAACCGTAAACAAAGAATCCCACGATCATTCCGACGATGCCGCCGATGATGCCCAATACCATTGCTGCGTTTTTCAAACTTTCACTCCCATGTATATAGTCGGATACATGTAAGGCGTGCCGATCACCTGATCAACGCCATCTGCACATCTTTCCCCCAGCCCAAATATATGTCTTCGCCCACACGGATAACCGGCCGTTTCATCAACGTCGGATGAGCCAACAGCAGCGCGAGCGAATCCCCTGCTCTTTCAGAATCACTTAAACCTCGCCATGTGGTCGATCGCTTATTAACCAACTTTTCACCGAAAATGGTCAGAAATTTGGTCAACAAATCCGCGGGCATTCCGTCGTTGCGTACATCTATATATGCCACTTCTTGGCCGGCCTCCCGCAAGGTCTTGAGGGCTAGGCGCGTGGAATCGCAAGTCTTCAGGCCATATAACTGCATTAACTTCTCCTTAAGCTGGAAATATAAACACATATAAACCTTGATTTAATGGAATACATAGGCCATATGCGCCTCGTGAAGTAAGTTTTTGCAGACCCGATGACCCTCCTTTGAAGACAGACGGTTCACTACAAAAGACAAACCGCACCAAGCCACCGCATTTCGTGGGTGGTAATATCTTAGGAGTACTACTGATGGCTACGGGCACAGTAAAATGGTTTAACGGAACTAAAGGCTACGGCTTTATCGCACCAGACAACGGCGGCAGCGACGTGTTTGTACACATTTCTGCAGTTGAGCGTGCTGGCCTTTCCGGTCTAAACGACAACCAAAAAGTAGAGTTCGAACTGGAAACAGGCCGTAACGGTAAAGAATCTGCAACAGACCTCAAACTAGCTGAGTAAGCTGGTTGGTAGGGCATTGCGCCCACCCGAAAGAATTTGAAACGGCGGCAGAGGGAAACCCTGCCGCCGTTTTCCTATTGCGTGTTCGCGATCTCATCGCGTTCTACATAAGCCGCATTCCCACCCAGCATAGAATTCAGCAGCGCGGTAAACCGTGGCTTCATCACCACCATCATCGCATCCCCTATCCATTCGTGCCGCACACGAGGTCAGCGACGATGTGCTTGGCCGAAAAGTTATCCAATATTGGGCCGGCATATACGCCAGCAAAACGTATATAAGGGATGTATTCCCCAGCGCGGGCCCAAAGGGACAGGGCTTAACGTGGATTGGGTGGGGCGATGTAGAAACAATGCCGGAATGGGTTAAGACATCCCCTTTCCCGCGCGCAGATATTAAGCACACGGTGCGCGAAGGCATTATGCAAATGTACATGGTCGAGAACGGCATGGGTATCACCCAACTGCCCTGCTATGCGCAACACTATTGCCCCGAACTTCAACTTATGCCGGGCACCACACTTCAGCCTGACCGAAACATATGGCTGCTGTTGCACGGCGACCTAAAAGATACGGTACGCGTTCGCTTGCTAGTAGATTTCATCGCTGACGAGCTGAAAAAACTCCGCCCGATGTTCGAAGGTACATCTACCCGCGCGACCTAGGCCGGAAAAACAGCGCGACAAGCACACCGAATATGAAGTTTTTGAGCAGCAATTCGAAGAAATGTCCGCCCCTCACCTCGGCTGGCATAAACTCGTTCGAGATAAGTAATGGCGTGGCAACCCCGACACTCAGGATCAAGCCGACTAGAATAAACCGCTCCCATGCTTTTGCGTTACCAAGCCCGACGACAGCAGAATATCCAATGCCTGCCCACATCAGCCCACGTACAATCTGGAATACAGGCAAAGCTATGTTTTGGCGCAGTACTTCCTGAATATGCGGTCCGATTGGGATAATGTCGGTCGAACCGGAATAAAACTCGCGAAATTCGGGCACTTGCCATGCAGTGTAATATCCAACCACAAAATATAGCACCATGTAGACAGCGGCCAGTATCAGAAGCTTGGTAACATTGCGCGACGGGTCCACCCACATGCCCCAAGACGCGGGCGGGTTTAACTTGCGACGGTAAGACGCCGCCATTATTGCCACGCCTAACGTTGCCAAGGCACCTGATGCGGCGGTAACCCCAACGACCTCGAGCGGGATTTCAATGGGGAGCTCAACCAATATAATCTCGATTTGCGTCATGAAAAACATCACGCCGAATAGTAAGAAAAACACCCTGAATGCCAGAGAAAACCCAGTCAAATGTGTTCGATTCACAAACCACGCAAAGACCAGCACATTCAAAAAACTAACCAGCAGAAACGGCCCTGATGATAGCGCCAATTTCACCGGATCGATATCCGTCCAATTAGGTGTCTCGATCATACCCATAAACACAACCGCCGAGACCATCCAGATCAGCGACATCGCAATCGTCATCAGCACTATGTACTTCACGTTGGTGTTCATGGCCTCTTCCTCGCAAGGGGATGGCCGTCAAACCCGCCGTTATGTCGGCTTTCTGAACGCGTCCAAACTTACAACTTCGGCGTCCTTATGGGGTTCGTCGTCATCTTCTTCGTCATCAAAATCGGGTTGTTCTTCAAAATCGCTTACGTTTTCCTGCGCGTCAAACCGCAAACCGAACTCGACCGACGGGTCAACGAACGTGCGGATTGCATCAAACGGGACAACCATCGGCTCAGGCGTGTCATTGAAATTTAATGTCACGGTAAAACGGTCGGCCATAACGGCTAATCCGTCGAACCATTCCTGCATCACAATAGTAATCTCTTCGGGGTAGGCTTCCTTCAACCAATCGGCCATAGCCACGCCTGGGTGGCGGGTATCAAAGGTAATGAAAAAGTGATGATCACCGGGCAGACCTTCGTTTGATACGCGTTCAAGAATGCTTTTCAGCAACCCTTGCATCGCCTTTTGCATCATCTGTCCATAGTTGATTTCGTTACTCATCTTATTCCCTCACCAATAGTCTGGATTTATGCTATTCGTATTCCAAACCAGATGAAAGGGCGAGTTGCATAAATATGCCCTCAGCGCAGGTTTAAGATTGTCGCCCCATCACACCACGCTCATTTGGCACAAAAAACTTCTTGCCAAATCGAATTGGCCATTGTAACTATAAAACTAGTTATATGGAGTTTTACGTGGATATAGATTTAGCAAGCACAGGATTTGCCGCCGTCGGCTCCAGCCCACGCCTTCAAGTTCTTACGCTATTGGTAAGATCCGGCGAGGCAGGATTAACCACGGGCGACATCCAGCAAAAGCTCGGAATTCCAGCCTCGACTTTGACACACCATTTGAAGCACCTCGCCGATGGCAACATCATCAAACAAGTCAAACAAGGGCGCGCGGTATTCAATATCGCCAATTATGATCACCTCCACGCGCTGGCTGATTTCTTACTGAATGAATGCTGCGTCGACGCCCTACCCGAAACGGAAGTATAAAATGTCCGACCTAGCCACCCCAACACCGAACGGTCCGTTAAAACTCCTGTCACCTTTGTGGTCACCGTGGGGCATGATCGTATTGATCCTCGCTCTCGTAGCTTTACTGGCCCCAACCAACATGGGAGCGATCATCAATATCGCCATCCGCGCCCTTGCCGGTACAGCGCCTTACATTCTGTTCGCGGTCGTCACCATCGCCTATCTAAGCGCCAGCGGCGCCGAGGCGATCATCGCCAATGTGTTTAAAGGCCGCGAATACCGCATGATTGTGCTGGCGGCTCTCGTCGGTGGCCTCGCTCCATTTTGTTCATGCGAAGTTATCCCCTTCATCGCCGGACTTCTTGCCATGGGCGTGCCACTTGGCCCCGTTATGGCGTTCTGGTTGGCCTCTCCGCTGGTGGACCCCCCCAGTTTGCTAATTACAGCTGGTGCATTGGGGTGGAACTTCGCCATAGCCAAAGCTATCACCGCGGTACTACTAGGTTTGACCGGTGGGTTCATCGTCAGCTTTTTGGTGAAAACCGGAGCCTACAAAAACATCCTACGACCCCGCAAAAGTGCTGGCTGCGGTTGCGGCCCCTCACCCATCGATCAAAAACCCGTTTGGAAGTTCTGGACAGAATCCGCACGCCGCACAACCTTCATCAATCTTGGCAAAGAAAACCTGCTGTTCTTGCTGAAATGGATGTCGTTAGCCTATCTTCTGGAAGCGCTGATGATCACCTATGTGCCGGCGGACTTAATCGCTGGAATCCTCGGCGGCGAAGGTCCCAAACCAGTAATTCTAAGTGCGCTAATCGGTGCGCCCGCTTATCTGAACGGCTACATCGCCCCACCTCTATTGGCTGGATTAATGGAACAAGGCATGACCGCAGGTGCCGCGATGGCCTTCATGGTCGCGGGGGCGGTAAGTTCAATCCCCGCCATGACCGCCGTTTGGTCGCTGGTAAAACCACGGGTGTTCTTCACCTATATGTCACTTGGGATTTTTGGCGCAATGGTCGCGGGGTTCGCTTTCGGGGCAATCGCCTAGACAGCGGGTAATTTCCCGAACACACCTTGAATGCGTCGTAGAACGCAGATAGGTCAGCTGGTTCGAGAATGTAGGAACCACTCCATGAACGTCGCCCTCTCTATCTTGCCGATTATCCTGACATTTGCGTGTGGCTACGCCATGGTGGCCGCAAAAATTTTGCCGCGAAGCAACTGGGGGGATATTGAAACGCTCAGTTTCCGCCTACTAATTCCGGTGGTATTGATCAGGGCGATTTCAGGGTCCGATCTGTCGATTTCCAAATTCGGCGCAATGGTATTTTCGCTGATCCTCGCGCTGACTATCGCCGGATTTCTAGTGTTGATACTGCGCCGCGTAATCAGTCACGACCGATTGCCAAACCCTTCATTCACGACGCTGTTTCAAACGACGATTCGCTGGAATGCCTTTATCGCTCTGGCCGCGGCCGAATTGTTAATCGGACCAGAGGGATTTGTCCTGATCGCGGTGGCCATGGCCATACTGGTACCGTTGATCAATGTTGCAAATATTATCGTCCTCGCCATGTTCGGAGACGGTCGTACCTCGATCCGCAAGATCGTCATCATCGTTTTCAAGAACCCGTTGGTGCAGGCGTGTCTGATCGGCCTTGCAATAAACCTGTCGGGCGTAACGCTCCCACAAGTGATCGACCAAACGCTGGACTTAATCGGGCGGGCCACTTTGGGCGTCGGTCTGCTTGCGGTTGGGGCCGGAATAAAGTTTAGACGCTTGCTAAAGCTATCTTATGCCGTCTGGGCCGGAATTATTTTTCGGCTTGGCCTGTGCCCGACTCTGTTTTTATCCCTCGCGGCGTTCATAGACCTAAGCCCGACGCAGACGCTTGCGGGCGTCTTGGTCCTCGCGGTTCCCGCAGCTTCGAACGGGTACATCGTGGCAAAACAGATGGGCGGTGACGCAGACCTATATGCCGATATTCTGGCGTGGCAAACAGTGCTTTCAATGCTGCTGTTACCACTTATCGCGATATTTCTTGCTATACCTTAAAAGTCACCCTCGGCCGCGCGCTCTAGGATATCCAGCATGATGTCCTTAACATGTAGCGCTTCTTCCAGAAGCTCTGGCGGTAGCGATTTGCCGCCATAAATCATCAGATCCATGTCCAGCGTATAAAGCCACAGATCGCCGTGCTCATCCTCGACCAAAGAGACGCGGCAAGGCAAATAAGCGGCATATGCAATATCATGCTCGACCATTTTGGCAGCCGTAAGCGGGTTGCAGTAGAGGTAGATATTCAACTTGCGCCACGGCGAGCCAGTCATCGCCGCAACCTGATCACCAAGTGGCAAGGCCCCTACGCCACGAATGTTGCGTTCAATCGCGATGTTGCGGATCGATTGATCGACCTCCTCGAACGTCAACCCTTCGGCCACCTTCGCACTCCAGACGGTTGCACCGACAGCATTGCCATGCGCGATCAAACGCTCGCCTAGACCTTTGTAAATATCAATCGACTTCTCGTCAAAACCGTCAAAAGCAACTTTGTACCTGTAAGCAGTCGGTCCAATCCAAACCATAACACCGATTGCGGCCACGCCCAAAAGCGCCAAAATATTGCGGATAAAACTCATTAACCATTCCCCTTTCCGACCTCCTATCACACATCAGGATGCATGAATATTGCATTTTTCTAGCAGGCTGCGACGCAACGTTTCACTTGGCAAACCGACGACCTCGGCTATCGTCGTACGCAGGAGGAACCATGTCAGAATTCACCGTTCGAAACGAAAACTACGTGGCACGAACACACGCCAGTTTTAAACGCCAACATTTTATGGAAACACTTGGGGTTCGCATAACCGATCTCGATGCAGGATATTGCGAGCTGCAAATCCCCTACGATCGAAGACTGACGCAACAGCACGGATATTTCCATGGCGGTGTAATCGGTACGCTGGCGGATAACGCAAGCGGATACGCCGCATTTTCTCTGATGAATGCCACGGACTCCGTCCTGACGATCGAATACAAGTTGAATATAATGGCACCAGCTAACGGCGAACTGTTGATCGCCCGCGGGCAAGTTTTACGCCCTGGCCGCCGCGTAACAGTCGCCCAGACCGAATTATTCAGTGTCAAAGGTGGCGTCGAAACCCACTGCGCAACATCCTTGGTCACATTAATGGTGCTGGCAAACACGCCCGACGAACCAACAAAAGAAACCTGAATGGATCACGGTAAATAAACTACAAGGGCACAGTCGACCCATGGCATTAAGGTCACATGAAGGTCATGTGGTATATTGGCAAATTCGACGAAGCCACTGGGCATTATTTTCCAACATTGGTCTTTCCCCCTCACGATTGCGCGAAAGTGGCCGTAGCATGGCCGCAATCGAACAAAACATCTTATACAAACGCGAGGCACACGCGGGTGATACGTTGGAAGTCTTCTCGCACCCCATCGAAATCAAGGCAAAGACCCTCCGATTTTTGCACACAATGATCGATTGCGAATCCGGCGAGGTCAGCGCAACGGTTGAATCCGTCGCAGCCCACCTTGATACAACCGCCCGCAAAGCCGTCGAATTCCCAGACGATATCCGTGAAAAGGTGCAGGCCTTGATCATCAACTAAATTGTAAGAAAAGTGGAGGTTTCTGTTGCCAGGGACCTCCGACCCCCGCCAGTAGACGCTAATCCACTGGAGTTAGGTTTCAAACTTGAAAGCTACATTAGCTGCAATTAAGCAGCAATAGCCATCTTGCTTGGAGCACGATTGTCATTTGCAATTGTACATTTTACGCCGATAACGGTGGCAGTCAACCGAGCAAAAGCTAACATCTTTGAACGTCCGTCGATCCTATTTCGACCCCATAACCCCTCAAATGAAAGGGTTGTTTGGTGGAGTCGCCGGGTACCGCCCCCGGGTCCGATCCGTCTATTACATGCGCGTTTATCACCATATTCCCCGAAGGGACGGTTCATATATAAGGCGCTTGGCAGGGTTGTTCAAGAATTCCTTTTACTCAGAACCCGTACGTTTCTGAAAATCTTTGCTGCTGTTTGTGTTCGGGTACTCTGTATCAGGCACATCCACACCAAGAAATGCACATAACGGCCCCCATCCTGCCCCCAGTTGATAGGTCAGCAACCGTTCCGGCGGAACGGTCGCCTGCACCTCGGCATTATGGGCCTCGTACACCGACATCACGTAATCACGATCCCGAAGGTGGTCATCAAAGGTCTGACGACCAATCAGTTCATGCACCATAAACGATTGCCTACTGCGGTACTCCGTGTTGTGATTCCCGCGCTTTTCGATATACGGGATTATGGTTTTTTCAAAAGATGCGTACCATCCCTCCACGGGACGTACCGACAGCACCACTTTGGCTTCAGGATAATACTCCATCAACTCGCGCCAATACGAAGCACCCGGCCAATCAACTTGCGATCGATACCCGTTAAAAGCGGCATCCCAATTTCGGCTTTCGCCCCGCACAATCGCCTCCCATTCGGGCAATTGCTCCTCGTTTTCCGATATTTCGAACATGTGGTGGCAAGGTCCAAACCCCAGCTCCTCCAAGGCTCGCCTTAAGGAGTTCGTAGCATTGCGCCCAAATCCCGCACCGATCACCTCCAATGTCATTTTCAAACCTCCCATTTTTGTAATATGTGGAACGTACCACCAAAAACGCAGATTTTCAAAATTGCCGTCAGCTCCCCGGCTTTATCAGCTCCCGCAAAAGCTTTTCCCTAATCGAGCGCGGATAATCACTAAACCCTCGCGACGTAATTACAAAGCCGTCCGATGTCACCACGAAGCGCTCGTAAAATGCTGTAATGCTGGCTCCGATGATATCAATCGCAAGGCCATTAATCTCTACCCCCGCAGCCTCGGCTTTTCGGCTTTCTGCTCCGGCGTTCAGCCCCGCATTCGATGAACCATCCCCCGACACATCAATAACCTTGCGCCCACAATCAGCCACACGATCAAACTGCGCCGCCGAAAAAGCAATTGCATCGCCCACTGCCGTGTTTGACCCTTCCCACGTGCGAGGCATATCACGCACCCACCCCGAGAATTCCTTTACCTCGCCGTAAGACAACATCCGTCGCCAAGGAATACTCAAGTCGCCCTCCTCTGCGCCAGACCATTGCACCACAGACAGCGCCACCTGATGTTGCACTAGTACATCCATTATCTCGGGGTCCAACAATGCATCCGCCAAACCATGTGTCTGGAATCTATATTCGCCGACATCAATGGAACTGGACACATCAAATGCCAGCACCAATGCCATGCTGCACGCAGCCGCAGGTCCGGCAATAAAATTTAACACCGCCAGCGCCCAGAATATTACCCGCTTCATGATGCCTCCCTAGCTAATCGGTACTATCAGTTCACTTAATAGTTTTCGCCAAATGGTGCGTGGGTAATCCGCATATGTCTCGGCTGTAAACACAAAAGCCGCCTCGCCCGCAACAACGTTATGCTTGTAATATGCAGTCAGCTCGAACTCGTCGCCTTCAATCGCCAACCCGTTAATCTGGAATCCCTGCAACGCCAACCCCTGCGAGATTTCCATCGGGTCCGGTCCCTCGTTGGAATACCCGTCCCCAGACACGTCAATCACCTTATGCGCACAATCCGACACTTCGCCAAATTGCGCTGCCGTGAACTGCAACGCGCTCCCGATCCCCGTCGAAAACACAGCCCAAGCCCTTGGGGCGCGTTCAGCCAAATCGGCGAAAGCCTCCACGTCGTTGTGCGACGACATCCGACGCCACGGAACCGAGACTTCCTGTCGGGGCGCCCCCGACCATTGTACCAACATCAACGCCACTTCTGATGCAACCAGCGCATCGGCCACCGCCGGATCACGCAACGCCGCCGCCAATCCATCCATCTGCAGACGATATTCCCGCTCGTTGATCGAACCGGAAACGTCGACGGTCAGTGCCAAGGCAATCGAACAGGCTGCAATCGTGGCTGTGGGTAGCAAAACCGCGCCCAAACCTACGATAAATCGCACTAGAGTTTTCATCATTCACCTGTATCCAGTAGCGCTACAGCAGGTGCCAACTCTCGCATTAGCTTCCTGAGCATGGATTCCTCGAAATCCTGAAAACCATCTGCAACTATCATAAAAGCCCCCGGTCCACGAATTACCTGTTCCGCGTAATACCTTACGGGGTCCGGCGCCGATCCGGCAATCACAAGTGCGTTTATTATCACGCCATTGGCCGCCAAACCTTCGGCAACGCTCAGGGGATGCTGCCCAATCACGCTCGTCACCCCGTCACCCGAGATATCAATCACCAGACGATCGCAACGCACCTGATTTTCCACATGCATCTGCCCAGCATGTATCAACGCATTAGCAATCGCAGTTAAATCGAATCTGTATGGCCGGCGCATATCGGCAATCTCTCGGGAAAATTCGATGACCGATGACCTCCCTTGCAGCAACGTCCACGGAACCATCTGTTTTTGCTGTGACGCGGCACTCCAGACTGTCACCGTCGCCATAATACCCTCGGGATAAAACGAGATCAGCTTTTGAATTTCAGCGCTAACCAGCGCCCGCGCCAGTCCGTTCTTCTGATAGATATATTCCGCAGGGCTGACACTGCGGGAAATATCGATAGCAAACACTATCGCAACCGAACAAGCTTTGGCGGGCAACGGTAAAACCATTACCAAAAGCGCCAACCAAAACTTGATCGTAGTTTTTACCAACTACCAACGCTCTCCATGCTCAACCAAGGCTCGGCCAACTCCAGCGACCCACCCTTTTGCAACAGCTCGATCGACACATTGTCAGGCGAGCGCACAAACGCCATATGCCCATCACGCGGCGGGCGATTAATAACCACCCCGTTGTCCTGCAAGAACTGACAGGTCTCGTAAATATTATCGACCTCATATGCCAAATGTCCGAAATGCCGGCTATCAGACGGCAAAGCCGTATCGCCATCCCAGTTATACGTCAGCTCCAACGGCACTTCCGGCTGCCCCGGCGCCGCCAGATAAACCAGCGTAAACCGCCCCGCCTCGCTCTCGTGACGGCGAATTTCTTCCAGCCCCATAAGATCGCAATAAAAGCGCATCGAGGCATCCAGATCTCTGACCCGAACCATAACATGTAGATATTTCATAACTATTCCTCCTGCCCGCTATTGGGGACCAAAGCGCACCGAGACACAAGGCTCAATTCGCCCGCATATCCAAGCGTCCAGCGTCAAAATTCTTCATCTGGTGGTTCCTATGCAACCCGCATCAATATATAGTAGCGAGTGAATCGCCACAGGAGCCACGAAACCATGCCCATCACCAAAGAACAGCAAGCCGAAATTGACGACGCCCGCGCCCAAACCCACACCACCATGCGCGCCACCGCCCCGGGGATGGAGCAACACCTATACAAAGCCCACGAGGTCCTCGACCACGGCTTTGTCCGCGTAATCGACTACATGGGCGACGACGCCGCCATCTGCCAAGCCGCCCGCGTATCTTATGGCCGCGGCACCAAAGCCGTCACCAATGACGAAGGCCTGATCCGCTACCTCATGCGCCACTGGCACTCCACCCCGTTTGAGATGTGCGAGATCAAACTCCACGTCAAACTCCCCGTATTCGTCGCCCGCCAGTGGATCCGTCACCGCACCGCCAACGTCAACGAATACTCCGCCCGCTACTCGATCTTGGATCGCGAATTCTACATCCCCGCGCCGGAACACATCAACGCGCAGTCCGTCATTAACAACCAAGGTCGCGGGCAAGTCCTGCAGGGTGAAGAGGCCGCCCGCGTCCTCGACATCCTCAAAACCGACTCCAACCGCGCCTACGACAACTATGAATCCATGATCTCGGATGACGGCCAAGACGGCTTGGCCCGCGAACTCGCCCGCATGAATTTACCCAGCAATATCTACACCCAGTGGTACTGGAAAGTAGACCTCCACAACCTCTTCCACTTCCTGCGCCTACGCGCCGACAGCCACGCCCAATACGAAATCCGCGTCTACGCCGACGCCATGTGTAAAATCGTAGCCGACTGGGTTCCCGCAGCCTACGGAGCATTCGAGGACTACCGCCTAGGCGGCGAACAGTTCTCCGGTAAGGGTATGGATGTGGTTCGCCGTATGATTAAGGGTGAAGATGTGACGCAGGAGACTTCCGGCATGAGCAAGGGGGAGTGGAGAGAGTTGATGGGGAGCTTGGAGGGGTGAAGCTATTTAATGGTGGAAACTTTGCGCTCGGGCTGGCGTGTGGCGTGATCACACTACTACTATTTTTAATCACGTTTTCGACCATTGATATTTCATTATTTAAAGACCGTGCAATATTGGGAGCAATCATCGGTGGTTCATTGTCCGGTGCGGTCGCGCTAATCTCCGTGATTCTATCAATAGTGAATGCGAACAAGCACCATGTGCAGAAGAAGGTGCTTCAAGAAGAGGCAAATCTACTTCTGACATTCACCAAACTGACGACAATTTTAGATTCTCTTACCAAAGCTTACAGACACCAACTTTCAAGCGAGGAAAGATCTTCAATCCATCTACGCGGCGAACCACCAGTAAAAAATCCATTGTCAGGTATTAGAGAGATAATTCGCTTTTCCGATTCAGAAAAAGTTCTACCACTTCAAATAAAGTGCGCCGAACTGTTCAACAATATTGCGGAAGCCGAGAGGATTTCTGAAAGTTTGTTTTTCCTTCAAGAAGAATACGACAAAGTATTTTCAGAATTTCAACAAAAAATCATGTCACAAAAAACAGTTTCAATTGAAGGGCGCCGTATTTCTGGGGAGGTCGAAATTAGCAAATTTGATTTGCTAAGGGTACGTGATGTTGATGGCCATCTTCATCGGTTATTGATGGAATCTCTGCCCACTATAAAATCGTCACACTCTCATATTATTTCACTACTTAAAGAACGTTATGGGCGAAACATTGTGTTTGAAGAAAATCAGACAATTCGCGGCGGCGTTTATTCGTACGACTAAAAGCAACCGTAGGGTGGGTGATTCACCCACCATCTCAAACGCTCCGTAATGGTGGGTGAATCACCCACCCTACATTCCGCCAAACCCAAACGCCCCACCAAACCAAATCAACCCAAAAGGGGCGATCCCGATCCCCCCAAAGGGGATCGCCCCTGTGCATCTGCGATGCACCGTAAGCGGGACACCCGCTCCGCCAAAACACACGCAAACCACCGCACCGCAACAAATTAACCCCTCGTTAACCACGCAAAATTGTGCATACGCGTTGTGCACGTGTTGTGTACGGGTTGTGTACGTCGTTTTTCACTCTTTTATTGATCTTTCGGCCCCGTCCGTTACAACGGTTGCAGCGCACAAATCAGGAGAATTCCGATGACAAATACCCGCACCGAAACCGACAGCTTTGGCCCCCTAGAGGTCCCCTCAGACAAGTATTGGGGCGCCCAAACGCAACGCTCCCTAATGAACTTTCCGATAGGTTGGGAGAAGCAACCAATCGCTATCGTGCGCGCCCTCGGCGTTATCAAAAAAGGCTGCGCGCAGGCCAACATTTCCCTAGGTAAATTGCCCCCTGAAATCGGCGAAAAAATCATCCAAGCCGCCTCCGAAGTCGTCGATGGAACCCTAGACGATCACTTCCCGCTCGTCGTCTGGCAGACCGGTTCCGGCACCCAATCCAACATGAACGCCAACGAAGTAATCGCCAACCGCGCCATCGAACTTTCCGGCGGCGTGATCGGCTCCAAATCCCCCGTCCACCCCAACGACCACTGCAACATGGGCCAGTCCTCCAACGACACATTCCCAACCGCAATGCACATCGCCATCGCCACCACCGCACACGATGTCCTGCTACCCGGATTGGAAAAGCTTCACGCTGCACTTGATGCCAAAGCCATTGAATTCAAAGACATAATAAAGATAGGCCGCACCCACACCCAAGACGCAACACCGCTAACCTTGGGCCAAGAATTCGGCGGCTACGCCTTCCAAGTCGAACAAGGCATCAAACGCGTGCGCCACGCATTGATCAACATCTACCCCCTAGCCCAAGGCGGAACAGCCGTCGGCACAGGCCTGAACACGACCAAAGGTTGGGGCGAATTAGTCGCCGCAAATATGGCCGAAATCACCGGCCTACCCTTCATAACCGCCCCCAATAAATTCGAGGCTTTAGCCGCCCACGACGCCTTGGTAGAGATGTCCGGCGCCCTAAAAACCGTCGCCGCTTCGGTGTTCAAAATAGCCAACGACATCCGCCTCCTAGGCTCCGGCCCCCGCTGCGGTTTAGGCGAGCTAATGCTGCCGGAAAACGAACCCGGATCATCCATCATGCCCGGCAAAGTTAACCCCACGCAGGTCGAGGCAATCACCCAAGTCTGCGCCCAAGTAATGGGCAACGACGCCGCCGTAGGCTTCGCCGGCTCCCAAGGCCATTTCGAGCTAAACGTCTACAAACCCATGATGGCCTATAACGTACTGCAATCAATGCAACTTCTTGGAGATTCGTCGGTGGCCTTCACCGACAATTGCGTAGTAGGAATCGAAGCCGACGAGGACCGCATCAGCCAACTGATGTGGGAAAGCCTGATGCTGGTAACCGCTCTGGCACCTGAAATCGGCTATGACAACGCTACCAAAGTTGCAAAAACAGCGCATAAGAATCGCACAACGTTGCGCGAAGAAGCTATCAAACTCGGCCTCGTTGACGGCGAAACCTTTGACCGTGTAGTGCAACCAAAAGACATGATCGGCCCCAAGTAACTTGAAACCTGTCACCCCGTGTGGCAGGTTTTCGCCATGGGAAAAGTCATCAACCTTCGCACCGCGCGCAAACAGAAAACCCGCGAAGCACTACGCGAAAAGAATGCACGCGTGGCAAAAAGCGCTGGCGTCAAAGCGCGCGAGCGTGATCGGGTAGCAAGGCAAAATACCCTTTCCGAGCGCGCCCTCGATGGTCACAAACGAGAAGATGAAACATAGATGCGCCCCGAAAAACACTCCCTGACTTTACGCGGTCATCGCACCAGCGTTTCGCTGGAAGCCCGGTTCTGGAAAGCATTTCTGGCAATTGCGACGCGGGAAGGTAAAACAATCAACGGCCTCGCCGCTCAGATCGACGAAGCACGTCGACCCGATACCGGCCTCGCCACTGCTATTCGTGGGTTTGTTCTGCAGTGGTATCAGGACCGTCACGAGGGGTAACCCGTAAGTAAATCCCGTCCTTAGATCTAACAGTCAGATGCGCAACCGGAACAGGCACTCTATTGGTGGTTTCAAACCGGAATGCTTTCAAGAACATCGCCAGCATAAGCACCCCTTCGATCCGACCGAAACCAGCCCCCGGGCATACGCGAGGGCCTGCTGAGAACGGGATGAACGCATCGCGTTTGCAGGCTCTGCCGTTTTCCGTGTTCCATCGGTAAGGGTCAAATTCATCGGGATGATCCCATAGCCGTTCATGCCGGTGTAAATGCCATGGCGAGACGATCACCATTGATCCTACGGGCACAGGACATCCCCGAAACGCAGTAACCTTGGCCGCGTCTCGTAGGTACATCGGAACTGGTGGATAGAGTCTTAATGTCTCGTGGAACACGTCCTTGGTGAAGCGCATTTTCGACAAATCGGTAGGATGCGGTGGTTCACTAAGCAGTTGCGCCTCTGTTGCCACTGCGTCTTGAACACCCGTGTCCAGTGCCAGCAAATAGAACGCCCAAGACAAAGCACTTGCTGACGTTTCATGCCCTGCCAAGAAGAAAATTGCCACCTGATCAACCATTTCGGCCCTCGAAAACCGCTGACCTGTTTTCGGGTCTTCCGCCGTCATCAAACTGGTGGCAAGGTCATCCGGCGCGACACCTTCGTCAATCTCTATCTGCCGAGCAGCAATCATATCCGTTAACAAACCGCGAATCGTATCCGCATGTCGTTCCGCAGCTTTCGAGCGAAACCTCGGCACCCAATTGGGCATTTTCAGCAAGGTGGGAATGCTCCACAACGGTTGAGATTTTTGGTACTCTCGAAAGGCGACAAATACTTTTTCAGCTGACTCAGCCGGCAGTGGTACCGAAAAAAGCGTGCGGAATATTATGTCGGCGGCCAGATGCGAGGTCACAAACTCCATCTCGACGAATTCCCCGTCAGATCGTTTTTTCAGCCGTTCTATTGCAGCGTCCCCTGCCTCGCACATGCTTGAAAATGCTTGGCTAGGACAGCCCTTGAACGCCGGATTAATGATATCGCGCTGTGCCCGCCACTGCGCGGCATTGGTTGCGAAAATCGAATCTCCCAATAAGGGACGCAAGGTGTCAGACAGCACCTCAGACTTAGGAAAGTTCTCGGCATCGTCAATCAATACACGGCGCACCAGCTCAGGCTGATTAACCAAAAATGAGTGGTAAAACGGCATCCGAACTTGTGCCATCCATGCGTGGTACAATCGCGCAGGTTGCGAGGAAAAAATATCGCGCCGGAAAAGACCGATGCGTTTGATCATCCCGATCCCCTCAGGTCGGGATTCTGGTTTAGGGGCCAGCTTAGCCATCCCCAACCTCAATAGAAGTGTGAGGGGAATAAGCTTTTTCTATTACAGATGCGGTCGACAAACGATGCGCGAAGCGTGCTTTCAAGCTAACCGGACCTGCTGTGATTTTGAAATAATCGTATTCCACGGGATATTCGAAGGCGCAAAGATACTGGATGTGTCGACGGAAAAATTTCCAACGCGTGCCCCGTTGCGTCTCGATTGAGAGTGTTTGGCTGAATGCGGCCGAAATCACGGTTGGGCCGTATTTGTGCGTTTGCGATGCGACACCACTAACCGAAACCGGGTCCGAAAGTGCGAAGCAGGCTCCGTCGCCGGGGGCCGATACGTCCAACCACTTAACGTCTTCGCGTTTCGAGATTTGCTGCAAATCACGGCGCAAATCCGATGCGGCGGGCAGGAAAGACGTAACCGGAATTGCCTGCCCCAGTGTTAGCAGCGCAAGTTTAGGCGCGTCGGCACGCCTGCGTAAAACCTCGGCCGCCAGAACCACCGCAAGATGCGCGCCGGAGGAATGACCAACGATCAATACCTCATCCACATCGGAATCCAACACCTCGCATATCCGATCGCAAAACTGGTCCACTCGCCGCCCCAACACCGCTGGCATCGCCCCGCCGTCTTGCGCCCAAAACGCGAAATCATGCAACAGGTAGTAGGCGAAAAAGTGTTTATCCAGCCGACGGAACAGCACCAGCATTAGATAAAACAGACCCACGCCAAGCGTAAGTCCGACCGCCCCCCCGACGAATCCACCCAACACTTTCCCGAGCATCGCCGAGAATGCTATCTGCCCCATCAATACGACCACCGGATACATCGCCGCCAATATCGGCGCCCGCCGCAGTCGTCGCAACGCCCCCAAAGCGCCGCTTGATAGGTAAAGCCACAACGTTTTCAGCAACAGCCAATATGTCTGCGGGATAGAGTTGCGCATGGAATCAAATACTATGTCATTCCACAGCAAAAATTCGATACGCGTATCCGTTTCTGCGCCATCAATGTGGGTGTTCACCATCCAGTGATAACGCTCGTTCTGGCCGGTAGCGCCTTTGATCGACAGAGAATATCCCGAAATTTCCGCCTGCTTTTTACCCTCAACGCGGTATAGCTCCCGATAGCGGCGCGGCGGCATCGGGTCATAGCCAGGGACGTAAAAAACGTGCCTTCGGCGAACATTAGGGCTAATAACTTCGGTCACAGTTTTCAAAAATACCAAATAATTCTGAAGTAATCTACGCCACGAATATGATTTATTCTAGCCGATAGCACCAAGGGCGGGAATATTGTCCAACAACCAGAAAGACATCTCGGAAAACAGGCCGGTAACCAGCATCAATCCAACGATCACCAGCATCACGCCCATAACTTTTTCAATCAAACCCATGTGTTTTTTGAACTTGTTCATTGCCTTCACGAAGCGTTTCATGAACATCGCGGCCAGAATGAACGGGATGCCCAGACCGCCTGCGTAAAATGCCATCATCACAACCCCGCGCTGGACTGATCCTTCCTGCGCAGCCAGCGACAGGATCGTGCCCAAAATCGGCCCGATACATGGTGTCCAACCGAACGCGAATGCGAGTCCGAGGATATACGCGCCGAACATGCTGCCGCCTTGGTCGCCAGCATCAAACCGCGCCTCACGATAGAGGAACGGAATTTTCAATAGTCCAAGGAAGTGCATGCCGAACAGAATGATAACGACGCCTGCGACCACCCCCATCTGTGCTTGATATTGCAGAAAAACCTGCCCGAAGGCCGATGCCGCAAGTCCAAGAAAAATGAACACCGTCGACAATCCCATGACGAAAAACATCGCCTTGACTATGACGCCATTGTCACGCCCATCGGACATGTCATCAATCGAGGTTCCGCCGATAAACGCCAGATATGGTGGCACGATTGGCAGCACGCACGGCGATAGGAACGACAAGATGCCGGCGAACGTTGCAATCATCAGGGACAGCCCCATGGATGCGTCTATTATATCGATTCCGAACATGACGAACCTCTCTGTTTATACCTACTTAAGGGTTTAAGAGGTAAACGTCATGTCGTTATTTGTCACAATCGCGTGGACAATTGTGACAAGCCGCCTTACGGCTGTTTCATGGATTGGGATCATGAATTGGATGCGGTTGGGTTGCTATGCCCACTGCCGATATTAAAAGCACGCAAGCGATTGCAAAAACTGCAAACCGGGCAGGTTTTGCGCCTGTTAACGGACGATCCGGCCGCCGTGATTGATGTACCGCATTTTTGTAATGAACAAGGGCACCAGTTGGTTTCATCCAACACTGATGCCCCTGAACATGTTTATCTTATCCGCAAAGGTTAACTATTCCGCAGCCTGCGCTTGCGGCGTACCGCCCGCACGAAACGCGACCAGCAGTTCTTCACGTTTCTTCGCAGCCGCTGCCGCATTGGCCGCTTTCACATGGCCAAACCCACGGATATCCAGTGGTAGTTCCGCCAAGGCTATGGCGACATCGCGGCTATCATCAGTGAACCCTTTTGAGACTTCGGTCATGGTTTTCTGGTATTCACCAATCAAGGCACGTTCCATTTTGCGTTCAGCCGTATAGCCGAAAATATCAAGCGGTGTGCCACGCAATGATTTCATCGCAGCCAGAACACCAAATGCTTTCATCATCCACGGACCGAACTCGGATTTCACCGCTTGGCCTTGTTTATCTTTCTTGCCAAAGATCGGCGGTGCCATGTGGAAGCGGATTGCTGACACATCGGTGAAATGCTCGGTAACCGCGGCCTCTAACGTTTCACGATGCAGGCGGGCAACCTCGTATTCGTCCTTATAGGACAGCAGTTTGTGATAGCCCTTCGACAGAGCCTCGCCAAATTCTGTGTCCACAGCATTGGCCGCGGCAACGCGTTTCAAATATCGTTTCGCTAGTCGGCCATTCTGGTACTTGCGCAAATGCGCTGCGCGGAAGTCAACACCATCCACGGCCTCAACCGCTTTGGGCCCCTCAAGTGCCGCCGCAGCATCCGCAGGAAACGCTACTGCCCAACGACCAAATTTCATAGCCAGAAGATTGCCCTCGACGCCAGCGCCGTTTAACTCAATCGCTTGTTCAAGTGCTTCCAATGACAATGGAAGTAGCCCCGCCTGCCAAGCCGCACCCAACATCAGAACATTGGAATAAATCGCGTCACCAAGGAACTTTTCTGCCAGTTTGGTCGCATCCAGCATCGCCAACGCATCCTCACCGACCCGCGCCTTAAGCGCGATACTCATGCGGTCCACAGGCAGGCTGAATTCGGTATTCGTGGTAAACTCGCCGGTGATAATCTGATGCGAGTTGCAAACCGCTTTGCTGCGCCCTCGTGTCATCAAACCTAGGGTTTTCGCGCCGGAAGTTGTTACCAGATCGCCGCCGATTATCGCGTCGGCCTCGCCAACCGCGACGCGGATTGCTGAAATATCATCGGGTGTCGAGGCAATCCGACAATGGATATGCACAGCGCCACCCTTCTGGGCCAGCCCCGCCATTTCCATCATGCCAACGCCCTTGCCCTCAAGATGCGCGGCCATGCCCACCAATGCGCCGACGGTCACAACACCCGTTCCACCAACACCGGTAATCACGACGTTATGGGTACCGCTGATTGTCGGAAGCTTCGGTTCGGGCAATGTCGGCAACGTCAACTCGGCCTTCGCAGGCTTCTTGACTTGTGCCCCCTCCAGCGTCACGAAACTTGGGCAGAACCCGTTCAAACAGGAGAAATCCTTGTTGCAAGACGACTGGTCAATCTCGCGTTTGCGGCCAAGTTCGGTTTCAAGTGGTAGAATTGAGACACAGTTTGACTGAACCCCGCAATCCCCACAGCCTTCACAAACATCAGGGTTAATGAACACCCGCTTGTTGGGATCGGGGAACGTGCCGCGTTTGCGGCGGCGGCGTTTTTCGGCAGCACAGGTCTGGATATAGACAATCGCCGAAACACCCTCGACCTCGCGCAGACGTTTTTGCACGTCCATCAGATCGCGACGCTCAACCGTCTCAATTCCTTTGGGCAAAGCGTCAAAATCCACATCTTCTTTTTCGTCATAGACAACAACGAGCTTTTTCACCCGCATCGCCACTAGCTCGTGCACAATTTGTGCCGCGCTCAAATCGCCTTCGTTCTGCTGGCCGCCGGTCATAGCAACCGCATCGTTATACAGAACTTTGTAGGTGATGTTCACATCCCCCGCCGCAATCGTCGCGCGGATAGCCTGAATGCCGGAATGGTTATACGTCCCGTCGCCGAGATTCTGGAACACATGGTTGGTTTTGGTAAACGGAGCCTCGCCGATCCAGTTCGCGCCTTCACCGCCCATCTGCGTAAAGCCAAGCGTATCGCGGTCCATCCATTGCACCATATAGTGACAGCCAATGCCCGCATAAGCGCGCGAACCTTCCGGCACCTTGGTTGACGAATTATGCGGACAGCCCGAACAGTACCATGGCAGGCGCGAGGCAATTTCCTCGGCATTATCCGCCTTTGCTGCATCATCCAGTTTTGTTTTGGCTTTGATAAGGGTGGCGCTGTCCAGACCTTCGTCCATAAGGACGTCGCCCAAGTTGCGCGCGACCCCGACAGGGTCCAGCGCACCTTTTACCGTAAACAGCAAGTCGCCGTTTTCTTTCTTCCAACCGATTACCCGACGCCCACGACGATCATCAAATATCGCCTCTTTGATTTGCACCTCGATCAACTTGCGCTTTTCTTCAACGACGATTATCAGATCCAGTCCTTCGGACCACTCGCGGAAACTGGTCATGTCCAGCGGCCAGACCATCCCGATTTTGTAAGTGGTAATGCCCAGACGCGCCGCCTCGGCCTCGTCGATCCCCAGCAGGTCCAGCGCATGCACTGTATCCAGCCAGCTTTTGCCTGCCGACACGATGCCAATCCTTGCTTTTTCGTTGCCCAGCACGCGATGATCAATTTTGTTAGCCCTTGCAAACGCCTCGGCCGCGAAGCGTTTATAGTCGTGCAGGCGCGCTTCTTGTTCAGTGCGGTCGTCCACTAGTTTGATATTTAGGCCGCCCTCGGGCATCTCGAAGTCCGTTGGGATGACGACGTTCACGCGGTGCGGATCGCCGTCGACAACTTCGGTCACCTCGATCGTATCTTTTAAACTTTTCAATCCAACCCAGCACCCGGAATATCGACTTAGCTCCCAGCCCAGCACACCGTAGTCCATCAGTTCTTGCACACCGGCAGGAGACAGAATCGGCATTAGCGCATCCATCAGTGCGAACTCGGACTGGTGCAGCACCGTCGAGCTCTCGCCGGTATGGTCGTCGCCCATTATCGCTAGCACGCCACCATGTTCTGCCGAACCCGCCATATTCGCGTGTCGGAAAACATCCCCGGTACGATCCACGCCCGGGCCTTTGCCGTACCAGAACCCGAACACACCGTCGAAAGCTCCGTCGTCACGCAAATTCGCCTGTTGCGACCCCCAAAGCGCCGTAGCTGCCAAATCTTCGTTCAATCCAGGTGAAAATTTAACGTCCGAGGCTTGCAATTGCTTCTCAGCCCGCTCCATTTGCATATCCACCGCCCCGACGGGCGATCCACGATAACCGGTCACATAGCCTGCCGTGTTCAACCCCGCAGCCGTATCGCGTGCCTTTTGCATCATGGTCAAGCGAACCAACGCCTGCGTGCCGTTCAGCAACACGAAACGTTTCGACAGGTCGTAACGGTCATTCAAAGATACAGATTGTAGGGTCATGGTGGGCATCCTCACAGCATTTGCATCAGTATAGGTCAGAAACCTTGACCCAAACAATACAATTTTTCGCGACGTCGCGTGAAACCTGTGCTTTAGTATCACAAAAATACGGCTATAGTGCCCGAAATGCACAAAATCATTGAAAACAAGTGTTTGCAAACAAGTCACGGGGAATCATATGGACTGGGATAAGCTACGAATTTTCCACGCCGTCGCCGAAGCCGGCAGCTTGACCCATGCCGGCGAGGTCTTGCACCTATCTCAATCTGCCGTTAGTCGCCAAGTCAGCGCGCTGGAGGAAAGCCTCAACGTCATGCTATTCCACCGCCATGCTCGTGGATTGATCCTGACTGAGCAAGGGGAATTGCTGCTGGATGCGACGCGATCCATGTCGAAGCGTCTCGATACCGCGACAGCCCATATCAAAGACAGCAAAGACGAGATTTTTGGTAATTTGCGCGTCACCTCGACAACAGGTTTCGGGACGTTATGGCTGGCGCCGCGTCTTGGGCATTTGTACGAAAAATACCCCGAACTGAAAATCGACCTGATGCTAGAAGAACGTGTGCTGGATTTGCCGATGCGAGAAGCGGATGTCGCCATCCGTATGAAAGAACCAAGCCAAGCCGACCTAATCCGCCGTCGTCTTATGAATGTGGATATGAAACTATATGCCTCACGCGATTATCTAGAGAAACACGGGATGCCGGAAGACACCGACGATCTGGTAAACCACCGACTAATTTCACACAACTCCACGTCGCCGCAAGTTAGCGCCGGCGCCGAGTGGATGGCGCCATTCCTGAAGGCTAACGGCAAATCCGTTCTAACGGTGAACAACTACTTCGGAATTCTGCAAGCGGTTCTTCATGGCCTCGGAATTGGGGCACTGCCTGATTACGTTACCGTCGATTCGCCCGAACTAGTTCGAGTCCTTCCAGATGATAGCAGCCGTCCGATTCCTGTCTATTTAGCTTACCCAGAGGAACTTCGGCACTCCAAACGTGTGGCCGCTTTCAGAGATTTCGTGTTGGAAGAAATTAAAGACTATCGCCAAAAAGCGCGTGAAACCTCCTAATTTCAAACTTTTGCCACTATCTGAGATTAGCTATGCAGTCAGGTGATGGCGGGTATGCGTGATTTATGTCAAGTTTTTCTTGAACGCAAGCACACCTCTACCTATATCACTTCATGAAGCGGCTGACATGTTCAGTCGGTTTCATACCTCCCTGTTGGACTTGGGCCGAGCAATGCTCGGCCTTTTTTTTGCCCATTAGAAAATCTCACTTTTCGGGCCCCAACTAGCAGCCACGGGAGGCCATCGTATTAAGCAGAACCATTGGAACCGCAAATCACATGCGCGAACGAGCCGGAAACGTTGTCCCTGACGTGCCCCATATCTGCCAATGCCTCGCACATCGAGTTTTGCGCCTTGAACAATCTGCCCTTAGTACTTTCTTCGATGACTGATGCATAGTGAAACTCATGCCCCATAAGCCCCTGATGCCATGGTACACCTGCCAAGGGAGATAATCTTCGATACCCCAAATGCAATTTTCGAACTGCAAAGCTGGTGCTAACCGGTAAAAGCCCGAGCATCCGATGCGCGACACCATCCGCATCCGTCAGGCTATTGCCCAAGGTCATGTACCCGCCACACTCGCCATAAATCAGTGCTCCACGATTTTTTGCGCCCGACATTGCCCCTGAAAACGCACTATTCTGCGCCAAAGTGCCCGCATACAATTCGGGATACCCACCGGGCAAAAACACAGCATCTGCTGCCAGTGATGGCCCCTCGTTATTTAGAGGCGAGAAGGTGGAAACCTCGGCCCCCGCCAACCTCCAATCCTCCAGCATATGCGGATAGGCAAACGCAAACGCCGCATCGCGCGCCACCGCGATTTTCGATCCGATCGGAGGTAATCCGACAGCGCGCGTTGCGACACCGATGGGCGCAGCCAATGTGCTCAATGTGTCAAGGTCGACATTGGCTGCGATCATAGTTGCCGCAGCCTCGATAAACCCTTCAAGATCATGATGTTCCTGCGCCTGAACCAATCCCAAGTGGCGAGATGGAGCTTGTAAATTTGGTGATCTAGGCACCGCCCCCAACACAGGAATACCAATCGAACTTATTGCGTTTTTGATAATCGCGCCATGTCGCGGCGACCCTATTTGGTTGAGGATAACACCTGCAATTTTCACCGATGGGCGGAGGTTGGCTAGCCCGTGTACAATCGCCGCCGCAGTTTGCGATTGCTTTGCGGCGTCTAAAACCAAGACCACTGGCAAATCCAGCGTCTCCGCCAGATCCGCAACGCTACCACGCCCCATCGGATCGCTTGCATCTGGTGCGCCGTCAAACAGACCCATAGCCCCTTCGACGATCATTAAGTCCCTGTCTTGCCCTACCGCAAGACCGCGCAATTGCGCAGGCGGCATCGCCCAAGCATCAAGGTTAACGCAATCCGCGCCACTCGCGGCTTTATGGAATCGAGGGTCGATATAGTCCGGCCCGCTTTTGGCCGAGGTTACATGCACGCCACGCTTTCGAAATGCTCGTAACAAGCCCAGAGTTATCATCGTCTTGCCCGCACCCGAGTGCGGCGCCGCAATGACAACCCCCCTCAAATGCCGTGCCAATTCAGCTGTTCGCGCAGCAAATTCCCACGCCCAATACTGACGATCGCCGGCGCCCCGATACCGCTGGCCGCAATATCATCCGCCGCGCGTTCCAACGTCGTCTCAACCACCTGCATGTCGGGCAACGTCGCGTTCGATACCACCATCACCGGATCATCCGCCGGTCGGCCCGCAGCGATCAACTTCGCAGAAGTCTCACCCATATTTCGCATGGCCATATACATAACGATCATTCCGGCCTTGGCTGTCGCAGCCCAATCGACATTGTCCGGCGAAATCCCGCGTTTGTCATGCCCCGTCAGGAATATCACGGAGGAGTTAACGTCGCGCGATGTAACCGGAACACCCGCATAGGCCAGCCCGCCAATCCCCGCCGTTATCCCCGGAATGATCCGGAACGGGATGTTAGCGGCCACCAGATCGAGCGCCTCTTCAGCACCACGACCAAACATAAACGGATCACCACCTTTAAGGCGCAGAACTCGTTTTCCCGCCCCGGCATCTTCGATTAAGCGTGCCGTAATTTCCGACTGTTTGGGCGAGGGTTGCCCCCCACGTTTCCCCAGAAACACCAGCTCCGCTCCGTCCCGCGCAAATCCCAGAACCTCTGCGCTCACCAACGCGTCGTGCACAATAACATCGGCTTGTTTTAACGCATTCACAGCGTGCAACGTCAATAACCCTGCATCACCGGGACCTGCACCAACCAGCCAAACCTCGCCAGCAGGAAATGTGGGTAAAGCGTTCATACTTTCACTTTAGGGCGCAAAACATGTGGGATCGCAGGGTCGTAAAGCGCAGAATCCTTGAAATCCTGCTGGTTTTCAAGCGCGGGACCAATAAAGATCAACGCCGTGCGGGTAATCTTCTCAGCCCGCACTTTGGCGTGAATATCTGCCAGCGTACCCCGAATAATCAACTCGTCCGGCCAACCAACGCGGTAGGCCACGACAACTGCGCAATCATCGCCGTAAAAAGGCGCCAACTGCCGCCGAATATCACGCAAGGCTCGAATGCCCAGATGGATAACCAACGTGGCGCCCGTACGCCCAAAATTCTCCAGCGTCTCGCCAGAAGGCATGTCGGTGGATTTCATCGACATCCGCGTCAACACGATAGACTGCGCTATTTCCGGTATGGTTAATTCCTGCCCCATCGCCGCCGCCGCCGCCGAGTAAGCCGAAACCCCGGGAGTAATATCGTAAGGTATCCCGTCGGCCTTCAAGCGCCGGATTTGCTCCGCAATTGCCCCGTAAAGTGCTGGGTCGCCGGAATGCACCCGCGCGACATCCTCACCCCGTTCGTGGGCCGCGACGATCTCTGCATGCGTATCATCCAGCGTCATCGGGGCCGTATCCAGCACCCTCGCCCCATCCGGTGTGAAAGCCACAACAGCCTCGGGCACCAAGGATCCCGCGTACAAACAAACGGGACAACTCTCGATCAAGCGACGCCCCTTGATGGTAATCAGATCAGGATCCCCCGGACCCGCGCCGATAAAATGTACGGTCATAGCAAACTCCCCGACTTCTCTTTTGCCCAAATACTCACTTCGCCAAGTCCCCGTCAATTTTACGCGCATAACCCCTTGGCGTATACATCCGTGGGCCCTCGCCTAGCTGCGCCAACTTCGAATGGGACGAGCCGACTAATACTACGGTCAACATATCCACTTCGTCGACTTCAAGCTCACTAAGCTTGCGATACCGCACATATTCTTCTGGCCGCCCAAGACTAGACGCAAGCATTACAGGTGTATCCGCAGGGCGATGTTGCAACAAAATATCCCGCGCCTCGGCCAACAACGTGCGGCGGCGTTTGGAAACGGGGTTGTAAAAAGCGATCACGAAATCGCCCTCCGCAGCTGCGTTCAACCGCTTAAGAATATCCTCGCGCGGTGTCAAAAGATCCGACAGCGAAATCGCACAGAAGTCATGCCCGAGCGGAGCCCCCGCCCGCGCCGCAGCACCCTGAAGGGCAGAAACGCCTGGCGTTGAAACCACCTCGACCCGTTTAGCGGCGTCCGAAACGCCCAGCGCATCGGCATCACGGTCCAACAGTTCAAACACCAACGCGCCCATCGCGTAAATGCCTGCATCTCCCGAACAGATCAAGGCAACGTTTTTGCCTTTACCGGCTTGCTCCAACGCATAGCGGCAACGGTCTTCTTCGCCACCCAAGGGGAAATCGGATCGTGTTTTACCAGCGGCCAACGGCCCAAGGATGTCGATATATAACCCGTAACCCACCAGTTCTTCGGCCTGTGCAATCAACTGGCTAGCCTCCGGCGTACGCCACGTATGCTGTCCCGGACCGATGCCGACAATCGATAGCTTGCCGCGTGAACGGCCAGCCAACTCAGTGATGACCTCCGGCGCGCGTGCGATCGCGCACGTCGCATTGGCCGTCTTAACCTTCTCAACAACAAGCACTGCATCTGATCCAGTTGCCGCCAACGCAGCACCTTCCGACACACCATGGCAGCCGACCTCAGCAAAGACTACATCTGACGGATTTAGCAACCTCGAGGCTTCTGCCTCTAGCGTTGCAGCATCGAACAGACGAAATGGCACCCCTAAACGGCGTGCCGTTTCGATCATTGCTGGCTCATCGCCCTTCAGGTCCAACGAGGTCACACAGGCCACTGCTTCGCGTGCGATATTCGCCTTCGCCAAACTGTCCTGCACCAAATTCCACATTTCCGAAACGTCACAGCCACGCGCACAGCCAAGCCCCAAGACAAAGCGCTGCGGGTGGTAAACGAGCGTATCCGCGCTTGCTTCAACAGGCGCTTCCGAGCTTACCAGACGCACAGGCCCGTCGCCCGTTTCCAAATCCCAAATATTCTCGCCCTCGATGATCAGCTTTTCGCCCGAAAGCATCGCCATCATCACGGATTTAGCATCCTCTGGATTTTTCAGACGCCAACCCACAGGCGGTTCATCCAACGCCACGCCCAGTGCCACATCGCCAGCGGTGGTGATCGCGGCTTGTCGCCCAAGAACCTCTGCAATTTCTTTGGCTAAACGGTTGGCTCCATGGTGCCCACCCAACAGTGGAACAACGGCGGATCCATCATCTGGCACCGCAATCACTGGCGGCTCAACGCGTTTATCAGCCAACACCGGCGCAACTGCCCGCACCAAAATTCCCGCAGCACAAACTCCAATCACCGGATGGCCAGCTTGAAACAGCATTCGCACATGGTCTAGCGCATTTGGAAAATACGCATCGGCACGGTCACAACGACCCTCGCGGCCGTGAACGGGTGCGCCGATTGCCGAAGCAATACAAAGCGCAGTCGCCTGACCGGAACGGGAAAGACATACAACAACGGGATTTAGTTCAGCCACGGATCTTGGCCTTTCGTAACGAGGATCATTGAGAAATACGGTGCAGTTTCGGGCGCGTCATTCAACGGCATAACCTTCTGGTTTGGCAGACTGGCACGCTCGACATAAGCAGCGTCGGTCAGATTCAGCGCTGACAATACGCGGCGGATTTTGGGCAAGTGGCGACCCACTTTCATAATCACCACAGCCTCGGCGGCCGCGATGCGCTCTTGCATGGCGGTTTCATCCAATGGACCTGGAATTATGGTTAACACTTCGTTGCGCGCCGTCAGAGGGCGTCCGGAAACCGCAGCACAAGTTGTAACGGACGTCACACCGGGAACAACTTCGGTTTCGTACTTTCCAGAAAGTCGCGCAAACAAATACATGAACGAGCCATAGAAAAACGGGTCCCCCTCGCATAGCACAACAACATCGCGACCAGCGTCCAGGTGCTGGGAGATATCCATCGCACCTTGGTCATAGGCCGCCTGTGCTGGGCCACGTTCCACTGTCATCGGAACGTGAATCGTTACCTCGACTGCATCCTGCGGGATCACATCCGCCGCGATCGAGCGCGCGAAACTTTCACCATCCTCAAGCGCTGGATATGCCACAACTTCGGCACCCGAAATCAGGCGATAAGCCTTCAGCGTCATCAACTCCGGATCACCGGGGCCGAGGCCGATACCATACAACGTACCACTCATCTTTTGATCAAACTCCACTGGGTGACAGGGCGCAAAGGTTTCCAAGAGGTTAACGCCCCCAGCGGCTCCGCTCGGTTCACCGAAATCTGCACCAGATCACCGCCAAATTCTTTGTAAAGTTCCAGCAACAAGACTTCGCTTTCCAAGGTTACAGCGTTCACCACCAACCGGCCCAATGGTCGCAAAGCGCCCCAACAGGCCGTAAATGTTTCACGCGACAGGCCGCCACCGATAAATATTGCGTCTGGCGCGGCCAAGCCACTAAGGGCTTCAGGCACAGAACCATCGACCAACTTTAACGCCGGAACACCGAGCGCTTGTGCATTTCCTGCCGCCATTGTGCGGCGATCCGCACGGGGCTCAATGCCCACGGCACTCGCATAGCGCGCCGCTCGCATCCACTCCACCGCAACCGATCCACACCCCGTGCCAACATCCCAAAGCAACGCGCCGCGCATTGGCATCAGTTTCGCCAGCGTTGCCGCCCGAACCTCGCGCTTTGTCATGGTGCCGTCGTGGATGAACACCTCGTCCGACATCCCGGGCACTCGTGGCAGCAGGGCCGCATCCGGTGCAGCTATACATTCCACGGCCAGCGTGTTGAAGGCCGGAACTTCGTGGTCCCACCTCGCGGCTACACCGTCAAACCGTTGCTCGTCCGAACCGCCCATCGCCGCCAAGACAGTCATGCGACTTTGTCCAAAACCACGTGCTGTCAGAAACTCAGCGATCTGGGCAGGCGTCTCCTCGCCAGTTGTCAGGATCAACAACCGCACGTCAGGTTGGATGAAAGCAATCATCTGCTCCACAGGCCGACCATGCACCGTCAAGGTTTCCAGATCCGCCATACTCCACCCCATACGGGCCGAAGCCAGCTGAAAAGCTGATACTTGTGGATGGTACGTTATTTCGTCCGCCGGAATGCTCCGCCCGATCCGCGCCCCGACAGAAAACCACAGCGGGTCCCCCGTCGCCAGCACCACAACCCGCTTTCCACGGCGCGATTCCAGCTCGCCTATCAACGCATCGAAAGGTGAAGGCCATTCCAGCATTTCCGCCGATGTATTCGCCGACAACGCGTGATGCCGTGCACCACCGATAATAACTTCGGCCGCCTCGACAACCGTGCGGGTGGCAGGGGTCAAACCGTCAATACCGTCTTCGCCAATTCCGATGATATGGAGCCAAGGGGTCATAGAAACCCGCCCTTCTCTTTTGTATAAATACTCATTCCCGCTCCTCCGGCAATCCGGCCGCCATTGCGTTAACTGCCGCAGACGCCATCGCCGAACCGCCACGCCGACCTTGTAGCGACAAAAACGGAACATCGCGAGAGCTTGCCGCCAGTTCAGCTTTACTTTCAGCCGCCCCGACAAACCCGACCGGAAACCCGAGGATCGCGGCAGGTTTTGGCCAGCCCTGGTCGAGCTTCTCCAGCAGATGAAAAAGCGCCGTCGGTGCATTGCCAATAGCTACCACAGCCCCGTCAATATGATCACGCCACAGCTCCACCGCCGCCGCCGAACGTGTCGTTCCCAATGTTTCTGCCAACCCGGCTGTGCGCGGGTCATTAAGGGTTACGATCACTTCGTTGTTCGAAAGGTAGCGGCGGATCACCCCAGCCCCGACCATTTCCACGTCACACAGGATCGGCGCTCCATCCGTAATCGCCTGATGTGCAGCATCGTGAACATCCGGCGAGAACGCCAGATCGTCGACGATATCTACCATTCCGCAAGCATGGATTAATCGAATAGCCGCGGGATGCAAATCTTTTGGTAACCCCGAGAAATCCGCCTCTGCACGCACCGTCGCAAAGGACTGGGCGTAAATCGCGGAAGGGGATTTCTCATACCCCATCATCAGTCTTTCAGGCGACTACGCACAGATTCCGGCCCATGCGGGTGATCCGCTTGCGGGTACTCGGGATGTGCATGATCGTGATCGTGGTGATGATGGTGGTCAAGATCATGGCTGTGCCTGTGAGTGTGTTCGTGGTGATGGTCGTCCATATCCAAACGGCACGCACCTGTGCAGAAGTCATCACACAAATCACAAGTCGCCACCGTTGCGCCCGGGGCGTTTGCCCCTTGACCCTCAACATGGTGGTGGTGGCTTTCTTGCGCCATGCCTTGCTCGGCTTCGAACCCCAGAATTTGCTCGCGGTATTTGCACATACCGCAGTTCATATTATTGGAGCCATCAAGGATTTCACGAACACGTTCAGCGAAAGTTTCGATAACTTTAGGGTGGTCGTTCAGGTAACCCGCCTTGATGAAATCAATGTTCGGATACTTGGCCGAGGCCTCGTCCGTGAAACCATAGATACGGTCGATCAGAACGCCTGCAAACAAGAAATACGGAAAGACGATGACGCGCTTGTAACCCAGCTTGGCCACGTGATCGAGGCACGGCTCCACCAGCGGAAAAGTCACGCCGGAATACCCGACTTCGATCCAGCCGAACCCCATGCCCTCTTGCAGCATCCGCGCAACCTTCGACACATTACCGTTGGCGTCAGGATCAGACGCACCGCGGCCGATCACGACAAGACATGTCTCGTGCATTGGCACTTCGCCAAGGTCGGAATTCGCTTTGTTTACAGCAGCTTGAATCCGGTCAGAGGCCGCTGACAGCATCTTGGAATCCACACCCAGTTCGCGTCCGTATTCCACGGTGATTCCATGCTTGACGGCATAGGTGTTCAGCACCGTCGGGATGTCGTTCTTGGCGTGCATCGCCGCAAACAGCATACCGGGTACGGCGAGGATATGATCGCAGCCAGCCTTGCGCAGATTATCCAACCCGTCGCGCATGACAGGGTTGGCGAATTCCAGATACCCGTAGTCCACGTCCCAATCCGGGAAGTGGGGTTTCAGGCCCTCGGCCACCTGCGCGAACTCGTCAACAGCGGCTTGGCTGCGGGAACCATGTCCGCAGACCATAACACCATATTTAGCCATTATTTCAGCGCTTTACGGCGTTGTAAGCGGCCAATGCCAGCACGCCAGCACCAACGATTACCAACCACGAAACGTGGGGTACGTGCAGAGCGCCGGATGTGTGCGCCATGACTGGAGTTGCTGTGATTGTTGCTAGAGCAATAAGAATTCGCATTGTGTTTTTCCTTCCGGTTTCATCGGTCCACCATGGAAGAAAACGCTTAATGTCGCCCTTACGGGCACCTGACAGTTCCGGCTTTGGCCCCCTATTTGGGTCGACCTTCACCGAACGCGCTTTCAGCCCCGAAGGGCACCGTCTATGGATTGATTCATAAGCGGAAACGCGGCGCGGCGCAAGTCTGTTTGCGACAGATTCCCGCCGAAGTCAGGTGTGCACAACGCGTACACAACACGTACACAATGCGTATGCACAATTTTGGATGTCGTTTTTGGGCGATTGGTGGTGAAGTGTGGCGGTAAACGCGATTGCATTTCGGCGTTTCACGATGCGTAGGGTGGGTGATTCACCCACCATTGCGAAGGTCGAGATGTTGAACGGTGCGTGGAGACCGCACAACCAATGGATTGCTGCTATGTGAATAGCAGCGTTAGGAACGCCAAAATAAATTCAAATACATAAACAACTAGACCAAATACATAAATCAAAGGTATCGCCACTAAGAAACCAATCATGAAAGGCACAAGCACGGACATTGCAACATGTTGCAACCAATTCATTTCATCATCGCGCCAAAAGAAAAAAATGTAGACTGAACCCAAAAACCAGCATCCTAACGCTACGTCAACATAGGTATCACCGGTCATTTCCACAAACGTTCGACTTTCACGATCAAACCATAAAGACCAAACAACGAAATTGCACTTAGCCTCCAAATTTGGCCTAGGTTTGTAGGCAAGAGTATTCTCCCCCTAAAACTCCACCCCCCTTTGCGCCTTAACGCCAGACCGGAACGGATGCGCCAACAGCTCCATTTCGGTGGCCAAGTCCGCGATCTCCAGCAGTTCTGGCTTCGCGTTTCGACCCGTTAGGACCACATGCGTCATTGGGGGTTTTTCTTCTTTCAGGAAGCGCACTATCTCGTTGACGTCAACGTAATCGTAGCGGATTGCGATGTTGATTTCGTCTAGCAGGACCATCGAGTTGCGCTCGTCCAAGATCAGCTCTTTGGCTTTTGCCCATGCGGCTTGCGCCATTTCGATGTCTCGGGATTTGTCTTGGGTTTCCCATGTGAAGCCTTCGCCCATTGCGTAGAACGGGCATTCATCGGCGAATTTTTCGGTTATCAGCTTCTTCTCGCCGCTGTCCATGCCGCCTTTGATGAATTGCACTACGGCGCAGGGCATGCCCCAGGCGATGTGGCGGAAAATCATGCCAAACGCAGCGGAGGATTTACCCTTGCCCTTACCGGTGTGGACGATGACCAAACCGCGCTCCTCATTCTTTGAGGCCATGATTTTGTCACGGGCGGCCTTCTTCTTGGCCATTTTCATATTGTGACGTTCGGTGTCGGCGGATTCTGTGGATTCGGTCATGATTTTCCCCTTTGGTTGGAATTAAGGATGCCGCGTTCCCCGACCTGAGGCAATACGAAAAGCACCGAGCACTATGACTAACCTTTTAGTCGCACACTTTTGAGTGGGAATGCTGAAAACTTACGTGTAAAACGCCCCAAACCTCGTAACAAAGGACTTATTATGCTGGCGATCAACGAAATCAAAGCGCTCCTTGCGGAGCATTACGACCTGACGCCGTCGCTTGAAAAAGCCGAAGCGACGAAGGACATTTATGCGAAAACGGATCGGGTTATTCCGCTGGCAGAATGGGCGACATATGCGCCCTATGTGATTGAAATAAACCGCTTAAAGAAAAAGCGCAACGCCACTATTCTGGCACACAACTATATGACACCGGAAATCTATCACGGCGTTGCCGATCATGTCGGAGACAGCCTGCAGTTGGCAGTAATGGCCACGGAAGTCGAAGAAGACGTGATCGTGCAGTGCGGCGTGCATTTCATGGCCGAAACATCGAAAATCTTGAATCCCTCAAAAACGGTGTTGATTCCAGACATGGCTGCAGGGTGTTCGCTGGCGGAATCCATTACCGCTGAAGGCGTAGCGGAGATGCGGGTGAAATATCCCGGTGCACCTGTCGTGTCTTATGTGAACACTACGGCGGAGGTGAAAGCCGCCTCCGATATCTGTTGTACTTCGGCTAATGCGCTGCAAATCGTTGATGCGATGGAAGGCGACACCGTGATCATGACACCGGACAAGTTTCTGGCCCAGAACGTCGCCAATGAAAGCAAGAAGAACGTGGTTTGGTGGGACGGAAGTTGCATCGTGCACGAGCTATACCAAGCGGAAGATCTGCGCGCTTACCGCGAGGCGGATCCTGACATCAAGATCATCGCGCACCCTGAATGCACCCCCGAAGTGGTTGCGGAGGCGGATTACACCGGCTCCACTCGCGGGATCGTAGATTGGGTCCACGAACATAAGCCCGCGAAGGTGATGCTGGTGACCGAGTGCTCGATGGCTACAAATATTTCGGACGAGTTACCCGAGGTGGAGTTCGCCAAGCCATGCAACATGTGCCCCTATATGAAGAAGATCACGTTAGAGAAAATTCTGTGGTCATTGCACACAATGGGCACAGAAGTTGTGGTTGAACCGGAAGTCGCTGCAAAGGCACGGTTGGCGGTTGAACGTATGATCGACCTTAGCAAATCGTTGAATATCTAAAGTCCGCACTGAAATTGTCGAGGAGAAGTTGATGAGCATCGCGTACTCGGTCTTGCCGGACATCATTTTGGAACCAGTGATCCGCAACGCCATAACCGAGGATTTGGGCCAATACGGCGACATCACCACGCGCGCTGTGATTTCCGCTGACACGACTTATACCGCTCGTCTGAACGCTCGCGAAAGCGGCGTGGTTTCCGGCATGCAGATTGCGGCGATAACATTCCGGCTGATCGATCCATCGCTGATGATAACCTCGCATATCGCGGACGGGCTGCCTTGCAAATCCGGTGATGTGTTGATGACGATTGAGGGCAGTGCTGCCTCCATTTTGATGGGGGAACGAGTGGCGTTGAACTTCGCGGGGCGTCTAAGTGGTATCGCGACAATGACGGCAGCATTTGTGGCTGAAACACGCGGTAAAAGGGCGCGTATCACTTGTACGCGCAAGACGACGCCGGGATTGCGTACTGTTGAAAAGCAGGCCGTACTGCATGGCGGTGGCTTTAACCATCGTTTCGGCCTAAGCGACGCAATCCTGATCAAAGATAATCACATCGCGGCGGCTGGCGGGATATCCGAGGTGCTGAATCGTGCCAAAGCTGTTGCATCGCATATGGTCCGCGTTGAGATCGAAGTGGATAATCTTGAACAATTGGACGAGGTTCTGGCGCAAAACATTGCCGATGTCGTTTTGTTGGACAACATGGACACCGAGACCCTGAAACGGGCGGTGAAGATGGTTAACGGGGCGTTAATTACCGAAGCCTCTGGCAATATGCGTCTTGATCGCATTGCCGAAGTGGCTGGTACGGGTGTCGAGTATATCTCGTCGGGGGCGCTGACCCACTCCGCACAGACACTTGATTTGGGCTTGGACTTTTAAGCCGACACTACAACCTCGGGCCGAGTTTAACTAGCTGCGTGCCGTCCGGCCAATATCACAAGCGTTCCGGCCAGCACTAGCAGAACTCCGGCAATGTCCCAGATATCCGGTGCCCGCCCCTCGACCCGCCAAAGCCAGAGCAGTGACGCCATCACGTATATTCCGCCATATGCGGCATAGGCCCGACCGGCAGCGCTCACGTCGACTTTCGTCAAAATAAAGGCGAACGCGCATAACGCCAATACACCCGGAATTAACCACAGTGGCGATTTACCAAGCCGAAACACCATCCACATTGCATAACTTCCCGCGATTTCCAGCACCGCAGCGAGGCTGAAATATGACAGTGCGGCAAGGATTTTGGCAGGTATCACGTTTTTGTTCCCAGTAATTCTGCAAGCCGTACTTTGGCAGAATTCGAGCGTGGTTGCCACAACCCTCGATCAATTGCCTCTTGAAACTTTTCGGCCATTTCACGAAGAGCGGCGGGATTGGCATCCTCGATGAATTCGCGTGTCTCGTCATCTTCGATAAACGCGGCATGAACCAGATCGAAATGGTGGTTCTTCACGGCCTTGGTGGTCGCGGCGAAGGCGAACATATAGTCCACCGTGGCGGCCATCTCAAATGCGCCTTTGTAGCCGTGGCGCTTGACGCCTTCGATCCATTTCGGGTTCACAACGCGGGATCGGATTACACGGGACATTTCCTCGTCCAATGTGCGAATGACGGGACGTTCTGGCCGGGAATGGTCGTTGTGATAGATTTTCGGCGCATCGCCCTGAAGGTGTTGGATCGCCGCCGAAACGCCGCCCTCGAACTGGTAATAGTCGTCGCTGTCCAGAATGTCGTGCTCGCGGTTATCCTGATTTTGAACGACCGCTTCGACCGTACTTAGACGTGTTTCAAGTTGTTCGCGTGCGCCCTGCCCCTCGACGCCGCTTCCATAGGCGTAGCCGCCCCAAGTCAGGTATGCGTCGGCCAGATCGGCTGTGTCATTCCAGATGCGTTCATCAATCAAAGCTTGAAGCCCTGCGCCATATGCGCCGGGTTTTGAACCGAAAATACGGTAACCTGCCGCCTCGCCCAATTCACCAACCTCGGCTTTATACCGCACGGCAAGGGGGTTCATATCGTCTGGTTCATCCAATGCCATTACGGCGCGAACGGCGCTATCCAACAAGTCGATTTGCGCCGGAAAAGCATCGCGGAAGAAACCGGAAATCCGTAAGGTTACATCCACGCGCGGCCGGTCCAGCACACTTAGCGGGATGATCTCGAATCCGGTCACGCGGCGGCTGGAGTTATCCCATTGCGGCTTCACGCCCATCAGCGCCAACATTTGTGCAATGTCATCACCACCGGTGCGCATATTTGATGTGCCCCACGCGGTTAAAACCATACTGCGCGGCCAGTCGCCTTCATCCTGTAAATGCCGTTCAATCAATGCATAGGCCGATTTCCAGCCCAATTGCCAAGCGGTTGGTGTCGGCAACGTGCGGCTATCTATCGAATAGAAATTCCGCCCTGTTGGTAGCGTATCCAGTCGCCCACGAGTAGGCGCGCCCGAAGGGCCGGGTGCGACGAACCGGCCTGACAGACCAGCGAGGAGCGCGCCCATCTCTGCGTCGCCGCACGCCTTGACCGCAGGCAAAACCCTTGCGTGAATTTCTTCAACTACGGCACGGGTGCGCTTCCACATTGGGTCCGGCTCCAACCCTTCGATCAGACGTTCAACCATCCACTCCAACCGCTCAACGGAATCACCCAAACTGCGCCATGTATCAGCCGAGGCCACCTTTAATGCCTTATGCCGTGGCCCCTCGTAGATATCCCCCATCGCGCAATCGAGCGGGTCAAACCCCATCTCCATATCTGCGGCCAAAGCACGGATGATAGAGGCATCCCCACCTTTTCCTTGGCCGCGCGGCACCCGAACCAAAGCGGCCACCAAATCGCGCTCCAGTCGACCATCTGGAGACGTTCCAAATATATGCAACCCGTCTCTGATCTGGCTTTCCTTCAGGTCACACAGGTAATTATCAAGGCTGGAAAGCTGGCTCTGTTCGTCGCTGTCCCAATCAACCCCAGCATCTTCGTCAATGCGTGTGGCCTGACTTAGGGCCAATATCTCTCTCTTCAAATACTCAAGTCGACGCGGGTCCACCCCAGCCGCCTCATAATACTCGTCAACCAACGCCTCCAAATCCTTCAACGGACCGTAGGTCTCCGCCCGTGTTAAGGGCGGTGTCAGGTGGTCGATAATCACGGCTTGGGCGCGACGTTTGGCCTGCGTCCCCTCACCGGGATCGTTAACGATAAAGGGGTAGAAATGCGGGGTCGGGCCGAATACGACTTCGGGGAAACACTCGTCTGACAAGGCCAATGCCTTGCCCGGTAGCCACTCCATATTGCCATGCTTGCCCATGTGGACGATGGCGTTCGCGCGGAACTGGTGACGCATCCAAAAGTAAAACGCGAGGTAGTTATGCGGCGGCACAAGGTCCGGCGAGTGATACGTTTCTTTTGGGTCAATATTATAGCCGCGCGCAGGTTGCACCCCAACGACGACGTTGCCGAAATGCAGGATCGAAAGCGTGAAATACCCGCAATCGACCTCGCCCTCTGTGTAAAACGGGTCTGCCTCGGGCTTGCCCCAACGGTCTTCAATCCGGCGGCGCGTGTCGGCTGGAAGTAGGCCGTAGTCGGTCTGGTAATCGGCCATACTAAGGCGTTCACCGCCTTCTTTGAAGGCTCTGTCGGCCAGCCAGTTCGTTGGCCCCGCCATGATCCGTTTCATCAGATCGGCGCTGTCGTTTGGCAAGTTTTGTGTTGTGTAACCGGCAGTGTCGAGCGCCTGAAGAACATCCACCGTTGCGGCCGGTGTGTCCAGCCCAACGCCGTTTGCAAGGCGTCCGTCTTTATTTGGATAGTTCGCTAATACGAGCGCAACTTTGCGTTCCGCGTCGGGTGTCGCGCCAAGTTTCGCCCAGTTCGCCGCCAACTCGGCTACGAAAGCGATCCGCCCGCCGTGAGCGCGATAGCTGGAGATTAAACACTCCGTCGCCTCGTCGAAGTATGCTTCGCCCTTGAAACTGACTGCGCGGGTCAGGACGCGACCGTCAATTTCGGGCAAGCTGACGTTCATCGCGATGTCACGGGCGGAAAACCCGCTTAAGCTTTCTTCCCAAGCGGCCTCGGTTCCACCGGCGAACACGATCTGAAACACCGGCGCACCAGTTGCATCGAGCGGGGTTGGCTGATGCCCCTCTGCCCCGCTTTGCGGTGAAGATACGGCGAAACTTGTGCCGTTAAGCACCACTGCAGGCGAAGTCTGCGTGAACAATTGTGCAATCGTCGCCGCCGAAACCGCATCTTTGAGGGACGCCACAAACACCGGTAAAGGGTTCAAGCCTTGCCGCAACAACTGCCGTACCAGACGATTAACGGGGTGCAATCCAGCGCCCTGAACCAGCGCACGATAGAAGACCAAGGCCACCACAGGCTGCCCCGCAACCCAATGCTTTTCGCGCAGATCCTCAAGCGAGACATCCGCTTCGCCCGGCCAGTAAATCCCCGCACGCAACAACAATTTAGCCGCCAGAGGTTTTTCACCGTCATCTAACATCGCCCGCGCATACCGCAAGAAATTCGCTGAATTATCTGGTCCGCCTTCGATCAAATAGGACCAAAGCGCATCGTAATCCTCATCTGCAACAGTGGACAACCGCCGCAACCCTTCTTCCGGCTTATCGTCCCCGGGCAATGCTACAAATGGCACGCCGGCAGCGCCCAGACGGATGGCGAACTGTTCCAACCCGTAAGGCCAATATGCCTGCCCGCCCAATATCCGCACGATAACCAACTTCGATTTAGTCGCCGTATCATCGAGATATTTATCAACCGTAAACGGATGACCAAGATTACCGATGTTCGCCAACCGTAAGCTATGCGGCCCGTCCGACATTTCACCAAAAGCCGCCGATAGCCCCGCGATTTCCGTATCTGCTGCGGAAATTACCAGTACATCCGCAGGGGTCTGCCCCAGATCAACGGGTTCAGAGCCATCGGATATTTCACCGGGCTGGACTTGTAGCAGGTGCATCAGTCGAGCCTTTTTTCCATGAACAAGCTGGTCGGAACTTCAACGTAGTCACCAAAAGGACCACATGGCTTATAGCCGGATCGCAAATACAAACGGCGCGCCGAAGCCAGTTTATCGCCAGTTTCAAGACGCAGTATCGGCAACTCCAACAGGCGTGCTTCGTGTTCGATACGGGCCAGCAGCATTTCCGCTACCCCGGTCCCGCGAGCTGCCGGATCTACAAACATAGATTTCACTTCGCCATATCCGTCCCTTGATGACAACGCACAACATCCCAGCGTGACTTCGTCATTTCTTGCCGCGAACAACCTGATTTGAGGCACACATAGCGCATCAATTGACAAATAGTGGCACGCCCCTGCTGGAAACAACGACTGCATTAGGGCATGGCTCGCCTCTAGCAAACGCCTCACGGCGGGATCGCGTGGATCACCATCCGCTATGTGAATTTCGCTGTTCACAAACCCGCCAACGAAGCCAGAATTTTCTCGCGATCCAGTCCTGCTTGACCGATCACCACAAGGTTGGTTTTACCTTTTTCGTCAGCCGTTAACGGGCGGTCAAAATACGTGTCCACCCTTGGGCCAACCGCTTGAATAACCAATCGCATCGGCTTGTTGCCAACTTGCGCAAACCCTTTGAGGCGCAGAATTCCATGGTCACGAATAGTTTGCGAAATCAGTTCGGCAAAGCTTTCAACGTCGTCAATCACGTCGAGGGAAACCTGAAACGTCTCGAATTCGTCATGACCATGTTCGTGGTGGTGGTGGTCGTGATCATCTTCGTCGTCATGATCATGGTGGTGGTGATGCACTTCGTGGCGCGCAGATAAGTCATCCTCCGCGCCAATCCCCATTCCCAACAATGTCCGAGGGCTAACCGCGCCCATTTCCGCGCGAATAAACTGAACACCGGACCGCACACCAGCCTTTAGGTTAGTTTCCAGATCATCCGCTTGCCCAGCACTTAGAAGGTCCGCTTTGTTCAGAACAATCATGTCCGCGCAGGCAAGCTGGTCTTCGAATAATTCCGACAGCGGAGTTTCATGATCCAGCATGTCATCCGCACTGCGCTGCACATCAATCGCAGCTTCGTTATGGGCGAATCGGCCGGCATGCAACGCCTCGCTATCGACAACGGTCACAACGCCGTCCACCGTTACTTTTGAGCGGATTTCGGGCCAGTTGAACGCGCGTACCAAAGGCTGCGGCAAAGCCAATCCTGAGGTCTCAATAACAATATGGTCCGGCGGGTTTTCACGCCCCAGTAGCTTTTCAATAGCGGGCACGAAATCCTCTGCCACGGTGCAACAGATGCAACCGTTCGACAGCTCGACCACATCGTCGTCAGTGCACCCGTCAATCCCGCAACCTTTCAACAGATCGCCATCGATCCCAAGGTCACCGAACTCGTTGATAATCAACGCAATCCGCTTGCCGTTCGCATTGCGCAACATATGTTGCACCAAGGTCGTTTTCCCCGCACCGAGGAACCCTGTAATAACCGTTGCCGGTATCTTGCTTGTCATGTTTAACCCCTAGCTCAACGATGGAATGCGGGCCACAAAATGCCCTTTGACGCCCTGTGGCCATTGCTTGAAAGGCACCTGCCCTGTTTCGCTCTCGGTATGGCGTTGCGCATATTCTACAACCGCCTCGGCTGAATGTGTGTTGGGGTCGAACTTGCCCAGAACATATGTCAGTTTGCCCTCGGCCTGAATGGCCACATTACAATGCCGCTCGCAGCCCATCAGGCACGACTGGCGCTTCACTTTCAAGCTTGTGTCAGTCGCTAAACGTTCCACATGCTCGGCCAGAATTTCACCGCCGGTCTTACCCTCGTGCAGCTTGTCCAATACGGAATAATCACAGGTATCGCACACTATAATCGTAGTCATATTTTTCCCCTTGGGTATTCTTATATCGCCTCGGCCCATCGCAAAATGTCCGAAACCGTCGACACGTTCTCTACCATTGGCAAAACGGGTCGTTCAACCAAAATCACAGCGATACCCAATTCTACCGCTGCGTCGAGCTTGGCGCGCGTCTGCGCACCACCTGAGTTTTTGGCAACCAAATGTGTAATCCCGCTCTCCACCATCAAAGTGGTCTCCGCCTCCAATGTGAATGGCGGGCGTTGAACCAAGGCTTCACCTTGCACGAACGGATTTTCCATTGGATCAACTCCGCGAAATAAAAACCACACATCGGAACGATGAGTGAAGGGATCAAGGCTTTTACCCCCAACGGTCAAGAAAGCCCGCGCCCGACTTGGCAGCGTGTGGGCGGCTGCGTGCAGGTCGGAAACATTGTGAAATCCGGCACCATCCCACTTTGGCCGAACATATCGCATAAGCGGCACCCCCGCAGCCGTCGCTGCCATAACCGCAGACCGGCTAATATTTTCGGCAAAGGGATGCGTTGCATCAATCAGGCCTGTAATTTCTTTCTTTCCTAAATACTCGGCTAATCCATCAACCCCACCGAAACCACCTGTCCTCGTCACGTACGGCCTTTGAACAGGTTTACGCGTCACTCCGGCCAGCGAAAGGACAAAGTCTATTCCTGCCTGCTGTAATCCCAACGCAATCTGATGCGCGTCACGGGTTCCACCCAAAATCAGGATCATTTGAAATCTGCCCGCGCGACGACATTGCCAGATCGATCAATCACGATGGTTTCAACCATCACCGGCGCGCCTTTTAGCGTATCTAGCGCTGTTACCTGTGCATGCCGCGCGATCTGCTCGGCAAGCGGGGTGCCACACATCGTATAGGCCTCCAGCGCGGTATTCGCCTTCAAGACATCCGCACACTTGGCCATTTTCGCCAGTGCTTCAAAATCCACTTGGCTGCGCCCCGAATGCAAGTCAATCGCGCCTTGTGCCAGCTTGGTCATTTTTCCGATCCCGCCAGCTATCGTCAGCTTCGGGATTGGATGTTTACGCAGATATTTTAGCACTCCACCCGCGAAATCGCCCATATCGAGGCAATCTTCCTCGCTCAGTCCATAAATCCCTCGTGCCACTGCCTCCGAAGTGGAGCCCGTTGCCGCAATCACATGTTCGCGGCCCGTCGCTATAGCCACGTCAACGCCACGATGAATCGACGCAATCCACGAAGAACAGCTAAATGGTCGCACGATTCCTGTGGTTCCCAGCACCGATAAACCGCCAACGATTCCCAGACGGCCGTTCCACGTTTTTAAGGCCAAGGCCTCGCCGTCTCGGATCGAAATTGTAACATCAAAATCTGGCTCAGCACCTTCCAGAACGTCAGATATAGCCTGATCTATCATCAAGCGCGGCACCGGGTTTATTGCGGGCTCTCCCACAGGCAAGGGCAACCCCGGTTTGGTGATTGTCCCGACGCCGGAACCTGCGTAAAATCGCAAGCCTTGACCTGTTGTTCCCCGCGATACCTTCGCCATAATCAACGCGCCGTGGGTTACATCGGGGTCGTCGCCAGCGTCTTTGATAATCCCGACCCTAGCCCAACCGTCACCTTGCGATGTGTGCTCAAGATCAAAAGACGGCTCTTCGCCCTTGGGTAATATGATCGACACTGGCGCAATAAATCCCTTGCCTAACAACGCCGAACACGCAGCCTTGGCCGCCGCCGCGGCACAAGCGCCCGTGGTCCAGCCGCGTCGTAATACTTTGTCAGGTTCGTGTGTCATTTAGCCCTTATAGCTCGTTAGTCCAGTCCTAGCCATTCCGGTATCTCACCGATATCGCGCAGCACCACATCGGCGAGTGGGGCGAGATCCTCAACCACAGCTGGACCAGTCAGAACACCGATATTTATCATACCTGCCGCGCGCCCGGCTCGTAAGTCATGCGTGCTGTCGCCCACCATCGCCACCTCCGAGGGGTGCAGGCCCATCGCATCGGAAAAACCTAACAGCATGCCCGGCTCAGGTTTCGCACCGAAACCGGTATCGCATCCACTAACAAAATCGAAATATTCGAGTACACTGACACTGCTAAGATGCGCCCGTGCCGGAGCCTCATTATCATTTGTCGCTAGGCCAATTTTTAACCCATGTTCGCGAAAACGGCTCAATAGTGGCGACAACGCTGTCACTGGGGATTGTGGTGCTTTTGATCCCGTATCGATCACATATTCCGTTAACGCGCCACGATCCCAATGCGGTAACGCTGAATGTACCGCGTCCATAATACCGTCCATTGAGTCGGTAATCATCACGCTCGAGGGTAGAAATGCGCTGTTTTCCAGATCGTAATCCATAGCCTTGGCTAAAGCGGATGCAACAGCGACATCCCCGTCGGACATATCGGCTATAAATCCGGCACACCACACACCCCACGTTGCGTGGAAATCGAACAATGTTCCGTCTTTGTCAAACAGCAACGCTTTGATCAGCTTTGTCACTTGCTCACCTCTTTAATACTGCTACCCTATCCGAAATATTACGGAGGTCACATGCTACGCGAAAGATCCAGTCGTGCAGACTATGCACAGTTCCAACAAATGACCACCCGTTGGCGGGACAATGACGTGTATGGTCATATGAACAACGTAGTTTTTTACGAATATGTAGACACCGCCGTGAACATGTGGCTGATCGAAAGCGCTGCTTTGGATATTCCGAACGGCGAAATCGTTGGGCTGGTGGTCGAGACATCCTGCAGCTTCCACAGTTCTTTAGGATTCCCGGCACCTATCGATGCGGGCCTAAAGGTGGCGCGGATCGGCAACACTTCGGTTACCTACGAGATCGGGTTGTTTGATCCGACAGATCAAAGCGCCGCTGCGGAAGCACGCTTTACCCACGTATACGTAAATGCAAAAACCCGCCGCCCCGTTCCGTTACCAGAGGGGCTGCGGATTTCGCTGGAGCAGCTGGTTGTCAGCTGAACGGCTAATATTGTGACGACATCGTATCATCGTCATCCATCGGTGCATCGCCGTGCATCGCAGCGCTATCATCCATCATCGTCTCTGCCGCCATGTCGTCGACCATGGGCACGCACGCCAGAAGCGGGCTAAGACCAAGTATTACAGCTATCGCTTTAATCATTTTGACACCTTTGAGTTGTGAAAATTTGTAGGAGCCTGAAGTCTTAGCACAAGTCCCATGAAACACCGAAGGTTGCCCCCTCACTACCGGTCACTTCCAGGTGAAACATTGTGAGGTACCGCAGTCGTGCGAGTTAATATCAAATGTGGATTTGCATCATATACCCATGGTCAAACGGTACGCTCGGGGTTATTGGCCAAGATTGTGGGGATTGTGTAATGTGACACCCGCACCAAAAAATTATTTTCTAACGGAGGCCACGCGCCATGAAAAAAATTATAGCCATTATCGTTATCCTCGCCGCTGCCGGTGCTGGATACTACATGTATGCAGGAAATAAGGCAGCCGAAGCCGAAGCTATTGCCATGGCAGCCGCCCAAGCTGAAGTTGCGGCTGCTGCTGAGGCCGCCGCTATCGCCGAAGCCGAAGCAGCCGAAAACGCCGCCGCTGAAGCAGCAGCCCAAGCGCTTGCGGAAGCAGAAGCTGCTGCTAAAGCCGCTGCCGAAGCTGCTGAACAAGTAGCCGCTGATGCGCTTAAAGCCGCGGAGGAAGCTGCAGCTAAAGTTGCTGCAGATTTGGCAGCCGAAGTCGAAGCAGCCGCCCAGGCCGCAGCAGATGCCGCTACTGAATCTGTTTCGGACGCAATCGAAAGCGTTGTCGAAGGCCTAGTGGAAACGGCTCCTTCGAACTAAGCCGGTAATTGAAGTGAGATGCCGCGCCGAACAAATGTCCGGCGTGGCACATTCACGTCCAGTTAGGCACATCGCCACCGGGCAATGATCCCCTCGCTAGCATCGGGGTCTCTGTCGCCATATGCGCATCTTCACAAAATGCCATAACCATCGAGTCATCGCTTAGTAAAAAGTCCAGCACGAAGCCGAGGAACTCGGGCTCTTGTGCCCGAACGCGCAAATCATCCGCCGCGATTCCGGTCATGCCCAGAAACTGCGTCAGCATATCGTCATGGCCCGCCAACCAACCGAGCACCTGAACCCCGACTCGCTCGGCTTTCTCGCGATTCATTCCGTAATCCTTCATGAACTTGTTCTGCTCGCTACAACTATCCGCGCAGTAGTTAAAAATTTGGTTTTCATCGCTAGGACTCCTATCCAGCACAACAATATACATCGCTAGTTTCCGCGCCACAGGTAATCACGATAATTTGTTGAATACTTCCGAGCAATTGTTGTACCTTCTTTTTTGAGTTGGAAATCAACACATCCAACTACAATAAATATCATCAACGGGAGATACCTTTTTGAAAAATTCCATTCGTATTTTGGCGCTCGCTGCCACGGCCACCTTTGCCGTTTCTGCAAATGCCGGAAGTCATAATTTTGTTGCCGCAGATGTTAACGATCCGGTAACCCTTCGGATTAACATTATGCAAAACGTCGGCGCGGCCACCGGCCTTGTGTCGGGCATGATGAAAGGAAACGTTCCGTTCGACCCGATCGCAGCACAAGCAGCCTTGTCCACGATCAACACTGCATCTCTCGGGCTTTCCGGCTTGTTCCCTTCCGGCATGGACGAAAACATGCGCAGTACTGCTGGGCCGGCCATTTGGGCAGACGCAGATAGTTTCAAATCCGCCATCGCAAAATTCATTGCCGACACCGGAGCCGCCAAATCATCGCCCCCAGCCACAGTCGAAGAATTGCAAGCTGCCTTCGCCATTGTTGGCGCCAACTGCCAATCCTGTCACAAAGCTTATCGCATCAAACGCTGATTGCTTAAATGCGTAAACTGTTAAAACCAACTCTTGCATTCGCGGCGATTGTCGCGAGTGCTATGTGGATACTCTCCGCTCCTGAAACGCTGTCCGACGGTGCGGAATTCGCCCGTCTTGGCGACGTGGAAAAGGGCCGCGACGTATTCTACGCCGGTGGATGCGCCTCCTGTCACGCGGCACCCAAGGCTGAAGGCGACGCCAAACTGGTACTTACAGGTGGTCGCAAATTCCCTTCAGCATTTGGCACATTTTATGCCCCCAATATATCACCGGATTCAAAATTCGGCATCGGGAATTGGACGGCGCTGGACTTGGCCAACGCCATGGTTAAGGGGGTTTCACCGGGCGGACAGCATTACTATCCAGCGTTCCCGTACACGTCTTACTCGCGCATGGAACTTGCTGATATCGTTGACCTGCATGCCTTCCTCAACACCCTGCCATCGTCGAACGAAATCAATCGGGAACACGAACTCCCGCTGCCAACCCGTTTCCGTCGCGCACTTGGACTATGGAAACTTCTGTACTTGGACAACGACGTAGTTTCAGGCGATTTTTCGCGTGGACAGTATTTGGTCGAAGGGTTGGGGCACTGCGCGGAATGCCATACTCCACGGACGATTTTAGGTGGGCTAAAGTCCGCAAGCTGGATGTCCGGCGCCCCCTTGTCCGAGGGGGAGGGTCGCGTCCCTAACATCACACCACACGCCGACGGCCTTGCGCATTGGAGCATCGATGATCTCACTGAATACCTTGAAAGCGGGTTCACACCCGACTTCGATTCGGCCAGCGGCGTAATGGTAGATGTCATCGAAAACACATCGCAATTAAGCGATGAGGACCGCCTTGCCATTGCAACATACTTGAAAGCGCTCACGCCAATTCCCAAACCCTAAAGCCCACCATTTTGTTTACAATTGTTAGCACTTTTCTGAAGCAATTAACTTTTGGTTAACGGTTTTGGTGTTCTCTCCGATCCATATAAATGGTGAATGGTTTGGAGGGTAAATGTCAGGGAGAATTCTTGTTGTCGACGACATCGCAACCAACAGATTAATATTACAGGCGAAATTATCGTCAGCATACTTTGACGTGCTGCTGGCTGACAATGGCGAACAAGCTCTGAGGACCACGATGACGGAGCTGCCGGACATGATCCTGCTGGATGTAATGATGCCAGACATGGACGGGTACGAAGTGTGCCGTATCCTCAAATCGCGCCCCGAAACCGCCCATATTCCTGTTATTATGGTCACTGCCCACAACAGCACGGAGGAAAAAATCCGGGGGCTGGATGCTGGGGCCGACGATTTCCTCAGCAAACCGATCAACGACGTGACGTTATTCGCCCGTGTCCGAAACCTGATGCGTGTAAAAATGATGTTCGACGAATTGAAATTGCGCGAAACAACCTCTCACGAACTGGGGCTGAGCGATTTCCTTGAAAATCACAGCTTTAATACCGATGAACACGGAAGCGTCTTGGTTGCGGCCAACACGACTTTCCAAGCCAACGATTGGGCAAACTGCATCCAGTCGCACCTGCCCGTCAGCGCTATCGTTGCCAACAACGAAGAAGAAGCCGCCGGTATAGCCAAACACGACACACCCGACGTGTTTATCGTCTGCCAACACCTTGCAAATGGTGGCGATGGGTTGCGGCTGGTGTCGAATTTGCGGGCAAACCTAGACACCCGCCAATCCGCGATAATCCTCGTAGTGGAAGACGGAGAGATGGAAACCGCTACCAAAGGGCTGGAACTCGGTGCAAGCGATTATATTCATGCACCTTTTGATACAAATGAAATGGTGGCGCGCTTGCGCTCGCAAATGCGGCGCAAAAAGTATTCCGACAGGTTACGCTCGAACGTGCGGGACGGATTGAAAATGGCGGTGATTGACCCATTGACCGGACTATATAACCGGCGCTACGCGACACAACATATGCAGCGCATTATTGAGCGATCCGGCGAATCCCGTTTGCCTTACGCCGTGATTATGATGGATCTGGACCGCTTCAAATCCGTCAACGATACGCATGGACACCACGCAGGCGATCGCGTGTTGAAAGAATTCGCACGTCGTTTGCAAGAAAACCTACGCGGAATAGATTTGGTCGCTCGCCTCGGCGGCGAAGAATTTCTGGTCGTTTTGCCGGACACCGGCCCCACAGAAGTTGAATACGCCGCAGAACGTCTAAGAAATGCCATCGACAGAACGGAATTCGAAATCGGACGTGGCGAGAATATCCCTGTCACCGTCAGTATCGGCGTCGCCTTTGGTGGTCCAGATGACAAAATTCCCAGCGTCCTTATCCAGCAGGCGGACGCTGCCCTCTACGAATCTAAATCGACAGGTCGCAATCGTGTCAGCTATTTCGCCAAGGCCGCTTGAAATTCCGTTTAACATTCTCTGTTTCCCTTAGCGGCTCGTATATCCTATACGGCCCACATGACCCAGAATCCACCAAACCTCCGCCCCGACCTCGCACCCCAAGCGCGGATTGACGCAACCGCTCGTGAAGGCCAACCGAAAATCGGTATGGTCAGCCTTGGCTGCCCCAAAGCCTTGGTAGACAGCGAACGCATCCTCACACGCCTGCGCGCCGAGGGTTATGCGATTTCGCCTGACTACAAGGATGCGAATGCCGTTATCGTCAACACTTGCGGATTTCTGGACAGCGCCAAAGCCGAAAGCCTTGAAGCCATCGGTGAAGCTTTGCAAGAAAACGGCAAGGTTATCGTAACTGGCTGCCTTGGCGCCGAAGAAGAATACATCCGTGGCACGCATCCGTCCGTCATGGCGGTCACCGGTCCACACCAATATGAACAGGTCCTGGATGCGGTGCACGCCGCCGTACCGCCGGACCCCGACCCGTTCATCGACCTATTGCCCGCGACAGGTGTTTCCCTGACACCGCGCCACTTCAGTTATCTGAAAATTTCCGAGGGCTGCAACCACAAGTGCAAATTCTGCATCATTCCGGACATGCGCGGCCGCCTAGCCAGTCGCCCCGCCCACGCAATCCTTCGTGAAGCCGGAAAGCTTGTCGATGCAGGCGTCAAGGAACTGTTGGTCATCAGCCAAGACACTTCTGCTTACGGGCTTGACCGCAAACACATAACCGAAAAGGGCCACCGTAGTCATATCATTGACCTTGCGCGCGACCTTGGGCAACTCGACGCATGGGTCCGCCTGCACTACGTCTATCCTTACCCATTTGTGCGTGACTTGATCCCGTTGATGGCCGAAGGCCTAATTCTGCCATATCTGGATATCCCGTTCCAACATTCACACCCGGACGTCCTGAAACGCATGGCCCGCCCAGCTGCCAGCGCCAAAACGCTGGACGAAATCGCCCGCTGGCGCGACACCTGCCCCGACATCACGCTTCGAAGCACCTTCATCGTCGGTTACCCCGGCGAAACCGAAGCCGAATTCCAACACTTGTTGGACTGGTTGGACGAGGCGCAACTAGACCGCGTCGGCTGCTTCCAATACGAAAACGTCGCAGGCGCACGTTCCAATGACTCCCCAGACCACGTCCCTGACGAGGTGAAACAAGACCGCTGGAACCGCTTCATGGAGAAATCCCAAACAATTTCCGAGGCCAAACTAGCCGCCAAAGTCGGGCAAACCCTAGACGTAATAATCGACGATATAGACGCCGAGGGTGCCACCTGCCGCACCAAAGCCGATGCCCCCGAAATCGACGGAAACCTGTTCATCGACGAGGGCTTTGAAGGGCTTTCGGTGGGCGATATCGTGACAGTCGAGGTGGACGAAGCTAGTGAATACGACTTGTGGGGTAAGGTTGTATAATTTTCACCCCTGCCCAGCGCGAATTACCAGCGGTAAAATCTAAAAATCTAAGCCTTCCGAGGTTTCACTCGGCGGGTCGGTTCTGCGGCCGTCGGATCTTCCGGCCAAGGGTGTCTTGGATAGCGTCCGCGCATGTCCTTGCGCACATCCGCATAAGAGTTCACCCAAAACCCTGGTAAATCCGCAGTGGTTTGCACTGGGCGTTGCGCAGGTGATAAAAGCTCGATTAGTACAGGTAATCTATCTGGACCAACCACCGGATGTTGATTTAGTCCAAACATTTCCTGCAACCGCACAGACACCGATGGTTGCTCTGCGCCATAATCCACGGCCAATCGCGTGCCTGTCGGCGCTGTAATCGCAGCGGGGGCGAGTCTGTCTAACAGCTGCATCGCATCCCAATCCAGCATGCTTTTTAGTGCCGCCGAAACGTCTACCTTCTTCAACCCCTCGGTACGACGAACTCCGCCAAGGAATGGTTGCAACCAGCGCTCTAACCCATCGATTAACCCACTGTCAGACATATCCGGCATTTCCGCGCCGCGCGCCCGAAGCCATTCAACGCGCGCCTTCAATAAACGCGCGGACTTGCTCCAGTCCAACGTCCCGAGTCCCAGCTCCCGAACCCCCTCAACCATCGCGCTCGCAACATCTGTATCAGGCACGTTCTTCCAGTGTCGATCCTCCAACATCAGGGCATCGAGCATGACACGTTGGCGCGCAACAACCGCTCGATCTCGGCGTGACCATTCACATACATTGACCTCGCGAACTTCGTGCAAATCACGTATTTCCGCCTCAGAAACCATCGCGCCCAATCGCAATCGCGCTTCGCGTAAATCGCCATCAAGATCCACAGCCACCAGCATCCGTCCGTTTGCCAGTGCATCACCAGCATCCACAATCGCGCCCTTGCCCCCGGATAAAAGGAACCGCGCCTCATCGCCTTTGCGCCGTAAGGCAATCCTGTCCGGATATGCTAGCGACAACAGTGCCCCTGCGGAAAGCCCGGCACCAGCTTTCATTGGCACCAGCTTTTCGAACCGTTTAATCTCGGCCTTAATCGCAGAAATCGCGCCGCGGTCCGCACGATATGGCCGCTCCCGTTCGAATTTTGACGGATCAGCAACCGCCTCCAGTCGCAAAGTCATATCCGCCGACCGTCCGCCAACCGGATCACGCTCCGCGATCAACGCCGCCAGCGTAGCGGCCAGCCGCCGCGACCCATACGTAGCCCCGATCACCAGCATATGTCCCAATCGAGGATGCATTGGAAGCCGTGCCAACACTTTACCATGTGCTGTGATCCGCCCGTCTTTCAGCGCCCCCAGTGCGTTCAACAATGATTGCGCCTCAGCAAATGCACGATCCGGTGGTTGAGTCAAAAACGCCATACCCAAAGGGGTGTCCGCCCCCCATACGGCCAGTTCCAGCACCAAGCCCGCAAGGTCTGTCGATTCTATTTCCGCCGGTGGGAACGGCGCCATTCCGCCCTCTTCCCCCTTCGTCCACATCCGATAACACACACCGGCTGACACACGTCCGGCCCGCCCGCGGCGTTGCTCTGCCTCCGCCTTGGTAACGCGTTCGGTTACCAATCGGGACATGCCAGAACCCGCATCAAACCGCGCCCGGCGCGCACGACCGCAGTCAACAACGGCCCGAATGTCCGGAATGGTTAACGAAGTTTCCGCAATCGCTGTCGCCAGAACCACTTTCCGCCCGCCTTTTCGCGGGGCCAAAACTTCGCGCTGCTTCGCAAACGGCAACCCGCCAAACAACGGCATTACCGTGCAATCGGCAGACAGGTTCAGTTTCGCCTCTACCCTTCGAATTTCACCGGCACCGGGTAAGAAAACCAGAACACCACCATCAGTTTTCGCAACTACTTGCGTGACCAGATCCGCGGCCACATCCTCGAACCATGGTCCCCGACGGTTTGGTTTCACCCAAGGCTGGGCAAGCCAATGCGTCTCAACCGGAAAACTGCGCCCAGTCGAGGTTACCATTGGCGCACCCCCCATTAGTTCTGCCACAGGTCCCGCATCCAAGGTCGCTGACATTACCAGCAAATTCAAATCATTACGCAAAACTTCGCGTGCCTCAAGACACAACGCAAGCCCCAGATCAGCATTCAACGACCGCTCGTGAAATTCGTCAAAAATTACGCAATCAATGCCGGACAACTCGGGGTCCCGCTGAAGAATTCGCGTCAAAATTCCCTCGGTCACCACCTCGATTCGCGTCTTCGGCCCCACTCGGCTTTCACCTTTGATACGGTAGCCGACGGTCTCGCCAACCTTTTCACCCAACTGCTGCGCCAACCGTTCTGCAGCCGCCCGCGCGGCGACGCGACGCGGCTCCAGCATTACGATAAGCCCGTCGTACAGCCCGTTTTCCAACAAACACAATGGCACCCGAGTCGTCTTGCCTGCCCCCGGAGGTGCTTGCAAAACCGCCATCCCATGCCCTCGCATGGCCGTTAATAATTCAGGTAAAACCGCCTCGACAGGTAATGCCGTCATGTACGCCCCTTGCAGGCGATCAACGCGCCTTGATCGTCAAAGTTCCGAGACTCGTATGCGCTTCGAACTTTTGAATCCGCATTAAATCGTTGTTGTCAGGCCTAAATACCAGTGCTGACAGCGCAATGCCACCCCTGCCGCCGTTGCCAGAATAAGAAATATTACACTCCACCCGCCCGTCACTATACCGTTTTATTTTGGTAAATCTCACGGTACTACGTTTGCGCCCGTCGAACATTACCACCTCACCGGAACAAACTTTAGTGGCGCCAACCGGTCGCAGTAAAAAGTACATCAGCGACATCGGGTCAACCGTATTGCGATACGTGGTAACTTCGCTCGGAACGCTTTTGGCAGGATCAAAAGCTACTCTAGACACGCGATCACCACTAAACAAAATCTCTAATCGGGATATTTTGCCCTTTTCGTCATGGGTAGCAATATGCATGATCGGCACAAGAGCACCGCCCGCACTGATCCGCCCTATCGCCGATTGATCGTAGCGTACGTCGTAAACTGCCCCAACAAGACCGGTCGTATAAAGCGCGGTTGCCACTGAATAACTTTTTCCATCGCTGTTTGCGGCCACTTGCATCTCGCCAATCTTTGCCAATCCCAAAAGGACATCGAAACGGTAATCAAAGCTCTCGGCTAAGGTCATCGTTGGAACAAGGGCGGCGAAAATTACCGTGTATATCGCTATATATATGGACTTAATCATCTTTTTACCTGATGGCTCCTCTACGGCCCTAGAATATATGGCAAGAACGTTGCCTATCAAAGGACAACATTATGTGATGCGCCTAAATCCGCCGTGAGGGGTTTATCCGCCACCGATTTGCCCTTAAACATCGTCGTAACACAAGTTCTGGCGCTGTTTGCAAAATAACCACGCCGAATCCCTTGACCCCCGCGCCTGTCCGGCATAAAGAAACGCTTCGAATTCCGGTGCCCCGAATGGGTGGCGCCCCATATAAAAGGACATCAACATGTCTCGTGTTTGTGAACTATCTGGCAAAGGCGTTATGACTGGCAACAACGTCAGCCACGCCAAAAATAGAACTCGTCGGCGTTTCTTGCCGAATCTGAATGATGTAACCCTTGCTTCCGAAGCACTGGGCCGCTCGTTCAAATTCCGCATTGCTGCATCGACACTGCGTACTGTCGATCACCGTGGTGGTCTGGACGCATTCTTGGCTAAATCGAAAGACACTGATCTTTCGGTTACTGCTTTGAAAGTCAAAAAAGACATCGAAAAAGCACAGGCTCCGGCCTAAAACCTGCTTTATCGTAACGGTTCGCGGCCCTGTCAGAAATTTCTGACGGGGCCGCTTCGTTTCGCCACGTGCAACCCTCCTGATTAGAGTATATGTTACGCGCATGATTTTTCATCGCCTAATACTTGTCTGTCTAATTACAATTGGCCTGTTCAGCAGTGCTTCCGGTGCGGCGTTCAGCCAAGGGCGTATGGCGGGTGGTCAAATGATCACGATTTGCTCCCCTGACGGCGTACACGACATCATCCTCGGCGCGAACGGAGAGCCTGTTCCCACCGAACACGAATGCGCAGATTGCTTCTTTGGCAACCTAGATGCACATATGGCACCGGACGATATGACCCCTTTGCCAAGTGACTTGGTACTCGCGGTCCTGCCAACAACCGCAATTTTCTGGCATCCACGCTTCATTTCAACAGCCGATGCCAGAGCCCCTCCGCCAGTAGTTTAACTTTAAACCTTATTCTATCTACAAACTATCGGAGGTCAAAATGACTCTTAAAACCCTCGCAACCATCAGCATTTCCATGCTACTATCGCTGGGATCAGCACACGCTGGTGATATAATGATCGAACATCAGTACGCACGTGCAGCCAGCCCCGTAGCGAAAAGCGGCGCATCGTTCATGCACATAATGAACAATGGCACCGAAACCGACTATTTAATTGCTGTTCGCACCGACGCCGCTACAACACCAGAGCTTCACACTCATCTTATGGAAGATGGGGTTGCCAAAATGCGCGAAGTCGAAGGTGGATTTGAAATATTGGCAGGGGGCTCAACCATTCTAGAACGCGGCGGCATGCACGTTATGCTGATGGGCTTAACCCGACCGTTTATACAAGCCGAAGTGATCACCATGACATTGATATTCGAGCACGCAGGCGAGATTACAATTGAAGTTCCCATCGATAACGAACGCCAAGGGAATATGGACCACTCGGGCATGGATCATTCAGATATGAACGGCTCGAAAATGGACCATTCGAGCATGGAAAACTCCAACAGCAACTAACGCTACGTATTCCCCTGCCAGCGCAGGGGAACACCTTTCCCCATTCGAAAAACGATGCTAGACTCCTGTGAAATTCATCGGAGGAGCCACGTAAATGACGGTTATTATGCAGGAATTTCCCCTTACAGTGGGTAGAATCCTAGATCACGCCGCGAAATATCACCCAAACCGCAAAATTGTAAGTCGGTCTGTGGAAGGCCCGATCACACATACCAATTGGGCCAATATTCAGCGCCAAGCAAAAAAACTGTCTCAGGTACTCTTGTCGATGGGTGTCCAGACCGGCGACACGATCGGAGTTATGGCTTGGAATACCGCCCGTCATTTCGAAGTCTGGTACGGAGTCCCCGGCGCAGGTGCTGTGAACCACACGCTAAATCCGCGCCTCTTCGCAGACCAGCTTGTCTATATCATCAACCACGCAGAAGACCGTCTTCTGATGGTGGATTTCGACCTAATACCGACCATCGAAAATATTTGGGACAGATTAAAAACCGTCGAAAACATTATCGTCATGACGGACCGTGAACACATGCCTGAATCCTCAACCCTCGATTTGCTCTGCTACGAGGAATTACTAGAAAAGCAGGACGGAAACTGCGAATGGGTAGAGGTTGACGAGACAGCACCTTGCGGAATTTGTTACACTTCTGGAACCACCGGTGATCCAAAAGGGGTAGTTTACACCCACAGATCGAACACTTTACACGCTTTAGCCAGTTCTGCCCCCGATATGTTGGGGCTGTCCTCAAACGACGTCGTAATGCCGGTGGTTCCCATGTTTCATGCGAACGGATGGTCTCTGGGATACACCGCCCCGATGATGGGTAGCAGCATGGTCATGCCCGGCCGCGATATGTCAGCCAAAGGGCTATACGAAATGCTCGGTTTTGGCGTCACGTTCACCGCCGCCGTCCCGACGATCTGGATGTTGATGCTACAACATTTGCAAAGTAACAATCTCACACTTCCAACATTGGAGCGTGTGATAATCGGCGGCGCATCCTGCCCGCGCGCCGTAATCGAAACATTTCAAAACGACTACGACGTGCAGGTTTTACATGCTTGGGGCATGACGGAAATGTCGCCGGTCGGTACTGTTTGCACATTCAAACCCGAAGTCACGGCACTGGACGCCTCCGGCCGCCTTGATGCGCAAGGCACTACAGGCCATCCCCCCTATTCGGTTGACTTAAGGATCACAGATGACGCGGGCGTTGAACAACCGTGGGATGGCAACACCTCCGGAAAACTGTGGGCAAGAGGGGCCGCGGTAGTGCAGCGATACTTTAAACAGGATTCCGACGCAGTGGATAAGGATGGTTGGTTCGACACCGGCGACGTCGCCACAATTGATGAAAACGGATATATGCGCATCACCGACAGATCCAAAGATGTGATCAAATCCGGCGGAGAATGGATTTCGTCCATCTCGCTAGAAAACGCCGCGGTCGCCCACGCTGACGTCGCCGAGGCTGCTGCGATTGGCATCCCCCACCCCAAATGGGACGAACGTCCAATCCTCGTCATCGTTGCAATGCCGGATAAAAGCCCTGATCCACAAGACATCCTCGCTCTCGTTGCGCAGAGTTTCGCCAAGTGGCAGGTCCCCGACGATGTAGTATTCATGGACGAACTCCCACACACAGCCACGGGTAAAATTTCCAAACTGGAATTGCGTAAAATTCTGAACAATCAGGGGTACGAGCTTCCATAGTAGCATTGCCAAACCCGCGTATTTGCCCGTATGAGTGGTAAAATGTTGCAGGTATTTATTGAATGACAGCTATAGAAAAATACACTCGCCTAGAGGCCTTGGGCCAATGGCGCGAAGTTCCGGATCAGTCCCCTCGTGAGGTGGTTGTATCTTTTGGAAACGCAAGTTTGGTACTTTCGGAGCTAAATGAAAACCCGCTCTGTCATTGGGCGATGGCGGCAACGTGCCGTCTGTCGCTGGATGGTTCGAAAGCAATTTACACACCGGATACCGAGGGTTTTGAGACGCTCGAAATTGACGATGCTGAAATGGTCGAAGCGATAGCGCAAGTTTCCCGCGCGGTCGTCGCCACCGAACGTAAAACCTCTTGGTTTCATTGGGTATTTTTGGCTATGGCCACCGCGGCTATTGGCAGCGCTTTCTATGCCACGCCTTCACTATTGCGTGGCCAGGCCGCCCGCATGACTGGTCCCGAAAGTGCACGAAAACTTGGATCTGATATGGTGACAACCCTCGGTATAGACATATGCCGGGCCCCGCGCGCCGATGTCGTTCGCGAGTTATTCCAATCCCGGGTTTTCCTGGAAAGCCGCGCATTACTGCTAATTGCCAGACATCAACAGCACAGTAGCGTATTCCCCGGCGGCATCGTCGTAATTGGTGGCGACGCGTTGCAGGCGATGCGAACACCCAATGATTTGGCTGACCTAACGACCACGCTACTTGCGCAAAGCGATCTCGCGCTTGAAAAACTGTTCGAAGGTAGTTCAACGCGCGAATTGTTCGAATACATCACTTCGGGCAAGCTTGCGGATGAACGCCTTGCACAAGCCGCACAAAACATCACGGACAGCCCCGAAATCAACGATGTAGCCGAATTCACATCAACGATTCAGCCGTTGCTCAGGGATCAGGACTGGGTGACGTTACAGGGAATTTGCCTCGAATAGGTTAGTTCACCTTGTCGTCCGGTTCCGCCCCCTCAAAAAACTGTTCAATATTTTTAAGCGCTCGGATCCCCATATTCACCCGCGTTTCGCGTGTTGCAGACCCTAAATGGGGCAACAACACGGCATTTTCGCACTCAACCAGCCCAGCATGAACTTTTGGCTCCTCTTCGAACACATCAAGCCCAGCCCCTGCGATCAAGCCGGTTTTCAGTGCCTCAACCAACGCCGCTTCGTCAACAACCTCTCCGCGCGCAGTATTCACCAGTATCCCCGTCGACTTCATCGAAGCCAATCGATCTGCATTAATCAGATGCCGGTTTGCCGCGCCGCCAGGGCAATGCAGCGATACAAAATCGCATTGCGGCAACAAATCCTCGACCGTATCAACCTGCACTGCCCCGGTTTCCGCCAATATGGTCGGATCAACAGCCGACCGGCTTTGCGCCAGTATCTTCATTCCGAACCCGAAATGTGCGCGCCGCGCCATTGCCTGACCTATGCGCCCGAAACCAATAATACCCAGCGTTTTTCCAGTAATACTGGTCCCAATCATATGCGTGGGTCGCCATCCCGCCCATTTTCCAGCCCGAACCTCGCGCTCACCCTCGCCGGCACGACGCGCAGCCATCATAAGCAGCGTCATGGCAAGATCGGCGGTGCAATCGTTCAAAACATTCGGTGTATTTGTAACGGTAATTCCTGCTGCGCGCGCCCCTTCAATATCAATATGGCTGAATCCGACACCATAATTCGCGAGTATCCGCGCCTTAGGTTTCAAATTCGTAAACGTCCCTACTTTTACGTCATCTGTCACTGTCGCCAGCACAGCATCATAGATTTCCAACGCCGCGCGCATCTCAGCCCGACCCATCGGGCGATCCTCGATGTTGTATGTTACGTCGAACAACTCTGCCGCGGCTTTTTCCACGCTCTCAGGCCACTTTCGGGTCAATAACACTCTAGGTTTTGTCATTATGATTCCTGCATTTATTTTTCTGCAGCCTACGCACAAAACTCGAACATACCAGCCCTAGAACCGAGTTAATCATCGCTTAACCTAATTCCGACACCATTGTGGGAATCAGAAAGGAAAATTATGTCCGCGATTCCCCTTCGTTCCGCCAAAATCCCGCATTCGGCGTTGCCCGTTAGCCATATCGATAAACTGGATTGGCTGCGCCTCGTTCGCTCGCGTCGCGTCGGCCCCGTCACTTTTATACGGCTTGTACGTGAACACGGCAGCGTTGCAGTTGCCCTCGAAATATTGCCAAGTATCGCAGCGACCTCCGGCGTTGCCAACTATCAGCCCATGTCGCGCGAAACGGCTGAAATCGAGTATGCAGCTGGTCGCGAAATCGGTGCTGAACTTTTGTTTTTAGGGGCGCCAAACTACCCGCCAAGGCTGGCAACGATCCAAGATCCGCCTGCTGTTCTATGGGCCCTCGGCGATGCATCAATTGCCTTACGTACAAGCGTAGCCTTCGTTGGAGCACGAAACTCGTCATCCCTTGGTCGAAGAATGGCTGCAAAACTTTCACAAGATCTATCATCGGAGGGATATGTGATCGTATCCGGCCTCGCACGTGGTATTGATGCAGAAGCCCACAAAGCCGCCCTAAACGGGGGTACCATCGCCGTTCTTGCAGGTGGCGTGGACACGATTTATCCCAAAGAAAACAGTGCCTTGGCGCATGACATTCTGGAAAACGGATTGCGAGTCTCTGAAATGCCGGTTGGTTTGCAGCCGCAAGCCCGCCATTTCCCACGTCGAAATCGCATCATATCGGGCCTAGCCCAAGCCGTCTTGGTCGTGGAGGGAGCGAGTAAATCCGGTAGCCTGATAACCGCGAAAAACGCCCTCGATCAGGGTCGCGAAGTAATGGCCGTCCCCGGCAATCCAATGGATGGGCGCGCTGCCGGTTGTAACATGTTGATCCGCGACGGCGCCACGCTAGTGCGATCTGCTGCTGATGTAATTGAAGCCCTCGCAATTCCTCCTCAAGCGCCACCAAAAAACCCGACCGTCTCCCCTAAACCAAAGCGACCAGACAAATCTCTCTCCAGAACATTAATGTCATTAATCAGCTCCGCTCCCGTGCAAGAAGACATCCTCGTACGCCAAACATCGGGCTCTGCCCAAGATGTTATGTCAGCCCTGCTAGATCTGGAGGTCACACGAAAAATCGAACGTTTCGCAGGTGGTGCAATCGCTATCAGCCCCTAAGAAACCATGTCCAGCCAGTGACGCAGCAAAGCTTGCTCCTGCCGTTTAGCCTTTCCGCGCCATGTTTTCGCCCCACGGGGGCGTTCACGCTCGGCCAAAGGAATGTTTGCGCGCGCAGCCAGGTCTGCCGACAAAATCGCAAAACTGTATTTGCGATCACCCTTTTCCAGATACCCTGCCAATCCGCGCGTGAAGTTCAACGTTCCCGTCTTCGCGTGCACGCTTACATCGCCCGCATTCAACGAATTTCCGCTGCGATCCACCAGATTAAACGACTTCAAAATCCCGCTTAGCCCGTCTTGGCTCCGCGAATGAGCCAACATCCCGGCCATCTGCGCCGCGCTCACTCTTGATCGGTCCGTCAGTCCGGAGTGATTTTTGAAATTCACTCCGGCGACACCCAAATTCAACCGGACCCAACGCCCCATTGCGCCCGCCGAAGTGGCTAGCGTCAACGGACGCCCACCTAAGTTATGTGATGCCGTAAGGCCGATACACTCCGCGGTTAAGTTATTGGAATACTTCAACATCCACTGCAAGACTTCGTCCATTCGATTGCTCTCGAACTGCGCAAGTTCAGCCGCGTGTGCGGGTACTTTTCCATGCTTGTGCGATGGCAACGACAGACCCACACTAGCCGCCAAGGTCCGGAAAATTTCGCCAACATAGTCGGCAGGCTGGCGGACAGGCAGCCAACGCCCCCCACCATCGCCCAATGCCGATTTCGCTACAGTCCAACGATCATGCCCGTTAACCATAGCGTATTCGAACACTGGCGCACCCCGATTTTCGGCACGAATATCTATCCAGCGAACCAGCGGTTTGTTTTGAATTCCACGCGCATCCAAAGACAAGTTATATCCGGCGGATGTCTGTTTCCATTCGAAATATACGCGGTTGAAATTCAGATTCAGCCCGTTAATTGAAGGGTTGTACCCCAGATAGTCCGGCTGACTCGGGTCAACTTCAGTGATATCCGGCAGCGCGGACCCATCTACAAAAAACCGCCCCGCAACACTGCGAACGCCTGCTGAAATGGCGGTTTTTGCCAACTCCGCCAACTCGTCCGTATCCAGTGCAGGGTCGCCACCGCCGACCAGATATAAGTCGCCTTGAACGGTCCCGTCGACGACTGGTCCCGTCGCAAATAGCCGCGTCGCAAAGCGATAGTCCGACCCCAAAACCTGCCGCGCATAAACCGCTGTAATCGCTTTGCTTACCGACGCAGGCGGCAAAGCCAAATCCGGTTGGTAGGAATCGAGCACCTCGCCCGTGCTTACATCGAACAACGCATATCCCGTGATATTCGACAACGCCGGATCCAATAACCGCGCCGAGGATGTCGCCACGCGCTGCAAATTCGCAGCGTTACGCAACGCCGGGCGCGTTGCTGTACTCGGTGGGTTGGCCCAAGCCAAACTCGGCAAGGACGCAACCGACGCTAGAAAATGTCTACGATCCATAGAAAGTCACTACTTTATCCCATTCCCGTTCGCGCGAAGTTCGGTCGAAGAAATATCGACAACCGGTCCGTCCAACAGACACCATGCTGGTGGCTGTTGAAATGGCAACCGTTTCGCGTTTGCGGCAGGCAATCGCGCCGCGCGGTATTTCACCGCCGCCTTCGATCCCGCCGCCTTAAGGTGTTCGTCGGGCCGCGATGTAACGCCAATTACAACATTCTCGAAAATCCATTCCCAACGCTCCCATTTGTGAACGCTGGCCAGATTGTCTGCGCCCATTAGCCAAACAAAATTCACGTTCGGATGCAGGGTTTGCAAAGCCTCGATGGTGTCAGCAGTAAACCGAGTTCCAAGTTGCGCCTCGATGTCGGTCACCTCGACCTTCGGGTGCTGCATTATTTCCTGACACGCCGCCATCCGTTTCGCAATCGGTGCCGGCCCGTTCGCCTTCAACGGATTTCCCGGACTGACAAGCCACCAGACCCGATCCAGCCCAAAGCGCCGCAACGCTTGGCGCGTAATATGCACATGCCCCGCGTGCGGAGGATCAAATGATCCACCCAGCAGAGCAATACGCATACCATCGACAGCTTTCGGAAATCCTAACATCCCCCCTTTTCCCCGCACAATTCGCGCCTGTCAACGCTTATGCATTGCCCCGCCCCGATGGTTTGGATAAAACGCCTCAAACATGTTAACTCAAAGGGTGGCACCATGGCTTCTTATCAATACGTTTATCATATGGAAGGGGTCTCCAAGACCTACCCGGGCGGCAAAAAACTGTTCGAAGACATCCATCTTTCCTTCCTGCCGGGCGTGAAAATCGGTGTGGTTGGTAACAACGGTGCCGGTAAATCGACGCTGATGAAGATCATGGCCGGCATGGACAAGGATTTCACCGGCGAAGCATGGTCCGCCAAAGGTGCTCGCGTGGGCTACCTTCCGCAGGAGCCAAAACTGGACGAAACTCTAAGCGTGCGCGATAACGTCATGCTTGGCGTGGCCGAGAAAAAGGGCAAGGTTGACCGTTTCAACACCATCGCCATGGAACTCGCCGACAATTACACCGACGAGTTGATGGAAGAAATGACCGTCCTGCAAGACGCCATCGACGCCGAAAACCTCTGGGATCTCGACAGCCAGATCGACGTCGCGATGGAGGCCCTGCGCTGCCCCCCCGACAACGCCGACATCAAAATCCTTTCCGGTGGTGAGCTCCGCCGCGTCGCGCTTTGCAAACTGTTGCTAGAAGCCCCCGACATGCTGCTCCTCGATGAGCCTACCAACCACCTCGACGCCGAAACCATCCAGTGGCTGCAACAGCATCTTATTGAATACAAAGGCACAATCCTGTGTGTCACCCACGACCGTTACTTCCTGGATGACATCACAAGCTGGATTTTGGAACTCGACCGTGGTCGTGGCATCCCATACGAGGGCAACTACTCCGCATGGTTGGAACAAAAAGCCAAACGCCTTGAGCAGGAAGCCCGCGAAGATAAATCCAAGCAGAAAACGCTGGAACGCGAGCTGGAATGGATGCGCCAATCCCCCAAAGCCCGCCAAGCCAAATCCAAAGCCCGTATCAATTCCTATAACGAAAAAGCCAACGAATCCGAGCGCGAAAAAATGGGCCGCGCCCAGATCATCATCCCCAACGGTCCCCGCCTTGGTTCCAAGGTGATCGAAGTTGAAAACATGTCCAAAGCCTTCGGCGAAAACCTGTTGGTCGATGACCTGTCGTTCAGCCTGCCACCGGGCGGCATCGTCGGCGTGATCGGCCCCAACGGCGCGGGTAAATCGACCCTGTTCAAAATGCTGACAGGCCAAGAAAGCCCCGACAGCGGCGAAGTTTCCTTCGGCGACACCGTGCAACTTTCCTACGTCGACCAGTCCCGCGACTCGCTTGCGGATGGCAAAACCGTCTGGGACGAAGTCTCCGACGGACTCGACATCATCAAACTTGGGGATGCGGAAATGAACTCCCGCGCGTACGTCAGCGCGTTCAACTTCAAAGGCGGCGACCAGCAGAAAAAAATCGGCATGCTGTCGGGCGGTGAACGCAACCGCGTCCACCTCGCCAAACTGCTGCGTTCCGGCGGCAACGTCCTGCTGCTCGACGAGCCAACCAACGACCTCGACGTCGAAACCCTGCGCGCATTGGAGGACGCCCTAACCGATTTCGCAGGCTGCGCCGTAATCATCTCGCACGACCGCTTCTTCCTCGACCGCCTATGTACCCACATGTTGGCATTCGAAGGGGATTCCCACGTCGAGTGGTTCGAGGGCAACTTCGAGGACTACGAAGCCGACAAAATCCGCCGCCTAGGGCCGGATTCAGTTAATCCGAAACGGGTGAAGTATAAGAAGTTTACGAGGTGATGGACTGACTTGCACTTTTAACGGCCTTTGGGCTTGGCTCTATTGTTTCTGCGTTGATACAGGTGGCTCTGACTCAACGTGGGCAAAAGAAGTTACGTGATTTCGAGGAACGAAAGGCTGCTTTTATTGGGTTACTAGAAGCATATCACCGAGCAGCCATTGAAGACACCGATGAAGCAGGGAAGAATTTTGCTCTATGGCAAATGCGTTGCGAAATTGTTGCTCCTATGAGTGTGCGGGAAGCAATCGCGAAAATTATTGACACAAATGATGATCGATCGAGAAGAGCCACTGCTCACGAACGCCTAAAAGAGGTTATGCGCGAAGACCTAAACGTTTCAAAATAACCGTAGGGTGGGTGATTCACCCACCATTTCGACATCGCCCAACCACGGTGGGTGAATCACCCACCCTACGTCCAATCCTTTGGCACGATTCCTCGGCGCACATCGCGATGGAATGACGAATACGGCCAATCGGCGACCCGTTCGACCAAACCGTGTCTCACCGGATTACCCCAACAATACTCCATATGGTTCCCGTAATCTCGATCATCGCGAATCAAATGCTCCCAAAATCGCCGTTGCCAAATGCCGCGCTCGCCTTTGGCGATTTTACTTTGACTGCGAACCGGTGTGGCACTTAAAGCATGCGAAAATCGCGCCTTAATTTTCCGCCAACGGGTGGAGAAATCAGCATCGCCTTCGGGCAACGTCCACACAGCGTGTAGATGGTCAGGCAACACAACAAATGCATCCGACCATACAGGTTGCTCGATGATCGTTTGTGTATACGCTTTTCGTAAAACATCGACGCTATCAACCAACACCGATGACCCTCGATCAGCGAGAGATATGGTAAAGAAATACGTGGCGCCTTCAATGCGCATTCGGCGATAATTTGACATGGGTTCATGATGTCAGAAAATAGTTAATGATGGGTGAATCACCCACCTAACACTCCCCTCAAAACAAATCATTATGCCGATCCCGATCGCCATTCGCCTCCACATATTTCGCCACCCGCGCGAACATATACATCCGTAACACCCCGTTCATCTTCGCCTGATACCCCGCGCCGCTGCGCTTGAAGAACTTCACCACGTCCTCGTCAAATCGTGCCGTGATGCGAGTGCGTTTCGGGCGGTCGGGGTAATTATCCTCCATCGCGTACCAGCCCTTCGGGAATTGTTCGGTAAACAGCATCCGGCTTCTCAGATCAGTTCCATGACGATACATGCGGTCACGATGCAGGCACGCCTCCAACTCGGCTTCCGCCACGCGTTCGGCTTTGGTGGGTTTGCGGTCAATGTCTTCTAGAATCAAAAATGGCCTCCTGATAATTCAAAAGGCCATTATGCGTTTAAAAGGTTAATATTTCGTGCGCCAAAATTGTACATACGTGTTGTGCACGCATTGTGTACGGGTTGTGCACACGAAAAATCATCGCAAAAGCGGATTAGTTAACGGCCTGAACCATACCCTTTTCGGCTGCCAACTCGCGCATCTTCTTCTGCAATTTTTCGAACGCCCGCACCTCGATTTGGCGAATACGTTCGCGGCTAACCGAATAGACTTTGCTTAGCTGCTCCAACGTTTTGGGTTCCTCGGACAAACGGCGTTCCGTCAGGATATGTTGTTCCCGCTCGTTCAACTCCGCCATTGCAGCACCCAGCAACTCGCGGCGTTGTGCCAACTCGTCCTTCTCGGCGTAATCCGCAGCCTGATCCGCATCTTCATCCTCAAGCCAGTCCTGCCATTCCGCAGCCCCTTCGCCGTCAGATTTCACCTGCGCATTCAGGCTCGCATCCCCGCCACCCATCCGGCGGTTCATCGAGATCACTTCTTTTTCCGTCACATTCAGTTGCGTGGCGATTATCTTAACGTTTTCAGGGCGTAAGTCGCCTTCTTCCAGCGCACCAATCTTGTTCTTAGCCTTGCGAAGGTTGAAGAAAAGCTTCTTTTGCGCCGACGTGGTGCCCATTTTCACAAGCGACCAAGACCGCAGCACATATTCCTGAATGCTGGCACGAATCCACCACATCGCGTAGGTCGCCAGACGGAATCCCTTCTCGGGGTCAAACCGTTTCACAGCTTGCATAAGGCCCACATTCGCCTCCGAAACCACCTCGGCAGTTGGCAATCCGTATCCGCGATACCCCATCGCAATTTTCGCCGCCAGACGTAGGTGCGAGGTCACCAACTGGTGTGCTGCATCGCTGTCTTCATGGTCAACCCAGGCTTTCGCCAACATATATTCCTGCTCGGGCTCCAACATAGGAAATTTGCGAATTTCCCGCATGTAATTCGAGAGACCCTGCTCAGGTGATGGCGCCGGTAGTTTGGTATAATTGCTCATTCGCTCTCCTCCGTTGTGCTGTTTAACGCACGTTGGGTATGTATATGATATTAACATTAATGGATTTCAAGGTTCTATATCCACAACAATAACATATTTCGCAACAATCTGCATCCCTTCAATAAATATAGAATCTGCACCTTGACTCTAACCTTTGCGTTCCTTTATGTAACGCAAAGGTATCAGTATGGAACGTAAAGGTTTGCGCCTCATTATTTGTATAGGACAATCGGATGAGCATTATCACCAGAATTAAAGCAGATTTTTCGGACCACTACCTGAACATCATACCATTCGGGATGTTTATGGTTTCGGTTTCTTACGCGGGCGAAGCGATAAATATTTACACTGATAACCGGTGGGAAAGTATCTTTGAATTTTTCCAAACATTCTTCGCTATTGCAATCATTCTGGTGGGGATTCCTGCAACAATCTACAGCGCCGTGCTCGAGATCAGAAAACGTCGACAAAACTCGAAATATGCCGGTGTTGAAGCTGGTTTTGTACAGACACAATACAACACCACCGCCGTTCGCAGTTTTAGTTTCGTTTTCATATTGTTGTTGGTGGTCGAGCAACTGGGACCTAGCATGTTACCCGATATGCTGGCAAAGTTTTTTTTAGAAGTTGTCATCTCGGCCACTTTGATGTTTTTCAGTTTATCGTTTTGGTTTGATATGCTGAAATCCGACGCAGACAACAACGATGAGTAAAGTCCTCGACAATCGAATCCGTGTTTACCGCGCCGAGCACCGCATGTCTCAGGCAGATTTGGCCGAAGCTATCGGAGTTTCGCGCAAAACCATCAGCACCATTGAAGTTGGGCGGTTCATACCTTCCACCATCATTGCATTGCAGATTGCGCGTCATTTCGAGGTTAGATTCGAGGATGTGTTCTGGTTAAAAGAGCCACCAGAAAACGATACCAATTGAGGAGATATCAAGAATGCTGGAACTACGCCCGAATTGCGAGCTTTGTGACCGTGACCTGCCGCCTCGATCACAAGAGGCCATGATTTGCTCATACGAGTGTACTTATTGTCAGGACTGCGTCGAGAAAATTCTACACAACGTGTGCCCGACGTGTGGCGGCGGGTTTGTACCTCGGCCAATTCGCCCACAAAAAGCGTGGCGCGAAACGCATGCGCTTGGATTGAAGAATAACGCCGCCTCACAAACACGCGTGCATTCCAAATTTATACGCGCTGATATTGATGCGCATGTTCAACGCATAAGGCATCTTGCGCCGGAAGATCGCTGACGCCTAATCCCGCCGCAAAACCTTCATCACGGCCTCGAAATCTTCTGGTAGTGGTGCTTTGAACTCCAGCTTCTCCTTCGTAACCGGATGCACAAATCCAAGCGTAGCAGCATGCAACGCTTGGCGTCTAAACCCGCGCAGCTCGTCTGCCGCCTCGGCCGAAATTGCGCCCTTTGGGATAGCACGACGAGAGCCATAAACCGGGTCGCCGACCAGCGCATGGCCAGCATAGGTCATATGCACACGAATTTGATGGGTGCGACCTGTTTCTAACCAACAATCGGTCAGCGAAGCCACGGGTTTTTCTAACGGCCCGAACGCCTCCACCACGCGTGTCCGCGTTATTGCGTGTCGCCCTGCATCCACAACAACCGTCATGCGCTTGCGGTCATGTTTATGCCGCGCGATATTACCGGAAATCCGGATCACACTGCCTGGTTCGAACGTTACACCTTTAACTCCGGCCAATCGCGGGTCTGCCCCCGAAGGAGCCCCCCAGGTCAATGCCAAATAGTGACGATTCATATCATGCGCTGCGAACATCGCAGCCAAGCCTTGATGCGCCTCGTCCGTTTTTGCCACGACCAACAGGCCGGATGTATCCTTGTCGATCCGGTGCACAATGCCCGGACGCTTCGCCCCGCCGATTCCCGATAGACTATCGCCGCAATGATGTAACAATGCGTTAACGAGTGTCCCTGTCTCGGATCCCGGCGCCGGATGCACCACCATTCCTGATGGTTTGTTAACCACGATCAGGTGTTCGTCCTCAAACACCACATCCACCGGAATATCCTCGGGCATTGCGTCGATATCCGTCACTTCCGGCATTTCCACCAACCATACTTGTCCAGCTGAAACCTTGCTTTTGGGTTCGAGGGCGACGTCGCCACCTTCCAACCGTACAGCCCCTTCCAGAATTAAATTCTGCAAACGCGAACGTGAAAGCGTAACGCCCTCTGGCACAACCGCGGCCAAAGCTTTATCAAGACGTTTAGCAGGGGTCAGCCCCAGCTCCAGCCGCAACGGATTTTCAAAAGGGTCTGCCATGAGCGAACCAACTCCTAAGTACGACGTGATACCAGAACCCGCCAACCTGCGCTTCTTGCGTCGATTGGTGACGGTGCTGACCGCGACAATGATATTGGGTCTCCTAACCATTGTTGTACTGTTTGTCATCAAGTTCATGGGTCCAGTCACGACCCGCTTGACGTTACCGGCCGAAATCGCCTTGCCAGACGGCCAAACTGCCCAAGCCATCACGCAAGGTACCAGTTGGATTGGCGTCGTCACCGTCGACGCCGAAGGAATTGAGCGCATCCACATCCTGAACCTAGACGGCACCCCGCGCCAAGTCGTAAACATAACCCCATGAACCTTCCAGCCGGATTCCTTGATGACTTACGTGAGCGCACGTCCCTGACCCAAGTGGTCGGGCGTAAAGTCATGTGGGACAACAAGAAATCCAACCCCGGCAAAGGCGATATGTGGGCACCCTGCCCCTTCCATCAGGAAAAAACTGCCAGCTTCCATGTGGATGATCGCAAGGGATTCTATTACTGTTTCGGTTGCCACGCGAAAGGCGACGCCATCGGATTCGTGAAAGAAACAGAGAATGTCGGCTTCATGGAGGCCGTCGAAATCCTCGCCCGCGAGGCAGGCATGCCCGTCCCGAAAGCCTCACCGCAAGAACAAAAACGCGCGGACACTCGTAAAACGCTGGCCGATGTAATGGAACAAGCGGTGAAATTCTACCGCCTGCAACTGCACTCCGCCAAAGCGGCCGAAGCGCGGGCATATTTGGAAAAACGAGGCCTTCCCGAATCCACCTTGGAACGCTTCGAGATCGGATTCGCCAGCGATGCCCGCACGGCTTTGTTCGAAGCGTTAGCCGGAAAAAACATCCCCGCCGAGCAGATAATCGAGGCAGGCCTTTGCATCAAACCGGACGACGGTGGCAAACCTTACGACCGTTTCCGTGGTCGCATCATGTTCCCGATCCGCGACGCGCGGGGCCGCTGCATCGCCTTTGGTGGCCGCGCGATGGATCCGAACGCCCGCGCCAAATACCTGAATTCCAACGAAACACCTTTGTTCGACAAAGGCCGTAGCCTTTATAACCACGGCCCCGCTCGCGAAGCGTCGGGCAAGGCCAACGCCCTGATCGTCGCCGAAGGATATATGGATGTGATCGCACTGGCACAGGCGGGGTTCAACCATTCCGTCGCTCCTCTCGGAACTGCTATCACCGAAAACCAATTGGCCATGATCTGGCGTATCTGCCCTGAACCGGTGATTGCGCTTGATGGTGACAACGCCGGTATCCAAGCCGCCCGCCGCGTGATCGACCTTGCACTTCCGCTGCTGGAAGCTGGAAAATCGCTAAGGTTCTGCATCCTGCCCGAAGGCCTCGACCCTGATGACCTGATCCGCGCCCAAGGTGCCGAGGCCATGCAGAAGTTGTTGGATAGCGCCCAGCCAATGGTCGATCTTCTGTGGCAGCGCGAAACCGAAGGCAAAATATTCGACAGCCCCGAGCGCCGCACGGCGCTGGATGCAAGCCTTCGCAACACAATCAAACTGATCAAAGACCCGACCCTGCGGGGCCACTATGGCGCCGCGATTAATGAGCGACGCCACGCTCTGTTCGCCCCTGCGCGCGCAGACAAAAAACCATGGCAAGAGAGCAATCCGTGGCAAGGTAAATCCCAGCGCCAAACCGGCAAAACAAGGGGCAACCGTGCACCCAGCGGCCCGACGCCAAGCGCGAAATCCTCGATGTTGGCCCAATCGAACGCGGGCCCGGCAACAGACGCCCGTGTCCGCGAATGCGCTATCCTGCTTGGCTGTATAAACCATGCGATTTTAGCCGAGAAGTTCGAAACTCGGTTGGAACGAGCGCAATTTTTATCGCCGGATCTACAACAAATCCGCGATGCCCTCTTGTCCTCGCTGCCACAGACCCCACATCGATCAGATACAGAACAACGCGCACATCTGATTGACCGTATGCAGGCAATCCTAGGTTTCGAACCACTGGCGAAACTTCTGTCCATCGGCCAAGTCCGCGCCAACCCTTATTTGCGTGCAGGCGCAGACATAGAATTGGCAACGCAAGCCATCCACGAGGAATTGGCGAAACACGCCGCATTCCTCGGTGTCATCGAGGAAATAAAAGACGCAGAGGAAGAGATCACCGGCGTGGCTGATGAAGGCCTCACATGGCGCCTACAACAGGCCCGCGAGGCACAAAACAAAATCTCCAACGAATCGCTCGGTGATGATTCGGCAGGAGCAGGTGACGAGAGCGGGCTGTCCAAAAGTCTGCAAAAATTGATAGATCAGAAGATTTGGGAAAAGAAAAAGCACTAGTTGCCCTTGCGAATCAGTGATTCGAAGTAGAAATTCCCTACAACCCAATATTCGGCCAAGTGATTCGCGGCTGAACTACCTATGGAGTAGCCCATGGCCGCTAAAGACAACGAGCAGAAAACTGGTGAAGATCAACAGGATAATTCAGGTCCTTTGCTTGATATGAGCCAGACTGCGGTCAAGAAAATGATCGCATCGGCCAAGGCACGCGGCTATATCACCTACGACGAACTCAACCAGTTCATGCCGGCCGATCAGGTTTCGTCCGACCAGATCGAAGATATCATGGCAATGCTCTCGGATATGGGCATTAATATTATCGAGGGCGAGGAAGCCGAAGAAGAATCCACTGACACGGACGTCGAAGAGATCGGCGCGACCACATCGCGCGAACTCGTAGCCGCGGCCGCGACCACCGAGACGCTTGATCGTACCGATGATCCGGTCCGCATGTACTTGCGCGAAATGGGCACGGTGGAGTTGCTGTCGCGCGAAGGTGAAATCGCCATCGCCAAGCGTATCGAAGCGGGTCGTTCCACCATGATCGCTGGCTTGTGCGAAAGCCCGCTGACGTTCCATGCGATCACAATCTGGCGCGAGGAGCTTCTGGAAGAAGAAATCATGTTGCGCGACGTGATCGATCTGGATGCGACCTTCGGCCAGCAGATGGAAGAAGAAGGCGAAGAGGAAGTCGGCGAAACCGCCAAGACTGAATCGCCGGCTGCCGAGAAGAAAGAAAAAGAACAGGTTCTGGACGCCGACGGCAACCCCGTCGCCCAAGATGACGACGAAGATGATGAAGAAGACGAAGCAGCAAACCTCTCGCTCGCCGCGATGGAGGCCGTGCTGAAACCCATCGTTCTGGAAACACTGGACCAGATTGCCGCAGATTACGACCGCCTAGCTGAGATGCAGGAAGGCCGCATGGCCGCTGCGCTTAATACCGACGAAACCTTCACGCTTGTGCAAGAACGCGAATACCAGCGGCTGCGCACGGAGATCGTGACACTGGTGAACTCCATGCACCTCCATAACAACCGGATCGAGGCACTGGTCGATCAGCTTTACGGCATCAACCGCAAGATCATGAGCCTTGATAGCGCCATGGTGAAACTATCCGACAAAGCCCGCGTAAACCGCCGCGAATTCATCGACGAATACAAAGGCGCAGAGCTGGACCCTGACTGGATGGGACGCGTATCCCAAATAGGCACTCGCGGGTGGGACATGCTAACCGGCGAGATGAGCGAACAAGTAGAGGGTGTGCGCGCCGAGATGGCAGAAGTTGGCCAATACATCGGCGTTGATATCTCCGAATTCCGCCGCGTTGTGCAACAGGTTCAAAAGGGCGAAAAAGAAGCCCGTTCCGCCAAGAAAGAAATGGTCGAAGCCAATCTGCGTCTCGTGATTTCTATTGCCAAAAAATACACTAACCGTGGTTTGCAGTTCCTCGATCTGATTCAAGAAGGCAACATCGGCCTGATGAAAGCCGTGGATAAATTCGAATACCGTCGCGGGTACAAATTCAGCACCTACGCGACATGGTGGATTCGCCAAGCGATCACCCGTTCCATCGCCGACCAAGCCCGCACGATCCGTATTCCGGTCCACATGATCGAAACGATCAACAAGCTAGTCCGTACCGGCCGCCAAATGCTGCACGAAATCGGCCGCGAGCCGACACCCGAAGAACTGGCCGCCAAGCTGCAAATGCCGCTGGAAAAAGTTCGTAAGGTTATGAAAATCGCCAAGGAACCTATTTCCCTTGAGACCCCGATTGGCGACGAAGAAGACAGCCAACTGGGTGATTTCATCGAAGATAAAAACGCCGTCCTACCGCTGGAGAGCGCGATTCAGGGCAACCTGAAAGAAACCACAACCCGCGTTCTAGCCTCCCTTACGCCACGCGAAGAACGCGTGCTGCGGATGCGGTTCGGTATTGGCGTGAACACAGACCATACGCTTGAAGAGGTTGGCCAACAGTTCAGCGTTACTCGTGAGCGTATTCGTCAAATCGAGGCGAAAGCGTTGCGTAAGCTGAAGCATCCGAGCCGGAGCCGGAAGTTGCGGAGCTTCCTGGATCAGTAAGCGCAAAACTTTTGGTGGGTTTAGATTGGCGATTAAGGAGTAGAGAAGTGGGATTACACGTTACTTCACTAGCAGAATTCACCAATCGTTCAGACGGAATACGAGATATATCGTATTTTGTTTACTTCTTAAACTACTATCAATTTTCGGATGATATAGTTGACAAGTTTATAGCTGAGATACCGACTCTGGAGCGGCATTTTTCTGAACTTGGGAATGCACTGCTAATCACGTCGCTTAGAAATGTGGACTTTTACAGTGAGGTATTATCTTGGCACAACGTTGTAGGCGTCGATCCTGAGAACTTCGGACCTAGTTTTTTGATCTGCACAGTCCCACCCTCCGCGTTTGTTGAGGGAAAAGTAGATGCAAGTTTTGATTCAGCCGATACTTCAGAAATACCATGGATAATTTTACCTCTACAAAAATTTTGCGACAATGCCAAAGATTTGAACCAACTTTTAAAAGTGGTGGTTGGAGCAATGTCACAGAATAAGCCTTTAGCTGGATTTGAACCCGACGAAATATTTCGCTATATGAATCGTCCCATTGTCTCAGGAAAGCCAAAATATCTTGGAATGGAATTTGACCTTCAATCTCTGTGGCGCACAATAAAAAAAATCAAACTGGTTTCAAAGCCACAACTACCCGCAATATATTCAGATGAAGACGACGATTAATCGTGGTTTTTCGCAGATTTCAAGATAAGCTCTACATTCGTGTGCGGTCCCCGCGCACCAATCAACATCAACCGAGCAACGGTGCGCGGGGACCGCACACCCTACGCCCACCCCCGCCATATAGCGTAATACGATACCCCCTACCCAAAACCTAGAAGCCTCCGTATACTAACCCGTAAACGAGCGAGCAGTTACTAAACGAGGTTTCATATGCGGTGCCCTTTTTGCGGAAATATCGACACTCAGGTTAAGGACTCCCGTCCGGCCGAAGACCACGCAGCCATCCGGCGGCGCAGGGCTTGTCCGGCCTGTGCGGGGCGTTTCACAACATACGAACGCGTGCAGTTGCGCGACTTAACAGTGGTGAAGAAAAACGGCCGCCGCGAGGATTTTGACCGCGATAAGCTGGATCGTTCCATCCGCATTTCAATGCAAAAACGCCCCGTAGAGGCTGACCGCATTGACCAGATGATTTCGGGCATCGTGCGCCGTCTTGAAAGCCTTGGTGAACCAGATATCCCATCCGACAAAATCGGCCAGATCGTCATGGAAACCCTCGCGCGGATCGACACCGTGGCATACGTTCGCTTCGCCAGCGTTTACAAAAATTTCCAGGCGGCGGATGATTTCGAAGAATTCGTTCACGAACTCCGCCCCCCTTCCGAAAACGACTAAATGGCAGGCAATTCGCAAGACGAACGGTGGATGCGCATGGCCCTAGGCCTCGCCCAACGCGGGTTGGGGCGTGTCTGGCCCAACCCCGCCGTCGGATGCGTGATCGTCAAAGACGGCAAAGTGCTTGGCCGCGGCTGGACACAAGCAGGTGGTCGCCCACACGCAGAAACCGAGGCATTGGCCCAAGCGGGCGACGCCAAAGGTGCCACTGCCTATGTCACGCTGGAACCTTGCGCTCATCATGGCAAAACACCACCCTGCGCGAACGCGCTGGTTGATGCGGGCATCACGCGCGTCGTCAGTGCACTTGACGATCCTGACAGTCGTGTCGCCGGACAAGGTTACAAGGCTCTGCGCGATGCCGGTATTGAAGTGACCGAAGACGTGCTGACCGATGCCGCGGCTGAACTTAACCAAGGGTTCTTGCTAAACCGTACCATCGGCCGGCCAATGTTCACCTTAAAAATGGCAGGCACCATTGACGGGCGCATAGCCACCGCTAGTGGCGAAAGCCGTTGGATCACCGGCCCCGAAGCCCGACGCCACGTCCATTTAATGCGAGCCCGCCACGACGCCGTGCTAATCGGCGCCGGAACCGCCCGTACCGACGATCCGCTGCTGGATGTACGAGACTTGGGATTGGGCGGTGAAAATCCCGTCCGCATCATACTTGATGGCGGGTTATCCCTGTCGTTGACCTCACGACTGGCGCAAACGGCCAAATACACCCCTTTGTGGATTTGCCACCGTGCCGGGCTGGACAAAGCGCGTTTGAAAACTTGGGAAGAAGTCGGCGCGACACTGATCGAGGTTGCCCATAAACAATCCGGCGAGTTGGACTTGTCCGATATGGCGATCCAGCTAGGCAAGCGCGGTTTAACCCGTGTGCTTTGCGAAGGTGGTGGACTTTTGGCCGCCTCCTTAATCGCTTCTGATCTGGTTGACACGTTGGTGACTTTCACCGCCGGTTTGTCGATAGGCTCCGAGGGTGGCGCCGTCTTTGGCCCTCTTCAAATCGACGCACTTAAAGATGCGCCAAGATATGATTTGGTCGCGAGTAAAACCGTTGGTCGCGATATCATGACGACTTGGAAACCTAGCGCCAAATAGACGCGTGGCCTACAAAAGAACCTTGTAATTTTGCCAACACCCGCAATCTTATGGGTTTGCGGGTCAGCCCTGACGCCAAACGATCGACAATTAGTTCGGGTGTACAAGGCAGGTTGGAAACAGGGTCGTGGTAGCTTGGATAATCAATCAACGTTGCATGAACCAATTGGTCCAGTGATACGTTCAAACCACGCCTTTCAAGAATTGGGTCGCGATCCTTCGTCAGCCCCCAGCCCGCGTAAAACGGCTGACCAAGGCAGGTAACTTGCTTTCCACGCAACAAAGCCTCGAACCCCAGAAGCGAGGTCATCGTCCAGACTTCATCACTGGCCTCTATCAGCTTGGTCACGTCGGCTGTCTCGACAATACGGTCACACAAATTCAACGCTGCCTGTCTGGTAACCGCCCCTTCCCTAAGCCCCGCCAGAACATCAGGGTGCGGCTTATAAACGATATACGCCTTCGGGTGCGCCGCCCGCGCGGCTTGCAGCAATTCCAGGTTTGTCCTCACGATTCCCGCACCGCGTTGGATTGAAGCATCATCCTCCACCTGTCCGGGCACCAGAATTATTCTACGGCCTACAGGAAATTCCGGCGCCTCAGCGCCCTTCAGGTTGTACTTCGAAACACCGGTTTCAAGTATTTTCGCCCGCAGGGCTGCGGCCCTGTCGATAGCACAGGTGGGTAAATCGGGGGACTTCGAAATCAGGAACTCAAGCTGGCTGGGTTTGACGGGGTCATAGTAAATACCCCGATCATCCAGCACCAAGGATGCCGCAGGTGTTAGTTCTGCGCCCAACCCCGTTGATCGCAAAAAACCGTCCTCCATCCGTTGCAAAGGCACATTTGCGGTCTTGCACATATCTGCCAAACCAGAACTCTCAGCACTTGCCCAAACAACAACCTTTCCGCCGGATTTCCGCGCCTTGGCAACGGCCTCCGATTCAGTTTTCACAAAAATGGCACCACGCAAGAACCGCGCCACATTCCAGCGCTTCCACATTCGCATCCCAAGCGCATACACCGGCCACGCCCCGCCCCAATGATGCCGCGCTTGCGCTAATAATTGCTGCGAGGCATCCTCGAATTCACACGCGCGTCGACGGGCATGATCGTACCAGAAGGGATAAACCAGCATCGCGCCCGCAAACAGTTCATCGACCGATAACTTTCTATTCCGGCGCGGTGTTTCTTGAAGATCGTCGCTAAGCCCCCAGCCCGCATAAAACGGGACGCCAAATACTACGGGACGATGCCCAGCCAGTATCGCTTCGAATCCCATTTGCGAGGATACGCAGTACACTTTTGAGGCCCCTTCCAACAAATCCCACGGGTTTATCGGTGTGCTGCTTAAAACAGTATTTTCGTCTTCGTCAGCTTCCGAAAAATGTCCGCGCTTGTCGCCACTTTGTACGGCCGGGTGCGTCCGGATGATAATTCGCTCTTCTGGGTTTTCCGCCCGCGCAGCGGCCAGCATCCGCGCAAAACTGCCTGCATCCGCCAACCCGCCCGCAATAGACGCATCACCAGCTACTTGATCGATGACCAGAACATATCCAGCCTCTGACCTTACACCGCGCGGAACGGCGTTATACTTCGACAACCCATAATGGCGCAGGAACGCGCGCCCTCGGTCAGCCCGCACCAACAAGTTTGCGTCAAAATCCGTCGTTTGCAAAATTTCTTCTAACCGAGAGGGCGAACGCGCCTCAAAATGCACACCAACGTCGTCGATATTCAGCCCGCAGGGCGGCGAACCCAATCCCGGCAAAACCGAGCGCAAAAATGCATCCTCGAAGGTCACAACGCGCGACAATGGCCAGCGCGAAAGTACTCGCCACGACATCGGAATGCGCCCCCAAACGCCGATATCCCGATTGTGCTGCCTGAACCATCCAATCGAAAGCGAATATCCAGCCGCGCGGATTACACGACGCAAAGGTCGTGAAAATACCAGTCCGGCCGAAAAAACTGAAATGCGTTTCCGCACAGCCTTACTCAAAGATATCAGCTGTACCGGTTAGCGCCGTATCTAGAGACGAGGTGGCATTCAACGCGCCAATCACGGTGAACAACAAACTGCGCCATTTCACATACGGGGCTTCGGTAACGTAGATCGTATCCTCGTCGTGGATCGGAAATTTTCCGGCCACAAACATGCTGGATTGAGATGTTAAATCAACCAAATACGCAAACTGCTGTGGGCCGACCAGATCACTGCGTCCCAGCACGCGATTGGCAATCGCCGCCGATTCTTCGCGGAACACGAAAATCCCCTTGGCGTTCGATTGGGTCGAGCGAAGCCCACCCACCGCTGCCAACGCCTCCAGCACCGTTGGGTTATGGGTTTCAAAGCTAATACGCTTCTGGCGCGTCGTCCCCATCGAAATAAAATACCGCTCGTCCTTTTCCAGAACAATCTTGTCGCCAGCGCGCAACGGAATGTCATTCGCCGGATTATCAAGCAAATCCTGAAACCATATCGCGCCAACATTTGTGCCACGCCGCACTGTGATTTTCACCACTCCGGGATCAAGCGTAATGCCGCCCGCCCGCGCCAACATACCAGTCAACCGACGGTTGGATGCATCAATCGGATATACACCTTGCCCACCAACGCCGCCAAGAATGCTGACGGTCGCGCCCTCACCGGCCTCGCGTCGCACCTCGATCTGCGGGTCGGGTGTTTGGCCGTCCAGCAGCGCGGTGATTTTCAACCTCAAATCATCTGGCGTATGCCCGCTTGCCTTAACAGTTCCGGCATAGGGGATAAATATGTTTCCAAGTTGGTCCACCCGCATCGCAGGCAAAGTTGTAACTTTCTGTCCGAGCGTCGAGAACAATCCGTTTTCGACGTTTTCCCAGATGGTAATGGTCAGCGTGTCCCCTGCGTGAATTCGATCAACGGAAACAATGCCAACATTGCGAAACGATTGACTGAAGCCCGAGGATTGTTCACGCGTGCTGGCATGTATTACTGATTGGTTAACGTCGACGATGAACATGTCTCCACCGTTTTCGACGCTGCTGTCTTGTATATCTTTCACGCTAGGCCCGGACGAGGGCAACCCACAAGAGGCTAAAAACATGCAGACAACGGGCAGAACGACCAACCGAAGTTTACGGGAAACATTGTTAGTCATAAGAATCATCCTGTCCATCTAACGAACGGCGAAAATACCAACACAGGCTTGTGGAAGCAAACCTTATGTAACCCTATGGTCGACTCCCCCGACCAGTTTCACATCGGCACTTTGAGTATGCTGTGATTCCAGCTTGGATAGATACGGATCCTCATTTGCTAACATCAAGTCCACCAACCTGCGCAACAGCTCCGCACGCCCGCGCTGCGTGTAATATCCACCACCGATTTGCGAGGTTTCCAGCAGGAACTTCCGGTAATAATTATACGACTCTGCGTCGGGCGTATCGGGTTCGGCAAAAAACTCCGCCAACGAATTCTCCGAAACCAGTTCAGGCTTGGAAAAGACAGAACGGCCCAGCGCGTACACCGGCAAATTTCGCCACAGTGCCTGCTGCGCAGCGGTGGAGTTCACGGTTACCGTACTATTGGCGCTATCCAGCAACGGCCCAAGCTTCCCACCCGGAATATACAAAACCCGCGCTGAAATTCCCGCGCTCTTTGCAACTTTACGTACGATGGAGGGCAGCGGTTCGCGACCATCCTCAAAAGGGTGTGCCTTAAAGACCAGCTTGTGATGCATCGGCGCACCGACAGAAAATTCAGCGATAACCCGCTCGATAAACTCCTCAACCGACTTGAAATCCGAATGGTTTCGCAACGAGGCATCATGGCTAAGTTGCAGCAGCACCAAATGGTATATCGCCCCGCTGCGCAACAATCGCCGCGTGCGAATACGGCGCTGAAGCCCGTGCAATGGCATGCCGGCAAGCTTGTTAATGTAATACCACAACTCGGTTAATACCGAGACCTCACGGTGCGGCCTATAGTTCCTGAACCGCCGTGTCGGTAACGACAAAAACAGGTGGTACAAGAACCCGTAAAACGCATGGTGCCACGCGGAACCCCACAGTACAGGAACCTCCGGTTGCTCCACTGGTTGAGCGTCAACCGCCCGCCGGATATCGTCCATACTCAGGTCCATCAGCATCGAATGCCCGTTAGTCCCACCGCGCTCATAAGTCGCCCAATAGGGCCGCAAATAGCCTTCCTCGAAGCAGTGCGCCGTAATACCCCGCGCCTTCGCAATCTCGCGCGCCGTTGTATGTATCGGACGGCTGTCACCGTATAAAACGATGTCGGTAATGCCTTCGCGCGTCAGAAAACTTTCCAGAAACGCAGGCCATTCCTCGGATGTACCGTTAAACGGTTTGAATCCCGAATTTCGCATCCAGAACACCGCATCCCCGCGATTAAACCCGATCCGTGACACGGACGCCCCCGTCGCCGCAATTTTCGCGCCGAGCTGGCGGAAAAACGGGCCGTGCGGGCCTTGCAGGAACAAAAACTTTCTGTGAGGTGTCAAAACGGTGGTTTCCATAGTGGTAAATAATCGCGCATTAATACGGGAAACGTCGTGTTTTCGCAATTACAATTACCTTGCCCCTACGGGCGCGGCGCGCTACCACAATCCCTGAAGCATAAGGAGAACGGCGTATGTTTACCGGCATTGTTACCGACATCGGCACCATCCAGAAAACCGAAGATCGCGGAGATTTGCGCGCACGAATTTCCTGTTCTTACGACATGAACGGCGTGGAACTCGGCGCCTCCATCGCCAGCGACGGCGTTTGCCTGACGGTGGTCGCCAAAGGTGATGACTGGTACGATGTTGATATTTCCGCTGAAACAGTCTCCAAAACCAACCTCGAAAGCTGGACCGCTGGCACACGTGTGAACTTAGAGCGCGCCTTAAAGCTGGGCGACGAGCTAGGCGGGCATATCGTATCAGGCCATGTCGACGGCCTCGCCACCATCATCAAGATGCAGGACGATGGCGATAGCACTCGTGTGACCCTGACCGCGCCCGACAGCCTTGCGAAATTCATCGCTCAAAAGGGGTCCGTAACCCTCAACGGCGCATCGCTGACGGTTAACGATGTGAACGGCGCTGATTTTGACATCAATTTCATCCCACACACCAAAACCCACACCACGTGGGGCGCGGCGAAGGTGGGCGATAAAGTGAACCTAGAAATCGACACCATGGCCCGCTACGTCGCCCGCTTGCAGGAGTGGGACAGTTGACCCGCATCGGCCACAACAACGGCCCAACAATGGAGCCGGGCGAAAGCTGGCGCAGGCACTGCTGGAAAAAGGCACGCCATGACTTACTGCCAACCCTTCCAATCGAAGTTTTGCGCCGCCGTGTGGCCCGTGCCAAGGAACTGGGGTTGGATTACAAATCCTACGCCTCCATTCGCGCGGCCAGCGGCCATGACGTAATCGCCTTCCTGTTTTCGACGAATGCCCTACGCGTTATGGCAAAATCACCAGACTTGCCTGCGGACCGGTTGCAAAAGTTGACCAGCATCACCGATTGCCACCGCACCGTTGCCGTCCATCGCCCGCTAACACCCAAAACCGTGTTGGACACGCTGCCGGATCAACTTCTCGACAGCGTATTTGCCGCCCCCACCTTCACCGATACATGGGGGCAAACCCGCGACATAATCCTCCAACAACTGCACACCAAACGCCTGCCGCTTGACGGGGTCGTCGTCATCGGCGACACCTCTCAAGAACGCGCATGGGTGGGTGCTGCCCGCCTCGCAGGATACGTTTCCGCCGACCAGTTTTTCGCCCGTTAAGGAGCCAATCGTGACTGACTACACATCTGCCATATCATCCATCGAAGACATCATCGAGGACGCCCGCAACGGCCGCATGTTCATCCTTGTTGACCACGAAGACCGCGAGAACGAGGGTGACCTAGTGATCCCGGCCCAAATGGCCACGCCCGATGCAATTAACTTCATGGCCACACACGGCCGCGGCCTGATTTGCCTGACCCTGACCGGCGAACAGATCGAGCGTCTGGGCGTACCTATGATGACGTCCAGCAATTCGTCCCGCCACGAAACCCCGTTCACTGTATCAATCGAGGCGGTAGAGGGCGTGACCACCGGCATCTCAGCCCACGACCGTGCCCATACCGTTTCCGTGGCGATCAACCCGCAAGTCCAGACCCGCGACATCGCCACCCCCGGCCACGTATTCCCGCTAAAAGCCCGCCCCGGTGGCGTGTTGGTACGTGCAGGTCATACCGAGGCCGCGACTGACATTTCTCGTCTTGCAGGGTTGAACCCGTCCGGCGTTATTTGCGAAATCATGAATGACGACGGCTCCATGGCCCGCCTGCCAGACTTAATTAAATTCGCCCAAAAACACGGCCTGAAAATCGGCACAATTTCCGACCTGATTGCCTATCGCCACCGTCACGACAATCTGGTCCGCGAAACAGCGCAAAAAACCGTAACCTCCGCTTTTGGCGGCGAATGGAACCTGCGGGTTTTCACTGACGAGACATCGGGCACTGAACACATTGCCCTAACCAAAGGCGACATCACCAGCTCTGCGCCTGTTCTGGTGCGCACCCATGCACTTAATCCGCTAGAAGACGTGCTTGGCCTGGGCGCCACATCTGCGAACAAATTGCCAAAAGCAATGCAAATCATTGCAGACGAAGGCCGCGGTGTGGTCGTCCTATTCCGCAATCCTAGCCAGAAGCTGGACCTTGAAAATCAGGAAGCACCCGAAACGCTGCGCCAAACTGGCATCGGGGCACAAATCCTGTCCAGCCTCGGCTTATCCGAAATCGTACTGCTGACCGACAACCCCATGCCCAAGGTTATCGGGCTGGATGCGTATGATATCACCATCATCGGCACCCGACCCATACAGGAAGGCGCGTAGCTCATGGCCCAAGCGGAAACCCACTACATCCTGCCGTCCCCGAAATTCGACACGCCAACCCGCGTGCTGATCGTGGTTTCGCCCTACTACAAAGATATCGCCGCAAACCTCGTCGCAGGCTCAACCGCCGCGATCGCGGCTGCTGGCGCTACATATGATATCATCGAGGTTCCCGGTGCACTCGAAATTCCCACGGCCATCAAGCTGGCCAGCGGCGCATACGACGGATTCGTAGCCCTTGGATGCATCATTCGCGGCGAGACAACGCACTACGATACCGTCTGCAACGATTCCTCCCGCGCGTTAAGCTTGATGGGGTTGGAAGGTATTTGCATCGGCAACGGCATTCTCACGGTCGAAAACCGCGATCAAGCCGTGGTTCGCGCCGATCACGAAGGCCAGAACAAAGGCGGCGGTGCGGCGGATGCGGCCATGCACCTGATTACGATAAAGCGGCGCTTTACAAAGACAGGCTCGGGGCGTATTGCACCCACTTCCGAACACATCCTGATGGCTGGTGAAGCCTTCGGGGATCATGGGACTACCTGATGTCAAACACGCCTAAACCAACGCAAGCCCAGAAACGCCAAATGCGCTCGGCGGCTCGACTGTACGCAGTCCAAGCCCTGTTCCAGATGGAGGCGTTGGGCGAGGCACTGGAAGACATCCAGACCGAGTTCGAAGAATTCCGTTTCGGCGCCACAATCGGCGGAGACACTTACGCAGAGGGCGATCTGAAATTGTTCCGCGCGCTTCTATCCGAAGCCGTGTCGAACCAAGCCAAAATTGACCAAATGACCGACCGCGCGCTGGTTGCCAAATGGCCCATCGACCGCATCGACCCAACACTGCGCGCCCTATTCCGCGCCGCCGGCGCCGAGTTGCTAACCCAAACCACACCACCCAAAGTCGCTATCACCGAATTCGTGGACGTAGCCAAGGCGTTTTTCCCTGAAGGCAAAGAGTCCAAGTTCGTTAACGCAGTGCTGGACCACATGGCCCGCGATGTTAAACCAGACGCATTTGCGCCTAAATAAGCCGCAACGAAGTTTCGAATTAGGCAATTACCACTTCAAAGAAGCTTCGACTGTCTGTCGATTGCTCGTGTGATTTCTCAAAACCAGATTTTTCGAGCACGCGGACCGACGCAAGATTGTGGTTATCGACACCTGCAAGCAAACGTACCGCTTGTCCTTTCCCGAGGTTTGCAAGCAAAGCCGTAACAATCTCGGTTGCATACCCTTTTCCCCAGTCCGCTTCGCCCAGAAAATAGCCAAGATGAATTGTGCGCAACGCAGACGGCTCCGGCCCCTCGGCCAAGATTATCAATCCGACCAAACGATGCGCACCTCTTGAATGGACACACAGTACCTGTGCTTCGTTAACTCGCTCATCTACCCATTCGGAAATTGAATCCTGACCTGCGGCAACCTGCATCGATGCAGGTAGATACCGTGTTATTTTCGCCGTCAGTATGTTTTCCAGCGCACGTTCCAGAACACCTCTTCTGGATGGGTCGGATAACTCTACGTCCCAATTGTCTATGGACAGTCTTGCAGTTAGAAACTTCATGCGGATAACCTCGGTAGACTCTCATGAGATGTATTAATCTGCGCGGAAATGTAGCGAAATTCAAGTTGATTTCAATCGACCCAAGGTCGCCCAAACCGCGACGAACACGTCTGGTCATTCCAACTTCTAAAACCTAGACTTCGACCAACCACAATTCCGGAGCCCACGATGTTCGCGAAACAAGACTTGAAGTTCGAGCCGATCCCCCTGCCAGACCACATCGATATGTCACCCGAGGACATGCAAAAGGCAGCAGCCGAATTTCTCGCCCACATGCGCAAACGCCACTCCGTTCGGGATTTCACCGATCAGCCCGTCGATCAAACCGTCATCGAAAACTGCATCCTGACCGCAGGTTCCGCACCCAGCGGGGCCAACCACCAGCCTTGGCATTTCGTGGCTGTCAAATCACCCGAGATCAAAGCCCAAATTCGCAAAGCCGCCGAGATCGAAGAAGAAAAATTCTATGCCGGTGGTGGCGGTGACGAATGGATCAAAGCGCTAGAGCCCCTCGGTACTGGCGTCGACAAACCTCATTTGACAACTGCGCCGTGGTTAATCATCGTCTTTGCCCAGCGTCACGGAAAGTTTGCGGATGGCACGAAGTTCAAGAACTACTACGTCCCCGAAAGTGTGGGCATTGCGACGGGATTCCTTATCACCGCCCTTCATAACGCGGGGCTGTCCTGCTTAACGCACACCCCAAACCCGATGAAATTCCTGAACGGGTTGTTGGGGCGTCCGCCTTCGGAAAAGCCGGTGATGATATTGGTTGTTGGTCACGCGGACAGAGACGCCACGATCCCTTCTGTTGCAAAACTGAAGAAACCGTTGGCGGAAATCCTTACCATAAAATAAGCCATAATCGCCGAGCAGCCCTTTAGCAGGGCTTTCAACCCCGCGACCAACTGCTCAATATCGGCCTACGTATTGTAATGGTGTGGGGCCGCGCGCAATACGGTTGGCAAGTTCCTGCTTTCCGCATCCAGCCGTGTGCTGTCCGGCTCTGATGCGCCGATAACAACGCCCCTGCTCCGCAAATCCGCCACCGTTTGCCGGCGATCCAGCCCCTCAACCGTGAAGCAAACAATCGCACATTGCTCGGCTCTGGCATCTCGCACATGCGCGCATCGGAACGTAGTTCATATTTGTCCGTTGCCACCCAAGGGGCTGCGAAATGATCGATCATCGCGTGCTCAGTCGTCGCAACAAACGCTTCGCGAATATAGAGAAACCCGATGCCGCGCGGCCCTCGCAAAAACTTTCGACCAGTCGCTGTCAAATAATCACAATTCAACATGCTCACATCCACAGGCCTTTGCCCGACCGCCTGACAGGCGCGTCCAGCAAGTAGGGAATGTTATGCTTTACCGCCACCTTGCCAACCTCTGCGGCAGGATTCACCAAACCGCCATTCCTCGGCACCCATGTGATTGCGATTAACGCTACGCGCTCGTCCAACATCGCTTCTAGCGCCGCCACATCAATAGCGCCCTTATCGTCGTTCGGGATGACATCACTGACAATCCAGTCACGTTTCGCGCGCTGAAGGTAAGCGCATAATTGGCTGCGTATTCCGGCTGACCGGTCAAAATTCGATCACCGGGTTTGAACTGCATCGCTTAAAATGCCTGACACCAAGCGGCATTCGCGTTTTCGTGCAACGCAATTTCCTGTGGCTTGGCGCCGATCAACGCCGCGACTTGCCCATAAACCGCATCCGGCGGCGCGGCCATACGCGCCGCCGCCTCGTATCCGCCGATCTGCGCCTCTAATTCAGTGTGATAAAATATTGCATCAACGACCGGTTGTGGCATCAATGCCGATTCCGACGCCTACAGGTGGTTAACATTCGCCAACCCCCGTGTTTCGGCGCGGACACGTTCTATATCTATGGCCATGATCGGGCCTACTTCCCCTTCTTGGACCGCCGAATATCCTGCGCGACCCGAACCTCTTTATGGAATTTTTTGTGTCGTGCACGACTTTCGGCGATTGTCTCCACCGCTTGATTTTCTTCGCGAACCAGCTTTTGCCAACGCGCTATCCGCGCCTCATTCAGCGTTCCCGCATCCACGGCCGCGCGAATAGCGCACCCAGGTTCGCTTTCATGCGCACAATCGTTAAATTTACAGGTCAGCGCCAGATCGGAGATATCCTCGAACACGGAATCCACGGCGTCGCGCGCATCGACCAGTCGCAAAGCCCGCATCCCCGGTGTGTCAATCAACCACCCACCTGAAACCATTCGATACATGGAACGCGCCGTGGTGGTATGCACTCCTTTGGCGTCATCCTCGCGAATGCCGCGGGTCAGCAAATCCAACCCTGTCATCGTGTTGGTAATCGTTGATTTTCCAACGCCCGACGACCCGACAAGCGCTACCGTTTGCCCAACACCACACCATGGTGCCAAATGTTCAACTGCGCCTTCAGTGGTTGCATCAATCGTTACCGTAATCACATTCTGCAACTCGCGTGTTTTATCCAGAAACACGTCGGGGTCATCGCACATATCCACTTTGGTCAGTACCACTACGGGCTCAACCTCGGCCTGATGCGCCAATGCCATATACCGTTCCAGCCGCGCAATGTTGAAATCCGCGTTGCAGGACGACACGATAAACAGTGTGTCGATATTGGCGGCGATAAGTTGTGCCACGGCCTCCAACCCAGCCGAGCCACGCTTAATCAGACTTTTCCGATCCAGCACCCGTTCGACCTGCACGCTGTCGTGGTTCGTTAGAACCCAATCGCCGACGGCCATGCCGTGTTCGACCAGATCGCGGTGCATCGGAAGCCGGATCGATCCGTGCACCCCTATGGTTTCCAACGAGTTGCGATGGACTTCGGTGACGCGCAAAGGGCGCATGCCCTCTACCTCTTCGATCGATAGTTGTGATTGGAAAAAAGCGCTCCAGCCCAGATCGGGCAGCGTTAATGTTTCATTGTTCATTATAATTCAAGCCTTGGACAAAATTCGCTAGCACCCCGGTCGATTTGCGCGAGGTCTGATTTCATCGGGCTTGCTAGAATAGCGGCCATACGCGGCCTAACGGCACGCCCGGAGGGTGATTACATTTGTCATAAAATTCATCCTCCTATATCGGCGTTTCTTAGGTGAGAGGCTGGACAACGACCCAAACGGGACTCGTTATGGCTGCTTCCTTCCGGATCTGACCAGGTTGGCGAGGCGCTTGCCCGCGCCAACCTCTCGACCTTCAACTAACAATCCCGCAAGGCAAACACAAGAGGGGTAGTTGATGGAAAAATCAACATTTCGGCATATTTTCACCTAGTTTTAGGCGCCTTCCCCTAGGTCAACATATCTTTCCGGTGCCGGCGTGGTAAATAAAGCCTATGCAAAATATCCATTCAGTTTTTCAGAACTACACCGTTTCCGAACGTGTAGCCGATGGCACGATGCACATACTTGGTGTTTTCGGCGCCATATTAGGCGCTGTTTTTCTGGCCATCTGGAATGTTGAGCACCTAAGCGGCGGCCAAACCGCTTCGCTAGTCATTTATAGCATCGCCATGATCGCGACTTTTAGTGCCTCGGCCCTTTATAACATGAGTCCCTGGGAAAGGCCGCGCGCCGTATTTCGCAGGCTCGACCACGCCGCTATTTATCTGAAAATCGCCGGAACATACACACCGCTAGTGGTGTTGATTGGCAGCTTGTCCTCGTATCTTGTACTGGCCATTGTATGGGGCTTGGCTGCATTCGGCGTAATTCGAAAACTGTTTTTTTGGCGCACATCGGGTAAATCTGGAACCATCCTCTATCTGATAATGGGTTGGCTCAGCGTCATCCTGATATGGCCCCTAGTGCCGGTTCTACCGATCGCCGCAACAGCGTTGATCGTCGGTGGTGGCCTGACCTATACCATCGGCGTTATTTTTTATGTCTGGAAGGCTCTGAAATTCTCCCGTGCGATTTGGCACGGTTTTGTTTTGGTCGCCTCGGTATGCTTCTACATTGCTATCGCGCTGGGGACACACAGCGGCGGGATTTGATCGCACTCCGCAGTCTTTAACCAAATCCATACTATTACCCCTTACAGCAGTCATATTCTTGGGCAAAAAGTCGAATAAACCCGCGACGCTCTATGGACTTGGTGAACGCCATAACGCACTCTCCGCGCAAACAGGAGGAATGCATGTTAGACAACGAAGCCGTCACCTTTGCCGGTGGCACATTGGACCGCGCCGCCCACTTGCGCGACGACGACAGCTTGCTAAAAGCCTCAACCGCGCTAGCGATACCTTTGTGGCATGGCAAACCGTTGGTTGATGTTTCGGGTGCGCCGACCTTGGCTTGGTTGCCGATGGATGCGGAAATCCTGAAAGAAGCCGAAGAGGCTCCGATTTTCCTTGGCTTGCAGGAAGGCGAACCACGCTTTGCCTATGACGTATCATCCTGGCAGGATGAAGGCGCCGACAAGGATGAAATGGCGAAGTTTCGCGACGAAAGCCGCAACCAGCATCCAAGCCTTCCAGACACGTTGAAGTTCATCGATCTACGCTCCATTATGGCTGACCTGACCCACAACGATGCAGGCGACGCGGCCACAGCCAAAGGCATTTTTGCGTGGCACTTAAACCACAGATTTTGCGCGAACTGCGGGGAGCCCACCATAGTATCTCAAAGTGGTTGGCAACGCCATTGCCCCGCCTGTTCGCACATGCATTTCCCACGCACCGACCCCGTTGTCATCATGCTGGTCACGCGCGGAAACGACGTGCTGCTAGGCCGCTCGCCCCATTGGCCCGAGGGGATGTACTCGCTGCTAGCAGGGTACATGGAACCGGGTGAAGGCATCGAAGAAGCCGTACGCCGCGAAGTGTTCGAAGAAACCGGCGTTCGGGTTGGCAAAGTTGGCTACCTCGCCAGTCAACCTTGGCCATTCCCGACATCCTTGATGATCGGTTGCGTGGCGGAGGCCCTGAACACAGACCTGACCCTCGACCCTGTCGAGATTGAGGATGCAAAATGGGTTAGCCGCGAAGGTGTTGCCAATTCGTTTGCCGGAAACGATCCAGAACTACTACCGTCCAGAAAAGGCTCCATCGCGCAATTTCTGCTGGAACGCTGGTTAGCGGATAGGTTATAGCGCCCGGATGCAATTCAAACACTCTCAGAAAATCGATGCGCCGGCGGACTATGTTTTCGCCCGCATCACTGATTTCAAGAAATTCGAGAACCATTCCGGACCAACCGGTTTCAGCTTTAAACGCCAAGGTCGTTTGCCCGTTCGCATAAGCACGCGCTGGGATATTTCAGTACCGGTTCGAGGTCGCGCACGTCGTTTTTCAGCAGAGCTAAGCGAATACATCCCGCCGCGAACGCTGTCTTATAAATCCGCCAGTTTGAAATACGAAGGTGTGATGTCGCTGACGGTCAAGCCACTCGATGCGACTTCCTGTCAACTGGACCTTCACGTGGTCGCTAAATCACGCAGTTTTGCGACCAGCCTGGTGTTCAACAGCATCCGTTTGGCCCGAAGACGCATCAACAGACGTATGAACACCGAAATGACAAAATTCGCTAAACGATTAAAGTCAGAGCACAAGGCCAGCGTTTAGCTTATAGATCTACGGAACTCGGCTGTCGGGTATACACCTAGAATATCGAGGTGCGTGGTGAAATAGCCCAATTCTTCGAGCGCGCGATCAACGGCTGGCTCACCGGGGTGGCCCTCAATATCCGCATAGAACTGCGTCGCGGTGAAACTCCCATCAACCATATAGCTTTCAAGCTTCACCATATTAACGCCATTCGTCGCAAATCCACCCATGGCCTTATAAAGCGCGGCCGGAATATTGCGGACCTGAAACACAAAGGTCGTCATAAGGTTTTCGCCGGTCGGGCGTTTGGGTTCCGGCGCCATAACAAGAAAACGCGTGGTGTTGTGCTGGTTATCTTCGATATTCTCGGCGATCGTCTCCAATCCGTAAATCGAGCCCGCCAGCTCAGACGCCAGCGCTCCCATCTCGGGGTTCCCATCTTCCGCCACTTGTTTAGCAGAGCCAGCGGTGTCCACACCTGTGCGCGGCGCAATCGAATGCTCTTTCAAGAACGAGCGGCACTGCCCCAACAACACCGTATGGCTCATCGCTTGTTTGACTTGTTTCAGCTGGGTACCCGGCACAACCATCAGGTTAATGTGAACGCGCACAAAATGTTCGCCTATAATATGCAAACCCGTTTCCGGCAGCAGATGGTGGATGTCGGCAACCCGCCCGTATGTCGAGTTTTCGACAGGTAACATTGCCAGTTCTGCACGCCCTTCTTTGACCGCAGCAACCGCGCCTTCAAATGTATTGCACGGCAGCGCTTCCATATTCGGATACATCTCTACGCACGCCTGATGGGAGTACGCACCGGGTTCACCTTGGAAAGAAATTACACTTGTCATCAGTTACATCCTAGATCGGTCGTTTCGTCGCGCTTCTACACCTTGCAATGGCATAGGGGAAGCGGCTAGAACACTCCACAGCATATTAGGGGGCGCAGCCCCGCCCATAGACAAGGTGAAAACACTTATGGATACGATGACAACAACAAAGATTGTCGGCGGCGTTTGCGGCAGCCTCTTGATTTTCCTATTGGTTAAATGGGGTGCCGAGGTGATTTATAACCCGGGTGGCCACGGTGAAACCGAAGCAGCCTATATGATTGAAGTTGAAGAAACAGCGACGGAAATGGCTTCTTCCGAAGGCGGATCCGCTGATGCAGCCCCAACTGGGCCAACATTCGACGAGCTTTATGCAGCGGCTGATCTGGCGTCTGGTGAAAAAGTATTCAAGAAATGTAAAGCCTGTCACAAACTGGAAGACGGCGCGAATGCTACTGGCCCGTTCTTGTACGGCATAGTTGACCGCGGCATTGCAGCGGTTGATTTCGGTTTCTCCGATGCGCTAACCGCAGTTGGTGGAAACTGGACACCGGCACAATTGAATGCCTTCCTGACACGCCCGAAAGATTTTGCACCGGGTACGAAAATGTCATTCTCCGGTTTGAAAAGCGAATCTGATCGCGCCGACGTTATCGCGTATCTGGCAACGATCGGCGGCTAATCGCCCAAAATACCTGAAAACCGCGCCTCTAGCGCGGTTTTTTTGTGCCTTCACGAAATCGTCGCGCAAACGTGGCTTGCAATCCTCGCGGGCACGGGACTAGCATCAGTTAACAAACAGTTACCCTGATTGATGGAGGCCTCGATGATTCCCAGTAAAAGCAAAGCATTGTTAATGGCAACCAACCCCGCCGATTCCCGTTCGCTAAAATGCTCGTGGACCGGACTGGGAATGGCCATTGTATTTTTGGCTTTCGCCGCGATCTGCGCCAACTAGAAAACCTAGACGTGAAAATTCTGCCCGCAGGCGCTGATGATGCCGATGCCATTATTGCGACCTGGAACCCGATAATCCGGGATACCACGGTTACCTTCAACAGTATCGAGAAATCAGCTCGCGACGTTGCAGCGTTAATAACGGATCGCCACGCCGCCGGACAAGCCTTTCTAGTTGCGCGCCAAGGTAACAATTTTCTGGGGTTTGCGACCTATGGCAATTTCCGTGCTGGCATCGGGTATGCTCAGACAGTCGAGCACACGGTCATGTTGGCGGACCACGCGAAAGGCCAAGGTGTGGGGCGCGCATTGTTATCCGCGTTGGAATCACATGCCCGCACAAACGACATCCATTCGATGATCGCCAGCGTCGCTCAGGAAAACACGGCCGCCATCGCCTTTCACAAAGCGCTTGGTTTTACTCAGGTCGCGCACATCCCCGAGGCAGCCCACAAGTTTGGACGTTGGCTGGATGTGGTTTTCTTACAAAAAATTCTTTAGCCGAATGTTTGGAACCTTCGGTTTTAACTTCCTGCCAATCTGTTAGGCTACAAATATGTCAGTATGGACCCGTATCACCGAAGCGCTCTCTTCTCTTGCAAAAGGGGAAGGGCTTTATGCGATCTTCGAAAATCTCAAGCGTCCACCAGAAAAAAGCGTCGCGTTCACAATTGCCGTCATCGCTCTGGGTGCAAAAATGGCCAAAGCGGACGGTGAAGTTACCCGCGACGAAGTAATCGCGTTTCGGCAAGTATTCCAGATCCCGCCAGAGGATGAAACACAAGCCGGCAAGCTGTTCGACCTCGCGCGTACAGATGTGGCCGGCTACGAAATATACGCCGCCAAAATCGGGAAAATGTTTGAAAACGACAGTGCCATCCTGCACGATCTGATCGAAGGATTGTTCCACATCTCGATGGCCGATGGGCATTACCACCCTTCCGAGGATGCGTTTATTGAAGACGTCAGTCGCATATTCGGGCTGCCGCCACAGGTATTCACCTGCCTACGGTCTCGCTATGTTCCGGGCGCTGCGCCGGACCCATATTCTGTGTTGGAAATCGGCCACGAAGCCGATTTGGCAGCAGTGCGAAAGGCGTGGAAACGTATGGTCCGCGAAGCACACCCAGACAACCTCATGGCCCGCGGTTTGCCTGCCGAGGCTATCGCCTTGGCCAATACCCGACTGATAACCATCAATACTGCATGGGCCGAGATTCAGCAAAACCACGAGGCGGCGTGACATGCGCATCGCAACCTATAATGTCGAATGGTTCGAGGCTTTGTTCGATAAAGACAATAATCTACGGTTGGATCAGGACGGTTCGCGCCGCTATGATGTGAAACGTGCAGATCAATTGAACGCAATCGCACACGTGATGCAGCGCGTTGACGCCGATATTACATTGATTGTTGAGGCTCCGAATACGGGTGGCACTCAAAACACGATTGCAGCACTGAAAAGTTTCGCCAAGCATTACGACTTGCGCCAAAATGCGGTCGCAATGGGATATACCAATGACACCCATCAAGAATTAGCAGTGATGTATGACCCTTTCGTAGTCAGCGTTTCGCATGATCCGTTAGGGGAGCTATCGGATGGATCGAAACCCGCTGTGGCACCTCGCTTTGATGGCAGCTTTTGTTACGATGTTGACGTTGATGGCAAAGCTGAAGTGTTCAAATTTTCCAAACCCCCGATAGAGCTGTCGGTGAAGCATCTAGAAAGCGGTAAGGATTTTCGTTTGATCGGTGTACACACCAAATCGAAAACGACCCATGGCGCAAACGGCCCAAAGGAAGAGCTGGCAATGATGGTGGAAAACCGTCGCAAACAGCTGGCGCAATGTATCTGGATTCGCCAACGGGCCGAAGCCCATCTAGCCGCCGGTGATCCGCTGGTAATTCTGGGCGATTTCAACGATGGTCCCGGTGTCAACGAATACGAAACCCTGTTCGCACGTTCCGGCGTGGAAATCGTTCTTGGGGACAACGACGCAACCCGGCTGATGGAACCACATGCCGCGATCATGTTGGACCCACGCCAAGCTTGGTCGCTCTCGACCTCGCGGTTTTACATCAGCAAATTCAAACGCTACCTCAACGCCTTGTTGGACTACGTCATGTTGTCGCCGGATTTGGCCCAGACAACCGCCCCCGAATGGCGAATATGGCATCCCTTTGACGACCCCGAATGTTTCAACGACGTGGAAATGCGCGAAGCCTTGCTGAATGCTTCCGACCATTTTCCGGTTAGCGCCGATTTGAATTTTTAGGGGCTTTTACATGGCCCTGCCGCACCTTATCTATATCAAAACAATTTTGTATTTCTGGAGAGCATTATGTTCAAACACACCGAGATTTTTCGCGACAATCGCGACGCCGCAGCCAATGACAATATGGGCGATCTGCCGGAGTGGAATCTGAACGACCTCTACCCCTCCACCGACGGTCCGGAAATCACCAAAGACCTGAAATGGCTCGACTCCGAAGGTCCGGCATTCGGCACGGACTACCAAGGTAAACTAGGCGATCTGGATGCTGCTGGCATGCTGGAATGTGTGCACAGATACGAGCGTATTCAACAGGTTGCAGGCCGTGTAATGTCTTTTGCGGGGCTTCGCTATTACCAGAACACCACGGATGCAGATCGCGGCAAATTCATGGCCGACATGCAGGCGCAAATCACGGATATGTCGGCCCATCTGGTATTTTTCAGCCTCGAGATGAACCGCATTGACGACACCGCACTCGACGCGTTGCTGGCGGCGAATGCCGATCTGAACCGCTATAAACCGATCTTTGACAGCCTGCGCAAGATGAAGCCTTATCAACTGTCTGACGAACTGGAAAAGTTCCTACATGATCAATCCGTCGTAGGTGCATCTGCTTGGAACCGCTTGTTCGATGAAACGATGGCGGCGCTAACGTTTGATGTGGACGGCGAGGAATTCACCCTTGAGGCCACCCTCAATTTATTGTCAGACACTGATCGCGCACGACGCGAAATTGGCGCCAACGCGCTGGTCAAGGTTTTCAGTGCCAACACCCCGTTGTTTGCACGGATCACCAACACGCTAGCCAAAGAAAAAGAAATTCAGGACAAGTGGCGCAACCTGCCAACCCCACAGACTTCCCGCCACCTTTCCAATGATGTGGAACCCGAAGTTGTGCAAGCCCTGCGCGACGCCGTTGTGGCGGCCTATCCGAAACTTTCACATCGCTATTACGCCCTGAAAGCCAAGTGGCTGGGTCTGGACAAAATGGAAGTTTGGGACCGAAACGCCCCCCTTCCCGACGAGGACGATCTGGTCATTCCATGGGATCAGGCCCGCGCGATGGTACTGGATGCCTATGCCGATTTTGACCCGCGGATGGCCGAGATAGCCGAACCGTTTTTCGACAAAGGCTGGATTGATGCTGAAGTGAAACCGGGCAAGTCTTCCGGGGCTTTTGCCCATCCAACTGTGACCAACGTACACCCGTATGTGATGCTGAACTACCTTGGCAAACAGCGCGACGTGATGACCTTGGCGCACGAATTGGGCCACGGGGTGCATCAGGTGCTAGCCTCAAAGCAGGGCGAGCTATTGTCAGACACGCCGCTAACGCTGGCAGAAACAGCGTCTGTTTTTGGCGAAATGTTGACGTTCCGAAAACTGCTGGACAATGCTCCCGATCAGGCTGCTCGCAAACGTCTGCTGGCTGGTAAAGTCGAAGATATGATCAACACCGTCGTGCGCCAGATCGCGTTTTACGACTTTGAGTGCCGCCTACACGCGGCCCGCGCAGAAGGGGAACTGACACCAGATCAAATCAATGCCATCTGGATGGAAATCCAACATGAAAGCCTCGGCGACGGGTTCAACTTCATGGACGGCTACGAGACGTTCTGGACCTACATCCCGCACTTCATCCACTCGCCGTTCTACGTTTACGCCTACGCGTTTGGTGACGGTTTGGTAAATGCACTTTACGCAGTCTACGAAGAAGGTGGCGATGACTTCCAGGATAAGTATTTCGACATGCTGAAAGCTGGCGGCTCGATGCACCATAAAGAACTGTTGGAGCCGTTCGGCTTGGACGCGTCCGATCCGACATTCTGGGATAAGGGATTGTCGCTGATATCGTCCATGATCGACGAATTGGAAGCGATGGAGGGGTAAAGGTTAACGCCGCCAGCTACAAAAACGTGCATACGCGTTGTGCACGGGTTGTGTACGCATTGTGTACGTCAAAAAATGGGCGTTAGCCGTAAAGGTTAACGCCCATTTTTTATGTTAATCGTGGAAATGGCAAGCGACCAAATGGCCGTTGCCTGTGTCCTTAAATTCCGGTTTTTGCGCCGCACAGATGTCCTGCGCTTTGGGGCACCGCGTGCGAAATACACAGCCCGATGGCGGATTGATTGCCGACGGCAGATCGCCCTTGATCAGGATCAGTTCCTTGTTTTTCTCGATCAGTGGATCGGGAATAGGAACCGCCGAAATCAATGCCTGCGTATATGGGTGGCGCGGCCGATCATAGAGGTCCGCGCTATCAGCAATTTCCACCATGTTGCCAAGATAAAGCACCATGATCCGTGTACTGATGTGCTTAACAACCGAAAGGTCATGCGCGATGAAAATCAGGGCTAAGCCCATCTCTTCTTGCAGTTCTTTCAGAAGGTTCACTACCTGCGCCTGAATGGAAACATCCAGCGCCGATACAGGTTCATCACAGATAATCAGCTTTGGTTTCAGGATCAAAGCACGTGCAATTCCAATACGTTGGCACTGACCACCCGAGAATTCATGCGGGTAACGGTTGACCAGATTTGGCAGTAACCCAACCTTTACCATCACTTCTTCGACCATCTTTTTGATCTCGGCCTTGGGGGTTTCGGGGTGGTGGGTTTTAATCGGCTCGGCAATGATTTCGCCGATGTTCATGCGTGGATCAAGGCTGGCTAATGGATCTTGAAAGATCATCTGCACTTCTTGGCGACGCGCCCGCATTTCTTTGTGATCAAGTTCCAACAGGTCTTTGCCAAGCCACAAAACCTTGCCGGATTCTGCCGGAATAAGACGTATGACACCGCGTGCCAATGTGGATTTTCCACAGCCAGATTCACCAACAATCCCAAGGGTTTCGCCTGCTTTTAGATCAAAGCTAACACCATCAACCGCTTTCAAAACGTGGTGCTTAGTCCATGGCATTGCACCGGCTGGCATAACTTTGAAGTAAACCTTCAGGTCTTCAACCTTCATGATGGTTTCGTTGCTCATACCAAAGCCTCCTTCGCGACATTACAGGCGCGCATATGCCCGTCGTCGCCACCGCTGTGAATTAGATTCGGCATCGTTGTCAGACATTCTTCGATGGCAAAATGGCACCGCGGTGTGAACGGGCAACCTGCAGGCATATTCATCATGTTGGGCGGGTTGCCCGGAATTGTGACCAGCTTGTCCAGTTCGGAATCCACACGGGGCACCGCGCTCATCAAACCTTGGGTGTAGGGATGCGTTGGCATGGCATACACGGATTCGGTGGTGCCAACTTCCATCACCTGTCCACCGTACATCACAAGCGTGTCATCACTGTTACCAGCCACAACACCAAGGTCGTGGGTGATCAGGATGATAGCGGTGCCAAAGTCCTTCTGGACTTCAGCCAACAACCGCATGATCTGTGCCTGAACCGTAACATCAAGCGCCGTTGTTGGTTCATCCGCGATCAGTAGTTTTGGGCGACACAGAAGCGACATGGCGATCATCACACGTTGGCGCATACCACCCGAAAACTCGTGTGGATACATGCGTATACGGTTTTTGGCTTCGGGAATTTTCACGGCGTCCAACATCCGGATCGACTGCTCGATCGCCTCAGATTTGGGTATACCATTGTGATGCACCAACACTTCGGCCATCTGGTCCGATATGCGCATATAGGGGTTAAGACTGGTCATCGGGTCTTGAAAGATCATCGCCATTTTCTGGGCCCGAATAGCGTTCAGTGCATCGCCGCCCAGTCCAAGGATCTCCTCCCCCTCGAACTTCACGCTTCCGGTTGCAATACCGTTTGGGGCCAACAAACCCATCATGGAAAACACGGTTTGGCTTTTGCCCGAACCGGATTCCCCAACGATGGCCAGTGTTTGACCTTCTTCAACGTTAAAACTCACGTTGTTAACGGCACGGACTGTCCCATCGGGTGTCGAAAACTCGACGCTCAGGTCTTTAACTTCAAGTAAGCTCATGTGCGACTACCTATCTTTCGGGTCCAGCGCGTCACGCAGACCATCGCCAATGAAATAGAAACAGAACAGGCTGACCACAAAAAACGCCAGCGGGAACAGCAATTGCCATTCGGTGTCATAGCGAATGGTGCCCGCGCCCTCGGAAATTAGCGCCCCCCAACTGGTGTTGGGTTCTTGAACGCCTAGCCCAAGGAACGAGATGAAACTTTCGGTCAGGATCATACCCGGTACCAGCAGTGTTGCGTAAACGGCAACCACGCCCAACAGATTTGGAACGATGTGGCGGGTGATGATCTTGAAGCTGGATACACCGGCTGCCCGTGCCGCTTCGATGAATTCTTTGTTCTTGATGGATAGGGTCTGGCCACGAACAATGCGGCTCATATCCAACCACGCCAATAGGCCGATACCGATGAACAACATCCCGATTGACCGCCCGAAAACTACTAACATCAGGATCAGTACGAACATAAAGGGAATGGCCATCAGGATGTCAACGAGACGCATCATGATCTGGTCTGTACGGCCACCTACATAGCCTGCAACGGCCCCGTAAAGCGTACCAACCAGTACAGCGATAAACGCCCCCACAACGCCAACCATCAAGGAGACCTGCGTCCCCTGAACAACGCGTGAAAAAATATCACGGCCCAAATCATCTGTGCCAAAGAAATGACCCGTCTGAAATGACGGCATACCTTTTGAGGCAGCCGACCCCATCACCGCCCAGTCGATTTCCTCGTTCGACCACACAGCAAAGTATGGTCCGACGAATGAAAAGAGTACGATCAATGTCAGAACCATCAGGCTAACCACAGCCGCTTTGTTGTGCATAAAGCGACGCCGCGCATCGGCCCAGAGCGAGCGACCATCCACAGCATTCAAACCCGATAAATTCTCGGCCATTTCTGCGATTTTGTTTTTTTCTGCTACAATCATTTTCAGCCCCTTAGTAACGGATCTTGGGGTCGATCCATGCATAAAGCAGATCAACAACCAAGCTGAACATAATGGTCAGGAAACCAACCAAAATCGTAATTCCCATCATCACCGAATAGTCACGGTTCATTGCCGAGTTCACGAAAAAGTACCCCATGCCCCCTGTCGAGAAATAGATATCGATGACAACCGAACCAGTGATCAAACCAACGAACGCTGGCCCCAAATACGAAATAACTGGCAACAGCGAAGGTTTTAGCGCGTGCCGCAACAGAATTGTCCGCGACGGTAGGCCTTTGGCTTTGGCCGTTCGGATGAAGTTACTGTTCAGCACTTCCAGCATCGAAGAACGCGTGATCCTTGCAATCGAGGCCATATAGCTGGTCGACAGCGCGATCACCGGCATGATCAGGTATTCAATCGACCCGCCATTCCAGCCGCCTCCGGGAAGCCAACCTAGCCACAATGTGAAAATAATAACAAGCAGCGGTGCCATGACGAAGTTCGGAAGAACCTGTGCGCCAATGGAAACACCAACAGCCAGATAGTCGATCCATGTGTTTTTGCGGATCGCGGCGATTGCCCCCAACGGGATGCCAACGCCGATGGCGAAGACGAATGACCAGAAGCCGTATTTCAGTGTGATCGGGAAGCCTTGGCCGATAATTTCGTTCACCGTGCGGTCTTTATATTTGAACGAGGGTCCGAAATCGAACTGGGTTACCACACTCCAGACATAGTTTACCATTTGTCGCCAAAGCGGCTGATCGAGGCCGTATTTCGCCTCGATATTCGCCAGAACCTGCGGTGGTAGCGGGCGTTCTGATGTAAAAGGCCCGCCCGGTGCGGAGTGCATCAACAGGAAGGATACTATTATCAAGATCAGTATCGTCGGAATAGCGATGGCTATTCTTTTGATCACGTAGTTCAGCATGTCGCAAACCTATGAGAAAAATTCCGTTCGGCGTATCGTCCCGAACTAACAAGGGCGAAACACCGTGCAAAACAAGCGCGGTGTTTCAGTTTCAAAGCGAGTTGTTACTCGGCAACCTTATAAAGATCGCGGGAGTACCAGTTTTGCTCAACGTTGTTTACAGGCCAGTTTGCAAGGCCATCACTCAACATGTAAACACCAGCGTAGTGATACACTGGAACCACTGGCATTTCGTCAGCCATGATCTGCTCAACTTGAGTGTAGTTCGCGCTTGCGTCCGACATCGTTTTGGCTGATGCCATCAACGCATCAACATCAGCGTTGGAGAACTTGCCGTCGTTGTAGCCCGATGTTGTTGTAACCAGATCGAGGAAAGTTGACGCCTCGTTGTAGTCACCACACCATGCGCCGCGTGCAAGATCAAAGTCCTGTGCGCCACGAACTTCGAGGAATGTTTTCCATTCCATGTTCGCCAACTCAACTGTCACGCCAAGCTTCTGTTTCCACATCTGGGACATCGCGATAGCGATTTTTTTGTGACCTTCGGATGTGTTGTACAGCATGTTGAACGACAGTGGGTTATCAGAACCGTAGCCGGCTTCAGCCAACAATTCGACGGCTTTCGCATCGCGATCAGCCTGAGACATGTTCGCATAAGGAACATCAGGGATTTCAAAACCGGCAGTTGCGCCCGGTGTGAAAGTATACGCCGCAAACTGGCCGCCCTGAAGAACGTTTTCAGTGATAATGTTACGATCAATCGCATAGGAAAGCGCCTGACGAACACGAACATCTTTGAACGCTTCTGGACCGCTATCCGACAAGTTGAATGTGTAGTAGTAGCTACACAGACGCGGGAACGAAAACGCGTTGTCAGGGTACTCGGCCTTGAGGCGTGGGTATTGGCCTGACGGTACTTCTGTACGATCCAGTTCACCGGCAAGGTAACGCGTAAGCGCGGTGTTTTCGTCGTTGATTACCAGTGCAACAGTCTTGTCGATGATTGTTGCGGCATTGTTCCAGTAAGACGTATTGCGCTCACGTACCGAACGCTCGTTCGGGATATGCTCGGTAAGAATATATGCACCGTTGGAAACGATATTTTCTGGTTTCGTCCAGTCACCACCGTGCTCTTCGATCACCCAAGATGGGGATGGGAACGTGGAGCCGTGTGTGGTCATTAGCGCGAAATATGGAAGCGAAGCCGTCAGACGTACTTCAAGCGTAAGATCGTCGATAGCTGTAACGCCAAGTGTCGATGGATCTGCTTCACCAGCAAGAACAGCACCTACGCCCTCAATCGACATGATTTCAGCGAACCACGAGTACGGGGAAGCCGTTTCAGGATTTGCCAGACGTTGCCAAGCATACACGAAATCGCCAGCAGTGACTGGTGTTCCGTCTGACCACACAGCGTTGTCACGCAAGGTAAATGTGTAGACGTCTTTCGCGTCGTTTGTTGTAAAACCTGTTGCGACCCCCGGGATCAAGTTACCATCGGCATCCTGGTTCATCAAACCTTCAAAGATGTCGCGAACGACTTCAGAGCCGGTAACGTCTTCAACAATCTGCGGATCGACCGAGCTATGCTCGTCAAGAATCCGATATGTAAATGTTTGGTCATCAGCCAATGCTTCGCCCGTTACCGGATGCGTACCTGCTGCTAGCACTGGTGCTGCGGCAATAGACGCTATTACGAAGCTTGCTGCCAGATATTTGGCAAGATAGCTCATGTTATTTCCTCCATTAGTTTCATTTTTTTGGGTTTTGCGCCGTTGGCATTATGCAACGGTTGAACATTCTGCAAAAACCATCGCAGCAGCCTGCCCTACACACTCATAGCTTTCAACTATTTCCCCGACGTAAACGTAAAAAACGTCGAATATTTTACGGGCACGCTACATTCGATTAGTATACTGAGAGAACATACCGTGAAGATAGACGGAATATTACAGACGGTCTCGTAGTCTAAACCAAAGCATGGCGAGAATCAAAAGTGGTGTGCGCATACGCGCGCCCCCCGGAAAGCGAGAAGTCGGTACATCCGCCATAATATCGAAGCGTTCTGCGGTGCCACCAATCGCCTCGGCCATCAGTTTTCCTGCCAACGTCGCCATAGCTACACCGTGGCCAGAGTACCCCGAGGCCGACAGAATATTGGGGCTAAGGCGTCGGAAATCCGGCATCCGGTTCATGGTAATTCCCAACGTCCCGCCCCACGCATAATCTATGCGCGCGTCGGCCAATTGCGGGTAGATTTCCAACATCGGTTTACGGGCTTTTTCGGCAAGGTTTTTCGGGAATCTATAGCCATAACTTTCCCCCCCACCGAACAGCATGCGGTTATCCTCGGACAGACGGAAATAGTTCACTACAAACTTGCTATCGGCAATCGCAACGTCGTCTCGGATCAGGTCGCGCGCCATCTCTTTGTCCAAAGGCTCGGTCGCGACGATAAAGTTGTTGATTGGCATGACGCGCGCCGCAACTTCCGGCTCCAGATTGCCAAGATAGCCGTTCGCGCCGAGCGCTACAAACTTGGCAGTCACTTTGCCGTCTTCGCCGATAACCTGTGCCGGATCGCCACGCATGATGTTGGTTACGCGCGTTCCCTCGAACACCCTGACACCCGCCGCTACACATGCCCGCGCCAGCCCCAACGCAAAGTTCAATGGGTGTAAATGCCCTGCACCCCAGTCCATGGACCCACCACAATAAACGTCAGACCCCACCGCCGAGCGAAGCGCAGCCTTGTCCATAAATTCAATTTGATTGTATCCATACTCGGCTTGCAGTTTTTCGACATACGCTTGCGTATGATGCAAATTCCTAGGTTGCAGCTCCGCGTGTAAAACACCGGACTTATATCCGCACGCAATGTCATGGTTGTTAATCAAATCGCGAACCGTAGACTTCGACTCCTCGCCCATATCCCACAGTGCACGGGCGTGTTCCGTTCCAACCATCTTCTCAAGTTCGTCCTGCTCAACCCGCTGACCGGAGCCGACTTGCCCACCGTTACGACCAGATGCACCAAAACCTAAGCGCTGAGCCTCAAGTAAAATGACATCATACCCGCGTTCCGCCAGATGCAGTGCCGTGGACAGGCCAGTGTACCCTGCCCCAACAACACAAACGTCGCAGGTTTCCGTGCCTTCCAGCGCTGGAAATTTATCGATCGGCTGTGCAGATGCTGCGTAGTAAGACGCCGGATATTCGCCAGCACGATCATTAACCGTTAGTAAATCCATCAGACGTTCAGAAGCAGATGCTCCCGCTCCCACGGGCTGATAACTTCGAGGAAGGCCTCGGCTTCGTGCGCTTTGACCGCTTTGTAAACGCGACAGAATTCGTCGCCCAGAATTTCGGATAGCTCCGGCGCGCCATCAAACAAATCGAGCGCACCCAACAAGCTGCGTGGCAAAGCGCGCGGCTGCTCGTACGCCTCCCCCTTCAACGGGTCGCGCGGATTCAAGCTCTTTTTCATGCCCAGATATCCGCAAGCCAGCGATGCTGCCAGCGCCAGATACGGGTTGGCATCCATTCCGGAAACACGGTTTTCGACGCGACGCGCAGCCGGGCCGGAGATTGGAATGCGAATGCCCGTCGTGCGATTGTCCGTACCCCATTCAAGATTGATCGGAGCCGAACCAGACGCCACGAACCGACGATACGAATTCACGTAGGGCGCAAAAAAGCTGATAGCGTGGGGAATATAGGTCTGCTGTCCCGCGATGAAATTGTAGAACAGTTCAGTTTCTTTGCCGTCCTTGTCGCTGAAAATATTTGCTCCGTTATCATCCAGAACCGATTGGTGGATGTGCATCGCACTTCCGGGTTCGTCCTGCATCGGCTTGGCCATGAAGGTCGCAAAACAGTCGTTCCTTAACGCCGCCTCACGGATGAGGCGTTTGAAGTAAAACACCTGATCCGCCAGTTTTACTGCATCGCCGTGCACCAAATTTATCTCGATTTGCCCCGCGCCACCTTCTTGAATGATAGTGTCGATTTCCAGCCCGACGGCTTCAGCGAAATCATAGATGTCGTCGATCACGGGGCCGTAATCGTCCACAGCCATCATCGAATAGGCCTGACGGCTAACCACGCGACGGCCAGTGCGGCCCATCGGTGGTTCAATCGGTTTGGCGGGATCCAGATTGGGTTTGGTCAGATAGAACTCGATTTCCGGCGCAACGACTGGCGTCCATCCTTCGGCTTTATACAGTCCCAACACCCGTTTCAGGACATTGCGCGGAATAACCCCGACGGGTTTTCCTTCCAAATCCTGAACTTCGTGAATAACCTGAATGGCAACATCGTCCGACCACGGCACGGCCACGGCGGTGGAATAATCGGGGGTCAGGACCATGTCTGACTCGGTCCATTGATCCTCGATCTCCATATCCACGTAGTCACCCGATACCGTTTGATAGAATATCGACAGCGGCAGGAATGTCTGATCGGACCGCGCGAACGTGTTCGACGGCATCGCCTTGCCGCGCGACATGCCAACCAAATCGCCGATGATACATTCCACCTCTTCGACGCGACGCCCATCCAGCCATTCTTGTGTCGCCTCGGGGAAGCGTGAGACGTATTCTTGTGATTTACGAGCCATTGTTATCTTCTTCGAATTTGAATTGCGTTATCTTACGCTCAAGACCGGACATTTCGCCAAAAGTTCCACTCGGTGCGAAACACCACCCCTAAGTGTTGCCTCTATATTACCTATTCCACGTGTGCCAATTACAATCATATCGGCGCCACAATCCTTAGAACTCTTCACAATCGAGCGTGCGACCGGACCTGTAATAACCTCTGTGGTAATGCCCGAAGCACCCGTTTTCTCGGCGCGGTTTTTGGCATTAGTCACAATATTCTCAGCCATTTTTTCCAATATGTCTTTATTTCCGCCAATAATGTGTTCGGCATCCGCATATTGAAGCAAGCCTTTTGGCAGGTTTTGGCTTTTGATCACATATAGTATCCGCAGTTCGGAGTTCATCGCACTCGCGATGCTCGCACCAAGATCGACGGCTTTTAACGCGTGGTCAGAGCCGTCAACAGCAACAAGAATAGTTTTAAGCATTTAATATTCCTTTATATTTACGTCAAAGATGCCACCGACGATGGCACGTAATCTTTCAGATGGATAGGCATTACCTTAAATTATGGGTCAGAGTCGCCCGACCTCGACGCCTTTAGCGCCATTCTTCTGCGCCATCAGACATAGCCAATCGTGTGCAACCGTCGCGGCTGCTAAGGCAGTGATTTCGGCATGGTCGTAGGGTGGGGAAACCTCTACTACGTCCATGCCTATCAAGTTAAGCGAGCCAAGCCCGCGGATCAATTCCAGCGCTTGCCAGCTAGCCAACCCGCCCGCAACGGGCGTTCCAGTACCCGGCGCGAAAGCTGGATCGAGGCCGTCAACGTCGAACGAGATATAGACCGGCGTGTCGCCTGCGCGTGCCTTGATGACGTCCAACGCTGCGTCGATACCGTTCCGATGGACCCAAGGCGTAGTCAGGATTTCAAAACCGTGGTCGCTATCGTTATAGGTCCGTAGCCCGATTTGGGTGGATTTGGTAACATCGATTACCCCTTCAGAAGCCGCGCGCGCAAACATGCTGCCGTGGTCAAGGCGGCCGGGTTCGTCTTCCCAAGTATCGCAATGCGCGTCGAACTGGATCAAAGATATGGGACCGTATTTTTCTGCGTGAGCTTTGATAAGCGGGTAAGCCACGAAGTGATCCCCGCCGAAAGTTAACATTTTCGCACCACTTTCAAGAATCGCAGCGGCGTGCGCTTCGATATCTGCAGGCACCGTTTCGGGATGATGCGGGTCAACCATGCAATCGCCCCAATCCACAACAGACAAAGTTTCGAAGGGGTCAAAACCAAAAGGAAATGCTTTGAGTTCAGCAAGCTGGACGGACGCTTCACGAATAGCACGAGGGCCAAGCCGGCAACCAGAACGGTAGCTTACCGCGGCGTCATATGGCACGCCACTGACCACCACATCCACGCCTTCAAGGTCGCGGGAATAACGACGGCGCAAAAAGCTGAGCGCCCCGCCATATGTCATCTCTGGCCAACGTTCGTTATTGCCTTTGGCGCGGAATGCTTGATCGCCTTTGCTCATGTTTTCACCTTTTTACGCATGAAGAACCACGAAATTGATATGCCTATGGCTACCACGGCGACAATCAAAGTTGCCAACGCGTTGATTTCCGGCGTCACCCCGAGGCGGACTTTCGAGAAGATTACCATTGGCAGAGTGCTCGCCCCCGGGCCAGATACGAAACTGGCGATCACGAGGTCGTCGAGCGATAAAGTGAACGATAACAACCACCCCGAAATCAGCGCAGGTGCGATCATTGGCAGGGTTATATCGAAAAACACGCGCATGGGTTTCGCGCCAAGGTCAGACGCGGCCTCTTCGATGGAGTCGTCCATATCCACCAAACGGGATTGTACGACGACCGCGACGTAGGCCATGCAGAAAGTGGTGTGGGCGATAATGATTGTTAACATGCCGCGGCCTGCGGGCCAGCCAAATGTTGCCTCCATCGCAACGAACAGCAAAAGCAGTGACAGACCGGTTATGACTTCAGGCATAACCAGCGGCGCGGTGACCATTCCGGTTAACAACCCCCGCCCGCGCACCCGCCCGAAACGGGTCAGGACCATGGCGGCGATGGTGCCAAGCACGGTGGCAAGCGTCGCACTGACCACGCCGATTTTCAGGCTGATCCAGGCAGCGCCAAGGATTTGCGGGTCGTTCAACAGCTCTCCATACCATTTGGTGGACCAACCACCCCAGACCGTTACCAGTTTGGATTTGTTGAAGCTGAAGATCACCAAGGACACGATGGGAATGTATAGGAATAGGAAGCCCAGAAAAGATACTATGGGCAGGAACAGTCCACGTTTCATGTATCCCCCCCCTTTGACTGCGCCATGCGCAACAACATGATCGGGATGACCAGCAACACGAGCATGGCAATGGCCACAGCCGAGGCAACAGGCCAATCGCGGTTGGAGAAGAATTCGTTCCACAGAACCTTGCCGATCATTAACGTATCAGGGCCGCCAAGCAGCGCTGGAATAACGAATTCACCGATTGCGGGGATGAAAACCAACATTGAACCGGCAATGATTCCCGGAAGGGATAACGGGATGGTGATGCGGAAAAACGTCGAAATCGGCCCAGCACCCAAGTCGGCCGAGGCCTCCAGTAGTGCGTCGTCGAGTTTCACAAGGTTCGCGTAAAGCGGCAAGATCATGAACGGCAGATAGGTGTAGACGATGCCGATATAGACGGCGACATCGGTCTGCATGATGATTAACGGCTGGTCTATCACACCCATTTTCATCAGCAGCATATTCAAAACACCCTTGGTTTTAAGGATGCCGATCCACGCATAAACGCGCAGCAGAAACGAGGTCCAGAACGGCAGTACAATCAACAACAAAAGCAACGAGCGTTTTGGTTCGGGGGTGCGCGCGATGTAATAAGACATGGGATAACCGATTAGCAGCGCCAGAACGGTCGAGAAGAACGCGATTTTGATCGAAGACCAGTAAGCGTTGATATAAAGCGTGTCCTCCCAAAGATACGCATAATTACCGATTGTCGCCTTAATGGATCCATCCACGAACAGCGGTGAATACGGCGGGCGGGCGATCATCGGCTCGGCCATGGAAATCTTCAGAACCACCAGAAACGGCAGCAGGAAAAACACTAATAGCCAGATCATCGGCACCGCGATCACCAGCATACGGCCGGTCAAACCGAACCGCGCCAGAAATGCTGCTGTTTTGCGCCAAGGGGTGGATGCTTGCAGGGCGGTCATGTGGTCAGGACAATGCCAGCGGCGTTGCTCCAGCTAAGGAAAACCTTCTCGTCCCATTTGATCGGCACATCGTCGTGCAGAAGGTTGGACTTGGTGACTTTCAGGATTTTGCCACTGGCGAGTTTTACACGGTAGATGGAGAGGTTGCCTAAATACGCGACCTCTTCGACCTCGCCCTCGACGATATTCGCAGCCCCTTCGGGTTTGTGTCGGGTCACGGCAATCCGTTCAGGTCGGATCGCAACGGAGACATTTTGATTGGCTTTCAGCCCAGCAATCGGCTCCACAAGCAAATCAATGCCAGCCTCTGGCGACTTAATCCGAAGGGTGTCGGAGACGGCCACATCAACCGTTCCCTCAAACATATTTACGGAACCGATAAAGTCGGCGACGAATTTGGAATTCGGGTTTTCATAAATCTGCGGCGGTTCACCCACCTGCACGATTTTCCCAGCATCCATCACCCCGATGCGGGTGGAAAGGGTCATCGCCTCTTCTTGATCGTGGGTCACAACGATGAAGGTCACGCCGAGGGATTCTTGAATGTGGATCAGCTCGAATTGCGTTTCTTCGCGTAGCTTTTTGTCGAGTGCACCGAGCGGTTCATCAAGCAATAGAAGTTTTGGCTGCTTGATTAAGGATCGGGCCAAGGCCACCCTTTGCTGTTGTCCACCGGACAGTTGATGCGGCTTGCGCTTCGCGAAATCTTGCAATTTAACGAGACGTAACATGTCGGAAACTCGGTCCATCGCTTCCGCTTTAGGTACACCTTCGCGTAGCAGACCGTATACAACGTTCTTTTCAACGGACATGTGCGGAAAAAGTGCGTAAGACTGAAACATCATGTTGGTCGGGCGATCAAAAGCAGCGATATTCGCCACGTCCTGCCCATCAATTTCTATGGTGCCGGAGGTGGGCGTCTCGAACCCCGCCAACATCCGCAGCAGCGTAGATTTACCGCAACCTGATCCACCGAGAAGGCAGAACAGTTCGCCTTTGTAAATGTCGAGTATGATGTCGTCCACGGCAGTAAACTCACCAAACTTCTTGGTGATGTTTTTGATGCGAATGAACGGCGTCGCTGTGGATTCTTTCCACGGTTTGGCGTCGGCAGCTAAGGATGGCTCAGCCATCGGACCTCCGGAAAATTTGGGGAAGCAGGGCGCAAAATCACGCCCTGCGATGTGCCTTATTGACCGGTTTTCACCTTAGTCCAAAGCCGTGTCACGACGCGGTCTGTACGCGCGTCATAAACCTTCGAGCTCCACAGTTTCGCGCTTGCAGCTTCTGTCGGGAAGATGCCCGGATCAGACGTGATTTCCGGATCAACCATCGGCATGGAGGCCGCGTTGCCGTTCGCATACCAAACATAATTGGTAATATCGGCAGTGATCTGCGCATCCATAATGAAGTTAATGAACGTGTGTGCGTTATCCGAGTGCGGCGCGTCAACAGGAATGGCCAGCATATCGAACCACTGCAATGCACCCTCGTCTGGAATTACATAACCGATTTCAACACCGTTTTCAGACTCTTCCGCACGATAAAGTGCTTGGAAAACATCGCCAGACCAACCGACAGACACACAAACGTCTCCATTTGCCAGATCGTTGATGTATTGTGAGGAATGGAAATACCGGACGTGTGGGCGAACCGATTCAAGTAAGGCAGCACCAGCTTCAAAGTCCGCTTTGTTCGTGGAGCGTGGATCAAGGCCAAGATAGTTCATAGCCGCCGGAAGAATTTCGGTTGGTGCATCCAACATTGTTACGCCGCAATCAGCGAGTTTGCTGACGATTTCGGGGTTAAACACCAGATCCCAACTATTAACCTCGTAGTCTTCGCCAAGGCGTTCGGCGATAGCACCGACGTTATATCCGATGCCCGTAGTGCCCCACATGTAGATCGTGGCGTATTCGTTATCAGCGTCATACACAGCGGCACCCGCCATTAAATCCGCATCCATATTCGCAAGATTTGGCAGTTTCGATTTGTCGAGCGGCTGATAAGCACCAGCGGCGATTTGGCGTTGCAGGAAGTCCGAAGTTGGAACCACGACGTCGTAGCCAGAACTACCAGTCAACATTTTGGCTTCCAAAACCTCGTTGGAATCGAAGACGTCGTAAACAACTTTGATTCCTGTTGCCGCCTCGAATTTCTCGATTGTGTCTTCGGCGATGTAGTCGGACCAGTTGTAAACATTTACAACGTTATCCTGCGCAATTGCAGAGCCAGCGACAACCGTAGCGACTGTTGCGAGTAGTAAAGTACGTTTCATAATAGTCTCCCAAGTTTTATTCAATTACCCCGTTTCAGCCTTATATCTGCATGTTGGCACCAGATTTCGTCGGTAAATCAAGTATTTTCTGGTTTTTTCCTATGTCACACAACCTCAAGGTAGGTCGCAATTTCGAAATCTGTCATACGTGAAGCGAAACCGGTTAGTTCCTGTCGCTTGGCCAAAACATACACCTGCCGCATCAGATCGGGATATATCGAGGCATTGATTTTTCCTTGCTCGAACAGCGCGATCGCCTGCCCCCAATCGGTCGGCAACTGCGACATTTCGATGGAATAAGCATCGCCAACAATCGGATCAACCGGATCACGCCCTGCTTCGATGCCCTCCAACGCTGCCCCCAAAACAGAAGCCAAAATCAGATACGGGTTCGCATCTGCACCTGCCACCCGATGTTCGATCCGGCGGGCCTTGGCTGGGCCACCCGGAATTCGAATAGCCGCGGTGCGGTTCTCGTAACCCCAGCAAATCCCTGTTGGCGCATGTGCACCCGGCGCCATCCGGCGATAGGAATTCAGGTGCGGCGCAAAGATCAAACCAGACTCCGGCATCGCCTCCATCAAACCATTTACGGCATGTAGCATAGCTGGCGTTCCTTCATCCCCGCCATTGTCGAAAATGTTGTTTCCGTCGCGGTCCAATATACTGAAATGCACGTGCAAACCACTGCCGGACAGATCCGGATATGGTTTCGCCATGAAAGACGCCGCAAACCCGTGCTTGCGGGCAATACCTTTGACGAACCGTTTAAAGAATGTTGCATCGTCTGCGGCCTTCATCGGGTCCGGGCAGTGCATCAGGTTAACTTCGAACTGGCCTGTCCCGTTTTCGGCAATGGCGGCATCGACAGCAACCTCATGATGTTCACAAGCGTCGTACACATCCGCGAAGAAAGACTCGAACGTATCAATCTCGTCGATCGAAAGAACGTTATCGCCGTCCAACCGCCGCCCTGTTACCGGCGAACGCGGTGGCAAAGGCTGCCCATTTGCAGGATCGGTTAGGTAAAATTCCAGCTCCATCGCGGTTACGGCTGTCAGCCCTGCTGCTTTATATCGTTCCAGCACCCGCGCCAAAACCTGCCGTGGATCGACAGGCGAGGGTGTTCCGTCTTCCCGCCACATCCACAAAGGAACCATCGCTGTCGGACGTTCCAGCCAACCCATCGGGATCAACCCGCGCCCGGTCGGCCGCGCAAATCCATCGGCATCGCCAGTGTCAAATACCAGTGGATTGTTATCAGTGTCAGTGCCCCAAATATCGACCGAGCTAATTGAAAGCGGCATCCGCGCCCCTTCCGACAAAACTTTCTGCGCTTGTGCTACTGGTAACCGTTTCCCACGCCACACCCCGTTTAGGTCAACCACAGCAGCGCGAACACTGCTTATGCTCGACTGACTTTCCAACCATTTCATCGTATCGATAGAGGCCATGCAAACTCCATTTTAACGTTAGGTTCCATGGGAATGCGGTCCACGTCAACTGTCAATCGGATTTTCGCCGACGCCATAATAATTCCTTTGTTATGACACTGGTTTAAGGCTACAACGAGCGTATTCCAATAAACCCAATTACACGAATCCAACCAAGGCCCGACTACATGAAAAACTTTGTCTTGTTCACCCTCGGGCTGCTTTCTTTCTTTTCAACGGTGCAAGCCCAAGAAACCCTTCGAGTCGGATACTTCAGCGAATGGCCTCTGCCTGCGCATTACGATCAATCCTCCGGCGCATACGACGAAATGCTTGGGGCAGAAACCGAATGGAGTGCGTTTGATTCCAGTACCGATATGTTCGCGGCACTGGAAACCGGAGAAATCCAGATAGCGCTTTCTCAAGGTCTGGTACCTTTTTTGTTGGTTGCCACGGCAGGTCTTGACTTCAAAATCGTCGACATCGCTGTATCTTACCCCGCTGGCGAAAATTGTGTCGCACATCCAGACTTACGGTTTTCCGCGACCAATTCAGCGACATTGACCGGTGCAACCATCGCGCTCGCAGTTGGGACGACGGCGCATTTCAATCTGAATCAGGCGCTAGCACATTTCGGCGTCGCGCCATCGAGCGTGAAGCTAGTCAACATGCCGCCCGCGCAGGCAGCAGCAGCGCTGGCGCAGGGCAAGGTGGATATCGCTTGCGGCTGGGGACCAGCCCTCGACACCCTGCTAGATTTTGGCACTCTGCTTCTAGACAACGATCAAAAAAGCGCAATCGGCGTCAAAAACTACGATACGATCGTAATAAAACCTAGCTTTGGCGCCGATAACCCCGAAGTTGTGGCAACCTTTTTGAAAATAACGGCCGAACTGAATTCCAGTTTCACGGCCAACCCTTCCCGCATGATCCCAAAGATCGCCGGTCGACTAAACATGACTGAAAGCGCTGTTACTGCTTCGATGAACGGGTTCGAGTTTCCTTCAACCACTGAAAAACTGGGTGTTGAGTGGATGGGAGGTGACGCGCAGCTTCATATGAAAGTTCTGGCAGATTTTTTCGTTAATCAAAATGTGGCAGCAAGTGCCCTCGAAAGTTACGAAAGTGTTGTCGACAAAAGTTATCTGGAACGCGCGGCAAACCTTCCGCTTATCGGCAATTAGTATTGGTAAAATGGGCACAGATTATTCGGCGTGCATTAGTTTTGTATTTACAATTGCATAAATTAGCATGTTTAAATATATTGCACGCCAGCGGTTCCTCCGAGAGAGGCTGGACCTATGCAAAATGCTGACTGGAAATATGGTCAGCCTTGTTTGCATATTAATAAAATGAGGTGCCCCAAGAGCGCACCTAAATAACGGGAGGGCGGTCGTCAAAATGACCATGCATAATCAGCCACAACTCGACACCTCGCCGAAGGTCAGTGACGAGATTCGCCACACCACATGCTACATGTGCGCCTGTCGTTGCGGAATTAATGTCCACCTTCGCGAAGGCAAAGTCGCCTATATAGAGGGCAACAAAGATCATCCAGTAAACCAAGGCGTGCTGTGCGCCAAAGGTTCGGCTGGCATTATGCAACATTATGCACCTTCCCGCCTTCGCGCCCCGATGAAACGTGTTGGTGAGCGTGGTGAAGGTAAGTTCGAAGAAGTCAGCTGGGATGAGGCCTTCGACATCGCCACAGGCTGGTTGAAACCGATCCGCGAAAAAGCCCCTGAAAAACTGGCGTTTTTTACAGGCCGCGACCAATCGCAGTCCTTCACCAGTTGGTGGGCGCAGGCGTTCGGCACCCCGAATTACGCAGCTCATGGCGGTTTCTGTTCGGTGAACATGGCGGCTGGTGGCATCTATACGATGGGCGGCGCATTCTGGGAGTTCGGCGCACCCGATTGGGAGCACACCAAGCTGTTCATGCTCTTTGGCGTGGCCGAGGATCACGATTCAAACCCGATTAAGATCGGTTTGGGCAAGTTGAAGAAGCGCGGCGCCAAGGTAATTGGCGTGAACCCGATCCGCTCCGGCTATAATGCGATCGCTGACGAATGGGTGGGCATTACGCCGGGCACCGACGGTCTGTTTATCCTGTCGATGATCCACGAATTACTGAAGTCTGGAAACGTTGATCTCGACTATCTGATTCGCTACACCAACATGCCGTTTCTGGTTAATCAGGACCAGAATAGCGACGAGCACGGACTTTTCATCCGCGATTCTGACGGTAAAGAACAGGTCTGGGACCGTGTGAAAAATGAACCCGTCGCGTGGGATGCCAAAGGTGTCAAACCCGCGATGAAGGGTTCATATAAAGTTAACGGCGTGTCGTGCACACCGTCCTTCATGTTGCTGGCTGACAAATATCTGGCTGATGAATACACCCCCGAAGCCGTCGCCGACCGCGTTGGCATCTCGGCTGATCGTATCAAAGGCATTGCCGCCGAATTGGCGCGCGTGGCTTTTGGCGAGCAGATCATTCTCGATCGTCCTTGGACTGATATGCGTGGCGAAAAGCACGAGCAGATGATCGGGCGACCTGTATCTTTCCATGCGATGCGCGGAATTTCGGCGCATTCCAACGGATTCCAGACCGCGCGGGCGTTGCATACTTTGCAAATCATGCTGGGTTCGGTCGAAGTTCCGGGTGGTTTCCGCTTTAAGCCGTCTTATCCGAAACCAGTATCAGCCCACCCGAAACCGCACCACAAAGTCACCCCTGGTAAACCGCTGGACGGACCACATCTAGGGTATCCACGTGGACCAGAGGATTTAGCGTTGGATTCCAACGGCAAAGCCAAACGCATCGACAAGGCTTTTACATGGGAAAATCCGCTGTCGGCCCACGGCCTGATGCACATGGTTATTTCTAATGCGCACGCAGGCGATCCCTACAAAATCGACACGCTATTCATGTATATGGCCAACATGTCGTGGAACTCGTCGATGAACACCACTGGCGTGATGGACATGTTGACAGACAAAGATGAGAACGGCGATTATGTCATCCCGCACATCATTTATTCCGATGCGTATTCGTCTGAAATGGTTGCTTTCTCGGACCTTATTTTCCCTGATACGACGTATCTTGAGCGCCACGATTGCATCAGCCTTCTGGATCGTCCGATTTGCGAACCCGACGCCATTGCAGACAGCATTCGCTGGCCCGTGGTTGAACCGGACCGCGATGTGCGCGGCTTCCAGACGGCCCTTATCCAGCTTGGCGCAAAGCTCGGCCTGCCGGGTTTTGTGAACGACGATGGCACCGACAAGTTCGAAGATTACGCCGACTATATCGTCTCCCACGAACGCCGCCCTGGTGTTGGCCCACTGGCTGGTTTCCGTGGTGAGGATGGCAAAGGCAAAGGGCGCGGCGAGCCGAATCCGAACCAGATCCAAGCTTATATCGACAACGGCGGCTTCTGGATTGACCACATCCCTGAGGAGGCCTCTTATTTCAAGCCATGGAACATGGACTACCAGAATTACGCGGTTGAGCGCGGGCTGTACGACGTTGTCCAGCCCTACGTTTTCGATGTTTACCAAGAAACCCTGCAAAAATTCCGCCTCGCAGCCGAGGGCAAAGGCGACATTCAACCGCCTGAACACCTACGCGAGCAGGTTCGCGCCAGCATGGACCCTCTGCCGATTTGGTATGAACCTTTCGAGCAAACCCTTGTAGATAACGTTGAGTACCCACACCACGCCCTGACACAACGCCCAATGGCGATGTACCATAGCTGGGGCACACAGAACGCCTGGTTGCGCCAAATTCACGGCCACAACCCGCTTTATGTTCCGACTGACATCTGGGAAGCCAACGGTTTCAAAGATGGTGATTGGGCGAAAGTTTCGTCGATTCATGGAGCCATCACAGTGCCCGTTGCGTTGATGGAAGCGTTAAACTCCAACACTGTTTGGACATGGAACGCGATCGGAAAACGCAAAGGCGCGTGGGCGTTGCAGGATGATGCCCCTGAAACCACCAAAGGTTTCTTGTTGAACCACCTCATCCACGAACTTTTACCTTCCAAAGGTGATGGACAACGCTGGGCTAACTCCGATCCGGTAACGGGTCAGGCCGCATGGTTTGACCTACGCGTGAAAATCGAGAAAACGGCGACCCCACCGAATTTGCAGTCAGAACCAAACATCGCTCCGCAGGAATCCCCTGTTGGTCGCGGTCCGAAAAACGTTGAATACGGGAAGGTGTGGTCATGACTACTTTACCACAATCCACCGAGAAGAAACTCGGACTGGTCATTGATTTGGACACCTGCGTCGGCTGCCACGCCTGTGTGATTTCCTGCAAGGAATGGAACACAAGCAACTACGGCGCACCACTTTCGGACATGGATGCTTACGGTGCAGAACCCGTCGGGACGTTCCTGAACCGCGTGCACACGTTCGAGGTTAAACAGGAAAACAAACCCGCACAGGTTACCCACTTCCCGAAATCTTGCCTGCACTGCGAAGACGCCCCCTGCGTCACAGTTTGCCCAACCGGTGCCAGCTACAAACGCGTTGAAGACGGCATCGTTTTGGTGAACGAGAGCGACTGCATCGGTTGTGGTCTCTGCGCATGGTCCTGCCCATACGGTGCCCGCGAAATGGACGCCGCCGAAGGGGTGATGAAGAAATGCACGCTCTGCGTAGACCGGATTTACAACGAGAACATCCCCGAGGAAGACCGCGTGCCATCATGCGTTCGAACTTGCCCCGCAGGCGCGCGCCATTTCGGTGATTTCGCAGATCCGGAAAGCAACGTGTCGATCCTTACGGCGGAACGTGGGGGGATGGAATTGATGCCGGAACAAGGCACCAAACCCGTTAATCGCTACTTGCCACCGCGTCCAAAAACGGACATCGAGCAAATCGATATCCTTGCCCCCCTTCTGACACGTCAACCCGAAGAGACCGGCGGTTTCCTCGGCTGGCTCGACCGTACATTGGAGAAACTCTGATGCATCCAGCACCTTCAGTAATCATCTTCACCGCACTTTCAGGCCTTGGTTTCGGCATGATGGTGTTCCTTGGCCTCGGCTTTCTGGACGTGTCCGGTTGGGTCGCGTTTGTCTTTGTAGCCGTCGCGTACGCACTGTCTGGCGGCGGTTTGCTTTCCTCGCTGTTCCACCTTGGCCACCCCGAACGCTTCGTAAAAGCATTACGCCAATGGCGCTCAAGCTGGCTGTCACGCGAAGGCATTTTGTCGATCGTCACAATGGCAGTCTTCGGCATCTACGCCGTGATGTGGATATTCACGGATGTGCGCAACCCGGCGCTTGGCAGCCTCGCCGCAGCCCTCGCTGTGGTAACGATCTACAGCACCTCGATGATTTATGCACAGATGAAATCGGTACCACGTTGGCACTCTCCTATGACTTCGGTTCTATACCTTCTGTACGGATTCGCAGGTGGCGCATTGCTGACGGCCCAAGTGACATTGGCCGGATGGCTGATGCTGGCACTCGCTGTCGTGCAGGTCGTAACGTGGGTGCAAGGGGACGGCGCGTTCGCCAAAACCGGTTCAGATATGGGTACAGCCACGGGCCTCGGTTTCCTTGGCAAAGTGCGCTTGCTGGAAAAGCCACACTCCGGCACCAACTATTTGATGAGCGAGATGATCCACGTGATCGGTCGCAAGCACATCATGAAACTGCGGATCATTGCACTTACGCTCGGCTCGTTAATCCCTGCTGTGTTGCTGTTGGCATTGCCATCAGGCCATGTGCTTGGGCTGGTTGTTATTATGATCCACCTCGTTGGTTTGTTCGCCCAACGCTGGTTATTCTTCGCAGAAGCAGAACATGTCGTCGGCTTATATTACGGCCAACGCTAACGTTTGCTGCTGCTTATTTCCAAAGCAGCAGCAACAATATCCCAAGGCTAACGAGGATAATTCCTACAACCTCGCGTCCACTGGACCGTTCCCGAAAGATCAACACCGAGACCGCGAAACTAAACAACAGCTCAATCTGCCCAACTGCCTTTACGTACGCCGCGTTCTGCAACGTCATTGCAGAGAACCAACCGAGTGATGCAAATCCGCCCGCTACCCCTACCCACAAAGATACACGCCAGCTTTTAAACACACGTCCAATTTGCCCCGCATCTTTCCAAAGTAACCACACAAGCATTATCAAAGTTTGAAAAAGCAGAACGCATGCTAGTGTGAATGTGGCCCGTATCAAAAAGTCCCCACTTCCGAGTGATAGCGATGCCCCCCGATAACTAATCCCTGAAATCGCGAACGCCGTTCCTGATGCTATCCCTATCAAAGCACTCCGGTTGAAAACGCCGCCGCTCTGGCCGTTAGTTGACGATATCAACCCCACACCAGCGAGGCTGATTAACAGGGCCACCACAGCCAAAGGCGAAATCGCATCACTTAAAACGATAACTCCGAAAAGCGCTGCCTGCACCGTTTCCATTTTTGACAACGTCGTCCCTACAGCGAAATTCCGCAATCCGAATAGATGTACCAGCAGCGCGGTTGCAGTGATTTGAGAGACCCCGCCCAGCATCATAAACCCAGCAAAACGTGTATTCGGTACCGGCATCGAGTACCCGCCAGCAAAAACCAACGTCACAAGGACACCGACAATCAGCGGAGCCGCAAAGATGAATCGCGAAAAAGTCGCGCCTGTCGTGCTAAGTTGCCCTTTCAGGTGCTTTTGCAACGCCGAGCGAACATTTTGCAAAAAGGCCGCGCCAATTGCGATCAGGACCCAAAGTTCCACGAGTATTCCCCTACGTTAGTAATTGCTGCATCGGGTCATATTCATAATAGGTATCCAACTTGTCGGTATGTGTCACTTTGAAGGCTTGGTTAGCGTAGAATTTATTAGCGACACTTTTGTTCAAAGCACATAGGCGAACCGGCAATGACTGTTCGCGGGAACAGGATTTGACATACTCCATCACTTCGCGACCAACACCTTTGCCCTGTTCGGCATTTGCAACGTATAGATGATCAAGGTGCAAGTGATCCGGGTAAGATTTCAAGACAAAGAAACCGGCGATGTGTTGGCCTCGCATGATCTTGTACGTAACGCTTGGATCAAACCGATCCAGAAATCGGGCGCGCGCGCGACTTGGATCAAACAACCCCATTGCTTCCAAGCTTTCCCGCATCGCATTTACTCTAAGTGTGGCGAGTTTATCGGCGTCATCAGCCGACGCTACGACCAAAACAATACTCATTCCTCAGAGCCCTGTTGCCATATTTCGAAGGAGAATTTTCTGAATTTTTCTATCGCGACAATTGGAGCCTCCATAAATACCGCGATCCGTGATGCTGGCAAGTGGTCCAAATGACTACCCCCTATATGCGAGGAGATGGTTCAAATACGCCTCTTCCTGAATGTTGAAATATGTCTGCCCAACATTTGAAAAACCCTGTGCCGTGTAGAACGCAATAGCATATTCGTTTTCAGCATTCACGGCCAGCCACGGGTTTTCCACAAGCCCCAGCGCTTCGTTCAACAACGCCAATCCGATCCCTTTACCCTGATGTCGCCCTTGCACATATAACGTCGAGAGTTCGGTATCCGAACATCCTGAAACCGGGGCTGCCCGCCCCTTGGCCACACGTATATACCCATCAATACCAACCACATTTTCCGAGACCAAAATCGTCTCCTCCGGAGATTTCAGCATAGCCTCGAATTTGGTAGTGGTGAATTCTCCCAACGCATAATCCGCGAAAAACGCGTTCACGCCTTCACGAATATATGTCCCGAGCCATACCTCGATCGAGATAGCGGCAAGGCTGGATGCATCCGATGGTACTGCAGGCCTTATGCTCAAAGCTTTTTCACGATATCCCGCAAAGGAACTTTCTGGATTTTGCCTGTCGAAGTTTTGGGAACCTCCATAAACACGACCGTTTTTGGCACTTTGAACCGCGCCAGATGTTCGTTGCAATGGGCGACGATCTCGGCCTCGGTTGCTTGTGTGTCTGGTTTCAGCTCAATAAATGCGCAGGGGGTTTCACCCCACTTGTCGTCGGGCCGCGCAACCACGGCGCAGGCCAGAACGGACGGATGGTCGTAAAGGCAGCTCTCGATTTCAATGGAAGAGATATTCTCGCCTCCTGAAATAATGATGTCTTTCGCCCGATCCCTAAGCTGGATATAGCCGTCGGGGTGCACCACACCCAGATCGCCAGAGTGGAACCACCCCCCCTCAAATGCTTCCTTGGTGGCGTCGGGATTGTCCAGATACCCTTTCATGACGATGTTCCCACGCATCATCACTTCGCCCATGGTTTCGCCATCGTGCGGGACCTCGATCATGGTGTCCGGGTTCAATACTTTGGTATCTTCCTGCACCACATAAGCCACGCCCTGTCGCGCCTTCAAATTCGCCTGTTTACCAATCGGCATGTCGTTCCATTCCTCATGCCACGTACATGCAACCGCAGGGCCGTAGATTTCGGTCAGGCCGTAGGTGTGGGTTACATCAAACCCCTCTTCTTTCATCGATTGCAGAACCTTCGCGGGCGGCGGCGCCGCAGCCGTCATCACCTTGCACAGATGATCAAAGGGCCGTTTTTCGTCCGTTGCATTAATCATAAAACTGAGCACAATCGGCGCGCCGCAAATGTGATTTACGCCATGATCCGCGATACCGTCATATATATTCGCCGCTGTAACCTTACGCATGAATACATTCGTGCCAGCCTTCGCAGCAACCGTCCAAGGGAAGCACCAGCCGTTGCAGTGGAACATCGGAAGCGTCCACAGATACACCGGATGCGCCGCCATATTCCATTCCAGAGTATTACCAAGCGCGTTCAGATAGGAACCGCGATAATGGTAAACGACACCCTTGGGATTACCCGTTGTCCCGGAAGTGTAGTTAATGCTGATCGTATCCCACTCGTCCACCGGCCCCTCATAAGCAAAATTCGCGTCACCTACCGCGACAAACTCCTCGTAATTTTGCGTCCCCAACAACTTGCCGCCCTCTGCATCAGGGTCATCAATATCGATCAATATCGGTGAGCCCTCCGCCATCGCAATCGCCGCTTCTACCGTATCCGAGAACTCCCGGTCCGTTATCAACAATTTGATCTGCGCGTGATCAATAATATAGGCAATAGTCTTTGGATCGAGGCGATAGTTCAACGCATTCAGCACCATGCCCGCCATCGGCACACCGAAATGCCCCTCGTAAAGCTCCGGTGTGTTCATCGCCATGTAACCAACAACATCGCCCTTCACCAACCCGGCTTTAGTCAACGCCGAAGCCAACTGCCGACACCGCGCGTAAGTCTGTGACCAGCTTCGCCGTATGTCGCCATAAATTACCGCTGTGTGGTCAGGAAACGTCCGCGCCGCACTGTTCATGAAAGAAATGGGCGATAACGGAACGTAGTTCGCAGTTGTTTTAGGTAAATTCATATGCGCGTGGGTCATGGGAAATTCCTTATGTTTTAGAATCGAGCCTAACGGGATGAACCCCCGCCGTCACGCCTTTCGAAGCGAAGTCAGGCCGATGCCCGTGGATTCAAACCCGCCATCAACCGCCAGCACCTGCCCATTGATATAGCTGGCTTTATCGGAGGACAGAAAGAAGATAGCCTCGGCGATTTCTTCCTCCAAGCCGTACCGGTTGAGCGGGATAACATCGTGATAATCAGCACGGATTTCGGCAGAATGCACCTTCTTAGCCATCTCGGTATCAACCGGGCCGGGGGCCACCGCGTTCACGCGAATGCCCTCATTACCAAGCTCGGCAGCTTGCTGTTTGGTCAGGTGGATCAACGCGGCTTTGCTGGTGCCGTAGGCCACCCGCAAGGTGCTGGCGCGCAAGCCGGAGATCGAGACGATATTCACGACGGCACCACCCTGTTTTAGTAAAAACGGAGTGCAAGCCTTGGTGCAAATGAACGGGCCGTTTAGGTTAACAGCCATGATCCGAGACCACGTTTCAATGTCAGTATCCGCAATTGGAAGAAAGTCTGCGATACCCGCATTGTTCACCAAGGCATCGATCCGCCCGAATTTCGCGTCAATCGCAGCGACACCTGCCGCCACCTGATCCGGCACCGAAACATCACAGATAACGGTCAGCGTATCATCGGGTTGCGCAAGGCTGGCAACAGCCGCGTTCAAGGTCTCAACGTCGATATCGAACATGGCTACTCGCCAGCCCTCCGCCAGAAATTTCCGCGTCGTTGCCAGCCCGATTCCTCGCGCAGCGCCCGTTACCACTACCAGCTTTTTGCTCATATTTTATTCTTCCGTAAACTTGTTGTCTCGTGGGAAACCACGAGGTGCCATCCGACCCGAAGCAGCCCGTTTGCCAATCCAGTCACTCAACTCGGTCTCTGTGCGGGTGCGCCCGGCCGGATCTTTCCAGCTAAGACCATCGGTCAGATTAAACGTTTTCGCATCCGACAGCTCGCCTTCTTTATCCGCGTATTTTTGCAACCGAACACCCTTGCCACGTCCCATTTCAGGCAACTCTGCCAGAGGGAAAACCAACACTTTCCGATTCAAGCCAACGCAAGCGATGTGGTCACCATCAATTGGCTTACAAATCATCGCCCGCACGCCAACCTTAACATTCAACACCTGACGGCCCGAGCGCGTTTGTGCAATCACGTCGTCTTCTGCCACCACGAAACCATCCCCGGCCGAGGACGCCAACAACAACTTGCGCCCCGCCTTGTGGATGAACAAATCAACCATGTCGGCGTCGTTCGGCATATCGACCATCAGGCGGATAGGCTCGCCCATGCCGCGCCCGCCGGGCAAGTTGGAACAGGCAATCGTGTAGAAACGCCCATTGCTAGCAAACGCCACTATTTTGTCGGTGGTTTCCGCATGGAAGATAAACCGGCCTTCATCGCCATCCTTGAATTTCAAATCCTGATCCAGCGCCACATGCCCCTTAAGCGCCCTGATCCAGCCCATAGCCGAACACACGACCGTAACCGGTTCCCGCTCGATCATCGCCTCGATCGGCACTTCTTCAAAGTCGGGCGCATCGGCCAACTCGGTGCGCCGCGCGCCACCCTCGGCGCTTTTGCCGAACTTTTTGCGGGTCTCGCGTAGCTGTTCAGAAATCTTCGCCCATTGCAGGTCTTCGCTGTCCAGCAGATCTTCAATCCCGGCACGCTCAATAAGCAATGCGTCCCGCTCCTTGCGCAGTTCCATTTCTTCAAGTTTGCGCAGCGAGCGTAGGCGCATGTTCAAAATCGCCTCGGCCTGCACATCTGTCAGCTCGAATTCAGAGATCAGAGTCGCTTTAACTTCGTCCTCATACCGAATGATTTCGATCACGCGGTCTAGATTTAGGAAGGCGACAATGAACCCCTCCAACACTTCAAGACGCGCATCAATCTTACCCAGTCGGAATTTTGAGCGGCGCAGCAGTATGTCCCGACGATGGTCAATAAACGCGCGCAAAACCTCTTTCAAAGTTGATACTTGCGGTGTTCGCCCGTCAATCAACACATTCATGTTCATGGAGAACCGAACCTCGAGGTCGGTCTGCCTGAACAGCGTTTCCATCAAAACCGTCGGATCAACCGTCTTGGCACGCGGTTCCAGCACCAATCGAATATCCTCGGCAGATTCATCCCGTACATCCGCCAAAATTGGAATTTTCTTGGCGTTGATAACCTCGGCGATCTTCTCGATCAGTTTGGATTTTTGCACCTGATACGGAATTTCCGTGACCACAACCTGCCACATCCCGCGCCCGAGATCCTCGATTTCGTATTTAGAGCGTAGACGGAAAGACCCGCGTCCGGTTTTATAGGCGTTCAAAATGTTTTCGCGTGGTTCGACTAATACGCCACCCGTCGGGAAATCCGGTCCGGGAATCATCTCTACCAACGTTTCATCCCGTGCGTTTGGCGACTTAATCAAATGCAGCGCAGCAACACACAGCTCGTCTACGTTGTGGGGCGGAATATTCGTCGCCATGCCCACAGCAATACCGGTGGAACCGTTCGCCAACAGTTGTGGGAAAGCGGCGGGCAGCACGACCGGTTCTTGCTCGGAACCATCGTAATTGTCTTTGAAATCAACTGCGTCCTCGGACAGCCCTTCCATCATCGCAACGGCGGCATGGGTCAAGCGGGCCTCGGTATACCGCTGTGCCGCGGGGTTATCGCCGTCAATGTTACCGAAATTTCCCTGACCATCGACGAGCGGATAGCGCACCGAAAAGTCCTGTGCCAGACGCGCCAACGCGTCGTAAATCGCTTGGTCACCGTGAGGGTGATAGTTACCCATCACTTCCCCCACAATCTTGGCACACTTTCTGTAACTGCCCGTCGGGTCAAGCTTAAGCCCGCGCATGGCGTACATAATCCGCCGATGCACCGGTTTCATTCCGTCACGAGCATCCGGCAACGCACGGTGCATAATCGTGGATAATGCATACGTCAGATACCTATCCCCAAGAGCACGACGCAAGGGTTCGGACGTCATCGCGCCGCCATCAGGTATATCGGGGGTGTCAGTCTTTTTTGCCATACATGTTGTGTATAGCGGTCCTGATTAGGGGTCCAGCGGGAAAACAACTTTGACCCAAAAACGACAGGTCAGGTTGACAGGCAGTTTCACCCAAAGCTAGCGTATCCGTTAGAAATCTGAATTGGGGAATCTCATGTCAAAACTAAAACCGCTTGAAACGACTACACTCGGGGCTTTCCCAAAACCAAACTACGTACCTGTACGCGACTGGTTCGACCTTTCGCGTGAAACGGGTGGCATGAACACGGCGCAAACCACGCTGGATTACACCGCCGACATCGCGAAAAACAAGGAAGCACACGAGGCCCTGTTCGTCCGCGCAGCTAAAGAAGTCATCGACATCCAACTTCGCGCCGGCATCACCATTCCCACGGACGGCGAGGTCCGCCGCGAGAATTACATCCACTATCATTGCCGCCACCTCGAAGGTTTCGATTTCGACAAGCTGGAACATCGCGTATTGCGTGACGGCGCATATGAAACCGACCTGCCGGCGATCCGCAAAGCGATCACCCACAATGGCAAGGCTTATGGAGCGCACGACTGGCTCGCCAGCCAGAGTGTCAGTTCTGTGCCTGTGAAATTCACCCTGCCCGGTCCGTTAACCATAATGGACACCACGGCGGATTGTTTCTACGACGACCGCCCGAAGTTGAACGCCGCGCTCGCGGAAACCGTTAATAAAGAGATCCTCGCACTGGTCGATGCAGGCTGCCAATACATCCAAGTCGACGAGCCGCTGTTCGCACGCAAAGTTAGCGACGCATTGGATTTTGGCATGGAAGGGTTGGAGAGGTGCTTCCACGGTGTACCCAAATCCGTCACCCGCATCGTACATATGTGCTGCGGCTATCCCAATCATCTGGACGACACGGATTATAAAAAGGCTGACCCCGACAGCTATCACCAGCTTAGTGCCGCCATCGACGCCGCAGCTTTTGATCAAATTTCCATCGAAGATGCGCATTGCTGCAACGATCTTGATTTATTGGAAAAACTGCAACATAAAACTGTGATTTTCGGCGCTATCGCAATCGCTAGCAGCCGAATTGAAACTGTCGATGAAATCGAGTCACGTTTAAAGCACGCCCTCTCCCACATCGACCGCGACCGTCTGGTGGTTGCGCCCGACTGCGGACTTGGTCTACTAACGGCGGAACTGGCAGAAGCCAAACTGGTTAATATGTGCAAGGCTGCGGCCCACGTTTGATAAGGTAATCCATGACCCAAAAATCTATTTTAATTACCGGATGCTCGTCCGGTATCGGTTACGACGCAGCGCATACCTTGAAACAACGCGGCTGGCGGGTTTTCGCCACTTGCCGTGCCGAGGCAGATTGCGAACGCCTGCGCGATGAGGGTCTGGAAAGTTTTCGACTGGATTACCAAGACGAATCCAGCATCGAATCTGCAATCAACGAAACGCTTTCGCGGACGGGCGGCACCTTAGACGCCCTGTTCAACAACGGCGCTTACGCAATTCCCGGCGCAATCGAGGATCTGTCCCGTAATGCGCTGCGCGATATTTTCGAGACCAACGTCTTTGGCCAAATCGACCTTTCCAATCGCCTGATCCCAGCGATGCGTAAACAAGGGCACGGGCGCGTGGTGTTCAACTCGTCGGTATTGGGGTTCGTCTCAACACCATATCGCGGATCATATTGCGCGACCAAGTTTGCCCTCGAAGCACTGGTCGATGCACAGCGAATGGAGCATAAGGATAGCTCATTGGAATTTATCCTTATTGAACCCGGCCCGATCACAACAGATTTTGGCAAGAATGCGACTATACAATTCGAGAAATGGGTTGATATTGAAGGCGCCAATCGTAAAGATATTTACAAGGCGATGCTCAAGAAACGCAAAGCATCCGTTGGCAAGAAAGATTTCTCCGAACTACCCTCGGCGGCTGTGACCAAGAAATTGATCCACGCGCTCGAATCCGCACGTCCAAATCCAAGGTATTTCGTAACACTTGCTACGCACATCAGCGGAGCGATGCGCCGCTTCTTTCCCACCCGCCTTCTCGATGCCGTCTTGTCGCGACAGTAAATGTGTTAGAATGGCCTAAAACAGCGAAATAGGAGCACCCCATGACCTCGGATCCATTATTTTATATAATCATTCTAGCCTGCATTGCAGTGCTAGGCGTCCTGATGCTTGGCGTTGGCAGTTTCGCCAAGAGCGGCGAATTTCACAAAAAGTACGCCAACATTATCATGCGCTGGCGGATCGGCTTGCAATTCTTGGCCGTCGTCCTAATCATGCTATATATCTGGCTACGCAACGGGGGCTAAAATGGTAACGCTAAACAAGATTTACACCCGCACGGGTGACAAAGGCGACACTGCGCTCGGGAACGGAACCCGCGTCGCCAAAAACTCAACACGTGTTAACGCCTATGGAACGGTCGACGAAACCAACGCCACCGTAGGGCTAGCACGACTGCATGCAACCGGTGATATGGACGTCGCCCTGTCCCGTATCCAGAACGACCTATTTGATCTTGGCGCAGACCTGTGTCGCCCGGAAATGGAATCCGACGCCGAGGCCGAGTACCCACCCTTGCGCGTAAACCAACCACTCGTTGCGCGTCTTGAAGCGGAAATTGACGTTATGAACCGCAAACAGGCAACTTTGAAAAGTTTCATCCTGCCCGGTGGCAGCGCTTTGTCTGCCCATCTGCATTTGTGCCGGACAGTATCGCGCCGCGCCGAACGTCTGGCAGTAGAGTTATCCGAAACGGAAAGCGTAAATCCAGCGGCGGTCAAATACCTTAACCGCCTATCCGACTGGTTTTTCGTTGCATCCCGCGCAGCAAATAATAATGGCGCCGAAGACGTGCTATGGGTCCCCGGCGCCAACCGTTAACAAAGCGCTAAAATAGCGCGGCCCGGATAGCATCCGCCAATACCACCTCACCACCCGGTGTAAGATGTGTGTTTGTCGCCCCTTGATGCCAAACCGCCCAGTCGCCCTGCACCACGCCGCCTGCCAAAATCAGCGCCCTCATGTGGGCGTAGGTATCCACATACTCCGCCCCTTCAGCGTTTGCCGCCGCTCGTTGCACAACTCTGACAGACGCGCGCAACGACTGCTCCGAGTTAACCGTATCCCCGCCGCTTGCGAAATTCAGATAGTGCGAGCCAATTACAACCACACGCGCCACCCCTTTCACCTTCACCGCCTCAATCCACTTGGAAATGTTGGTGAAAGTGTCCACAGCCAAATCATCTCCTGCGATAGGGATTATGGTTAGCGGCATTTCCAAAACTACAGACGTGCCGGTTAATGACGCCACCTTACGGATTTCGCTATTCACTTTAACCCAACCGCCAACCGCAAGTTTGCTCGCGTCAGACACATCGAAACTATCCGCCGTCGGGGTTGGCGACGCAACGATCTGCGTCACCTCGTCATTCGATCCCGCATATATGCTTGCAATACTTGGGACATCCTCGACAAACAAATCGTCAACGGCAGCCAACATTTGCGCCGAGCTCTCGCCCGAGGCACCAAAATTTCGCGCCACGATTCCCTCGCCAGCGCCTACAAGCGCGGGATAAAACTCGGCCGACACCATGCCGAATGAGACGTTGAACGTATGGCTGTCCCCTTCCGCTGCGTAATATGGAACAAGTGGTTCCAGCGTTTGCCGTCGATCCAGAATGACATCCCCGCAGATCACAGCAATTTCGGCCAAATGCCCGTCAAGCACGCGTAGCACCTGATTTGGATACCCCCCCAACCCAACATGACTAGGCGTCGCAGCAGACAGTAAGTGCAACTGATCTGTGGTCTGAACACCCCCGTCATCGACCCAGCTTCGGCCATATGCATCGGCCCCAAAGAACGTTCGATATTCCGTATCCGCCGTTAACGCTAAACTCGAAACCTCTGTATCTGCGCTAGCCCCGTCACTCGTCACCCACCGAAAACCCACGCCGCTAGTGGTAAACATTGCGAACCGGTCATTACCACTGTTGTCGACCATAAACAGATACCGCTGGTCGACACTATCAGCGTCGTTCAGCGTGAACCGCGCGTAAATGTGCAGCGCCGTCGGGTCATACGGAAACGCATTGGTGGCCATTGCAACCGCAAAATCCCGTGTCGCCGACAGGTCCAAACCACCGGTATCTACGACCCACGGATCTGCGCCATAAACGGTCAGTTTCGCTTTCGGATCGCCGTCAAACACGTTCGACGGGTTTCCAGCATCGTTCACTACCATTCGGTTTTGAGTAAAATCGATGGCAAATCCGTCCCGTGCGCCCAATGCCGCGAAGGCATCAAACTGCTTGGTCTTGCGCACACGCGATCCGCCAAGCCCCATTTTCAAGGAAAGCTGCATCGCCTTACCACAGCGCCACTATATCGGCGGCCGTTGTCCCCGTCGCCAATACTCTATCTGCACGGATAGGCAAGATGCCCACTGGCACGGCCTTGAATATCACAGCCGAACTTTGCCCGATCATATGAACCGAGATGTCCCCCGCCGTTCCCACATAAATCGACCGCGAGGTGTTGACCAAATCAGCAATATCATCTGGAGTCACCACCGCAGCCTGACGCGCCGGAGATTCCAGTCCACCCATCATATTCTTATACGTATCTATCGCCATGTTTATCCCTCTCAACAAAATAAGCGGCCCGACAACGTCGGACACGCAATAACTTCTGGTTAATTCTCTGGATTTCACAGATAGGGCGCATCACACTGCGCCAGCTTCTGACCTGTCTGTTGTAAATGATTTACAGCAAAAATCTAAATAACTGGTTAATTCCTGCAATATTACCGCATGACGTTATGTTTTTATTGCATTGCAGCAAAACTACTGGTTCACTCTGCGCGATACTTTTCGGGGGATTCTGACGTCAGAAGTCGTTTTTTCACTTCACGCAAGGCGAGAAAACGGTAAACCTCGATCTAATTGGCCAATCGCCCTGTGATCAGGGCATTAACTCGGAGTTACGCAAAAATGAAGGTGCTAGTGCCTGTCAAACGTGTGATCGACTATAACGTGAAAGTGCGTGTTAAAGCGGACGGAAGCGGTGTCGATCTGGCAAACGTTAAAATGTCGATGAACCCTTTCGACGAAATCGCCGTCGAAGAAGCAATCCGTCTGAAAGAAGCCGGTAAAGTAGAGGAAATCGTCGTTGTTTCCATTGGTGTGAAGCAGTCGCAAGAAACCTTGCGTACGGCTTTGGCCATGGGCGCTGACCGTGCGATTTTGATCGTCGCAGCGGAAGACGTCCACACGGACATCGAACCTCTTGCTGTTGCGAAGCTTTTGAAAGCCGTGATCGACGAGGAACAACCAGGTTTGCTCCTGGCTGGTAAACAGGCGATTGATAACGACATGAACGCTACTGGTCAGATGCTTTCTGCATTGCTGGGCTGGTCTCAAGCGACTTATGCTTCCGAGCTGGAAATTGACGGCGATAGCGCCACAGTGACCCGCGAAGTTGACGGTGGACTACAAACGATCAAGGTCAAGTTGCCCACGATTGTGACCGTAGACTTACGCCTAAACGAGCCGCGTTACGCGTCTTTGCCAAACATCATGAAGGCGAAACGCAAGCCTATGGACGAGAAAACGCCTGCGGATTACGGCGTTGATGTAGCCCCTCGGCTAACCATTTTGGGCACTGTCGAACCGGCCTCGCGCTCCGCGGGTGTTATGGTTGCCGATGTCGCCGAATTGATTGCTAAACTCAAAGACGAAGCGGGGGTTCTCTAATGGCTGTTCTACTTCTTGCTGAAACCAACGGTGCCAATCTTTCCGTTGACCAAACCGCTAAAGCCGTAACTGCGGCGCAAGCGTTGGGGGACGTAACTGTTCTTTGCGCGTCCGCTGGATGCACTGGTGCTGCGGAAGAAGCCGCCAAACTTGACGGTGTTGCGAAGGTTCTTTGTGCCGACGATGTTGCATATGGCAATGGTTTGGCCGAACCGATCGCAGACCTGATTGTCTCGCTGGCTGGTGATTATGAACACATCGTGGCGCCTGCGACGGCGTCCGGCAAAAACATCTTCCCGCGCGTCGCGGCACTTTTGGATGTTATGGTAATTTCCGATGTTACCGGCATAACTGATGGCAATACATTCGAGCGCCCGACATATGCCGGCAACGCCATGCAGACCGTCCAATCGTCCGACACCAAGAAAGTCGTCACAATCCGCACAGCCGGTTTTGATGCGGCTGGCGCGACCGGTTCGGCGTCAGTGGAAAACATTTCCACCGTTGCAAACCCGGGTTTGTCTGAATGGGTTGAAGACAAAGTTCAGGCATCGGATCGTCCAGAACTAACATCTGCAAGCATCGTCGTTTCTGGTGGCCGCGGCGTTGGTTCCGAAGAAAACTTTGCGATTATCGAGAAACTTGCCGATAAACTGGGTGCCGCGGTCGGTGCATCGCGTGCCGCGGTTGATTCCGGATATGCGCCAAACGATTGGCAGGTTGGACAAACAGGTAAAGTTGTTGCGCCTGACCTTTACATCGCCATTGGTATTTCCGGTGCGATTCAGCATTTGGCTGGGATGAAAGATTCCAAAGTCATCGTCGCGATCAACAAAGACGAGGAAGCTCCGATCTTCCAAGTTGCGGACTATGGTCTGGTTGCTGATCTGTTCGATGCTGTGCCAGCGCTCGACGAAGCGCTCGGTTAAATCACACAAAATTTGATCAAGGCCCGTTTTCTCAGGCGGGCCTTTTTTGCGGCTGCAAAGCTTGAAGTTCATCCGATATTACACTTGCGATTTTTGTGTGCACTGCCCGCGTCATCCAACCGGTATCCTTTCGCAGCCCCGCCAATCCTCGGCCAAGATTGTTGGACTCACCAACTGAAACCGTCAGTACAGTATCTACATGTGATGCCAACACATCGATCATTTCTTGTGTCACCGATTGGTTCATACCATCATCCTCGTCAGGGCGTATCCACAACAATGTTTTAGCCGTTTCAATATCTAGTAGAAGTTCCAGCATCCGCGCCAGCCACGCCGAACGTTGTTCCGCAAGCACTACTTCATAGGCCTCTCCGTCCACCTCTTTCAATTTACGGATCATGGCTGACACAAACCTGAAATCCGCGAAATCCAGTTGAGGATAAAGCGAGCGCAGCACTGCCGAGACACCCCTCAACCGCATGTTCCGGCGCGGGTATACTTCGTACATACGGTTTGACAGCGGGGCTATATCCATCACTTGCACAATGCATTTGATCGAGCGCGAACATGTTTCCAGCACCACAGGATCTTTCAGGAAAAAGCCAGGGCCAGCACCAGGTGTGCCCAAATTTACACAAGTGGTACCTATCCGGTTTTCGATCAGTTTTGGATAAGGTTCCCGCACAAATTTTCCGAAGGTCGCGGAGCCACCGATGAACGTTAAATACCCCCCTCCCAGATCGGGTTTTGGACCACGGAAAATCTGTTTACTGCGGCCAAAACGGTACAAATCGACCTCTCCTGCTTCTTCAACGGCAATGCCATACGCCATGCTGCCCCCTTAGTGACGACCCTACATTTCAATTCGTTCTCTACAATTTCACCCAAAGATTGACAGGGCGTTAACGAAGCGCACAAACAGGTTGCCCGCACACCTAACAAAGCCTATGTTCACAGGGATTTTGGCACACATACATAGGGTTTTTCCATGGATATCAAAACGGTAGGGATCATCGGCGCAGGTCAGATGGGCAACGGAATCGCCCATGTATTCGCACTCGCCGGATATGACGTTATGGTTAACGATGTGTCGGAGGATGCGCTGAACGCCTGTCAGGCGTTGATCGAAAAGAACATTGCCCGCCAAGTCTCACGTGAGAAAATTACGGCCGCTGAACAAGATGCGGCGCTTGCACGGCTTCACATGGAGATGGACATCGCAGCAATCGGAAAAGCTGATTTGATCATCGAAGCGGCGACCGAACGCGAAGAAATCAAGCACCAGATTTTCGCCAATCTTGCCCCTCATCTGGGCGCAGATACGATCCTGACTTCGAACACTTCGTCGATCTCTATTACGCGACTTGCAGCGGCAACTGACCGGCCTGAACGGTTCATGGGCTTCCACTTCATGAATCCGGTTCCAATCATGCAACTAGTTGAACTCATTCGCGGAATCGCAACAGATGACGGCACTTATCAGGCGTTGAAGGCCGTGGTTGTCAAACTTGGGAAGACCTCTGCAAGTGCTGAAGATTTCCCGGCATTTATAGTTAATCGTATATTAATGCCGATGATTAACGAGGCCGTTTATACGCTGTATGAAGGGGTCGGTACGGTTGAAAGTATTGATATTTCGTTAAAGCTGGGCGCGAACCACCCTATGGGGCCGCTGGAGCTGGCGGATTTCATCGGGCTGGATACATGTCTGGCAATCATGAACGTGCTTTATAACGGTCTGGCGGACACGAAATACCGCCCTTGCCCGTTGCTGGTGAAATACGTCGAGGCCGGATGGTTGGGGCGTAAATCGCAACGCGGATTCTACGATTATCGCGTCGATCCGCCCGTTCCGACACGCTGACATATTAGCGTTAACCTTTGGGCTAAATTGCGAAATATTCGTGTGCACAACCCGTACACAATGCGTGCACAACGCGTATGTACGATTTCGTCGCTAGTTTATTAACTGTTAGGCAACCAGCGCTTTGCTGCCCATATCCAGAAACTTTTTACGACGCGATGTGCGCAGCTTCTTGGCGTCGGATTTGCTCAACTCTTTCAGCAACGTCGAAATCTTTTCGCCAACCGATGCAATTGCCGCCGCCGGATCGCGCTGTGCGCCCCCGACGGGTTCGGCTATTACATCGTCCGCCACGCCCAGTTTTTGCAAATCTTGTGCGGTCAACCGAAGCGCTTCGGCAGCTTCGCGCATTTTCCCGGCATCCTTCCAAAGAATAGATGCGCAACCCTCGGGCGAGATCACGGAATAGACCGAGTGTTCAAGCATTACCAATTTATCAGCTGCAGCAAACGCCACAGCGCCGCCAGAGCCACCCTCGCCGATAATCACGGCAACCAGTGGCACGCCGATGGAGAGGCACTTTTCGGTTGAACGTGCGATGGCTTCGGATTGTCCACGTTCCTCGGCGCCTTTGCCGGGGTAAGCGCCTGTGGTATCGATCAGTGTGATGACCGGAAGGCCGAAACGATCCGCAAGGTCCATCAGGCGCACCGCTTTGCGGTAGCCTTCGGGGCGGGCCATGCCGAAATTCCGTTCGATACGGGATTTGGTGTCGTTGCCTTTTTCATGGCCAATCACAACGACGGGCTGGTCGTTGAAACGCGCCAAGCCACCCATAACGGCGTGGTCGTCAGCAAAGCTGCGATCACCCGCAAGTGGGGTGAATTCGGTAAAAAGGGCCTCGATATAGTCTTTACAATGCGGGCGATCAGGATGCCGCGCCACCTGACATTTCTGCCATGGCGTTAACTTTTTATACATGCCCTTCAGCAAAGATGCCGCTTTATCGTCTAAAGCGTTAGCCTCTTTGGTGACGTCCATCTCTTCATTCTGACGGGCAAGAGCCCGCAATTCTTCGGCCTTGCCTTCGATTTCAGCAAGCGGTTTTTCGAATTCGAGATAGTTTTGCATATTATCAGCCCAGATATAGTTGTCGTTAGATTATATGACGTGAGGGCCGCTTGATTGCAAGTTCGAACCTACCCGCTGATTATCTCGGCCTGCTTTACAATAACTTCGGCCTGCTTGATCGAGGCGATATCGATCAGACGGCCTTTGTAAACCGCGGCCCCCTGCCCCTCGGCGGTGGCGATGGCCATAGCGGCCAGAATTTCGCGGGCCTCGGTGACTTGGGCTTCCGACGGTGTAAACACCTCGTTTGCCAGTGTGATTTGCTTTGGGTGAATCGCCCATTTACCGACCATACCAAGTGTTGCAGAACGGTGTGCTTGGGCGGTGAAACCTTCATCGTCCGAGAAGTCACCGAACGGTCCGTCAACGGGCAATAGGCCGTGGGTGCGGCAGGCGGCGACGATGGCAACGGTTACTGCGTGCCACGGGTCACCCCAGTGGTTGTCGCCGTTTGGCGTGCGCATGTAGTAGTTTTCCTGTGTGCCACCAATACCTGTCGTCTGCATCCCCATGGAGGCCGCGTAGTCGGCGGCGCCAAGGCTCATCGCGACCATGCGTGGGCTTGAGGCGGCAATTTCTTCGACGTGGGAAAGACCCGCAGCGGTTTCGATGATGACCTCGAAGTTGATCGGCTTGGTGCGGCCTTTGGCGGCCTCAATCGAGGTTACCAGTGCATCGACGGCGTAGATGTCGGCAGCACAACCGGCTTTGGGGATCATGATCTGATCAATGCGATCGCCGGCTTGCTCGAGGATATCGACCACGTCGCGATACCAGAATTCGGTGTCCAGCCCATTGATACGAACAGAGAGGGTTTTAGTGCCCCAGTCGATTTCATTGATGGCTTTGATGACGTTAGCGCGCGCCTCGTCTTTATCGGCAGGGCCAACGGAATCTTCCAGATCCAGATTGATAACATCCGCATCACTTGCCGCCATTTTTTCGAAAATCGCAGGACGAGAGCCAGGACCGAATAGTTGGCAACGGTTGGGGCGTGCGGGGGAAGCTGGTTGGACCTTGAAGCTCATGGTAAGAATCCTTGCGGTAATGAAGTTACGTTTGCTTGGGATGTTTCATCACAATCTTGCGCATCCATGTCAACGGGAAAATGCTGCGCTTGCGAAATAGATTTACTTTGCGGTGCCACGATGACCGAGTTCGCCCGCCTGGCTGGCCACATAAATCACGTATCCACTGGTGACGACGGCCAACACGGCGGACCCAAGCATCATGTATAACAATGGCCATGCGCCTGTTTCGATTGTCAGCATCGCACCGGTTATCGCTGACAAGCCTGCGCCGCCACCGATCATCACGGCACCACCAAGCCCCGACGCGCTTCCGGCCAGATGCGGGCGAACGGATACGATGCCTGCGTTGGCGTTTGGCAATGTCATCCCATTGCCAATACCGACAAACATGATCGATCCGAAGAACGAGAGCGGATGTTCCAGACCGACCGCCCATAATCCGATTGCCAGTAGCATTCCGAACACAGCGACGATGCTGCCAAACAGCATCATTCTATTCATGCCGATGACGTTGGAGAACCGTCCAGCGAGGAAATTTCCACCCATGTAGCCCATGGAAATAAAGACGAAATACAAGCCCATTTGGGCAGGGTCTAGGTCCAGCAACTCAATCGAAACGAACGGGGCGCCGCCGAGGAATGCGAAGAACGCGCCTGACGCGAAGCCTGCCGATAGCGCGTACCCCCAGAAGCGGCGGGAGCGGATGAGTTCGGGGTAGGCTTTGAACTGCGCCTTGAAGCTGGATGATTTTAGCGTGTTGGTTTCGCCGAGATCGGCCCATACAAGCCACAGGACCAATGCGCCGAACACTAGCACTAGCGTGAAGGAGCTCTGCCAACCAAAATTCTGATCAAGATAGCCGCCAAGTACGGGGCCGATCATTGGCACCAGCGACATGCCCATGGTGATGTAGCCGATCATGCTGGCCGCCTCCCATGGTTCCACCATGTCGCGCACGATAGCGCGTGATAGGACCATTCCGGCAGCAACCGCGCCTTGGACCATGCGGAAAAACAGGAATACGCCGACACTGGGGGAAAAGATGCAGCCGATTGTTGCCAGCAGGAATATTGTTAACCCGCCCAGCAATACCGGCCTGCGCCCGAAACGGTCAGACAGAGGGCCGATGATAAGCTGTAAGACAGCCGTGATCCCGAGGTAGGCCGAGATCGCCAGCTGCATAAACCCGTAATCCGTATCGAAATAGGCTGCCATTCCGGGTAAGGACGGCAGGAATATATTCATATTCAACGCGGAAATGCTGGCGAGCAGCACAAGCGTCATCACATGTGGCGGTGTTGTCCGGCTAAGCCAAATGGCGCCCTTGGACATATTCGTTTTGGTCATGCCACAACCCTAGGCCGATTTTCAAAAAGCGCAATCCGAAACGTCGGGTCGCGATAACACTTATTGAAGATCGGCAAAGGCCGCAGCGATACGCTTAACCGCGTCTTCAACCAGCTCGCGTCGTGTGGCGATATTGAAGCGCAAGAAGTTTTCGCCGCCTTTGCCAAACGTATGGCCATAATTCGGTGCAACCTTCGCAGTTTTCACTACGCGGTCAGTGAATTCGGCTTGCGACATACCAGTGTCACCGAAATCCACCCAAGCCAGATAAGTGGCGTCCAGTTTCATCGAGCGGAGACCGGGAATTGCGTTAATCCCCTCGTCAAATATACGCTTGTTTTCCGCCATATATACGCACCATTCATCCAGCCACTGTTCGCCGCCATTATAGGCAGCCTCGGCCATGTGGTAGCCGAACCGGCTGGCGGAAACTTTTCCGGCATTCATGGAGGCCACGAATTTTGCGCGCAGCACCTCATCGGCAATGATCACGTTACCAATATGCGCACCAGCGATATTGAAGGTTTTGGTTGTCGCGCTCATGATCAAAAGGCGGTCCTGAATTTCAGGTGCTGCCAGCGACATAACGGTGTGCTTGTTGCCCGCATAGACCAGATCGTGATGGATTTCATCGGAGATCAAAATCAGATCATGCTTTACGCAGAACGCAGCAACCGCCTGTAATTCCTCGACAGACCAAACACGCCCGCCCGGATTATGCGGCGAACAGAAAATGACCATTTTCTCGTCGCCCTGAAGTTGCGCTTCCAAAGCATCCAGATCTAACGTGTAGCGGCCATTTTCATTCAGCATTTCGCTTTCAACAACCCGACGGTTGTTTGAACGTATTGCAGTGGCAAATGCGTGGTAAACTGGCGTGAACAAAATCACCCCGTCGTTTTCTTCGGTGTAAGCCTGAATCGCAAGCGCGACGCCATTGCCCAAACCATTTACGCTTAAAATCCACGACGGATCGACCTTCCAGCCATGGCGGCGGTCCATCCAGTTACAAATAGACTCTTTGTAGCTGCTGAAATCGCCGTAATAGGTGTAAACGCTGCCATCGACCACTTCCTGCATCGCATCAGAAATAGATTGCGGCGAGCGGAAATCCATATCCGCAACCCACATGGCGATACCTTCGTCGGCATTGATGCCATATACACGTTCCAATTCGTCCCACTTGTTGGAATGTGTGTTACAGCGGTCGACGTTTTCGTCAAAATCTATAGTCATGCGGAGGCTCCATAATTCAATGCCGGCAGGCTACGTATTTTGCAGCCCTGAGCAAGAGGAAACCTTGCGCCAACCCGTCGCATCGCTTAAATGCCCCGCATGACATTGCGAAAAATCTTGATACACCCCGATCCGCGCCTGAAAAAGGTCTGTGAACGTGTGGCTGAAGTAGACGCTGAAATCCGCAAACTCGCGGATGATATGCTTGAAACCATGTATGACGCACCGGGTGTCGGGCTGGCTGGCCCGCAGGTTGGGGTGATGAAACGTATCTTTGTGATCGATTGCGCGGACAAAGATGCCGCGCCCGATCCGATGATCCTGATCAACCCTGAAATCACATGGGAATCAGAGGAGCTGAACACTTACGAAGAAGGCTGCCTTTCCATCCCCGAAATTTATGAACCGGTGACACGGCCTGAATTGGTTCGGATGTCGTATCTCGATGCTGACGGTAAAAAGCACGAAGACGAATTTGACGCGCTTTATGCCACCGCGGCACAACACGAGCTGGACCATTTGGACGGGGTGCTGTTCATCGATTACCTTAGCAAGATGAAACGCGCGATGATTACCAACAAGATGAAGAAACTGAAGAAAGAGCGGGCCCGTGATTAAGCCCTTCCTGATGTACCCCGACAAACGCTTGCAAACGGTTTGCGCGCCAGTCAAGGAAATCACAGACGAGACGCGCGCAATTTGGGACGACATGCTGAACGCTATGTACGGCATGCCCGGCGTAGGTCTTGCTGCGCCCCAGATTGGTGTGATGCAACGCTTGGCCGTCGTTGATTGTTCCGGCACACATAATGCGCCCATTCGCATGGCCAACCCCGAAGTCCTGCATGCCTCTGCCAAGATGAACGAACATGACGAAGCCAGTCCGAACCTCCCCGGTCTATCCGGCAAGGTCGAACGCCCCCGCGCCGTGACCGTTCGGTTTATGAACGAGCATGGCGAAACCGTCGAAAAAGATTTCGTGCACCTTTGGGCGACCTCGGTGCAACACCAGATCGATCATCTGAACGGCAAACTGTTCGTTCACCTGCTCAGCCCCGTCAAACGCAAGATGCTGCTAGCCAAACACGCCAAAAACATGAAGCGGAGGGGCTGATGCGGTTGATTTTCATGGGCACGCCGGATTTTTCGGTCTCGGTACTCGACCAGCTTGTCAGCGCGGGGCATGAAATTGCTTGCGTCTATTCCCAACCTCCACGCCCCGCTGGGCGAGGCAAGAAGCCTCGGCCCTCGCCCGTGCAAAAGCGGGCAGAAGAGTTGGGATTACCGGTTCGCACACCGCTGAATTTCAAGGATGACGCAGACCGCGCAGAGTTCGCCGCGCTGAACGCAGAAGCCGCTGTTGTTGTCGCTTATGGTTTAATCCTGCCGCAAGCCATTCTGGATGCGCCGGAACGCGGGTGCTTCAACATCCACGCCTCGCTTTTGCCACGGTGGCGTGGGGCGGCTCCGATACAACGCGCAATTATGGCAGGCGATGCCGAAAGCGGCGTTTGTATAATGCAGATGGAAGCGGGGCTGGATACAGGGCCGGTATTGCTGCGCGAAACTACGCAGATCGAAGCGACTGATACGGCTGCTACACTTCACGATCGCCTTGCCGAAATGGGCGCGAATTTGATAGTGGATACATTGGCAAAAATCGACACGCTGACCGCTGCGCCGCAACCTGACGAAGGTATGACCTACGCCGCCAAGATCGACAAAGCCGAAGCCAAGATCAACTGGGCGGCCCCGGCTGTCGAGGTGGATCGCCTAATCCGCGGGATCTCGCCGTTCCCCGGCGCATGGTTCGAGCTTGAGGGGGAACGCGTGAAAGTTCTACGATCGGAACTTGCAGATGGCGAAGGAACAGCCGGAACAGTGTTGGATGACGCTTTAACAGTCGCATGTGGCGCCGGTGCCGTTCGTCTGTTGAAGGTTCAAAAAGCCGGAAAAGGCCCGCAGCCAGCAGAAGCATTTCTGCTGGGAACCAAAGTTCCTTCGGGGACGGCCTTCCTTTAACCGATTGCGCGTTGGCGTTTCGGGCGGTAGTTTGACTAAATTCTGAAAGGTGCGGCCATGTTTTTTGCTTTTTTTGGCTCGATGATTATCGGGGGTATCGTAGGATATCTTTCCGAAAAATGGGGGCTGACCAACAACGGGTATTTAGCCAGTCTCATCATCTGCCTTGGCGGGGTGTTCCTGTTTTATATGCTTCGCGTGATGTTTGGCATCAGCTTTGGACCACCGGGACTTGACGCAATTATCGGTTCAGCTGGGGCGTTGATAATTGTGCCGACGGCGCGGCGTCGTAAATAATTTCACCCGCAATCCCTTCTTTAAATGCGATTATCCCCCATATTAACGGTTCAACCATCCAACGGAGGGGCATTTTGGGTAACCTGATATTTATTGTAATCGTAGGGACCGCGGCGGGGTTTATCGCCACGCGAATGTTTAAGCTCGATCTGGGAATTCCGCAAACCGTTGCTGTGGGCGTGCTCGGCGCGCTAATCGGCGGCTGGGTGTTGCGCCTGCTTTTGGCAGCCCTTGGAATGTTCGCCGGGTTATTGGGCGCAATCCTCGGAGCCGTCGTTTTGATCGTGCTGTATCAAAAGTTCATTGAGCGCAAATAACAACGCTACTTTCGACCGTTTTTGAACGGAGCCATACCTTGACGCGCCAACTCGTCTGCACGTTCATTCCCCCAGTCGCCTGCATGGCCCTTAATCCATTCCCAACTGATTGAATGGCGTGTCTGGGCTTCGTCAAGCTGTAGCCATAAGTCGACGTTCTTCACCGGTTTGCGGGCACTAGTTTTCCAACCATTCTTCTTCCAGCCGTGCATCCAGCTGGTGATGCCGCCTTTCACGTATGCGCTGTCCGTTATCAGCGTCACAGTCGAGGGACGTTGCAATGCATTCAGCGCCTCGATTGCCGCAGTAAGCTCCATGCGGTTGTTTGTTGTCTCGGCTTCACCGCCACATAATGTGCGTTCCTTAAGCGTGGTCTCACCATTCTTCGCAATAAGAAGTGCACCCCAGCCACCCGGCCCCGGATTACCCGAGCAGGCGCCGTCTGTGTAAATCGTCAAGTCAGGCATTAAGCTTTTTCTCCAGCTAATCGTAGGCCAAGTGCAAAAAAGGCCGCTGCAAAGCTGTAGCGCAATGCACGTAGAACACGGGGGCTTTCCAGCACGCGGTGGCGCGCCGCGGATGCGAAAATCCCGTAGATAACAAAAACAACAAACGTCATGACCATGAATACAGCCCCCAGCAGGACCATCTCTATTTTTGCGGACGGGCTGTTGCCGCTTAAAAACTGCGGTAGGAACGCCAGAAAAAACAACGACAGCTTGGGATTAAGAATATTGATCAAACCGCCCCGCACGGCAATGGCACGAAGCGCTGTATCCGGTAATTCCTGATCAAGCGTTAAAGCACTGCGATCCTTTAGGGTTTTCCAAGCCATATAAAACAGGAACACAACACCGGCATATTTCACGAATTGAAACAGAAGGGCGCTGGCATGAAGTATGGCCGCAAGCCCCAACACTGCTGCCAACAGATGCGGAACAATCCCCATCGTGCAGCCAAACGCGGCGATGATGGCGGCTTTACGACCCAGCGATAGGCCGCTGGCGATTGTGTAAATGACTCCGGTGCCGGGCGCGATCACAACAATGAAAGCGGTCAACAAAAATTCTATCGAGATCATTGGTTATCTTCTGTTTTCTGGGCCACAATCGTCATACCGGTAAATGCCGTCCCATCGCAACCGATACTGTCTTCAAATGCGACTGAACGAACCTTGATGCCACGCGCTGACAGGGCTTCCGTCAGGTCGGCTTCGGTATGGTGACAATATAAGCGCCCCAAGTTGTCCCGCCGTGTTTCGGTGCCTTCGTGGATACCAATCAATAGCCAGCCATCAGCGCGCAACGCATTCGCGACCTTGTCCAGCACAGCGGGAAATTCAGGGCGCGGGACATGTTGTAGACAAAAATTCGCCCAGATACCGTCAAACGTATCAACCATATCCAGCCCTTCGAAATCCGAACAAATCGTTGTTATTTCCGGGATCTTGCTGATTTCTGCCAACATACCTTGCGACGCATCGAACGCAGTCACCTTGAACCCCATTGCATGAAACCCGCGCGCCGCGTTACCGGCGCCACAGCCAAGGTCGAGCACATCGCCGCCCTTGCGAATGCGGTTGGCGAAGTTTTTGAACCTGCCGGAGTCAGCCACTCCGGGGCTCCACTTCGAATAGCTCGTTGCTTCGTTGTCATAGAACGCGATGGTTTCGTCGTCGCGGTTCATGCGCGTAGCACGCGTGGCACTTTGAATTCGACATTTTCCCGTGCGGTTTCCACCACTTCTACTGTCACGTCATAACGTTCCTTGAATGCATCGACGACTTCGTTAATCAACTCTTCCGGTGCCGAGGCGCCCGCCGTAATCCCGATCGAAGTGATCCCCTCAAGCGCGTCCCAATCAATATACTTGGCCCGTTGCACAAGTTGCGAATAGGCGCAGCCAGCCTTTTGCCCGACTTCCACCAAACGACGCGAATTGGAAGAATTTGGTGCCCCGATTACCAGCAATGTTTTTGTCTTCAGGGCAATCGCCTTGACGGATTCCTGCCTGTTAGTCGTGGCATAACAGATGTCTTCTTTGTGCGGTCCGATAATCTTCGGGAATCGCGCTTTCAGTGCTGCAACAATACCCACCGTGTCATCCACTGACAAAGTCGTTTGGGTGATAAACGCCAGATTTTCAGGATCACGAGGGTTTAGACTTGTGACATCGGCCTCGGTCTCCACCAACAACACTTCACCTTCCGGTAGCTGCCCCATGGTGCCAACAGTTTCAGGATGACCCGCGTGGCCGATCATTACCATTTGCAAGCCATTAACCGAATGCCGCTCGGCCTCGATATGGACTTTGGAAACCAGCGGGCAAGTGGCATCGACATAGATCATCTGCCGTTTTTCCGCTTCGGCGGGCACAGATTTCGGCACTCCATGAGCTGAAAAGATCACAGGTCGATCTGTCGGGCAGTCTTCCAGTTCCTCGACAAACACCGCCCCTTTGGTGCGCAATCCATCGACGACAAATTTGTTATGAACAATCTCGTGGCGGACATAAACCGGGGCCCCCCATTTCTCGATCGCCATTTCGACAATCTTGATCGCACGGTCAACACCCGCGCAGAATCCGCGCGGGGCAGCCAAATATAATGTCAGAGGTTTGGGCATCGATTGCTCCGTAAATTCATTCCTGAACTTAATAGCGGAGCAATGGTTTGATTTACAGCCCTAGTCTTCGTCGCGATTAACCTGTTGATCATCAGGACGCGGTGGGCGACCAATTACGTCACGCAATTCATCGAGTTCAATAAAGTTATCACACTGACGACGCAACTCGTCCGCAATCATTGGGGGTTGTGAGCGGATTGTAGATACCACAGAAACCCGAACACCTTTGCGCTGCAACGATTCGACGAGTGGACGGAAATCACCATCGCCCGAGAATATCACAACGTGATCCAGGTGTTGCGCAAGCTCCAACGCATCGACAGCCAACTCGATATCCATGTTGCCTTTAATCTTGCGACGCCCCATCGAATCCGTAAATTCTTTTGCGGGCTTGGTAACCATCGTATAGCCGTTATAATTCAACCAATCGACAAGTGGACGGATTGGGGAATACTCTTCGTTTTCGAGAAGGGCAGTGTAGTACATTGCGCGCAGCAATTTGCCGCGACGCATAAACTCGGTACGTAACAATTTGTAATCGATGTCAAAACCCAATGCTTTAGCGGCAGCATAAAGGTTGGACCCATCAATAAATAGCGCGAGGCGCTCGTCACGGTAAAACATTCAAGTCTCCAAAGAAAAAGCTGGATTTCGTCTGAAAATAATTAGAAACCACTCCAGCAAAACAATTATGTCTAGGATAGGTGGTATTGTTGCCCATGCAAGACCCAAAAACCAATAAAAACCAACATTACTGCCTGATTACGCTAGGTGCGAACCTACCTTCCGCCACCGGAACGGCCCTTGAAACACTGGAGAAGGCGCTAGAGTTGTTTCTGTTGGAATCGTTACAGATTCGCCGAATCAGTAAATGGTTTGCCACACCCGCGTTTCCTGCAGGCTCTGGACCCGACTTCGTTAACGGTGCGGTTACGGTACAGACAGCGTTAACGCCTGATGAAGTACTCGCCGCTCTGCACCGCATCGAAGCCGCCATGGGGCGCACCCGCGAAAACCGCTGGGAGCCACGGCTGTGTGACTTGGATCTGATCGCTTATGATGACATAATTCTGCCAGATCTGGAGACGTTTAAACGTTGGAAAGCACTAGATTTATCCAGTCAACAAACGATGACGCCAGATCAACTGGTTCTGCCACATCCCCGCATCCAAGACCGCTCTTTTGTTCTTGTTCCTCTGAACGATATAGCGCCAGATTGGGTGCACCCGGTTACGGGAATCACCGTTTCGGAAATGCTGGGCACCATTCCAGCGGCTGATTTAGCCGAAATAACGGTAATTTAGGTGCAACGACACGCATTCCGGCCTTGCATTTCCTTGTTGCGAGGCTTAAATGTGCGGTCTTCCAATACGCCCCCAATCTTATGGAGCTTGACGCATGGCACGTGTAACCGTTGAAGACTGCATCGACAAAGTACCTAACCGCTTTGAACTGGTGATGCTTGCTGCACACCGTGCGCGTGAACTCTCGCTGGGCGCTGAAGTGACCGTCGAGCGCGACAACGACAAGAACCCGGTTATCGCTCTTCGCGAAATCGCTGATGAAACGCTGACTTCCGAACATTTGCGCGAAGCTGCCATCGAAAGCCATCAGACTCAAATCGAGGTCGATGAAGCTGAAGAAGATCAGATGACCCTGCTTATGGGCACTGAAGAAGGCGACGCTGCCGAAGACGATATGTCCGAGGAAAATCTGCTTCGTGCCTTGATGGAAGCCCAAGAAACCAAGTAAGCTGCGGCATGGGGGACTATCCCCTAACGGAGCCTGCCTGATGATTGATGTCGAAGACCTAATTGGTCTCGTACGTGCCTATAATCCTAATACCGACGCCGGATTGATCCGCGCCGCCTATGCTTTTGGGCTGGCGGCGCATGACGGGCAATTCCGTTCATCAGGCGAGCCGTATTTCAGCCACCCTATCGAAGTCGCCGCGCTGCTGACCGAGGTAAAGCTGGATGACGCAACAATTATCACCGCACTGTTGCACGATACGATCGAGGATACGGGTGCCAATTACTCGGACGTATCCAAAAGGTTCGGCGAAGAAATTGCACAGTTGGTGGACGGCGTAACCAAGTTAACAAACTTGGAGCTGTCTTCAGTAGAAACAGCGCAGGCCGAAAACTTCCGTAAGCTCTTGTTGGCCATGTCCAAGGACGTGCGCGTACTGCTGGTTAAGCTGGCCGACCGTTTGCACAATATGCGGACAATCAAGCACATGCGCCCAGAAAAACAGCGCAAAAAAGCCCACGAAACGATGGAGATTTACGCACCGCTCGCTGGTCGTGTCGGAATGCAGTACATCCGCGAGGAACTGGAAGATCTGTGTTTTGCGGTTTTGAACCCCGAAGCGCGAAACTCGATCATGCGGCGGTTTATTACACTGCGGGCTGAAACCGGTGATTTGATCCCGGTGATTATCGAAGACATCAAAACCGCATTGGCCAAATGCGATGTCGAAGCGCATGTCACAGGACGCGAGAAACGCCCCTATTCGATCTGGCGCAAAATGGAAGAGACCGGGCAAGGTTTCCACCGCCTGTCCGACATTTACGGTTTCCGCATTATCACCAAAGACGAACGCGATGCCTACTCGGCGCTTGGTGCTGTACATCAACGCTGGAAGGCCATTCCAGGGCGGTTTAAAGACTACATCAGCCAACCAAAAACCAACGGTTATCGCTCCATCCAGACGACAGTGTCGGGCCGCGATGCCAAACGCGTAGAGGTTCAGATCCGAACCCGCGAGATGCATATCGTGGCGGAATCCGGTGTGGCTGCACACTGGTCTTACCGAAACGGCGAACGTTTCGAAAATCCATTTGCCGTGGATCCATTCCATTGGCTGCGTGGTCTGATCGACGGCTTCGAGAGTGCCGACAACCCAAACGAGTATCTTGAGCACGTGAAACTGGAGATGTTTCAGGATCAGGTATTCTGCTTTACGCCCAAAGGGGCGGTTATCAATCTGCCACGTGGCGCAACTCCGATCGATTTCGCTTATGCCATCCACACACGTATTGGTGACAGCTGTGTAGGCGCGAAAATCGATGGCAAGCGGGTGCCGCTTTGGACCCGCCTTCGCAACGGTCAGTCTGTGGAAATTATCCGCGCAGACAGCCAACGCCCCCAATCCAGTTGGGAAGACATCGTTGTAACGGGCCGTGCAAAATCCGCGATCCGGCGTTCGCTGCGCGAGGAAAATAAAGCTGGCCACATACGCTTAGGCGCCGAAATCGCCCGTGTGGCCTTGGGCAAGGTCGGCAAGAAGGCCACCGACAAAGCCTTGGCGACGGCGGCAAAGAATATGGGGTTTGCCTCCAAGGATGAACTGCTGGCGCAAATCGGAACCACGCAGATTACCGGTAGCGATCTTTCCATGGCGCTTTACCCGGAATTGCTGAAAAAGTCGGCCGTTAAAGGCGAGAAACCCGCTACCGAAGTTGTTGGTCTGAAACCCGGACAAAACCATATTTCAGGCAAGTGCTGCAAACCTTTGCCAGGCGAACGCATCGTCGGCATCATGGTGCGTGGCCGCGGTGTTACAGTGCATGCCATCGATTGTGATGCGTTGGTGGAATACGAAGAAGACCCGGATAACTGGATCGATCTGCGCTGGACGGAAGGGATGTCGGATGCCGATCATTTCACCACAGTCGAGATCATCATGGCTAACGGTGCAGGCGTGCTGGGCCGCATTTGCACTTTGATCGGCGAGCATAACGCCAACATCGCGGATATCCATTTCACTGAACGCAAACCCGACTTTTACCGTATCCTCATTGATTTGCAGGTTCGCGACGTAGAACACCTAATGCACATCCGAACAGCGATCGAGGCCGACGACGATATCGCCTCGGTGGTCAGATACAGGAATCCGGCTGCAAATCGCTGAACGCGCTGGCGTTCGGATATTGATTGGCTCATAGTATCTATGGAATACGCATAAGGACTCGGAATAATGGTTTTCAAAAGAAGGGATAAACAATCGCTGTTGCAGCGGTTGCGCGCCCTTTTTTCCCCCGGAAAGGGTTGGAAACGCAGCATTCAATACGTTGGCCACCGCGTGAAGCGTTTGCCCGACACATCACACAAAATTGCTCTTGGCGCCGCGATCGGCATCTTCGTTTGTTTCTCGCCCATTTTTGGTGTGCATATGGCGATGGCATTGGTGATTGTCTACATCTTACGCGCTAATCTGGTCGCGTCGTTCATCACGACCATGTTCGGCAATCCTGTCACCTATCCGTTCATCGCGGCAGCCTCGCTAAGCCTCGGGCGCCTGGTGTTGGGAATGAACGCCAAAGACGACGACTTTCAAAGTCTGCATTCAGCGTTCTGGAAAGCCAGCACCGACACATGGCAATTGATACAAAGCTGGTTTGGCTTCGCTGAACACCCTGACGGGTTAGCGGATTTCGTGTCGAACCTATTCCTCCCGTATCTGATCGGCGGCACGATTCTAGGCTTGGCTTCAGGGGCTATTACATACTTCCTGATAAAACCGGTAATTGCGGCCTATCAAACCCGGCGTCGTATACGTATGGCCGACCGGCTTGAAAAACGTCGCGATAAACGCGATTCTTTGGCTGACTCTGGCCAATAAGCGCAGTATCGTTATTTCCAAATCCGTTTTATGAGGTCGAAACCTATGGCAAATTCTCTTATCCAACCACTTGGCCGCCTACGTTTAGGCGTTAACATTGACCACGTTGCCACTGTGCGTAACGCGCGTGGCGGGGCTTATCCCGATCCCTTGCGCGCCGCCAAAATGGCTGAGGTAGCGGGCGCTGACGGGATCACGGCCCACCTGCGCGAGGATCGCCGGCATATCACCGACAGTGACATCGACGCATTGATGGAACACCTGAGCATTCCGCTGAACTTCGAGATGGCCGCAACACCCGAAATGCAAGCCATCGCGTTGCGCCACAAGCCCCACGCCGTTTGCATTGTGCCCGAAAAACGCGAGGAACGCACAACCGAAGGCGGGCTTGAAGTCGCACGCGAGGAAAACCATCTCGCGCATTTCATCGCCCCTTTGCGCGACGCTGGATGCCGTGTGTCGATCTTCATCGCAGCCGATCAAAAACAAATCGAGGCGGCCGCGCGCATCGGAGCAGAAATAATCGAGCTACACGTAGGCCCCTATTGCGACGCCCTTGAAGAAGGCAAGTACGAGGAAAGCAATCCCGAGCTAAAGCGCTTGCGTGAAATGTCGGCCTACGCCAACAGTCTTGGGTTGGAAGTCCACGCTGGGCACGGAATCACCTATAACTCGGTCAAACCTCTGGCCGCCTTCCCCGAAGTGATGGAATTGAACATCGGCCATTTCATCATCGGCGAGGCGATTTTCTCGGGTCTTGATTCCGCCATTCGCCGCATGCGCGCGTTAATGGACGAATCCCGCAATGAAACCTTTGGCGTAAACGTAGCATGACCCTCATTGAGCTTGCCGTTATTCTTGGGTTTTGGGTAATCGCCCTTGCCAGCCCCGGTCCGGCCACTCTGGCAATTGCCGGAACCGCCATGGCATCCGGTCGCCGCACGGCGCTTAGTCTGGCAGCAGGTGTTGCAACCGGCTCGGCGACTTGGGGGTTGGCGGCAGCTTTGGGTCTTGGCACAGTTATGATTGCCAACGCCTGGGTGCTGGAAATCCTACGATACGTCGGGGCAGCATATCTATTCTGGCTCGCCCTGAAATCACTACGCTCTGCATTACAGCCCAGAACCGGAACCGCACAGCCACTCAGGATTCGGTCTGCAAAATCTGCGTACACTAAAGGCCTGATGATTCACCTAACCAACCCCAAGGCCATCTTGTTTTGGGGGGCCCTATTCGCGGTCGTTATATCGCCAACTGCGCCTGTGCGGGACATTATCGTAGTTGGTCTAAGCTGCGTGGCTGTCAGCACCTTCGTCTTTATCAGCTATGCACTAATTTTTTCGACCGAACGCGCCATGAGTGTTTATGTAAAACTTGGGCGCTGGTTTGACGGTGTCTTCGCGACGCTGTTCGGCGCTGCGAGTCTTAAAATTCTAACGACCAAACTCGCATGATTATCGGCATCGGATCAGACCTTGCGAATATCGAGCGCATTCAAGGCACAATCGACCGGTTCGGAGACCGGTTCCTGAAACGTGTGTTCACGAATATCGAGCGCGCAACAGCTGATCGCCGTTTGCTAACGACTGAAACCTACACCAAACGCTGGGCTGCGAAAGAGGCCTGCTCAAAGGCTTTGGGGACCGGTCTTCGTATGGGCATCGCATGGAACGAAATGGAAGTTCGCAACATGCGGACCGGTCAGCCGACTATGCATGTGACCGGCAGCGCCGCCGAACGCCTCGCGCGGTTGACACCTGAGGGGTTCGATCCCCATATCCATGTAACCCTGACCGACGACCACCCGTGGGCGCAGGCATTTGTTATCATCGAGGCGTTGCCAAAAACGCCTGCATAGCTTGACACGGCGCATCGCAACAGCGAAAAGCTGCCGGAAATTGTACACAGGGAATAAACTATCCATGGCATCTAAATCCTCTAACGACGGTGGCTTGCTTGAGACCGTCAAAACGGTCGTGTTTGCACTGATTTTGGCGGGCCTGATCCGCACCCTGTTGTTCCAACCATTCTGGATTCCGTCGGGCTCCATGAAGTCCACGCTGCTGATCGGCGATTTCCTGTTCGTTAACAAATATACGTACGGATACTCCTATGCATCCTGCCCGACGATGTTCGGAACCGATTTCTGCGGTTTCGCCAAAGGATCAGACGAGCGTTTTCTAGGTAACGATCCAGTACGTGGTGACGTGGTGGTATTCAAACACCCGGTACACGGCGCAGATTATATCAAGCGCCTGATCGGCCTTCCGGGTGACACCATCGAGATGAAAGACAGCATTCTGTTCATCAACGGAAATGCAGCGCCGCAAGTGGCGATCGAGCCATTGGTGGAGCTATATGAGAAGCAGGGGCCCCAGCAGGGCTTCCCACGTTGCACAAACACGCGCCCGGCCTTGGGTGGCGACTGCATCAAAGATCGCGCTTTGGAGACCCTTCCAAACGGTGTCGTCCACGAGGTTTTGAACATCGAGGTGTCCAACGCCGACAACACGCAAGAATTCCTCGTTCCCGACGGGCATTACTTCTTCATGGGTGACAACCGCGACAACTCCGTAGACAGCCGGTTTGCCCAACGCGGGTACAGCCCCGGCGTTGGCTTTGTTCCGGCTGAGAACATCATTGGCCGCGCTGACCGCATCGTATTTTCCGCTGCTGGCAGCGCATTATGGAAATTCTGGGACTGGCGCCCGGATCGTTACTTAAAGGCAATCGATTGAAGCTTTCGGCAAACACCACGGCATTTATTCAGCGGTTAGGGCACCAGTTTGCCCGACCCGAATTGCTGCATCAGGCGTTAACACATTCGTCCCTGTCCACGACAACGCGGCCCGACAACCAGCGTCTCGAATTTCTTGGCGACCGCGTATTGGGTCTGGTGATTGCCGAGGCGTTGTTGAACGACGACAAGGATGCCAGCGAAGGCAAACTCGCCCCGCGTCTGAACGCACTGGTACGCAAAGAGACCTGCGCCGAAGTTGCTGAAGGCATCGACCTGGGTGCTGCGTTAATGCTGGGACGTTCCGAAATGCTATCGGGTGGCCGCAAGAAAACCGCCCTGCTTGGTGACGCGATGGAAGCCGTAATCGCCGCCGTATATCTTGACGCTGGATATGACACAGCCAAGGTCCTGATCTTGCGCCTATGGGGAAAACGCATCTCGCAAGCCGAACAAAACGCCGCTGACCCTAAGTCAGACTTGCAGGAATGGGCACAAGCCCGCCGCATGCCCCCCCCGAAATATGTAGAAATCGAACGTAGCGGCCCAGACCACGCCCCTGTGTTCATTATTGAAGCACAACTACAAAACGGCCGATCCGCCCGCGCAACCGCCCCAAACAAACGGGCAGCGCAGCAGATGGCGGCAGCCACATTACTCAAAGAACTGGAGGCCTGATATGGCTGAAACACATTGCGGATACGTCGCCCTTATCGGTGAACCAAATGCCGGAAAATCGACACTGCTGAACAAAATGGTCGGGGCCAAAGTCTCGATTGTTACGCACAAAGTGCAAACGACACGCGCCCGTATTCGCGGCATTACAATCGAAGACAATGCTCAAATTGTCTTCGTTGACACCCCTGGCCTATTCCGCCCACGACGCAATCTTGACCGCGCCATGGTCACCGCCGCTTGGACCGGTGCCGCCGACGCCGACATGGTTGTCCTTCTGGTTGAAGCCCATCGTGGTGTCACCGAAGGCGTCAAAGCTATTCTTGAAGCGTTAGAAGAGCGCGTCCATGACCGCGCCATCGTTCTGGCCATCAACAAGATCGACCGCGTAAAAAGCGACCGACTTCTGGCCCTGTCAACCGAGCTGAACGCGCTATTTAAATTCGACGCCACCTTCATGATTTCCGCCGAAAAGGGTCACGGCTGCGACGATCTGAAAAAATGGCTAGCAGGCGAATTGCCCGAAGGCCCGTGGCTCTATCCCGAAGACCAGATCGCAGATATACCGCTGCGCCTACTTGCTGCCGAAATCACGCGCGAAAAATTAACGCTGCGCCTGCATCAGGAACTGCCCTACCAGTTGACCGTCGAAACGGAAAAATGGACAGATCGCAAAGACGGCTCGGTACGCATAGATCAGCTTATCTATGTCATGCGCGACGGCCACAAAGGCATCCTTCTGGGACCAAAAGGCGAGACCATCAAATCGGTTTCAATAGCAGCACGTCAAGAATTGAAAGAGTTCCTGGGCCGCGAAGTCCACTTGTTCCTACAGATCAAAGTTCGCCCCAAATGGCTGAATGACCCAGAACGTTTCAGCGAAATGGGGCTGAACTTTAAAGACGGTAAATGACGTCGCGCCTAACTTCCGAATTCTGGGTAAAGGCCTATCTTGCGCGCCTGCGGCTGATGGATATTCCCGCATTCCTGACTGCGCGCGGAGATGCAAGTGCAGGCGCTGTGCTGGTTAAAATCAACACGCTCGACGGTAACGCCGAAGCATTCCAGCGCAGCTACGATCTTGAAGGTAACCGCATCTGGGCGCCGTTATCGCAAGGCACCGATGCCGAAGTCGAAGATGCTCTGTCACGTCAGCGCAAATACGACCCTGATATCTGGATAATCGAAGTAGAAGACAAACAAGGCCGAAGCCTACTGGATCAGGACGGGCTTTCGGGCTAGGTTTCCAAAATGGATTGGCGCGACGAAGGGGTTTTACTGTCAGTGCGAAAGCATGGCGAAGGCTCCGCTATCATTGAAGTATTTACAAAAGAACACGGTCGTCACGCTGGGCTCGTGCGCGGTGGTGGTTCGCGCAAAATGTCCCCGATCCTGCAACCGGGGGCGCAACTGTCTGTGGAATGGAAAGCCCGCCTCGAGGACCACCTCGGCAGCTATACGATCGATCCGATAAAATCCCGCGCTGTGTCAATCATGGGGGATCGTGGTTCGCTGGCGGCGATGGGCTCCATATCTGCGTTTCTATGCCTCGGTCTGCCTGAACGCGAGGCGCACCAGCAGCTATATGCCCGCACCCTCGATCTCGTCGACGCCCTAGGCGAAACCGACGACTGGCCCGCCCGCTACGCCCTGTGGGAAAATGCGCTGTTAACCGAAATGGGGTTCGGACTGGATCTAACCGAATGCGCCGCCACCGGCGCCACACAAGAACTGATCTACGTCTCCCCCAAATCCGGCCGCGCTGTCAGCCGCACCGGTGGCGCAGATTACGCCGACCTGTTGCTGTCTTTGCCAAGATTCCTGAGGATGGACGAGCCGATGACCCAAGGCACGGACGTTACCGATTCCCTAAATATTACAGGTCATTTCCTTAAAAAATGGTTAATGCCCGCACTGGGGAGAGATAAAATCCCGTCGGCGCGGGAACGGTTGATTTCTGCGTTGCAGCGTACAAATAGTTAACGCCGCCGTCATGCAAAACGTACATACGCGTTGTGCACGCATTGTGTACGGGTTGTGCACAACGATTTTCGGCGTTTCAGCAAATAGTTAACGCTCTAGTTCCGCCCTTTCTCCAGCACCCGCCGCGCAATAACCTGCGCCTGAATTTCCGCGGCACCTTCAAAAATATTCAGTATTCGCGCGTCGCACAAAACACGGCTAATCGGGTATTCCAACGCAAAGCCATTACCGCCATGAATTTGCAACCCATTGTCCGCACACATCCACGCAACACGCGCCCCCAACAGTTTCGCCATACCCGCCTCAAGGTCACAACGGCGGCCATTATCCTTCTCGCGCGCCGCGAAGTATGAAAGCTGCCGAGTGATCATAATTTCGACCGCCATCATCGCTAACTTGCTGTAAATACGCGGAAACTCGATCAATGATTTGCCAAACTGCTTACGATCAATCGCATATTTCATCCCAAGCTCCATCGCACATTGCGCAACCCCAATTGCCCGCGCCGCGGTCTGGATACGCGCTGATTCAAACGTCTGCATCAACTGCTTGAATCCCTGCCCCTCAACACCACCAAGCAGGTTTTCAGCCTTCACCTTGAAGCCATCAAAACCCAGCTCATATTCCTTCATCCCGCGATACCCGAGCACCTCGATCTCGCCACCAGACATCCCTGCCGCAGGAAACGGGTCATCCTCTGTGCCGCGCGGTTTTTCCGCCAAAAGCATTGATAATCCTGAATAATTTTCTGTATCTGGATCCGTCCGAACCAGCATTGTCATCACATCGGTACGCGCCGCATGCGTGATCCAAGTCTTGTTGCCAGTCACGACATATTCGCCGCCCTCCTGTACCGCCCGCGTCCGCAAACTACCAAGGTCAGAGCCCGTATTCGGCTCCGTAAACACTGCAGTTGGCAGGATTTCTGCCGAAGCAATTTTGGGCAACCACTGCTGCTTCTGCGCGTCGGTACCTCCTCCGAGTATAAGCTCCGCTGCAATTTCAGAGCGCGTCCCCAACGACCCCACCCCGATATAGCCACGCGACAGTTCTTCGGACACCACACACATCGCGGTTTTGGTCATTCCGAATCCGCCGTATTCTTCGGGAATTGTCAAACCAAACACTCCCAACTCCCCCATTTCGGTCAGGATTTCCATCGGGATCAGCTCATCTTTCAGATGCCACTCGTGGGCAAATGGCACGACTTTGTCGTCGGCAAAACGGCGGAACTGGTCGCGGATCATTTCGTATTCTTCGTCTAAACCTGTGTCACCGAAAGTCGCCACACCTTCACGCTCGATCATCAGCTCGACTAGACGTTTTCGTGCGGCGTCAGTGTTGCCATGCGACAGTCCGTTGAGGTCCGAGGTATCCTCAACGCCCAAATCATGCAGCCGCACGATTTCGCCTTGCGCCATAGGTATTCCGCCTCGAATCTGGCTTAAATATTCCCCAAATCCGATTTGCAAAAGCAAAAGCTCCATCTCGGCTAGACGTTTATTTGCCTCCAACCTTCGCGCCCACGCCAACATTTGTCGGAGGCTTTCAACATAGGTCGCCAACCAACTTAGGCCGTGGGCAGCGAACTGTTCCTGCTCCACCGCTTTGCTCGAAACGCGGCCATCAATGGTCACGCGGACAGACATCAATTTGCTTGCCGTTTCCAGAATACTTTCGATAGCTGAAACGGCATTTTGGCAGCGAATCAAAAGATCTGGAAATATCACGTCGGTTTGCGTTTCGTTGCTCATTGAACTCACCTTACTGCCTGTCGGCCTTTTAAAAATGTTGCGTTGCACGTTTCGTTTTGTGCAGTTGCGAAGAGCATAGAATTTCCGGCGGGCGCCGTCAATGAATACGCAACAATAATTCATAGTATCGCCGTACAACGGAATATTGTTGTTATCGAATAACATTGCAAACCCTGAAGTTCGCACTGATAACATATCCTAATGACCGACGCTCTGCACATCGTGACAACGCACTACGGCCTATTTGCAATGGTCACGGCTTTTGCCGTAATGCTGTTTGCCGGCTTCACCAAGGGGGCCGTCGGTTTTGGCCTGCCCATGATTTGTATTAGCGGCATCGGTTCTGTTATGCCTGCGGAAATTGCGATTGCTGCGCTGATACTACCGGGCTTGATCACAAATATGTGGCAATCTTTGCGTAACGGCTTTGGTCCGGCCTGGGCGTCCTTAAAACAATATTGGCGGTTAAACCTCGTCTTGCTACTCTCAATCTATGCATTCGCGCAATTGGTTGTAATCATTCCGGAAACCGCGTTATTTATCATTTTGGGCGTTGGCATCACCGTTTTTGTGAGCCTACAAATTGTTGGATGGATACCAAACATCCCTGCTCGTCTTGCGACGAAAATCCAGGCGCCTGTGGGTTTGGTTGCTGGCTTTTTCGGCGGGTTGTCGGGCGTTTGGGGGCCACCAATACTGCTGTACCTTCTGTCGCAGAAAACACCAAAAACGGAGATGGTCCGCGTTCAGGGGATATCCTTCCTTGTCGGCGCAATAGTTCTGACAGCCGCGCATTTTCAATCCGGTTTACTAAACAAAATCTCCGCACCGCTGTCTGCATGGCTGATTATTCCTGCGGTTGTGGGCATGGCAATAGGATTTAAGGTGCACGACAGGCTGGATCAGGCGAAGTTTCGTAAAATCACGTTGATTGTGTTGGCTATCGCAGGTCTCAACCTGCTGCGGCGTGGACTATTTGGTTAAAACCGCGCCGGAACGTCGGCTATCGCCTGCAGCTTCGAATCCCTTCGCCGTCCGGCGCACGGCGTGAACCCCACCGAAAAACATACCCTGTTGAGGCCAGCTATTAGCGGTTGGGAATTCAGCTAATATAGCTTCGCGCCGATCTTCGGTGCCGGTATCCTCAAAATCAAGAATATGGGGCGTATCGTCGACATGCATGCGCGGCGCGTGCACAGCGTCTTCCAGTGCCGATCCTTCGTCAATCAGCTTCAACGCTACCTGCGCCAAAGCCGAGCGAATACGGTTGGACCCACCCGACCCCATCATCGTTAGAATTCCGTTTTCGCGCAATGCCATCGGGCACATCATAGAGGCCAGCCGCGTATCCTCGTGCCACGAATTCACGCCGTCGGGTACAAGGTCATCCTCGCCCAGCATGTTGTTGGCCATGATGCCAGTGCCCGGAACGATCAGGCCGCTCCCCTCGCCATTCGATAGCGTAAACGCCGCGCCCATACCGTTGTGGTCGATCACGGAGATATGGGTCGTGCCCCGCGTTGCAGCTTGATGCGCCATCAGCGTTTTCCGAAGACTGGTGACCATCGCGGGGTCCAGCAGAATTTTCTCGCCGCTCGCAGGATGGTGGTCTAGGTCGGTTTCCTTGCGAATACGTGCCACCTCGTAAAGGCAGCGCGCTAGCATACGTTCATCGGGGTTAGGCGGCAAAGCCTGCAAAGCCAACGCGATTTGCACACCGCCGAGGCTTGGAGCCGGGTTCAGATCAACTTCGACACCACGGCGTATGAACTGCAAAGGTTTACGGCCAATGGGACGATAAGTTTTCAGATCGACTGCTGTCAGGTGTCCTCCTTCCAGCGATAACAACGCTTGCGCAACTTCGCCTTCCTGAAAGAACCGCGGACCTTCCTGCGCCATAACTTCCAGCACGTCAGCCATATCTGGGTTCGTCAAAATATCGCCATCGCCCAGCATCTTGCCATCTGGCGCATACAGCGACCTTGCGCTTTGTGTAGACTGAAAAATCGCCTCCACATATCCTAGAACTTCAGCTTGAAAAGCCGTTACCCGCGTACCGGTGCGCGCGGCATCAATAGCCGGCGCGGCGAGTTCTTGCATTGGGATGCGTCCGAACTGGCTGTGCGCTTCGAACAACCCGGGGACTAGCCCAGGGGTGCCGATTGTCCCCGCACCGCAATGGAACGTTTGTTTGCTTTGGCCGAAATCCACCTCGATTTCGCGGATATCGGTGTCGGCAAGGCTGCGTTTGCGTTTGGGGGTCTGAATAAACGCATCGAGGATTTGCACTTTCCCGTTCGGAGGGGACACCATCAGAAACCCGCCAGCCAATGGCGAGGCCAATACCGGCTCGGTAATACACGCCATCAACGCGCCCGCAATTGCTGCATCCACGGCCGTTCCGCCTGCGCGCAGAACCTCGGCGGCGGTTTGGGTGGTCAGATGGTGACCGGATGCTACGGCGAAGTTTCCCATGGGTTTCCTAAACGAAAAGACGCCGCCCATCTCGGAGCGGCGCCTGCGTTTTGTCAAGTTATGCGTTACTGCCCTTTGATTGCAGCCGCCAAGACTTCTGCATCAACAAACGGTTCATATTGCTTGAAGTTATCCGCGAACATGTTGGCCAATTTGGCGGCCTGCACGTCATATTTCGCGCCATCTTCCCACGTGCGACGTGGGTCCAGAAGGACCATAGCCACACCTTTGACCGATACCGGAACATCAAACCCGAAGTTCGGATCAGTGCGGAATTCACGATCATTCAAGCCGCCGGACAAAGCCGCAGTCAGCAATGCACGGGTTGCACGAATCGGCATACGTGAACCACCAAGGCCCTTCGGCCCACCAGTCCAGCCGGTGTTAACCAACCAGCATGTCGCACCGGTTTCGGCAATTTTCTGACGTAGTAGGTTGCCGTAAACTTCTGGGCGGCGCGGCATGAACGGTGCACCGAAACATGTGGAAAACGTCGGAATTGGTTCAACCACTCCCTTTTCAGTGCCCGGAATCTTGGCCGTGAAGCCAGACAAGAAGTGATACATAGCCTGTGCAGGTGAAAGGCGCGAAATCGGAGGTAACACGCCAAACGCATCGCACGTCAGCATGATGATATTTTTTGGCACACCACCGCGCGAGGTTTCTGACGCGTTGTCGATATAGTCCAGCGGATACGCACACCGCATGTTGGGCGTCAGGCTATCATCGGCAAAATCAAGTTCTTTGGTGTACGGATCATAAACCATATTCTCGATCACAGTCGCGAATCTGGACATTGTGGAGTAAATCTCGGGTTCTGCTGTGGCACTTAGGTTTATAGTTTTTGCGTAACAGCCACCTTCGAAGTTGAAGATGCCCTCATCAGACCATCCGTGTTCATCATCGCCAATCAGCACACGTTCAGGGTCAGCAGAAAGGGTAGTTTTGCCCGTACCGGATAGACCAAAAAATACTGCGCTATCATCCTCATCGTCAGGCGCGTGATTGGCGGAGCAATGCATTGGCATCACGCCCTTCTCAGGCAACAGATAATTCAGAAGCGAAAATACTGACTTCTTATTTTCACCCGCATAAGAAGTGCCACCTATCAGAACCAGTTTCTTCTCGAACGAAATCGCAATCACGGTTTCCGAACGGCATCCATGACGTTCCGGATCAGCGTTGAAGCTAGGGCAGTTGACGACTGTGAACTCGGGCAGGTATGTTTCCAGCTCGTCCATATCGGGGCGACGCAGCAAGTGGCGAATGAACAATCCATGCCATGCCAGTTCGGTTATCACCCGTACATTCAGGCGGTATGCCGGATCAGCGCCACCAAACAAGTCGTTGACGTAAACTTCGCCACCCTTCAGGTGCGCCAGCATATCGGCATGCAAAACATCAAATGCCGCGGGATCCATCGGTTTGTTGTTTTCCCACCAAATGGTGTCTTCAACGGATTCTTCGCGAACAACGAACTTATCGTTTGGAGAGCGCCCGGTGTGCTTGCCGGTGGAAACCAGAAAAGTGCCGCCGTTACCGATCTCGCCTTCGCCATTCGCGACGGCGGCGTTCATCAACGCGGCCTCTCGTAGGTTGTAGTGAACTGTGCCGACATCCGCGATGCCTGTCTTCCCTAACGTCTGGGTCGGGTTGACCTTACCTGTTTCCATTGATGTGCGCTCCTTAAACATGTTGAGGGGTTTATGCGTGCCATGACAAACCCCCCTTAACAGAGAGATTACCGCAAAACCGGGAGGGCCAATCCCGACAACAAAATTCGACAATCTGCCGATTCCATCGTGCAGCAAAGAAGACCCTCCCTATAACATGACATTTTTGTGAATCCATGCGGATTTTGTCGCAGTGCACAACTTCTTAACAATCCGCGAAAATATGCAATTGAAACAGATGGGTTGCAACACACGCCCACATCCGCGATTATGCAAGTGTCCAATAGCAACCGGGGGCTGCAATGGCTAGAATAGTATTGGTAGACGACGATAGGAACATCCTGACATCGGTTTCAATCGCACTAGAATCCGAAGGATATGAGGTGATCACGTTTACAGACGGTGTTGCAGCACTTTCTTCACTGTTAAACGACGAACCGGACTTAGGTGTCTTTGACATCAAAATGCCGCGCATGGACGGCATGGAATTGCTGCGCCGGCTGCGCAAAACCTCCGAAATGCCAGTGATTTTCTTGACTTCAAAAGATGACGAAATCGACGAGGTCCTGGGGCTACGGATGGGGGCGGATGATTACATGCGCAAACCGTTCTCGCAACGCCTGCTAATTGAACGCATCAAAGCAATTTTGCGCCGGAAAGAAGCATCCGAAGACAACGGTGCACACCGCTCACCAGAAGACAGTTCGTTTACGCGTGGCTGTTTACAAATGGACCCGCTGCGCCACAAAGTTGTCTGGAAAGACGACGATGTTTCGCTGACCGTCACCGAATTTTTGCTGTTACAATCGCTGGCAATTCGCCCGGGTGTAGTCAAAAGTCGCGACCAATTAATGGATGTGGCTTACGACGATCAAGTTTACGTGGACGACCGCACAATCGACAGCCACATCAAACGCCTACGCAAAAAGCTGCGCAAAGGCGATTCAGAGTTTGCCTCGATCGAGACGCTCTATGGCATCGGTTATCGGTTTATCGAGGCCTGAATTTCAATGCTCCGTCGTACCCCTCAGCGCTCAGCACCTTCAATGGTTTCGGGCGCAGTGCGCGAGCAAGTCGACGGGGCGTTAAAGCGCTCACGGTCGCCTTTGACCCGCAAGATTATCATTTTCAATCTTGTCACGCTAAGTTTGTTGGTCTCGGGCATTCTGTTTCTTAGCCAATCGCGCGCCAGCCTGATTGACCTTCGCCGGCAAACTCTGCAGGCTGATGCCAGTGTTCTAGCTACCTCGCTCGAGTACCAAATGGAATTTTCCGGCATTTCGGATTTATACGAACCCGCCCTTTACATAACGCTCGAAGCGCTCGCTGCCCCGATTAGCTCTCGTGCTCAATTGTTTTCGACTGACGGGTACCTGATCACCGATATTGGTGCCCGCCCCGAAGTGTACGGTCGCGACACTCAACCTTCTGCGCCACGAACCAATACACTGAGTGATATTCTGAATGACGCGTGGTCACGACTAGAAGCGGTTTTCGTAACAAACCCTGCGCCTGCTGATGAATCCTACCTTTTGGCGTTCCGCTCGGCGATTGCCATCCGATCTATGATCGCAGACGATTCCACGCGCGCAACGACGATGAACGAGTTTCAACAATTGATCCTGACCGTCGCTGTCCCTGTATCGCATCGGGACGAGATGGTTGGTGCCATAGTTCTGTCAACACTCGGTGGGGAAATTGACGGCTTCATCCGGAACGAACGGCAACAAATCCTCGAAGTATTCTTACTGGCGGCGCTAACATCCGTTTTCCTGTCGATCCTGCTTGCCAATACCATCGGCCGCCCCTTGCGCCAGCTTGCGATGGCCGCGCAGAGGGGTACTGTACAAAACACCGGTCGCATCAACCCCGGTCGCATCGATATCCCGGATCTGACTTCGCGCCCTGATGAAATAGGCGATCTGTCCCGACAACTACGCAACATGACCACTGCCCTATATGACCGCATCGAAGCGAACGAGGCTTTTGCTGCAGATGTTGCTCACGAACTCAAAAACCCGCTAACTTCACTGGGGTCCGCCGTTGAAACGATGCGGCTAGTCAAGAACGATGCCGCACGCGAACGTCTTTTGGATGTGATCCGCGATGACGTAAACCGTATGGACCGCCTGATTACCGACATCTCCAATGCCTCGCGTCTGGACGCGGAATTGGCGACGGACGAGATGGTTTCGATAAACGTGGTCAAGACGTTGCAAAACCTAGTTGATTACCAGTCGGATTTGGCAAGAGCCGACGGGGTTTCAATCGTCGCAAATTTCGACGAAAGCACCCCGAATATAATCGGGCTTGAAAGCCGTCTGGCACAGGTATTCGTTAATCTGATCACAAACGCTGTTTCCTTTGTTCCGCAAGGTGGCTCAGTCACCGTAAGCACCTACCAACACGAACACGGTGAGGTCGCGATTGTCATAGAGGATACTGGTTGTGGCATCCCCAAAGATAATCTCGAAGACGTTTTCGAACGTTTCTATTCCAGCCGACCTGAACAGGACTTCGGGAACAATTCTGGCCTCGGCCTGTCGATTTCCAAGCAAATCGTCGAAGCACATGGCGGCGAGATTTGGGCGGAAAACGTTTATGGAGCAGACCCCAACACACCAACCGGTGCACGCTTCACAGTCTTACTGCCAGTCTGATGACAGTTGAATCCACACTGCACGGAACCTTTGTCGCATATGGTCAATCAGGTTTGCTGATCGTTGGCGCGTCTGGTTCCGGCAAGTCTTCGCTGGCCTTGGCCTTAATGGCTATGGACGCCACGCTAATCGCAGATGACCGCGTCAATGTCTCCAATCATGACGGTGTGTTAACCGGCCGCTGTCCTTCCGCGATCAAGGGATTGATCGAGGCCCGCGGCATCGGCCTTCTGGCCGCGAAAACCCAACCAACAGCAGTTATCACCTGCGTCGTAGATCTTGACCAAACCGAAACGGATCGTTTGCCCCCGCATCGTATGCACACGATATTGGGTGTTGAGATTAGTCTCGTTTTTGGCAAAGATAGTCCAAACCTTGCCGCCGCACTTAACCAACTGATGAAGATCGGTCGGATCGAGTGACCAACCTTCGAGGCTGAATGTCTACCGAACCGGAAAAACCAATCCTTCTGATCACTGGCCCCGCAGGCGCCGGACGATCGACCGCAATCCATATTCTAGAGGACATGGGCTATGAAGCCATCGACAACTTACCCATGTATCTACTGCCCCGCCTGTTGTCGGGCGGCCCGGTAGAACGCCCCCTCGCGATTGGCATAGACACGCGCACGCGTGGGTTTGATCCTGCCGCCATTCTGAAAATTCTCGACAGCGATACGCAAACGCCACCGATGCTCGTATTCGTTGATTGCGATCAGGAAATTCTGCTGCGCCGCTTCACGGAAACCCGCCGCCGCCACCCAGCTGCCCCTGACGAGGCCCCGATCATCGGCATTCGCTATGAAATCGGCCTATTACAAGGCCTTCGCGAACGCGCTGACATCTTGATTGAAACTACTGATTTTTCGCCGCATGAACTGAAAGCCGAAATTCGGCGGATATTTGATTTCGACCAATCCCACAATCTTGCGATTTCAGTGCAATCATTTTCGTACAAACGTGGAACCCCGCGCGGTGTTGATATGATCATTGACTGTCGGTTTTTACAAAACCCGCATTGGCAAGATGGTTTGCGTGATCTGAACGGAAAGGACACAGCTGTCACGGATTTCGTTAACGCGGATCCGCTGTATGCCGCTTTCTTCGAACAGCTCTGCAATATGTGTCATTTGTTACTGCCAGCTTATCGCGAAGAGGGTAAGGCTCATTTCTCCATCGGGCTTGGCTGTTCAGGCGGAAAACACAGATCTGTGAGTGTGACAGAAAGCCTCGCGAAACAGCTTGCAGATGACGGCTGGCAGGTGTCTATTCGCCACCGAGAACTGGATCGCCAACTTGAGTCGTTGGCGACACGGAAAGGAACGGATCCGAATTGATTGGTATAGTAATTGTAGCCCATGGTGGTTTAGCGCGCGAATATCTTTTGGCGCTGGAGCACGTTGTTGGCCAGCAATCAGGTATCCAATCTGTAGCCATCGGTGCTGAGTGCGATCGCGAAGCCAAACAATCCGAAGTCAATGACGCAGTTCAGGCTGTCGATACCGGTGATGGCGTTGTTGTCGTCACTGACATGTTCGGCGGCACCCCGTCCAATTTGGCCGTCGAAGCCTGCAAGGCCGATAATCGCGCCGTTATATATGGCACCAACCTGCCATTGCTGGTGAAGCTCGCAAAAGCCCGTCGAATGAGCATGAAAGAAGCCGTCGCTCGTGCGGTTAGCGCCGGCCACAAATATCTGGACTGCACAACAAAAATTACAGTTTAACGCAAAGGGTTTGTTATGATCCTCGACATCAAGAATGTGAAAGGGTTGCACGCCCGTGCTTCCGCCAAATTTGTCGAAGTTGTCGAAGGCTTTGATGCCGACGCCGTAGTTTCGCGCGATGGTAACGAGGCATCGGGCGACAGCATCATGGGGTTGTTGATGTTGGCCGCAGCGTGTGGATCACAGATCGAGGTTAAATCATCCGGTCCGCAGGCCGACAAACTGGCGATAGCGTTAAAAGAGCTGGTCGACGACCTGTTTGGCGAAGGTAAGTAGTTACTTCTTAAAATCGTATCCAGCTTCAACCATGAGGCGGTCCGAATTGGTTTCGATAACATTCTCAAGTTTTGACATGAATTCTTTCACGCCCAGACCCGGCGGAATGGGTTCAAGAAACTCCATCACTGCTGTGCCAGGATAGCGAACCGCTGAACGTCTCGCCCAAAACACCCCGACATTTGTGGCGACCGGTAAGCACGTTTTTTTCATACGTGTATAAATTACGCCTGGTCCGACTTTATACGCAACTTTGGCGCCGGGCAGAACGCGCGTACCTTGCGGAAATATTATCGTTTGCCCTGTGTCTTTGTCTGCCTCTAGATGCTTTACCATGGCCTGGATCGCCGAGCCCTTCTTGCCCCGCACAACAGGCGGACATCCTATTCGCCACCCATAAAACCCCACTACCGGAGCCCAGATCAACTCGCGTTTCATAATAAACTTCACGCGCGGCAACATATAAGCCAGCATCAGCACATCTAGAAAAGACATGTGCTTAGAGCAAATCAGCACTTCCCCCTCAGGCACTTTTCCGCGAAACTCTACATGCAATCCGCAAATCACGCGGTACGTCCAGAAAACTGACGCACAATACGCTTTAATAACAATCAAAGCACCGGATCGAGACCAAATCGCTAACGGTAGGCCAAAAATTCCGATAATCGCCAACAATAGATACATGATCAAATTGGCAAACTGGGATCGAATAAGCAGCATAAAACTCACCTGAATTTAACTCTTTGAATCGGTTTATCTTTCAAGTCTTCAAAAGACAACATCGGCTGAATTGGCAGCAACGCTTGGAAAGCTGCGACGTCATGGGTAAAACTGTTTTTATAGGTGATTCGTTTTTCGCGAATCCAAAATTTTTATTGAGGTGGTTATGCGAATTACATGTCCAACCTGTTCAACACAATACGATGTTGACGAGAGTGATATTGCCTTCACAGGCCAAGACGTGCAGTGCACCGAATGCATGACTATTTGGACACAAGCCAGAAACGGTGAAGCCACCAACGCACGTTTGGCCGACGCATTGGCTGAAGCCGATAACGAAATTGCATCAGATGACCAAGAAGAAGTCGAAGAAGTCGAAGAAGTCGAAGAAGTCGAAGAAGTCGAAGAAGTCGAAGAAGTCGAAGAAGTCGAAGAAGTCGAAGAAGTCGAAGAAAAAGTAGCCGTTCTGCAGGAAGATGCAAGCACAACAATCGCAGATGAAGAAATTGACGACGATGAAGATGAAAACCCTATCTGGAAAGAAATCGCCGCGCTAGCACAGGAAGCTCGTGCCGATTCAGAAAGCGAGCGCACGTCCGAATCTTCATATGCCCCGCCGGATGAAATGCCGCCGATTCAAAGCACTCCGGTGGTGCCCGCCGAGACGGAAATCTTAGTTGACAATCTAGAAGAAGACGATCGCCCGTGGGACGCCGCCGTCGAGCCTGATAAAGGTTTCTCGGACTTTGTTTGGAACGACCCGACCAGCGACGACGATAGTGAGACGGAAACCGAGGACACGTCCGTTGATCAGGATGAACCAGATTTCACTGCGTTTACCGACAGCCCCGGCGGGCCACTGGAAAAAATGGACGACGATCTGATAGCTGCCGCCTTCAACGAACAAATGGCCATCGAGGATGTTCTCGAAGACGCCCCCAAGTCCCCAGGGCGAGATATTTCTGATGTTCCGGTCGAACTCGGAGGGCCTCGGGCGCGCACACCAAACGTCGAAGCCCTGAAGAATTCCGTCCGGACCAAATCCGTAAAGTTGACCAAAGAAGAATTGCAGGAGCGGACCCCTGCGCGCAGATTCCGTCGTGGTGTTTCGTTAACCCTTTTGGTCTTCGTGATCCTCGGCGCCGCCTATATCTCTCGCAGCGCGATTACCGAATACGTTCCCGCCATGGGACCATATCTGGAAACCTACGCGACATTCGTCGATCTTCTTCGCGTCAAAGCCGAAGTTCTGGGGATATACGTATGGGATTTGATGATGCAGGGTTATAATTGGATAATTGCCAAATTCTTCAGCTAGAAACGGTCTAAAAGCCGCTTCAGATACTCGATCTCTGCATCTGGCCGATCAACATCGCCGGACCTGCGTCGAATTTCGTCCAGCAACTCTCTCGCCCGTTCGGAGGCGTTTTGATCGGGCACATAGGTTTCGCCCGACTCCGACGTGCCAATGCGCCCCAATGGTCGGCCCAGTGGGTCTTCGCTTGCAGATTGGTCTTGCGTGTCACCCTCTTGCAAACCATCGCGCCCCTGTCCGGTTTGCTGCTGCTCCTCACTCAAGCGTCGGATAGACTCTCGCAAATTTTCTATTGCGTCGGCCTGTTCGTTGAGTGCCTGGCCCAACTCTCCTGCGCCTAAAAAGTCGCGAGAATTCTCCATATTATCACCGGCTTCACCAGTTGCCTCGCCGGCGGATTCGCTTTGTTGGGCCTGCAAATTCTGTAGAAATTCACGCAAAGCTTCCTGCCGCTCGGCCAATGCCCCTTCCGTTTCAGGCGAACCTTCGCCGCCATTCTCCAACATTTCCTGCAGCTGCTGGAATGTTTGATCCGACAGGCCTTGTTGTTGACCCAGCGCATCTTGCATCTGATCCAGTTGCTCGGAACTTCCGCCATTCTGCTCGGCAATTTGCGCGTTTTCCAACATCTGGCGCATTTCTTCCAGCAATTGGCGCGCAGCCTCTGTCTCCCCGTTTTCTGCCAAACGTTGCAATTCATCCATCATCTGGCGCAATTGGTCATTACCATCAAGTTGTTGTGCTGTTTCAGCAGAATCCCGATTTTGCTCAGCCTCTGCTGATAGCATTTCCAGGTATTCATCTGTCGCATCGCGCAATTCTTCCATCAGTTTGGCGATTTCATCCTGATCGGCCTGCTGTTCGATCGCTTGCAGCAATTTCTCTTGCGCACGTCGCAAACGCTCCAGCGCGTCTCCGAGGTCCCCGTCCTCAAGAAACACAGCGATGTCCCAGAACGTGTCGGTAATCTCATCCCGCTCATCCGTCGAAACGCCATCTGCCAGCATTCTTTCGTATCGGCGAATGGCTGAACGGATTTTCAGATACGAGCCACTGGACAGTCCCAAATCGCTGGGCATGTTTGTCATTGCTTTCAGCACATACAACACACGCATGTCATTATCTGGCGACCACAACATATCCCGCCGTTGTTCGGCAAACGCTGCGGCAAGCGGAATATAAAATCGTTTACCAGGCAGCGTGCCAAACGTCTGGACCTCGCCAATCTGCCCCGCAGCATCGCGCACGCTCAACGTGATTATTATGGGCATTCCCACCCATAGGTCTTTGCTGAAATCCTCAATAAGAACCTCTGAAATATCGTCCGTAGCACCCCGAAACGGAAGAGGTAAACTAGCCGTCAACGGCTCCCGCAAGGTCGGTTCCGGTGTTAATCCGAACCGTCTATCCACATGCTCCAAATCCAGTGTAATTTGTGCACTGCCCGCCACAATTCCGTAGTCATCCGTCGCCTTGAACGGGAACCGCAGTGCCCCCGAGGTTGTTTGCCCGATCTCATCCGTCACGATCACATTGGGCCCGTTATCCGGTGTCGCAACAACCCTCCACGCGTCCAGTATCGTGTCATTGTCCAACACTTCCACTTCGCCCGATTGCGTGACGGTTATCGCGGCGTTACGCACGGTCGTTTTGTCGCCCGAGAATACTTCGTTCGTGTCCGAAATATTCTCGATCAACGCCACGTCGTCGGAACCGCCATAAACCTGCATCACAATATTCGTACCTACTGGAAGTTCCAGAACAACGCCGTCCGCTACCTCGCCAAGGTAAACCTGTGGCCGGCCCGTGTAAGACGGTGGTGTGGCCCATGCCTCGATACTTGCCGTTGGGTTGTCGCCGAATACCGGCAGCGAAATTGTATTTTTAACTGAAGTTAGCCCGCCGGATGGGGCGAAAAACACCGCCACCGTCGCGCAGACCAGCGCCATCAAACGCAGGCCGTATCTATCAAACGGTGCCAGTTGCAAATCTGGTGGCGAAGGTCGCAACTCAATAGCCCGAGCCGCCATTTGCGTTTGATGCTTTTCCCAAAGCGCGCGCGTCAAAGCATCGCCCGTACCCGTCGCCGACTGGTCTCGCAACGAGGCCAGCGGCGCATCTTTCCCGTCAAGCCGATCAATTACGGCATCTCGACTAGGGACTTTCACGCCGCGTAGCCCAAAACCCAGCAACCCGACACCAACAAACAAAACGACAATAACCAGACCGCGCCCCAAGTTTTGCGAAAACAGTTGCAACCCGTTAAACGCTAAAAAGGCGTAGGAAAATAGAAGTAGGGTCCATAGCTGCCAAAACTGGCGCACCAGAACTTCCAGCCATAGCGCGCCACGTGACAAGGCCAGTCGCACGCGCAACTTCCGAATGATACTGCCGTATCTATTGTCAACGTAACCTGCCCAGAGCCGGTTCATCGCGTCATCCCGATTTTTCGCGTGTGTCGTTGCGACTCACGCCATCCAATCAGGGATGGTATCGCGGTTAATCATTTCTTCATAGGTCGGGCGCGCCCGAATTACGGCGAATTGATCGCCCTTTACCAGCACTTCGGGAATCAGAGGTCGCGAATTATATTCGCTGGCCATAACCGCCCCGTATGCACCTGCAGACCGAAATGCCATCAGATCACCGGCTGCCAACGCGGGCATATTGCGTTCCTTGGCAAATGTGTCGCCGCTTTCACACACGGGACCAACGATGTCGTGCGGTGCGGGTTCCACACCCACCTCCGGCTCAAGCACAGGGATAATATCGTGATACGCCTCATACATTGCTGGGCGGATCAGGTCGTTCATGGCGGCATCGACGATCAGAAAATCACGCCCCTCGCCTTCTTTGCGATAGACTACCGAAGTGACCAGCAATCCGGCGTTACCAGCAATCAGGCGCCCCGGCTCGATTTCAATTTCGCAACCCAAATGGCCAACAGTTCGGCGGATCACCTCGCCATATTCCATCGGTAATGGCGGCGCCTCGTTAGAGCGTTCATAAGGAATGCCAAGCCCGCCGCCTAGATCGAGGCGTCGTATATCGTGGCCGTCTGCCCGCAAAACCTCGGTCAGCTCAGCCACTTTGTTGAAGGCATCCTCATAAGGTTGCAAATCCGTTAACTGACTGCCGATATGCACATCAATTCCGACAACCTCTAAGCCTTTCAAACTTGCTGCTTCGGCGTAAACTTTACGAGCTTTGGATATCGGAATGCCAAACTTGTTCTCGGACTTCCCTGTCGCAATTTTCGCATGCGTCTTGGCATCGACGTCGGGGTTCACCCGCACAGTGACCGGGGCCACTTTGCCCAGTGATAACGCCACCTCGTTCAGCACCCGCATTTCGGGTTCGCTTTCCAGGTTAAACTGGCGAATACCACCCGTTAAAGCTGCGGCCATTTCTTCACGAGTTTTACCAACGCCGGAAAAGACGATGTGTTCACCCGGAACACCTGCCGCAATCGCGCGGGCATATTCGCCGCCCGAAACTACATCCATACCCGAGCCCATCGCCGCCATAACACGCAACACAGCCATGTTGGAATTAGCTTTCATCGCATAGCAGATAAAGTGGTCCATACCCGCGAGCGCCTCGTCGAACACCTGATAATGGCGTTCCAGCGTCGCAGTCGAATACACATAAAAGGGCGTCTCGACAGCGGAGGCGATCTCGCTAATCGGAACATCCTCGGCATATAGCGTGCCGTTGCGGTAGATAAAGTGGTCCATCAAGCTTGATCCATATGGCTAAATCAGGCCTTAGGTATAGGGGATAGCGTTGGCGCAGGCCAACCCCGAAAGTGTTTATTCCACGTTGATATGGTAAATTGACCAGACCCACCAATCATCGTTCATATCCGCCAAATCAGCGCGATCAGCCCGTGGAAAAACCACGTGTGTGGGGCCAAAATCCCCAATCGCAAACGGAATACCATCACGCTTCAAGGCCACAACCGCGCCAGCCGCATAAGCATCTTCTAGCGAAATATCGACAGCGTAACCATCCAGCGCACGAATTGTCACGGCTTCACCCTCTGCCCCGACAGAATCCAGAACATCCTTCAACAGCGGCCCTTCGAATAAATAGACACGCCCTCCCTTAGGGAAGTCCGCGTTCACAGAAGCTTGTTGAAAGGCCTGCAACGCGGCCACGTCGAACTGCGCAGCTTTATCAAAGGTGATGTCATTATAAGTGAAGAACCTATCTACATCTTCTGAACTTTCGCTTCGCGTTGGCAAGGCGACATTCCCGGTCACAGTCAGAATAACGGTCCCCCGAAATTCCCCCTGACGCCAAACATCTGCGAACAGCGGTTGACCGGAAAGCGTAAGAATCATCCCTAGTATCAATGCACGCAAAATTATTTTCATTGTGTGGTCCCCTTTATATATGTGGAACAACACTTTTGATCACTTGGCGCTCTCAATTGCGGTGGTTGGATATGTCGGTGGTGCCTTTATGCCGCAAGACGCGGTTACCCCGAGCAGAACAATTCCGATCAATAACAAAATTGCCCTCATTTCAACTTTCCGTTCCAGCGTGCAATTTGCTGGCGAACCTGATCTGGTGCTGTTCCACCATAACTTGCCCTACTCGCCACAGAGTTGTCTACCCCCAAAACCGAATATACGCTCTGGTTGATTTTGGGATGCGCTGATTGCATCTCTTTCAGCGACAATTCCGGCAAATCGCAACCTTTATCCTCGGCCATCTTCACCAATGCACCCGTTGCGTGGTGAGCATCGCGAAATGGCAAACCTAATTCCCGCACCAGCCAGTCCGCAAGGTCAGTCGCGGTGGAGAACCCCATCGCCGCCGATTCGCGCAAACTGTCGACGTTCGGTTTCATATCGCCGACCATGCCAGTCATCGCCGCCAAGGCCAGCATCAGGCTGTCTGCTGCATCAAACACCTGTTCTTTGTCTTCCTGCATGTCCTTTGAATAGGCCAGCGGCAAACCCTTCATGATCGTCAGCAAGGCGACCAGCGAACCATTTATCCGCCCGACCTTCGCGCGGATCAGTTCCGCCGCATCAGGGTTTTTCTTCTGTGGCATAATAGACGAGCCTGTCGAAAAACGATCCGACAAAACCACGAACCGGAACTGCGCTGATGACCAGATCACCAATTCTTCAGCAAAACGGCTCAAATGCGTTGCACAAATCGAGGCGCAGGACAAAAACTCCAGCGCAAAATCGCGGTCTGACACGGCGTCCAGCGAATTCGCAGAAGGCCGATCAAAGCCTAACGCCTTCGCCGTCATATCCCGATCAATCGGGTAAGCCGTACCCGCGAGTGCTGCCGCACCCAAAGGCGACTCGTTCATCCGAACCCGCGCGTCTTCCATGCGCGACTTGTCCCGTGCAAACATCTCCACATAAGCCATCATGTGGTGCCCCCACGTCACTGGCTGCGCCACCTGCAGATGTGTAAACCCGGGCATAACAATATCCGCGCCTTCTTCGGCCTGAACCAAAAGAACCTTCATCAATGCATCCAGCCCGCTAATCGCGGCATCAAACTGGTCCCGCGTCCACAGCTTGAAATCCGTCGCAACTTGGTCGTTGCGTGAACGCCCCGTGTGCAAACGGCCCGCAGGTTCGCCAATCAAATCTTTAAGGCGCGACTCAACATTCATGTGAATATCTTCAAGTTCTTTCGAAAAAGTAAACTCTCCGGCCTCGATCTCTGACAATACCGTGAGCAGGCCTTCCCTGATCGCTTCGCCATCCTTATCACTAATAATATCACAGGCAGCCAACATCGCTGCGTGGGCGCGGGAACCCTCGATATCCTGTTGGGCCATACGTTTGTCGAAATCAATCGAGGCGTTGATTGCCTCCATGATCGCATCCGGCCCAGCGGCAAACCGCCCACCCCACATTGCATTCGATGTTTTTTTGTCCGACATAGTGATACCCGTTCAATCCACGAGGCCAAAATGAAAAGACCCCTTCTTACCGCCCTGCTATACGCCGCTCTGACATTGGGTGCAAACCCTGCGGCGGCAATTGATCCCGAAACCCGCCAGATCATTCTCGACATGCGAGTGGATGATATGCGCAAGCTAAAAATTCTCGAAGAGCCGGCCACGTTGGTCTCGTCCGAATTTGAAGATATCGACGGCAACAAGATGACATTCGCCGACACTAACGGTCAATTCCGGCTCGTTAACTTCTGGGCTACATGGTGCGCGCCATGCCGCGAGGAAATGCCTGCCCTCGACGCATTGCAACTGGAATTGGGCGGTGAAGATTTTCGAGTCCTGACCATTGCAACCGGCCGTAATCGCCTTTCCGGCATTCACAAATTCTACGCCGAGGCCGACGTCACCAACCTCCCTATTCTGCTAGACCCCAAAGGTAAACTAGCCACCCGAATGGGCGCACTTGGCCTGCCCGTTACCGTTTTGCTAGATCGCGAAGGTCGCGAAATCGCCCGTGTAACAGGTGGTGCAGACTGGGCAAGCGAGAATGCGATAGCCGTGCTGCAAGCGTTGATGGAGGAATGACGGGTTTGAGCCCCAAACGGACCTTTTTGAATTGCATGGAAACGTTGTTCAGTTTAACGGCGTACAGATGCAAATCCCTGTAGCCAAGACGTATATCCGACCCGACCTTGAAGATATTCTTGATTCAGAAGAACAACTTCTCTGGTCGGGACAACCGACTTACGGAGGGCGTTTCTTTCAGGCGGTCGGTACGGAAAAGCTTTGCCATATTGGATTTTTTTGGGGGGCCGCCATCATGTGGTGTACGCTGCCATTAGTTTACCCTGAAGCCCGTATGGGTCGTAGCGATGCTGTTTGGGTCTATGCAATAACAACAATTGTGTTCATTTGCATTTCACCCCGTATGGCCTACCAACGCCAATATGTCCTTAGTAACTTGGTCTACGTTGTAACCGATAAGCGCGCGATAGTATGCCGCCGAGGTAAAAACTGGCGGCTCAAATTCCGCCTTTACGTCTTTTCCTGTCAGCACTCAGAAGCTTATCCGTATTCAGTGATTCCAACTCGCCCAATTCCCTCGCTGCAGGTCGCCACTTTGATTTCTAGGATTCAATTGAAGCCCCTAGGGTTTGGGCTGTCCCACCCGGGTCAACCACCTTTGTGGGGAAGAATTGGTGAGCCCGTCGTGTTTGAATTCGTACCCAATGCGGAAGAATTACGGGAAATGATAAAGACGTGCGCCCGAGAAGGAAACGCAAACAGCGACTAAGTCCAGTACAGTATCCAAATGTGAACGGAGGGTTTGTCCGCATACGGACCATTCCCCATCCCAAAAAGGTTAACGGGTCCTCGGCATAATTTGTACATACGCATTGTGTACGGGTTGTGTACGCATTGTGCACACACAATTTCCTCTGAATCCCCAAAAGGTTAACGCACCAACCTAGCTATGCAGCCATCGCGTTGGCCACTCTCGTTTAAAGCAAAATTAATATCCAATTCATGTTAACTTTTTCGAACATTGTAAGAACATATCGCGAAAATTTACGAACCTTTAACTCTTTCGGCCCCAGATAGGCAACGAAACCAAGAGCTATCGGAGGGCACAATGGCGAGCGCCGGCAAACAGATTACCAAAAGTGCGGACATCCCCGCTGTGATGTCGAATACCTTGTGCGATCTCGAAGCCGGTCGCGTTTCTAAAGCCCTTAACGACAACCGGATGGAGTTGTTCTACCAACCAATTGTACGTGCCGGCGCTAATAATTTCGTAGCATTTCACGAAGGATTGGCCCGTATCCGAATGCCTGATGGCACGATAGTTGCGGCTGGCCAATTCATGCCGTTCATTGAAAACACTCCCCTAGGAACACAATTGGATCGCTGCATTTTACGCTTGGCATTAAGGCAACTGCGCGACAACCCACACATCCGCCTGTCAATCAATTTGAGCGTACGCTCAATGCAGGATACCTGCTGGTTGGCCATCTTGGAATCCGCCTGCTCTGACATTTGCGGGCGCCTAATAGTCGAGATAACAGAAGGCGCGGCTATGTCTGATGTCGAATTGACTACCGCATTTATGCACCGCGTTCGCCGTAAACATTGCAGCATTGCCTTGGATGATTTCGGAACTGGTGCCACATCTTTTCGGTATTTTAAAGACTTCCGATTCGACTTCGTTAAGATAGACGGATTGTTCATCCGTGACCTTTTTTGCGATAAAGATAACCAAGTATTGGTGCGCGCCCTAATCGATATCAGCAAGCACTTCGACATGGTGACTGTTGCCGAATTTATTGAAACTGACCGCGACGCCGAAATGGCGGCAAAGCTAGGGATCGATTGCTTGCAAGGATACTTGATTGGCGAGCCCACCGCCCAACCGATTACTCTGCCCCGCGAAATTGAACAGGATCGAAAAGTCGCTGGGTGACGTTAAGATTTGTCCACAAGCTTACTAAGCTGGTTCTGCATCTGGGCAAGCTGTGCTTTCAAGTCGCCAAGCTCCACATCTGATGCATCTTCGTTGCTACTAGCAGGTGCGGGTTCCGTTTTGTCGGCAGCAACAGCTGCCGCTGGCTTAAACATCCGCATCGCGCCATCGAACCATTCCATGTTCTGCCGTGCCAAAGCCTCGAACCCGGTCATCGCGGGGTTGCCTTCCATGACACCTTTCATCTGATCACGAAGATCATCCTGATTTTTCGCAAACGTTTCCATTGAGGCTTCGAGATAACCTGGCACAAACCCTTGAACGGAGTCACCGTATAGGCTGATAAGCTGACGCAGGAATTTGGTGGGCAACATGTTGTGCCCCTTGCTTTCTTCTTCAAAAATAATCTGGGTTAGGACCGAACGGGTAATATCCTCGCCGGATTTCGCATCGGTGACGACAAAATCTTGCCCCTCACGCACCATTTCAGCCAAATGGTCCAGCGTTACATAACTCGACTTCTTTGTGTTGTATAACCGACGATTGGCATATTTCTTAATGACAATGGTGTCTTTGGTTGTATCGGCCATTTCGGAACCCTTCTAATGGCGCCGCGCGCCCCTACGTTGAGAACAATCTAGTACAGTATTTCGCAACTGCAACGAAAATATCGCATGCGCGAACACAACGTGGCATGTTATGGTGGTCAAATTAGCGATATTAGGGCATGAAATGGCGAAGAATACACCACTCCCAATCGACGACACGCCCCCGTTCAACGTCAACGAAGAACGATATTTAGATTTATGGGAAGAGAACCTTCGATTGTTAGCCGCCAACGGTCCAGTTCAAAAAAAACAGAATAAAGATGGGTGAATCCGCACAACACCGGATGGGTCATCCTTCGCCGTTGATTTTCCACTTGTACGCCGCAACAGTCGGCTATCAAAGCGCCATCGCGAACGCGGCAAATCCCAATACGCCAGGCCTTGACTGGCATCCCGGTCTTGATGAGCAAGCTGCATCCATCGGTGATCTAAATACCCCCATACTTCATCAGGCCGCCCTTGAACGCTTGAAGGCAATGGTGTCGGGGCTGGAGAAATGGCAGAGACATCCGTATCGGCGGGCAGTCATGGATCCGCCGACCATATGGTCAAATGGTTCGTCACGCCTGCTTGACTTTGGAAGGTGTCCTGAGGCCACAAATCCAAACGGCGCTCCGGTGCTTGTCGTCCCGTCACTGATTAACCGTGCATATATTCTAGACTTGCACAAAAACTGTTCGTTGCTCCGGTATTTGGCCTCTCAAGGGCTGCGTCCGCTGTTGCTCGACTGGGGCGTTCCTTCGGATTCCGAGCGCGAATTTGACCTTAATTCCTATACTACACAGCGATTATTGCCAGCCCTCGAGGTTTCCAGCGACCTAACAGACAAACCAATCGGCGTGTTAGGTTACTGCATGGGAGGGACCTTGGCCGCAGGCGTATTATCTTTTCAAAAAGCAGATGTCGGAGCGTTTGCAACGATCGCCTCTCCATGGGATTTTTCTTCAAGCAAGGGCGTTGCGGCTTCATTACGCACAACGGTGTCCGGACGACAAACCGCGGAAATGATCGAAAATATGGGTCGGGTTTTCGGGATGATTCCGACCGAATTTTTCCAACAACTATTTGCACTCGTGAACCCGATCCAAGCGGCTGTTAAATTTCGAAAATTGGGCAACATGGATTTGGACAGCCCCACAGCAAATCATTTCGTGGCGATTGAGGACTGGCTAGCTGACGGAGTACCGCTGGCGACACCAAGCGCCCAAGACGTTTTGATTGACTGGAATCTGAACAATGCAACCGGTAGCGGGAGTTGGAAATTGCAGGGGGCGAAAATTGATTTATCCGCAATCCGGCAGCCAACACTTAATGTCTGCGGTGTACGGGACAGCATAGCCCAATTTGACGTTGCAACCGCAATGTCGAGGAAAATACCTACGGCAAAGCTGCTTACCCCCAATGCAGGGCACGTCGGAATGATTGCCGGATCCATGGCGCGTGAAACTGTTTGGAATCCCGTGTCAGAGTTCTTTATTTGCAATCTATAACCACACCTCACTGACCGAATATTGCAATTTTCAAACACTTTTAGAAATTTTATTGCGCTGCACCGCACAATAAGTCACAATGCAAATCACATAAACAGGGCATGACAAAAGGAATACTCCATGACCAACATCGTAATTGCTTCTGCCGCGCGAACCGCCGTCGGAAGTTTCTTGGGATCATTTGCCAACACACCAGCACACGATCTGGGTACAGCAGCAATCGAGGCCGTCTTGCTGCGCGCCGGAGTCGATGCAGCAGACGTATCCGAAACCATCCTCGGGCAAGTTTTAACTGCGGGCCAAGGGCAAAATCCAGCGCGTCAGGCACATGTTAACGCAGGTTTACCAATAGAAAGCGCAGCATGGAGCATTAATCAGGTTTGTGGTTCCGGCTTGCGCGCGGTGGCGATCGGTGCGCAACATATTATGCTTGGCGATGCTGAGATTGTCGTAGCTGGTGGACAGGAAAGCATGTCTCTTTCGCCACATGTCGCGAACCTGCGCTCAGGCAAAAAGATGGGCGATATGAAGTTCATCGATTCGATGGTCAAAGATGGTCTTTGGGATGCCTTCAACGGCTATCATATGGGCACGACAGCAGAAAATGTTGCCGAAAAATGGGGAATTGATCGCGAAACGCAAGATGCGTTTGCCGTCGCCTCGCAGAACAAGGCCGAAGCTGCACAAAAAGCGGGTAAGTTCGCGGACGAGATCGTGCCGTTTACCATTAAAACCCGCAAAGGCGATATCGTTGTTGATAGCGACGAATACATCCGACACGGCGCCACGATTGAAGCGATGCAGAAACTACGTCCAGCATTTGCGAAAGATGGTTCGGTCACGGCGGCAAATGCCTCGGGCTTGAACGACGGTGCCGCGATGACGTTGCTGATGACCGCAGAAAATGCCGCTAAACGCGGAATCAAACCACTTGCGCGGATCGCTTCCTATGCGACCGTTGGTCTTGACCCTTCCATAATGGGCGCCGGACCGATTTATGCCAGCCGCAAAGCGCTGGAAAAAGCCGGTTGGGACGCAAGCGAGCTTGATTTGGTCGAAGCGAACGAGGCCTTCGCCGCGCAAGCTTGTGCTGTCAACAAAGACATGGGTTGGGACCCGGAAATCGTTAACGTTAACGGCGGGGCGATCGCGATCGGTCATCCGATCGGCGCATCTGGCGCGCGTATTTTGAACACGTTGTTGTTTGAAATGCAGCGACGCGATGCGAAAAAAGGCCTTGCCACGCTATGTATCGGCGGCGGCATGGGCGTAGCAATGTGCCTTGAGCGCGACTGAAATCTATAACTTTGGGGAATAATATGGGACGAATTGCATTAGTTACCGGTGGCACACGCGGCATAGGCGCAGCCATCTCGATCGCACTGAAAGACCAAGGCTACACAGTCGGCGCAACGTATGCCGGAAATGACGAGGCTGCTGCCAAGTTTACCGAAGAAACGGGCATTCCAACTTACAAATGGTCAGTGGCAGATTATGATGAATGCGCGGCAGGTATCGCCAAGGTCGAAGCTGACCTTGGACCAATCGAGGTGCTGGTGAACAACGCTGGCATTACGCGTGACGGGATGTTCCACAAAATGACCCCGCAAAGCTGGAAAGAAGTTATCGACACCAATCTAACGGGTGTTTTTAACATGACTCATCCAATCTGGACGGGTATGCGTTCCCGCAGTTTTGGGCGCATTATCAACATCAGCTCGATCAATGGTCAAAAAGGTCAAATGGGCCAAGTTAACTATTCGGCGGCGAAGGCTGGTGACCTCGGGTTTACCAAAGCTTTGGCCCAAGAAGGCGCATTCAAAGGCATCACAGTCAACGCGATTTGCCCTGGGTATATCGGTACAGAAATGGTTCGCGCCGTGCCTGAAAAGGTTCTCAACGAAAAAGTCATTCCACAAATTCCGGTTGGCCGCCTAGGTGAACCAGAAGAGATCGCGCGTTGTGTCGTGTTCCTTGCGTCCGACGATGCTGGTTTTATCACAGGATCAACGATGTCAGCAAACGGTGGGCAGTTCGTAGTTTAGACGAGCGGTCAGCGAAAGATTTAGTGCGCGGCGGTAATTTCCGCCGCGCACTAATTTTGAATTGATGATTTCCAACGCTTTAAAAACGTGATTTAGAGTATGTTACGCTAAGAAATCATCAGGACATTACCATGAAAATTGGCATTCTCGAAACCGGTGAAATCAGTGATGATTTGCTAGACAAGCACGGTGATTATCCGTCGATGTTCGAACGTTTGTTGCATGCCATTGACCCAGACGTGAATTTTTTTAGCGTCAAGGTTCTGGATGGACAACTCCCCAAAAGCCCTGATGACGCAGATGGTTGGATCATCACCGGGTCAAAATTTGGCGTCTATGAGGATTTGCCTTGGATTGGCCCCCTTAAAGAATTCATCCGAACTTCAGTTGACCATAAAATACCGCTGGCTGGAATTTGTTTTGGCCACCAGATTCTCGCCGAGGCATTGGGTGGTAAAGTCGAAAAATCCCACAAAGGCTGGGGGCTTGGCGTACACGATTACACCATCGAGAAAAAGCCGGCTTGGATGCACAGTTCTGACGAGACATTTTCCGGACACGCAGTACATCAAGATCAAGTAATCGAGTTGCCGGAGACGGCGACGGTAATCGCCAGCTCAGAATTCTGCCCATTTGCAGCCTTAGTTTACGGCGACCTAGAAAACCCGGACGCGCTAAGCGTCCAACCCCATCCCGAATTTTCGGCAGACTTCGTCGATGACTTGATAGGTTTGCGTGTGCCAGATGTCTTTTCCGAAGGCGACGCCAGTAAGGCCCGCGCAACCTTGGGTCTTCCGGTTAATAACGCAGATTGGGCGTTGTGGATTCACAAATTCCTTGATCTTGCGGCCACGCACAACAAAAAATGACAAGAAATCGCTCCACATTAATTGGTTTCGGGGCTGTGCTCTTGTGGGCACTTCTCGCAACCCTCACCGTTGGTGCGTCCGAAGTTCCCGCGTTCCAATTAAGCGCCATGTGCTTTGCACTCGGTGGAACCATTGGGCTTCTGTGGATAGCGTTTGGCGGTAGCGGCTTCGAAGTATTACGCGGAATAAATTGGAAAATTTGGGTTTTGGGAATTGGTGGACTATTCGGGTACCACTTTTTCTACTTTACAGCTTTAAAACTGGCTCCGCCGGCCGAAGCAGGGTTAATCGCTTACTTGTGGCCTTTATTGATTGTCCTGTTTTCCGGACTTTTACCCGGTGAAAGCCTGAAGCCTTTGCATGTCATCGGCGCCCTTGTCGCATTTGGTGGCGCAGCACTTATTGTCGGCGGAGGCGCCACCGCTTTTTCCAGCGACAATTTGGCCGGCTACGGTGCAGCAATTGTTTGCGCTTTCACATGGTCTGGCTATTCGGTTCTTTCCCGTCTGGCTGGCGCCACACCGACGGAAAGCGTCGCGGTCTTCTGTCTCGCTGCGTCGGGTCTGTCTTTGCTGGCACATTTGGGGCTTGAGGAAACTGTTTGGCCTACTGGAGTAGTCGGTTGGGGGTCTGTAATTGGCCTTGGACTTGGCCCTGTCGGACTGGCGTTCTATATTTGGGATATTGGTGTCAAGAAAGGCGACATTCAAATTCTGGGCGTCGCGTCTTATGCTGCTCCAATGTTATCAACCGTTATTTTGATACTTGTAGGATACGCGACCGCCAGTTGGACTTTATTACTGGCGGCAGCGCTGATTACAACAGGCGCAGCCATCGCCGCGCTTGCAAATCGTTAAACTTGCGCAGCGACTCGCTCAATTTCTTCTTTGAGACGTAGCTTTTCCTTTTTTAGATCCGCGACGACTAAATCGTCGGATCCAGGACTTCGTTGCTCAACTTCAATCTTACCGGATAGGGACTCGTGTTTCTTACGTAGCTCGGACAGATGGGAAGTCAGGCTCATATTTATCTCCTTCGGTGAGTTGTGGTAGTCAGTGTATCTCACCATAAAAGATATGCGTTGTCATCAAGTCTTCAAGGAAAAATTTTTCACAAATTGCCAAGGGATCGCTAAAATGCCCGTAAAAGGGTTCACATGGGCGTTCGTTGAAAGCATCGCAATGACACCTCCCAGAGCGATACCAACCAAGCCAATAAGGGTTGTCTGAGTTGGTAGCTCGTTAAACCAAAAGTACCCGACAGGTATCGCGAACACGATATTAAAATAAAAGAACGGCGCCAATACAGAGGAGTCAGCGCGATTATATGCGGCCACCGTCAAGAAATGGCAGATCGCCGAAACCGCACCTAGTGCCACGATGTAAAACAGATTATGAAGTGAAACGGTTGGAATCCCGTTCCACAATGCCAACGGAGCGATCAGAAGCGAACCGAGAATGCACTGCACCACCAAGGTCGAAAATGCGTCGCCACACGCGCTGGCCCGCCGTGTTGCTGCCAAATATGCCCCCAGAAGAAATCCGCCGAACAAGGCCATTAGAGTGCCTATTTCCAAGCTACCTTCTGGCCGCAAAATAACGTAAGCCCCTGCGAAACTAAATATTGCACCAGTAAACCTAAAACCGTCCATTTTTTCTTTGTATAGCAGTACTGAAATCAGGGAGGCTACGACCGGTGCGATCAAGAAGCCGCCAACCGCTTTGGCAAGTGGAACAACGGACAGCGCAAAGATTAACGCGGTCATCGCACCCATCATCAACCCAGTTCGGAACACCTGCCCAAGACGGTCATGGCGTGGAATTTCGATTGGCCTTCGAAAGATAACCGAAATGACCAACGCAATGACTCCAGCTACAAAATACCGAGAGAAACAAATAAAAAATGCCGTTTGATCTGTGCCGAGGGCTTTTGAGAACCCGTCCGTCAGTGGCGTTAAGGCCATCGCGGTCACAAGTATTCCAACGCCAATTCTCATTCAACCTCACCCAAATATCCACCTTAGGTGGAATTGAATTAATGCACGGTAAAGCTACATTACTATAGGTTGTGTGTTTCGCAATATATTTCGCACCTCGGGCCAAAAAGAATCTTCGTCTTTAGAATGAGAAATACCTTGATGAAGTATTAATGGTGAGAGAAGTTCCAGCGCACCCCCAGACCCTTTACGGGACCGTACAATCACGCGCCCTGCCGAGCGTCCCTCGCGCGAAGTGAGTGGAAGAATTCGGACATCCCCCGCCTTTCCATGCAGCGCAGCGAGGATATCCGCCAACCGCTCGGTCCGGTGGATAATCGTGAAATACCCCCTTGGCTTTAGGCGGCGCAACCCAACGGCGATCCAGTCGCTCAACGTGGCCTCACCAATTCGATGCGCGGTGTCGCGTCCGCCATCCTTAGGGGCCGAACTGGCCGATGCTTCGTAAAAAGGAGGATTGGTGAACACATGATCGAAAGATGCAGTGCGGATCGGTTCCGGCATATTTAGCAGGTCACCGTCATGCACCGCAAACCGCAATTCGTTATCCACAGCATTACGCCGCGCAAGATCTGCGTAATCCGCCTGAATTTCCAAACCGTGGACATCTAGCCCCTCAATTCTTTCGCACAAACAGGCAAGTGCCGTTCCTGCGCCGCACCCAAGCTCCAGCACGCTTTGACCTGACTTTGCGCCAATCGCCGCCGCCAGAAAAACGGGGTCAGTCGCCGCGCGGTATCCGTTTTTTGGCTGCCATATTTTGATCGACCCGCCTAAGAAATCGTCTTGCGTCAACTGCTCGTCCGTAAAACTCATCGCTCCGCCGAAAGCTCAACATCGTTGTCTTTAAGAATCGCTCTGGCCAGGAATTTATGGGCATCGGCCACCATCAAGCGTCGCGGGAACAATCCGATGCCTCCTTCGAGCACACTCATGTTTACGTCCAGCACAAAGGCCTCTATATCTTCGCCACGAAGCAATGCGGTCGCGAATGCGATGATCGTCGGGTCGGTGGTTCGCAAAATTTCTTTCATGGTCGTAACCTACGGCCTGAATCCAAGCGCGTCGAGACTGCAAACAAAGGGAAGATCACTATGTCGGGAAATAATGGACCATTTGAACAGATGCAAAACGTCCTGGCAGAGGACATGAGCGCTGTGAACAAATTGATCCGCACACGCATGGCCAGTGAACATGCACCGCGCATTCCCGAAGTTACCGCGCATCTGGTTGAGGCTGGCGGCAAACGATTGCGCCCGATGCTAACTCTGGCCGCCGCGCGGATGTGCGGGTATGAGGGCGACGACCATATTAAGCTTGCCGCCACAGTTGAGTTTATCCACACCGCAACGCTTCTACACGATGATGTTGTCGACGAAAGTGGCCAGCGGCGCGGCCGTCCCACGGCGAATCTGCTTTGGGACAACAAATCTTCCATTCTGGTTGGGGATTACCTATTTGCGCGGTCCTTCCAGTTGATGGTTGAAACAGGCCGGCTAAAGGTTTTGGACATTTTGGCGAACGCGTCGGCCGTTATTGCCGAAGGCGAGGTCCTTCAGCTAACCGCTGCTCAAAATCTGGCTACGACCGAGGAAATTTATCTACAGGTGGTTCGTGGAAAAACTGCTGCCCTGTTTGCGGCTGCCTGCGAAGTTGGCGGCGAAGTTTCTGACGCGCCCCAGGATCAAATTAACGCGTTGCATGCATACGGTGATGCCCTCGGAATCAGTTTCCAAATCGTTGATGATCTGCTGGATTACGGTGGTGCTAGCGTATCATTGGGTAAGAACACGGGCGATGATTTTCGCGAGCGCAAACTGACACTGCCAGTAATTCTGGCTATCGCCAAAGCGGAAACGATGGAACGAGCCTTCTGGGTTCGAACGATCGAAAAAGGTAGGCAGGAAGACGGCGATCTTGAACATGCCATGAAGTTGATGGCAAAATACAACACACTTGAGGAAACGCGCCTTAAAGCGTTGGACTGGGCAAACACGGCCAAAGCGGCACTAGCCCCAATTCCAAACAGCGAACTGCGAAACCTTCTAGAAGAACTGGCGGATTTCGTGGTTTCACGGATCGTCTAAACTTGGGCGGAAACGACCCACCAATCGGGGTGGTTTTCGCAAATTTCCTTGGCTGCTTCATCGGCAGCTACCTCTGCAGCATATAAGCCAAAACACGTTCCGCCCGAGCCGCTCATCCGGCTCAACGCACAGTTTCGCGTAGCCTCTATCGCGCTAAGAACATCGGCGATAATTGGGCAACTCTCTATTGCCGCCGTTTGCATATCATTTCGCTGCGCTCGCAAATACTCAAACAGGTTGTCGACAGTTGGAAAGCTTTCCGGAGTTTGCGACAGACTGGGATTATCGCGCGACTTCATTGCCCGAAACACAGCGCCGGTTTCCACGCCTTGCCTAGCATTACACAACACGATCCAGAACTTTGGCAATGTGGGTAACGCCGCCAACTTCTCGCCAATACCCGACATACGTGTCGGTACTTGTGCCATACAGACAGGCACATCCGCACCTAGGTCTGTCAGCGTTTCCAGTGCCGGGGAATTGACATCCCACAAATCGGTCAACATGCGTATTGAAGCTGCCGCATCGGCAGAACCTCCACCGATACCGGACGCTACCGGAAGGATTTTGCGAAGCCGTAACGCAGCCCCTTTGTTCGAAAGCATCCGTGCAGCGCGAATAACCAAATTGCCATCGCCAGCGTCCAGGCCATTTCCAAATGGCCCAGCGATTTCCAACGTCAAGTCGTCAGCCTCGGATGCTTCCAGCATGTCCCCAACCGCAGGAAAAACCACAATGGAGTCCAGCAAATGCATCCCGTCCTCGCGCCTCCCTGTAACATGCAGGCAAAGATTTACTTTGGCGCGGGCCAGTTCTATCCGCATCAGTTCGTGGCTTCCTCTTCTAGAACAACGTCCAGACCGATTTCCAATTTGCGCTTGATCCGTTCCATATCTTCGGGAGAGGGATCAAATGACATTGCGCGTCGCCACTGGAATTCGGCCTCAAGCTTGCGGCCTACCATCCAAAGGACATCGCCCAAGTGGTCGTTTACGATGGGGTCGACGGGCAGCAATTCAACCGCGCGTTCCATGGGGGCGACGGCCTCCTCGAATTTGCCGACGCGATATAGAACCCAACCCAATGAATCTGTTATGTATCCGTTCGAAGGCATCCCAGCTACGGCGGTTTCGATCATCTCTTGGGCCTCTTCGAACTTGATCCCCATTTCGATATAAGAATACGCGATGTAGTTCAAAACAAAGGGCTGGTTAGGGGATAGTTCCAACGCGCGCCGCAAATCTTGTTCGGCGGCAGGCCAATTTTGCAACTGCTCGTAACCAATGCCTCGTGTGTAAAACAGCACCCAATGTCGCGAGCCAAATTCGCTAACATTATCAATCGCTCGTGTGTATGCATCAACCGAATCCACGAAATTCTCAACACCGCGATAGATATCGCCGAGCGCGTTCAGCACCAGCACATCGCCAGGGAAGTTATCCGCCAAATCGACAAGAATTTCCGTTGCGCCATCTGTATCGCCAGCAGCCCGCAACGCTTCGGCGCGACCTATTTCTGCTTCTTTGAACGAAGGGGAATTTGCGGGAATAAGCCGATAAGCTTCCCCTGCCAAATTGAACTGATCTTCGAGTTCAAGAAGTTCGGCAACCAGCAAGGATGCGTCAACAAATTCCGGTCGCAAGTGTTGAGCCAGTCGTGCGTAAAACAATGCCGTGCGATTAGGTTCTCCGCGGCTCATTGCATCGGCCAATGTAACGAATGCTTCGGAAATGCCATATGTCGGCGCGTCAACTTTCGTAAAACTCGGCAGCTTGCCTGAGGACACATCGTCCCGTAATGCTAGCAATTGTTCATCACGAAATCCGCGCGCAATTGCATCATCCAACAATTGCAGCGCTTCTTCTCCGCGCCCAAGCTCGGATAGGATTTCCGTGTGGATAACGATACTGTCGCGATTCAAATGTATCGCGCCGTCACCAGTACCGCCCAGAATTTTGGCCGCCGCCTCAAATTCGCCCAAATAAGCCTGCGCCAATCCTTTGTGGTACTGTCCATAAAGCGTCAAAGTATCATTATCGGACATTACATCAAAAGCTTTCAAACCCGCCTCGATATCACCAGAACCAACCTTGAGCCAAGCATCCAGCAGTCCCCACAAAAGTGGTGACAAATAATCTTGATTCAGCGAGATCGCCGATAGTCCGGACTCGTAATCACCCTTCTGGGCGAAATCCGTAAGCGCAACCAGATCAACAAATACATCGGCTTCATTATTCGCACGCATCACATGGGCGATTCCGGCGGCTGAACGAAACTCCCCTGCTGCAACAAAAGATATCATCGCGCTTTGCTTTAACCGCAGGTTTTCAGGGTCCGCAGCCATTGCCCGAACGTAATATCGCGCGGCAGTATCAAAACTGCCATGCTCGAATGCGCGATTAGCTGCCAGATATGGCCCGGCTAGCCCTTGCGAAAACACAGGTGTCCCCGTCGTGCTCAGTAAGCTAACGCCGAGAATTAGCGCTTTGAATAACTGTTTATACATTAACCGGATGCTCCTGAAATGTCTTAACCTTCCTGCGAACGTATGCGCCTCGCTCGCAGGATACAATCACAACGCTTAAGAACATTACCTAATGTGATCAAATCGATGGCAGACCCTAAAAGTTACATGTTCGGATAATTCGGCCCCTCGCCACCTTGCGGTGTCACCCATGTAATATTTTGGCTTGGATCCTTGATGTCACAAGTTTTGCAATGGACGCAGTTCTGCGCATTGATCTGGAAGCGCGGGTTAGACCCATCTTCGTCACGCAAAATTTCGTAAACACCAGCTGGGCAATATCGCTGCGCTGGTTCCGCAAATTCCGGCAGGTTGACATCAATTGGCATGTTTGGATCAGCTAACACCAAATGGCACGGCTGTTCTTCGGCGTGGTTGGTTGCCGAAAAGCTGACATTGGTCAGACGATCGAAGCTGAGCTTGCCGTCAGGTTTAGGGTATTCCAAAACTTTGTGATCCGCCGCTTTACCAGTCGCCGCTGCATCAGTTTTTCCGTGGCTGAGCGTGCCTAGTGGGTTCCATCCGGTCAGGTTAGCAACCCACATGTCAAACGCACCGAGACCCAACGAGGCCAACATGCCAAACTTTGACCAAAGTGGTTTCACATTCCGAACGCGTTTCAGATCCTTGGCAATCGGTCCAGACTTCACGTCAACATCGTAGGCTGTAAGTTCGTCCCCCGACCGCCCCGCCTTGATCGCCTCCACGGCTGCTTCCGCAGCTGCTTTGCCCGAAAGCATCGCATTATGGTTCCCTTTAATTCGCGGTACATTCATGAAGCCAGCCGAGCAGCCCAACAACGCGCCTCCGGGGAACACCAACTTTGGAATAGACTGCCAACCACCTTCAGTAATTGCACGCGCACCGTAAGCGACGCGTTTACCGCCCTCCAGCATGTCGGCAATGGCCGGGTGATGTTTGAAACGCTGAAATTCCATATACGGAAACAAGTGCGGGTTTTTATAGTTCAGGTGGACAACAAACCCGACATAAACCTGATTGTTTTCAAGATGGTAAACGAACGATCCGCCGCCGGCATTACCGCCCAAAGGCCAACCCATTGTATGGGTCACTTGCCCTTCTTTGTGGTTCTCCGGTTTGATTTCCCAGATTTCCTTCATGCCGAGGCCATATTTCTGAACATCGGAACCGGCTTGCAGATCATACTTTGCAATTACTTGCTTGGATAGGCTTCCACGCACCCCTTCGGAGAGGAAGACATACTTTCCGTTCAGAACCATCCCTGGCTCATAGCTTGGCCCTTCGGTGCCATCAGGGTTCTTACCGAATTCACCTGCGACAACACCCCTAACTGCGCCATTGTCCCCGTAAACCAGTTCGGAACATGCCATGCCGGGGAATATTTCCACACCCATCGCTTCAGCTTGCTCCGCCATCCAGCGGCACACATTCGCCATGGAGACGATGTAATTTCCGTGATTGTTCATCAACGGCGGCATCGGGAAGTTCGGTATACGGATAGATCCGCTCTGCCCCAACATCAGGAATCTATCCTCTGTCACCTTGGTCTTGATCGGTGCTCCGCGCTCTTTCCAGTCAGGCATCAAAGCGTCCAGCCCGATCGGGTCTAGAACCGCGCCTGATAGGATATGCGCCCCAACTTCGGAACCTTTTTCAAGCACCACAACATTCAAATCTGCATCAAGCTGTTTCAACCGGATCGCAGCCGAAAGGCCCGCCGGTCCCGCGCCCACAATAACAACGTCGTAATCCATAGACTCGCGTTCAATTTCCGACATGCTGACAATCCTTTGGTTTATGTATCCGTCACACAATCCCTACCGCGTTCCAGCTTAACAGGTCAATCAAGACCAGACATAATAAGCGTATAAAACGCCGATATTACTTGAAGTAACCTGCACACGAACCTATGTTCATTCGAATATTAACAGTTACGTCACGGACCGGAGACAATTATGGAAAAGATCCCTTTGACGATCAAAGGTTTCAAGAAGCTTGATGCGGAACTAAAGGTTCTGAAATCCGAGCGACGCCCTGCCGTTATCCGTGCCATCGCCGAAGCGCGCGAGCATGGAGACCTGTCCGAGAACGCCGAATACCACGCCGCGCGCGAGGAACAGAGCCACATCGAGGGTCGTGTTAAAGAACTCGAAGGCATTATCGGCCTCGCCGATGTGATCGACGTGACTAAAATGTCAGGTACCATCAAATTTGGTGCAACAGTCGAACTGGTAGACGAAGACACCGACATAGAGGTTTCTTACCAAATCGTTGGCGAACCGGAAGCTGATATTGAAGCGAATTTATTGAACCTCAAATCCCCTCTCGCCCGTGCCCTTATTGGCAAAGAAGAAGGTGATAGCATCGAGGTCCGCGCCCCCGGTGGTGGAAAGTCCTACGAAATTCTGTCGATTAAGTATATCTAGGGTCAGGAACCACAGATAAAAAGGAGCCGCGGTTGTTCGGCCCATTGGAAAAAACCTCTCCCCGCTCGGCTTTTGAAGGGCGTGAGATCATCGTCGCTACGATTTTATCGGTCGTGTGGGTGATCCTGCTTGCTGGATACGGCGCCGGGTATTTCGGCCTGCTTGGGGATCTAGCCGAGCCACGCGACGCGGCGTTTTTGGAGATTATATTCTTCCTGATCGTCCTGATCCTGCCATTGGCATTCGTGTGGCTTGGCTCCGCGTTGATCAGACGCAGTTTCCAGATACAGGACGAGGCCCGTCGCTTGGAACGCGAAGTTCACGAGTTGCGCGATGGCGACAGCAAACAAAATCAGAATGGCGTTTCACAGCCAAGGATCAAAGACAACCGGGTGGAAACGTTGCAGTTGCGGGTCACAGAATTGACCAATCAGATCAAGCAAATGGAAACGACGATAACTTCAGTACGTCAGATGCAAGCGGCAATGCAGACCCAAGCAACGTCGGGCAGCGCCGCCGCGGAACCAATCCCTGAAACCACGAGCCCAACTGACCAACCGATGGATTGGTCAGATTTGCTGCGGGCATTGGACTTCCCGCGCAATGAAAAAGACGCTGAGGGATTCCGCGCTCTGCGCTTGGCCAAACGCGATGAGGAAACAGGCCAGCTTCTTCGTGCAGCCGAGGATATCCTGAACCTTCTCTCTCAAGAGGGCATCTATATGGATGACCTTCGCCCCGAGATCGCCCCCGCATACGATTGGCGTAGTTTCGCAGAAGGCACACGCGGGAGTGATGTGACCACCGTCGGCGGCATCATTGCGCCTGAAGCTATGGAGCGAATCAAGGCGCGCGAAAAAACGGACCAGATTTTCCGCGACAGCTCGTTATACTTCTTACGGCGGTTCGACATCATGTTGAAAAGTTTCACGTCAGGGGCCAGTGACGCACAGATTCAGATGCTTGCAGACACACGATCCGGTCGGGCATTTATGTTGCTAGGACGCGCCGCCGGAATGTTTGGATAGCTATAATCCATCATAACCCAAATTCGGAAAACGGGTAAAATCGAACCGGAACGCCCTCAACTATTTCGCGACCTTCATCCATGAGTTCGACAAGACCTTCGGCCCAAGTCAGGCCCGAAATTCGCCCGCTACCCTCGCTTTTGAATACTTCGGCATGACCGTTCGCATCCATTTTCGCACGCAGATACTCTCGCCGTCCCGGTTTTTTATTTTTGCTAAACGCCGCTGGCAAATGCATAGCCCGAGGTTCCGCCCATCCAGCACCACTAAGTTCAAGCAACGTCGGTCGTGCAAAAATCAGGGCTGTCACGAACGCGGCCACCGGATTTCCCGGCAATCCGAACACAGGAACGCCCCCCCACATCGCCAGCGCCAGTGGTCGACCGGGCTTAACAGCAACACGCCAAAGATTTAATGTACCGGAAGCTTGCAGTGCCGCCGAGATATGATCCTCGTCCCCCGCAGATGCACCGCCAGACGTCAAGATCACATCCGCCTCCCGCGCCCCGCGCGTTAACATCTGCTCAACTATTTTTGCGTCATCGCGCACATGGCCCAAGTCGACTGGTTCCATTCCCCAACGGCGGATCAAATCCAGCAACATCGGTCGATTAGCATCGTAAATTTGATGTGATGCGATATCCTCGCCAACTTGACGCAGTTCGTCGCCCGTTGACAAAACAGCTACTCGCAATCGTTTACGAACTTGTATGGTATCCACGCCAACTGCAGCCAGCAGCCCCAAGTCTTGTGGTTGTAAAATACGCCCCGCAGAAAGCACGTGGCCTCCAGCAGAAACATCCTCGCCCTTTGGGCGTACATTTGCACCTTTCCTAAGGCCCATCGCAAACTTCAAGACATCATCCTCGATGATCACGTCTTCCTCAAGCACAATGGTATCGATTCCTTCCGGTACTATCGCCCCAGTCAAAATCCGCAACGCTTGGCCCACAGGAACCACACCATTGAACGGGCCACCTGCCGCCGCACGACCGTGTGCCAACGGCAACGATTGCGCGCCTTCACCGCCCAATGACGCAAAAGCAAACCCGTAGCCATCCACAGCGGAATTCGCATACGGCGGACTATTTCGCTTGGCCACAACATCTGCGGCAAGTACGCGCCCCCCCGCCGCGACGGTGGGGGCGGGCTCGATGCCCGTGACAACCGACACCCTTTCACGAAGGCTTGTTAAAGTTTCGTCAACCGGCGTCCAATGCACACCCGGAGGCAGCGCAAAACAATCATTGGAAAGTTTAGGAGGGCTACTCAAGACCGACCTCCTTCAAAATGTAACTGGCGATTCCCGTAACATCATCCAGATCAAACTGCGGCACCGACAATCCAGCGACCACATAATTCGAAGCTACTGCGGATACGGTTTGGTCTTTCGAAGCCAACAACCCTTGTTTGGTTTCTGCGCGGTGTGCTTCAAGTTTGGCATGGTTATCCCGCTTATATCCTTCGATCAAAACCAGATCGACGGACGACAGTTTTTGCAACAACTCACTCAATGAGGGCTCCGTATCATCGTGCATTTCATGCATCAATGCCCATCGATTACGGCTAGCCAGCAACACCTCCCGCGCCCCTGCCGAACGGTGGCGGAAACTGTCTTTCCCCTCCTGATCGACATCGAATGTGTGATGCGCGTGTTTAACCGTTGAAACCGTGAGCCCACGAGCGGTAATTTCGGTCACAAGTCGCTCCACCAGTGTCGTTTTACCGGAGTTCTTCCAACCTACAACTCCGTATATCTTCACGCGTCGAACTCCTTCAGCATGCTTTGTGCAATTACAATATCGTCAGGTGTGTTCACATTAAAAAATGGATCGCCTCCATCGAAGTTGAACACCACTTTCGAGCACCCATGCGGCTCGGTCCACTGAACAACTTTACGCGTACCCTCATTCAAAGCCCTGCGTAAATCATCCCGCAAGCCAACCGGCCAAAGTCCAAATGTCGGGTGTCGCGCGAATTTTCGTACAGGGTCCGGTGTCATTGCCATCGCCAAAGGTTTTCCCTCTGACAATTGTGCCATTTGCAGGGCGACCAACAGATGATCAGGGAAAAAGGGCGTGTCCGCTGCAGCTGTCACAATATACTCGGCATCTTGCTCATGCGCCCAATCCATGCCTGCAAGGACACCTGCCAATGGCCCGGCAAAACCACTGATCGAATCCGCCACCACTGGCAGTCCGTATTTCGCAAATCGCGTTGGATCACCGTTAGCATTCAGCGCCAAAACTTCAACCTGCGGGGCAAGCCGCGCGATAACCCGCGCCAAAATTGTTTGCCCACCGAGGCCCATTAACGATTTATCACCACCGCCCATGCGCGAAGATCGACCACCCGCCAATATAACGCCCGCAACTTTCATATTATTTTACCTTTGCGCTGATTTCTTCGGTTCATTTTGCACGGTGTTAACATCCGCGTCCCACTCCAGCCGATCCTCGCCGCTAAGGCAAATGAAACGTTTTCCACGCATCCGGCCAATTAACGTCAGCCCCACCTGCTGCGCGATTTCAACGCCCCATGCCGTGAAACCGGATCGAGACGCCAACGTTGGGATTCCCATCATTGCGGTCTTAATCACCATCTCGGACGTCAACCGCCCCGTCGTATACATAATCTTGTCGTCAGGGCTTTCGCCTTCCAGCATCATCCAACCCGCAATTTTGTCGACCGCATTATGACGCCCCACATCTTCCATATAGACTATTGGAACATCCCCTCGGCACAAAACTGAACCATGAATTGCACCTGCCTCGAGGTACAAACTCGGCATCGTGTTGATCTCATGCGCCAGAGAATAAAGCCAACTGGTTTTCAGCGGTGTCGCGGGCAATTGGACATCCTCCAACCCCTCCATCATATCGCCGAAAACCGTGCCAACTGCACAGCCAGAAGTTCGGGTTTTCTTCTTCAGCTTTTCTTCATAATCCGTCTTGCGTTCAGTTCTTACGACGACGGTTTCAACTTCCTCGTCGAAATCCACGCCTGTGATTACATCATCCGGCAACAGCATCAACTGATTACGCAGATACCCGACCGCCAGATATTCAGGATAATCCCCGATAGTCATCGCCGTCACAATTTCCTGAGAGTTGAGATATATCGTCAATGGCCGCTCCTCAACAACACGGATTGTTTGTTGTTCGCCATTATGATCTATACCCTTAACCGCACGGGTCAGCGATGGATTCTTCGGGTCTGGATATATCAATAACTTTGACGTCACGTAACAAGCCTCTTCATTCGTGGGTTGGCTAAATTTAATTTATACCTGCATGACATTGACAACAAGGACTTACACATGTCGACAGTAAAAACTTCCTATGTCCGTGGCTTATGGGCCGGAGCACCATTTTTGATAATAGCAATACCCTTCGGCATGTTATTCGGCGTCGTCGCCACCGAGGCAGGTTTCGACGTTTTGCAAACTATGGCCATGACAATGGTTGTGGTGGCGGGTGCCTCCCAATTCTCATCGGTTCAGGTGCTTAGCGACGGCGCACCTTTCTATATTGCGGCCCTTACGGGCATCGCCGTGAACATGAGAATGGCAATGTATTCTGCGTCGCTCGCGCCGCATATCGGTAAAACCCAAAAATGGCACCGCGCAATTGCTGCGTATTTCCTGATCGACCAAACCTACGGCGTATCGATACTGGAAATGGATCGAAAACCGGACCTGACAAGTAATGAAAAGTTGGCCTATTTCTTTGGAACCGCTACGCTGATCTTTCCGCTTTGGTATGCTTCTACATACGTCGGTGTCATCCTGGGGTCCACGATTCCAGAAGAAGTCGCCCTCGATTTTGCTGTGCCGGTAATGTTTATCGCGTTAGTTGCGCCAAGCTTACGAAGTATTCCACATCTCGGGGCGGCGATTGTATCTGTGGTGGTTTCGCTGGCGTTGGTGTGGATGCCATATAACCTTTGGTTAATCATTGCTGCAATAAGTGCGATGATCACAGGCGCCGAGATTGAACGCAGGATGGGGGTCTCGAAATGACCGACTTGGATATTTGGCTTACCGTTATTATGCTTGGCATCGGAACATATATAATCCGCTATTCTTTTATCGGATTTGTCGGTGATCGCGAATTGCCTGAATGGTTAACGCGCCACCTTCGTTACGTGCCCGCCGCTGTAATGCCGGGTCTAATCGCGCCGCTGACGGTTTGGCCCGAAGCAACCGGCGGCGACCCTGATCCGGCGCGTCTAATCGCGGCGACAACGGCCCTGTTGATCGGCGGCATTTTTCGCAGCGTTCTAGGCGCGATATTCGGGGGCATGGGGATGTTGTACTTGATGCTATATTTGCTTGGCTAAAGTGAAATTGCAGTCGTCTTGAACACGGTCCGCAGTGCAAAGCTGGATTGCATCTGCGCGACTCCAGGCAATCTAGCAAGATACTGCCGGTGAATGCGGGCGAAATCATCCGTGTCGCGTGCAACCACTTTCAACATATAGTCCGCGGATCCAGCCATTAGATGACACTCCAGCACATCGGGCACCAACGCCACCTGACGCTCAAACGCGTCTAGCAACTCATCCGCCTGCCCTGACAATGTAATTTCCACAAAAATCGTGGAAGGCTTGTCTACCGCGCGCGCGTTCAACAAAGCCACATATTCACGAATAACCCCGTCGTCCTCCAACCTCTGAATCCGGCGGTGACAGGCTGAAGGTGACAGATTTACCTTTTCCGCCATTTCCGCATTAGACATCCGCCCCTTGCGTTGTAAAGATTCGAGAATCTTAATATCGAGCGCATCCATTCGACTCATTGCACAAATCCACCAATATTTTCACAATTTACGCACGTTTATTCGAAAAATCAGGTCATGACTAGTGTGTATTTGCAAAGCAATTGCGCGCGACTTCCCCCAAATGTCGAATCAATTCAACTTCCAACAAAACGAGGTCATCATGCTTATCGGTTGCCCATCAGAAATCAAAAATCAAGAATATCGCGTAGGGATCACCCCCGCCGCCGCTCACGAGGCCGTAGCAAACGGCCACGACGTGATCATTCAAAAAGGCGCAGGCGCTGGTGCCGGTTTCCCAGACGAGGAATACGTAGCGGTTGGCGCACGTATCATTGATACCGCTGCCGAAATCTTCGCAACTGCTGAAATGGTTGTAAAAGTTAAAGAACCACAACCAGCTGAGCGCGCACAGCTTCGCAAAGACCAGATCCTGTTCACATACTTGCACCTCGCTCCAGACGCTGAACAAACGGCTGATCTGTTGGCAAGCGGCGTTACCGCCATCGCTTACGAAACCGTAACAGACCGCATGGGCGGGCTGCCACTGTTGGCCCCTATGTCTGAAGTCGCAGGCCGTTTGGCACCACAGGTTGGCAGCTGGACATTGCAAAAAGTAAACGGCGGACGCGGCATCCTTATGGGCGGCGTTCCAGGTGTTGCACCGGCTAAAGTCACAGTTATCGGCGGCGGCGTCGTTGGTACACACGCAGCCAAAATCGCTGCTGGCATGGGCGCAGACGTAACAGTTCTGGACATGTCCATTGCACGCATGCGCTATCTGGATGACACATACGGCGGTGTTTTCAAAACCCGTTACGCCTCCAAAGGTAACACTGCGGAATTAGTGGCTGAATCCGATATGGTAATCGGCGCAGTTCTTATACCGGGCGCTGCTGCACCTAAGTTGGTTACGCGCGCGATGCTTTCGACAATGAAGCCGGGCGCTGCAATTGTCGACGTTGCTATAGACCAAGGCGGTTGTTTCGAGACGTCTCACGCGACAACACACGATGATCCAATCTATGAAGTTGACGGCATTATGCACTACTGCGTGGCCAACATGCCGGGCGCCGTTGCACGCACATCGACAATCGCATTGGGCAACGCCACAATGCCATTCATGATTGCTTTGGCAAACAAAGGTTGGAAAGAAGCTTGTGCTGCAGACCCTCATTTGATGAACGGCCTCAACACGCACGCAGGTAAATTGACATATGCCGCCGTTGGCGAAGCGCTTGGGCTCGATTATATCTCCACTGACGAAGCACTAAAAATCTAAATCAAGCGGCCCGGCAGATTGTGCTGGCGGGCCGTACTCCAAATATTTTGATGTTAACTTTTTGCTAACAAATCCCGAATTTCGACTAACAAATCTTCCTGAGTTGGCCCTTTCGGCGCTGGTGTCGCCGCTGGCTCAATCTCGGCAGCGTCTTTGGCTTTCTTGACGCCCTTCACCAACATGAAAACCACGAACGCGATGATCACAAAATTGATCCCGGCCATCATGAACGAGCGGTAGGCGAACGTCGCAATCCCTGCCACTTGTGCTCCGGCCAATGTCGCGAATTCGCCCTCCCCCAAAACAACGAACAAGTTTATAAAATCTATCCCGCGGGTAAATAGGCTGATAAGAGGGTTAATTAGATCGGCAACCATCGATTTAACAATAGCGGTAAATGCGACCTCGATGATGATACGAACGGCCATATCCATGACATTTCCCTTGACAATAAAGTCCTTAAATTCATTTAACATCATATCTCTTTTAAAATGATTTCAGTGTTCGAACGCTGCAGATAGAGGCCTATTTCCGGCAAATCGTTTCGCGACAAATACTTCCATTTTTCAAAAAGACTTATTTCCCGCGACGCGAATTGAAATACCCGAAATGGGTACCTACTTTGATCTGGTAACGACAATGTACAGGAACCATTCACAATGGCTGATCTTTCACAATTCCCTATCACCAAACGCTGGCCCGCAGAACATCCAGACCGCATTCAATTGTACTCTCTGCCAACACCAAACGGCATTAAAGTGTCAGCAGCGCTAGAAGAAATGGGCCTGCCTTATGAGCCGCACCTCGTGTCCTTCGCGACGGGCGATCAGATGACCCCCGAATTCATTTCCCTTAGCCCAAACAACAAGATACCGGCAATCCTCGACCCTAACGGACCTGATGGCGAACCAATAGCGGTCTTCGAAAGCGGTGCGATCCTGCTGTATCTAGCCGAAAAATCCGGCAAACTTATGCCAGCTACTGCACGCGGAAAATGGGAGGTCACCCAATGGTTGATGTTTCAAATGGGCGGCGTCGGCCCCATGCTTGGTCAACTCGGGTTTTTCCACAAATTCGCGGGCGCCACGTTCGAAGACAAGCGCCCCCGCGACCGCTACGTAACCGAAGCAATTCGTTTGTTTAAAGTCTTGGAGGCCCGCCTAGAAGGACGCGAATATTTTGTCGGTAATGAATACACGATTGCCGACCTCGCCCTTTGGCCATGGGTTCGCACTGTTGACGGGTTCTACGACGCCGGTGATCTGATCGGCACAGATGATTTCCCTAATATTCGTGAATGGTGCAAGCGCTGCGAAGCACGGCCTGCTTCGCAGATTGGCATTAACATGCCACCACGGAACTAAGAATACGGAGCGCTCCGGTTATTCCGGCAGCGCTCCGTTCAATACGTAAATCAGCATTTGCACAACTTGAGCCGGATGCTCGGCTACTGCCAACGCTGCCGCATCAACTTCCTTCAACGGATGTTGATGCGCAGGGCCATGCAAAACGATCAACGATTTTCCCAATGCAGAGGCCACGCCCGCATCAAAGGCCGCGTTCCACTGCTTGTATTTATCGCCAAATCGCACAACAACCACATCCGCGTCCGCAATCCCTTTACGGGTGCGAATAGCGTTCAACTGCGCGCCCTTGCGGTCATGCCAAAACTTGTTTTCCTCTGCACCCATAATCGCAGCTCCGCAGTCGTCGGATGCTCCGTGATCCGTAACCGGCGCAGAAAACTGCACATCAAGGCCAGCCTTCGCCACGCCATCCATGATCTCTTGCCGCCAATTCGTGTGAATTTCACCCGATAGATATACTTTCAACGTCATAGCTTATCCTCTCAATACACCGCCGGTGGCTTTTGTTACTTTGGCAATAACCTGTGCGGAAATCACATCGATCTCTTTGTCCGTCAAGGTACCCGCGGTCGGCTGAATACGCACCGAAATCGCTACGGATTTCTTGTTGTCTTCCATGTGGAACACATCAAACAGGTTGACCGCATCGATCAGCTTCTTATGAGCCCCGTTTGCAGCCTTCAACAAAGTCTCGACTTGAACCTCTGCATCAACAACAAACGCGAAATCCCGTTCTACCGCTTGGAAATCAGAGGCCACCAACGCAGGCCGAGTTTTCGTTTTGGCTTTCGGGAACGGTGCGTTTTCAAGGAACAGTGTAAAAGCCACGGCCGGACCTTTCACGTCCATCGCAGCCAATACCTTCGGATGTAACTCGCCAAACACAGCCAGCGGGTTTTTCGGCCCGAGGCTTAGCACCGCCGAGCGGCCCGGGTGGTACCAATCTGGCGCGTTCCGCATTACCATCAAACGATCAACCGGTGCACCGATTGCGGCCAGTGCGGCTTCAGCATCGGCCTTGGCATCGTACAGATCAACTGCACGCGAGGTGCCAAAAGCATTGCGCGGGGCTGTCTGGCCGATACGTACACCGCAAGCAAGCACCTTTTGGTCTTCAGGCTCGCCGCCTTCAAATCCCTGTCCAACTTCGAACAACGCCAAATCCGCAAAACCACGTGCTTGGTTCTTCGCCGCCGCCTGCAGCAGGCTTGGCAACAAGGTCGGGCGCATGTGGCTCATCTCGGACGATATCGGATTGCCCAGCATCACGCCATCAGACCCTCCGCCGAATAATTCAGCCGAAGCTTTGTCGATGAAACTATAGGTCACGCATTCATTGTACCCCAGCGTCGCAATTGTGCGACGAACCATGCCTTGGCGTTTTTGCATGGGCGTTAGAACCGCCTTCAATACACCAGTGGATGGACGCGGCATCGGAACCCCGACCAGTTTGGTCAAGGATGCTACACGGGCGATTTCTTCAATCAAATCAGCCTCGCCTTGCACATCAGGGCGCCAGCTTGGGATTGAAACCTCGAGATCATCACCAACGACAAAACCGAGGTCCGTCAAAATCCGCACCTGTTCGTCTTGCGGAATATCCATTCCAACAAGGCTTATCACCCTCGCTGGGTCCAGCGTATAAGTCCGGCTAGTGTCAGGCGTTTCACCCGCAACCACAATATTAGAAGCCTCGCCACCACAAAGATCAAGGATCATCTGCGTGGCCAGTTCCAGACCCTCACCCGTAAACGCCGGATCAACGCCGCGTTCAAACCTGTATCGCGCATCGGAGTTAATTTTTAGCTTACGACCCGTCATCGCAATCGTGATTGGGTCCCAATAGGCGCTTTCAAGAAACACATCGGTGGTCTCCTCGGTACAACCCGACGCCACACCGCCCATGATACCCGCGATGCTTTCAACACCGTTAGCATCACTGATTGCCATCATGCCAGCGTCCAGCGTGTAGTCCTTATCATCCAGCGCCGTCAGGCTCTCGCCACCAGCAGCGAAATGCACACGCAGGTCGCCGTTCACCTTGGCCACATCGAACACGTGCAGCGGGCGGTTGCGGTCATAGGTCATGAAGTTGGTGATATCCACCAGCGCCGAGATCGGGCGCAAACCAATCGCACGGATTTGGTCTTGCAGCCATTGCGGGCTCGGCCCATTTTTCACGCCTTTGATTGTGCGGCCATAGAATACCGGACAACCTTTTTCCTGAACATCCGCGTCAATCGAAACGTTGATCGGGGATGCGAAACTACCCTCAATTGTTTCAACAGGCGCAGGCTTCAACGTACCCAAACCACGTGCTGCCAAATCGCGGGCAATGCCACGAATGCCCAGCGCGTCGGGGCGGTTTGGGGTGATCGCGATGTCGATCACAGGGTCGTTGCGTTCGGTGTAGTCGATGAACCGCGCACCCAGCGGGGCGTCTTCGGGCAGGTCGATAATGCCGTCATGCTCGTCCGAAACCATCAGCTCGCGTTCGGAACACAGCATGCCGTGGCTTTCAACGTCACGAATAACGCCGGGTTTCAGGGTCATATCAATGCCGGGCACATACGAACCCACGGGGGCGAATACGCCAACCAAGCCGGTCCGTGCGTTCGGGGCGCCGCAGACGACCTGAACCTCGACCGTTTTGCCATCGGGGCCATCGGGATAGGTTTCGACGCGGCACAGACGCAAGCGGTCGGCGTTGGGGTGCTGGACAGCCTCGATCACGCGACAAAGGCGGAAATCACCCAAGCTATCGGCAGGGTTCTCAACCCCCTCAACCTCCAGACCGAGGTCGGTCAGGGCATAAGTAATCTCGTCGAGCGTAGCCTCGGTATCGAGGTGGGTTTTAAGCCAGGAGAGTGTGAATTTCATTTTGTCACTCCAATAGATGATAGAATTTCGTCCAAAACGACTATGACCATTAGCCCCGTGACAGTGCATTTTGTTGTTACCAAAGCGAATCTAAACGCTCTTTCTTTTCCAATAAGGTCGCGCAACAAATGCGTTTCCAAACGCACCTTTGAGTTTTGCTCGTCAGCAATCCCACGACACGGAAAATCAATTTGATCAATTTGCCTAATACCTCTGAAAGAGGCCAATGTTGGGAGTATTAGAAGAGTTACGAATACTACCATTAATTTTTTCAACCCATCATCAAGATCAGGTTTGTCAGAAAGAATTGAACCCATCAGAATTGCCACCGCAAAGACTATTATTGCGATAAGCGCAGAATTTTTCGCCTCAACTTTCTTCAAAGTACCAAGCAAAACCTCGTGTGCGCCTGAAGACATGAGTTTAGAACCATTCATTTTATGCGCACACTTGTCATCGCAGTTATTAGACTTGAGGTCCGCGTAAGCAGTCATCCGATCAATTATCTGCTCATTGTTTCCGGTGTTGTGAAACCGCGTCCAAATATAGGCACAGTAAATAATCTCAAAAGAGAGCAGCGAAACCGTTATCAGCTTAAAATGCTCTGTCATGAGCCACTCGATCACCGCGAAATCCCCCCATGCATATTAGGCATGTCCAAGCTCGCGAAGCCGTAGTGGCGCAACCAGCGTAGGTCGCTGTCAAAGAAGGCGCGCAGATCGGGGATGCCGTATTTCAGCATCGCCAGACGGTCGATGCCCATGCCGAAGGCGAAGCCTTGGTACTCGGATGGGTCAACGCCTGCGGCCGTCAGCACCTTCGGGTGCACCATGCCGGAGCCGAGGATTTCCATCCAGTCGTCGCCCTCGCCGATTTTCAGCTGGCCGCCTGCCCATGAACATTTGATGTCCACCTCGGCGCTCGGTTCCGTGAACGGGAAGTGGGAGGCGCGGAATTTCAGTTCCACGTTATCAACCTCGAAAAACGCGCGGCAGAATTCTTCCAGCGTCCATTTAAGGTTCGCCATGGAGATATCCTTGTCGATCGCCAAACCTTCAACCTGATGGAACATCGGCGTGTGCGTCTGGTCGTAATCCGAACGATAAACCCGACCCGGCGCGATAATCCGGCAAGGCGCACCGTGCTTTTCCATATGGCGGATTTGCACTGGGCTGGTGTGGGTGCGTAGCACATGCGGCGGGCGGTCGTCGCCCTCGTCGCGGTGCATATAGAACGTGTCGAATTCCTGCCGCGCTGGGTGTTCGGGCGGGATATTCAGGGCGTCAAAGTTATAGAAATCGTTTTCAATCTGCGGACCCTCGGCGACGGAATAGCCAAGGTCTGCGAAGATCGCGATGACTTCTTCCGTGACCTGCGAAATCGGATGGATCGTGCCCTGCTGCGACGGGCGCGCGGGCTGCGAAACATCCAGCCATTCGCTGCGAAGACGTTCTTCAAGCGCGGAATCTGCCAGCGAAGCCTTACGCGCCATGATCGCCGAATTGATCTCGTTCTTCAGCGCATTCAACTGCGGACCAGCAACCTGACGTTCCTCGGGTGTCATTTTGCCCAGTTCGCGCATTTTCAGGCTAACTTCGCCCTTTTTGCCAACTGCCGCCAACCGCACGCTTTCGATTGCGCTTTCGTCGCCCGCATCGGCGACCTCGGCCAGATACTTGGCCTTGAGTTCCTGAATTCCGTCCATGTCACCCTCATTATTCGTGTTTGGATTTGGTTACGGCGCGGGGGGCAAAATTGCAAGCTTCCCACATGCAAAAAGCCCCGATGTTTCCACCGGGGCTTTTCGTTTAACCTGTTACCGAACTGTGGGTCGAGACCCTAAAGTGCGGCTTTGGCCTGTGCTACGATCGCACCAAACGCTTCCGGTTCGTGAACGGCCAAGTCAGCGAGAACCTTACGGTCAACCTCGATGCCAGCCAAATTCAGACCGTTGATAAATCGCGAATATGTCAGCGCTTCGTCGTGGCTGCGAACAGCCGCATTGATACGCTGGATCCACAAAGCGCGGAAATTACGCTTGCGGGCCATACGGTCGCGCGTTGCGTATTGCATTGCCTTATCGACGGACTGCGTAGCAGTACGGAAATTGCGGTGACGTGCGCCGTAGTGGCCTTTAGCGGCTTTAACTACTTTGCGGTGACGGGCGTGGGTCGTAGGACCGGATGTAACTCTCATGTATCAGACTCCCTTAGCGCGCGTACGGCATGTATTTTTTGACGATACCTTCGTCTGCTTTGCAAAGCACTGTTGTGCCGCGAGCATTACGAAGGAACTTGTTTGAACGCTTGATCATGCCGTGGCGTTTGCCTGCCTGACCAGCTTTGATACGACCCGAGGCCGTAACTTTGAAGCGCTTCTTTGCGCCTGACTTAGTCTTCATCTTGGGCATTTCCATCTCCTTATTTAGGACGTGGTAGAAAGCGCGACTCGGCATACCCTTAAGCCGGACGCACCAGTGAAGGTGGCGTTGTAGGGATTCGCGCCCCGTAACGCAAGAGCAAAAAAATGATTCCCGGCCCAAATTTCCTAGAAAAACATCGTTACAAATTTAATAAATGCGCCCGGGATATCGCCGGCGACGATTCCGCTCTGGGAATATTTATCCGCCATATACAGCAGGCCAGCCCCAAGCAGAAAAAACGCCATGCTTTTGCGTAGCGGTTTATCATGTGCGCCTGCTGAAAACAGCAACAAAACGGCGAAAACAAGCATGCTGCTTCCGCCGATTAAAAACATCTCGTATTTTGACACTTCTAGCCCCCTTCAAAATGCGAGGACTAGGTTACCACTCTGGCTCGCCTTCGGCTATCAACTTTTCAGAAACCGATGCGACACGCAAAATATTCGTGGAGCCCGGCACATTGAAAGGAATACCCGCAGTAACAACAATTTGTTCTTCGCCGGTCGCAAAACCGTCGTCCCGCGCAATTTTCGCCGCAGCGGCAACCGCCAACTTAAAACGCTGAACTTGAGGAACTAACGCACAGTGTAAACCCCATGTTAACGAAAGACGCCGTGCTGTTTTATGCATTGGAGTCAAAGCGATAATCGGTACACGTGGCTTTTCGCGCGACGCCAGCGATGCGGTCGTACCTGAATGCGTAAAGCAACAAATCGCCTTTACGTGGGTCGTTTCGGCTACTTGCCTTGCAGCAATGGTAATCGCATCAGAAATGCGGCCTTCAGAAAGGGTGCGTGATGCTTCTATCACCTTACGGTAAATATCATCCTTTTCGACACTCTCGGCCACGTTGTTCATCGTGGTAACGGCTTCGATCGGATAATCACCTGCAGCTGATTCTGCCGAAAGCATCACCGCATCCGCTCCCTCATAAATTGCTTGCGCCACGTCCGATACTTCCGCACGGGTTGGAACTGGCGAGGTGATCATGCTTTCCATCATCTGGGTAGCTACAATCACAGGTTTGCCGACTTTACGACATTCCCGTACCAGTCGTTTCTGGATTGGCGGCAACGCGTGTACCGGCAATTCCACACCTAGATCACCACGGGCGACCATAATACCGTCTGCAGAAGCAAGAATTTCTTCGAACGCATCCACGGCGGCCGGTTTCTCGATTTTGGCAATAAGCGCGGCGCGGTCTTTAACAAGTTTGCGCGCCTGCTCGATGTCTTCTGCCCGCTGCACAAACGACAGAGCCAGCCAATCGACGCCAAGTTCACATACGAACTCCAAATCCTTCAAATCTTTTTCGGACAAAGCAGCCAGCGGCAGCACCACGTCTGGAACATTCACACCTTTACGGTTGGAAATTTCACCGCCGACGAGCACCGTCAATTCAGCGTAGTCTTCACCGCATTCAACAACTTCCAACTTAATTTTACCATCGTTGACCAGAAGCGTTGAGCCCGGCTTAAGGGCTGCGAAAATCTCTGGGTGAGGAAGGTTAACACGCGACGCGTCGCCTTCAGTTGAATCAAGGTCAAAGCGGAAACCTTCGCCCTCAACCAACTGTTCAAGGCCGCTCGCAAACACGCCACAACGAAGTTTGGGTCCTTGCAAATCCGCAAGGATGCAGATGGGGCGCCCCATCTCTTCTTCGATACTACGGATCATCGCGTGGCGTTCACGAATATCGGGATGTGCTCCGTGGCTCATGTTCAAGCGGAACACATCGGCCCCTGCAACGAACAAATCCTTAATCATCTCGCGGGTATCCGAGGCCGGACCGAGAGTCGCCACGATCTTCACATTTCTTTGTCTACGCATCTCTTTTAACTTCCAATCATACATTTCGGGCGGGCCTGAGTGGCGATATAAAGGAATATTTGCGAAATGTCCGTAATAAACGTTGAAATTTCCTGTCTTTATGACCGCAACATCTGGTTCATGCTTGCGACAACGTCTATCTACACGTTGTAGATGACAGGAATATTACAAATGCCAAACCATCCCGCTTTCGAAATTCTGAACCCCAACGGTAAGACTCCCGTTCTGCTTGTTTGCGATCACGCATCCAACACTGTACCCCATTCCGTTAATGGTGGCACCCTCGGGCTGCCAGATCATGATATGGAGCGTCACATCGCTTATGATGTCGGCGCACGTGGCGTTACTGAACACCTAACCGAGCTGCTGGACGCGCACGCTGTCGTCTCGTGTTTTTCCCGCCTTGTCATCGATCCTAACCGTGGCGAAGACGATCCGACGATTCTTATGAAACTATACGACGGCTCCATCATCCCCGGCAACCGACACGCCGATGAAGCCGAAAAAGAGCGCCGACTCGCCCAGTATTACCGCCCCTACCACGCCGCGCTGCACAGCCAGATCGACATGATGGTGGCAGAGGGACGCACACCCGCATTGGTCTCCATCCACTCGTTCACCAAGCAGTTGAAAAGCCGCCCGCCACGCCCTTGGCATTTGGGTGTTCTGTGGGCACACGATGGTCGCCTCGCAAAACCTTTCATGGATTACTATGCCGACGACGACGACGTTTGCGTTGGTGACAACGAACCGTATTCCGGCGAACTGGAAGGCGATACCATGTGTTTTCATGGAACCCGTCGCGGGTTGCCCCATTTATTAATCGAAGTCCGCAATGACCTGATAGAAACACCGGAAGGCCAGTTTGAATGGGCCGACCGCATCGCGCCCGCTCTTTGGATGGCGCTGGAAAAGCTAGAGGAAGAAGCCACCAATGGATGATCAATCCCGCATCGAAATCGAAGCTGCTGCCTTTCGCAGCCTCGTCGCACACTTGCAAGATCGCACCGATGTTCAAAACATCGACATGATGAACCTGACCGGTTTTTGCCGAAACTGCCTAAGCCGCTGGTACATGGAAGCCGCAATTGAGCGCGACATCAAGATGAGCAAAGACGATGCCCGCGAACATGTTCACGGCATGCCATACGAAAAATGGAAATCCATCAACCAGATCGAAGCCGACGACGAAAAGCAAGCCGCTTTCAAAGTCGCCTTCGCTCGCACACACGGAAAAGGAGCGGATGTATGATGAACCGCCTGATATTCACGATCACCCTACTGCTAGCACCCCTAGCGAACGCCGATGCACCGCGTGTTGTTACAAGCATCGCGCCGCTCCAAGGTCTTGTCGCGGACATTATGGCTGGCGTTGGTACCCCGATATTACTGCTGGACGAACCTGTATCCCCACACGACTTCGCTATGCGACCATCGCAGGCCAAAGCAATTAGTGATGCCGATGTTGTGTTCTACATAGGACAAGATCTGGAACCATGGCTGGAAAAGGCCTTGCGTTCACGCGACAACAAAGAACTTTTAGTCGCGCTCGGCGATATACCAAGCCTACACCGGCTGGAAGCCCGAGAGCTCGATGAGTTCGGCGAGCACCACGAGGAAGACGACCATGATCACGATCACGATCATGAGGGCGCATACGATCCGCATATGTGGTTAGACCCATCAAATGCGCTGGTATGGCTGGACATCATCACGGGTGTTCTGGAAATCGCAGACCCTGAAAATAAACTGACCTACCGCGAAAATCTTGCCGAGGCCCACTCAGCGATTGTTATAGCCACCGAGAACGCCCGGCGCGCACTTACCCCACTTGCTGACGTAGAATTAATCGTCGGCCACGATTCCACCCAATACTTCGAAGAGGTTTTTGGCCTTACCGTCATCGGTGCATTTTCCGCCAGCGACGGGCAAAATGCGGGTGCGCGCAGCCTGAATAACCTACTCGGGAAACTGAATCCCGGTACTTGCGTGGTAGAGGATGTCACGCATATCAGTCGGATCGCCGCCAACCTGCCCGACAATATCAAACATGCCGCTATCGATCCAATGGGCTATGACCAGCTTGGGGCCGGGTACTATCCCCGCTTGCTAAGCTCCCTCGCGCAATCCCTTTCGGAATGCGGTGACTAACTCTTTTTATTCTCAAATATTCAAGGCAAATTACGCTGATGTCCAACGACCCAATCGATAGAACCGGCTTGCGCCGCGAATTCTGGAAACGTTTTCCGCTTTCCGAACTGCCTCTCAATGAGTGGGAGGCGTTATGCGACGGATGTGGTCGCTGCTGCATGCTAAAGCTGGAAGATGAAGATACCGGCAAGATCGCCTATACCAACATCGCATGCCGCTTATTCGATGATAAATCCTGCAACTGTGGCAACTATGCGCTTCGCAAACAATTAGTCAAAACCTGCGTGATTGTCCGCCCGGACAACCTCGACGAAATCCTACACTGGATGCCTGCCACATGCGCCTACAAATTGATAGACGAGGGCAAACCCCTATTCGATTGGCACCCGCTTATTTCCGGGACCCGCGACAGCGTGGACGAAGCTGGAATCTCGATGCGCGATCGCACGGTTCCAGAATTCGAGGTCGACGAAGACGACCTGCTAGATCACACCATTGAAGGAATGACATAAATGTGGTTCACCTCCGACAACGCTGGCCCTGCTGCGCCCGAAATCATGGAAGCCATGATGAGCGCCAACGAGATATACAGCCAGTCTTATGGTGCCGACCCAATCATGGACCGCGTTCGCGACAAAATCCGCGATATATTTGAGGCCCCACACGCTGCCGTATATCTGGTCGCAACAGGCACCGCCGCCAATTCACTAGCCTTGGCATCGATGGTGCAACCTTGGCAGACAATCTATTGCCATCGCCACGCCCACATACAGGAAGACGAATGCGGCGCACCAGAATTTTATTCCGGTGGCGCGAAACTAACTTTGCTGGACGGCGCCGACGCCAAAATCGATCTCGCTTCATTCGAACAATCGGTTGCTGAAACTGGACAAGTTGGCGTGCACAACGTCCAAAAAGGGGCGTTGTCCATTACCACTGCCACCGAAAACGGTGCAGTCTATTCAGTTGCGGAAATCGAAGCCCTTTGTGCCGTTGCCAAGGCCAACAACATCCCCGTTCATCTAGACGGTGCCCGTTTCGCGAACGCCTTGGTCAACCTTGGTTGCACACCAGCAGAGATGACTTGGAAAGCCGGCGTCGAAGTCGTGAGTTTCGGCGGCACCAAAAATGGGTGTATCGGCGTCGAAGCTGTCGTCCTTTTCAACCCTGACCGCGCTTGGGAATTCGAACTTCGGCGCAAACGCGGCGGGCATCTGATTTCCAAGCACCGCTATTTGTCCGCGCAAATGGACGCATATCTGACAGATGATCTTTGGTTGAATTTGGCTATAAAATCAAATGCTGCTGCTGCCAAATTGTCAGCAGGGATATTGCAACTCCCGGGCGCCACTCTTTTGCACCCAACCGATGCAAACATCGTCTTCGCGGGTTGGAAACGCTCCGGCCACCAAGCGGTACAAAACGCTGGTGCACATTATTATTTCTGGCCGTTCGATCAAACCCTAAACGGCGACCCAGATGAAATTCTGACAGCGCGTATGGTTTGCAACTGGGCAACTACGGAAGCTGACATAGACAGTTTCCTAGGGCTTATTTCCAAATAAATACACTCAGCCCTATCCAAGAGGCTTTGCAAGTGCGAGGGGTTTTGCTACACCCCTCGCAAACATCGATCAGTGATTCCTACAGCCATGAAAAGGTCCATCACATGAGCACTTCGAACTCTCCAAAACTAATCTCCGGTAACGCGAATAAACCTTTGGCAGAAGCCATCGCGAAGCGCATGACAATTCATCAAGGGGTTCCGGTCGAACTGTCGGACGCGCGCATCGAACGCTTCAATGACAGCGAAATCTGGGTCGAGGTGTACGAAAACATTCGCGGTGAGGATATGTTCATTATCCAGTCCACGTCGAACCCGACAAACGACAATCTGATGGAACTTCTGATCATCACCGACGCCTTGCGCCGATCTTCAGCCAAACGTATTACGGCGGTTATTCCCTATTTCGGATATGCCCGCCAAGATCGCCGCACCAAGGCTAGAACGCCGATTTCCGCCAAGCTGGTCGCGAACCTAATTACCCAAGCTGGAATAGAACGCATCCTAACCCTTGATTTGCACGCTACGCAGATTCAAGGGTTTTTTGATATTCCTGTGGACAACCTATATGCCGCGCCCGTGTTTGCGCTGGACGTAAAGCACCATTTCAAAGATTTATCCGAGATCACGGTCGTTTCCCCAGATGTTGGCGGCGTCGCGCGCGCACGGGAATTGGCCAAACGTATCGACGCGGGCCTCGCGATTGTTGACAAACGTCGTGGCGCGCCGGGTGAAATTGCTGAAATGACTGTTATCGGCGATGTAACCGATCGTATATGCATCATCGTTGATGATATTGTGGATACTGCCGGAACTTTGTGTAAGGCCGCCGACCACTTGATCCAAAACGGTGCAAAAGAAGTACATGCCTATATTACACACGGTGTGTTGTCTGGCCCCGCCGTCGACCGGATCGCGGCTTCTTCGCTTAAATCTCTTGTGGTCACAGATTCTATTCAAGCTACGCCGGCGGTTAAAGCATCGAGTAAAATACGGTTCGTACCGACGGCGCCGATCTTCGCGCAAGCAATGCTGAATATTGCCAACGGCACATCGGTTTCATCGTTATTTAAGAACAAGACGTTGGGGCCGATCTACGAAGCGTACTATCCAGAAGACTAAACGTCCCAGATTTCGTCATTTTCGACTTCGCCGATCGCCATCCAGTTCGCACGCATACGGGCAACCTTTGTGTCACCCCATGTTTGAAATACGGTTGTAAACCCTGTCGCAGTAACGTTTTCTGCGGCGAGTTCTACACGAGTGTTCGCTGCGTTCGAAATATCCCACATCGCAAAACCCAAGTGCACGACAGGCGGGTTCAAAAACGGTTCGCTGAACTCAACATTCACGCGCCTTACCCGATCGCCTGTTCCGGCCCACATCTCGCCATCGTTAGCAAAATCGGAAAATCCGTGCGCAATGCCGGAATCCACTCCAATTCTATGGTCACCAAGTTTTTTCATTTTTACTCTTCAATTGGTTATGCTGCCAATATGACAATAAATCCCAACAATAAAAGAGCATAAATAAAAAAGGCCCCGACGATGAAGTCGAGGCCTAATAGAATGGATTTAACGGAAAACCTTAGTGGCCAAGCTGCTCCATCAGTGTTTTCACATCGTTAACCCGCTGTGCCGCGGCCGTTTTACTATCTTCAGCAGATGTTTCCAGCGTTGCTTCAGCTGCAGACAGAACACCACCCAGAACTTCGGCCGTAGCTTCGTTCAAAGGCATTGCCTGCTCAGCCAGCACAGATGTACCTTCCGCTGAAATCTCGGCGAAACCGCCGGTCACAACGTATTCGGTCACATCGCTGCCGTTGTTAACCTTCACAACGCCGGGGCGAAGTGTGGTCAAGAACGCAGCGTGGTTTGGCATGGCAGTCAAATCGCCTTCCATGCCTGGAATGTTGACACTGGTTGCTTCAACCGAAGCGAGCTTGCGCTCCGGTGAAACCAGATCAAATGTCATCGTATCGGCCATAGTTGGACCTTTCGATTAAGCAGCAGCTGCTGCCAGTTTCTCGGCTTTTTCAATCACATCCTGAATTCCGCCAACCATGTAGAAGGCTGCCTCGGGAAGGTGATCGAATTCACCAGCAACAACGCGCTTGAACGAGTCGATTGTGTCTTCCAGCGGAACCTGAATACCAGGCGAGCCAGTGAACACTTCGGCAACGTCGAACGGCTGCGATAGGAAACGCTGGATTTTACGCGCACGGGAAACAGCCAGTTTGTCTTCTTCTGACAGCTCGTCCATACCCAAAATCGCGATGATATCCTGAAGCGATTTGTAGCGTTGCAGAATTTCCTGAACTTGACGTGCCACGTTGTAGTGCTCTTCACCAACAACAAGCGGGTCAAGAATACGCGATGTCGAACCAAGTGGATCCACCGCAGGGTAGATACCAAGTTCCGAGATCGAACGGTCAAGAACCGTGGTCGCATCCAAGTGAGCGAACGATGTCGCAGGTGCCGGATCGGTAAGATCATCCGCAGGAACATAAATCGCCTGCACGGAAGTAATCGCACCACCTTTAGTGGAGGAAATACGTTCCTGCATCGCACCCATGTCGGTGGCCAGTGTTGGCTGATAACCCACAGCGGAAGGAATACGGCCAAGAAGTGCGGACACCTCGGAACCAGCCTGTGTGAAGCGGAAGATGTTATCAACGAAGAACAGAACGTCTGTACCGGTTGCGTCACGGAATTCCTCGGCCACGGTCAAACCGGACAAAGCAACACGCATACGCGCACCTGGAGGCTCGTTCATCTGACCGTAAACAAGTGCCACTTTGGACTTGGTCAGGTCTTCTGGAACGATAACGCCGGATTCGACCATTTCGTAGTAAAGGTCGTTACCTTCACGTGTACGCTCGCCAACACCCGCGAAAACGGAGTAGCCAGAGTGCACTTTGGCGATGTTGTTGATCAATTCCATAATCAGAACTGTTTTACCAACACCCGCACCACCGAAGAGACCAATTTTACCACCTTTGGAATAAGGTGCCAAAAGGTCAACAACTTTGATGCCTGTTACCAGAATTGCCGATTCAGTCGCCTGATCCGCAAAGTCTGGCGCATCGCCGTGAATGGAGCGTGTTTTTTCGGTTACAACCGGACCCTGCTCATCAACAGGTTCGCCAACTACGTTCATGATACGACCAAGTGTACCGTCGCCAACTGGCACCTTGATGGTGTCGCCAGTATCAGTAACTTTTTCGCCACGAACAAGACCCTCGGTCGAATCCATCGCAATTGTACGAACCGTATTTTCCCCAAGGTGCTGTGCAACCTCGAGAACCAGACGGTTACCGTTGTTCTCTGTTTCCAGAGCGTTAAGGATCGCGGGAAGTTCGTCTTCGAATTGTACGTCGACGACCGCCCCGATGATCTGTGTAATTTTACCTACAGCTTGTGCCATTTTGGTTTCTCCAGTTCTCAGAGCGCTTCAGCGCCAGAAATAATCTCAATAAGTTCGTTTGTAATCGCAGCCTGACGGGAGCGGTTATACTGAATCGTCAAGGAATCGATCATGTCGCCAGCGTTACGGGTTGCACTGTCCATCGCGGACATACGCGCACCTTGCTCTGACGCACCGTTTTCAAGCAAAGCTGTGAAAATCTGCGTCGAAACCGAACGTGGCAACAAGTCGGCAAGGATAGCATCCTCGTCCGGCTCGTAGTCATAGTTCGGCGCAGTTGCATCTTCAGCAGCATCGTTGAACACGGCAGGGATAAGCTGCAATGCTGTCGGTGTTTGATCCATGACAGTACGGAAACGACTGAAAAACACTGTTGCTACGTCATATTCAGCAGCATCGAAACGCGCCAGAACATCTGTCGCAATTTCTTGCGCATTTACGTAACCAACGTTTTTCACTTCGGACATATCAACATGTTTGATCATGTTGTCGCCGAATTCCCGCTTCAACTGCTCGCGACCTTTTTTGCCAACTGTGATGATTTTCACAGTTTTGCCAGCTTTGAGCAATTCGGCGATTTTCAAACGTGCCAATTTCACAATTGACGAGTTGAAACCGCCGCAAAGCCCACGTTCAGACGTAGCGACGATCAACAGGTGAACGTCGTCCTTACCTGAACCTGCCAAAAGGCGCGGTGCAGTTGGGCTGTTGGCAGCCCCTTTAGCCAAGTTACCAAGAACCACATCCATTTGCAGTGCGTAAGGACGCGCAGCTTCGGCGGATTCTTGGGCACGGCGGAGTTTCGCCGCCGCGACCATCTGCATGGCCTTGGTGATCTTACGAGTGCTCTTAACACTGTCGATCCTAGTTTTTAGGTCTTTGAGGTTCGCCATAAGCTAACTCCTTCACCTTAGGCCAAAATTACGCGAAATCTTTCGAGAACGCTTCGATCGCTGCTTTGATTGCATCGTCCAGCTCACCTTTAACCTTACGGTCGTTGTTGGTGATGTCTGCCAGAAGGTCTGCATTCTGCGAACGCAAGTGCGCCAGAAGGCCAGCTTCAAAACGGTTCACGTCTTTTACGGCGATTTTATCAAGGTAACCCTTGGTGCCAGCGTAAATCACGATAACCTGCTCGGCCATTGTTAGTGGCGAGTACTGTGGCTGTTTAAGCAGCTCAGTCAGACGCGCACCACGGTTAAGCAGAGCTTGCGTAGACGCATCAAGGTCGGAACCGAACTGGGCGAAGGCAGCCATCTCGCGATACTGAGCCAATTCCAGTTTGATCGAACCCGCAACGGATTTCATTGCGTTTGTCTGAGCAGACGAACCAACACGTGAAACCGATAGCCCAGTATTAACCGCAGGGCGGATACCTTGGTTGAACAAATCGGTCTCAAGGAAGATCTGACCGTCGGTGATCGAAATCACGTTGGTTGGAATAAACGCCGAAACGTCGCCACCTTGGGTTTCAATGATCGGCAACGCCGTCAAAGAACCTGAACCGTTGGCCTCGTTCAATTTACACGAACGCTCAAGAAGCCTTGAGTGAAGATAGAAAACGTCGCCCGGGTACGCTTCACGTCCTGGTGGACGGCGAAGAAGTAGGGACATCTGACGATAAGACACAGCCTGCTTGGACAAATCATCATAGATGATTAGCGCGTGGCGGCCATTGTCGCGGAAATGTTCGGCCATCGCGGTTGCAGCGTATGGTGCGATGAACTGCATTGGTGCAGGCTCGGAAGCCGTCGCCGCAACAACGATCGAATACTCGATCGCGCCAGTTTCTTCGAGTTTCTTAACCAACTGCGCAACGGTTGAGCGTTTCTGCCCAATAGCAACGTATACACAATAAAGCTTTTTGCTTTCGTCATCGCCAGCAGCGTCGTTGTACGCTTTCTGGTTCAGGATCGCATCAAGTGCCACGGCTGTTTTACCAGTCTGACGGTCACCAATGATCAATTCGCGCTGTCCACGTCCAACAGGAATCAGGGCGTCAACAGATTTGATACCAGTCGCCATCGGCTCGTGAACCGATTTACGAGGCATAATGCCAGGCGCTTTAACGTCTGCAACACCGCGTGTCGTAGTTTTGATCGGGCCTTTGCCGTCGATCGGGTTACCCAGACCGTCAACAACACGACCCAACAGTGCGTCACCCGTAGGAACGTCCACAATCGCGTTGGTACGCTTAACTGTGTCGCCTTCTTTAATGTCACGGTCGGAACCGAAGATAACAACACCAACGTTGTCGATCTCAAGGTTCAGCGCCATTCCACGGATACCACCGGGGAATTCAACCATCTCGCCAGCCTGAATGTTGTCAAGACCGTGTACACGCGCAATACCGTCACCGACGGATAGCACGCGACCGACTTCAGCAACTTCAGCGTCTTGGCCAAAATTCTTGATCTGTTCCTTGAGGATTGCAGAAATTTCCGCAGCTTGGATGCTCATTATCCGACCTCTTTCATTGCGTTTTGAAGATTAGCGAGCTTGGAAGCGACCGAAGTATCGATCATTTTCGAACCCATTTTAACAATAAGGCCACCGATGATGCTTTCATCGATAGCCATATTAATAGTGACATCCTTGCCGGCGCTCTTGGAAAGAGCTTTAGCGAGGCTTTCTTGCTGTGCCTTCGTCAGCGCCTTGGCGGCTGTTACATCGGCGGAAATCTCGCCACGTGCATCAGCTGCCAGCGCTTTAACGGCGGCAATCAATTCTGGCAAAACAAATAGGCGACGTTTAGTGGCCATCAAGGCAACTGTATTCGCAACTTCCTTGCAGATTTTCATCTGACTAGACAGCTCGGCCATTACCGCAGCCTGTTGTTCGCGTGTATATATTGGAGAGGTGATCAACTCGCGAAGCTCGTTGCTTTCGGCAAGGGCTGCTTCCAACGCGGAAAGATCAGCCTCTACGGCTGGCAACGTTGATGCCTCGTTGGCGATTTCGAATAGTGCTGTCGCATAACGACCAGCTACTCCCGAGGTTAAAGAACTAGTGTCAGACACGTAAATCCTTCCAATCCAGTTTGCCCGACCTTGCGTGGCCGGAGTGCATTATTGTTTCGGGCTCGCAGAACAAACCCTTTGAAATCCGCGCGGTGATACCAGACGTATTCGTTTGAGGCAAGTGGTCGAAAGTTTTACTCGCGAAAAAATTTCCCATGTATTTCAAGGGGTAATTCACAATCAGCCCTTAGCTGCGACGCTTTGCGCCCAATTATTTTCAACAATATTCGCCTCTTAGATCAGATAATGCGGAATCGAGCTGAGATGGTGTCGAATCTAGGGCTTAGCATTGTCGGCCATCCCGTTTCCGATCCGGTTGGCAGCGGGTTTAGGTTTTGGTTTCGCCAATCCCTCAAGCACGCCCAATGGTTTCTTAACCGCTTCACGCAAGCCAGACTTCGGTGTCGCGTATATCTGCTTCGTAGCTTCAACCAAAAGCGCCCCTGCAACCATACTAGAATCGAGCCGTTTCCCGAGCCCCTCCCAGAACCGTGCCGATTTTAACCAATAGGGCTTATGGCTAGGTGGTGCGTATAGTGCAGACACATGACGCTCCGGAAGGAATCGACGCTTTCGTAACTGCACTTCAAGCTGCGAAAGACTGTAGGGCCGCCCATAGCCAAAAGGCGTCACATCTCGTCGCGCCCAAAGACCCGATCGGTTTGGCACAATAAACACAACCTGCCCGCCCGGCGCCAACACACGCCAAATCTCGTCCAGCAACTCTCCGGGGTGATCGCAAGTCTCGATTCCATGCGCGACAATAAGTCGATCCACATACCCCGCTGGTAGTGGCCAGTTGAACTCCTCCACAAGTGTGGACAGGTTCGCCTCGCCCGGTGGCCAGTGCATAACGCCCTGTTGTCCGGGCATTAAGCACAGCACTTTTTCGGAATTATGCAGGAACGGTCGCAAAAACGGTGCGGCAAACCCGAATCCGGCGACAATCTGCCCTTCGGTATTCGGCCACAACTCACGCATGCCTTCTTGCAACGAACGCTGGGCCGAACGACCAAGTTTCGTTTTATAATAGAAGGCTCTAAGATCAACGACATCCAAATGCATTGCATCACCCTAGTCTATAGGTCAGACTTTCGTAAACAACGAAGGAGTCGGTCATGACATTAGAAATCGTAACAATACCCTGCCTCGCTGATAATTATGCGTTTTTGCTACGCGATCGGGCGACTGGCAAGGTCGCCCTTGTTGATGCCCCCGAATCCTACCCGATCCAGAAAACCCTGCGAGACAAAGGTTGGCATTTGGACATGGTACTGTTGACTCACCATCATAATGACCACATTGACGGTTTGCCGGTCCTGGTGGAAGAATATCACCCGCAAGTCATCGGGGCCAAAGCAGACGCCAACCGCCTGCCCCCGCTCGATCTGGCATTAAACGAGGGCGACACGGTTTCCGTTGGCGAATCCATGGGGCATATCATTGACGTATCCGGTCACACCATCGGCCACATAGCGTTCCATTTTCCTTCCGCAAGCGCAGTATTCACAGCAGATAGCCTTATGGCACTCGGATGCGGGCGCCTATTTGAAGGCACTCCGGAAATGATGTGGGCGAGCTTGTCCAAGCTCGCCGCCCTACCCTCCGACACCATCGTTTATTCTGGTCACGAGTATACTGCCAGCAACGCCAAATTCGCCCTAACCGTTGAACCGCAAAACGCCGCCTTACAAACCCGCATTGCAGACATCACTGCCAAACGCGCGAAGGGCATTCCGACGGTCCCCTCTTCTTTGGCTGCCGAGCTCGCCACCAACCCGTTTCTTCGTGCCCATCTGCCGGCAATGAAAACTGCGGTCGGAATGGAAGGTGCGCCAAACAACGAAGTCTTCGCCGCGATCCGCAAACAAAAGGATATTTTCTAGGTATTTCACGCCCCATCACGACTTTTTTAGTCAACTTTTCAACAATGCTGCGAATTTCCCCTTGAACATAGGCGAATAAACCCGAAGTTTAGACGTAAGAGGTATTGAACCCTCACACTACGGTATTCCCCGTGGGACGCATTTCGAAGGATACGCAACATGCCATCATTCTCCAACACGCTTGAGGCGGCTATTCACCAAGCGATCGCGCTTGCGAATGAGCGCCATCACGAACTGGCCACACTGGAACACCTGCTGTTCACCTTGCTAGACGAACCCGAAGCTGCGCGGGTAATGAAAGCATGTGGCGTGAATATTGGCAGCCTACGAAACACCGTGTCCGAATACATCGACACCGAGCTGGATTCCCTAATTTCCGATATCGACGGATCCGAGGCCACACCGACAACCGGATTCCAGCGCGTTATCCAACGCGCCGCTATCCATGTGCAATCGTCCGGTCATAACGAAGTGACGGGCGCCAACGTGCTAGTCGCAATGTTCGCCGAACGCGAGAGCCATGCCGCCTACTTCTTACAAGAACAAGACATGACCCGCTACGACGCCGTTAATTTCATCAGTCATGGCGTCGCCAAAGATGCACGCCTTGGCGAAGATCGCGCGATTCAAGGCACCGATGATGTGCAGGAAGCCGCCGAGGCCCCTGGAAAACCCGAAGAAACAGCCCTTGAAAAATACTGCGACGACCTGAACCAGAAAGCTCGCGATGGCGACGTTGACCCTCTGATTGGCCGCCAACACGAGGTGGACCGCTGCATTCAAATCCTTTGCCGTCGTCGCAAAAACAACCCGTTGCTGGTTGGCGATCCCGGCGTTGGTAAAACCGCCATCGCAGAAGGGCTGGCGCGCATGATCATCGACGAGGATGTGCCCGAAGTTCTGGCAGGCGCTACGATCTATTCTTTGGACCTCGGCGCTTTGCTGGCTGGAACCCGCTACCGCGGTGACTTTGAGGAACGCCTGAAGGCGGTGATGAAGGAACTGGAAGACCACGATGATGCAATCATGTTCATCGACGAGATACACACCGTCATCGGTGCGGGTGCTACGTCTGGTGGCGCGATGGATGCTTCAAACATCCTGAAACCCGCATTGCAAAGCGGCAAGCTTCGCTGCATGGGCTCGACCACCTATAAGGAATTCCGTCAACATTTCGAAAAAGACCGCGCTCTATCCCGTCGCTTCCAGAAAATCGACGTGAACGAGCCGAATATTCCAGATTCAATTAAGATCCTCATGGGCCTAAAACCCTACTTCGAGGAACATCACAAAATTCGCTACACTAATGATGCGATTAAAACCGCCGTTGATCTGGCTGCGCGTTACATCAACGACCGCAAGCTGCCGGACAAAGCCATCGATGTGATTGACGAGGCAGGTGCCGCTCAAATGCTGGTTGCTGAAAGCAAACGCCGCAAAACCATCGGCACTAAGGAAATCGAGGATGTTGTTGCGAAAATCGCTCGTATCCCGCCAAAGAACGTGTCCAAAGACGACGCAACGGTGCTGAAAGATTTGGACAAGAACCTCAAGCGCGTGGTGTTCGGTCAAGACACGGCAATCGATGCGCTTTCGTCCGCCATCAAGTTGTCTCGTGCTGGACTGCGCGAGCCGGAAAAGCCCATCGGGAACTACCTGTTTGCAGGGCCAACCGGTGTGGGAAAAACCGAGGTCGCGAAACAATTGGCTGACACCCTTGGTGTTGAGCTTCTACGGTTCGACATGTCCGAGTATATGGAAAAACACGCCGTATCACGCCTGATAGGCGCCCCTCCGGGGTATGTTGGGTTCGACCAAGGCGGCCTGTTAACTGACGGTGTTGATCAGCAACCACATTGTGTTTTGCTACTCGACGAAATCGAAAAGGCCCACCCTGATGTCTACAACATTCTGTTGCAGATCATGGACCACGGTAAGCTGACAGACCACAACGGAAAGTCCATCGACTTCCGTAATGTTGTACTGATCATGACCACCAACGCTGGTGCAGCAGAACAAGCAAAAGAAGCTATCGGTTTCGGAAAAACTCGTCGGGAAGGTGAAGACACCGCCGCGATCGAGCGCACGTTCAGCCCCGAATTCCGCAATCGTCTAGACGCGGTTATCAGCTTTGCTTCGCTGTCGAAAAACGTGATCATGAAGGTTGTGGACAAATTTGTTCTGCAACTCGAAGCGCAGCTTATGGATCGGAACGTAACTTTTGATCTTTCAACCGAAGCTGCCGCATGGCTGGGCGACAAAGGCTACGATGACCGTATGGGCGCACGGCCTTTGGCTCGGGTCATTCAGGAACACATCAAAAAACCACTGGCCGAGGAGCTGTTATTCGGCAAGCTCGCCAAAGGTGGATTGGTTAAGGTCGGCGTCAAGGACGGACACATCGATCTGGTGATTGAAGACTTACCCAACGCCCGAATCGGCACAAAGAAGCCACCGCTGCTGACAGCGAAGTAGGTTTTCCCAGTATCCCGAAACAGGCGTGAGCGGCAATTGCCGCTCACTTTACGTTTGGCGAGTATGAAAACCGGGGCACCTTTGGCGCTTCCCATCTCGTGCCTAGTTCTATTTCTCTGTAAGTTTTAACTCGATCCGTCGGTTCGCAGCCAAGGCCTCTGGACTATCACCCAGATCAACTGGCTGGAATTCGCCGAAGCCTGTCGCCGCTAACCGATTTGCAGGTATACGCTCGTTATCAATCAAATATTTTACAACCGACAACGCACGTGCTTGTGACAGCTCCCAATTATCCGCGAATTGCCCACCAGCCCCGATGCCGATTTTATCGGTATGCCCGTCAACACGTAGCACCCAATTAATCTCGGACGGAATTTCGTTACCGATATCGCGGATAACCGCGGCAACCACTGCAATTTGCGCTCTGCCACCAGCCCCTAATTCAGCCGATCCCGGTGCAAACAGCACTTCGGAAGAGAACACAAAACGGTCCCCAACCACTTGCACACCTTCGCGGTCATTCAATACTTCCCGCACACGACCGAAGAACTCTGAACGGAAACTGCGCAGATCAACCGCTTCGGCCTCAAGCCGCTCGCGTTCCCGCGCTTCCAAGTCGGCCCGCGCCTCCTCTGATTCCGCGCGTGCCTTTTGCTCAGACGCAACCCGCGCCAACGCAGTGTTCAAATCTGAACCGAGGGTCTGAAGTTGCACCTGCGCCTCGCGATCCGCCTCTTTGGAGGCATCCAGCAAACCTTGCAGGGAATTCAACTGTTGGCGCAACGCCGACGTCTGCTGATTCAACAACGCAACCTGCCGTTGGCTTTCCGCCGACATCGCACGTTCACCAGCCAATAAATCATTGGCTTGTTCCAGCAATGCAGTTTGACGATCAATCTCCGCGACATTCTCGGCTTCAGAATTATCCAGCTTGCGTTTCGCCACTTCTGCCGCAGCCAACAATGTCAGCGTATCTTCGGCCTTTTGGCGTTGTTCTTCCAACGCAAGCGTCATGGCCGTCAGCTCTGTGTCTGCGTTTAACAGCCGCGCGCGCAATGCCTCTGCCGCAGCCGCCTCGACCAAACGCGCGGTTTCTGCGTCGGTTAATGTCGCCAACTCAGCTTCAGTGTTCACAACTTTGGTTTCCAGATCGGCAACGAGCGCTTCCAACGCATCGGCCTTCGCTGCCGCCAGCCGTGCCTGTTCTGTTTCAACGTCAATCTCTGCCCGCGCCCTAGCCAAAGCCAATTGCGCGACTTCTTTCTGCGATAATTCCAAATCGCGCGCGGCATCCAGTTCCGCGATACTTGCTCGTGCCGCCTCGATCTGGCTAGCTTGGTCCTCGGTCGTTTGCTCGGCTTCCGCCAAAGACGACTGCAAACCCGTGTTCCGAGCATTCAAGTTTGTGTTACGCGTGATAAGCCCAGCAACTTGTTCCTCAAAACTCGCAATACGCTGGTTCGCCGAGTCCCTGTCGCTGTTAAGCGAGGCAACCAACGCTGTCTGCAATTGCAGCGCAGCGTCGCTATCCGACAGTTTACTATCCAGCTCCCCGATTTGGTTCGACATCTGATCCCCGCGCACCTGCTCAAGCCCTAAAGCCTGCGCCAGCCCTGCCACTTGCGCCGACAGGTCGCTCAGCTCCACATCTTGGCCGGAGATTGTCTCGCGCATGACATTCTGGATGATCATAAAGATCGAAAGCACGAACATGATGACCAACAATAACGCCGTCATCGCGTCCACGAAACCGGGCCAGATATTGGCCTCGGCGCGCTTTCCTGATCGCCTTGCGCGGGCCATCTCTTAAGCCTCGTCCTGATTAATGGCTTGCTGAAGCGTATAAATAAGTGTCGCGAAATCCTGCCGGATTTCGGCAATGGAATCTTGGCGTCCCGAGGACATCTCCTCCAGCACGCGAAGTAACTGCACATCAATGTTCCGCAAGCGCATCCGCGCCTCGGCATCCATACCCTCGCCCATGCTTCCCAGAGCCTCGACGATACGATCTTGACCGCCTGCGATACGCTCCATCACTTCCGGATCTCCGCCGCCTTTGCCACCGCGAGACTGGTTGCTGATTTGCTTGGCCAAAACGCTGATCGCTTCGGCCAAAGACGCCAAGCGTCCATCGGTGCGCATACGCTGTTCCTCGCCCCGCATCACCAGTTCTTTAAGGCTATCAATCTGATGCGTAGTCTGCTCCATCAGCCCGGATATGACCGAACCGTCAATGCCCGCCGCATCGTCCCCACCAAAACCAACTTTGGTAATCGAAGACAACCACTCCTCAAGCTCCATATAGAAGCGGTTCTGTCCGTGGCCCGCAAAAATCTCAAGCAAGCCAACAATCAACGATCCTGCCAAACCCAGCAAGGATGAAGCGAACGCCGTACCCATGCCGCCCAGTTGTTCTTCAAGACCGGTCATCAGGTTGTCGAAGGAGTCGATCGAGCTCCCTCCCTCAGTCGGGGCCAACGTGCGGATTGTGTCTACAACAGCCGGAATGGTGGTGGCCAAACCGTAGAACGTACCCAGCAGGCCAAGGAAAATCAGCAGGTTGACGATGTAACGTAGAATATCTCGTGCTTCGTCCAGTCGTGTACTTACGGAATCAAGGATCGACACAGCAGAAGACGGGTTGATCGACTTGCGCGACCGGCTGTCACTTAGAAGTGCCGCCAAGGACGCCAATAGCCGCGGCGCTTTGACAAATTCATGCCCCGGACGATCCAGTGCGAACCCTTCGATCCACCCCACAGCCGCGAACAAGGCCCGTAACTGCCAGAAACTGGCAAATACACCGAAAATGAAAACGCTAAGGATAAACCCGTTCAGGTAAGGCGACACCAGAAAGATAGGCGACACCGTCGGAAACAGCAGATATCCAATCACGACAACTAGTATCATAACCATCAGCATTGTTACGATTTGCCGGGTCGGTTGCGTGAATTCTGGGTCGTTTCGTGTGTCTAGGAACATTATGCAGTTTTCCTTGCAGTTTTACCTATGATTTGGGCCACTGTAGAGTTGATTAACGGGAATTCCAACCGTGTTCTGAAACCACAATTTATTTGCATTGTCACCACAAACCCCCATATATATTAGACAATTCATCATAGGCGAAGCGGCACACATTTTCGCGCGTCATAACTTTGCAATACGCACGCTGCCTAATATGAGGCACGAGGGAAGGATATTACATGTTAGAGGCAATCGGCGCACCAGCACTGGCGATTTTGGTCTTCGCCATCATTACGCTTTACCTGACGGTAAAGACAGTACCACAGGGCGAAACATGGACCGTTGAACGCTTTGGCCGTTACACGCGCACGCTTAATCCGGGTCTGAATTTCCTGATTCCGATCATGGATAAAGTTGGTGCAAAAATTAACATGATGGAGACCGTTCTGGACATCCATTCGCAAGAGGTGATCACCAAAGACAACGCCATGGTTATGGCTGATGCGGTGGCCTTTTATCAGGTAGTTGATGCAGCCCAAGCTGCCTACGAGGTTCGCGATCTGGAACGTGCCCTGACCAACCTTTCCATGACCAATATCCGTGCGGTTATCGGTGCAATGGATTTGGATGAAAGCCTATCCAACCGCGACCATATCAACACACGCCTGTTGAACATAATCGACGAAGCTTCGCATTCATGGGGCGTAAAAGTTACGCGTGTGGAGATTAAAGACCTCTCGCCACCTGAAGACATTAACGAGGCGATGGCCCGGCAGATGAAAGCGGAACGTACCAAACGTGCCGACATTCTTCAGGCCGAAGGTCTGAAGCAGGCCGCAATTCTTGAGGCTGAAGGTCAGCGCGAAGCACAAATTCGCGAAGCAGAGGGTGCACGCGAAGCCGCCTTCCTTGACGCCGAGGCCCGTGAACGCGCCGCCGAGGCGGAAGCCAACGCAACACGCATGGTGTCCGAAGCGATTGCCAAAGGTGATATTCAAGCCATTAACTATTTCGTGGCCACCAAATACACCGAAGCCCTGCGTGACATAGCGGGGTCGCCAAATAGTAAAACTGTTATGATCCCGCTAGAGGCCACTGGCCTGATTGGGTCCGTTGCCGGTATTGCCGACATCGCAAAAGCCGTAACAAAGGACTGAACTGATGGAAGCCGGACTTTTTAGCTGGATTGAAACCCTGTCCCCTTGGTGGTGGATCGCCCTTGGCGTTGGGCTTGGCGCATTGGAGATGCTAATCGCCTCTTTCGTGCTGGTCTGGCCGGGAATTGCCGCCATCGTTATGGCCGTCATTCTCTGGATCGCTCCGGATATCCAAGGCGAGTTGCAAGTCGCACTTTACGCGGCCCTATCCATCGGGGCGATGTTCGCAGGTCGCGGATATGTGAAAAAGTTTGGCGATGGTGAACCTGAAACCAGTCTGAACAATCGAACAGAACAAATGGTCGGTCACAAAGCCAAAGTCGTTGATTTCGATCTTGGCGAGGGCCATATCGAGTTGAACGGTCTTCGCTGGTCTGCCAAATGGCCCGACGGGCAAAGCGCCGAAGTCGGCCAAGTCGTCAAGATAATTGCGGCTGAAGGCATGTCGGTACAGGTTGAAAACATTTAGGAATCTGTCATAATCCCCTGCGAGTGATTTGTTTTCGCGGGGCGGGTATGACTAAAGGGTCGATCAATTGAATAAACAGCTTTTTGCAGCTTTGGGAATGGCTGTCACAGCTTTTTCAGCGACTCCGGTTTTGGCTCAGGACATCTGCGGAACCCACACAGTTATCAGTGGTGACACGCTGCGTGGAATTGCCCTCGACACCTACGGAAGTCCGAAAGGTTACCGCTATATATTCGAGGCGAACTCCAGAATTCTCGGTCGCACACCTCACGTTATCCCTGTCGGCACAACCCTAGACTTGCCCTGCCGTGGTACATTCGTTGCAGCCAGCATTAGCGCCGAACCCGAAGTGCAAACCGTCGAACCGATCGCGCCACTTGAAGTCTCGCCGCCCGCTGAACCGGTTGTGGCCGAAGTTCAACCGACGGAACCCGTGGTCGCCGAAATCGCCCCCACACCCGACCCAGCGCCTGTCGAAGCCGCCGAATTGGTCCTCGTAGGGTTCTCGGACAACCTTCCTTATTCTGACAAAAACCTGTTGCAAGGTGGCCTGATTACCACGCTAATAGAAACTGCTTTACTGCGAAGCGACGCAGCCAAGGTCGAAATACCAGTGTTTGTCACACGTCCGGAAACCGGTGTGGCGACGTCTGTATTACCTGATAAATTCCACCTGTCCTTCCCATGGCTGTTACCAGATTGCAGCCTTAGTGAATTCGACGCAGACATCAAAAATCTGTGCGAAAACTACACTTTCTCAGCCCCGATCTACGAAGCACAAATGGCGATGTTCACTCTTTCGGGCGGACCATTCATGGAAGCATCTCAAGAAGTCGACTTGGTTGGTGCACGTATCTGCCGCCCAGCAGCATTGCACACGTATGACCTGCTCGAAGATGGTATGATTGAGCCCATTATTTCATTGGAAACCGCAACCGACCTCGCCACATGTTTTGAGGACTTGCAAAATGACATCGTTGATATCGTCAGCGTTAACGGCTTGACCGCCGATGTATATTTCGCAGATTCAGGTCGTAGCGAGCGTGTCGTGGAACTGACTGATCTGTCTGCAATCCACACCGTTCACGCCATTGCGGCAAAAGATAATCTCGAAGGTATGATCGCAATGGTTAATCTGAACGCAGGTATATGGGATATGCTGGCATCTGGCGAATGGGCAGCAATCGCGCGGGATTACCTGAACAACCAACTAAGTCGCCACTAGTTTAATCTGCCGCGTGTACCAACGTCATAAGACGTTCCAGTTCGGGGTCCGATATGCCTAACTCCACAAGATGCGCAACCGTGTTGAACAAGTACTCGTCGTTGGGCCCTGCTGACCCGCTGGCCGTGGCGATAATTACTGCCTGCTCCTCGATGCTTAGCCCACCGACATATTGTTCATGTGACGGGTCCATTACATAGCAAACCGCATCCGCGGCGCCACCCTTGTGGAAAGTTATCGAATGAATTTGCTCCACATAGGCGGATGAAATCAACTCTCGCTCGCGCAAATACGCCATGGTGTCCTCCGCCATATCCGGTGCCACACGAAACCCTACACCATGACATTCCCCCTGCTGATCAGCATCCAACGCCAACACCAACCCTGGGATGACACTCGTGCCACGGTAATGGATCGAGCTCATACAGAAAGACCGGTTGAACCCACGCAACGTCGCAACACGCCGTTCCACGTATTCGAAACCTGGCCGCCAAAGCAACGAGCCGTATCCGAATACCCAAAGATCATTTTGCTGCATTGTATCTGCCTCCGATTTATGGCCATTGTATAGACTGCATTCTTGCGGAATTGGAGAGGGAATTCCATGCGTGGACTTATTACCTTGATATTGGTTCTATCCTTGGGATGGAGTGCCTGGTGGCTGATCGGCACAACCGCTCAGAAATCGGCCATAGAGACGTGGATGGAACAACGCCGCGACGCCGGATGGACTGCCGAAGTCGAAGAATTCAAAGTCATTGGCTATCCCAATCGTTTCGACAGCATCTTTACCGACCTGACCCTAAGCAATCCAGACGCAGGATGGACATGGCAAGCCCCACATTTCCAGCTTTTGGCGCTATCTTACAAGCCCAACCACATCATCGCGGTCTGGCCCGGCGTCCACAGCTATTCCACACGCGACGACACCACCACCATTACTAGCTCGCTCTTTCGTGGATCGCTGATTTTCAAACCCGACACAGCCTTATCGCTTGACCGTATGCAGCTAGAAACTACCGAACTAACGCTTGCGGGCGAATCCGGCTGGCACGCCTCCGCCGAGGCAGCCAGCATCGCGTTTTTTGCCCACAACACACCGGATGTACCACCAAACTCGTATGACCTTTACCTGAAGGCACTGGAATTCTCCCCATCAAGCACTTGGCGTGACTCCTTAGATCAAAGCGACGCGTTACCAGACACCATCCCCGAGGTGATTTTCGATGCAACCTTGACCTACGATAATCCGTGGGATCGTTTCGCAATTGAACACACCAACCCGCGCATGACAGCGATCCAAATCCGTGATCTCCGGTTTCTATGGGGCGATTTAAACCTAAATGGCACGGGCGCCATCGGCATCACAAACGAGGGGTTCTTTGATGGAACCTTCACGTTGCAAGCCAAAAAATGGCGCCCGCTGCTAGACCTGATAATTGCGGCACAATTACTAACCCCCGAATTCGGAACAGCCCTAGACCGCGGTATCAGTTTGGTAGCAACCCTAGCCGGGAATCCGAGCGATCTTGAAGTCAAGTTGCGTTTTGCCGACAATTTGACCTACATCGGCCCCATCCCCATTGGTCCGGCGCCTCGCGTTTATTGAAGATATGGAATAGTCACCAATTGGCCGAGTTCTAGAAAATTCGGGTCTCTCAAAATATCGCGGTTGGCGGAATAAATTGAAAGATATAACGCCCTGTCTCCGTAAAATGCCGTTGCATAATCAGCCAATGAATCACCTTGTTCGACTGCAACGGTGCGTTTGCCATCGATGACAACGACGCGCGCCGCAAATTCGGGATCGACATTATCGACAACCGGTGTGATCACCGTCGGTTCGTCAGATGGCATCTGCATATTTTGGCTTTCGCTTTGCAATGCCTGCAAATAGCCTGAATCGATTTCTTGCTGCGCGTCGATGGGAACATTGCCAGACGCCACGCCACGAAACAGATTGCGCGGATCAAGATCACCGGTTCCGTCTTGCAATAGATGCGGAATCGGCCCTGAAAAACGTACTTTAACTTCTTGACCAAAGAACACAGCTGTCTGGTCAACATCCAGCCCGGCCTTATCACCTGCTCCGATCAAAAGTTCAATCGTTCGTCTGAAAGCTTTGGTGGTTTTCACCGAAACCGTTCCACCCTCGCCGCCGAGCAAATCCTCGTTTACCAGATCAAACAGCGCCAACATTGATTTGTCGGAATAAAAAGTCAGCCTGCGCAATGACGAAGGGGTGATGGATGGTAACTCGGCTGCCTGTGCAACTCGTGCCCCGTGGTGCTCGAATCTAGCAGGGCGATAATCCAAAGGAACTGTGCTGGCCGAAACCGCGGCGGCGAGTAAAACGACGCCTATCATGACGCCCACTGTTAACTGCTGTTGCATTGCACCCCTACAACTAATCACTCAAAAACCAACTAAACACTTTTCACTAAACCGAGGCTTCTTACCCCGGCACTGCAACACTTAACCCCAACGAAGCCCAAGCCTGCATGCCGCCACGATAATAGTACAGCCGCTCTGCTGGATAGCCGAGCTCTAACAAGTTATTAATCGCACGCGGAGACTGAGCACACCAAGGACCGTTACAAAACACCATCAGTTTTGCGGCAACGTCGAAATTCCAATCCCCATCCGCATCTAGCTTGCCACCAAGCAAGATCAACAGCTGGTCAAGAAACGGGTTCGCCGAGGAAGCAACAAACATGTTAAACGGCAAATTCACAGCACCCGGAATGGTGCCCGCCAGAAAGAAACTTTCAACGCGTGCGTCGACCAAAAAGCCGTCACCCGGTTCTACATGATCCTGAATGAAATCCAGAAGCTCTACTTCGCCTACAGTTTGAACACCTTCTGCCACAACCATTGGCTGGATACAAAACGGTGGACAAGCTCGCGAGGTTTTCGCAAACGCGTCAACTATTCGTGCCTCGCTATCCTGGTCGCGCTCGATGGAATAAAACTCGCCACCCGCTTCAAATTCGAAAAACGGCAAGTCAGGTGTAATCCAGACATCCTGCGCTTGCACTGGTGCTGCCAACAACATTACGGCGGGAATAAGGACGCGCAGACGTCTTTTCCAAATAGGCATTTTGCCTCCTCGATATCTGGTGAGCGATTTATTTAATGCAGTCTTCATCACATAATAACTTCGATATTTTCTACTTAACTATCGGTGAATTAATTCCGCGCCAGAGCCACCTCTGCCAACACATCACCTATATACAATTACTGTGGCCAAATTCCGAAGACTTTACAATCAATTTTCACCACTAATCCAAACCTCGACTCTTCTATTCACAAAACGCCCACTAGGGGCTGCGCTGCATGCCATCGGTGAAACTTCGCCTAGTCCGACAATCTTAATATTGAGCCCGTCCAACAACTCAGTCGGTGCATTAGCGGTCATTTCATCCAAAACCTGTTGAGCCCGCTGCTCCGCCAGTGCCATATTTACGTTTGATTTACCATTATTATCCGTAAAACCTACAAGATATATTTCCTTATTGGTTAAATTTTGCCCCGAAAGCCAGCCTATCAAACGCTCGACATCACGTTTCGCCCTTGAGTCCAGCGTACTTGTGCCCTCGATAAACCGGAACGTCGTCGATATTCGATTAGCTCCCACCAACAGTTTTGCCATCTTCGCCAAGTCGGCGCGACTAATTTCGTCATTATCAGATAGAATTGCATTCGCGAACCGAAGCCCCAGATCATTGACGGCCTTTTGTTCAACATTCAGGCTAACGTACCCTGCCTGCGCCACCGGAATTTGTGCCGCGTCGGTACCCAGATATGCAATCAGATCGTTCGCGATATCGGGCAATACTCGGTCTGGATAATAGACCGACAGACGGCGTGAAAGTGGGTACTCTTCCGTCTTGATCGAAAGTTCCGTGGGTATCGAAAGAACGCCGCAACCACCCTCAAGTGAAACCATTTTCGCCGCGCCTTTATTGGCGAAGCTCGAAAACCCAATGCCAAACACATCCCCGACTACTTTTTCCGAAATCCCTCCGTTGTTGTAAACAACCGAAGCCGAGCGTGTAAGGTCGCCCCCGGTTTGGGCCAATACTTCACTGCGAAAAAATTCGGAATCACTCGTCGATTCGCTCTGTAAGTACACACTGATAGCCGCATCCGGCCCACCAACTTCACTCCAATTAGTGATTTTGCCGGAAAAAACATTCCCTACCTGCTCAATCGTTAACGAGTTAACTGGATTGTCAGGAGAAACCAGAATTACCAGCCCGTCCATTGCCAAAACAAAATGTTGCTCAACGCTTGAAATATTGCCGAACCCCGCATCGTCAATCATTGAAACTTCTTGCCCACTTGCCTGTCGCATAGAAACGGTCAACGCCGCTGTTCCATCCGCAAGAGCGGCAAATCCATCGCTCGCTTCCCCACTGCCCAATGTTACCACCGCCGAAACCTCGCCCGCGGTATCGTGCAATGCAACACTGCCTGCGCCTTCCGCTGCGGTTTGAAGTCCCGCGCCTGTCACGAAATCCTCTAACAACATTGGTAACAATTTTTTGCCAAGCGGATGCACCCCGGCCACCATAAAATTTCTGTTGAAGGCCGATAGGTCGGGGCAATCATCGCCGCTGCACACAACAGCGGTTGCTTCAATACGCACCTGCCCGAGCGCCGATTTCAGAAGGTAGGAACTGCCATCGAATTCAATCAGCTCCCCACTTAGCGAAAATATGCCGTCGTTTGAGCTGAGCGTGATATCCGACGCACTCGCCGTTGCAACCATCAAAGACGCCACCGCGCTGAACAACACCGTTTTCGAAAAATGCGCCTGCATGAACGACCCTCACGTTCGCCTGAAAATTGCTATGTTTCAGAATCTACTGCGAAACTTAAAAATTCGCAAATAGCGTAAATATTACGCCGAGATCCGCTGCCGCGCTCTGAGTTATCTACAATACGTGCCACCGCGATAATTTGCGGTATCAAAATGCATGTGATCTTGATGAAAGCGGTCAGCATTGGGCCCAAGAGTCGTACTAAACCGCCCACAAGCCGCCGAATACATTCCACGCAAAGCAGCCCCGTATCTGCTAGACCGCCAATCTTCCAACACTGAAACGCGCTCACCGTTGTCCAGTGTAAATCCAGCAATGTCGATGGCATTACCCTTGGCATGTTCCGAAATTTTCGCTCCGCGCTGACTGTTACGAGTTCGGCAGGCGTAATGTGAAACCACCCGCAACTCGGTTATGCGCGCCCGTAAAGACCGCACCGCTGGCTGCGCCCCGCGATCCACCCATTCGCGCAAAGTCCGCGCGGTATCGCAATTCAATATCGGCTTTTCATTCAACGCCACGCCGGATACGAAATGCACCTCGACTGGACGTCTGATACCGCATGCACTGCCTGAAACCCTGATTGCAGGCAGAACGACTCCGGCAAGACCTGGGTCATCGCACAACATTACAAGATGTGCAGGGATAGGGGGCGCAGGTTCGCGACGGCCACAAGAAACTGCTGCTGCTATGACCAGCAATGCCAGAAATATGCGCCGAGGCGTCATGTGTCCGTACCCGTCGTACCGCGCCCAAAGTTGGTCTCGTCCGTATCCTGCCCTGCCTCGATAATGCTGCGGCGAACCGCGCGTGTGCGGGTGAAATAATCAAACAGAAAATCCCCGTCGCCGATACGAATGGCGCGTTGAAGGGCGAACAATTCTTCGGTGAAGCGTCCCAGAATTTCTAGTGATGCATCCTTGTTGTTCAAAAACACATCCCGCCACATCGTCGGGTCAGATGCCGCGATACGGGTGAAATCCCTGAATCCGGCAGCGGAATAATTGATTACCTCGGTATCCGTCACGCGTTTCAAATCGTCGGCGACGCCAACCATCGTATACGCAATCAAGTGCGGTGCGTGCGAGGTCACCATCAACACAAGATCGTGGTGGTCAGGCTCCATCTCGTCAACGTTCGCGCCCAAAGCCTCCCAATATTTCCGCAATTTTGTGACGGCTTTCCTATCCGTGCCCTCCTCTGGTGTCAGCAAACACCAGCGATTATCAAACAAACTGGCGAAACCGGCATCCGGTCCAGACTTTTCGGTTCCCGCCAACGGGTGACCCGGCACAAAATGCACAGTTTTGGGCAACTTCGGACCAACAGCTTCGATTACAGACCGCTTGACCGAGCCGACATCGGTAATTACCGCGCCCTCTTTCAGGAATGGAGCAATCTCTTTGGCTACAGCGCCCATCGCACCGACCGGCACAGCCAAAATAACCAAATCAGCCCCACGAACCGTATCAATCAGGGAATCGTAAACTTTGTCACAAAGCCCCAACTTTCGCGCTTTGCCACGGGTCGTAGATGATCGCGCATATCCGGTGATCCGTGCATCCATACCCGCACGGCGCATCGCATGACTGATAGACGAGGCAATCAACCCCAATCCGATTAGCGCTACATGTTCAAACTGCTGGCTCATTCGTCCTGCCCCTCAAGAAATTCTTTCACGCTTTGCGCCACTTGCCGGCACGCGATCTCGTCGCCAATGGTTATTCGCAACCCTTCGGGGAAACCATAACCGCCAACTTTGCGCACAATCAACCCGCGGTGCCGCAAAGCTGCATCGCAACCTTCTGCCAATTCCGATGTCGCAAACCTTACCAATATGAAATTACCGTGGCTCGGGTCAATCTCCAAGCCCAACGCTGTCAGCTCATCCGTCAACCATCCACGCCACTGCGTGTTCAGTGCTTTGCACTTGGCCGAGTAGCCTTCGTCCAGCACAGCGACCTCTGCCGTCGCCAATGCTGCACCGGAAATATTGAACGGTCCACGCACCCGGTTCAACGCATCAATAATGTGGGCAGGGCCATAACCCCAACCGATCCGCAGTCCACCAAGGCCGTATAGCTTAGAGAATGTTCGCGTCATAACAACATTATCCCGCGACTCTATCACTGCTAGGCCGGCGTCGAAATCCTCGTCGTCAACGAATTCAACATATGCCCCGTCCAGTACCAAAATCGCCTGTTCAGGCAAGCCTTCGGCCAACCGCGCAACTTCTTTGCCTGAGATCATCGTGCCAGTCGGATTGTTGGGGTTTGCGATAAACACCAACTTCGTTTTGTCGTTACACGCCGCAAGCAACGCATCCACATCCGTTGTGCGGTTATCTTCTTTAACCTCAACCGGAGTCGCCCCCGCCGCCAGAGCCGAAATCCGATACATGGCAAATCCATGTTCGGTATACAAAACTTCGTCACCCTCGCCTGCATAGACTTGGCACAAAAACGCGATGATCTCGTCGGAACCAGCGCCACAAATGACACGCGCCGCATCAACGCCATGCACCTGCCCAATAGCTGCGCGCAATTCCGCATGATCCGTCGACGGATAAGACGCCAATACTTCCGAGGCAGCCTTATACGCCTCCACTGCCTTAGGGCTTGCACCATATGGGTTCTCGTTCGAACTAAGTTTGGTGATCTGATTAGTCTGGCCTGCCAACTTGCTTTCACCGCCCACATAAAGCGCTATGTCCAGAATACCGGGTTGTGGGCGTATTTTCGGATGTGCGTCAGTCATGGTGTTTCCTTTGTGTTCCATTGTCCTTCTAAAGGCACCGCGCAATCTTTGCTATACGGATTTGTGTAGAACGTGTTGCTCAACCGTGAAATTCGTTTGAACTGGTGAACAAGAAGTCCAGCAAAGGCATGAATAATACACCAGCGCGGCAGCCTTGGTGTTAACGGCGAAGCAATGGCTGATTCCAGTGCAACTGTAACTAGTTGATTTATAGGAATTCAGGGTTACGCCCCTCAAAAAAAGCTTTGCGGGTCTATATCGACCGAGATCCGCATGTTTGGAGGTAACTTAATTCCCGCCAACCACGCCTTGATCGCCTTTTGCATCGGCGCGCCCTTGGGTACCTTCACCAACAATCGAACCCTATACCGTCCCCTGATCTTGGAAACCGGTGCAGCAGCAGGCCCGAAAAGCTGCGCGTCGATCTGGTTGATAGCTTGGGAATTCCGCGCCAGATATCGCGCCAGATCAAACACCTGCGCCTCCTTTTCACCGGAAACAACAATCCCCGCCATCCGCCCATACGGAGGCGCGCTGGCGCGCTGGCGGGATTCTGCCTCGGCTTTCCAAAAACCCTCTTCATCACCTGACAGGATCGCCTTTATTACAGGATGTTCTGGCTGGTGGGTTTGCAATAATGCGGTACCGGGTTTTTGTGCCCGCCCCGCACGTCCTGCCACCTGCCGGATAAGCTGAAAGCTTTTCTCGGCTGCCCGAAGGTCGCCACCCTGCAGCCCAAGATCCGCATCAATCACACCCACCAGTGTTAGGTGTGGAAAGTTGTGCCCCTTGGCGACAATCTGGGTCCCAATGATAATATCGGCCCCACCAGCCGCAATTTCATCAATCCGCTGCTTCAACGCCCGTGCTGTTTCGGCCAAATCCGAAGACAGAATTGCAACCCGTGCATCAGGGAAAAGGTCCGTGGCCTCTTCTGCTAACCGCTCCACCCCCGGCCCGATCGCGGCCAACTTGCCCTCGACGTTACAGGATGGGCAGGTATCGGGAATGGGTTTAGAGGCGCCGCACTGATGACAAACCAAACGCTTCAGGAACCGATGTTCAACCATCCGTGCATCGCAATCCGAACACCCGATCTGCTCGCCGCACGCCCGACACAAGGTCAGCGGCGCGAAACCTCGGCGGTTCAGGAACAGCAAACTCTGCTCGCCTGCTTCCAACCGCACCTTCATCTCGCCCACAAGCGTTGGCGACAACCAGCGGTTCACCTCCATTGCCTCCGAACGCATGTCGATACTGTCCATATCCGGCAGTTCTGCCGTGCCAAATCGCTCGAGCAAATCGATCCGCGCGTACTTGCCCGCTTCGGCGTTCGCCCAACTTTCCAAACTGGGCGTTGCACTGGCCAAAATTACGGTCGCCGAACAAAGCGAAGCCCGTAGAACCGCCATATCGCGGGCGTGATACAGCACGCCTTCTTCCTGTTTGTAAGACCCGTCGTGTTCCTCATCAACAACGATCAAACCCAGATCGCGGAAGGGCAAAAACAACGAGGACCGCGCGCCCACAACCAATTGCGCCCCACCCTCGGCGACCGCCTTCCAACACCGGCGACGCTCGGCTTGCGAGGCCCCTGAATGCCATTCCGCCGGACGTTGCCCGAACCGTTTTTCCACCCGATCCAGAAACTCCACCGTCAGCGCGATTTCCGGCAACAGAACCAGCGCTTGGCGTCCGGATTTCAACGCCTCTGCCACTGCCTCCAAGTAAACCTCGGTCTTGCCTGAACCGGTCACACCTTTCAGCAAAGTCGTGCCATACATGCGCGAGCGAACCGCCTCGCGAAGCTTCAAAGCCGCCGCTGCCTGATCCGACGACAAAGTTTTCCCTGCGGAATCCGCGTCCAACTTGGGATACGATAAATCCCGCGGTGCTACTTCCTGAATAACTGCGCCTTGCTCGATCAAACCCTTGATTACACTGCTGGACACGCCCGCCATCGCCGACAGTTCGGACGGGGCAAAGCCCGCTCCACCGTGATCTTCCAGCACCTGCAGCACCCGCGCCCGTGCTGCGGTCAATTTAGTCGGCTCAACCAAACCTTTGCGCAAAATTTTCCGCATATTCGGCGGTTGCGCCAACCCAGGTGCCCGCGTCGCCAGTCGTAACATCAATGACAACGGCGTTAGCGTGTATTCCGCAGCTTTGGTCAGGAACTCCACCATCTCGGTGCGCATTGGCGGCACGTCCAGCACCCGCCCGATTGCCCGCACCTTGGAGATATCGAAATCCCCGGCACCTGCGCCCCAAACCACACCCAAAACGCGTCGTGGTCCAAGCGGCGCCATCACAAACGCGCCGGCAAATACACCACCTTCAGGGGCTTTATAATCAAGGAACCTGTCCAGCGGCTCGGCTGTTAATACCGAGACCAGATCACCCTCATTGTAGAACCCGCGCTCACGCATTAAAAATCCGTAGAATATGTGGTTTCATCACCATGCGACATATTGTATGTTGCCCACGAACGGATTGCGAGCGCGCTTTCCGGTAAACTGAAAGAACGACATGAAATTTTTTGTAGATACCGCTGAAATCTCGGAAATCACCGAGCTTAAAGATCTGGGGCTGGTTGACGGCGTCACCACCAACCCGTCTTTGATCATGAAATCCGGCCGTGACATTCTGGAAGTCACCAAAGAAATTTGCGATCTCGTTGATGGTCCTGTTTCCGCTGAAGTCGTTTCGCTTACAGCAGAAGACATGATCGCCGAGGGTCGCAAGCTAGCCAAGATCGCCGACAATATCTGTGTTAAAGTTCCCCTAACATGGGACGGCCTGAAAGCCTGCAAAACCCTGACTGGCGAAGGCTTCAAAGTTAACGTCACACTTTGTTTCTCAGCCAATCAGGCGCTTTTGGCGGCCAAAGCCGGTGCAACATTCATCAGCCCTTTCGTTGGTCGTCTTGACGATATCAACATCGACGGCATGGATTTGATCGCTGAAATTCGTCAAATTTATGACAACTTCGCGTTTGATACCGAAATCCTTGTGGCGTCGGTCCGCACCGTCAATCACGTCACTCAGGCTGCCATCATTGGCGCCGATGTCGTAACCGTTCCACCTGCCGTTTTGAAGAAACTGGTGGAGCATCCGCTGACTGCCAGCGGTCTAGAAGGCTTCATGAAGGACTGGGCAAAAACCGGTCAAAACATCCTTTAAGAGGGCGGCAGCATGACTGACGAAGATAATCTGGCAACGATCCTGACAAACGAAATTTTGAAGGATCCCGCAGTTGTGCTGGATAACCCCAAGGTCATGCAGGCCCTTCTGGAAATTACGGATAATTCCAAAGGCCACAACGTTCTGGATCTGCGGGCGATTTTCGCTGCTCGGCTGGAAGAGCGCATGAAACGGCTGGAGGACACCAACCGCACGGTGATCGCCGCTGCCTACGAAAACTTGACGGGCACCAACCAGATGCATCGTACGGTTGTTGCTCTACTCGGCGCCGAAACATTGCCGCAATTTGTGCAAGTTTTAAATCACGACGTTGCGAACATCCTTGGTGTAGATGTTGTTCGCTTTTGCGTGGAAGGTGAAAAACCACACGGTATCACTCTGGTCGATCGGGCCGATCAACACTCGGGTACAATGGTGGTCCTGCCAAACGGCGGGGCCGCAAACTATATTACAGATCAACGAAATGGTCCGGCCCCCAGACAGATAACGCTTCGTCGTGCCAGTGAACAACGGACAACAGTTTTTGGCATCCTATCCGCGGACATCGCGTCGGAAGCCGTGATTAGGCTGGAAATAAGCCAAGACATTCGAGGCCTCGTCGTTTTCGGTTCCAGTGATCCCAAGCGGTTCGCATCCGATCAGGGAACCGAGCTGTTGGTTTTCTTTGCCCAAACGGTCGAGCGTATTTTACGCCGCTGGTTGGCGTGACCGAGGGCTCCGATCAAGCACTCCATTTACTGGAGCAATGGTTGGAGAGAATGCGCGCCGTGCGCGGAGTTTCTGAAAAAACGGTTCAGGCTTACCGACACGACGTGTCAGGTTTCCTCGGTTTTTTGGGTAGCCATCTTGGTGGCCCTGCCGGTAAGACCGCGCTGGCCGCGATTACCATTTCCGACATGCGCGCGTGGATGGTATCTGAACGCAATCGCGGCCTTTCTGCGCGGTCATTGGCGCGATCTCTGTCCGCTGTGAAAAGCTTTTATCGTTGGCTCGGTGAGGAATTCGGAATTGAGGTGGCCTCCGTCACCGCCACCCGCGCACCCAAATTAAAACAACGCCTACCACGACCCGTAGATGCCGCCGCCGCCAAAGCCCTGATTGAACGGGTGGAGCTACAAAACCAAACGCCGTGGATCGCGGCCCGTGACGTTGCCGTCGTCACATTGCTATACGGTTGCGGCCTACGCATATCCGAAGCCTTATCCCTGACCCGATCCGATCACCCCCTGCCCGAAGTTTTGCGTATCAAGGGTAAAGGTGACAAGGTCCGTATAGTCCCCGTTCTACCAGCCGCACGCGAAGCCGTGGCTGATTACGTCAAACATTGCCCATATAAACTGGCCCCCGACGAGCCGTTGTTTCTAGGCCTGCGAGGGGGCGCGCTAAATCCCCGACAGATCCAAAAAACGATGGAGCAATCGCGCCTGCAACTCGGACTGCCTGCCACGGCGACCCCGCACGCCCTGCGCCATTCCTTTGCAACACACCTGTTGGAAGCTGGCGGAGATTTGCGATCAATTCAGGAACTTCTTGGCCACGCCTCGTTGTCTACAACTCAGGCCTACACCGCAGTTAATCAAGCCCGCCTGATGGACGTTTACGACAAAGCCCACCCGCGCACGAAACGTTAAAGCCGGATAATCACGATTCCCACGACGATCACCGATGCCGCAATAAATTTCCCGGCGCTGGTCTTTTCCTTCAAAACCACCACGCCAATTAGCACCGCAAACAAAACTGAGGTCTCCCGTACGGCCGCAACCAACGCGATCGGCGCAACGGTCATCGCCCACACTGCAATCCAGTACGTCATCAACGACAGCGCACCCGCTGCAGCCCCGATACTCCAGGCTTTGCGCGAGGCAACAAACGCCAGACGCCCCCGCGTGGCCCCTGTGAATATCGCGAAAAACACTGCGTCGAAAACGAACAACCAAGCGGTGAACATCGTTGCATGCCCAGCCACTCGCGCGCCCATACCGTCGACAATCGAATACCCCGCCGTACAGGCTGCTGAACCGAGCGCCAGGGGGATAAAACTGCGCACTTCTCCGTCCTTAAAAGCCCCGTTTGCCATCATCATGACACCAACACCGATCAACCCAATACCTAAGTATTCCTTTATTTGAACACTATCTGGCAGCAGGAAAAACCCGACGAGCACGACCATCATCGGCGCAGCCCCCCGTGCTACGGGATAGACTCGGCTAAGGTCACCGTGTTGATACGCAGCCGCCAGAAACAGCTTATACGCGGTGTGCAATGCACCCGACCCGATCACCCAAACCCAGACAATTCCGCTGGGCATTGGCACGAATAACGCCATCGCCAACCCCATGAACCCTTGGGTTACGGTCAGCAATAACATCCCCTGAAACCTGTCGTTGCCACGTCGGATAACCGCGTTCCATGTGGCATGCAGGACAGCCGCAAACAACACCGCCAGAAAAACGTGAAACTCCATTAACGGTCTCCGTCAAAGGGGGCACTCCCGCCCTCCGGTTGGGCCGTGCCTCGCTGCGCTCGGCGGTTGCTCATCATTTATTAACCATTCTTCTGTATAAGTTTCAGCACTGAGCGAGGCGGGCTTTCCACCCGTGGGTTTATCGCGCCAATAGACATTGAATACTCGTTGCACATTTTGCAACATCCAAATAACCAGCCCGACGCCGCGCCGCCTGACGAACAGCATTTGGCAGCGACATACCTCAGGGTTCGGGACTTGGCGCGATAAATCCGTCGTCACAGTAACAGGTGTTTTCTAACCCGAAGCACCAAAATCATGGCCCACACGGCCTCCTCGAGCATCACTGATAAATCAAGGTGCAGGTTTCACCCGAACACCTCTTTTTTCGTAGCTGAAAACTGTTATATCGCAGCAGTGCCCCATAACGCCACAACCCCTGCATCTTGATCTTCACCCACCTACAGTTTGCTATTTTTTTATTACCTTTAAGAAAATCACCAAACCAGTGAGTACTATACCAGTTGTAACCTGCTTGCTAAATGGTTTTCCGTGAAAAATATCATTTACAAAGTGCTCGCAATTCTGGGTCAAGAGCTTGTATACTTTTCCGAGTTGTGCTTCTGCTCGTGCAACAATTTCATTTGGTGAGTACACCGAATTATGCGGGACTTTATACGCCTTTCTACCGCCCTGAAATTCAACTAACGTCCGCCGCCTTACTTCACCGCAAGTTGCTGAATTATCAATCACTCTATTTGGGTCAACATAAACGCCAAAATGAGTGATGAGGACCCCTTTATTTATCGCTATTTTGTCCCCTCGTTTGAATTCGGTGTTCATTTGCCTTCCTTTCTATACATTTATGCTGTATAAAGCCAAAATAGACATATATCTATTATTCAAATATATGTACTTTTTGGAGGGATGTCAAATGAATACTTCACGCATTACACATGTTGATGCAATATTTGGACAGGTGGTAGTTTCAATGCGAAAAGAAAGGGGAATGGGGCAAGATGTACTCTCAAAACGCTTGGGTATTAATCAACCCGCTTTATCCCGCTTAGAGAGGGGAGAAAGTGCGGCAAATGTAGCCATGCTGGTTAATATATCTGACGCTTTTGAATTAACCCTACCCGAACTAATGAGTGAACTAATAAGTGCAAAACATTCTGTGGAGAAAATGGCTGTAAAAGTAGTCCCAAAGAAAGAAACTTCAAATGGTGTAGCCCTCGCGTTGCTGGGCGCAGCCGCTTTGGCCTTATTAATTTCACGATAACTTTCTGTTCGCATGGTGAAATCAAATCAACCTGGTAGATCTGGTTTGTCACAAAATACTGGCCTTCCTTTCGTCCGTTTGGTGCGTAGTCCCCACGCACCAAATAGGTTATGCCAACGCTTCGTCACACCGTCCGCACACACCTTCATGTTCATGCTTGCCCACATCCGGCAGAACCTTCCAGCAGCGCAGGCACTTCTCGCCCTCGGCTTTTTCGAATTCCACACCAACGCCTGCAACTTCCGGCAAACGGAAAGCACGGTCCGGTAGCGGATCGTTAGACAACGACACACCAGATGTAATGCACACATCGGCGAAATCGACGCTTTTCACAATCGCCAGCATGTCTGCATCGCGAATATGCACCGTCGGAGCGGCCTCTAAAGATGCGCCGATAACCTTGGCTGTCCGTTCAATCTCGATCGCGCCGGTTACAACGCGACGAACTTGGCGCACAACCTCCCACTTCCCGGCCAGCGCATCATCGCGCCACGCAGTAGGCGTTTCAGGAAAGTCCAACATATGCACAGAACTTTCCGCCCCCGGGAAACGTTGCAACCACACATCTTCCATTGTGAAAGACAGCATCGGGGCAAGCCATGTCGTCAATCGGTGGAACAGAATATCGAGCACGGTGCGCGCCGCGCGCCGTTCAATCGAATTGCCATCGCAATACAAAACATCCTTACGGACGTCGAAATAGAATGACGACAGATCAACTGTGCAGAACTGGAACAATTTCTGGAACACGCCTTGGAAATCATAAGAGGCGTAACCATCACGCACCACCTTGTCCAACTCGGATAACCGATGCAGAACCCAGCGTTCAAGTTCCGGCATGTCGGCAACATCTACACGATCCGCTTCATCAAACCCGTTCAGATTGCCAAGGATGAACCGCATGGAGTTGCGCAGACGACGGTAGCTATCCGCCACGCCTTTCAGGATTTCATCCCCGATCCGCTGGTCGTTCGTGTAATCAACCTGAGCCACCCAAAGACGCAGAATATCGGCGCCGTATTGGCGGATAACCTGATCCGGTGCGATGGTGTTACCGATGGATTTAGACATCTTCATGCCCTTCGCATCCAACGTAAATCCAGCCGTAATCACACCGCGATATGGCGCACAGCCCTTGGTTCCGACGGATTGCAACAGCGACGAATGGAACCATCCACGATGCTGGTCAGTACCTTCAAGATACACATCCGCGATCCCGTCAGGCGAGCCATCTTCGCGATCCCGAATAACAAACGCATGGGTCGAACCAGAGTCGAACCACACATCTAGAATGTCGCTAACCAGCTCCCACTGATCCGCATCTGCCACACCTTCAAGGAAACGTTCTTGCGCCCCATCCGCGAACCACGCATCCGCACCCTCGGCACGGAAAGCCGCAGCGATGCGGGCATTCACGGCCTTATCGCGCAGGATTTTAACGGTGCCATCACCGTTATGCTTGATGAAACAAGACAGCGGCACACCCCACGCGCGTTGCCGCGACATCACCCAGTCAGGGCGGTTTTCGATCATCGAATACAGGCGATTGCGCCCAGATTTCGGAGTCCAGTTCACATTGTCAATCTCGGTCAAAGCCCGCTGACGGATGGTCTTGCCGTGCGTGTCCATCCCGTCGTTGAGTTCTTTGTCAATCGCAACAAACCACTGTGGCGTATTGCGGAAAATGATCGGAGCCTTGGAGCGCCAAGAATGCGGATAGCTATGCTTAACCCGCCCACGCGCGATCAGGGCATTCGCCTCGACGAGCTTGGCGATCACGGCGGTGTTGGCCTTACCCTCTTTACCTTTACGGTCAAAGACACGTAGTGCCACACCCTCCCCGCCGATCGGATTGATATCCGAACCAAAAAACGGGACGTGCGAAAGGAATTCACTTTCTTCACCAACGTTGTGGGTCATACGGTCGGTCCAGCCGCGCTTGGTAAAACATTCGTAATCGTCCGCACCGTGGGATGGTGCTGTATGCACGAAGCCCGTTCCGGCATCATCGGTAACGTGGTCGCCGTCGATCATTGGGACTTCGTAGTCCCAGAATCCGTCAGCGCCGTCGATCCCATGAAACGGATGCTTGAGGGTCATACTTCCAAGCTCGCTCGCCTCTACGTCACGAACACGTGCAAATTTGGTCACTCGGGATTTCCCCAGCACATCTTCGGCCAACGCGTCCGCAAACAAGTAAAGATCACCGACTTTGGTCCAACTTTCTTCCTCGGTCGCCTCAACTCGATAGATGCCATATGAAATCTTCGGGTTATATGCCACAGCCTTGTTACTGGGGATTGTCCAAGGTGTCGTTGTCCAGATTACAACCCGAACACCCGCCCACTGGTCAAGTCTAGCCTTAAACTCTTCAGGTTTTTTGGTTTGTCCATACAGTTCGTCAGAGAGCATGCCATTACCCTCTGCATCTTCATCCTCCTCATTAGCAATCTCAAAAGGCACCCAAATCGTATGGCTCTGATGATCGTGATACTCGATTTCGGCTTCAGCCAGCGCAGTTTTCTCAACCGGAGACCACATCACAGGTTTCGACCCACGATAAAGCGAGCCGTTCATCACGAACTTCATAAATTCCTCAGCAATCACCGCCTCGGATTCAAAGTCCATCGTCAGGTAGGGTTTATCCCACTTACCCTGCACCCCAAGACGTTTGAATTCTTCGCGCTGAACGTCAACCCAGCCTTGGGCAAACTTGCGGCACTCGCCGCGCAGCTCGTTGATCGGCACGTCGTCCTTGTTCTTGCCTTTGGCACGATACTTCTCTTCGATCTTCCATTCGATTGGCAGACCGTGACAATCCCAACCCGGAACGTAACGCGCGTCTTTGCCCATCATCTGCTGGCTGCGCACTACCATGTCCTTCAGGATTTTGTTCAGCGCATGACCAATGTGCAAATTTCCGTTCGCATATGGGGGACCATCGTGCAGAATAAACGGCTCGCGGCCCGGCTTGGCGCGCAGCTTTTCGTACAGGTCCATATCGGCCCATTTCGCCAGCCACTCAGGCTCGCGTTTTGGCAATCCGGCCCGCATCGGGAAATCGGTTTTCGGCAGGTTAAGGGTCGTTTTATAATCGGGTGTTTCGGCGCACATTTTGCAGTTCCGTAATCAAGAAAAATTCTGGGGTGGGGTAGCGTGGAATTTCCATACGCCTGTGACCGGCATCTTTTACAGAGCCGGGGTGCTAATTCGTATGATAATCACGAGCATTTTCCACATAATCGTCGGTATACGCGCAAGCCCGCCTGCGGTCCAGCGTCGAATTGCGGTGCTCCGCCCAACGTGCTAGCAACTCGCTAACGAAAAGGAACATCCGATGAAATCACTAGATCTAATCCGCCGCGCATTCTTCTGGCCAGGCACGTTGCTGACAAAAAAACTGGGTATCGATCCTGAAAGCGAATTTGGTTTACTGCGTTCGTTGTTCAACAGTTTGGTCTGGACAGTTGTCGCCCTCGGAATTCTGTTCCTGTTCGTGTTTTGAACGCCCTGCCGCCACGGTTTCCCATCACAGCAGAAGAAATTGACGTGGTTGTTACCGAATTTTACGCCCGTGTGCGCGAAGACGAAACCCTCGCACCAGTGTTCTTCCAAAGCTTACCACCTCTGCCAAAAGCATGGATGGCGCACGAGGAAAAGATCGCTTCCTTCTGGCGCAATGCGATCCTGTTTGAACGCTCCTATAACGGTAATCCGCAAAAGGTTCACGGCGAACGCGAAGCTGTGGAGCCGGAACATTTCGCCGTCTGGCTAAACCTGTTTGACGAAGTGCTAAAGGAAAAACTATGCCCCGAACAGGCGGCAGCATGGTCAAACCTCGCCCACCGTATTGGTCGCGGTTTGAAAATGGGCGTGGTGCAATCGCGCGCCAGATACGGCGACGTGCCAGACTTAAGCTAGGCAACACAGTCGAGCCAAACCTAAGGCTCGGAACTTGATGGTGCATCTTCCGCCTTCGCCTCGTTCTTTTGCAATATCCGGTTAACCCAAGCCATCGCGATCAACACCAGGCCGAACACCAGGAACGAGACCACGCGCAGCAGTCCATCCAGCCCCGACATATCGATCAGATATACCTTCGCCACCGTCAACCCGACAGCCACAAGCGCCAAACGGCGCAGTAGCGACGACTGTCGCATGAATGCCAACACCAGCAATGCTGCGGCAGCCAGCATCATCGCAACTGTATAGCTGTAAAGCTCACCGTCCATCACGCCGTGAACTGCGAGGGTATCGCCCTGCCACCACCGCCGGATTTCTGCACCAACGTAAAACGCACCAAGCAATGCGCCCGCCACGCCCATACCTTTACGCAACAACAACGGCAAATGCGTAAATCGGAACGCCACAGCGGCCAACAGCATTCCGGGCAACAGATAAGCCGCCGCTAGACTGTCGATCACGTATGGACCGCTTACAGTCGCCGACCAGACAAACAGAGGATTCAGCGCAAACAGCGCCCCTGCGATGAACCCTGCCCCGGTCACCCCGTAAATCGATGCCAGTGCGATACGCGTGCGCCGCAACTCGGGCCCTCCACGAAGACGGTATAATTGGTTTGCAGATGAAATCAGCCAGATCAGACCGATCAACGAGACTTCGATAAATTCCGAACGCGTTTCAAGTTCTTTGTAATATCGGATCAACAGAATGGTCACGAACGCCCCGCTAAGCGACCATATCGCCGATTCCAGCATTACGGTCACGCCCACGAGCGCCTCTTTTCGTTTCAGGAAATAAGCCGCTATCAACAGGGCAATAACGCCAAGGAATGCCAACGCGAATTCCCACAGCGCCGCATCGAAAGCCCAGAACAGACCCGGATCGAGGATAAGCCGCCACGTCACCGTCACCACGCCAACCTGCATATACCGGTCAAACAGTGGCAGATTAAATTTCGCCCCCATCCACGCTGCAGCGGCGACCATTACGGCCAATGCCAACGTCAACGCGAATGACCCAAGCATCACAATCAGCACGAAGCTTAGCATCGAAATCGCCGAGAGTGCGAACATCGCGGTGCGCAAGCGATCTGCCCCGTCTTTGCGCGCAAATCTTTCTGCCAGTACCGTCATTGCAATCGCGATAGCCGATAGATAAATCGCCCAGTTGCCAGAGCCAAGAACGTAGCTCGGCGACCACGCCACCTCCGCGATAATTGCCGCGATTGGGGCATAAACGGCGGCAATCCCCGCATCAACGAGTTTCAGATCACCATTGCGCGAGCTACGCCACGCAAACGCCAGACTTATCCCAAGCGCGCCGAGCAGCAGAACCGCCAACACGGGTGATACAAAATCCAGTTCAGGACGCAAGGCATCCTGAAGCCAAGCTTGCTGGATGTCACCCTGACTTCCAGCCTCAAGCCCCACAATACCAAGCCCGATCGCTGCAGGAAAATACGCCATGTCGCGCAAAGCGGAAGCCTCTTCCATCCAAATGATTGTGCTGACCAGCAGAATTACGATTCCTGCAAGGGCTACCCAGAAGACGGACGGAGCTGTCACATATGCCATGCCGACGAACACCGAGGAGGCAATGATCGCACCAGCGGCCAATCGAGTCGGAAACTCCGAATGTTTCCGGTCTTCAGGTTTGTCGCCCTCGGATTTCTTCCGCCAATCCAGCTTCAAAACGCGCGGGCCCACATGTTTTGGCGTCAGACTTCGCATCGGAATTACGACCGATAGCACCATCGCAAGTATAGCGAACGCAATGAAGTACAGCTCGTAACTGTTCGCAGCGTATAGCAGCCCCGACGCCAAATACGCCCCGATCAACCCTAGTGCCGACAACCAAGCCCAGCGCTTGATCGCATCAATCGTCAATGCAACCGCTGCGATTCCGGCAAAATAGGACTGAAGGAAATGGCTGCTCTCGCTTTCGCCACCGACCAGAAACGGTGCGGCCAAGGCGCCAAACACGCCAACAATCGCAAGCAACGGTCCATAAAACCAACCAAGAATCACGGCCAATGCGCCCGTCAAACCTAAGCCGACAAACGCTACTTCTGGCCCGATAAGCCCGTACATCATCCGCGCTGAAATCACGCCCGCGAACATTGAAACCAGCCCCGCACCAGAGAATACGGACGGGAGCAACGCGAAAGAACCTTCCTCGTCACGGCCCAATTTCCTGCGCACGTATTCGCCCGCACCGATCAGGATCACACCGAAGATAATTGCCGCTGTCACACGCAACGCCGGGCTAAGCAGGCCGTTGTCAACGCCATATTGCACAAGGAAAACCCCTGCCAATGCCAACGAGGCCGCCGCCACCGCAAAGAACCAGTTTTTCTGTATCCAAGCGACAATTTTTTCGCCTGAACCCGGTTTGAAAACGAAAGTTTTGCGTGGTTCTCTTGGCTGCTGCGCAGGGACAATCTGCTTGGGGACGTCTTGATTTTGAGCGTCCACAGGGGTTTTCGTCCTGTCTTCGGGCGGCGCCCAAGACTGATGAACCGCCGGCTTGTCCTCTTGCGGAACAGGTTGCTTTTCGGGAGTGATGGCCTCACCGATCAACCCTTGAACGCGAGTTTCCAACGCCGCGATTTGTGCTTTCATCTTATGTGTTCGGAATAGTAAGAAAATGGGTAATACAAATGCAACCGCAGCGGCTGTCAGTGCTAATAGAACGTATTCCACGGCAATATCCTTTAAATATCAATGCCGTTAGAACTATAATTTAATGAAAAATTAATCAATCCAACTTATTTGAACATACCCGCCAAAGCGTGTTTCAAAACGCCGGACACTCCGGGGCGTTTCAAGGTATTGAACGGCATGGGGCGACAAACCTCCATCGCGGCAAGACCAACCCTTGCGGTTAACGCGCCGTTAATAACCCCCTCGCCAAACTTGCGCGAGACTTTCGACAATGCCCCACCGCCCGCGACCGAACCGATCATATCATCGCCAATTGATACAGCGCCCGTAGCCAGCAGATGCGTGGCGACCGCACGCAGCAACCGCCACGACCCGAGCGTTCCGGCGCGACCACCGTAAACCTCCGCGATGCGGCGCACCATGCGCACATTCGTGGTTAACGCCACCAGAACATCGGCCATAGCCACCGGTATCAAAGCCGTTGCCGCAGCAACGTTGCGTGCTGCAATTTGAATCTCTCTCACGGCCATTTGATCCAGCGGTGCCATCAATTGGCGTTCGGTCAGGTCGATAAGATCAGAACCATCAAAAATGTCGCCTTGATGCTCGGTCAAAGTCTGTCGCGGCCAGCGCAGTTCTTCACGCGAAATGTAAAAACTATCGAGCTTTTTCGTAACTTTCAGGGCTGCAGGCAAGCTGTCGCCGATCGAGGCATCGGCCACCTCATGGCGCAGCGCATCGATTTTTGACAACCGGGTAAGCGCCACTAGCTCACGTAGCAACGCAATCAACAATACCAACGCAATCAATCCCAACAGCCCGAGTGCGAACTGCCCAAGATACACATTTCGCACCAAAAGCCCGTCCACGAAATCCCACACCGCAACCGAGATCATCATTCCGACGAGCGCCGTAACTCCGCCCCAAAACAACCGCCCCAGCCAACCGGTTTTATGTGCGGCTATCTTCGTTACCTGTTGCATCGCACGACCTTCCGGTTCAGGCACAGGCGATGCGTCTTGCGGAGATTCTGCGTCGGGCAAATCGATATCGATCACCACCGGGCCACGACGAGTTTTGGTTTCTTCACTCATAAACGGTCTCCGATCAGGAATTGCGCGGCTTTATCGAGCCGGATATGTGGCAGACCATCCCCTGGTTTTCGGGTCAATACCGGGGGCGCAAAGCGCATTACATCAAAATCCCCCTCCAGCCACTCGGTCGCGCCTTGCCTTGCAGGGGTCAACAAATGTGCCGGGTCGCTTGGTAATTCGCCCGCATGCATCGCCGCGACTTTGCCGGTTTCCAGCAAAGTGCCGCGGACCAGATCGAGTGGATGGCCCTGATGCGTCACCGTCTGCTCGACGGTCGCACGCAAACTTGCAATCGACATGGCGGTGGTCTTCGCACCTTTGAAATCCGCGCGATCTTTGGCGTCGCGTAGCATTGCCTGCATGATCGCAGTCAATTGCGAGTGTTGCGTGTGATGCAGGTGATCGGATTTGGTTGCAACAAACAGGATTTTTTCAACTCGTTTGCGCATTATTTTCGACAACCAAGTGTTCTTACCGGGGCGGAAACTAGTCAGAATGTTGCCCATCGCACCACGCAAATCCTCCACCGCTTGCGGGCCCGCGTGAATTGCGCCCAAAGTATCAACCAACACGATCTGGCGGTCGATCTTAGAAAAATGGTCGCGGAAGAACGGCTTTACAACTTTGCGTTTATACGCATCAAAACGGCGCTCGAATTCCGCGTACAGCATTTTGGAACGGGGTTTATCTGGGCGCTCCAACGGGCAGAAAGTTAACACCGGCGAACCTTTCAGATCGCCGGGCAGCAGGAAACGACCAGGGGCGCATGCAGAAAATCCCGCCTCGCGACTGTCGGACAAATACTGGGTAAAGCCCTGCGCCAGTCTTTGCGCTTCGGGCTCGTGTAATTCTGCGGTCGGATCGCTCGTCTCTAGCTGCGCAAGCCATCCAGCAGCTTGCGATGCACGACCTCTAGAGCGCGCCAGCTCCAGCGCTTGCGTAGACCATTCGGAGTAGGACTGGTTAAGCAACGGTAAATCCAGCAGCCATTCACCGGGATAATCTACAATATCTACGTGCACCGTCTTCAGTCCGCGCATTCCGGCCATCAGACCGCTTTGTTGCACCTTCAACGACAATCGCAGTTGGCTGATCGCCCGTGTGGAATTTGGCCAATGCGGCGTGGCGCCGGTCAACGCCGCCAAATGCGTTTCGAACGAAAACCGCGGTACTGTATCATCGGGTTGGGGTTGCAAAAACGCCGAAACGATCCGCCCTTCGGAAGCTGCCAGCAATTGCGGCATCCTACCTCGGTCAAGCAAGTTCGCCACGAGCGAAGTGATAAACACAGTCTTGCCAGCCCGCGACAGACCAGTAACACCGACGCGGATGACTGGCTGGAACACTTCGGTCACGCCGTCCGAAGCATCCTCCACCGCGCGCGCGATTGTGTCTGTGATACTGCCAATTCCCATCAAAGGCCCCTCAAATTTCCGTTCTCTTTCATATAGTCAGCAGTTTGCAGAATTACAGGGCCACTTGGCAAACCCTGAATTTCAGGGTACGCGGGGGCATGCCTAGATATGCGTTAAAAATCGAGTATGATGGCCTTCCGTTTTCCGGCTGGCAAAAGCAACCAAATGTACCTTCGGTGCAGGGTTGTATCGAAGCCGCATTGCGTGTGTTGGAACCCGCTTGCGAAGGTATTCAAGGTGCCGGGCGTACTGACACAGGCGTGCACGCAACGGGGCAAGTCGCACATGTTGTTATGGCGGCAGAGTGGGACCCGTTTCGTCTTTCCCAAGCGCTAAATTTTCATATGAAACCGCAGCCGGTTGCGATTGTTGACGCAGCAAGGGTTGCGGATGATTTCCACGCACGGTTTTCCGCAATCGAACGGCGGTATCTGTTTCGTATGGTTCAACGACGTGCACCAATGACGTTTGACGCAGGGTCGGTCTGGCGGGTGAATCATCCGATCGATCCAGCTAGGATGCAGGAAGGTGCGAATTATCTGCTAGGGAAGCATGATTTCACCACTTTCCGTTCGTCAATTTGCCAAGGATTAACACCCGTTAAAACCTTAGACGAGCTACGAATCGAAATCATCGAATATTCAGGTGGCGTCGAGTATCGCTTCCACGTTCGCGCACGCAGCTTCCTGCACAACCAGGTCCGCAGCTTTGTGGGCACACTGGAGCGCGTCGGCGCGGGTGCATGGGCCCCCGAACGTGTAAAACATGCACTGGAATCTATGGAGCGCGCAGAATGCGGCCCCGTTTGTCCGCCTCATGGCCTGTATTTGGCCGAGGTCACTTACCCCGAAAACCCTTTCGCTTAGCCGAAGATAAAATCTTCCTGCGTGAACATATCCATCGTCAATGGTGTGGCATCCATAGAGGTGATAATCAGCTCCTCGTCGCCGTAAGTTAAGATCGCCCCATCCGAAGTCGAGACAAATTCAATGTCCGCGTAATAATACAGCATATCAACGTCTCGCAGGTCTATCTTATCAATACCTATCTCGTAATCCATGATGTGGTCGCTGCGCCCATCAGCGATGAATTCAAAAACATCCGCCCCCTCGCCGCCCCACAAAAAATCGCTTCCGCGCCCGTCGATCAGGCGGTCATCGCCACCCATCCCGCGCAACTCGTCGCTGTGGCCATACCCGAATATCGTGTCATTTTGGTCGGTGCCAGTCAAAATATCTACAACCGCACCACCTTCTATAATGCTGGAGCCATTCGGGATATTCATCGAAAACTGCGTGAACCCGTGATCGGTCGCGCTGCTGACGAAAATATTAACGGTGCCGTCGATCACGATCACCTCGATGTCCGTAATGTTTTGCAATGTCATCTGCGCGCTGTCCGCCACGGTTGCAAGCACATCAAGTTGGCCTTTGTAAGTTACCTCGAACAAAGTGATCCCGTCATCCGCGCCACCCGCCAGCAAAAAGTATCGACCGTCAATTTCAAAAGTTTCCAGCGCCGTAGCGCCAGCGAAGCGGGTGTCGCTGGTGTCGACCAATAGCTCTACCAGGTTCATCACGCCCCACTCCGAAACGCGCATCACCAACAAGCTGTCGGTTCCAGCCGAAGCCACAATCACAAACGCCCGCTCACCCACATCAACAGTCGCCATAGCTGTAATCCCGGCAAACCCGATATCCGCCGCGGCGACCGTATCCAGCAGGTCCAACGAGCCGTCGACACCAACCGAAAAGCTGTGAAAACCCGCATCCAACGCAGAGGCGATGAAGACAAATGTCTTGCCGTGCAGTACACCAGTCTCGATTACGCTGACATCACCCAGATACATGTCGATAGTATCGTTTTGCTGGAACGGGTTCGTCAATTCTCCGCCCGCCTCCAGATCAAACCGGAAAAAACCACCCTGCCCCCAGATGGAACCGTAGAGATAGCTGCTTGCGCCATCGTCCACTACCATAGCCAGCTCCCAGTTCGCGTAAGTCGAAGCCGCATCCGTGTAACTGTTTGCGACCGTAAAACCACCATCCGCATCGATTTCGTAAACGGTCTGATTGTCGTCAGCCTTGCCCGTGGGTAGCAGATACGTTGAGGCGCCAATGGTGAAAACGCTCAAATTCGAGACGGCTTCGGTTCCCGAAGCAGTTGACCACATCACATCATCGCTGGCCACCAATGAACCATCGTTAAGGATTTCGTAACTGCTTAACCCTGCATCGGCCGCCCCTGCAACAATCAGATAGTTTCGCCCCGAAATCGAGACGGTTTCCATGTCAGACAAGCCAAGTAGTTGCCGCTCAGGCGAATCGAATTCCGCTGTCAAAAATTGAAGTTCTACCCACATAAGACCCTCCTACCGATATAGATAGGGTGGGGGTTGGAAGTTAACAGAAGCTAAACCGCCAAGGATAATCTGCGTAGCATTTTAGATAGATACAACGATCTTTCCAAAGTGCTTGGCGGATTCCATGTGGTGAAAGGCGGCGCGCGCGTCCGTAAAACCAAACGTTGCATCAATGACCGGATGCAGACCATCCGTCGTGATCGCCGCACTCATGCGCTCAAACATTTGGCGCGACCCCACATAGAGCCCTTGCAAGCGCACGGATTTTCGCATCACAGCTGTCGGATTCAACGAACCATCGGTCAACACGCCAATCATAGCAACCGTGCCGCCCACACGTACGGCCTCGATTGAGCGAGCAACCGTCCCGGCCCCGCCGACCTCGACAACATGGTCAACACCGCGCCCATCGGTCATGTCCATTACGACATTTTCCCAATCCGGATGCTGCGCATAATTAATTGTTTGCCAGGCGCCCATTTCGCCGGCCCGTGCTAGTTTTTCATCGCTAGACGACGTGATAATCACCCGCGCCCCGTGCATTTTGGCAAACTGTAGAGCAAAAATCGAGACGCCGCCCGTGCCCAGCAACAGCACCGTTTCACCCGCCTTCAACTGTCCGATTTCCGCCAATGCATTCCATGCTGTTAGCGCGGCACAAGGCAAGGTTGCGGCCTCCTCGAACGACATATGTGTTGGGATGGGCAGCAAGCCACGTTCTTCCAGCACTGCGTATTCCGTTAGGATTCCATCAATCGCCCCACCCATCGCGCTTGCCATAACGTCGGCGGTAATACCGCCACCTTCCCAGTTCTGAAAAAACGTCGGCACCACGCGGTCACCGGATTTGAACTTGGTGACCCCATCGCCAACCTCGACCACCTCACCAGCACCGTCCGAATTCGGAATACGAGGGTAAACGATCCCGCGCTGATCTGGGTGTTTCACGATCATCAAATCGCGGTAATTCAAAGCGGTGGCCTTCATCCGCACCAAAACCTGCCCACGCGCAGGCTTCGGCACATCCCTATCAGCCAACGACAAAGCGTCAATTCCGGGTGCGGTAATCTCGTAGGTTTTCATGTCATTCTCCCTTTCACAAATACTCACCTGCGCGAAGGGTGAATGCAAGTCAGGTATTAAACAGGAAGTGCATTACGTCACCGTCTTTAACGATGTATGTTTTGCCTTCCGAACGCATTTTCCCTGCTTCTTTGGCGCCCTGTTCTCCGTCAAATTCAGTGAAATCATCGTAGGCGATGGTTTCTGCACGGATGAACCCGCGCTCGAAATCTCCATGGATCACACCAGCCGCTTGCGGGGCCGAAGTACCTTCATGGATGGTCCATGCGCGTGCCTCTTTGGGTCCAACTGTGAAGTAGGTTTGCAAATGCAACAACCCGTAGCCCGCTTTGATCAAGCGATCCAGACCAGCCTCGTGCAAGCCCATTTCCTCAAGGAACATTTCTGCTTCTTCGGCATCCAGCTGGCTGATCTCTTCTTCAATCGCAGCAGAAATCACAACGGCGGCAGCGCCTTGTTCCGCGGCCATTTTCGCAACCGCAGCGGAATGGGCGTTACCTTCTGCAGCATTTTCTTCTTCAACGTTGCAAACATACAGAACAGCTTTCGATGTCAGCAACTGCAACATGTCCCAAGTCTTCTTGTCGTCCGCATCGATTTCAATCGTCCGCGCTGGCTTGCCGTCTTCCAGCGCCGCTTTGGCCAAGCTCAACAACCGTTCCTGATCAACCGCTTCTTTGTCGCCACCGCGCACTTTACGTACAATGTTAACCATACGCTTTTCGATGCTCTCAAGATCGGCGAGCATTAGCTCCGTCTCGATGGTTTCGGCGTCTTCGACAGGGTTCACACGACCATCGACGTGGGTTACGTCATCGTCTTCAAAACAGCGCAACACATGGGCAATCGCATCACACTCGCGGATGGTTGCAAGGAACTTGTTGCCCAGACCCTCGCCTTTGGATGCACCTTTAACGAGGCCCGCAATATCCACGAACGTCATCTGCGCCGGCAAAATCTGCTTGGAGTCGGCAATTGCCGCCAGCTTGTCCAATCGCACATCAGGCACCGCAACAACGCCTGTGTTCGGTTCAATCGTGCAGAACGGAAAATTCGCCGCCTGCGCCGCTGCCGTTTTGGTCAGCGCATTAAAGAGTGTCGATTTACCCACATTGGGCATGCCCACGATACCGGTCTTGAATCCCATAACAGCCCTCGCTAGAGAAATACGTTTGCGGGGCTTCTAGGGCGGCGCGGCGAAAGGATCAAGGTACTTGGCCGATTCCGGCATTGATTTTCCCGCTTCTATCGCGCAAACCATGCTTAAACCTTAGGGATGCCAGATATGACACGTATAGACACCAAATTCGCCAACCTGAAAGCCGAGGGCAAATCGGCCTTCGTTTCGTTCATTATGGCGGGTGATCCGGACTATGATAAATGTCTAGAGATCGTGCGTGGCCTTCCGGCGGCTGGTGTTGATGTGATCGAACTGGGCATGCCGTTCACGGACCCTATGGCCGACGGCATCGCGATCCAGTTGGCGGGCCAACGTGCGCTGGCTGCGGGCATGACGCTGAACCGCACATTGCAGATGGTTCGGGAGTTTCGCGAGGGCGATGACACGACGCCCATCGTGTTGATGGGGTATTACAATCCAATCCACAGCAAAGGCGTCGATGTATTCCTTACGGAGGCTAAAGAAGCTGGCGTTGACGGTCTGATCGTGGTGGATCTACCGCCCGAGGAAGACGCCGAACTGTGCATTCCGGCCCAAGCGGCTGGTATCAACTTCATCCGCCTGACCACTCCGACAACGGACGAACGACGCCTACCGACCGCTTTGCAAAATTCATCCGGCTTCATCTATTATGTTTCGGTTAACGGCACGACAGGCGCGGCCAGCGCCGATGCATCCGTCGTTGCCCCCGAGGTTGCCCGCATCAAAGCCAGCACCGACCTACCGGTTTGCGTAGGCTTCGGGATTAATACGCCGGAAACGGCTGAGGCGATTGCTGGAATTGCCGATGGGGCTGTCGTCGGAACGGCGATTGTCAAACAAATCGCCGACGGGAAGTCGACCTCTGATGTTCTGGAATTTGTTAAGACTTTAGCTGACGGAGCGCATCGCGGATAGCGCATTGCATGCGCCTACATTGATTTTTTTGATGCTTTTTGTTACGATTTCCGGTGCTTTGAGGATCTTAAAAGCAAATGTCTAACGGTGCCGCGTACCTACAAAAGCGAACATGTTAAGCGGCGTAACCTGTATTTGGGGATTATTATGGCTAACACCTATTCCTACGCATGCAAGGACTATCCGGAAATGGAGGCTTGCCCTGCGCATTTCACTACCGAAACAAAAGCTGAGCTTTGGAAAGTTATTGAACTACACGCTGCCGAAGCGCACGGCGAGAATCCGTCCGAATGGTCGGATGGCGACCGTGCGTTTTTGGCAGACCTAATTAAATAAAGACTAGGAGGGCATTCCCCACGCCCCGCCCGACATCACCCTAGCGCGCCAACTTCCTGCAATTTTGCCTCAAGCCCGTCGTAATCCTCGCCGTCAAACCAATGCACCTGCCAACTGCAAGCATCGGCGGCTTCGATGTTGTCTTGGTTGTCATCGATCAACAACATCTCGTCAGGCTCCACGGCCAGTTCGTCTGACACCATATTAAAAAATGCCTCGTCAGGTTTAGCTACACCCATCAGGCCGGAAGCGAATATTCGATCCATTCTGTCTGCAAAACCTAAATCTTCAGCGATGAACTGTGTACGCATAGCTTCGTTGTTTGTGCCCATCACATTGCGCATATTGGAACGCTTCGAGGCAGCAAGCCAGCCCATGACGCGCTCATCTAGGTTATAGTCATTTTGGAACCAGTATTCGATAAGGTTCATCAAGTCGCCTTGATACCCGACGGTGCCCGCCCAGTCTGACACTGTCTCGATCAGGGTCATCTCGCCGGTTAAAACTTCGCCAAATTTATCGTTGAAAATCATCTCGTTGAAGGTTTCAATGGATTGACCAAATTCCGCCTCGAACCCGTCGTTCCATGTAAATTTTCCGTCAACAATATTCCGGTTCAAAACCCCGTCAAAATCCCAAACGATGGTATCGACTGTACTTACATTAAACATTTCTTACCCCAAAAGTTACGCCAAAGAGCACCATCAGAACCAACCTGAGTAGCGCGGCCACGACCAACACCTGTCACTACCTCGGCGGTGGATAATTCCACTAAGCCTGCTAACCGTCGGGATAGCACTCGACTTGTACATTGACAATCCGCGCTTATCGGGAAGAAAGCGCTTTAGTCATGGCGATTTAGCTGTTATTGGTAATAAAAACCGACCAATTATTGCATGTTAGGGACGTTATGCCGCTCATCACCTCCATCGAAGACCTCAAAAAACTGGCCAAACGGCGTGTGCCGAAGATGTTCTACGAATATGCCGAGAGTGGCTCTTGGACGGAACAGACTTTCCGCGAAAACACGTCGGATTTCGCGGAAATCTATCTGCGTCAGAAAGTGGCCGTGGATATGTCAGATCGCTCCACCGCTAGCACGATGGTTGGACAGGACGTATCGATGCCGGTGGCGCTGGCCCCTATCGGTTTGGGCGGTATGCAGTCAGCGGATGGCGAGATCAAAGCCGCACGCGCTGCCGAGGCTTTTGGCGTGCCGTATATCCTCTCGACAATGTCGATTTGTTCGATCGAGGATGTGGCCGCCGCGACGACCAAGCCGTTCTGGTTCCAACTTTATGTGATGCGCGACCACGACTATATCAACGATCTGATTGATCGCGCCAAGGCCGCGGGTTGTTCCGCGCTGGTGCTGACGCTCGATTTGCAACTGCTGGGGCAACGGCATGCGGATGTGCGCAACAGTTTGGGCGCCCCTCCCAAGTTGACGATCAAGAATATCATCAATATGGCGACCAAGCCACGTTGGGCGCTGGGAATGCTGGGTACGAAAAACCACGAGTTCCGCAATATCGTTGGCCACGTCAGCAATGTAGACGATATGGGAACGCTGGCTGAATGGACGGCCAAGCAGTTTGAACAGAAATTGACCTGGGACCATGTGGCCTGGATAAAGGAACGCTGGGGCGGGCCGCTGATTATTAAGGGTATACTAGACGTTGAAGACGCGAAACTGGCGGTGAAATCCGGTGCGGATGCGATTGTTGTTTCCAACCACGGTGGGCGGCAGTTGGACGGCGCGATGTCGGCGATCCGCATGTTACCGGATATTATCGACGCGGTTGGCGACGATATCGAGGTGCATTTCGACAGTGGCATCCGCTCGGGACAAGACGTACTAAAGGCGCTGGCGTTGGGGGCCAAGGGGGTCTACATCGGGCGGGCGTATATCTATGGCCTTGGCGCGATGGGGCAAGCAGGTGTGACGAAGGCGCTAGAGATTATCCACATGGAGCTAGACAAAACCATGGCACTTTGTGGCCGGCGGAAGGTGACAGAGCTGGATCGTGAGAACTTGTTGATACCTGAAGATTTCAGGGGCAAGTTTGAGAAGCCTTGATGGCGGCGTAAAAATTGGCCACGTTGCGAGCATCCAAAAGATTGGCAAAGCTATTGATCAAAGAGAAGAGCCGTTTGAAAAAACTTACCGCCCACGAAACAAAGAACTATTTGACTTGGCGTAAAGTTGTTAGAAATGTATTGCTAGCCATAGCGTTGCATTCTTGTGCTGTCTTGCTTGAATTCTGGCAAGCAGATTTGCCTCTGTTTCCAAACGCTGTGAATTGGCTAGACAAACTTTCTTTCTTTGTATTGATGGTTGGTGTCGCGATGCCACTATTGTGGACTTTTGCTCTTTGGTTACCGCCACTGCCTACTCTGAACGGCACGGTGAAACGCGAAGATTTGGATGACTACGCATACTTTAGGTTTGTTGCTCGCAATTTTTTAATTAACTATTATCGAAGTAAACGTCGATCGAATTAGCTCGGACCAATATGTGATTTCAAAACACAACACACCAGCGACCGGACAGCGCACGATCCGAGTGTGGGTGTGAAACGCCCGTCCATGGAGGCCGATCGAGCGTTGTGCGGGCGTCGAATGGTAACCGAACTGGATCGTGAGAACTTGTTGATACCTGAAGATTTCAGATGCAAGTTTGAATAGGTAACAGAACACTCAAACCAAATTAGTGTTGATAGCGAACGCGAAGCGGATGGTATATTTGCCAGTACGTTAGCGTTGCTCGTCAACACTAACAAATTTGGCATTGAAATCTTCAACGGGCGTCCCAAGCAAATCCATGCTTGCCATCATCGGGTTTATTCCTGCTCCAACCAGCACAGCAACGCTGATTCCGAAGCTAACCACTAACCCCGTAAGCATCAAAAAATCTATGGAGATTGCACCGGACTCGGAGCGAAAAAACTCGACTAGAGTTTTCAAAATCATGACTATAGCACCTACTACTTCACCCAACATTAGGTGATTTTTACCAAGGCCCACACCACGATTAGTTCCCAAGCTACATTATTTTACCATAATGGCAACGGTAATTTCGCAGTCCTAGGGGGTGGAAATTACATTGCGTATTTCGGAAAGCGAGAAAACCGATCGAAATGAATATGGCCAAATGATAGAGTGTATCCAGCGCTGCCCATGAAGCTATTTCGAACAATGACGGTATTTGGCGGAACCGCACGAATCCCCTTCACATCCTGCGCAAAACCTCCTATACGGCCAACTTCGTTCGGCGCTTACACCCTTGGAGGATCGCCGGTATTTAATTTTAGGAGAATTCCAATGGCTGAGAACACAACTCTCGCAGCTTCGGTACGCGTAGGAACTGGCAAGGGGGCCGCCCGCGCAGCACGCCGTGAAAACCTAGTGCCCGGAGTAATTTATGGTGGCGGCGAAGAGCCCGTCGCGATCACAGTTAAGTTCAATGAACTTTTCAAAATGCTTAAAGCAGGCGGCTTCATGGCCACCCTTTTGACACTGGTTGTCGAAGGTAAAGAGCAACGCGTGATCTGTCGTGGCGTTCAGCGCGACGTCGTTAAAGACCTGCCCCGCCACGTAGACTTCCTACGTCTGTCCGGCAAATCCCGCATCAACCTTCAGATTCCTGTGACATTCCTTAACGAGGAAGAGTCCGTTGGCCTGAAAGCTGGTGGTACACTGGTAATTGTTCGTAACGAGGTTGAACTCAAAGTTACTGCGAACAACATTCCCGACCACCTCGAAGTAGATCTGGCCGAAGTTGAAATGGGTGACACAATCCATATGTCCGACATCACGTTGCCTGAAGGTACACGTCCGATGATTACGGATCGCGATTTCGTTATCGCCAGCATCGCAGCCCCACGTGGCGCTGAGGAAGAGGTCGAAGAAGACGAAACAGCAGTCGACGCAGTTGAAGTCGTCGGTGAAGATGCAGAGGGCGGCGAGGAGTAATTCCCACCCCCAAATCTTTATGCTAAAGATTACGCGCTGCCCTCGGGTGGCGCGTTTTTCGTTTAAGGAACCTGATATGAAACTTTTCGTTGGCCTCGGAAATCCCGGCTCCAAATATGCGGGCAATCGACATAACATCGGGTTTATGGCGCTGGACCAAATCGCCTCCGATCACAATTTTGCACCGTGGCGATCAAAGTTTCAGGGAAAACTGACCGAAGGGCGATTGGGCCGCGAAAAGGTTATGTTGCTAAAGCCCGAAACCTTCATGAACCTGTCTGGCCAATCGGTTGGCGAGGCGATGCGGTTCTTTAAGTTGGAAGCCTCGGACATCACGGTTTTCCATGACGAATTGGATTTGGCACCCGGCAAATGTCGCGTGAAAACAGGTGGTGGGCATGCTGGCCACAACGGTTTGCGGTCAATGCATCAGCATATCGGACCGGAGTATCAACGCGTGCGGCTGGGTATCGGGCATCCCGGACATAAGGATCGTGTGGCGGCATATGTGTTGCATGATTTCGCAAAATCGGATGCTGAATGGCTTGATGATGTTTTGCGCGGTATCGGCGACGGCGCACCGGATTTGGCGCAAGGGGAAGCTTCGCGCTTCATGAACGCGGTTGCGCGGCGGGTTATTCCCGAGCGACCGTCGAAACCTGCCAAACCCGCGAAAGTGAAGCCGGTGGACGTTCCGGTTGAGGACACCCGATCTGCGATGCAAAAGCTGAAAGATAAGTTTGGATGATAAGACTGGCCGACGCTTTCAATTTGCAGGCGGATGCTTGCGAAAATCTAGGCTCGCCGTTCAATGCGATGTTGTTGCGGCAAGTTGCGTTGAATATGGGTGATGACCACCCTGTCGGTGCACATCTGTATGGGTGGCCGAGTTATGATACGTTTCGGTCCGGTGCGGTGGCATTGCGGCTGGCAGGTGCGATGCATTCCGTGGTGTTGCTGGAAATGGACGAAGGATTGGCGGCGGTTTATCCACCCAATCAAGTTGATGCTGATACGCTTTGGCGCGCTGTTGAACAAGCCATGCAGGCGCACTCTGATCACATTATCGGGTGGATGGAATCGCCACCGCAAACCAATGAAATTCGCCGCTCCAACGCGTTGATACCGGGGTTTCATCTGATCGCCAAGGAAACGGGTTTACCACTGGTGATGTCGGAAATCGGGGCGAGTACCGGGTTGAATTTGAACTGGGACCTGTTCGCGATGGAAATCGACGGGCAGGTTTGGGGTGATACTGACGCAAAGGTTTGCCTTACGCCAGAATGGCGCGGCCCGTTACCGCCGCTGACTGACATTACGGTTCTGGGTCGTGAGGGCTGCGATATCAAACCACTGAATCCTAACCTCGCGGACGATCGGTTGCGATTGTTTTCCTACATCTGGCCGGACCAAACGCAACGAATCGAGAATACCAAGCGGGCAATTGAATTGGCCTGCGCTACGGGCCGGACAGTGTTGCAAGAGGACGCGCTTTCGTTTCTGGCGCGACGGTTGGAACCTGTAAAAGGCGCGGCGCGCGTGATTTACCACTCCATCATGTGGCAATATTTATCGGATGAAGATCAGGGCAAAGGCCAGGCGATGATATTTGCGGCGGGGGCAGAAGCCACGCCGGACACGCCGCTGGCTTGGCTGCGCGCGGAACCCGATGCGCAAAAGGGCAGTGCTGCGATTACGTTGAACCTGTGGCCAAACGGCGAGACTCGTGATCTGGGGCGGATGGATTTCCATGGACGCTGGATCGAGTGGTTTTGAACCTTCCTAGCCTTTGTCGCGATTGTTTGACCACGTTTAAGGGCGAGGCGCGATGCCCTGATTGCGGGTCCCCACGTATTATCAGCCATCCTGAATTGTTTGAGCTTTCGATCGCACATATGGATTGCGACGCGTTTTATGCCTCGGTCGAGAAACGCGATAACCCCGAGTTAAAAGACAAAGCCGTGATCGTGGGTGGCGGCACGCGCGGTGTGGTTTCTACCTGCTGTTATATCGCCCGTATCAAGGGCGTGCGATCTGCCATGCCGATGTTTCAAGCGCGAAAGCTGTGCCCTGAAGCGGTGGTAGTACCTGGTCGAATGTCTGTCTATGTGGAGGTCAGCCGCGCCATTCGCGCAATGATGCAAGACCTGACCCCTGTGATCGAGCCCCTATCGCTGGACGAGGCATTTCTAGACCTTACTGGTACCGAACGCCTATACGGCGCGCCACCCGCGGTGCAGATGGCGCGGTTGGTTCAGCGCATGGAAGAAGAATTGGGGATTTCCGGCTCCGTTGGGCTGTCGCACAACAAGTTTCTAGCCAAAATCGCTTCGGATTTGGACAAACCACGCGGGATGTCGTTGATCGGCAAAACTGAAACGTTTGACTTTCTGCAAAAGCAGAAAGTCGGAATTATCTGGGGCGTTGGGGCAGCAATGCGACAAACACTCGAGCGCGACGGGATTCGCACAATTGCGGACATCACGAGGTGGGATCGCAACGACTTGTCAGAGCGATATGGCAGCATGGGTGAACGTTTGTACCATCTGGCGCGCGGCGAAGATCGACGACGGATTTCGAATCGTGCCCCCGAGAAAAGCATCTCCAAGGAAACAACTTTTGGTAACGACACCTCTAGCGCTGAAATTTTGGACGGACAATTGTGGCGACTTACCGAACAAGTAGCAGATCGGGCAAAAGCGCGCGACATGGCTGGAAAAATCGTGACCTTGAAGCTGAAAACGGCGAAGTTCCGACAATTAACGCGAAGATTGACCCTAAGCGAGCCAACACAGTTGGCCGATGTCATTTACGCGACTGCGCGGCCTTTGTTGGAAAATGAGCTGCCAAACGGGCCGTTCCGGCTGATCGGGGTGGGCATTAGCGGGCTTTCGGATGCAGCCGATGCAGGTTTTGCGAGGGACTTGCTGGACCCGTCGGGTCCTAAACGTGCCGCGGTTGAACGGGCAACTGATACTATTCGATCAAAATATGGTACCGACGCGATACTTAAGGGTCGAGGGTTGCAAAAATAGCACAGATTCACCAATAAGACGAATTATATTGCGCTGCACAATTGACTTTGCTGCATTGCACTGTAATATGCAGGTACACGATATGATTTTTATCGTTAACTTCCGATCCGGAAGTTATTTCCTCCCTGGACTAGGGCCGCCACTTGAGCGGCCTTTTTTTTGTCCAATTATTCGGCTGCAAGCGCAGTGGAAACTTGGCCAATTTGGGCTAGTTGGCGGGTCACACCGGACAATGTTCCGCGGATTTCGTCAAAGGATTCAGCGCGTTCTATGCGGGTTTCATCCATGTAAAGGGCGCGGTTAATCTCGATCTGAAACGCATGAATACCCTTGGTTGGCCGCCCGTAATGCCGAGTGATATATCCGCCGGAAAACGGTGCATTGCGCGCGACAACAAATCCGGCGGCAGAGAATATCCGTGTGGCCGAATCCATGATCCAGCGATCACAAGACGCACCAAATCGATCCCCTAGAATAATATCCGGCTTTTTCCCGCGAACCAACGGGGCCGCATCTAGCGATTTCTGCGGCATCGAGTGGCAATCGATTAGTATTGCAATGCCATGAACGGATCGTTGCAGATCAATCAGGTTTTGCAGGCAGTTGTGGTAAGGCGTATGATAAGTGGCGATACGGTTTTGCGCCTCGATCAAAGAGAGTTTTCCAGTGCGAATGACCTGCCCGTTTCCGACGACACGCGGGATCACACCCAAACCAGAGGCGATGCGCAGATTAGAAGGCGCCCGTTTGACACCCTGCACGATGGCGGGGTCCAACTCGCTGGCGCTGCGGTTGAGGTCTAAGAATGCGCGAGGTGCATGGGCTGACAGCAGATGTGCCCCATATTTTGCAGCATCCCCGAACAATTCGTCAACGAAGGCATCTTCCGAGCTGCGAATAGCCAGAGAATCAAGTTTGGAGGACGCTAAAAATTCCACGGGATAGTTTGATCCGCTGTGCGGTGAATTGAAAACCACGCAAGAATGCAGCTTTTGAGGGGATTTATGGGTGTAAATATCGCGCATCGTCAATATCTTCCTGCATGGGCCGTTTACATAACAATACTGTACTCAGGTTCTGCGGAAAAGGCCTTGAACCCACCACCGACTCCTTTTATAGACACCCCACGCGAGTGTCGCTTCTGCGGCACATGCTGCTTTTCGGGTGTATAGCTCAGCGGGAGAGCACTTCGTTGACATCGAAGGGGTCACTGGTTCAATCCCAGTTATACCCACCATTCCCCTCCCGCGAGGGGATGGAGACAAGATAAACCAGGCGCAACATTCGCGCCGCTGATAGGAGAGAGACTATGAAAGTCAAGAATTCACTTCGCTCCCTTAAGGCGCGTCACCGCGATTGTCGCGTTGTTCGCCGTAAGGGCCGTGTTTACGTCATTAACAAGACGAACCCACGTTTTAAGGCACGTCAGGGCTGATTGCTCAGACATCTAGAATTTGAAAGAACCGCGCTTTTGTGCGGTTTTTTTGTGCTTGATCGTCAGTTCGGTTCACATTTTGGCGAAGCCAGCACAACGGAGGTGTTGATCGACGCCACATTCGGTAGCGCCCCCAAATATTCTGTGTGAAAGTTTTTATAAGCAGCCATATCGGGCACCTCGACCCTAAGGAGGTATTCTGCGTTCCCGGTGATGTTGTGGCATTCACGCACCGGCGGTGCACTGATCATAGCCTTTTCGAATGTGTCCTGCGCGGATTTAGTATGCACTGACAGGCCGACAGAAATAAATGCAATAAACCCGCGCCCAAGTGCGACGGGATCAAGTCGAGCGCAATATCCGGTGATTACCCCTGAACGTTCAAGCTCCTGAACGCGCCTAAGACACGCAGAGGGGGACAAGCCGACGCGACCCGCCAATTCAATATTGCTGATTCGCCCATCGATCGAGAGCTCACGCAATATATGCGTGTTTATGTTATCATTGGCCATCATATATTGCGACATTTGGCAGAACACCGAGCAAATAACAACAATTATATCTGATTGCTCACTTATAGTTGTGACCTGGCTTACGAAATCACATCCACCCTTATCGCCTTTGCCTTTGTTAGCTCGGCGACACCTGGACCTAACAACTTGATGCTAATGGCGTCTGGTTTAAACTTCGGGGTGTTCCGATCATTGCCGCACATGCTCGGTATCTCGATCGGGTTTGTTTTGATGTCCATCATTCTGGGCCTTGGACTGGTACAGCTTTTGGAAAGCTCCCCAAGGGTTCACCAGACGCTTAAAGTTGCCAGCACGGTGTATATGCTATGGCTGGCGTGGAAAGTTGCCAATACCTCCTCGCCAAAACAAAAGCACGAAGGCGCACGGCCGCTGAGCTTTTTACAGGCTGCAGCGTTTCAGTGGGTTAATCCGAAGGCTTGGGCGATGGCCACAACTGCGCTAACTGTTTATTCCCCTGCCGGTGACCTCAGTTCAATACTGCTGGTTTCGGCCATATTTGGCTGCGTGAACCTTCCGACAATTACGTTTTGGGCCATCCTTGGACAAAACTTTCGTCGGGTGCTTTCGAACCCGCGAAATTTGCGCGTTTTCAATAATGCAATGGCGCTTCTGCTTGTCGCTTCGCTTTGGCCAATCCTGAAAGCCTAGAGCTTTAACCTAAAAGCAGGGCGCGTACTGTTGCAGCGTCGATGTAACCGGTAGGGTTCAGGCCACGGTCCTTCTGGTACTTCTTAATCGCACTACGGGTGCGGTCATCAAACCGACCATCCAGACTGCCAGGGTTGAAGCCCGCGCTATTCAAACGATTTTCAATCAACAGTCGAGTTGCTACGTTCAAGTTAAGGCGATCCTCTGCGGCTTTGGCGGCGTTAACATCGATTTCACCATCTGGTTCGAGCGCCTCAATCCGTTGCGCAGCCACTGTCGCGTAAATTCCCTGCGGAAAATCGGCTAGGTAGGCGCGATAGCTGTCGGCGGTACTGCCAGCAACGGCAGCACTCCATGCGTCATTGTCCAAACGGGTGGTTTCTTCGGCTTCATATACAGCCAACAATTCCCGTGCTTCGTCGGCGAAAATACCCGCCGGATATCGTTCCAGATATATTTCAAGATCCGCTTTGCGGCCACTGATGCCTGTAGCGCTCCAAAAGCGCCTGTCGGCGGCTTCCTGTAACCTACGCTCGGTTTCGGCCTGCTGACTTAAGCGCGCGATCTGCACTTCGGTTACATAGCCCGTAGCCTCGAACCGCATGCTAGCCTGCCATGCGGCAATCGCAGCACGAGATCCACGGCCGAGAATCCCATCGACGCCGCGCGTGTCATATCCCAACAACGTCAGGTTCGTTTGGATCGCTCGACGGTCGTTTCGACTTAGACGAAGCGCGGCTTCTATTTCTTCGGGGGTTGGGGCAACGGCGACAGGCGCGATCGCATCTAGCCGTGCGCGAGCGGCTGGCGCGAATACACCGCTTGGAAAACGGCGAAGGTATTCTTCAAAATCGTCGGCGCGATTGCTTTTGTCTGCAACGGCCCACAGGGTTTGCTCGGCTACGAAATCCACCCAGTTACCCGGGGCTGATGTCTCAGAGGCCGTGGATGGATCGCTTAGACCAATGTCGGGCGAAACATACCCCGCGACTTGCAACCGAGAAGAATTCGCCAGCAGTACAGACATTGGGCGATTACTGCCCAAAAGGTCATCGGTTAGCAATTCTTCTATCTCGTCCGCCTGCCCGCTTACCAGTAAGACACCTTGCGGGATTGCTGTATCAGCAACACCTGATTTCAGCCCGCTGTTACGGTTCGGGTCCACATCGCTGACACCTATAAAGACGGACCCATGGCCCGGTTTTGCGCCAGCCATGGCCAGAAAAGTATCGAGTGTCGGCGCACCAAAGGCGGCATCCAACAAAGAACCTCCTGCGGTATCGACAGGCAGAACCCAAGTCTGCTGACCATCGTTCACGATATTGCCGGACAAAAGGATTACGAAGTTTTCGACCGCCTCGCTGATGCTGTCAGCACGTTTGGCAAGCGCCAACATCTCGAGTCGGGTAAGGTCTGCGCCCTCGATAACCTCGAAGCCTTGTTGTTTGAACGCTGTTACCAGATCGTCATGCGTGCGCGATATTTTGCGTTGCTCAGATAGACTGTCGTAGTCACCATTGCTGATAATCAGGGCGAGATCAGCGGCGTAAACGCCTCCCGCCATAGCGGCCCAAGATAGCGTTAAGGCTGCTGCCAACTGTTTGAATCGAACCTGCATGATGCTACTCCAACAATATATTTACGGAAACGTTAACAGACACATGGCAATTTCGCACGGATTTATACGCAGGAATGTAAAAACCGGCAGTCCTTCGCCTAAAACAAAAAACCCGCCCCGAAAGGTTCGGAGCGGGTCTGTGAACAACTATTGAAAGTCGGCTTATACGTCGACGGAGCCTTCAACCTGACCGCCAGCAACGATCTCGATCTTACGGGGCTTTAGGGCTTCAGGCACTTCGCGCACTAGATCAACGTGCAGAAGGCCGTTTTCTGTTGTCGCACCAAGTGCGCGAACGTGGTCTGCCAATTGGAAGCGTTTTTCGAACGCACGCGTTGCTATGCCACGATGGAGGTAGTTGACCTCTTTTTCCTCGGCGACTTTCTTGCCGGAGATGACCAACTGGCCGTCACGGGCCTCGATTGTCAGGTCGGCGTCGGTGAAGCCGGCAACAGCGATGGAGATGCGATACGCATCCTCGCCAATTTTTTCGATGTTATATGGGGGGTAGCCGCTTTGGCCGGAATCCGTGGATTTCACGTTGTCCATAATGCTCGCCAAACGGTCGAAACCGACAGTTGAACGGTATAGCGGGGATAGGTCATAAGTACGCATAATGCATCCTCCTTTAGAGCGATACGTGGTGTGGCCCTCCGAAATGGACAGGCCAGAAGTAAAATACCGGACCCGTTAGTGGCATCCGGTAATTGATACATATGCGTGGTTTTCAGGGTTTCAAGAGGGGTCGGGTTGGGGACTTAGAAGCGGGTCGTCCTCTGAAAAATCTTCATAGTCCAACGTGATGTTTTTTGAGGGATCAACACCAAGTGCCTTAAGGTTTTCCGCTCGTTTCAGAAGGTTCCCTTTTCCTTCGCTCAGCTTGTTCATGGCCTTGCCATACGTAGTTTGCGCAGTGCTCATTTGATTGCCCAACTTGCCCATGTCATCCAAAAACAACTTAAACTTATCGTACATTTTCCCCGCTTCACTTGCGATTTGGACTGCGTAACGATTTTGGCGATCAGCGGACCATTGATTTTCAACGGTCCGCAATAACATTGTCAGGGTGCTAGGCGAAGCCAATCCGATATTTTTCTTTATTGCGTAATTAACCAACCCGGCTCGAACGGCTTCAGCAAAGGCGCTTTCTATTGGCATAAACATAACCACGTAATTCGCAGCGGAAACATCCAAGCTGGGATAATCCTTGCCTGACAGTGAATCTATGTGCCGAGTAACCGACACAATATGTTCTTTCATCTTCTTTGCTCGATACTCGGGATCATCCGCATTTACTGCATCATTATACGCCGTCAAAGACACCTTGGAATCCAGAATTAAACGCCGCTTGTCCGGAAAGTTCACAACAACGTCTGGCGCCTTGCGGCGGTTGTCATCATCCTTATACGATTCCTGCGTTACGTATTCCTCACCCTCCCTCAACCCGCTACTTTCGAGTATGTGTCCAAGCACCATTTCCCCCCAAGCACCCTGTTTCTGGCTATCTCCTTTGAGTGCTTGCGTCAGATTATGTGCTTGCTCTGAAACGTTTATACTCTGCTCGGCTAGGTTTTTGATAACCGTGTGCAGTTCCGCTCTTTCCTTCACGACACTTTCCTGCGCCCCTCGGAGTTCCTCTTTAAACCCGTCGATATTCTCTTTGAGTGGCTCAAGGACAAGCTGCAACCTCTCACGGTTTGCTTTTTCGAAGTCTTCTCCATGGGTCCGCATAACTTCAGCAGCCAAGGCCTTAAATTCGCTTTTAAGCTTGTCACCTGTATCGTTCAGCAAGGCGGTTTTTTCGTCGTTCGCCGTTTTTTGACGGACGAGTGCCTCGGTCAAGCGTGCAATCTCGGCAGTGGATACATTGTGTGTTTCGCGTAAATCCTCAAGTTCTTTGACTTGTGAAACCCGCTGGCCGTCAAGTGCTATCAAACCTGCATTAACTTTTTGAAGCTCGGTTATTTCTTGCCGGTATCCAGACGCATTTTGGTTAAGTTCTGCAATTTCACCGGACTTTTTACTCGCCTCAACCGTCATTTTCGTAAGTTCCACCTTACGGCGTAAGGCATAAAGTGCGATTATTAGTACGATGGAAATAGTCATTGCAACCAGACCGATACCTATCCAATCTGGGTTGTTTTGAATTTCAACGATCAGATTCGCCACCATAATCCTACCTTCTGCTCAGCTGTTGCCAGACCTTAACGCATCGAACAAATGCTGAACAGAGGTTTTCACGTGGCGGAACCGATCCCCGCCCAAATGGGTGCCGCCGTACCAGCGAGTGACGACGACTATGGTGTCTTCCATCCCTTCACGGGCCAGCATTTGCAAGATAATCATGCCTGCGCCGCCCTCACCGTCATCGTTTTTGATCTCGGTGCCGTCAGACAGACGAGCGGCCCATGTGTTGTGGGTCGCCTTGGCGAACTTCTTGGTCTTTTTCAGACGTTTGAGGAACGCTTTGATGTCGGCATCACTTGTGACCCGCCCCGCTGTCACCGCGTATTTCGACCCACGATCCGAGACTACGCCCATGAATTGGATGAAATCCGGCAGCATCAGCCAAGCTTTGCAGGTTTCGGTCCACCCGTCGCCCAGTCCAGCAATTCTACCGTGTGCACCACAGGTATCCCTGTTCCGGAACCGATTTGCATCATACAGCCGATGTTACCTGCGGAAATAATCTCGGGCTCGACAGCTTCCAGTGTGGCCACTTTTCGCGCCTTCAGCTCGCCAGAAATTTCGGGTTGCATCAAATTGTAGGTACCAGCCGAGCCGCAACACAGATGTGGGTCTTCGGGTTCAAGAACGGTGAAGCCTGCCTGCGCCAGCAAGCGTTTAGGCGCTAGTTTGATCTGCTGGCCGTGTTGCAGCGAACAGGCGGCGTGATAGGCCACGCGGATATCGCGTTTTTCAACTTTGTTCAGGCCAAGGTCCGACATCACTTCGGTGATATCTTTCGCCAATGCAGAAATCGTTTCGGCGTCCTTGGCCAAAGGCTCATTACGGAACATAAACCCGTAATCCTTGACGGTAGTCCCACAGCCGGAGGTGTTGATGATAACCGCGTCGAGGCCCTCCCCGTTAACCTCTTTCATCCAGCTGTTGATGTTCTTGGCAGCGGATTTATGGCTCTCGTTCGTTTTGCCCATGTGATGGGTCAGCGCACCACAACAGCCCTGCCCTTGCGGGATCACAACGTCACAACCGTGACGGGTTAGCAACCGAATGGTTGATTCGTTAATGTCGGCATCAAGCGCACGTTGCGCACAGCCAGTCATCAGAACCACGCGCTTGCGCCGTACGTCCTGTGCCGGAAAAACCTGCGGTTTGTCCATCAGGCTGGGCGGAGGCATTGTTGCGGGTGCAAAATCGACCATGGATTTCAGCATCTTTGGCAACGCAAATTTAAACGGTTTCGCCATCCATGCGCCGTATATCGCCAGCCGGAAGCGGTTGGGATAGGGAAGAATTTTAGACAATACAAACCGCATAGCACGATCAAACAGCGGGCGTTTGTAATTGTCGTTAATGTATTCTCGCGCGTGATCGACCAAATGCATATAATGCACGCCCGACGGGCACGTGGACATGCACGCAAGGCAGGACAGGCAGCGATCAACGTGCAGCACGGTTTTGGCGTCCGGCGTGCGACTATTTTCCAGCATATCCTTGATCAGGTAAATCCGCCCTCGGGGGCTATCGAGCTCGTCGCCCAGCACTTGATATGTCGGACAGGTCGCCGTACAGAAGCCACAGTGCACGCAGCTTCGCAAGATCTCGTTTGCCCGCTGGATGCTCGGGTCTTTCATCTGCTCATCTGAGAAATTTGTCTGCATGTCAGCCCATCCGCCCAGTGTTCAGAATATTTCGAGGATCAAACTTCATGCGCAAGCCCTCGTTCAACAACTTAATACCCGTTGATTCAGGTTGGAACACAGGCTGCCCCGTGCCGCGGATCAATGTCGCATGACCACCAATGTCACCCAACGCCGCCCGCAGGTTCGCCCCTTCAGGTGCTAGCGCCCAGACAAGGCCGCCACCCCAATCGAATTGCACATCTAGCGCACCGCGGCCGCGCAAGGCCGCGCCCAGCTTTGGGCCGTCAGACGGCTTAACCGAGAACCGCCAGATATCGCCATCGCGACTGGCAAAATCCGTTAAATCCCGTACAGTTGTCCAGTCGAAATCCACCACGGTACCGCCCAGCTTTTTCACAAGTTCTGCGGCACGATAGTTCACAGAACCTTCCAGTCCTTCAACTCGAATAACCGTCCTGCCCCCAACGTGCGCTGCGCCGTTCACATCGTAAGGCGAACCAAGAGCCGCTGACATTGTTGCGACGGCTTCCTCGGCGGATTGGTCCTCAATCACAACGGTCGCCGTGGCCTCAGGCGCTGGCAGAACTTTGAAGCTGATTTCGGTTAGTACGCCTAGGGTGCCGCGGCTGCCCGTCATCAGCTTTGCCAGATCATAGCCGGTGACATTTTTCATCACCCGTCCACCATTTTTCAGGATCTGCCCCTGCCCATCTACAAACTGCACACCGATCACACTGTCCCGACATGAACCCGCCTGAATTCGGCGTGGTCCAGAAGCGTTGGTAGCAACGACGCCGCCGATGGTGGATTGGCCGCTGGCCCCGTAAAGACCCCGCATATCGCTTGGCTCAAACGGCAGGCGTTGATTTTCAGAGGCCAGCACGGCTTCGATTTCGGCCAGTGGCGTACCGGCCTTGGCCACGAGCGTTAACGCGCCCGGTTCGTAAAGTGTAATACCGCTAAGACCGGACGTATGAAGTGCGTCACCATCCACCGGATGGCCGATTTGACGGGTGTCACCGCCAACAATCCGCAATGGCCCCTTTGCCGAAGCTATAATATCGGCCAGCTCTAATTCGGTTGTCGGGTTCATCATGCTCTGCGACTTTCAGTCAAAGTTAACGGGAAAACCTTCGCGGGGTTAAGCAACCATTTCGCATCGAATACGTCTTTGATACCTAGTTGGATTTCGATATCCGCATCTGTGTATTGCGTGCTCATTAAGTCTCGCTTTTCAATACCCACGCCGTGTTCTCCGGTCAGGCAACCGCCTACCTCGACACACAGCTTCAAGATTTCGGCGCCCATTTTTTCGCAAAGCTCAAGGTCGCCCGGCTTGTTGGCATTATACAAAATCAGCGGATGCATATTGCCGTCGCCAGCATGGAAAACATTACCTACCGCAAGTCCATATTCTTCGGACAGCTCGGTAATTCGGCCCAGAACAAACGGCAGTTGGCTGACAGGAATAGTTCCATCCAAGCACATATAATCGTTGATTTGCCCCATCGCTCCAAACGCGGCTTTGCGGCCTTTCCAGATGGCGGCGGATTCTTCAGCACTTTGACTTTCGCGAAGTTCCACAGGATTGTGACGCTTGGCAATCTCGGTGATCAACGCCAATTGTTCGGCGATTTCAGTTTCCGAACCTTCGACTTCGACGATCAACAACGCTTCCACATCCGGATACCCTGCATGTACGAACGCTTCAGCCGCGCGGATGACCGGACGATCCATGAATTCGATTGCAACCGGTAGAACGCCCGCCTTAATAATGTCCGAGACACACGCCCCCGCGACTTCGTTGCTGTCATAGCCGATCAGAACTGGCCGCGCCCCTTCGGGTTTGTGCAGGATGCGTAACGTGGCTTCAGTCACGACACCTAGTTGGCCTTCGGACCCGCAGATCAGCCCCAACAGATCGTAACCTGCTGCATCCAGATGCGAGCCGCCGATATCCAGCACCTCGCCTTCCATCGTGACCATTTTCACACCTAACAGGTTGTTGGTGGTTACGCCGTATTTCAAACAATGCGCACCGCCAGAATTCATAGCGATGTTCCCCGCAATCGCACAGGCTAACTGGCTGGAGGGGTCAGGGGCATAGAAGAAATCAAGCGCCTCGACAGCGCCGGTTACAGACAGGTTTGTGCGCCCGGATTGCACGCGAATATAACGGTCTTCATAGTTGGTTTCCAACACCTTGCTAAGTTTCGAGACCCCCAAAACGACCGAATCCGCCGTCGGCAAAGCGCCACCTGCAAGCGAGGTACCAGAACCACGCGGCACCACTGGCACCCCCTCAACGTGGCAAACCTTCAGAACCGCGGCTACTTCTTCGGTAGTCGAGGGCAGAACGACGATGAGAGGCGGGCAGCGATAAGCTGACAATGCGTCACATTCATAGGCTTTCACCTCATGCTCGTCGTAGATCACGGCATCATCGGGCAATATCGCCTGAAGTAGCGCCACGATCTGTGGTTTACGGGCAATAATCTCGGAATTTGGCTGTGGAAGATCCATCGGAGGCCTCAACTGGTGCAATTTGGTAAGACTATATTACCAATTTCACCATTTGCATAGCCCTGCTATCAGGTTAAACAAACGCATGCAGAACAATATATTGAACACACTCGCCTATTTCACAACTCTGGATTTCGCCGCTTTGGGCGCTATCCTCTTCGCATGGGGAATCATGGGATGGTTTATTGAGAGGCATCGCCCAAACTCTCCTTCTACCCACGCATTGATCGCCGAGTATCGCTTCCGCTGGATGGAGGTGATGTTAACCCGCGACGTTCGCATGGTGGACGCCAATATATTAACGTCATTGCGCCAAGGCGCCAGCTTTTTCACATCCGCCTCGATGATTGCGATCGGCGGCGGTATCGCGATGCTAGGAAAGGCGGACCGTCTGCAAGGGGTTGCAGCAGACCTTAGTGGCGACGTCGCCCCGATTGTAGTCTGGGAGGCGAAAATATTGCTAGTGGTCCTGATTCTCGCCAGCGCTTTTCTGAAATTCGTCTGGTCGCATCGGCTGTTTGGTTATTGCGCGGTGGTTATGGCCGCAGTGCCCGAGGGCGACGCGAACGACCCCGAGGCAATAAGGATGGCGCGCAAGGCAGCAAAGTTGAACATCTATGCCTCCCGAAGTTTTAACCGTGGCATCCGCACAATGTATTTCGCCTTGGCGGGTATGGCGTGGTTGTTGGGGCCAGTGGCGTTACTGCTTGCAACAGCAGCTACTGTTTTAATGCTGTACCGCCGCGAGTTTCACTCGCAGTCCCGTGTTGCTTTACTGGAAGATTAACGACCTTCATACCGCCACGCGAATAGCGATAACATTGCTACAAACAGTAAAACCAACCACCCCGGCGCCAGTGGTGCAAGGCGAATATCTTCAACGGTGTAGGCATCACGGTGTGGCAGTCCAAGCCAGTTTCGACCCTTTGCCACGCGACCTAGGCGGGTTCGCCGTATATCCGGTGTAGCTTCTTCAAGTTGAAAAATGCCGCCGCCAGTGTCTGCTACCATCGCCAATAATTCGGTGCTAACCCCCACGGCTTGTTCAAATTCGCGCGGCGAGGCGGGGCCGACGGCCACAACGGTTTCGATGGTGCCGTCGGAAATTCGATAGATACCATTTTCTTCGACGTTGAATTCTGAATGCCATCTGCCAGCTGAAATAGGTGACAAATCGGCTGTTCCACGTTGGCCGGAGGGGCCGATGAAGGTCAGGCTCGATACGGCATCCCCCAGTGACCGGCGCTCGACCTTGATGTGTTTGCCATTGGCGGCTGCGGATAAGACTTCCTCTTCCAGTTCGGGTTCTTTCATCAACCAATGCGCCAGTCGGCGCAATAATTCCAGTTGTGGACCGCCACCCTCGAACCCCCGCGACCAAAGCCATGCATGGTCCGATGCCAAAATTGCGATACGGCCTCTTTCGACCCGATCCAAAACCAACAGAGGTTTACCGAGCGCACCGTCCATAGCCACATGTCCCGATCTGGGCTTCAGATCAATCTGCCGCAACCATCGCCCCCAATCACCGGACACGCTTTCAAGGCCAGCGGTCACCGGATGTTGACGGCCAACATCTGTTAGACGGGGCAAATATCCTTCCTCGATCACGCGGCCTGTCGGCAGCGCTGGTAAAACGGCGCGCATAGGAGATCGCGCGAGGCTTTCCACTTCAGCAAAGGCGGGACCGGTAACCAGCAATATCGCACCTCCGTCGCGAACGTACCGTGCTACGTTTTCGAGATAGAGGTCAGGTAAAATCCCGCGACGACGATAACGATCAAAGATGATCAGGTCGAAATCGTCGATCTTCTCCATAAACAACTCGCGCGTCGGAAATGCGATCAGGGACAGCTCAGTAACTGGCACCCCGTCTTGTTTTTGCGGTGGCCGTAGGATTGTGAAATGCACCAGATCGACAGAGGCATCCGCACGCAATAGATTCCGCCACGTGCGTTCGCCCGCGTAGGGTTCGCCGGAAACCAGCAACACACGCAGGCGATCGCGCACGCCGTTAATGGGCAAGATGGCGCGATTATTGCGGTCCGTTATTTCGCCACTGGCAGCAGGCGTCCGAAGATCCAAAAGATTGATACCAGCGTGTTGTAACGGTAACGACAAGGTCACACTTTCGCCGACCGGTATTTGGTATTGCTGCTCTGCACCGCCATCGATCGAGGCAAAAATGGTGGCAGGTCCAAGCCGGCGGGGAACCGCACCAGTATCTTCAATTCGCAACTTTATCTCGAGGGATTCGCCGACAATCCCGAAAGCAGGAGCATTCTCCATCACGATCCGTCTATCCCAATCCTGTGCACGTCCAGTTTGCAATAAATGCACCGGAGCCGGAAAATCGGTTGGCGTTTGCAGGTCGTGGATACGCCCGTCACCAAGGATTATCGCACCCGCTATCCGGTTATGCGCGACTTGTGCTGTGGCGTCAGCGAGCGCCGCCATTAACATGGTGCCTTGCGCTGGTGCGTCCTCTGGTGTGTCGCGAACCGTGACCGTAATAACCTCCAATGGCGCATCTGCGTGTCGTTCCAGTTGCGCCATAATTGCAGGAACTGCGGCTTGCATTTGCGCAGCACGGGCGGGCAAGGTTTGACTGGCAGTCTCGTCTATAACCACAAAAACGATGTCGGACAGAGGATTGCGATCCTCTTGTTTATAAGACGGGTTCAACAAAGCGCCCAGCAACGCTGCCGCCAGCAAGCTGCGCATGAACCAACCACGCAAGCCAAACCATGCCGCGATCGCCAACACCACAAAATTCAGTGCCGTCAGCGCCACCAGTATTTCCCACCCAATCAGCGGGGCATATGAAATGGAACTGACCACTATTCTCCAATCCTTTCCAGTAGGGCCGGAACGTGGACTTGGTCGGCCTTATAATTTCCCGTCATCACATACATCACTAAATTGACCCCGAAGCGCCGCGCCAGTTCGCGTTGACGCTCGCCCGTCAGACCGCGGCCCACAGGAAACATTGGCTGACCGCTTTCGAAGACCGCCCAAGCCGACGCCCAGTCGTTTGCGCCAATCACAATAGGTGTCACACCATCATTCTGGTCCGCGCCACCACTTGAAACCTCGACCCAGACATCTGGTCCAGACCAGCGACCGGGGAAATCTTCCAGTAAATAAAACGCCCGCGTCAGCACATGTCCCGACGGGACGGGATTAAGCGGTGGAATATCGAGACTTTCGGTTACCCGTTGCAGCATTTTGCCATTCGGTGTTAGCACTCCGAAACCGCTGCCAAGCTGGGCGTCACGAGTATCAAAGACGATCATCCCACCTGTTGCAAGATACCTGTTCAGGCGTTGCACGGCCCCTTGCGTAAGCGCAGGTTGATCAGTGGTCATCGGCCAGTACAACATTGGAAGCAGGCTAAGATCATCCGTTTCAATGTTCACACCAATGGGGGCGATTGGTTCGATCGAAGTGCGGTCAAACAGCACAATACTAAGACCCAGCAATCCCGCGGAGCTAACGGTATCGACATTTGGATCGCCGGTAATCACATAGGCCAGAACCGTATCGTTCGCCGCCATAATTGCGCTGGCCTCGTCAGCTTTAACCTCAGATATCGGAATTAGACCGGCCATCAGAAGGATCCCCACCGCTCGCGCCACTCCATGATTAAACAGACGACCAGTCGCCCAAAGCGTTCCCATAATATCCAGCATGAACAGCGTTAACGCCAGTATCAGGAACCACGCCTTAAGGGATTGCTCATTCGATTGACCAAGTTTTTCGATGCTAGTTCCGATGGGCAACTCTAGCGCCACGAGAGCATCACCAGCTTGCATTACATTCACCGCCACGTTCAGATCACCCGACGTGTAAAGCCCCGGTCGCGCGTCTGGGCCAACAGGCGCCGCCAAGCGTTCACCGCTTACGGGCGCGGCTAGATCTGCATCGATCAAACGTCCGAACCCGTCCAGAATTTTATCGGGCTGCCACATCCGCCCCTCCAACACAGCATCAACATCACCGGTGCTGGCGCTAATAGACAGGCGCTCCAACATTTGCACGAACAAGCCAGATAGCGGCAGTGTCGACCACTCCGCATTGGCGGTAACGTGGAACAATACCACCCGCCCATCGCCCTGTAGCCGCTGGGTGACCAACGGTGTCCCGTCGTCCAACGCAGCCAACGTGCGCTGTGCAAGGTCAGGTGCAGGCTGGGCCACTACCTGGGCGAATACTTCGATATCTGCTGGTACAGATAGGCCAAAAAACGGGCTGGCTTCCGGGAACGGGCTCAGGTTTTTCGGTGTGTTCCATGCCATCGCGCCGCCAAGCGTACGCCCGCCTGCCCGCAATCGCACGGGCAGCAACGGGTCGTCTTCGACTTGTCCGGCGCCCTCTGCAGCCAAACGAGGCCCGGCGAAACGCACCAGAAGGCCACCGTTTTCGACCCACTTCAACAGCGTGTTGGAAGACGATACCGACAATTGTCCGACATCAGGCAGCACTATGACATCGGGCGCGCCAAGCAGGACATCTGACAGACTTCCCTCAAGTAAGGATACCGATGGCGCCAAAGCTTTGCGAAGATAGTGCATGGGCGCGACCAACTGTGGGCCTTCCTGATTGGGTGCACCGACGAGCGCGACTTTGCGACGTCGCGAACCGTCATCCGCGAGGGAAACGGCCCCTGCCGAAGTCTGACCGTACAGCGTTACACGCGTTATGCGGTTGGTTAGCTCTACCGGCATATCAAAGGTCACCGAAACGGCAGCTTCATTAGCAGGCAGCGTTCCGGTAACTGAAGCAAACGAAACTTCGGTACCATTCGGCGCTTTCCCGTGGGCAGTAAGCGTGAAATTTTCAGCTGTTGATGGCGTGCCGATTACGGTAACATTTAGCTGCCCCGCCTCAAGTTCCAGCGGCAATAATGCCAACGGCCGCGAGGTTGTTCCGATAATTCGAAGCTGCCCGATTGAAGCAATCCTATTGGTCAGACCGGCATCATCATGCTGTAAACCATCCGTTAACCAATACGTCTCGAAGTTTTGTTTATCCGCCAGCCAAGTGACCCCCGCCTGCCTGTCTGGCGCCCACGGCTGCGGCTCTAGCGCGCGTAAAACCGAAAGCCAGTTTCGGGCGTCATCATATGGCATTCCCTGCGGCAAGGGATGCGATAGCGAGGCGAATACTGTTGGTCTTCCGGCACGGGCGGCTTGCGCCAATAGCCGTTCGGCCTCCGCCACTCGATCTGACCAATCGGGCGCACTTGCCCAACCTCCGTCCATCAATATCAGCAACGGACCGTCTCCATCGGCCCGTGTCTCGGGATTTAGCACGGGTTCGGCAAAAGCAAAAATCGCGGCGGCGACGGCGAGCATTCTTAGAAGTAGCAACCAGACAGGCGTTTTATTGGGCATCTTTTCGATGTCCTTCAATCCCAACAGCAACCTTACCCCCGGAAATCGCAAGTGCTTAGGTGATGGCGGCGTGGCGCGCAGCAACCACCACAAGACCGGCAACGTCAACAAGCCGAGCAGTATCCACGGCGACAAGAAAACGAGCGCAGTCATCGCGATGTCCCGATTGCCATATACAACCACAACAAGGCTGCGCGTGGGCTTTCAGAAGTGTGGTGTTTCAGATATTGCCAACCAACTTGTCGCGCAAAATCTTCTAATGCCGCACATCGTTCTGCCAGTTGTTCACGATATTCCTCGCGCAAGCTTTTGGCGCGGTGGGTTTCAAACGACAACGCGCCCCCCATGCTTTCAAATACTACCCGCCCGTCAAAGGGAAAAGTTTCTTCGGTGTCATCCAGAATTTGAACCAAACACCCTGATCCGGCGCGTTCAGCAATACCCTTCATGGGTGTGAATATTTGATCGCCAGCGCCTAGGAAATCCGACAAAAATACACTCCGTGCGGCTTTGATATCACCGAATTCCGGAACAACACCGTATTCCGGACGCTTTTCACCGATGCTCGAAATGGCTTGTGCAACACGTTGCAATTGATGCTCACCCGATCGAGGTGTTGCGGCGATTGTTGCTGGAAACGCAATCCGCTCGCCCGTCTTGGACAGCAGAATGGACAGGGCCATGGCCAACAAATTCGCACGTTCGCCCTTGCTCGGGACACCTCGTTTGCCGCTGTAGTCCATCGATTTCGCAGAATCCGACCAAATCGCGACGGTGTGTGCGGCTTCCCATTCGCGTTCGCGAACATAGGCCGTGTCGGACCTGCCAGATCGCCGCCAATCGACCGTCGCAAGATCATCCCCGGGCAATGCTTGCCTATATTGCCAAAAATCCTCGCCCACACCGGCCCGCCTGCGCCCGTGATCCCCCATCGCCACGTTGGCCGCGAGGCGCGACGCCTCGACCATAAGGGCGGGTAATGTAGTGGCGAGACCTTCACTTGCCGCGCGAAGATCAGCAGAGGGACGGGATTGATTCAAGCAGAATTCCCCTTGCCCAGAACCTGATCGACCAGTGTCGAGATAAGTTTATCGACAGTTAACCCGTCGGCCCGCGCCGCGAATCCCAGCGCCATGCGATGCTTCAGAATCGGTTTGGCTAGTGCAGCAATATCGTTGGTATTCGGGGCGAAGCGCCCGTCCATCAAAGCGCGCGCACGAACAGCCAGCGACAACGATTGTGCAGCACGCGGCCCGGGACCCCAGCTTACCGAAGCGTTAACAAGGTCTGACGCCTCCTCCCCTGGTCGCGCGGCGCGGACAAGGTCCAGGATTAACTCTATTATATTCTCACCAATCGGCATGCGTCGAACGCCGGTTTGGGCCGCGATTAAACCTTCAGCGTCAAAGACTGCGGAAACTTGTGCATCCTCAATTCCAGTGGTGGCCAAAACGATGTCGCGTTCGGCTTCCCGATCAGGGTAGTCCACGTCAATTTGCAACAAGAAACGGTCAAGTTGTGCTTCGGGCAACGGATATGTGCCCTCCTGCTCAATCGGGTTTTGCGTGGCGAGAACGTGGAACGGCGCCGGTAAATCCCGCCTTTGCCCGGCGACCGAAACATGATGTTCTTGCATTGCCTGTAACAGCGCGGATTGCGTACGAGGGCTGGCGCGATTAATCTCGTCCGCCATCAGAAGTTGGCAAAATATCGGGCCTTCGATAAATCGAAAAGCGCGGGTGCCGTCGGCAGCTGTTTCCAGAACCTCCGCCCCCAGAATATCGGCTGGCATCAAGTCCGGCGTGAACTGCACACGATTGGACGCGAGTCCAAGGACAACGCCCATCACCTCCACCAGACGGGTTTTTGCCAAACCGGGTGCGCCGACCAGCAGGCCGTGCCCACCGCACAAAATTGCGATCAAAGTTTCGTCAACGACTTGGGTTTGTCCGATAATACGACGCGAGATCATCTCTTGCACTTGTGTCAGCTTTGCCGAGATTTCCTCGAAAGCTTCAATGTCCGGGTTCGACATACCCACCCCTTTATCAAATGATTTTTGCCGCTGGCTGGATTGCAACGGCCCATATGCATGGCTATCCTAGTACAGCAAACCATAATAAGGCAGAGGGTAATGTCCGATTCTCATCAGAAATCTGTGACCGCGAACGCTGACACAATCGCATCCGCCGCGTCCAAGGCAGCCAAAGGCAAAGGGCCTGCTCCCGTTCATCTGTGGAACCCGCCATTTTGCGGGGATCTGGACATGCGGATCGCGCGCGATGGAACGTGGTATTACCTTGGCACCCCGATTGGACGCAAACGAATGGTTAAGCTGTTCTCGACTATTATCCGCAAAGACGGGGACGAGTATTTTCTGGTGACACCGGTCGAAAAAGTCGGCATAAAAGTTGATGACGCGCCTTTTGTGGCCGTGGATTTCGACGTGGCAGACAAGGTGATTACGTTTACCACCAATGTCGGCGAAACAGTGCAAGTCGGGCCGGACAACCCGATCCGGGTTGTTCTAAACCCTGATCACGGCGAACCGTCACCCTACGTTCTGGTGCGCACTAATCTTGAAGCCTTAATAGATCGTAAAAGTTTTTACCGCCTTGTCGATCAGGGCGAAACAAGCACAGTTGATGGTGTTGAGTGGTTCGGTGTTTGGTCGTCGGGCGTGTTTTTCCCGTTTATCTTGTTGTCCGAACTTTAGGATTCAGCGCAAATACTCGCGGAATTCCTCTAGCACCTGCTCATAAACCGAGCGTTTGAACGGCACGATGTTGTCCAGCAGCTCATCGGGTGACATCCAACGCCACTCGGAAAATTCGGGTTCATCAGTTGTGATGTTGATCTGGCCATCAAGTCCGGTAAATCGCATCAAAAACCAGCGCTGTTTTTGCCCGCGGTATCCACCCTTCCAAAGCTTCTTCGCAAGTTCTACGGGAAAATCGTAGGTTATCCAGTCAGAGGATTGTGCCAAAATCTGAACCATTTCAGGCGCAATTCCAGTTTCTTCCCTCAGCTCCCGATAGGCCGCAACTTCAGCATCTTCACCCTCGTCAATACCGCCTTGGGGCATCTGCCAAGCCGCGCCGGGACTATCAAGGCGCTGCCCCGTAAAGACCTTCCCTTGCGCATTTAGCACCATCAACCCGACGTTCGGACGATATGGAAGCGCTTCGAGTTCTTCTTCAGTCATCCGATTATTTGGCCAACACGTTCAGTCCGCGCAGAATATCGAGACCATAAGACAATTGGAAATCCTCGTCCCGGAGGGCGGCGATTTCTTCTTGTTCAGCACGCTCGGCTTCCAGCAACTCGATTTCTTCATCAGTTAAAGAGTCGTTGTTCAACGATCCACGCAGATCAGCCTCGGAGCGGCTACGGCGGCGTTCTTGCTCTTCCGTACTCTCGTCGTCTTCGACTCTCGGGCGTTGTTCAACCAGAATGTCTGGCGTGATACCCAAAGCCTGGATGGAACGGCCCGATGGTGTGTAATACCGTGCCGTCGTCAAGCGCATAGCGCCGCTGCCGGCGATCGGCATGATCGTTTGAACGGACCCTTTGCCGAAACTTTTCGTCCCGATCACAATCGCACGGCGGTGGTCTTGCAATGCACCAGCCACAATTTCAGACGCAGAAGCAGACCCCCCGTTGATTAGGATGACAATTGGTTTTCCATCAGCCAAATCGCCCAACTGGGCGTTGAAACGATCACTGTCTCGCTCGTTTCGGCCACGAGTCGAGACGATTTCACCAGCGTCAAGGAAGGCATCGGAAACCGCGATAGCCTGACTAAGAAGTCCACCTGGGTTGTTCCGAAGGTCTAGAACGAAACCGTCGATGTTATCGACACCACCGTTGGCCTCAATCTCCTCGGCAACACCTTCAACAAGGTTTGAGTAGGTTTTTTCGGTAAACGACGTTATCCGAACCACGATTGCACGGCCTTCGGTTCGAACTTTCACGGCAGTCAACTTGATGATGTCGCGCACGATGGTCACATCGAACGGCTCATCCGTACCTACGCGAAAAATCGTCAGAACAATCTCTTCTCCGACTGCGCCGCGCATCAGCTCGACTGCATCATCTAGCGTCAGGCCGAGAACACTTTCACCGTCGATATGGGTAACAAAATCGCCAGCTTCGATACCAGCACGATATGCAGGAGTATCATCAATAGGCGAGACGACTTTCACGAAGCCATCCTCTTGTGTCACTTCAATGCCAAGGCCACCGAACTCGCCGCGGGTTTCGACCTGCATTTCGTCGTAATCTTTTGGCGGCAAGTAGCTGGAGTGTGGATCAAGCGAGGTTAGCATCCCGTTAATCGCAGCCTCGATCAAGGCTACATCATCGACTTCCTCGACGTATGTTGAACGAATACGTTCGAAGATGTCGCCAAACAGGTCAAGTTGTTCATAGGTTGTTTGAAGACGGGTACTCTCTTGTGCATTTATCGGGGCAGAAACTTGCACGGCGATAACCAGACCAGCTACGGCACCGGCCAATGTTCCTAAGAGAATCTTTTTCATTCAAATACATCCTATGTTTTCGCCCGAAACGGGAATCTGGCACGAGGCTAGAGTCTATATAGAGCCTTTCCTGCGTTTCTACACCAGCCTTTAAGTGGAAACCGATCACATTTTCTTCAAGTGAATGGGCGGTCGCCCGCCTAAACGATCAGGGATTGTCCTGTCATTTCTTTCGGGATCGGCAATTCCATCAATTGCAGAAGGCTTGGCGCCAGATCACCCAACCGCCCACCGCTGCGTATTTTGGCGCCCTCTGGACCGCCGATCAGCACAACCGGAACCGGATTTAGGGTGTGCGCGGTGTGTGGCTCGCCAGTTTCGGGGTCGACCATCGTTTCGCAATTGCCGTGGTCAGCCGTCAAAATCATCGCACCGTTGACGTTTTTTAACGCGGCTAACGCTTTTCCCACACCCTCGTCCACGGCTTCGCAAGCTTGCATGGCTGCCTGAAGATCGCCTGTGTGGCCAACCATATCGGGATTGGCGAAATTCACGATTATCAGGTCGTAAACCTGCCCGCTTATAGCATCGACCAAATGGTCTGTAACTTCAGCCGCCGACATCTCGGGCTGCATGTCGTAGGTTTTTACTCTGGGGCTTGGGGCGACGTAGCGGTCTTCGCCAGTCTCGGGGTTTTCCTCGCCGCCGTTCATGAAGAACGTCACATGTGGGTATTTCTCGGTTTCCGCCAACCGGTATTGAGTTTTCCCGTGGCTCGAAACCCAGTGGCCAAGTGTGTTAACGATTTCTTCAGACGGGAACATCACATCCATATAGGCGTTGTGCTTGTTCGAATACTCGACCATCCCGCAAATTGCAGAAAATTTCGGGCGGGCCGAAACGTCGAAGACGTCAAACTTCGGATCCGCAAGTGCAGACAGAATTTCGCGGGCTCGATCGGCGCGGAAATTGACGAACAGTAACCCGTCGTCGTTCTGCATACCCGTGTAACCGTCTATGGCCGTTGGCGAGGCAAACTCGTCCGTCTCTCCAACTTCATAAGCCGCAATAATCGCATCGTTTGCCGTATCCGCAACCGTGCCTTTGCCCGTCGTCATAACGTCAAATGCGGCTTGCACCCGGTCCCACCGATTATCGCGATCCATGGCAAAGAACCGTCCGCAAACTGTTCCGATTTTTGCGCCTGGCGGCAGATCATTTACTAGTTTGGCGATCTGTTTATCGGCACTTTTCGGCGCTACATCACGCCCATCCAGATATGCATGTAGAACTACTGGAACGCCCGCGCCCGTCAACACTTTCGCGATTTCGACGATATGATCCTGATGCGCATGCACGCCACCGGGCGAGGCAAGCCCTGCAACATGTGCGGTCCCACCAGTATTTTTCAAGTTTTCGGCAAATCGCAGCAAGGCCGCGTTATTCTGAAACGACCCATCCGTTATTGCATTGTTAATTTTTGGAAGGTCCATCCAGACAACACGGCCCGCCCCGATGTTAGTATGCCCGACCTCGGAGTTCCCCATCTGCCCTTCGGGCAAGCCGACATCTGGCCCGTGCGCCGTTAAGGTAGTGTTTGGAAACGCGGCCATGATCCGGTCGAAGTTCGGCGTGTTCGCCAGCGCAACCGCGTTGTTCTCGCGCTCCTCGCGCAAGCCCCAGCCATCAAGAATGCATAGGACTACGGGTTTTGGTGCGGGCATCGGGAACCTCCGGTTTTGATTAACCTTTATTTAAGATCGTGCGCGCCCAAGCGCAAGCAATCAGGCGCGGTGGTAGGGGCCGCCAGACAGAATAGTGGCCGCGCGGTAGAGTTGTTCGCACAGCATTACCCGTGCCAGCATGTGCGGCCAAACCATTTTACCAAATGAAAGGGAGAAATCCGCCTCGGCGCGCAGGTCAGGCGCAATGCCATCTGCCCCACCGATCACAATAGCCATATCGCGCTGACTGTCGTCGCGCCATCCTGCAAGCTTGTTGGCAAAATCGGGCGACGTCATCACCTTGCCGCGCTCGTCCATAGTCACCAGCAACGCCCCGTCGGGGATCGCCTTGCGCAAAAGCACCGCTTCTGCCGTCGAGCCTCCGCCCTTCTTGTCTTCAACCTCGATCACCGAGGCCGGGCCAAGGCCAAGTGCCCTGCCCGTGCGGTCAAACCGCGTGAGGTAATCGTCGATGAGGTCGCGTTCCGGACCAGCCCTAAGGCGGCCGACAACGCATAGTGTGACACGCATATCAGTCCTCTTCGGGCTGATCACCACCGGCCGTTTGCCACATTTTTTCCAACTGGTAGAAATCACGTACTTCAGGGCGGAAAATGTGCACGACTGCGTCACCGCAGTCCAGCAGCACCCAGTCGCCAGACTGTTTGCCTTCGGTACGACAAATGATGCCGGTCTCTTCTTTGATCAGCTTGTACAACTGTTCAGACAATGCCGAAACCTGCCGCGAGGAACGACCCGAAGCTATAACCATATTATCGGCCATCTCGGATTTTCCGTGCAACGGAATCGTCACAATATCTTCTGCTTTGCTTTCTTCAAGCAATTTGAGAATCCGGGCGAGCATCGCATCGCTCTCGGATTTGTCGCCGCTTTTACCAAGTGTGGTATTCGCGGAATCTGCGGTCATCTGAGCCGCGTCAACATTATCGGACAGGACAATGTCCTCCTAATTCTTATGCGCCACCGTGGCGCGCCATATGTAAGTTGTATCACAGCGCATTTGTTGCCTCAAGGCAGCGGAGTCAAGGGCACAACGCACCAATCCGCTCCACTAACAAGTTATAGAAGCCTTCAGCGTCCAAATCGCGCACAAAGAAGGCGTTTTTCGGCCGATCGGTTACGCCCCACCAATCGGCGACGGTCATGCCCATGGTTAGTTCAGACGCAGTTTCGATCTCCACGTTGATATGGCGGCCAGTGTAGAGCTCGGGTTTCAACAGCCATGCGATAACATTAGGGTCATGCAATGGACCACCGTCAGTACCATATTTTTCCTCGTCAAAGCGTTCGAAGAAATCGAGAAGTTCTGCTGTGACTATTCCGACATTGGTACCCATCGATCTGAATTCTTCCACGCGTTTACGAGTTGTTAACGCTTTGTGAGTGACATCAAGGGGGAACATGGTGATCGGAACACCAGCATTAAAAACTGTTTTAGCGGCATGAGGATCAACATAAATGTTGAATTCTGCGGCCGGCGTTACATTTCCACCCTCAAAACACCCACCGCCCATCAAGACGATTTCAGCAATTCGTGGGATGATTTTGGGTTCGCGGATCATGGCCAATGCAATGTTAGTTAGCGGGCCGAGGACGCAGAGTGTTACCGTGTTTTCAGGTTCGCTCATGAACGTTTCAACAATAAAATCCACCGCGTACTGCGCTTGCAACGGCATCGTCGGATCCGACAATTCCGGTCCGTTAAGGCCCGTTTTACCATGCACATTTTCTGCCGTTACAAGTTCGCGCACAAGCGGGCGAATTGCGCCGGAATATACCGGAATGTCAGGGCGACCCGCCAATTCGCAGATTATACGGCAGTTCTTTTGGGTCAGCGCCAAAGGCACATTTCCGGCCACCGCTGTGATCCCCAACACTTCAAGTTCCGGAGAACCAAGGGCTAGAAGGATTGCGACGGCGTCGTCTTGGCCGGGATCAGTGTCGATGATTATTTTTCGGGGGTTATTCACGGATTTACCTTATTGTTACGAGTTCGCTCTGCGAGTGCTTCCAATTCGGATTGCGGCTGAGCGAAACTGCTTCTGGCGCCCTGATCCTTTGACCAGGAGGCGTAGCCGATTATTGCGACCAAAGCGAGGGCAACAATAAATGCTAACAATTTAACCATGGTTGAATACCTATTTTATGTTCAACCATGATTGCATCTAATTTATTCGCGCACCAGCTTTTCGTAGCTTTCAGCGATATCGCGTGCGATGTCGCCAACAGTGAACTTATGCTCACCGATTTGCCCCACAGGCGTCACTTCGGCGGCTGTACCAGTTAGCCAGCACTGCTCAAAATCGGCCAGTTCTTCGGGCATAATGTGACGCTCGATCACTTCGATGCCTTTGTCTTTTAACATACCGATAACAGTCTGACGGGTGATGCCGTTCAAGAATGCGTCAGGAATTGGCGTGTGTACGGCGTCGTCTTTCACGAAGAAGATGTTGGCACCGGTCGCCTCGGCAACGTAGCCACGGTAGTCATACATCAACGCGTCTGAACAGCCCTTTGCTTCTGCCGCGTGCTTGGACATGGTGCAAATCATATAAAGGCCGGCTGCTTTGGCGAAACACGGTATCGTTGCCGGATCAGGGCGCTTCCATTTGGAGATATCCAGCTTCGCGCCTTCAAACTTGGCGTCGCCGTAATATGCGCCCCAAGCCCATATCGCTACAGCCATATGAACAGGGTTAGCGGCAGAAGCGACGCCCATATCTTGACCCGAACCACGCCACGCAACAACACGTACATAGGCATCCTTCAGACCGCTGGCCTCAAGCGCAACAGCTTTGGCATCTTCGATTTCATCTACAGTGTAGGGAATCGGAATATCCATATACTCACCAGATTTCAGCAGGCGTTCGGAATGCTCGCGGCTTTTGAAAACCTTGCCGTTGTAACAACGTTCCCCTTCAAAAACGGAGGACCCGTAATGCAGTGCGTGTGTCAGGACGTGCACCTTTGCGTCACGCCAAGGTATCAGTACACCGTCCATCCAGATGGTTCCGTCGCGATCGTCGTAAGGGGCTCCAGCCATTGTATTATCCTCTAGGTTTTCCGAAAATTGCGCACAACACACAATATTCGACAGTTTATTTCGCTAATTCCTGATTTTGCTAACAAATGATTCTTGGAAAGTCAACAAGACTGACATAAACTGTGAACAGATAAATCAGGTTGAGGAAAAAGCCATGCACAGAGACCGGTTAGCGCGACAGCCCAGTCGATCCGAGCAGTTGTTGTTCCTGACTGACGACCAGTTGCGTCAAGGAATCGAGCTGATGTTCTTCGCCTATCGCGGCTTCACCGCTGACCCCGACCTAATTTTGGAAAATTACGCTTACGGGCGCGCACACCATCGCGCGATCCATTTCATAAACCGCAAGCAAGGACTGACGGTTAACGAATTGTTAGACATTCTTGGCGTCACCAAACAATCTCTTAACCGCGTGTTAAGGCAATTGGTTGAAGATGGCTTGGTGGACAGCCGTATTGGCAAACAGGATCGGCGTCAGCGGAATTTGCACCTGACCGAGACAGGCGAGGCGCTTGAACGGGAATTATCAGACGCGCAGCGCAAACGGATGCGCAAAGCGTATTCAAACGCAGGACCGGCGGCCGTGCACGGATTTCGCACAGTTTTGGAACAAATGATCGACCCGAGCCTGCGGGAAAAAGTTCTAAATCAGGCGGACGATTTGTGATGGGCGCTTTTGAAGAACATAGCGAGGCCCATCTGCTGGTTGTCGACGACGACCAGCGCATTCGCCTATTGCTGCAAAAGTTTCTGGCCCGCAATGGATTTCTGGTAACCGGTGCAAGGGATTCGGCGCACGCACGGCGTCTTCTGACCGGGCTGGAGTTCGATATGTTGATTATCGACATCATGATGCCGGGCGAGGATGGCTTTTCACTAACTCAAGATTTACGTCGTTCTTTGACCACGCCCATTCTTTTGTTGACCGCGCGAGGCGATGCAGATGACCGGATCAAGGGACTTGAAATGGGGGCAGATGACTATCTACCCAAGCCGTTTGAACCCAAGGAATTACTGTTGCGCGTGAACGCTATCCTGCGACGCGTACCAAAAACGGATATTGCTGTAGAGCCACCCAAAACCCTGCAAATGGCCGATGTCCGTTACGACGTGACCCGCAGCGAGCTTTGGCGCGGCGATGAACGTATTCGCCTTACAGCAACCGAAAACGCCTTAATGAAGATTTTTGCCGCAAACGCACACGACTCTGTCTCACGCGCGCAATTGGTCAACGATCTTGGCAAGGGTGATGGTTCCGCGCAAGAACGTGCGATTGATGTCCAAATTACTCGGTTGCGGCGTAAGCTGGAAGCCGACCCGAAACAACCTCGATATTTACAGACAGTACGCGGAGCGGGCTATATGCTCGCACCCGATTAACGCTAAGGAAATACTAATGGATACCAGAGACAGCAACGGTGCAATTCTTGAGGATGGCGATACGGTGATGGTCATCAAAGACTTGAAAGTTAAGGGCATGTCGAAAACGCTGAAGCGCGGATCGCAAATCAAAAATGTGCGGCTGACAGGTAATCCCGACCAAGTGGAGTGCCGGATTGGAAAAGCGACGCTAGTTCTTAAGGCTTCGTTTATGAAGAAGGTTTGAGGTATCGCCCTGCCGTGATGCAGGGCAATAGTCTACAAAACGTAACGGCTTATATCAGTTGATCGCGACAATTCACCGAGGTGTTTTTCGACGAAGTCAGCGTCAACTGTAACCTTGTCCCCTGCCCGATCAGGCGCCGTGAAGCTTAGTTCTTCGAATACACGTTCCAGAACAGTGTAAAGGCGCCGCGCACCGATGTTTTCCACCGTGTGGTTCACTTCGGCTGCGATTTTCGCAAGTGCGGCGATCCCTTCCGGCGTGAAATCGACTGCAACTTCCTCGGTCGCCATCAAGGCCGTATATTGCAAGGTCAACGCGTTGTCGGTTTCCGTCAGAATACGCACAAAATCTTCTTCGGTGAGCGCGCGAAGCTCCACGCGAATTGGCAAGCGACCCTGAAGTTCAGGCAGCAGATCCGAAGGTTTTGCGATATGAAACGCACCGGATGCGATGAACAGAATATGGTCGGTTTTGACGGGGCCGTATTTGGTGGAAACTGTTGTACCCTCGATCAACGGCAACAAATCGCGTTGCACGCCTTCACGCGAAACGTCGCCCCCACGGGCATCGGAGCGGGCGCAGACTTTGTCTATCTCGTCTAGAAATACGATGCCGCTTTGTTCAACTGATTGCAGCGCTTTCTTGTTAATGGTTTCTTCATCCAGAAGCTTGTCAGCTTCGTCATCGATCAGCAGTTTATAGCTTTCGGAAACTTTAACACGACGACGTTGCGTGCGGCCGCCCATGGCTTTCCCGAAAATATCGCCGAGGTTCATCATCCCCATGCCACCACCACCCGGCTGACCGGGGATGTCCATCATTTGCAGCGGGTTGGAATTGTCAGCCAAATCAAGTTCAATTTCTTTGTCGTCGAGAATACCATCACGCAGTTTCTTGCGGAACATTTCGCGGGTCTGCGCGCGGGAATCCTCACCGGCCAGCGCGTCGATCACACGTTCTTCGGCAGCATCATGCGCCTTGGTTTTGACTTCGTCACGAAGTTGTTCGCGTACCATCAGGATCGCGCCGTCCATCAAATCGCGTACGATTTGTTCGACATCGCGACCAACATAGCCCACCTCCGTAAACTTGGTCGCCTCGACCTTCAGGAAGGGCGCGTTCGCCAGTTTGGCCAGACGACGGCTAATCTCGGTTTTACCGACGCCGGTTGGCCCGATCATCAGGATGTTTTTTGGGTAAACCTCGTCACGTAGATCATCAGACAATTGACTGCGACGCCAACGGTTGCGCAAGGCAACGGCCACGGCGCGTTTGGCACCGTTTTGACCAATTATGTAACGATCCAGTTCGGAAACGATTTCGCGGGGGGTAAGGTCAGTCATGCTGCCTCCTGATATGGGGGTAATCTGTTTTTAAGGGGGAATGCTGGCAGGTTACGCATTATGACGGCGCGTAGTTGCACCCACCAAGTGCCGAGTGCAGTGATGAATGCACCCATGACCAATAAGGTTATTGCGATGCTCCAGTCATCACTGGAACCGGTGTCGAGGGCCCATGCCAAGATAATGCCGATGTAGATGATGCCAGCGGTCAGGAACGAGCGGCGGTCGATCACCAGTGCGATCACGGCGACCACGACAAGTGCAGCAGCCGCCAGTCCGTAGCCCATCGTCCCTTCGAGGTTCAGCAATGATAGGGCAACAACATTGACGATCGCGGGGGCGGCAAGGATATGCAGCCAGAAGCCGCAAGCCGACAGGCGGGATATACGGTAAGGGTCACGCACGTCGAACCACATGCCACCGAGAAATGCTAGGATACCGAAGATCAGCATAGTGTACGCCATTGTCGGGTTACGGCTTATGTCGAAAACACCGTCAGCGTTGCCAATGAAGGCGCTTGCGAATATCGATTCAGGGGCGGTTATTCCGGCGATGGAAAAGGCGATGCCTGCGCCGAATAGTCCAAACAGGAATATCGCGAAAGGAACACGAAACTTCCAGAAATACCCCAACATGGCGATTGCCCCGAAAGTTGCCGTTGCCAGGAAATGGTAACCATTCGGAGTCGCTGCATCCAGATCGAAAATCGAGAACACGGATAGACCGCCGACGGAGCCTGCAAAGACAATCGCCAGCGCTATGCTTGGCAATATCATGCGGCGTTTAAGGGTGAAGTAATACGCCAACGCGATGGTGATTGCAGCAGATAGAACCATCACAATTATCGGGTTTCCTACCAGCATCGCGATAGCCATGAAGCCGCCGTAAAGGATGCCAAGGCCGACGGTCACGAAGATTTCGGAGAAACCTTTGAACAGTTCGAACGGCTCGTCCTCAGCACCCATGTTCTGCCTATAGCCAAGCCGTTGGTTGGCGATTGCGATCATGCCAGCGGCTTGACGCTCGTCGATAACGCCAGCGGCGACGCCTGCGCGAATGTCATCGACAGAAAAATCAGCCATTGATGGTTTCCACGGTCATTTTACCGTTTGTATAAACGCAAATCTCGGCGGCGATTTCTAAGGACCGACGGGCGATCACCTCTGCGTCGTCCTCAAAATCATACATAGCACGGCCTGCGGCCAGTGCGAAGTTGCCGCCCGACCCGATGGCGGTTACGTCATGCTCAGGCTCCAGAACATCGCCAGCACCGGTGATTACGAACAGGTCTTTACCGTCCGTCACAATCAACATGGCCTCAAGATTTTTCAGATATTTATCGGTACGCCAGTCTTTAGCCAGCTCCACCGAGGCGCGCGCCAGTTGACCGGGGGAGGCTTCGAGTTTGGCTTCGAGGCGTTCCAGCAGGGTAAATGCGTCAGCGGTGGAGCCTGCAAACCCACACACAACTTCATGCCCGCCCGGACTAATGCGGCGAACCTTTTTGGCGGTGCCTTTAATGATCGTCTGGCCAAGGCTAACCTGCCCGTCACCAGCAATCACCACTTTGCCACCTTTGCGAACACCCACAATCGTGGTGCCGTGCCAGCCGGGAAATTTCTGATCGTTTTGCATGTGTGCCTCCATCGTATCGGTTCAAACCTATATGGCGGCTCTAGTGCGAGCGCACAAGTCTGCGTTGCATGGAAAGGCTTGGTGAGGACAGTTTGGGTTAAAAATCGCGCACGCCAAATGGGAAAAGGCCGCGCCAATACGCGACCTTTAGCATCATTCGTTTACGCGCCGAACCCGTAAGTTTCTGTGACAAAATCGAGGTCTTTGTCCCCACGACCTGAAAGATTCAACAGAATCGATTTACCTTGAAGGTTTTTGGATTCCCGCATCGCCCAGGCAATCGCGTGTGCAGATTCAAGTGCTGGGATGATGCCCTCTTTGCGTGAAAGCATGTAGAAGGCCTCCAGCGTTTCCTTGTCATCCGCCGTCGAATAATTCACACGACCAATTTTCTGCAAATGCGCGTGCTCTGGCCCAACACCCGGATAATCGAGGCCCGAAGCGATAGTGTTCACTGGCGCCGGTTCGCCATCGGCATCTAGCAACACCTTAGTCTTGAAGCCGTGAATTGCGCCATCTACGCCGTAAGTCATAGTCGCCGCGTGATCGCCAAGGTTCGAGGACGTACCTAGAGGCTCAACTCCGACAAGTTCAACGCTTTCATCATCGATGAAACCTGAGAATATCCCCATAGCGTTAGAACCGCCGCCGACACAGGCCGCAACGACGTCTGGCAACCCACCCGTCATTTCCAAGAACTGTTCACGAGATTCGAGGCCCACGATGGACTGGAAATCACGAACCATCATTGGAAACGGGTGCGGACCAACGACCGAGCCAATCCCGAATAGCGCATGATCAGCCTGCGCGATATAACTGCCAAAAGCACTATCTACAGCTTCTTTCAGAGTTTTCGCACCTTCTCCAACGGGAACAACGGTTGCGCCCAATAGCTTCATGCGGGTCACGTTCGGAGCCTCTTTTGCGATGTCGACTTCGCCCATGTGGATTTCACAATCCATACCAAAATAAGCCGCCGCAGTCGCCAAAGCCACGCCGTGTTGGCCAGCACCGGTTTCAGCAATAAGTTTGGTTTTACCCATGTGCTTGGCCAACAAGCCTTCGGCCATGCAGTGGTTCAGCTTATGCGCTCCAGTGTGATTGAGGTCTTCGCGTTTGGCATAAATTTGTGCGCCACGCGACATCGCCGAAAGGTTTTTCAGGTGTGAAATCGGGGTTGGGCGACCCTGAAAGTGCTTGCGGATATACCTTAATTCTTCAAGGAACTCAGGCGATTTCGACAGCTCAGCATACGCGGCGCGAATTTCAACAAAATGTGGCTCCAGTGGAGGTGGCAACATTGCGCCGCCATATTCGCCATAAAATCCGTCGCTGCTCGGGGTTGTTTCAAGATATTTTGCCATTTTTTCCCTGTCATTAAATATAGTGGATTTGCATCATTAAATTAGGCGGCAAATCTGGGCCGGAGCATTGACATAACGCAAGGGAAAACACGAAAAAAGGCAGAGAATAAACTCTGCCCTCAAATATTTCGCTGTAGTGCCGACTAGAGCGTTCGTTCGATCTCTTCGGTAGTGAAAATCTCGATGACGTCGTCTTCGCGGATGTCTTCGTATTTTTCGAACGCCATACCACACTCTTGACCAGACTGAACTTCTTTGACTTCGTCTTTGTGACGTTTCAAAGTTTTCAGTGTTCCAGTGTGGATCACGACATTGTCACGCAACAAGCGAACGCCTGCAGCACGACGCGCAACGCCTTCGGTAACCAGACAGCCCGCAATTTTGCCAGCACCAGTAATTTTGAACACCTCTTTGATCGTGGCGTAACCGATGAAGGTTTCCTTGATCTCGGGCGATAGCAAACCGGAGGCCGCCTTTTTCACGTCATCAACCAGATCGTAGATGATCGAGTAATAACGGATTTCAACACCCTTCTGATTGGCTGCATTACGCGCCGGTGCGTTCGCACGGACGTTAAAGCCAATGATTGGCGCGCCGGAGGCTTCGGCCAATGTGACGTCCGATTCTGTAATCGCGCCAACACCGGAGTGTAGAACCTGAACGCGAACGTCGTCGTTTCCGACTTTCTCCATTGCTTGCACGATAGCTTCGGCAGAACCCTGCACGTCAGCTTTCATAACGATCGGCAGGATCGCGACAGTCTCGTCAGCTTTGGCTTTCGCTAACAACTGGTCGAGCGTGGTCGCAGCACCAGCCGCTGCACGTTGGTCCTTACTGACCTGTGCACGGTAATCTGCAATCTCGCGGGCTTTCGCCTCGTCCGGCACAACGTTCAGAACATCGCCAGCTTCGGGTGTGCCGTTAAGACCTAGAACCTCGACAGGGATCGAAGGACCAGCTTCTTCAACACGATCACCTTGGTCGTTGATCAATGCACGAACTTTACCCCATTGTTCACCCACGACGAAGATATCACCACGTTTCAGCGTACCTTTTTGAACCAGGACAGTCGCAACAGGACCACGGCCAACGTCAAGTTTGGCCTCGATCACAGCACCTTCGGCAGCGCGATCAGGGTTGGCTTTTAGTTCAAGCAACTCAGCCTGAAGAGCAATGTTCTCCAGCAATGTATCAAGGCCTTGGCCCGTAATTGCGGAAACTTCAACGTCTAGAACATCGCCAGACATGGCTTCAACGATAACTTCGTGCTGCAACAATTCAGTTCGAACTTTGTTGGGGTCAGCCCCCTCTTTATCGCATTTGTTGATCGCAACGATCATCGGAACGCCTGCTGCCTTAGAGTGAGCAATCGCCTCGATTGTCTGTGGCATCACGGAATCGTCTGCCGCGACCACAAGGATCACGATGTCGGTTACCTGTGCACCGCGCGAACGCATCGACGTGAACGCCGCGTGGCCCGGTGTGTCAAGGAACGTCAGTTTCGTGCCGCCGTCTGTAGTCACCTGATACGCACCAATGTGCTGCGTAATGCCTCCAGCTTCGCCGGTAACGACGTTGGTTTTGCGGATCGCGTCCAGCAGCGAAGTTTTACCGTGGTCAACGTGGCCCATGATGGTGATGATTGGTGCGCGAGATTTCAGATCCGCTGGATCTTCTTCCTCAGCAACGATGACATCTTCCACGTCTGCATCGGAAACGCGGACAACTTTGTGGCCGAATTCTTCGATAATCAGCTCGGCGGTGTCAGCGTCGATTGTTTCGTTCATCGAGGCCATGATGCCGTTTGTCATCAATGATTTCACAACCGCTGCAACTTTTTCGGACATACGGTTTGCGAGTTCCTGTACCGTGATGGTTTCAGGCAACTTAACGTCGCGAACAACTTTTTCGTGCTCAATCGGACCGCTCAGCTTCGCTTTTTCCCGTGCGGCACGACGTTTCATCGCAGCCATGGAACGGTGTCGGTTCCCACCGCCACCCAACGCTTGATTGATTGTTAGCTTGCCGGAACGACGACGGTCATCGCCACCACGTCCGCGGGTTTGTTTTTTGTCTTCCTGACGCGGAACCGCTTTCTTGAGGTTAGGCCCAAGACGCCCAGCTTCAGCGCGAGCACCGCCCGCTTGCGCTGCAGCCATTTCCTGACCAGCGTCCTTCTTAGGTGCACGGGCCGCCGGTTTTTCAACTTTCGCAGCAGCCTTGGCTTTGGCTTCTTCTTCAATCTTGGCTTTAGCTTCATCAGCTTCGCGCTGCTTGCGGATTTCTTTTTCCGCTGCCTCACGTGCAACCGCTTCTTTTTCAGAGCGTCGACGATTACGTTCGGCTTCGCGCGCGTCGCCCGTAGCTTTTTCTTTAGCCTGACGTTCGGCTTCCATCGCCTGTGCTGCCAACAATGCTTTACGACGACGATCCAACTCGCCATCAGACACACCAACAGCCGATGTACGGCGTCCGCCAGCCTTGCCACCCGCACCAGGTTTTGGCACCATAACGCGCTTGCGTTTAGTTTCGACAACGACCGATTTTGTACGGCCATGGCTAAAGCTTTGGCGCACTGTTCCGGGGCCACCACCTAAACTAAGTGTTTTGCCCTTGCCGTCGTTATCTTTTGAATCGCTCATTCTTGTCAGTACCTTTCAGCGCGAGGACACTCCTCGCTGTTCTGTCAGACCCTTGCGGGCCTTATTCACTTCGCAAACCCTTCAAGCGGGCTGCATCATAAAGGACTCGGTTCGTGATGCCGTCCTTCGTCATGGCGGCATGTATCACAGTATCTCGTCCAAAGGCCATGCCCAATTCACTGCTTGTTAGGCAATCAATCAAGGTTTCCGGTCCATCGGGTGGCCTTAGCGCAGTTTTACCGCGCTCCGAGCCATCAGAAGCTTGCAGTAGAACCACAGCTTTTTCGGCGATTAACCACGTTTTAACCTTCTCAAGCCCCGCCACCGCGCGCCCAGCCTTGCGGCCCATCGAGAGCATATCCACAACGCGACGCGCCAGAATACCTTCGACCTGATCGGCCAACTCTGGGTCCGCTTTCGCTGGTGCTTTGGCGGCGCGGGCAAACAAGCCTTTCTTCACCGCTTCGTCAATCGTCTTGCGATTGGCCGAGACCCACATACCGCGACCCGGAAGCTTTTCCAGAACATCTGGAATCACCTGATTATCCGGACCGACGACAAAACGAACCAAGCCCGCTTTAACTTCGGTATCGCGGGTGACGATGCAACGACGCTCGTCCTCCGGCCTAGCTTTTTTCCAATGTACTTCGTTCACTACGTTTCTCCGTAGACCCTATATCAGGCCTCGGCCTCCGTTGCGTTTTCTTCGACTTCAGCGGCCGCAGCGTCGGCATCTTCGGCCAGCATCTCTTCGGTCACCCAACCCAATGCTAGACGTGCGTTCATAATCAATGTCTGCGCTTCTTCGAGGCTAACATCGAAACGCTCCAGCAACCCGTCGTCTTTAACGCGTTTACCTTCAATCGTTGTGTAACCACCGGCTAGTTCCCAGTCCGCACAAGTCGCAAAATCTTCCAGCGTTTTGATGCCATCTTCGGCTAGAACTGCGAACATCTGTGGTGTCAGACCTTCATAGTCGAACAAGCTTTGCTCAACGCCAAGTTCTTTGGCTTTATCGATCGCTTTAGTATTAATCTCGTCCAGACACTCGCGGGCACGGGCCTGCAAGTCTTCAGCGATAGCCTCTTCGAAGCCCTCGATCGTCAGAAGCTCGTCAATTTCAACGTACGCTACTTCTTCCAGAGTTGCAAAACCTTCAGAAACCAACAGCTGCGCTACGAGTTCGTCCACGTTCATTGTTTCCATGAACAAAGTTGTGCGTGTGTTGAATTCAGCCTGACGACGTTCTGATTCTTCAGCCTCAGTCATGATGTCGATGTCAAAGCCGGTGATTTGGCTCGCTAGACGCACGTTTTGGCCACGACGACCAATTGCCAGCGACAGCTGATCTTCGGGAACAACCACTTCGATGCGGTCGGCTTCCTCGTCCAGAACAACCTTGGAAACTTCCGCAGGCTGCAGTGCGTTCACCAAGAATGTAGCTGCATCATCATTCCAAGGAATGATGTCAATTTTCTCGCCCTGAAGTTCGTTCACAACGGCCTGAACGCGCGATCCACGCATACCAACACAGGCGCCAACCGGATCAATCGAGTTGTCGTATGATATCACACCAATCTTGGCGCGCGAACCCGGGTCACGGGCAACGGCTTTGATCTCGATGATGCCATCATAGATTTCAGGAACTTCCATTTTGAACAGCTCAGCCAAGAATTCCGGCGCAGTACGGGATAGGAAAATCTGTGGGCCACGAACTTCGGCACGAACATCACGGATGAATGCACGAACACGATCACCAGTGCGGAACGCTTCGCGGTTGATCAACTGGTCACGACGAAGAACAGCTTCGCCACGGCCTACGTCTACGATCACGTTGCCGTATTCAACACGTTTAACTGCACCGTTGATAATCTCGCCAACCCGGTCTTTGAATTCGTCGAACTGGCGCTCACGCTCGGCTTCGCGAACTTTTTGCATGATAACCTGTTTGGCGGACTGCGCGGCAATACGGCCAAAATCCATTGGCGGCAGCGGGTCGGACAGAACTGTACCAATTTCGGCATCGGACTGAATTTCCTTGCCTTCGGCCAATGTAAGTTCGGTCCACTGATTCTCGACTTCTTCGACGATTGTGCGGCAGCGCTCCATCGTCAATTCACCAGTTTTACGGTCGATAGTTGCGCGGATGTCGTATTCAGCGCCGTAACGCGAACGCGCGGCTTTGCCGAGGCTCTCTTCCATTGCGCCGATAACCAGATCCGGGTCGATCATTTTTTCGCGGGCAACGGCGTCTGCAATCTGCAACAACTCCAACCGGTTTGCACTGGTAATAGCCATAATTTATTCCTCTTCCGTGTCGGAATTTTCATCCGTTTCAATATCATCAAATTGTGTTTCGTCGAGATCAACTGCTTTGCGGGCTTTTAATGTCTCGGCGATCAGTTCGTCCGTTAGCAACAGTTTGGCTTCGGTAATCCAGTCGAATTCCAGACCGATTGTGCCTTCGGAAATTTCAATCAGAATTTCGTTACCCTCGACACCACGAAGTGTTCCGTTAAATCGCTTGCGACCATCAATTAGTTCGCTAGTTAGCAATTTAACTTCATAGCCCTCGAACGTCTCAAAGTCTTTAAGGCGCGTCAGCGGGCGATCAATTCCGGGGCTGGAAACTTCCAGCGAATACTCGCCTTCAATCGGATCTTCGACATCCAGAACGGCAGAAAGCGCATGGGAAATATCGGCGCAGTCGTCGACAACGATGCCGCCGTCAGGACGATCCGCCATGATCTGCAAAATCATGGTTTTTCCGGATATCAGGCGCAGACGCACCAATTCATACCCCAGATCCTCGATCACAGGGGTAACAATTTCGGCCAGACGAACGTCAATGGCGGCTTTGGCAATAAGGTCGGACATATCTCTCCAAACACAAAAAAACGGGCGCGCGGCCCGTTACAATTTCCGGTGGAAGCTTGGGGGTGGAAGCCAATCTTGCCGCTGTTGATCTGCATATACGCCCCGACTCGCAGGATTGCAAGGGGTTTACGCTTAGCGTGGATCAAGGCCTTTGAAAAACAATGCCTCCAGGAAATTACTGCCGGTTGTAATCGGATCTGGATCTTGGTCGCCAAGCACTGATCGCATCTGAACAGCAAAATCAGCGTAATGCTGAGTTGTCGCCCAAATCGAAAATATCAAATGGTACGGGTCAACTTTGGCCAACTGCCCTTCGTCCATCCATTTTTGAAAGATCTTCACGGTTCGATCCACGAGGTTCTTTAGCGGGCCATCCAATTCACCGGACAACCGAGGCGCACCATTGAGAATTTCGATTGCAAAAAGGCGACTTTCTCTTGGATACCTACGAGAGAAATCCAGCTTGGCGTTAACGTAGCGCATGATCTCTTTATGTGGGACCCCAGACGGATCGATGTCTTCAAGTGGCTGCAACCAAGTTTCCAAAAGGCGGTTCAGCAACGTTCTGTAAATGGTTTCTTTACCCGAAAAATAATACAACATGTTTGGCTTAGACAACCCGGCAACGGTCGCAATCTGATCTAGCGTCGCCCCGCGAAATCCATTTTCCGAAAACACTTGCAATGCCGCATCCAGAATAACTTCACGCTTCTCGCGCTGTATCCGCGTATCTTTATTAACCACCTGAATTCCCCTTCGGTATCAATGCAGATAGCTTACGGTATATTCCACATCAAGTTCAATCCGCTACCTTTCAAAGCATGCGGAAATGTTGGAGGACCAAACCAACTCGATTTTGCGTACGCGCCCCCAAAAACCTTTACGCGACTAACCATAATACTGGCCCTGTGTTACAGCTTCATAAGCCCCAACTTTTCACGCTTGAAGTACCGCCAGTTCATAAGGACGGCCGCAACTGCGAGGCCTAAAGCCAAACCGCTCCAAATTCCCTGCCCGCCAAAATCCATGACAAATCCGAAATAATAGGCGGCGGGAACACCGATAGCCCAGTAACTGAAGATCGCGATATACATAGGAACTTGTGTATCTTTCATGCCACGTAACAGCCCCGCACCAATGGCCTGTAAGGTATCGACCAACTGGAAAGCAGCAGCGACCGCAAGCAATGGTGTCCCATAGTTGATGATAAGTCGCGCATCAGGGTTTGATTTATCGAGATACATACTGATCAACGGCACTGGAAACAATATGAATATGAGAGCTGCCAGAACGGCGAAGCCGACTCCCAACACCAGCACCGTTTTACCAGCCCGGTCCATACCTTCTGTATCTTTACGCCCGACTGCACGGGCAAAACGCACAGTCCCGACTTGCGAGAAACTTAACGGTATCATGAACGAAATTGAGGCGATTTGCAGTGCAATTCCGTGTGATGCAAGTTCAATCACGCCCAGCCAGCCCATCATGAGTGATGCTGCCGCGAACAACCCCACCTCGGCCAAAATTGTAAGGCTGATTGGCAAGCCCAGACGGAAAACTTCGCGAAACGCCACCCAGTCGGGGCGCCATAGACGACTGAAAATATCGTGCTCACGCAACTCCGGAACACGCAAGCAATAGATTACCAGCGCAATTGCCGACAGGGTATTGGTGCAGACAGTAGCAACCGCAGCGCCTGCCAACTCCAGCCTTGGGGCACCAAAATTCCCGAATATGAACATATAATTAAGGAACGCGTTCACACCGACAGCCACCAGTGTGATCCACAACACAATCTGCATACGTTCCAATGCTGACAGGTATGACCGCAGAACAGATACTGTCAGCACTGGAAAAATCGCCCATTGTGCCACGCGTACATATTCCTGCGCCATGCTCGCCAGTTCAGGCTTTTGCCCGATCGCAAGCAAGATTGTTTCCGTATTCCATAGAATGGGCATCATCAATGCGCCGTAAATCATAACCACCCAAAACCCCATCCGCACGGAGCGTCGCAGTGATCGTATATCGCCCTCGCCAGATGCCTGCGCGGCCAGCGGCATCACCGCATTGGCCAACCCAAAGCCTACGACCAGTACAATAAAGAATAATGTTGTCGCCAGAACCGAGGCTGCCAACGTTTCGGCCCCCAGCCAACCGAGCATGACCGTGTCAATAAAATTGATCCCCATCTGCGCCATCTGCGTCCCGATTAGGGGCAAGCCAAGCGCCAGCGTCGCGCTAAAATGCGCGGACCAGCTGTTACTCTGCGCGGACGCAGGGGGGGTCGTATCTGACGATGTCATGTATCACCTATTGGCACCCGAACGATTGAATTTCGGACGGTGCGGCAACGCTAGCAGACTTCGCCCGCAATTTGCTACAAAAATTTTACCGTTCGCCGTGTCTCGAACGGCTTGCTGCCAGCCAACGTCGCCGCTAGTATCTCGAAAATTTTTGAACGAGGTATTAATGCCACTATTCCGCTCTCTCGTAATGGCAACTGTCGTATTCTTCATGGATCGCGTTTCAAAATGGATCGTGATTGAATTTATGGATCTGCCTAGGCGCATATATATAGAGGTTTACCCTCCGTACATTAATTTCATGATGGCATGGAACGAGGGGATAAACTTCGGCTTATTTGGATCAAGCAACGACTTCACCCGATACTTTCTTATCGCTCTGGCATTCGCAATTGTCGTCGGGTTGGTGTTCTGGGTCCGCAACAAAGTCGGCTGGCTGGTGCCGTTATGCGTTGGCGCGATTATTGGTGGGGCTATGGGCAACGTGTTGGACCGTGTGGTTTACGGTGCAGTAGCGGATTTCCTGAACGTTTCGTGCTGCGGACGCATCAATCCATATGCCTTCAACGTCGCCGATATCGCCATATTCGCAGGTGCATTTGGCTTGATAATCTTCGGGGACCCGAAACGGAAACGCTAGATTACAGCGTGGCAGAATCGACATCGCGATGCTATACTTAGTGGTATGAACGCCCAGAACCCCTATATACCCCTCGACAGGCGGCCAATCCGCCAACTTGACGACGCTGCCGCCAATCGTATTGCGGCAGGTGAAGTTGTAGAATGTCCGGCCTCGGCCGTTAAGGAACTTGTGGAAAACGCGCTGGATGCTGGGGCCACGCGGATCGACATTGCACATGCTGATGGTGGCAAAACCCTAATACGGGTTACGGACGACGGTCACGGCATTCCGGCTAATGAGCTGGTATTGGCCCTATCCCGTCACGCCACATCTAAAATCGACGGATCTGACCTGCTGAACATCCACTCCTTCGGGTTTCGCGGCGAGGCGCTGCCGTCACTTGGGGCCGTTGGTCGGCTGACCATAACATCGCGCTTCACCGGCTCGCCCGAGGCAGCGAGAATTTCCGTAAACGGCGGCGCGATTGGCCCTGTTGAGCCAGCGGCCCTAACCGCGGGCACAATGGTAGAACTTCGCGACCTGTTCCACGCCACGCCCGCCCGTCTGAAATTCATGCGCACTGATCGTGCTGAATCCCAAGCGATAGGCGATGTAGTCAAACGCCTCGCCATGGCGGAGCCCCACGTCGGCTTCACGTTGCGCGACGTAACCGGTGGGGGCGAGGGCCGCGTGACCTTCCGCGCGGACCCCCAAACCGGCGATATGTTCGATGCACTTTACGGACGTCTTCGTGGAATCCTAGGCGCTGACTTCACCGCCAACACGATGAAAATCGAGGCTGAACGCGAGGGCCTGCTGCTAACCGGATACGCCGCCCTGCCGACCTACTCCCGCGGCGCGGCAGTCGCGCAATTCTTCTTCGTCAACGGTCGCCCCGTTAAGGACAAATTGCTGACCGGCGCGTTACGTGGTGCGTACTCGGATTTCCTAAGCCGAGACCGCCACCCCGCCGTCGCACTGTTCCTGTCCTGCGATCCAGAACGCGTAGACGTTAACGTTCACCCTGCCAAATCCGAGGTCCGCTTCCGCGAACCCGGCCTAGCGCGCGGACTGATCGTGTCAGCCTTGAAACACGCGCTCGCCGAAGCTGGCCACCGCGCCTCGACCACTGTTTCAGATGCCACACTTGGCGCGATGCGGCCGGAAATTCCGCAGGGACGGGTTTACCAAATGGATCGCGCCTCACAATCAGCCCTACATGGCGCATACCAGTTCCAACAGCCAACCCAGCAGGACGGCTTCCAAGAAGGCTTCACAGACTTCGACCACGCATCGGGTCGGGTGGAACCCGTGCCCAGCGCGTCGGACGGGGCTTCAGCCCTTGACGAGGCGCTCCCCCTCGGGGCTGCCCGTGCGCAACTGCACGAAAACTATATCGTCGCGCAGACCAAAGACGGAATGATCCTCGTCGATGCCCACGCCGCGCACGAGCGGCTGGTGTATGAGCGCTTGAAAACCCAAATGGCCGAAAAAGGTGTCGCGGCCCAAACCCTCCTCATACCCGAAATTATCGAAATGTCTGCCGACGATATTTCTCGTTTGCTCACGGCCGCGCCCGATCTAACCGAACTTGGCCTGACCATCGAACCCTTCGGTGGCAACGCAATTTGCGTGCGCGAAACCCCCGCTATCCTCGGCGAAGTCGACGCCCGCGCTATGATCGAAGACATCGCTGACGAGCTAGCCGATCTTGGCCAGACCCAAACCGTCAAAGACCGGATCGAGGCGATCTTGTCACGTGTCGCTTGTCATGGATCGGTGCGCACAGGCCGCCGTATGTCCGCGCCAGAAATGAACGCGTTACTGCGCGAAATGGAAGCAACTCCGCATTCGGGGCAGTGCAACCATGGCCGTCCGACCTATGTCGAGCTAAAGATGAGTGACATAGAACGCCTGTTCGGGCGAACCTAAGGAGGCTTCGATGTCTGGAACGACACTCCCCGACCACCCGTTGCGCTACGAGCTAAGCAACGAGTTGCACGCCCGCCCGTTTCCTGAACTGAAAGCGCCCTGCCGCGCAGCTTTCTTGGCGATCAAAAAGCCGAACAAGGCGATAGAACGCGACCGTGCAATGGACCGCAAACACCTGACCGATCTCTTGGACCGCCATGGGGTCGCACACCCTGCCCCGGATGCAAACCATTACTCGGGTCAGCTAGGGCGCGGATTTCTGAACTGGGAGATGCACACCGAATTTGTCACCTATACCATCTTCGCGGATTCTGTCGCCGAAACACCGTTTGACGCTGCTGTATTCTCAATCTTTCCAAAAGACTGGCTGGCAGATGCCCCCGGGACTGTGCTGACCTCCGCGTTGGTGCGGGTTGAGGAATACACAAGCGAAACTGATTTAGACAATTTTCTGACCACCAAAATCCCGCATTGGTTTGTACCCGAAAGCCTCGCTATGTCCCGCGTGATCGATGATGAGGCAATTATCGCGGGCGACTTTCGTATTGACGAGGCAGGGCATGTCCGTTTCGCCGTTTTGACCAAACCCTATATTGGGTTGCGTCGTCTCGGGCGGATTGTGCAAAGGCTGCTGGAGATCGAGACCTATAAGACAGCGTCGATGCTTACCCTACCGATATCACGGACGGTTTCACATCGTGTTGCGTATCTGGATCTTGAATTAACCGAGATCGTGCAGCAAATGGCCAAAGACGACGGTGACGATATCGAAACGCTTAACCGCTTGTTAATAATGGCTGCGGAAATAGAGTTTCTGTCGTCATCCACAGCTTTCCGTTTCGGCGCAGCGGGTGCTTACGAGGCAATTGTCAACCGCCGGATATCGGTACTTCGCGAAGAACGCTTTCACGGGCGGCAGTTGTTTGGCGAGTTCATGACGCGGCGCTATGACCCCGCCATGCGAACCTGTCGGTCCGCGCAAGAGCGATTGCAAGACTTATCTGCGCGGGCAGAACGTGCCGCCAACCTGCTGCGAACGCGTGTCGATGTTGCTGCCGCGGAACAAAATCACGAAGTGTTAATACAAATGGACCGCCGCGCCGCGCTGCAATTACGCTTGCAAGAAACAGTCGAAGGGTTATCGGTTGTCGCGATCAGTTATTACGCCGTTAGCTTGGCGGGATATTTGTTGACTCCAGTGGCTTATCAATATGGATACGATAAATCGCTAGTACATGCTGTGGTAACGCTGCCGGTAGTTGCGATTGTTTTCGCCGCATCGCGACTTATCCACAAACGGATCGCGGATTAGGGCGCAGAGTTTGTAAGTCTGGACGAAGCTTGAATTATCTGCGCGGTGCTATACTATAACGCGCAGTATAGTATTATAAATTAGGCACATTTCGTGCTTTGTATCGACTTGGTGACTAGTTTTCCAAAATACATATCAAGGTAAATGACTCGATGTTAACGCATTGATTCGGTAGGGCATATTGGATTTGGGTATAGACAATGCAAAATATTAATCAAAAACACAGCGCAACTTCGCGCTTTACGCGATTGATTCGTAATTTCAGCGACGATAGCGGTGCAACTACAGTGGAATTTGTCCTCTGGGTGCCGGTGTTCATGTTCATTTTGATGATCACCGTTGATGTAAGCCTGTTGTTTTTACGGCAGTCCAACTTGTGGTACGTTGCGCGGGATGGGGCGCGGCAAGCATCTCTTCGTATTATTACGGACGATGCGGGTTTGCAGGATTATGTCGAAACTCAAGGAACTTTTGGCGGCGATCGACCATCGGCGACAGACACGGATCCGGATACAACTGACACCCACATAGACACACAACTTGATACGGTAACTGTGGTGTTACGCGTGCCCATGGCCGATGTAGGTATATTTGGTATTTTAAGGTTTGGTAGTAGAGCAATTAGTATTGGTAAGTCGGGCGATTTAGTTGCCTTTGTGACAATGCGTCTTGAACCTATTTAAAAACATTTGAGGTACACTGAAATGCTGAAGATCATGCAACGAACCAATCGCTTCATCCGAAACGAGGACGGTATCGCCACGGCTTGGGCCATTGGTTGGCTGATTTTGTGCTTCTCGATTGCAGGCCTTTCCATTGACGCGACGAACGCCTGGAAAATCAAGCAAATCTTGCAATCCACTGCTGACGCCGCGGCTCATGCGGGAGGTCTGGAGCTAGGGACTGTCGGGAACTCGGGGATCGAGGCTGCGGTTATCGTCGCTGCCAACCAATACGCGACAAACAACATGAATGTTGCCCGTTACGGCGATGTTTTGGTGGACAGCGACATTCAGACTGGCAATTGGAACGAAGACACCAAGGTTTTCACCGAAATGACGACAGGCACTACCATTCTGCCGGACGCAGTTCGCGTAACAACACGTCAGGATGGAGTTAACAGTTCCAAGGTGGGTACGTTCTTCTTACGCTTTGTTGGCTTTGATGCGTTCACCGTGTCAACTACGTCCGTGGTGCAATCGTTCATCTCACAATGCGAAAAAGATGGATTGATGTCGAGGCTGCGGACTAGCCTTCCCGGCGATAACCATTTTTACAATAAGTACTGTGTGCATGGTCAAATTGGCGTGAGCGTCGCGAACCACAATGAGTTCGAGTCTGGCACAATAGTAAGTATGTTTAGTCTGGATACTTGTGGTACGTCCAGCTCGATACTGTCCAATAATACAACTTGTACGGACGCACATAACACTGGCATCGAGGAAGCTTTGAACCAAAACTCAATGACTTTCGGCAAAATTGACCGACTGGCCGAGAGCATTTTGGATTTCCAAACTTCGGGATTGTTTGCCTCTAATCTGCCGGAATATATCGATACAACACTTGCTGTTGTTTATTTTAGTCAAAGCGACATGCAGAGTTTTGATGCCACTGTCGATCTAGTCGAAGGCGCGCTGCACATTATGGAATGCGGCAATAGTAATGTTAGCCTTGGTTCGGCTGCGCTTGTGAATAACAACGGGCTAGGTAACGAAACCGGCGAAGATACGATCGTGCCAGATATCACTCTTCAGAATATGGTGATTGTCGGAAGTGGATGTTCTTTCTCGTTTGACCAAACTGTCAGTTACGAATCGGCAATGATCATGACAGATGACACGGGCTCGAACACATTCTCGGGTTCGGCAGACGTTCGATTAGGACGTGATGACAACTGCACGCAAGGCGGTGAGGTCGTTTTAGCCACCTTAGGTAGTGTTGATTTTGCGGCAAAGATTAGTGCATATGATCTGGAAATCATCGCAAGTGAAAGCGTGAGCTTCGCAGCCCAAGGTAATACGGCAGACGAGGGCAGCATTCACGAAGGCACGAATATCTGGGCTGGTGGCGACATCGATATGAGAACCGGGCAACGGTTCAGTGGTTGCGACGGCGCAACAGACCCCACGTATGATATCCATTACACACTTCGTTACGTGAAATAGGTGAACCGCTGAGTGATCACCCAAAATTACGAACTAGGTGTTTAGACTAGTCGATCAACTCGTCCGGTTTTGCAAATGCTACGAGTGTATCCATGTCGGTAATCGTGATCGTCTGCCCTTCAACAGTCACACCATGAGGTTTAAGATTGTTAAACGCCCGCGACAGGTTTTCAGGCGTCATACCCAGATATGACGCCAGCCGGCGTTTTTCGACAGGTAACTGGTATGCCATCGCCCTGCCCCGCCGATGGTGCTGTTTCAAAATGTAATTCGCCAGCCGTTCGATCGACGTACGTAATTTCAGGTTCTTCATATTACGGATTGTCGCACGATAACATCGGGAAAGCTCGTCAACTATTGCGAGGGCGAAATCCGGGTCAGTTTTGAAAACACTCCGAACATTCTCTGACGGGATCATAATTATCCGCGATTTCTGCAACGTGCGTGCAGACATTAAGTTCAACCGGTCTTTCATCGTGGCCGCAAGTATAAACGTCGAGTTTTCATACAGTGTCGCCATCGACGTTTCGCGGTTTGACCAGGTCGAGAACAGCTCAACACAGCCGGATTGTACGATGTGAAGAAAATCCGCGGCCTCCCCCTCGGTGATCATCACCATGTTCGGTGGAAAGTTTTGAACGTATGCACCGCGTGTCAGCGCTTCGAAAGACTCCTCTGTCATTTCTGCGAAAAGCGTAAGTTCTCTGATTGATTCGAATCGCGCGGTTGTCATTGTTAGCCTTTCGGGTTGCCTTGACATTTATCAAGCAGTCGTTCGGGATTTGTCAAGATATCGGTGGGCAGATTTACTTCTAGCTATTGACCAATCGTTGCGTCACACAAAACATATATCGTTAACATATTGGTTTTTAAGGTAAAAGCCAGTCAGTTGATTTGGATCAATATGCTTCGGTCAATTTAGTCATATCCATCTTTGGGAATAAGCAGCGCCACAGCTGCAATCACGAAGAGGGACGACCAATGGAACTACAAAATAAATCAACGCGACTTTGGGGAAACTTCTTCAAAGTTAACATGGTGCAGATCAGAACATTCCATATGTCATGGTTTGCGTTCTTTGCCGCATTTTTTGCGTGGTTCGGTATCGCGCCGCTAATGATTATCGTTCGCGAAGAGTTGCAACTTACAAAATCACAGGTTGGCTGGACCATCATTGCCTCGGTCGCGGTGACCGTGTTTGCGCGTTTCTTCATAGGCTGGCTTGTCGACCGGATCGGCCCCAGATTGTCCTATACATACCTATTGGTGTTCGGCGCGTTCCCCGTAGCGGGTATCGGTCTTGCTGACAGTTTCGAGAGCTTCCTGTTCTTCCGCCTGTTGATCGGTATCATCGGCGCTTCCTTCGTTATTACACAATATCATACATCGGTCATGTTCGCGCCTAACGTAGTTGGAACAGCCAACGCGACAAGCGCTGGCTGGGGTAACCTCGGTGGTGGCGTTACGCAGCTGGTTATGCCGTTGATATTCTCGGGTGTCATCATTCTGTTTGGCGTGACTGATGCTGCAGCATGGCGCATATCGATGGTCGCAGTTGGTGTCGTGATTTTCCTTGTTGGTATCGCCTACTACTTTCTCACCCAGGACGCGCCGGACGGTAACTACAAAGAATTACGTGCCAAAGGCCTGTTGCCGAAGAAAGATAAAGTTACAGGTGCATACTTCAAAGCAATGCAAGACTACCGCGTCTGGGTTTTATTCCTTATCTACGGTGCCTGTTTCGGTATCGAGCTGACGGTGAACAACACTGCTGCACTTTACTTCTTTGACTATTTTGATGTGAACTTGGTGACAGCCGGTGCAATCGCGGCCTCGTTCGGTCTTATGAACATCTTCGCCCGTACACTGGGCGGCATTTTCGGTGACAACTTTGGTTCCATCTGGGGGCTTAAAGGCCGAACATTCTGGTTGTTCATCGTTCTGATGGGCGAAGGTATAGCACTGATGATCTTCAGCCAGATGAACGTACTGTTCCTTGCTATTCCAATGTTGATTGTCTTCTCGCTGTTCACACAAATGGCAGAGGGTGCGACTTACTCGGTTGTTCCATTCATCAACAAAAAAGCACTTGGTGCTGTTGCTGGTGTGGTTGGCGCGGGCGGTAACGCCGGTGCGGTGGCTGCGGGCTTCTTGTTCAAAGGCGCTATGGAATGGAACGACGTGTTCTTCACAATCGGTGTGGTCGTAACGATCGCTTCCTTCCTGACATTCTTCGTCCGGTTCTCACCTGAACAGGAAGCAGAAGAGAAAGCGTTGTTTGAAAAAGCAAACATGGATCTGCTGCAAATCAGGGCTGATCGGGCGAATGATGCGTTGGCGAACTCTGCTCAGGTCGTTGCTGATTACAACGCAACCCACGAACAAAAAGTCTGAATAACAACAAAAACAGGCGAGCCATCACGGCTCGCCTAATCCTACCTACTCAAACGAGGAGACAGAAATGGGAAAAGACCTAAGAAATTGGACACCGGACGACGAAGCCTTTTGGGCCTCCACCGGTAAGTCCATCGCCACACGGAATTTGTGGATCTCGATCCCGAGTTTGCTAAGCGGATTTGCCGTTTGGCTTTACTGGGGCATCATTACGGTGCAAATGTTGAACCTCGGGTTCGATTTCGCGAAATCCGACCTGTTCACACTTGGCGCGATTGCTGGTTTGTCGGGCGCAACATTGCGTATCCCTTCTACCTTTTTCATTCGTATCGCGGGTGGGCGGAACACTATCTTCTTTACCACCGCACTGCTGATTATTCCTGCCTTATGGGCCGGTATCGCACTGCAAAACCCTGATACTTCGCTTCTGACATTCCAGATTTTGGCGCTTATCTCCGGTATTGGTGGCGGTAACTTCGCATCCTCGATGTCCAACATCAGCTTCTTCTATCCAAAGAAACAAATCGGTTATGCGCTGGGAATGAACGCTGGTCTTGGTAACTTCGGTGTTACAACCATGCAGATCGTTATTCCGCTGGTTATGACCATGGGTATCTTCGGTGGTGCATCGATGACCTTGCAGCAAACATCCGGTACTTTGATTGGTAAAATTCCTGCCGGTACTGAAACATACATCCAGAACGCCGGTCTTGTGTGGTTGGTGCTTCTTATCCCGTTGGCCTTCCTTGGCTGGTTCGGCATGAACAACATCCGTGACGAACATGTATCCCCTGACATTCCAAACCCGCTTGGCGCGTTTGCAACTATGACAGGTATGCTTCTAATCGGTCTTGTAACTGCTACTTTCGGCCTTTGGTTGATGCTTCCAGCAGCAGCGCACGGTTCAGGTTTTGGCATTTCCAAATGGATCGTTCTACCGGTCGTTATCGCGTTGACAGTTATCTTGTTGAAAATGATCCCCGGTGCTGTTGGTCGTAATCTGACACATCAGTATGCAATTTTTAAAAACAAGCACACATGGGCGATGACAATCATCTACATCATGACTTTTGGCTCGTTCATCGGTTACTCGGCAGCGCTTCCGCTAACCATCAAAGTTGTGTTCGGCTTCCAGCACCTATCTGACGGCGCAGGTGGTTTCACACACGATATTGCCAACCCGAACGGTCCTTCGGCCCTTATGTTCGCTTGGATGGGTCCATTCATCGGCGCACTCATCCGCCCGATCGGTGGTATGATGGCTGACAAACTTGGTGGCGCACGCGTTACCCAGTGGATATCGGTTGCAATGGTTGCCTCTGCGGTTGGCCTAGCCTACATCTTGCAGCAGGCATACGTTTCGGCAACGCCTGAAACATACTTCTTGCCATTCATGATCTTGTTCTTGATCTTGTTTGCGGCAACAGGTCTTGGCAACGGCTCAACCTTCCGTACAATCGGTACTGTGTTCGATAAGGAACAAACAGGCCCGGTTCTTGGCTGGACCTCCGCTGTTGCCGCTTACGGCGCATTCATCATCCCGAAAGTATTCGGCGAGCAGATGGGTGCTGGTACACCAGAACTAGCCCTTTACGGTTTCGCGGCCTTCTATACGGTTTGTATCGCCATCAACTGGTGGTTCTACATGCGCCCTAACGCGTACGTTAAAAACCCATAAGACCGTGAATAATGGTGCCGGCGTTTTGTCCCCTCTTTTCGCCGGCACCGACTTTTAAAAATGGAGAGATGAAATGAGCCACTTACTGGACAGGCTGAATTTCCTAAAAAGCAATAGCGTAGGAACATTCGCAGACGGCCACGGCAATACCACGGACGAGAACCGTGACTGGGAAGACACGTATCGCAACCGTTGGCGTCACGACAAAATTGTACGTTCCACACATGGTGTGAACTGTACAGGCTCATGTAGCTGGAAAATTTATGTAAAATCCGGCATTGTTACTTGGGAAACCCAACAAACCGATTATCCGCGCACCCGCGCCGGAATGCCAAATCACGAACCACGCGGCTGTGCCCGTGGTGCATCGTACAGCTGGTATCTATATTCCGCCAACCGCGTGAAAACTCCGCTGATCCGCGCCCGCATGCTGAAAAGCTATCGCAAGATGCGCGCAAACAATTCCCCGATTGAAGCTTGGACAAAGCTGCAAGAAGATCCGATCCTTCGCGCTGATTATGTAAAATCACGCGGTAAAGGCGGTTTCGTTCGTGCCGATTGGGAAGAAGCAACAGAAATTATCGCAGCTGCAAACGCCTATACAGCCAAAACATACGGTCCAGACCGCGTATTCGGGTTCTCTCCTATCCCGGCTATGTCGATGGTATCCTATGCTGCTGGCTCGCGTTATCTATCGCTACTTGGCGGTACATGCATGAGCTTCTACGATTGGTATTGCGATCTACCTCCAGCGTCACCAATGACATGGGGTGAGCAGACCGACGTTCCTGAGTCCGCTGACTGGTATAACGCTGGTTACTTGTTGCTCTGGGGTTCCAACGTTCCACAGACACGTACGCCAGACGCACACTTCTATACAGAAGCACGCTACCGCGGTACGAAATCTGCCGTTATATCGCCAGACTATTCCGAAGCCGCCAAATTTGGCGACATCTGGTTGGCGCCAAAAGCCGGCACAGACAGCGCGCTTTCGATGGCCATGGGCCACGTTATCTTGCGTGAATTCCATCTGGATCGTCAGGCGAAGTACTTCGAGGATTATGCACGTCAATATACCGACATGCCGATGCTTGTTGTTATGGAAGAAAAAGACGGCAAACTTGTTCCCGGCCGCCAGCTTCGTGCAGACGATCTGAAGGGCAAATTGGGCCAAGAGAAAAACCCTGAGTGGAAAACTGTCGCAATCGACGGCAATTCTGGTGATCTCGTGCCACCCAACGGTTCCGTTGGTTTCCGTTGGGATGGAAGTGCCGAGTGGAACCTTGAAGAGCGTGCCACAGGTAAAGACACACACCTGAAGTTATCGTTAATTCTTGAAGAAGATCACGATGACGTTGTTGGTGTTGATTTCCCTTACTTCGGCGGCGAAGCAACCGAACATTTCGTAAAGTGCGAACACCCTGATGTTCTGACCCGTAATATTCCGGTTAAGAAAGTAGAACTGGAAGACGGTGAAGCGTATGTTGCTACCGTTTTCGATCTATTCTGCGCAAACTACGGTCTTGATCGTGGTCTTGGCGGCGAGTGGGTGTCGAACGACTATGACGAAGACATCCCGTTCACCCCTGCGTGGGCTGAAAAAGTAACTGGCGTATCTCGCGACAAGATCATTCATGTTGCTCGTGAATTCGCTGAAAATGCCGAGAAGACAAACGGTAAGTCAATGATCATTCTGGGTGCCGGTTTGAACCACTGGTATCACATGGACATGAACTATCGTGGTATCATCAACATGCTGGTCATGTGTGGTGCTGTTGGTCAATCTGGCGGTGGCTGGAGCCACTATGTGGGTCAAGAAAAACTGCGTCCACAAACCGGTTGGCAGCCAATGGCATTCGCGCTCGATTGGGCACGTCCGCCGCGGCACATGAACTCCACATCGGCTTGGTATGCACATACGAACCAATGGCGTTATGAAACACTGGGCGCGGACGAAATTCTGTCGCCAACAGCGCCGGAAGGCGACTGGAAAGAAGCCAGCATGATCGACTACAACATCCGTGCGGAACGCATGGGTTGGTTGCCGTCAGCACCCGCGTTGAAAACCAACCCGCTGGAGATCGCGAAAGCGGCGAAAGCGGCTGGCGTTGACGTGAAAGACTATCTGGCCGAGAAACTAATGTCCGGCGAAGAGCAGATGTCGTGCGAAGATCCGGATGCACCGGAAAACTGGCCGCGTAACCTGTTCATCTGGCGCTCAAACCTGCTGGGTTCGTCGGGTAAAGGTCACGAATATTTCCTTAAGCATCTTTTGGGCACCGATCACGGCGTTCTGGGTAAAGATCTTGGCGAAGAAGGTGGTCAAAAACCGATTGAAGCCAAATGGCACGACGAAGCTCCCGAGGGCAAACTCGACCTGTTGGTGACAATCGATTTCCGTATGTCCACAACGGCTGTGTATTCCGATATCGTTCTTCCAACGGCCAGCTGGTACGAGAAAGACGATCTGAACACATCTGACATGCACCCGTTCATCCATCCGCTTCAAGCGGCTGTTGATCCGGCGTATGAAAGTCGTTCGGACTGGGAAATCTTCAAGTCTATCGCGAAGAAATTCTCGGAAATCGTACCGGGGTATTTGGGCGAAGAAACAGACGTCGTTTCCCTTCCACTACTTCACGATACCCCTGCCGAATTGGCGCAGGATCAGGTGAAAGACTGGAAAAAAGGCGAATGTGATCTTATCCCGGGCAAAACAGCCCCGAACTTCGTTGCAGTGGAGCGGGATTACCCGAACCTCTACAAACGGTTCTCTGCGGTTGGTCCATTGATGGACAAAATCGGTAACGGCGGTAAGGGCATCGCTTGGGACACCAAGGTTGAAATCCAGCACCTGAAAGATTTGAACGGTGTTGTGACGGACGAGGGTGTAACCAAAGGCATGGCGAAACTCGATACGGCGATCGATGCTGCCGAGATGATCCTGATGCTGGCACCTGAAACCAACGGTGAAGTTGCTGTTAAAGCATGGCACGAGCTTGAGAAAGCCACGGGTCGTGAGCACGCGCATTTGGCATTGCCGAAAGAGGACGAAAAAATCCGCTTCCGCGATATCGCGGCACAACCTCGCAAAATCATTTCCTCGCCAACTTGGTCTGGAATTGAATCCGAGGATGTTTGCTACAACGCTGGCTACACCAACGTCCACGAGCGTATCCCTTGGCGTACCTTGTCTGGCCGGCAACAGCTTTACCAAGACCACCTGTGGATGCGTGCATTCGGTGAGGGTTTCTGTACCTATCGTCCTCCGGTCGATTTGAAAACGATCACCAAAGACGTGAATACTGCGGAACAGAATAATGAACCGCACGTGGTACTGAACTTCATCACACCGCACCAAAAATGGGGTATCCACTCCACTTACTCGGACAACCTGTTGATGCTAACGCTCAACCGTGGTGGCCCTGTGGTATGGATGTCTGAAGTTGACGCGAAGAAAGCCAAGCTCGTCGATAATGACTGGGTCGAAGCCTACAACGTCAACGGTGCGCTAACGGCTCGTGTAGTTGTTTCCCAACGTATGAAAGAGGGAACTCTTTACATGTATCACGCTCAGGAAAAGATCGTGAATACACCGGGTTCGCAACAGACAGGTCTTCGTGGTGGTATCCACAACTCGGTTACCAGAACGACGCTGAAACCTACCCACATGATTGGCGGCTATGCCCAGCAGTCTTACGGGTTTAACTACTACGGCACAGTTGGGTCCAACCGCGACGAATTCGTGATTGTGCGTAAACTGACCAAGGTTGACTGGCTCGATACGCCGGCGAAAGAAGGAGGGCAGAGCTAATGAAAGTTCGTGCACAAATAGGCATGGTGCTTAATCTCGATAAATGTATCGGGTGCCACACTTGCTCGGTCACTTGTAAGAACGTCTGGACCAGCCGAGACGGCGTTGAATACGCTTGGTTCAACAACGTCGAAACCAAACCCGGCATTGGTTACCCGAAAGATTGGGAAAACCAGAAGCGCTGGAATGGTGGCTGGAAGCGTACAAAATCCGGCAAGCTGCACCCTAAACAGGGTTCAAAATGGCGGATTTTGGCGAATATCTTTGGCAACCCAGACCTGCCGGAAATCGATGACTTTTACGAGCCGTTCGATTTCGACTACGACCACCTGAAGTCGGCCCCTGAAATGAATGCGTTCCCTACGGCGCGCCCCCGTTCCAGAATTACCGGCGAGCAGATGGAGAAGATCGAATGGGGTCCAAACTGGGAAGAAATTCTTGGTGGCGAGTTCGAAAAACGCTCGAAGGATTACAACTTTGAAGGCGTGCAGAAAGAAATCTATGGCGAGTATGAAAATACTTTCATGATGTACCTGCCGCGCTTGTGCGAGCACTGCCTAAACCCAACGTGTGTAGCATCCTGCCCATCCGGTGCGATCTACAAACGCGAGGACGATGGCATTGTTCTGATCGACCAAGACAAATGCCGCGGTTGGCGCATGTGTGTATCGGGCTGCCCATACAAAAAGATCTATTACAACTGGGAATCCGGCAAATCCGAGAAATGCACATTCTGCTACCCTCGTATTGAATCCGGCCTACCGACCGTATGTTCGGAAACCTGCGTTGGTCGTATCCGCTACTTGGGTGTGATGCTTTATGATGCAGACAAAATCCAAGAAGCAGCTTCGGTTGAAAACGAGCAGGAACTATACGACGCACAGTTAGGTGTGTTCCTTGACCCGAACGATCCAGAAGTTCAGGCCGCCGCCCGCGAGGAAGGCATTCCTGAGGCTTGGGTCAAATCCGCGATCGAAAGCCCTGTCTGGAAAATGGCGATGGACTGGAAGATTGCCTTCCCGCTGCATCCTGAATACCGCACATTGCCAATGGTTTGGTATATCCCGCCACTTAGCCCCATCCAGAATGCAGCCGAGGCCGGTGCGATTTCTAGCAAGAACAACATGCCAGACGTGCAGTCCTTGCGTATTCCGGTGAAATATCTGGCCAATATGCTGACGGCTGGTGACGAGGCCCCTGTTGTCACGGCGCTGGAACGGATGCTGGCGATGCGTGGGTATATGCGCTCCAAAACTGTTGATGGTGTTGTTGATCTGGGTATCGCCAAACAAGTTGGCCTTACCCCGTTGCAGATCGAAGACATGTACAAAATCATGGCGATTGCAGACTATGAGGACCGTTTCAAAGTGCCTACAACGCACCGCGAACAGGTCGAAGATGCATACGACATGCGTGGCGGATGTGGCTTTACCGATGGCAACGGATGTTCCACCGGTAGCAGTGGCAAGAAGATCTTCGGTTCGCGCAAGTTCGTCGTTCCGACTGGGGGTGCACGATGAGCGTTACGTTCAAAGCCCTGTCCGTTCTGTTAAGCTATCCGAGTTCCGATCTTAAGGCTGCCGCCGGCGAGATTGGTGAAGTGTTGGCAAGCGAAGGTATCCTTTCAAAGGATGCCATCGCTTCCATCCAACCTTTGTTGGCTGACATAGAACGCTTCGATGTGTACGAATTGCAAGAACGCTTCGTTCTGCTGTTCGATCGTTCAAGAACGCTGTCCTTGAACCTGTTTGAACACGTGCACGGCGAAAGCCGTGACCGTGGCCCTGCAATGGTCGATTTGCTGGACACTTACCGTGCCGGTGGTTTCGATCTGGTCAGCACCGAATTACCTGATCACTTGCCAATTCTTCTGGAATTCCTATCCACCCGCCCAATGGACGAAGCAAAGGAAATGTTGGAAGACGCGGGTCACATTCTGGCAGCTTTAGCTGAACGCCTGCATCGTCGGGAAAGCAACTATGCCGCCGTTCTGGCAGCGTTGGCTGAATTCGCCGGTGTAGAGGCTTCCAGTAAAATGGTTCAGGAACTTCTGAGCGTACAAGACGACAATCCAGAAGACCTTGAGGCCCTAGATGATGTTTGGGAAGAAGCCGAAATAACTTTCGGCCCAGATCCTGACGCAGGGTGCCCAGTATCGCGGGATCTTCTGGCCAACATGGACATCCCAGTCAATACGCAGCCAGCCGCTGCAATGAACGAATAGGAGACGGAAATGCATGAATTTCTATTTGGTATATACCCCTACATCGCGCTAACAGTGCTGGCGATCGGCTCAATCGTTCGCTACGAGCGCGACCCTTTCACATGGAAATCAAGTTCCAGTCAGTTCTTGCGCCGCAAGCAATTGATCATGGGCTCGATCCTCTTTCACGTCGGCGTTTTGGCGATCTTCGGCGGTCACCTCGTTGGCCTTCTAACACCACTAGCTATCTGGGATGCACTGGGCGTAAGCCACGGTGCCAAACAGATGATCGCTATCTTGCTAGGTGGCACTGCCGGTATCGCAATGCTGGCGGGTGGTTTGATGTTGGCACATCGCCGGTTGTTCGATGCACGTATTCGGGCGCGCAGCTCGTTTGCGGACACGGCCATCCTGTTAATGCTGCTGGTTCAAGTCATCATCGGCCTAATGACAATCGTTGTCAGCCTCGGCCATCTGGATGGCCACGAAATGACCAAGTTCATGCACTGGGCTGGTGGTATCTTTACATTCGACGGTGACGCAGCAAGCTACATCGCAGACGTAAACATTTTGTTCAAACTACACATCTTCTTCGGCCTGACGATCTTCCTTGTGTTCCCATTCACGCGACTGGTTCACATGTTGTCAGTTCCTGTTCGCTACTTATGGCGCCCAGGCTACCAGATCGTTCGCACACGTAAGGGAAAAAACTAATGAACCCGCTTATGCCAGACGTTATCGTCAATGGTGAAACCATTCCCTCGGCAGTCATTGCTGCCGAGGCGCAAAACCACAATGCCCCGCAGGATAAACCCGGCTGGGCATGGAAAGCAGCCGCACGCGCAATGGTTATTCGTGCGCTGTTGTTGCAAGAAGCTGGTCGTCTTGGCCTAAAGCCTGATCCACTAATGCTTGATGGTGACAAACAGGAAACCGAAGACGAGTCCCTGATCCGCGCAGTTTTGGAACAGGAGATGGACATCCCCGCCGTTTCCGCAACCGAGTGTCAGTTCATCTACGACACTCGCAAGGAAATCTTCCGTTCACCAAACTTGTTCCAACCGGCCCACATCCTTTTCGCGGTTAAACCTGAAGATAAGGAAGCCCGCGACGTTGCCAAAAAGAACGCATCGGAGTTCATCACGACAATCCAGAAGAACTCCAAAGCGTTCGCGGATATCGCCAAGAGCAACTCGGATTGTCCGTCCAAAGATGCAGGCGGTACGCTGGGCCAAATTGGCACAGGTGATACGGTTCCTGAATTCGAAGTTGTGCTAGATATCCTCGCCGCTGGCGATTTGCACCCAGAACCCGTGGAAACACGTTTCGGGATTCACATCGTCCGCATGGACGAAAAAGCCGAAGGACAACAATTGCCGTTCGACGCCGTGAAGCACCAAATCATGGAAAAACTGGAACAGGTTGCATGGGCCAAGGCCGCGCAAATTTATACGCAAGACTTGGTAAACGGCGCTGATGTCGAAGGAATCGATCTTAGCAAACCCATCGAAACAGTGGTACAATAAGGCCCCACTGTTTTTCAAAAAATTGGACTGGAGGATGATCCCTCCAGTCCAACATTGGTTTCATGCGACTGGACTTAGTGTTTGTACACTTCACCTGACATCAAATTCCTCGCACTCGCGTGGTCGAAATTCTTATGCCCACCACCGTCTGTCTCTATAAAGACGTCTAGCGATTAGCTCTTGCTGCCACATATCCACACCTATCGATCAGATGACCGACGGTCAGCTATACAAAGCGGTTAATGTAGTTCTCAAGAATTTCTTGACGACCCGAACGTGGCTCAGGGTTGATGTCTTTGGCGAGAACCCTGTCTGTGATGGTGTCCAAAGTATCGTTAGTCAGCATGTTTGCCGCCTCAATGGTGTTCCACCCCGAATACCGCTCTGCAAGCGCATCTTCCATTCCACCATCTTCAAGCATTTTTGCTGCGGCCTTCAAGCCACGCGCGCAGATGTCCATGCCGCCTATATGTGCCGCTATAAGATCCACCGGATCAAGAGATTGGCGACGCAATTTTGCATCAAAGTTGGTGCCGCCTTTGCCTAACCCGCCTGCTTTCAAAATATGATAGTAGGCCAACGCGACCTCAGGCGTGTTGTTCGGAAACTGATCCGTATCCCAGCCAGATTGGTAATCATTGCGATTCATATCAATGGATCCGAGTGCGCCCATCGCAATTGCCGTCGCGATTTCATGTTCAAATGAATGCCCTGCGAGAATAGCGTGACCTTGTTCAAGGTTCAGTTTCACTTCGTTTTCGAGGCCGTATTTCTGCAAGAAACCATAACAGGTTGCAGCATCGAAATCATACTGGTGTTTGGACGGTTCCTGCGGCTTGGGCTCGACAAGGATTTCGCCTTCAAATCCGATTTTGTGCTTGTATTCGACCACCATGTTTAAGAAACGGCCCATGTGGTCCAATTCTTGACCCATATCGGTGTTCAACAGTGTTTCGTAACCTTCACGCCCGCCCCAAAGAACATAGTTTTGCCCGCCGAGTTTATGCGTCGCATCCATGCAGGTTTTGACCGTCGCAGCGGAATAGGCGAAAACATCAGGATCAGGGTTGGTCGATGCACCGGACATGAAACGTCGGTTTGAAAATAGATTCGCCGTTCCCCAAAGCAACTTGGTGCGGCTAGATTCCATTTTCAGCGCGAGGTAATCGACCATTTCTTCGAGGTTGCGTTTAGTCTCGGAGAAATTTGATCCTTCTGGTCGCATGTCCGCATCGTGGAAGCAATAGAAGGGAGCGTTGAGGATATCAAACATCTCGAACGCAACATCTGCTTTCATTTTCGCAAGTTCCATCGTCTCACCGAACCATGGACGTTGAAAAGTTTCACCGCCGAAAGGGTCACCACCGGGCCATGCGAATGAGTGCCAATAGGCTACAGCAAATCGCAAATGGTCTTCCATCGATTTCCCCATCACGATTTCGTCTGGATTATAATGACGGAATGCGAGCGGATTTGTGCTGTCTGCCCCCTCGAATTCAATTCGGGAAATGTCGCCGAAAAAATTAGTCATGTTAGATTCCTTTCAAGGACGGGTATGTCGAAATATATGATTGATAAGCGTCGGTAAACGCGGGTACCAACGCAGAATTAGGATCAATAGTTTGTGCGATTTCAGGCGGCAGACAAACGTCTACTGGGTCGGTGTCGGTCGCAGCCAGCAAGCCTAAACGCGCTGCGCCAAAGGCTGCACCGAATTCACCATCTTTGGGAATATCCACCGGTATTTCAAGTATTGTTGCTATGACTTCAAGCCAGTATCTGGATTGAGATCCGCCGCCCACTGCCAAAACCCGCGAGATATCGGTTCCCGCCGCGCGAAGCGCTTCCAAATTGTCGCGAAGTGCAAAAGCTACGCCTTCCAACACGGCGCCAGTCAATGTAGCTGTATCGTCCGAGTGAGAAAGACCAACAAAAGCGCCCCGAATAGAAGCGTCGTTGTGTGGTGTACGTTCGCCGCCAAGGTAAGGCAAAAATCGAACGGTGCTTGGTGGCAGCAAAGTATCCCCTAGTTCTGCAGTCAACTCCTGCGCCGATTTGCCAGCGATTTTGCCATACCATTCTAATGAATCCGTGGCCGACAGGATAACTCCCATTTGATGCCATGTGTTTGGCAACGCATGACAGAAGGTGTGAACAGCGCTCTCGGGCTTTGGTAAATAGGCATCGTTGGCGGCAAATAGCACCCCCGAGGTACCTAGCGATACGAATGATTGTCCGGCATGGATAGTGCCCATACCAATTGCCGAGGCCGCGTTGTCACCCGCCCCGCCTGCAACAACGATGTTGTCTGGCAAATTCCAGCGCGCTGACAGATCAGAACGCAAACGGCCACCTTCTTGGCTGCCTTCGACCAATTCAGGCATGTGACCTCGTGTCAGTCCTGCTTTTTCCAATAATTCGTCTGACCAATCGCGCTTGGCAACATCCAACCAACTTGTGCCGGCTGAATCTGACATGTCGGATATGTATTCACCCGTCAGCCATAGCCGTAAGTAATCTTTCGGCAACAAAACCTTGTATATTTGTTCGAATATCTGCGGCTCGTTTCGTTGTACCCACAATATTTTAGGCGCTGTGAACCCTGGGAAAACGATATTACCGGAAATTGACCTGAATATCGGGTCGGAATCAAGCTCCACTGCTTCGGTATGACTGCGTGTATCGTTCCAAAGCATGCAAGGACGCAATGGATCGCCTGCCCGATCAACAAGTGTTGCACCGTGCATTTGTCCCGACAGGCCAATTCCATGAAGCGCCTTCATTTCTGACGGATATCTCTTACAAAGTGTGTCGATCACTGTTTCCGCTGCGAAAATCCATGCGTCAGGGTCCTGTTCCGACCAGCCGTCATGTGGGCGCGATACTTCCAACGGTGCGCTCGCCGAGCCAACAACAGACTGCGCCTCGTCCATTAGCAATCCTTTTAGCCCTGAAGTGCCCAGATCGAGACCTAAGTACATGTGATTTTCCTTAAATTGCCAAAGCTCAAGTACAGGTGTTGCATTTCGCGTCAACCAGTGCCACACTTTAATTCGATGACAAAATTAAATCAAGAAATGATATCGTGCTGTTTGGCGGCTATTGCGGTTTTCTCGGCAGAGATGGTCTCCGCTGAAGGATTGCCTGTGTTTCCGCAAGCGGTATTTTCCATCGCTTCCGACGATGATGTCGCCCTCGGGCATCTGTTATTTTATGACCCAATCTTAAGCGGCAATAAAAATATCGCATGCGCAACATGCCACCATCCAAAGTTCGGCACATCTGACGGTGTATCTTTGGCCTTAGGCGAAGGAGGCATAGGTCTTGGCCCAGAACGCCGACCAGACAATGCCAATATGCCAGAACAGAGAATTGGGCGGAATGCACCTGCGCTATTCAATTTAGGTGCCGCCGAATTTACATCATTATTCCACGATGGAAGACTTGAGGCCGACGACTCAAGACCATCTGGCATCCGCACACCGTTAGCAGAGGAAATGGTGGCTGGCTTTGACAGTATCTTGTCGGCGCAAGCTATGTTCCCAGTTTTGTCCGGAGACGAAATGGCGGGGCAATATTCTGAGAGTGATGTATCAAAGGCTGTTCGCCAAGGATTTTTGACGCATGAAAACGGTGCGTGGGATCTAATTTCCGCCCGAGTCGCGGGTATTCCCGAATATCGGCAGATGTTTGACAAGGTGATCGGAACACGCGAAATCCGGTTCACAGATATCTCGAACGTAGTGGCAGACTTCATCGCATTTGAATGGCGAGCCGACGATAGCCCGTTTGATCGCCATTTGGACGGTCAGAATTTGCCCGACGATTCTGTCGCGGGATTAGAACTATTTTACGGCAAGGCGGAGTGTGCCACTTGTCATTCTGGACTATTCCAGACCGACCACAAATTTCACGCCATCGCGATACCGCAAATCGGGCCGGGTAAGGCAGCACGCTTCGAGGCTCATAACCGCGACACGGGGCGCATCCGCGTGACTGGGCAAATTGAAGATGCGTATAAATTCCGCACGCCTAGTCTACGGAATATTTCTGCGACAGGCCCATATGGTCATGATGGTGCATATTCCACGCTTGAAGCCGTCGTTCGGCATCACCTCGACCCGATAAACAGCCTGAACGATTACGACCGAAGCCAAGCAATTTTTCCCACTTTCGAAGGTGCGCAAGATTGGGCGATATTGGACAATCCGTCGGAGGTTGCAGCGATCGCTGCCGCGAACGAATTGGATCCGATAGCGCTCGAAGATCACGAAGTTGAAGCGATATTGGCGTTTCTTCGCAGTTTGAGCGACGAAACGAGCTTGTACGGTCGCCTCGGTGTGCCCGACCGCGTCCCCAGTGGTTTGCCGGTCGATTAGAGGTTTGTCACGCTTATGTTGTCCTCACTGCGATCAAGCCTGAGTATCTGATTTGCGTCCAAACCCAGCCAATCTGACAAAGCACCGTCTGGCCAAATAATGCGCAATTCTATTGCGTCTGAGTTTCCAAGCCCAAAATGCGCAAACGTTGAACTGCCACTGGCGTGCCCGCCGCCAATGGTTATTTCACGATGCCAAATGTTGTTGCCGTCCGATACTTCTAACCAACCGCCAACAGCGCGTGAATTGATGCCGGATTGCCGAACATCCAATAAAAGCCAGTTGCCCGTTGTTTGCGTGTCATTCTGATATACTTCAACTGGGGCGCGACGGTTGACGATAACCAAATCCAACATTCCATCCAAATTTATGTCGATTAGAGCTGCTCCGCGTGATCGATCCATACTTGCGACACCTGCCTCAAGTCCCATTTCGATAAAAGTACCATCCGTGTTTTGTACTAAAAGGTTGTTCGGGTCGGACATTGCGCTGCCAGGCATTTGCTCGACATTACCTTTTGCAATGAAAACATCATCCAGACCGTCATTGTCCACATCACCAAATTCAACGTGCCATCCTGTAGATGGGCGTCCGTCACCACCCGTATACGGTCTATGCGCGGTCGTGCCGCGTTCGTACGTTGCATTCAGAAAAGTCGGGCCTTCGACGGATGCGTCTTTCACCTGCATTTTTTGGTCCCCCATGCTGGTAAGAAAAACGTCGGGATACCCGTCGCCCGATAAATCTCTGCTCGCTATCCCCATGCCCCAAATACTGAAATCAGACCATCCGTCGGATTCATCGTAAAGGCGAGGAGTGTCCTCTATCGCCCACAACTGCTCGTTTCCGCCGCGCACATAGTAGTGTCGATCATTGCTGGTGCGCAGGTCTTGTCTACCGCTTCGCCCCCAATCCGAAAACAACATGGACAACGGACAAAAACTAGGGATCAGCGGAATGCTGGAATATTGTCGATTATCTGGACGCATCAGGAAATTGGTGTCGCATGCCTCAAATGGTCCATCAGGATCTTTTCTATTTACATAATTGCCAATAGCCATTGTAGGCATTGTATTTCCGGCTTCCCATGTCGCGGAAAATGCCGTTGTCCATCGATCACCGCCATCGAAACCCAGATCGAATTTCTTAAACGAACAATCAGGTCCACCTTTCATTAGGTAGTTTTCGCCAACCCGCATGATGAACAGATCCAACAATCCGTCGCTATCGATATCGACCGGGTACGCGCCCGTAACGTCAGTTAACGCGAGCTCTACGGGAGTATCGTTCACCATATTAACGTCGCCGCCCCGGCTGCTTTTGTTTCGAAACAGGGATGCACTTGAGGCCCCTCCGGCGACATACAATTCAGGTAATAAATCTGCATCACAATCAAAACTTGCGATGCCGCCGCCGACGAAATGTTCCCACCCTCCAGTATATTGATGTGTAAGATCGAGGTCGGAAGCGACATCGGTAAAAACTGGCTGTGCGCTAGCCCCGATAACGGAGATCAAAGAAATTGCCAACTGGAGCTTAAGGATCATTTAGTTGAGTTCCTTTAGGGCTATCTCAGATACGCCATCTATCGCAAATGCGGCGGCACCCATTGCCCACATTAGGTCACCCCATTTGTGAACACGCACTTCCGGCGACGGCGCACCGGCTTGCATTATAGATTTTTTCATTTCTGCAATCATTTCACCACCATAAACGTAATCGTATCGCATTCTCTCACCAGCCAATATTATTAGTTCTGGCGCAAAAATATTAACAACGTTGGCAAGCCCCATCGCGAACATTCTTCCGGCCCTTTCGATTATGGACACAGCTAACTGGTTTCCCTGTCTGGCTTCGCTAAGCAGAATATCCATCTGAACGTCGGGACTCTTTCCCGAAAGGGAGTCCAACGCAGTACTCGCCTCGCGAAGCAAGGCATAGTCACCAACATATGCTTCAAGACAGCCCCGCTGTCCGCATCTGCAAAGTGCTCCATCTAGATGTACCTTCGTATGTCCTAATTCGGCCCCACACCCATGAAATCCGCGGTGCAATTTACCGTCGATAACGATACCCATCCCAACGCCTTGTTCGACGGAAACAACAATAAAGTTTCTTGCTTCTCTGCCCAAACCAAATCGTTGTTCTGCAATTGCCACTAAATTTGCATCATTGTCCAAAAATACCGGGACTTCCAATCGTTCGATCAACATGTCCTGAAGAAATATTTTTCGATCCGATATCGCAGGGGACCAATAAACATACCCTGACGGTCCATCAACAATGCCGGGAATCCCAATCCCGACCCCAGAAATGTCTGAAATTTCCAAATTCGCACTCGCGAGCGCCTGCTTTAGCGCATCATCTAGAAGATCGACGGTTTCAAGGGACGAGTGGATCGGTTTTTCAGTCGGTAGAGAAAAATCGGAAATCCGCGCTCCATCGAAGTCTAGTATTATTACGGTAACTATTTTGTCGGTCAACTTCACTCCGGCGACCAAATGCGCCGCACCGCGTATTTTCAGATCGACCCGTGGACGACCACGTTTCTGATATTTGGCTGTTTTGGCCGCTGGCACTTCTTCGATTAGTCCGTTGGCAATTAAATCAGCTGTAATACTTGTGACCGTCGCGGGGCTTAATCCGGTTATCCTAACAATATCGATTCGGGGAGTCGGCGAGGTTTGTCGTATCGCGGAAAAAACCAAATCTGTGCCAGTTTTACGGGCGTCGCTTGTTGGTTTGATTTTTTGCAACTCGAATTTCCCCTTCGTTTACACGTAATTGTATTGATCGCAGCATCGACTTTCACAAAAAAGTACGCAACCCACGTAACGCTAGTATTATTTAATTTGATTAGCAAATTAAAATAGAGCATAGTCGTCAATGACACGGAGAGCCTGCGAGGTTTCCCGTGCGCATATAAATACTTGGGAGGATACAATGAAAAAATTAGGAATTATTGCAGCTGCTGCGCTTAGCACAGTTGTTGCGACATCGGCATTCGCCGCCGATCTAATCGTCGGTGTTAGCTGGTCAAACTTTCAGGAAGAGCGCTGGAAAACTGATGAGGGTGCTATCAAAGCTGCGCTTGATGCTGCTGGCGTTGATTACATTTCTTCGGATGCACAAAGCTCGTCCGCAAAACAGCTTTCTGACGTCGAAAGCCTGATTGCACGTGGCGCAAACGCGCTGATCATTCTGGCACAAGACGCGTCGGCAATCGGACCTGCTGTTTCCGCAGCGGCTGATGAGGGCATCCCTGTGATCGCATACGACCGTCTGATCGAAGACAGTCGCGCATTCTATCTGACTTTCGACAATGTTGAAGTTGGTCGCATGCAGGCACGCGCAGTTTTGGCGGCCCAGCCGACTGGTAACTACGTGATGATCAAAGGTTCGCCAACTGATCCAAATGCAGACTTCCTACGTGGTGGTCAGCAAGAGGTTCTTCAGGCTGCGATCGACGCCGGTGATATCACTATCGTTGCAGAAGCCTACACTGACGGTTGGGCACCTGCGAACGCTCAGCGTAACATGGAGCAGATCCTAACAGCACAAGACAACAATGTTGACGCTGTTGTAGCATCAAACGATGGTACTGCTGGTGGCGTTGTAGCGGCACTTACCGCACAGGGCATGGAAGGCATTCCTGTATCTGGTCAAGATGGCGACCACGCAGCACTTAACCGTGTTGCTTTGGGTACACAGACGGTTTCTGTTTGGAAAGATGCACGCGCACTTGGTAGAGCTGCCGGTGAAATCGCCGTTGCTTTGGCTGGCGGTACTATGAATGCAGATGTCGCTGGCGCTGCTTCTTGGACATCCCCATCGGGTACAACCTTGTCCGCAATGTTCTTGGCACCTGTGCCAGTTTCAGCAGGCAACCTAAGCGACGTTATCGACGCTGGTTGGATCGCAAAAGACAAGCTTTGTGCTGGCGTTGCTGCTGGTACACGCGCGGCTTGTAACTAAGTAAAGTATCCTCCTCCGACAACGTCGGAGGAGGAACCTTTCCAATTCACACGAAATTCGACTACTCTGATACTGCGCACACGCGCGCCCATAGTAGTGTCCAGCATCGAAGGGTCGTCCAATGAAAAAAGCCATGCGAAATGTAGTAGGTGCCGTCGGCATTGATCTACGCCTTTTAGGAATGATCGGAGCGTTGGTCCTATTGTGGATAGTCTTCGATTTATCGACGGGCGGGCGGTTTATGACCCCGCGTAATTTATTCAACCTTTCGGTCCAAACAGCATCGGTTGCTGTTATGTCGACTGGAATGGTATTTGTTATCGTCACCCGGCACATTGATTTGTCCGTAGGCGCGTTGCTGGGTTTTATCGGCATGGTGATGGGAACACTTCAACTTAACATTCTTCCCGAATATCTGGGTTTTGGCCATTGGAGTATCTGGATGATCACCGCGGTGGTGGGTCTGTTGCTTGGAACAATAATCGGCGCATTCCAGGGATGGATAATCGGTTATCTGACGGTTCCTGCATTCATCGTAACCCTCGGCGGGCTGTTAGTATGGCGAGGTGCCGCATGGTGGGTTACACAAGGACAAACCGTTGCGCCACTTGATAGCACCTTCCGTATGCTTGGTGGCGGCGTAGAAGGAACGCTTGGTTCGCAGCTCAGCTGGCTGGTCGGGATGGTTGCAACAATTGCCGCCGTCGTAACGATTGTACTGGCAAGACGGCGTAAATCGAACCACGGTTTCAATGTTAAACCACTTTGGGCCGAGTACGCGCTGGGCGGCATCGTTACATTGTTGATTTTGGGTTACGTCGTCATAATGAACGCCTACCCATTACCCAAAGGCGCTGCAAAGCGGTACGCCGAAGCGCAGGGAATTGAATATCCGGCGGATGGGTTGTTCATTTCACACGGCATCGCAATCCCTGTGATCATTCTTTTGGTGGTGGCCATTGTTATGACTGTGGTCGCGCAGAAAACCAGATTTGGCCGATACGTATTTGCAACAGGCGGCAACCCTGACGCAGCAGAACTGTCTGGTATTAACACTCGCTTGTTAACCGTAAAAGTATTCGCATTAATGGGTGCTTTAACGGCGATTGCCGCCGTGATCGCATCGGCACGTTTGGGGGCTGTTGGTAACGATCTTGGCGTACTCGACGAGCTTCGCGTTATTGCGGCCGCCGTTATTGGCGGAACGGCACTGTCCGGCGGCATAGGCACAATTTACGGCGCGATAATTGGTGCAGTTATTATGCAATCGTTGCAATCTGGGATGGCGATGGTTGGCGTTGACGCGCCATTGCAATCCATCGTAGTTGGCGTCGTACTTGTGCTGGCTGTATTTATCGACATCGTTTATCGCCGCCGTGCTGGCGTATAGGGGGATTGATTATGAACAAGCAAACTCCACTAATCGAAATGAAAAATATCGAACTGGCATTTGGCGGCGTTAAAGCCGTAAACGATGTCAGCGTTGATCTGTATCCGGGCGAAGTCGTCGGAGTTCTGGGCCACAATGGCGCCGGAAAATCAACTTTGATCAAAGTATTATCGGGCGCTTACAAAGCTGACGCGGGTGAGATTTTCGTAAACGGCGAGAAGGCCACGATCAACAATCCGCGCGACGCTCGAGCCTATAATATCGAGACGATTTATCAGACATTGGCGTTAGCCGATAATCTTGATGCGGCATCAAACCTGTTTCTGGGTCGCGAGATCGTAAATAGATACGGTATGGTAGACGATGACGCGATGGAGGCCGAGACCCGCAAAATAATGCAGCGCCTCAATCCAAATTTTGCAAACTTCAAGTCTCCCGTTAGCGCACTTTCGGGTGGGCAACGACAGTCTGTGGCCATTACGCGAGCGGTTTATTTTAACGCACGCATCCTAATAATGGATGAACCTACAGCAGCGCTTGGACCGCAGGAGACCGAAATGGTTTCAAAACTGATAAATCAACTAAAAGCTGAAGGAATCGGAATATTCCTGATAAGTCACGACATCCACGACGTTATGGAACTATGCGATCGTATAAGTGTGATGAAAAACGGTAAACTTGTCGGCACCGAAAAGGTAGACGATGTGACGGACGACGAGATACTAGCTATGATTATTTTGGGAAAAAAGCCCACCAAATCCAAATAAAATTTTGGTTGGAACGTTGCCTCTATATAGGCAGAGGAAACTCTTTCAGCAGCCATGGTGTATGTCCGCTATCCACTATGGCTGCCAAACGCGAAAGCCTCGCGCCTCCATCGCTAAGTCGGTATAAACAATCAAAGTGCCCGGCTCGGAGACAATCCGAAGTCAACACTAATAAGCCCAAAGCTTAATAATTGCTAAGGACGCATTGCAGGGATCACCGTAATTCCGAAGCAATTTGCGCGAATTTGACTATTTAAGCGACGTCGCGCCCGTTTCCAATCGAACGATCTTTCCGTCACGAAGCGAGTTTACGCCGATAACAGCTTCACTAGTCCCATCAGGGAAACTCATGATGTAGTGTTCGACCAATATATCATCATTTTCGTAAAGCAACCGATGGCTTTCGCTCTTGAATACACCGTTGCTTATCATTTCCGGAATCATAGCACTCATTTCCGCTTTGTTCATCGAAGTTCCAGTTTGATGACGGACGAATTCAAAATCATCGTCAAACAGATCTGTAAATTTTTTAGAGTCGCCTGATGCTATGGCGCTGTGAACCTTTTCAAAAACCGACATTGTTTCCTCCTTGCATGAATTTTGCATATTGTTGAATGCTGACCAGAATACCACATGGGCCAATATTTCCCAAATCTGGAGCGATGGACGATTTTTGGAACTCGGGCTTTAGCCCACGATTGGTTTAGTCGGCAGATTGGCCAGTCCCAATTCAAGCGGCATCCAGATAATCTGAAAAATAAAAGGGTTAGGCCGCTAGTCTGTGAAGGAACTGGTGACCCCTGCAGGACTCGAACCTGCAACCTGCTGATTAGAAGTCAGGCGGTTTGTCATTTCTCCAAGTTTCACAGAGTTGCGTCAGCATGCATAGTCTCTTGTTATACATAGGTAAATAGACATATACTCTTGCATGGAGTTGCGTAGGGTTGCGCCTCCCGTGCTCGCCATGTGCTCGCCAAATGGAAAACGGTGCTCGCCATGTGCTCGCCAAAATGGAGGTCTAGGAAATGCGAAAAAGCTTGAAAATTACCAAACGGGCAGTCGATGCGCTCAAGCCTTTGGATGCCCGCTTCGTAGCTTGGGATACCGAGCTTGCAGGCTTTGGAATTCGGATCAGTCCTACTGGGCGGAAATCCTATGTGTTTCGCTATCGGGCCAACGGCGGCAGGTCTGGCCGCAGTCGCGAACCGGTCATTGGTGTTCATGGCACGATAACACCTGATCAGGCCCGCGAGATTGCACGGCAATGGGCGGCTGAGGTTGCGGCCGGCGGCGACCCCGCTTCCGATAGGAACAATCGACGCAACGCTCCCACCGTCTCGGACTTGATGGACAGATACATTATTGAACACTCTGAGCGGAACAACAAACCCAGCACAGTTAGGAACGTTAAACACACGATTGAAAACCACATCCGCCCAGCGCTAGGGCGCTTGAAAGTACGGGACGTATCCCGTGCGGATATATCCAAGTTTCACGGCTCGCTTGCATCCACACCTTATCAGGCCAACCGTACGCTTGCGTTGTTATCTAAGGCGTTTTCGCTGGCCGAAATTTGGGGGTTGCGCCCCGATGGATCTAGCCCTTGCCTGCGGGTGCAGCGGTTTGAAGAAAAGGCGCGCGAACGATTTCTATCGGAAAAGGAATTTGCGACGCTGGGCGACGTCCTGGCACGGGCCGAGCGCGGGGAGCTGACTACCAAACGCAAGCGCGGCAACGTGCAACCGGTTTCTGTGAACCTGCAGGCGGTCAACGCTATCCGCTTGCTCGTATTCACCGGGGCACGAGTCGGGGAGATCCTTGGCCTTCGCTGGGAGTATATCAATTGGCAAGCCCAACGGGCTGAACTGCCAGATTCTAAGACCGGCAAAAAGTTCATTCATCTGCCACCGGCCGCGCGAGAGGTATTGCAGGGTTTGGAACAACCGGAAAACGGCAAGGGCTTCGTTATTCGCGGCGGGCACGGCGCTGGCGACCCGGCAAAACCTTTAACGAACATCAAAGACCCGTGGGCGCTCATTCGCACAGCGGCCGACCTAGAGGGCGTCAGGCTCCATGACCTGCGCCACTCGTTCGCATCGGCGGCAATTGCCGGCGGCATGTCGTTGCCGATGATCGGCGCGTTGCTGGGGCATCGGGACGTAAAGACAACCGCCCGATATGCGCACCTTGCTGATGATCCGATCCGGGCGGCGGCCGAACAGGTTGGCAACCGGATTTCTAACGCAATGAAGGGCAATGAAGATGGCGCGGAAATAGTAAAACTGCACCGTAAATAGGTGAGTTAACGGGATCGACGAACATACTACATGTTGTGTATTTCGGTTTACAATTTGTGGTTTTACATTACCTACCCTGCTCAAAAAACGTGTAACATTTGTAACTTTGTAACATGTCGGACAAGATGTTGATTATAAACAATAATATCATTACAAAAGTTGGCGTTACATGTTACACGCAATTTATTTTTGTAACGGCGGACAAGGCTATGCGCTATCCAGATGTAGCCCATGCAATTCGACGCAAGCCAAGCCCCGAATGCGTGTTTGAAACATTTGCAAAAAAACACCTCTAAATGGCCGCTTTGTGCGGATTATTAAAATCAACATGTTGTGTTTCGTCCGCATACTTAACATTTTCTTATAATAATTCGTTGTCTACTGGTTATGCCAATGGCTAACGTGAAATCGCACGGCTAGGCTGATCCCGAACGTCCGAGAACTCGCACCGGATTGCCGCGCTCTGATTATGTGTGAGCACTTGTGTAGGGTACGAGTATGTTAGCAGTTAAAGAGTACAAAATTTCGATTCCAGATAATTTCATTAAGTCGATTGAGGGGGTAAATGCCAAAGCCTCCCGGGCATTTGAAAATCTAGAGCTCGCGGATGGCCTGGGCTTTTCGCCAGAAAGTATAGTCTCCTTCCAGGATAGACTATCCGCCCAATCAGAGCGTGCGAAGCGAATGAGCGAAGCTATGGGGCCCGGCCTGAAGGATCATTTGAATACTGCAGCAAATCTTGGAAAAGCGATGCAGGGCGCAACGATTCCCACTCCTTGCATTCCTATCATTTCAATGAAACCGATTAGCTATCTTTCATTTAAAAAAACTGCCAAGCGCCGCCCAGGGCGGCCTAGCTATGAAGTGTATGACCGGCCATTTGTAGAGGAAGGTGTTGAGATGTATTTAGCCGGCAAAGTAAAAAGCGCGCGCGCGGCCGCTAGAAAATTGTTGGATGCATATGGATGGCAAATTCGCATCGATGAAAGCGCCTCTTGTCTTTTCGGCAGTGATTACGATTCGATACAAGATCGGATTAGAAAGCTGATCGGTGTTGAGCTCCGAAATGTAGAGTATTAAAATATTCTCCAACTTTTAATTCGGAACATCAAAGTGTTACGCGAACTTTTAATTTCCCAGATTGTCTGGCCTATTTTCGCGTAATATTTTCCACCAACTTTTATCCATTTTCCTCCCAAGACAAAACAAACTTGCTGAACAATTGTGCTCCCACATTCAAACCGTAACGGAGCGCAACACTATGCAACAAAACACTCTTCCCGATGACCTTCTGCTTTCACGGCCACAAGTAGAACTGAATTTTGGTATTTCCCGCCGATTTCTTGAAATTGCCGCTGTGCGTGGCAATGGGCCAAGTTATCACAAAATTGGATCTTCCGTTCGTTACCGCGTAGCAGATCTGCGCGAATGGATCGAGGCTCAACGCGTCAACTCAACTTCTGATGTGAGGGCGTAAAAATGAACAATCAAAATGCTAACAGCTTCACGGATATTGATCGCCGCGAAATTGATCAGTTCGCCACCGAACTCGAGGGGGTAATAGCAGCCATCGAGCGCAGCATTGTGGATCTGGACCTTATGCTTTCTCGTGCAACCGATAGTCGAGATCCTCTGCTCAGGGCACAAACATCCGGTAGTGTGATGTGTGCCGGCTCAATAGTTCTATTCGGGGTTATCCGCTCGCTGCGTGACCGCTTTGGAACAATCCAGCCCGCCGCCTCTGAAAAAAATAGTAGCGAGTAGATCAATGACTGAAGCTGAACAGGTTGCTCGCGCCTTGAACGGGCACAAGAGCGGGCGTGGCTGGATTTGTCTTTGTCCCGCCCATGATAACACTAAAACCCCTGCCCTATCTGTCTCCAATGGATCTGACGGCCGGTTGCTCGTCAAATGCCATGCTGGTTGTGATGGGCGCTCAGTAATGGGCGAACTTCAACGCCGTGGAATTATTTCAGGGCGCGGACATAATGCCAAACCGCCCGACCCTACGGAGTTGAAGCGGCAAAAGGCCGAGGATCTGCGCCGGCAAGCCCACCGCCTAAAGGTATCACATGATATTTTCAGGGCGGGCACATCCTGCGAAGGAACGGCTGCGGAGCGGTACTTATGCGAGGTGCGCGGAATTGCGGGGCTGCGCTTTAACAAAATGAAGAACACGCTGCGTTTCCACCCGGAAACGTTGCACTCATCGAGCGGCCAGAAACTGCCGGCTATACTCGCACAAATTCGCGGGCCAAAGGGCGAGCCGCTGGGTATTCATCGTACGTATTTAAAGCCGGACGGATCCGGTAAGGCCGATGTGACACCAGCAAAGATGATGCTAGGGCCTTCCTCCGGGGGATCTGTTCGTTTCGGCCCGGATGCGCCGGTGATTGCATTGGCGGAGGGGATAGAGACGGCCCTGTCAGTGGCACGGGCCTCGCGCCTGACCGTGTGGGCCACTTTAAGCACAAGCGGCATGAAAGGGTTGATCTTACCCCCGCCACCCGTGGCCGGCGTGGTGATCCTTTGTGCGGACAATGATGAAGCCGGGCTTTCCGCTGCCGAGATCATGGCGGGGCGTTTACAGGCTGACGGTCGCGCAGTGTCGATCATCCACCCGGCCGAAGCCGGCAATGATTTCAACGATGTTCTAAGGGGTCGGCAATGAGCGGCGAAAATAGCATAAATGAGCTGGTAGAGGGCGCGGTAAAATCCGCTAACGCCAAGAAAAAATCAACCGCTGGGCGGAACGGGAAGGCCCAACGCAAACAACCCAGAAACTTCCCCTTCAAGGTGGATGAATCCGGCGTATATCGCCGCGTGGAATATGAGGGATCTGACGGTTCTATTGTTAAGAAATCTGAACGGTTTGGATCTGAATTGCACGTTGTAGCTTTAACCCGCAATCAGGATGGCGAAGATTGGGGCCGGTTACTGGAAATTGTTGATAGAGATGGCATTCGCCACCTGTGGCCAATGCCGTTAGCGCTTACAGCCGGATCAGGGGAAGGCTTGCGGTCTGAGCTGCTACGTTTTGGGTTTGAGCTGATGCCTGGGCGAAATTCACGAAATTGGTTACTGGAATATCTTATTTCTGCCGAGCCGGCTCAGCGCGCCCGCTGCGTATCTAACATTGGTTGGCATGGAAAGACTTTCGTTTTCCCCGATGAAACCATAGGAGCGGATGACGAAACGGAACAGGTGATCCTGCAAAGTACGGAGCGGCAAGATCATGCTTTCAACGTGGCAGGTACTCTAAAGGAATGGCAATCCGAAATTGCCGCGCGGGCTGTGGGCAATTCCCGCCTGGTACTGGCAATCTGTACCGGGCTTGCTGCGCCAATTCTTGCGATGACCGGAGACGAAGGCGGCGGCTTTCACTTTCGCGGGGCTTCAAGTTCAGGAAAATCAACAGCGCTAGGTGTTGCGGGAAGCGTATGGGGCGGTGGTGGAATGCGCGGCTATCCGCGCCAATGGCGGGCAACCGACAATGCGCTGGAAAGTATCGCCGCTCTTTCTTGCGATGCTCTGCTTTGCCTGGACGAATTGGCACTGGTGGATGCGAAAGCGGCCGGAAACGCTGCCTATATGCTCGCAAACGGTAAGGGCAAGGCTCGCGCCGGGCGCGAAGGCCAGGCGCGCAAGGTTCTTGAGTGGCGGGTGTTGTTTCTATCAACCGGTGAAATTGGCCTCGCCGACAAAATCAAGGAAGGCGGCGGGCGTATGGCGGCCGGCATGGGGGTGCGCGTAATTGACCTTCGGGCCGATGCCGGCGCGGGCATGGGTATATTCGAGAATATCCACGGCGCGGACGATCCGTCAACATTTGCGCAAGAGTTCAAAAAGGCCGTCGGCAAGTTCTATGGCACGGCTTCGCGGGCCTGGGTGAAGGTGCTCGCAACCAACGCCGAAATGATCCGTGATGAGATCGCCAAGAAACGCCGCTTGTTCATGGAAAATCAATTCCCTACCGGCGCTGATGGGCAGGTGATCCGAGTGGCAGATCGTTTCGCCCTTGTGGCTGCGGCCGGGGAACTGGCAACCGCACGTGGCATTACCGGTTGGTCAGATGGTGAGGCCACGAGAGCTGCACTGGGTTGCTTTAATGACTGGTTGCGCGAACGTGGTGGCATTGGTTCTAGCGAGGTTTCTGAAGCTCGCATGCGGATCTCGGAGGCGATTGAGGTGCATGGGGCCAGCCGGTTTTCAAGTTGGGATCGTGACCCACGGCGGATAATTGTTACTAACCGCTATGGATATGTGAAGCTCGAGAATGAGGGCACGAAATCCGAGAGGCAAACCTATTATTTCCTTTCCTCACCGCTAAAAGAAATCCTGCAAGGTCTGGATGCCAAGTCTGTAATTGCCGGCTTGATTAGTGAAGGTGTATTTGTTCCCCATGCTGGCAATCCTACCAAGATATTTCGGGTTCCAAGTGAATCGGGTTCAAAACGCCTATATCAAATTGATTTAGCGGCGCTGAGTTGTTTGGACGGTGACGCAGGCGGTTAGCCCGGATAACCATATCAGAGCCATAAGAGCTGACAGGGGCCATTTACACGATGCTTTAGAAATCATTACAATGATCAAATTGCCTTTCAGGCGCTCATGAACTGCGTGCTGTTAACGCGTCATGTAGTCGTTGCGCTTCAGGTACGCCTATCAAAATGAGTTGGTTGACTATGTCATCCAGCTCTTGACCTAGCAACGCAACACTCTCACGATCTGAAATCGTGCTCAGAAGTTTATCAAAATACGAGCAAACTTTTGCGCCCATCCCGGTGCTAATCCAAAATTCCCGGTCCACAATACCATTTTTCAAACATGAAGTAGCCAAAGCCAGAACCATCGGCTTGTGACTTGGCATGAATTTGACCTCCACCAAATTCATTATGAACACGGCAACGGCATATGATGGAGCACTAGAAATACACTTCACTAACAATGGAATTGCGGGGTCTAATCGCCGAACTCCAGGTTCGAGAAGGCGAGATGTTAGAGGTTGATAAGCAGATGCGCTATTATAGAACAAACTCGAGATCGCAGGGCGAAAATTAACTGACATCCTGTCTGATGTATCTCCTACCAGATAACGCCAGTCGGTAGTCGCAATCAATCGTTCAGCAACCGCTGCCCGATATTCGACCGCTAATTCAACGGAAATGGTTGCATCGCCAAATGTCATGTCATCCAAATGTTGCAGAAACGGCGACACAGCGCTAATGAATCCTTCATCTGGAAGCGCAATAAGCCTCTCTTTCACCAACCAATGGGCATCTTGTTTCGCCAACACGATCGGCGCTTCGGCTAACAAGGCATAATAGCAGTCGTTCCACTCTTGAGGCGGATCAACCCGTTCGCCATCGGTCTCCGTGCCATTCTTTATCTGAGTGAAAGGCCAAAAAACATCAAGAATTTCAAGAAGCCAGTCAGGCCGGGCGGCTAGCGTTGTTGCCATGACAATACGTGCAACAGAGCTATCATCAAAAATAAGATGATCTGGGTTCGGAATGACCTCGTCAACGTTTGTGATTTCAAGCTCATCAATCGGAAGCGTAGATTTCCCTCCAATGCGAATCCCTCGTCGGATCTTTGGTTCAGTGGGTGGAAGCTCCGGCCAACCGGGCTCTTTCTCGCCATTCAGTACCCAATTGATTTCGGCATCTATCGTTTTACCTATTCTCGCTGTGGAGCGGGTTTTTCTGGCTTCGTATTCAGTTTCATCGCGCCAGTGTCTCCAAGGATAGATGCACCCCGCAATGGCAACTCGCACTATCGATTTCAATATCTTTGGGTCAGCCGTTGTGAGTTTTTCGAGTGAGTTTCGGAGCCCTGGTGCAATTGCTCTCGGGTGCTTTGCTACTGTGGCAAGAATTGAGCGAAGCAGTTCATCGCTCAACGGTGTCGTTAATGCACAACTCAAGCCGTTCAATGCTAGTGCGGCCCGATTATAGCGCAGAAATGAAAATGCTCCATCGTGATAGTCACCATCTTGCGTGCCAAACTCGGAAAGTTTTGCTACAGCCCAATCGCCATGCATGATGTTCAGCTCAGCATCTCCATCGCGTAAAACGAGCACAGCGGCCGCAGCAATGAAATCAAGCGACTGCTTGTCATCCGATTTTTTCAGCATGGCAAGACTAGCCGCTTTAGCCGCAAATTCGGGATTTCCTTTGGATGGATCCTCGACGGCTGAGCCTGCATTCAATTCAATCTGATTTTCTTCTATTCTTTGATTAGACTTTTTAAGCAATTGATCTAGCGGGGCGGTAAAGTAAGACAACTCCGGCGGTGCTTTGAACACCATCATCTCCACCGGCTCACCTTTCTCGTTGAGAATCTCTGTTTCTTCATAGTTCTGCAAATCGAGCTGACAGCGAAGGTACATCGCCATGAGCCTGGGGTCAGCATAGTCTATGCCCAACTCAGGCTGCCCCAAGCGGTCGGACGCAGCCTGCAATCTTTGCGTGAGGGCTTCACACATCTCTTTTCCGGCACGAGATATAAATTGGGTAATAACATTTTCAAGGCAAGTCTGCCTTGATGCCTTCCCTTTCAGGTAGGATTTGGAAACCTCACCCGCAGGCTCTTGATGCGTTGACGACAAGCCGAATAAATCGAAATCACCCGGGTCTTGAATCCTCGGCCTGAAGCGGTCCATTGCTACCAGTTCAGGACTAGCAAGAAAGGGCATGATATCCGCAAAGGTCGTCTGATCGGTCGATAGCAACACATCTACGGCTACGGTTAGAACTGCGACAGAAGCATTCTCAGAGCCAAGTATGTCGAGCACTACCTGCGAAGGCTTATCGCCGTTTTCTATGCGTCTATGACCCCATGCTTCTAACGCCATCAGAGCCGAGGTGACGCTGTAGCAATCGCTATGACGACTCCACTGGAACGATTGCGAATACCGAAAACTACGCTCACCAGCATCAAAAGGCACAACGATAGTGTCCTCATCCGCACTTCGTTTATCAATCTGGAAATCAACGACATGGTTGACCAGCTCGTTGACAAGCCTCACCCCTTCTTCCGGGCAATGCGTCAACAATTCAAAGAACGGCCCCTGAACCGGCGATGCAGGCATAAACTTAGAATCCATGTCGGACAGACCCTGGTCGTAGTCTTCACGATGTCTCTTGCCGGAAGACTGATCGGCAATCAGAGCATTTCTGGTCAAATCTGAAAGTTCTTTTGGAGCAGCTTTCGCCAGTGTCCCACTTATTTTCAAGATTTTAGAAACGATATGATCGGGGACGTTGCGACCGGATATACTGGTTAGGTATTCTACTGCCAAAGCAGGGGCTTTGTCTGCGAACATGCAAAGTTGAATTCGTAAGTTTTCCTCAAGGTTCCTCATCTGGGCAGAAGACAACTGGCCATCAAATGACTCAAATTGATCTTGAAAAGATCTACAGTACTTTGCATTCTCAATCCTAATTAGGAAATCGTAGAAGCGCGTCAGTATTGCTTCACCGAATGGCGCTCCACCCACAAATACGATCATCCAATTGCGCATAAGATCTACCGCGACCGGAATAAGTTGATTTGGGATTTGCTCTAACGTTAAGAGCCAAACAACAAGTCTACCCCACGAAAGATTCTTAGGTGCGACAACCCCTGCGGGAATTATTGACAATTTGCCATCAAACTCTGAAAATGCCTCTTGGAGAGACTGGGATTCAGAAGCGATAACGAGTGCAACAAGCTGCTGGGCAATATTAGCTTCGTCTGCCAACAGTTCTGCTGTCATATCTTTGAGCAGTTGAGACGAAGCTTCCGAATGAACAATTGCCAAGAGCGTAACACGCTGCCACGAGCGATGGACATCCGATTGTGACAGTTTTTTAATTCGCTCAACCCAGCCAGGCTTATCGCCAGACTCAAGCATCATTTGGGTCTGCAACTCATACGACCTGAGCAAACTTTGCGAACCCGAATTTCCCAAGTCGATAGTTTCCAGTGCATTCCGTTGGAAATCATAGAGAGAGGCAACGGCCCATTCTCGCAAAACATCGTGTTTGAAGGAAACCTGATCATTTCCATGGTCTAGGAGTGTCTCGCTACCAACCAATTGTTGGATTGCCGAGGTAGAATATTCAGCAGATGAAAAAAGCCCAATTGATTGCGTGTAATGTTGTGCCATTGATGTCAAAAGACGCTGGCGGTCCCTACGACTATCATCATCTCTGCCATCCCCTGTCTTCCACCAAATTTTGACGAGGTCTACTTCGGTGTGAAGACGAGAATCGTCGTGCTGCAATAACGCCAACCTTGATAGTCTGAAAAGGTTACGCGCCACTCGCTCGGCTGGATGATCCTCTTTGAGGAGGGCAGCCAACTTGGGATCTTCAGCTGTTAGCTCATTCACTTCCTGATCGCTGAGTTCTCCAATTGTGACAACCGGTGCGTGCCCCAGTTCATCGAGTATATCTGCTGGAAGCCAATTGGGTTCATCATATTCAAGTCTTGTGCGAGAAGTCGCAATGATCTGAACGCCTGGCACATCTTTCGCAGCTCTTACAAGATCCTTTACGGTTACCCTCTCGCGCTCGGAAAAGAAATCAAGGTTATCGATACAAATGATTGAGCTGCCTGATGCAGACACTTCAGTTAGAAATTCCTTTGCATTTCCACAAAATTCTAGTTTGTGCCGAAGCTCCTGCCAGCCTCCAGCTGTTGTTCTATTTGGCGACAGAAAAACAACAGAACGGCTATTCCCCATTTGCGAAATATATCGTTTCATAATGGCCGATTTACCAACACCAGAACCACCCTGAATTTCTAAATAACGCCCTTTGGAAAGCGAAGTATGCACGGCCTCCAATCTGTCATGCCGGGGGATGGAAATACGTTTTATCGAGCCGGATACATCGTCCATAGCAAAGCCGGAAGCCTCGGCCAAGTTGCTTAACGCTGCTCGTGCACCCCATCGCGCCTCAAGTTCAAAACCTTCTGTCGACAATTTTTTGAGGAGTTGTGCACGATTGCAAACCCCAGCAACGGTGTCCGTGGCCAGTCCAATCGTGATTATCGAAGACCAGAGTGAACTTGCGCGGTCACGCTCTTTTTCAACAAGGAGACCTTTTGCCCTGTCAATCGCCCAATAGTCTTCTGCGCCGCTTTCTTTGGAAAAATCAAATATGAGAATCTGAAATCGTTTTAATAAACGCCATACGTCAATGTCTTCATGCTTCGCTCCATAAGTTGAAAGATGATTTCGAAAAGTTGAAACAAAGGACTTCATCGCGGGGCTCGCGGTTCCCTTCCTGCGCAGTCTTGCGAAAAAGGATTTCTCAGTATCCGTTTCGCGGGCCCAACTCAAAACTTCTTGGTATGGGCCAGTTATCTGTCTCGAGGCCTGATGGGTAGCAATTGCCAGTTGAGCGTCCCGTTTCCAAAACCCCTCTTTTTTTACCGAGTCGACAACCTGGGACATCACCTTTTTAAATACAGCATCTTTTGGCGCGAAAGTAATAGAGCGCTTGGCCTGTATTTCCAATGTAGCTATTTCTCCTGAAGAACTCCTCGCCGTTACGATGACGTCATCCATGGGAAAACCATCATCGCCCTGCTGAAATGATACTTTCTCAATGGTCGATCCGGGCAACCCTCTTGCGGGCGCATCTGCAAGCATAGAAAGAAGGTAGCTTGATCCGACCTTCACTTCGAACTCGGCGCCAGCAGGGCCGGCAGCCGCGGGAGGCACGCCATTCTTCGTTTCCTTGTCCAAATTAGGGCTCCTCGCAATAGCAAAAGCAAAAATTGTAAACTTATAATTATAAAGAACAATAATTCGCTGCAACACCACCTCACATTGGCGCATACAACGAAGCTTGTCGACAGGTGGATCTCGAGCACAAACACCTAGAATGATCTAGAAAGTTGAAACCGGTTCCATTTAAGGAACACATAGAAACTAAATGCAGTGTTGTAAGCGAAATACTGGCATGATGGAATGCGTGTTTCCAGATATTGCATCGCGTCACACTGGATACCTTGCCTAGTTCATTCTCTCTGAGATACACTGACACGATGTGCTGAAGCTGCGTTCTGGCGGATGGCCGGCAGGATGGAAGTTATACATAGCTGCGCGTCTCATCAGATTAGACCGCTTCAGCTTCAATGATAAGCTGAGCTGTATTATCGTTGGGAAGTCCAGTTTTCGGCTCACCGAGCTTGGCCATCTTCCCGTCGATATGTTCCACAATCGCCTTCACTTTGTACAGCGCCTCTAACAAATATTCCTTATCAAACATTGCGAGTTTTTCGCCCTCTTTTGTCTCACCGTTGCGGTGCACGCAGTCATGTCGCAGCATCGTATAGTTACGCAAGTCGTCGAGAAGGTCATCGGTCGGCGTTAAGGAGAAATCAAAAGCATGTCGATACCAAAGCGGTACGCCTTCAAGTTTTGGCTTTGATTTTGACGCAGGATCATGTGAAGCGCCGAACTTATGATATAGGCGGCCCTCTTTCAGCTTCTTAACTATCCTTTTCTCAATAACATCTGGGTCGCGCAGGATGTCAGCTACTGGGATCGGGTCATTTTGAATCGCACCGTCTTTGGAGGCAAATCGGATCATGCAATCTCTATGGTTTTGGAGTCCCTTGATGAGGTTGTCGCAGAAATACGCTTCCAGAAACGTGATAATCTGAGCGAAGATCATCCGATTCATCAAACTGCCACCATCTGCACTCGCCTGTGTATCGATGATCTCGTGCAACTCTTCATAGTTAAGGTCAAAGATCTGACCTGGATGTTCGGGGGTTTCCCAAGAGCCGTCCCAATCCTCCGGGGGGCGATCAAAACCGGGTGACGAACAGGTGACGCTGGTATGTGCGTAATCTTTGAGGGTTATATCGCAGTCAAATGGTCCAGCCCAAACGTCACTCTCCAGGGTAGCTCCACAACCATCGCATTCAATCTCAACTTCGCTACCGACGGTCATGTCTCGTGACTTTTCAGCTGTGTAGTCGGGCTCCGGAACATCGATCTCTTTACAGATTGTATCATCACATTCCGGACACACTAGGGTGACCTTAGAAACCCATCGCGCCAACCCAATGTCCTGATCAATCATGTAATCCTTAATACTACCCATCACCTGCTCCTTTGGATTCCCGATTGGCTGAGCTGGGATGTCTGTATAGTAAATGGGCGTACAAGCAAATCCACTATTCGCCTGTGCTGCAATCCATCGGATGCACGATCACCCGTTCGCCGGCTTCCTGGACTGCTACCATCATGACTGGGTTTCCCTGCAGCCCACCCAAATAGGTCAGCAACTCCCCAGCTTGTGAGATACGTTCACTGGGGATAGCCGAGATTCCGTCTTTCATTTGTGGCGATGTTAGCTCTTCGATATTCATGGTTCTACCTTTCATTTGTTTTCACAACTGGCAGGATATTGGAAGAGTGGTGTGTTGTGCGGCGAGAATTGCAACACGGCTAAAACGTAGCGGCACCCCAGCTAAACCAAATTGTTAAAAACATCTTCGCCAAATTCAAAAAAGAAATCAGTGCATGTACCGGATGATGTGTTAACCCTTGGTCCTTTTGCTGAATTGAGGGGAGATGGAGCAGTTCCAATTGAGAATACGCCCAAGTCTTGAAGAACTAGCTCGGTCCGTCGATCCGACATTCCATGAGTTGTTGCATAGACATTTCTTGCTTCTGAATTTTGCGGCACTCGAACCGTATCGATGCCAAGTAATTTCATATTTTGTTTGTGAAAACCAAAGCCGAGAAACGCTATACAACTAGAATTATTGACTAAGCTTTGCACATGTTCAATTATTTTAGAGTCTTGGGACTGCGTGAACGTCTGTATCCCTTCAGCGGCTATCGTTATGGCCTCGCCACCATCAATATAGCCGTAATCAATTTTAACCGGTTGCCCAGTGTCGTCGGAAGCATTCTGCCAAGGCAGTCGCCCCACGGTGCCATACGGATGAATAATATTGATCGAGTTGACAAGTTCGGCAGCATCGCGATCTGACAAGTTGTCGTATTCTTTAAAAGCATTGAATAGAAATTGCTCGATGCAACGGTCATAATTGAAATTGATAATGCTAACGCTGGCGAGCCGTTGCCCTAACTTTGATCTTTGAACCTGCCCACGCAATTCCCTAAAAAAATCGATCAACCAAGTATCTCGGATACTCCCAAAATCAAGACGGTGTGGTTTGTCTCTCGTTTTCGGAAATAGAGAAGCTAATGTATGTCTACTCTCGCCTTCTTTGAGAAACTTTCGACCCGTTCTTTCAGCGCGAAGTATACAGGCGGTAATCGCAAACTTACCCAAATAGGCAATGGTTGCATCCTCCTGGTCATTTATATAGTTGTCGATACTTTTCGCTAACCAGAGGCTGCGAGATAGCCCTGCGAGTTTATTCAAATCATCATTGCGCAAATCTTTGAATTGTTGATCAGAGGTTTTCATATTTAGTGCACGGATTAGGACTCCCCTAAAGCTGTCCTCACGTTGGCTTCCAGTCCGTGAGATTTTATCCAACTCCCCACAAAGTGTGGTTATTTCTTCGATAAGATCTGCTCCCGTAGGTAAGCCGTATTCGTAACTCGCCCCGGCACCCAAAACAAAAACTGCCTGTGTCATGCTCACTGTTCCTTCAATATACTCTTTGAATTAGGTCAACTTTGAATGACTATTGATCTTTAATTTCAAAACCACACCCGCGCCCAGCGCTGTTTCTCCGTTTTCTAGGAACTGGATGCCTTTGGCTTCTAGGGCTAGTTGAACGTGTTGGATCGTAGATGCCTTTCCTGCGCCTTGATCGAGTTTGCTCAACGTATTCCGGTGTAGCCCGGTAAGCTCAGCAATATCGGGATTGCTCAATCCCAGAGCGGCTTTAGCCATTTTGAATTGGTGTGGTGTCATTCGATTACTCCTATTTATGTGCTGCTAGCATATTATATGTATTGACAGCATGTATTGCTAGCACTATATATATGCTATCAGCACATAAAAGGGAACGCAATGACCTACAATCGCAGCAAAATCCGGAAGCAAGCCTGGTGCGAAGCAAAAGTTACATTCACTCGCCCGGGCTATGCCAGTCACCAGTTACGCGGCCTGTTCGTTGTTGCTCTTCGTAAAGCATGGGTCAGAGCCAAGAGCCCCGCTCATATAGCCCTGAGCTCAGCCTACCGCCCTTAACTTTTCACGGAGTAATTTACATGGACAGAAGATTATTCATATCGGCCGCAGCGGTTCTGCCAATAGCTAACACCGCTACGGCCTCGATCACCCCAATGATTCCGGCCGGTGAACTCGCTGACCCTACCGAAGAATTGTTTGCACGGTGGGCTGCTGTACGGCGTGAGTGGTATCGCCTGATAAACGAAGGGCAGGATCCCGACTCGCCAGATTTGCAAGCACTGCAAAATGAGGAGAGCACCCTGTTCATTCAAATGACCGAAACACCGGCTCTGTCTTTAGAGGGGTTGTTGTGCCTGGCACGGTTACTTTGGGAGGATTGTGGCGCGGCGGCTGCCGGTGTGGATCAGGAAAGCCGCACTGATCCGGAGCTAAGCCTAAAACGCCAAATACTATTGAGCGCTGAAAAGCTTGCTGGCGCTCCAACATGGCAACCGTTTGATTAACTGATGCCACCGCCCAGCACGCTCTAATCTTTATCGGCTTCCCAGAATATGAACGCCCCGCGCTATTAGTTTAGTGCGGGGCATTTCATTGACTTCCAATAGTCCCCGTGCCCCACATGGACATGGCATAGTCGCAGCATGCCTCTTTTTGCCGGCTGCACTCTGTGGGCGTTCAGCACCATGAAATCAAAGACTGCGGCAGTTTCAGCGGCACTGGGTCGATTCATCAAAGGAATTTCGGCTAAAGCTATAATGCCAAGCAGCTAATTTGTTGCTATGTCACGTTTCTGTGAGAGACCGGGGGGGCGGTAAAAGTCGAGATCCCTACGATCAGGGACCGGCGCAGGTAATTAGATTTTTCCGCGCGCCTGATAAATGGGGGGGTCTATTTATTGATGTCAAATATTATTATTGTATATTTTCAATTACTTAGCTGTTACACGTCCAAATTTTTGTAACATGTTTTGTAACACAAAGTAGGTATAAATATATAATAATATCAACAGGTTATATACATAGTTACAATGTTACAAATGTTACAACATATTTGGATAGCTCCAACTTTGTTTTATATGAGCTCGGCCAAACGGGACGATTTCGCCCAGGCATTCCTGAAAAACCGCCCTCTTCCTTCAAGGGATTATCCACCGTCCGTTTTATGAGGCGACGTTATCTCTACTCCGTGGGGCGCGGGGTGATGATAGCTATTAGATTGTTCACGCCCTCAAGTACGGCCGGGTAGCGCGAAATCGTGCACGGTGCTCGCCATGTGCTCGCCAGCCGAAATCAGGCAAGTGCCAAAATCCATCTAAGTCATTGATTTCATTGGTGACCCCTGCAGGACTCGAACCTGCAACCTGCTGATTAGAAGTCAGCTGCTCTATCCAGTTGAGCTAAGGGGCCGCTAGGTCGTATTAATCGGAATATCACCATGGCAGCAACCACTAATGCCGATGAGCGTTCACATCTTCCACATTACTAGCTACAATCTTCTTTATACTTTCAGGACCGCCACATGAACTTACTTCGATTGCTCATTCTAGGCCCCATCCTTGGGTTGCTCGTTGCCTGTGGGTCCAAGTCCGAACCAGTTGCAACCGGATACGGCGCAAACGCTCAGGCCTGCCTCGCTGAAGCGTTGTATTTCGAAGCTCGCGGCACCGGCGAAGTTGGGCGGCGTGCTGTTGGTGAGGTCATCTTGAACCGAGTTAATAGTCATCAGTTCCCGTCAACAGTATGCGGCGTGGTGGATCAGCGGTACAATGGTTCCTGCCAATTCTCTTACCGATGCAATAGTTCATTGACATATAACGAACCGCGGGCTCTCGCGAATGCAAACGCCACCGCATACACCTTACTAACGAATAGAGGCGGCGATATCACCGGCGGCGCGTTATTCTTCCACGCAAGCTCAATGGCGCCAGGGTGGTTCGGAACGTTAAAACGATTGGGCGCCTTCGGAGGCAACACTTTTTATCGCTAGACTAGGTGTTAACCCTTGGTCAGCACTTGACCCGTCGCGGTCGGCAGGTTTCAATCTTTCCAAATTTGTCAGGAGCCTATTATGCATCAACCCGTCATGTCAGGTACCGGAGTTTTCACTCCGTCCGAAGTCATCACAACTGAAATGGCGCCTTCCAGTTCCGATTTTATTGTGGCGGCCAGCGGAATTCACCAAAGGTACGTGCTTAATAAGTCTGGTGTTTTGGACCCGACAGTCATGCACCCACACCTACGGCAACGCACCGACGATAAGTCCGGTGTGATGGCCGAAATGGCCACAGATGCTTGCAACAAAGTACTGGCGCAGGCGGGTAAGGCAGCGGCTGATGTGGACCCGGTGATCGTCGCGGCATCTAACCTCGAACGTGAGTACCGGGCCATTGCGATAGAAGTTCAGGATTTATTGGGGACTAGCGGTTTCGGCTTTGATATGATTGTTGCGTGTTCCTCTGCCACGTTCGGAATACAGGCCGCCAGTGATATGATCAGATCTGGCTCCGCGCGTTCAATCCTGGTGGTGAACCCCGAGATTTGCTCCGGCCTTTTGGAATGGCGCGACCGCGATTGCCACTTTATTTTCGGCGATGTCTGCACCGCAACCCTCATCGAACGCAAAGAAGACGCCGCGGGTGCGCATTTCGAAGTCAATTCAATCAAGTGTCCGACACAGTTTTCCAACAACATCCGCAACAACAATGGTTTCCTGCGACGCTCTGGTCCCGATGGGGTAGCAGATCGGCGCGATATGCAATTCATGCAAAACGGGCGTAAGGTATTTGGCCGCATTCCCGAACCGGAAGAGCAGCCCAATATTTTGCAACACTACGCCAATACTTCGTCTGCCGGCTCGATCATCGCTTTCTCACAGAACTCCGAGGATATCAAAGACGGCGAACTGGGCTTGATTTGTTCCTTCGGCGCGGGGTATTCGGTTGGTTCTGTCCTGCTAAAACGGTCCTGCTAAACAATGGCTAAACTATATTTTAACTATTCCACGATGAACGCGGGCAAAAGTACGATCCTTTTGCAAGCCGCACATAATTACCGCGAGCGCGGGATGGATACTTATTTGCTAACCGCCCGCCTGGATGACCGTGTTGGACAGGGCCAGATTGGTAGTCGTATCGGAATCACAGCTGACGCGGATATGTTTACAACCGAGAGTGATCTGTTTGCGATGGTTGAGGCACGGCGCGCCGAAGGCCCCTTCGTTTGCATCCTGATAGACGAGGCGCAATTCCTAAGCGAAGATCAGGTTTGGCAACTAGCCCGCATCGTGGACGACCTGAAAATCCCTGTGATGGCATATGGCCTGCGCGTCGATTTTCTTGGAAAATTGTTCCCGGGTTCAGCGGCATTGTTGGCCCTAGCTGACGAAATGCGCGAGATACGCACCATCTGCCACTGCGGCAAGAAAGCAACGATGGTGGTTCGCCAGGACCAAGACGGCAAAACGTTAACAGTCGGTGAGCAGGTTCAGATCGGTGGAAACGAGACCTACGTCAGCCTATGCCGCCGTCACTGGCGCGAGGCGGTTAACGATTAGTTAATGCATCCGCCCGCCGATTGGCACATCCAGATCAGGGGTTAGCAGCACGATCCCGCCATCTGCACCGGGCACACCCAGCACCAGAAATTCAGACATGAATTTGCCGATCTGACGCGGCGGAAAATTGATAACCCCTATCACCATCCGCCCGACCAGTCCTTCCGGAGTGTAATGCACCGTGATCTGCGCCGAAGTTTTCTTCACACCGATCTCAGCTCCGAAATCGACCCAGAGCTTGATCGAGGGATTTCGCGCCTCGGGGTAAGGTTCTGCGCGTAGAACTCGCCCAACGCGGATGTCGGTTTTCAGAAATGTATCAAAATCCAAGTCAGCCATAGTGCCCTCCGTTCGCGCAATAAAAAACCGCCTACCCGGTAAGGGCAAGCGGTTAATTCAACGGGAGGAGTTGAATTTATTTAGTGAAGGTCTTTGACACTTCCTGAAGCTCGGCCACCGAGTCTTTGATGGTTGCAGAAACAACTTCAAACGCTTCAGCATTTGCTTTCTGTGCACCTTCAGCCAGCGCAGTCATGTTGCCCAGTGCTTTGTCGAAAGCGGCTTTGGCAACTTCGCCCTGTGCGGCTGCGCTTTCCGCATCCACTTTGGAAGGATCGAAATCAGTAATCTGTTTCTGTGCTTCGGCCAGTGTTGCTTCGAACACTTCAACCTGCTTGGCGAACAGATCCTGATAACCGGCGGCGGCAGCTTTGTTAGCAGCTACGAGTGTTGCCATATTCTTTTTCTGGGCAGCCAGAATGGCATCCGCATCAACGCCGGGCACTGTTGGTGCCGCAAAAGCTTTTGCGAAATCATTGGTCTTAAAAAATTCGGTCATTTTCTCAAGATCGAACGGGAAGGATTTAGGATCAAACATGATGGGCTCCGGATAGAAGTTTGTATTTCGATAAACCCTATATGGTGCACTGCACAATAAATGTCAAGAGCGTATTGTGCAGTGCACAAAAACCACCGCCCAATACTGCACTGCAGCAATTACCCCCGCAATTCCCGGCTCCGATCTGCCGCGGCCTTCACTGCTTCGCGCAATAATGTTGGAAATCCTCGGTCTTCGTCCATTAGAACACCCAACGCAGCAGCCGTCGTTCCGCCGGGACTGGTTACGTTAACACGCAACGTTGAAGGATCCTCGGCCGCACGCTCCGCCAATTCGCCAGCGCCGCCAACTGTGGCTTTCGCCAGCCGCATCGCCATTTCAACAGGCAGCCCTTCGGCGACACCCGCTGCCGCCAGCGTTTCGATCAGATGGAATACGTACGCCGGACCAGAGCCAGAAACAGCCGTAACCGCATCCATCTGCCCCTCGTCATCCAACTGCACGGTCTGGCCTACAGCTTGCAGCAAATCTTCGGCCATTCCCATCGCTGCGTCGTCGATCAGAGCATTCCCGATCAGTGCCGTTATTCCCCGACCGACAGCCGCCGGTGTATTAGGCATAGCGCGGATGATCGGTGTCTTGGCGCCCAAAATACCCTCAAACGTAGAAATCGGCGTACCCGCGGCTATTGATAGAAACACGGTTGTGCCATTCCCCAGCGCTTTAATCTGCGGCAAAGCCTCGCCCATCATCTGCGGCTTCACGGCCAGAATGCAAATCGCTGGCGAGGGCGGCAAATCTACATTCACGCGCAAACCGCCGGCTTGCAATTCAATTAACCGCTCAGACGGATACGGATCAATAATCGTCACCGAGGCGGGTTTAACCCCGTTCACCAGCCAGCCCTCAAGCATAGCGGTTCCCATTTTTCCGCACCCCAGCAGAACCAGCCCGCGCTGGTTAATGGTTTCTAGTGACATCGAACTCTCCTTGATTTATGCGCAGCCAAATTATTTAGGCGCGGCCAAAGGCCTCTTCCATCGCGACCAACATAGCTTCTTGAGGCGTGCTATCGCCCCAACAAACCAATTGAAACGCCGGATAGAACCGCTCGCATGCTGCAACTGCCGCACCAACAATATCTTCGATTTGCACGGCCGACGCTGTCGCCCCACCCGTCAAGTTCAAACCATAACGGTAGACCATCATCGACTGCTCCCGCCATAGGCTGAATGCCCCTGACCAGTTCTTGTCGTTCGTCCGGTTCAACACATCGTAAAGCAATGGCAGTCGATCCTCGGGCGGATCCATATCAAACGTGCAAATCATCCGCAGAGTTTCATCATGTGGATGCCACGCCAACGACAAAGCATAATTCGCCCATGCCCCATCAATAATCACCGCGATCTGATTGTCTTCAATCCGGTCAAAATCCCATGCGTGGAAATGCGCCAGATGTTCGACAATATCAATTGGGTGAAAATCGTCGGTGGTTATTTCTTCTGCATTCATTTCGGCCCCCTTGCAGCCCATCGGGATAAATCCACAAAAACAGGCCATCATACTACTTGTCGCGGAAATTGCCGCGTACCATACGATATATGGTGTCTGGAAAGCAGAATTTAGTAAAGGAATACTTTTCAGTTATCCACAACAAAACCGCCCAAATCTTGCTATCAAGGCAGCTTCAATCTGGAAAGGTGGTCGATTACTTCTTGGCAGGTGGCCGCTTGGTTTTGGGCTTAGGCTTCGGTGTTGTCTCTAAAGCTTCGATTCGCGCTAGCAAAGCTGCGTTTTCTTCGCGGGCCTTGGCAGCCATCTCGCGAACGGCATCAAACTCGTCTCGTGACACAAAATCACGATCTGCGAGCCATCTGTCAATCATCGACATCATGGCGGTCTCTGCCTCGTCCTTTGCACCTTGAGCCACGCCCATGGCATTGGTCATCAACTGAGACATGTCGTCAAAAATACGGTTCCGGCTTTGCATCGCGATCTCCTTCATTGCTATATTTTCTATATGGGCCTTCACAAAGGTTTTGCCAAGCACCACCTTGACTTTAGCGGCCCCCAACAGGAATCTGCGACCAAACGGAGGATTCAATGCTGTTAGCCCTACCATTCCCCAACATCGACCCCGAGATTTTCGCGTTCGACATCTTAGGATTCAATTTTGCCCTTCGCTGGTACGCGCTGGCATATATCGGTGGATTGATTATCGGCTGGCGCGTGATCGTTCGCCTGATGAAACGCGAACCCATGTGGAAAGCCGGCGCCCCGATGTCTGCGGACAAAGCCGAAGACCTGTTAACGTGGTTAATCCTCGGCGTCGTATTGGGCGGTCGTTTAGGGTTCGTACTATTTTACCAATCCGAATATTACTTCGCCAACCCAGCCGAAATTCTGAAAGTCTGGCAAGGCGGAATGTCCTTCCACGGGGGCTTCGCTGGCGTGATCGTCGCAACGGTCCTTTACTCACGACACCATAAACTCCCGTTGTGGTCGGTGGCAGACGCCATCGCAGTAGCCGCACCCATCGGTCTTTTTCTGGGTCGTATCGCCAATTTCATTCGCCCCGAACTCTGGGGCCGCCCTACAACCGCACCTTGGGGGGTCGAATTTCCGGGCGCAGACTGCCCCGATACGTGGCTTCTCGTCTGTACACGCCACCCAAGCCAACTATACGAAGCCGGATTAGAGGGCCTGCTGCTGGGTTTCGTAATCCTATGGCTAGTCGCACGATTTCGCGCCCTGCACTTCCCCGGCATGATCACCGGTGTGTTTTTCTTAGGGTACGGTCTGGCACGCATGTTTGTTGAACTGTTCCGCCAAGCCGACGCACAGTTTGTCTCGTTGGACAACCCGTTTGGCTATGTCATTTCGCTAGGCAACGCTGGTCTAACGCAAGGCCAAATCCTTTCGCTACCGATGGTTTTCATCGGTATTGCCCTGATATTCTGGAGCCGTAGAAGCACATGACCGCACTTACTGATGTCCTCAAATCCCGCATTTCCGAGGCTGGTCCGATTAGCGTCGCCGAATACATGCACACCTGTCTAAGCCATCCCGCACACGGCTATTACACCAACCGCGACCCATTTGGCCCTGATGGCGATTTTGTCACTTCGCCCGAGGTCTCTCAAATGTTTGGCGAGATGTTGGCCCTGTGGCTAATTCAAACTTGGGTAGACCAAGGCCGCCCCGCCAAATTTGCTCTGGTTGAACTCGGCCCGGGTCGTGGCACCCTAATGGCCGATATCCTGCGCACCGCGCAAGCAATGCCATCGTTCCTTGAGTCCGCCGAAGTCTGGTTGGTCGAAACAAGCCCGGCAATGCGCCGCAAACAAGCCGCAACTTTGATAATGGAAGGGACGCCCAATTGGGCGAACTCCGTCGAAGAGCTACCTGAATTGCCAATATTCCTTGTGGCGAATGAATTCTTCGATGCCCTGCCGATTCACCAGTTCAGCCCCAGCGACGCTGGCTGGCGCGAACGATTGATCGAAAATGGCGACAAGGGCCTAGCCTATGCACTTGGCCGCCCAACTCCAAACGCCGACCTAGACGAATTCTTCACCGGTTTGCCAGAAAACCTGTTTGCCGAAGTCTCCTACGCTGCGGAAAACATCGCTGCCACCATTGGTGACCACATCGCCAAACACGGTGGCGCCGCATTGGTCGTTGATTACGGTGAATGGGACGGCGCCGGTGATACATTGCAAGCTGTGCAAAACCACGATTCCGTAAACGAACTAGATCACCCGCACGGTGAAGCCGACGTAACGGCACATGTGAACTTCGCCGCCATCGCTCGTGCCGCCGGCGCGGCGCGAACCGAAGGGCTCGCCCCTCAAGGTACATTCTTGCAACGCATTGGTATCAACCAACGCGCCCAAACCCTTGCGGGTGGTGCCGAACAAAAGATAGTCGAAGAAATCGGCTCGGCCCACCACCGTCTTACGCATCCTGATGAAATGGGCACGCTGTTCAAGGTTATGGCCATCGTCCATAAAGACTCACCTCTTGCACCTGGATTTGAAGATGATGTTGAACCACCTGAGTGACCCTGCCCTTGAACCAGCCATCCACGGGTTCTTCACCCGCGAGCATGGTATTTCTACGGGCATTTATGCAGGTCTAAACTGCGGAACGAGTTCGTCCGATGATACCGAACTTGTGTCGACCAACCGCGCACGGGTTGCAGAAGCTACTGGCTTGCCCACAAACGCGCTGTTGTCACTTCACCAAGTACATTCGGCTGAGGTTATCACAGTCACCGAACCTTATTGGTCAGGCGAGCGCCCAAACGCTGATGCCATGGTGACGAAAACCAAAGGTATCGGCCTAGGCATCCTGACTGCCGACTGTGCGCCCGTGCTATTTTCTGATCCCGTCGCCAAAGTCGTGGGTGCCGCGCATGCAGGCTGGAAAGGCGCGATTTTCGGCATCACCGACAACACCATCGAAGCCATGATCCGCCTTGGTGCAAACCGCGAGAACATCTCTGCCGTCATCGGCCCATGTATCAGCCAATCCGCCTATGAAGTCGGCCAAGAGTTTTTTGAAACCTTCGCAGACGAAAACCCTGACTACACGCGATTTTTTATTAATGGTAAGGATGACAAGATGCAGTTCGACCTGCCGTCGCTTGTAGTACATCGCCTACGTACAGCTGAAATAAAAACCGCCACTTGGGTTAGGGAGTGCACTTATAGCGCACCGCACAAATATTATTCCTACCGGCGTACAACCCACGCAGCCGAACCAGATTACGGCCGCCTAATTTCTGTCATCAGACTTTAAGTCTGGTCAATCGCACGTGCTTCAATAATGTCGAACGGAACGCCCGGTTCATCCTTAGCACAGCGGATAACTAAGGACGTCTTAACGCTTGCCACATTTTCTGCCGAGGTCAATTCCTCGGTCAAAAACTGCTGAAACGAGGACAGATCGGGCGCTACGCACTTCAAAATGAAATCTATCTCGCCGTTAAGCATGTGACATTCGCGTACAAACGGCCAGCTACGGGCTTTGTTTTCAAATTCGGACAGGTCAGCTTCGGCTTGCGAGTGCAGTCCGACCATGGCGAACACTTGCACCTCGAAGCCCAATTCGCGGGCATTCACATCGGCATGATAACCCTTAATAAATCCGGCATCTTCCAGCGAACGAACACGTCGCAGGCAAGGCGGTGCAGATATCCCAACACGTGTAGAAAGCTCCACATTCGTCATCCGGCCATCGGCCTGTAGTTCCGCTAGAATTTTCCGGTCAATCGGATCGAGTTTACTGCCTGGCATAATTTTTCCTGCTCATCTGAATTACTCTTATTAGGCGCACAGCCATGCAGACGCAATAATATTTCGTACAACCGCAATATTATTTCGCATTTTTCTGCATCTTCACAGGCGGGCCCGCACGCCCTATATACTTTCCAACTCAAATTAAAAGGTTACCAAAATGTCCGAGACTCATCACACCCGCGTCCTTATCATCGGCTCCGGTCCCGCCGGATATACAGCCGGCGTTTACGCCTCGCGTGCTATGCTTGAACCGACGCTTGTGCAGGGCATCCAACCCGGTGGCCAGCTGACAATTACGACCGAAGTTGAAAACTGGCCCGGCTATAAAGAAGTCCAAGGTCCCGACCTGATGATCCAGATGGAAGAGCATGCCCGCGCAGCCGGGACTAACATCGTCGCCGATCACATTTCGTCGCTCGACCTGTCCAAACGCCCGTTTACTGCGAAGGGTGATACTGGCGTCACCTACACCGCCGACGCTGTAATCCTCGCGACTGGCGCTCAAGCCAAATGGTTGGGCCTACCCTCCGAAGAGAAATTCCAGGGCTTCGGAGTGTCGGCTTGTGCCACCTGTGACGGTTTTTTCTACCGTGGCCAAGAAGTTGTCGTTGTTGGCGGCGGAAACACCGCTGTTGAAGAAGCTCTGTTCCTGACCAACTTTGCCTCAAAAGTCACACTAATTCATCGTCGCGACGAACTGCGGTCCGAGAAAATTCTAGAACATCGCCTGCTGAACAACCCGAAAATCGAAACGCTCTGGTTTAATGAACTAGCAGAGGTTTACGGAACAGACATGCCATTGGGCGTGGAAGGCGTAAAAGTCAAAAACGTCAAAACTGGCGAAATCACAGATATCCCCTGCAAAGGCGTCTTCATCGCCATCGGCCACGCGCCTGCATCTGAATTGGTCATAGACCAGCTTGAGACTCACATGGGCGGATATGTTGTGACCAAACCCGACAGCACTGAAACGTCTATTCCGGGCGTGTTCGCATCGGGAGATTTGACGGATTACAAATACCGTCAGGCCGTCACTTCGGCAGGAATGGGTTGCATGGCAGCGCTAGAAGCGGAACGTTTCCTAGCTGCCAACGAGTAGCGGGAAATTATTCCAGCGTTGCAATATGTGCGGGTAAATCGTGTTTTTCGTCGATTTTCCCGCAATATCGTTGGAATTATATCGATAATGCGCGTAAACGGGGCCGATAACTGACCCTGTTTCCTGCAATTGATCGAGAATAGAATGCCAAACCAACCTCACGCCCCCGTCCCCGAACTCTACGTCTCTTACGACAGCGCCATGAAACTAAAGGTTGAGGCGGGTGAGCTGCCTAGCTGGGATCTGACAGCGCGCCAGCTGTGCGATCTGGAGCTGTTGATGAACGGCGGCTTCAACCCGCTGAAAGGGTTCTTGGGCGAAGAAGACTACGACGGCGTCGTTAAAGATATGCGCCTAGCGGACGGGTCGCTTTGGCCGATGCCGATCAATCTCGATATTTCAGACGCTTTCGCCGAAACAGTGAAACCGGGCCAAGACATCGCGCTGCGCGATCCCGAAGGCGTAATTCTCGCCATTCTATCGATCACCGACAAATGGACGCCAAATAAGTCGCTGGAAGCCACATCTGTATATGGCGCAGACGATATCGCCCACCCTGCCGTGAACTACCTGCATAACACTGCCGGTAATACATACCTCGGTGGACCAATCACCGGTATTCAGGCCCCAGTGCATTACGATTATCGTGGCCGTCGCAACACCCCCAACGAGCTGCGCACCTACTTCCGCAAAATGGGCTGGCGTCGCGTCGTTGCCTTCCAGACCCGCAATCCACTGCATCGCGCGCATCAGGAACTGACGTTCCGCGCCGCAAAGGAAGCACAAGCCAATCTATTGATCCATCCGGTTGTTGGCCTAACCAAACCGGGTGATATCGACCACTTCACTCGCGTGCGGTGTTACGAGGCCGTGCTTGATAAGTATCCATCCTCCACAACGTCCCTGTCGCTGCTAAACCTCGCGATGCGTATGGGCGGTCCACGCGAAGCGGTCTGGCACGGCCTGATCCGCGCTAATCACGGCTGCACACACTTCATCGTTGGACGCGACCATGCTGGACCGGGCAAAAATTCAGACGGAAACGACTTCTACGGCCCCTATGATGCCCAAGAGTTGTTTAGAAAGCATGAAGACGAGATTGGTGTCGAAATGGTTGATTTCAAACACATGGTGTATGTGCAGGAAAAAGCCCAGTACGAGCCGATTGACGAGGTTGATAAATCCTTAACCATTCTAAACATTTCCGGCACAGAACTGCGTCGACGCCTCGTAGAAGGCTTGGAAATCCCCGACTGGTTCTCGTTCCCGAATGTGGTAACCGAATTGCGCCGCACGCGCCCAGCCAAGTCCAAACAGGGCTTCACCGTGTTCTTCACCGGCCTGTCAGGTTCCGGTAAATCCACCATAGCTAACGCGCTTATGGTCAAGATGATGGAAATGGGTGGCCGACCCGTTACCCTGCTTGACGGGGATGTCGTGCGCAAGAACTTGTCATCGGAACTTGGGTTCAGCAAAGAGCATCGTGACCTGAATATCCGCCGCATAGGCTATGTCGCCTCTGAAATCACCAAAAATGGCGGCATCGCCATCTGTGCACCCATCGCGCCTTACACCGCTACGCGCCGCGCCGTACGTGAAGATATCGAGAGTTTCGGCAGTTTCATAGAAGTCCACGTATCCACCAGCCTTGAGGAATGTGAACGCCGCGATCGCAAGGGTCTGTATAAACTGGCACGCGAGGGCAAAATCAAAGAGTTCACAGGAATATCGGACCCTTATGAGGCCCCGACTAAAGCCGAGCTGGTGGTCGACACTGAAAACGTCGACGTCGACAACTGCGCGCATCAGGTAATCCTGAAGCTGGAACAATTGGGGCTGATTGTTGGGTAATTCACAAACTGTTTGAGCATAAAAAAGCATGGGCCCGTAGGGTGGGTCCATGCTCTTAAACTATGAAAACCGTTCGCCATTCGGGCAATACGTGTGAACTCGGCACCTTGCGCAGAAGGGGTACCCTTCCGAAACAAGAACCATTGCTTAATACCCCACTGTAGAACTCATCAAAAACACGTCTTGCGACAGTGTCAAAACTCGTCAACCAGTGCGGCCCGCCAGCTAATTCACATGCACCACAACACGGGGCAGGCGATTTGAGCGTCAACTTGATACTCACGATCCTCGATACTAGTTACTAACACCCTCAACTTAACAACTCGAGGTACAGTAGCCGAGCGCAAATACACCAATTCATTACCAAATTAAGAAATTTCGTCACAACTATCTCAAATGAGAGACAAACTTCAATAAAACTGAAGCGTGCCAATATCGGGATTTTCCATTCCAACATTTTCGGTCAAAAACATATCCAATTAGATATATTCAAATGGATATACAGCGGTAATCGGGTGTTTTCAGCCCGAGCGAATCGCATAGGTTGTAATCACGTCAGTCGCAAATTTCTTCGAATTCAGATGATCTTAATCCGTTGTGTTACCTGGCTTGCCGCAATCCGGTGCAAATCAACAGTCAGCAGACCATTCGCTAAACTGCAACCAGCCGTTTCGATACCGTCCGCCAAAACAAAAACTCTTGTGAACTGCCTTGCCGCAATGCCTTGATGCAGAAACTCAGCCCCATTCAATGTCTGCTCGCCGCTAATCGTCAGCTGCGGCCCTTCGACAATCACCGACAAATCCGCAATCGAAAATCCGGCGACCGCCAGAACTATGCGAAATCGGTCTTTGCATAGTTGTTCGATATTATATGGCGGGTAGCCGTCGCTGTTGGTTTTAGCGCTGCTCTCCAGCATCTGTTCTAACGCATCGAATCCCAGCAGATATGGGTGAGCGGAAAATGAGAACTTCGGCATTTGGTAAACCTTTTCACAACTACATCGATGTTATAGAAAATATGGGCCTGAACTTACATTAAAACAAGCCCGCGGGGTGTTCGCGCGGACACCTACTTGGTATAGTCAATGGACGAAACTAAAGGGGCGCAGGCGTCATGACTTCACCACCCACCATGGGTCACCGCGAAATCCTGCGTGTGCGACTGGCAATGCTTAAACGCGAGCATCGTGATCTGGACGACGCGATCCACGCCCTCGGCGAGGCGCGCACAGCAGATCCTCTAACTTTGCGTCGCCTAAAAATTCAAAAACTAACACTAAAAGACCAAATCGCGCGGATCGAGGATGAATTAACCCCCGATATTATAGCATAGTCCACACACCTTGCACCAACGCCTTCAATGGGTATAGTGCGGCCTTCTCAAACCGGCGGGAGCAAACAGATGACCCAACCCAAAATCGGCATCATCATGGGCAGCCAGTCCGACTGGCCGACAATGAAACTAGCCGCCGATATTCTCGATGAACTCGGGGTGGCGTATGAAACCAAAATCGTTTCCGCGCACCGCACACCTGATCGTTTGTGGGCTTATGGTAAATCTGCGGTTGAGCGTGGCTTGCAGGTAATTATTGCTGGTGCTGGCGGTGCCGCACATTTGCCCGGCATGATGGCCTCTAAGACTCGCGTGCCGGTGTTGGGCGTTCCAATCCAGACCAAAGCACTTTCCGGTGTGGATTCGCTCTATTCAATCGTACAGATGCCCAAAGGGTTTCCCGTTGGCACAATGGCGATTGGCGCAGCAGGTGCGGCAAACGCCGGCTTGATGGCCGTCGCTATCCTTGCAAACAGCGACGCAGCACTAGCCGATCGGCTGGAAACATGGCGCACAAACCTTTCCAATTCCATAGCGGACGAACCACATGACTAACGCCCTACCCCCCGGCGCGACAATCGGCATCCTTGGTGGCGGACAATTGGGCCGGATGTTGTCGATGGCAGCTGCACGTCTCGGGCTAAAAACCCACATTTTTGAGCCTGCCGCTAATCCCCCCGCAGGTGACGTGGCGCATCGCGTTACCACCGCCGGATACGACGATATCGAGGCCCTGAAAACCTTCGCCAACTCCGTCGATGTTATCACCTATGAATTCGAGAACATCCCGACCGGGGCGTTAGACGTTATAGATTCCGTCCGCCCGATCCGGCCCACCCGCAAGGCGCTGGCCGTCTCTCAAGACCGCATCACCGAAAAAGCGTTCCTGATCGACCTTGGAATCACGGTCGCGCCTTATGCGCAGATCGACAGCCTGTCTGATTTAACCGCAGCACTAGAAACCATCGGAACCCCAGCTATCCTCAAAACCCGCCGTTTCGGGTATGACGGCAAAGGGCAAGCTCGCATAACCGACATCACCCAAGCCGAAGATGCGTTTATCGCCCTGAAAGGTGCTCCTGCCGTTCTAGAAGGCTTCGTAAACTTCACACGCGAGGTTTCCGTAATCGCGGCCCGCGGTATCGACGGCGCGGTTGTTTGTTACGATCCAGGTGAGAACATCCACAAAGACGGTATTCTCGACACAACGACCGTTCCCGCGGCTCTGGCAGCCGGTCAGCATATGGACGCCATCCTTTTGGCTGGAAAAATCCTCAATGCGCTTGATTATGTTGGGGTTATGGGCGTGGAATTATTCATAACCGACAATGGTTTGATCGTTAACGAAATCGCACCGCGCGTCCATAACTCCGGCCACTGGACCCAAAACGCCTGTGTCATCGATCAGTTTGAACAACACATCCGCGCAGTTGCTGGCTGGACACTTGGGGACGGCCAACGCCATTCGGACGCTGTTATGACCAACCTAATTGGCGAGGATGTGCTGGATCATCCAAACCTCGATGGCGCATTGCATCTTTATGGCAAGTCTGATGTAAAACCGGGCCGCAAGATGGGCCACGTGAACCGGATATCTCCGAAAGGGTGATCCCCAATGAAAAACTTAGCCGGAATACCCCTGACGCTCGGCATTTGCTTTGGCGTCGGATTTATTCTTGTACCCTTCACAAGAAGCACCGGCGATCTGACCGTTGCTCGCTGAACGACGCCAGCGGTATTCCCCGCGCTTGTCTTGATAAACTTCAACCTTGTCGTTTTCGCCAGCCATATTTCTTCTCCGTTAAAATGTTTGCTTTAAAAATTCGCGGTGACAGACGGCGCGGGAAAATATTGTAATCAAGGTTTACTCTAGGGAAACTAGTTACTTTGCCCGGCTGGGCCATAATATTGCGATAAACACACCGCCCAAAATCAATGTCGCGGAAAAAACGAACGCCCAGGTCATTGTTTCTCCCAAAAACACCATTCCGCCAAAAAGCGCGATGATTGGAACGGTCAGCTGTAATATTGCCGCCAAACTGGAATCGAGCTTTGGCAACGTCGCATACCACACCGCATATCCGACCCCCGATGCCAACGCCCCTGATGCCACCGCCAGTAGTATCCCGTTCATGCTCGTCGTCGCGTCGGACGGAATGATCAGCCAAAGCAGAATACCAACCGGTGCAGCCAATATGAAATTGCTGGCCGTAGCCCGCAACGGCGCGGAAACTTCGCGCCCCCGTAATGAATAAATGCCCCAACCAACTGCTGAAAACGCCATTAAAGCTGTGCCGAACAAATCTGGGCTGCTCGCGCCCGGTGCAAACAATATTCCTAACCCGATCATACCAAGAATCGAGCCAACCCATCTGGCGGGCGGGGGCCGCTCCCCTTTTAGGAGGGCACCTGCGAACATGGTAATCTGGGTGCCGCCAAACAATATCAACGCCCCTAGCCCTGCGTCCAACGTCACATAAGCAAAAGAGAAAGCCGCCGCGTACAACAACAAAGATGCCGCCGATGTCACGCTTCCGTGGCGCATCATACTTCCCAGCCCACCGCGAAACGCTACCAGCCCTGCCAGCATAACCGCACCAGACGCCAACCGAATTGCCATAAATGCACCCGGCCCAATCTGGTCCAAAGCCAACGCACTGCGCGTAAGCACAGAATTGGCAGCAAAAGCTGTAAGGGCGAAAACGGTCAGTAAAATAGGTCGCATACAGGATTTAGACAGTTAATTCGCGACGATAGCTAGAAAAATCTGATCCCTAATCCGTGCTATCGGATAAAAAAGGGCCACCCGAAGGCAGCCCCTTAATATTCAAACATTATGAACGGCAAGGTTCTCGGCATTCGGCCCGAAGGCCAAACGCCTGTCACCTACGGTCAAATCCTGTTCAGGATTTAACCTTACATCATGCCGCCCATGCCGCCCATGCCGCCCATGTCTGGCATTCCGCCAGCAGCGCCACCAGCAGGTGCAGGTTTGTCAGCAATCATAGCTTCGGTTGTGATCAATAGACCAGCAATCGAACCCGCATCTTCAAGTGCTGTACGAACAACCAAAGCTGGATCGATAACACCGAAGTCGAACATGTTGCCATATTCTTCAGTCTGAGCGTTGAAGCCGAAGTTTGCATCGTCGCTCTCGCGAACTTTGCCAGCAACAACCGCACCGTCAACACCAGCATTGTCAGCAATCTGACGAAGTGGTGCTTCAAGCGCACGACGAACGATAGCGATACCAGCAGTCTGATCGGAATTTTCACCGTCCAGACCAGCAAGACCTTTAGCACCCTGCATTAGGGCAACGCCGCCACCAACAACAACACCTTCTTGAACCGCAGCGCGGGTCGCGTTCAGTGCATCGTCAACACGATCTTTACGTTCTTTAACTTCGATTTCCGTAGCACCACCAACGCGGATAACAGCAACACCGCCGGCCAATTTAGCCACACGCTCTTGAAGTTTTTCACGATCGTAGTCCGAAGTTGTTTCTTCGATCTGCGTGCGGATCTGAGCAACACGTGCTTCGATCTCGGCTTTCTCGCCATTACCGTCGATGATAGTTGTTTCATCTTTGGTGATGTTGATTTTCTTGGCAGTACCCAGCATGTCGATAGTAACCGACTCAAGTTTCATGCCCAGATCTTCAGAGATAACCTGACCGCCTGTTAGGATCGCGATGTCCTGCAACATGGCTTTACGACGATCGCCGAAACCAGGTGCTTTAACAGCCGCAATTTTCAGACCGCCACGTAGTTTGTTAACTACTAGTGTCGCCAGCGCTTCGCCGTCAACATCTTCAGCAATGATCAAAAGTGGTTTGCCGGACTGGATAACAGTTTCCAACAATGGAACCATTGGCTGTAGGGAAGAAAGTTTCTTCTCGTGCAACAGCACAAGACAGTCTTCCATGTCAGCAACCATTTTGTCAGGGTTAGTGATGAAGTAAGGGGACAGGTAACCGCGGTCGAACTGCATGCCTTCAACAACGTCTGTTTCAGTTTCCAGACCTTTGTTTTCTTCAACAGTGATAACACCTTCATTACCAACACGCTGCATAGCACCAGCAATCTGGTTACCAATCGCTGCTTCGCCGTTAGCCGAGATTGTGCCAACCTGTGCAACTTCGTCGCTATCTTTAACTTCGCGAGCCATGCCTTTGATGTTTTCAACAACGTTGGAAACAGCAAGGTCGATGCCGCGCTTAAGATCCATCGGGTTCATGCCAGCAGCAACCGATTTCATGCCTTCGCGAACGATTGCCTGTGCCAGAACAGTAGCAGTAGTTGTACCGTCGCCAGCTGTATCGTTAGTGCGCGATGCAACTTCTTTAACCATCTGCGCGCCCATGTTTTCGAACTTGTCTTCTAGCTCGATCTCTTTAGCCACTGTAACACCGTCTTTGGTGATGCGTGGTGCGCCGAAGGATTTGTCGATAACAACGTTACGGCCTTTAGGACCAAGCGTTACTTTTACAGCGTTAGCCAGAATATCAACACCGGCCAGCATGCGATTGCGGGCGTCTGTGTCAAACTTTACGTCTTTTGCAGCCATGATGGATGCTCCTTATAATAGGGGTCGCTTAAGCAATAATGCCAAGAATGTCGGATTCTTTCATGATCAACAGCTCTTCGCCGTCAAGCTTGATTTCCGTGCCGGACCATTTGCCAAACAATACTTTGTCGCCAGCTTTAACGTCCATTGCGATACGATCGCCGTCTTCGTCACGTGCGCCTGCACCAACAGAAACAACTTCGCCTTCGGATGGTTTTTCTTTGGCTGCGTCAGGAATGATTAGGCCGCCGGATGTTTTCTCGTCTTCTTCAAGACGACGAACAACAACGCGATCATGCAGAGGTGTAAATGCCATTGTGGATGCTCCTATGAGTATTCCAAATTACGGTGGTTTTGCCTTTTGGCACTCACCACCATTGAGTGCTAACGGTAGGTATCTAGGCAAGCAATTTGGGTGAGTCAAGAGATGCGGCCACAGATTGCCACTAATAGGTGACAAAGCCCTGCCACCCGCATATATAAAACGAAATTATTGCAGCGCACAAAAAACGAGTCACATCATGATCAAAATTTTCGGCCACACAGCCCCCGACACCGACGCAACCGCATCTGCCCTTATTTGGGAATGGTATCTGAACGAAATGCAGGACAAACCTGCCAAAGCCTACGTGCAAGGCGCGCCAAATACCGAGGCCGCGTTCGTTCTGAAGCGCTGGGGTTTTGAAACACCGGAAATGTTAGATCTGCAAGACGGTGACAAAGTAGTAATCGTCGACACCAACAACCCGGCAGAGCTGCCTGCAAACATCAACAACACCGAAATCAAACAGATCATCGACCACCACATGCTGGTCGGCGGCCTGAAAACAAGCATACCCATCAACGTTACAATCCGCCCCGTTGCCGCGACTGCTACCGTGATGTTCAGCATCATGCGCTCGCCTGCACAAAACACCATGCCGGACGCGATCAAAGGCCTGATCCTAAGCTGCATCCTTTCCGATACACTGGAATTCCGTAGCCCGACAACAACACCGCGCGACATTGAAGTCGCCAATCGCCTGGCCGAAAACCTGAAGATTGATATTGCTGAATATGCCGCCGAAATGTTCGCTGCCAAATCTGACATCGCTGAGTTTTCCGATGCCGAACTTATTCGCATGGATTCCAAAAAATTCGAAGTCGGCGACACAAACTTCCGCGTATCGGTTCTAGAAACAACCAGCCCTGCGACCGTTCTAGAACGCAAAAAAGACCTTATCGCCAGCATGCCCGGTGTTGCATCCGAAGACGGTGTTGATCAGGTTCTATTGTTTGTCATCGACATCCTGACAGAATCCGCGACGCTTCTAATCCCGAACGACTTCGTTAAATCTGTTGCTGAAAAGTCGTTTGATTGCACCGTTACGGGTGACACAGTCGTCCTTCCAGGCGTCATGTCTCGCAAAAAGCAGATCATCCCGAGCCTGAAAGCCTAAATGACCCGTATCATAGATAATCTCGCAGAGGTCGCGCATTCCTACGACGCGTTATTCGTCGATCTGTGGGGCTGCCTGCATAACGGCATCGAACCATTTGACGATGCCGTGTCCGCCCTGAAAGCCTACAAAGCGCAAGGCGGCAAGGTTCTACTGCTCACGAATTCACCGCGCCCCAAAAGTTCGGTGGTTCGGCAACTCGAACAGATTGGCGTTCCCACTGACACCTACGACGAAATCGTCTCTTCTGGCGATGCAGCCCAGATCGCGATGGCAACCGGTGTTGTTGGGCGCAAAGTTTACCACTTAGGCCCCGAACGCGATCTAGGCTTCTTTTCAGACGAAAACGGCCCCATCAACGTTGAACGGGTTCCGCTAGATCAGGCTGAAGGCATCGTTTGCACGGGCTTGTTCGATGATATGACCGAAACGCCGGATGATTACCGTCTAACCTTTCTTGATGCCAAAACGCGTGGGCTAAAAATGTTGTGCGCCAACCCTGACATTCTAGTCGATGTTGGTGATAAACGCATCTACTGCGCTGGCGCTTTGGCCGAAGCCTACACAGCCGCAGGTGGCACCAGTCTTTACTTCGGAAAGCCGCACTCGCCGATCTACCAACTCGCCTACGCGCGCCTCGCCGCTTTCGCAGGCCGACGCATCGACCATGATCGTATCATGTGCATCGGCGACGGCATCAACACAGACATTCGCGGCGGCGTTGCCGAGGATCTGGACACCCTGTTCATCACCGGCGGCCTAGCCGCTACCGAGATCAGCGAAACATCCGGCAAGCCAAACGCTGATGAGCTGGCGAACTACATCGCCAGCCACAAGTTATCGCCGACCTTCACAATATCAGGATTGCGCTAAGCTGTTATAGTTGGACGCGGACGTCGTGCAGCCAGATTTTTGGCGGGCGCGAAAGCATAAAGACCACCACATCGGCCAAGTCGTCAGGTTCTGTGAAAATCTTGTTCGGAACGTCTTGGCCTGCCTTAGCGAACATACCTGTGTTTGTCCCGCTTTGATAAAGCCCTGCAACACGCACATCGGTTTCGGCTTCGTCTTGCTTCAGAACTTCGGTAAATCCACGCACGCCATACTTTGTGGCGGTGTAAACCGACTGCCCTGCCTGCGCCACGACACCGGATTTTGACACTACGTTCAATACCGCCGATTCATCACCGTCGCGCAATGCTGGCAACAAGTGCCGCGTGAACTGCATCACAGACGTAAGGTTCGTCTGCACCGTCGTAAGCAACATATCGGCACCGATGGTATCCAGCGGACCAGTTTTATGCCAAACACCGGCATTATTGACGAGGATATCAACACCACCAAAGTCGCCTAAGATCGCCTGCGCAGCAGCGTCCAGCGCATTTGAATCCGTCAAATCCACGCTGTAGGCGCGTGCTTCAACTGCACCACCGGCCAAAGATTCTGCCACAACCGCGTCCAAGCGTCCTTGGTTTCGCCCCAAAATCGCCAGCTTGCACCCTTCTGCCGCCAGCTTCAGGCAAATATGCCGCCCTATTCCATCACTGCCGCCGGTAACGACGGCGATTTTACCCTTAAGCTGCATTCCCGTAGTCCTTTTCAAAAACCAGACACCGTGGGTAACACAGTTTCATTTTCGTCCACAAGGCGGCAAACGCGACAAATAACCGCGCAATATAGTTTCAATTACCGAAGGTTGAGCGAATATATCTTGCGTAGACTCTGAAAGTGGTCTACAAATGCTGCAACGCAACAACGCGAAACCGTATCATGACAACAGGCCCTGAAATGTTAGACGCTCCACAGCATAACCTTCCCATCGGCACGATCTGTATCGAGGATCTCGAAATTGGCATGGAACGGAACTTGGCCAAAACAATCGGCGACAAAGAAATCGAGATGTTCGCCGAACTTTCCACAGACCACAATCCGGTGCATTTAGACGATGAATACGCCGAAGATACAATTTTCCAAGGCCGCATCGCCCATGGAATGCTGACCGCTGGCCTGATTTCAGCCGTAATCGGTGAACAGCTTCCCGGCCACGGAACGGTATATCTAAAACAAAACCTGACCTTCATGGCGCCGGTTCGCCCAGGCGACCGCGTAGAGGCAACCGTGACGGTTTTGGAAATCAACTACGCAAAACGTCGGGTTACCCTTGATTGCAAATGCCGCGTAGGCGATACCGTTGTTCTGAAAGGCGACGCGCTGGTTTTGGCGCCAAGCCGTAAGTTCGACTAAGGGCGCAGGCTAGGCCTGCTGGACAGGTATGAAAACTTTTAAAACTTATTCCGATATCGCGGCAGACAGCCAAAGCGCAGTAGTTGCCATGGGCAATTTCGATGGCGTGCACCTCGGGCACCAATCGGTTATCGCACTCGCTCGCGCGATCGCCGCCACCAGCGCATCTCCGCTGGGCGTCATTACATTCGAGCCACACCCACGCCAGTTGTTCGCCCCCGACGCGCCGGCCTTTCGCCTGATGAACGAAGAAACCCGCGCCCACCGCATCAACAAACTAGGCATCGATGCGTTATTCGAAATTCCGTTTAACAAGGCACTTTCCCAACTATCCGCCGAGGCATTCGCCCGCGATGTTCTTGTTGATGGTCTGAAAGTCAAACATGTCGTCATCGGCGCAGATTTCCGGTTTGGAAAAAGCCGCCAAGGGGACGCCGACATGTTATCCGAACTCGGCCAGCAGATGGGCTTTGGTGTAACAGTTGCCCCTTTAATATCCGACGATAAAGGCGACTACTCCTCCTCTGCCATCCGCGAAGCCCTAAGCACGGGACACCCCGAAGACGCCGCCCGTATTCTGGGCCACTGGCACCGCGTTGATGGAATTGTTGAAAAGGGTGACCAACGTGGCCGCGAACTTGGCTTTCCAACCGCCAACATGCCGCTGGATGACCTGCACCTGCCAAAATTCGGTGTCTACGCTGTTTTCTTCGACATTCTCGACGGCCCACACAAAGGCATATATCGCGGTGCAGCTTCCTTGGGCATCCGCCCAACGTTTGGCATCAACAAGCCAAACTTAGAGACGTTCCTCTTCGACTTTTCCGGTGACATCTACGATGCCTCCGTCTCCGTCGCGCTCGTCGCATACCAGCGCCCAGAAGAGAAATTCGATAACCTCGAAGATCTAATCAAACAGATGAACATCGACTGTTTCGAAGCACGTGAAATCCTTGCGAAGGCAACTGTCTGATTCAACAAACCTACGATTAAGTTGCCGTCTTCCTGACCTCGTCAAAATAGATTTCGCGCAGTCGCCGCGCAATCGGTCCAGGTGTGCCCTCGCCCAACGATTGCCCGTCGATCTCAACAACAGGTGTCACAAAAGTTGTGGCCGAGGTCACAAACGCCTCGTCTGCGTCCATCGCTTCTTCAATCGTAAATGGCCGTTCCACCACTTCCATTTGTGCCTCGCGTGCGAAACGCAACACCGCCGCGCGGGTTATTCCGCTAAGAATGTCGTGCGACAAATCCCGCGTGATAATTTTCCCACCTTTGACGATATATGCGTTATTCGAGGTCCCTTCGGTCACACGCCCGTCCTCGACAAGCCACGCATCATCTACGCCAGCCGCTTTCGCCGCCATCTTCCCGAGCGACGGCGCCAACAATTGGATCGTCTTGATATCACGCCGTCCCCAACGGATATCCGGCATCGAAATAATCTTGATTCCTGTCTCTGCGGCAGGTGCTTCGGTCAGGTTCATTACTTGTGTAAACAACACCAAACTTGACTGTCCATCCTCGGGGAAAAGGAAACTACGTTCCGCCGCCCCGCGCGTAACCTGTAAATAGACAAGCCCCTCATCCAAATCATTCGCTCGTATCAATTCGCGGTGAACCGCCTCGATCTCGTCGGCTGTTGCAGGCGGTGCCATATCCAATTCGCTCATTGATCGCGTCAGGCGGTTCATATGTCCTGCGAAATCCATCATCTTTCCGCCCAGAACAGACGTAACTTCATACACCCCGTCGGCCATAAGGAAGCCGCGATCAAAGATGCTGATCTTGGCGTCTTCTTCAGCCAGATATTCTCCATTCACATAAACTGTGCGGCTCATGATAATCCCCTAAATTTCACTTATTTTATTTTGTGATCAACGCCATCGGCGCGTTCGCATCTTCGGCATAGTCTTTAGGCGCGTGATCCAGAACCGTGGTGCGCCGTTTGAATTCATAGATCATCTGCTGACCTTCAGGTTCGGACCGGACAACGAGGCATTGCAACAGATGCCGTGCGCCATCAAACAAATCTACGAACCCGCGCAGGTTGGGTGCCTTTCCAAGCGGCATCGAAAATCCGGTTTCCCAGATTTTAATCACAGGATACTCGGCTTCCCCGTCATGCACGCGCAAACGGTTCTTTTTCATCGCGTCCTTCATGCGCGCCTTTTGCAGGCCCGCCATCACGTCTGGTGAAAAATGCGTTTCCATTCCCTACTCCGCTAGTTACCAGCCTATGGTTTGCCAATAAGCGGTTAACGTCAAGTTACAATTTGACGAAATGCTGCGCCTTTATGCCACTTCCGGCTTGCCGAGCGCGGCAGGCTTTCGGGGTACATAATGCTCCAACACGGCCGCCAGATCATCTGGTCGCAACGGAGTGCGCATCAGACTACGGGCGTTGGGAATAAGGTCAAAAATCGATCCATCAGAAAAAAAGCTGGTGCTCGTCACCGCAATAATTGGAACGTCAGGGCATCGATACGTGGCATAGTCCGATATCGCGATTGCCCCACCGTCGGGTAACACCAGATCGAGAACCAAAGCATCAAAGTCCTCGAACCGTAATTTGTTGATCGCCGCCAATTGCGTCGCCGCCTGCACGACGTCCACCCCTTGTCGTTGCAAAAATCGCGCCCACAGTTCCGATAAATCTATATTGTGCTGTACTAATAATATCCGCATCGTTCGCTCCACCAATCAATGCTATAATTTTCTGTTAAGAATTGTGTAAACATTTACCAAATATGTTAACAAATCGTTAACGGTCCATATGTTGTGGCAACAACAGCTCAACATACCAAATACAGCCACCCCTTTCCAAAATGGCAGGTTGGCTCCCAAGAAATTGATAGTCGGAACAACACCCAAATGATATCGGAACGTACTTGTCAGCCCGAATCGCCGAAAGTACAGCCATGAACACTCTATCCCTCCTTCTGATAGCCCTGATTCTGGATGCAGTCCTGGGTGAACCCGACTGGCTATGGAACCGTTTCCCGCATCCAGCTACTTTGATGGGCCGCTGTGTGGAGTGGTTGGATGGTCACCTAAACCACGGCAAAAAACGGCGGAACGCTGGCATATTGGCCACCATAATCCTGACACTTGGCGCACTTATCTTAAGCCTCGTCATCAAAAGTATTCCCGACGCGGGCGTGCTTGAGGCCATCCTCGCCGCGATCCTTTTGGCGCAACGCAGCCTCACCGATCACGTCTCCCAAGTAGCGGAAGCCTTGCGTTCCTCGCTCGCTGAAGGTCGTCGTGCTGTCTCAATGATCGTTGGTCGCGACCCCGCAGAACTTGACGAAAGTGCCATTTCCCGCGCCGCAATCGAAAGCGCCGCCGAGAATTTTTCAGACGGCATCATCGCCCCTGCCTTCTGGTTCCTGATTTTCGGCCTACCCGGTATCGTGATGTATAAAATCATCAACACCGCCGACAGCATGATTGGTCACCGCAATGAACGATACGAAGATTTTGGTTGGGCGGCTGCTCGGCTCGACGACATTGTAAACTGGGTGCCCGCGCGCCTGACAGGCGGCCTGATTTGCCTCGCGCACTGGTCAAAAGCGGGCTGGGAAACAATGCAAGCAGACGCCAAACACCACCGCTCCCCCAACGCCGGCTGGCCAGAGGCCGCGATGGCTGGCGTTCTGGGCATCGCAATATCCGGCCCGCGAAGCTACAATGGCATTATGACCAAATTACCTTGGGTGAATGGCTCCGGCCGTAAACCGCTGGGCCCAGTGGATATCGAAACATCGGTGCGCGTATTATGGCGAAGCTGGTTTGTCGGCGTTGGCATACTCGCCACCGTTTGGATGATATTCTGACCTAAAGCGCCATAAACTCGATCCGGTTTCCGTACGGATCATCACTGTAAAACCGCCGCGTGTTTGGCAACCGATCATCCCAGATCACGGCAAAACCCCCAGCAATCAACCGCGCAGCCAACCTATCCAGATCATCGACCCGAAACGCCGGGTGCGCCTTTTTCGCCGCCCGAAAACCGGCCTCGATACCAAGGTGGATATTCACATCGTCGTTCCCGAACCAAACACCGCCATTAGCCTTCAAACTTTCTGGCTTCTCAACTGCATCCAACCCCAAAGCATCCACGTAAAACGCGGCCGCGTCGGCTTCTTTACCCTTAGGCATCGCCAACTGAATATGATCAATGTGTGAAATACGCATAATGCCACCCTAGGGCGCAACACGCTGCCTGTCGATCAAAACACGCTACGTAGCTGTTGCCACTCCACGCCATCCCATGCAAACTTAGCGCAACTTTACAGGAGCATCCCATGACCCAAGATATCGTAATCCTCGACGGCGCGCGCACCCCAATCGGTACATTCGGTGGCAGCCTAGCCGCCATCCCGCCCGTCGATCTAGCCACTCACGTCACCGAAGCGGCCCTCAAACGCTCAGGCGTAGATCCCGCCCAAATCGGCAATGTCGTCTTCGGCAACGTCATCACCACCGAACCACGCGACATGTATTTGGGCCGCGTTGCCGCCGTTAATGCCGGTATTCCGGACAGCACACCAGCCATGAACGTCAACCGCCTGTGTGGTTCGGGCGCTCAAGCCATCGTGTCTGCCGCGCAATCTCTGATGCTTGGCGACGCCGAATTCGCCATCGCAGGTGGCGCCGAAAGTATGAGCCGCGCACCCTATATCATTCCGCAAGCTCGCTGGGGTCAAAAGATGGGGGATTTCACCGCCACCGATATGCTGCTCGCAACGTTGAACTGCCCGTTTGGAACAGGGCACATGGGTATCACCGCAGAAAACGTGGCCGCAGAACATGACATCACCCGCGAAGATCAAGACGCTTTCGCGCTTGAATCCCAACGCCGCGCCGCTGCCGCGATCGAGGCCGGATACTTCAAATCCCAAATCGCCCCGATTGAAATCAAAGTGCGCCGTAAAACTGCGATTTTCGACACCGACGAACACCCCAAATCCACCAGCGCCGAAGCCTTGGCCGGCCTACGTTCCGCCTTCAAGAAAGACGGCACTGTTACCGCGGGCAATGCCTCTGGCATCAACGACGGGGCGGCCGCAATGGTTCTTGCCACCGCTGATGCCGCCAACCGCGCCGGCCTGAAACCAAAAGCTCGCATCCTTGGATACGCCCACGCAGGTGTCCGCCCCGAGGTCATGGGCATCGGCCCAATCCCCGCAGTCGAGATGTTGCTGAAACGCACGGGTCTTTCCGCAGAGGATTTCGATGTGATCGAAAGCAACGAGGCTTTCGCCGCTCAAGCCTGCGCCGTCAGCAAAGCGTTGAACCTGGACCCTGCCAAGGTAAACCCCAACGGCGGCGCCATCGCTCTTGGCCACCCGGTTGGCGCGACAGGTGCAATCATCACTCTGAAAGTCATCGCGGAACTGGAACGGATCGGTGGCTCCAAAGGCCTGATCACCATGTGCATCGGTGGCGGGCAAGGCATCGCCTTGGCAATCGAGCTGATGTAACGCCACACTTCGCTCAAATAGTTAACGCAATTTGTGCATACGCATTGTGTACGGGTTGTGCACGCGTTGTGTACCCGAAAAATCGACCCAACAACGCTTGCGTTAACTATTTAGGCGGTGCCTAAAAACCCGCGAACAGCCGCCTCGAATTCGCGCGGCTTTTCAGCATGCAACCAATGCCCCGCCCCCTCGATAACCTCGAAACGGGCGTTTGGAAACAACGTCAGAATGCGGGCGTGATGGGCCGGTTGAACATAGTCTGAGTCCCCACCATGCAGGAACAAGACCTCGCCCTCGAACACGCCTTCGACATCTGGGAAACCGATTATATCGGCCATCGCATTGCCCAGCGCATCAAGGTTCAATTTCCAGCTCGCACCCTCATCGCCAAGTGTCAGACTTTGCAGAAGAAACGATCGCAGCGCGGGATCTGTAATCGAATCCGCTAACTGCTCATCCCCATCGCGGCGGCGCTTCACAATACTCAGGTCAACGGCCTGCATTGCCGTGATTTTATCTAACTGGCTATGCGAATACGCCACCGGCGCAATGTCGGCCACGACCAGTTTGCCAACCAATTCTGGGCGCGACAACGCCAAGATCATAGCCGCCTTGCCACCCATCGAGTGCCCCAGAACATCTGCCCTACGTGCACCACTTTCGATCACATTCGCAAGGTCGCCGGCCATGTCTGCATAGGTATTAGACCTCGCCCGAAACGAGCTGCCATGATTGCGCATATCAACCGCAACCACTTGACGTTCATCCGCCAAACGTTTTGCCAAGACACCCCAGTTTCGCGCCGTGCCGAACAGCCCGTGCGCGATCAAAAGCGGAATGCCAACACCCTCGCCGTTGCTTGTAGTATTCAGAATTTCAGTCATAATATTTCCTAAATTACCACGCCGCACGATATATATTCAGGGCGTCCGCCTCGCTTACTTCGCGCGGGTTATTAACCAAAAGCCGCGACTGCACCATAGCGTCTTTTGCCATCCGTTCGCAGGCCTCTTCGGGGATGCCAACATCGCGCAATCGCGGTGGCAAACCGACCCGTGCGGACAGGTCTGTTAGACGCTCGATAAACTCCGCACACACCGCCTGCGCACCTTGTTCCATTGAAATATCTGGAAATACATGTGGCGCCAATTCCGCATATTCCGCACCACATTCCGGTGCATTGAACCGCATAACTTGTGCCAATATCAACGCATTCGATAGCCCGTGCGGCACATGGAAAGTACCGCCAATCGGATAGGCCAGCGCATGCACTGCCGCCACTGGTGAATTGGCAAAAGCCATCCCTGCCAGCATGGCCCCCATCAACATTGCACCGCGCGCCTCGAGGTCATCACCATGGCTCACGGCCCTCTCGATATTGGCTCCCAAAAGGTCCAACGCCTGCACCGCCAGCATCTTCGACATCGGGTTATTATTGGCATTGCGCGAGGTAAACGCCTCGATCGCGTGCACCATCGCGTCGATGCCCGTCGCGGCCGTGATTGCAGGTGGCAAACCTACCGTCAATTCAGGATCAAGAATTGCCAAATCGGGTAGAATAATCGGCGAAGAAACGCCACGCTTCTCCTCTGCTCCGACTGTGATAATCGACACCGGCGTAACCTCGGATCCAGTACCGGCCGTCGTTGGCACCAACACCAGCGGCAACCGTGGCCCCTTGGCATTTCCAACGCCCCAAGCGTCGTCCAGATCCTCGCCAGATCCCAGCAGCAACGCCACCAGTTTCGCCACATCCATAGACGAGCCGCCGCCAAAACCAATAACGCCCGTCACGCCCTCAGCTTGACCTATCACGACTGCATCCATCAATGTTTCTATCGACGGATCGGCCTCTACCGCATCAAAAACCACAATTCGCCCATCGAGCGCCGCTTCAACCCCCGCGGTGATCCCAAGGTCCCTCAGCCCTTTGTCAGTTACCAACAAAACTTTCGCACCTAGTTCATTGAACGTGGCCCGGGACAGTGCCCCCGGTGCAAATTGAATTCCTGCTGTGGTATTGAATGCAAATGCTTGCATGATGGCCTCCAAGTGCGAAAATCCGCCCCTTCAAAATCAAAGTGATTCGTCTCGGGCAACCTAAGCTGCTAATGAAGCACGAAGCCGCCCCGAACATAACCATAATCTTTCGATCTACTCGCCATTTTCTCGCCACATTTGGAACAAGAACTTGACGCATTTGGTAATTTTTTTAGGTATGGTGCTCGTTATTTTTGACCCAGGCTTTTCGATCTGCTAGGCTGATGCCGTATTTAGTTGTAGGGACGAACAGACATGAAACGTCATTTCCAGTCATCAATATCTGCCGTTGCATTAAGTGCGCTGGTGATGACTGGCGTCACTGCAACAGTTAGCATCACCGCTTCGCCGGCACTCTCGAAGAGTGACAATGCCAACAGTAATTCCAACAATGACAATCGAAACGACAACAGCAATCGCGGCAACAACGGGCGCGGTTCTGTTGCATCCTCTCTTGGTGCATTGAACGCTGCTCACGCAAATGCCAATGCAGTGGAAAACGCTTCGGAGAACTCTCGTGTCGGAATGATTCCACTTTACAGAGCTGCCGTGACGGCTTGGGCCGAAGCAGACGCAGCCCTCGAGTGGTTCCGAGTAAATTGCGAAGAACCGACCGACCTGGAAATCATTAACGATTGCACGACGACACTAGGTATAGCGCCAGGTGAACTTGGCTACGCGGCCGCGTACGATGATCACCTGCTAACAATGACTAGCTCCCTCGAAGACCTTGATACGCTCGCGGACCAAGCATTGACGCTTGCAGCAAATAAATCCACCGACGAAGAAGTTCTCGCTGCCCTTTGGGATTTGTTATTAGTGGCCGACTGAGCCATACCACTATTGCGGTGACGAATTTTAAAAACACCTAGGATTTATCCGCAGGTGTTTTTTTATGTGCGACAATAACCTGCACCGACACGTGCACCGCTTGCCCTGACCTTAAAAACCACATAAACGCGGCAGTGATATAATATCTCTCGGAGAATCCCATGTCTGACGAAACTTTCAAACCTAAAAAAGTCGTTCTTGCCTATTCTGGCGGCCTAGACACCTCGATCATTCTGAAATGGTTACAGACGGAATACGGGTGCGAAGTTGTAACCTTTACGGCCGACCTAGGCCAAGGTGAAGAACTGGATCCGGCACGGGCAAAAGCCGAGCTGTTGGGGATCAAGCCAGAAAACATTCACATCGAGGATGTTCGTGAAGAATTCGTGCGCGATTTCGTATTCCCGATGTTCCGCGCGAATGCAGTTTACGAAGGCCTGTACCTGCTTGGCACATCCATTGCCCGCCCGTTAATCTCCAAACGTCTTGTCGAGATTGCCGCTGAATGCGGGGCCGATGCGGTCGCTCATGGCGCGACAGGAAAAGGCAACGACCAAGTTCGTTTTGAGTTGAGCGCCTATGCCCTTAACCCTGATATCAGGGTCATCGCTCCTTGGCGTGAATGGGATCTTTCCAGCCGGACCAAATTGTTGGACTTCGCTGAAAAGAACCAAATCCCGATTGCAAAAGACAAACGTGGCGAAGCTCCGTTCTCCGTTGATGCTAACTTGTTGCATACGTCGTCAGAGGGCAAAGTTCTGGAAGATCCAGCAATCGAAGCGCCCGATTACGTTTACCAACGCACAGTGGCGCCCGAGGATGCACCAAACACGCCGGAATACATCGAGATTACATATGAACAAGGTGATCCAGTTGGGCTGAACGGCAAAGCTTTGACACCCGCCGAAATGCTAACTGCCCTGAACGAGCTTGGCGGCAAGCACGGCATAGGCCGTCTTGATCTGGTTGAAGGTCGTTTCGTTGGCATGAAATCCCGTGGCATCTACGAAACTCCGGGTGGTACAATCATGCTGGAAGCACATCGTGGCATCGAGTCCATCACGCTTGATCGTGGCGCAGCCCACTTGAAAGACGAACTGATGCCAAAATATGCCGAACTGATTTACAACGGCTTCTGGTACTCGCCCGAACGTGAAATGCTACAAGCTTTGATTGATCAATCGCAGGCACATGTGACCGGCAACGTACGTTTAAAACTCTACAAAGGTATGGTGCAAACCGTTGGCCGTTCGTCGGATCACTCGCTTTACTCCGAAGAACACGTAACGTTCGAGGATGATGCTGGTGCTTACGATCAGAAAGATGCCGCAGGCTTCATCAAGATCAATGCACTTCGTTTGAAGCTGCTGGCGGCGCGTGATAAACGGGTTAAATAATACCGTTATTGCAACATCGTAAAATAGTTTTAGTATCGGGGCATTCCATTTAAGGAGGCCTTGATGCTTAGCATATTACCTATAAAGATTATCGACTCCTTTGATGTGGCCAGTCAGTCATGCAGCAAAGTTGTGCCTGCATCCGGCGCGCCTATTCTGACGCGCGTGGCCACGCCGAAATTACGTATTTCGGGAATGAGCGTTCCTATGCGGTAACGAAGTATCTCTCGACAAAACAATATTGGATAGCAGATGGCAAAAAGTAAAAATGGCGCACGTGTATTTAAATTAATCTTCAGAATAATGGGGCTGATCTTCCTCATCATCGGAGCAATTCTGACATTTCTTACTTACGACTTTATGAATAATGCGCTGCCCGCCTCTGGTCGGGTGACAGCAGTCGAGGTGATCACGGGCGACGACAGTGTTTCCTACAAACCGACAATCCGCTATTTAGATTGGCAAAATCGCAAGCAAAGCGGGCAAACTTTCATATCTTCTTCAAGCTATAACTTTGATATCGGAGCGCGTGTTAACGTCCTCTACGACGTTCGCAATCCGGAATTGTTACGCATGGACACGTGGATTGCGACTTGGGGGCTTGGGTTGATTTTCTTGGCTGGGTCTGTGATCCCGATCTTAATCGCAGGCGTTGCTGGCCGAATAGTAGGGCGGAAAGAGAAAGCCAAGCGCAAACCGCACCGCACAAACGCTGCGGCACCTAAGGAAGACGACATAGTCAGAATTCCCGCACGGACCAAAGGATTGTTTTCTCGTGAGAGCCGAAGCGATCATGAACGCGAAACCAGCTATATCCCAACCGTCAGGCGCAACCGCTGATGCAGTTGCGCCTGTAGATGGTATGATTGTGTCTGCTTAAAATACTTGATTCAGCGCAGCTTCCAAACTGGCGACGGTGCGGTCGACGTTGTGCAGTTTATCCAGCCCAAACAACCCAAGACGGAAGGTTTGATAGCCTTCTGGTTCGTCACACATCAATGGCACACCTGCCGCGATCTGCATTCCCAAGGCGGCGAACTTCTTGCCGTTCTGCACCTCTGGATCGTTTGTATAGCTAACGACAACGCCGGGCGCCTCGAAACCAGAAGCCGCCACAGATTCAATACCGCGCCTTTTCAACATAGCACGAACTTTGTCGCCCAATTCCTGCTGCTCAGCCCGAACTTTATCAAAGCCATATTCTGCCGTTTCCAACATTGTGTCGCGGAAGGACTTTAGAGAATCGGTAGGGAGCGTGGCGTGATAGGCATGCCCACCGCCTTCGTAAGCTTCCATTATTTGCAACCATTTCTTCAGGTCACAGGCGAAACTGGAAGACGTTGTATCATCAATCCGCGCACGTGCTTCGGCACTTAGCATGACCAATGCCGCAGCTGGTGAAGCGCTCCAACCTTTTTGCGGGGCGGAAATCAGAACATCTACCCCGGTCGCCTGCATGTTCACCCAAATCGTACCGGATGCGATACAATCCAGCACCATCAAGCCGCCAACCGCATGTGCTGCATCAGCTAATTTCTTGATATAATCATCCGGCAAAATCATTCCAGAGGAAGTCTCTACATGCGGGGCGAAAACTATCGCAGGGCGCTCTGCGTGGATCTTCGCCACAGCTTCCTCAATCGGGAAAGGTGCGAAGGGTGCGGTGATCGAATTACCCGTTTGGCGAGCCTTCAGGACGGTGTGATCCGAAGGAATATCGCCCATCTCGAATATCTGCGTCCAACGATAAGAGAACCAGCCGTTGCGGATCACCATCGCTTTTTGATTGGTTGCAAATTGGCGGGCAACCGCTTCCATGCCGTACGTACCGCCGCCAGGAACGACCACAACCGAAGCGGCGTTATAAACGCCCTTAAGGGTGTCAGAGATATCCAGCATCACGCGCTGAAAGCTTGCTGACATGTGGTTCAAGGATCGGTCGGTGAATACGACCGAGAATTCAAGCAGGCCGTCTGGGTCAACGTTTGGTAATAGTCCGGGCATTTTCGTCTCCATTCAAGTTTACCGCAGATTTACACGTAAGTGTGGCGAGAACCAGAGGCATTCGATTGAAACATTTCTTCACCGTAACGTTGTTTGCATGTGAAGGGGTTGCGTGTGCATGTTGCCACCAAAGTCAACAAAAGGAACGACTATGAAACTGCTTGCAATGATTGCGCTAGTATTTACAACGTTTGGCAGTATTGGCCAAGCCAAAGACCTGCAAACCGCGATATTCGCTGGTGGGTGTTTCTGGTGTGTGGAATCAGATTTCGATCATGTCGACGGCGTGGTCGAAACAATATCCGGCTACACAGGTGGCACCCTTGCCAACGCAACGTATAAAGAGGTAGGGCGTGGCGATACGGGCCATTATGAGGCCGTGAAGATTACTTTTGATGCTGATGTCGTCAGCTATGAAGAACTACTTTATGTATTCTGGCGCACAATCGATCCAACAGACGCCGGCGGGCAGTTCTGTGATCGTGGCAGCCCTTACCGTACAGCGGTTTTTGCAACGACCGATGCGCAGGCAGTTGCTGCCGAAACCTCCAAGGCAGCGCTAGACGGGCGCTTAAGTGGTCCAATCGTGACACCAGTTCTTTCCGCCAGTGATTTCTGGGATGCCGAAGGGTATCACCAAAACTACTACCAACGACACAAGCTGAAATACGGCTTCTACCGCAGCCGTTGTGGTCGTGATGCACGTGTTGCCCAGTTGTGGGGTGATGAGGCGATCTACGCAAACAAGTAACTGATTGCTCCCCTTTGCATCGCGCATCGGGGGCTTTTCATTTAGTCTATTCCGTGAACTGATCAAATGCAGCCAACGCTTTGGCACCGTACATCAACGACGGGCCACCGCCCATATAGACGCACATTCCGATCGTTTCCGAGACTTCCTCGCGCGTGGCCCCAGCCAAGATTGCGGCCTTCACATGAAACCCGATGCAATCTTCGCACCGGATCGCCACACCGATTGCCACTGCGATAAGTTCTTTGGTTTTAATGTCGAGCGAACCCTCTGCTGTCGCCGCCTTCGCAAGGTCGCCGAAGGCCGCGCTTACATCCGCAATTGCTGGCCTTAACTGACCGAGATCTTTCTTGATGTCGTGCATTTCAGTATTCCAGTCCATACCCGAGTTCCCCTTCAAATGTGTTGAGTATCAGCAGGGTATTGCAAATCTGATGAACCAAATCTTTGAGGTGGATCAATCACCACCAAATACCTAGGCGCCGCCACTCAGGATGCCACCTAGCGTTTTCGCCAAATCCATCGGGTCACCAATAATTTGCAACCGTTTGGTCCGAGCGGTTGCGCCCACCCTTCGGGGTTAGGCGCACAGTTATTAGCAAGCCATCATCTGTGGCTTGCCACGGATCGCTCAAACTAGCGCGAGGGCATTATTTCGAATAACAACGCGCAAAATCATAATTGCGACCAGCACAATCAACGGCGCCAAATCAAGTCCGCCCATTTGGGGCAGAAAGCGGCGAATACGATTGTACACTGGCGCAAGTAATTGGTTCAGTCCACGCCACAACTGCCCGACCAAAGGTTGGTGGACATTCAAAACCTGAAAGTTGATCAGCCAGCTCATAATGATATGGGCAATAACAAAGAACCACACAAAATCGAGCAGCATGTTGAGGATTTGAAATATAGATAGCATCAGCGAAACTTTCAGAATTGTTGTTTTGCTCTAGTTAGGTATCCACACCGGATTAGGCAACCCCTGCCAAGATCAATCACGACGCCACGTCAGCGCTTGCTTTGATACGCCTTACAAGGCATTTCATGAACATTGATTATCGGAGGCCACCATGTACCCCATCATTCGCTTGATGCACCAAAGCCGGAAGTACCGGAACAAGTCGCTCCCCCTCGACGGAGAACATGTCTCCATGCATCACTGCCTGCCAGTGGATCTCGATGTGTGGATGGAACTGAACAACGGGCGCACGCTAACGCTCTATGATCTGGGACGTCTTCCACTGGTTCAACGCACCGGATTACTTGATGTGTTCAAGGAACAAGGTTGGTCATTTACGGTCGCTGGATCCAGTGTGCGATATCGCAAGCGGGTGACGGTGTTTACCAAACTGGAAATGCATTCGAAAATTGTCGGGCGCGATGCTCGGTTCCTCTATATCGTGCAAAGCATGTGGCATAAAGGCGAGGCGACTTCCTCCGGACTGTTCAGGCTCGCCGTTACGAACGGAGGTATAGTTCCGTCAGACGAATGGACAAAAGCCCTCGGAGTGCCAGATTGGAACCCAGCCCTCCCAGCGTGGGTTCAGGCGTGGGTAGATGCAGAAGCGCTGCGTGCGTGGCCGCCCGAAGACTACACGTCAGTCCATTCTTCCGTTTCACCGGCGGCATAGATTGCGTCAATAACCTTTTGGTTCAACTTCGAATTTTCGAGCGTAAACACTGGGTCGTCACCGCCGCGCGCAGCCCTCACAAAATTCTCTACCTGCAATCTGTATTGGGTATTGTTCGCAAACCGGAATTCCTGAACGTCGTTGTTTGATGCCCGATGTAGCCGTACTTTGGCTGTCCCGTAATCTCGCGCATTAAACGGCGCCGTAACTTCGATCCAGCCGTTTTCCCCATGGAAAACCATGTGTTGCCGCAAATCCATCTGGGTCGAGCAATAGAAACTCATCTCGAATTCGCCAAAATCAGCCCTGACACTTGCCCAAGTATCGGTGCCAAATTCCAAATCACGTTTAATGCTGGCAGACACACGCAATGGCTCGCGCCCTGTGGTGATGCGCGTTACAACCGTAGGATAGACACCTATATCGGGCAAACCTCCGCCGCCCAATTCAACCTGATTTCGCATATTGCCCGGATCCATATTCCGATATGCAAATGCACCTTGCACTTGTCGAAGGGGGCCGATCGCATTGTCCGCCATCAGCTCGGTCACTTTATGCCATTGCGGATGATAGGCGACCATAAATGCCTCGCAGACCAACATTCCGCTTTCGTCCCGCGCCTTGATCACCTCATCGATTTGATCAGCTTTTAGAGCGATGGGTTTTTCACACAAAACATGTTTGCCCGCGGCCACCGCCTTCAGTGACCATTTGATATGTTGTGACGTTGGTAAAGGAATATAGACACCGTCGATATGCTCGCTTGCTAATAGTTCATCATATGAGCCAAATGCCAAGGGAACACCAAACCGGTCAGCGAGAGCGCGCGCCGAACCCTCGTTGCGACTGGCAATTCCGTGCACAACTCCGTTATCGGAATCCATTATCGCGGGAATTAGTTGTTCCCGTCCGATTTTTGCGGTTGATAGAATTCCCCAACGGAACATAGCGTGCCTCCTGAAAGTTATGGTTTGAAACTATGCGTCAAAATCGGATAGGTCAAAAACTTTCCCTTGCTTAAACGACTCCGCGCACGTCTTATCGTCGAAAAAATAAAGAGGGATCGGGCAATGACACAATATGCATCAAAAAAAGGTGTCTGGGGATGGATGTCCTTTGATTGGGCCAGCCAACCTTTCCACACGTTGCTTGTGACATTTATCTTCGCCCCATACTTCACCTCATCTGTTATCGGTGACAGCGTGACGGGGCAGCAAGCGTGGGCGACGATGCTTACTATTACCGGTGTATTTATTGCTGTCTTGGCACCGATGCTTGGCTCCATCGCCGATAACTCCGGCCCACGAAAGCCGTGGATACTCGTATTTTCCATTATGATCGCCGTTGGTTCAAATGGGCTGTGGTGGGCCGTTCCGGACATGTCGTCAATTACACTAATCCTGATGTCCTTCGGCATTGCGCTGATCGGCGTCGAGTTCGCGGCAATTTTTATCAACGCCATGCTGCCCGAGCTGGGCCCGAGAGAAGATTTGGGGCGCATATCCGGCTCTGGCTGGGCTTTCGGGTATTGGGGGGGCGTGCTTGCGTTGTTACTCATGCTACTGTTATTGGCTGAAAATGACGAAGGTGTGACCCTTCTCGGCTCCGCCCCCATCTTCGGCCTAGACGCCGAAATGCGCGAAGGCACTCGATCAGTCGGACCGCTATCCGCGATCTGGTATGTGGTTTTCATGGTGCCGTTTTTCCTTTGGACACCGGATGTTAAGAAAAAAACCCTAGATAAAGGCTTCCTTTCCAAAGGCTTCACAGATCTGATAGCGACGCTGAAATCCTTGCCTGGTCAAACCAGCTTAAGCGCCTATTTGCTGTCCTCCATGTTTTACCGCGACGCGCTGAACGGCCTGTTCGCATTTGGCGGCATCTATGCCTCCGGCGTTCTGAACTGGTCGATCACCCAGATCGGCGTATTTGGTATCGTCGCGGCCATCACAGGTGCGATATTCGCGTGGGCAGGTGGTCATGCAGATAAAAAGTTCGGGCCGAAACCCGTGATCATATTCTGCGCTGTCGCGCTTATTTTTGTGGTATCCGCCATCGCTTCAACCTCTCGCGAGATGCTGTTCTTCCAGCCAATAGCCGCGGGATCGTCCGCCCCCGACATCTTGTTCTACATCTGTGGCGCAATCATCGGTGGTGCAGGTGGCGCAATGCAGGCCGCATCGCGCACAATGCTGGTCCGACAAGCTAATCCGGAGCGCATGACCGAAGCCTTCGGGCTGTACGCCCTCTCCGGCAAAGCCACCGCCTTCCTTGCGCCAGCGACAATCCTTATGGCCACCACGATCACGGGCAGCCAACGTTTGGGCATGACACCGCTGATCGGTCTTTTCATCATCGGCCTGATCCTGTTGATCTGGGTGAAGCCAGAAGGCACGAACGCTAAATAAATGCGCAACATGATTCGGATAAGTATTTTGATGTGGGCCATGTTCACGGCCAGCGCATCGGCAGCCCCCATCGCCAAGGAATTGTTCGGGCATGCCAATTTGCCTACAGCACAAACGCCCCAGTCTTATGGCTCTTATGCGAAAGGATGTCTGGCGGGGGCCATGCAACTGCCCGAGTCCGGTGCCAACTGGCAAGCTATGCGCCTATCCCGAAACCGCAACTGGGGGCACCCGGATACGGTTGCCTTTATCGAGCGCCTTGGCCGCAGTGCCGAACAAGTGGGTTGGGAGGGGCTGTATATTGGTGATATGAGCCAGCCGCGTGGCGGACCGATGTTGACGGGTCACGCCAGCCACCAGATCGGTCTGGATGCGGACATTTGGATGCGGCCCGCCACAGGCAAGGTCTTGACGGACTCCGAGCGTGAAAATCTGTCTTCTATCTCTGTTGTTTCCAGCGACCTTAAATCCGTCAACGATAATTGGACGCGGGCGCACCACGAAATATTGGTCGCCGCGCTTAAAGATAGGTCCGTCGCTCGTATTTTTGTCTCCGGCGCGATCAAATTGCAGATGTGCGCAGACGCCAGCACACCCGAGCGCAAATATTTGCGAAAACTCCGTCCATGGTGGGGGCATACTTCCCACTTCCACGTTCGTCTGAACTGCCCTCGCGGATCAACTAATTGCACAGAACAAGCGCCACCGCCCGCCGGTGATGGATGTGATAGCGTCGAGTGGTGGGTAACGGATGCGCTGTTACCACCTGACCCAAACGCACCCGCTAAAGTCCCGAAACCCGAGTTGGTCTTGGCTGATCTGCCAAGCCAATGCCATGGCGTATTGGAATCGCCATGATTCGGCTGGTCGCGCTGCTGTTGTTCTTACCGATGTTTGCCCAAGCGCAAACGTTGACACCCGCCGGTCGGATAGTGCTGAATCTTGATCTGGAAGGGTTCGGTGGCCTGTCAGGCGTCGAAATCGCTCCTGACGGTAGTTTTTTAGCCGTCAGCGATCAAGGTTGGTTCGTCGAAGGCGACATAACGCGCACAGATGTGGAAATTCGCGGTGCAATCATCGCGCCCGTGCGGCCCATCCTTGATAGCAAGGGTAGGCCATTAACCGGACACAACACAAACGCGGAAAGTTTAGCGGTCGGACCTGACGGCAGCTTCTATATCGCGTTCGAAGGCAACCACCGCATTATGCGCCACGCGACTACGACCTCAGCAGGGGAATTTCTGCCTAAACATCAGGATTTCCGAACGTTGCAAAGCAACTCGGGACTAGAGGCGTTGGCAATAAACGCCGATGGAATAATACTAAGCATCCCCGAACGCTCCGGGAAAGAAACGCGCCCCTTTCCGGTCTATCGGTTCGACGGAACAGAATGGAGCCAAGCCGCCTCTATCCCTCGCGACGGGCCGTTTCTTGTTACCGGCGCGGATTTTGGTCCTGATGGTCGGTTCTACGTTTTAGAACGCGCGTTCAAGTTACCTGCGGGATTCTCGGCCCGCATCCGCCGGTTCACCTACGTAAACGATACATTAACAGACGAAGAGACATTGCTGGTCGCCCGAACAAACCCTCGCGACAATATGGAGGGGATATCGGTTTGGGCAGACGAGAACGGCCAGACCCGCCTGACGCTTGTGTCCGACGATAACTTTAATCCTTTATTAAGAACCGTTATCGCCGAATATCTGGTTAACAATTAGCTTTCCCAGTTCAACAAAATCTCCCACGCTTCATCAGCGGTTTCCACAAACCGGAACAGCTTTAGGTCATCAGCCCCGATGGTGCCTGCTTCGGCCAGCGCATCCCAGTTAATAACCTTTCGCCAGAATTCCTCGCCAAACAGCAAGATTGGCATGGGCTCCATTCGACCCGTCTGGATCAAGGTTAGCGCCTCGAACAGCTCGTCCATCGTACCGAACCCCCCCGGGAAAGCGGCGATGGCTTTCGCGCGCATCAGGAAGTGCATTTTACGGATCGCGAAATAGTGGAAGTTAAAACACAGTTCCGGCGTAGCATACTGGTTCGGCGATTGCTCGTGCGGAAGAACAATGTTCAAGCTAATGGACTCGCCACCAACATCGGCAGCACCGCGATTGCCTGCTTCCATCACGCCCGGGCCGCCGCCAGTGCAAACAACATAATTATTATCGTCATTCGACATGCAGGCCTTGGTGCAAAGTGCTGCGAATTTTCTGGCCTCGGTGTAATACTTCGAAAGTTCGGCAAGTGTTTCTGTGCGGGCCGATTCCTTGTTCACCGGATCAGGAATTCGCGCGCCACCGAACAGTACAACGGTGCTTTCTATCCCCTTCTCAGCCAATGCCATTTCTGGCTTCAGCAATTCCAATTGCAAGCGCATCGGGCGCAGTTCATCACGGCACAGGAAATCTGGATCGGCGAAAGCTAGCCGATAGGTCGGTGCACGGGTTTGCGGTGTATCCGGCACTTCGGATGACGTCTGCATATCTTCGCGGGCGTCGGGGAAACGGGTTTGTTTACGGGTCATAGTATCCTCACGGTCATTTGTGCCATATTGCACATGCTTGGTTTCCGAATTATAGGCCTATTCAGACCAAGACCAATCACAAAACGGGGATCACCATGTCGAACGCACAACTAGAAATCGCTATCGAGGCCGCATGGGATGCGCGCGACACAATCAGCCCTGCTACAACGGGCGAAGTTCGCGAAGCCATCGAGGACACGCTGACCGCTTTGGACAGCGGCAAACTTCGGGTTGCAGAACCACGCGAAAATGGTGAATGGCACGTTAACCAATGGGCCAAGAAAGCCGTTCTATTGTCGTTTCGTCTGTCCGATATGGCCATGATCGAGGGTAGTAACGGCAACGCAAGCTGGTGGGACAAGGTGCCAAACAAATGGGCTGGCTGGGGCGAGAACCAATGGGCGGCAGCAGGCTTCCGCGCCGTTCCCGGATCGATCGTACGCCGCTCTGCGTATATCGCGCCCGGTGTGGTGCTGATGCCGTCGTTCGTGAATATCGGCGCTTATGTTGGCGAAGGTTCAATGGTTGATGGCTGGGCCACGGTTGGTTCCTGCGCGCAAATCGGCAAGCACGTGCACCTTTCGGGTGGCGTTGGCATTGGCGGCGTTCTGGAACCCATGCAGGCCGGACCAACGATTATCGAAGACAATTGCTTTATCGGCGCACGTTCCGAAGTTGTTGAGGGCTGTATTGTCCGCGAAGGCTCCGTTCTGGGAATGGGTGTCTTTATCGGCAAATCCACCAAGATCGTTGATCGTGAAACCGGCGAAGTTATGTATGGCGAAGTACCGCCGTATTCCGTTGTTGTCGCTGGCTCCATGCCTTCCAAGAACGGTGTTAACCTTTACGCCGCGATCATCGTGAAACGCGTGGACGAACGCACGCGTTCGAAAACATCCATAAACGATTTGCTCCGTGACTGAGGCGCCGAAGAAAAAGCGCCCGCAGCAAGTGTATACTCTGCTGGTCGAGGTGGGGCGCGCTGATAATGACGGGCTGCCGAAAGGCAGCTCTGGCGCGGCGCTGATGTGTTATGCGTCTGGCGTGGACGAAGCGGAAGCCGTGCGCGAAACCGTGGCGATCCTGAAGCAAGCCGATATGGCCCCGCTGGATGTGTCCGGCTACGGCACCTTGCAAGAACGGCGCGCCGAGGGGCACGACATCAGCGACGAAGAAAAATCGTTGATGCAGCAGGCCTTGGACGATAATTCCGTTATCGTTGCTCAAATGACGCCGTTTTATGACAAAGGATAAACGCAAAACCATATGACTCAGGTCAAAGTTGTTGGGTATAGTAAGGCTATAATCCGCCCAACCGAAACCTGATTGGAGAATGGTTATGTATAAATCTATCCTCGTCCCTATCGATCTAGCCCACAGTGATGTCGGGCAAGCGATAATTAAACGCGCGTCCGCACTTGCTGATAACAACGCGTCAATAACCTTGCTGCATGTGATCGGCGACATACCGTCCTATGCGCAATCATATCTTCCCGAAGGGCAGTTACAAGAAAACCTTGAAGAAACAACGAAGGCCCTGAAAGCATTGTCAGACGCCATTAACGTCGAGGCTCAAGCGGTTGTGCGCTACGGCAGCCCGAGCCCCGTAATTCTTGACGAAGCCGTTGAGCGTGGCAGCGACCTGATCATCATTGCCTCGCATCACCCTGGAATTAAAGATTACCTAATGGGTTCCACCGCATCACGAGTTGTGCGGCATGCTGATTGTTCGGTTTTGATAAGCCGTTAGGCGCGTTTTTTCTTGATAAAATGTCGACAAATTGTAAACTTTCCGCATGGAAAACAAACCCACAAAACGCAAAATCGTAGCCTCTCGTCATTTGGCAACAACTGACGGGTGGCCACTTTCGGAATTCGAATTCGGTCTGATCGTCGCCTACAACGGCTTTAGCCGCTGGGTCAGCAGATGTATGGCTGCATCCGGTTACCCTTCCCTTAGCACGCTGGAAATTTTGGTGCTGCACAACATCACCCACCGTGATCGCGGAAAACGGCTATCCGATATTTGCTTCATCCTAAACATCGAGGACGCTCACACAGTGAATTACGCCATCAAAAAGTTGATGAAGCATGGACTGGTTACTGGGGAAAAATCCGGTAAGGAAATGTTGTATTCTACAACTACGGAAGGCGTCGAGCTGTGTAGCGAATACCGTGATACCCGCGAACAATGCCTGATCCAGAGCTTGAGCGTCGATAGCAGCGAACTTAGCGAGATCGCTGCCACCCTTCGCACTCTGTCAGGCATATACGACCAGGCAGCGAGGGCCGCTTCGTCGCTTTAGTGGCCGCCGCCCATAGAGCCGACATTTACGTCATAATCAACGGCGACGCGGTAATCCGGGTCGTCGTCCATATCGACCATCAACTGTCCCGCTTTGGATAACAAGCGATGACAATCGTGTGTCAAATGGCGCAGACGAAGTCGTTTGCCAGCTTCTTGATATTTCACTGCCACATCTTCGATTGCTTGCAATGCACTGTGATCAACGACCCGCGAGTTCATGAAATCAAGGATCACAATTTCGGGGTCATTTTCAGGATGGAAGTGTTCAACGAAACTTGTGGCGGATCCAAAGAATAGCGGGCCTGCGATTTCATAAACCAACGCGCCTTCCTCGGATTGAGATTCGTGTGTGTTAATTTGAATTCGCGAAGCAGCGTTCCACGCATAAACCACCGCAGATACCAAAACACCGACGACAACAGCCGTTGCCAAATCTTCCGCCACGGTCACCGCTGTAACCAACAAAATGACCAGTGCATCGGACCTAGGCACACGACGCAAGACGCCGATACTTTGCCAAGCGAACGTACCGATAACGACCATAAACATCACCCCGACCAGTGCGGCCAGCGGGATCATCTCGATTATGCCGCTGCCAACTAGAATGAAAGCCAGAAGGAACAATGCGGCAGCAATACCGGAAAGACGAGTACGCCCGCCGGATTTTACGTTGATCATTGACTGCCCGATCATCGCACAACCGCCCATGCCACCGAAGAATCCGGTAACCACGTTGGCGGCACCCTGTGCGATGCATTCTTGCGAGGCTCCACCGCGTTTACCAGTAATTGTGCCGACGAGGTTCAGCGTCAACAGGCTTTCGATCAGGCCAATTGCGGCAAGGATAAAGGCGTACGGGAAGATAATTTTCAATGTTTCCAATGAAAACGGCACCTCTGGGATACCAAACGTAGGCAGGTCACCTTTAAGCGTAGCAAGGTCACCAACACGCGGAACGGGCAGATCAAAGGCAATCACCAGACCTGCAATAATGCCGATGGCGGCCAAAGGGGCAGGAACAAATTTGGTGACTTTCGGTGTGAAATACACCAACGCCATTGTGCCACCGACCAATGCCAGCGTTAACCAAAGAGTCGCGCCGGACATCCAGACATGGCCGCCTACGCCGTCAGAAACTTTAAACTGTTCCATCTGTGCCAAGAAAATAACGATGGCCAGTCCGTTCACGAATCCCAACATCACCGGATGCGGAACCATGCGAATAAACTTGCCCAGTTTGAATACACCTGCCGACACCTGCAAAATGCCCATCAGCACGACTGTTGCGAACAGATATTGGACGCCGTGATCGGCGACCAATGCCACCATCACAACAGCCAAAGCCCCTGTCGCGCCAGAAATCATCCCCGGACGCCCGCCAAATACCGCCGTTATCAGACCGACCATAAATGCGGCGTACAACCCGACTATCGGATCAACGCCTGCTACGAACGCAAAGGCAACAGCCTCGGGCACCAGCGCGAGGGCTACTGTTAGACCTGACAGTATTTCGATACGAATCTGCGAAACGCCAAGCTTTGTGATCTGGGCAGACGCTTCGGCCAAGCGGAGTCGTTTGGCAAAGTCGGCTATAGTTGTTGGTCGAGACAAGGCAGTATCCTGTTCCTAAATGCTAACGTGTTTACGGCTTCTTGGGCTTTTTAGGCTTTTTGCGTTTAGACGCAGCTGGTCCGCCAGACTTATCGGCATACGGCTTCTTAGGCCCTTTGCCACGGTGCGGTGGTTTGGGTTTGCGGGATTTGTAGGGCTTTGTGCCCTCCGGTTCCTGCGCGCGTGCCTCGGTAACTACCTGTGGGACGCCATCCAGTTTGCTTACCGTTATGGTTTTTTCCAACTTCATCGAAGGGCTGATTGCGTCCATAAAGCGGTTCACACCACCGGTGGCCACCTCGATATATGTCACGGATTGCAGAACCTTGATCGCACCGATCTCGTGTTTCTTCAGCTGGCCGGTTTTAACCAGCATTGGAAGCATCCAGCGCGCCTCGGCTTTTTGTTTGTAGCCGATAGAAAGCGAGAACCATGTGCTGTCGCCAAAACCTTTGCGATTATGCGGTTTTTCATCGCGTTCGTTGGAACTGGCTGGACGCAATTCTTCAGGGGCAGAACGGCCCGCACGATACATCCGAACCAACGCACCAGCGATTTGTTCGGGGCTGTGCTGCGCCAAAAGATCTTGCGCGAAACCGGCTTCAGCTTCAGTAAGCGTCTCGCTCAGGGCTGGATCCGACAAAAACCGCTCATTATCGCGCTTTAATACTGCTTCGGCGGAAGGAGGGCTGTCCCATGTCGCATCTACATTCGCATTACGCAGCAATCGCTCAGTACGGTTGCGTGCACGGAACGGCACGATCAGAACGCTGACACCTTTGCGACCAGCACGACCGGTACGGCCGCTTCGGTGCAACAAGGATTCCTTGTTTTTTGGCAAATCCGCGTGAATAACCAGCTCAAGATTTGGCAAATCGATACCGCGTGCTGCAACATCTGTTGCAATACAAACCCGTGCACGACCATCGCGCATAGCTTGCAAGGCGTGGGTACGCTCATTCTGGCTAAGCTCGCCGGACAACGCCACAACTTTGAAACCACGATTGTTAAACCGTGCCGTCATATGGTTCACGGTCGCACGGGTGTTACAGAACACAATCGCGTTCTTGGCTTCGTAGTAGCGCAAAACATTAATGATCGCGTTTTCCGTATCAGGCGGTGCCACAACTAGCCCGCGGTACTCGATGTCCGAGTGCTGCTTTTGCTCCGACGCTACGGCGACGCGCACGGCGTCGCGTTGATAACGCGCAGCAAGGTTAGCAATAGAGCGCGGCACAGTGGCCGAGAACATCAACGTCCGTCGATGATCCGGCGAAGCGCCAAGAATAAATTCAAGCTCGTCGCGGAAACCCAGATCGAGCATCTCGTCAGCCTCATCCAGAACAACTGCCTTCAGCCCCTCCAAATTCAACGAGCCACGCTCGATATGGTCGCGCAAACGACCAGGCGTACCTACAACAATATGCGCCCCACCTTGCAGCGCACGACGTTCAGTCCGCATATCCATACCACCAACGCATGATGCGATAGACGCTCCAGCTTCGCTGAAAAGCCATTCCAGCTCGCGCTTGACCTGCAATGCCAGCTCGCGCGTTGGAGCAATCACCAAAGCGGCCGGAACAGCCGCATAGGAAAACTTGTCCTTTTTACCCAGTAAGGTCGGCGCAATCGCCAAACCAAATGCAACGGTTTTACCTGATCCGGTTTGCGCCGAGACCAGCGCATCTACGCCGTCTAGGTCAGGATCCAGCATTGCTGTTTGCACAGGAGTCAGGGTTTCATAACCCCGTTTATTCAATGCTTGCGCCAGCGTCGGTACGACACCTTCAAATTCTATCATGTCTTTTCTTTCGGAATGCGGGTCACGGGCGCGGAATGGTCGATCGCGCGGCGAAACAATTCGTGTTGGCTGCCTTCTACTGCGTGCCTGTCCATTTGTATAGTGGGTATAACCTTGACACTTTGTCCTATGGCCCCGAAATACCATCCCATAACAAACAGGAGCCATGATGTCCGATCCAAGCCCAGAAGTACTTGATTTCCTTCTTACCCGCCGCTCGCGCCCAGCCAAGACGTTGGTAACCCCAGTTCCGACGCACGACGAGTTGGCCCCGATCCTGACAGCCGCCGCACGTACACCGGACCACGGCAAGCTGGAACCTTGGCGGTTTATCGTGCTGGAAGGCGCCGCCCTTCAACGTTTGGCTGAAGTTGTAGTCACCCGCGGTCCGCAGTTGGGTGTCGAGGGCGACAAGCTGGAAAAAGCCCGCCGCCAGTTCGCAGATGCCGAATTGGTCGTGGCCGTCGTTTCCTCACCTGTCCCTTCGCCGAAAGTTCCTGAAATCGAGCAAATTCTTTCAGCAGGCGCCGTCTGCCTGTCGATGCTGAACGCGGCCCTCGCCAGCGGCTGGGGCGCAAACTGGTTAACCGGCTGGATGGCGAGCGACCGCACATTCCTGCGAAACGGTCTTTCACTATCGAAATCCGAGTTTGTCGCTGGGTTCATCCACATCGGAACTGAACGTATCATTCCGCCCGAGCGCCCTCGCCCGAATGTTGAAGCAATCACATCGTGGGTATCCGAGTGAATGTAATCAGCGACATCGAGAAGGCGTTAGGCCAACTCTCGGACCGAAAATTCCAGAAGGTGTTGTGGCAGTCTATATTTATCGCCATCGCACTTCTGCTGCTCTCTTTTTTTGGTATTACAGGTCTTCTGAATTGGCTAATACCGGAAACCATCACACTTCCATGGCTGGGCGAGTTGGCGGTCCATGGCGGTTTACTGTCGATAGCAAGCCTGATTACGATATTCGTCCTGTCGTTTCTGATGTTCCCGGTGGCGACTCTCATCATCGGATTGTTTCTTGAAGAAATATCCGACGCCGTCGAGGCGCGTTACTACCCCAACCTGCCAGCCGTTAAACGACAAGACCTAATGCCTGCCATGCTCGATGCGTTCCAATTTGTCGGCATCCTGATTTTAGCCAATATCGTGGCTCTTATCGCATATGTTGTCGTCCCTATATTTGCCTTGTTCATATTCTGGGCCCTCAACGGGTACCTAATGGGGCGCGAATATTTCCAGCTGGTGGCAGCGCGACGAATGGGGATGAAGCAAGCCAGTGTCTTACGGAAAAAATATTTTTCTCAGATCTGGATAGCAGGCATTCTGGTAGCAATCCCATTATCCATCCCCATCGTCAACATCATCGTACCTATCCTTGGCATCGCGGTATTTACACACCAATTCCATCGTCTGAACGACCGGATTCGTCCTTCAAACTAAAGTGAAAAAAACCGCTTGTGGAATCCCTTTGAGAAAGGCTAAACACCTCCTCGGAGACGTGGCCGAGTGGTCGAAGGCGCTCCCCTGCTAAGGGTAACGCCCACTCATTATTATACATTATTATCAACATGTTACGATGTTTCGACTGTATGCGTGCGCGCTTTTTGCGCCAATTTGTAAATGCCTAAGTTGGTATCTGGGAAAGTGACAAATCGTCCATTGATTACTGGCCGGCGCTAGTAGTTTTTCTACACTCAGGGCCAAAGGTGAACGCCAACTCACATCTAATTTCCTTCGCAATTTCAAGATGAGCCAACCATATGCTTAATGGTTAACCGGTACGTTTACAGCTTGACGCTAAAAAGCGACGGTCAAATTGCGGTGCTTTCGTTTTGGAACTATTTTTCTTTTTTTCTGCGGTCGCTGTGGTCTATCGAATACCAAAGGTTTAATAGGTATGAATAAGGGATAAAATTTTTAATATTCACTTATTCTTTAGATAGATGGAGTGCGAATTAGTTTTGACAATCGTGTATCATCCACAACGCGGCACTATAGTTACAGTGAACTTTGACAGTGGCTTCAAGGTTCCCGAAATGGTGAAAAATCGACTATGTGTAGTAATCTCGCCTCCTATCGAGATGCGACAAGGGCTTTGTACGGTCGTCCCGCTAAGCCAAAGTGCCCCTAATCCAGAAATGGATTACCACTACGAATTGACGATACCGTTTCAACTGCCCCGAAGGTGGTCAGGGCAAACTCGTTGGGCCAAGGCGGACATGATTTGTGCAGTTGGCTGGCACCGTATTAATTTGCTTATGATTGGCAAAGATCATCACGGCAAAAGAATTTATCAGACCAATACTTTGTCGAAAATTCACATGGATAATATCAGCAAGTGCGTACGCGACGGATTGGGAATGTAAAAAAAGTGTTACCGAACTGTAACTCGACTTCATTTGACATGGGTATGGCGCCATACTATATATCTCTTGAGGCGGCACTGTTTCGGCATCCGTATTAAGACCCTACCAAGGGCCACTGACCGCTAGACGAAAGCAAGTTTTTGGTCAGTGCTGAGAGGCCCCGTTTCGGCGGGGCCTTTGCTTTTTAATCTTACGAATTGTGGAAATGTGTCTGATTCAGCTGAAATGGCAGATTCCATAAAGTAAGACCTATAACGCTAGTCACTCAATTGAAAGTGGCTCAAACTTTATCAAGTACCCTCTTGAGTTTTCAGCAATACTTCCAGATCGTGATCATGAAGTTGCAAGATGCGATTATGCGCTCGAATACTCGCCAATGTAATGCCTTCCCGCAAGTGCAGTATTCCAACTGGAATGTCGAGAGCTTCGCAAACCTTCAGAAGGTTAAAATACGAAATGTTGGATGCTCCACGAAGAAAAGTGCCGAGTGCGTTTTGAGAAAGTCCCGCTTTTTTTGCGGTATTTGTTGCATCCGTATCGCGTAACACCATCGCCATGCGAAGGTTTAACCGCGCGTTCCTCATTCGTTGGTCAGTACACTTGTGCTCGGCCATATCAATCTCCCGACAGAAATCTCAACTTTAGCGAATGCTAGTATTAACAATTTAATGTGATTTAACTCATAAACCTCCCCCCAGCACAAGAAAACACTTGCGAACATCACAATATAGCATCGAAAACTCAATATAGTGTTCGAAAATGCTCCCTCGATAAGGGATGCGCGTTGACGAAAAAATCAACCACGTCAGGTTCTTGCGAACAAAGCCTGAACATAATGCGCGGATATTGCGCGGATTTTTGGCGCATTTTAGGTAAAACAGGGGAAATCAGGACGAATTAGGGCAAAAATCAACGAAAACAGAGGGTTAACAATCTTCGAAAAAACACCGCAAAAGAACAAAAAAACACTTGTAGTTTCTAGGGCTTAAAGGCTAAACCCTGCCTCGGAGACGTGGCCGAGTGGTCGAAGGCGCTCCCCTGCTAAGGGAGTAACGGGGTAACTCGTTCGAGGGTTCGAATCCCTTCGTCTCCGCCAGAGCCTTCTTGTTGTTGGCTGAAATTTGCGAGATAGCGCGTGTAAGTAATTGTATACACTTGGTAATTTATAACAATTGCGCACGGCGATCCCGTAACGTTTTCTAACTAATTCATAATATTGCGATTTTATGTGGAATACAAATTCCAAGTCTGAAGTACGAGCGTTCAAGTAAAATGGTACGGTGGTGTGTCAACTAGTTTCACACAATAATAAACTAACCACACGATCTATCTAAAGTTCAAACCTTAATAGTAATTGTGACCTTTAAACATAATCCTGTTGCCTTCACAAAAATCTTTCGCGCAATGCACTCGTTTCATTAACCAGTATGGCGAGATCAACTCCCACCGCGGTCAAACCCACAATTCGCCAAAACTTCGCACGCAGTGTTTCCGCTAATGGAATTCCAAATTCCGAGCTGATGGCGTTTTTCTTTGAGTGCCGCTTTAAACGCGTTTTGTGGGTTTTTCATGGTTTACGTTTTTCATGTAGATACGTGCGAAACATCCTGATCGAGCGAATAGATATCGAGAATATTTCAGGGGCCAGTGGTTGGTGTCGGATTGTTGGTCATGGCGACATCTAAAACGGTTGGCTTGCCACTAGCGATTGCCGATTTCAACGCTGGCAACAGTTCGTCGGCTGACGTAACTTCAACACCTACCGCACCGTATGCCTTTGCGATATCGACATAATCAGGGCCAAATTCAGGGTTGCCGATTTCACCAAGAAAGGTTGTTCCATACGTGAGCCCATAATGCGCTTTTTGGAGGCCAGCAATGGTGCCAAAAGCGTTGCTATTCATAACCAGCCAGACGATTCCGAGGTTCTTTTCCACTGCGGTTGCGAGCATGGCCGGATTTTGACCAAAACCGCCCGGTGTCAGTATCGAACCCGGGGTCAGAATATCAAATTCCTGACCAACGCTGTTTTTATCCCAACCCACGTCTGTGGTTATTATCGCATCTTCTGGCAATGCTTTGCGCGTACCGGCTAGTATACTTTCTGGCAACGTCGGGGCTGAGTCAGATGCCGCCATTTCAACGTTACCTGCGAGAAACTCCGTGCCGAAACCAGAAATCTTTTCAACTATACCGGTGCGCTTGAACCCACCCTAATTTCAACCGGACAGTTACGTCCAATTTCAGAAGGCCCAATGTCTATATGGATAACTTTTGTTTCGGAAATATTGAACGTGTAACCGGGGTGCTAAGACGAACAATCGGCTTCTTTGAAACGAGTGCCGATCGCAAATAGTCAATCCGAGGTTAGGCATGACTGGTTAACCAGTTCTGTGCCCAAAACCCTGTCATACCCAAAACCAATGGGTGATCGCCCCGTAAAACACCTTTGCCCATCAAGCTGTGTGCAACAAGTATCTGCATATGATCAACAAATCGCGTAGCTCGTTCGATGCCGTGGCAAGCAACACACCGCCACCCGCATAGATCACTGGATTTTCGGCTTCGGCCAGTTGGCGCACGATGTGCCGCGCCGTTTCATCATCAAGCGACGGCTTACGCAATGACCGCGTATTTCCCGCGATGCGACCAAACGACGAATTTGCGATCACTTCCGAAAAGATATCCATTGGCACATTCACCAGCAATTACCACCATCGGGGTGCAATCCAGCGCCGCGTTGGCAACACCCGTGGCGCAGTTTGTCAGACCCGGACTAAGGTGCCGAAAGATCAACCGATGCCTTACCGGTCACGCGAGCATAAGCATCCGCGGCATGGCTTGCAATTTGTTGGTGTCGTACTGTTATAAAGTCAATCGGTCTGCTGACCCAAGTGTAATTCATGAAATGTTTACGGCTGACGTTTTCATTTGTGATGTTGCCACCCCAGATGCAGCAACCCAGACTTGAGGTCATCGGCATGCCATTGGTGAAAGACCCGGCATTTGCTTTTGACTACGCCTGTCGCACCGTCATTCGTCTAACAGGTGCCAAGCGTGCCAGCGCGTCAATATTTTCATCTATATGCGAGTAGATACCGCAGGAGTTCCCCTTCCCGCCCACACTGTAGATTTTTGAAACTATGCCGAGTGCATCATCAAACGTTTCGAAGTGGTACAACGCCATCAGCGTCATAAGTTTTTCTTTCGAAAACCTATGATCTGGGCCTATCTGGTTTTGGTTGTCCACCATCAGAAATTTGCGATCTTTGGGATGGAAAATCCGGCCACTTCTGCGGTTTGTTGTGGCTCGCAGGCGATTGTCGGGACCGTCCGGTTACCCATTTCATCCCACATCGCCTTTTTCAGCACCACTGCGAAGATACCCGCCCTCGGCCACACGGGCCGCGACCATTTGGTCATCGATGGATCTCTGAATGATAATGTTTCCATCCGCCGAGCAACCCGAACCGAAATCCGATATTTTCGACATACGCGTGTTTTGCGCGGCGATATCAATATCTGCGGACTCATCAATAACTATGGAAGAGTTGCCAGTCCCAACACCGTAAGCTGGTCGGCCCGACGAATAAGCAGCCTTACCCATCGGTTTTCCACCCGTCGCAAGCGTAGGATCACACACTTCCAATAGGTTTTGTGTCACCGGAATTGAAGGCTTCAAGATTACCTGAAACAAATCCTCGGGTGCGCCAACAGCACGACGAGCTGCGCGCATCACATCGACCATTGCGGTGGTTGTCATTGCAGTGCGCGGTGTGGCGAAAAATCACAGAATCTCGTGCCTTCGCTGCATAAATCCCAGTAACAGAAGGTGTCAGTGCTGGATTTGTCATCGGAATTAGCGATGCTATAACGCCAGCTGGTTTAGCGTATTTCACAATACCCTTTGCTTCATCAACTGCGACGATTCCTGTACTTGGCTGGCGCAAGGCATCGCGCAATATTCCGTAGATTTTGAAACGTTTACCGGGGCGCCTTCCCGATCATCAATTCCACTTTCATCGACGCCCATTTGTGTAAGGCGCGTAAATGTAGTCTCGGTGCCTGCATACCAGCCCATGGCCTGCGCCAAACGGTCTAATTGTTCTTGCGAGCAATCCTCGATTTCCGACATTGCCGCGTTCGCGCGGTTCAACATTTCCGAAACCAGCGACTTATCTTGTTCGGTGAGTTCTCGACCCATGACTTTCCTCATTTGCTAGTATATTTGATTGGTAAGATTGCGTGGCGACTGAACGGACCCGAAAGTTCGCTTGTCGTGGTAAAGGCAACGTCTGGCGTGTTCTTCAAAACCAAGCGCGGCTAGCCCCATGCACTGTGGGGTCTCTTCGTGTAGTGTTTCCTCCACTGTTGGATAATGATCTGAGCCTTTTAAGGGTGTAAAAGACTTCGTCGTTCAGTAGTTCGTCGCGCAGTCTGGAATTAAAGCTTTCGCAGAAACTGTTTTCCCGGGGTGAATCTGGCTCGATGTAAGCGGTCCTTGCGCCAACAGCGGAGATCCAGTTGCGAACGTTTTCCGCGATGAACTCAGGGCCGGTGTCTGAACGAATAAATGCAGGCACCCCTCGCAGGGTGAATAAATCCATCAGGGCATCGACAACATCGGTAGAGTTGAGGTTGCATTCCACACGGATATCCATGCATTCACGACTGAACTCGTCGAGGATGTTCAGCCTCGTTCATGCCTCTTTCATGTGTCGGATAAAAAAGCGAAGCGGCGCGCGTGCGCGATATTCTCGAGGAAAATAGATATTATCACCGGGCATGGATAGCTCCACTGTTAGAGCGGCTCAGTCATTCAATCACTAAACATCATTTCGAGGATTTACCAAGGATACAAAAAGCGCTGACTATCGTGACAAGTCATGCAAAGTTTGATGACCCGAAGGCCGACCCAACCGGACTGTGGTTATCCGAACTCACCCATTTTTGCGGTGTATTTGAAGAAGCCGGTATGCATATGGATATCGTCAGTCCAAATGTACGAAAGTGGCACTGGTTTTGCGTATCTTGACGAAACCATCGCTGGCGTGAACCACCTCGCTCGTTCCATATAACCTGGAATATAAACTCAAAGAAAAAGGAATGAAGTATAGCAAAGCATTTTTGCCGCTGATGGCACATACGGTGGTTGATTGCTGGCCAGAATCCCAATTCGGCCACTAAAACCGCTCAAAAGGTGTTGGGAGCAATTGCGAAATAGGCACACGAAATGCAAACAGTGTTCGTTTTCAAACCATAACTGGAGCCGACCGAATTTCTTCTAATTCGTGCTGGCAACAATTAGAGGACTATCCGTATCAATGGTCATTCGATGCGCAAATCGCAAAACTAGACGTACTGATGCTGTTGAACTAAGGTTTTGATGGCTTAATTGCGTGCGTTTGCACCTTGTGCGCACCGCATCAAACACAAACTGGGGGAATTGTTATGGCAGAACTTGTTGCAACCTATCAAACCGCACTATTGGCACTGGCCTTTCTGGCCTTCACACTGACATTGCAAAGCTTCATTGCTGGGGCTTACAAAAACGGTGTGATGAATCAGGCATCTGGCATGCCGGTCGAGGGCTCCCAGGACGATTTAGTGTTCCGAATTGTGCGCACTCATATGAACGGTGTCGAAAACTTCTCGGCGTTTTTTGCGCTTTCGATCCTTGGTATAATTGCTGGCGCAAGCGTCAAATGGCTGACTTGGCTAATATTGGCGACAGTAGCGCTACGTATGCTTTACTGGTTGCTCTATTATGTTCGGATTGGCTCCGATAACGGCGGCATTCGTTCGATCACCCATGTTTTGGCACTAGTGGTAAATTTGGCCATCGGTGTACTAGTTTTATTGGCTTTGATGTAGAGTTGTTGGGGTTGGTTGCTAAACAACTGTAGCCGCCCCTAAATATTACGTAAAGTATTCTGGCCCGCCAAAAGCCGACATCGGTCGTGCATAATTTCCAGTGCTACTGCCACACGAAAGCGGATATTGGTGAACAAGGTCACATCATGAGCGCCTTGCTCACCAAAGCCTTTTTGCCTTGGTATTTTGTAACGTCTACTCCGCGTTCTGCTAGCGCGTCACTTATTTCAATTTCGCTCAAAGCCTCTATGGCATCCGCAGTCATTCTCATGAAATTGATCTTTTGCTTGAAAGGCGGATTAGTTTGTCCAAAAAAGCTACGGTTCTCGAATGCAAAATCTTGTGAATATTTGGTCATGAAGTGGGCCAAAAATGTATTGATACTCAACCGAACGCGCGGATCGGACATCTGTGATGCTGAATCGTCGAGTGCGTCCAACATCAATTGCGACCATCGTTCCGCTCCTTTGTCATTCATTAACTGCATGGCGTTGTGGGTATGGTGGAAGTTCAACCTGAACTCTGCACCATGATAGTAAGGTCCGCCACCCATCACATCTATCCACATTCCAGCTTGTGTGTTGATGTGGTGACCGATTCCTCCAACCCTGGCGAAAACTGACGTAAACCAGTCTTCGTCCGCAAAGACGCGTTCATAAAAATTCTCGACGATTCTGACAATCGGGTCCTGCCCAAGCACCGAATACAATTGCCAAAACTGAATTGGGATGGTGGCGTCATTCGAGGCGGAAAGTGAAACAATTTGAGCGACCCGATGCGCTTCGGTCGGAAGCAACTTTTTCTTGATTGCCGACGTTATGTAATCTCGCTGAATTTTTTCAGACATATAGCCATGGCGTGTTGGAAATTTTGGATGTTCAAATTTTGTCATGGCCTGCTCTCCTTACTCATGTTGTTATTTCGTTTCCGGGTTCCTCGCGCTCTCCCAAGCAATTGGCTGCATGGCTTTGAACCGATGGTAACTCGCGAGGTTTGCATTTAGGTGTTGGTCTCGACCAATTCAACTGGCACCGTTTTCGTCGGTTCAAATGGGAGGCAAAGCTGTGACAGAACAATCACTGATCGAATGCGAGTGAGCATGTTGCCGCGCTTGCGGCCAAATCGTTGTATTGGCGCTATCGATATTTGGCTCTCTTGCAATCTTGGCGACCTGCGCTAGGCGGGCCGTCGTCGCCATCAGACGAACCTCAGCGATTTGTGGTCCCATCCGGAATGCAATTTTTGGCACTCGGGTTCTGATAGGGTAACCGATGAAAGTTATTCCCCTAAAATCTAACGCACTCTATAGTCTGCCAATGTCAGAGTTGACTCTTTATGATTACCGAAGTTCGATCTGTTCCCAAATGGCGCGCCTCGCGCTGGTGGAGAAAGGAGTGAGCTTTCAACGTCGCCAGATCGACGATGAGGTTGTGACCAACACCATTCGGATCGTTAGCCGAGTTTAGACGATGCCCGGCCCTGACCTGTCGGGGGACAAAACTATACAAGGTTAGCTGAAGGATATCATGGCGCAGCACTATGGCGTTCTTCTATACTGGGACCGATTGGAGCCGGATGAAACCGCGCCACAGGTCGTTGCGCGCGGCCAGTTTCTGCAGCAAAAAGACCGCTAGGTATAAGAGGGGCCCGCCGCTCAGCAATTATTATCGCTGCGGCTTCGGTCATGTAGCACTGCGAGCTTAGGCATTGGCTTCGTCTCAAGTGTTAATCCATTGGGGGATTTGGAACGTGCCTTTTTAGGTGCCTTCAAATTTCGGTTTACGACGCCAGTTCCCTTACGATCACTTAAGGTAGTTTTTGCACGAAGGCCCGGCCTGCATTGAGAATGTCGTCATCAGTGGCCACGAAGTTGAGCAGCATGGCACCTGCGTTTCCAATGCTGCGCACATGTATTAACGCCTCGGAATCATCGTTAAAGTTCTGCATAGCTCCCGTCGTATTGTCGATACCGCTGAAACTAGCGCATCTTCGTTGGCACTGCGATATCTGCCACCACCGGTAAACGTATTTATTTCAGCCAGTTGGTCAAACATTCGATTTCCCCTAATATCCAGCCCACCGCGTCTCGTTGGGCTTCCATGCAAATCGGCCCATGTCGGTAAACATCGCCAAAACACGCCGTATGCTACGATCGTCATTTTTCAGGGCTGCGAAATTTACCGAACTCCAGACCTCGCGGCCATCTTGGGCCGAATAACTGCGTTCTGTGTGGCACATGTCGCCAGCTGTAATTCGCGCCCATTCGCGTTTGTCCGCCAAAATCTGTTTTGACTTAGCACCACACAACGCGAAATAATCCTGCTTCAGGATATCACTTTCGCCATAAGCAAATAATCGCAATGCATTTTTGTTCGCATCTACAACTACCCCGGCACCGTTAAACCAGATCAGTGATTGCGACGCGTCCAACGCATCCATCAAACCGCGCCGCTCGATCCCGTTGTGTTTTGCCGGAAGGGCCGTGCTTGCAATATCCATCTGCCAAATCCTCCTAAGTGATTCGAACAGAATTGCAGATATTTCCTAATAAACCGTTAGAAGTCGCTAGCGATTCCCTTTTTTTCCCAATCTCCATAGCGAATTGGTTCCGGACCATCGCGTCCGCCCAGTTCTTTCTGCAAATCGCCAAATTTAGCTGCGGCATGGCGCTCCGAAGCCTCTTTTAAGGCTCTTTTCGCGGCTTGGGCGATACGCGCCTCTTTCTCTGTGTGCTTGTCTGTCATATACGCTGTTTAACCAATCCAGACATCCGACCGCAAGGGAAACCGAAATGCACAATCAAATGGCCAGCTCATGAGCGCCCCCGGCATGCCAGCCCGCAGCGCAGCCGCGCAACTTTTGCATGGCGTTCTGCACGACGGATCGATGATATCAGAACTGATTGATAGCAAAGACGGCCCGCTAAGGGACTTGCCGCCAAGCGCACGCGCACGAGCACAATCTTTAGCGTTATCCACATTGCGAAACCTTGCGCCGCTGGACATCGTTCTGGACCAGTTCCTGAACAAATCCCCACCGCTGAAAGTCCGCAACGCCCTGCGTCTGTCCGCAAACGAAATGTTGGTGGAAGGTGTTGCTGTTCACGCCGCCGTTGACGCGGCCGTAAGGCTGGTGCGTGAAAGCCGAAAGTTGCAACATCTGTCAGGCCTGACCAACGCCGTTGCACGGCGCGTGGCTGAACATGGGCCGGAAATCTGGGCAGATATGGACCCTCAAGAATTACCTGCATGGATGGGTAAACCGATCGAGAGTGCATACGGCGAAGATGCCCTTCAAGGGATCGAGTCCGCACACGCCAAAGGTGCCCCGCTTGACCTAACCCTGCGTAAATCCGCAGATGCGGAAAAGCTGGCCAAGGAACTGGATGCAGAAATCCTGCCAACTGGTAGCCTGCGTCTACAAAAGCCGGGGCAAGTATCTACAATGGCCGGATATGATGACGGATTGTGGTGGGTGCAAGATGCCGCTGCTGCGATGCCCGTGCAATTGCTGGGCAATGTCAAAGGTAAGCGCGTGTTGGACCTTTGCGCGGCACCTGGCGGTAAAACGATGCAGCTGGCTGCTGGCGGCGCTGAAGTTACTGCCGTTGATATTTCCAAAGACCGCCTTGTGCGGGTAACGGAAAACCTGAAACGCACGAAACTGACCGCAAAGGTTATCGCCTCGGACATCGTACGTTGGGCACCTGACAAACCTGTTGATATGATCTTGCTGGACGCGCCTTGTTCGGCCACTGGAACTATTCGCCGCCACCCCGATCTGCCCTTCGGAAAATCCGGCGACCTGAAGCCAATTCTGCGCCTACAGCAAAAACTGCTGTCGCGCGCTTTTGACTGGCTAAAACCGGGAGGAATAATTGTTTATTGCACTTGTTCTTTATTGCCTTCCGAAGGCGAGGATCAGATCACCAAATTCCTGCAAAACCACGACAATGCCAAACAGCTACCAGCCAACACCAACCTGCCCGATCTTCCGACGGAATGGATGAGCAGCGACGGTGGCCTGCGCTTGCGTCCTGATTTCTGGTCTGAACGTGGTGGAATGGACGGATTTTATGCCACCATCATAGAGAAAGGTGATTTGACCGAGTGACAAATTACCTAAACAAATAGTAAACACCAGTAACCACCCATAAGAGCCAACCATCATGTCCGACACATTCTGGAAAATTCGCGCCAGCATAACGCGCCTAGACCGCGCAAATTCGGCTTTGTGGAACCGCTTGCGTGCGCGACGCGCAAAAGCCAAAAATATCCCGACACGATTCGACCATTTCCCAGAGCCCCGAACAATCGGTGCATTCGAAGTGGGCCAACAACTGACTGAAGGGCAATTCTATTTCGCCGGTGACCTGATCGAAGCTTCAACCAAGTCGATCTGGTCGATCACTTCGCCGACACCCGATTTCACTGCTGAAATGCATGGGTTCTTGTGGCTAGATGATCTCGCGGCCGTAGGTGACGCCGAATCCAGACACCTAGCCCAAGCATGGACCATGGACTGGATTGCGCGATATGGCGCTGGCAAAGGCGATGGGTGGACCCCTGCCATGACAGGCAGGCGCGTCCTGCGCATTTGCGCGCATGCGCGATTCCTGTTCCTTGATCTTGAAAAACCCCATGCGCTTAATGTGCTTCGGTCGCTTGCACGACAGCTGAACTACTTGGGTAAAACATGGCGTCAAGAACCCGCTGGGCAACCACGGCTAGAGGCACTGGCAGGATTGGTGTTCGCGGGTGTCTCGTTCAAGGGTCGCGAAAAGTCCCTGAAATCCGCGAATAAAGCTATCGGCGCTGAGTGTGCCCGCCACATCGGTAAAAACGGTGGCATCCCCACCCGCAACCCCGAAGAGTTAATGGAGATTTTCACTCTGTTGACGTGGGTTTACCGCACACTTGAAGACGCAAACGTAGTACCGGATGAAAATCTCGTTGAAGCGTTGGAGCGCATTGCACCGACCTTGCGCGGTTTACGTTTGGGCGATGGCAATCTGACACGTTTCCACGGTGGCGGGCGCGGGCGCGAAGGGCAGCTTGACCAAGTCCTGTCCGACAGCCGTATCCGCACAAGCCGCATCGGCGAATTGGCGATGGGGTACGACCGCTTGACCGCCGCTCGCATCTCATTGCTGGTTGACTGTGCTGAACCGCCTGCCCTGCCTGTTTCGCATCACGCCCACGCCAGCACTTTGGCATTCGAGATGTCGTCAGGTCGTCATCCTATCGTCGTCAACTGCGGCGCGGGTCAGAAATTCAGCGCCGTCTGGGAACGCAAATGTCGTGCCACCGTTTCGCACAACACCGTCGCAATCGAGAATATCTCGTCTTCGCGTATCGCCCCTTCGGGTGTCGTCAGTAAAACCTTCGGCGAGCGCCTTCTGGATAGCCCCGCAAACGTCACCCGGAGCCGCAAAGCGGACCAACAAGGAAATTGGCTGGTCGCAACGCACGACGGATACACCACCGATTACGGCTTGACCCATCAACGCCGAATATATCTAAGCCCCGATGGGCGGGAATTTCGCGGACAGGACGGCCTGACAGCAACGTCCGAGAAAGACCGCAAGGTTTTCAAAAACGCGATCGCAGCCGTGCCAAGCCTTGGCGTAAGCTATGCTGCACATTTCCACCTGCACCCTGACGTTAAAACAAAGCTGTCCGGCGACAACAAATCTGTTGCCCTGCAATTGCCGAACAAAGAAGTCTGGGTTTTCGGACACGAAGGCGGTTTGCTGACGCTGGAAAGCTCGGTATTTCTGGATCAATGGCGACATAAACCACGCGCGACAAAACAGATCGTGGTAAGTAGTCGCGTTTTGGATTATTCGGACCGCATCACCTGGATTTTCAAGCGGGTTAAAGACAAAGAGCTTTAACTCCCAAAAAAGTAGGATACCACACCATGACAACGAACCTCGTGCCTGTCCGGCGCGCCCTTCTCTCCGTTTCTGACAAAACGGGCCTTATCGAACTGGTCAAAGTTCTGAACGCCAAAGGTGTAGAACTGCTGTCCACCGGCGGAACAGCCAAAGCCATCCGCGAGGCTGGGTTTGCGGTTACGGACGTATCCGAAATCACGAATTTCCCCGAAATGATGGACGGTCGCGTAAAAACCCTGCACCCAATGGTGCATGGCGGCCTACTAGCACTTCGCGATAACGACGATCACATCGCTGCAATGAACGAACACGGTATTGGTGCCATCGACCTGCTGGTTGTAAATTTGTACCCGTTTGAGGCAACCGTTGCCGCAGGTGCAGACTATGACACTTGCGTTGAAAACATCGACATCGGCGGGCCAGCGATGATCCGCGCCGCCGCCAAGAACCACGGTTTCGTGACAGTTGTTGTAGACGTTGAAGACTACAAAGATGTTGTATGGGAACTGGAAAACCACGAAGGCGGCGCCACTTGTGCTAAGTTCCGCAAGAAGTTGGCGCAGATTGCCTATGCTCGCACTGCGGCTTACGACGCTGCCGTTTCCACATGGATGGCCGACGCGATCAACCGCCCGACGCCTCGCCGTCGCGCTATCGCTGGGACACTTTCGCAGACTTTGCGCTATGGCGAAAACCCGCACCAGTCAGCAGCATTCTACGTTGACGGATCAGACCGCCCCGGCGTGGCCACAGCAACACAACACCAAGGCAAGGAACTGTCGTACAATAACATCAACGACACAGACGCCGCCATCGAACTGGTAGCCGAATTTGACCCAGCCGACGGCCCAGCTTGCGCCATTATCAAGCACGCCAACCCTTGTGGCGTAGCTCGTGGTGCAACAATGACCGAAGCCTACCAGAACGCATTTAACTGCGATAACGTCTCGCCTTTCGGCGGGATCATCGCCCTGAACCAGACACTCGACGCGGCAACTGCCACCGAGATTTCCAAGATTTTTACCGAAGTCGTCATCGCACCCGAAGTTACGGACGAGGCGCGTGCAGTCTTTGCAGCCAAGAAAAATCTGCGCCTGCTAACAACCGGCGGATTGCCGGATGTGCGCGAAGGCGGACGTACGTGGCGTAAAGTTACCGGCGGGTATCTGGTGCAGGACCGCGACAATGGATACGTCTCCATGAACGATCTGAAAGTCGTAACCAAACGCGCCCCTACCGATGCTGAACTCGCCGATCTTATGTTCGCATGGCGCGTCGCCAAGCACGTCAAATCCAACGCCATCGTCTACGTCAAAGACGGGGCAACTGTCGGGATTGGCGCAGGACAAATGAGCCGAGTGGATTCAACGCGTATCGCGGCGCGCAAAGCACAGGACATGGCCGAAGTGTTGGGACTATCCGAAGTACCAACCGTCGGTTCTGTAGTGGCTTCTGATGCCTTCTTCCCATTCGCCGACGGCCTGATTACAGCTGCAGAAGCAGGGGCGACAGCAATCATCCAGCCGGGTGGCTCGATGCGCGATGCAGAAGTTATCGCTGCCGCAGACGAAGCCGGCCTAGCAATGGTCTTCACCGGAATGCGACATTTCCGGCACTAAGAGAAAAACGGTTTGGCCGGCGGCTTTGGGTCCGCCGGCACGTCTGGCGGGGCTTCGTTATAAGTCGCGTTTTTGGTATGGAAATCCGCCGGAATAGAATCCGGTCCATCCGCAAATACTTGCGACCCAAAGTGATGGTTCATCTGCGCCAACACATTCAGACGCTTCCCCGTTACCTCGTCAAACAGCGCTTTATAATCGGGACTTTCCAGCAAAGAACTTACTCGATCCTTATGCGCACCCACACAACGTTCGTGCATCGCGCGAATTTCGGGATCAGCCATAAGTTTATCGAACTCCAACTTCGCTAGCGGAATCTTATTCAAAATAGAGCGATCTTCAGTCGCATTATTGTTCATCCGAAACCAGTACGTTAACCCTTGATCCCGGTCGACATGGTTCACGCGACCACGGAACCGCTTAACCAGATAGCTCTCAGCTGATCGCAGCGAATAGTGATTCAGCGTTGCCAATCCATAGCCCCAGTTCCCCGCCGAACTCCGCCATCCTGTTCGTAACATTTTGGCAGGTACCTGACGGCCCGATCCGTTAACCCATTTGACCTGATCCAACATCTCGGGCCGCAAACCTTTCGGCCTATGCACTCCGTACTTTTTGTAATGACCAAGCGTGCGGAACATGGTCTTGAAACCCCATGCCTGATGCGGTTTTCGGATATATTTTGGCGCACTCAGAAAGAATTGCTCGGTTATGAACTTGTCTTTGAAATCGACAATCCCAGCGTTCCCGAACAATCTCCATGTCAGTGAAATGATGTTTGCATCACCCACCGCCGCGAACAAATCGTGCAGGGTTCCGTCACCGACATGCACGTTGATGTACTCGTCAACATCCATACAAATCACCCAGTCCGCGGCCGCAGCAACCGTGCTCTCGGAAGCGTCATGATACGCAGCGTGTTGAGGTTGTAATCCAACTTCGCGGTATGGGTTTTGCCGATGTTCAACATGACCCTTTGCCTGCAACAGGTCGAACATCTGATCAGTGCCGTCGCTGCAATCGTTCGTATATACCAGAAAGTCCGTCACCCCGATGGAACGATGATAGGCTAGCCATTCCAAGATAAACGGGCCTTCGTCTTTCATCGTTGTAACAATCAATACCCGCTCGTTTTTCAGGGCGTCAGTTTTTGTGTCTACCGTCGGCGGCAAAAACGCCCGCGTTCCTAGCGCCTTTTCCAATGCAGTAACCAACGATGGAACAACAACCAAACTGGATTTAGGCACAAGTTCGGAAAGTTTCAAATGTTTGTGCCGAATTGCCATACACCGCCAGATTTCGAGTTCTACATCGAGTCGCTGGGGTGGTTTCGAACTGGCGCGAAAGGGCCGCCAAAAGCCCGCCATCTTCGGATCAGCACACCAGATACTGGCCCCCATATCGCTGTCAAACCGCACACAACTGTGATCCGCTATGCGCGGCATATCTTTATTTGGAATTTTCCACGGATACGCATATCGCGATCGGACCTTCACATAGGAAGGCCCCGTTTTTGCCAAATCGAACAGGCTATCAGCCTCCGACTTAACCATATCCGAGATGGAGCAATGCAAAACCGCTCGTGCCTCGCTGAGGAACCGGAAACGCGCCGCCGCATACACCCCGAACTGCCCCAAAGGCGCGCGCCATATGTCGTTTTTCGGCCTTTCCAGCAATGCTTTCCCCGGGGCTTCGGGCGCCAACATCCGGTCACTTTCGGCGGGGTGATCAGGTTTGCCGAGCGGGATATCATAATCCAACAATACGAAAGTCTTTAGCGTCTCGATCCGTTGCAAAGCCTTCCGGAATTCCGAAGTTTCGCGCACTCGATCACCAGGTGCAAGTCGCCGGATCAGCAACGCAGCATCCGCCCCTGCATTTGCCAAATTGAATTTCAGCCAATCCGCTACATCTAGGGGATCAGGGTTGCATTCAATTGCAAATAGAACATTGAGGTCAGCGAAAATTTCGGTCGCAATCGGGCTCGCTCTTAGTGTCCGCCTCTCTTGAAGTTTCACATTCCCCATTGGTGGTAAGTCAACGAAATACCCACCGGGATAACCATTCACCTGTTCCGATTTGGACAGGGCAAGCTTACTGCCATCGGCCACCAATCCCCAATGCTCTGCACAAAAAACCCGCGTGAATTCCGTTGTTTTGACGACGTCAATGACCTCTGGCAGCGCGGTTGGCGACGCAGCCTCTGGCCACAACGTATCAGCATACTCCACGTTCGGAACTGTCGCATTCGCTTCAAAATGGTGGAATTTTTTCACTTTTAGCTCGTTTTTCAGTACTTTATTCGTCTCAACCTATATATTTACCGAGCAAATAACCAACAAGAAACCTTCCGAAATTCTGTAAAGTCGCATATAAATGCGCGAATTCGCATAACACAGGTCAATCGATGCCCAACCCTTCAAAGACCCGCGCCTTGATTGTGACCTGTATGCGTGACGAGGGGCCGTTCATTCTGGAATGGCTCGCCCATCATAAAGCTATCGGCTTTACGGATTTCCTAATCTATTCCAATGATTGCGGCGACGGCACGGACCTGATGCTGGACCGACTGGCCGAGATGGGCGAGATCACCCACATCCGCAACCCTCCACTTGGAAAGAAAACCGTGCAATGGCAGGCGCTGTCTGACGCGGCCACCCAGCCAGTCATGCAGGAAGTGGACTGGATTTACGGAACCGACGTAGACGAATTTCTAAACATCAAACCCGGCGAAGGTCACTTGGACGATCTAATTGCCGCCAGCCCCGAAACTACCGGCTTTGCTCTGGCATGGCGGATGTTTGGCAACAATCGCATCACCAAGTTTCAGGACCAACCCGTGACCGAGCAGTTTACGCGCTGCGCACCCACCAAAATGTTGTGGCCGTGGCGTGCGATCCAATTCAAATGCCTTTACCGCAACGACGGGTCATACGAAAAGCTGGGCGTGCACATGCCTAAAAAGCCCAACCCAGTGAAACAGCCGCGAACCGTCTGGCGCGACGGCTCGGGCAATCCCTTCCGCGGTCACTCACCGAAAGGCGCGACGTTGATCCCTACGTTTGACGACCAGTATGAATTGGCGCAAATAAATCATTACGCTTTGGGTTCAGTCGAAAACTATATTGTTAAACAAATGCGTGGAAAGCCGAACCATTCGACCGACGCTATCGATTTGGCCTATTGGGTGGACCGGAATTTCAACGAAGTCGAAGATCGTACCATCCAGAAAACTGACAAGTTTTCTTCGCCAATTCTGTCGCATTACAAATCCGATAAGACTCTGGCTGAACTGCACCAAAAGTCGGTCACGTGGCGACGCACTCAAATTCGCAGTCTTTTAATCGAATCTGATCCGTTCTATTTGTACAGCCGCGCCATTCAGATGGGTTCGACTGAGGTTTTATCGCAACCGCTCCAACAAGAGTTATTTCGCCAACTTATGAAAATGCGCAGAAATATGTCGCGTACAAAACCGAAAAACTAACGTTGTTTCTAGATAGTTGTGTGGGTGCAACCGATCGTCTCTTTTGAAGAAGGCAAAAGGTTGCACCAATGTTAAAATCGTAGGGTTACCCTTCGGATTTAAGGTCGTTGTACATTTGAAACGCTTTATCTGGCGTCATTAGTTCGTGCACCACTTTGGAAACAGCTTTGATCATTGCAACCGGCGCTTCCGACTGGAAGATGTTGCGACCCATGTCCACGCCTGCGGCACCTTGATCAACGGCTTTGTAGGCCATTTCGAGCGCTTCCAGTTCAGGCAACTTTTTGCCGCCGGCGATCACGATTGGAACCGGGCAACCTGCGACAACTTTTTCAAAGCCTTCCTCGATGAAATAGCTTTTCACATAGTGAGACCCGATCTCGGCAGCGATCCGTGTCGCCAGTCCAAAATAACGCGCGTCGCGAACCATATCTTTACCAACACCGGTCACAGCCAAAGTCGGAATTCCAACCTTCATGCCTTCGTCGATCAGTTTAATCACGTTTGTGATTGATTTGTGTTCGAATTCAGCGCCGATATAAACCTGTGCGGCCATCGCACAAACACCCATACGGACAGCGTCGTCGATATCTACGGCGATGGTCTCGTTGGACAGTTCGGATAGGATCGAGTTACCACCCGATGCGCGCATAACGATCGGTTTAGTAACAGTTGGCGGGATAACCGAACGCAGAATACCGCGCGTACACATCAAAACATCGGCATGTTCTGCCAATGGCAAAATATTCAAGTCGATGCGTTCCAACCCTTTAGTTGGGCCTTGAAAATAGCCGTGGTCAAAGGCCAGCATTACTGTGCGGCCGGATTCCGGGTTAAAGATCCGGCTCATCTTGTTCTTGATGCCCCAATCATAGTTTGCGCCACCTTTTAGGAAAAACCCTTGCTTGTCCTGTGGAGTGTTTAGACCAAAGTCTTTACCGTCCTTGATGTCGTCTAGATCTGCCATGTTAATTCCTGTCTTTTTCAGAAGTTGGTAAATAGTGTGAGTAATCGTTCGGATTAGCGTGAACGCGCCATCGTGTTAAATGAGGCTGACGGATCGCCTGCACCAAAAACGGCACTGCCGCTAACGATCATATCTGGTTTGCAAGCGGCAATTTCGTCGATGCTTTTTAGTGTTACGCCCCCATCAAACGCAAGAATTGGCCCATTGGAGCCAAATCGTTCACGTAAGGAAGTTAGTTTCGCGCAAGCCGCGCTGATGTCAGGTGGATTTTTTGTTCGCGGATCAAGCGAAAGAACCAAGATCATATCTGGTTTCATATCCAACAAGCCTTGAACGTCATCAGGCGAAGTATCTGGCACGAGCCCAAGCCCCACCAATACCGGACGCTCGGCAGCTGCTGCTGCCGCGCGTATGGCCATAATGGCTTCCGCAGCGCCTTTAGCCTCCGCGTGCACGGTGATTATGTCGGCACCTGCGGCGACGAACGCTGCTGCATGTTGTTCTGGATTATCAATCATCAGGTGCACGTCTCGCACTGCGCCAACATCGATCGACTTAACGAACCCCGCGCCGCCAGTCATCTGGGGAACGAACACGCCGTCCATGATGTCGAAGTGAATAATACCGCATCCCCATCCGCTCGCCTCTAGCGCCGCTTCACGCATATTTCCGGCATCTGCCGCGAAAATACCAAGGCTGATGCCGTGGCTGCGGGCTTTAAGGTTTTCTAGAGTTTCAACGGTCATTTCTTCATCCTCGCCGCGCCTGCGCGGTTCTCGTTTTCTTGATATTTGGCTGGCATTGCCAACCCTTCAATAATAAGGCTGCGAGGTGGATACCCCGCAGCCTGAAACGGGCATATTCTGACTTAGCGTGCCGGCAAAGGCATCCAAGCTGGAACCGAAACGTCGGCATGCGCAAACTGAGGCATATTCGCACTGAGGTCTGACATGTTTTTGATGTCATTGTCGTTTAGGAATGCCTGCGTAATCAACGTTGGTGGTACTACAACATTATGGCCCGGCTCTTCGCCTGCCAGCAACATTGCCAGTGTACGTACGGAAACCTCACCAACAACGGCTGGATTAGTCGCAACTGTCGCAGCCCATGCACTACCTGGTTCGCGCATTGCCGAGATGTCAGCCGTTGAAACGTCTGCCGAATAGATGTCGATCTGATCGGTAAGACCAGCCTCGTCCACAGCGATTTTTACGCCTTTCGCAAATTCGTCGTAAGGTGCAAACATAACAGTAATGTTTGGGTTAGCCTGCAAAACGGAACGCGCTTGGTTAGCAACCGAGTTGGCGATCGGGTTATCCAAAGTTCCGAACATGGCAACTTCTTCGATGCCTGAGTATTGTTCCTGAACATCTTGCCAAGCAACATCACGACGATCGAGAGGCGCGATGCCTGCTACATAAACGTACCCGGCTTTCCATGCTTCGCCGTTATCTGCCACAGCTTGTTCAAGCGCCAGTTTACCCAACAGATAGTCAGATTGCTCCACCTGAGGAATTGCGGCATTTTCAACGTTGACGTCAAAAGCAACCACTTTAATGCCCGCATCGATCGCACGTTGCGCGGCTTCTTGCATGGCCTCGGTTAGACCGTGCTGAATGATGATTCCGTCAACACCAAGAGCGATCGCTTGATCAACCATGTCGGCTTGCAATGCTGCATCCTGACGGCTGTCAAAAACGCGGAGATCAACTCCGATAGCCGCAGCTTGGCTTTCAACACCAGACAAATAGGCCTGGAAGAAATCGCCAGTGGACAGGTAACGAACCAGTGCGATTTTAACTTCACCAGCGTTGTCGAACGGTGCTGGCATTTCGGTAGCGAGCGCGGGCGAAAGCCCTGCCGTTAGCGCAACAGCGCTGCCAGCGATTTTCATGAATATACGACGTGATAATGTCATTATTATAGTCTCCCAGTTGATTATAGTATTTGGCTCTAATGAGCCGCCCCGCGTTTTGACAACGCGAAGGTAAAGACAAGGGCGATTACAAGCACAGCCCCCTTAACGAAATCTTGTGTGTAGTACGGGGCATTCATCATCGTCAGTCCTTGCAACAATATGCCGATGAAAAGTGCGCCGATTATTGTGCCAAATGCGTTAGGTTTGGCGGCTCCCAAAACTGCAAACCCGATCAACGCGGCGGCAACGGAATCGAGCAACAGGTTGTTCCCCGAGGCGATATCACCACGCCCCAAACGCGCTGCCAATAGGATGCCACCCACAGACGCTAGAACTCCTGACATCATATACGCCAACACCTTGTAACGATTTACGTTAGTGCCCGCCAAACTAGCCGCACGAGAATTTGAGCCTATTGCATACATAAGGCGCCCGTGGCGGGTTAATTCCATAAACACCCAGACCAATATCCCGACAACGATCAACACGATCACAGATACTGGAATAAGGTTTTCGATAAAGAAGTCGAACCGATGACGCCCAAGGGACAAAAACGCCTTTGAGAAAGTACCTTCTGCTACGCGCCCGTCGGGCAACGTCATGCCAGTGGCAATGGATCGACCTTGTGTCGGAATCCGCTGCAATCCAACAAGCAAAAACATCATGCCCAGTGTCGCCAGCAGGTCTGGCACGCGGAATTTCACGATCAGGATTCCGTTTATCAACCCCACGGCCGCCCCCATTATAAGGCAGGCAGCAACCGCCATGGCGGCATTCATTTCCAACACCACCAGAACGTAGGCGGACAACATCAACGACGAAGTCGCTGTTGAACCGATGGACAAATCAAAACCGTCCACGACCAAGGTCGCGGTAACACCAAGTGCCAAAATGCCTGTTATCGCGACAGATTGGAAAATGAAAACAGCGCTATACGGGCTGGCAAAACCTTCAGCAACTACCGAGAAGAAGATTAATAGCCCCAACATCAGGGCCAGAAAACCATAGCGGATCGCCATCTCTGTCACCGTCCGTTTGGGTCTTTGGTTTTTGGGATTATCAGATTGCATGTTCATTACTGCCTGTCGCATTATTCGTTTTGCCAACCACCTGTGTCAGCACGAGATTTAGATTGATGTTTTCATTCCTGTGATCACCAACAATCGTGTGATCATTCATAACGATTATTCGGTCAGCAATCTCCAGAGCCTCGTCGATTTCTGACACCATGATCACCGTCGCACGCCCAGCCGCAGTACCACGTATTTTCGCACCAATGTCCCGGCGAGCCTTGATGTCAACGCCTTGAAATGGCTCATCCAGAACGAGAACACTTGACGCTTGGGCTAACCAGCGACCAACCATAACTTTTTGCTGGTTACCGCCCGACAGGCTGCCAATTTCATCCGTATCAGATTGGCAAACAATCCCCAATTCAGAAATTGTTCGTTGAGCAGTAGAGCGTTCGCTCTTGTTTTTCAGGAACGAAAACGCGGAGTGTCGATCAAGAAACGGCACCGATATGTTCATGGCAATGTTAAAGTCTTGTATGACCGCATTACTGGCACGATCCTTGGGGCAAAGAAACACCCCGGCAGCAATCGCCTCAGCTTGCGAGGCGGGTTTGTAAGGCGCGCCCATCAAGGCAATTTCACCAGAAGATGGTTTGTTCAATCCAAACAAAACGCTCGCAAGCTCTGTTTTTCCACTGCCAACCAGCCCGGTGATCGCCACAACTTCGTTAGCGTGCAGGTCTACGGTGAAAGGCTGTGAACCTTGCTGCAAACCGATATTTTTCAGCTGCATTACTGGCTTCCCTAAGTCGGGAATCTGGATGTTGGCATCTGTCAAACTATGACCAAGCATCGCACGAACAGCGCTTTCATAGTCCAGCGGTGCTTCATCAAATACGCCAGAAATTTTACCGTCCCGCATGCTAACAATCCGGTCCGCAATACGCCGGATATCGGACATGCGGTGCGAAATATAAAGGATAGCAACACCTGAATCGCGTAACCTGTCGAGAAGGGTAAACAATCGTTTAGCTTCAGCGGCAGACAAAGATGAAGTGGGCTCATCCAAAATAAGCAATTTGGGTTTGTGGGCCATTGCTCGTGCGATGGCCACCAACTGTCGGTCGGCTAACCCCAGTTCGCTGACCGGTTGGGTCACATCAACGTCCAAAGCCATGGCTGCTGCAATTTTCCGCGCTTCGGCATTATTCTTTTTCTTGTTCAGGAAAAATCCGCTGCCAGGCTTGGCCAAATGGTCCAGCATCAAGTTCGAAGCAACATCAAGATCGGGAATCACCCCGTCATTAATACTTTGATGCACCGTCACAACACCGGCACGAATCGCTTCAGATGGTGAGGACGGATTAAACACTTCACCATAAAGCTTTACTGTACCTGTATTTGCTGAATGAACCCCGCACAACACTTTAACAAGCGTAGACTTTCCAGCACCATTGGCGCCCATCAGTACAGTCACCTGCCCGGCGCCAAGCTCCAGGTCAATGCCTCGAAGAACGGCATTTTCGCCGAATGTCTTCGTAATAGCAGTCAATTCAACAGCAATATTTTGCACAGTATTCCTCCTTGGTGAAGCAGGTAACGATCTATTTTGTCAATTGTCAACAACTATTGACATTTGCCCGATAGTCGACAAAGTTATCTCAAATGTTACCCTGTAGGGAGGAAAGAAATGACAAAAATAGACACCGCCTATGAACCCCTTACGGTTGAAACGCTGGCCAACAGATTGATTTCTATTGATGCAATATCTGGCATTCTAGGAACCGATCGGTCGAAGTGGGTCGCCAAAGAAGTCGGAGACGGAAACCTTAACCTTGTATTTATAGTCAATGGCGAACATGGCAGCGTTATCGTGAAACAGGCGCTCCCATATGTGCGCCTTGTTGGTGATAGTTGGCCCTTGCCGTTGAAACGGGCCTTTTTCGAACATAACGCGTTAATTCGTCAGGCCGAGCGCGATCCCGGCACCGTACCGGAAATCTTTCACTTCGATGAAACCCAAGCGATTATCGTGATGGAGTTCTTCACGCCACACGTCATATTGCGCCACAGCTTGATGGCCGGAACCAAACATGACGGATTGGCCGACGTGCTGGGGAAGTTCTGCGCGCGCACGTTGTTCCGGGGTTCGGATCTGAGTATGAAACCGGCTGACCGCAAAGCGGATGTTGCGTTGTTCATTGACAGCGTGGAGCTTTGCGACATCACCGAAACATTGGTGTTTTCAGACCCTTATTTTGACGCAGAACGAAACCATCACACCCCACAACTTGATGAGCTCGTCACCTCGCTCCGTGCCGACATTGACTTGAAGGTCGAAGCGCAACATTTGAAATCAAAGTTCTGCAACAACGCCGAAACTATGCTGCACGGTGATTTTCATACCGGTTCGATTATGGTCACTGAAACAGAAACCAAAGTTATCGACCCGGAATTCGCACTTTATGGCCCCATGGGCTTTGATATCGGTATGTTGCTTGGCAATTTCTGGATGGCGTACTTTGCCCAACCTGGTCACGCTTCCGTCGAAGGCGAGCGCAGTGAATATCAGGATTGGATTCTGCAGGTAGTCGATGAAATCTGGTCTGTGTTTTCAGTGGAATTCTCCAATTTATGGCGGACGGAACGAACGGGTATTCTATACGAAAAGTCCCTTTTTGAAGATCAGGGCCATTTGTCAGCAAGCGAAAAAGCGCTGGATCAATACCTACAAAATATCTGGCGAGACACACTGGGGTTTGCAGGTGTCGAGATGATCCGCCGAACTTTGAGCTTAGCGCACATTGCAGAAAACGACACTATCGAGAACGAAGAGCTTAGGGCTGACTGTGAAGCACGCGGGCTAAAGCTCGGGCGGCAGTTAATGGTCAATCGAAGCCGGATGGCATCGATGGCCGTCGTAAATGAATTAGCCAAAAAAATTGCTGAGGAGGCAAATTAATGAAAGTTGGTACAGAACACTACCGGTCCATCTGGTATGATGACGCAAAGCAGGTGGTGAAAATAATTGACCAACGCTGGCTACCCCACGAATTCCGTGTCGTAGATTTGAAAACTCGCGACGAATTCGCTGCCGCGATTCGGGATATGTGGGTGCGCGGCGCCCCGCTGATAGGCGCAACTGCAGCATTCGCGGTCTCCGAAGAAATGAAACGGGATCCGTCAGACAAATCGTTAAACGAAACGTGGGAAGTCCTTGACGCCACCCGCCCTACCGCCATCAACCTTCGCTGGGCATTGGACGAAATGCGCGAGACATTACGCGAAGTCCCGCTCAAAGAACGCGCTGAAGCAGCCCATAAACGTGCTCTGGAAATCAGTGACGAGGATGTGGAGTGTAATCGTCAAATCGGATTACACGGACTCGAGATCATTAAGAAAATCGCGGCAACCAAAAAACCTGGTGAGTCGGTAAATATTTTGACCCATTGTAATGCTGGCTGGTTGGCAACAGTGGATTGGGGCACCGCGACATCACCAATGTATCATGCTGTCGAAGCAGGGGTTCCTGTACACATCTGGGTTGATGAAACTCGCCCTCGCAATCAAGGTGCACAATTGACATCGTGGGAAATGGACAGCCACGGTGTACCACATCACCTTATCGTTGATAATGCGGGTGGCCATCTGATGCAAAACGGCGATGTTGATATCGTAATCGTTGGCACGGACCGCACGTCCGCACACGGGGACGTCTGCAACAAAATCGGAACGTACCTCAAAGCGCTCGCGGCTTACGACAATAATGTTCCATTTTATGTGGCATTGCCCTCGCCGACAATCGACTGGACCATCAACGACGGCGTTCTTGAAATTCCGATTGAAGAGCGCCACGGCGACGAAGTAACCAAGGTTTGGGGGAAATTGGATGACGGTAGTATTGGCCAAGTTCAAATCAGCCCTGATGGAACCCCCGGCGGCAACCCGGCATTCGATGTTACTCCGGCACGATTAGTCACTGGGTTAATCACCGAACGCGGCGTTTGCGAAGCGTCTGCTGAAGGTCTGGCAGCATTATTTCCTGAACGCGTTTTGAACTAGGATACAGTTTCCAACATAAGTCGGGCGGTTTCGTTACTTGTGACAACATGAGTAACATAACCGCCCGCAATAGCAGAAATCATCGGCAGAACCTTATCGGCGCCGTCCGAAACCAATAAGCCCATATCAAGACCGCGTAGTTTTTCGAGCTCGATTCCGATCATCCGGTCATCCAATTCGCCAGCAATGGGCTGCCCATTGGCGTCAATAAAACGTCCACACAAAACGCCCGTCGCACCTTGCGATACATACCAATCCAAATCATCTTTCGTTGCAACGCCACTAACGACAACATGACTGTTGGACGCGCAGGAGCCTGCTGCAAAAATTGATTTGTTACAGTGACTTAGTGCTTCCAATTGCGCACTGATAATCGGTTCTTTGCGCAGGCGTGCGGCCAGTTCGGGATCGCTAAGCACCGCAGGGGCGTGCAAATTGATACATTTGGCGCCAAGATTTTGCGCCATATGAGCTGAACAAATTTCAGTGGTGAACCCATAGGGCGTTGCCATTGATCCCACCAATTGCGTCACCGTAACTTCTTTCATATTCGTTGGCTCAACGGCTTCGGCAACTTCGTACACAGTGCGCCCCCAAGAAACACCCAATCGGTCACCAGGAGCCAACAGACCGGGCAACCATTCCGCCGCTCCGCGCGCTACCCGCATTAGCGAATCTTCTGCGGTGCTGATATCCGTGGGCACAACAAACGCGGCTTGAAGATTAAACTTGTCTCGCAAGTCCTGCGCCAACTGGTGATTGGTGAAAACTTCAGGTGCAAGAGTGATACGAATATACCCCCGCTCCCGTGCTTCTTGAAGGTAATTCACCACCGTAGCGCGCGATACCTGAAGCAATTTTGCGATCTCTGACTGATTCAATTCGTCGTGATAGTACATCCACGCAGCTTCTATTACGATGCTTTCACCACTTACTTTTCCTGCCGTGCGTTTTCGCGAATTGCTGGCCATAATAAATCCCTTTTAGATATATGACACTATATACTGACAATTGTCAAAAAGTGTGATTAAAGGTCGGTAACAGGCATGCATAAAAAGGTGAATTCGCTATGGTCCTTAACAGATGGAACGACGTTGAAGCAAAGAAATTCGTTGGTTCGGCTGGAAGTAATCCCGCCGATCAAGAGCTTGCACTTCGCATATATTCTTCACGGATCATTGGTCAGGATAAGGATCTTGTAATGCACGGTGGTGGCAACACCTCGTGTAAGCTAAAACGCCAAGACATATTTGGCGACGAAATCGACGTTTTGCATGTAAAAGGTAGTGGCTGGAATTTGGGCCAGATCGAAGCTGCTGGCCTTCCGGCTGTCCGCCTAAAACCCCTGCTGAAATTGCGCTCGCTCGATGCGCTCAACGACGAAGATATGGTTAACTTGTTGCGGTCAAACCTGCTCGATTCGACTTCGCCAAACCCATCGGTTGAAACATTGTTGCACGCATTTTTGCCGCACACATACGTTGATCACACCCATGCAACTGCGATGCTTGCCCTAGCCGACCTACCTGACGTCGAAAAGGTCGTAGAAGAAATATTCGGAGGCCGTTTGGCCTGCGTGCCATTTATTCAGTCAGGAATTGACCTAGCGAAAATTGCGGCCGACGTTTACGAAGCAAATCCCGAAGTTGAAGGGTTGATCCTGATAAACCACGGCCACTTTGCATTTGGCGACACCGCAAAACAGTCATACGACCGCCTTATCAAACACACAAACATGGTTGAAGCATGGTTGGAAAAAACTAGCGGTAAAGTGCCCAAGACAGCGATTGGCCATTCAGACGAAATGCTTGCTACTTCAGCTGAAATTTTGCCGATGCTGCGCGGAATTATTGGTAAGGCAAATGCGGAATTCGCCGGAAATCGTGATCTGGCAATGCCGGTTATGGATGTACGAAACGGCGAAAACATTCAGGAATTCTTCGAACGTGGTGACCTAAAAGAATTATCGCGTCGCGGGGTTGCCACACCGGACCACGTAATTCGAACAAAAAACTATCCGCTATATTTGACAAGTGGAATTCTCGCGGAGGGTCCTTCCGCTGTAAGTACAGCAGTTGCGGAATATATTGCTGAGTATGCTGACTATTTCGCCAAAAATGCCGCGCGTTTCGAAGATGGCGAGAAAAAATTGCTGACGCCGACCCCAAACCTTGCATGGGTTGAAGGTCTTGGCGTAGTTGGCATTTCCGCAGATGCAAACGCCGCAAGTGCGGTCTCCGATTTAGCCGCGCAGAACATCACCGTAATGACCAATGCCGAGGGTTGTAGCGGCTTCCGCCCGATCGACACAGAAATACTCTTTGACATGGAGTATTGGTCACTTGAACAAGCAAAACTCGATCGGAGTGAACCTCCTTATTTCCAAGGTCGTATCGTAATGGTCACAGGCGGAGGCGGCGCAATCGGCCTTGCCACTGCCCAAGAATTTGCAGCACTCGGGGCCAATATCTTTTTGGTCGATCTTGAACAAACTGCTTTGGATGCTGCTTTGGAAAAACTGGGTCGTGGGCACGGCGGTATTGCTCTCGATATCACAAAGGAAAACGCAGCGGATATAGCATTAACCGCATGCGTAAAACAATTCGGCGGACTAGATATATTAGTGTCTAACGCCGGCGCGGCCTGGACCGGCGAAATGTCCGTTCTGGAAGATGAAGTGCTTCGTAAAAGTTTCGAATTGAACTTCTTCGCACACCAGACGTTTGCAAAGGCAGCCGCTGGCGTATTTGCAGCGCAAGGCCGGGGCGGCCAGATTCTATTTAACGTTTCAAAACAGGCTGTAAATCCAGGCAAAGGATTTGGCGCTTATGGCATTCCCAAAGCCGCAACGTTTTTCCTTCTTCGCCAGCTTGCGTTGGAACTGGGGTCCAGTGGCGTACGCGTAAACGGTATTAACGCCGACCGAATCCGCTCGGGCCTCCTCGATGAATCTTTTGTCGCTGAGCGCGCAAAAGCACGCGGCATCGACGAAGAAACATATATGGCCGGTAATCTAATTCGGCGCGAAGTCGAAGCCAAACATGTGGCGAAGGCGTTCGTAAGCCTCGCTCAAAGTGAACGAACAACCGCTCATGTAATGACCGTAGATGGCGGCAACATCGAAGCCGCCCTGCGCTGACACGCTTCTGTAACCGTTAACCAAACCTGCAACTGGAGGTTCTTGTTTAATCTCCAGTTGCAGGACTCTTTCTAAAACTGAAATTCCTTCGTCGGTCCTTTATCTAGGCGAAAAATGAATTCAGTAACATGTTGTGGAAAATATTCGCGGACAAACGGGTTATGCCGTGGAATGATCAATGAACGCCCCCTAGCGAGGGATTCTAACTGATCAACCCTCGACAGCATGTTTTCCAGACCGACCACAATCGGGAACGGTTACCCGGTCAGCAACCTGACCGTCACCGTCGTGTAAAACCACGCGCCCCGAATAAACCCGTTTCACCGCCTCACAAACTTGATCAGCGGTAAATGGCATTCGCAGGGTATCGTGACACATGCACGGACCGGTCACGTAAGCCATTTCGTCCTCTTGCAGATGTAGTGTGGCGTTATGAAACAGGTGCAACCCGCCCGCATGATCATAGTGCAAATGTGTGACGATAACTGTAGTAACATCTTCGGCCTCTAGACCCAAAGGGGCCAACGCCTCGCGTGGGTCAAGCCGGATGGGACGGTCACGCTCACCGGGTACGAACTTTCGACTTGTATTGAAGAACAGGTTTTCCAACTATCCAAGTTCTACCAAAACGCAATGAAATCTTTCGGGGGTCAAATATGCGCTGCCCTATCCCGATTCCATGCTTTCCACCAATCTTCAAATTGAACGAGATAAATCGTTAGAGACGGTATCGATACAGAGAGAGGAAAGAGAAAGAAAATTCCGATATCTCAGCCAGCCACTCATAATCGGGGGCGCCAATGGTTTCAGGGAGCGATGGAACAATGAAAGCGCCTTCGAAAATTACAAAAGATTCTTGGTGGGCGAAGTTAGCAAAGGGTGACGTTGAACGGCATTTGCAACACCCATCATAATGACTACAAACAATATCGCGAGATATACAACCGAGAATGACGTAAAAAGATCGACGATAAGACTATGTGCAAAATGAATATCGGATGCGCCCGAACCTTATCGGCCTTTATAGACCCCGTGAATCTCTAGAAGGACGGGAATTTGGTTGAACTTCAGTTTTTTGTGAACAGTTTTGCAACATGGCTACCGTGTAGGATTTAAACTTCGAATTAGTCGCCCAAACAAACTGACAATTTGCTGACAGTCTGCGTAAGCAAATTGAACAGATACCTCATGTAAATTGTTGTTACCGGGTCAAAATTGATTCGGCTCACGAACAACACGGGGATTTTCGCGATGGACAATATAGACAAAACAAAAACCAATAATGAGACGCTTTCACGCAGAAAAGCACTTAGTCGTATTGGCTTATTTGTGGCTGCAGCGTATTCAATTCCAGCTTTTACAACGCTTTCGATGGCTCGCGCTTCGAGCGGAACCAGTGGAACCAGTACATCCGACGGAGCCAGCAGTTCTGGCGCTTCAAGTGGTGCCAGCAGTTCTGGTGCTTCAAGTGGTTCTAGCGATGTTTCAGGCGCAAGTCTGTCTATAACTTCGGAAGTAGAAGACCTATGCGGTGAAGATGGTGATTTAGCAAACGCTGAAGATGTTCAATGCTTGGTAGATAACGGCGTCATTTTGCCCGAAGATTTCGTAGTTCCAGAAGGTGTTATACTTCCGGTATTATAAATTAATTGAATGGCGTAATGCTAGTGTGTTCCCCTCTCTCCTGCAATACCCGGAGGGGGGACTTACATTTCGGATCGGAACCAAATGTGGACGACACCATCATTTCTTAAATTCGAAGGCCTTGACGCATGTATTGCACTTCTGGTCGACAAAAACTTTATTGATGCTCTTCCTTTTGTGTTTCCAAATTGGCAGTATAATATATATCAATCAACCGATCTCAAAAGTTTTGCTTCGGTTATATATGTCGACGAAAAGTACATAATCGATTCACCGTTTATGGAAAAACAAAAACGGTATCGCGATCCGGCGAATGCGCTTTGTTCTTTGATCGTCGAATTGGCTTGGGAACGATTGCGCGAGGATGCCAAACTTTTGTGCCTTCACGGTGCCGCAATTGAATTTGCTGGCAAATTGGTTATTTTCCCTAGTACCCGACGCGCTGGAAAAAGCACTTTAACAGTTGCCTTGGCAGCTACAGGGAAAAAGGTGTTTACCGATGATTTTCTACCTTTGTCAGTTGCTAAAGATGGCCACCTTCTAGGAGTTTCGAGTGGAATCTCTCCTCGACTTCGCTTGCCAGTACCGGAACAAATCGGAGAGAGGGCTAAACAATATATTAATAGCCGTGGCTCGGTTTCGAATAACCAGTACAAATACGTCAAGCCAATTTCGGAGGAGCTCGCCAAATTCGGCGAAACAGCTCCGGTTGGAAGTTTAGTGTTTTTGGAGCGGTCGGAAGATATCGAGCCAGTTATAGAGCTTGTGTCAAAATCCGAAGCACTTGCTTCTCTGATTAGACAAAATTTTTCGAGGGCAATGAATGCGGCGGGTATACTAAAATTGTTGGCATTTATAACAGATACTTCGCCAGCGTATCGCCTAAAATACGACGATGTAGAGGACGCGATTAAACTATTAGAACGTCAATTTCAATCTTGGTCGATGGAAGAACCATTAATTGGCAAAGATCTAAATGCTTCACTATTTGAATCCGTCCCCGATGTTGAATATGAAATTGGAAAAATTGATGTCACAGAAGGTCAACTTATGCATGCGAAAGGCGTTACAGAAATAGAACGTGATGGTAAACGTTTCCTGACAGGTCGAGATGGAAGAAGCATCCACTTCCTGAATGAAGGCGCCGCGATAATCTGGCGACTACTGGTCGAGCCAACGAGCAATGACGAGGCAATCGAGATGCTTAGCGCTTTGTACCCAGATCATCCCGTAGACGCCATTCGCAAGGATGTAGTCTCCACGTTAAACGACTTCGCCAGAAATGGGATGATTCAAAGGACTACAATTTGATGCAAACCTTCTGCTATAAAGGCTGGTGAAACCATATAATCTGTATTGAAAGTTACTACAGCAATGCCTGTGTTTGTTAAAAATCTCGAAAACCCTTCGCGTCGTGAAGCATTACGACGTTTGGGATTATCGGTGGTCGCAGCATATGTAATTCCGGAAGTATTAATTCTAAGTAAGGCAAGAGCTTCCTCGGGATCAAGTGGTGCCTCCTCAGATGACGGCGCAACACCTCCAACCCCACCTACCGCGCCAAGTAATATAGATGACCTCGAAGTAGATGTGCAAGAAAGTGACTTTTGCCGGACAGCACAAAGTGCAAGTATTGATACGTCAATTTCTTTTTCAGAATCTGGCCTTGAGCGCGCGCAAGCTGCAGTAGATGCTGGCTACGCCAAACCACTTCAGGCGATATGGCCGCAGTTTATCAGTAATTATTCAGGCAAAGTTATTGGAATTGAATTTACCGGATATCGTTGGCGACCACGTTATAGATTTAGGACAATCTCAATCAGTGGACGTCTGGAAACTGTAATTGTTTCTGCGAGAACCGGAAAAATCGTAAAAATTGTGGTCTGTTGATGCGTATTCTAATTGTTGAGGACGAAGAAAAAATCGCTTCGTCTATAAATGAAGCCCTAACACACTCAGGATTTATTCCCGAAATAGCGACTGATGGTGAAGATGCCTGGTTCCGGGGTAGTACAGAAGTTTACTCCGCAGCAATTCTCGATATCGGATTACCCAAATTGGACGGCTTAAGCGTTCTGAAAAACTGGCGTAATGAGCAAGTAAGCATGCCTGTTATTCTTTTGACCGCAAAAGGAAGTTGGGCAGAGCGAGTAGACGGAATTGATGCTGGTGCAGATGATTATTTGGTAAAACCGTTCCACATGGAAGAACTGATTGCACGTTTGTGGGCTCTCCTTCGGCGCTCGACCGCCGAGAAGAAAACCCAACTGCAAGCAGGTTCGTTGGTGCTAGACACGCGACAAATGCGGGTGACGGTAGATGGCGCTCTCATCAAAGTAACACCGCTTGAGTTCAAGCTCCTGAACTATTTGCTGCATCATCGTGGGCGTGTCGTCAGCCAAGAGGAATTGGCAACAAATATCTATTTTCAGGACCAGGAACCCGGCAGTAACGCTGTCGAAGTCTTACTCGGCCGATTACGTCGAAAACTCAAAACGGATGTTATTAAAACAAGGCGCGGCTTCGGTTATGTAATCGACGAGGAAGTATAGTGAAGATCGGGTCGCTGAAAGTTCGACTAATTCTACTCGCGGTGGGTTCAATATCGATTGCACTTATGGCAACGACTTTTGTCCTAAACACTCTTTTTTATACGTTTTTTGAAGAGCGCATTTTCACTGAATTGGACCAATATTTAATTCAACTTACTGCAAACCTTGAATTTGATGGAGATATCGACCTATCCGTAGCGCCTCTGTCTAACCCACAATTCGATCTTCCATTCAGTGGACTATATTGGCAAGTTATCGAAAAGGGCGAAACGGTTGCGTCGTCCCGTTCTCTTTGGGGGAATACCTACAGCTTGCCGCCTGCTAGCTTTCCGGGCGAACGGTTTAGATTTGAATCCAAATCCAGTCAGGGTGTACCGCTAATAATTCTTGGATGGTCAATTTTATTGGGAGAAATAGAAACGCAACGCGTTTTGTCACTTTCAATAGCCGTCAACGCGTCAGAAGTTGTCGATGCTACATCAGAATTTAGGTCATCTTTCATCAAATGGCTTTCGCTAATGTTCTTCGGTCTAATTCTTGCGGCTTGGGTCCAAGTCCGAATAGGTCTAGCACCACTAGAATCATTGCGGCAAAAAGTTGAAAAAGTTCGATCTGGCGAAGTTCAACGGTTATCAGGACCATTTCCCCAAGAAGTACTACCGCTCGCAAATGAGGTAGATGAACTTTTAGACTTGCACGACAGGTCACTTGCAAAATCGCGGGAACGCGCCAGCGATCTGGCCCACGGCTTAAAAACCCCGCTAACTGTCATGTTAACGATTGCTCATGATTTGCGAAAAGAGAACGTAATCAAGCAGGCCGATGAGATCGAAACTCAAGTTGAATCAATGCGCTATTATATAGAAAGGGAGTTGGCTCGTGTTCGTACAAGAGCAGACGCTCTTAGACATACCGATGTCTCGCCTGTGATAGATAAAATGGTTTCCGCCATTCGACGTTTTCCACGACATACGCCGCTACTCTGGGAGGTTACTGTGCAAGAAGACCTGTCCGCGCCTTTTGATGAGCACGACTTGTCAGAAATTCTTGGGAATATTTTGGATAATGCTAGGAAGTGGGCACAATCTGTCGTTCGTATAACTTCGGAATCTTTGCCAGATGGTTTCGCCTCCATAGTTATCGAGGATGACGGGAGAGGGGTGCCTGACGATGTGATAGATACCATTATAAATCGAGGCGAAAGACTTGACGCGATGGTTCAAGGAAGCGGTCTTGGCTTAGCTATTTGCTCAGATCTAGCAGAGAGTTATGGCGCAAACCTAACTATAGATAAATCTAGTTTGGGTGGACTACGGGTAACAATTTCATGGAACAGTAATTAATCTTTTGCTTAATTCACTAAATATTTCTTTCTTATTTTCACTACCAGCGCAAAACCCCGTATCTTAGAGAGACAAAATAGCCGACGCGACCACAAAGGATGGATTGCTAAGCGGTCTCGAATATCTACACTCATATGTTCGGCGAAAAGTATAAAAACAGTCAAACTGCCTATTTGTCGTTTACAATTTCTCTATCAATTTGTGTTGCCTAATAAACACACTGATTTCGCTAGAAAGCTCGCGGCGCATTGCTTCCATTATGCATCCACCACCAACAAATAAAAATGCCCTCCAGCGTATAGTCGCTAGAAGGCATTGATATATCAGAATAAGATGGTGAGCCGGCCGGGATCCGAACCCGGGACCTACTGATTAAAAGTTCTATTCGGCTGGTTTCTCTACATTACGCCAGATTTCGCCCTTCACCCATAAACGTATGACTCTAAAGGTTTTTTCTTGACTATGCTTACTCTGTAGCCACATGAATAACTCCACAATTCGCTTCACGTTGCTTCCGTAGTGCTTCCGGAAGCAGAAACTAACAACCGGAGTTCATGCTATGTTCAAACTAACTAAACGTTCTGTTGAAGGTCTAGAATTGCACGAGAAAGAATACCTCGTTTGGGACCGGGAAATATCCGGATTCGGAGTTCGGGTATATCCTTCCGGTCGAAAAACTTACCTCGTACAATATCGTTCCAGCGGAAGAACGAGACGGCGCACAATCGGACAGCACGGCGTGCTCACTGCAATTGAAGCAAGAGACGAAGCCCGAAAACTCCTTGGCGAAGTTGCAAAGGGTGGTGATCCATCCGAAGAGAGGCAATCGAGACTAAAAGCGCCAACCGTTGCCGCCCTCTGTGATCGGTTCTTAATCGAGTACGTTGCGGAGCATTGCAAACCCGTAACCGCACGGGATTACAAAAGCATCGTTCGACGTTGCATCAATCCCCACCTTGGTCCTCGCAAAGTTGCCGACATCACTCGCGCCGATATAGTTAATCTTCATCACGCGCTTCGTGAAACTCCATATCAGGCTAATCGCTCCCTGAGCGTACTCTCAAAAATGTTCAATCTAGCCGAAGATTGGGGATTGCGTGGGGATGGTACGAACCCGGCGAGGCGGATTAAGAAATTTCGGGAAGAAGAAAAGAAACGTTATTTGCGCGATAATGAACTCGCACGCCTTGGAGAAGTGCTCGCAGAGAGTCTCGAAGGCGGCACAGAGTCCGCTTACACGGTTTCGGCCATCCAACTGCTGATTTTGACCGGATGCCGCCTCAGTGAGATTCTGACGCTACGTTGGGAGTATGTAACCCCGCATCATTTAGAGCTACCGGACAGCAAAACCGGAAGAAGGCGAATTCCCCTACCGAGTGATGCATATGAAATCCTTATGGAGTTGCCGCGCGGCGAAAATAATCCCTACGTTATTAAAGGCAGGCGTCCAGATCGCCCAATGGTAAACCTTCAAAAATCATGGACCCGGATACGAAAACAAGCTGGGCTGGAAGATGTGCGGCTACATGATCTCAGGCATACGTACGCGTCGGCGGCGATGCGCGGCAATGTTGACCCGTTCAAGCTCAAAGAAATCATGGGGCATCGAAATCTGCAAACGACACTTCGGTACGCGCATCTTGACGACGAAGACGTAAGGCAAAATGCCGAATTCATTGCGTCACGGTTAGCTGGATCAATTCGCCGGAATAAGGTTACCAAGGTACCGCTACGTATCGTTGGATGAGCCCGCCTCCTTTCCTATAGATATATAGGCGGCCTACCTAACCCTACCGTACGTAGGGAGCGCCCAATTTCCTATATACGCTATATAGCCTATATAGCGGGGGTAGCGTCTCTATATATAATATATAGAGTGGCGGACACCGAAGCCCGCCACAGAGGTTACCTTGCTGCAATTCGATATTACACAATACTATTCGCTCTACGAGGTATTCGAACGGACAGGGAAATTAATGTTTCCCGAAGACTGGACGGGGCGTGAGATCTGGTCGCGACCCGTAGGTGACCCAAGTTCACTTATTAGGGAACGTGAAGACTTATCTACAAAACTGGGCATCGCAATCAGACGCAATGCAGAAATCGACGCACTCGATTTAAGCGATTTAGCTCAATCCACCCAAACTGAATTTCAGAGTGAATGGCACGCGACTTACACCAAAATCAACGAGCTTAAAGGGAAGCTTGCTAAACTGCCAAACCTGTCTGACGCGCACATCTCCGACCACGTATTATTTACGCATCGAAGAGAAGTTGAAGGTGAGCTTTGGGAAGCGTTCTCCATTAATTCAATGTCAGTTGTATTAAAGAACGGAAACGGCGCAAATTGGAATGCTTGGTCAAAACAAACTTCATTCAAAGTTTATTATTGTCTTTCTATGATCAAAATGCCGCCGCAATCGGAATATCAATTTCGGAGAAGCCCTGCGTTTGTATCAATAAAGGAATTTGGTCTTTGGTCTAAACGGTTTGGTGGCGATATCCATGACGGAGAAAAATATTCGCCCGAACATAAAGCTCGCCTCTGGCTTAAGAAAAAGGTTGGTGAACATGGAACTAAGCCTTACGCGAAACCATTTTTCATTGATGAAATGATCTCCGAATTCGGTATATCGAAACGATTAGCCGAAAGAATTTGGCCGGAAGTTGTTCCCGACAGTTGGTCTACTCCCGGCCCTCCAAATCCCAACAACAAAAAATAGTTCATCGCACCACTGCATTGAATTATTTGAACGAACAAAACATCCAACTAACTATCTGTTATTATTGCAAGTAAATCATTGCATCTAAGTGCGATGATCTACTTGTTTGCGCATTCTATTCTGTTGGTCTCCGCCGTCCTAACTTGTTGAGTATCGAACAACATGAAACTCAACAAAAGGAAGACTTCGATGAATCAGTACAACAAACTTGAAGATGAAATCGTTTATCTCAACCAACTTGTGGACGAAAAAGAAGCAGCAAACATGCTGTGTTACTCGGTCCGCGCCCTCCAAAACTGGCGGCATCGCGGAGGTGGACCGAAGTTCGTAAAACCTTCTTCTAGATCAGTTCGCTATCGAATTCGCGATCTACACGAATGGATCGAGAGCAGAACAGTAAGCAACACCTCGCAGGCTATTCATGAACTAAAATCGAAATAACTTCGTGAAAGGAGCTTAAAAGTGTCAGGAAGAAAATTCTCAATAATGAGCTGCAACACGTTTGAAGATGAGAGCTGGGACAGGCTCTCATCAAGCGACGTTCGCATGGTTCTTATGGCTGTATTCCACAGCCGTTTGAACAACCAAATTGGTATATTCTATTACCCTGAAGGCGTCTGGCTCAAACAGGCACGGGTGAACTCAGAAGTGCTAATCAGCGCGATTGATGAACTCGAAGCGGCAGGCTTACTTGAGTATGATCGGCAAAGTAATTTTGTGCGAACTATTGGCTGGTTTGAGAACAAGCCACCAAATAACCCGAAAGAGGCCAGCGGGATAATTACGATATTCAGGGAGAAAATGGACTTGCCGCCAATGTTGGTTAGCCAAATAGCCGAATTTTGTGTGGTACTTGCGATAAAACTAAAGCGATGGTCAGAAAGGAATTCCAAAGACTTTCAGGCACTCGTTGTGAGATTGAAGGATTTCATGATCGAAATTGACGAAGACACGGGGTACGAACTTTCGATTTGTATTGAAGAACAACTTTTCCGGCTCTCGAAGTCCTACCAAAACGCCATGAAATCTTTAGGGATTAAATATGCGCTGCCCTATCCAGATTCAGTGCTTTCCGCCAATCTTCAAATTGAACGTGAGAAACCGTTAGAGACGGTATCGATACAGAGAGAGGAAAGAAAAGAAAAAGAAAATAATATAAAAGAAAATGCCGGTATCTCAGTCAGCCGCTCACAATCGGGAGCGCCAATGATTTCAAAGAAAAATGAAACAATGACAGCGCCTTCAAGTATCACAAAAGGCTCGCGGTTAGCGCAGTTAGCAAAAGATGACGTTGAACGACATTCGCGAAAACCACCGTGAATAATGCTAAAAGAACGAAGACGAAATCAGTGCGGATACAAAGAAATGTCATGAAAAAAAATCGAGAAGCAGAAAGGGCGGAAAACACATCATTTCAGTCGAACTCTTTGATCGAGGCAGCATTCAGGGGTTGATATCAAGGGCTGAAACATGCAAAATTTGCATCTGCAAGATGCCATAACTCTGGGATTGACCTAGTCTAGGCCTGAAAAAGTGAAAGCAAGTGATACTTGAAAATTATAGCCAACCATACATATTTGCCACTTTCCAAAATGGACGTTTTGGAATTGATATCTGCAAAAGGTGACGTTCTAGATGCGGGCGCATCTAAAATGGTGGAAAATACGGGCTTCAATTCTCTTGCGAGGGTGCAAAATGAAAGCACGGATAATTTCATAAAATTAAGTGCAGAAAACTTTTCGGATCAATGCAATGGTTCTGATCTGGCAGTAGACAATATTATCGTTGTTACCCAGTCTTATGAACAAAGATTGCCGAATATCAGCTCGACGCTTCAGGGATTGCTCAAACTCCCAACATCTACTTTTTGTGTAGATATCGTGGATGGTTGTAACGGATTTATTCGTGCTCTGACAATAGCAAACAAGATAACTGAAACTGGCATGAGAACGCTCATTGTTGGGGGCGATGTTTACTCACCGATGACAAGACGTGCGGAGTTAAGCACAGATATTTTGTTTGGAGATGGCTATAGTTTCACTATTGTCGAGCAAGACAATGAACCCTTCAGATCAAAGATCATGACTGATGGTACCCGGGGTCATTTTATCAACGCTTCATACAGAGAGAATGTGTTGAATATGAATGGCGTTGGCGTTTTCTTGTTTACGAATTCCGAAATTCCTAAATTGATAAAATCTCTCGATTGGGAATTGGATCCCGGCAACGGACTTCCTACATATTATGCGCTTCATCAAGCAAGCAAGCTGATCGTTAATCAGCTGTCGAAGAAGCTAAAGCTGGATAATGGTGAGGTGCCATTTTTTAGCTGTTCAGAAATCGGAAACCTTGGTCCAGGTAGTATTGGGGCTTGGATTTCTGCGAATTCGTCAAAGTTAAACACCAAAGCGAACCTGACTTGTCTTGGATATGGCGCTGGATTGAGCTGGGGTGTGGCAAGCCTTCAAATGGATTTGATGCAAAATGGAGTACAATACATTGACGCCTGACGTTAGAATTGCAGAGCTTAAGAAGCAAATGTCTGAAATACTGGAGATTAGCGAAAGCGATCTTGAAAAAGTGAACATGTCAGATATTACTGAGTACGACAGTATGGGAAAAATCAATGTCAGCTTGATAATAGAAGAGCTATTCGAGTACGAAATTGATTTTGATACCCTCGACAGCGCCGAAAAGTTCTCGGATATTTGCAATATTTTAGTCGCAAAGGGTTAGGGTTGATGTCAGAATTCACGACACGCCCCCTAGACGAAAACAACCTGGAGCTTGTTCGGCACTGGCGTAATTTGGACCATGTAAGAACACGCATGGCAACCCAAAACCTAATTAGCCAGGAAGAACAAAAGGCATGGTTTTCGCGCATTAATAAGAAACAAGCCGAGCACCATATCTATTCTTTGAGGGGCGTTGACATTGGCTCTGCAAACATTAGCGCAATTAGTACTGAAAATGGGACGTTTGAAGCAGGTATCTATTGCGGGAATTCTGATTATTTAGGGCATTGGGTAAATATTGCCGCTAGTTTATTCATTTACGACAGAGCATTTTATGAATTGGGTTTGACCCAATCAACTGCTATAATTCTTGACGATAATAGGGCGGCTCTCAATTTGAACAAGAGCTTGGGTTACATAAGTTGTGGCCGCCATTCTGACCATATTGGAAAATATACACTATCCAGGGACATCTACGAAGTAAAAAGTCAGGGAATTAGAAAGGTTATTGCAAGAAATATGTTATCAGATTGAAGCTCATGTTGTTACTGTCTGATATTATCGAAAATTACGGATTTAAATGTCAAACCACCTATTTTGAAGAACCTTGGGTCAGATCGTCCTTAAGTTGACCGTCTCAACGTAACTGAATACTCGCTCTGCACCTTTTCCATCACACAATGCGGCGGCTCTTTGAGACATTTGTTCAATCTGTCGGCAAACATCTGCCACAGCTTGAGGCAGGGCCCCAGCTGCGACCTCTGAAATATGTAATGTAACCGCGGCCTTGTTGTTTGCGAGTATTTTCATTCCTGATAGCTGATTGTTTGCGACTGCCACCGCAACAGTGGGCAGTCCAAGACAACAGCGTTCCCAGCTAGTGCCACCACCGGCTCCGATGCACAAATCAGCTCCCGACATCCGAGATGCCATATCGGTTGCGTCTAGCGTTAGGGTCCAGTCAGGATTTCCCGCGACTAACGCGCGAACACGATCAACCGATTGCGCCTTGCTCCCCATGATGACTTCAACCTGCCACCCGGTACCCCTCAATGCTTCAAGTGCCAACGGCGCTAGGCCGACCGCATCCATCATCCCCGGGGTAACCATGACCTTCCGCACGCGCCCATCACGCCGCGCCAGCGATGTCTTGCGAAATGCAGAAAATTCCGGGCGAAGCAATGCGTAGGTCGACCCATGCAGCATCACGGGGGCAGGAAATTTTCTTCCTTCAGTTTCCAGATGTGCAGGGTCTAGGACGATATCCGAACCCAGAGGTCGATCATCCAGATCGTCCAGCGCCAAAACCCGAATGTTTGGTACTGCCGATCTGACCGCTTCAACCCATCGCGCATCAAGTCCATAGTGATCCCACACCAGCCAATCGGCCCCGATCTTTGCGGCCACTTTTGCCGTCAGTGCCGCATCGGACTGCCAAGGCGCGGTGAGCCAGTCAGCATGCGGGGGTGATGAATCTGTGTCGTGGGCCTCAGGCCGTAGTTCGGTGAGGCTGTGGCCTTCAGCCAAAACCCTATTAGTCAAACCATCCACATTAACAATGAAATGAATGCTATGGCCACGCCGCGCAGCTTCGCCAGCTAGCGTCAGGCACCGCATTAGGTGCCCGCCGCCGATCTCTGAGCTTGCGTCTGTCCGAAAAATAATTCGCACGCCTATCCTTCCTTTATCGTAGCAAACATTGCGGCTCGCCCTCGGTCTTTGACTGTGTAGATATCAACCGCCCGCTCCAGTGGCAGAATGCGGCCACGTTCTTGCAGACGTTCCAGTAGGGTAAAACAGCTGTCAAATGCGGCGCTGTGTGGAATGGTGCAGAAAATTTGTTTCTTGCGGGTCACTCGCTGGCGACTTCGGTCGGTGGCTCGAGCAGCGTAAGTAGGCCGAGAAAAGTTTTATCTGCAGCGCCAGTTTTATCGATCGTAAATTCAATTGCAGCGGCCGCCATTCGGGCTAAGGTAGCGGGATCCGCCAATAATTCTATAATTCGAGCTTCTAGATATACTGCGTTGGGCAGACTTTCGAAGGCACCGGTTCGACCCGCAGGTACGGCTGCGAAGTCGATACCGTAAGTCGATGGACCCATTACCACTGGACGGCCCAGCATCATGGGTTCGATGATGTTGTGCCCACCATGATCGACTAGACTTGCCCCTACGAAGACCAAGTCGGCAACGGAATAATACGCATTCATCTCGCCCGTGCTATCCCCAACCAGTACCTGTGTTTGCGGCATCGGAGCACTCATTTCGGGCCCGAGCGTGGAGCGCAGCGTAATATTGATACCTAGGGAAGAAAGTGCGTCTGACACTGATTGAAATCGCTGCGGGCTGCGTGGTGCCCAAATAACTCGAAGGCCCGAGTCATTTGAAAGAAGCCTTGCAACCATTGGCACAAGAAGGGTTTCCTCTGGCTCGACCGACGACGCAATCATCAAGACCCGCTCTGCACCGGGCAAGTTTGAGCGCACGTTCTCGGCCATTAGCAGATGGATAGGGTCGATCAACTGATCAAATTTCATGTCACCAACTACAGACAAACGTGCTGGGTCGACACCAATGCGAAGATAGCGATCACGGTAGTCATCTGTCCGTGTGAAAATGTGGCTGAATAGGTGATAAAGTGTAAGGAGATGACGGCGCACTCCACGGCCATTGCCGATTGATTTTTCCAACAGGTTTCCATTGGCCATCACAATCGGAATGCCCTTGCGCGCTGTTTCAATCAGCATAGCAGGCCAAATTTCGATCTCCAGCACGACCAATGCGACAGGTTGAAAGCGACGCAGAAAAATTCGAATCGTCCAAAATAGGTCAAATGGAATGTAACATTGTTGAATGCCGCTGTCTTGGGCGAAAAGCCGCGCGCCCTCAGCGAGACCCGCGGGTGTTTGATGGGTCAAAAGAACGTTGAAGCCCTCTGTCCGAAGGCGTCGAATCAAAGAACTGGCGGCTCGTGTTTCTCCTAACGAGGCCGCATAAATCCATACTGCTCCATTTTGTTCTGCCGCACCAAAGCCGAAACGATGTGATAGATTTTGCAAGTGGGCAGGCTCTTTGCGTGAGCGTAGCAACATCATCAGAAAGAGAAGTGGCACCAATAAATGGGCAATTACCTGTTCAAGCACATACACCACTCTCGTAGTGGAAGATAAGGCGTTCAGAGCCACTATTGTCTTTTTCACGGTCATCACACCCTAAATTCAGCCCAGGACCCTTGACGACCACTCTTGGAAATGAACGCGGGCCCAATAATAAGGATTAAGAATTGATTCTTATTTCTATTTGAAAAATACAAGTCTTCCGAAATATTCGTATTTAGACTTGCAAATACTTTCATCGATTTCAAGCATTTCTAGGAAATTTTGCTCCGTTAATCTTCCGGAACATTTCAATGCTAATGCTGCACCCATAAAACACTCTCAACGGCCTTTCCATCAGACTTAATCATTAACGCTTCCCCTTATTAAATCTAGATATTCGTATTTTATAGCATGACTCGAACTTTACCAAGCACGAGTTCAACTCTCAAGCGGCTTTTGTGTACAAATATGTTGAGGGGGTTCATCTCATGAATTCAGCGTAATAGCTGAGTTGTATGAGCGCCTGGCTGCGCTTGATTGCAGATCTTCTGACCTTGAGCGTGCTATCACGCTGGCACGAACTTTACTGGAGGGTGTTTGCAAATGGATATTGCACGAAGCTGATGTAGACTGGGTCAAGGCTGATGACTTGCCTGCTTTTTATAAGGAAACTGCGAAGGAATTGAACCTTACTCCAGATAATCACACTGAAAAATATTCAAGCAGATATTGAGCGACTGCCAATCGGTTGTCATTGGCCTAGGTGCGCTGCGCATTAAGCTGAGTGATGCGAACAGTGCAGCGCGCCCTCGAATAAAGTGATGAACGACAACTTCGGGCCGTAAGCAGACGCGACCACAAAGGTTGGATTACTGGACGGTCCCGAAACTCTAAGCTCGTATGTTCAGCGAAAAACAAAAAAACCATCGAAGTGCCTACTAATTGCTCAAAATTCCTCCAGCAATTTCTGTTACCAAAAAACCACACCGATTCCGCAAGAAACTCGCGTCATGTTGCTTCCGCTATGCTTCCGGCCCTAGAAAATAAAAATGCCCTCCAGCGCATAATCGCTAGAAGGCATTGATATATCAGAATAAAATGGTGAGCCGGCCGGGATCCGAACCCGGGACCTACTGATTAAAAGTCAGTTGCTCTACCAACTGAGCTACCGGCCCATCGGGGGCCTAACTAGGCTTGGATGCCCGTCGGGTCAAGGGCGAATCTCGCCTCTTTGGATTAAAATTTAATTTCATGAAGCGAGCGCCGTTGAAATCGCCATATCCAGCTTGGTTACCAATTCGTCAATATGGTGATCCTCAAGAATATAAGGCGGAGCCAACAGAATATGATCCCCTAACCGCCCGTCGATTGTCCCTGACATCGGATAGCAAATCAGGCCGTTAGCCATCGCTGTCGCCTTAATCTTCGCAGCGATCCGGCGATCTGCGCCAATAGGTTCTTTGGTTTCACGATTCTGCACTAGTTCGATTCCAAAAAACAGTCCACGGCCGCGAATATCTCCGACATTGGGGTGTTGGCCGAATTTTGCATGCAGCGCAGTTTCCAGCTCCGCCCCTGCTTCACGCACGCGTGGGACCAACTTCCGATCGAGAATCGCCGACACCACAGCCAATCCGGCGGCTGCCGCAACTGGGTGCCCCAGATAAGTGTGGCCATGCTGGAAGAAACCAGAACCAGCCTTGATGGTCGCGTAAATTTCGCCACTACAAAGCATCGCGCCAATCGGCTGATAACCTCCGCCGAGGCCTTTCGCGATGCATAGGATATCCGGTGAAACGCCATCAGCCTCGCAAGCGTACAAATACCCCGTGCGGCCCATGCCACACATGACCTCGTCCAATATCAACAGCACACCGTATTCGTCACAAATCTCGCGGATCCGTTTGAAATATCCGTCTACCGCAGGCACGGCGCCCAAGGTTGCACCCACCACTGGTTCAGCCATAAACGCCATCACCGTATCAGGGCCAAGCCGCAAGATTTCGTCTTCCAACTCTTGCGCGGCCCGCAATCCATAGGCCTCGGCACTCTCGTCCTGCTCACGAAGGCGGTATTCGAAACAAGGGGCAATATGCGTCACGTCAATCAACAACGGTGCGAACTGTTGCCGCCGCCAGACATTCCCGCCCGCCGATAATGCCCCGATGGTGTTGCCATGATATGACTGCTGGCGCGCGATCAGATGGCGCCGCTTATCCTCGCCCTTTTCCACGAAATATTGCCGCGCCAGCTTGATCGCCGCCTCCGTTGCTTCGGAGCCACCAGAAACCAGATAGACCTTTTCAATCCCGTCGGGCGCATGTTCAACCAACAAATCTGCTAGCTGTTCAGCCGGTTCCGAAGTCAAAAAACTGGTGTGCGCGAAGGCCAAATCATCCAGCTGTTTCTTGACTGCATCGATTACCTCTACATCGCCATGCCCAAGACAGGACACAGCCGCTCCACCCGAAGCATCCAGATATTGTTTGCCTGTGGAATCGTATAAATAGCACCCATTTCCGGACACCGCGACAGGCGTGGCAACTTTGGTATGACGGGGGAAAATATGGCTCATGATTTATCCTCGGCAATTTTCATAACTATGCGCCGATTTCGCAAACAAGGAAGCAAAATCGTCGTATTACAGTAAAAGTTTACTGGCACGATAAGAGTGCCTATATAGCGCTTATGACAAACGACTCTCATAACGCTGCCATCGCATTCCTTAAAATGCACGGGCTAGGAAACGATTTCGTGGTTATCGATGCCCGTGGGCATGATAACCCGATGACGGCTGCCTTGGCGCGCGCGATAGGGCATCGACATTTCGGTATCGGTTTTGACCAACTGGCGCTAATCCGCATGGAAGACAACGTTGTAGCAGTCGATTACTGGAACGCTGACGGCAGTCTTTCCAACGCCTGCGGGAACGCCACCCGCTGCGTCGCCCGCTTGTTGATGGCCGAGAGTGGCGACGGCGCAATGATCATCCGCACCGGTCGCGGCGATCTGATGTGCGAAGATGCGGGCAACGGTCTGATTCGCGTCAACATGGGCCAACCGCAGCTGGAATGGCAGGATGTACCGCTGGCAGAAAATCTGGACACGGTAAACCTGCCGATTAACGGCACACCCGCCGCAACGGGTATGGGTAATCCACATTGCAGTTTCTTCGTAGAAGACGCCGAGGCGGTTGATCTAGATGAACTCGGCCCGCGCATCGAAAACCACCCCCTTTTCCCCGAACGTACAAATGTACAAGTCGTGCAAGTTCTTGATCGCAACAACCTGCGCGTCCGTGTCTGGGAACGCGGCGTGGGGCACACCCTCGCCAGCGGCTCCAGTTCTTGCGCTGTCACCGTTGCTGCGGTTCGCAAAGGTTTGGCTGACCGTAAGGTCACCGTGCATCTCGACGGCGGTGATCTGGAAATCGACTGGCGCGACGACGGCGTCTGGATGACAGGCCCGACAATGCTGGTTTCAAGCGGAACTTTCAGCGAAGAATTCCTACAGGCCGCCAAATGACCACCAAGCCCCCCATTTTCGCGACATTTGGCTGCCGCCTGAATGCCTATGAAACAGAGGCCATGCGCGAGCTTGGCGCCGAGGCAGGCCTAGACGATGCCATCGTCATCAACACCTGCGCCGTCACATCCGAGGCCGTCCGCTCCGCCAAACAACGCATCCGCAAACTGCGCCGCGAGAACCCAGACGCTCGCATGATAGTCACTGGTTGCGCCGCCCAGACAGAACCGAAAACCTTCGCCGATATGGCCGAAGTCGACCTCGTACTTGGTAACCTCGAAAAAATGCAGGGTGACACTTGGAACGCCCTCGCTAAACCGAATTTCATCGGCGAGACCGAGAAAATCATGGTCAACGACATCATGGCCGCGACCGAGACCGCCGGCCACCTAATCGACGGCTTCGGCACCCGCGCGCGCGCTTATGTCCAAGTCCAAAACGGCTGCGACCATCGCTGTACCTTCTGCATAATTCCCTACGGCCGTGGCAACTCCCGCTCCGTACCCGCTGGCGTTGTCGTCGAACAAATCCAACGGCTTGTGGATAAAGGTTTCAACGAAATCGTTCTGACAGGTGTCGATATGACCAGCTGGGGCGCAGACTTGCCCGCAGGGCCGAAATTAGGCGATCTGGTGCAACGCATCCTGCGTCTAGTGCCCGACCTACCGCGCCTGCGCATCAGCTCCATCGACTCAATCGAGGCTGACCCAGCCCTAATCGACGCCATCGCCTCCGAACACCGCCTGATGCCGCACCTGCACCTGTCCTTGCAAGCTGGCGACAACATGATCCTGAAACGCATGAAACGCCGCCACAACCGCGAAGATGCGATCCAGTTCTGCGAAGACATGCGCAAAGCCCGCCCTGACATCATCTACGGCGCCGACATCATCGCTGGCTTCCCGACCGAAACCGACGAGATGTTCGAAAACTCCCTGCGCCTGATCGAAGACTGCGGCCTAACATGGCTGCACATCTTCCCCTATTCCGCCCGCGAAGGCACACCCGCCGCACGTATGCCGGCCGTAAACGGTGCAATAATAAAAGAACGTGCCGCCCGCCTGCGCAAAGCAGGTGAAGCGCGTGTGCAAAACCACCTGCAATCGCAACTCGGTACGCAACACAGCATCTTGATAGAAAACGCCCACATGGGCAGAACCGAAACCTTCACGGAAGTCCAGTTCGACTCCCCACAAGAAGTCGGGAAGATTATTACTGCAACAATCACAGGCCAAAACGACAAGCAATTGCTGGCATCATAGAACGGTAAAAATCCCATGCACCCGAACCCGGTTTTTCGCAAATCCAGTCATGCTAGCGCCTTGGAATTCGCCAAACAGCGCGGTTTCGGCATCCTTAGCATTAACGGCGAAGACGGCCCAATCGCCGCGCACGTGCCTTTCATAATTTCGCCCGATGGCACATATATCGAAGCCCACGTCATGCGTTCCAACCCCATCGCGCGGGCGTTAAAGACCCCGCAATCCGCGCTGCTGGCCGTCTCCGGCCCTGACGGGTATATTTCGCCAGACTGGTACGGCGTTGAAGGCCAAGTCCCGACATGGAACTACCTCGCCGTCCACATTCGCGGCCAACTAACGCTGCTCCCACAAGACGACCTGCGCGGCGTGATTGAACGCCTATCTGACGAGTTTGAGGCTCGCCTCGCCCCCAAACCTATTTGGAAAACCGACAAAGTCCCTGCCGATGCACTTGATAAAATGATGCGAATGATCGTCCCGATCCGCCTCGATATCACATCAATCGATAGCACCAGAAAACTGGGTCAGAATAAACCGGATACGGCACGCGCGCGCGCAGCAGACGGTTTGGAAACATCAAACGCAGGGTCAGAACTTTCAGCCCTTGCCCAGATGATGCGCGAGGCCCTAGACTAGGCCGAACCCAACCAATCGAGGCCAGTCATGAAGCTTTACTACGCCGCCGCATCCCCGTTCGTTCGCAAAGTCCTGATCGCCCTGCATGAAACCAACCTGCTGGATCAGGTCGAAGTGGTGCCCGTCGCCGTTAACCCATTTTCGCCAGGCGATGTTGTTCCAGCACTAAACCCGCTTGGTAAAATTCCATGTTTGGAACTCGCCGACGGAACCACGCTTTATGACAGCCGGATTATCACGCGCTACCTTTCGACGCTGGCGCCTGCCTCCGAAATTTACCCTGATGACGACAGCCTTTGGGACGCCTTGACACTGGAGGCCACCGCCGACGGCATAATGGACGCTGCAGTAACCATGATATACGAGCTCAGAATCCGTCCTGAAGATAAAGTGTATAAAGAATTCATTGATGCCCAATGGCAAAAAATCGACCGCGCCCTTTCGGCCATCGAAAGCCGCTGGATGACACAGTTGAACGAACAGAAAAACCTGCCCGTCCTCGCTGTCGCGGCCGCGCTTGACTATGTGGACTTCCGACACGATGACCGCAACTGGCGTGACACGCATCCGACACTGGCCACATGGGAAGCCGAAATACGCGAGCGCCCGTCTCTGGTTGCAACAATTCCCGTCGGGTAACATACGTTACAGGTCGCTTCACACACGACCAGCGCGATAGGGGCATGATTATACTCTGCGTCAAACACGTCTCATCCGGAGCCTACAATGTCAGACCAGATCACTTTCACCCTAGATGGCACCGAGGTTACGGCCTCGGCGGATGAGACTATTTGGGAGGTCGCCAAACGCGTCGGCACCGACATTCCACACCTGTGCCATGCCGACAAACCTGGCTATCGCAGCGACGGAAACTGCCGTGCTTGCATGGTGGAAATTGATGGCGAGCGCGTGTTGGCCGCCTCCTGTATCCGCACACCGACCGAAGGTATGACCGTCAAATCATCCTCCGAGCGCGCCCAAAAATCGCGCAAAATGGTGATGGAGCTTTTGCTCGCGGACCAACCCGACCAAGCACATGATGAATCTTCACACCTTTCGGACATGGCCAAAGCGCAAGACATTCCTACCAGCCGGTTTCCAAAGTCTGAAATCGCAGTGCCACTGCTGGACTCTAGCCACGTCGCCATGCGCATCAATCTAGATGCCTGCATCCACTGCAACCTCTGCGTCCGTGCATGTCGCGAAGTTCAAGTTAATGACGTCATCGGCATGTCCTACCGTGGCGGAAACGCCGAAATTACCTTTGATTTCAACGACCCGATGGGCGATTCCACCTGTGTTGCTTGCGGCGAATGCGTGCAAGCCTGCCCTACTGGCGCACTAATGCCCACAACGGCACTGGATGAAATGGAACACGGAAACAGCGATGACTATGACCGCGAAGTCCAATCCGTTTGCCCATATTGTGGTGTCGGCTGCCTGCTTTCCTTCAAGATCAAAGACGACAAAATTGCATGGGTGGATGGTGTTGATGGCCCCGCCAACGAAAACCGCCTCTGCGTCAAAGGCCGCTTCGGGTTTGACTACATCAGCCACCCGCACCGCCTGACCAAACCACTGATCCGGCGCGACGATGCACCAGCCAAAGGCTTGAACGTCGATCCCGCCAATCCGCTGACACATTTCCGCGAAGCATCGTGGGAAGAAGCTATGGAAGCCGCCGCAAACGGCCTCGCCAATCTGCGCGACACCAAAGGTGGCAAAGCCATCGCCGGTTTCGGCTCCGCGAAATGCAGTAACGAAGAAGCCTACCTGTTCCAGAAACTCATCCGTACGGCATTCCACCACAACAACGTCGATCATTGCACGCGCCTCTGTCATGCTTCCTCGGTTGCAGCGTTGATGGAAAACGTAGGTTCCGCCGCCGTTACAGCCACCTTCAACGAAATCGAAAATGCCGATTGCGCAATCATCATCGGGTCCAACTCGATCGAGAACCACCCCGTCGCCGCCACATACTTCAAGCAGTTCTCCAAACGCGGCGGCAACATGATCATCATGGACCCACGCGGCGTCGGCCTTGGCCGCCATGCCAATCACCGCCTGAAATTGAAACCGGGTTCCGATGTGGCACTGCTGAACGCCATCATGAACGTGATCGTCGAAGAAGAACTTTTCGATAAAGAGTACGTCGCCAAATATACCGAGAACTGGGAAGCGATGAAAACTCACCTCCTTGATTTCTCACCCGAGAAAATGTCCCCGATCTGCGGAATAGACGTCGAAACCCTGCGCACGGTCGCCCGTGAGTTCGCCACTGCTAAAGCCGCGATGATCTTCTGGGGCATGGGTGTTTCGCAACACATCCACGGCACAGACAACGCGCGCTGCCTTATTTCATTGGCATTAATGACAGGCAACGTCGGTAAACCGGGCACCGGACTCCACCCGCTACGCGGCCAAAACAACGTGCAAGGCGCATCGGACGCGGGAATGATCCCGATGTTCTTGCCCGACTATCAAACCGTCACCGATGACGCGATCCGCGCCAAATTCATCGACCTGTGGCAATCCGAAGACTTCGGTGCCGAAAAAGGCCTGACCGTCGTTGAAATCATCGACGCAATCCATAACGATGACATCAGCGGTATGTATATCCTTGGCGAAAACCCCGCCATGTCCGATCCAGACGTCGAACACGCCCGCGACGCGCTCGCCAAACTCGACCACCTCGTTGTGCAAGACATCTTCCTGACGGAAACAGCCAACTACGCCGACGTTATCCTGCCAGCCTCTGCTTGGGCCGAAAAAACCGGTACCGTCACCAACACCAACCGCCAAGTTCAAATGGGCCGCGCCGCTGTCCCGTCACCGGGCGAAACACGTCCTGATTGGGCGATTACTGTCGATTTGGCACAACGCCTTGGACTGGACTGGAAGTACGAGCACCCAGCGGATGTTTTCGCCGAAATGAAATTGGTGATGGGGGCACTCGACAACATCACATGGGAACGCCTAGAACGCGAAACCGTCACCTATCCAAGCCTGTCGCCCGAGGACCCCGGCCAAGCAATCGTCTTCACCGATGGCTTCCCGCGCCCTGACAAACGCGCACGATTCACCCCTGCCAGCATTATTTCGCCAGCGGAAACACCGGATAAAGACTATCCCTTCGTCCTGATAACAGGACGTCAACTGGAACACTGGCACACCGGTTCGATGACACGCCGCGCAACCGTCCTAAACGCGATGGAACCCGAAGCAAATTGCTCGCTTCACCCGCGAACACTAAAAAGCATGGGCGTCGAACCCGGTGAAATGATACGCCTAACCACGCGCCGCGGCACCATCACCATAATGGCTCGCGCCGATCGGGGCATCGCCGAAGACAACGTCTTCCTCCCTTTCGCCTACGTCGAGGCGGCGGCCAACATCCTTACCAACTCCGCACTCGACCCCTACGGGAAAATCCCCGAATTCAAGTTTTCGGCCCTAAAAGTCGAAGCCGTACGAAAATAACCAACGCGATGTGCTTTCACTTGCCGGCACTTTTTAGTAGCGTCAGCGCCAAGTGTTTCCAAATAGCACGCTTGGGGGGAATCCAATAATGACCGATGTTCTACTGCTGGCCTTCATCTTTTTGATCGCTGGAGTGATCGCCGTACCCATCGCATCACGACTGGGTCTTGGTTCCGTGTTGGGATATCTGATTGCCGGTATAGCCATAAGTCCGGTACTCGCGATACTGCACGTAGATGTCGTCTCGATCCAACATTTCGCCGAGTTCGGCGTTGTGATGATGCTGTTTCTGGTGGGACTAGAACTCGAACCCAAGCTGTTGTGGTCAATGCGTGCAAAGTTGATTGGACTTGGCGGAGGTCAGGTAGCGTTGACCGCCGGTGCAGTAATGGTCGTCGCGATGCTTTTAGGGCAAGTGTGGTCCGTAGCGCTGGCTATCGGTTTGGTAATGGCACTGTCATCCACCGCAATTGTTTTGCAGACACTGGGCGAAAAGGGTTTGATGAAAAGCGATGGTGGGCAATCCAGTTTCTCTGTCCTGCTCTTTCAAGATATCGCCGTCATCCCGATGTTGGCACTGGTCCCGTTATTAGCACTGTCCGAGTTGGCCGAAGCATTGTCTCACGGCGCGCAAGACGGTGAAGGTGATCACGGCGCTACATTAAGCTTGGTTGCCGACCTGCCCGGATGGGGCGCCGCTTTGGTGACATTGGCAGCAATTGCGGCAGTGATCGGTTTCGGTTCATATCTAACCGGACCGATATTCCGCTTTATTGCAGCCGCCAAATTGCGCGAATTGTTCGTCGCCACGGCACTGATGATGGTGATTGGTATTGCGCTGTTGATGACCCTCGTCGGCCTATCCCCGGCATTAGGTACTTTTTTGGCGGGCGTGGTATTGGCGAACAGCGAATATCGACATGAACTAGAAAGCGACATAGACCCCTTCAAAGGCCTGCTACTAGGCCTGTTCTTTATGACAGTGGGTGCGGGTATCAACTTTGTCCTATTGTTTGACAATCTTGGTTCCATCGTAGCGTTAACAATTGGGCTGATGGGTATAAAAGTTGCTGTTCTCTATTTCCTTTCGGTCATTTTTAAGCTGGGTGGATCGGACAGATGGCTATTTAGTCTTGGACTGGCCCAAGCCGGTGAATTCGGCTTTGTATTATTGTCGTTCACAGTCGCGAGCGCCGTGATACCGACAGATTTGGCAGACAGGCTACTTCTAATCGTTGCTTTATCGATGCTGTTGACGCCAGCACTCTTTATCCTTTTTGACCGTGTCATTGCCCCCCGCTTTTCCGCCAATGAGGAACGCGAAATGGATGCTATCGAAGAAAAAAGCGAGATAATCATTGCCGGTCACGGGCGTGTCGGCGGTATCGTAAGCCGTATGTTACGCAGCAGCGGACTGACACCAACTGTGATGGATTTCAGTTCCAAACAGCTGGAATTGCTGAAGGTGTTTGACGTACAGGCGTATTATGGCGATGCAACCCGCCCCGACCTATTGCACGCCGCTGGTATTAGCGAAGCTAAACTTTTCGTCATCGCGATTGATGGCAAGGAACAGATCACTGAATTGGTCAAATATGTGCGTCATCACTATCCGGATGTACACATCGTTGCCCGTGCCGTTGACCGGAATCATGTTTATGATTTGTGGAGCGCAGGATGCCGCGACATCGTTCGAGACACCTATGACGGCTCCCTTCGTATGGGACGCTCCGCCATCGAGGCCTTGGGCCACTCGCGCGATCAGGCCGAACGTATCGTGAAGGTGTTCAACGACAACGATCGACATATGATGGTATCAGCAGCCGAGCATTATGATCCCGATGTGCCTAGCCATGAGAACACAGCCTACCTTGCGAAAGTTCGCGAAACCCGAAACAATGTGGACGCGGACCTGACCGCGCAGATTGTTGCGATCATGGCTGAACGGCAGGCTTGATCAGACTAACGGTCAGACCCATTGTTTGGTCCGCAAAACGAAGCGCTTCTCTTTGGCCAAACCTCACTTCGTGCTGTGGTTTTGCCAAAGGTTAACGGGCCATCCCGCAAAATTGTGCATACGCGTTGTGCACGCATTGTGTACGGGTTGTGCACACGCAATTTTCGCCACAACCCTAAAGGTTAACGCCAGCTACGCGCTCACCGAATATCGCCGAGCCGACCCGAACATGCGTTGCGCCCAGCGCAATTGCACGCTCGAAATCGCTACTCATTCCCATAGATAAATCGCTCAAGCCATTACGCGCTGCCATCTTGGCCAAAAGGGCGAAATGCAGACTAGGTTCTTCATCAACTGGTGGAATAACCATCAGTCCTGCAATTGGCAGATCATAAGTTTCACGACAGGTTTTCACAAAATTATCCACCTCGGCAGGCAACACACCAGCCTTTTGTGGTTCTTCGCCAGTGTTCACCTGAATGAATAAATCGGGGCAATTTCCACGCTTTTGAACCGCGTCTGCCAGCTTCTTGGCCAGTTTTTCCCGATCCAAAGTATGGATAGCTTCGAACAGCTCAAGCGCCTGATTCACCTTATTTGTCTGGAGCGGACCAATCAGATGCACCTGCACGTCCGTAAAATCTGACCGGAAGTCCGGCCATTTTCCCGCCGCTTCCTGAACACGGTTCTCGCCAAACAGACGGTGCCCCTGCTGCAACACATCCGCCACGCGGGCATCTGGTTGAACCTTGGACACGGCAATCAGTTTAACCGCGCCGGCAGCTCGATTGGCTTTAACTTCCGCCGCCGCAATCCGTTGTTGAATATCTAAAAGCGCCATCCGCGATCCTCCGTTTAAAAGAATGCCTACAGGGCGCGGCGTCGCCATTCAAGAGAACAAAAGAAAAGGGCGAGCCAATCGGCCCGCCCTCTCTAATTCTAAACTAAACCGGTTGGCTTAGAATGATGCAGACAACATAACAGTTGTGCCATCTCTGAATTCCGGACCGGAGATTTCGTAACCTTCAGCATAGGAGATTGTTGCGGATAGGTTGTCGTTGATTGCGTAGACAACACCAACGTAGCCGCCGTCGTCGTCGCTAGTCACTTCGCCGTCAAGGTCAAGGTAACCAACATAGAGAGTCACGTTATCCATCAGTGCGTACGAAGCGTCGATACCGAACTGGTTATAGTCACCAGCGTCGATGAAGTCGTAGTACAGACCAACAGTCAGATCGCCCATTGCGTAGTCAACGGAACCACCGTAGTTGCCGCCGTCAACGCTGTTGTCAGCGTAGTATACACCAACCGAAAGGTCAGCAGATACATCGTAACCAACAGCAATACCTGTTGAATCCTGACCACCGTCGATGGAAGCGTAGGAAACGCCAATCGACGCAGCGCCGAATGCCATGTCAGCACTTACCGCAGTACGCTGGCCACCAGCGTTGTCTTCATCGTCGAAACCGAAGCCAACTGTAACGTCGCCGAATGTTCCGCCAGCACCGAAGTTCAGACCAGTATCAGGGTCTGCGTCTTGCGTACCGACTGCAACGCCGAAAGCACCGAACTCAGCCAAGGCACGAACGTCGAATCTAGCCTTAGTGTCGTGGTTTTCAACGTCTACGGACATGCCGTCACGGTCTTTATAGAAGTACTCGGAAGCACCTTTATCGTTCAAGTCACCGCCTTTAAGCGAACCGAATGGGGCAGTGATTTCGATTGTTGGATTATCGTCATTCGAAAGCTCATCTACTTCAAGGTCAAACCCGTAAGAAATGGTTGCGGCATAGCCGTCGCCCAGATCAAATGAACCAAGTAGATCCACGTTTGCGTCGTAGAACAGATCAGTATCAAACTCGTCTGAATCGTTGTAACCGATGTCAGCGCCACCGGACCAGGATACTTCAGCAGCTGCTGCGCCAGCAAAGAGTACCAGTGCTGTAGTAGTAAGAAGAACGTTTTTCATCGTTTTTTCTCTCATTTAAATTAAAAGATCACCTTTCGCCGATTGCCCAGCAAGGAGTGCACATGTAATCCCCCAACGTGCCTTTCGGGTCAAGCAAACTGACTAATCCGTGATAATTGTTCTACGGGGTGATGCAGGGATGTCACACTCTTGCCCGTTTAGGGTGACTCAATACCTCTTGTTCCCGCATTCCTGACCTTATACTTAGCACTTAACCGAATTTCGGCATGGGCCGGAGTATTAAAGAGGGAGTCGCCGGCTGTGTCACGATATAACGCGCGCGTAACTGAACCGAAATGGCAAAAAGCCTGGGACGAAGCTCAAGTTTTCAAGGCAAAACGCGACGATTCGCTTGAAAAGTACTATGTATTGGAAATGTTCCCGTACCCGTCAGGCCGCATTCATATCGGCCACGTTCGCAACTATACAATGGGCGACGTGGTAGCGCGGTTTAAATCAGCGCGTGGATTTAACGTATTACACCCGATGGGCTGGGACGCCTTCGGTATGCCAGCGGAAAACGCCGCGATGGAGCATAACACCCACCCCGGCACGTGGACGTATAAGAATATCGCTGACATGAAGGAACAGATGAAACCGCTTGGTTTCAGTTTGGACTGGAGCCGCGAATTCGCCACCTGTGATCCTGAATACTATGGCAAACAGCAGGCCATGTTTATCGACATGCTGGATGCCGGTCTGATTTACCGCAAGAATGCTGTCGTGAACTGGGATCCGGTTGATATGACCGTTTTGGCGAATGAGCAGGTGATTGATGGCAAGGGTTGGCGTTCGAACGCGCCGGTGGAACGCAAAGAGCTGACGCAGTGGTTCTTCAAGATTTCCGAATATTCTGATGAATTGCTGGACGCTTTGGACAATCTGGGTGAATGGCCCGAAAAAGTTCGCACGATGCAGAAGAACTGGATCGGGAAATCGCAGGGTTTGCAGTTCAGCTTTGATATGAATGGTGGGCCTGACGGTTTTGACGAGTTGGAGGTGTATACCACACGCCCCGACACGTTGTTCGGTGCCAGTTTCGCCGCGATTTCAGCGGATCATCCGCTGGCCAAAGCGTTGGAAAGTGATCCGAAGGTTGCCGCGTTCAACGCGGAGTGTCGCCGCATGGGTACGTCAGCCGAGGAGATGGAGAAAGCCGACAAGCGCGGTTACGATACCGGTATCACTGTAACACACCCGTTTGACCCCGACTGGCAAATGCCCGTCTATATCGCCAACTTCATCCTGATGGATTATGGCACGGGTGCGATTTTCGGCTGTCCTGCGCATGACCAACGCGATCTGGATTTCGCACGTAAATATGGGTTGGATGTAAAGGCTGTGGTTTCCGCTGACGGCTCGAACTACGAAATCGGGGCCGATGCGTTCACGGACGCTGGTACAATTATCAACTCTGATTTCCTGAACGAGATGTCGATTGACGACGCCAAAGCCGAGGTTATTTCGCGCATCGAGGCCCGCGATATGGGCAAAGGCGTTACAAACTATCGCCTGCGCGACTGGGGCATCAGCCGCCAGCGCTATTGGGGCTGTCCGATCCCCGTGATCCATTGCGACACCTGCGGGATTGTTCCCGAGAGGAAAGAAAACCTGCCAGTTAAGTTGCCTGACGATGTGTCATTCGACCGCCCCGGCAACCCGTTGGACCGCCACGAAACATGGCGCAGTGTTGAATGTCCGAAATGTGGTGCGGACGCGCAACGCGAAACTGATACCATGGATACATTCGTGGATTCGTCGTGGTATTACGCCCGCTTCACGTCGCCTGACGCTGAAACGCCGACTGATCTGGCTGAGGCCGAGTACTGGATGAACGTCGATCAATACATCGGCGGAATCGAGCACGCGATCCTGCATCTGCTATATTCTCGCTTCTTCGCCCGCGCTATGCAAAAGACTGGCCATTTGCCTAAGTCCGCTGTCGAGCCGTTTAATGCCTTGTTCACACAAGGCATGGTCACGCATGAATTCTATGCTAGCGAAGTCAATGACCGCGTTGTTTATCACAACCCTACCGATGTGATCCGCACCTCTGAGGGTGCAACCCTGCGCACAACGGGCCAGGAAATAACCGTCGGGCCAATCATCAAAATGTCCAAGTCCAAGAAAAACGTTGTGGACCCTGAAGACATCATTGATCAATACGGCGCCGATACCGCTCGCTGGTTTGTCATGTCCGATAGCCCACCCGAACGCGATGTGGAATGGACCGCCGCAGGCGCAGAAGCCGCATGGAAGCACCTGCAACGCATCTGGCGCATGGCTGATGAAATCGATCAGAGTGCCGAGGATCAAGCAGCACCCGCTGACGAAGCGCTCGTTCTTGCCAAATCCACACACCGTGCAATTGACGATGTGACCAAAGGTATCGAAGGATTTGCATTCAATAAGGCCATCGCCAAACTGTATGAATTCACGAACACCGTGCAGAAATCCAAAGCAGGTAAGGCTGACAAACAGGCCGCTATGCAAGTTATGGCGCAGCTGATGCAACCAATGACCCCGCATTTGGCCGAAGAAGTTTGGGCGCTGATGGGCGGCACAGGTATGGTAACGACGGCACCTTGGCCGGTCCTTGACCCTGCGATGTTGATTGATGACACCATCACCATGCCAATCCAGATCAACGGGAAACGACGCTCGGAAATCAAGGTCGCTAAAGACCTGCCGAAATCCGAGGTTGAAAAACTGGCGCTGGCAGACGAAGCTGTAATCAGGGCGCTTGATGGCAAAGCGCCCAAGAAACTGATCGTAGTTCCGGGTCGTATTATCAATGTTGTTATTTAGCCGCCGCAAGTTCCTGTCCCTGGCAACCATCCCGCTGGCCCTTTCGGCTTGCGGGTTCACCCCGATTTACAGCAAGGGTTCCGCGGCCGAAAAAATGCACGGACGCATTGCCCTTGGCACATTCGACGGACTCGAAGGTTTTCAACTGCGCGAACAACTGGTGTCGCGGCTTGGCACCGCGATTAATGCGGCGCATCAACTTAATGTCATGCTAACCGTTGACAGCGATGGTATTGCAATCACTCAAGACGGCTCGATCACGCGCTACAACTTGTCAGGTAGTGCTGAATTCACAATCTCGCAACTGGGTGGCGGTGTCGTGTTCACGGATACTGTCACGGCCTTTACCGCCTATAATGCAACTGCCTCTGCCTATGCCACGCGCATCGCCGAAAAGGATGCCAATCGGCGAATAGCTGTCACAATTGCTGATAAAATCGTCACCCGACTGGCCACGTCTGCCGAGGATTGGTTGACGTGAAATTGAACGCCCGCGATGCTGCCCGATTTTTGGCAAAACCTGACCTATCCAAGGCCGGTGTGTTGCTGTTTGGGCCAGACGCCATGCGGATTGCACTTAAGCGTCAAGATGTGGTTGCAACACTTGTCGGACCTGAGGGTGAAAACGAGATGCGCCTGACTCGCATGAGCGGTGCCGAGTTACGCAAAGACCCTGCAAGATTGCTAGACGCGCTTAAAGCCCAAGGCTTTTTCCCCGGTCAGCGGGTTGTGTTAGTGGAGGATGCAACCGACGGACTGTCCAAAACCTTCCTCGCTGCGATTCAGGACTGGCTACCGGGCGATGCAATGATGGTGGTTACAGCCGGCCAGCTAAATGCGCGATCTGCCCTTCGCAAAGCGTTTGAGGGAAGTGGCTCCTGTGTTGCCGTCGGCATTTACACCGACCCTCCGACACGCGACGAAATCGAAGCAACTTTAAAAAAGTCAGGTATCGCGAACATCGACCTGGCGGCCATGACCGACCTCGATAATCTGTCCCGCCAACTTGACCTTGGGGACTTTCGCCAAACCATCGAGAAACTGGCGCTTTATAAACTTGGTGACGACACACCTGTAACATCAGAAGATATCATCGCCTGCGCCCCGCTAACATCCGAGGCGGCGCTGGACGACGCGGTAAACTTCGCAGCTGACGGCAATTTCACCGCGATCGTCCCACAAATGCGCAGGTTGGCCGGACAAGGCATTAATCCAACAACGCTTTGCATCGGGGCCACACGACATTTTCGCCAACTTCACGCCGCCGCTTCATCGGATCAAGGACCAGAGGCCGCACTTTCCCGTGCCCGCCCGCCAGTTTTCGGACCGCGGCGTGACCGCATGATACGCCAAGCGCGCCAGTGGCAAACGCCACGCTTAGAGATGGCGATAAAGGTATTGACAGACACCGATCTAGCCCTACGATCTTCGCGTCCCGTTCCCGCCATGGCAATGATGGAACGCGCCTTCATCCGCATCGCAATGCTGCGCCCGAAATAAGGAATCCACTATGTATAAAGTCATCGGAACATCAAGAAACCGCACCATGCGTGTATATTGGGCGCTTGAAGAAATGGGCTTGGATTACGAGATGGTGCTAATTCCGCCGCGCTCCGAAGAAGTGCGCGCTTTTAACCCGTCAGGTAAAGTGCCTTGCCTTTTGGTTGACGGCGAAGCGATTATTGATTCAGTGGCAATCATTCAATTTCTTGCTGACAAGCACGGTAAGATGACGTTTCCTGCCGGCACTATAAAACGCGCCCAACAGGACAGTTTCACTCAATTTTGCGTCGACGAGATCGAGGGGGCGCTGTGGACGGCCGCCAAAAACTCGTTCATCCATCCCGAAGAAAGACGCGTGCCAGACATTAAACCTACTGCAAAGTACGAGTTTGCCAACGCTATGAAGACGTTGGAGACTCGTTTGGGCGACAATGAATTCGTGATGGGCGATACGTTTACCATCCCCGATCTGCTTCTGGGGCATTGCGCCAATTGGGCAATGGGGGCCAAATTCGACCTTCCGGAAGGCCCGGTCGGAGAATACTTGAAACGCATAACTTCGCGGTCTGCATATCAACGCGCCAAAGATAAAACCGGCTACTGATCGTTTAGAAATTCGGCCGCTGATTTCCCGGCATGTAATCCCGTCGCCAGACATGCTGTCAGCAGATATCCGCCCGTCGGAGCCTCCCAATCCAGCATTTCTCCTGCGCAAAACACGCCTGATCGGGATTTTAACATCAATTCATCGCTCAGCGCGGATTGCCGTACCCCTCCGGCTGTTGAAATTGCCTCGTCAATTGGTGTTGGTCCGTCCAGTGCCAGCGGCAACGTTTTTATCCGTTTTGCCAAGCCAGTAAATGTTTCAGGTAGTGGCCCTGCCTCGCGCAGCAACGCTGCTTTGACGCCTTTCAAACCTAGTGTTTTTCGCAAGTGGTTTGACAGGCTGTTCTTTCCCCGTGGTCGGTTCAGTTTCGTAATAACATCCTTCAACTCCATGTCCGGAATCAAATCAACCGATAGCTCGCCACCATTCCGAAGCGTTGAAGAAATCGCATAGACTGCGCCCCCTTCTATCCCGCGTGCGGTAACGACAAATTCGCCTTTAACTGCATGTTCACCAACCGTTAACCGAACGGGTTTCACTGGCGCTCCGAAGAAAGGCTTCATGAAATCTGACCATTCCCGCAAAAACCCCATATTTGCTGGTTTGAACGGAACGGTTTGAGCATCCATCCATGTCGCCCAACTTCCGTCGGACCCAAGCTTTGCCCAGCTCGCGCCGCCTAATGCCAGAACTGTAGTCTTAGCCTTAACCACCCGTTGTCCGTCCGGCGTATCAAACTTAAGTGCGTCGCCATCCCAACCGGTCCAGCGCCAGCGCGTCCGAACTTCTACGCTTTTGTCAGCAAGTGAACCCATCCAGTTTCGCAAAAGAGGTGAAGTCTTCATAGACTTCGGAAAAATCCGCCCACTGCTGCCCGTGAAAACCTCTTGCTCTAGCCCTTCGGCCCACGCCCGAACCTCTGCAGGACCAAACGCTCGCACCATCGGCTCCACCCACGTCTTTGCTTCGCCGTATGCACTCAGAAATTCGTCGATTGGTTCGTCTTTAGTCAGGTTCAACCCCGACTTCCCCGCCATTAAAAACTTCCGCCCGACCGAAGGCTTGGCATCCACCACCACAACGGATGCACCCGCATCGGCCAATTGCGACGCTGCCATCAAACCAGCCGGACCGGCACCAACTATAAGCGCTTCAACTTGTTCCATTTACATTCCTCGTGCAGGCGAAAGATCAGCGACAATTTTAGCATCAAAATCAGGCGTTCGACCGAAAATCAAATCCGCCGCCAACGCCGACAACGCGGGCGATGTTTGTACTCCGTAGCCGCCTTGGCCCGCCAACCAGAAAAATCCCTTCGCAGCTCGGTCAAACCCGACGGCAGGTGTACGATCCGGTGCGAAACTGCGTAATCCGGCCCAGTTTCCTTCAACTCGTGTGATCTCTTCGGTAACAAACTCCTGATACCGCGCCAAACCTTCTGCCAGCACCATATCGTCTGCCCAAGCGTCCATCGGATCAACCGGGTCTTCTTCGGCCGAGGAAACCAACCACTTGCCCGCGTCTGGCTTGGCATACCAAGTTTCGGTCGCGGATAACAACATTGGCCAATCGGCAATATCTAACCCAGCTGGTGCTGGTAGTCGTGCTACAGACCGCCTGAATGGCTGAATACCAACCGGAGCAACGCCTGCAAGCTCTGCGATTTTGTCGGCCCAGGCCCCTGCTGCATTTACAATAACCGGTGCTGAAAACTCACCGATAGCCGTTTGTACATGCCACTGGCCATCGAAACGGATGCCGGTCACGCCAGCTTTCGTATGAAGTTGCGCACCATTTCGGCGTGCGGTTCTCAAACGACTTTGGAACAACTTGTCCACATCCAGATCACTAGCCGAGGCACTCATCACGGCGCCTTTGATATGTGCCATATTCAGGATCGGGACCAGCGCGTGCGCTTCGTCCAGCGAAATGCGGTCGGTAAAGTCCGAGGCGGCTATAGCATCCATCAGATGCTGTTCACTTTCGTCGGCCAAATACAGAACGCCGCGCGGCGAAAGCACATCCGCTTCCTTGAATGCGCCTAGGCTTGCACGCGTCAGCGTGTTGATCACCGTATTGCCATAGTTCGGTTCATACATCGCGGCTGAACGCCCCGTTGCATGGTAGCCAAAGACATCCTCAGCTTCCAACAGCACAACGTCTGCATCGGCCGAAACCGCTGCCGCAAGGCTTCCGCCAGCAATCCCTCCGCCGATAATAATAATGTCCGTCATAGCAATTCCAAACATTGCGTGAATACGTCGGTGTCGACGTTACCGCCGGTCGCCACCACAATAACGGCATCTCCTTCAACTTTGTCTGCGTGAAACAACGCCGCCGCCAGCGCCACAGCACCACCCGGCTCCAACACAATTTTCAACCGCTGATATGCGATTGCCACCGCCCGCATGGCTTCTTCGTCGTTGACGACCAGCCCCGGACCGCAGTTTTTCAGCATAATTGGGAACGTAATTTCACCCGGGGAGTTCGTAACAATAGCATCGCAAATTGACCCACCCTGCGTGGCATTCACCTCTCGCTCCCCTGAAGCAAGTGAGCGTGCTACGTCGTCAAACTCTTCCGGCTCACAAGTGCGCGCCCGCAGGTCGGTACCTTCGAAAGTAACCGAGATGCCTGAGGTTAACCCGCCACCCCCACAGGGGATCAATACATCAGCAGTTTCGATACCCTCGGCCGTTGCTTGCTCCAGTATCTCCAGCCCAATGGTGCCTTGCCCCGCAATCACCAGCGGCTCATCGTATGGTTTAACAAGCGTTAGTCCGCGTTCAGCGGCCAGTTGCGCCCCGATTTCTTCACGCGAATCCCGCAAGCGGTCATAAGTCACCACTTCTGCACCTAACGCTTGGGTGTTTGCGACTTTCAATTTTGGCGAATCTTCCGGCATAACTATAACAGCAGGCACCCCGAATTTAGCAGCAGCCAGCGCCACCCCTTGCGCGTGATTCCCTGAAGAATATGCAATCACTCCGTTCGCACGCTGCGCTTCCGACATGCCTGACAAAGCCGACCAACCACCACGAAACTTGAAACTTCCGGTGTGTTGCAAGCTTTCCGCCTTCACCAACACGCGGCGGCCTGCCATTTCGTCAAGGAACGGAGAGCTGAGCATCGGTGTGCGCCTTACCACTGGCGCCAACCTTGCTGCCGCCGCATTGATCATCTCGATATTCATCCAACCTGCCCGATCAGTTTTTCAATCGCCGCTACAGCTTCCGGTTCGTTCAAGAACGGTACATGGCCCCTGTCTGGCACATTCGCATATATCATATATGGTCGCCGTCGCTGCATTTCAGCAACGCTTTCCTCGCTTAGAAGGTCCGAATTTGCACCGCGTACTAGCGCCAAGGGAAGCTCTGCCATTGCATCAAATAGCGGCCACAAGTCGGGCTGTTCTTTGGTCGCCTGTTCAAGCATCGCGTCGCGCAGTTTGGGGTCATAATTCAACTGCAACCCATCGGTCCCCATCTCCATCCAGCGATTAGCCTGTTCCAGCCAATCAGCATCGGTCAACGTGGGGAACTCGGCGCCCATATTTGCGCGCAATCCCGCGACAGCCTGTTCAAAAGTTTTCGCTTTGGGCTGAATGCCCAGATAGTCCATGATCCGGCTAAGCCCGTCTGAATTAAGCTCGGGTCCAATGTCGTTCAGCAACACGCCGGACATACGGCCCTTGGCCATCGCCGCCGTCAACATCGCAATGATCCCGCCACGCGAAGTTCCCACGAATACTGCCTTTTCAATGCCAAGATGGTCGAGCAATTCCAGCGCGTCTTTGGCCTCCTGCGGAACGTTATAATTTGCGTAGGTCGGATCGTAATCCGACTCCCCACGACCGCGATACGTTAGCCGCACCAATCGAACTCCACTGATCGCGGCGGCCAGATCATCAAAATCCCGTGCATTGCGTGTTAGTCCCGGCAGGCACAGTAAAACTGTACCTTCGCCTTCGTCTTCGTATGCCAGTTGCAGGCCATCGCTGGTGGTAAACTTCATGGTCGTTCCTTCGCCAATGCAGGTATTCCGGTCAAATCCGACATCACTTCTTGTGGCTTCCAAGGCAAGCGGTCCATCGGTTCACCCGCGCGGTTCACCCACGCAGTGTAGAACCCATAACCCGAAGCGTTCGCTGCATCCCAACCGTTGGAAGACACAAACAACACTTCAGAAGGCTCACCACCAAAGCGGTCACAAACCATGTCGTAGACAAACTTATGTGGTTTGAAAACGCCGACATCCTGAACGCTTAGAATATCGTCCAATAGATCCGTAATACCCGCGCTGGAAACCGCGCCTTTTAGCATTTCAGGCGAACCGTTTGACAAGATCGCCGTCTGCATCCCCGCGTCTTTCAAAGCTTTCAACATGGCCGGAACTTCGGGATACGCCGAAAGTTCCCAGTAAAGTGCCAACAATCGCTCGCGCAGTTCGCTGTCGGCCAATCCAGCCGCATCCAGAGCATAATCGAGACCGTCTTGCGTAACTTCCCAGAAATCCGTGTGTGCATCAGCCACGGCCCGCAGCCATGTATATTGCAACTGCTTAAGCCGCCAATCTTGTGCGATCTGTGGCCATTTCGCAGCAAACGCCTCGCGCCCGGGTTCAGCCGCGGCAATTCGCGCCGCGGCAGCTACGTCAAACAATGTCCCGTAGGCATCAAATACACATGTGGTGATTGGCATGGTGGGTTCCTCCGTTGCCGGTACATTGGCACAAGAAGAACCATTGTTAAACGTCCATTTGGCGTTACAGGTTTTCCGACTGCATCATGCCCATGACGTGGTAACCGCCATCGACGCGAATAATCTCGCCAGTGGTAAAAGCGCCGTAATCTGACAGCAGATAAGCCGCTGTTCCGCCCACTGAATCCGGTGTCGCGTTGGACCGCAGAGGTGCGTTTTCGCCAATCGTGCGATACACCTTACGCGCCCCGCCAATTGCAGCGCCCGCAAGCGTTTTCATAGGACCGGGGCTAACTGCATTCACACGGATATTGTCAGGCCCAAGGTCGTTCGCCAAATACCGAACCGAGCTTTCAAGCGCCGCTTTCGCCACACCCATAACGTTGTAATTCGGTTGCACGCGATTGCTGCCCATATAGGTCAGCGTTATGATCGAGCCGCCGTCCGGCATCAATGCCGCTGCCCGTTTTGCCACGTCCACAAAGCTGAAACACGAAATATCCAGCGAGTTCAGGAAGTTCCTGCGGCTGGTATCAATGAATCGCCCCGCCAGTTCTTCCTTGTCGGAATAGGCGATGGCGTGAACCAAAAAGTCGATAGTGCCCCATTCGTCTTCGAGGGTTTTGAACGTGGTATCCAACGACGCCTCATCCTGCACATCCGCTGGAATCACCAGTGAAGAGCCAACACTTTCAGCTAAGGGACGCAGGCGTTTACCGAACCCTTCACCTTGATAGGTGAACGCCAGTTCCGCGCCTTCTTCAGCCAGAACCTTGGCAATACCCCACGCGATCGAACGTTCATTCGCGACGCCCATAATCAGGCCGCGTTTGCCCTTCATAAGATCAGCCATGATATTTGCTCATCGCTAGGGTCGCGTTGGTTCCGCCAAACCCGAAGCTGTTGGAAATAAGCGTATCCAGCCCCGCGTTTTCAACGTTCGCAGTGGCAATTTCGGAGGCTTTCAACTGCGGATCAAGCTCCGTCACATTAGCCGATCCTACGATGAAATCATTCTGCAACATCATCAGGCAATAAATCGCCTCCTGCACGCCCGTTGCGCCAAGACTGTGGCCAGTCAATGATTTGGTCGAGGAAATCAGCGGGGTAGAACCTTCACCGAAAATCCGGCGAACCGCTTCAACTTCTTTGACATCGCCCACTGGCGTCGAAGTGCCGTGCGCGTTGATATAATCAACCTTGCGATCACCAAGCGTAGACATCGCTAGCTTCATCGAGCGTTCGCCACCTTCACCCGATGGGGCAACCATGTCGTAGCCGTCAGATGTGGCACCGTACCCTGTAACCTCAGCGTAAATCTTGGCGCCGCGTGCTTTGGCGTGCTCTAGTTCCTCAAGAACAACCATGCCACCGCCGCCAGCAATCACGAACCCATCGCGTGTTGCGTCAAATGCTCGTGCTGCCAGTTCTGGTGTGTCGTTATATTTCGAAGACATCGCGCCCATCGCGTCGAACAGGCAGGACAGTGTCCAGTCCAGTTCCTCGCCGCCGCCAGCAAATACGATGTCTTGCTTGCCGAACTGAATTTGCTCAACACCGTTGCCGATACAATGCGCAGACGTCGAACACGCGGAGGTTATCGAATAGTTAACGCCTTTGATCTTGAACGGCGTTGCCAAACAAGCGGACGTGGTCGAGGACATGCCCCGTGTAACCATAAACGGCCCCATACGTTTGGGTGCACCCTTTGCAACCACGATATTATGCGCGTCGTGTAAGTGCTTGGTGGACGGGCCGCCTGAACCTACAACCAATCCAGTACGTTCGTTCGAAACGTCGCTTTCTTCAAGTCCCGCATCAGCAATCGCTTGTTGCATGGACAAATAGGCGTATCCCGCACCATCGCCCATAAAGCGCCAAATGCGTTTGTCGATACTTTCTTTCAAATCGACGTCTGGCAGACCGTGTATCTGCGACCGGAACCCATGTTCCGCATATGTAGGGGCAAAACTAATGCCGGACTTCTGGGCCTTCAACGAAGCAAGAACTTCTTCAGCGTTATTGCCAATACTTGAGACAATCCCGAGACCTGTGATAACTACGCGACGCATAATGTATTCCTTTTATTCAGATTATTCCGCAGACAACGCGACTTTCATGTCTTTAACCAAATAGATCACTTCGCCGTCGGCCTCGACCCGTCCGTTGGCAACACCCATGGTCAAGCGACGCGTCTGAATGGCTTTGGTGAAGTCAACGTAATATGTCAGCATTTTGCGTTCAGGGCGCACCATGCCTGTCAGTTTAACTTCGCCAACACCCAGCGCATACCCACGGCCCTGCCAGCCACGCCAGCCAAGGTTAAATCCTGTTAGTTGCCACAAGCCATCAAGACCAAGGCAGCCCGGCATAATAGGGTTTCCCGGGAAGTGGCATTCAAAGAACCACAAATCTGGATTGATATCGAATTCCGCCACGATATGACCTTTGCCATGCTCGCCGCCGTCACTGGAAACCTCAGTAATACGATCCATCATCAACATAGGTGGCATCGGTAACTGTGCGTTCCCCGGCCCGAAAAGTTCGCCACGAGCACATTTCAAAAGGTCATCGCGATCAAAGCTTGTAGGATAGTCGGTCATGTTAGGGGATGCTCCTGAAATTCTGTTTATTTGGGTATTCTTACCACTGCGGTGGGAGGCGGCGCAATAGCGCTGGCGCGGGTCTGGTCATTAGCTGCGCTTTTAGCGTATATTGATGCAAATCAAAGGAATTCGTACGATGAACCTCGAAATTCAATCCCCACAACAACGCGCTTCTGCTTGGCTTTCCGGCGGCGGTCTGCGCCCAACACGTCAACGACTGTCACTGGCAGAATTGCTTGTAGGCGATGGTCACGACCGTCACGTCACAGCGGAATCTTTGTTCGATCTAACCCACGACACCGAAGCGAAGGTGTCATTGGCCACAGTCTACAACACGCTCGGCGCGTTTTGCGAAGCTGGGCTGATGCGCGAAGTAAGTGTTGACGGGCATCGTTCGTACTTTGACACACGAGTAGACGATCATTCCCATTTCTACTGGGAAGACGAGGGCATCCTAAGCGACGCCCCTGTAGGATCAATCAAATTTGAAAGCCTGCCGGATTTGCCGGAAGGTGCCGAAATTTCCAAGATCGATGTAGTGATCAGGTTACGGCGCAATTAAATTTATGTTGTCAGAAAGACGAAAAGGCCCGCCAAATTGACGGGCCTTTGTCTATTTAAATCTGTAGAACCTACTCTCGGTTCATACGGTTTTCGATCAGATCCTCAACCACTGACGGGTCAGCGAGCGTTGAGGTATCGCCCAAAGCACCGAAATCATTCTCGGCGATCTTGCGCAAAATACGGCGCATGATTTTACCGGAACGCGTTTTCGGCAAGCTCGGTGCCCATTGTATCAAGTCCGGCTTGGCGATCGGTCCGATTTCTTTCCGGACCCAGACTTCCAGCGCTTTGCGAAGCTCGTCCGATGGCTCCTCGCCCCCCATCAGGGTCACATAAGCGTAAATGCCTTGGCCCTTTATGGCGTGGGGAAACCCGACAACCGCAGCTTCTGAGACTTTGGCATGTGCTACCAGCGCAGATTCGACCTCTGCAGTTCCCATACGGTGGCCAGATACGTTAATCACATCGTCCACACGACCAGTAATCCAGTAATGCCCGTCTTTATCGCGACGACAGCCGTCACCGGCAAAATAGTAGCCTTTGTAATCTGCAAAATATGTCGAGATGAAGCGATCGTGATCACCGAACACTGTCCGCATTTGACCGGGCCAGCTATCTTTGATGCATAAAACGCCTTCAATGCCATTACCTTCCAGCTCCACACCAGATTGCGAGTCGAGAACCACAGGTTGAACCCCAAAGAACGGGTTCATAGCCGAGCCGGGTTTCAGCGCCGTTGCTCCGGGAAGCGGCGTCAACAAAATGCCACCGGTTTCCGTCTGCCACCAAGTGTCCACAATCGGGCATTTACCTTTGCCAACCACACGATTGTACCATTCCCATGCTTCTGGGTTAATTGGCTCGCCTACAGAACCCAAAATCCGCAACGACGACAGATCACATTTTTCGACAAAAGATTCCCCTTGGCCCATTAGTGCACGGAGTGCGGTAGGGGCTGTATAGAACTGGGTAACCTTATGTTTGTCACATACCTGCCAAAAACGGCTAGCGTCCGGATAGGTTGGAACACCTTCGAACATCACAGTTGTCGCGCCATTCGCCAGCGGACCATAAACGATATAGCTGTGGCCGGTGACCCAACCAACATCGGCCGTGCACCAGTATATGTCGCCGTCGTGGTAATCGAATACGTACTGATGTGTCATCGACGCATACAACAGATATCCACCGGTGCTGTGTACAACACCTTTCGGTTTGCCTGTGGAGCCCGAAGTATAAAGCACAAACAACGGGTCTTCGGCGTTCATCGGTTCAGGCGGGCAATCGGTCGATGCATCGGCCATCATCGCGCGGTACGAATGGTCACGACCTGCCTTTAGGCCCACATCTGCGCCCGTGCGCTCGACCACCAAAGTGGGCACGTCACCGGAAATCTCCAAGGCCTTGTCAACATTAGACTTCAGCGGAGTATTCCGCCCACCGCGCGGTGCCTCGTCCGCAGTAACCACCAGTTTGGCACCGGAATCCGCGATGCGGCTACCCAATGCCTCGGGAGAGAAGCCCGCGAATACGATGGAGTGGACGGCACCGATCCGTGCAGAGGCCAACATCGCGTAAGCCGCCTCGGGAATCATTGGCATATATAGAACGATCCGATCGCCCTTTTTGACACCAAGGTTCTTGTACACATTTGCCAGACGGCTAACGCGTTCGTGCAACTCTTTGTAGGTGATGTGCGCATCATCTTCAGGGCTATCCCCCTCCCAGATGATGGCAACTTGGTCGCCACGGTCCTTCAAATGTCGGTCAATACAGTTGGCCGAAACATTCAAAATCCCGTCTTCGAACCACTTGATCGAGACATTGGGGTACTCAAAGGTGGTATTCTTCACCTTTGTATATGGCTTAATCCAATCCAGTCGATGACCTTCTCTCCCCCAGAAGGTTTCTGGATCACTGATGGATTCAGCATACATTGCCTCGTATTGATCTTCGTTTATCAAGGCGGAGGCGATGGTTTCTTTCGAGGGCGGATAGTTGGGCTGTTCCATGGTTTTCTCCAGTAATCGTAATTTTTTTAGATAGCGAGATACTCTTCGCGGAGCGCCTCATTGTCCAGAACCTCTTGTGCGGTTCCATCAAAAACCACAACCCCGGTATCCAAAATAACCGCGCGATCAGCTAGTTTCAACGCCGCAACGGCATTCTGCTCCACGATAATCGTGGTGATGCCCAACTCTTTAATCTGCCGAAGCGTCCGTTCGATTTCTTGAACGATCACAGGGGCCAGACCCTCGTACGGTTCATCCAACAACAGTAACTTGATGTCGCGAGCCAACGCACGTCCAATCGCCAGCATTTGCTGTTCGCCGCCCGAAAGCGTAGTGCCTTCTTGATTTTTGCGTTCGCCCAAACGGGGGAAAAGTTCGTAAATTCGTTCGATCGACCAACCGATTGGCGGTGCAATCTGCGCAAGTTCCAAGTTTTCCTGCACTGTCAAACCCTGAATGATACTGCGATCTTCAGGCACCAAGGCCACACCCGCACGGGCCGCTTCGAACGATTTCATTTCATGTATCGCTTGATGGTCCAACCAGCATTCGCCGCTCGTCACCTGTGGGTCGCCAATCTGCGCAATGGAACGAAGCGTAGAGGTTTTGCCTGCGCCATTCCGACCCAAAAGCGCAAGAATCTCGCCCTCGTGGACGTTAAATGACACACCCTGAACAATGTAGCTTTCGCCGTAATAAGAATGGATGTCGTGCAGCGAAAAATATGCCGGCTTATTTGTCTTGTCATTCATACTTCGGCCTCCCCAAGATAAGCTTCACGGACTTTCGGATGGCCTTTGATGTCATCGGGCAGCCCTTCGGCAATGATTGCACCCTGCGCCAAAACCGAGATCGTATCGGCAAGGCTGAACACTACGTGCATGTCGTGCTCGATAATAACCTTGGTAATTCCGCGCGTCTCGCCAATGTGTTTTAGCAGGTCGATTGTTGCGTTTGTATCGGCCCGCGCCATACCGGCTGTAGGTTCGTCCAGCAGTAACAGTTTTGGGTTTTGCGACAAACACATCGCCATTTCCAACCGCCGCTTGTCGCCGCGTGAAAGCGAGGCCGCTTCCATATGCAATTTGTCCTGCATGTTAACGTCGAGCAACATCTGCTCGGCTTGTTCGCGAATGTCCGTTTCGCATTTAACCTTTTTCCAGGCGTTCATCATAAACGACCCGTCACGGTGTGCAAAACAAGGGATCATTACGTTTTCAAATACGGTCAGATCACTAAAGATTTCGGGTGTTTGAAACACACGACTAATCCCCAACTGGTTGATCTCGTGCGGTTTCTTGCCAAGCACTGGCTTGCCTTGAAACATCACCGATCCCGTATCCGGCGCGAGCTTACCAATCAAGCAGTTCAGGAACGTGGATTTACCAGCCCCGTTCGGTCCGATGATTGCGTGAACCGAACCCTCTATAACATCGAGGTTAACGTTGTTCAGCGCATGCAAACCACCGAAGTGTTTGTTGACGTTCTGGACTTCAAGAATTCCCATAAACCCTGCTCCTTATTCAGCCGGGGCCTTGGCGTTATCCGCCGAGCCTCGTTTTTGTTTACCAAACCGTTTGTTGATGCGATTTGCACCTTCCATCAGGCCACCGGGTAGGAAGATCACGATAATCATAAACACCGCACCCAACGTCAGGCTCCAGCCTTTGCCAACGAATGGGTGAATGATCCAGACCATGAAGGTTTCGAGGAAACCGGGTAGGAAATCGAACCATCCGTGTAGGACGTTGTCGTTGATGCGTGAGAAGATCGCTTCGAAGTATTTGATAACGCCTGCACCAAGTACTGGGCCAAGCAATGTGCCGGCACCGCCAAGAATTACCATCAGAACGATGGAACCAGATTCGGTCCACTGCATACGTTCGGCGCCCGCCAACGGATCCATCGAGGCCAACAATGCACCCGCCAGACCAGCATACATGCCAGAGATCACGAAAGCCGCCAGTGTGTAAGGTTTGGTGTTGATCCCTGTATACATCAGACGGTTCTGGTTGGTTTTAACCGCCCGTAGCATCAAACCGAAAGGCGAACGGAAGATGCGGATGGAGACGTAGAACGCCGCTATCAATATAACTGCACAAACGTAGAAACCGACGTTGAACTGCAAGTCCATGCCCATGAACGTAGTTCGCCACGTATCATTCATCTCGAACCCGAACAGGTTGGTAGATGGCAGCGAACCGGACTCGTTCTTCGGATCCAGTATCCGTGCATCGGCAAGGCGTATCTGCAAACCTGTCTCGCCATTCGTGATCGGTGTCAGAACCGAATACGCAAGGCTGTAAGACATTTGCGCGAACGCCAACGTCAGAATTGAGAAGTAGATGCCCGAGCGGCGCAGCGTGATGAACCCGATCAGAAGGGCAAACAGGCCCGACATAATGATCGCAAGGATCATCCCCGGAATGATGTTCATTGTCAGCAGCTTGAACATCCAAACTGTCGAATAAGAACCCACACCCAGAAATGCTGCGTGGCCAAAGGAAAGGTACCCAGTTAAGCCGAACAGAATGTTGTAGCCCACCGCCAGAATGCCAAAGATAGCAAAGCGTTGTAGCAAATCCGGATATCCTGCACCAAACGGTGCGAGGATAACTGGTCCGGTAAGTACGAGGATCGCAAACACTATCATCAGGACTTTATCGTTGTATTTTAACATGCTCTTAATCCTCCATCATGCCGGCTTTGCCCATCAGACCGCGTGGGCGGACCAACAGAACAATCATGGCAACGAGGTAAATAATAATCTGGTCGATACCCGGGATAATTGCCTTAACTTCGTTCATAGAAGAGAAGCTCTCGAGCATTCCCAGCATGAAACCCGCGAGGATTGCCCCCGGCAAACTGCCCATGCCACCTACAACCACCACAACGAAGCAAAGAACAAGGAAGTCCATGCCCATGTGATAGTTCGGTGGAAGAATAGGCGTATACATCACACCCGCAACACCCGTCACCGCGGCGGCGAGGCCGAACATAATGGTGAAGCGTCGATCAATATCGATACCAAGCAAGCCAACCGTCTCGCGGTCTGCCATACCCGCACGCACAATCATTCCGAAAGTGGTGAAACGCAAGAACGCGAACACACCTCCGATTACCACAGCTGCAAAAACGAAATACACAAGACGCCAATACGGATAGATGACCGCGTATTCAGCGAATCCAAATAGCACACCGATATCCATCGCGCCGCTCATCGAGTCAGGCGCGGATTGTGGAATTGGGTTAGCACCAAAGAATGCTTTGATTATTTCCTGCAACACAATCGCCAGACCGAACGTCATCAGGATTTGATCCGCATGCGGGCGATGGTAAAAATGTTTGATAAGGCCACGCTCCATCACGATGCCCATAACTCCCATGACGGGAATTGCGAACAGGATCGCGATCAGAACCGAATAGTCGATCATCCAAGTGCCGACATCACCCCACCACAACTCAACATAGGGAGTTCTAATTTCTAGCGGCTTACCGAGAAAGTTCGTCTTCTCCGGGTCAAGCGATACATGTGATAGCGTCAGAATTTTGCGCATTATCACAGCACAGAATGCACCTAACATAAACAGAGCACCGTGTGCGAAGTTCACCACTCCCAGCGTTCCAAAAATAAGGGTCAAACCCAGAGCAATCAGCGCATAAGCGCTGCCCTTGTCCAGCCCGTTCAATACTTGCAGAAAGATCGCATCCATCGCTTGCATCCCGTAATGTTAATGAGGCTCCGCGCCCTAGCGGAAAGTCCGGCCGCACACAAAGGCGCGACCGGTAGTGTTTTCCCGAGGGGGAAACTTATGCGCCTGGGTTACATTTACCCAAAGCACCACCAGCGAACATCGGATGATCCGGTGCATACTCGACTTGAGCACGTGGTGTAACTTGAACAACTTCCAAAAGGTCGAAGTCGGAAGTCGGGTTATCTTTACCCTTCACAACCAGCACGTCTTTGAAGCACTGGTGATCGTCGGCACGGTAATGTGTTGGACCATTGCCCAAACCGTCAAAGTCAAAGCCTTCAAGTGCTTCAGCAATGCCACATGGGTTAAATGTGCCAGCGCGTTCAGCAGCATCTGCATAAAGCATCGTCTGACAGTATACTGTGTGCGCAGCCTGTGATGGTGGGAAGCCGTACTTCTCGCCAAAGGATTTAACGAAGGCTTGCGAACCCGCGTCGGTCAAGGACCAGTGCCAGTTTGTCGAACCGAAGATGCCTTTAACGTTTTCGCCAGCACCTTTCGCCATCAGGCGAGAGTAAAGCGGAACGACGATCTCGAAGTTCTTACCGTTAACCTGCTTGTCGCGCAGGCCAAACTGAACAGCCGATGTCAACGAGTTGATCATGTTACCACCGTAGTGGTTCAGGACCAGAATATCCGCGCCAGAGTTTAGAACTGGTGCAACATACGAGCTGAAGTCTTGTGTCGCCAGAGGTGTAAGAACGTTGTTAACAGTCTCCCAGCCTTTAGCTTCAGTCGCAGCCTGAATGGATTCTTGTTGAGTCCAACCCCAAGTGTAGTCGGCCGTAAGGTGATATGCATTACGATCAGGACCGTACATTTCTTCCAGCACAGGTGCCAAAGCGGCGGCAGACATGTAACCGTTGAAGAAGTGACGGAAGCCGTTAGCTTTCTTGTCCTTACCGGTTGTGTCATTGGAGTGTGTCAGACCAGCCATGAAGATAACGCCAGCTTCCTGACATAGACCCTGAACAGCAATCGCAACGCCCGACGAAGAACCACCGGTGATCATCACCGCGCCGTCTTTTTCGATCATCGACTTAGCAGAAGCACGTGCTGCGTCAGATTTCGTCTGCGTGTCGCCGGTCACGTAGTTAACCTTGTTGCCAAGGATACCGTTTCCGGAAAGCGCTTTAGATGAGAACGTGTTCATCATCCCGCCGTCGCCGCCACCATTCAGGTGCTCAACAGCAAGTTCATAAGCGCGAAGCTCGTCCGCTCCCTCGTCCGCATACGGACCGGATTGTGGAACGTTAAAGCCAAGTGTTACGCCGGACCCAGTCGGAGCGTTGGTATACGCAGCCGCCGAACCAGCAGTGAAGATCGTCGGCATAGCCAAGCCTGTGCCCAACAGTGCACCTGACTTAATCAAACCTCGACGATTTGGTGTAAATACAGACATGAATTTCCTCCCATTCGTGTCAATTAATACTGCCATGAACGGCAGAGGGTATTTTTACCCAAAATCATTTTTTAACGAAACTGTCAAAAAATCAATAAATGATTGCATTTGCTCAATATTTTTGTAAACTATTGTCACAATCTCAAACTATTTGTGTAAATTTATTTACATTGCGCCGCGGCAAGAGCATGAAAACAATGGGAATCGAACAATGCCACATTCGTTAACCGGAACGCGAATTCGTCAACAACGCACACGAGCAGGTCTTTCCCAAACAGCGCTTGCACGGCAAACGGGTATTTCCACATCATATTTAAACTTGATTGAACATAACAAACGGGGAATCGCAGGGAAAATTCTATTGTCGATTGCTCGCGAACTCGGTGTTCCACCCTCGTCCTTGACAGAAGGCGCGGATTCCGAATTAACCACTACCTTGCTCGAAGCCGCCTCTAGTGTATCCAGAAAATCTGTCGAAATCTCTGCCTCGGCTGAGTTCGCCGGTAGGTTTCCAGGCTGGTCACAACTTCTCGCTTCGATTTACAGGCAGAACCGCGACCAAGAAGCTGCGATCGCAGCCCTATCTGATCGATTGACCCACGACCCGTTTCTAGCCGAAAGCTTACACTTGATGCTGTCCAACATCACAGCAATCCGTTCGACCGCTGAAATTTTGACAACCGTCGAAGACATAACCGCTGATCAACGCAGACGTTTCGACAAGGCAATCCATGAAGAAAGCAGGCGTCTTTCCGACGCTACGCAAGCGCTGATTGGATATTTTGACAAAGAAGCAACGCCCGACGGGCCAAGCGAGACACCCGACAGTGTATCGGAAGAAGACGTGGCATCTATGCCACTTGAACAATTCGCCACCAGCGCCGCGATTTCGTGCTACAACCCGTCAGCTCTAGCTACCGAATTTCGCACAAATCTACACGCCGTATTCCGCCGCCTCGCCAATTTGAGGGTCGCGGGGCTCCAAGCCCCCGAGATGGGCTTGATCATCACCAACGCGGCGGGGCAAACCTTGCACCGACAAGCTCTGTCGGAATTTCCATTGCCTCGCCATGGCAATGCTTGCCCATTGTGGCCAGTATTTCAGGGATTTTCGCAACCAGAACGCCCGATGCAGGATTTGATCGAGTTACCCGGCGGTATTCAATTCACTACGCTGACAATTGCGCTACCACATTCAGAAATCTCTTTTGGCGCGCCACCCGATTATCAGTCCGCGATGCTGTTTCTTCCGCTGGATCAATCACCGTGGCCGACGCCCCCTCAACCGGCCCGCGCTGTTGGAATAAGCTGCCGAATTTGCCCGCGCAAAAACTGTACTGCACGTTCTGAAGAAACGGTGTTATAGATTTAACTGATAGGAGGAGGGTACACATGTCAAAGCGCATTCTGATCGTCGAGGATGAACCGAATATCATCGAATCCCTGTCCTTCCTGCTGGACCGAGCGGGCTTCGACATATCGTTTGAACAAGACGGTGCCATGGCAATGAATCGCGTTCTCAACCTAACCCCCGATCTGGTAATTCTTGACGTTATGCTACCAAACCGCTCCGGTTTCGATATTTTGAAAGACATCACTGAACTTGATGTCGCCCCTCATGTTCTGATGTTAACTGCGAAGGGCCAGGCGCGGGACCGGCAAACCGCCGAAGAAATTGGTGTGACCCGTTTCATGACCAAACCTTTCGCCAACGCCGAAATAGTCGCCGCAGTTCAGGAAATTCTGGCGTGAACGACAAACGCCCCCCCGATCTCGCCGAACGCGCTTTCCGCCGCCGCCGCCGCCAAGACGCCGCCCTTGTTCTGCCGTTATTTGGTGTGGCAATCTTTATCACTCCGATTTTTACGATTTTCACGAAAGACGTTTTGATTTTCGGAGCCCCGTTGCCATTTCTGTTTATTTTTGGGTTCTGGTTTCTTCTGATCGTTCTGGCACGACGCATGTCGCGCCTGTTAACCAAAGGCGACGAGGGCAACTGACGTGCTAACCTTCAACATTCTTGTCGCCGCCAGCGTAACCTATGTCGCCCTATTATTCGCCGTCGCCTTCTGGGCCGAGCGGCGCGCTCGCGCTGGTCGTCTTGGGTGGTTGCGGTCCCCACTAGTCTACACATTATCGATTTCGGTCTATTGTACTGCGTGGACATTCTACGGAGCCGTGGGTTCCGCGGCCCGCAACGGGCTGGAGTTTGTTACAATCTACCTCGGCCCTACTCTGGTATTCATCGGATGGTGGTGGTTACTACGTAAACTGCTACGCATCGGACGGACCCAACGCATCACCTCCATCGCCGACCTGATATCTTCGCGCTATGGAAAAAGTGCCACCCTTGGTGTGGTTGTGACACTATTAGCAGTCATTGGTTCCACCCCTTATATCGCCCTGCAACTACAATCCATAACGACCAGCTTTTCGGTGTTCTCACCTACTGACGGTGCCGGATTCGCCGACGAAAAAGTATCGGGATTCTGGATCGCCGCAGTTCTTGCTGTATTCACTATCCTGTTCGGCACCCGCAACGTGGATGCCAACGAGCGCCACCACGGCGTTGTCACTGCCATCGCACTCGAAGCTGTCGTCAAATTGTTCGCCCTGCTAGCAGTAGGAATATTTGTGGTCTGGGGTATCAGCGACGGTCCAGCTGGTATCTTCGCGCGCATGTCTCCTGAGATGCTGCAAACCGATCGCCTATTCGGCCCGCGCTGGATCGCACTAACATTCTTGTCAGCAACGGCCATCATCACCCTACCGCGTATGTTTCAGGTCACCATCGTTGAGAACTCTGACGAGCGGCACCTGGCCGTCGCCAGTTGGGCATTCCCCCTTTATCTGTTTTTGATGAGTTTGTTCGTGCTGCCCATCGCAATTGCAGGTCAATCCATCTTACCCGCGGGTTCAAACCCTGATCTATTCGTTCTAACGGTGCCCTTAGCCGAAGGACAAAATGCATTGGCACTATTCGCGTTCCTCGGTGGATTTTCCTCCGCGACATCGATGGTCATCGTCGCCGCCATCGCCTTGTCCACGATGGTTTCCAATCACATCGTCATGCCGCTGTGGATCAGTTCCGGAAAGGGGCGCGTTTCGACCAGCGGGGATGTCCGTAGCGTTTTGTTGCTCAGTCGTCGCGCCAGCATCGCCGGGTTGCTCTTGCTCGGGTACTTCTACTTCCGCCTAACCGGCGGATCGAATGCGTTGGCGTCTATCGGCCTGATCGCCTTCGCTGGTGTTGCGCAAATACTGCCAAGCCTGATCGGTGGTATTTTTTGGCGGAGTTCCACAAGAACCGGGGCATTGGCTGGGCTGATTGTCGGCTTCGTTCTTTGGGCATACACGCTATTCTTGCCAAGTTTCGAAGGGTCCTTCTTACTAAGCTCCAACGTTATCGAAAACGGTCCTTTCGGTCTCTCGTGGCTACGTCCACAAGAACTACTTGGGCTGACCGGGTACGACCCGTTGGTCCATTCCTTATTCTGGTCACTTGGTATCAACATCACCCTGTTTGTAGGCCTGTCACTAGTTGTAACGCCGCGCCAACTGGAACGTATTCAGGGCGCACAATTCGTAGATGTATTCCGTCAAACCGGCGACCGCAGCGCTGGTATCGTCATCGGGCGATCTGCCACGTCGGAAGACTTGTTCACTCTCGCGCAACGTATCCTTGGAACGACGCACGCCCACCGCCTATTCACGCAGGCCGCTGGTGAACAAGGCAAACAAGCGGGTTTGCCGGACTCCACAGACAAGTTCATTGAACGGCTGGAGCGCGAGTTGGCTGGTAGTGTTGGCGCCGCCTCTGCTCACGTGATGGTTTCGCAAATTGCCGGTGGCGGCACGGTGTCCGTTGAAGAATTGATGAAAATTGCTGATGAAACCGCGCAAGTGATGGAGTATTCGCAGCAACTCGAAGTTCAATCGCGCGAACTGGCTGACTCCGCCCACAAATTGCGCCAAGCCAACGCGCTGCTTACGGAACTAGGTGCACAGAAGGATGCCTTCCTTTCCCAAATCAGTCATGAACTGCGCACCCCGATGACGTCCATAAAGTCTTTTGCGGAAATCCTGCGGGATACTAACGACATCTCGTCGCAAGAATCGAAACGTTTCGTTGATATTATCAACACAGAAAGTCAACGGCTGACCCGCCTGCTCGATGAAATTCTCGACCTCAGCTTTCTTGAAAGCGGTCGCGTGAATTGGCATCTGGAACCTGTCGAGCTTAACTCAGTTGTCGAGCGCGCCCTTGCAAGCACCGAAGGGCTGCGCGCGTCCGCAAAGGTTGATATCGCGCGTAACGTGCCTGCAAACATTATGGTCACCGCGGATTTCGACCGATTGGCGCAAGTATTCATTAATCTGGTTTCAAATGCCATTAAATATGGCCGCGCCGAAAACCCCGAAATCAAGATCACTGCCCGAAAAGTCGGGAATGTCGCAATCATCGGCATCGTTGACAACGGCCCCGGCATACACCCCAAAGATCGCGAGAAGGTTTTCGAAAAGTTCTCGCGGCTATCCGAGATAACATTGGCAGGCAGTGCCGGCCTCGGCCTTCCCATCAGTCGCGAGATCATGCGAAACCTTAAAGGCGACTTAACCGTCGAGAAAAACGCCCCGGGTGCTGTCTTCCGCATCACCCTGCCGCTCGCTTAATCCTCACGGATCGGTCGAGAACATGTGACCCCATGAAACATGAATTGTCCCTATATAAGGTTGAGAGTATTCAAAACCGAAGGACAAAAAATGATTAACCGCCGTAATTTCCTCGCCACCTCGACTGCCGCAATCGGGCTCGCCACACTTGGCGGATTAAGCGCGGGTGCCGCCACAGAGGTATTCGAAATCATGCGCACGGACGCTGAATGGCAAGCGCTGTTAACGCCCGCTCAATTCGCGGTACTACGCAAAGAAAAAACGGAACGGCCGTTTTCTAACAGTCTAAAAGGTGAAAGTAGCGATTTGTTGACCGAAAATCGTGAAGGCACATTCCATTGCGCCGGTTGCGATCTGCCTGTTTACAAATCCGAAACCAAATTCAAAAGTGGCACCGGTTGGCCAAGTTTCTGGGATGTAATCGAGGGTAATGTCAGCTTCAAAGAGGACAACACCCTATTCTCAAAGCGCACCGAAGAACACTGCCGTCGTTGTGGTGGGCATCTTGGACATGTCTTTAACGACGGTCCCGCGCCCACAGGCAAACGCCACTGCATTAACGGTTTGGCAATGACTTTTAAAGCGGCGTGATAACGCGGCCCGCAACTGTTTCAGGTGCGGGCATTCCTCCATGCTTTAAGAATTTCCTGACCCGTCATTAAGTCCAGATGCGCGCCACCGCCATTTTTGAACAGCGTGATTTCATCATCCGACGCGCGCCCACCGCCCTGAACCAGATCGTATAAATCACCACGAATATCCGATTCCGAGATTGCACCATTGGCGATCGGAATCATCAATTCGCCGATATGCTTGATGGTTGTCGCTCGGCTATCCACATAAATCGAGGCGCGTTGCATTGCCAAATCATCGGCCTCGCGCATATCCGCCTTGAATGCTCCAATCAGATCAACGTGCTGCCCTTCGCGTAACCATTCCCCTTTGATTACAGGATCAGAAGCCATCGTTGCACAACTGATAATATCAGCCTCGTGTACCGCGGTTGCGAGATCATCAGCGACCGGAACACCCAAGCCTTCGGCTTTCGCCTTGGTACGGTTCCAGATGGAAATTTCGATGTTGGGGAAAACAGCGCCGTAACCCTCGATCAAGGAGGCCGCAACAGTCCCGGCCCCGACAATCAGCAGCCGCTTTGAATTCGGCCGTGCCAGTAAACGCGCGCCCAACACTGAATCGCCTGCGGTTTTCCATTTTGTCACCAAAGCGGAATCAATTACCGCTTCGACCTGTCCGGTTTTGTCTTCAAACAATACCATCGCACCGTGAACCGAAGGTAACGCGTGCGCCGCATTTCCCGGCATCACGGTCACGGACTTAACCGCGACCCCAACACCATCAATCCACGCAGCACGCGACAACAATGTATCTCCATCCCGATGCAAAAACTGGTCAGAAATCTCGGGTGTTGCCTTCCGATGCCCAGCCAGCAAAGCATCCGCCAGATTATTCCAATCCAGCAGATATTCTACGTCTTGTGCCCGAATATAGGGAACCATAGCTTACAGAACCGCTGCGATTGCCTTGGCCAAATCGTTCAAGCCGTCAGCAGGCAGTCCCGCCACGTTGAACCGGCTATCACCGACCATATAGATGCCGTACTCGTCGCGCAGCTTATCGACCTGTTCACTCGTAAGACCCAGGCGCGAAAACATGCCGCGGTGGTCCGCAACAAAGTCAAACCGATCCGAATTCGTCTCTCGACGCAATGCGTCCGCTAGACCAGAGCGAAGTGCCAACATGGAGACACGCATACCTTCCAGTTCAGCTTTCCAGTCAGCTTTCAGTTCGGGATCAGCCATGATCATAGCCACAACTGTCGCGCCGTGATCGGGCGGGAAGCTGAAGTTCGCACGGTTGAGCGACGCAAACGCACCTTTAGTCAATGTCACATCGCCTTCGCAAACCGCCATAGCGACACCGACGCGATCACGGTACAGGCCAAAGTTTTTCGAACAGGACGCCGCAATCAGCATTTCCGGCACACGCGCTGCCATCGAGCGCATGCCCTCGGCGTCTTCCTCGAGGCCGTCACCGAAACCCTGATAGGCGAAATCAATCATCGGCATGATATTCTTGGCTAACACCAGATCCGTGACCAAACCCCATTGCTCAAGCGTAATGTTCGCACCAGTTGGGTTGTGGCAACAGCCGTGCAACAGAACAACGTCCCCTTCAGCCATTCTGTTCAGATCTTCCATCATGCCGTCGAAATCAACACCACAGGTCGCCTCATCAAAATAACGGTACTTGCCTATTTTCATGCCGAGGTGCTTTAGAATTGCCTCGTGGTTCGGCCAGCTCGGGTTCGAAATCCATACCGTTGCATCAGGTCCAGCCATCTGGATCAGTTCAAATATCTGGCGAATAGCACCTGTTCCGCCTGGTTCCTGCGCACCTGTCACACGAGCAGCATCGACACTGTCACCCAGCACGAGTTCACGCATTGCATTGACAAAATCTGGGTTGCCCAGAAGCCCTACGTATTTTTTCGTTTCTTGTGTTTCCAAAAGCCGCGCCTCGGCCGCCTTAACGGCGCGCATCACTGGCGTGTTGCCAGTTGCGTCCTTATAGATGCCGACACCAAGATCGAGCTTTTCGCTCCGTGGATCGGCAGCATACATGCCGATCATCTTGATGATTTTATCTTCTGGTTGTGGCTTAAGATTTTCGAACATCTTTATGGTCCTTTATTGAGTTCGGTCGCGCGTAAGTACTCGCTTGTGCTCCTCGCGTCGAACAGGTGCAAATCCTGCTTTCTGGTAAAGCGGTAAAGCGCGGGGATGATCAAGGGAATTCGTGTTAACGGTCATTTTAGTCACGTCTGGCAGCTCCCATCCCATCAAAATGGCGGTGTGCAGAAGGTATTTACCAAGACCGAGGCCGACGGCTTCGGGAACAAGGCCGAAATAGGCGAGATTACATTCGCCAACGACAGTGGCATCCAGAATGAAAAATCCTGCTGGCCAACCATTTCGCATCAAGGTGAACATAGTAATGGAGGGGTCGTGCAGGAAATCTTTAACTTCTAGCAGTGGTTTTTCATGTTGGTCAGTCCAGCCGTATTCTGCGCCAACCGCGTCGTACATGTTCAGGAAATACCGCACCGGTGGCTCGTCGGCTGCCAACAATACCGTTGGCCCGCCAGTGGGCATTGGTGGATAGGGGAACGACGGCTTTTCCTCCATTTCGAGGTATGTAACCGTGTAAGTAACTTCTTCCCCTGGCTTATGTGTCATCCGATCTCGACTTTCAGGTCATTATACATTCCCCACTCGGACCAGCTGCCATCGTAAACGGCGTTCAATTGATGCCCCAAACGGGCCATTGCCAAAGTCAGAATTGCGGCAGTCACACCAGACCCACAGGTAGTGATTGTTGGTTTGTCCAAATCCACGCCAGCCATGTCAAATGCAGCCTTCAAATCTTGCAGGCCTTTCATTGTGCCATCACGATTTAGCAAATCTCCGTAGTAGACGTTCAATGAACCGGGGATATGCCCTGAGCGCAATTCGACCCGCGCTTCCGGAACCTCGCCCCTGAAACGTTCAGGTGCGCGCGCATCAATGATCTGGCAATCTCCGAGTTTGGAGCTGGCAGCGACCTGCGTGACGTCTTTCACCATCGACGCATTGCGCCGCGCGGTCAGATGACGATCACGCACGGTTGGCGGCGTGTTTTCAACTGCGCGTCCTTCGGCTATCCATTTCTTCATGCCGCCGTCAAGAACTGCAACATCCAGTTTGCCAAACAGGCGGAACATCCACCAAACCCGCGGTGCTGAAAAAATTCCGTGGGTGTCATAAACCACTACCCGATGTCCGTCACCAATTCCCATGGCTCGCACACGGCTGATAAATTTTTCGATAGGCGGCAACATATGCGGAAGGCTGGAACGGCTGTCAGCGACGTCATCGATATCAAAATACCTTGCGCCAGGAATGTGCGAGGCATCGTATTCAGCTCGTCCATCTCGTTCGGCTCCGGGCAGAAAATAGGTGGCGTCCAGAATGCGTACATCTGGTGCGTCAAGGTGATCGTCCAGCCATTGCGTGGAAACGAGTAGTTGTGAGTCGTTGTTCATGATACCTCCGCTTTCTGTTGGAATAACCTTCCTTGGCGCAGCATACAAGTCAGAGGTTGAGCGCCCTCGTCACCCCTTGATTGCGTTCACATGCAAACCCGCAATTTCAAGATCAAGCAGCAGCATCTCTCGCATTCCGTCAGGCAAGGGCCATTTGTCCAGAATGTCCAGATAGTTGGTCGCAAAAACAGGTCGGTTTTGCAGCAATTTCTGATAAGCGTCCTTGGCTTCTTCGATCTGTCCACCTTGAGCAAGACTGGCCGTCAACAGGATGTACGCAGACAGTGATCCTTCTTGTAGCAAGTGGCGCGAGTGGTTCACCGCCTGAGCAGACTCTTTTCGGGTGTAGTGGTACATCGCGATCGAGAAATGGTACCAAGGCGGGTGTCCGGGACTAAGTTCCATGGCCTTTTCGACCATTTCTTTTCCCTCGACGGAATTGTCCAACTGTATGAAGTGGCTTCCCATATCAGCCAATACCTCGGCGTCGTTTGGATTCAGTCGTAACGCCGTTCGTGCGGCCTTTCGAAACCCATCATTGTCGCCATCATTGAACTTTACGATAGCCAGATACTGATGCGCCATAGCGTTTTCAGGGTCGGTATAAACGCCTTTTTGTGCAGCCGCCAAAGCTTTGGCACTATTTTCTTTGGGATCAACTTCTGTGTGCACGTGATATCGATCATAAGTGTACATCCACGAAAGCGCCGCCCACGCTGACGAAAACTCGGGGACTTCGGCAGTCGCCTTTTCTAAACCCGCCAAAACCTCTTCAAAGTTTTTATCAGTCTTGTTATTCGAGTATTGGTAAAAATCCACCAGCGCTAAATAATGGTCGAGATCCATTTCACCCACGCGTGGTCGTGTGGCTGAAATTTTAGTAACAATAGTGCCGTAGGGTTGCCCCAATGTCGCGGCAACATCCGAACCTATTGATGCCTGAATATCAAACAACGCGTCGGTATTCTGAAACAACTCATCGTAAGTTTTAGACCAGATAATCGCGTTATCGGCACAACGGCGCAGAACGGGTGTAACAATGATCCGCGCCTCGGATATGCGTATTTTGCCTGACAGCGAATACTCTGCCGGTTTTAATTTCAACTGAACTACGTTCGGGCCCGACACTTCTTGGCGCGCTTCGGTAATCACGAAATCTTTGAAGCGGGACAGCTTGTCAATCAGCTCCACCAACAACCCTTCACGCACCAAGGTGGAGCGAACATCGGTGGCCTCGGAGGCGGTTTCACCAGAGAAAACGTCAAATTTTTCGATAACTACAGTTCGGGAAAACGATGGGGCACTCGCAGCTTCGGGATCATTCGCTGCTGGCACAAATTCGAGAGGTTCGGAAAACACCGGCACGTAGCTGCCTTTAGGGACAGTAATGACAATGGGCTGCTTCAGTCCAATTTCAGAATCGTAGTATCCCGTTAACGACTCTCGTAGCCGCCCTGCCAGTACCCGCACTATGGGATTAGCCGAGGGGTCGAATTCTTCTGTTTTTTTTAGAACATCAATTGCGATGGAGTACGCCTTAATCCTATCGCTTCTTCCGTCAAGCGTTTCGTCTACAACGTATCGCAAAGTTGCCGACACTTGCGGCGACGAGGCAAACTGGCGTGACGCCAATATGTTCTCCAACACACTGCGGACGGCATCACTCGAATATAGGCTGCGTGCAATCATAGTTCCTTATACCGCGAAACCTCAACAAAACAACAAGTTAAGTTGCCGTGCGACGTCCTGTTCCATCGTCGGCGTTACCGTAACGCACGCCATGTTACGTAGCTAACCCGGTCAGAATTTGGGTAATCAGAATGCACAACAATTCGAATGGGTACCGCCAGCTCATCACCCGCAAACTGAACTACTTAACCAACTGATAAGGAAAATATCATGACTAACTTCAAAACAAAATTCTCCGCCGTAATCGTAGCCACTAGCTTGATGATGATCACCACCGCCGGTATTGCTGCAGCCGCTCCTTGCTACCCGCACTAAGACTGTAGCGGCTTCGGCCAACACAAATCTACCTAGCGTTGCAACAGCTTTCGATGACTTGTCACAAACAAGCATCGAGGGCTTTGCCACCCTTTAGTTGAAGGAGGACATTCAATGGTGGGACGTATTGTACGGATATCGGACGGTGCACACCTTAAAGCCGAGCATCAAGACATCCCATACTATCCTTCGAGCCAAACGGCCGGTTCGGAATGGATTATCAGCGCACTTACAGATTTAGCCGAGTATTGTGCATTCAACGAAATTCGCGATGTTGAAACGACTCTTCGACGAGCTATCTGGGAAGCCAGCCTACAACTGGGGCAAACTGATTCAGATTAAAATGAACTCTAAAGCGACACCACGCTGCGCCTAAACAACGCTCAGCTTAAAAATATCCAGAACGGTAGTGTAATCCCGCTAAGCAGGGTTGATTGCGCGATAATCGTTGCAACCCGCTTCCGGTCCGCACCAAAGGCAGAAGCCAGCACATGTGCCGCCGATGCTGTTGGCAATGCAGCAAAAACAACCAACGTTGAAATAAGTGCTCCATCAAGTTGAAATAACTTTGCAAAACCTAATACGATCGCCGGCAACGCGACTAGTTTCGTGGCGTTCAGGATACCACTAAACGCGTCCAGCTTAGCCAACGCCGTCCAATTCATCGTTGCCCCGATAGAAAGCAGAGCAATAGGTATAGCCGCCTGTGCTAACATATTAAGCGGCCGCATCAGCAAAACCGGAACATTCTGACCACTCACCCCAACAAGAATGCCTGCGACGCTAGCGATCAGAAACGGATTACGCAAAACTTTCCCAACTGTCGCCAACTTACCCAGATTCCCGCCCCGAGATAACGCCGACACAGCCAGAATATTCGCTACAGGAACAGCCATACCGATTGCAATCGCCAGCACAGCTGCGTCCGCCTGCTGCGCCACACCAACCGCCACAAATGCTATTGCCGTATTAAACCGCCACGCAGTTTGCCAAGCCCCCGCAAAGTCCAAGAAGGAGGTCGGTCCAAATCCGCGACTCCACCAACCAAGGAAAAGCCCACATAGCATAATCGACCAAACGGCAGGGCCTATTGTTAACAAATCCGGTGCCGCGATCGGTCGGCTGGCGGCAGCAACAAAAATTAGGGCGGGGAAAAGAATCTCGAAGTTCAATTTATCCAAGCCAAGCCAAACGCTTGCCGACAATCGCCCCCTTACTAGACCGCCCAGTCCAATCAAAAGAAAACTTGGTGCCAAGCCCAATAGTATAGTAATAAAATCGCCCATATTCGCACAACATAAGGCAGCATACAGAAGTATTCTATCACTTTTTAAGCGGCTCACTCTATTTCATTAAGCCACTGTTATATATTTATATATTGGGGTGCGAAACTTGAATCATGCATGAACTAACGAAACTACGAAGCAATATTTGGATGGCCAAAGCCGCCGCATTTCTAACATCAAAAAAAGCTCCCTCAAACAATTTCAATTCCCCTGTGTAGAACCCTCTTCCAAATTATTTTACTATTTCAACTTTTACTGCAACGGAAGTTGATCTGAATTTCGTATAATAACCATCGCAGTTTAAGCGAAAATCACTGTAGAAACGTTCTAGCTAAACACTTGGGAAAATATTGATGAAGTTTTTAACGCGCAGCATCGTTGCCCTGTTTCTATTTTCGGTAACTATCGGACTTTTACTTTTGGCGGTTGGTCAGGTGCTGTGGGCTGTACGCGAAGCCCAAACTGGCAGCAGGTCTTTTCGGCCCGAACGTGAAAGGGTTTTTGTCACAAATATCGAAACATTCAAACCTGTAACCATTGCACCACAAATCACGGCGTTTGGTCGAGTGCAAAGCTGGCGCTCTATCGAGTTACGCGCTGCGATATCCGGTGCGCTAGTTCAGCTTTCACCAAGCTTTCGCGACGGTGGTGCAATCACCGATGGTCAGGTAGTCTTCCAGATTGATCCTGCGAAATCCCAGTCTTCTTTGGCGTTGCTCGAATCTGATTTACAGGAAGCAGAGGCCGAGTTGAGCAACGCGGTAGCTGCAATTCAACTGGTACAGATTGAGGTTGATCTAGCGCAAAAACAGTTGGAATTACGTTCGCAAGCCTTAGTTCGCCAAGAAGGTCTAAAGGCCCGCGGCGTTGCTACTGATGCAGAAGTCGAAAACGCGGCCCTTTCGGTAGCCTCGGCAGAGCAAGCAATTGTGAACCAGCGGCGGGCTCTTGCCCAAGCCCAAACACGCATAATAAGTGCAGAAATCGCACTGGACAGAAAACAAATCTCCGCAACCGAGGCCAAAAGGCTGCTAACTGAGACATCAGTCATTGCGCCCTTCGACGGCGTAGTCAGCAATGTGACAGCTATCCTGGGAAGAATGGTTTCAGCAAACGAAAAACTGGGGGACCTAATTGATCCAGAAGCACTCGAAGTTGCATTTCGTGTTTCCAGCGCACAATACGCCCGACTATTGGATTCATCAGGGCGTCTGAAGCTACTTCCAGTGACGGTTCAATCCGGGATCGAAGACCTTCCGTTTGAACTGAACGGCACAATTGATCGAGAGGGTGCCGAAGTCGGCGAAGGCCAGACCGGTCGTTTGATTTATGCGCGCTTGAGCGGGGCCGGATTATCCATCTTGAGACCCGGGGATTTCCTTTCCGTCACGATTATCGAGCAACCGCTTAATAATGTAGCGGTCGTTCCTGCGACCTCGGTTAGCGCCGATGGAAATATGCTGGTTCTAGACGAGGATAATAGACTCGAAGAAATCGCAGTGGATGTATTGCGACGGCAAGCAAACGATTTGATCCTATCCGATGTTCCTTTTGGACGCGAATTCGTAACGACCCTCACGCCTCAGATCGGCCAAGGTATTCAAATTCGCCCCCTTCGAGAGGCTGACCCATTAGAAAATGCTGAGCAATCAGCGCCAACTTCAAAAAACGAGATGATCGTTCTGGATCCAGGTCGAAAAGCCAGATTACTAGAATTCCTCGAACGTAATGGACGAATGCCTGCGGATGTTAAAGCACGGCTAATAGCGCAACTTTCACAAGCAGAGGTAGCGCAAGAGGTTGTTGAACGGCTCGAGGAAAGCATGACAAACCAATGAACAACTTTTCTTCCAATAAAACGTCGGATGCTCGAGGTATTCTTTCCTATTTCACCCGTCACAACACGATAGCCAATCTCCTGTTGGTTCTTATGTTGGCTCTTGGGCTGCTGGCAACCACCAAGATACGTTCGCAATATTTCCCAGATATTGTCATCGAATCTGTTTCAATCAACGTAGCGTGGCCTGGCGCAGGAGCCGAAGATGTCGACACTGGCATCATAGACCTTTTGGAACCGGTACTGTTATCAGTTGATGGCGTCGACCGTTCCAGTTCTCGATCAACCGAGGGGTCGGCGCGGGTATCAGTGTCGTTTGAACCTGGTTGGGATATGGCGAGAGCTACCGAGGATGTAAAATCGGCAGTCGAAAGCATCCAGAAATTTCCTGACGGTGTTGAAGTACCTGAAGTAATACGCGGTGCATGGCGTGACGGGGTTACAGATGTCGTAATTTCGGGTCCGGTTTCGTTGGTACAACTTGGCGAGTTTGCAGACGAATTTACGGCAAAACTCTATCGGGAGGGCATTACCCACACCACTATACGTGGCATCTCTGACCCCATTGTTAGCGTTTCAATTTCTGCAGAATCTATGTTTCGAAACGACGTTCAGCTGAGTGAGGTCGCAACCGCCATTGCAAACCAAACTCAAACCAATCCGGCTGGTGACGTTGCAGGTGGGGCATCAAGAATTCGGACTGGAATAGAACGACGAAGCGCACAGGAGATCGCTGAAATTGCAATACGCATCACGCCCGATGGTGATAAATTATTGGTTGGCGATGTAGCGAGTATCGAAACCGAGGGTGCCGATAGCGGTCGGGCCTATTTTATCGGCGACAATCAAGCCGTCCTGATTAGCGTAAATCGCTCGGACGGTGGGGACGCGATTGCGATACAAGCAACCGTTGAAAAAGTCGCAGCAGATCTGCAAGCGATCCTGCCTCAGGGTACCACCGTCACCTTGATTAATACGCGCGCTGAGCAAATCACAGATAGGCTATCGATACTGCTGGAAAACGGGCTTATGGGCTTGGCGCTGGTATTGTTCATGCTCTATCTGTTCCTCGGATTTCAAACGGCCTTTTGGGTGGCTGCGGGAATTCCGGTCGCGATGTTTGCGGCGATTGCTGTGATGTATATCGCTGGTTTGACAATTAACATGATGTCATTGTTTGCATTGATTATCACGCTTGGCATTGTCGTCGATGATGCAATCGTTGTTGGCGAACATGCCGATTTTCGTGCGCGGCGGCTTGGAGAAAGCCCGGCCGTTGCTGCCGAAAATGCCGCCTCCCGCATGATATCGCTGGTCTTTTCGTCTACAATAACCACGGTTTTGGCATTTTTCGGACTAATACTGATTGGCGGGCGTTTCGGGGCGCTAATATCAGATATCCCGTTCACCGTCATCGCAGTACTCGTCGCGTCCTTGGCCGAGTGTTTTCTAATTCTTCCCAACCATATGCGCCATGCCATTACTTCTCGTGCCGAAAATAAGTGGTACGACGCCCCGAACCGAGCTTTCGACGCCGGTTTCCGCTGGCTGCGATGTACGGTTGTACGACCGGGGATGCATTGGGTTATTCGGTTGCGCTACCCAATGCTGGCCGCGATGATCCTGATTTTATCAAGCACCATTACAATGGTAATCAATCGTGATGTTACCTGGCGGTTCTTCAGCTCGCCCGAACAAGGTTCGGTTACTGGAAATATCGCCATGTTACCCGGCTCCACTCGCGCAGACACGATCGAAATGGTTCAAGAAGTCCAGCGTGCTGCAATTGTCGTCTCTGATCGTTACGAAGATGAATTTGGTGTGGCTCCGGTCCTGCACAGTTTGGCACAAGTTGGTGGAACCACTGGCCGGGGATTATTGGGCCAGGGAACCAAGGATGCCGACCAACTAGGATCAATTGATATCGGTTTAATAGATGCAGATCTTCGTCCATATTCCAGTTCCGAATTTCTCGCCGCTCTGCAAAACGAAGTTCAGCGCCTTCCACTATTGGAAACTTTAAGCTTTCGGCGGTTTGGTGCAGGTCCGGGAGGCGATTCCATTGATGTTAGTCTTTTCGGTGCAGATTCAACTACTTTGAAAGAAGCTGCTGAATATCTGAAATTCACATTGTCTCGTTATCCTGAAATTAGTGGTCTAGAAGACAGCCTTTCATATGACAAAACAGAATATCTTCTGCTGCTAACCCCTCTTGGCGAGTCTCTGAACTTTACAATTGACGCGTTGGGTTCCGAACTTCGAGATCGTCTAAACGGTATCGAAGCGGCAAGCCTGCCCGACGGGATACATACAAGCAAGGTTATCGTGCAGCTGCCCGCAGATGAGGTTAACGCGGATTTCCTAAATCAAACACTGATGCGCACACCAACAGGACAATACGTACCCCTATCAGATATTGTCTCGGTTGAGAGCAGCCTTGGCTTCTCGATGATCTTGCGTGAAAACGGTCTGCGGCTTATCAATATTAGTGGTGACGTTGCTGAAGATAACCCGGAGATTGCAGCGGAAATAACCGAGACCCTGCAGACCGAGATCCTCCCCGATCTAGCCATGCGCTTTGCGGTTGAATGGGAACTCGGCGGACTAGCTCAACAGGAACAGGATTTTCTTTCGGATGCTCTTATCGGGTTTACGCTGGTAATACTGGGGATCTACTTGGTCCTTTGCTGGATTTTCGCCAGTTGGACGCTACCAATCGTGGTGTTGGCCATCATCCCCTTTGGACTGGTGGGAACGATTTGGGGGCACTACGTTTGGTCGGTACCAATGTCTATGTTCACCGTTATTGGATTAATTGGAATGACTGGCATCATTATTAATGACTCCATCGTTCTTGTGTCCACAATTCAGGAATATTCCGAAAAGAAGGGGTTAATTCCCGCCATAATTGACGCCACAACCGATCGCTTGCGCCCTCTAGTCCTTACCACGTTGACCACCGTCGTTGGCTTAGCCCCGCTATTATTCGAGACAAGTCAGCAAGCCCAATTCCTTCGACCAACCGTTATTACATTGGTATACGGGCTTGGATTTGGCTTCTTCATCGTTTTATTAATGGTTCCGTCTCTTTTTGCTGTGAAACACGACATATCAAAGTTGTGGCCATCGCTGCGTCGAAGCCTTTTGGGTAGACGAGTTCCAAAGAAACTTCGTATCGGATTAGTCGTCACAAATTTGCTAATATTGTCGTTGTTGTCTGTGACCGTAGGGTATTTCGTATTGAACGGCGAATTGATTGGCTGGGTTAACGAAATTGCAAAACTGATTCCGATCCTGCCCGATGGAGCATCAGCCTTGATGATAGCAATTCTAGGAACGATCGCTATTTTGGTTATTGCAACCCCGATCCTCGCTGCTGTTTCCCGCAGAAAGAGGCAGTGACTGCAAACCATTATCTTGGAATGAGCAAATCTATCGTCAGTCTCGTGTGATTGACACGCGCCTCAATAAACCAACGCATACGCAAAGCGATCAAATTTTTCAAACAGCTGATTCCTTAACCCTTGAGGACAACCGCCATACGTATCTGCGCTACCGTAATCAATATTACCAAGCGATTCCGCATAAACGCCCTGTACCGCTCTGAGTTCAGAGCCCAATTTAACTTCGCCGACCGCTCCCATGCGAACACCTTGAAATAGGCTCTGTGAGCCGTATTCAATGTTGTCTCCGGACATCACATAAACACTATAATGCCCGCTCTCACAGAAATTTGCGGTGCCGATATCGTTGGTTGAACCAAAAAGCACTTTGGAGTTGGTGACGAGTACCGTTTCCGACATTCGTACATTTGAACCAATCTTAATTTCCTTCCCAGCCACAATGGCTATCTCACTGATGTCAACATTCGACCCCAAATCGGCGACCTCATCAACAACATATAAAGTGCCGGCTACTAAATTTGTAGACGAGGTGATTTCTGAGAGATAAACGACGTTACTAATTTCGAACGGCAGCCCTGCTGATGATCCCGACGCCATACTCGCCCGCATTTCCGCCACCAGATGCGGTAATGTGAAGTCGTGGGATGCACTCGAAACAGCGCCTTCCGGAATTATATTATCCGAGCTTTCGACAAACGTATTATCCGCGTCGAGCATCGTTATTTTGGTGCCATCGCCAAAGTCGTTAGTTGAACCAATTTTCACACCGTCATCACCGTGCAAGCAGAAGCCATCGATATAACTGTTATTACTACCGGAAAAGACTTCTCCTTCGCTAAAAAATCCGCCTGCGTTACATGGGGGGATTATTTTACCCTGGACGGCAATAGCCGTAGCAGCAACGTCCCATTTCATGAAACCCGCGAACCTTAGAAAGTATGTGGGGACCGCATTGCCAAAATCTGTATCGCGGTGAACTGTTGTATTAACTGCTGAATAAGGTTCGGCGCCGGCAATAAATTTTCGAGTATCTCTGTCCCACTGTCCAAATACAATTTCCGAATTCCGAAGTACGTCGCCGTACCGCGCTGTGGGCGCATTATGGCGAACAAATTTCTCCGCGGTCTCAAGGGCAACTGTTGTATCCGGTAAGTCTTGTACCGCAGCCAACGCAATAGCGTCCGCTGTCGCTTGTAGATGTGCCTCGGCTCGCTCTGCATTAGTATAATCAACTGCGAGCCCTCCGATTATCAGAAATAAAATCACCCAATAGACAGACAGGATTGTTGCTACGCCATCTGTATCATCTACAAACTTTCGAAACTGAACTTTTATACTGGATCCCATAATATCAGGCCCCTTCGCTCTTTCCAATTTTGCCAAAAATAAATTTATTAGACGATAGGCTCCATCCTTTGGACAACCGTTACGGACATTTTGGAACCAACTGCGAATGCGAATAATTTCGTAAAGCTGACATCACCGATGTCTATCGAAATATTTGTCGTCACGATCGTTCCATTAGACGTTACATTAACCAGGTAATGCTTACCTTGTGCGCTCCGGTTTCTAGCGAATGCTTCTGCTTCCGCCGTATCGAGAGCGCCCACTGCGACTTGACGCGTAGTGTCACTAGCGACCCGCCACATTTTTGTGTTGGAAAAAAATAGTAGTGATGCATCGGCGACAAGCCAAAGAATTGTCATAAACACCGGCACCCACAGGACAAACTCAACCGTTACAGCGCCGCTGTCATCGCTTCGAAATTCCGAAATATACTTAGTAAACTTATTATAAAACACAAACATCATTTTGCTCCTAAAAAGAGATCAATAGTTAATTATCCTCCAAATTCTGCTAGTTTGGATTTTGTATCAAAACGTTAAATAGTTCGCACCCAAAGGCTGCTTTGACTAGAGCGGCAAGGTACTCTTTCATCTACTTCGAAAGTGCGCCTACTTACACAACGCTCCACGGCGATTTGTATACTTGGTCGCTCGATTTAGTCGTCGTCATCATCGCCACTGCCTTGCTCAGTACAATTAGGTGCGTCACTTGTGCCGCCGCTGAGAGTATGGTCGCTATCGGCGCATCCGTCGCCATGTTCATAACTTGCTGCTAATAGTTAAACGTAAGACTTCACCACGGGTGTTAAGATCACCGCTTGGTCGGCGATGATCGAAACTTTCTTGGCTTAACGGTTCTTTGGAAAACTCAGTTTCTCCACGCGACTCGTCTGTACCCGATTCAACATTTCAGAAAAACCCAGACAAGCGCCCAATAATACTGGGACAGCAGTGGCTAGTAATAAATTTTGCATCTCTAGTTACTCCAGATCACGGTTTCAAACATACTTACTTTTGCCTAACAAAAGCCTTGTGTTCAGCCACCACCCGGAAAACTATTAATCAATTTACCTTCAAATATTAGGCATATTTAAGGCCGTCTGTCAAAATTTTGCTTAATTCATCACCAAATTGGAGACAATAATATCCTATATTTACTGTCTAAAAGGCGAATACTATCCTAATTTTATCTTCTACTTAGCTGTTTCAAATTGGCAATTTTACACAACTCCTAGTAGCGAATAATACTTTATACCACAAAGTATAGTGCTCCTACCTTGCTCCCCTATTTGGCGTTCACTTGCGTGGTGGATAAACCTCAATTGCGGAATTTTCCGCCGATATCACTTTCGGCATTTTCATTGCTTTGGGACCGCATTTTGAGGACTATTATTGACAAAAAACCGACTATTCAATCAATTGTTGTTCGATACTTGTGGTGATTCGCCTCTTGTTAAAATGGTCGGACTATTAAATTATTCATTGCTCAGCCGACTTATCGATGCAACGGCTAGGCAATTAATTGTCTCACCCAGATTTGCACGAATTGCTCAATTTACAGTGATAAACCTTAACGACAGCATTATTGCGACCTAATAGAACCCAACATCTAACGAGCAACAAAAGTTGAAACCCAACAGAGTGTTTCTCGCGTTAATTTTGTCGTCGAAGTACCGGCCTCACGGGCAATCAATATCCGAGTGCATCTTTAGCATCACGGATGTCAATCCACGCAGTCGTCCATACACCGTGACGGAAGCTACGCGCCCCATCTCAGTTGTGGAAAACTATGCTACAAAGAAGCTAGCTCGCAAAGCGGCGTTAAAGTCCTTCAAAAAAACGATAAAACGCTACGGTTCTCCCACGATAATTGTGCCCAACAGGCTCCGCCCATATGGTGCCGCGATGAAGATAGTCGGCCTAGAACGACACCTCAAAAGCCGACAGAATGTTAAATACAATCACACCAAAGAGACGTTAGTGATTGGTATTCCGCCCAGAAATCATAGAACAGGTCCTGATAAGAGTTTAGCACCTTTTGCGCCCCCGATGTGTTTCGTAGCCTCGGAACCACTCAAATTCCCTGTCCTCAAACAATCACTTAGCGGTCGCCCATTTATCCACGAAAGAATAAAGCCCGCATTAAATGCGTCGCCTGCGCCAGTAGTATCTATAACTTCGCAAGAATTTGCAGGAGCATCAATAATTGATGTTTCTGTAATCAACTTAGCACCGTCTTCACCGCGTTTTACAGCGACAATTGGGACATGATGAGAAATCTCGATCTGATGATCCGCAATTTCGCCATCAATGCAAAAAAGTGCACGCAATTCTTTTTCGTTTGGCAAGAATAGGTCTATTCCCCTAAACAAATCTCGTGACATTGGTTCGCCGATTACATCTGCATCCCAAGAGCAATCTAAAGATATTGTCAGTCCCCGGACCTTGGCCATTTGCACCAAAATTGGAAATTCTGAAAGCGTGGCCAACTCTGCTATGTGAACATGTGATAATTCGGAATCATCCATCGCAGCAGTGATTGTATCAGGTACAGCTAAGCCGCTCCTTTTGGTTAGAAACGCTCTGTCGCTCGAAGATGTAATGGCAACAGTTACTTGTGGACTTGATCCAGTTGGGGCTTTCCTGCATTGCGATAAATCTATTTTAGAATTTCGAATTTCAGCTTCGATGACTTCACCAAATGGGCCGGATGGAATGACTGAACACAAACCTACCTTTTGCCCTGCTGCCGCCAAATAGGCAGCCGTTATAAACGCACCGCCGCCAGCGTGGGTTGACAAATTGTCTGCGAAAACCTCCTCGCCGACCACGGGTAATTTCGGAACACCCGAAAAAACCAGATCGCAGTACAATCGGCCAACACATAAAATTTTACCTGCTTTTGGAGCAGTCATAATATCGCCGCTCCGGTGTCAGCGTTAAAAAAGTGAATTTCCTCTTGGGGTGCCTTAAGCCGGATTGTATCTCCAATTTTTGGTGGCGTTCGACCTGGAACAGTCGCCAAAACTTCGTGTTGTCCAAGTTCGACATAGACTAATGTTTCCGGCCCCAAAGGTTCGATGATCTTGACGCGGCCTTCAAAAAGCGCCGCCTCGTTATCGAGCGCAGGTGTTAGGTCGTTTGGTCGGATGCCGACCATAATTCCCGAAGCGTCAGAGTTTAGACTTTCAGAGATAGTTGGGCCGGCATTCAGGACAATGCCAGCACTGGATTTTTTACCCGGAAGCATGTTCATTGACGGTGCGCCAATGAATTGCGCTACAAACATATTTACTGGTTTTTGATAGACTTCCGCAGGCGTACCCACCTGTTGGATATGCCCATCCTTCATAATCACAATCCGGTCGGCAAGGGTCATTGCCTCAACTTGATCGTGTGTCACAAATACAATCGTGGTACCGACGTCTTGATGCAGTTTTTTAATTTCTAGGCGCATCTGTGTTCGTAGCTGTGCGTCGAGATTCGAAAGCGGTTCGTCAAACAGGAATACCAACGGGTCACGGACCATTGCCCGCCCGATCGCTACGCGTTGACGTTGGCCACCTGATAATTGACCGGGTTTGCGATCTAGCAAATCTGTCATGCCTAGCAATTCAGCGACTTCATCAATTCTCTTTTCTTTGTCTGCTTTTGACATTTTCGAAGTCCGCAAACCGAAGCCAATGTTTTTGCGAACTGACATATGTGGATAAATTGCGTAGTTTTGAAAAACCATCGCAATATTTCGTTCTTTTGGTTCAAGATTATTGACGACATTACCGCCAATCAATATTTCCCCGCTGGAAACCTCGTCAAGACCAGCCAAAAGGCGCAAAGTTGTTGATTTCCCACAACCGGACGGTCCCACGAAAACAATAAATTCTCCGTCTTCAACAGCGAGGTCTATTCCGTGAAGCACTTCGGTTTTGCCAAACGTTTTTACAAGGCCTTTTAATTCTACCGTAGCCACTTAAACCTCTCCTTCGATGTTGGTTAATCTGGCAAATGCCGCAGTGCGTGCATCGTCAGACTTTATTCGATACGTATTATTTAGGGATGCGTGTTTCATTTGCTGGCCGAGCGTTGCGCTGTATTCGGGTAATGCGCTATCCATTGGCGCTTCGGCTGGTCCGCCATATCTTGTGCGAACAGCAATAAAGTTTTCTGGCGATACTGCCAATTTGTAAGCGTCTTCGGTCAAAGTTGTAGTGCGGCCAGTTTGATCTTCAAAGGCGGATTTAAATGCTTCGTAACCTTCTGCAAGTGGTTTGGATTTTTCGATAACATCGCGTGAAGTGATCGCCGCAACTTCATGTGCTTGTCTAAACGAGAGGCTCTCTTTTCGCACTAAAGTATCAGCCAGTTCAGTAACAGTAATGCAACTTGCGTCGATGTTTTTGCGAACTTTATCGCTATTGATGGTCAGCGCAGGAATAAACGCGCCTAGCAGTTTTAGTACACGCGAACCGCTTTCAAATGCGCTATACCCAGCTTGTTGAACTTCGCCTTCGCTATCGTTCATGTCGGTGAAAGGTGTGTTGTGCATGGTGTTCACAATCATATCGCAACGACCAACTGTGAGGGATGACAATAAGCGCAAATGTTCGATCGGCACCGGGTTTCGTTTTTGCGGCATGATTGAACTGATTTGAACAAAACTGTTTGGTACATAGAGTTGGGATACTTCAAACGAGCTCCAAAACTGTAAATCTTGAATGACGCGACCAAGGTGTAAGAACAGTAGCTTTATCCCGCTATAAAGACTGGTCACATAGTCAACGGCAGCGATGCAGGAATAGGAGTTTTGCAATGGTGCGCTGAACCCCAGCAGTTCAGCCATTCGGTGACGATCAATTGGAAATCCAGATGTGGTTATCGCTGCGGCACCCATTGGGCATTTTTGCAGGTCAGCCCGGATCGTATGTAAACGTTGGATGTCACGCAGAAGCACCTCGGTAGCGGCGCCGAGGTAGTGCCCAAATGTGCTAGGTTGTGCTGGTTGGCCGTGGGTATACGCGACGATTAACGTGTTCTTCTCGCGCCTTGCGGTTTCGATAAGGGATTGCGCCAAAAGATGAGTATGGGTGAGTAATTCGTCCAGCCTTTCGGTCAGCACAAGTTTGAAAACCGTATGATCCATATCATTTCGGCTGCGTGCTGTATGCAAAGCACCTGCAAGATCGGCACCAAGGCGTTTCTTCAGCTCGGCTTCAACAAAGAAGAAATAGTCCTCGTACTCACCAGTGTATTCCAAAGAACTTACATCAAGGTTTTCATCTATATCGGTTAGTGCATTGGCGATGCTCTCCGCGTCCGTTTTCGAGATAATTGCGGTTTCGGTTAGCATAACCAAATGGGCTTGATTGATCGCCCTTACGGCCTCAACAAAATGAGCCTTCGCACCCTCAAATAGCGGCGCCAAAACCGTTTCTTTGTAGGCTGGATCGGGAAAACTGGTTTTGTCGATCATCCTTTTAGTCCAGTCATTACCACACCACGGATGATGTAACGTTGGAAGACCAGAAACACGATTAGGGTTGGAATAGTCGCAAGCGCGGCACCGGTCATAATCAGCTCCCATTCCACGCTTTGTTCTACGCTGAACGTGGTTAACCCCACAGGAAGCGTATAGAGCTCTGGGTCATTTGTTACGATTAACGGCCAGATAAACGCAGTCCAATTTCCAAGGAACACAAATATCGCCAAGGCTGAAATCGCTGGAGTAACCAGTGGCATCGCAACGGTCCACCAGATTTGGAACTCGTTTAGCCCGTCAATGCGCGCAGCCTCAAGAAAATCATCCGGTACGCTTTCAAAAAACTGCTTCATCAGAAACGTACCAAACGCCGTCATTACGCCAGGGAACATTATGCCCCAGTAACTGTTTAACCAACCGAAGTCTTTGGCCATGAGGTACCAAGGAATAACGAGCATCTCGGTCGGGATCATCAATGTTGAAAGAATTGCAACGAATACAATCATTCTGCCGCGGAAACGGAATTTGCAAAGCGTATATCCGACCAGGGAGTCAAATATCACAGCAGAAATCGTAGTTATTGTCGCAATGATTAGTGAGTTTACAAACCATTTGTAAAACCGACCATCCTCAAGAACATAAGTGTAGTTCTCGATTGTTGGGTCATCTGGAATGATTTTTAGATTGTAAATCTCATGCGGCCATTTGAATGATGTCGACATCATGAATACGATCGGCATGATCATAACGACCCCGCCAAGGAACAATATGGTCCAACGGATAACTTTTGCCGGCTCCATCCGTTTATTGTAGTTATAGGGCTTGGCCGTATCTAGCGTAGCGGCAGATGCCTTATATTCGATATTGCTCATCTAGCGCTCCCGCATGACGTATAGTTGAAGAAGACTGACGATAAGCAAAATTGTGAACAATACGACCGTTTGCGCCGCTGCATATCCCATATTGAAGGCGTTGAAAGCCGTATCGTAAATCATCAACACCAGCGGTTTGGTAGAGTTCAGCGGACCGCCCGGATCGTTAGTGGTCATGTTGAAAACCTGGTCAAATATCCGCAGGAAGCCGATCGACGAGAACACGACCAAAAAGACGATTGTGGGTTTGAGTAGCGGCAATGTGATTTCGCGTAAGATGGTCCAAGGACCAACGCCATCAATTTGTGCAGCTTCATAATAGGATTGTGGGATTGAACGTAATCCAGCCATGAAAATGATGATCTGAAAGCCCAAGCCCGCCCAAACAGCTGGTGCCAGCACCGAGGGCAGCGCCCAGAACGTAGAATTTAGGAAGGGGAATTGTGAAATTCCTAAGCTGGACAATATATTGTTAAAGAGGCCAATTGGAACGGGCTGGTAGAACCACCGCCATAGCCAAGCCATCGCCACTGCGGATGTCATGAACGGGAGGAAATACATCGCCCGAATTGTTGCGTGCAGAAAATTGACTTTGTCCAAATGGTAGGCAATTACAAAGGAAATAACCAAGCTGATGGGGGTTCCCAGCAGCAAATAAATAAAGGTATTTGAAAACACTTTCCAGAATACTGGGTCGGCAACTAGCCTTTGATAATTCTCAAGTCCGGCCCACGTTTTCGCGCCCAGTAAATTCCAGTTCTGAAACGATAGAACAATGGCGCCAAATGTTGGGTAAAACCGGATGACCGTATAAAATAATACCGGTATGGCAAGGAACGACCATGCCCATACGACTTGCTTTTGTTTTATTGAGAGTTTGCGATACCAATTCATATCCGGCTTCCAAAAAAGTGATGAAGGCGGCACATTTGCACCGCCATCAAGTTTTTAATTATTTGTAGTATCCGTCAAGGATTGCCTGCTCTTCAGCAGCGGCAATTCCGATTGCATTTTCGGGTGTTTCGCCCTCAAGAAGGATACGTTGCATAGCATCCATCAACACCTGACGTTGACCAGACTCGTTCGCAAAAATCGTTGTTTTTGCATAGGCAAGCCCACTGATGAACGGTCCAAACACCGGATCAGCCCGATTTGCATCGGTTAGCCCTGCAGATGGTTTAGCAGGCAATTCGCCAACGGTATCTAGCCAAATTTGCATAGCCTCGTCCGAAGTGATGAAAGCAAGGAATTTCAACGCGGCCGCTTCTTTTTCCCCTTCAGCTTTGGTTGTAACTGCATTCACCCAATAGCTTGAATAGTTGGACTGTGTGCCATCCGGGCCAGCCGGAAGTTCAGCAACACCCCATTTCAATCCGCGTGTTTTATTCAGCGCACCGATGCGGAACGATCCATCAATATGCATTCCTGCACGACCAGCCTTGAAGGCGGCCTGTGGTTCATCCATAAATCCGGCTTGTGTTACACCGTGCTTGTTTTGAAGATCAGAGTACCACTGCAATGCTGCCGCACCTGCGTCGTCATTGTAAGTTACAGTTTGATAATCGCCAGTGTACGGATCGCCACCGAACTGACGAATTAGAACTTCACGAACCCAGTGGTGGTCCTGTGCGTTCATGCCAGTAGTGATACCAACTTGGGTGATATTTCCAGCAGCATCGGTTTTGGTCAAAGCCGCCGCTGTTTCGATCAATTCGTCCAGCGTTTTAGGTGGGCCATCGATACCTGCTTCTTCAAACAAGCGGGTGTTATAGAATAGCGCGAGCGAACGAACAGCGGTTGGAAGCGCCATATATTGACCGTCTTTTTCCATGGCCTGAACCATTGGGAAGAATTCTGCGCGGATTTGCTCTGGTGGGAATGCGTCAACTGGTAGTGGCGAAATTAGTTCCGCCTCGACATAGTCATTTAACCATCCGTAAAACAGCTGAACTACATCAGGGCCTTCACCCGCCGGAATCGCCGCTGCAACCTTTGTGCGATAGTCCGCATAAGGGAATGTGGTTTGATTTACGGTGATGTCCGGATTTTCGGCTTCGAACTTTTCGATTAGGGTATCGATAGCGTTTACGCGTGCCTCGAAAAAGTATTGCCAATACTCAATTTCGACCGCTTGGCTGGCACCTGCACTAAGAGCAATTGTCGCTCCGGCAGTGATTCCCATTAATGTATTCTTCCACGATTTCATCTTTTACAACCTCCTGTTGCGTGCAATATTTCTGATAAGTTGTTTCTTAACAGATACATAAGGCCCGCATTGCTTTCTTGTTTTGAAATTTCTTAGTGGACCGATGAAAGCACTGTTGACCGCCTTCGAAAATAAATCAATACTTAAATCAAGTTACTTGAGTAAATAACTTCAGGTTACAGTAGGCCATGACAGATAAAAAACTAAAAGCTACAGGCGGGAATGCCGGGCGAAATCGAAGCCATAACCGGCGGGTCGTTCTTAACTTTGTGCGTGCCCACGAACCTGCGGGCCGCGCCGAAATTGCACGAAGCTGCGGGCTGAGTATTCAAGCGGTTTCGAACATAACCGAAGTTTTAGAAGAAGACGGGCTTCTGCTTGCGGTAGGTCCCAAAACAGGGGTGCGCGGGAAGCCGGCAACGCAGTATACAATAAACCCAGAAGGCGCATTTGCGATTGGGGTTGAGGTTCGGCCGGATGCATTGATCTGCGCGGTGCTGAACCTGACAGGCGAATGCATATATAGCGAGCGCCAGGCTTTTTCCAATGCTGTGCCAGACAATGCGATTCCAGCAATTAAGGAAACCGTTAACCGCGCAATAAAAAACAGCAATCGTAAAAGAAGCCAATTACTGGGCGCAGGTATTGTTATGCCTGGGCCATTTGGGGTCTCGGGACTAAGCGCCCTTGGTGGTGCAAATTTGCCGGAATGGGGTGGAATCGATATACAAGCTGTTTTTGAGCAAACGCTTGAATGCCCGGTCATCATCGAAAATGACGCGACCGCAGCTGCGATTGCAGAACGGGTGACCGGGGCTGCGACTACTGTTGATACATTCTGTTTTGTGTACTTCGGAACAGGCCTCGGATTGGGCGTAATTGCTGACGGCCACGCGCAGCGAGGCGCATTTGGCAATTTCGGCGAGATTGGCCATATAATCACGCAAACCGGCGGCATCCAATGTGCTTGCGGTAATCGTGGTTGTCTTGAAACATATGCCAGCCGTATGTCTGTCAAAACCTATCTTGAACAAAGCGGGATTGATTTGCCCGACGGATCTGCACTGGCGCAATTACTTACAGACGAAAATCCTGTTTTGATGGAATGGATTGAAACTGCGGCACGGCACCTTTCCCAAGCAATCAGTATCCTTGAGAATATTTTTGACCCTGAAACCATAATTCTAGGTGGCGCTATGCCGGACGCTGTGATGGATGCGTTGATCGCAACACTTGATTTGCCGATGGGTTCATTAGCCAACCGAGAAGATCGGACCTTGGCACGTGTGCTTCGCGGTACGTCTGGTCGGTTCACAGCGGCTATTGGCGGTGCAGCAATGATAATCCACAAAAATACAACGCCTTCACTGGCATTATTTAGTTGAGTAGAGAAAATGACGCTTACTGATATTGACCGCCTTACCAAGCAAAACGCAAACCCTCGTGCCATTCGAATGTGGAAGGCGCTGCAACCGCTTCGTTCCTGCATTTCATTTATGAATACGGGGGCGCATCCGGATGATGAAACAACTGCCATGCTTGCAGCCCTTGGATTGCGTGACGGTGTTAAGCTGTCACAAGCTTGTGCAAACCGGGGGGAAGGCGGGCAAAATGCAATTGGAAGCGAGATTACACGCGATTTAGGGGTTGTTCGAACCCGTGAAATGGAGCGTGCGGCGGAAGCCATTAACATGACCCATTATTGGCTGTCTGAAACCCCCGAAGATACGATTTTCGACTTTGGTTTTTCCAAATCTGGCAACGAAACACTGGAAAAATGGGGTGAACAACGAACGCTTGAGCGCTTTGTTTTAATTATTCGCCGCGAACGTCCTGATATTGTTTGTCCTACGTTCCTAGATATCTCAGGCCAGCATGGCCACCACCAAGCGATGACCAGAAGTGCTTTTAAGGCGGTACAATTGGCGGCGGACCCTGATGCATTTCCCGAACAGAACTTGCCCGTTTGGCAAGTCAAGAAGCTGTACTTACCAGCTTGGTCTGGTGCTGGGGATGCATACGATGACGACGTTCCACCACCGCCAGAAACTGTTTGCGTGAATGCTACTGGTGCCGACCCCGTGCTTGGAATGGATTACGCCCAGATCGCGCAATATTCGCGCAGCTTTCATCGAACGCAAGGTATGGGGCGTTGGGTTGAACCGGGGTTACCAAGCGTTTGGCCGTTGAATCTAGCATGGGACTTTGATGATAACGAGACTGAAGAAGAAACAATATTTGATCGTTTACCAAAGACCCTGTTCGACTTGTCTAGCTACGCGAACTGCCCGGAACTGAACGCCGCGTTAAGTGATGCCCAAACTGCACTGGATGCAGCGATCGCTGCGTGGCCCAACTACACGTCCATAAAATCGCATTTAGTTACGGCATTTAAAAACCTTGCGACTGCGAAAGCAAAGTGCCCTGATGCTTCAACAGCCGAAGTTTTGCACCGCTTGTCGGATAAACAACGACAGATATCAAACGCCCTCGCAATAGCACGCAATATCAACTGTCGCGTTACCCTATCACAAAACGAAGCACACCCCGGTGAAAGACTGACGCTTACAACACACCTAGGAGCACCCGACTGCGAAGTTTCTATGCAAGTAAAGGCACCAGCCGGTTGGGCTACTGATAAATCAGAAGTGAATTCTTGTGAAATCCTAATACCTTCTGATGAAGAACCAAGTGATCCATATCCAGACACATGGTACGCGGATCGCGCGAATGCGCCTTTGAACGTAATACTAGAATGGTTTGAAGGCGATCAGCCGATTTGGATTTCGGTTGATCCAGAGGAGCGTCTAAGAATTCTCCCCGCTTATTCGGCCTGTTTGTCCCAAACAGATGCGGTCTTTAATCTGGCAAATCCATCTGACATTGATCTCAGTCTTACACAAATTTTTCCGAAAGGCTCAAAGCCTGAATTTTCAAGTACGCAGGGTTGGAAGTTTTCACAAACCGGCAACCAATTCACACTACAACCTTTGAGCGGTTTGGCAGAAGGGTTACACACGTTCGGTCTGCTGCTTGATGAAAACCCAGCGCAATCGATCAATCGGATGAGTTACCGCCATATTGGCACGGCGAACCGATGTGTTGCTGCCGGGATTAATGTTCAGGTGATGAACGTGGCGCTACCGAAGGGCCGGATTGCTTATATCGGTGGCGGAAACGACCGCACGGATTTTTGGCTGCGAAAGCTTGGGGTGGATATTGAAAGCTTAACGAGCGAGATGGTGCAGAATGTCGAATTTTCTGAATTTGACTCGATCCTTATTGGCATTTTTGCGTTTCAAACTTGCCCAACTCTTCAATCCCGTTTGCATGACTTGCATAACTGGGTTTTCGCGGGTGGAAACCTTATAACACTTTACCACCGTCCTTGGGACAACTGGAATCCAGAAACCACAGCTCTTGCGTACCTGAAAATAGGTAAACCATCGCTGCGGTGGCGTGTGACCGATGAGAGCGCGGAGGTATCGCATTTGGCCCCTGACAATCAATTGTTAAACACTCCCAATAAAATCACCAAGAACGACTGGGATAACTGGGATAAAGAGCGTGGACTATATTTTGCAGCAGAATGGGACGAAGCCTACACTCCAATTCTAGAGATGTCCGACACAAACGAAGACCCACTTCGCGGAGCATTACTAACTGGACGTTTTGGCAAAGGGCGCCATACCCACACCAGCTTAATATTGCACCACCAAGTGGAGAAATTGGTGCCAGGCGCATACCGAATATTGGCAAACCTTCTTCACAATCCCGTTTGAACCATTTTGTCCGGAAAACGTTTTTACAATAACTCAAAACCGTTTAAGCAATTTCACGGGGAAGTTGCTGGGCCACAGTCAAATCCAAACAACGATGCGGTACGCACATTTGGCCGATGATCCAGTTAACCGCGCTGCTGAGGAAAATGCTGCCCGGCTAGCAGTTGATAATCTGGCGCTCACGAAACTCTCCTGAAAATCCTAATCTAAAAGAATTTATTGGTGAACAGTCGGACTTAATAAAATATCTCGGAGAGGCGTCGCCATAGATGCTGCGGGGTGGCAGATACTTGATCGTCCACCTGTTGGGTTCCGTAGATCGTTTTGCATAGAAGCGCTGCCGGTTCCAGTTCCTCATACGGGAGATATCGAATTGTTGCGACCATTCCTGAATGTCGGAAGCGAGACGGATTTTAAACTGCTGGCCGCGTGGTTGATCGGGTGCTTTCATCCGCGCGGCCCCTACCCGATATTGATCCTTACCGGAGAACAAGGCGGCGCAAAAAGCACCACCGCCAAAGTTTTGCGCAGTTTGATTGATCCTGCAAACCCGTTAGGGCGCAGTAGTCCACAAACCGAACAGGATTTAGTCATTGTTGCTAAGCACAATCATGTTTTGGCTTTTGACAACCTTTCAAACATCAAACCCGCGATTGCGGATGCGCTCTGTCGTATCTCGACAGGAGGCGGGTTCGGTACGCGAAACTTGCACACGGATTCAGAAGAGGTTCTATTTGATGCTACGCGGCCTTGCTTGTTGAACGGAATTCCAGATTTGGCAAACCGTCCTGATTTGGCTGATCGCGCGATTATCGTCACATAGCCTGTCATCACCAACATCGAACGGAAAACGGAGGCGGAGTTCTGGAAAGCCTTCGATAGGGCTTCGCCGCGCATTCTGGCGGGATTACTCGACGCCGTATCGGGCGCTCTAGCAAATATTGGATCTGTGAGACTCTCAGAAGCCCCCAGAATGGCGGACTTCGCGAAATGAGTCACTGCCGCCGAGTCAGCGCTTGGATGGACTCACGGAGCGCTTATGGAGTCCTACGCAGCGAACAGGCAATCGGTTGAGGATGCGGCGATTGAGGGGAAAGAGATTCGAAACGCTATATCTAGGGCGAAGCTGTGATTCTTCTAACGCAATATTGGGAACTGGGAATTGGTGTTGGGCAAACGGCGGTTTTGTTGCTGACTTTAATGGAAATAGTATTGGATTCCCAAGGCAAGATATAGATTGCCCATCCAATCAATCTCTGGGTCTTCGATGTCGCTGTTAGATAAAATGAAGCGAGCCAATTAGAAGCTGTGTCGCCATTAATATCTGCTTCAAATTTGCTCATGTTCCGGCCACGGCAGAAAATGTTGCAAAAAGCGCTACGTGAAGCCTCCACGTAGCGCAATGTAAACAGGTTATATAACTTTGTTATGGGAATTGTTTCCGTTTTTGGTGTGAAATTTTACCAGCCAAACTCACCAAAATCAGTTTTGTATTCCGATTTAAAATTACTCCAACCAAATAATTTCCGATTATTTGGTTGGACGCCATCTCGTCTATTTTATTGAAACAGCTATCGGGGGATATTTGAAGTCATCGTTTTGATCGTCGCGCTTAGATGCCGCTACCGCGCCAATAATGATAGCTCCCAATATTCCTGTACCAATAGCAGAGCTTTGACGCTGCTGTGCAGTAAAGTTAACTGCATCGACAGTCACTGATCCAGAACGGTCATCAAGTACGCACCGAACAAAAATTGATGGTGAACTTGGGCCATAATCAGGAACGTTTAAATTTGCTGGTGTGAGGAAGGAAGCCGAGTAAACTCCAGCATCAGCTGTGCAGGGAACTCCTGACAACTCTCCGAACCCGCCACCGGTCAATTTACCATTGGCTCTAACTGGCACAGTTTTTTGACCACGGAAACTCGGTACTGGATTGCCTCTCGCGCGATCAACAGCATAAACATCAATACCTACGGCTTTGGAGGCAACGGTTGGTGTAACCATAATTGGTGGAGTTGTAACTTCCATTGGCGTACAGGCCGCGAGCGCAACAGCAGTCGCGACTAACATACTTAATGTTTTCATTATTGTCCCTTTGGGCGGTAATTATTGTTTGTTAACATCACCAAATAATCGCATTGTGGTAACAATTGCAACATTGTAAATACTTCGATTTTTTGCATTTCTATAAATACTGGTGTAATCGAATATACAGTGCGTCCAAGTAAATCACTGGTTCCCGATACTATCTATAAAGATTACAATCGAATTCGTAGCACCGCGCGATTAGGCACACTAAAGCGCCGCGCGACTGCACGGTGTAACATACTGTTTATGTTGTTTATGTAATTTGGTTGCGGGGGTAGGATTTGAACCTACGACCTTCAGGTTATGAGTCTAACAGGCTGTTCATTGATGAAAGTTGCTGGTTATCTTTTTATCGTTATTAATAAGCATGTTATCATGTGTATAGCTCGCTTCAAGCATTATGTGGATTGCTCAATATAGCTCCAAAGTGTAGCACCAACGTAGCACCAGTGTAGCACCGGATTGAAAGCGAGCATCATGGCCAGCCACCATTTGAATTTTGTTAAGACCGCCTTGACCAAGGTTCCAGCCGCCAAGAAAGGCAGCAAGGATTATTACTATGACACCAAGGAGAAGGGTTTGATGATGGCGGTAACGCCTGCTGGCACGAAGTCGTTTTACCTCTACAAGCGAATTGACGGAAAGCCGGAGCGCCTATTGCTTGGGCGCTTCCCTGATATCTCAATCGAGAATGCCCGCAAGGCGGCAATGGCTGCCAAGGGCGAGATTGCTACGGGTCTTAATCCGCAAACAGCCAAACGCGCTATACGGGACGAAATGACCTTTGCTGCACTGTTTGCTGAATACATGGAGAAGTATTCAAAGGTGCATAAGAAATCTTGGGTGTATGACGAGCGCGAAGTGAATAAGTTTCTCTCGCACTGGTTTAAGCGAAAGATATCCTCGATCAAGAAAACCGAAGTAGAACGCCTGCACGCCAAGCTTGGCAAAGAGAACGGTATCTATCAGGCTAATCGATTGTTGGAGCGTATACGCTCAATCTTCAACAAGGCTATTGATTGGGGTTGGGAGGGTGTAAATCCAGCGGTGGGGATCAAGAAGTTCAAAGAGAAGAGCCGTGACAGGTTTTTACAGCCAGACGAGCTCCCCCGCTTCTTTAAAGCCCTCTCGAATGAACCTAACGAGGCCGCGCGGGATTTCTTTATGATCTCGCTACTAACAGGGGCGCGTAAATCCAACACGCTTGCCATGCGGTGGAGCGATATCAATTTTACAACCGAGACTTGGCGCATTGAAGATACCAAGAACTCGGAGGCGCTAACGGTACACCTACCAAAAGAAGCGGTAGAAATTCTGACCGAACGCAAATGGAAATCCGAAAGCCCTTGGGTGTTTGAGGGTAACGGCGCATCGGGGCATCTGGCCGACCCTAAGAAGGCTTGGATGCGAATATTGAAGGAAGCTGGAATTGAAAACCTTCGTATACACGACTTGCGCCGCACCCTTGGCAGCTATCAGGCAGCCACAGGCGCTAATGGCTATATCATCGGGAAATCTCTTGGACACAAAAGTCAGCAATCAACCGCGATCTATGCGCGATTGAACCTTGATCCGGTTCGGGAGTCCGTAAACAAAGCTACTGACGTAATGTTTGGATATATGGGGATCAACTCGGAAGATGGCTAAGACATATCAGAAGGTGACGAAGCCTAGGGAATTGTCAAATTATAAAGGCCAGATGTCCTCTTAGAGCCCTTACTGACCAATGTGCCTGTCGCGCAGTTCAGGAACTAGGGCGGAGAGCGGACTTTGGCTGCAACGCAGCAGGAAATTGTGCAGACTGTCAGAGCGGACCTTCGGAGTTTTAAAATCTGATTGTCTGATTAATCGACATTAGTGATAGTGGTGCAAGTGGCTGTTTGTCATTGAACGCCTATGGGCCGAGCAAGAATACGGATGTATCGCGGGGACCATATAGCACGGATTACTCATATCTGGGGTGGCAAATTCGATTAGCGGTCTTCTACAAAGTCTTTGGAGGCCGGAGTAGTCTCGTCCTCATACCAATGCCAAGAGCCGAAGGTAGTGCCAAAGTAGGTTCCGGAGGAGGTTCCCAGCATAGTATCCCCTGTGTACCTTGGAGCTCCTACGTGTTCTGGGCGTCGAGTATGCATCCCATCGTTAGGTTCATCGGTTTCCGCGACACGCGCAAGCGGCGGTTCAGGCTCTGGCACAATCTCTACGACCGGTATCGCTTTGATTTCTTCCAACCTCACCCCAACGCTTTCGATATCCACCAGTTCTGAAAGCAAAGCATTACGTCTGTTCCCTGCGTTGTCGCGGGGTGTCGTGATCCGTAGGTTGGTAGGGCGATTATCTGACGGATTGTGATTGATATGGTCAATGTCGCATTCTCTTGGAACCCACCTTCCAAGAGTGACTGCCGAGATGAAGCGATGTGAGAGGATCCGTTTGTCTGCATGTTTGAAGCAAAGGTATGGGTCGCCTTCTCGGCTCGTTGCGCCGTTTGGGACTTCTCCCTCAACCGTTCCTGCTGGGTAGTCGAAAGTTGCAAATTGAATGATTTGATTCAGCGGTGGGTAAGGAACCTCGTTCGAGCGCTCAGTCGGGTAATCCTTCGTGAGTAAGTCTTTGACGTAGTCAATATCTTTCAAAACAAGCTCCTCAAACGTTGCCTAAATTTTCGCGTCTATTAGACCAAAGTGGGCATGAATGTGCCTAAGTACAAGGTGGGTCATTGCCGTCATGAGAATGCTGCGCGATGCACGAATGTCGCTTGAACCGCTGAGAGAATCCGTCAACAACGCTATGGACGCAATGTTTGGATATACGGGGATTAATGCGGGCGATGAATACCAATAACTTTGTCTGGGGCAAACTTAGCGAAAGCTCAGACCTGACCCGCGATTTACTCACAATCTACGACAAGGTTTTTTTTGTCGAATTCGTCAAATACTTCGACGCCGAAGTCGACCCGCTAGACTTGGTTGAGACAACCTTAGATACCGCCCGCGCCTACATTATCAGCTGGAATAGCAAACAAGCAAATAAATCGAACTTCAATATCTACACCGGGCGGCATATTTTAAAAGCAGGCGTTGCCGCGAGAGATTTGGAACACTCATTACGTCAAATCACAAAGAGCGACTTGGCCGAATATGTTCTCAATTGGAACATGGAAAATATTGCCAAGGGAAAGTCACCTAAGACAGACCAACTCTTCGATCACATTCAGAGGCAGTTCGGCCCATCAAACCCATTAGAAATCTATCGGATAATTGCAGAATCATTCGCCAATGCAGTTGATGGGTTAATCTCTCTTCCGGATAAGGATGAAACCGAACGGCAATACGTCGCGCGTGGTGATGCATTTTCCAGAGAAGTCCAATCTGACAAATGGAGCAAGGTGTCCAAAGCACCAGCCCATCATGCGCTTCAACGGGCTGCCATCGCTTTTAAACCGCTCTGGGAACAACATTCATCACGGCTCTATCACAAGGGACGCTATGACGAGACCAAAGAGGGGTTTTACTCGCCACCGGCTAAAGCCCTTCACTTTGTGATTCGGAAAATCGCCCCTGAAGTGAAGCTTACATTGGTTGGAACAGCCATTGGGAAAACCCGCAATCAACCTTAGGTTGATTTTTGGTGCATTTTTTATAGCAGTTTTTCCTATGTACCGAAGATGCTCTGTTTGCGGTGTTATATAGCTCAAATTCAATCTCCCGTAGAATCTCTGTATTGCTAATCAATCACGGTTAGCGTTCGAAAACGGAGACTGCCAATATGGCTACAGTATTTAAAACCAACCTAATGACCCCAGAAGAGGTTGCGAAATACCTCAAACTGGAAGTTGAAACTCTCAACGTGTGGCGTTGTACAAAACGCTATAACTTGCCCTACACAAAAATTGGTCGCCTTGTGCGCTATCGCGCTGAAGACGTGGAAGCCTTTGTTACTTCTCGCATTGAGGGGGAAGCAGCATGAGTTCCAATTCTTGGACATCTGTGGATTTTGCCGCCCTCAAAATGCGCTGCATAAGCAACTTCTCATC
>MABA01000011.1 GCA_002162875.1 Rhodobacterales bacterium 52_120_T64 | reverse complement strand
TGCGCCAATCGCGATGGAAGACAAACTACGCTTCGCGATCCGCGAAGGTGGCCGTACCGTTGGTTCGGGCGTCGTTTCCAAAATTATCGAGTAAACAAACTCGAGCACTTCGTCATGTGACCGAGGTATGATCCTCGGTCACGTTTAATTTTCACTGCAGCCACAGAGGCACCAAAATGCAGAGTCAAAATATTCGCATCCGGCTTAAAGCCTTCGATTTCCGTGTACTGGACGCCAGCACACAAGAAATCGTATCCACGGCTAAACGTACGGGCGCTACGGTTCGCGGTCCTATCCCGCTGCCAACACATATCGAAAAGTTCACGGTTCTTCGTGGCCCGCACATCGACAAAAAGTCGCGCGAGCAATTCGAGATCCGGACGCACAAGCGTCTGTTGGACATTGTTGACCCCACACCACAGACCGTGGACGCGCTGATGAAGCTCGACCTCGCTGCTGGCGTGGACGTCGAAATCAAACTTTAGGGGGCTATGATTATGCGTTCTGGAGTAATCGCTAAGAAACTGGGCATGACCCGGTTGTTCATGGAAAACGGCCAACAGATTCCTGTTACCGTGCTTCAAATGGAAAACGTGCAAGTTGTTGCGCAGCGCACCAATGACCGTGATGGCTATACAGCCGTTCAGTTGGGTGCTGGCACTGCAAAAGCTAAACGCACGTCGCAAGGCATGCGTGGCCACTTCGCAGCGGCTAAAGTAGAGCCGAAGCGCAAAGTTGCCGAGTTCCGCGTATCTGCTGACAACTTGATTGAGGTTGGTGCTGAAATCACTGCTGACCACTATCTGACAGGTCAGTACGTGGACATCGCAGGCACATCGATCGGTAAAGGTTTTGCCGGTGCTATGAAACGTCACAACTTTGGTGGTCTTCGGGCTACGCACGGTGTGTCTGTTTCGCACCGTTCGCACGGCTCCACCGGTCAGTGTCAGGATCCTGGTAAGGTTTTCAAAGGCAAGAAAATGGCTGGTCACATGGGCGCTGTGCGCGTGACCACGCAAAACTTGCAAGTTATGAAGACTGACGCGGATCGTGGCTTGATCATGATCAAAGGCGCCGTACCGGGTTCCAAAGGTGGTTGGGTGACTATCAAGGATGCAGTTAAGAAAGCTGCACCTAGTGATCTTCCAATGCCAGCGGCCATTCGTGCGTCTGCAACTGAAGCTGCGGCTGTTGAAGCCCCTGAAGGAGGCGTTGAAGAATGAAAACTGATGTAATCAAACTCGACGCTGCCAAAGCCGGTTCAATTGAACTGTCTGACGCAATCTTCGGTCTTGAGCCACGTGCAGACATTCTGCACCGTATGGTTCGTTATCAGTTGGCTAAACGTCAAGCGGGTACTCACAAAGTGAAAACCCGTTCGGAGACTAGCTACTCGCGTAAGAAGATCTATCGCCAAAAAGGTACTGGTGGCGCTCGTCACGGTGACCGTAACGCGCCGATCTTCCGTGGTGGTGGTATCTACAAGGGCCCAACCCCGCGTAGCCACGCACACAGCCTGACCAAGAAGTTTCGCGCCCTAGGCCTGAAACACGCTTTGTCTGCTAAGGTTGCTGCTGGTGAGCTGGTTATCCTTGACACTGCCATTCTTAACGAAGGCAAAACCAAGGAGCTTGCATCCGTGATCAAAGATCTCGGTTGGAAACGCGCTCTGGTTATCGATGGTGCGGAAGTGAATGAAAACTTCGCCCGCGCTGCACGCAACATTGACGGCCTTGATGTGCTGCCAAGTGCCGGTGCAAATGTCTATGACATTCTGCGTCGCGATACACTTGTGCTGACCAAAGCGGCTGTAGAAGCACTGGAGGCACGCCTGTCATGAGCAGCAAAGCTGAACAGTATGATGTGATCCGTAAGCCGGTTATTACCGAGAAAGCAACTATGGCGTCCGAGAATAACGCCGTTGTTTTTGAAGTAGCAATCGACGCGAACAAACCACAGATCAAAGAAGCTGTAGAAAGCCTCTTTAATGTTAAGGTGAAAGCGGTTAATACCTCGATTACCAAAGGCAAGGTCAAGCGTTTCAAGGGGCAACTCGGCAAACGTAAAGACGTTAAAAAAGCTTATGTGACGCTCGAAGAGGGTAACACCATCGACGTGTCCACAGGCCTTTAAGCCTAACGAAATTACTAAGCGGTCCCTTCGGGGGCCGTTTTTCCTCGCCGACCTTCGGGGCGGTTTACTCAATTCAGGCCTAGCCTGAAATACAACGGAAGACAGATAACATGGCACTAAAGTCGTATAAACCGACGACGCCAGGCCAACGTGGGTTGGTTCTGATTGACCGTTCGGAGCTTTGGAAAGGACGTCCCGTTAAATCCCTAACTGAGGGTTTGACGAAATCGGGCGGTCGGAACAACACCGGACGGATCACTATGCGTCGCAAAGGTGGTGGTGCAAAGCGCCTCTACCGCATCATGGATTTCAAACGTCGTAAGTTTGATATGCCGGCAACTGTTGAGCGTATCGAATACGATCCCAACAGAACTGCTTTCATCGCACTGATTCGTTACGAAGATGGTGTACAGAACTATATTCTGGCCCCTCAGCGTCTCGCGGTAGGTGACAAAGTTGTCGCATCGGTAAAGGCCGACGTGAAACCGGGTAACGCAATGCCATTCACTGGCTTGCCTATCGGTACAATCATCCACAACATCGAGCTGAAAGCTGGCAAGGGCGGGCAGATTGCACGTGCCGCTGGTACATACGCTCAATTCGTTGGTCGTGATGGTGGTTACGCTCAAATCCGCTTGTCCTCGGGCGAGTTGCGTTTGGTTCGGCAGGAATGCATGGCCACTGTTGGCGCTGTATCCAACTCGGATCACGGCAACCAGAACCTTGGTAAAGCTGGTCGTAACCGTCACAAGGGTATTCGCCCATCCGTTCGTGGTGTGGTTATGAACCCGGTCGATCACCCTCACGGTGGTGGTGAAGGTCGTACATCCGGTGGTCGTCACCCGGTTACCCCTTGGGGCAAGCCGACTAAAGGTGCGAAAACTCGTAAGAAAAACAAAGCGTCTAGCAAGCTTATTATCCGCTCGCGTCACGCTAAGAAGAAGGGACGTTAAGCTATGGCTCGTTCTGTTTGGAAAGGTCCGTTTGTTGACTCGTATGTTCTCAAGAAAGCTGAGAAATCACGTGAGTCCGGCAAGCATGAAGTAATCAAAATCTGGTCGCGTCGTTCGACAATCCTGCCTCAGTTCGTTGGACTGACGTTTGGTGTCTACAACGGCCGCAAGCATATCCCGGTAAACGTTACCGAGGAAATGATTGGCCAGAAATTTGGCGAATACAGCCCGACCCGTACGTATTACGGTCACGCGGCTGATAAAAAAGCGCGGAGAGGATAAGCTATGAGCAAGTCTAAAAACGCCCGTCGCGTCGCCGACAACGAGGCTCAGGCCGTATCGAAAATGATGCGTACGTCTGGTCAGAAACTTAATCTGGTAGCACAGATGATCCGCAACAAGCCGGTTGACAAAGCGCTAACAGATCTGACGTTCTCCAAGAAGCGTATCGCAGGCGACGTGAAGAAATGTCTTCAGTCCGCTATTGCGAATGCCGAAAACAACCATGGCCTAGACGTTGACGATCTTGTCGTTGTCCAAGCCTATGTTGGTAAAAATCTGACACTTAAACGTGGTCGTCCACGTGCACGTGGACGTTTCGGTAAGATCTTGAAGCCGTTTAGCCAGCTGACAATCACTGTCCGCCAGGTATCCGCAGATGAGGAGCAAGCCTAATGGGAAATAAGATTAACCCAATCGGTCTGCGTCTGCAGATCAACCGTACATGGGACAGCCGCTGGTACGCTACTTCAAAAGACTTCGGCGACTTGTTGCACGAAGATCTTGCGATCCGTGCTTACGTTAAGAAAAATCAGGTTCAGGCCGGTATTTCTCGCGTAATCATCGAGCGTCCACACAAGAAGTGTCGTGTTACGATCCATGCAGCCCGTCCCGGTGTTATCATCGGAAAGAAGGGTGCAGACATCGAAACATTGCGTAAAGCGCTTGCTGCGATGACCGACTCCGAATTGCACCTCAACATTGTTGAAGTTCGCAAGCCGGAAATCGACGCACGCTTGGTTGGCGAGAACATCGCGCAGCAGCTAGAACGCCGCGTATCTTTCCGTCGCGCTATGAAGCGCTCGGTTCAGAACGCAATGCGTATGGGTGCCTTGGGTGTTCGTATCAACTGTGCTGGCCGTCTTGGTGGTGCTGAAATCGCGCGGACCGAATGGTACCGTGAAGGCCGCGTGCCTTTGCACACACTTCGCGCCGACATCGATCACGCTCACGTAGAAGCTATGACTGCTTATGGTATCATCGGTATCAAGGTCTGGATCTTCAAAGGCGAGATCATGGAGCACGATCCACAAGCACACGATCGTCGTATGGCTGAAATGCAAGAGGGTGGTGGCAATCGTCCACAACGCCCTCAGCGCAATCGCTAAAGGGAGGGATGAACAATGCTTCAACCTAAACGCACCAAATTCCGCAAGCAGTTTAAAGGCCGTATCCACGGTCAAGCTAAAGGCGGATCGGACATCACTTTTGGGCAATATGCACTGAAGGCAATTGAACCCGAGCGTATCAACGCGCGTCAAATCGAGGCCGCTCGTCGTGCCATGACGCGTCACATGAAACGTCAGGGCCGTGTATGGATCCGGATTTTCCCTGATGTCCCAGTGACAGCCAAACCTATCGAAGTTCGTATGGGTAAAGGTAAAGGCTCTATCGACCGTTGGGTTGCTAAGGTTAAACCTGGCCGTATCATGTTCGAGATTGACGGTGTTGACGAAGAAACTGCAAAAGAGGCGCTGCGCCTTGCTGCAATGAAATTGGCAGTCAAAACACGGATTGTCACCCGCGAAGACTGGTAAGAACGTCACAACGTTTTAAGAATTGAAAAACCCTCGACTTTCAAAGTCGGGGGTTTTTTTACATTGGGCGTGTGGGGGTAGGCATCGCCATTCGCGGTTTACGCGGGCTGACACACAAATAGTTCCCTCAAAAGCAGACCGTCGTTCATAGCGTCAAGCTTTGCGCCCCAATTCGATGCCCGCTCCTTGGTTTCTTGCGAACCCAGCAGGTTTTCCAACGCACTTTGGTTTTCTGCATCGGCGTCAATCTGGCGAACACAGCTTTCCCTATATTCGTCAGTAAGGTCGCTCCAATCGGTCACACGCCAACCTGTGTTTTTAAGAAGCGAGTGGTAGTCGATTTCAATTTCAGCGAAACCCGGCGCGTTGGCAATGGCGCGTTCGTGTTGGGTTTTCGAAAGGTTTCGCGTGATTGATATAACCGTGAAGGCCATGTATCCCTGCGGCCTTAATACTCTTACACATTGTTGAAGTACGACGTCCTTACGGATAAGGCAGCAAAGCAGATCGCTATGGCTGATGGCATCAAAACTACCTTTCGCAAAAGGCAGATCTGCGGCATCCGCGATTGTTACCGAAACGCGCTGCTCCAACCCTTCTTCCGCCGCACGTTTCTTAGCAAGCTGAAGTCCGATTTCAGGCAAATCAACAAGACTGACAGCGCAACCCGTCTCCTTAGCCATATAAATACCGGGCCAACCTGTGCCAGCCCCGAGATCAAGAAGGTCCGAGTGCTTGTCCAATCTTAGCTGCCCGATCAGCGCATCGGCCTGTTCCTTCGTTGTCCAACTATTGCCACCGTAATCACATCCGCACACTCTGCGCTCGATCTCCTGAATAACCGGTACGCGTGACCGGCGATACGCATCTTCAAAATGGCTTCTTAGGGTTATCTCGGATTCTGTACAGCAAAACATAATCGATACCTTCAAAATGAATTCAAAGTAGTTACCACATTTGCCGCGAAAAGTCTGCATTTCCTGCAGACGGGTTCTGCGAGGTTAGGTCAAAGAGAGCCCAATATCGTCATTTCCCGCCATAAAACAAACCCCGTGCCTCGACCGCCAAACAGATCAGACCACACCTGGACATCAGGCAGGTCCGGGGTGTGGTCTGGCAAGCCGAGTGAGGGGGAGGTGGGTTTATTCAGTATCCTAACTTCCCCACTTTTTTCGTCGAAAGTAAGTTAACAGGGTAAGCTTAGGCCCAGCCAAATTGCTTAAGCGCGTGGCCATCGTTCCAAATCTTGGTCATATGTTTGATCTTGTCACCTTCGAAATCCATGACATAAGCGTAATCGGTGGCAACGGTCTTACCTGTGGGCGCTCCCATTCCGGCATCTACTGTATGCGTGCCATGGAAAACCGAGGTTACGACTACTTTCCTATTTCCGTCGTCTTCAGAGAACGATTGCATATGGTAGTGGCCATCGGGAACAGCGACTAGAAGACCTTTCAACCATTCAGTATAGCCTTCAATTGTCGTTACCTCTGCCAGTGCGTCTGCCTGAACAGAAAAGGTAGCGCCATCATGGCACCATTGCTGGCAAACTTCCCAACCCTTGCCAGTTTCACAAGCATCAAAGAATTCGCGGGCGCTTTGCTTTATCGACATCTTATTCATACTCCCAAAATAGTTACATCGGGCAAATACACTGCCCATCTGAAGCCTATATCAAGTTGCGTAATTCTCCAAATTATGGCATTCAGACGGTACGATCTTTGCCGGTGTTGTGAACGCTCGTTTTGTCCGCAAAGCTGATGCAATTAAGTCCGATAAATCACTCTGGTAAATTTCCCCTTGCCAAACTCCGCCACCCCCTGTATTCGAGCCACTTCTGTAACTGACTCCACTGGAATCAGGGTGACCCGTTTGGGCCCACCAGTGATGTTGAAAGGAAAAGACGCGTTATGAACGCTAATGAACTACGTGAAAAGACACCAGACCAGCTCCGTGAAGAGCTGGATAAACTGAAAAAAGAGAGCTTTAACCTGCGTTTTCAACAGGCTACTGGTCAACAAGAGGGTACTGCCCGCATGAAAAGCGCCCGTCGTGACGCTGCTCGTGTGAAAACTATCCTAAACGAAAAAGCTGCCTCCGCAGCAGCTGAATAAGGGTGTAAAAGATGCCAAAAAGAATCCTATCCGGTGTCGTTACAAGCAACGCCAACGCACAGACTGTTACAGTTTCCGTCGAACGTCGCTTTACGCACCCTGTAATGAAGAAAACCATTCGTAAGTCCAAGAAATACCGGGCGCACGATGAGCAGAATGCTTTCAATGTTGGTGATACAGTCCAAATTCAGGAATGTGCACCAAAGTCGAAAACTAAACGCTGGGAAGTGATAACCGCTTAAGGTTCACCAACAGTATAATCGAAACCGTGGGGCCATTTACTGCATTTGGCCCCGATAGGTCGGGAGAAACATTATGATCCAGATGCAGACTAATCTGGATGTTGCTGACAATAGCGGCGCTCGCCGTGTTCAGTGCATCAAGGTTCTAGGCGGCTCCAAACGGAGATATGCCAGCGTTGGTGATATTATTGTTGTTTCTGTGAAAGAAGCCATTCCACGCGGTCGCGTGAAAAAAGGCGACGTTCACAAAGCAGTTGTAGTACGCACACGCAAAGAAGTTCGTCGCGAAGATGGCACAGCCATCCGTTTCGACACAAACGCAGCGGTAATGCTGAACAACGCCGGAGAGCCAATCGGCACTCGTATCTTTGGCCCAGTTGTTCGCGAGCTTCGTTCAAAGAACTTCATGAAAATCATTTCACTTGCTCCGGAGGTGCTGTAATGGCTGCTAAGCTCCGTAAAGGCGATAAAGTCGTTGTTCTTACTGGTAAGGACAAAGGCAAAGAAGGGGCGATCGTTTCGGTTAACCCTTCCGCCGGTAAAGCAATTGTAGACGGCGTCAACATGATGATCCGTCACACGAAACAAAGCCAGACTGCACAGGGCGGCCGCGTGCCAACACCTGCTGCGATCCAGCTTTCAAACCTCGCACTCATCGATCCTAAAGATGGTGGCGCTACTCGTGTTGGTTTCCGTATGGAAGGCGACAAGAAAGTGCGTTACGCGAAAAAATCTGGGGAAGTGATCAATGACTGATTATACACCTCGCCTTAAAGCGCAATACGCAGAGACTATCCGCGGCGCGCTGAAAGAAGAATTCAGCTACAAGAACGAAATGATGATTCCTAAGCTGGAAAAAATCGTTTTGAACATGGGTGTTGGCGAAGCTGTCGCAGACAGCAAGAAAATCCGCTCCGCTCACGCTGATCTTATGGCAATTGCCGGCCAGATGCCTGTCATCACCAAAGCCAAAAAATCCATCGCGGGTTTCAAGGTTCGTGAAGATATGCCTCTTGGTGTCAAAGTGACACTGCGCGGCGACCGTATGTACGATTTCTTGGATCGTCTGGTTACTGTTGCTATGCCTCGTATCCGCGACTTTCGTGGTATCTCGGGCAAGTCGTTTGACGGTCGTGGCAACTACGCCATGGGCCTGAAAGAGCATATCGTATTCCCTGAGATCGACTTTGATAAAGTTGATCAGTTCTGGGGCATGGATATCGTAATTTGCACCACCGCGGATACCGATGCGGAAGCGAAAGCGCTGTTGAAGCAATTCAACATGCCTTTCACTAACTAGCGCGGGAGGAGAGAAAAACATGGCTAAAGTATGTATGATCCAACGCGAATTGAAGCGGCAGAAGTTGGTGGCGAAATACGCTGACCGACGCGCAGCTCTCAAAGAGATCGCGATGAATAAAGACCTGCCTGTTGAAGAGCGTTTCAAGGCTAATCTGGCACTCGCCAAATTGCCTCGTAATTCTTCGGCAACACGCCTGCACAATCGTTGTCAGGTAACTGGTCGTCCGAAGGCTTACTACCGTAAGCTTAAAATGTCCCGTATCGCGCTGCGCGATTTGGCCTCCATTGGTCAGATCCCGGGCATGGTTAAATCTAGCTGGTAAGGAGGGTATAAAATGAACTTGAACGATCCTCTCGGCGATATGCTGACACGTATTCGTAACGCACAATTGCGTGGCAAATCCTCCACTCACACACCAGCTTCCAAGCTGCGTGCATGGGTTCTGGACGTGCTTAAATCCGAAGGCTACATTCGTGGCTATGAATCTGGAAAAGACGCCGACGGCAAACCACAGATCATCATCGAGTTGAAATACTACGATGACGAACCGGTTATCCGTGAGCTTAAACGTGTATCGACCCCTGGTCGCCGCGTTTACGTTGGTGTGAAAGACATCCCTACCGTCCGTCAGGGCCTTGGTATTGCGATCGTCTCCACGCCCAAGGGTGTTATGTCCGATGCACAAGCTCGTGCCGACAATGTCGGTGGCGAAATCTTGTGCACAATCTTCTAAGGGGTAGGTTATGTCTCGTATTGGTAAAAAACCGGTCGAGCTTCCTGGCGGCGTTTCAGCGTCCGTCTCGGGCCAGACCATAGAAGTTAAGGGGCCTAACGGCACCCGTTCGTTCCGTGCTTCCGACGATGTAAACATCATCGTGGAAGATAATGCAGTCAGCGTCACTCCACGTGGCACGTCCAAACGGGCGCGTCAGCAGTGGGGCATGTCCCGCACACAGGTTGCAAACCTCGTGCAGGGTGTGACCGGTGGTTTCAAGAAGCATCTTGAAATCCGCGGTGTTGGTTATCGTGCAGCACTTCAGGGCAAAGTCCTGAAACTGTCGCTCGGTTATTCCCATGACGTTCTTTTTGATATCCCGGAAGGGATCACTGTAGCCGTACCTAAGCCGACACAACTCGTCGTCGAAGGCAATGACCAGCAGGTTGTTGGTCAGGTTGCAGCGGAAATTCGCGACTGGCGCAAGCCCGAGCCTTATAAAGGCAAGGGTATCCGCTACGTTGGCGAATTTGTCCGTCAAAAAGCTGGTAAGAAGAAATAAGGAGCGCACGATATGGCAATTTCTAAAAGAGAATTGTTCCAAAAGCGTCGCATGCGCACCCGGAGCAAACTACGTAAGATGGCTAATGGTCGTCCACGTCTTAGCGTTCACCGTTCAGGCAAGAACATCTCGGTTCAGTTGATCGACGACGCGCAGGGTGTAACCCTCGCATCGGCATCAACCCTCGAGAAGGCCTTGGGCTTTGTGGGCAAAAACAACATTGAAGCAGCAGCTAAAGTGGGTTCGGTTATTGCCGAACGTGCTAAAAAAGCCGGTGTGGAAGATGTGTATTTCGATCGCGGCGGTTTCCTGTTCCACGGGAAAATCAAAGCGTTGGCAGAGGCGGCCCGTTCGGGCGGTCTGAAGTTCTAGGAGAGCTACTATGGCAAGAGAAGATAATCGCCGGGGTAAACGTCGCGATCGTGACGAAACGCCGGAATTCGCTGATCGCCTAGTTGCGATCAACCGTGTGTCCAAAACTGTTAAAGGTGGTAAGCGCTTCGGCTTTGCTGCTTTGGTAGTTGTTGGCGACCAGAAAGGCCGCGTTGGCTTTGGTAAAGGTAAAGCTAAAGAGGTTCCTGAAGCAATTCGGAAAGCCACTGAGCAAGCCAAACGCCAGATGATCCGCGTTCCTCTGCGTGAAGGCCGCACTTTGCACCACGACATGAATGGGCGTCACGGTGCTGGTAAGGTTGTGATGCGTTCAGCACCTGCGGGTACTGGCATCATCGCCGGTGGTCCTATGCGTGCGGTATTCGAGATGGTTGGAATTCAGGACGTTGTCTCGAAATCCATCGGCTCGCAGAACCCTTACAACATGATCCGCGCAACGATGGATGGTCTCCGCAAGGAATCCTCCCCACGTAATGTTGCACAGCGTCGTGGTAAAAAGGTTTCGGACATTCTGCCTAAAACTGACGCGGCTCCAGTGGTTGAAGAAACCGCTGAAGTTGCAGAAGCATAAGGGAACTGAGCAATGGCTAAAACTATCGTTGTTAAGCAGACCGGTTCGCCGATCCGCCGCCCAAAAGACCAACTAGCTACGCTAAAAGGTCTGGGTCTGAACAAGATGCACAAAACTCGTGAACTAGAAGACACTCCTTCGGTTCGCGGCATGGTTCGCAAGATCTCGCATATGGTCGAGATCATTGAGGAAAAAGGTTAACCCCTTTTGGGTGTTTCACCCGCCATTACGAAATTTGAAAACGCCTTGAGGAAAGCCTCGGGGCGTTTTTTTGTTTTTAGAATCTGTCTTATTCTATTTAGTTGCACCTAATACACCGCAACACGCTTTGTGGCTCAATTTGTGAATGTCACGTTGGCACAAATTCTTACTGTCCGGACTACACAAATCTGCTAGATGCAAACTGTATCAATTTTCTAGAGGTAGTTATGTTTTTTAGATTTAGAATTTCAAAAAATGTTGGAGCGATTGCTTTGACTTTTATTGTTTCTTCGTTCGGAAGTTCTACCGCGGGACAAAGCAATAGTGGTGAAATTGGCCCCCCAAACTTTCACGGAGCAATGACGCCTGAGTTTTTCAGGGAGAATATATTAATCTTCATGGCTGCTTGTGATGGTCAACCGGGTGTAATACCGTTAACAGAAGCCAGTCCATATTTGCTGAGGGCTCGACAGTTTTCAAGTAGCGATAACTACCAACAGGTCGCTTGGCTTGAACCAAACTGTGGCTTCCTATTTGCGGATGTCAAAGATACGACAGTAGACATTCTTCCGAGTGATATGGGGTTTTCCTATTCAGTGGTGTCCCCAGTTTATTTGAGTTTTCGGTCGAATAAGAGAGAGCTGCGTGGGCAACCAAATAGTCTTTCCGACGTTCTTACTGAAACAAACCCTTCTGACCGCATCTATTATTATTCAGACTTAGATTTATCTGGTACATTTGAACCATCAGAACGCTTGCGGTCAGACGGTATCCAACCGAACGACATAATTTGGTTGTATTCAGATAGCGATTTTAAACAAACTGCATACGGTGAGCCGTTCATTTATCTGAGCAATTATGAATCTACAGAAATGGTGTTTGTCGAAGTAGCCCGATTTATTCGAGGGCCACTTTCGCCGCGCAAACTTTACGTCGTTGCAATTAGAGCTGAGAAGGAGTGATAACCTGAAACCGTCGGATAGAAAGCAGGATGCGTGGTTGCTCCCACTTATGTCGGCGCGACTCTCACATTGGGCAATCCGATCTCAATTCGTTAACACTCCCAGCCACAAAAACGTACATACGCATTGTGCACGCATTGTGTACGCGTTGTGCACACGATATTCCGGCGAAATTGCCAAAGGTTAACGGCCAACGCCGATCACCTCGCAACCCCTCTTGATAACCCCGCGCATCCCGTTTATACGCACGCGAGTGGGCAACCGCCTACAGAATCAAATGTAATGCCGTGTTTACCCCTTTAGACGCAATCGGGGGGTAGTTCCGGCCAAAGGAGATAGCGTCATGAAATTGAATCAACTAAGCGATAACCCCGGTGCAACCAAACGCTCGAAGCGTGTTGGCCGTGGTCCAGGTTCCGGTACCGGTAAAATGGGTGGCCGTGGTATCAAGGGTCAGAAATCCCGTTCAGGTGTTACTATTGGCGGTTTTGAAGGCGGCCAAATGCCACTATACATGCGTTTGCCTAAACGTGGCTTCAACATGCGTAACCCTAAGAAGCATGCGGTTATCAACCTAGGCATCCTTCAGAAATTCATCGACGAGAAGAAGATCGACGCCAAAAAAGATATCACTGAAGATGTCCTGATTGAATCCGGTCTCGTTCGTCGCAAGTTGGACGGTGTTCGTTTGCTGGCCAAAGGTGACCTGACATCTAAAGTAAATCTAACTGTTACTGGTGCCTCGAAATCTGCTGTTGAAGCAGTCGAAAAAGCCGGTGGTTCCGTAACTCTTCCGGCTTAAGCCGAAAAGAGTGGCGCGAATGACTTGTGGGCGCGGCCAATGCGCCTTACATCTTAGACAGTGAAAATATTTCGCGCCGCTGACACCCTTCAAAGGGGTTTTGGCGGCGCACTTTTGGGAGGGCCATGATTATGGCATCGGCAGCAGAACAAATGGCATCGAACCTAAGCTGGGGTTCTTTTGGTAAAGCCAAAGAGCTTCAACAGCGCATCCTGTTCGCGCTTGGTTTGTTGTTGGTTTACCGGATGGGTACATATATTCCCGTACCGGGCATCGACGCGACACAATTGGCGGCGTTCTTTGAATCTACGCGCGGCGGTATCGGTGACATGCTTAACATGTTCACAGGTGGTGCGGTCAGCCGTATGGCGATCTTCTCGCTTGGTATTATGCCGTATATCTCGGCCTCCATTATTATTCAGCTTTTGACTTCTATGGTTCCACAACTGGAAGCGTTGAAAAAAGAAGGCGAACAAGGTCGTAAGAAAATCAACCAGTACACACGTTACGGTACGGTTTTCCTTGCGATGTTCCAATCCTATGCCTTGGCTGCAGGCCTTGAATCTCAAGGGTTGGCCTCGGATCCAGGTCTATTCTTCCGCGCTACCGTGATGATCACGCTGGTTGGCGGCACCATGTTCCTTATGTGGTTGGGTGAACAGATCACAGCGCGCGGTATTGGCAACGGTATCTCGCTAATTATTTTCGTAGGCATCGTTGCAGAACTTCCAGCCGCATTGGTGCAATTCTTTGCATCCGGTCGCTCTGGTGCTCTTAGCCCTGCGCTGATTATCGGCGTTATGGTGATGGTCGTTGTTGTTATCGCCTTTGTGGTGTTCATGGAGCGCGCATTGCGTAAAATCCATATTCAATACCCAAAACGCCAAGTTGGCATGAAGGTATATGGCGGCGAGAGCAGTCACCTTCCTGTGAAGCTGAACCCCGCCGGCGTTATTCCCGCGATTTTCGCTAGCTCCTTGTTGTTGATGCCGACTACGCTTGCAACGTTCTCGGGTTCTGACAGTACCGGTATTGCGGCTACGATCGCTGCGTATATGGGCCGTGGACAGCCTCTTTACATGCTGTTCTACGCAACAATGGTTGTGTTCTTCGCGTATTTTTATACCGCCAATGTCGCTTTCAAAACTGAAGACGTTGCCGACAATCTGAAAAAACAAGGTGGGTTTGTTCCGGGTATTCGCCCAGGTGCAAAAACAGCGCTTTATCTTGATTACGTGATGGTTCGCCTGTTGGTCGTTGGTTCGGCATATCTGACAGCAGTTGTACTGTTGCCAGAGATCTTGATCTCTAAGACAGCTATCCCATTCTACTTCGGTGGTACGTCGCTACTGATTATCGTATCTGTGACTATGGATACGATCACACAGGTACAGTCACATATGATGGCGCATCAATATGAAAGCCTAATCGAGAAATCGAAATTGCGTGGTAAGAATAAAGCAAAATCTAGAGGTCTCCGTAAATGAACATAATTCTGCTTGGCCCACCGGGCGCTGGTAAAGGAACGCAAGCGCACCGATTGGTTGCCGAGCGGGATATGGTTCAACTGTCCACGGGTGACATGCTGCGCGCTGCACGTACGTCCGGCACCGATATGGGCAAGCAGGTAGCTGCGGTTATGGATCGTGGCGAGTTGGTAACGGACGAGATCGTCATTGGTCTTATTGCAGAGCAGCTGGACAATAATACCAGCGGTGCTGGCTTCATTTTTGATGGTTTCCCACGGACTTTGGCGCAAGCTGATGCGCTGGGGGTATTGTTGGAAAGCAAGGGGCAAACACTTCACGCGGTAGTTGAGATGAAGGTTGACGACGAAGCTTTGGTTTCGCGTATTACTGGCCGGTATACTTGTAGCAAGTGTGGGGCTGTTTACCATGATGTTACGAAAAAACCGACTAAAGACGGTGAGTGTGATAATTGTAGCAGCCATGAGTTTACGCGTCGCGCTGACGACAACGAAGAATCTTTGCGCACGCGGTTGATGGCTTATTATCGCGATACGTCGCCGTTGATCGGGTATTACTATGCGCACGGTCAGTTGTCCCGCGTAGAGGGGCTCGGCGAGATCGACGAAGTTGCAGCGCGCGTTAGTGGTGCGTTGGACAACCAGCAGGGTAAAAAGGATCTAGATCGCATTCGTGAATTGGCTGGAATTAAATAATTCAGTTGTACGTTCAGCCCGGTAATCGGGGTTGACGGTGCTGTGGATGCTCCTATAATCCGCGAACTTCCCGAAAGGTGAGTGTTTGCGTTGTCCGATTCGGATCGCAAGAAACTCGGCCCGAGTAATGGGCAAATGGCCCATCAGCCTAAGTAAGGACGATGGGCTTTAGTTGTGAAAAAAGGTTCCGGAGTGACGGAGCCGCAAACGAGAGAATGGAGGCCAATTTTTGGCACGTATTGCAGGGGTAAATATCCCCACACACAAACGGGTGGTTATCGCCCTTACCTACATCCACGGGATCGGCAACACGTCTGCAGAGTCGATCTGCGAAGCTGTGAAAATCGAAGGCCCACGCCGCGTTAACGAATTGTCGGACGCTGAAGTTTTGGCCATCCGCGAGCACATCGATGCGAACTACCAGGTTGAAGGCGACCGTCGCCGCGAAGTTCAGATGAACATCAAACGCCTGATGGATCTTGGTTGCTACCGTGGCTTGCGTCACCGTCGTGGTCTTCCTGTGCGTGGTCAGCGTACCAGCACGAACGCTCGTACTCGCAAAGGTCCTGCAAAGGCCATTGCTGGTAAGAAGAAATAAGGGAGGGTCGATCTAATGGCACGTGAAAAAGTTCGCATGAAGAAGAAAGTCCGCAAGAACATCTCAACTGGTGTTGCGCACATTAACTCTTCTTTCAATAACACAAAAATCCTGATCGCTGACGCACAGGGCAATGCAATTGCATGGTCTTCCGCTGGCACAATGGGTTTCAAAGGCTCGCGTAAGTCTACACCTTATGCAGCGCAGATGGCTGCCGAAGATGCAGGCAAAAAAGCGCAAGAGCATGGCATGAAAACGCTTGAAGTTGAAGTTCAGGGCCCCGGTTCGGGTCGTGAGTCAGCACTTCGTGCGTTGGCTGCAATTGGTTTGAACGTTACATCGATCCGTGACGTGACCCCAATGGCCCACAACGGCTGTCGCCCACCAAAGCGTCGCCGCGTATAACGACATTTCACTACTGGACTGCGCCCGCATTTTCGGGCGCAGTCTATTCTATTTACAAACCTCGGGCGTTCCCCACCGGATCCAGTCGGGAACAAGTATGGAGGCCATAATATGATCCACAAGAATTGGCAGGAACTCATCCGCCCAACGTCGCTGGAAATCAAATCCGGCGCAGACGCACTACGCATGGCAACGGCTGTCGCCGAGCCACTCGAGCGCGGCTTTGGTCTGACACTCGGCAACGCGCTTCGTCGCGTTTTGTTGTCCTCGCTTCAGGGCGCGGCTATCACGTCGGTGCAGATTGATAATGTCTTGCACGAGTTTTCCAGCGTTGCCGGTGTACGTGAAGACGTTACCGACATCGTCTTGAACCTCAAAGGTGTTGCGGTTTCTATGGAAGTCGAAGGCCCGAAACGTGTTGCAATTAACGCAACAGGCCCGGGTGTTGTAACGGCTGGCGATATCGCTGAAACCAACGGCATCGAGATCCTGAACAAAGATCATGTTATCTGTCACCTCGACGATGGCGCGACGCTTTACATGGAACTGACCGTTGAAACCGGCAAAGGTTATGTAGCTGCAGACAAGAACCGCCCAGAAGATGCGCCAATCGGCCTGATTTCTGTTGATGCGCTGTTCTCGCCAGTGACTAAAGCTTCTTATAAAGTTGAACCAACCCGCGAAGGTCAGGTTCTGGATTATGACAAGCTGACATTGACTGTTGAAACTGACGGTTCGATTTCTTCCGAAGACGCGATCGCTTTTGCGGCCCGTATCCTTCAGGATCAACTGGCTGTATTCGTTAACTTCGACGAGCCTGAAGCGGCTGGCCGTGATGACGAAGAAGACGATCTAGAGTTCAACCCTCTTCTGTTGAAGAAAGTGGACGAACTGGAATTGTCTGTACGTTCGGCAAACTGCCTGAAGAACGACAACATCGTTTACATCGGCGATCTGATCCAGAAAACCGAAGCAGAGATGCTGCGTACGCCGAACTTCGGCCGCAAATCTTTGAACGAGATCAAAGAAGTGCTGACAACTATGGGTCTGCACCTTGGTATGGACATCATCGACTGGCCACCAGACAACATCGAAGAGCTAGCGAAAAAGTTCGAAGACCACTTCTAAGAATTTGGGTGCGTGGGAGATCACGCACCCATAAAAATGCCCGCGTTGGCGGGGAATATCCGGGCAATACTGCCCCAAGGAGAGTAGTTCCACCCGCATGGGCTGCCAGACAAAGTATAAATGAAGGATTAAGAAAATGCGTCATGGTAATGGTTACCGTAAATTAAACCGTACACACGAACACCGCAAAGCGATGTTTGCGAACATGGTATGCTCGTTGGTTGAGCATGAGCAGATCAAAACGACTCTGCCGAAAGCCAAAGAATTGAAGCGCATCATCGACAAGATGATCACGCTAGGTAAAAAAGGCGACTTGCACTCCCGTCGTATCGCGCAATCGCGTATGCGTCAGGAAGATGCCGTCAAGAAATTGTTCGACATTCTTGGTCCACGCTACGCTGAACGTTCCGGTGGTTATGCCCGCGTTCTTAAAGCCGGCTTCCGTTTTGGCGATATGGCACCGATGGCAATCATCGAGCTTGTTGACCGCGACGTAGACGCCAAAGGCGCAGGCGACAAAGCCCGCGTTGCGCTTGAAGAAGTCGCCGCTGACGAATAAATTGCGTTTATCCGGAAGGATGCGCACATTGAAACCTCGGGTTAACGCCCGGGGTTTTTTCTTGTTGAGGGCGTGAGTGAATGACAGTTTTTGACGGCACTATTGTCCTTGTCGCACTAATTTTGACCGGATTTTCACTGGCCCCCAAGGTGCGCGAAAACCCATGGTGGCAAGCGACGGTAACGCCACTTGCCTCGATCATAGGTAGCGGGTTCTTGGTTATTGCACCACTGCTGGCTGCCGTTGCTGGTTCCCTCGCTGTTGCCGCCATGCTGATTATTGTGGTTCTGGCTTTTGCGATTGGTCATGTAATCCGCTTCAACATCCGAAATAGCGAAAAACTTGAAGTTACGCCAATTGGTTCTCGTAACCTGCTATTTGCCGCCAGAATATCCAATGTTTCTTTAAGTATCGCCTACATAATATCCGTCGCGTTTTACATTCGCCTGCTGGCTTCCTTTGCGTTGTCTATGACACCTTTTGCAGGCGACACCACCGAAGGTATTCTCGCGACAACAATTCTCGTCTCGATCGGTGTTGTCGGTTGGCGCAAAGGCCTGAAAGGTCTGGAACTGGTTGAGACGGTTTCGGTTTCTATCAAGCTTGCGATCATCATCGCATTATTGTTTGCTCTGCTTGCCTATAACGTCGACAACGGAGTGTGGAACGCTGATCTTCCTAAATCCGAGCTGGATCTCCTTACACGCCTACGCATGCTCGGCGGTATGTTGTTGGTTGTTCAGGGGTTTGAAACATCCCGTTATCTAGGCGGGTCTTATCCAGCGGCAATGCGGGCGCGCACAATGCTGTGGGCGCAAGTATCAAGCGCTGTGATATACCTGCTATTCGTCGCATTGATCCTACCGGTGTTGATTTACCTACCTGCAGAAACTGCAGACGATACGGCTATCATTAGCATTTCTGGAAATGTGGCTTGGGTTTTACCATTCTTGTTAATCTTCGCCGCATTGATGAGCCAACTTTCCGCAGGCATCGCGGACACTGTCGGGGCAGGTGGGTTAGTCGTTGAGGAAACGGGCAACCGTGTGTCCGAGCGGTTGGCCTATCCGGTCTTAATCGCATTTTCGATCGCATTGATCTGGCTGTTCGATATATTCGAAGTCATCGCCATAGCATCCCGCACCTTTGCCTTTTATTACATGATGCAAGTCGTCATCGCGATTATTGTGACGCGAAAACTGTTAACAGGTCATAAACGTATGCAACAAACAATCTGGTTTAGTTTGCTGGCCGTTATTCTAGCGCTCGTCGTCGTGTTTGCACTGCCAGTGGAGTAGACGCGCCTTTTCCTTTGTCACGTTTCGCGGTAGGTCTGGAATATGGCCGATCTTTTTGACATCGCAGGCGAAACGCCCAACAACGCTCCACGTCCGCTAGCCGATCGGCTTCGGCCAAAATCGTTGACGGAAGTGATCGGGCAAGAACACATTCTCGGGTCGGATGGCCCACTTGGCCAGATGTTGTTGCACGGAAATCTGTCGTCGTTGATCCTTTGGGGACCACCCGGCGTAGGAAAGACAACAATCGCGCGTCTTCTGGCTGATGAAACCGATCTGACGTTTATCCAGATCAGCGCAATTTTCACTGGCATGCCGGACCTGCGCAAAGTGTTTGAGGCCGCAAAAATCCGCCGTCAGAACGGTAAAGGTACGTTGCTATTCGTCGACGAGATACACCGTTTCAACAAGGCGCAGCAGGACGGGTTTTTGCCGCATATGGAAGATGGCACTATTCTTCTCGTTGGCGCTACAACCGAAAATCCCAGTTTCGAGCTGAACTCTGCGGTTTTGTCCCGCGCACAGGTGATGATCCTTAACCGCCTCACATTGGCGGAAATGGAGCTGCTTATCCAGCGCGCCGAAAAGGAAATGGACAAAGCCTTGCCTGTTACCGCCGATGCGCGGGATGCGTTGATGGAAATGGCTGATGGCGATGGCCGCGCGTTGCTTAACCTACTTGAACAGGTGTTCGTCTGGCAGGGCAAAGTTGATCGTGATGATCTGTCTAAACGCCTGTCTCGCCGTGCGCCCAAGTACGACAAATCGGGTGAAGAACATTACAACCTCATCTCTGCGCTTCACAAATCTGTTAGGGGTTCAGACCCTGATGCCGCCTTGTATTGGTTCGCGCGAATGCTGCAAGGCGGCGAAGATCCGCGCTATTTAGCGCGACGTATTACGCGTATGGCTGTTGAAGATATCGGTCTGGCGGACCCAGATGCACAACGTTTATGTCTTGATGCGTGGCAAACGTATGAACGGCTCGGATCTCCTGAAGGGGAATTGGCATTAGGGCAGGCGGTGATGTACCTGGCGCTCGCCCCGAAATCGAATGCGTCGTATGCTGCCTACAAAAATGCTGTTGCGGCTGCAAAACAGACGGGTTCCGAACCTCCGCCCAAGCATATTTTGAATGCACCGACATCAATGATGAAAGATCACGGCTTTGGTGAGGGGTATCAGTACGACCACGACGCCGAAGATGGCTTTTCGGGGCAGAACTATTTTCCTGACACAATGAAGCGCGGCGTGTATTATTTACCCGTTGAACGTGGGCACGAGCGGGAACTTAAAAAACGGCTCGACTACTTTTCCAAGTTGCGTGCGAAGCGAAAGGACTAACATGCCGGTATTACTTCAAGTCGCCCTTGGCGGTGCGCTCGGGGCGTCGTTGCGATTTCTTAGCGGCACAATGATTTTGCGCGCGATGGGGGCCGGATTTCCCTATGGCACGATGTTCGTCAATGTCGTCGGTTCATTTCTGATGGGGCTGTTAGCGTTTTATTTATTGGAAAGAATGGACGGTAGTTTCTCAAGATACGCACCGTTTTTAATGACGGGACTATTGGGCGGATTTACAACATTTTCCGCCTATTCGCTCGATTCGCTTTACTTGTTGGAGCGTGGGCGTTATGCGAGCGCCAGCGTATACATGGGCGGATCAGTCGTTCTGGCCATCGGTGCGCTATTCCTTGGAATGACAATCGCACGGAGCCTGACATGAGTGGCGTACATATTCGCGAAGTAGATGCAGACGGTGATGATCAACGCCTTGATCGTTGGTTTAGGCGCGTGTACCCGCATGTTTCGCAGGGGCGGATCGAAAAGATGTGCCGCAAGGGTGAAATCCGTGTTGAAGGCGGGCGTGTTAAGGCGTCTACCCGTTTGGTCGAGGGGCAATCGGTTCGCATACCACCACTGCCCACGCCGGACGAAGCTGCCAAGCAACGTGCCGAGCGGGTACATGTTTCTGACGCCGATGCGCGGATGATTCAGGATTGTGTGATTTACAAAGACGACGATATTATCGTGCTGAACAAGCCAGCGGGCTTGGCAGTGCAGGGCGGTACAAACACGACGCGTCACGTGGATGGCATGCTTGAAGCGTTGCGTTATGAACTAGAGGCCAAGCCGAAGTTGGTGCATCGCTTAGACAAAGACACGTCAGGCATATTGCTGTTGGCGCGAAACGGGCAGGCTGCCAAAGGGTTGACCATGGCGTTTCGCAACAAGTTTACGCAGAAAATTTACTGGGCATTGGTCGCCGGACACCCTGATCAAATGGTCGGTACGATCCGCTTTGGGTTGGTGAAACAGGCAGGCCACGGCCCGCATGGCGCCGGCGAAAAGATGGTTTGCATTCCACCGCGCGAGATTGACGAAACGCCGGGTGCCAAACGCGCGACGACGGATTTCGTGGTTATCGAAACTGTTGGCAAACGCGCGACATGGCTGGGCCTTTCGCCGATTACCGGTCGTACGCATCAGCTGCGCGCGCATTTGGCGGAAATTGGTATTCCGATTACCGGCGATGGCAAATATGGTGGCTCTTCGCAAGTGAATGAGGGTGAAGGATGGGGCTCGCAACTTGGTGGTGTGATCTCCAAGAAAATGCACCTGCATGCCCGCTCGATCAAATTCAAGCATCCACGCACTGGCAAAGAGTTATTCTTCGAGGCCGATCTGCCGGATCACATGCAACGCACTTGGGATTTCTTTAACTGGAACCTGAAGTGGGCCCCAAAAGACCCGTTCGCGATTCACGAATGAGTCCGCTTCGCCTTGTTGTGTTCGATATGGACGGCACCCTGATTGATAGTCAGGATGTGATAATCGAGGCGATGCGGCGTGCGTTTGCAAAACTTGGTTTTCCAGAGCCAACGGCAGAGCGAGTTCGACAGAGCATCGGTTTGTCGTTGGACAATGTTGTGGCAACTATCGCACCGGAGCTTTCGCCAATTGAAATCACCGCAGGCGTCGAGGCTTATCGCAATAGCTTTATCGAAATGCGTGCGGAAAGCGGTGCGGAAGCTGCGGCGCCGATGTATCCAGGCGCAATGGCAGCGCTGGAACGCTTGCATCGGCAAGATTCAACTTTGCTTGGTGTGGCTACGGGCAAAGCGCGGCGTGGGTTAGATCATGCATATGCCTCCCACGGGATCGGACATTTTTTTGTGACGCATCAGACGGCGGACTTCCATCCATCCAAACCAAACCCGTCAATGTTGCTTCAAGCGTTAAGCGATACGGGCGCCGAGGCAGCGCATGCGGTTATGATCGGCGACACCGAATTTGACATCGCAATGGGCAAAGCGGCCGGGTTCGCAACGGTAGGGGTTAGCTGGGGATACCACCCGCTTGACCGGATCAAAGCAGCTGCGCCCGATTATATCATCGATGGATATGCGGAACTGGATGCGACGCTGGAAAATATTTGGCAGGTGGGATCATGAATACAGCCTTACAAAAACGGTTTTGGAAAGAAGTATCTGTGCGTCCGGAGACATCAGGATACGGAATATTTCTGGACGACAAGCAATTAAAGACGCCGCTAAAGGCATCAATGCTGGCGCCGACTATGGCTGTCGCTGAAGGAATTGCCGCGGAATGGGAAGCCGTTAAGGAAACGATTAACCCTCTCGAAATGCATTTGACGCGTTGCGCTAATGCGACACTCGACAAAGTCGTTATTGATCATTCTGCGGTTGCCGCAATGCTGGCTGAATACGGCGGTACGGACCTACTGTGTTACCGCGCGGACGGTCCAAAAGAACTTGTCGGCCGGCAAGCTAAGGCGTGGGATCCCATGCTGAACTGGATGTTGCAAAAGTACGATGTCGATCTGATTGCAACGGCTGGGATTATGCATGTTCCTCAACCTGCGGAAGGCCAAGCCAAACTGCGCGCTGTGGTTTCTGCTTATGACCCTTGGCGGTTAACAGCGTTACACGACCTCGTGACCATCTCTGGCTCGTTGGTTTTGGGGCTGGCTGTTGCGACCAAACACCTGAGTGTAGACGTGGTTTGGCCACTTTCTCGCATAGATGAGACGTGGCAAGAGGAACAATGGGGCGTGGACGAAGCGGCCAGCGCTGCAGCTGAAGTCAAACGATCCGATTTCGAAAAAGCTGCAGTATTGATGGACTTGCTTGATCGGGCTTGATTGCTTCCTGTAACCCGTATTCGAGTACCCCTATGCGACATTAAACTGTCGCGTATCCGACTCCATTCGGATTTTTTTCAAAAATTTGCAAAAACATTTCGAATCGTGATGTAATACATCAACTGGTCGATTGGGTTGATTGGGTCGTAGATGCTGACCTATATGTGACCAAATTCTTTTTTTGAATATGGTGGGCAAGCGCCGAGACCCCCGCCGCCTGCATCCCTAGCTACGCTCGCCTTTCTCATAAGAATCTCCTGCACGAATTGAATAGAAGTCACTGTCAAGAACCGATCATTTGCCGTATTCGTATGCCAAATTTCCATAAGGGTCAGTGGTAATGACTTAAATGTTCGTTTTGCGTCTCTCTTGACCAAACGCTCAAGAGTTGTTCAAACTGTCAGTGTCGCGGTCCAGTTGGCTGCGTACAGAATCGCTCCGGTCATAAGATCGGTGCATGCTCGAATAAATTATCGGGCAAATCACCAGGAAGAGGTAAATATGAAAAAGACTATACTTTTCGGCGCAATTGCAGCCGTTGGTCTTACAGCGGGCATGGCATCAGCCGGCACGTTGGACGACGTTAAAGCAAAAGGCGAGCTAGCATGTGGTGTTTCCACAGGTTCCCCAGGTTTCTCGTTCCCGGACGCAAACGGTCGCTGGCAGGGTTTTGACGTTGGCTTCTGCCGCGCACTTGCTGGCGCTGTGTTGGGTGACGGCGACGCGATTAAGTTCGTTCCACTTAGCTCCAAAACACGTTTTGCGGCTTTGGCATCGGGTGAAATCGATGTGCTTTCGCGCAACACAACATGGACGTTCTCTCGTGACGTTGACCTAAAGCAAACGTTCTTGGGTGTAGACTACTACGACGGTCAAGGCTTCATGGTTCGGGTTGATCTGGGTGTTGAGTCTCTTCTCGACATGGACGGCGCAACAATTTGTATTCAGACTGGTACAACTACCGAGCTGAACTTGGCTGACTACTTCCGCACAAACGGAATGTCATATGAGCCGGTGCCGATTGAAAGCAATGCAGAAGCACAGCAGCAGTATCTAGCTGGCGCATGTGATTCGTATACAACTGACCGTTCGGCTTTGGCTGGTACAATTCAGTCATTTGAAAATCCGGCTGAGCACATGCTGTTGCCAGAAATCATTTCGAAAGAGCCTCTTGGTCCTCTCGTAGCGCACGGCGACGACCAATGGGCAGATATTGGCCGTTGGACGTTGAACGCTTTGATCACAGCTGAAGAGCTGGGCATCACGCAAGCAAACGTTGTTGAAATGTCCCAAGGGCACAAAAACTCGGAAATCAACCGTATGCTTGGTAACGAAGGTTCGTTGGCCGCACAGCTTGGCCTAGAATCCGACTGGGCCGTAAATGCCATCTTGGCTGGCGGTAACTACGGCGAGATCTTCTCCAACAATGTTGGCGAAAACTCTCCAATCGGTCTATCACGTGGTGTTAACGCACTGTGGACAGACGGCGGCCTAATTTACTCGCCTCCGTTCCGTTGATCTGATCAACACTTTTGGGGCGCGCCACACGGTGCGCCCCATCTTTATTATCCAACAGTTTCTTTAGTTGAAGCCAGCGGGCAGAGGCGGCCAAACCACCTCGCATAATTCGCGGCTCGGCTTTTCAATAGGAGGGGGAGCCATGTCCGTGGCAGACCACACAGCAGAGAAAAAGGCGTTTCGCCTGAGTATGCTGATTTATGATACCCGATACCGTTCTATAACGATTCAGGTTATCGCACTTATCGCGCTGATATTTGTCGCCGCTTGGCTGGTTAGCAACACGCTTAGCAACCTCGAAGCCCTCGATAAAGAACTTGGCTTCGGGTTCCTGTCAGAACCAGCAAGCTATGATATTAACCAAAAACTGATCGAATACGATTCGCGCAGCAGTCATGGACGTGCGGCACTTGTCGGTATTCTCAACACATTGCTAGTAGCAGTTATGGGTTGCGTCTTGGCAACAGTTATCGGCGTCACTGCCGGTGTTGCGCGCCTGTCCCACAACTGGATCATAGCACGGCTTATGACCGTCTATATCGAAATGTTCCGCAACATTCCTGTGTTGCTCTGGATCGTTCTGATTATGGCCGTCGTCATCGAGACGTTACCGGTTCCGCGCTCCTTCAAAGGCGAAGATGCGGTGTCGAGTATGCTTTTCGGCGATGCTGTAGCAATTACCAATCGCGGTATTTACTTCCCTAAGCCATTGTTTAACGACGGCTCAATGATTGTGGTGGCGACCTTCATCCTGTCGATCGTCGGAATTTTTGTGTTTGGCCGTTGGGCCAAAAAACGGCAAGCCGCAACTGGTGAAATTCTGCCTACCGGCTGGATCAAAACCGGGATCTTCTTTGTCCCGGCGATACTCATGTTCTTCATCATGGGAATGCCAATTGGCCTGGAGTACCCTGTGTTCAAGGGTTTCAACTTTAAGGGCGGTTACCAGATGCGAAATTCGTTGATCGCATTATGGCTGGCGCTTTCGTTCTACACCGGTGCGTTTATCGCCGAGGCAGTTCGTGCAGGCATTCAAGCCGTTTCCAAAGGACAGTCCGAAGCTGCGGCGGCACTGGGTCTTCGCCCTAAACGCGTTATGAATTTGGTGATATTACCGCAGGCATTGCGTGTCATCATTCCACCGCTGATTTCGCAGTACCTGAACCTGACGAAGAACTCTTCGCTGGCTATTGTTGTTGGTTATATGGACATCACGGCAACACTGGGCGGCATAACGCTGAACCAGACTGGTCGCGAGATGGAGTCTTTGCTGCTTCTTATGGGAATGTATCTTAGCATCTCGATTTCTGTATCCATTGTTATGAACTGGTACAATGAATCTATCAAAATGAGGGAGCGGTAAGCATGGCTAATCAATCTTATGTCCGCACCGAAATGCTGGGAGAGAAACCTCCCCCTTCGTCGCAGGTAGGTATTTTTAAGTGGGTGATGGAAAACCTGTTTTCCTCTATCCCGAACATTATCATGTCAGTTTTGTCGATCTGGGCTGTTTATTATGTGCTTAGTGGTTTCATGCCATGGTTCTTCCAATCCAGCTGGGATGCGACTTCGCTTTCGGGCTGTCGTGAGCATATCGCCCAGAAATACGGTGAAGGTGTCGAAGGGGCTTGTTGGGCAGTTATTCGTGAACGCTGGCCACAGCTTGTGTTCGGTTTCTACCCACGCGAGCTGTACTGGCGCCCGGTCGCAGCATTGATTTTGCTGTTCGTAGCTATTTCGCCAATCCTGTTTACATCCGTACCGCGCAAGATTCTGTTGTTCTCGATGGTTTATCCATTCTTGGGCTTCTTCTTGCTCTGGGGCGGCTCTATCTGGCTACCACTCTCGGCAATGGCTGGTTTCGTGATAGGATACTTCGCGCTCGGCATGTTGCCAAAAATGATTGGCAGTCTTGGTGCAACTATCGCGGCGGGCGTTTTACCAATCATTTATTGGTTGCTGATATCCGGCCCTGTAATTTCAGGCCTGAACAGCATCGCGCCGATTGGTATTGAATCCATCGATAGCGATCAGATGGGCGGCTTCATGCTCTCGATCACCATCGGGGTTACAGGTATCGCGCTGTCGCTGCCAATCGGTGTGCTGTTGGCCCTAGGCCGTCAGTCTCCGTTGCTTATTGTGAAGACAATCTGTGTGACCTTCATCGAGTTTATCCGTGGCGTTCCGCTGATCACTCTGTTGTTTGTGGCATCGGTTCTGTTGAACTACTTCCTGCCTCCTGGCACCAACTTCGATCTTGTCCTTCGGGTTATGATCATGGTGACATTTTTTGCGGCGGCCTACATGGCCGAAGTGATCCGTGGTGGCTTAGCTGCCTTACCAAAAGGGCAATACGAGGCGGCTGACGCGCTCGGTCTGGATTATTGGAAAGCGACACGGCTGATTATTATGCCGCAAGCGTTGAAAATTTCCATCCCGAACATCGTGAGTAACTTCATAGGTCTGTTCAAAGACACGACACTGGTTTCGATTGTTGGCTTGCTGGATCCTATGGGGCTATCACGTGCGATTTTGGCGGATCAGAACTGGAACGGAATTGTGTGGGAGCTGTACGCTTTCATCGCGATATTGTTCTGGGTTTTCACTTTCGGCATGTCGCGTTATTCCATGTATCTAGAGCGCAAGCTCAAGACCAGTCACTAAGTTTTAGGAGCGTTTAAAATGAACGAAGAAATCAATCGTGAAATCGACCGGTCGCAGATGCAAGTGTCTGACGAGGTTGCAATTCAAATCACTGGAATGAACAAGTGGTACGGCGCATTCCATGTGCTTAAAGACATTAACCTAACGGTTAATCGCGGCGAGCGCATCGTGGTGTGTGGTCCATCGGGTTCGGGTAAATCTACCCTGATCCGCTGCATTAACCGCCTCGAGGTGCATCAGGAAGGCTCTATCATCGTTGATGGAACCGAACTGTCCTCGGATCTAAAGAATATCGACAAGATCCGTTCCGAGGTTGGTATGTGCTTCCAGCACTTTAATCTGTTCCCGCATCTGACCATCTTGGAAAATTGCACGCTGGCGCCGATCTGGGTTCGTAATGTTCCCAAGAAAGAAGCTGAAGAAACGGCGATGCACTTCCTTGAAAAGGTTAAGATTCCAGAGCAGGCTGACAAGTACCCCGGCCAGCTTTCCGGTGGTCAGCAGCAGCGTGTGGCGATTGCCCGTTCATTGTGCATGAAGCCAAGGATCATGCTGTTCGACGAGCCTACGTCGGCTCTCGACCCTGAGATGATCTCGGAGGTGCTCGATACAATGATCGAGCTGGCCGAAGAGGGCATGACCATGATCTGTGTGACCCACGAGATGGGCTTTGCGCGTAAAGTGGCGAACCGCGTTATTTTCATGGATGCCGGGCAGATTGTTGAAGAGAATGAGCCTGAGCAGTTCTTCACAAATCCACAATCCGAACGCACCCAACTGTTCCTATCGCAGATTCTGGGCCACTAAGGCAAAAACTTCGGGTTGTCCGTACTGCATTCGGGCAATCCCTTCTGGAAGGGCGCGACTAGCTATGCTATGTCGCGCCCATTCTATTTGGAAAGCTGACCATGAACCTATTCGCTGAAATCAAAACACTCGTGCTGGAAAATCTTAACGTGCTGGTCACCGAGGGCGTGTTGCCCGACGGTTTGAACTACGCGAACGTTGCGGTTGAGCCACCCCGAGACGCGTTGCATGGCGATATGGCAACCAACGCTGCGATGGTTCTGGCAAAACCAGCTCGTATGAAGCCGCGCGATATTGCTGACGCTTTGGCTATGAAGCTGGCTGAAGACCCCCGTGTTCAGACCGCCGATGTCGCTGGTCCAGGATTCTTGAACCTGCGCCTCGACCCAGCCCTATGGTTCGGCATCGTGACCGAAGCTTTGGCCAAAGGCGCTGATTTTGGCCGTTCGTCCGTTGGAGCTGGCCGCAAAGTTAACGTAGAATTTGTCTCTGCTAACCCGACAGGCCCGCTGCATGTCGGCCACACCCGTGGGGCCGTCTTTGGCGACGCACTGGCTGGCTTGCTGGATTTCGCAGGCTATAACGTTACGCGTGAATATTACATTAACGATGGCGGTGCACAGGTCGACGTGTTGGCGCGTTCAGCCTACGAGCGCTATCGCGAGGCTAACGGGTTGGAACCTGAAATCGTCGAGGGTCTATATCCCGGTGATTACCTGATCCCCGTCGGCGAAGCGTTAAAAGAAGAATACGGCGACAGCCTGATCGACCAACCGGAAAGTGTTTGGCTGGAAGACCTGCGCGAATTCTCGACAGAGATGATGATGAAATTGATCCGGTCCGACCTGAAAGATCTGGGCGTCACCATGGATGTGTATTTCAGCGAAAAATCCCTCTACGGCACTGGGAAAATCGAAGCCGCGCTGGACAACCTTGACGACAAGGGCCTGATCTATGAGGGCGTGCTTGCACCCCCTAAGGGTAAGTTACCCGAAGGATGGGAAGCGCGTGAACAAACACTGTTCAAGTCCACTGAACACGGCGATGATGTTGACCGGCCCGTTAGAAAATCTGACGGCGGTTGGACATATTTCGCACCAGACATCGCGTATCACTTCGACAAAATCGAACGCGGATACGACGAGCTGATCGACGTGTTGGGTGCTGATCATGGCGGCTACGTCAAGCGTATGAAGGCCGCTGTCTCTGCCCTGTCAGATAGCAAAGTCCCTCTCGATATAAAACTCTGCCAATTGGTGAAGCTTTATAAAAACGGCGAGCCGTTCAAAATGTCCAAACGGGCAGGGACCTTTGTGCTGTTAAGCGACGTGGTTGAACAAGTGGGCGCAGATGTGACCCGTTTCATCATGTTGACTCGTAAAAACGATGCTGCGCTTGATTTCGATTTCGCGAAAGCGCTGGAGCAATCCAAGGATAATCCCGTTTTCTACGTCCAATACGCCCACGCTAGGGTGAATTCAGTACTGATAAAAGCGGGGGAAGCCGGGTTAGAAACTGGTGATGCGATCCTCGTCAACGCTGACCTGACGTTGCTGAAACACCCAGCCGAACTAAGCCTTGCGCAGAAGCTGGCCGAATGGCCTCGCCTGCTGGAAATCGCCGCCAAAACCAACGAACCGCATCGGATCGCGTTTTACCTTTACGAACTCGCGTCTGAATTTCACGCGCTCCAACACCTTGGTAAGATCGAACCAGAGATGCGTTTTATTCAGGCCGACAACCCTAAGCAAAGTACCGCCCGTATCGCACTTATCCGTGCGGTAGCCGTTGCTATTGCTGCCGGTCTTGGTATCCTTGGGGTGACCCCGGCAAAAGAGATGCGGTAAATTCGCACATTATGGGGTTGGAGTAGTGGCGCATACCATATAAAGTATGCGTGAAAGGCTGAAAACCCGATGCAGGAATCGCATTACGAATCGGACTCGCAGGAGTCCGCCCCGCTTGGGGCTTCTGGTGTAGTGGCTATCGCTCTGCGCTGGTTTGGTGCTGTCGCATCTATAAGTCTAGTTGCTGGCATTATTTATTGGGGGTTCCTACTTGGTCAACGCGACGCGACCGACGTGCCCGTCATCCGTGCGATGGAAGGCAATGCGCGCGTCGTACCGGACGACCCGCAAGGCACTCAGGCTGATAATCAGGGGTTAGCCGTTAACGAGGTTCTAGCCGAGACCAGCCCGTCATCCGTTGACACGACCACCACTTTGGCCCCGACATCGCAAAGCGTAACTGCAGAAGACGAGACCATGTCTGCGCTGCAACCCACCCCGACGGAAACGAACAATTCTGCACCGATCGTTGTAGATGCCGCTACGTTGATGGTGGAAATTAATCCGGTTGTAGAAACCTCTGTTGCGACGGATGGCGTGACAGTGCCGCTTCGTCGCCCCGACAACTTCCAACAAACCGACCCAATTTCCGATGAAATTGAAGGGTTGTTGCAAGAACTGATTCCAGAAGAAGGCGATACATCGTTCGAGACGCCCAACTTGCCACGCCCCGCGCCAAAATTTGGCAACCCGCTACTCGACCCGGGCGCGGCGCTCATTCAACTAGGCGCATATAACAGCCTTGAGGATGCGGGTGACGTCTGGAATGAATACCGGGCTGAACATGGTGATTTGCTCGCACGCACGCAACGATATATCGAACCGATCGAATCCGGGGGCCGCTTGTTGTATCGCCTCCGCGCCGCGGGATTTGATGGATTAGATCAGACGCGAGCGCTCTGTGCGGCACTCGATGCGCGAGGAGTCGATTGTATTTCGGTGACAGTGCAATGAGCAGACAACAAACAGGAGGGTTAGAATGCCCGACGACCACATAGCAGGCCTAGCCACTGAGCAAGACAGCTTTGGCGATGTTGAGGCACGTATCGTTGCGGAATCGCTGGTCGTCGATGTTGACGGCTTTGAGGGGCCGCTCGATTTGTTGTTGACCCTTTCGCGGACTCAGAAGGTTGATCTTCGCAAAGTTTCCATCCTTGGACTCGCCGAACAATATTTGGATTTCGTCGAGGAAGCCAAGCGTCTGCGCATCGAATTGGCTGCGGATTATCTAGTCATGGCCGCGTGGCTGGCCTTCTTAAAATCGCGCTTGCTGCTACCTGTCGACCCCAATGATGAAGGTCCGTCCGGCGAAGAGCTGGCTGCGCATTTAGCCTTCCAGCTGGAACGTTTGGAAGCCATGCGCCGTTCAGCCGCCCGGCTTTTGGCACGCGACCAACTAGGACGCGATTTCTTTGCGCGTGGTCAAACCGAGGTAGTTTCGAGAAAACGGACTGTTACGTATTCCGCGACCATTCTGGACTTGATGCAAGCCTATGCCCGTATCAAAACCCGTGACGATTTCGAACCGCTGCACATGAAACGCAACGCGGTTTACACGATGGAACAGGCGCTTGAGCGTATGAAGGGTTTGATCGGTCACGCAATCGAGTGGGGTGAACTTTCGCAATACCTGCCCGAAGCATGGCGTCTCGACCCCAAGAAACGCCGCTCGGCCACTGCATCGACTTTTGCCGCCGCCTTGGAGTTGGTTAAAGAAGGGCGTCTGGAAATGAAGCAAACTGAAAGCTTCGCACCCATACAGCTACGCAAAAAATAGGACACACAAATGAGCGAATCGACCGAAGATTCAAACATTGAATCCCTATTCGACGCCCCGCCGATGGCCGAACAGGAGCGTATGATCGAAGCGATCCTGTTTGCCGTTAGGGAACCTGTGACCAGCAAGCAAATCGCTGATCGTCTGCCGCACGGTTGCGAAGTTCCCGAGGCCTTATCGTACTTGCGTAAACGGTATGAGGGCAAGGGCGTGAATCTGGTTAAGTCCGGTGACGGCTGGGCTTTTCGGACAGCACCGGACCTCGGGTTCCTGATGCAGAAAGAGACGGTCGAGACACGTAAGCTGTCCCGCGCCGGCGTCGAAACCCTCGCAATTATTGCCTATCACCAGCCGACCACTCGCGCCGAGATAGAAGAAATTCGCGGCGTTTCGGTATCTCGTGGTACATTGGATATGCTGTTGGAACTGGGGTGGATCAAGCTTGGTCGCCGCCGTATATCCCCTGGTCGCCCTGTTACTTTTATCGTTACGCAAGAATTTCTAGACCACTTCGGGCTGGAAACATCACGCGATTTACCCGGTATCAAGGAGCTTCGCGCAGCCGGAATACTTGACAACCGCCCGCCACCAGGAGCCGTCGGAGAAGTCGAAGACGAAGGTGGTGAGGAAGGCCGCGATCAGGACGATATGTTCGAATAACCTTAGGCTTTGAAGTGTTTTGATAGCTTCAACCCTTGCCCTTGGTAGTTAGAACCCATGTCCTTACCATATAATATATCCGGCACTTCGGTCATCTTCTCATAGACCAGCCGACCGACGATTTGCCCGTGTTCAAGCGCGAATGGGGCCTCGTGACAGCGCACTTCCAGAACTCCGCGCGATCCTTTTCCACCTGCCGCCTCATGCCCGAAACCGGGGTCAAAGAAGCCCGCATAATGCACCCGAAACTCGCCAACCATCGCCAAATATGGCGCCATTTCTGCCGCACAATCCGGAGGAACATGCACTGCTTCGCGGCTGACCAGAATGTAGAATGCGCCGGGATCGAGAATAATCCGTCCCTCGGGCGCGAAAACAGGTTCCCAGAACTCGGCCTGTGGGTAATGTCCGATCAGGTCGAGGTCGATCAACCCTGTGTGTGGTTTGGCACGATATCCAACTACGCCATCTTCACGAGGCGTCAAATCAACGGAAAAGCCGAGTCCGTTGTCTATGTACGCATCGCTATCAACAAGTGCGTGTTCGGCATCCATAGCTCGTAGCTCATCGTCGCTAAGTACAACTTGTCCCTGCCGGAAACGAATCTGGTTCAAACGCATCCCAGGGCGCAGTAGTACCGAAAAAGAACGGGGCGAAATCTCGGCGTACAGCGGACCGGAATATCCTGCCTCCACCCGGTCAAATTCGGTGCCGTTGTCGGTGATCAAGCGAGTAAACAAATCCAGCCGCCCGGTGGAGCTTTTGGCATTGGCGACAGCGTTCATGTCGGCGGGAAGATTTAGCCCTTCCATCAGCGGAACGACGTAAACACAGCCTTTTTCCAGAACGGCATCGTTAGATAAATCCACCTGATGCATCTCGAAATCCGCAAGCCGTTGGGCAACCGAATTTCCTGCACCCGGCAAGAAAGACGCGCGCACCCGATACGCAACATTCCCCAATCGCAAGTCCAAACTGGCAGGCTGGATTTGCCCCTCCGGGACTGGATCGGTCACTGTAATGCGCCCATCTGACAACATCTGCCGAATGGTTTGGCTTGGAAGGACACCTTGTGAGGAATGGTTCATTTCATCATCCTGAAAAACAAAAACGCCAGCGCGAGCGCTGGCGTTTTGATAATGGTCGGGCTAGCGAGATTCGAACTCACGACCTTCCGTCCCCCAGACGGACGCGCTACCAGACTGCGCCATAGCCCGACTGTGGGTTGTTATAGCGATCAAAATCTCGGTGGCAAGCGGGAAAGTCAGGGGCATTCAGGCAAGTTCCGCAATTCTGTTTTCAACAGATTTCCGCATCGTCTGAAGCCGTAAATATATCGTTTCGAGTTGTGGATCTCGTGGGGCTGGGACTTCAATGGCAGGCTTTAGCACAGGGGATACGAGCTCCTCTGACATGGCGGTCTTGACAGTTTCCGATGCTGGTCCATCGTCCAGCAAATCCTGCCCCATGGCGATGATCGCTTTGACGCCCCGCTCGCGCAGAACCTTCTGTGCGCCTTTGATCGTCATGCCTTGTTCATGTAGCAGGTGTTGAATGCTGCGGATTAGCCCAATGTCTTCTGGGCGATAATATCGTCGTCCGCCGCCACGCTTTACAGGCTTGATCTGGGTGAACTTGCTTTCCCAAAACCGCAATACATGCGCGCGAATCCCCAAAACCTCGCTAACTTCGCTTATGGTACGAAATGCGGTGGGGGATTTTTGCATGACTTCGATCTACTTTTTGTTGCCGCTGTCCACGCGATCTTTCATCAAATGCGAGGGGCGGAACGTCAGCACGCGGCGCGGCGCGATTGGCACTTCTTCACCAGTTTTTGGATTACGGCCGATACGTTCATTTTTGGATCGAACGGAAAATGTTCCGAAAGAAGAAATCTTGACGCTTTCGCCAGCTACTAGTGCATCGGAGACATGACCAAGCACGGATTCGACCAAATCAGCAGACTCGTTTCGAGATAGCCCGACTTCGCGGAACACAGCTTCACTTAAATCCATGCGTGTTAATGTAGATTCGCTCATAATATGTTCCCATCCTAAGTTTTCGCTAGGATATTGGGATTCTAGATTCAGAGTCAATAACAATGACTTAGGGTGCGACTACCAGCGCACTGCCGCGGCGCCCCATGCAAGGCCGCCCCCAATGGCTTCTAGCAGCAAGAGATCACCCTTTTTGACCTGCCCATTTTGGACGGCAACGGACAGTGCAAGCGGGATTGATGCAGCCGATGTATTACCGTGATCTTGAACGGTGACCACAACACGATCCATCGAAACGCCCATTTTTTTGGCCGTACGCTTGATAATTCGCAGGTTGGCCTGATGAGGCACGATCCAATCAACATCTTCGGCGGATAATCCGGCCAGTTCCAACGCTTTCTCGCCGCTAGAGGCCAGTTTGGACACTGCATGTTTGAAAACTTCTTGCCCTTGCATACGCAAAAGCCCAGTTGACTGGGTCGAAGAAACGCCACCATCAACATAAAGAAGATCGTTGTATTTGCCATCAGAATTCAAATCTGTGGACAGGACACCACGGTCTTCGCGCGTGCCTTCGCTTTCTTCAGCCTGCAAGATAAGCGCACCTGCGCCGTCGCCAAACAACACACAAGTGCCACGGTCGGTGAAGTCGACAATGCGAGAGAATACTTCAGCGCCCACGATCATCACAGTTTTGGCATGGCCGGATTCGATTAACGCAGTCGCATTGGCCAACGCATAAATAAACCCGGCGCAGACCGCTTGAATGTCGAAAGCAAAGCCACCGGTCATCCCGATCGCGTGCTGCAGACGTGTGGCTGTCGACGGAAACGTCTGGTCCGGTGTGGCCGTTGCAAGAACAATGGTGTCGAGATCAGCGCCTGTCATTCCAGCATTCTTCAGCGCCATGGTCGCGGCTTCAAAAGCTAGGTCGGATGTTTTCTGATCGTCCGAAGCGAAATGCCGTCGCTCGATTCCGGTGCGGGCGCGAATCCATTCGTCAGAAGTATCAAGGGTTTTGGCAAACTCGTCGTTTTCCACAACCCTTTCAGGAAGGTAATGGCCGCAGCCTTTTACTACCGCGCGGATCACGCTCATGGTTTACGCCTCGCCTGTTTTTGATGTTGTATTCTTGCTGGCCGCCGCCGCGGATGCAACCCGTGCCGCCAGTTTTTCCGAGAAACCGTTTTGGGCCAACGTAAACGCTAGCTTGATTGCCGCCGAAACACCGATAGCGTCAGCGGATCCGTGGGATTTGATAACCGTACCGTTCAGCCCCAAAAAAACACCGCCATTGACGCGTCGCGGGTCGATCCGGTTTTTCAATCGTTTTAGCGGTCCACTCGCAAACACCGCAGCGAATTTAGCCATAGCCGAATGCGTGAATGCATCCCGAAGGAACTGACCAACCAGTTTGGCCGTACCCTCACTGGCTTTCAAGGCTACGTTGCCGGTGAACCCATCGGTCACAATGATGTCAACGCGATCCGAGGGCAGGTCACTACCCTCAACGAAACCGATATATTCTAGGGCGCTGGCCTCTTGCGAAGCCTCGATCAATTCAGCTGCTTCTTGAATTTCAGGGCGGCCCTTGTTGTTTTCGGTACCAATGTTCAGCAGTCCAACACGCGGGCGTTTCAGTCCCAGACCGTTGCGGGCATAGCTAGCGCCCATGATCGCGTATTGCAGCAAATCCTCGGCGTCAGCTTTGATGTCTGCGCCCATGTCTAGCATCACATTATGACCCGACGGATTGCGCGAGGGCCACAAAACCGCAATCGCCGGGCGCTGGACGCCTGGCAGTTTGCGCAGGCGCAGCACCGACATCATCATTAACGCGCCGGTGTTGCCGCAAGAAACCGCGACCGTTGCTTCGCCATCTTTCACACTTTGAAGCGTGTTCCACATGCTGGAACCCTTGCCGCTGCGTACAGCTTGCGAAGGTTTTGTGTCCATCTCGACAACTTTATCGGAGTGGCGAACAACAACTAAATCGGTCAACGCTGGCTTCTTTTGCAAAAGCGCATTGATCTCGACCGAATCACCGTGAATGATAAAGCGTATGTCTGGGTTGATTTTTGCGGACAATTCAATGCCGCCGACGATGGCTTCTACGCCACTGTCTCCGCCCATTGCATCGATTGAAACAACAACCGCGCCTTGAGGGAAATTAGTCCGGTCTTCATTTAAAGTCATACCGGACTAATCCTAATAGTTGTTTACGCTGCGTCTTCGTCGAAATTCTCTTCGACCATCGCAACGACTTCACGCTCTGCATAGTGGCCACAGGCACTACAAACGTGATGCGGGCGTTTCAATTCGCCACAGTTTGAACACTCGTTCGGGTTGAATGCAGTTAGTGCATCGTGCGAACGGCGCATGCCACGTTTCATACGTGTGATCTTACTCTTTGGAACAGCCATAACGGACCTCTAATTCTTATGTGGGGCTAACCCCCGGCATTCAGCGTCCACAAGTCCTACATAATTACTATGCGAGAGCGCGCAAACCTGAACAGGAAACGAAGCCGGATAAATACTCCAAATTAGAAAAACCGCAAGGACTTTCTGCCTCTATTCATCAGGATTCGACAGTTTTTCCTTTAATGCAGCTAGGCTGGCGAAAGCTTTGGGGGCTTCCCCCTCGATATCTGCCGTATCGGGGGGCGAAAAAACGCTCTCGGGCAACTCAGCACCCTCAACGCGTGGATATTCGGGAATCGCCAGCACCAAGGCTTCCATTGCAACGAGACCAAGGTCAATTTCCTTGCCCAATGGTTCCAATTCATCATTGTGCGACGCGTCTAGCGTAATTTCGTTTTCGTCAGGGTCCGCCATGGGCGTGAAAATCCGCCGCACATCCAGATCCAGACGTGTGCGAACCCGTTCCAGTGTCACTACGCAATTTTGCGATACGGTTGCGCCCAGCTTGCCTTCCAGCAGCCAGCCCGCATCCTCGTGCGGCGAAATGGATCCCGCGAAGCGCATTTTGCGGATCGAGACCACATCAAACAGCGTAGCCATTTCATCGGTCTCGTTTTCAGTCGGAACTTCGTCGAACTCGAAGTCCGCAGTGTTGTTCAAACTAGAGACTTTTAGAGTTCGCGAGAACTCGGGGGTAGGGTTCTGGGTTTTGATCGTTTCTGCCATTGTCATATCGTGCCGAAAAGGGGATTGTAGCGCAAGATGCGCCAAGATTCGTGGTTTAGACCACGCACAAAGGGCGTGAGCAAGAATAATCGGTATTTATGCGAGGGCAAAATGGCAGGCAACAAGTTTCAGAAAACAGTTTTAGCCGCCGCATTCGGAGGCGTCCTTATCGCAAGCGGTTGTTCGCCGATCGTGAATACCCACGGATATTTGCCTGTCTCGGCCGACGTGGCGGCGCTTGCGGTTGGCTCAGATACGAAAGCATCTGTTCTGGAGCGCTTCGGGGAGCCTACCACTAAAGGGGTTGAGGGCGACAACACGTGGTATTACGTGTCCTACACCGTCAGCACTTTCGCATTCTTTGCACCCGAAGTCACCGACCGCCAGATTTTGGCAGTCGACTTCAACGGAGCGGGCCGCGTAGCGGCGGTGAACATCTACGGTCTGGAAAACGGCATTGTTGTTAATCTGAATACTGGCGAAACAGCCACCGGTGGTCGTTCGCTAACGTTCTGGCAACAACTGATTGGCAATGTTGGAAACTTCAGCGCCGAATCATTCCTCTAAGCCCGAGATTTGAAGTCGAGGGCAACGCCGTTGAGACAATAGCGCATTCCCGTCGGTTGCGGCCCATCTGGAAACACATGCCCTAGGTGTGCGTCACAGGTTGCGCACACTACCTCGGTGCGTTTCATGAACAGTTTATTGTCGGCGCGTTCCTCGATCGATTCCGGGGTTAGTGGACGATAAAAGCTGGGCCAACCTGTCCCGGAATCAAACTTTGTTTCAGCGTCAAACAGCTCGGCACCGCAACAGGTGCAGGTGAACATACCGTCGGATTTAGGGAAGTCTTCGTGGCTTCGCGCTCGTTCGGTCCCACCTTTTCTGGTGACTTTATATGCCAATGGTGAAAGCTGAGCCCGCCATTCTGCATCTGTTTTGATGATTTTCTTCGACATCTCTTTTATTCCCTGACCAAATTGCGTAATTCAGAATTAGTATACGCGCCGCAGGGCGTCAGTTTCAAGGTGCACCCAGGATTGCAGGAGGCCTACATGGCTGGTCGCTACACCACACGTTTTGCAGAAACCCAGGCGGATATTAAATCCGCTCAAAGGTTGCGCTTCAAAACCTTCCGTGGTGCCGGTGAAGGCTTTGACGCTGACCCCTTTGACCCAGTTTATAAGCATATACTTGTCGAAGATTCCACGTCAGGTCACCTCGTTTGCACTTTTCGCCTGCTGCCGCTTGCCAATGGTTCCGATATCGATAGGTCATATTCGGCCCAGTTTTACGATCTTGACTGCCTCTACAAAATTGAGGGGATGATCGTCGAGATGGGGCGTTTCTGCATCGATCCAGCTCACACACATCCCCACATCCTGCGGGCCGCTTGGTCCGCCATCGCAGAATTTGTAGACGACAACGACGTGGAGCTCCTCTTTGGTTGTTCCAGCTTTTCAGGCACGAATTCTGATGAATACACAGACGCCTTTGCCCTGCTAAAAGAGCGTCACCTCGCCCCTCAAGACCTGCTACCGAAGATCAAGGCCCCGGAAGTTTTCCACTTTGCCAATACGCTAGAATCGTTTGAGCCCAACTTAAAGGCTGCGCAAAAGCGCATGCCGCCCTTACTGCGAACCTATCTTTTGATGGGCGGCTGGGTCTCGGATCACGCAGTGGTGGACAATGAAATGAATACGCTCCACGTGTTCACAGGTATGGAAATCGAAAGCATCCCCGCCAACCGCAAACGGTTCCTAAGGGCGATAGCGGGGTAGGGAGGCGGGTCTATCTGATTGCCTGTTCCTGAGTGTTTGAAGTATTACTCGTCTAAACGACTCTAAATACTTCCCAGCGTGTCGAGCCGTCGACAATGACTTCACCCATACTACGCCCCCATTCCTTGTGCATTTCAACCGTTGCGATCTTGTTGAAAAACTGTTGAAGGTCGTCCAAACCTTCAATGTTCATCTCGTTCTCGACAAGGCCTTCGCTCGCCCCAACCGATCCGGTGACAATCCGACTTGAAGATACGTCAATGTTAGTCTGGGAGCCGATCTCGTCGTTCCACTCTTTGATCAGCGCAAGCGCTTTGTCTTTATATCCGAATTTTGCAGTAAACTGCCATCTGGCAATCATCATAACATCTCTCCTAAATGATCTAATCAAACCGCTCGATGGGTTCGCCGGAGAAACAGCGGGGAATTGCGTTCCCACTGTGCGCTATTTACCATAAATGTCATTCTGACGCAAATTTTGAGCAATAATCACCAAACTTCAGATTGCCTTACGAGCTAGGTTGAAACCTCACCAATTCCGCCATGCGCCAGTGACCAGCCCAGCGGATCGGCGAAGAATTTCTCGACCTCGTCCAAAGTCTTCACGTCAAAATAATTCCCGGTCTTGGCCTCTGCTAACACATCATGCCATGTCGCCAGATAGTGCAAACTGATGCCATGTTCGGCCAGGTTCTCACGCGTATTCGGAAAGATGTCATAGAAGAAAATCAACGCGGTGTGATTGCACACGCCTCCTGCATCCCGAATGGCCTGCACAAACTTGATCTTCGATCCGCCATCCGTCGTCATGTCTTCGGCCAGCAAAACGCGCTGACCTTCCTTTAACACACCCTCGACCTGACTGGTTTTTCCGTAACCTTTCGGTTTTTTGCGCACATACTGCATCGGAAGTCCCATGCGATCCGCCATCCAGGCGCCATAGGGAATACCTCCGGTTTCACCACCGGCCACGCTATCAAACGCCTCGAATCCCACATCGCGCTGCACGGTCGCTGTCAGGAAATCCATCATGGCACTCCGCGCACTTGGATACGAAATAATTTCGCGGCAATCGATATAGCTTGGTGAAACCAAACCCGAAGCCAGCTTGTACGGGTTTTCAACTTCGAAATTCACGGCATTGATTTCCAGCAGCATCCGCGCCGTCATACGGGCCATCTCTTTGGGGTCAATAAATGAAGTCATGATGTTGTCCAATTCAATGGGAAGCCGGGGTTAAAGACAGTCACGTCGCCCGCTCCGGTGTGGATTTTATCAGGAAAGGTAACGGCCTTCGCCTGTTTGGTTAATGTAGTCTTACCGACATTTGGCGCCAGTCCGTAGAATGCAGGGCCGTGAAGGGATGCAAACCCTTCCAGTTTGTCCAATGCACCGGCACGTTCAAATACATGCGCCAGACAAGACATCGTGTTGGTCGCAGAAAATACGCCGGCACAGCCACACGCACTCTCTTTGTTCGGATCCGAATGTGGTGCGCTGTCAGTTCCAAGGAAGAACCGCGCATCGCCGGATGTCGCTGCTTCAACCAGCGCCAACCGATGTTCCTCGCGCTTGGCGATGGGCAGGCAATAGTAATGCGGTTTGATTCCGCCAACCAACAAGTCGTTGCGATTAATAATCAAATGATGCGTTGTGATCGTAGCCCCGAGGCGTTCATCCTGCGACATCACATAAGCCACCCCGTCGGCGGTGGTAATATGTTCCATCACAACGCGTAATTCCGGCACCCGACGGCGCACCGGGTCCAACACACGATCAATAAACACGGCCTCACGGTCGAATATATCAACGCTTGGGTCCGTCACCTCGCTGTGCACACACAGCGGCAGGTCGATCTCGGACATGCGTTCCAGAACGCCCTGAACGTTGTCAAAATTCGTTACACCGGAATCTGAATTTGTAGTCGCCCCAGCCGGATAGAGTTTCACAGCCGAAATCAGCCCCGAGGCATAAGCCGCTGCCACATCGTCGGCATCCGTGGTTTCGGTTAGGTATAACGTCATAAGCGGTGTGAAGTCCGCCCCTTCGGGTATAGCCGCCATAATCCGCGCACGATACGCTTCTGCGTCTTTTGCCGTAACAACCGGAGGTACAAGATTAGGCATGACGATAGCCCGCCCAAAATCCCGCGTGGTCTCGGGCAATATACCCTCTAGCATTGCACCATCGCGCAAGTGAAGATGCCAATCATCAGGGCGGGTGATGGTCAGGGTTTGGGTCATGGGAACTGCTCCGGTGGGGTGGTTTGGAACCTCCTATACCAGATCAGTGCAGTGAGGCTAGAGGGTAAGCCCATCCTTCGCTGTTTCACCCTAAGTTATCTCGTCAACAAATAGCGTTAAAACCTTCCACTGGCGGCTCAAATAAGGTCGGGTGATTCTATTTTCATTTTCAATCGGCGTTCCTAGTGAAACTCACAAGAAACATTTGAATTGAAAGGCGCTATCATGCCTGCGGGATTGTCCCTGAATACCCAAACATGGCGATCATAGTGCGGTGTAAATCCATGCGCCTCGTCCATGTCTGTGTCAGGGTTATCTGCCATCGCATCCCATTCACTACCGCCATATGATGGCGGATAAGCATATCCCGCAGCGGCCCAAGACGCTTGGAAGACCAAATTCTCGATACCAACGAGCTCCAGCGAGCCGTCTTCTTGTGGTTCGTATAGCAAAATTGCTGGGTTCAGGAAATCTGTATGCGTACCGGTGCCGTCGACACGCGGGTCTGCCCTTGTCACCTCTAACAAAGCCATATTCAGATAATGAATACCCATTCCGCCCGCCGGCGATTCAACACATTCCCCCGACGGGTCCGGAATATAGCCCGCTGCCAAAGCAACATCTACATCTCTGTACTTTTCAGAGGCTGCCTTCGCCGATGCAAAAGTGTCGTCAGTTTGCATTTGCGAACAAGATGCCAGCCCTAGCGCTGTGCAAGCAACGACAATTGTTTTAGGAAAAAGTCCCATACTAGTTACTCCCATTATTTTTATAATTGATGCACTGTCCAACTTGGGCACGTGCGGTACGGCCGCAAATGTTGTGCACCGACCTCAAATTTAGCACAAATTCTTCTCAAAATCAAAAAGCCGAGAAGCGCAGGTTTTTAAATATGCTCATTCTTTGGGAGTCGCGGACCCTTTTCCGTTCCTCTGGAAGGTTCTCAATATCGACCTTTGAAGGATATGCACCCCTCAACCGCCATTAACTGGCACAACTCAGGGGGTGAGGGGATATCTGATTTCAATTTTTGATTGTATAGATAGAATGAAGCGGCGCATATATTGCAAGAACCCTGAATATAAACTAAATTTTAAGGCAATTAATTGAATGGAAAATAATCTGATATTAGGTGCGATCTGGGATGGCTTTGCGAACTTGCCAACTGGAACGCTTGTATTCCTTGGAATAGTAATAACACTGTCCGTTGTCTTGAAGTCTTCTCCACGAAAGCGAAGAAGGTCCAGTAAGAACAAAGCAAACATCAAAAACGAATTAGTGAAGCAACGCGTTGATCGTGGGATCGCTGATCCGAAAAATCAATTGGAGTATGTTGCTAAAGTCGGTTTCACTACGCAAAAGTTGCTAAATAAGGAAGAATATCCAGTATTACTGATGCTCGAAAATGTGGCTAAATCCATCGCTCCAGAATTGCGTGTTATGGCTCAAACCAGTCTTGGTGAAATAATCACCACTAAAAAAGATGGGGCCAGCAAACAAGACAGATATTTCGCGTTCCGTTCGATAAACAGCAAACGTCTGGATTTTGCCGTTTTCGATAAAACCGGTAACCTTGTTCTCGCCGTCGAATATCAAGGTTCGGGCCACTACCGCGCCAAAAGTTTCATTCGCGACGCCGTAAAGCGCGAAGTTATCCGTAAAGCAGGAGTCGCGTATTTAGAAGTGCCGGTTGAGTACGACAAAAAAGAAACTTCAAATCAAATTCGCCAAATGCTTTTAAAAGCTCTTAACCTACCATTACCTTAACGCGGTGGCTCACCAACGCGCCCGATAGTAAATAAAATTGTTTAGCTAGATGTTATGCTTGCCCCCTTGCACATTAGCCAACCATCCCCCACATTCCGCACTATCCGGAATCATCCGGTGTAATTCTCAGGGCGGGGCGAAATTCCCCACCGGCGGTTATAGCCCGCGAGCGGCCCTTCGGGGTGTCAGCAGATCTCGGTGAAATTCCGAAGCCGACGGTTAAAGTCCGGATGGAAGAGAATAGGGGACAGGCGCAAGCTTGTACTCCTTTTTCGATGCTCTGGGTTGGTGTCTGATATAAGGAGTTACCCCATGACACTCACCCCGAAAATCGCCTTTATAAAGGCGAGCTGGCATGCCGATATCGTAGATCAGGCATACACGGGTTTCGTAGAACAATTGAACGCGGATAACGCAGGCTACGAGGTTTCGGTCTACACCGTCCCCGGCGCGTTCGAAATGCCGCTTCTGGCCAAACGTTTGGCCAAAAATGGCTATGGTGCGGTAGTCGCAGCAGCGCTGGTTGTGGACGGCGGTATTTACCGCCACGATTTCGTCGCAGCAGCCGTTGTTGATGGTTTGATGTCAGCGCAACTTGAAACGGATGTGCCGATGTTCTCGGTCTCTCTGACCCCACATCATTTTCACGCCAATGCCGAACACGTTGAATTCTACACGGCGCATTTTCGTAAAAAAGGGGCCGAGGCTGCGCAAGCTGTGCAACAGGTTTTGTCACTCGAAATCTAACGTTGGCACGTTGATGCTAGTGCGTTAGCGTCCAGATGAAAGTGAGGGTGGGATATGTGGAAAGACAAACGACTTTGTGATCTGCTCGACATAGACCACCCGATCATTCAGGCACCCATGGCAGGAGCCTCAACCCCTGAAATGGCGATTGCCTCTGCGAATGCTGGTGGCATGGGTTCGCTTGGGTGTGCGATGCAATCCGTGGATCAGGTTGCCGCGGACATGCTGCAAATTCGCCAACATACGAACCGCGCAATTAACCTGAATTTCTTCGTGCACACCCCGCCAAGCTTGAACGTTGAACGGGTACGTGCAGCGCAGGATCGGCTAATCAACTGGTACGAAACGCTCGACGCGGGTGATATGCCCGAACCGGTCGAGACGAATTTCCCCTTCGATACCGCCATGTGCGATACCGTAATACGGCTCGGCCCAAAGGTCGTTAGCTTCCATTTCGGATTACCGGACGCATCAATAATCGCTGCCCTTAAAAAAGCTGGTATTGTAATTCTGTCTTCGGCCACCTCCGTAGCGGAGGCGCGGTACCTTGAGGAAAACGGTGCAGACGCCATCATTGCCCAAAGTTACGAGGCAGGCGGTCATTCCGGCTGGTTTCTCGCACGCGGCACGGCCGAAGTTGCTGGTACAATGGCGCTGGTCCCCCGAATTGTTGACGCGGTGAACGTCCCCGTAATCGCCGCAGGTGGTATCGCGGACGGGCGTGGCATTGCAGCGGCCTTAATGTTGGGCGCAGCAGGGGTGCAGATAGGAACGGCGTTTCTAGCCACCTCCGAATGTATGGCCAGCCAAACCCACAAAAACGCACTGCTAGCCGCTAGCGGTGACGATACGATGATGAGCAAAGCCTTCTCTGGCCGCCGCGCCCGCACTTTGGTGAATAAATACGCCAGCGAAATGGCCCCAGTGGATGATTGGCCAGATTTTCCGATCATGAACACACTTACCGGCCCGATCCGCAAAGCCTCGGTCAAAGCCGACAGCCCTGACGCCATTGCGCTATGGTCTGGCCAAGCGGTGGGCCTTATCCGCGCTGACACCACCAAAGAGGTGTTTTTGCGATTGGTATCTCAAACGCAATCCGCATTGACCAAATAGCACATTTTCGGACCCCGGTTCGCTGAGTACACAGAATTGCACCTAGATCAGAGCAAATCCTCGCGGCTCACCCCTTCGATCTGCAATATCGTGTCAGGGTCAAACAGACCTTCTGGTGTAATAAATCCTGCACGCCGTTGTCCCGTCAGCACCGGTTCAACAATGGTGACGGCTGTCAACATCGTCAGACGATATCCCTCTGGCGTGTGGAGGATTGCACGAACCGTTCTGCCACTGCCATTTTTTGGTTCGGCCAGTATGGTCGCGTTACCCGAACTTCTGGCTTTCAAATTTGGCACAGCAGGAAACATCGAAACGACCCATTTCAGATATGCCTGTATCGCGCGACTTTGCCAAAAATCAGGCGATAAAAGGTATGTCCATCTAAGTAGTAATGTTGGTAGTCCCTGTCGTATGAAATGTGGTAGATATATCCCCACATGGCAGTCCTGCTACCTTGGTTTTGCCATACACGCCAAAACCTACCCATTGCGAGTCCGCTTTAAAGGGTAGTGCCTTAATCACGCCGTCACGTCGGACTTTAATCCCCGCACCAACCGCTTCCATCAGTGTCTTGCTTGTTTCCTTTGACGCGCTTTGCAGCGAATTGCCAAGGGCTTTGAAATAAAGGGTAATATCCGTCACCTCAGGCATGCGCCGCGTCATATGTGCGGAGATGCTGTCACCTGGAACAACATCATACGCGACACCTGACATGACCATCACGTCATTCGCAACAAACTTGCTATGGCCAGCAGCACCTTCTTTGAAGGCCTCATTTCGCCCATTATATCCAAATAATCGATACCGGGCTTAGCGCAGGCGTCAATCATCCGACGCGCAGTCACTGAAAACGGGCCAGCACAGTTAAGAACAAGTTGCACGCCTTTCAGATGCTCGGAAAAAACACCAGCCAAAGAAAACGCCCGCAGTTCAATATCCACTCAAGCAGCTAGTTCGCTGATTTTTTTCTACCGAACGTCCGGCAATAATTGGGCGTAGCCCTTTCGTTACGGCGTATTCGGTGATCAGCTTCCCTGTATACCCGTTTGCACCATAAACCATGAATGTTTTCACGCTTCCCCGCGGCTGTTCGCCTACTTTTAGGGCTTTAGTCCAAACAACGCGCTTTGCGCTTTTTTGTTGCCCTGAAAAGTTCCGCGTTTCTCTTGTGCAACCGCACGGCCTGCTTTCACCGCTGGGCGGTCATACATGCGGTCCAACCATGCAACCATGTGGGGGAGTTCGGTCAGATCTTGGTGCTGACCTTCCCACAAGCTTGCCCACGGCCAGATCGCGATGTCCGCAATCGAAAATTCACCAGCAACATAATCACGTCCCTCTAGACGGCGGTTAAGCACACCGTACAAACGCGCCGTTTCGTTGCGGTAGCGATCCTTGGCATATGGCAAATCGTGCGGAGGCTCCATTGCGGGCGCATACTTCAAGAAGTGGTGCGCTTGGCCAGCCATCGGCCCAAGGCCACCCATCTGCCACATCAACCATTGATCAACCTCGATCCGGTTACGCTCGGAAGTGCCGCCGAATTTACCGGTCTTGCGCACCAGGTATTGCAAGATTGCGCCGCTTTCAAAAATTGCGATCGGCTCGCCATCCGGGCCCTCAGGGTCGATAATCGCGGGCATCCGGTTGTTCGGCGCAATCTTCAGGAAATTCGGTTTGAATTGGTCGCCAGCTCCGATATCCACCAACTTCAGATTATACGGCAGCCCCATTTCTTCCAGCGCGATGGTGATCTTCCAGCCGTTCGGGGTTGGCCAATAGTAAAGTTCGATGGGCTTCATAGCTCTCTCCTGCAAATCAAATCACACATAGTCTTTCAGCGCCCGCCCGCTAATCTGCGACCAAACCATGCTTTCATCACTTAGCATAGTCACAATCATATCAGCTGCCTGCTCGGGCGTCATGGCAACGTCCAGATCCCGCTCCACCCCTGCGGTTTCATACATATTCGAGGCAATCTTGCCCGGATAAAACCCCATCACACGTACGCCCTTGGGTGCACACTCGGCTTCCAGACAGCCCGTAAATCCGCGAATGGCCCACTTGCTAGCTGCATAAACACTGATCGACTTACGCGTATAAAGTGCACCCGTAGAGACCACATTCAAAATGGAGCCCCGCCCGCGCAACAACATCCCGGGCAGCACAGTGTGCGTCATATTGATTGTGCCCATCGTGTTGGTATCCATCACCGCTTTGATATCAGTGGACGAGTAGGCATCAAAATCTCCCTCAAGCCAGATTCCAGCGTTGTTTACCAACCCCCAAAGCGGTCCGTGATCTTGCACAATCTGTGCACAGATCTGCGCGATAGCATCCGCGTCCGCGACATCCAACGCATAGCCAGCTACGCCCTTTTCAGCCGCCGCCGATCGCACCTTATCTGCATTCCGGGCGGTTAAAATCGGTGTGTATCCCGCGTCCATTAGGCGATCGATCAAGATCAAACCTATGCCGCTGGTGGCACCTGTCACCAATACTCTCTTGTTTTTCATAGTTGAATCTCCCTGCTGCACGGAACCACATATCGCCGAGGATAGGTATCCATAACCGTCATTTATCTTACGCCTTATATGATTGACGCAATTCGCGATTTTGCGTAATAAGCCATTTGTGGCGCTTTGTAAGACTGGATTGCGGGCCACGGTAAATATTCCGCTAAAGAGGTCGAGGCCCAAAAAGCCCCGATCAGGGTGAAATGAAAGGGCCGGAATTCCGGAAAAAATTATGACAGATACATGGAAAACACGCACTAAACTTGTGCATGAAGGAACGCGGCGCAGCCAGTACGGCGAGGTCTCCGAGGCGATCTTTATGACCCAAGGCTACGTCTATCCCAGCGCAGAGGAGGCGGAAGCGCGCTTCATTGAACGGGGCGAAGACGAATATATTTATTCGCGCTACGCCAACCCGACAGTTTCGATGTTCGAAGACCGGATCGCAGCGCTTGAGGGCGCCGAAGATGCCTTCGCCACCGCCACAGGCATGGCTGCCGTTAACGGTGCATTGTTCAGCCAGCTTAAATCTGGCGACCACGTGGTTTCCGCCAAAGCCTTGTTCGGGTCCTGCCTGTTCATCCTCGAAGACCTACTGCCAAGTTTCGGCGTCGAGGTAACTTTCGTTGAAGGTACAGACCTTGCGGCATGGAACGCCGCCATGCGCCCGAACACCAAACTAGCGTTTGTCGAGGCGATCTCCAATCCGACGCTAGAAGTCGTGGACATTTCCGGTGTTGCCGAAATCACGCATGCTGCCGGCGCGGTTTTGGTCGTAGACAACGTATTCGCCACTCCGATTTTCCAGAAAACTCTGGAGTTGGGTGCTGACATCGTCGTTTACTCCGCCACTAAACACATCGACGGGCAGGGACGTTGCCTTGGTGGCGTCGTGTTGGGTAGCAAAGAATTCATCCGTGGCGATTTTGAGACATACCTGAAACACACAGGCGGCGCGCTTAGCCCGTTTAACGCCTGGGTGATGCTAAAAGGCCTTGAAACGATGGATTTGCGTTGCCGTGCCCAAGCTGACTCAGCGTTGGCAATCGCCAAAGCTGTCGAAGGCCATTCCGCGTTGAACAACACCATCTTCCCAGGTCTGGAAAGCCATCCGCAATTTGCGCTGGCGTCCAAGCAGATGTCGGCAGGCGGAACGGTGATTGCGCTGGATATCAAGGGCGGGCAGGCGGCGACGTTCAAGTTCCTTAACGCTTTGAACATCATTCTTTTGTCCAACAATCTGGGTGATGCGAAAAGTCTGGTGACCCATCCCGCAACCACAACCCACCAACGTCTGACACCCGAAATGCGGGCAGATTTGGGGATTACGGACGGTTTGGTGCGTATCTCCGTCGGTTTGGAAGATGCGGGTGATCTGATCGACGATATCTTGCAAGCCTTGGGTGAGGCGAGGTAATGCAACTAAAACGTTAGTGCCTGTTGATTGACTCTCGTTTATTAACGCTTTGTTAACAATTTCCTGAAAAGGTAAAAATTGTGTTAACAATGGGGGTCGATCTAGCAAATGACTTGTAATTGGAGCGATTCCCCCCAAGTCTGCTTTGATAGGAGAGATGCGACGTGAATGTTTATGACCCGGAAATAAAGACCAAAGACGTTTCCACTGTGGTGGAGCGCCCCTCTCGACATGAAGCCGAAGAAGCTGTGCGAACATTGCTACGTTGGGCCGGTGACGACCCGAACCGCGAAGGTTTGTTGGATACGCCAAAACGCGTGACTAAAGCCTATAGCGAATGGTTCCGTGGTTACGGCGAAGACCCCGTCGCCATGCTTCAGCGCACGTTTGGTGAAACCGAAGGATATGACGAGATGGTTGTCCTGCGTGACATCCGTTACGAATCGTATTGCGAGCACCATATGGCTCCGATCATCGGGGTAGCTCACATCGGGTATATCCCGACGGAGCGTGTGGTTGGTATCTCTAAGCTAGCGCGCGTTGTCGAAGCTTTCGCCAAGCGCCTTCAGGTGCAGGAAAAGATGACAGCACAAATCGCCAACGCCTTGTTCGACACGCTGGACCCCAAAGGAGTGGCCGTCGTGATCGAGGGCGAACACCATTGCATGTCCACGCGCGGTGTTCACAAGCCGGGCGTTACGATGGTGACTTCTACTATGTTGGGTGATTTTCGTGAAGATAAAGAACTTCGTCGGGAGTTTCTGGCCACGATCGGCAATCCGACCAACAGGGGTAGCTGAACCAAAAACCGGCAGGGCAAACTTGCCGGTTTTCTTTTGCGTATTTGCATGTAGTTTACATATAATGTAGAGTGCATGTATGAAGCTGATACCTGAGAAACAATTACAGTACTGGATCAACCGCCTAGGCTTTGTCTTGCGCCGTGATTTGCAAGAACGCTTCCGCGATGCAGACATAAAAATGGGCGCCGAGGAGTGGGCCGTGTTGCTACTGTTGTGGCAAGAAGACGGTCAAACCCCTGGCGCGTTGGCGCGACGTTCGATCAAAGATCAGACAACACTGACAAGGCTTCTCGACGGAATGGTTCGTAAGGGGTTGGTTGTGCGGGAAGCTGACAAAGATGATCGCCGCCGCGTGCGCGTGAACCTGACGGCCAAGGGGCAGGGTATGCAGGCCACGCTTGTGCCGCTCGCGGGCGGGGTGATCGAAAAAAGCCAACGCGGGATCAGCCTCAACGATTTGCAAACCACGCGGCGAGTGTTGCGGCAAATGACCGAAAACATGCTAATCAAAGGGGACTGACAATGACCGAATATAACTACGATCGTTTTTCAACGAGCCATTACACGCTCGACAATTTTCAGGGACCGGCGGTGGGGCGAAAAGCGCAAGATTTTCCGATGCAAACGACAGACGGTGCGCGCCGGCAACTGCTCGATTTTGCTGGAGACTTTCTGGTTTTGGAAATAGGCTCCATCACCTGTCCGCTGTACCAAAGTCGTCGCGGCAAGATGAAAACCTTGACTGACGATTACCCTCACACAAGTTTCGCCATCATGTACGTTCGCGAAGCGCATCCGGGTGAAGCACGTTCCAAGCATGAAGACGCTGAAGGTAAGCTAGCAAACGCCCGCGCTTTACAGTTCGAGGATGGCGAAGGTCGTACGATCTTAATCGACGATCTGGAGGGCCACGCCCACGTCGCCTATGGCAGCTTCCCGAATGCAGTGTTCATTATCAACAAAAAACACTGCGTTGTGTATTATTCCGACTGGAATAATCCAACCGCCACGGGGCGAGCACTTGTAAACCTCAAGGCTGGTAAACCTGCGCCCGGAATGGGCATGTTTTTGCCCGCGACCCCTTCGATTGGCATTGCAACTTTGAAAAACGCAGGCGAAGGCGCGGGGATGGATTTTCTACAAGGTCTCCCTAGATTATTTTGGGAAAATCTGGTGAAACGCAACTTAAGAGTCCTATTTCGCCGACCGCAACCGATATCGCCCGATATGAATTGCTAACTTGACAGTTTGATGTGCACAGGCCAAGCCTTGCGCTATGATCGATCTAAGACCAGTCGGATATATTATTGGCCTTTTGGTCGGCGTGTTGGGCGTAACTATGCTGGTCCCCTTCGGCGTCGACTTTGCGTATGGAAACCCCGATGCAGGTAATTTTGCCCTAAGTGCTATGATTACCGTCGTGGCGGGCAGTCTGATGGCATTGGCAACAGCGAACGCCTCGCTTAACACGTTAACCATTCAACAGACGTTCCTGTTAACGACGCTAAGCTGGCTGGTACTTCCCATCTTCGGCGCGCTTCCTTTCTGGCTTGGGGAACCCAATGCCACCTACACGGACGCATTTTTCGAGGCTATGTCCGGCCTGACCACCACGGGGTCAACCGTTTTCACCCAACTGCACACCTTGCCCGAAGGCACATTGTTGTGGCGCGGGTTGATGCAATGGTTCGGCGGGGTTGGTATCATCGTCGTGGCCATGGCTTTCCTGCCGACGCTAAAAGTTGGCGGTATGCAAATTTTCCGGTCAGAGGGATTCGATACCATTGGCAAAGTCCTGCCGCGAGCAGCTGAAATCGCGACCTCTATTTCCATAGTATACCTTGTGTTAACCATAACCTGCATCGCGTCTTACGGCGCAGTTGGCATGGATCTATTCGATGCGACTGTGCACGCACTAACCACCGTTGCCACCGGCGGGTTTGCGAATTACGACGACTCTTTCGCGGGGTTCAGTGATGCCACCGAATACGTTGCCACTACGTTTATGATCCTCGCCAGCTTGCCGTTCATCCGTTATGTGCAAATGTTGAATGGTAGCACGAAGCCGCTTTTCAAAGATTCTCAAGTTTGGGCTTTCCTCGGGTTTTGGGCCTTTCTGGTTATCAGTATGGCGGCCTATCGCTATTTCAACGCGAGCGGAGATACGGCAGGTACGTTCCGTCAAACTTTGTTCAACGTCACGTCCATCCTTACAGGAACCGGATACGCCAGCGCTGATTACGGTGTTTGGGGGGCTTTCCCGGTGATGTTGTTCTTCTTGATGGGGTTGGTCGGGGGCTGCGCGGGATCGACATGCTGTTCGATCAAGATTTTCCGTTTCCAACTGTTGGTCGCGGCGATCCGCAGCCAAATTCAGAAAATCCACAGCCCTAACGGAGTCTTCACACCGCGCTATCAAGGCCGCCGCGTGGGCGAAGACATCATGAGCTCGGTGACAGGTTTTTTCGTCGCCTTCATGCTAACCCTAGCAACTTTGGCTGTCATCCTTGGCATGCTGGGATTGGACGCCGTGACCGCGATTACCGGCGCGGCTACGGCATTGGCCAACGTAGGGCCGGGGCTTGGTCATCAGATCGGACCGACGGGCAATTTTGCAGGGTTACCGGATGCCGCCAAATGGGTTCTGAGTGCTGCGATGCTTATCGGTCGGTTGGAGCTAATGGCGGTCTATGTATTGTTCTCATTTGCTTTCTGGAGACATTAAATTGCCGAATACCTCCCTAGACCCTGAAAACTGGGAGGGTCTTCGCGCGTCAGCCCATGATATGCTCGATGCAGCGTTAGATAAAATGCAGGCGGCAACCGAAGGACCGGTCTGGAACCCGTTTCCGGATAATCTTAAGCAATCCTTAAAGGTTGACCTGCCGCGTGAAGGCATCGGTGTCGCACGGACGCAGCAGGCTGTTCAGTCGTTGTTGCCCTACGGTTTGGGTAATACGCATCCACGGTTTTTTGGCTGGGTACACGGAGCAGGCACGCCTGGCGGCGTCGTAGCCGACATCGCCGCCGCCGCGATGAACGCCAACCTTGGCGGTAGGGATCACGGGGCGATATACGTCGAAAATCAGGTTATCGATTGGGTGCGAGCACTTTTCGAATTTCCTGCAGGCGCTAGTGGTCTAGTCGTTTCCGGGACTTCTATGGCGACGGTGGTTGCGCTAAAAGTCGCGCGCGATGTGAAGCTGGCGTTTGCCAATCAACAAGCTGGGCAAGGGGTGGTCGAACTGGTTGGGTACACGTCGGTTCAGACGCATAACTGCGTCGCACGCGCGTTTGATTTGTTGGGCTTGGGCACAGATGCGTTGCGCCTTATTGGCGTGGGTGAAAACTTTGAAATGGACATTCCAGCGCTAAAGGCCGCGATTGCAGCCGATAAATCCGCAGGGAAGACACCGTTTTGCATTGTTGGAACAGCCGGCAGCGTAAACGTCGGCGCGATAGACGATCTGGACGCTATCGCCGACATCGCGGGTGTTGAGGATATCTGGTTTCATATCGATGGCGCGTTCGGTGCGAGCTTGATGCTATCCGAAGAAATGCGACCACGCCTTAACGGTATTACCCGCGCGGACTCGCTGGCGTTTGATTTCCACAAATGGTGGCATGTTAATTATGCGGTGGGCTTTGTGTTGATCCGCAACGGTGCGGATCATTTGCGTAGTTTTATGATGCAAGCCGAATATCTGGCAGGGCAAAAGCGCGGGTTGGCAGCCGGTGGGCCCTGGCCAACCGATTACGGTCCTGAATTATCCCGTGGGTTTCGGGCATTGAAAGTGTGGTCGGTGTTGATGGAACACGGGGCCGACAAGCTTGGTGCTTCGATCAATCACAACTGTGAGCTAGCGCAAAAATTGGGCCGGAAGATCGCCGTGGAGCCGCAGTTGGAGTTATGCGCGCCCGTTGCGCTGAACATAGTGTGTTTCTCTTATAAATCCGCGCGCGTCGACATTAACGATGAAATCGTGATGGAGCTGCAAACCCGCGGAATCGCGGCCCCCTCGAGCACGATCATCAATGGTCAAACCGTCATCCGCATGTGTATTGCCAATCACCGCACCACACAGGCAGACATTGATGTAACATTGGCGGAAATTCTACGCTTGGGATACGAACTGTCCAATTGACCCCCACGGTCACATTCCGTATTGAGGCCGCAACCGTTTAGCCAATATACCCGAGGCCGCTATGAACACCGAAACCGCAGGTAAACCCCGTTCCTTTCAGGATATACTCCTGCGGCTCCAGAATTACTGGGCCTCAAAGGGCTGCGCGATCCTGCAACCCTACGATATGGAAGTGGGCGCTGGTACGTTCCACCCGGCCACCACGCTACGGTGCTTGGGGCCAAAACCCTGGGCGGCTGCATACGTGCAACCTTCGCGCAGGCCGACTGATGGGCGATATGGTGAAAATCCCAACCGCCTTCAACATTTCTATCAATATCAGGTTATCATCAAGCCTAGCCCACCGGATTTGCAGGAGCTGTATCTTGGTTCGCTTGAGGCCATCGGCATTGATATGGAACTGCACGATATCCGGTTTGTCGAAGACGATTGGGAATCCCCGACGCTCGGCGCTTGGGGCCTTGGCTGGGAAGTCTGGTGTGATGGCATGGAAGTCAGCCAGTTCACATATTTCCAGCAAGTCGGCGGGCAGGACTGTAATCCCGTTTCGGGCGAGCTGACTTATGGTCTGGAGCGCCTCGCGATGTATGTGCTGGGTGTCGATCACGTTATGGAAATGCCGTTCAACGACCCGCAGTCGGCAACTCCGATAAGTTATGGTGATATTTTCTTGCAAACCGAGCAGGAATACTCACGTTGGAATTTTGATGTGGCGGACACGGACAAACTGTTGGAACACTTTGTGGATGCGGAGGCTGAGTGCGCCCGCATTTTGGCGGCCCCGACGGTTGATCCCAAAACTGGCCGCGAGATTATCATGGTTCATCCTGCCTATGATCAGGCAATCAAGGCCAGCCACATGTTCAATCTTTTGGACGCGCGTGGTGTGATTTCTGTGACTGAACGCCAAGCCTATATCGGGCGCGTGCGGGCGTTAACCAAATCTTGCGCGGACGCGTTTGTTTTGACGGCGGCAGGGCGCGCATGAACGGCAAGGTATTTGCAATCGGGTTCGTTGGCTTTGCTGTAATATTTGGCATCGGCCTCTATTACGCGCTTGTGTATGCGTATTACGATAAGGTTAACGACGTGACCGAGATCACCGTGCAGGAGCACACGATTGCCGTTTCGAATTACGAGGGCATTGACGCGACAAGTTCCGGCTTGAAGCTGCGTGGATGCTTTACGGTCACGCCAGCGGATTTTGAAGGCTTGGTGCAAGGCGTCACTGCGGTTCCGCTTTCGGCGCCCAAGTGGTTCAAGTGTTATAATGTCGGGGAACTTCAGACCGACCTCGATGTGGGGCGGGCGGTAGCCTACCTTGCGGCAGAAAACGAAAAAGACGGGATTGATCGCCTAATTGCGGTTTACCCCGATGGACGCGCCTATGAATGGCGTCAATTGAACGAAAAGTATCAGGAATAATCATGGCCGATCTTCTGCTTGAAATCTTCTCCGAGGAAATCCCAGCACGGATGCAAAAGCGCGCTGCTGCGGATTTGAAGAAGCTCGTCACCGACGGCATGGTCGAGGCGGGGATTACATATGAATCCGCGGCAGCTTTCGCGACCCCTCGGCGGTTGTGTTTGAGTGTGATTGGCGTTCTAGAGGAATCTCCGACATTGCGCGAAGAACGCAAAGGTCCGCGCGTGGGTGCGCCTGAACGGGCGATCGAAGGGTTCTTGCGCGGGGCTGGTTTGACGCTGGATGATTTGACGGTTCGGGATGATAAAAAGGGTCAGTTTTACGTGGCGGTGATCGAGAAACCGGGACGTACGGCCAGCGATGTTATCGCCGAGGTGGTCGAGGCCACGATCCGCAAGTTCCCATGGCCAAAGGCAATGCGTTGGGGTGCCGGAACTTTGCGTTGGGTGCGGCCTATGCATTCGATTTTGAGTATTTTAAGCAAATCAGAAGGTGCTGAAGTTGTGCCGTTTGAGATCGACGGAATTGTCTCTGGCGATACCACCGAGGGGCATCGGTTTATGGGGAACGGGCGGTTTGCCGTTTCCTCGTTCGAGGATTACGAGGCCAAGTTGAAAGCGGCGGGCGTGATTTTGAACGCCGAGGATCGTGCTGAATCCATATGGGCGGATGCAACAAATCTGGCATTCGCGCAAGGGCTTGAGGTGGTTGAAGACGCTGGTTTGCTGGCCGAGGTGGCTGGACTGGTTGAGTGGCCCGTTGTGTTGATGGGTGACATTGCCGAGGACTTTATGGGGTTGCCGCCGGAAGTATTGCAAACCTCTATGCGCGAGCATCAGAAGTTTTTTAGTGTGCGGAATACGAAATCTGGCCGCATCGAAAAGTTTATCACTGTGGCGAACCGCGAGACTGCGGATAACGGCGCGACCATTCTGGCGGGCAATCAAAAGGTGCTGTTCGCGCGGTTGTCAGATGCGAAGTTCTTCTGGGAAAACGACCTGCGGGTTTCGTTGGAAGACATGGCTGTGAAGCTGGAAAACGTTACGTTCCACAACAAGTTGGGCACGCAAGCACAACGGATTGGTCGGATTGCGGCACTGGCTCGCGAGATTGCACCGATTGTTGGCGCGGACGCAGACATGGCCGAACAAGCGGCGAAAATTGCCAAAGCGGATTTGTCGTCTGAAATGGTCTATGAGTTCCCCGAACTGCAAGGCCTGATGGGGCGGTATTATGCACAGGCGGCTGGTTTGCCCCAAGAAGTGGCGAATGCTTGCGAGATGCATTACTCGCCGCTTGGACCATCGGATGATGTGCCGAGTGAAGCGGTTTCGATTGCTGTGGCACTGGCGGACAAGATTGATACGCTGACGGGTTTTTGGGCGATTGACGAGAAGCCTACGGGGTCAAAGGATCCGTTTGCGCTGCGGCGGGCTGCGCTAGGGGTTATTCGGTTGATATTGGAGAATAGCGTGAGATTCGGTCTTTCAGATCGAATCGAGGACGGATTTGAAGAGCATCGCCAACCAACACTCGATGCACTTGAGCGCAAAGTTTATGTTTCAATTTTAAATGACTATGAACAAGGTGTTCGTGTGTCAGAAGAGTTGGTTGATCTTGTCGGCACTCGGGGAGGTAAAGATGCACAAAACATTAATGACGCAATACCACTTCAAATCAAAGAAAGACACATTCGTACCTCGGCAAAAAACCTCGCTGAAATGTATAGAATTCAAAAAAGTGGAACAGAGTGGCGTGACCACTTCATTCCGGCACGGGGAAATCTCATTGCCTTCTTCCACGACCGCCTGAAAGTCTATCTAAAAGCCCAAGGCATCACGCATGATGTTATCGATGCTTGCCTTGCTATGCCAAATAACGACGACCTCACGCTTTTGGTTAATCGTGTGACTGCTCTCCAAGCGTTTGTGAATACTGATGATGGGGTAAACCTGTTGCAGGGATACAAGCGCGCCAACAACATTCTGGCGGCGGAAGAGAAGAAAGACGGTGTGTCTTACGAGGGCGAGCCTGAAATTCGGTTTGCCGAGAGCGCCGAGGAAAAAGCCTTGTTTGCAGCCCTTGATGCAGGAGAGGTGGCGATATCAACCGCGCTCGATGCCGAGGATTTTTCGGCAGCGATGGCCGCCATGGCCAACCTTCGTTCCCCGATTGATGCGTTTTTCGATAGCACGCAGGTGAACTCGGGTAACCAGATTGTGCGTCGCAACCGTCTGTGTCTGCTGAACCGTATCAGGGTGGTCATGCACAAGGTCGCGATATTTTCTGCTCTTAACGGGTAGCGTCGCAAGGTTCTAATTGCCAAACGCGAACGCATAGCTATGCTGCACTGCAAGATACGCAGGAGCCGTTATGAGCATTCGTCTGAATTCCGACACCGAAGTTATGGCCAAAACTTTTGGCGCACGCGGGGCGCGTTTGGCGCTGATGGTCAAACTTGGCCTGCCCGTGCCTGATGGTGTGATCCTGTCGAGCACCACGGTTCAGGCCATCGCCAATGGCGAGGCGGTTCCAGAATTGCCCAAGGAATTAACGTCCGGCGGGTTGTTGTCTGTGCGCTCCAGTCCCGAGAACCTCGATTGGGGGGGGCCGAATGCGATTTTGAATATAGGGATGACGGATGACTTTGTGAAAGCGCAAAACCGCAAAATCGGTGTGCGTGGGGCGATGGACCTGTATCGCCGTTTTATCCAGAGCTATGGCGTGAGTGTCGAGCATCTGGACCCAGAATATTTCGAAAACCTCTATTATGATCAGTTGAAACTGGCTGATGTGGACAGCGAGGAGGAACTCTCGGACGCCGATTTAAGCTCTATGCTGGCCAACTGCAAAGCACTTTACGAAGAAGAGATTGGCACGCCGTTCCCGCAAGACCCGACGGTGCAATTGCATGGTGTGATCCGGTCGATGGCGAAGGCTTGGAATGGGCCAACGGCCAGAATCTTGCGGCTCGCCAAGGGGGCGCCAGAGGACGCGGGGTTGTCTATTGTAGTGCAGAAAATGGCGTTGGGGGTCGGTGATCACAGTGGTTCCGGTTTCGTGCAGATGGTGGACGAAAAAACCGGGCGCGCGCGGATTTGGGGGCGGTTTTTGCCGCAATCGCAAGGGCAGGACGCGTTGATGGGGCTGCGCACGCCGCATATGATTACCAAGATCGAACGGGAGGAGGCGGGACAATCCGCGCCGTCGTTGGAGGAGATCTCGCCCGAGGTTATTGAAACGCTGAAGGACATCGGAATGCGCGCCGCGGCTGGTATGGGCGATGCGTTCCAGTTTGAGTTTACGATTGAAAATGGCGAAGTGTTTCTATTGGACGCAACACCTGCGAAACGATCAGCGCGCGCGTCATTGCGTGTCGCGGTGGATTTGGCCGATCAAAACGCCATCAGCCGGGACGAGGCTCTGTTACGAATCGAACCGCGCAATCTGGTCGAACATCTGCACCCGCAGATAGACCCGAACGCAACCCGCGATATTTTCGGCACCGGATTGCCAGCCAGCCCGGGTGCTGCGACAGGCAAAATTGTGTTTTCGCCGGAGGCCGCGATGGCGTCCGAGGCGCAAGAGGAGCCGTGTATCCTCGTGCGGATTGAAACCTCTCCGGAGGATATTCGTGGTATGCATTCGGCGGCAGGCGTTTTGACCGTGCGCGGCGGAATGACCAGTCACGCAGCGGTGATCGCGCGCGGTTTGGGACTGCCTTGTGTCGTTGGCGCGGGTGATTTGAAATTGAACTTGCAGAAACGCACGATTATGACGCTGACCGGGCAGGAATTCCGCGAGGGCGACGTGATTACCGTTGATGGTACGCGTGGACAGGCCATGATCGGCGCCCCTAAGATGATCCAACCAGAGCTGGGCGGGGCGTTCCTTACCGTCATGGAATGGGCTGATGAAGCCCGTACGATCGGTGTGCGTGCCAACGCCGACACACCGATGGATGCACGGGTTGCGCGGGTTTTCAAGGTCGATGGCATCGGCTTATGTCGTACTGAACACATGTTTTTTGAGGAAGATCGCATCACCGTGATGCGCGAAATGATTCTTGCGAATTCCGAAGCCGACCGCCGTGCTTCACTTGATCGGTTATTGCCAATGCAGCGCAGCGACTTTGTCGAGCTGTTCGAAATTATGCGTGGCCTTCCCGTAACGATCCGTCTTCTGGACCCGCCGCTGCATGAATTTCTGCCGCATTCCCGCGAAGAAATGCAGGATTTAGCCGAGGCGATGGATCTGCCCATCGGTCAAGTCATCGCGCGTGCTGAGGATCTGAAAGAGTTCAACCCGATGCTGGGTAAACGCGGCGTACGTCTTGGTGTGACCATGCCCGAGATTTACGAAATGCAGGCTCGTGCGATTTTTGAGGCGGCCGCCGAAGTCACCAAAAGTTCCGGCGAGGAAATTGTACCCGAAGTTATGATCCCGCTGGTTTCTGCCAATAAAGAGGTGGAATTGGTAAAGCACCGCGTCGATCGTGTCGCCGAAGATGTGCGGGCTGAAAAAGGTGTTGCGCTAAAATTCAAACTAGGCGTTATGGTGGAAACCCCACGGGCCGCGCTTAGGGCCGGTGATCTGGCGCAAAACAGTGCGTTCCTCAGCTTTGGAACCAACGATCTGACCCAGATGACCTATGGTCTGTCGCGCGATGATGCGGGACGTTTCATGCGCGATTATATCAACCTTGACGTTTTCCATGAAGACCCGTTTCACACCTTAGATCTTGAAGGCGTTGGCGAACTGCTGTTGATGGCCGCCAAACGAGGCCGCGAGGCCAATAGCGATTTGGTTTTAGGATTGTGCGGGGAACACGGGGGGGATCCGGCCTCCGTTCGATTCTGCAAGGTTGCGGGCTTCGATTATGTATCGTGTTCGCCTTTCCGCGTGCCGATTGCGCGACTGGCGGCGGCACAGGCCAGTATTCTGGTGGAAAGCTAGGATAATCGCAGGCGATTCGGTGTAAAGGCATGCTTTTTGTGGTTAATACTGCCAACGCCCGAAGTTAGTTCGAAATGTGCATGTTTTCGCGCATCGGCGCAATTCCTATATAAATAAGGCTTATTCGCCTTGTTTTCGAGTTTTCGCTCCGCATCTAAGGCGCGACCAGATGTCCAGAAGTGCTGATATTTCTGGACTCGCAAAGGATTCAGGCTATTTATCGGCCTTTGACTTTGTAGCGGAGTTAAGGATTGCAGCGGCCAACAGGTCGCTGGGGATATGAGGTGACCGATGGCCATAGTAACGAGTACGCGTTTTTCGCGCGGCGCAAGCCGGGTGGGGGTTGGAAGCCTGACCGCTGTTGCAGCCATGTTCTTTGCATTTAGTGTGGCCAATGCCGAACTGCCGGACGCCGAGATTTCCCCTGATCCCAACCAGCAAGTCCTTGATCAGATCATGAGTATGATGACGCAGGAAAAAGCTGCGGTTAGCGCACTTAGCGCAGATCGTCTCGCCGAACTCGGCGGGATGCGTGTTGCAAAGCTTGAAAGTGGGGAGACACGCATGAGCTCGTTCTCGATTTTCGGGCTAAGTGTCGGCGCTGGTGCCGAGGAAGACAATGCTTCAAGTGCATTGGCGAATGCGGCTCAAAACGGACCGCGATCTGTTGATCTTGGTGCACAGACCGCCGCTGGTTTCACAGTAGAAGTTCTCGATTCCATGCCCGCCGCGTCAGGCGGCGGAACATGGCAGTGCCTGACCGAGGCGCTTTACTTCGAAGCCCGCAGTGAAACCCTTGAAGGGCAATTTGCCGTCGGCGAGGTGATTTTGAACCGAGTGGATTCCCGCAAGTTCCCAAATTCGGTTTGCGGTGTTGTAACCCAAGGTGCGCACCGTCTGAATGCTTGCCAGTTCTCATATAATTGCGATGGCAAGGCGGAGCATTTTGCCGAAGCGCGAGCTTATGCACGTTCCGGCAAGCTGGCAAAACTGTTGCTTGATGGGCGCGCACGAGTGCTAACGGGTGGAGCGACGTATTACCATGCCAGCTCAGTCAATCCACGTTGGTCGCGTAGCTTTACGAAAACGGCGCAAATTGGTCGGCATATTTTCTATAACGCGGAAACCGCATCGAACTAATACTTAGCCTGCGAAATTCTGGCTGGCGTAGATGTACCCACATGTAGATTTGTCTGCGCGAAATCCGAACGAAGCTTCCATTCGGGTAAACCGCCGGTTTGTCAGGTTGTGGCGGTGATCGGGCGAGGCCATCCAACTCAGCACCAATTCGGACGCTAACGAGGCATAGCTGTGTTGGGGCACGACGGCTCCGGTGTCAGAATATGTAAACTGACAACGTCCGCGCGAGGCAAGCGAAATGCGTTTCCCGCCAAGAACGTACAAGAAATTTTGCCCTATGTTTTCACCCGCTGTGCGCATGGAAACATTTGAACTGCGCATGCGCTCTTTTAGGTTCCTGTAACCACGTACATTCGAATTATGCGTCAGGTTCTGTGCACTGGCCATGTAAGTGCTGTGTACAGTGGCAGCATTAAGCAACCCAGCGTCTGCTGTAAAAGGCGTTAACCGTAGTTTGCACCGCTGGATATTGGCATAGTAACGTACAGAGGCGCTGAAGGTTTCCAGATTTGGACTATTCGGATTGATCGCACGCTGTGCACTCGAAGGTAGACGTCCTTCACAGGCTGCGAAAGCTGCCGATGCAGAGAATAGTAAAGCTATAGTGAACAGAAGGCGTAGCGTGTGTTTCATAGGTCTTCCTAAATGTTTTTTGGGAAAATCGAGCACTGGCTACCGTTCTCTTTTACAGGATAATTACGGCGGGACTGTGTCACAGTACATGTAATTGGGCAATGTGGACGTAAATAGTAGGAGAAATTTTGCCTATGCCGCCGTCGGGGCGCGTAAATGCGTCGGTGGTGGACCTTGCCAGATTATGGTTAAAATCTTATCACAGGCAAACAGATTATGGTTAAAATCTTATCACAGGCAAAAGCGAGGGGTTTGCTTATGGATGAAACATCGATTGCGTTCGAATTGCCGCATGTGCGTGCCGTTGCGACTGGCGGACCGGATCCGTTGGATCGGATTTCTGTGCGGGATTATCTGCGTGAGGTGGAAATCGGGGCGTTTCAAGCAGAGCGCGGCGTAACCCAGCGCATTCGCTTTAATGTGGTGCTGGAGGTCGCGGGAACGACTGCGGCGCAAAGTGACGATGTGGACAAGGTCATTTCCTATGACACGATTGTTGAAGCGATAGAGCTTCAACTTTCTACGGAACGCATCAACCTTCTGGAAACTCTCGCGGAACGTATCGCCGAACGCTGTTTGGAGGATCGCCGTGTGGTGCGGGCCTTCGTGCGGATCGAAAAGCTGGACCGTATTCCGGGCACATTGGGGATCGAAATCGTGCGCGCACAATCCGGTGAGGGCGCGCAGAAAATTCGTTCTGTCGAGACTGTTGAAGTTGTCGATGAAACTCCGCACCCGCTGGTGGTCTATTTGTCAAATGACGTGTTGCACGGGCCGCATTTACCGGCGTGGCTAGATGTGATCGCGGGGAATGAAACACCAGCGGTGATATGTGTGGAAAAAACCGTGGAGGTTGCGGCACACGCGCGCCACCACATGGCGGATCGCAGGATCGGTCTGTTGGCGATTGAACAAAACGCCTGGGTTCTGGCGGGAATGGACAAACGCTGTGTTGTGGTGGACAGCCGAACAGAGATGGACTGGGCGATGAAGCATGGGCAACTATCGGTGTGGGCGCCCTCTAAGATCGTACTGGATTCAGTTGAGCAACCGGAAGCCGATGCTGAAACGCCAGAAGCCTTGGCGATGTGGTTTGCTGAACAATTCGCAGCCTCCAAGTTGGTTATAGTCGGTGGTCGCGGGGATTTGAAAAGCGAAGGTCTGGAGATTTCGGTTCTGTCGGCGGATACGCCGGAAATCGCGTAGGCGGTCTGAATGGCAGACGCATATTATCGCCCTCTCGTTCAACGTGACAAATGCAAGCCACGCGGGGCCTTGCCCGTCGCGGGCGGGCACTTGTGGTTCACCCATGTGGAGCAGATAGCGCGCGGATCGGTGTCGGAAGTTGTTGCGGCGGCGGATATCCCCACACAGGTTCGGGAAAACCTCATCTCTGCGCGCGCGCGGTTTTGCGGAATCGATATGCAGCGCCCCTCTATCATGGGTATTTTGAACGCCACGCCAGACAGTTTTTCCGATGGTGGGCAGCATTATACTTTCAAAGACGCAGTAAACGGCGCGCACGCGATGATTGATGCAGGGGCAGACTTGATTGACATAGGTGGTGAGTCGACTCGTCCTGGTGCGGATTTCGTTGATGCAGTGGAGGAGGCGCGCCGGACATCTCCGGTGATAGCCGCGTTAAATGAGGCGGGCACGCAAACGCCACTTTCGATCGACACAAGGAAGGCAAGCGTCGCGAAGGCAGCATTTGACGCTGGAGCAGTCCTTTTCAATGACGTCACAGCCTTGACCTATGACGCGGAAAGCCTTGCCACCGCCGCTGATCTGAACGCCAGCGTTTGTATCATGCATGCTGCTGGAGATCCCAAAACCATGCAGGACAAGCCGGAATACGAAAACGTGCTTTTGGATGTCTTCGATTACCTAGAAGCCCGCATTCTGGCGTGTGAGGAGGCCGGCATTCCACGGGCCAAGATTATGATTGACGTCGGTATCGGCTTTGGCAAAACTCAAGAACATAACCTTAAACTGCTGCGCGGCATTGCGCTGTTCCACGGACTTGGCTGCCCGATATTGCTGGGAGCATCACGAAAACGATTTATCGGAACAATCGGCAATGCGCCAGATGCTGCCGACCGCGTGGCGGGTTCTATCGCGGTTGGCTTGAATGCGCTAAACCAAGGGGTGCAGATGTTGCGGGTTCATGATATTGCTGAAACGAAACAGGCAATTGCGCTGAACACGGCACTTTCGATTTAAGGTTTAATGTATTTATGACACGCAAGTATTTCGGAACCGATGGCATCCGCGGCGAGGCCAACACATTCCCGATGACCGCCGAGTTGGCGTTGAAACTCGGGATCGCCACGGGTCGGTATTTTCGCAAAACAACCGATAAGCCACGGGTTGTGATTGGCAAAGATACGCGGCGCTCGGGGTATATGCTGGAAAATGCGCTAACGGCGGGATTCAATTCTGTTGGCATGGATGTGCTGCGCCTAGGGCCCGTTCCGACACCGGCAGTAGGCATGCTGACGCGGTCTATGCGGGCGGATTTGGGGGTTATGATCTCGGCGTCCCACAATCCTTACAAAGACAACGGTATTAAGTTTTTCGGGCCGGACGGCTTTAAGTTGTCGGACGAAGCTGAGTTGGCGATCGAGGCTATGCTGGATCTTGACGACCTAAAGCTGGCCGCACCAGAGAAGATCGGACGGGCCACGCAGATTGATGATGCGGGGGGCCGATATTTAGAGTTTGCCAAGACGACCATCCCGCGGCGCGTAAGTCTGGATGGTCTAAAGATCGTTGTCGATTGCGCGAACGGGGCCGCCTACAAAGTAGCGCCCGAGGCGTTATGGGAACTGGGTGCCGAGGTGATAGCGATTGGTGTAAAACCGGACGGGTTTAACATCAACCTCGATTGTGGATCGACGCACACGGAAATGGCAGCCGCGCGGGTTGTGGCTGAAGGCGCCGATCTTGGTATCTGTCTGGATGGCGACGCGGACCGTGTGATGATCATTGACGAAAAAGGGAATGTTGCCGACGGTGACCAAATCATGGGGCTGATCGCGCAAACATGGGCGGCCTCTGGCAAGCTGGCGGGGGGCACATTGGTGTCGACTGTTATGTCGAATCTGGGGCTGGAGCGACATCTTGAAAGCCAAGGCCTGAGCCTGAAACGTACAGCCGTAGGCGACCGCTATGTGGTTGAGGCGATGCGGGCAGGCAAATTTAATCTCGGTGGGGAGCAATCCGGCCATATCGTCATGACGGATTATAGCACGACAGGTGATGGATTGATTTCCGCGTTGCAGTTTTTAGCCGCAATGGTGGAAACCGGAAAACCTGCCAGCGAACTTGCGCGGGTGTTTGAACCGGTGCCGCAGTTGTTGCAGAACGTGCGCTATAAGAGCGGGGCTGATCCGTTGACGCAGGCATCTGTGATCGCGGCGATTTGCGACGGTGAAAACCGTTTGGCGGCCAACGGACGGTTGCTTATCCGCAAATCGGGCACCGAACCATTGGTACGCGTGATGGGCGAAAGCGAGGATGAGGTGTTGTTGAAAGCAGTGATCTCGGACATCTGCGCAGAGATGCAAAACTTCGCCTAGGCCTTGACCTTTTTTGCGCTGTCCCGTGAAATTAGCAGCCCGACTAGAATGATCGAATAGGCCGATACAGTGTGTAAGGTTAACGGCTCGTCAAGAATGACGAACCCGACGAACCCTGCCCACACGGGTATCAAGAACCCCACAACCGACATGAAAACCGGACCACGGCGTTTTATGACGATGTACCGGATGTTTTGGCCGATACCGCTGGGCAGGATGCCAAGCGCAATCAGCGCAATCAAGGGAACCATTGGCGTGCCAAGCGCGGTTTCAAAGGCCGAGTACCCGAATGGCAGCAGGAATACCGCGCCGGAAATCATTGTACCCGCTGTAGCGCGGAACGTTGGGATGGATGGCATCACTTTGATAAGTATTCCACCGCTGGCATAGCCCATGGCGGCCAATATGCACGCGAGTTGGGCGATGGCTTGACCCTCGGCTCCGACTTGGCTGATGGCGGCAGGGCCAGCCAACCAGACGAGGCCAGTAAAACCGATGGCGAAACCAGTCCATTTGCGTCTGGAAACCGGTTCGCGCAGAATTACACGGGTTGCCAGCAAGATAAACAATGGCACCGAAGAGATGAAGATCGACGCTACGCTGCTAGGGGTCGATACTTGTGCCCATGTCAATACGGTGACCGGTGCCGCAAGGCCCATAACGCCGAGCAGGGATAGCCAACGCCACTCCCAAAGGGTGTTGGGTAGGCCTTGGCCCGAGATTATCGCAACGGCGGCCACCACGATTGCCGCCAGTGCTGTGCGACCGAAAGATGTTTCGATCGGGGAAAACCCCTCAAGAGCTATGGAAGTCAGGCCAAAGGCTGATCCCCAAACAATGATAAGAAAGCCAACTAGGAAATATGGTAGCCAGTCGGTTTTCATGGTCGCGACCGCCAGAGCTTGGCTTGCGAAACACCTAATCCGATCAGAATTAACACCAGCGCCCAGACGAACTGGCCGGGTAGGGACTCGTTCAGGACAATCATGCCGATGACGACGGCCCAAACCGGAACCTGATAATTCACAAGGCTTAGGAACGGAGGACCCGCCGCCTTGATGACGTAAACGAGGAGTACTGTGGCCAAAGCCGTAGGGAACAGTCCGAGGTACAGAACCCCGAGTAAGGCGGCCTGTGTTGGCACCTGTGGTATACCCTCAAAGATTAGCGCAACAGGAACCAACATGATCGATGCCATAATCAGTGCTGCAGAGCTGAACGCCATTTGCGGACCGCTTGGTGCGAGGCGGGTGATGATGGAGCCGATGGCGTAGCAGAAGCTGGCGAGCACGCAGGCAATTCTGGCGATATTTTCGATGTCGCCACCGCCGGATTCCAGGATTTGAGCTGGCCCGATCAGGATGACGACACCCATAAATCCAACTACGAAGCCAAAGGTTTTCTGAGGGCTTAAGCGCTCTCCGGGAAGTAGGAAGTGCGATAGGGGCAACACCAACAGCGGTACAACGGCCATGGTTATACCTGCGTAACCTGACGATACGTGGATTTGTGCCCAGCTTAGCAACGTGAACGGCACCGCATTGGTAAAAATCGCCATGCCAAACCCATGCCGCCAGATTTTTCGACCTGTTGCAGTGTCTGTGCTGGGTAACCCGTGGCCCATGTAGAAACTGATGGAAGTCAGGATAATTGCTGCGATGCCGATACGGATTGCGGCCACCGTTATCGGGCCAAAGCTTTCCAGAGACAGCTTGACGCCGAGGAACGAGCTGCCCCAGATCAATCCCAGAGACATCAGTAGCACCCAGTTTATAACAGTCTGACTTCGCATCATCTTTCCTTAGGCAAGCATCTCGCTCGGGGGGGCATCCAGCAAATGGTTCAACCTTTCCAGAGCATCTACAAAAATTGCCGAGTTATGTTTCCCGCCAAGCGTCAGGCGCACCGCATTTGGCGCACGCGCATCGTCGGGTAGAAATATGTCAGCCGGAGCAACCTGTATCCCCGCCCGCTCCGATGCAAGTGAAAAAGTCGAACCGTGCCAGCCGCCGGGCAATTCCAACCAGACGAAATCCGCCGCTTCGTTCCAGCTGATGTTCCAGCGGCCAAGTTGGTTGACCGCCAGACGTACACGATCCCGTCTATAGTCGCGTATTTGACCGAGCAAAGTATCGGCGTGCCCCGAGGTAATCAACAGACAGGAAAGCTGTGCGATGACAGGGGAAAATGAGTGGCTCATCGCTTGCATAACATTGCGTCCGACAGCGCCTTTGTTCGGTGGACACAGCAGAAATCCACTGCGAAGCCCTGCCGCCAGATAACGCGACAGCGACGAGACATACCAAACCCGCTCGGGACAGAAATCGAGGAAACTTGGCGGGCGATCGGTGAAAAACTTGCCTTGTCCATCATCTTCGACGATTTGTATGTCGTGGCGTCGCGCGATCTCGGCAATCTCGCTTTTACGGGCGTTTGACATAATGTGTGTCGTCGGGTTTTGAATGTTTGCTGAAAGGTGCAGGATTTGCGGGCGGTCACGCCGGAACAGTTCCTCCAAAGCTTTTGGAATCATGCCCTCGTCGTCGGATGGCACACCGATTATCTTCGCACGCGCCAACGCTGCGGCTTTTCGGGTTCCCGGCAATACCAGCGAATCGGTGGCGATCACTGGCGCACTGCCTTGCAAAATCGCTATGAATGCCGCGACCGTTGCGTTTTGTGAGCCATGTGTGAGAACCAGATCTTCCGCATTGGCACGAGTTTGACCGAGGTCTGCCCATTGTAGCATCGTCTCGCGTGTCTCCATTTCGTTATGCCCAGCGAAACGCACCATCGAGTGTGCCCCCCCAAACGTCACCTGTTCTGTTAGTTGGTCGAACACACGGTCCTGACCGAAATCCGGCACGGCGGCGTTGCGCAGATCAACGATATGGGGTTCCACATGAGTTTCGCCAAACACAGTGCCCTGCGCCGGCTTTGGGTCGCGGACATAGGTGCCACGGCCGACTTGGGCCTCTAGTAATCCTTCCTCGATCCCAAGCTGATAGGCCCGCGCTACGGTTCCCGGGGTGATTTTTAGCTGCCACGCCATGTCCCGAACGGGGGGTAGGCGATCCCCTTTTGAAATTGTACCATTTTCCAAGGCGTCGCGTATGGCATTAAGCAATGCACGATACTTAGCGGTGCTTTTTTGCAACAGTTCGGGTTGCCAAATTGTATCCATTACAATGTTTCCATAGAATCTGCCGAATTCAAATTGTATCAGGCGATTGTTGGTACAAATGACACAGATCTAAAATTGTATCAATACAAAATCAAGGAGCGCGATTATGATTATTGCAATACCCCGCCATGTCGCGCAGAGCGCAGATTTATCTGCTCGCGCGCGTATTCCTGCACTTTCACAACTTCTTGTGGCAGCAGCGTTAGCCCTCGCACGGTTGGAGGACCGACTCGAAGCTGGCACCCGATCAGTAGATCTGAGTGACCATCTTGCCAAAGACATCGGAATTGATCGCCTGCCGACAATCTCCGAGCGCCCTGTCGTTTCCGGCCTTTTCCCCCACCTATAACCGATTGCCCGTGTTGTGTTTCCGAACGCGACACGGGTTTTCCCATCGGAAACGTAAGCGACCCCTTCACATCAAAATGCGACATTTAGGGTCTTGCGCGATGCCCCCCATATCCCGTAACAGGTCTGTGGGCAGGTCGTCGGAATAAGGACGAGCGATGGCAGGCTCAAAAATATCGTCCTGATGTAGGAGCCATCCATGAGCTTCCCTTTACCGCCGCTGGCTTTGCCCGCGCGCCCCGAATTTTCATCTGGTCCATGTCCAAAACGCCCCGGTTGGTCGCTTGAAAGCGTCGCTGGCAAAGCGTTTCTAGGTCGCTCGCACCGCGCCGCAGACCCTAAGGCACAGATCAAATCCGTAATCGACCGCATGGCGGCATTGCTGGAAATCCCTGAAGGCTATCGCATTGGTATTGTACCGGCGTCCGACACAGGTGCTGTCGAAATGTCGCTGTGGTCGATGCTTGGTGCATGCCCCGTTGACGTGCTAGTCTGGGAAAGTTTTGGCGCTGGCTGGGCTGGCGACATCAAGAACCAGTTGAAGCTGGATGATGTAAACGTGCTGAAGGCCGAATATGGCGAACTGCCGGACTTTACCAAAGTACGCGCCGACGCCGACGTCGTGTTTACATGGAACGGTACCACCTCCGGCGCACGGGTTCGCAATGCCGACTGGATTGCTGACGATCGTACAGGGCTGACGATATGTGATGCAACCTCGGCTGCGTTTGCGCAGGATCTGGAATGGCCGAAGCTGGATGTAACAACCTTCAGCTGGCAAAAAGCTATGGGTGGAGAAGGGGCGCACGGCGTCATCGTTTTGTCGCCGCGGGCTGTTGAACGGCTTGAGACATTCACACCAGATCGTCCGCTGCCAAAGATTTTCCGCATGACCAAGGGTGGCAAACTGATCGAGGGTATCTTTACAGGTGCAACTATCAACACGCCCTCGATGTTGGCTGTGGCTGATGCAGATGATGCGTTGGAATGGATGGAAAATCTTGGCGGCCTTAACGTCACACGCGCCCGTGCCGATGCGAATTTCGAGGCATTGCAAAGTTGGGTTGATAAGACGGATTGGGTCGAAAATCTTGTCGCAGAACCTGCCGCACGGTCGAACACCTCCGTTTGCCTGAAGATCGTTGATCCGGTTGTTGCCGCGCTTGATGACGCTGCCCAACGGTCTTTTACCAAAGCACTGACAAAACTGCTGGAAGCAAACAAAGCCGCATACGACATTAACGGATATCGCGATGCACCTTCGGGTTTGCGTATCTGGTGCGGCGCTACGGTTGACACGGCTGACGTACAGGCGATGACCCCATGGCTCGATTGGGCTTTCGAGACAGCCAAGGCTGAACTCTAGAAACAACAGCGCTGCGTGAAACATGCAGCGCCCTCTCATTTCTACAAGATAGGATGCATTAAAAATGCCCAAAGTTCTTATATCCGACAAACTGTCGACTGCCGCTGTTCAGATTTTCAAAGATAACGGTGTTGAAGTCGATTTCCAGCCGGACCTAGGCAAAGACCCTGCGAAACTGGCCGAGATTATTGGCAACTACGATGGTCTTGCCATCCGCTCGGCAACCAAAGCAACTGCTGAACTAATCGCAAAAGCCGACAACCTGAAGGTAATCGGTCGCGCCGGTATCGGGGTTGATAACGTTGATCTGAACGCCGCGAGCGCCAAAGGTGTTGTTGTTATGAACACACCGTTTGGCAATTCTATAACGACAGCAGAACATGCCATTGCAATGATGTTTGCAGTCGCACGTCAAATCCCCGCTGCGGATGCCTCGACACAAGCTGGTAAATGGGAAAAGTCGAAATTTATGGGTTCCGAGATTACTGGCAAAACGCTTGGTTTGATCGGCTCCGGTAACATCGGGTCTGTTGTGGCCAGCCGCGCGGTTGGGTTGAAGATGAAGGTTATCGCCTTTGATCCGTTTCTATCCCATGACCGAGCCGAGACACTTGGTGTGACCAAAGTTGAAGATCTGGACGAGCTGTTAGGCCGTGCTGATTTCATCACCCTTCACCTGCCAAAAACCGAGAAAACCGCTAATCTGCTTTCAGCTGAGCGTATCGCCAAGATCAAGAAGGGCGCATACCTGATTAACTGTGCCCGTGGCGGTTTGGTCGACGAAGATGCTGTTGCGGAGGCGTTGAAATCCGGACAGTTGGCTGGTGCTGCATTTGATGTCTATGCGGATGAACCTGCGAAAGACAATGTTCTGTTTGGCTTGCCTAATGTTGTATGTACTCCGCACCTTGGTGCAGCGACGGCTGAGGCGCAGGAAAATGTGGCCCTTCATGTAGCCGAACAAATGTCAGATTACTTGATGCGTGGTGCGATATCCAATGCCATCAATGCGCCAAGCGTGACTGCCGAAGAAGCGCCAATACTGAAACCGTGGATCGAACTGGCAGAAATGCTCGGTGGATTTGCTGGCCAAGTTACTGAAAGCCCGATCATCGAGATCGAGATCGAGTTTGTCGGCAAAGTTGGCGAGTTGAACATGAAGCCGCTGCTATCCGCCCTGACAGCTAGCCTTTTGATCCCGCTTGTCGGAGAGGGCAGTGTAAACATGGTCTCGGCACCTATTGTTGCACGTGATCGCGGGATCAAGATAGCGGAAATCCGCAAGGACGCACAGGGAGCGTTTGGTTCTTATATGCGTCTGACAGTCGTTACGGAAAAACAGACCCGTTCGGTTGCTGGAACGATCTATTCAGATGGCCGTCCACGGTTCATACAGATCAAAGGTATCAACCTCGAGGCGGATCCGATGCCGTTCATGTTGTATACCACAAATTCTGATATTCCGGGGTATATCGGCGCATTGGGTACCACACTGGGCGCGCTTGGCGTGAACATCGCAACGTTCTCGCTGGGTCGTGAAACCAAAGACGGCGAAGCCATTGCTTTGTTGGGGGTCGATGCAAAGATTGACGACGAGACGCTCGAGACGATCAGCCGCTTGCCACAGGTTACGCAGGCCAAAGCGCTAGCGTTTTAAATAAGAACCGCCGCCTTGCAGATGCAGGGCGGCGGGTCGCTTACATGACCTAATCCATCGGGTTGGCGTGGTCCATATCTTGCCCGCAACACATTGGTGATTTGATTTTACCGTGCCCGTTGGGGCATTTGGAAACCTGAACTGATTTTCCGTCGCCCAGTTCCAAATTGTCATTTTCCAGTGGTGCGTCGCATTTTCCACACGTCGCGTTCACGCTCATACCGCATACGCTGCATTCATAAGTAGCCATTTTGCAAACTCCCTTTATTAGTTTTTGGTTGCTGTCGACTATAGCGGCTTCTGGACAATGGTCCAGCGGCGGAAAAGTGTTGTGGACTCTCTATACCGGCAGTATTTGTGGCGATACTACGGCGCCCGCGTTCGACAATGGAACTGTCTATATGATTGTCGAAGCATACGGTGCTGCTGTTTGGATCGCGCCGGATGCGAAGTTTAAACGTAAAGATAGGGCCAACGATGGTGGCGCAGATTGCCCAAAGAATTGGCCGAGCTTATCCAGAAATCCGGCGCGCATCGCCCATCTGAGCGGCATTGGTATCCGGCTTATATCGCCGTCGATCCGGCCCATCGTCGTAAAGGTTTGGGAACGGCGTTGATGAAAGATTCACTGGATATTTGCGACAGGGATCATGTGCCTAAGTATCTTGGATCGATGAGTGCGGCGAATCTGTCGATCTCTTAACGTCGTGGATTCGATCTGTTGGCCGAGGTGCAGGCTGGAAACTCGCCTATACGGTATCCTATGCTGCGAGCAGCGCGCTGATTTAGCGCAAACTGGGGCGGTGAATAGGGTTCCCCTACGCAAATTCACGCTGTATACCCTGCCGGTAACTTCCAAACGAAAGAGGCATGAAATGGCCAATGTAGTTGTAGTCGGCGCGCAATGGGGCGACGAGGGCAAGGGTAAGATTGTGGACTGGTTGAGCGAACGCGCGGACGTGATTGCGCGTTTTCAGGGCGGGCATAACGCGGGCCATACATTGGTTATCGACGGCAAGGTTTATAAACTTTCGTTGCTGCCATCCGGTTTACTGCGCGAAGGCAAGTTGGCCGTTATCGGTAACGGCGTGGTGCTGGACCCGTGGGCGTTCGTCGAAGAACTGGCGAAGTTGCGTGCACAGGGTGTAAAAATTGACACGGACAATCTGATGATCGCCGAGAATACCTCGTTGATCCTGCCTATCCACGGCGAATTGGACCGCGCCCGCGAAGCGGTGAATTCTATTGCCAAGATCGGCACGACTGGCCGCGGCATTGGACCTGCTTACGAGGATAAAGTCGGACGCCGCGCCATTCGTGTGGCTGATCTGGCTGATGAGAAAACACTGGACCTGCGGATTTCCCGTCTGTTGACGCATCACAACGCGCTGCGTGGTGGCCTTGGTTTAGACGAGATTGACCCTGCAGCGTTGAAAGCGCAACTTTTGGAAATCGCTCCGAGCATTCTGCCATTTGCGGCCCCAGTCTGGAAAGTCCTGAACGAAAAACGCAAAGCCGGGAAACGGATTTTGTTTGAAGGCGCTCAAGGTTCGCTGCTGGATGTAGATTTCGGGACCTACCCGTTTGTGACGTCCTCCACTACGACGGCTGGCATGGCCGCGTCTGGTACTGGCGTCGGGCCAGGGGCGATTGATTTCGTTCTGGGTATCGTAAAAGCTTACACCACTCGTGTTGGCGAAGGGCCGTTTGCTTGTGAATTGTTTGACGAAGTTGGCGAACATCTTGGTACCGTTGGCCGCGAAAAGGGAACCGTAACAGGTCGTTCGCGCCGTTGTGGGTGGTTCGATGCGGTTCTGGTTCGCCAGACTTGTGCTATTTCCGGCGTGAACGGCATTGCGTTTACCAAGCTGGATGTTCTCGACGGACTTAAAGAGCTGAAAATTTGCGTAGGCTATATGCTGGATGGCGAACGGCTGGACTACCTGCCAACTGCCGCCGATCAACAGGCGCGTGTCGAGCCGATTTATGAAACAATGAAAGGTTGGTCCGAAAGCACTGTGGGCGCACGTTCATGGAACGATTTGCCCGCCGAGGCGATCAAATATGTTCGCCGAGTAGAAGAGTTGATCGATTGCCCTGTTGCGATGCTTTCAACCTCGCCCGAGCGTGAGGATACAATCCTCGTAACCGACCCGTTTTCTGACTGATGGCGCTGTCGTACAAAGCCCGCCGACGGTGGTCGCTATTTCTGTTGGTGATCTGGTTGCCCATCTATATCGTGATTGCAATCACGATATTGGCGTTGATCGGTGACTTGAATAAATATCTGGCGATCATAGTTTATGCAGTGCTGGGCGTTGCTTGGGCATTTCCGTTCAAGTTCGTATTCAAGGGCATCGGTAAAACCGAGGATGGCAATAAAGAAGTGGAGTAGCCGCATGCGATTTCTGACAATACTTATTTTGTGGTTGGCCACTGCGCCGGCATATGCCGAAGAAATTGGCGCAGTTGATACTGTCTGGAAATTGTTAGGGGCTAACCACAAAATTGTAGTTGAGGTTTTCGATGACCCCAAGGTCGAAGGCGTAAGCTGTTTTGTCAGCCGTGCAAAAACCGGTGGGATTAGTGGCTCGCTTGGCTTGGCAGAAAACACCAGCGACGCGTCGATTGCCTGTCGTCAGGTTGGGCCAATCAAATTTTTGGCTGAATTGAACGAGGGTGAGGAAGTTTTTGGCCGCCGCTCTTCTATTTTGTTTAAACGCATACAGGTGGTGCGTTTCTTCGACGAAAAACGCAACACGTTGGTTTATCTAACGTATTCTGACCGCCTGATTGAAGGCTCTCCGAAAAACTCGATCTCGGCGGTTGTTATCCGCCCGTGGGCAGAGTGACACTAATTCTGGATAGCAAGACCCCTATCACGCTGGTAGGCGGTGGTCCTGTTGACGAACGTCTGCTGGCTCTGGCGGTCGCGCACGGGACAACGGTAATTGCAGCAGATGGCGGTGTGCATCGGGCTCAGAACCTAGGCGTGACGGTAGATCATGTGATCGGCGATATGGATTCAGTCGACCTGTCGAAAGTTGACGGGCCGCAGATGCATCCGATTGCGGAACAGATGTCTACTGACCTCGATAAGTGCCTGCGCTCCTGCGATGCGCCATATTTTATTGGCGTCGGATTTCTGGGCGGTCGGCTGGATCACCAGATGGCGGCTTGTCATAGTCTGGTTGAAGCTTCAGACAGACAAGTGGTTCTGATCGGCGAGGAGGATTTGTGCTTTCTAGCTCCTTTTTCTTTGTCGCTAATCCTACCGGTAGGAACACGAGTTTCTCTCTTTCCTATGGGGGAAGTGGAAGGCAATTCGGTGGGGCTAAAATGGCCAATCCATGCCTATAGATTTTCGCCAGCGCTGATGATCGGAACGTCAAACGAGACAGATTCCGAACGTCTGGAACTGAAGTTTGATCGCCGCCGGATGTTAGTGATTTTGCCTGTAGAGTTTATAGACGATGTGATTTCGCAAGTGTTCGTGTCGTAACTGCATGTTTTCCCACACTAAAAGAGACGTTAGGATTAAAGCCCCGCCAAGACCCAATCTGTGTGCGTTATTGACGAAAAATCCGGCTTCTCTTTTTCAAAGATACTCCAATCCCGCACCATCAGCACTCGATTACGTTCACGGCCAAGCCACCCAACGATGTTTCCTTATAGTTGGAGTTCATGTCCAACCCTGTCTGGCGCATGGTTTCAACACAGGCGTCCAGCGAAATCAAATGTGTCCCGTCTCCCCGAAGCGCTATCGATGCGGCGGAGATCGCCTTGATCGCGCCCAACCCGTTGCGCTCTATGCAGGGGGCTTGCACTAATCCAGCGACGGGGTCGCAGGTCATACCAAGATGGTGTTCCAACGCTATTTCGGCAGCATTTTCTACTTGTTCAGGGGTGCCGCCCATAACGGCGCAGAATCCCGCGGCGGCCATAGCTGCAGCAGATCCGATCTCGCCTTGGCATCCAACCTCGGCACCGGAAATCGAGGCGTTATTCTTGATCATTCCTCCGATTGCCGCTGCAGTCAGAAGAAAATCGATAATCTTTGTGCGCGATGCGCCAGGTACATGGTCGAGGTAATAGCGAATGGTTGCAGGTAAAACGCCAGCGGCCCCATTTGTAGGGGCTGTAACGACTTGGCCACCAGCGGCGTTCTCCTCGTTCACAGCGATCGCGTAAACGGATATCCAGTCGTTGATGGTGTGGGGGGCGAACATGTTCGCGCCGCGTTCGTTCAACAATGCCTCGTGGATTGCTTTAGCGCGGCGTTTTACATTTAGTCCACCTGGCAAGATGCCATCGGTAGTAAGGCCGCGTGCAATACAGGATTCCATCGCTTGCCAGATGTGGGTAAGGCTTTCATTGAAAGCCCGGGCTTCCTTGTGAACCAGTTCGTTTTGCAATTTCATTTCTGCGATGGTCATGCCGGACTTTCTGGCCATTTTCAACATTTCCACCGCGTTTCGAAACGGATAGGGCACGCCAATGGGTTCTTCGGCGGTGCCGTCCAGCGCGTCCATTTCTTTGGCCGTCAGGATGAACCCACCGCCGACGGAAAAGTAAGTTTCTCGCAGGTACACGTTCCCGGCTGTGTCGTAGGCCGACAGGATCATGCCATTCGGGTGACCGTCTAGTGGTGGGCCGTAGTCGAAGTGGATGTCTTTGTCGAAATCGAAGTCCAATTCGCCAAGGTCGGGCGGGGAAATTTTGCCGCGGGCTCTAATTGTTTTTTCGGTAACTTCGGCACTGTTGGCATCGAATGTAGCGGGAATAAATCCGGCAAGGCCAAGCATGATAGCACGATCCGTGGCGTGCCCTTTCCCTGTGAAGGACAACGACCCATGTAGGGAACACCCCAAGCGTGCAATCTTACCTGCCCCCGGGACTTTTTGGCGGCCATTACGCAGCAAATCAAGGAAATGCGCAGCCGCAACCATCGGTCCAACAGTGTGGGAGGACGACGGGCCTACGCCCACTTTGAAGATGTCGAGCACGCTTAAGAACATTGGAACCCCCATTGATATCTTCGAGTATATAGGAGGAGTTTCCTATAGGAAACGTGCAAAATGCGACATGTTTCAACGTTAGTGCGAAATTTCGTCATCGCGCAACGATTCAGGCTATCGCACATGGTTGCAAATGCCCTTATAAGACGCGGGGTAACAGTCACAAATATGGAATCTAGATCATGGAAAAACCTAACGCGGGCGCGGCAAAGGCAAAATATATCGCAGCGGAGAAGGCATTGGAGCTTGTAACGCCGGGTATGAAGTTGGGGCTTGGGACCGGGTCCACGGCGGCCTTTTTCGTTGATCTACTGGGTGAAAAAGTTTCGAATGGGCTCGAAGTGCTTTGTGTTCCGACGTCTTCGGCGACCAAGGTGCAGGCAGAAGCTTTGGGGATCCCGCTAACGACGCTTGGGGAAATTCGCTCGCTGGATTTGGTGATTGATGGCGCGGACGAATTCGACGGTCAAATGAATTTGATCAAAGGTGGCGGCGGGGCGTTGCTACAGGAAAAAATCGTGGCAAGCGCGGCAGAGAAAATGGTCGTTATCAGTGATAACTCCAAAAGCGTGCGGACGTTGGGCGCGTTTCCATTGCCGGTCGAAGTTGTGCGATTTGGCTGGGAAGTGACCGAAAAGAAAATTCTTGAAATTATCAGTCGAGCTTTTGTTGGTGGTGTGGACATTTCACGGCGTATGGACGGTGATAAACCATTTGTGACCGACGAGGGGCATTATATCCTTGATCTGCACTTGAAGAAAATCGACGAGCCACCAGTTTTAGCGGCACAACTGAAGGAAATTGTAGGCGTAGTTGAGACGGGTTTCTTTGTCGATATTTGCAAGGTTGTTATCGTTGGACACGAGGATGGCACGACGAAGGTGATTGATTGACACGCGGCCAGCATTCCGCTCGGTTCGTTAGGGTACAGCCGCCGAACTATTGGCAAAGTGACGCCCAACGGGAAGGGTCGTTGAGTGGTGCGTGGTGGTCGAATGCTGGGTAATGCGTATTTGTGAAAAAGAGAAGTTGGCGGGGGGGCGCTGCCTGTAATATGATGGTGCTGGCATAGTGATGTGATATCCCTGCCGCATTGAATTGGTAATCAAGTCTTAAGGAAATACCATGAGCTATGATTTTGATCTTTTCGTTATTGGCGGCGGTTCTGGTGGGGTTCGGGCCGGTCGTGTAGCGGCACAAGGTGGAGCGAAGGTCGCTTTGGCGGAGGAGTATCGCTATGGCGGTACATGTGTGATCCGGGGCTGCGTTCCCAAAAAACTGATGGTTTATGCATCGGCTTTTTCAGAAGCGTTCGAGGCGGCGAAGGGGTTCGGCTGGGAAGTCGGCGAGACAAGTTTCGATTTCAAGAAGTTGATTGGCTCGATTGATACGGAATTGGATCGTCTTGAGGGGCTTTATCAAAAAGGTCTTGAAAGCAACGGTGTGAAAACTTTTGATACACGCGCAACAGTTAAAGATGCGCACACGGTTGTACTGTCGAACGGCGACGAGGTTACAGCCAAGACAATTCTGGTGGCAACCGGCGGGCGACCATTTATTCCGAATGTTAACGGGCATGAACACGTGATGTCTTCTGACGATGTGTTTCTGTTGAAGGACCTGCCAAAACGAATTTTGGTGGTTGGCGGTGGCTATATCGCTTGCGAATTTGCCGGGATTTTTAATGGAATGGGGTCCGAGGTCACGCAATTTTACCGCGGAGCGCAAATCCTACGCGGCTTTGACGGCGAGGTGCGCGGACATGTAGCTGAAGAGATGATCCGAAAAGGGGTGAACCTGCACCTTGGGACGGACGTTTCCAGCATCGAGAAAAAGGACGACGGGTTGCATGTGACGTGCACTGACGGCTCGAGCGCAGTGGTGGACAAGGTTCTTTATGCAACGGGGCGCGTGGCGAACACTGACGATATGGGTTTGGAGGATGTCGGCGTTAAACTCGGCCGTAAAGGCGAGATTGTTGTTGATGAATTTTCGCAAACTTCTGTACCTTCGATCTACGCGGTGGGGGATGTGACCGACCGTGTAAACCTAACACCAGTGGCAATCCGCGAAGGTGTGGCGTTTGTTGAGACCGTGTTCAATGACAACCCCACAGCCATGGATCACGAGATGATCGCAACGGCGGTGTTTACGCAACCGGAAGTCGGGACGGTTGGCTTGGGGCAGGAAGAGGCAGGCGACAATTACAATATTGAGATTTACCGCGCGGCTTTCCGCCCAATGGCGAATATCTTGGCGGGCAGCGACGAACGAATGCTGATGAAATTGATCGTGGACAAGGATAGTCGTAAGGTTCTGGGCTGCCATATTGTCGGCCCTGCAGCTGGCGAGATGATCCAGATGGCAGCGATCGCTATCAAGATGGGGGCGACCAAGGAAGATTTCGACCGTACGGTCGCGGTACATCCTACAGCGGCAGAAGAATTGGTGACAATGAAAGAACCTGTCGGTTAGCCCTTGAAATTTACCAAAAAATAAGCACATTCTGACACAGAATTAGTTTTAACCGAAGGAAGAGCAGATACATGCCAAATTCGAGTAATTCCGGTGGCCCTTGGGGTGGCGGCGGTAACAATGGCGACGACGATGATCGCAATAAAGGCAATCAAGGTGGGCAACCCCCTCAAGTGCCTGACATTGACGAGCTGGTTCGCAAAGGTTCCGAACAACTAAAGGTTCTGATGGGCGGCGGCGGTGGCGGCGGTGCTAACGGTGCTGGCGGGGGCTTTGGTAAAGGCACGATCGGGCTGGGGGCACTCGCTGTTCTCGCGCTTTGGGCTTTTGCTTCGTTCTATTCGGTTAAACCCGAGGAACAATCCGTAGAACTGTTGTTCGGCAAGTACCACCAGACGGGTAATCCCGGTCTGAACTTCGCCCCTTGGCCATTCGTCACAGCACAGGTTATGCCTGTAACGCGTGAGAATACCGAAGATATAGGTGTTGGCAGCCGTGGTAGCCGTCTGGAAGAAGGCTTGATGCTCACGGGTGACGAGAACATCGTGGACATTGATTTCCAAGTTGTTTGGAACATCTCTGATGCGCCGAAATTCCTGTTTAACTTGGCTGACGCGCAGGAAACTATCCGCGCCGTGTCTGAAGCCGCAATGCGCGAAGTTATCGCGCGTTCCGATCTGGCACCGATCTTGAACCGTGACCGTGCGGCGATTTCGCAAGAGGTTCGCGGGCTTATTCAGGGTACGCTGGACACGTACAGCTCGGGCGTTAACATTGTTCGTCTGAACTTCGACAAGGCCGATCCGCCCGTTGAGGTTATTGATGCGTTCCGCGACGTTCAGGCAGCTGAACAAGAACGTGACACTTTGGAAAAACGTGCGGATGCGTATGCGAATGAACGTCTGGCTGCGGCCCGTGGTTCTTCGGTGCAGCTGTTGCAAACTGCCGAGGCGTATCGCGCACAAGTGGTTAACACCGCGACAGGTGAAGCCAGCCGTTTCCTTTCAGTTTATGAAGAATACGCCAAAGCTGAGGAAGTTACCCGCAAGCGGTTGTATCTTGAGACAATGGAACGTGTGTTTGCCGATGTGACGAAAATCATCATCGATGAAGACGCAAGCGGATCGGGTGTCGTGCCCTACCTACCGCTGAACGAGCTTAATAAAGGAGGGTCAAACTAATGAAACGTTTACCTATTCTTGGTGGCGCATTGATCGTCATCGCCTTCCTCGCCTCCTCGTCGATTTTTATCGTGGACGAGCGTGAAAAAGCTCTGGTCTTGCAGTTTGGTCAGGTGAAAGCCGTGAAAACCGAACCTGGTATAGCGTTCAAAATTCCGTTCATTCAGGAAGTTGTTTCGTACGACGACCGCATCTTGTCGCTGGACACGCTTCCGCTGGAAGTTACCCCGCTGGATGATCGACGCTTGGTTGTAGATGCGTTTGCACGTTACCGGATTTTCGATGTGGTCCAGTTCCGTCAGGCCGTTGGTACAGGCGGCGTTGCGTCGGCTGAATCTCGTCTTGAGCGTATTATCAACGCCAGTTTGCGTGAAGTGCTTGGTTCGGTTACGTCCAACGAAATCCTCTCCGAGGGTCGTGTGGCGCTGATGAACCGTATTCGTGATCTTGCGGCTTCAGAATCCGAAAACCTCGGGATCGAAGTGGTTGATGTGCGCATCAAACGGGCTGACTTGCCTGCACAGAACCTTGAAGCCACGTTCGCACGTATGCGTGCGGAACGTGAGCGTGAGGCTGCGGACGAGCGTGCACGTGGTAACGAGGCAGCACAAGTCGTTCGTGCCGCTGCTGATCGTACAGCGGTGGAGCTTGTATCCGAAGCGCAGCGTGACAGTGACATCATTCGTGGTGAAGCGGACGGCGCACGCAACGCGATCTTCGCCGAAGCATTCAGTAAAGACCCTGATTTCTTCTCTTTCTACCGTTCACTCGCGGCCTATGAAGCATCCCTGCAAGGTGACAACACCACGTTGGTTCTGTCACCTGACAGCGAGTTCTTCGACTTCCTGAAATCGGACGGGTTGGAGTGATACCAAGATGCTAACCGAAATCCTGTTCGGATTAGGTTTCGTCGCTATAGTTGAGGGGCTGGTGCTTGCACTGGCCCCTTCGCGTTTGATGAAGGTTCTTGAAATGCTCCGTGAAATAGGACCCGAGCGAACTAGGACACTAGGATTGGTTCTCGTTTCAGGCGGAGTTTTGCTCGTTTGGGCGGTTCACAGCTGACTTGACGTTTATGTGACGCGTAATCGCTTGATTTTCTGTTAAATAGTCACAGTTTATTAGGGAAGTTAGACGAGCTTGTTGAGGCTTGTCATTTTTTCGAGCAGGAGCGAAACATTGAAACAGTCCAGAACCCTTAACCGTGTCGGCTATATCCGGGCTTCATTCGTGATGCTGATTTCGGCGTTTTCCCTGATCTTGGTCATCATGCCTACGCCAAGCCAATCGCGCGGGGCGGGGGAAAGTCTGGCCGATCTGGTGGAGCAGATTAGTCCGGCCGTTGTGAATATAGTTACAACGGTGACTTTGCCTAGCACGACAGGACAAGGCCCACTCGTACCCGAAGGATCACCCCTAGAGGATTTGTTTAAAGACTTTCAAGATGGTCAGCAGGATCAATCGCGCCGCCGTGGGAACGCGCTGGGCTCAGGTTTTATCATCTCTGCTGACGGATATATTGTTACCAATAACCACGTGATCGTGGATTCGGACGAAATTTTGATTGAGTTTTTCGATGGTGAATCATTGGTTGCGACCATCGTGGGGCGTGACGAGAAAACTGATATAGCTGTGTTGAAAGTTGAATCAGAATTGCCCCTGTCGTTCGTCCAATTTGGGGATTCAGATATTGCTCGCGTCGGTGAATGGGTGTTGGCGATTGGTAACCCGTTGGGGCAGGGCTTCTCCGTTTCAGCCGGTATTATTTCCGCACGAAATCGTTCGCTGAATGGGTCATACGACGACTTCATCCAAACCGACGCGGCGATCAACCGAGGCAACTCCGGTGGGCCATTGTTTAATATGGATGGTCAGGTGATCGGTGTGAACACAGCGATTCTGTCACCAACGGGTGGTTCTATCGGGATCGGGTTCTCTATGTCGTCTGCCGTGGTTTCAAAAGTGGTTGATCAATTGATTGAGCATGGCGAAACGCGCCGCGGGTGGCTGGGCGTTCGTATTCAGGACATCAGCGAAGACATCGCCGTAGCCCTAAATTTGGACGCCACAACAGGGGCTTTGGTGACGGATGTTCTGGATGGCCCTGCGGGGGATGCAGGCGTTTTGCCGGGTGATGTGATTATTACCTTTGACGGTATAGAGGTCGAAGGTACACGCGCGCTGGTGCGTATGGTTGGTGACGCTGATGTCGGGAAAGCCGTTCGTGTGGTTGTCATTCGCGACGGGAAATCGCAGACGTTTTTAGTCGATCTTGGACGCTTGGAAGAGGCTGTTTTGACGTCGCTGTCTCCACCTGTGTCCGACGACATTCCTGAATTCAATACAAACGGTCTGACACTTGGTGCATTGAGCGCGGAAAACCTGAACCAGTTTGGTCTGGGGGATTACACCGAAGGCGTCTTGATTATGGACATTGACGCGGCTTCGGTTGCCTTTGACAAGGGTTTGCGCGCTGGTGATATCATAACCGAAATTGGACAACAGCCGATCACGTCGCCAGCTGATATAGATACGCGGATTGCGACTGCCAAAGCGGGCGGGCGCACGTCTATCCTTTTGTTGGTGCACCGCGATGGCGACAAACGGTTTGTGGCGTTATCGCTGGTGGATTAAGCAAACATAAAATCGTCAGCGCCCAACAGGGTGCTGTCGAAGTTTGTTAGCGTGATGTCGCTTTCGCCGACCCAGCTAATTACCGCATCGGTTCCATTTTGTGTAATCGTCAGGTCGCCAAAACCTGCCAAACCGTGAAGTACAATCAGGTCATTATTGTCAGCGAAATCTGCGATTTGGTCATGTCCCTGATCTTCGGTGTTGAAAACGAACTGGTCTGCACCATCATGTCCTTTCAGGAAATCAGAACCGTTTCCGCCTTCCAAAACATCATTGCCGTTCCCGCCGTAAAGTGTGTCGTCACCGTCGCCGCCTTCCAGAATATCATTGCCTGCACCGCCTCGAAGGGTGTCGCTGCCAGCGCCAGAAAATAGTTGATCATCACCCTGACCGCCCTTCGCAATGCTATTGTCCGAGCCATCGCCGAGGCGTAAGATGTCGTCGCCAGATTGCCCGCTCAAAAAATTTGTTCCATCAGGATCGATCAGGATATCGTTGCCCGTGCCGCCTTTGATTTTATCGTCCCCAAGTCCGCCAGTCAGTCGATCGTCCCCGCCATGCCCACGCAAAATGTTATCGGCGTAGCTGGGCAAGATGATGCTGTGCGGTGCAAAAATATCATCGCCAGACCCGCCGTTGAAGATAACACCTTGTGTTTGTAGCAATCCCTCAACATCGTCGCCTAATTCGGCAATCCAGCCATATAAGTCCAAAGAGATTTGGTCGTAGGTGGAGACCAAAGCGATTGGCTGGGACAACGATATTGTTGCTGTCACGACTTTTTCGCCATCTTCTATTCGATAATACTCGATTTCTGTGATCTCGATCAAACTTTGCGCCCCAAGTTTGTCCTCGCCTTCCGCAAGCGTTGCGACAATCGCGATCCCGAAATCGTCATACATTTGGCTTTCAGACGTTTCCCAACCCGTCGGCGTGAAAATGATCATCCCCTCGGGATTTACCGCCGTCTTCAAGAACACGTTCGGAGCAAGTACGTCGCCTAGAGGCGACAAGTTGAAGAACCCGGAATCGGTTGCATTGATTTTGATCTTTGACATCTATCGACCCCATCTGTTGAATTTCGATAAGATGGATTTCGCACAAAATTACATAAAACTCTAACTATCTGTTAAGGATTGGTTAACCTGTAAGTTGGATTCCAAACTGGCTAGTGGAGAAAATGTGGGCGGTAGGATTTTTCAGGATATCGGTATCCATGTTGGCAAATAGAGAATACTCGCCATAGTTGAACAAGCATATTTATCGAGTTACATAGCTTGCTTTCCCGACTGTACTAACCACAAGGCCAGCATCGGAAACGCTATTAGTTCGAGCGCGAACGAAGGAATGGTCGCGCCACTAAGTATTCCCCCTCCAACTAAACTGCTCAATCGAAATAATCCGGAAAATGCGATTGCCGCACATAGCACAATCAAAGTGGTTCGCAATTTATCTAGCCTGATCGCACCTAAGAAAAAGATTGCACCGACACTAAACCAGATGCCACCAATAAACCGGATATGACTGTCTTGAACCTGAAAAACTGTTTCATTTGTGACGGTGAAGAACTTTTCCGACGTTTGCCAACCCAGTGTCTGCATCCCTCCCAACCCAATATTTAGTCCCAAGTACATGATCGCGAGGCCTACCATAATAAGGGCAATGTTTAGGTTTACTGTTCTCTTCATTTTTGAGTTCCCTTGATTCAAGGTGAGTGTATTTTATTTAATTGGTACGCGTTCCATATAAGGCCGCGCTTGACAATGCAATGGTTATTTGACACGCGTTACAGATAAAGCGAGGACTACAACTATGACAAAAGCATCTGGCCGCCCTCCGCGCAGCGAGAGAGACATTTCGGAGTTCAGGTCAAAAGTTGTGAAGCATGCGCTAACGCTCTATCGCGAGGAGGGTTTTGGCGCAGTTTCGATGCGCCGTTTGGCCAGAGAAGTAGGATGCGCTCCGATGACCATTTACGCCCATTTTGACGGAAAGACCGACATCCTGCGGCATCTATGGTCGGACGTATTGGCGGATATGGCTGATTACATCCGTAAAAACTTGAATCCGATTGTTGAGCCTGTTGATCGATTGCAATCAGCAGCTCAGAGTTTTGTGACCTACTGGATTGATCATCCAGATCACTTTCGTCTCGTGTTTATGTCAAACGATGTTGAAAGATCGGACGTTGGCACCTTTATGAGAGATCCAAAAACTTTGGAGCATTTTCAGTTGTTCACGGACCTCGTAGCAGGTGTTCTTTCTAGTGAGGACCACGCAAAAGCAAAGACTGATACTCTAGTTTCTGCGATGATCGGTATGGCTCTTTGCTACAATACAATACACGATTATCCTTGGGTGAGTGTTTCGGCGATGACCGGGCAATTGGTCGACGGCATCATAAACTAACATGCCGTCAAATCCAAAGATTCAATTTGCAATAAAGTGTCGACACATTGACGTTGATGTTAGGCCGAAGTGCCTAAATATAGCCGTAATTATAAACACATAGTCACTGCAATTAGTGAACCATATTTCGGTTTCGTCCCACTTTATAAATGCAGTTATTCATTAGTAGTAATTTGTTAATGGCAGGCGCTTTATCAGTATTGGACGGACTTTTTATGTTTCGATTATGAAATGAAAGACGCTCAATTGACTATATTCTGTTTCACCGCTCGCAAGGCTAGTTCCTTCCAAACACAATATACTAATGAAGGACTCATTCGAGCGTTGCATTGCAGACATGAGGTAGTAAGCAATTTACGTGACTTTGGACGTGATGAAGATGGAATCGCTACCGTTTGGTCTGTTTTCTGGCTTGTCATATGCATCGCGATTGCTGGCCTCGCCGTAGACGTAACGAATGCGTACAAAACCCGACAAATTCTACAGACTACTGCCGACATTGCTGCCCATGCAGGTTCACTTGAACTTGGAGCGGTGGGGAGTTCCGCAGTTATCGCGGCAGTCAGGCAATCAGCGAACGAATTCGCTGCGATTAACATGCGTGCGGATAGGTACGGTGATGTGCTCGTGGATAGTGATATCTTGATCGGCACATGGGATCACGAGGCAAGAGCATTTGAAGAAACGGAATTTGGTTCGACCATCGCTCCAAACTCCGTTCGAGTAACAACTCGACAGTCGGGCGGTGCGAGCAGCAAAGTTGGTACATACTTTCTACGATTTGCTGGTTTCGATTCATTTGAAATTACGGCTACCGCCACTGTCCAACGTTTCGTTTCGCAATGCGAGCGAGATGGAATAATTTCAAGTGGAGAAGTCCATTTTTCAACTCAACAGGAGTTCCTCAATAGCTTCTGCATTCATGGTGAAGGCAGCATTGCCTTTGCGCAAAATAATAGGTTTGAAGCCGGGACAGTTGCCAGCACTCCGGATTTGGAAAATTGCGGACCATCCGATACCAGTTGCACCGATAAACATAATCCGGGAATCGAGGATGCACTTCGAGCAGGAACTTATAGAAACGGTAAAGTAGCCAAAATCGGTACCTATTTCACGGAGTTGCAAAACCAATATTCTTCATACCAGCCGAGTTATGTCGACAGCTCGAAGCCCGTGATCTATACTGACCCAGACAACTTTGATGCCTCAGCACTGCAGACCGGCCGCGTATATGTGGTACAATGCACCTCTGGGGAAAGCCTCAGTCTTGGCAGTTCGTCGATTGGGACAAATAACGGAAATGGCAATGGGAACAGTGGTGGTTCCCCATCAAGTGGAACAGTTTTAAAGTCGCAGTTTGTATTGGTAGGAATCGACTGCAATTTGGTGTTCGACGATTCCATTCACTACGAAGACGCCACTTTTGCAACTTCAGCAACGGGAAATAATACAATATCGGGTTCCTCAGGTGTTGTATTGGGTCGGGATGATGACTGTATGCAGGGTGGTGAAGTGGTGGCAATCACGGCTGGTTCGGTTCATTTTGCTGCAAAGATGGAGGCATATGATGTTGAATTTATTATTAAGGATGATTTGCATCTGGCCTCTAACGCGAATGCGAAGAGTGTGCATTCCGGAAGTAATTTTTACGTTGGCGGCGATGTTCGGATTACAACAAAGCACACGTTCTCTGGTTGCGCAGGCAGTACTATTCCGGCGTTCGACCCTAAGTACTCTTGGCGAATTACCGGGTGATTGGATCGCACCTTAAAGGGTGCTGAAGTGTGGCAACTTGATTTGATCTTCCAATCTAAGGCATACTACAAAAACCAACTTTCCAAATGCAAAATGAAAATCAATGGGAGGACAAATCATGGGACTAATTATTGCAATCATTGTAGGCGGGCTTGCTGGCTGGATAGGTAGCAATGTGATGAAAGCCGACACCGGAATATTCTTAAACATCATTTTAGGTATCGTCGGAGCATCACTTGCAAGTTTTCTGTTGGGGGTAATCGGATTTGCTTCTTCTGGGTTTATCGCCAACTTTATCGTGGCGGTTCTTGGTGCGTGCCTGTTGATTTGGGGATTTCGGCGATTCAAAGGCTAAGAATCTAGCGGGCAAATGATGAAGCGTTTCAGGATCTGGTTCAGTTTAGCACGCTTTTGATCTATGGTCGCGAAACAGGGGGCCGTTACAGCCCCCTTCCGAAATTTATAATATATTGTGTTCTGGGCCATAGGGAAAACCAGTGATGTTGACTGGGCCGTCTTTTTCAATGACGACAATATCGTGTTCGCGGTAGCCACCAGCGCCGGGAATACCCTCGGGAACCGTCAGCATCGGTTCCATTGAGATCACCATTCCGGGCTTCAGTATCGTGTGGGTGTCCTCGCGCAGTTCCAGTCCGGCCTCGCGGCCATAGTAGTGCGACAATACTCCGAAGCTGTGACCATAACCAAAACTGCGGTATTTCAATAGGTCGCGGCTGGCGAAAAACTGGTTGATGTCGGTACAAACATCGGAACAAACTGCACCTTCTTTTAGTAGTGAAAGCCCGAGTTCGTGTGCCTCGACGTTTGCTTCCCAGATTTCCAAGCTGCGATTGTCTGGTTCGCCCAGCCATAGAGTCCGCTCCAACGCGGTATAGTATCCGCTGATCATCGGGAAGGTGTTCAGGCTGAGGATATCGCCCATCTGCAACTTTCGCGTAGTTACAGGATTGTGTGCACCATCGGTGTTTAGGCCACCTTGGAACCAAACCCAGCTGTCGCGAAGTTCGGAGTCAGGGAAGGAACGAGCGATTTCGAGTTCCATCGCATTGCGGCCAGCCATCGCTACGTCAATTTCACGTTCGCCTTCAGCAACTGCGTCCGCGACGGCCGCCCCACCAACATCGGCGATACGAGCAGCTTCTTTAATGAGCGAAATTTCGTCTGCGGATTTCACCATACGCTGAATCATCGTGGCTGGTGCGATATCGACGACATCGATAGCCCCAAGAAATTCTGACAGTTTGTCCCGTTGGGATAATGTCAGATGGTCGCCTTCGATGCCCACCTGACCGGATTTCCCAACAAGGGCGCGAACAGCCCGCCAATAATTATCGCGCTTCCAGTCGGTGTAAATTATATTGTCATGCGCCGAGCGCCGCCACGGCTGCCCTCCATCTATATTGGCCGAAACCGTGGTGGAACGGTCCTGTGTCACAACGCAGGCGTACGGGCGGCCGAAGCTGCAATATAGAAACCCGGAATAGTAGGCGATATTGTGCATCGACGTTAGCAACACCGCTTCGATATCGCGCGCCGCCATTTCTGCCCGCAATTTTGCAAGACGCATATCATATTCGGTGACGGAAAATGGCAGCTTGGTCTTTTTGCCATTTTGAAGGGCGAATGTTTCCGGTCTGGATTGGATCATGTGTTTGAACCTCGAAAAAGGTCCGGGCGTTCAGGACTCGAGCGGTTTCCCGCAAGCGAGGGGATTCCCCCTTGGGCGACGCCATCGCCCGATGCTTGATCATAGAATACTGCGTGGTTTGAAAAAATCCAGTGTGCAATCAGCGTTGCCTGCATGACAAAAAAGCGGCGGAATGTGTCGCAAATGGAATATTTTCGTCGCTGCCCATTGCCAAAAAGCATTTTTCCCTGTTAGGCTTTCGGTATTGCGGCGAAGATCGCAGCGCATAGCGCTTGTTTTAACAGGGTTGGTTGGAGAACTTTTTGACACCGGAAAATTTAGAAGATGCGTTCGTGGCATTTGACCACGTCCAAAAAAGTTATGACGGTGAAGTATTAGTCGTCAAAGATCTTAACCTTCAAATTGCCAAAGGCGAGTTTGTAACGATGCTTGGGCCTTCGGGTTCAGGCAAGTCGACATGTCTTATGATGTTGGCGGGATTCGAAGTAGCCACGCACGGCGATATTTTGCTGAATGGGCAACCGATCAACAACATTCCCCCGCATAAACGCGGAATTGGGATGGTGTTCCAGAATTACGCCCTTTTCCCGCACATGACCGTTGGTGAAAACCTGTCCTTTCCGCTTGAAGTGCGCAAAATGGGTAAATCCGACCGGGAAGCCAAAGTTAGACGTGCACTCGATATGGTTCAGATGGGGGATTTCATCAACCGCCGTCCCGCACAGCTTTCGGGTGGTCAACAACAACGTATCGCGTTGGCGCGTGCATTGGTGTTTGAAGCTGAACTTGTGTTGATGGACGAACCGCTTGGTGCGCTCGATAAACAGCTGCGCGAGCATATGCAGTACGAAATCAAACATATCCACGAACAACTGGGAATTACGGTCGTGTACGTGACCCACGACCAATCCGAAGCATTGACGATGTCTGACCGCGTAGCCGTTTTCGATGACGGTGTTATCAAGCAGCTTGCCAAGCCTGCTGATTTATATGAGCTGCCCGAAAATGCATTCGTGGCGCAGTTTATCGGCGAGAACAACAAGCTTGAGGGCGTCGTTCGCGCTCGCGAAGGCGAAAATGTCATTGTTGATCTGGATGGCGGCATGACGGCCCGCGCATTGGCGGTGAATTGTGGCGCGGTGGGCGAACGTACAATGCTTTCGATCCGACCGGAGCGGGTTTCGCTTACAGACGATGGGCCAAATTCAACCGATGCTTTGGTTAAAGAATTGATTTATCTGGGCGACCATATCCGGTGTCGTATGTCTGTGTCAGGACATGACGATTTCATCGTTAAAGTTCCAAACGCGAGTGGCCACAAACATTTGATAGTCGGCGAAAATACAAAAGTTAGTTGGCAAACCGAAGATTGCCGCGCGCTCGACGCATAAAAAATTCGCGTTGCTGCGCCGATGGCGCGGGAACCCAAACACCGCGTGTTTCTACCCATATCGCGGTGATACATAACGGGTAACTTAGGGAGAAGCTTTATGAAGCTTAAAAATATCTTAGTCGGTGCGACCGCCCTTGTGGCCGTTGGCGCTGCTGCAGCCAACGCAGGTTCGATCACGGTCGTGTCTTGGGGTGGTTCTTACACGAAATCTCAAGTTGAAGCATATCATAAGCCTTGGATAGCAGCGACTGGCAACCAGATCGTTTCCGAAGATTACAATGGCGGCTTGGCGGAAGTTAAAGCGCAGGTTGAAGCTGACAACGTAACCTGGGACCTGGTCGACGTTGAACTTTCTGACGCGATCCGTGGGTGCGACGAAGGTCTTCTGGAAGAGCTGGATTTGTCCATGCTGCCAGACGGTGCTGACGGTAGTGCTGCAGAAGACGATTTCCTTGAAGGTGCATTAAGCGATTGCGCAGTTGCAAACATCGTTTGGTCGACAATCTTCGCTTACGACAGCTCCAAAACTCCGGGCGTTGACAGCATCGACGATTTGTTTGACCTAGAAGCGTTCCCAGGTAAACGTGGCTTGCGTAAAGGTGCTAAATCCGTGTTGGAAATGGCGCTAATGGCTGACGGTGTTCCAGCATCCGAAGTATACGCAGTTCTGGAAACTGACGAAGGCGTTGACCGCGCGTTTGCCAAACTCGACACAATTAAAGATAGTGTTGTTTGGTGGGAATCCGGCGCACAGCCTCCACAACTTCTGGCCGATGGCGAAGTTGTTATGACCACCGCTTACAATGGCCGTATCTTCAACGCTGCAGTTGCAGAAAATAAACCATTTGAGGTTGTTTGGGATGGTCAGATCATGGACTTTGACCTCTGGGTAGTTCCAGCGGGCGCTCCGAACAAAGAGTTGGCGATGGAATTCATTGCATATTCCACTGACACACAGCGTCTGGCGGATCAAGCATCGTGGATTTCCTATGGTCCGGCACGTAAATCCTCAGGACCACTCGTTGGTCTTTATAGTGATGGCGTGACGGAGATGGGTCAACATATGCCAACAGCGGCTGCGAACCTGACAAATGCAATCGTCAGTGACTTCGAGTTCTGGGCAGATAATGCCGACGAGCTAAATGAGCGTTTCAACGCTTGGCTGGCCAAGTAAGATAACTGCCGGAGGGGCTTTCTTCCCCTCCGGTTTTCTTTAAGGAAGCATTCATATGACCGATACCGGACCAGTTCTCGCCGCAGACGGCACGCCTTTGAAAAAGAAGCTTGCACAGGCTCTTTTTGTAAGCCGTGCAAGGGCATTTAGTCTGGTTTTACCGCTGCTGATATTTATCGTAGCCAGCTTTATCATCCCGATCTTCTCGTTAATGGTGCAGGGTGTAAAAAACGACACGTATTCCTCGAATATGCCCGCAACAACTGCGATCATGGCGGAGTGGGACGGGGCCTCAGAACTAACAGAGGATATGTTCGCCGCGCTTGTAACCGATTTAATCCAAGCCCGTGCCGACAAATCTATTGGCCGCGTTGCTACCCGTGTGAACCGTGAATACGCTGGAACGCGCTCAATGTTCACAAAATCCGCACGCCGAGCCGCCAAGCTGGAAGCGCCGTTCATGGCTGCGATGCTTGATATTGACGAGGATTGGGGTGACATTAACGTTTGGGGTGCAATGAAAGTATCCTCGCAAACCCTTTCGCCAGCATTTTATGCAGCAGCACTTGATGCGGACTACAAAGCGGATGGTTCGTTCGTGCGTCTCGATACCGAAGACCGGATTTACGTTTACCTATTCGTTAAAACGCTAGCTGTCGCATTGGCGGTAACGTTGGCAACGCTAGCACTTGGCTATCCCGTTGCGTGGTTATTGGCGAGCTTGCCAATCCGACAGTCAAACCTGCTTATGATCCTAGTGTTGTTGCCTTTCTGGACTTCGCTTCTGGTGCGAACGACAGCATGGATTGCGATGCTGCAAAGCCACGGGGTTTTGAATAATGTGTTTGTGTGGCTTGGAATTACGTCCGACGATTCACGGTTTAGTTTGATTTACAACATGACCGGCACGATTATCGCTATGACACATATCCTGCTACCGTTCATGATCTTACCGCTGTTTTCGGTAATGAAAGGTATTCCGCCAACCTATCTTCGGGCAGCGAAATCGCTGGGTGCAACTAACTGGACAGCATTCTGGCGGGTGTATTTTCCCGGAACTATACCGGGGATCGGGGCCGGGGCGTTGCTCGTGTTTATTTTGTCAATTGGCTACTATATCACGCCCGCGCTTGTGGGTGGTCAAGACGGCCAGTTGATCTCTAACTTCATCGCATATCACATGCAGAAATCGCTGAATTGGTCGCTGGCGGCCGCTTTGGGGGGAATTCTGTTGGTGATCGTGCTGGCAATTTACTGGGTCTATGACAAAGTTGTGGGCATCGACAACATGAAGATGGGATAAGCCAATGTCAGCACTTCCACCATATGCCACCATTGGCCAACGAGTTTGGTACTATGCATTCCGCGTGATTTGTGCACTGATTTTTGTGTTCCTGATCACTCCGATCCTGATTATCGTGCCTCTTAGCTTCAACGCTGAACCGTATTTTACGTTCACTTCAGGCATGCTGAGCTTCGATCCAGACGCCTTTAGCCTGCGTTGGTACGCCGACATTTTCCACAATGGAATGGCCAATCCGGATGCGACCGAGGGGTGGTGGGCTGATATGTGGCAAAACTCGCAGTGGGTACGCGCGACCAAGAACAGCTTCATCATCGGTTTCTGGGCTACGGCGCTGGCCACCAGCTTTGGTACGCTGGCCGCGATCGGGCTTAGCCGGTCCGAAATGCCCTACAAAGGGTTGATTATGTCGATCCTGATTTCGCCAATGATCGTTCCACTTATCGTTACAGCAGCAGGAATGTTCTATTTCTACTCCAACGACTTTAATCCGTTTATCGAGGGAAAACAGGCCTTGGCCGGTTCCAAACTTGGTATCATTCTGGCTCACGCCGCGCTGGGCACACCGTTTGTGATAATCACTGTGACGTCAACGTTGGTTGGCTTTGATAACAGCCTGACACGTGCTGCGGCGAACATGGGCGCTGGCCCGACAAGAACGTTCTTTAAAGTGCAGATGCCGCTAATTTTGCCGGGGGTTATTTCGGGTGGGTTGTTTGCATTTATCACCTCGTTTGACGAAGTGGTGGCGGTGCTGTTTCTTGCCAGTCCGGAAGACAAAACTATTCCACGTCAGATGTGGTCAGGTATCCGCGAACAAATTAGCCCAACGATTTTAGCCGTGGCAACGATCTTGGTTATCATCTCGATTGCGCTGCTGACCGTGCTGGAACTTTTACGCCGAAGGTCAGAACGTCTACGAGGCCTAAGCCCGAGTTAAGTACAACAAGTGGGCTAAATATTTACGTCATGTTGCGAGCCACTTAGTATCTGAAATCCCGCCCCAACATCTTGTGGTGAACAGCCATATTGCCTACGGATTCTTTTATGAAAGAAACAACCAAAGGCATTTTGGCACTGGTTTTTGCTTGCATGATCTGGGGACTGTCAGGCCTCTACCACAAGGTGCTATCGCATGCCCCGCCGTTGGAAGTGCTTTGACATCGAACATTGTGGAGCGTGGTATTTTTGGTGCGATCATTATCCTACAAGGCCGATTGGCAGTGGTAGCGCGAATATTCCGCGATCGTCGCACACTGGGAATGCTGGCGATTACGGCGGTAATGATTTTCATCAACTGGTTCGGGTTCATCTTTTCCATACAGGTTGGCTGGGCCGTCGAGGCAAGTTTGGGATATTACATATTCCATTGATTCCCGTTGCTTTAGGATGTGTGTTTCTGCGACAGATTCCACGTAACACAAATTGTTGCCATACTTTTGTCTCTCGTGGCGGTTTTAACATTGTCTTTCGGGTTAGGTGCAACACCACGGATGTCATTGCTTTTAGGCACCACCTTCCGGATCTACGGACTGTTGAAGCAACGGGTTAATTCCGGCGCTGTTTTATCGGTTTTGGTCGAGGTTCTGCTTATCGCACCAATTACGGCATTCTGGTTGAACCGCGTTCACAAACTCGGTTGGGTCGGAGTCGGTAGCGGAGGGCCGACCCAACAAGGCGGTTGGTCACAATAAAATGTGACGCGGGGGCTGGTCGGTTGCGTTGTTGAGTATTAGATAGCGAGTTGAAACAGTATTACCTTAAGGACTGAACATGGCAAAAATTACGTACATCGAGCACAACGGCACAGAACATGTGATCGAAGTTGGCAACGGCTTGACCGTTATGGAGGGTGCGCGTGACAATAACGTGCCGGGAATCGAGGCCGATTGTGGCGGGGCCTGCGCCTGTTCTACCTGTCATTGCTATGTGGATGCCGCTTGGGTGGAAAAGCTGCCGGCGAAAGACGATATGGAAGCTGATATGCTCGATTTCGCATGGGAGCCGGATACATTGCGCTCGCGCCTAACTTGCCAGATTAAAGTGACGGATGCGCTGGACGGGTTAGTCGTTAATTTGCCTGAAAAACAAATATGATTGCGCGCCTCCTTTTTCTGATCATGCTGATGCCGACTGTTGCATTGGCAGATGGCGGAATTGTGGAGGCGGAGTATGGTGCGGATGTGGACGTATATCCGCACCGGATCATGGGCGACATCTTCGAGAAGCAAGAGTTGCGGGTTTTAGACGCTGATGGCGTTATGCATTCGTTGACTTTGCACAATAACGTGTTCGAAGATATTTCGCCACGTGTGGCGGATATGGACGGTGATGGTCTGGCGGACGTTGTGGTCGTCGAGACAGATGTAAATTTGGGTGCATCGCTTGCGATTTATTCGCTGGGACCGGACGGGTTGTTCAAGCTTGCGACCACGCCACACATCGGTCGGGCGTTTCGCTGGCTAGCCCCTGCGGGAATTGCAGACTTTGATGGTGATGGGCAAAACGATATTGCGTATGTTGAAACGCCGCACCTTGGAAAGGTGTTGCGTTTCTGGACGATTCAGCAGGGTAATCTGGTTGAGATTGCAGCTGCCGGTGAATTGACAAACCACCGGATTGGCGAGGAATTGATTTCCGGCGGTGCGCGTGTTTGCGACGGAATAACAGAAGTCATAACGGCAAACGGTAACTGGTCGCGATTGGTTGCCACACGGTTAGTCGACGGCGGGTTGAAATTCGCCGATTTGGGAGACTATAGCCCGCAGGCGATGTCTGACGCGCTAGCTTGCCGTTAAAGCGCGCGCCAGCCGATGTCTTTGCGGTAAAACCCTTCGGGCCAATCGATTTTTTCAATAGCTTTGTACGCGCTATCCTGAGCTTGTTTCAGGTTATTACCTCGGGCCGTTATGGCCAAAACACGGCCTCCCGTTGCCAGCGTTTTGCCATCTTTGGCAGCTGTTCCCGCGTGAAATACATGCAATGACGAACCCGAGCTAAGGCCATCCAGCCCGGCGATTTCCGTACTCTTTTCGTAAGCGCCGGGGTATCCGACTGCCGCGTAGACGATGGACAACGCGTGGTCGTCTGCCCAGTTGACGCGCGCATCAGCAAGGTTACCTTCGGCGCAGTCGAGCAGGACATCCAGCACTTGTGCACCAAGGCGGATCATTAACGCCTGGCATTCAGGATCCCCGAAACGCACATTATATTCAACCAAACGAGGTCGACCGTCTTTGATCATGAATCCTGCGTAAAGCACCCCTTGAAAAGGCGTGCCGCGTTTGGCCATCTCCTTGATCGTCGGGATGATTGTCTCGTTTAGGGCTTTTTGGGTGATTTCTTTAGTCATTACGGGGGCTGGCGAATACGCGCCCATGCCGCCGGTGTTTGGTCCTTTGTCGCCGTCAAAAGCGCGCTTGTGGTCTTGGGCTGTACCCATTGGCAGGACGTTCACGCCATCGGATAGCACAAAGAAAGAGGCTTCTTCGCCTTCCATAAATTCTTCGATCACGACTTCAGCGCCGGCTACACCGAATGTGCCTCCGAACATATCGTCAATCGCGGCGAGGGCGGTTTCCATATCCATGGCGACCACCACACCTTTGCCTGCCGCCAGACCGTCGGCTTTAATCACAATCGGGGCGCCTTGCTGGCGTGTGTAATCTTTAGCGGCCTCGGCATCTGTGAAATGACCATAGGCGGCAGTGTCGGCACCGCAGGCATCGCAGATTTCCTTGGTGAAGGCTTTGGAGGCTTCCAATTGCGCAGCTTCGCGCGATGGGCCAAACGTCAGGATTCCTGCGGAACGCAACGTGTCGGCCACGCCTAAAGCAAGCGGAGCTTCGGGTCCGACGACAACAAAGCTGATGCTTTCATCCGCGCAGAAAGCGACGACAGCGTCGCCATCTTCGGGATCAATGGCCACGCATTCGGCGACTTGAGCAATTCCCGCGTTTCCGGGCGCACAAAACAGTTGATCACACTTGGGATTCTGGGCAATGGCCCATGCGAGGGCGTGTTCGCGACCGCCTCCGCCTAAAATCAGGATGTTCATGGTGCACTCCCTCTTGGCCTTTGTCTGCGCTCGTTCTAAAGTCGCGCGATGTTACATGCAAGCGCACACAATGTCTGATTTGATCGACGAGCCGGAAGACGGCCAAAACGCACCTGAATTCTCGGTTTCCGAGATTTCAGGTGTGGTGAAACGCATGATCGAGGGGGAATTCTCGCATGTGAGGATTCGCGGCGAAGTGGGGCGTGTCTCGCGCCCGCAGTCAGGGCATTTATATCTGGATTTGAAAGATGACCGTGCGGTCCTGGCATCAGTTATCTGGAAAGGTGTTGCAGGACGTTTGCGCGTTCAGCCCGAGGAAGGGATGGAGGTTGTTGCCACGGGGCGGTTAACCACGTTCCCGGGGCAGAGCCGTTACCAAATGGTAATCGAGGATATCGCGCCTGCGGGTGTCGGCGCTTTGATGGCAATGCTTGAAAAACGCAAAGCGGCGTTGGCTGCGGAAGGATTGTTTGCGCCTGAGCACAAACAGGTGTTGCCGTATTTGCCCGAAGTGATCGGGGTTATAACGTCACCGTCCGGGGCGGTTATCAAAGATATTTTACATCGTCTACGGGATCGGTTTCCGCGCAAGGTTCTGTTGTGGCCCGTCGTCGTGCAAGGCGACAAATGTGCACCGGAAGTTGCAGCGGCTATAAAGGGATTTAATGCGATGACGCCTAGTGGAGCATTGCCTCGGCCGGACGTGATTATTGTGGCGCGTGGTGGTGGTTCTATCGAGGACCTTTGGGGGTTCAACGAGGAAATTGTGGTGCGCGCGGCGTTCGAGAGTGGCATTCCGCTGATCTCGGCTGTCGGCCACGAAACGGACACAACGCTGATAGATTACGCATCCGACAAACGCGCACCGACACCCACAGCGGCTGCTGAAATCGCGGTTCCGGTGCGCGCCGATTTGTCAGCGCATGTGGCTGGTCTGGAAGAACGCCGCCGTCGCGCGTTGGCGCGCGGGTTGGAACAACGAGGTCAGCGGTTAAGGGATTTGTCGCGCGCATTGCCACGTGTAGAATCCCTGTTCGCCGAGAGGGCGCAGCGCCTTGATGGATTGGCGATGCGACTACCGTTGGCGTTAACGAGTTTGACCCATCGCAAGCGTGTGCAACTGGCCGCACGTGGAGCGGAGCGCTTGCATCCAGCTGCATTGCTTGCCGATATTCGGCGCAAGTCGCGCGACGTCGATACATGGTCAATCCGTCTGACACCTGCGCTTAACCGCAATATGGCGGACCCAAAGCGGCAGCTGACGGCATTGGCGCGGACACTGGAAACTTTGAGCTATCGGAAGACGCTGGAGCGTGGATATGCAGTTGTACATTCGGAATCGGGGCTGGTGACTGGTAAGAAAACAGCAGCCAAACACACGAATTTGGAAATCGAGTTTAAGGACGGAAAATTGCCGGTTTCGACTGGTGGTACCGCGCCACCCGCGAAACGGGTGGCGCCTAAGCGATCCAAAACTAGCGATGGATCACAGGGAAGTTTGTTTTAGTTAACCAGTGTTGCTTCGGTTAACTCGCGGATTTCGTCCATCGTAACGCCCTCAGCCGTTTCGATGACTTTCAGGCCACCTTCAACCACTTTGAACACACCCAGATTGGTGATGATCTCGTCCACCACACCTGCGCCAGTCAACGGCAGGGTACATGCTTTCAACAGCTTGCTTTCGCCCTTTTTGTTGGCGTGATCCATGATTACAATCACGCGGCCTACGCCGGCAACCAGATCCATTGCGCCGCCCATGCCTTTGACCAGTTTCCCTGGAATCATCCAGTTAGCTAGGTCGCCGTTTTCGGCCACTTCCATTGCGCCAAGTATCGCCATAGCGATTTTACCACCACGGATCATTCCGAAGCTGTCAGCGGAGCTAAAATAACTGGTGCGGTGCAGCTCGGTAATGGTTTGTTTACCCGCGTTAATCAGGTCAGCGTCGATCTCGTCCTCGGTCGGGAAGGGTCCCATGCCGAGCATGCCGTTTTCGGATTGGAGCGTCACATCCACACCTTCGGGAATGTAGTTTGATACCAACGTCGGAATACCGATGCCTAGGTTTACATACGTTCCGTCACGAAGTTCGCGCCCTGCGCGTTCGGCCATCTGGTTTCTATTCCATGCCATGATTTAGCCCTCCCGCACTGTGCGTTGTTCGATACGTTTTTCGTGGCCACCTTCAAAAATGCGGTGCACGAATATTCCTGGTGTGTGGATCAAATCCGGGTCAAGACTGCCCGTTGGCACGATTTCCTCAACTTCTGCGATGCAAACTTTCCCGCATGTGGCAGCATTTGGGTTAAAGTTACGTGCTGTTTTACGGTAAATCAGGTTGCCCGCACGGTCACCTTTCCAGGCTTTGACGATTGAAAGGTCAGCTACGATTCCCTCTTCCAAAATGTATGTCTCACCGTTGAAATCTTTGTGCTCCTTGCCTTCGGCAATCACCGTGCCGACACCGGTTTTGGTGTAGAAACCGGGGATGCCTGCACCGCCGGCGCGCATGCGCTCGGCCAATGTGCCTTGGGGGTTGAACTCCAATTCCAACTCGCCGGATAAGTATTGGCGCATGAATTCGTCATTTTCACCAACGTAGGACGCGATCATTTTCTTGACCTGTTTGCTTTGCAGGAGGATACCTAAGCCGAAGTCGTCGACGCCTGCGTTATTTGACGCCACGGTTAGGTTTGTCGTGCCTGCATCGCGAATACCTTCGATTAGGTTTTCGGGGATTCCGCAAAGGCCGAAGCCTCCTGCTGCGATCTTCATTCCGTCAAACAGGACGCCTTCCAGCGCCTCTGCTGCGGAGTTGTAGGTTTTTTTCATGAGGGTTCTCCTGTTGGTCAACGTGCTTATCGTGTGTCGGGTGCCCTTGCGTCAAGAGGGTAGTCTGGCGAGGCGGTACATTACGTGGCGCAACAGCGGGCTGTCGGCGGGTAGCTTTACGTGGTCGAAGTCATCTTGAGTGTTGCGTTTCATACCGAGGCGCTCCATTACCTTTCGGGATCGAACGTTTCCTTCAAACGTGAAGGAAACGATTTCCGATAGCCCGAGTTCGTCGAACCCCCAGTTCAAACACGCCGTAGCTGCTTCGGTTGCATAACCGTTGCCCCATGCAGTCGGCGTCATGCGCCAACCGATTTCAACGCAAGGGGCGGCGGGTGTTTCATAGGGGGGAATGGACAGGCCGGTGAAACCGATCATCTGCCCTGTTCTGCGGATCACAACTGCGAATAGACCGAAGTTATTTTTATCCCAATGAGAATTAACACGTTCCAGATGGGCCAAGGTGGCCTCGCCGGGCATGGTCGACGGGAAGCATTCCATCACTACTGGGTCGGCGTTGATCGCGACCATTGCGTCGGTATCTTCGGGCAGGAATCGGCGTAAAATCAGGCGGTCGGTCTGGAGTCTCATAATTCGAGATCGGTCGCGATGGATTCGATCAAGTCTGCGAAAACGTTTTCCATCACTGCATTGGGTTGCTGGCTCGCGATGCGCGCCCCCATAGCGTCACCAGCATCGATTTCGCTGCCGGACATTTCTTGCAAAACGGCGTGGCCACAAAATGGAACATGAACTTCGGAATAGCCGCCCTCATGGGCCATTACCAGTTTTCCATCACACAGTTTGTCCGCTGATTGCATTAACTGGCGCGTCATCAGGCGGTAAGTTTCGGCGCTGCAAAGCATTCGCGACAGTGGGTCTACGCCGGAGGCATCGAAGCCACAGGCGACAATGATTACGTCTGGTTTGTATGCTACGAGGGCAGGGAGGACGATTCTGTTCATCGCATGAATGTAGGCTGCGTGACCGGCACCCGGTGGTAACGGAATGTTAACGTTGTGGCCAACACCAGCACCTTTACCACGGTCCGCTACTTCGCCGGTGTCGGTCGGGTAGTTGCGTTCTTGATGAAGCGATATGGTTAAAACGTCATCGCGCTCGTAGAAAATCGCTTCGGTGCCATTACCGTGGTGGACGTCCCAGTCGACTACAGCAACGCGCTGCGCGAGGCCTTCGGACTTGGCGGCCTCGATTGCGATGGCAATATTGGCGAGTAGGCAAAAGCCGTTTGACCAGTCGGGCAGGCAATGGTGACCCGGCGGGCGCGATAATGCGTAGGCGTTGTCGTGCCTGCCATTCAAGACCGACAGTAACGCGCCTTTAACAAGACCTGTCGAAAGAGCAGCGATTTCGTATCCGCCTGCACCGAACGGTGTGCGAAGACCCATCTCGCCACCGCCGCCATCACTGAGCGATTTGAAATTCTCTAGATAGCTGGCAGGGTGAATACGGTTCAGGTCGCCGTAAGTTGCGGATGCGGCAGTCAAACAATCCAGATCACCGGCCAATCCTGTTACGTCCATCAGGTTTTTCAATCGGCGTTTGGTTTCGGGGTTTTCCGGTAGTCCACCAGATGCCAACGGTTGCACAAGGCCGCCAACAGGGGCGGTCAGAGCATAGTTGCCACCCGAGTGCCAGAAACACTTTTCATCCCAAAAAAATCCGGTGTTGTGCATGTTCGTTCCTTAAAGGTTTGTTAGTACCCGATCAATTTCGTTTCGCAGCGCCTCAATTTCGTCGCGAGCGATGGATTTGCGATTGCCAGAGATGGCAGTGGTTCCATTTGTCATACCTGACGAAAAAGCTACGCGGTTTCCAAGTGTCGAGGTAAGAACCGTTGCCTGCATATCTTCAAGTTCTGCCAGCATTTCGTCGGTCTTGCCACCACGTGGTGGAACGCGATTCAGAACGATCCTGCACGGCGTTTTTTCGGCATCACAGATATTTATTATGGCTCCGCTTGCCCAGACATCCAATCCGGTCGGCTGGCAAGGTGTTATGACAAGATCGCATTCGCGAATGGCCGCGCGCAACAGAATATCCGCATTTCCCGGGCAATCCACCAGCGTGATATCGTGAAGCTTGCCACTGCTGCGAATATCCGATCCGGCACGCCAGTCTTTGGATTCCTTCACGTCGAATTCCACATCGGAACATCGCTCTGCCCATTGAGTCAAAGAGCGCTGCGGGTCAAGGTCAACCAACCCTACATCCATACCTGCCCGTGTCCAGCTGTGCGCAAGGTGTGACAACACGGTGGTTTTACCAGCGCCACCTTTTTGTTGTGCAAATGCGATTTTTAATCCCATGATACTCTCTCCTGTCGAAAGGACTATGCTGCACATGCGAACAAAAGGAAAGGAGAGAGTTGGTTACGCCCTGTTTCGACCGAGTTGCCAATATTTTAACGAACTCCGGCTTTCATCAGGCCTTGCGATTTGACTTCCGAGAGCGTCAGATCGAGGCATTTCCAAGCTTTTTCAGCCAACTCGTCGATCTCGGATTTCGAGATTACCAGAGGAGGCGAGATAATCATCTTGTTTCCAACATGGCGCATGATTAGGCCGTTTTCAAAACAGAATTCGCGGCAGATCAGGCCAACCGTGCCCTCATCAGACGCGAACGGTGCGCGAGCAGATTTGTCTGGTGTTAACTCCAAAGCACCCATCAGGCCAACGTTTCGGGCCTCGCCCACCAACGGGTGGTCGGCTAACGCGGACCATTTTTCTGTTAGGTAAGGGGTGGTTTGGTCGCGCACGCTTTCGACGATTTTTTCTTCTTCCAGTATGCGCAGATTTTCCAGTGCTACGGCGGAAGCCACAGGATGGCCTGAATAGGTGTAACCGTGGGCAAACTCGCCGCCGTGTCGGTCCAGATCCTTAGCCACGCGTTCCGATATCACGCTGCCACCGATCGGCTGATAGCCGGAAGATAATCCCTTGGCGATGGTCATGATGTCGGGTCGAATTCCAAAAGTTTCGGAACCGAACCAATTCCCTGTGCGGCCAAATGCACAAATCACTTCGTCTGCGATTAGTAGGATTTCGTTTTCATCGCATATGCGCTGGATTTCGGGCCAGTATGTCGAGGGTGGGATGATAACGCCACCGGCGCCCTGTACTGGTTCGGCGATAAACGCGGCGACGTTGCCGATCCCGAGGCGCTCTATTTCTGCTTCCAGTGCGCGAGCGGTCGTCAGTCCGAACTCTTCGGGGGACGAATCGCCGCCTTCGGCATACCAATAGGGTTGGTCTATGTGCGTGATATCGGGGATCGGCATTCCACCTTGTGCGTGCATGCCTGTCATGCCACCAAGGCTGCCGGAACCGACCGAAGAGCCGTGGTAGGCGTTCTTGCGTGAGATAATGATGCGTTTATCAGGTTTACCCATAGAGGCCCAATAGTGGCGGACCAGCCGTATGTTGGTGTCGTTTGCTTCAGAGCCGGATCCGGCGAAGAATACACGGCTCAAGTCGCCCGGCATCAAGTCTGCGACCTTTTCTGCCAACGCGATAACGGGCGGATGGCTGGTCATGAAAAACGTGTTGTAGTAGGGCAGTTCCAGCATTTGACGATGTGCTACATCGGCAAGTTCACTGCGGCCATATCCGATGTTTACGCACCAAAGCCCAGCCATCGCGTCCAGCATTTTATTACCTTCGCTATCTTTTATATACACCCCGTTCGCTTCGGTAATAATTCGTGCACCTTTTTCGTTTATCTCCGATGTGTCGGTAAAAGGATGCAGGTGATGGGTCGCGTCAGCGGATTGCATATCTGCGGTCGACGGGAAGTTGGTCCGATGGTCCATTTGCGCCTCGTAATTATGGATTTCGAAGCGAGCCTATGCCTGACAAATGGCTTTGGCCAGAAGGAATAAAATGTACGTTAGAGTCCGCAACCTACCAATAGTGCTTGCTAGTGAAGATGTGTTGCCTTGAGTTTCGCATTTGGCGATCACAATATTTGCAAAACGCAATAAAATTAGCAGTTGGGCGAAAAATATACTGTTATTGCCTATTTACGTCGCGGCGAAGTTTTTGGCCCGAATATTGCATCTATCTACTACAGACATAGGAGTATGAAACATGAATAGTTTGTTAACTGTTGGTAAACAATTTGTAAGCGGTGTTTTTGTGCTAACGTTTCTCTTTGCCAATAGCGCAACCGCTGGAGAAAATGTGTATTTGAGTTTGTCGAATGTTTCTGACAATGCGATTGTTGAATTGACGGAAGAAGATCTTTTGGCAATGGAGCAATTTACGGTGCTCACTGAAAATGAATTTGTCGATGGATTGGTCGAGTTCACCGGCCCTCTCGCGCGTGACGTAATTGCATTTCTGAACGCTTCTGAAGCAGAGACGTTGAGGTTTACAGCGGTAAACGACTATGCTGTCGAAGTTCCAATGTCGGACCTTCTGAATTACGATGTGATATTTGCAATGACCCAAAATGGTACTAGGTTTTCAATCCGCGACAAAGGGCCGATCTGGGTGATTTATCCGATGAGTGATAATGTTGAATTGCAGGATCGCGTCTACAACGACCGCTTGATTTGGCAGTTGGTCAAGATTGACGTCCTGTGAGGGCAGGCGGCCTCCCACGTCTGGTGGTTTTGGCCGTTTTCCTTGCGGCAAGTGGCCTTGCTATTGTCGGGTACAACGCTTTTCGTAAAGATGTGGCCGCGATGCAAGCAGCGAGTCTTGAGGACATAACTTGGGCCTCCTACCAACTGGAACAGGAGTTGAGCCGATTTCGGGAATCCCTTCTCCAGTTCCAGATTGAGGGTTCGGAGCGCAACGCCGAGCTAGTTAACAGCCGCTTTGACATCCTTTGGAGCAGGATCGCAATCTTTAATCAGGGTCGCATCGGCGAACGATTAAGTGACTATGACATCGATTCACAAATCATATCCAGGTTGTTTTCTGACATGAAAGTTGTTGATCGTCGCGTCGTTGAATTGGCGGAATACGACATAGTCGAGGCCGCCGCGTTGTTGCATATTTTTAAGCCCTACGCCGACGATTTGCGCATTTTTAGTCGTAAAGTTACGCTTGGCGAAGAGGTGAATGGACGAGAAATTCGCGCACAGCAGCAATCGGGCGTTAATCGTACTTTACAGCTGAACGGTTTGGCGATTGTAATTGCGCTAGCCTCGCTCGCGTATATTAATCGTGAAAGTATGCGCTACAAACGGCTTGCGCATACCAATCGAAAACTTGCGGAAGTTGCCGATCAGGCTAGTCGCGCAAAATCAAAGTTCCTGACGATGATGAGCCATGAATTACGTACGCCCATGAACGGAGTGTTGGGGTTGCTGGCGTTGTCCAAGCAAAGCGCCGTACAGCCAAGTCAAGTCCGCCTAATTGAGCAAGCGGAACAATCTGGTCAGCAAATGGTGGACTTGCTGGTGGATATTCTGGATTTCAGCGCCCTTCATTCGGACGAGCTGTCGATTGAAGCGAAACCTTTCGAGGTTGCTCGGCTGGCAGAAGCAGTGCGCGAACAATTTGCCCCGCTGGCAAAGCGTGAAGGTGTGGAGTTTTCGGTTTCGGTGTCACAAGAGTGTCCACGGCATATGCTGGGGGACTTTGACAGGCTTCGCCAGACCCTCAGACATTTGGTGCAATACGTTGTAGAAACCGCGGGCGCGCGCGATGCGGTGATGGAGTTTTCTAGCAAGAATAACGCGTTATTGGTGAACTTGTCCTTCGAGTATTCGTCTGATGGCGGAGAGTGGGTGCCAGATTTGATTCTTGGCGAAGAAGACCGAGGCAAAGAATCGTTTGCGACGGATGCGCTTGGCCCTGCGATCGCGCGGGGATTTATCGAGGTGATGCACGGTAACTTGCAAGTAGAGCCCCCTGTTGGCGACCGTATCGCGGTGATTGTTTCGATTCCTGTCGAAGAATTCGCCCCAACGACCATGAATGTCGAAGTTTTATCAAGCACTGACGCTATGGCCGCTATTTGCCGCGCGGCACTGGTCGGCGTCGATGTGAATTTCGTGCAAGAAGGCGATGAAGGTATTGTGCATACCGTCCTTATCGAAGCTGGAAATATCATGGAATGTAAATATGTAGCGCTTGCGACCAAGAACTATCCTGAGGCGTTGTTGATTGCACTGGGCGAACCAATTGATGTGGACGCCTTTGATTTTACTCTGAATTTGCCGCTGAATTTCCACGAGATTCGTGATATTATTGGTAAACGTGTCGCCTAATCGGAAGCAGTACGAGAATTCTCGTCGACTGTATAGGAATTCTTAACAACCTTGAGTAGAAATGCTATATCATTCTCAGAATGCGAATCAGGTGCGAGCAAAATATGAAGTCCGAACAGATAAATGAAGTAAGTCGTTTCGAGGCAGAGTTAAGCGACGGAATAGGAAGCGAAGGTTTCGCCCTGTTAGCGCACGATGTACGCTCGTCGATGTTTGGATTGCTGGGAAGTCTTGAACTGATTGCGGACGACGGGCTGTCGGTTGATACACGGGATCGACTGAACCGCGCGCGAACTTCCGGTGCGTTGCTAAATGATCTTCTGAAGCTAGTTTTTGGTGGGAGTGAAGCACTAAAGTCTTTTACGTCGTTGAGCGTTGCCGATGAAATCGCGCTGCTGGAGCAACGGTGGTATGACCAGGCCCAAAAGGCGAGCATTAATATCGATGTGAATATTTCGCCAGATGTAGAAGCGCTGGACGTTATTGACCGTACTGGGTTCCATCGCATTTTCAATAACTTGGTAGGCAATTCTATCAAGTTTTCGGGTTCCGGAAACATATCCATTAATGCAATAAACAGCGCCGATAACGTTGTGATTACGGTAACCGACTCCGGTCCGGGGTTCAGTGAATCCGCTCTTGCCAAGTTGTTTCAGTTCCGCGGCCGCCCCGAAAATTCGAAACAAGAGGGGTCCGGGTTGGGGTTGTATATTTCGGAAATGCTTGTGACCGATGTGGGTGGTACGATTTCCGTGAATAATAATGATGAAGGCGGGGCCTGTGTAACAGTGAGCTTCCCCTCTGCGTCAGCGACCGTCAAAGCACCGAAGCCCCCACATCTCGATGCGTTGCCCGACTTAAGCCATCTAAACATACTGCTGGCCGAAGATAACGTTACCAACCAGCTTGTGGTAACGCAGATGTTGAAAAGCATGGGCGCGAAGTTTCAAGTGGCCTCTGACGGGGTTGAGACACTGGTGATGTTTGAACAGGAAAATTTTGACGTGGTGCTGCTGGATATAGAGATGCCGCGCAAATCCGGCCTCGAAGTGCTACGCGAGATTCGTGCCCGTAAAGACGCCAAATCAGGCATCCCGATGATCGCGCTGACAGCATATGTTATGCAAGATCACCGTGAAAAGATTGACGCGGCAGGGGCCGATGGGTTGATCGCTAAACCGATTGGCGGTATCGCGCAGCTCGGACACCAGATTTTGGAATATGTCCACGGAACACCAGCCAAAATTATTGGAAAAGATGTGCAGATCGAAGATTCGGTCGATGACCCGGGGTATGTAGATCGCACGATTTACGATGTTATAGCCAAGACGATAGGATCAGATTTTCTGGAAGAGTTTTTGGATAAAGTCGTCACTGATTTTGATTCCATCAAGTTGGGTTTAATCAAGGCCGAGACGGAGGAAAACCACTCCGATTGGCGCAACCATAGTCACATATTGATTTCCGTAGCGGGTGCAATCGGAGCCACAAATTTACAACATTTGGCACAGGAATTGAACAAGCTTACGAGTGGGTCTGATATGCACTTCATACAACCGTTGAACTTACGGTGTATTGGAGGTATCTCGCAAGTTGTGGCATTCTTAAACAGCGAAAAAACGGGTTAATAAACAGATGACCGGCCCAATACTTCTAGTAGAGGACACTCCCTCGCTTTCGATGGTGTATGAGGCGGTTATTCGCAAGGCTGGACATCGCGCCGCTTGTGTATTTACGGTTAGCGAAGCCCGCGAGGAATTTGCGAAAAATAATCATAAGATCATTTTGCTGGATCTGTTGTTGCCCGATGGCGACGGCATGGAACTGATGTCCGAATTCATCACGACGCATCCCGACATCAAGGTTATCGTAATCACAGCGAACGGGTCAATTAATCGCGCGGTTGAGGCAATGCGTCTTGGAGCGTTTGATTTTCTTGTTAAGCCGTTTGATGAAACTCGCCTGTTGTCTGCGGTTGATAATGCTCGGAAGGCTTTGGCAAGTGATGTTGCACACCCCCTCGCAGAAGGCGATGACACCGGTCAGTTTCAGGGTTTCATTGGTTCGTCCGACGCGATGCAAGGCATTTACAAAATGGTTCGCAACATCGGGCGGTCCACGGCTACAGTTTTTGTGACTGGTGAAAGTGGCACCGGCAAAGAACTGTGCGCACAGGCCATCCATGACGTTTCCAGCCGTGCGAAGGGTCCGTTTGTACCTCTGAATTGTGGCGCGATCCCGCGTGGATTGCTGGAATCAGAGGTGTTCGGACACTTGAAGGGCTCCTTCACCGGCGCGATTGCGGATAAGAAAGGTGCGGCAGCGGCGGCAAGTGGTGGGACGCTATTTCTGGATGAAATATGCGAGATGGACTTAAGCTTGCAGACCAAATTGTTGCGGTTTTTGCAAACGTCGACCATTCAGCCCGTCGGTGCGACGAAAGCACAGATGGTTGACGTGCGTATCGTTTGCGCCACCAATCGCGATCCTTTGACCGAAGTTCGCGCCGGCCGCTTTCGCGAAGATCTGTATTACCGCTTGCACGTGGTCCCCATTCATCTGCCACCGCTACGCGAGCGAGATGGCGATATTATGCTGATCGCGGACAAAGTTTTGGCAAAATTCGCCGTCGAGGAAAACAAAAACTTCACCGGTTTCAGCCCTGAAGTTCGCGATATTTTTACATCTATGGCGTGGCCCGGAAATGTCCGTCAAATGATGAATGCGATCCGCAACGTAGTGGTATTAAACGACGGGCATACTGTTTTGCCCGAGATGTTACCTTCCGAAGTTACGATGCCAAATCAAATGTCCAGCAGGCCGCGTGCGTCGTTGACTAGTTCTCCGGACGCAATGCGCACGGAGGGGCAACCAAATAACGTCTCGGCATTTATTGGCACGCCACTAGCGACTTTCGAGCGGGAATTCATTGAGGCGACTATCGATTTCTGTGAGGGATCAATCCCGCAAGCAGCACGTTTGCTGGATGTTTCGCCTTCTACATTATACAGGAAAAAGGAAAGTTGGGAAAAATCCTGACCAAAAGGTATAATTTTCCGCACATTCCCTTGCCCAAAACACCCGCTGATCTATACTCGCGCTTTGAACCTGACATTTCACGAGGGATTCCCAATGGATCTATTTAAGGCTGCGATGACTGTGCGCGAAAACGCTTACGCGCCGTATTCAAATTTTCAAGTAGGGGCGGCCATACGCACAGCTTCTGGGGCTATATATACCGGATGCAACGTTGAAAATGTCGCGTATCCTGAAGGCACCTGTGCCGAAGCGGGCGCGATAGCTGCGATGGTTGCTGCGGGTGAGAACGAAATTGCGGAAATTCTGGTTGTAGCTGGCGGTGCCTCCAAAGTTTCGCCTTGCGGCGGCTGTCGTCAGAAGATTTCTGAGTTTGCACAGGGAAACACCCCTGTCTATATGGCGGACTTGGCTGGCGACATCGAAGAGATAACTATTGGCGGTCTACTGCCTGCCGGTTTTGATAAAGAACATTTGGAAACGGCGTAACGATGGCGCGTGCATTAATTCTGGTGCTGGATTCGGTCGGTTGCGGTGGCGCACCCGATGCCGCGCAATTTGGCGATGAGGGATCGAATACCTTGGGCCATATTGCTGACGCCTGCGCAAATGGAACCGCTGAAGAGGGGCGGAGTGGCGCGCTAGCGCTTCCAAACCTCGATAGATTGGGTCTGGGTGCCGCCATTCGCCTAGCTTCCAGTCATGTGGCGCCCGGGTTGAATGCTGGCGCGGTCGGGCTGTACGGTGCGGCGACCGAGGTATCGCAAGGTAAGGATACGCCGTCGGGCCATTGGGAAATTTCCGGCGTGCCTGTGCCATTTGATTGGCATTACTTTGCAGACACCGTGCCCGCGTTTCCGGCAGAGAAGATCGAAGAATTTGTACGGCGAGCCAAAATTCCGGGGATACTGGGCGATTGTCACGCGTCAGGCATGCCGATCCTGCAAGATCTGGGCGAAGAGCACATTCGTACGGGCAAGCCAATTTGCTATACGTCTGCCGATAGCGTGTTCCAGATTGCCGCGCACGAGGAGCACTTTGGTTTGGATCGGCTGTACGAAATTTGCGCGATTGCGGCCGAGATTTTCCATCCGATGATGATCGGCCGTGTCATCGCACGCCCATTCATTGGCGAAACTGCAGAAACATTCACGCGCACTATCAACCGTAAAGATTTGGCGATTGAACCGCCCGAAGATACGATCTGTGACCGCGTGGTAGCGGCTGGCGGGCGCACTCTGGCGGTAGGTAAGATCGGCGATATCTTTGCCCATCGTGGCATTACGGAATTAAGAAAAGGTAAACGTGATCTAGAGCTGGTGGATGACCTGCTCGATTTCATTGCCGAAGCTGGGGACGGAGATTTCATCTTCACAAACCTCGTGGAATTCGACAGTCTCTATGGCCACCCCCGCGATGTTGCCGGATACGCCCGCGCACTCGAAGCGTTTGATGAGCGGTTGCCGGAAATAACCGGTGCGCTGAAAACCGGGGATTTGTTGATTATCACAGCGGACCATGGAAATGATCCGACTTGGCACGGAACAGATCACACACGTGAAAGGGTGCCAGTTTTGTGCATATCTCCCGGGCTGGAGGACCGCGAAATCGGACTGGTTGGTATGGCCGATATTGGTGAAACAATTGCGGCGCACCTTGGATTAAAGCCGGGGCGTCATGGTAGGAGTTTTTTATGATTGATTGGGCAACGGTTCCAAAAACAGAACTGCATTTACATATTGAGGGTGCCGCGCCACCAGATTTTATCCGTACGTTGGCAGCCGAAAAAAATGTCGATTTGTCCAAGATTTTCAAATCCGACGGTAGCTATGTCTGGAAGGATTTCGCCGAGTTTTTGAAGACTTATGAGGCCGCCTGTTCCGTATTGAAGACGCCTGACGATTTCCGGCGGTTAACCGAGGCGGTTCTGGACGTGAGTTCCGCCAATGGTGTGGTCTACTCCGAGATGTTTCTCTCACCGGATTTCTGCGGTGGCGGAGATTTGGAAGCATGGAAAGACTTTCTCGCAGCGATGACCGTTGGGGCGCAGAACAGTAAGGCCAAGCACGGAATCGAGACGCGGTTCATTTCCACCTGCATTAGACATTTTGGTCCAGAAAAAGCAGTGCATACAGCCAAAGTTACCGCCGCGACGGCGGGTGGTTTGTTGACCGGATATGGGATGGGCGGCGAAGAACGGCATCTAAACGCGTCTGATTTCGCTGAATCGTTTGAGATTGCCCGCGCTGCCGGGCTTGGTTTGACCAGCCATGCTGGAGAAATTTGTGGCGCTGACAGCGTCCGAGAGACCCTAGATTCAATAAACGTCACGCGGATTGGCCATGGAGTTCGTGCGATTGAAGACGCAGATCTGGTGGCGCGACTTGCTGAGGAGCAGATCGTTTTGGAGGTTTGCCCTGGTTCGAATATCGAATTGAACGTGTTTTCGAAATGGGCGGACCACCCGATTGTCAAGCTACGAGACGCGGGCGTTCCGGTGACCGTTTCCACAGACGATCCTCCGTATTTTCATACGGATATGACACAAGAATATCGCAAGTTGCATGAAACATTCGGCTGGGGTTTGACCGACTTCCAAGCTATAAACCGCGAAGCGATGAAAGCAGCATTTTGCGATGACGAGACACGACAACGCATAATGGCGAAATTTGAATAAGGAACCGGGACTATGATGAACGAACACTTAACAGTCGTTACGCATCCGTTAGTACAGCATAAACTTTCGCTGATGCGCGATAAGGCCACGCCGAGTAGTTTGTTCCGCCAATTGCTGCGCGAGATCAGCCAATTGTTGGCGTATGAAATTACTTCGGAACTGCCGATGACGACCAAGAAGGTTGAAACGCCGTTGGTCGAGATGGACGCGCCCGTTCTTGAGGGCCGAAAGCTGGCATTGATTTCGATTCTGCGGGCTGGCAACGGGTTGCTCGACGGGGTTCTTGAATTGATACCCGAGGCGCGTGTCGGGTTCGTCGGTCTTTATCGTGATGAAAAAACACTTCAGCCAGTACAGTATTATTACAAGGTTCCAGCCCATCTAGACGAGCGCGTGGTGATTGCCGTGGACCCGATGTTGGCGACCGGAAATTCGTCCGTAGCAGCGATTGATTTGCTGAAGGCGTCCGGTGCGAAGAACATCCGGTTCTTGTGTTTGCTGGCATCACCAGAGGGTGTTGCGCGCATGAAAGAAGCGCATCCAGATGTGCCGATTGTTACGGCTTCGCTGGATGAAAGATTAAATGATATCGGTTATATATTGCCAGGTCTTGGCGATGCTGGAGACCGGATGTACGGAACTAAATAGTTAACGCTTCCAAACGGAGACGCGCGATTTGGTGAACCTGATCGAGCGCCTCTCGAAATTCCTGTTCGATTGAATTATCAACGCGAGAACGGAAATTATCCAGAATTTCAACACGGTGACGGCCCTTGACCGCAAGGATATAGGGGAAGCCAAACTTTGCCTTATACGTGTCGTTCAGCTCGCTGAATTCAGCGAATTCTTCGGGCGTGCATTCGTCAAGGCCTGCGCCAGCTTGCTCGGATGTGCTTTCGGCGGTTAATTCGCCTGTCTTGGCCAGTTTTCCTGCCAGATCAGGGTGCGCGCGGAGGAGCGTGAGTTGCAGGGCTTCGCCTGCCATTTCGATTATCGTGCGTAAGGCCGTGACCATCGGCTCTACATCCGCCGGTAAACCGTCATCGTAGGCTTTTTCCGCAACCCACGCGGAATGCTCGTAAACGCCGCCAAATTGTTCCACAAAAGTGGGCTTGGACATTTTGGTCGGGTCGTTAACGAATTGCATGGGTGGTCTCCAGTTTAGGGATTAGACATAACGAGGCCGCCCTCTTTTGGAAAGGGCGGCCCAGTATTTGCGATAATTTAATCTTCCTGTGGAAGAACCAAGTTTAGCACAATCGCGATAACGGCGGTTGGCAGTAGGCCTGAGATCAACAGGGTATTCAGCGTGCCTGTTACGTGCTGAACTGCTGTTGGAACCTGGCTAAGACCGAGACCGACCGATAGCGATACGGCCATAATGATCATGTTCCGTCGGTTCATATCGACCTCGGCCAACATGTTCAGGCCTGCCGAAATGATCATACCGAACATCACAATCACGCCGCCTCCAAGCACTGGCAAAGGCATGGAAGATACGATCGCACCAATCTTAGGGATTAGACCGCAGGCTATCAGGATCAGCGCTGAAATGGTCACGACATGGCGGCTCATGACGCCAGTCATGGCAACGATACCCGCGTTTTGCGAGAACGAAGTGTTTGGCAAACCACCAAACAAACCGGCAACTGCGGAACCCAGACCGTCGGCGTAAGTCGCACCGCTGATCTCTTTATCCGTTGCTTCACGGCCTGCACCACCTTTGGTGGTCGCGTTAGCATCGCCCACAGTTTCAATCGCTGAAACGATGGAAATCAGTACAACGGCGATGATTGCGCCAATGTTGAATTCAAAACCGTATGGCATGAGTTTCGGGATCGAAACCCAGCCAGCATTGCCGACACTGCTGAGGCTGACGAGGCCAAACGGGACTGCTACGATATAACCGGCAATCAAGCCGATCAGGATTGCAGCGGCAGACATCGTTCCTTTGGTCCAGAATTTGAAACCAAGCGCTACGAACACAACTGTCAAGGCCGGAAGCCAATGAGCGAGGGAGCCGAAGCTGTCTGCATTCATCTGGAATGGAGCTGCACCACCGGCGGCGTATTTAATACCGACAGCGACGAGATTCAGACCGATTGTCAGGATAACAAGGCCGGTTACGAGTGGTGGAAACAGGAATTTTATTTTTTCGATCACTGATCCGAGCGAAAAGTGGAAAATACCGCCGATAATGATTGCGCCAAACATAGCAGCCATACCGTCGTTCGCAGCGATAACCACCAAAACGGATACGAAAGCAAAGCTGGTACCCTGCATAATTGGCAAACGTGCACCAACCGGACCCATGCCAACAGTCTGGAACAACGTTGCGATACCGGCGAATAGCATAGCCATTTGCACAAGGTACGTCATGTCTTCACCACCAAATGCGAAACCGGCTGCGCCCGCAACGATAATCGAAGGTGTCACGTTGGAGGCGAACATCGCCAATACGTGTTGGATACCAAGCGGTATCGCCTGTGCCATTGGGGGGGTCGAATTCGGGTCGCTAAACGCCCCATCGGATATGTCGGTCATTTCAAACTCTCCTGTCTATTGATAATAACGATCTTGATGTCGTGCTTAGTACCCCCGAGTGTTGAGGGTGATCGGCGGATAGTCGCCTAAATGCCCAAATTTGTATTTATCATAAAATTTGTAAGAGTTTCAATTATACCAGAAGTGTTGCCACATGTTGTGGAATTATTACAGATCGTTCCATCCATTGGGGTGGAACAATGCAGTAGCCATGTACGCTAATGGTACCTCAGGTGTTCTAGGCTGAGTGTCATAAAAAACATAAAAACTTTAGATAAAAGGGTATCAACACCCTTGATCCACGCTATAAAACGCTTGGAAACCATAATAATATGGCCCTGTCAGGTGTCCAACAACCAGCGAGGGGATCGTATGCCCGAACAAACCATCCGCGAAGACGAAGATGTGTACGCGCTAGGCTCTGGTCTGGTGGATGCGGTGCTGGCAGCGGTGGAAGAGGGTTCGCAATCCGCGCTGTTGCTGTTGTTCGAAAACTTGCACGAAGCAGATATCGCTGACCTGTTGGAGCAGATCGGTAAAGATGATCGTCGTCGCCTTGTTCGCCTTTGGGGGGATCATGTTGATGGCGAAGTCCTTTCCGAGCTCGAAGAGGGTGTGCGCGACGAGATCTTGGCCGACACACCGGACGAAGTTCTTGCCGAAGTCTTCAAAGACCTTGATACCGACGATGTTGTTTATCTGGTCGAAGATCTGGATACACCGCAGCAAGATGCGCTGCTAGGATCACTCGATGATGCAGACAGGGTCGCGGTCGAACAATCGTTGCAGTACGAGGACGACACCGCTGGCCGTCTTATGCAACGTGAGATGGTTTTGGCGCCCAATCACTGGACAGTTGGTGATGCGATTGACTTTATGCGAGCCAGCGAAGACTTGCCGCAAGATTTTTATGATGTGATCGTAATCGACCCCGCTATGCATCCGGTTGGTTCCGTACCGCTTAGCCGGATCATGGGGGCAGCGCGCGAGGTGTCGCTGATGGATTTGGCGCACGAGGATTTCCGTGTCATTCCTGTGGATCAATCAGAAGAAGACGTGGCCTATGCATTCAACCAATACCACATGGTTTCCGCACCTGTAGTCGAGGCATCTGGTCGCTTGGTCGGAGTTATCACCATCGATGACGCAATGGAGATTTTGGAAGATCAAGCAGAAGAGGACATGAACTTGTTGGCGGGCCTGATAGACGAAGATCTGTCCAGTCGCGTTTGGAAAACCATGCGCAGTCGTTTTCCGTGGCTGGCGGTCAACTTGTTCACCTCGGTTCTGGCGTCCATTGTGATCGCGCAATTTACCAGCACAATTGAGGCGATCGTAGCCCTTGCGGTTCTGTTGCCGATTGTGGCGTCCATGGGTGGAAACGCGGGTACACAAACGTTGACCGTTTCTGTGCGGGCGCTTGCGACACGCGATTTGACGCCTGCGAACGCATCGCGGATTGTGTTGCGGGAGTTTTTAGTCGGCGCTGCTAACGGGATTGTGTTCGCGGTGATCATTGGGGGTGTCGGATTCCTGTGGTACGATAGCGTTATGCTGGGCGTGGTGCTCGGTCTCGCGATGATCGGCAATATGCTAGTCGCTGGAATGGCGGGAATATTGATTCCGATCGGATTGGATAAATTGGGCGCTGATCCTGCGTTGGCGTCAGGTGTTTTTGTAACAACTGTGACTGATATCGTCGGGTTTTTCGCGTTCCTTGGATTGGCGAGCGCGATGTTACTTTAAGGAAGTCGATATGGCTGAATTACAATCGACAATTACCTGCCCCGAGTGTGGACATTCGGAGATTGAAACCATGCCAACGGATGCCTGCCAGTGGTTCTATGAATGCAAGTCTTGCGGAGTGGTCATGACGCCCGAGAAAGGGGATTGTTGTGTGTACTGTTCTTACGCGACACTCCCGTGCCCGCCAATACAAGACGGGCAAACTTGCGGCTAGCCTTCAGCAGGTAATTTCAGAGTTTTGGTCTTACTACCCTTTTTCAAGCGAACTTCGCTTTCGGCAATGGCGACAATCGTCCAGCTGTCAATTTTGGCTCCTACCTCTAGCATTTGGTATTTGCCCCCACGTTGCCTCAACAATGCGCGGTAGTTTCCAGGCGTTCCGAAAACACCGATCAAGCTGGTTTCGCGCAAGTTAATTCCATTTTCAATCGTAGCAGTACGCGCCACATTAGCAGAGGTCGGAACGTTAACTTGTCGCGGCGCATCAGTGAATGTGGGAGTAACACGGGCCTCCTCGGCGATCGCGTCGGCCATTTCCTGAACGCTATCTGCAAATCCGGCGGGGCGACGGCGCGGTGCAAGTGTGGATGGAACGGCCTGTTGGGATAAGCTAGCGACGATTGCGGTCAGTTCAACTGAATCTGGTCGCGAAAGGGGGCGCAGGCGCTGTGCTTCCGTCGGTTCGGGTTGAGGTTCCTCGGCGGTGATACCCGCGTCACCGACTATATTATCGCCGTCTCTAAGCAATGGTAATGTGGAGAGGCGTCCCGTTAACGGATTTGCGGGAATGGTCTGTAAGGCAGCAATTCGGGTGGCCTCGGCTGTCGTATTGAGAGTTTTGGATTCGTCGGTTTCCTCGGGTGGCGGTGCCGCGTGCGTGATTGCGTCGACCTTGACGCCGCCACGAAGCAAAGGGACGATCGCTGGGCGCCCCTGAAATACGCGAGGGGGGATGAGCTGCAATTGTGCGGTGGTCAGGCCGGATGAGACGGTAGTGAATTGAACTAAAGGTTCACCATCGGAGCCGGTATCGGCCGGAACGGGATTGTTATCTACAGCCGGCTCTGGGATCTGTGGTAAGTCAGCCACGTTCCGGCCATCGCGCAACAATGGTGTGATGCGTGGAAAACCCTGCACGATGATCGGTGCCAAAGCCTGAAGTTCGGCGATGGTTAATGTGGGTGGTCGTGCAGGCGGCGGCGGTAACGGCACATGTGAAATTTCGACACCATCACGCAAAACCGGCAAGATGGTTGGTCTTCCACCGATCAGATTTACGGGAGCCTGCTGCAGTGTTTCCAACTGTGCCCTCTGTGCCATCGCAGCATTGTGGTTGCGAACCTGCGTCAGCCCCAAACTGTCGTTAAACTTGCGAAGCTGCGCCGACAGCACCACTGTACTATCGTCACGTGGCAACACATCCGTCAAACGAGGGGAGCTGACATATGCCGCCTCCAATGCGCTTGCAACAAAGCGTACAATCGCCGTCCCGCCTGCGAATTCCGAGGAAGCCGCAGAGTCTTCAAAGGCAATCGCTTTGGTCGCCACAACTGGAAAGCCTGCTGTTTCCGGGGCGGGCAGATTATCCCTGGATGCAATTTGCTGAACTCGCGGCAGCACTGTGCTGGCGTTAATTACGCTCAACGGAGCTGCGACGTCCGGCACCTCGAGTATTTTCAGGGAGGAGGCTAGCGGAGCCTGTTCAACCAGTGCCTCGAAAATAGTAATTGAGAGGTCATGCTCGGGTAACAGCTCCAAATTATCGTCAAACGAAATAATATCTGGTGTTAAATGCTCCGCATTTTTTGCAACATCAGTAGGGCGGATGGGCGCGCGAGGGTCCTCGTCAATTTCAAGGATGCGCTCTTCCGTGGCTTCGATTGCGACACTTGGGTCTGGGGCGAAATCGATGTTCTTATAGCCCCAATACCCACCTGCGATCACCGCAGCCAGTATTGCGCCTACACCGGTAAAAAAACCGATTTTTGCATAGTTCACTGCGATCTTCGGAGGGGCCGAGATCGCGAAGATAGGTTGTTGGTAGAACCCGTCGATACGGTCGCGCGATGTGAACCCATCGGTGCTGAAACCATAGCCGCTGGCAAAACGGCTCGCTTCTTGCAGAATCGCGCGATTGACAGTGGCGATTTTCACATTCCCGTTAACATCTTCCTCGCCGAACTGGACTAGGTATTCGCCGTCGGAAAACTCGGGGTGGTTGCGCACAATTGCTTCGGCTTCGGCTTGGCGTTCATCGGGATCATTGGCGGCAAGTTTAACCTCAATTACCCTAATTTGCTCACGAGGTAGCCAGACCTGATTTTTGAAAAACCGCCCTTGGGATGCTCGTGCTGCCTGTTTCATGGCAACCATTTTCTTTGGCAAATACGGGTCGCTTAGTGCAGCCGCAGATATTCGGCGCCACACGCCGTCGTAGGACAGTTCGTGTAGCAGGATTCCATCTGAGGATAGTTCCAGTGCCAGAACGGGTTGCATCAATTAAACGGCCCTTAGCTATTTCCCTGACCAATCGGGAGGAAACATCATTATTACTAGTGCATTCATAAAGGCTTTGACCTGGTTTGTGGAGACGTTTTTCGTATTCGCGCAGTAGATCGCCCTACTGCGCGATAATCGGCCTGTTATTTGACTGCTGCGGCCAGCGCTTGATCCAAATCGCTGATTAAATCGTCAGCGGTTTCGGTCCCGATGGACAAGCGCACAACGTTGGCGGATGCTCCTGCGGCCTCTTGCTGTTCAGTCGTAAGTTGCCGGTGCGTGGTCGAAGCTGCGTGAATTATCAAACTGCGGGTATCGCCAAGATTGGCAACGTGACTAAAAATTTCAACGGTATCGACCAGTTTCACACACGCCGTATATCCGCCTTTGACAGCAAAGGTGAACAGTGCCCCTGCGCCCTTGGGGTAAAGGGATTTCGCACGATCACTGTAGGGCGAAGAAGGCAAGCCCGCATAGGTCACAAAATCCACTCGTGGATCGTTTTCGAGCCAAGTTGCCACTTTCATCGCATTTTCGACGTGACGTTCCATCCGCAAGCTTAATGTTTCGATACCCATCAATGTGTAATGCGCGGCTTGTGGGTTCAGCGTCATTCCGAGATCGCGCAAACCGATGGCGATGCCGTGGAACGTGAATGCGAGTGCCCCGAACGTTTCGTGGAACGTCATGCCGTGATAGGCGGGTTCCGGTTTCGACAATGACGGGAACTTATCGCTGGCGGACCAGTCGAAATTGCCGCTGTCCACAACGATACCGCCCATAACCGTACCGTTCCCGGTCAAGTATTTGGTAGTGGAATGCACAACCAGCGTCGCACCTTGGGCAATTGGTTGGCACAGGTAGGGCGTTGCCAAAGTATTGTCCACGATCAGTGGAATTCCCAAGCCTTCGGCCACAGCTGCAACTGACGGGATGTCAGTCAGGTAGCCACCCGGGTTGGAAATGCTTTCGCAGAAAACCGCCTTTGTGTTCTCGTCGGCGGCTGCGGCGATCGCGTCGAGGTCGTCAAAATCAACGAATGTGGCCGACCAGCCGAAACGTTTAATTGTGTGGCTGAACTGTGTAATGGAACCGCCGTAAAGCCGTGTAGAGACGATGACATTATCGCCTGGTGCCATAAGCGGGAAAAGCGCCATGAGTTGCGCTGCGTGACCCGAAGAACACGCGACAGCTCCAACGCCGCCTTCCAGAGTGGCTACACGTTCTTGCAAAACCGCAACTGTAGGGTTGGTCAGGCGGGAATATATGTATCCGACTTCCTGAAGGTTAAACAATGCCGCTGCGTGATCCGCATCGCGAAAAACGTAAGCCGTTGTTTGATAAATAGGTGTTTGCCGCGCACCCGTTGCAGGATCGGGGCGGGCCCCTGCGTGAATTTGTAGGGTGTCGAAGCCATAGGGCGTATCGGTCATGGAAGTCTCCGTTAATTGAATGGGTAGGACGTTAGCGTAAAGGAGTGGAAAGTAGCACTGATATTTGACTTGGCGCAGTGATACACGGGATACTTGTGTGAATCTTGCATGCAAGTATTGTGACAGGCTGTCTGTTTCATAATCGCGACGAAATAATGCCTGTGTTAAACCCCGCTTTGCGCAGCTCGCCAAACAGGCGTTGGTGCTCAATCTTGGGGCAACGGTTCATGACGACGTCTAGACCAGCGGCCACGGCTGTCGCTTCGGCATCCTCATTTATCACACCAATTTGCATCCAGATATACCGTAAACCACGAGCCGAGAGCGCGGTAATCGCCTCATCTACGATTTGATCAACGTGCTCGGCACGGCGAAATATATCCACCATATCAATGGGGCCCACCTCTTCGGGGATTTCCGAAATTGATGGGTAAATCATTTGTCCGAACAGCGTTTTGCCCGCTTGCCCGGGGTTTATCGGCACAATGCGATACCCTTTCAAGTTCAAGTAACGGGCAACAAAATACGATGGACGCATTTCATTCACGGACACCCCGACCATGGCGATGGTTTTGGTGGTGCTAAGCAATTCGCGTAGGAATTTGTCAGTATAGTTATTCATGGCGAAACCATACTTCTGAAGAAATCTGTGCGCCAGACAAAAAAGCGCCCAGACGAAGCTGGGCGCAGGTTTGGAACGAGGGACAGTGATTGAGGCGAGCGTGTTCCATCTCTTCGCCTCGTTAATACACGTAAGCTGGTATCACCCGATTTAAAGTACACATCAGGAAATTGTGAACAGTTGGGTGTTTTGGGCCAACTTCCGCCTAGTTTGTATTGAACTCAGCCTTCCAGCGGTTCGCAGCATATAGCGAAACAGCTGCGGCGTTGGACACGTTCAGGGAACCGAAATCTCCAGCGAACTCGATCTTAGCAATACGATGGCAAGTTTCCTTGGTGGATTCCCGCAATCCAGGGCCTTCAGCGCCAAGAACCAGCGCTACGGGCACGTTTGGTAAATCGGCGACCGCTTTTTCAAGTGTCATTTCGGCAGTGCCATCCAGCCCGATCAGGAAATACCCCATTTCCTTCAGCGCTTCCATGGCTTTCACCAAATTACGAATACGCAAATATGGTTGCCGTTCCAACGCACCAGAGGCGGTCTTGGCCAGCGCCCCCGTTTCCGGGGCCGAATGGCGATGTGGGGCAATAACGGCGCGGGCACCGAAGACTTCGGCAGACCGCAGAATCGCGCCAACGTTGTGCGGGTCGGTCACACGATCTAGCAACAAAACCAGCGGCGCTTCATCGCGCGGGGCACATATCTCGGAAACCGAACCCCAATCGAGTGGTTTCACCTCTAAAGCCGCACCTTGGTGCACCGATTGCGGATCCAACGGCACGTCGAATTGACGTGTTTCAACAACTTCAGGATCGATACCGGATTTGTCGATGGCCTCGGCCAGTCGATCAAAAGCGTTTTTGGTAACTACAAGACGCAGCTTTTCGCGCATTGGGTTTTCCAAGGCGTCGCGTACTGCGTGAATACCGAACAGCCAGACGGTCTCGGCGGCACCCGCTGCACGGGCACGCTCTTTTTCTACAATCCAGAGTGGTTTCTTTTTGTTGCGCGGTGCCATGTCATATCCCTTTTCAAGGCTCGTCCATTGCCACGTTGCCGCGTGGTTTGCAAGCTACGGCGTCATAATCGCTTTACGCGCGTACGTTTCAGTATCCGTCGTGCCATCATCATAAGTGATTTCGACAATCACACTTTCAACGCTTCCAAGTTCCAACGAGATAAACGGCAATCCGTCCTCCATCTTCATGGCGTTAGGAGCGGCTTCATCAACGTAGCAGGTTTCTTGTTTCCAAACCTGATCGGCCACATCAGTATTAATCCCGTATTTCACTCCATCTAGCCCGCAACGATAGCTTTCTAACATAGTGAAATACAGCAAGTCGTTGCCATCATATTCCCGAACTGCAACCCACATTCCCCTAATCATCGTTAAAATTGGTTTAACCTCGGCAGTTGTCGTTTGGGCCTGCGTCGGTAGAGCCGTCAATGTCATAGCGCCAATAAGCAATGCCGTAAATAATTTCTTAAACATATCTGTTCTCCCAAAATTATCCGGTTGAGTATCCACATTTCAAAATTAATTGCGAGACATTTGCGTAAACCGAAGTTTTCGTGTTGACGCGGCTGGGTAGTCCGACTAATCAGCCCTTCAGAAGTGATTGGGCGTCAGGCCGCAAGGTGTGGCAGGGGACTGTAACTCCCTCGGGGTGACCCACGCCTGGTTCGATTCCAGGGTCGCCCACCACTTCTGTAATTCTCAAAATTTGTGCTATTACCTCATTCGCCGTTATCGCGGCGATTTTGGGCTGGGTAAACCTCCCCTCCAGTTTTCTGAATTTGGTATAAAACCTGCATTAGACAGACTTGCGGTTTTACCATATCTCTTCTGTCATGAAATTGTTGCGTGGATTAGTTATTTTTGGGATCGGCGTCTTCGGCCTCGCGGCTGCGGCGGCGTATTTCGGCCAAGGAAAATTACTTTACTATCCGGATATGCGTCCGCTGTCCGATTGCAATCTTCCTGCTGGTGTTGAAATTTGGAAACAGGAAGCCGAGCAAGGATTACAGACCTCTGCCAATCACGACAACTTGCTGTTATTCTTTCATGGTAACGCGGGGTCCGCGTGCAATTGGCGCTTCCTCGGCGTGAACCATTTGGCGAAGCTTGGGTATGACGTGCTGGTGCTGGAATACCCCGGATACGGTGGGGATGCACGCAGAACCAGCAAGCGGGAAATCGAGGTTGGGCTTAGGGTGCTGGCAAATTGGGTGGCAACGCAGGAATACGCACATGTCTCGGTTATGGGGTATTCGCTCGGCACAGGGGCCGCGTCGATTTATGCGCGCGATACCGATGTGGCGCAGGTGGTGCTATTTGCCCCATTCGACAGCATATATAATGTAGCGCTTGGGCAGGGTTTGAGATTTCCGCGTATTCTATTGCGCGAAGACTTTGACAATGTCTCTGCTCTTGCAGGCGTGGCCGCGCCCATCACCATTGTCCACGGAGGGGATGACGAGGTGATACCGCCAAAACACTCGGAGAACCTTGTGCGAGAATTAGAAGCGGCCGGTCGCGATGTCAGGCGAGAGGTTCGCGCTGGAATCGGCCACAACGGTTTATTTGAAAGCCTTGCGTTCGATGAATTCTTGCGCCACACACTGCAACCCTGAAAGCGGCAAAATTGCATTAAAACAATGACAATGTACGGACAGCGGCGGCGGAAATTCGATTTGCTGTTGCGCGTGACCAAGCATTGGGCAAGTCTTGCGGTAACCGAATTCAGGAGGATGGATCATGAAAATGTTGCGCTACGGGCCAAAAGGTCAGGAAAAACCAGGGTGTTTGGATGCGGACGGAAATATTCGCGATCTGTCGATAACGATAGCGGATTTCGTCGGGGACAGTGTTTCGTTGATGGAATTGGACCGGCTTAAGGCATTAGATCCCGCAGCTTTGCCGTTGGTCGAGGGCACTCCGCGGATTGGAGCTTGTCTGGCGGATGTTCCGAATTTCTATTGTGTTGGCCTGAATTATGCCCAGCATGCTGCTGAGTCCGGCATGGATATTCCTAAAGAACCTATCCTGTTTTCCAAAGCTTCCAGCGCTCTTTCCGGTCCATTTGATCCAGTACTTATCCCGCGCGGTTCCACGAAGACGGATTGGGAGGTAGAACTGGGTGTCGTTATCGGCAAAACAACCTCGTATGTGTCAGAAAAGAACGCGCTGTCCTATGTCGCAGGGTATTGCACCATCAATGATGTGTCCGAGCGCGCCTTTCAGCTTGAACGCGGTGGGCAGTGGATTAAGGGTAAATCCGCGCCAACTTTCGGCCCCATCGGCCCATATCTGGTGACATCGGACGAAATTGATGATCCGCAAAATCTTTCGCTTTCCCTCCGCGTGAACGGGGACGTCATGCAAAGTTCCTCGACCAGCGATATGGTGTTTGGTGTAGCTGAAATTATTTCGCATCTGTCCCAATTCATGGTGCTTCGCCCTGGCGACATTATAGCCACTGGCACGCCTGAAGGGGTTGGTATGGGGTTCAACCCCCAGCGATTCCTGAAAGCTGGTGACGTGATGGAACTGGAGGTTGAGGGCTTAGGCATCCAAACGCAAACGGTTGCGAATGCATGATGGTTCTGGGCTGAACCAGCAACGATTTTGGTCGCCTGTCCAATCTAGCGAATTTTTTGACGGGCAGCGGCAGGTAGATTGAGTCGGTCTATCCGCCAGTGTGGCTCATGTGGCGCCGCATCTCACCTTGGATTTGTTGGCGGGAATAGTCGAAGTCGTGACCTTTAGGTTTGCGGGCAATCGCACTATTGATCGCATCGCGCAGCGGTTGGTTGTCGTTAGGATAATCACGTAAAATTTTACGCATATCGGCGTCATCCTCTTGCCCAAGACACATGTGCAATTGGCCTTTGCAATCGAGGCGTACGCGATTACAGCTTTCGCAAAAATTATGGGTTAGCGGGGTTATGAAACCAACACGGCCGCCCGTTTCTTCAACGCGAACATAACTCGCAGGGCCACCAGTGTTCAAAGAAATATCGTTAAGCGTCCATTGACTTTCGAGTTCTGCGCGAACGTCCTTCAGCGACCAGTATTGATCACGCCTGTCCGCTTCACCCATGTCACCCATCGGCATAACCTCGATGAAAGTTACATCAAAGCCGCGCTGCCCGCACCACTCGACCATTTTGTGGACTTCGTCGTCGTTCGTACCTTTCAACGCAACGGCGTTAATTTTGATTGCCAAGCCAGCTTTGTCGGCGGCATCAATGCCTTCCATCACCTGTCGGAAACGGCCCCAACGAGTGATCTCGGCGAACTTTTTCTCGTCCAGCGTGTCGAGCGAGACGTTGATCCGATTGACCCCTACATCTTTCAGTGGTTGTGCGAACTTATGTAACTGCGTAGCGTTGCTCGTCAGTGTTAGTTCCTTCAACGCACCCGTCGCCAAGTGGCGGGACATGTCGTCGAAGAACGCCATGATGCCACGACGCACCAGTGGCTCGCCGCCCGTTACGCGTAGCTTGCTGACACCCATTTCGATGAAGGTGCTGCAGAGACGGTCTAGTTCCTCAAGGCTCAACAGCTCTTTTTTAGGTAAAAACGTCATGTTTTCGGACATGCAATAGAAACATCGTAAATCGCAGCGGTCGGTTACGGATACCCTGAGGTAGCTTACCTCCCGCGCGAACGGGTCGACTAATTTTGGCATGTGTAACATGGGTGTTCCTGTTGTTTCGATACTAAAAATAGACCTCAATACGCGGCGTTACAAGGGTAATCGCTTGGGTTCCGTCCGCCATTTGATAAAGTGACAGTGAATTAGGGGGAATTGCAAATGCAGGTCGAAAGCTTGGTAACGCGGTCCGGCACATGGCGTGAAATGCGGGCGGACTTCAGTTGGCCAACACCTTCGCGCTATAACATTGCTGAACAAATTTGTGAGCGCTGGGCGCGTGGTGAACCAAACCGCCACGCTATGACCTACATGGATGCAGACGGTAGTTTGCAAAAATTCACCTATTTGCAGCTGTCGCGCCTGTCCTCGCAATTGGCAAATACGTTGCGTGCGAAAGGTTTGGGGCAAGGGGATCGTTGTGCCGTTCTGTTGCCACAAACGCCTGAAACGGTGTTGACGCATTTGGCATGCTACAAGCTGGGGGCGATCGTTGTACCTTTGTTTACGTTGTTTGGTGAGGATGGACTTCAATATAGATTGGCGAATTCTGGTGCAAAGGTTGTTGTGACAGACGGCGCAAATTTGGCGAAGGTGTTGAGCATTCGCGATGATTTGCCGGAACTGGAGGCGATTTATTGTATTGATTCCGCGGAAGTTTTGGATTTTTGGGCTGAACTCGACCTTGCATCTGACCAGATTGAAATGGTTGATACCGGCCTGAACACACCTGCGTTTATTAGTTACACCTCCGGTACGACCGGCCCGCCGAAGGGCGCGTTGCATGGGCATAAGGTGTTGCTTGGGCATTTGCCCGGCGTCGAGACACACCATAGTTTCCTGCCCCAAAAGGGCGATTGCCTTTGGACCCCTGCGGACTGGGCGTGGATGGGTGGTTTGACGAATGTGATGATGCCATCGCTGCACTACGGCGTGCCCCTTGTCGCGCATAGAATGGCCAAATTCGATCCCGACAAGGCATTTTGGCTGATGCGCGAACTGGGTGTCCGAAACACATTCTTGCCGCCCACCGCGTTGAAGTTGATGCGACAAGCGGGCGAGCCTGCGCCACTTAACCTGCGAAGCGTCGGCTCCGGTGGGGAATCTTTGGGGACTGAATTACTTGACTGGGGTCAACGTGTCTTAGGTGTGACGATCAACGAGTTTTACGGTCAAACCGAATGCAATCTGGTGCTCGGCAATTGTGTAGATACGTTTGATCCACGCCCGGGATCGACCGGAAAACCCGTTCCTGGTCACGATGTTGCGATTGTTGATTCGACCGGAAACGTGCTGCCAGCGGGCGAGGAAGGAGAGATCGCGGTGCGCCGCCCTGATCCATCCATGTTCCTTGAATACTGGAAAAACCCTGATAAAACCGCCGAGAAATTCATTGGTGACTGGATGCTAACCGGCGATGTGGCGACGATGGACGAAGAAGGATATTTCCACTTTTCGTCCCGCACTGACGACGTGATCACCTCGTCCGGTTATCGCATAGGCCCAAGCGAGATCGAGGACTGTCTGGTTGGCCACGATGCAGTTCTAATGGCAGCAGTAATCGGCGTGCCAGACCCCGTGCGGACCGAGATCGTCAAGGCGTTCGTTGTGTTAAGTGGCGAAGCGAGTGATGCGTTGAAGGCGGAGCTGGTTCTGCGCGTACGCGAGAAAGTATCCCCGCACGTTGCCCCACGCGAGATCGAATTCATTGACAGTTTACCTATGACCGCCACTGGTAAGATATTACGCCGAGAGCTTAAAGAACGGGGATAGCGTTATTTTATTACCGAATTTGGCGGAAGTTGATAAAAACCATGTTGCTTATCGTCGATTTTCCCACTTGCCTAACGCCCCGTCCAATGACTGGATTTTGGCATTTGAGCAGGCTCGCGAGGATGAGTAAATGGCAGAACTTCTGACAAACCGGCAGGCTCGGGTGATGGCCGTAAAGCCCTCGGCAATTGTCGGGATAATACGATTTTCGATTGTGCTGAAGGAATCAAACTTTTTCCCGCCGCTATCGGGGCAGGGGTACCTAGAACGCAAAACCCGTATATTTGATCGTGCCCGCCTGCAACGCCGGCTTCAGCTGTTCGAAGACATCTGTTTGCCTAGTTTGGTTGAGCAAACTGACCAGAATTTCAACATAATGCTAATAACTTCCCGCGATTTGCCGGACTGGGCGCATGATCGTTTGATGGGTTTGGTGCGAGATTTGCCCAACGTTTATGTACGTGCATATCGCCCGCAGGCCAACATTCAGCGGGTGTTTAAGCGATCTGTGTTCGAGATGCTGGACCCTACCGCCCATATTACCGCAAGTTTTCGGCTAGACGACGATGATGCGCTTGCCTGCGATTATGTCGCGCGGCTGCGTATGCACATGATTCCGGAAAACACCGGGAATGTCATTACGTTCTTGCATGGACACCAGTTGGCGCTGTCGGATGGGGCATTGCAGTTTTGTGATGATACACGTGAATGCGGCTCTGCTGGATTGGCCCTCGTTCAGAAAGGTAGGGTGATGTCGTTGCCCGAAACCGTAACAGTTCATTGTCTTGGCGGGCATCGAAAGGTTGGCCAACTCGCACCGGTTGTCATAGACCAAACCGACGCTATGTATGTTCAGACGGCGAATGGGTTTAACGTGACAGGGCGAAGTGGTGGCGCCTCGGGAAAGGCGATTTCAGCCAACGATTTGGCCGGAATACTGCACACCAAGTTCCCGCACCTAGATGCGGAAACGCTTGAGCGCTTACACATTGTTTATCCTTGATTAACTCAGCTTACGGGTGGCGTCGCGAAGCGCAAAAGGTTTCAGTTTTTCGCCATGCTCCGCAATGAAAGTACGAACGCGGTCAGGGTCGTGGCCTGATAAGCTGCGCAACCACCAAGAGATGGATTTCTGGATGAACCAATCGTGGTCGTCGGTATATCCGGCGGCCCAGCCCAGAATGCGCTCGCGGATGGCGTGGTCAGCCTCGTTAGGGTGATTTTGCTTGGTCCAGGGCATTGTCATGACCATAGCGGCGCGGCGTACCCACATGTTTTCACTGACCGTCCACTGCTCCACCTCATCTAGACGTGAAGGATCGGCGATCAATCGTCTGGAACCAGCAGAACAGGCATGGTCTGCAATCGCCCATGCATCGAAATCTTTGACCCAACGGGTTATTTCAGTCCAAACAGCTTCATCAGGGCGAATGCGTGCTTGTGTTAACAATTTGGTGGCCCCGACCCGTGCCTCGTGTACATTGCTGTCCCATAAAGTGCCTGCGATTTCTAGCCGTCCTTCAAGGTCAGTTTCAGCGCGCCATTTTTTGCATAGTTCATAAACGTCAGGGTTTGCGATCCCAAAATATGGGCGGTCGACCTTATGATATTTGGCCATTTCCCCGGCTTTTTGTGGGTTGGCGAGGGCTTGGAGTTCGTCTAACGGAGTCATTTATTTGCCTCCTTCGCAGCACGCAGACGGTCCATCATGCGTTTGCCAAGACCCGGTTTGATCGCCAACCGCGCACGTGCGATCGCGAGAGCACCTTCGGGAACATCAGACGTAACCACCGATCCGGTCGCGATAAATCCGTCATCTGCAATGCGAACAGGGGCCACCAGCGCCGAATTAGAGCCAATAAATACCCGTTTTCCGATTTCCGTGTGGTGCTTGTTCACCCCGTCGTAATTACAAAAAATCGTACCCGCCCCAATGTTGGAACCTTCTCCAACCCGTGCATTTCCGACATAGGACAGGTGATTAACCTTGGCCCCTGCCTCAATCTGCGCAGCTTTGATTTCGACGAAATTACCGACTTTGGCCCCCAGATCCAGTTCTGCACCCGGGCGTAGGCGGGCGTAAGGGCCAACCACGCAATCGCGCGCGATATGGCAGCCCTCTAGGTGGCTGAAGGCGCGAATGGTAGCGCCGCTTTCAATAGTTACTGCAAGGCCGAAGAATACGTTCGGCTCGATGATGGTATCGCGGCCAATATGCGTGTCAAAAGCGAAATGAACTGTATCCGGGGCGGTTAAAGTCACGCCGTTCTCCATCGTAGCGGTGCGGGCGGATTGTTGGAATGCCGCCTCGGCATCCGCCAGGTTTTTACGCGAATTGATGCCCATTGTTTCAGCCTCGGAACAGGCGATTGCTGTGCAAGGCAGGTCCCGATCGCGGGCGATTGCGATGATGTCCGTTAGATAAACCTCGCCATTCGCATTGTCGTTTCCAACCTCGGCGAGCAACGAGAACAGCAAAGGGGCGGGGGCGCAAATGACGCCGGAGTTGCAAAACGTGACCTCAAGTTGCTCAGGCGAGCAATCTTTGGCTTCCACGATCGCTTCCAGACTTTGGCCGTTCATTTGCAAACGCCCATATCCGGCCGGATTGGCTGCCTCAAACCCCAGAACCACAACCGAGTTTTGCGCACGTGCCTCCAACATCTTTTGCAGGGTTTCGGGTCGGATAAACGGCGTATCACCATAAAGGACGATCACGTCACCGTCGAAATCATCCATTTCGGCCTTGGCTTGCTGCACGGCATGGCCCGTACCATTCTGATCTTTCTGCCAAATGATTTTCGCGTCTGCGTCATATTCAATCGCGGCATCGGACGTTTTTTCACCGCCATGCCCAACCACGACGATGGTCTGATCAGCCTCGATTTGCGCGGCGCATTGCATCGTGTGCCATAACATCGGGGCACCCGCGATTTTGTGCAATACCTTTGGAAGGTCCGATTTCATGCGGCTACCTTGCCCGGCGGCGAGGATTAGGGTTGCGATACTCATTGGTGTCTCCGAAAATTGGTTGAGGCCTTTTAACAGTCTAAGACCGCGGGCAATAGTCCCTTCGCACAACAAATAATTTCAAGGTGCTTCATTGGGCCCACGTCAATTACACATCCTCGGATAAGCTTGGGTTTGTCCGAGGATGTGGTTTTTCGGCTTGTAGGCGTTTGATGCGAATGTTTGAAATAAGCGAGAATTGCAGGCCAGCGGTAACAGCTTTTCCATCACAGCGATTGCATTTAAGGGATATACAGGTGTACTTGATTAGTTCGTACTAAAACCTGTTTTGGTGTAGCCAGCCCGGAAGTGATAATGAAAGTTTTAATATTCGATACCGCCGAACGTGCGGCAGAATGTGTTGCGCAACAAGTAATAGCGCAAGTTCAGGGTAAAGCTGACAGTGTTCTGGGGCTGGCGACCGGCGGAACGATGCTACCAATATATGAACTTCTTGTTTCGGCAAATAAAAACAAACAGGTGTCGTTTTCACAGGCCAGCAGCTTTAACCTCGATGAATATGTAGGCCTGAACCCAGACCACCCATGTTCCTATCATAAGTTTATGCGCGACATATTTTTCTCGAAAACCGATTTCGACGTTGCCCGCGCGCACCTTCCGCATGGAAATACAGGTGATCCAGAAGCTGAGTCCGAAGATTACGAAAATCTTGTTTTGGGAGCTGGCGGGATTGACCTGCAACTGTTGGGAATTGGTGAAAATGGGCATATCGGCTTTAATGAACCGACATCCAGCTTCCGCTCTTTGACACGGATCAAAACCCTTACGAAAAGCACAATAGACGCCAATCGGCGGTTTTTTGAAGCTCCGGCAGAGCCGCCGAAATACGCCATTACAATGGGTATCGAAACCATTCTTCGCGGCAAAATGATTGCAGTGCTGGCTACGGGTAAAAATAAATCCGGCGCGGTTGCTACAATGGTTGAAGGCGCGATGGGTGCCTATTGTCCCGCAACTGCGCTACAACTTCACAGACACACGACAGTCGTACTCGATCAGGCCGCAGCCAGCGAGCTCAAGATGCGTGATTATTACTTCCAAGTTCACCCCGACGGGAAAGACGCACTGGTTTGACCCTAAAAGGAACCTGAAAAACAAACACCTCGTAGATTTATTCACTTATGTAGTGCCTCGAAGTTTACTCCGGTCTGTCAACCGTCACTACGAACCTTGAAAACCAAACCGGAAAATCCTTAATATCGTCATCACTTAAACTTTTAACAACAATGTTCATGCGGCGATCTTCGCGGGCGCCATCTCGGAAATCTTTCAGGATATTTTCCAGATAGAGTGACGACTGACCTGCCAAGTTTGGCACTTCGGGATTCCTAGCCATTCCGTTTTTCCCTTGGCATACGGAACACTTTCTGGCGAGAATTCGTCCTGATTCAGGATCAGCGGCGAACGTCGGTACTCCCGCGAAATATGTGAATGCGATGATTGCGTTGGCAAAGTCATCCGACAGGAGGGTCGAGCCGCCTTTGAGTCCGATCACGTCAATTGGACGTCCGTCATACTCTCCGTTCTCGTCAATCCAGCCTTCCGCAAACAGCTCTATGCTGGTGTTACCCTCGTCAACAGTGGACGTGTGATTAACTCCTAGATTTGTAGACACCTTGCTTGGTAATTTTGTAAGCAAGGAGGACAGGATGTCCGGAACAAGATTTACAGATGAGTTTAAGGTGACGCGGTGGCGCAAGTGGTCGATCGAGGTTATGCAGTCAGCGAGGTCGCTAAACGTTGGGGATCAGCACAAAGTCGCTTTACACATGGAAGGCACGACTTTCCAGACTCACGAAAGAAGCCAAGATTGATACGGGTCAAAGTCCTGAGATACGGCGTTTAAAAGCGGAACTAATCCGGATCACGGAGGAGCGCGACATCCTAAAAAAGGCCACCGCGCGCCGAGCGGCAGGTGAATGGTAGATTCACCGAGAGGGAACTTCGCCAGAGATGCAAAATGAAGTATGCGTTTATTGAAGAGCAACGACAAACAAAGTTGATCAAAGATGCTTGGGAAGACAGTGGCAAGATATACGGTTATCGTAAGTTGCACGGTGACCTTTGCGATCTGCGAGAGATAAGTTGCCCGAACCGTGTGGCGCGTCTGGCAAGCTTAGCGGTTATCAGAGCGCAAATCGGCTATAAACGCCGTCCCGGATCGTATGGCGGTAAACCTTCAGTCGTTGTGGATAACACATTGGATCGCCAATTTGATGTTGATGCGCCAGGTCGGTTCTGGGGCATTGATACTACTTACATCAGAACCTGTGAAGGGTTTTCGTATCTGGCTGTCGTGATTGATCTGTATTCTCGCCGCGTTGTTGCCCTCTCATGGTTTGCAAGGGCACACCACTGTCAGGTAATAGATGGGCAATGCAATTCCGCAAGCCAACTGATCTGGTGTTGCAGGATTGCTGATGGCTGTTTGGCGCAAAAAACCTGCCGACAAAGTCTTGGTGCATTCTGATCAACGTCGCCAGTTCACCAGTTTAGAGTGGGCTTCATTTCGAAAGCATCACAATTTGGAGCATAGCCTTCTCAGCGATGCAAGCATCACCTGCCGGGCAATACATGAGCCGACGTGGAAACAGCCATGAGACCGCGGTTCCCGAAGTTTTTTCAATCTGTTGAAACGCGAACGTATCAGGCGGCGAACATACAAAACCCGAGAAGACGCTAGGCGGGATGTGTTCGACTATATCGAAATGTTCTATAACCCTAAGCGCAAACACGCAAGAAACGGGATGCGGTCGCCTGTCGACTTCGAAAAACAGCAAAAGTGGAAGCAACAAGGTGTCTAGGAAACTAGGGACTATTCAGAACAATCCAGAACTTCGCCTCGATACGGCAGTGGAACTCGCCGCCCAAGCCTGCAGTTCGGATACTTGAAGTTGGTGCTGAAGTTATCTCTAATAGCGAATATTCACCATGCGCTAAATGAAAATAACAAGTTGCTCCTCCAGCGATTCCAATTCATGTTATCCATTCAATGCCAAGAAATGTAAAACGTATTAGCGGTTGATAAAATGTATAGAACTTGACCGAATGGTAAATATATGTGTCACTAACTCCGATACAATCTGCGAACGGGCAACCCCGAAAGGAATTTGAAATATGAAGTTTCCGAATTTATTATCCAGAAGAGGTGTGATCGCCGGGGCTACAATGCTCGGGCTTTTCATGTCATCAGCAGCTGCGATGGCAGATACAGTCAAAGTGGCTGGAATTTTCACCCTGCCGGTGGAACAACAATGGATTAGCAGGATTCACATTGCACTTGATGCTGCAGAAGAACGCGGTGAAATTGAATATGTGTATTCAGAGAACGTGTCAAATACCGACTATGAGCGGGTTATGCGTGAATATGCCGAAAGTGGCGTTGACCTGATAGTCGGAGAAGTCTTTGGGCTTGAACGTGCCGCACGTAAAGTCGCAAGTGATTATCCAGAGACTGCATTCTTAATGGGGTCGTCTTTCAAGCCGCAGGAACCAAACTTCTCCGTCTTTGACAACTTCATTCACGAACCGGCTTACCTGTCCGGCATAGTTGCAGGCGCCGCGAGTGAAAGTAATGTAATTGGCATGATCGGTGGCTATGCAATTCCGGAAGTTAACCGTCTGATGAATGCCTTCATGGATGGTGCGCGGGAATCCAACTCGGATGTAAAATTCATCGTGAACTTCATCGACAGCTGGTATGATCCAGCCAGAGCGAAAGAAAGCGCTTTTGCTATGATCGATGCAGGCGCCGATGTTATGTATGCTGAGCGTTTTGGCGTTTCCGATGCGGCGGTCGAGCGTGGCGTCAAGGCGATTGGTAACGTGATCGACACTTCGGATGACTATCCTGGAACAATCCTTGCGTCGGCGCTTTGGCATATGAGCGCAACAGTCGATACAGCGATTTCTGCAGTAGCCGACGACAACTATGCGGCTGACGACTACGGTCAATACAGCTACATGGCGCATGGCGGTGGTTCGCTGGCAATGGATATATCTCTAGTTCCAGCAGACGTCGTCGCGGTAGTGCAAGCCAAAGAAGCGGCCATAATGGATGGCAGCTTTACCGTAACGGTAAACGACGAAGCACCGGTTTCCGACAACTAAATAAGGGGGAGGGTCAGGTTCGCCTGGCCCTTCATTTTTACATGACAGAATCCCGCGTTCTTTCCCTTAACAATCTCTCCAAACGGTTTGGTTCAGTTGTTGCCAATGATGCTGTCAACATTGAGTTGCATCGCGGCGAAGTCTTGGCCCTGCTTGGCGAAAACGGTGCCGGTAAAACCACATTAATGAATATGCTATTCGGACACTATCTGCCGGACAGCGGTTCGATCGACGTTGCCGATGAGGCGGGTGAGATGCATCCACTGACGCTCGGCCACCCACAGGCCGCACTGGATGCCGGTATCGGGATGGTACACCAACACTTTACACTCGCGGAAAACCTGACGGTGCTGGATAGCATTCTGCTGGGATCGGAAAGTTTACTTTCGTGGAGGCATAACCGCAGGGCAGCCCGCGAAAAAGTCGGCAGAATTATCGAACGGACGGGATTGGCCGCACCGCTGGATGAGCAGGTTGGCAAGCTTACGGTGGGTGAGCGTCAACGGGTCGAAATACTCAAGGCTCTCTATCACGATGCACGAATTCTGGTTTTGGACGAACCAACAGCAGTTCTGACACCACAAGAGGCAGATACATTATTTGAAAATATTGATGCGATGACCAAAGAAGGGTTATCAGTTATCTTTATCTCACACAAACTGCGTGAAGTTTTAGCATTTTCCCACCGGATTGTGGTGCTGCGACACGGCAAAAAGGTTGGGGAAATCGCAACCTCTGATGCTGATGAACGGGTGATCGCGCGGATGATGGTAGGCGCCGACACGCCCGTCACTCCACGAGAAACGATGGAACCCGGCGCGCCTGTCCTGCAACTGAAGGCGGTTACTGTCAAAGGTGACAATGCCCGCACATCCTTGCATTCGGTTGACCTGACCATTCGCGCACATGAAGTCGTCGGCATTGCTGGCGTATCGGGTAACGGGCAATCGGCACTGGCGCGGATGGTGTCGGGGCTCGCTTCACCTGATAGTGGTGAGATGATGGTAAGTGGCAACAAGATATCCCGTTTTACGCCACCTGTGATGCAAGAAGCCGGTGTGGGTCGTATTCCCGAAGACAGGCATCATGATGGTGTGATCGGCGCAATGTCTGTCGCCGAAAATCTGGTGCTAGAGCGGCTTAATGACGCTGAAGTCCGAAAGCACGGCTTTCTGCAGCAAAAGTACATCCGCAGCCAAGCTGAAGAACTAAGCAAAGACTACGATATACGGGGGCCGGGGATTGATGCCGATGCAAGGCTGTTATCCGGTGGCAACATTCAGAAACTTATATTGGCGCGGGTGTTCGAGTGTATGCCTGATCTGATTTTGGCAAACCAACCGACGCGTGGTCTTGATATGGGCGCGGCTGCCGAAGTGGCGCGTCGCTTGATGGAGGCCCGAACGCGTGGGGCTGGAGTGTTGCTGATCTCTGAAGACCTTGACGAAATTCTCGCGCTGTCCGACCGCGTAATTGTAATCCATGACGGTCAATTGATCGAAGCACACAGCAAAGACCGAGAGACCATCGGCCTGATGATGGCAGGAGAGCACGTATGATAAGAATAGAACCTCGCGAAGCCCCTTCCCGTTGGTGGACTATCGGCATTCCGGTTGTTTCCGCCCTGTCAGCGCTGTTGCTTGCGGCCATTCCACTGGCTGCGGCAGGGGCTAATATCTTTGAGGCTTATGGCGAGATGTATAAAGGTGTTTTCGGCTCAACCTTTGCATTCACCGAAATGCTAACTCGTGCAACGCCGCTAATTTTCACTGGCCTTGCGGCGACTTTGGCGTTCCGCGCCAAACTCTGGAACATTGGCGCAGAAGGCCAACTTTACCTCGGAGCAATGGCCGCTGTTGTCGTTGGTACCGGTATGATTGATGCGCCGTCCTTTGTGCTTATTCCTATCATCCTGCTGGCCGGTGCGACTGCCGGAGCAGCGGGTATGGCAGGCCCAGCATATCTGAAAACCAAATTCGGTGCAGACGAGGTTGTGACGACTCTGCTGCTTAACTTCATCATCTTGATATTCCTGCAAATGATGCTCGAGGGACCGCTTAAGGACCCAATGGGAATGGGTTGGCCACAATCGGAACCGATAGTCGATAATGCAATTCTTCCGCAATTGCTGCCGCGTATGCGGGTTCATTCCGGATTGATAATTGCACTCGTTGTTGCGGCAGTCGCTCATGTCATGATGTCCAAAAGCGTTTGGGGATTCAAACTACGGGCTGTTGGTGAAAACGCGGCTGCTGCGCTCCACGCCGGAATTGGCGTTAAGCGTACCCTGATAGGGGCTGCGGTGATTTCCGGCGCTCTGGCTGGGCTAGCTGGCGTCAGCGAAGTTGCGGGACTCAGAGGCTATCTAACTACCGACTTGTCGCCCGGCTTTGGTTATACAGGCATCGTTGTCGCCATGCTCGCGGGACTGTCCCCGATAGGAGTTGTTATTTCCGCCGTCTTCATCGCCTCGATTTTTGTCGGGGCTGATACGATGAGCCGTGCAATTGGTGTGTCCAGCTATCTGGCCGATCTCGTTGTTGCTCTTTCGCTGATCTGTGTGCTGATTGGCGGCTTTGTTGCGCGCTACCGCATAACCCGAACCACTAAAGGGGATGCGTAATGGATATACTTCAAATCCTTCTAACTGATAGTTTTTGGGCCGCAGCACTGCGTATTGCAACCCCGCTGATCTTTGGTGTTCTCGGCGCTCTGATTTGCGAAAAATCCGGTGTCCTGAACCTAGGAATCGAGGGAATATTTGTCGCTGGTGCGATGGCCGGTTGGATGGCTGTCTGGCTGGGGGCAGGATTGTGGGGCGGATTGCTGGTAGCAGCTATGGTCGGAGGGTTCTTTGGTCTTATTCACGCCATGCTAACCGTTCCCCTAGGCCTGTCACAACATGTGTCGGGGCTGGGCGTGACGATGTTGGCAACCTCGGTCAGTTATTTCACATACCGCACGGCGTTACCAAAAGTGTCTTCGCCGCCAAAGATCGAACCGTTCCAACCGCTGGACATTCCGGTGCTATCTGACTTGCCGTTTATCGGACCGGTTTTGTTCCAACAAACCGCGATGACTTGGCTGGCGCTGTTTATGGTGGCGCTAGTCTGGTGGGTGCTTAACCGCACCCCACTTGGGCTGGCAATTCGTGCGGTTGGCGACAACCCTGATGCCGCTGACGCGCAAGGGCTGTCAGTATACGGGTTACGGATTGGGGCGATAGTTGCTGGATCGGCGTTAATGGCATTAGGCGGCGCATTCCTGACTATGTCAGCCTTCGATTCATTTTTCTTTGGTATGGTAAACGGGCGTGGCTGGATTTGTATCGCGCTAGTGATTTTTGCAAGCTGGCGACCAGGAAAAGCACTTCTGGGTGCGCTGCTATTCGGGGCTTTTGATGCCTTTCAGGTACGCCTGCAGACAGAAGTCGGAGCGTTTGTACCTTCGCAAGTGTTCCTGATGGCTCCCTACGTTTTATCGATTTTTGCCCTTGTGATTGTCGCCCGTCGTGCCGAATATCCCCGTGCACTGTTACAACCGTGGTTTAAGGGGCAACGCTGATGGGCTTTGATCTGATTATAAAAAACGCAACTCTGCCTGACGGTACAACCGGCATTGATATCGCCTGTGCCGACGGTCTGATTGCGGCCGTCGAACGCGACATTAAAGCTGAAGCTGGCGAGGTGATCAACGCTGAAGGCCAATTGGTCTCGCCACCATTCATCGACCCGCATTTTCACATGGATGCTACCCTGTCACTTGGTACACCGCGCATGAATGTGTCGGGCACCCTTCTGGAAGGCATTGAACTATGGGGTGAATTGAAACCTGTCCAGAGCGTTGAAGACATCATTGAAAGAGCCTTGCGGTATTGCGATTTGGCTGTCTCTATGGGGATTGGTGCTATCCGAAGCCATGTTGACGTATGTGATGACGAGCTAAAAGGCGTTGAGGCACTGCTGGAAGTTCGCAAACAGGTCTCCTCCTATCTTGACCTACAGCTGGTCGCTTTCCCCCAAGATGGCGTGTTTCGCGATCCAACGGCCAAAGAAAACTTGATCCGTTCACTCGATATGGGGGTGGATATAGTCGGTGGTATTCCACATTTTGAACGCACGATGCAGGATGGTGCTGAATCGGTGAAGTTTCTCTGTGAACTGGCGGCGGAACGAGGGTTGATGGTCGATATGCATTGCGACGAAAGCGATGATCCTCTTTCCCGCCATATTGAGACGCTCGCCTATGAAACCAAACGGCTTGGTCTCGAAGGCAGGGTTGCCGGCTCGCACCTAACCTCAATGCATTCAATGGACAACTACTACGTGTCTAAGTTGATCCCATTGATGGCCGAGGCCGAGTTGCACGCGATCCCCAATCCGTTGATCAACATCATGCTTCAGGGCCGTCATGACACCTATCCCAAACGTCGCGGACAAACACGTGTACCCGAACTGAAAGCAGCTGGCATCAATATTGGATTCGGATCGGATTGCGTCATGGACCCGTGGTATTCGCTTGGCAAAGCCGACATGCTGGATGTGGCACATATGGGGCTGCACGTCGGACAACTTTCAAGCCGCGCGGATATGGCGTGGTGCTTTGATGCGGTAACCGAAAACTCAGCCGAGATCATGGGGCTGGACGGGTACGGCCTTCAAAAAGGCTGCAAAGCCAACATGGTGTTGCTTCAGGCGAATGATCCGATCGAGGCCATCAGGCTGCGACCAAATAGATTAGCAGTGATTAGAGGTGGTAAAACCATATCTCAAACATCGCCGCAACGATCAGAACTCTTTCTAAAATATCGCCCAAACGAAATTAATCCGGCTGATTATGCACCGAGGCCTTAAATTGACTAGCCGTAGTGTTGATGTAAGTACGGTTATTATTGGATAAGAGACTACAGACTGTCCCAATCTATTTGGCGGAGGTCCATAATAGCATCTCCAGGCGATACATTAGAGCCTCGCTTGGCGCCCATCACATAAAAAACGAAAATTGAACGCTAATGAAGCGATCGAGTGCCCGGTTCGGCGACACTGGTTTTCTATTTACATCTGCTGCAAATGGCAGTTTTCCGCACCACGCGACCGAGGTCCGCTTCCGGCCTATTCTGTTGAAAAACTCTACTTGATTTGGGAGCGCTTGGCTGATTCAATCTCTTTATTGATATAGGGGATTGGTAACGATGCTGGGACCGAA
>MABA01000005.1 GCA_002162875.1 Rhodobacterales bacterium 52_120_T64 | reverse complement strand
GTCCTTTAAGACCAAGCCCATACCGATCCAGCCGCCACCATTACCCGCCAAAATTGGCTTGGTGGGTAATGGCTCAATCTTTGCAGATCGATCGGGAAAACATAAGACAAGCCCCTAGTGACATGAGTAACAGCTGCAAAACGTGAAACGCTACCCGATCAGGGTTCCCCAAAAAGGAATTTCAGCAACTTTTTGCATATCAATTTTCGTTGGTGCGGCCATGCTTGCGGGTATCTCGGAAAGCAAGTCTCTAAAGTCATTGACCAAATAGTCCGCCAAGTCTTCCCCATAAATGATGATGTCTGATTGATGAATTGAAAGCACAGGACGACCTGTCGGTAGCTCATAATCTAGCAAGTATCGGCGCCCGAAAATCGGGATCAGCGCGGGAGCAGCTTTGATCAGTTGCTCTAGTCTCCGCTTTCGCTGATCGGGTGTTGCCGGTCGCTCACCCCAAGCTGCAAGCCAGAGTGCGTTATTTTCAACATCAAAAAAAATTCCGTTTAGCGGCTGATCCAGTGCAGAGCGGATATGTTCGTGGTCATTCTCCCAATCGAAAAAGGATGGTCGATCAGCGACTTGCGCAAGCCTGCTGGGCGCATCTTTAGACCAACGAAAGCTCGCTTGCTTTTTGGTGGGTGCGTTCAATATTGACAAAAAGGCGCGGTAGTCTTTTGGGAAGGCAACTCCCCAGTTCGCTTCGATACGGTCAATGTCGATTTCGCTAAGGCCGTTTTTCCAATGCGTGCCTTGACGCCAATCACCGCCTCCGACACCTCGTTGTCCGAAGTTTTCAAGACTTTGAGTTGTGTGATTTTCCCAATATCTCTCGGTTCGTGCTCGGAACCAAATTAGGAATTTTTCAAGCTGATCCCTGTTCAAAAATCATTCCTCATCACTTAAAATAATTCCTTCAAAACCCATTCATTAAATGGAAACCGACCCCAGCACACCCTCAAATCAAACTTATGACATCTGTTTGACGCTAATTCAATATCATCGAACATGGCTTTCGCCCAAGGTCGGCTTTGTCCGCATTGCCGCCTTTCACCCTTCTCGATTAACCCCAAATCCTGGCGGAATGCATCAAATGGCTGCTTTGAGCCTATTCTGTTGAAAAACTCGCCTTAACTACAGTTTTGGTACGCCCCCAAAATCAGTGCAACCGGCTTTGCCATCACGCGGATTGCGGTTTTGCTGGCGCAGGGATCAGTTTTGCGAGCTTTCGGAGGTTTTGGGCGGTTGCTGCGAGGTGGAATTCGTCTCTAACACCATTGGGTCCGCGTAGTCTTAATCTATTTAGTCCTAGAATGCGTTTGAGGTGGGCGAATAGCATCTCGACCTTCTTTCGTAGCTTGCAGGAGATGGCGTATTGGGTGGTTTTTGCGATGTTGCGGGCCACGTCACGCGAAGGCTCATAGATGGAGCGGGTTACTTTGCGTTGCGGGTCTCTGGGGGTGCACTTGGTTTTCAAATCACAAGTATCGCAATCAGATTTACGAGCGCGGTAGCGCATTAAGCCGTCTTTATCGACGCCTGAGCGTGGTATTTTATAGGTGCGGCGGAACTGCCGGAGCTTCTTGCCGCCTGGGCAAGTGTAAGCATCATCGGTTGCATCATAGGTAAAGTCAGCACGTTCAAATGTTCCGTCTTTGCGGCCGGATTTATCAATGACCGGAATATGCGGCGCAATCCCGCGCTCATTGACAAGCCAGTCCAGCATTGGCGCGGATCCATAAGCCGTATCGGCAATGAGACGTTCGGGGCTGAGATTGAAGTTCTTAGCGATACGATCAATCATGGTGCGCGCCGCGCCCACTTCGGCTTGGCGAACAGACCGTGTCGCCTCCACATCCAGAATAACGGCATTGTCCGTATCGATCATGTAATTGGTGGAATATGCAAAGTAGGCAGGGCCTTTACGCGCCGCTGTCCACTGGGAGGCAGGATCAGAATGCGATGTGAACTTGGGCTTAACCGGTGTCGCCGCTCCAAACGCCGCATCATCCAGCGTTGCCAGATATTCCTGATCGGCGCGTGGTGCATCCGTTGCTTCCATAGTATCTGGTGCCCAATCTCTTTGCGCCGAAGAGTTTTGCCGATTGGTGTCGGCCTCAATCAGGCTGGCATCAACGGCAAGCCGTTGCCCACTTACCAACCCTTCCTCAATGCATCGCGCAACCACCGTTTCAAACAAATGGCGCAACAAATCGCTATCACGGAACCTGCCGTGGCGGTTCTTTGAGAAGGTGGAATGATCCGGTACGGGATCCGCCAGATCAAGGCGACAGAACCAGCGATACGCCAGGTTCAAATGAACCTCTTCGCACAAACGCCGTTCTGAGCGAATACCAAGGCTATAGCCGATCAAAAGCATCCGGATCATCAGTTCGGGATCAACGGACGGTCGGCCTGTCGAGCTATAAAACGGCGCGAGGTACTGGCGAATACCGTCAAGATCAACAAATCTGTCTATCGAACGCAAAAGGTGATCGCCGGGAACATGATCTTCAATCGAAAACTCATAAAATAGTGCGCTTTGTGCTTCTTGTTTTGGCCCCATCATCGCGATCAATCTCCCAATAGCTTACGGAAATTGAATCAGCCTTATATGCTTAAAGCAACAAGAGTTTTTCAACAGAATAAGCCCAAAGCGAACATTCTATGGCTCCGTTCAAGCGGCATGTCTAACGAAGAAAACGCAATTAATCGTGTCACTAAAGCAAATAGGCTATTCTGAAGTTACCATCCTCCAAACAAAGTAATCCAAATGTGAAGAATTTTCTTGACCTCAACCCGACTTGAGATGCGACAAGGTTCCGAAGATAAATTATTCATTCCTATCTAGGCCGCATTAAATGCCTACAAACCCATTCCACCGTTTTGTTCTTGCCAGCGGGTTGACCAATCTTGCAGATGGAGTTGCCACCGTCGCTTGGGCATGGTTGGCATCTTTACTAACTCGTGACCCGCTGCTGATATCGCTCGTGCCCGTCGCTTTGCGACTGCCGTGGTTCTTGTTCGCAATTCCGGCTGGCATCATCACGGACCGTGCGGATCGGCGTTTGCTGATACTGCGTATGGACGGTTTACGCGCTGGTGCATTTATAGCGGCTGCTATCGCCGTTTGGATGGCACTGCCGCTTGCGGTTCCACCACTCAACGGTATATCGAACCCGACATTGTTCTGGATTATCCTCTGCGCCGCTAGCTTAGTGGGTGTGGCTGAGGTGTTCCGAGACAACGCTGCCCAGACAATGCTGCCATCTATCGTTCCACATGAGACTTTGGAAAAATCAAATGGTCGCTTGTGGAGCGTCGAGCTTGTCGGAAATGCATTGATCGGCCCCGCGCTTGGAGCCTTCCTGATAGCATATGCACTTCCACTGCCATTTCTGGCCAACGCATTCGCGTATTTAGGAGCTATATTTCTCGTCATTGGATTGACAGGCAAGTTTCGCCCAGAAGTATCGAAAGCGCGTGACTGGCGTAGAGAATTGAAAGAAGGATTCAGCTTTCTAGGACAAGCCCCTTTGCTGCGATCACTGGCCTTTATTACCGGGTTTTGGAATCTGTTTTTCCAGATGGTAATGATTGCTCTTGTTTTACATGTGCAAGAAAATCTGGGCCTCGATGCACGTGCTTACGGCTTGATACTCGCCTCTGGAGCTATCGGCGGAATTTTAGGGGGATGGTTGGGTGATAAAATTATTGGTATGTTTGGCCCCGCGAAAACGGCACAATGGATGCTACTATCATCAGCACCAGCTTTTCTAGCGATTGCGTTAGTGCCAAGTCCCGTAGCACTTGGGATAACACTTGCGATTTTCGAGTTTACTGGTCTTGTCTGGAACACCGTGTCTGTGTCCTATCGGCAGCGAACTATTCCAGACGAGCTTCTGGGGCGGGTGAATAGCCTTTACCGTTTATTGGCATGGGGCATGATGCCAATCGGACTTCTACTTTCCGGTCTAATTGTCCGTGTGTCTGACAAGTTTGTGCCACGCGATACGGCCCTGATCACTCCCTTTCTTGTTGCAGCTTTTGGCGCACTCGTTCTCGGCATCTTAGGGTGGCGAGCTTTGGGTCGTGGATTTAAGAAGCCTCAGTAACATCCACTTCTGATGCTTAGGCCAAGTAGAATTTCCTAGTGCACCAAACCAACGACTGCGGTGTTAAGGGTGCGGTGTAATCAGTTCGCTATTTTATAAACCCGCCCGCGTCCTTCAACCTTCTCCGAAATCACTGCCAACCCCAGCTTCTTCTTCAGCGTTCCCGAGATCGCGCCGCGCACCGTGTGGGTTTGCCAACCAGTCGCGGCAACTATCTCTTCAAGACTGGCGCCGGTCGGGGCCTCAACAAGTGCAATTAGCTGCGTTTGCTTTGTTCCGTCGCGTTTCTTTGCCGATTTGGCCTCGTCCGTGCCTGCAGCAATTTCCCGCGGGCCATTGCGCAGCTTTGCAATCGCCTGCACGACCACCGGATCAACCCCGATGGCGGCAAGGCCTGCGCCCGTCGCCACCAGCGTGGTTCCTTGACCATCACCGGTTTCGCACCAGAGCGGCTCGTGCTTTTTGGTGTTGGCCTCGACCTCTTCAAGCAACCCGCGCTCCACCATCATGCCAACAACCTTTTTGGCAACCGCGCCATGCAGGCCTTTGGGTAGCGGCATTGCTAGATTACCAGCGCGCCACGACGCGGCATTCAGGATGCGGCCTTGTGTTTCTGTGAGTTCAGTCATGACTTACGCTCCCTGTTTTTACTGCTGCTTGACCGGCGGCGAAGGCGGCCTCGAGAGCGCTACGGATCGAGCGGACGGAAACTTCGTGGAAATCCAGCCAGTCGATGTTTTGCGTATTGAACGTCTCGATGAAGAAGTGGTTCCGTGCAATTTCGAGCAGGACGGCTTCCGTTTCGGTTTTGGTTGGTGAAGTCATGATTTTGGCTCCGTGGCTTACAACGCAATAGCTGCATCGCTTCTGTAACCGGAATCGCTCTTGATCGAAGTGTAATCAACTTAATACCAAGCAATATCATTGCTTTAATCGTTGCGGAGGCTGCCATGCAGGGAATGAGCGAGAGGGAATATTCCGCCCATTCAAAACTGTCGCGCGGCGCCATCCAGAAAGCAAAACGTAACGGCCGGATGGTGCTTTATGGTGACGGGTCCATCAACGCCGCCGCCTCGGATGCACACCGTGCAGGTACGACGGATCCGGATCAACAACGCCGATCGGTTGCCAGCAACGAGAGCAGTATCAGCGGCCCGGCCGAGAGTTCGTCTTACCTGAAGGCCCGAACGGCGCTAACAGTTTATCAGGCACAGGAACGCCAGCTTTCGATCCAGAAGAAGAAAGGCGCGCTGGTTGATCGGGCGCGCGCGGAAACGATGGTGTTCCGGCTGGCGCGCCAGGAACGTGACGTCTGGGTCACATGGCCCGCCCGTGTCGCGGCACTGATGGCAGCACAGGTTGCGGCCGAGGTAGAGGCAGCAACAGGAACACCGGTTTTGATCGAAGTTGCAACCATGCAAAGGGTGCTGGAAACCCATGTCAGAGAGCAGCTCGACGCCCTTGCCGATCTCAAGGTTACCCTTGGATGAGGAGGAATTCGCACCTGACCTGAGCTTTGGCGGTTCGGAAGACATTCTTCGCGCCTGGCGACGTGGAATGCGGCCCGATCCTGACCTGACGGTTTCGGAGTGGGCCGACCAGCACCGCTGGTTATCCTCGCGCGCCTCGGCAGAGCCCGGGCGCTACCGCACGGCTCGAACACCGTATTTGCGCGAGATCATGGATGCGCTCTCGCCCAAACATCCGGCACAGCGCATCTCCTTCATGAAGGCCGCGCAGGTCGGAGCGACGGAAGCCGGTAACAACTGGATCGGGTTTGTTATCCACCATGCCCCCGGTCCAATGCTGGCCGTGTTACCGACGCTCGAGATGGCCAAACGCAGCTCGCGCGGGCGGATTGATCCGCTGATCGAGGACAGCCCGGCTCTCAAGGAGCGGGTTAATCCGGCACGATCGCGCGATGCGGGCAACTCGATGCTTTCCAAGGAATTCCCGGGCGGCATTCTGGTGCTGACAGGGGCGAACTCGGCCACCGGTCTGCGCTCGATGCCGGCGCGCTACATTTTCCTCGACGAAGTTGATGCCTATCCGGCTTCAGCAGACGAGGAAGGAGATCCGGTTTCGCTGGCCGAAGCAAGAACAACCACCTTCGCACACCGCCGAAAAGTGTTCATGGTTTCGACGCCGACAATCAAGGGGCTAAGCCGGATCGAGCGCGAATACGAGGCCTCGGACCAGCGGCGTTATTTTGTGCCCTGCCCGCATTGCTCTCGTATGCAATGGCTGGAGTTCGAACGCCTGCGCTGGGCCAAGGGCAAGCCGGAAACAGCCACCTATCATTGCGAGGGCTGTGAAGCAGCAATCGCCGAGCACCATAAAACCGCGATGCTGGAAGCGGGAGAATGGCGGGCAACGACAAAATCGCAGGACCCGAACTCGATCGGGTTCCACATCTCGGCGCTCTATTCGCCGATTGGCTGGAAGAGCTGGGAGCAAATCGCGCGTGACTGGCTGGCGGCACAAGGCTCGGAGGATATGCTGCGTGCAGCCCGCAACACGTTGTTGGGCGAAACGTGGGTCGAGAGCGGTGATGCACCGGAATGGCAGCGCTTGTCGGAGCGCCGCGAAAGTTACGACGCGCAGATTCCCGAAGACGGATTGTTTCTCACCGCTGGCGTCGATGTGCAAAAGGATCGCATCGAGGTCGACGTCTGGGCCTGGGGTCGCGGGCTGGAAAGCTGGCTCATTGATCACATCGTCATTGCCGGTGGGCCTGATCATGCAGAGGCCTGGAACGAACTCACGGCCTTGCTGGTCAAAACATGGCAACACGCCAATGGTGCAGTAATGCCGATCGCAAAACTGGCGATTGATTCCGGGTATGAAGCAACCACCGTTTACACTTGGGCCCGCGCACAAGGTTTTGAACAGGTCGCCCCGATAAAAGGCCTGGAAGGGTTCAATCGCACCACACCGGTTTCGGGTCCAACCTATGTCGATGCTTTGAGTGGTGGCAAACGTCTGCGCCGCGGGGCACGTCTCTGGTCGATCGCCACGGCCACATTCAAAACCGAGACCTACAGGTTTTTGCGTCTTGAACGCCCGAGCGATGAAGACAGAGAGCTGGGTATCTGCAACCCGTCAGGCACCGTGCACCTGCCCGACTGGATCGACACCGAATGGCTCAAACAGCTGGTCGCCGAACAGCTGATCACGGTGCGCAACAAGCGCGGGTATGCTCGTCAGGAATGGCAAAAGATGCGCGAGCGCAACGAGGCGCTCGATTGTCGGGTCTATGCCCGCGCCGCCGCGTGGATCCTCGGGGCCGATCGCTGGGACGAGGCAACGTGGCGACGCCTTGAAGAACAGGCAGGCGTGGAGACGCGCCAAACTGCCAATTTGCCTGAAGCAACGGCCAAAAATACGGCTCCGGTGGCAACTGCCGGAACGTTGGCGACACCGCGGCGCAAGCGGCGCGCCTACACACCAAGATTTATGAGGGACTGAGATGGATATTGATCGAATGCGGACCCTGCTCGATGCGCTGCACGAAGCGCGGTTCGCAGGCGTGCGCGCTGTGAGCTACGACGGGCGTACCATCACCTATGGCTCGGATGCAGAACTGGCAGCGGCAATCGCCAATCTGGAAAACCGGATTGCCATTGCTGGTGGCACAAAACGGCGGCGGCGCTGGGGCACTGTGGCCACGAAGGGGCTTTAGGCAATGGTAATGGAAGGGTTTCGCCAGCGACTGGGCGCGGTGATCGGCGGGTTTGACGCCGCACAGATGCACAGGCGTTTGCGCGGATTTCGGGCATCACGCCTGCATGTAAACACGCTGATTGCAGGCGCTGGTGACACAATTACGGCGCGCGCTCGATGGCTGGTGCGCAACAATGGCTACGCCACCAATGCTCTCGAGGCTTTTGCCGGTAATGTGGTTGGGGACGGTATCAAGCCCTCCTCGTCCATTGCAGACCCTGCCCTCAAGGAAGAATTACAATCACTGTGGCTTGCCTGGACCGATGATGCCGACGCCGAAGGGTTGACGGACTTTTACGGATTACAGCGTCGCGCTACCCGCGAGGTGTTTTTGGCAGGTGAGGTTTTTCTGCGCATCCGGACACGCCGTGCCGCAGACGGTCTAAGCGTTCCCCTGCAATTGCAGATGCTCCCCTCGGAAATGCTGCCACTCGATATGAACCGCGAACTTTCCGGCGGTGGGCTAATCCGCCAAGGCATCGAGTTCAATCGCATCGGGCGACGCGTAGCCTATCATCTCTTGCGCCGTCACCCGGGCGATATAACCGACCCCGGACTTGCGGGCGAAACTGCGCGCGTGCTGGCTGCCGACATAATCCACGTTATTGATCCCGTTGAAGCCGGACAGCTGCGCGGTGTCTCGCGTTTTTCCCCTGCTATCGTAAAACTCTTCACGCTTGATCTTTATGACGACGCAGAGCTCGAGCGCAAAAAGACCGCGGCAATGTTTGCGATGTTCATCACCTCGCCCGCGCCTGAAACACCTCTGGAACCGGCTGACGAGGATCTGGAAGTCGAGCCCGGGCAAATCGTGCGCCTTGATCCGGGCGAAGATGTCTCGACCCCTGCCATTCCGGATTCCGGTTCTACCTACGAGCCGTTTCAATATCGCACGTTGCTGCAAATCTCGGCCGCCCTCGGCATTCCTTACGGGTATCTCACCAACGACACCGCCAGGGGCAACTTTTCCAACTCACGAATATCTCTGGTGGATTTCCGCCGCCGGATTTCAGCCTGGCAACACGGGGTATTGGTCTTCCAGATGTGTCGCGCAGTCTGGGCGCGCTGGATGGATGTCGCTGTTCTCTCCGGTGCGCTGGAGTTGCCCGATTATGAGGCTCAGCGCCGAAAATACCAAACCTGCTCATGGCTACCGACAAAATGGGACTGGGTTGATCCGATGAAGGATGCCTCGGCCGAAATACTCCAGATCGAGGCTGGACTGAAATCCCGCACACAAGCGCTTTCGGAACGGGGCTATGACGCCGAGCAGGTTGACCGCGAGATCGCCGCCGAGCGGGCACGTGAACTTGATCTGGGGCTTGATTTCCGCCGCCCGGGATCGCCGGCACAGGCACCGGGCGAAGGTAACGCTTCGAGCGGCAATGATAATGGACAAAGCGAAGGCGATGACCCGCCTTCCAACAAACCCGAACCGGATAGCGAGGACGCCGAATGATGCATCACGCACAAATCGCCCAGCGCGCTTTTAATACGCCGCTAATGGTGGAACCCTCCAAGGCGCTGGCATTCCTTTCGGGGTTAGGTTCGCGGATCACAGGGCAGGAGATCAGGCTTCAGGGGCTGATGGTAGAGAATGGTGCGCTGGCACAGGCCGCCTTGCCCGCCCGTGCTTCGCTTATTGGCGGTGAATTGGCAGAGCGACAATTGGATAGTGGTTCACGGCCCTATTCGTTGATCGACGGTATCGCCGTGATCGAAATCGCCGAAACGCTGGTGCATCGTGGTGCGTGGATAGGGCAATCCTCTGGTGTCACATCCTATGAAGGCATCACGGCACAGATAGACGCCGCCCTTGCTGACTCCGCTGTGCGCGGCATTGCACTCGAGATCGACAGCTTTGGTGGCGAAGTTGCCGGTGCCTTTGATCTCGCCGATCGCATTCGCGCGGCGCGGGAGCAAAAACCGGTCCATGCCTTTGTCGCCGAGCACGCCTTGTCGGCAGGCTACATTCTGGCCTCGCAAGCCAGCCACATCACTCTGCCGCGCACCGGCGCTGTCGGCAGTATCGGAGTTGTCGTGCTCCATTCCGAAATGAGCGGCATGCTCGATCAAAAAGGTATCAACGTCACGCTGGTCCATGCGGGCGCGCACAAGGTTGACGCCAACCCTTACGAGCCCCTCCCCGAAGATGTTCAGAACCAAATACAATCAGAGCTGGAAAGCCTGCGAGCCTTGTTTGCCCAAACCGTCGCCAAAGGTCGCGGGGAGTTGCTCGATGTAGATGCGGCCCTCGAAACCGAAGCGGCCGTGTTTCGCGGTGTCGAAGCCGTAACGGCTGGACTGGCCGACGCCGTATCGGATCCCCGTAGTGCTTTTCGCGCCTTTGCTGAAGACCGCCGAGATCCCGGTGCAATTACATTCCTGCACGCAACCACCCGAAATTCCCAAACCCGAAAGGAAACCACTATGAACCCGAACACTGAGCCGTCCGATGAAACGGAAACCGAAACACCTGCAGTGCAAACACAGGCGCAAACGCAAACAGAGACGGCTGCAACGGCTTCTCCCGCAACACCGCAACCGGCAATTCCAGACACGCCCAACGCAGCTGCACCGGATGCCGACACCATCCGGATCGAGGCCGCCGAAGTGGCCCAAATCTGTGCACAAGCCGCACGTCTCGGCGTCTCGATTGATACCGCGGATGCTGTGAAACGCGGCCTCAAGCCTGATGCACTGCGCTCTCAGGTTTTGGACAATCTTGCGGCCACCAGCGATGCAGCTTTGATCGTTGCGACTGCCCCCGCAGCGGCCTCAGCAAAAGACAGCCCGCTTGTCGCCGCAGCAAAAAAAGCCGCCGCTGAAGCAAAAGCCTAAAAGGCTAAAGCCGCGCGTCACCCCAACTTCAAGAAAAACAAACACGGAGACTAAACAATGGCCCCGCTTGTCCAACCCGCCAGCCTCGGCGATGTCCTCAAATACGAGGTCAATCCCAACTACACACGCGAGACTATCACCCTACTAGCCGGCGTCGCCTATCCAGTCGGCTCCGTCCTCGGGCGCATCACTGCCAGTGGCAAGTTCACGTTAGCGAGTGACGGTGGCGTAGATGGCGCCGAAGTTGCCGCCGCCCTACTGCTTTATTCCGTCGATGCCATGCTCGCAGATACCCTCGGCGTCGTCATTGTCCGCGGCCCTGCCATCATCTCGCCCGCCAACCTCACATTTGACGCCAGTGTCGATGATGCGACCAAGACTGCAACCAAAATCGCCGAGCTCGCCGCTCTAGGCATCATCGCCCGCAACGCCGCCTGATCAATTTTCTGAAAAACCCCGGAGAAACCCATGCCCATCACCCGCAATCCTTTTGACGCTGGCGGCTACTCGCTAGCCGAGATGACGCAGGCCATCAACCTGCTGCCCAATCTTTACACTCGCCTTGCACAAATCGGGCTGTTCCGTTTCGAGGGCGTCACCCAGCGCTCTGTTATCATCGAGCAATTCGAGGGTGTCCTCAGTCTGCTGCCCTCGGTGCCCCTTGGCAGTTCTGCCACAGTCGGCGAGCGTGAAGGTCGCTCGATGCGCTCCTTTGCCCTGCCGTGGATTCCGCATGACGATGTGATCTTGCCCGCTGACATTCAGGGCATTCCGGCCATCGGGGTTTCGGACGCAGCCGATCCCCTCCTCACGGTCATGAACCGTAAACTGACGCTGATGCGGCGCAAGCATGCCCAGACCCGCGAATACATGGAGATGAACGCACTGCGCGGTATCGTCAAGGACGGTGCCGGCACTACGCTTTACAATTACTTCACCGAGTTCGGGCTGGAACAAATCTCGGTCGACTTTGTGTTCGGCACCGCTGGCACCAACGTGCAGGGCAAAGTGCGTACAACGCTTCGCGGGATCGAGGACAGTCTCCTTGGGGAAACTATGACCAGCGCTTACGCACTGGTGAGTTCCGAGTTCTTTGACAAGCTGATATCGCACCCCAAAACCGAAGACGCCTATAAATTCTTCTCGGCAACCGGTGGCCAGCCACTTCGCGACGACATGCGCCGCAGCTTCCCCTTTGCCGGCGTTCTGTTCGAGGAGTACAATGGCAGCGTCACACTCTCTGACGGCACCTCCGAGCGCCTGATCCCTGCTGGCGAAGGTATCGCCTTTCCTCTTGGCACGTTTGATACTTTCACCACCTACGGCGGGCCTGCCAACCTGCTCGAGGCCGCCAACACCGTAGGTCTGCCGCTTTATGCGCGTCAGCATCTGGACGAAAAAGGTCGCTGGATTGATCTGATGACCGAGGCCTCGGTCCTGCCAGTCAACAAGCGGCCGCGCCTTGCTATCCGCCTGCACAGCTCGAACTAGCGGGGCATTTCGATGAACGCCTTTGCTGCCGCCATGGACCGGATTTTTGCAAATACCACCATGGCGGTGGATGCCTACTGGATTTCTTCTGCGTTAAGCGAAGAGCACGCTATCCGCGTGATCCGGCGTGCGCCCGACGAGATCAGCAGTTTTGGTTCCGCGCGCATCCTTAGCGACACGACCACCGTTGATGTGCGGGTTTCCGAGTTGGCCAATCCCCGCCCCGATGATTTGATCCTGTTTGGAACCGAAAGCTTTGTTATCCAGGGCGAGCCCGTGCGTGATCGCGAACGGCTAGTCTGGACGCTGGACTTGCGACCCGCATGAAGCTGAAGCTCGACCTTGATCCGGATCTGGTCGAGATGTTGCGGGGCGAGATACTGGCAGGCGAAAGGGCTGTCACGGCCGCGATGCGCGAAGCTGGTGGTGATCTCAAAAATGACTGGCGCGCGCAAATTAGCGGCGCGGGTTTGGGGCTGCGACTGGCGCGCACTATTCGCAACAAGACTTATCCGGAGCGCGACGAAAGCCTTGATGCGGCGGCGTTTATTTGGTCCAGGGCCCCGAAAATCATTCATTCCCATGATCGCGGCGTGCTGATCCGCTCGAAACACGGGTTTTATCTGGCCATTCCAACCGAGGTCGCCGGAAAAGGTCGTGGCGGTGCACGGCTGACACCGCTGGAGTGGGAACGGCGGCGAGGCCTCAAGCTGCGTTTCATCTATCGGAGAGGCGGACCAAGTTTACTGGTGGCCGAGAAAGCGCGGATTAATGCGCGCGGGACAGCAGTGGCATCGCGCGCGAAAACCGGGCGTGGGCAGGTTAGTGCTCCGATATTCCTGCTGGTGCCGCAGGTGAAATTGCGCAAACGGCTTGACCTGGCCCGCGATGCGGAAAGGGTGGCGGGGCGGGTGCCGGAATTGATTGTTTCGAGTTGGATCGAAAGACGATGAAGGTGGGTTCGCTTTTGTTAAAGCTTCCGCATTGCGGACGAAGTGCGCTTTTGCTGTGGCCACCCCAATGACTACTATTGATGCATTTCCGCGTTGCGGCTACTTTCACATGCGCAGATACTGCTAGGATCACTCAATTGAAGCACCGCATCTCAGTTGGAGCATTGGCGCTCAAGGACAAAAGGCTGCTCTTGGTCCGTCACCATGACCAAGGCAAGTATGACTTTTGGGCTCCGCCAGGTGGAGGTGTTGAGGGGGAAGAAGAGTTATCCGCTGCTGTCGAGCGCGAAGTTTTTGAAGAAACGCAGATCAGAGTGAAGGCGAAACGGATCGCTTATATTGATGAATTAATTGATGACAGTGGCAGGATGGTGAAATTTTGGTATTATGCTGAATACATCTCCGGCGAAATCGACATCCATGTCAATCCTGCTCAGGCGGAAAGGATCGTGGATGCTGGGCGGTTCTCACAAGCCGAGCTCCCGTCAGGCCATGTCTTCCCTGCCGTACTACGCACTGCGTTCTGGGAGGAATTGGAAATTGGATTCCATACGCCAATAAAGCTGCCCCTTCTGAAATCGATCTTCTAGTTGCGGCGTTTAGCGAGTTGCAGCCATGAATACACTTCCACCAATCAAGAAACCACCGCCAGTATACCCGAAACGGCGACGTGCCCTAGCACTCTGAAAGGTTTTTCGCGCCTGTGCAGCAAGTAAGGCGTAACCACCAAGAACAGCACCGACAATGACTGTCGAAGTCGCCACCACTATCACAAATTGGGAATAGATATTTGCATTCGGATCAAGAAATTGCGAGAGAAACGCCACATAAAAAATGATGGCTTTGGGGTTCAAAACGGCGGTGAAAAAGCCTGCTCTTGCACTTGATATACCGTCTCCTCTCTTTGTTTGTGGTGATAAGTCAACGCCATCCAGACGCGCTTCAACAATCTGGCGGTAGCCAAGATATGCCATGTAAAAAACACCTGCCCATTTAACGACATGAAACAGTTCAGACGATGCAGCCAGAATGGCACCAACCCCAAACAAGGACAGCCCGACAAGGACCACGCCGCCTACCAATTCACCTAATATGCACAAGAACGCGGCCTTGGTTCCATGCGAAAGGGCTTGTCCGGTAACCATCAGAACACTGGGGCCAGGAACGATTGAAATTACTGTATAGGTCGCTACAAAAGCCAGCCAGAGTTCGAATTTCAAATTCTTGTCCCTTCATGTTTTTCTTTGAAACGGACTTTAGCCGAGGTGCGAAAGAATGTCACTCAGGGCTCGAAGCAGTCATTTGACGTTTTCGCTCAGGGACAAATGCCGTTTAGGGACACCATAGGTCGGCTCTGCGGACAAAGCTGCCGTTCATTTGACCTTGGCGAATATCTGGTTAAGTATGGTGGATGCATCCAGAAGCGGACAAAATCATAGACTTGTACCGTCGCCATGCTCTTGCATGGGCAAACATTCGTGGTTCAAGGTTGCAAGAACAAACGTGGATCGAGAAGTTCTTGGCACTTCAGTCGGAAATGCCTTCCATACTTGATGTTGGGTGTGGCTCGGGAGACCCAATCGGTCGGTACCTACTAGAAAAGAGATGCAAGGTTACGGGGGTTGATACATCCCCTGAGCTTATCGAAATAGCAAGAAAACAGTTTTCGGAATCCGAATGGCTCGTCTCCGATATGCGCACTCTGCGGCTAGGAATGAAGTTCGACGGCCTTCTGGCTTGGCACAGTACATTTCATCTTACGCCAGATGATCAACGACGGATGTTTCCAATTTTTCGACAACACGCAGCAAAAGGCGCGGCGCTTATGTTTACGAGCGGTCCAAGCCATGGTGATACCATTGGTGAATTCGAAGGAGAGGCGCTGTATCACTCTAGCCTTGATGGAGATGAGTATCATGAACTTCTGAATCAGCACGGATTTACGGTAGTCGAACATGTCATCGAAGACCCAGACTGCGGTTCATCCACAATCTGGCTCGCAAAATTCCATGGAGAGGGATGACGTCAACAAACTCACTAAAGCGGACATTCAAACTCTCCGCAATACTGAACACATTGGGCTCAAAGCGGTCATCTGGCGGGTTTTGTAACTTGCTTCCCGTGATTTGGAGTCAATGTCGGCTTCGAGCCCAGATTGCCCGATGCTGCGCGGCGCACGAATGTCAGCTATCGGCTTTCTACGGCCAGTTGTTTGACCAAAACCAAGGACAGTATCACAGCAATGAAAAGAAACACCGCACCGACAATCCATGCGATAGGTGTGGAGTAAATCTCGGCGACGGTTCCGGCGAACACCAAACCCAATGCGGCCCCCAACTGTTGTATCAGCGATCTCAAAGACAGCATGGTCGACCGCTGACGGTCTTCTACGCAACGATGCAGAATGCTGCTGGCAGGTGTCTCGCTGACACCAAGGAACACAGAATACAGTATAAAGACGGTCACAAAGCCGAGGATACTGCCCTGTAATGCCAATGCGATTTGAACGCCTGCTAGGCAGGCAAAAGTCGCCGCAAGCGTCATTGCGTGCTGCCGCTTGAAGATCTGGCTGACGTACGGAGACAGAGATGCGCCGAAAGCGATGGAAAAGAAGTAGGTAGCGGTCAGTGCGCCAATGACGGTATTTGCGTAGCCCTCGTCCAACATTGGCTTTGCGTGGGTTGGCCAGATCACCTCGACCGGGTTGGTTGCCATCAAGAAAAATGCCAGCGCTGCCAATAGGATTGATAGTGCGGGATGTTTCAGGGCAAGAAGACCCGCGTCTTTGATCACCAACGGAACGTTTGCAAACCCCTGTCTGAGTGCACCGGGGCTCATCGGACGTGGTTTTTCGACAATGGCCAACATCGTGAAAACAAACACGCCCAGCATCACACCAAAGCTTGCTGCATAGGATACATCATAGATGCTGAAACCGATGCTTTCCGCGACCGAGCCCAAAATATCAGGCAGAAGACCTCCGAGGACCGCGCCAATGGCCAACCCTACGGCATTGGCCCATTGCGCTTTGGCCAGCGCGGGCTGGACATCCACATTTGGCGCGGCTGCCTTGAAAGTTTCGACAAACCACGCATCAAGCGTCCCTGACCTAAGCGCACGTCCAAAACCGATGAACGCAAAAGAAAGTGCGAGAACATAGAAATCGCTGGTTGAGAGAAAGAGCGCGAGCGAAATCAAACTGGCGACGACTGCTGTCAGAAAGACCGGCTTGCGTCCGATACTGTCTGCCAAGCCGCCGAAAGGCAGCTCCATCGCCATGGTCGTGAGCGAGTAAACCCCGAAGAGAAGCGAGATTTGAAAGAGGTCCATGCCCCGGTCGGTTAACGCCAGAGCAACAACGGCAACCGTCAAACCCATCGCAAAACGATCAAGAAACTGGTGTATCTGAAACACCCGAATGTGCCGTCGTGCCGAACCGGTTAGCGCTGCGAAGGAAAACTCTGTTTCTGTTGCCATGTTTGCAACATCGACGTTTCTGCCACCCCGCACAATACCTTTGTTGAGCCAGAATCTATCCCGCTTGCATCAAAGCGGACGTTAGAACAACAGCAGCGAAAGCCCGTTTTGTCCGCTTAGCAGTCATTGGTTGATTTACCAAACACGCACTTAATTCGAATGTCCGCTTTGTAGAAATCGGCTTATGCGTTCGCATTCGCAGCGAAGGTCCGCTACCCGCCCTTAGTTACCGAACTTCACGACAGGCAATTAGGTCAGTTTGGGCTCAAAGCAGACATTTGACGCTTTCACTCAGGAACAAATGCAGCTTAGGGACACTATAGGTCCGCTATGCGGACGAAGCGCCATTTCGTTGCGGTAGCTCTAACGACGGCTTTCCGATACGGGGTGCGACAAAATCACTCCATAGAGAAGTTGCGCATGTCAGTTACCCATGGCGAACAAATAACCTTTGTCCCGAGTTTTGGGTGTAGAAAAAATTCAGATGTCGAGGAATATTAGTGAAACATGTGTTAAACCTTCGCACCGTAAGTGGCCGATATGGTGTTGCTCGCCTCGAAGCTGAAGCGGATTGCCCTCAGTGGTTCAACGGCCCGGGGTTCTCTTCTGTCATACGCGCCGATGATGAGCTCACTTTGATTTGCCTTGAGGATCGGATTCCTGATGGCGTGGAGGTTGAAAGGGACTGGGTTTGCCTTCGCACGGTTGGTCCATTTCCCTTTGGCGCAGCGGGTATAGTGCAGTCGTTGATTGAACCTTTGTCAGCAAACGGCATCGGAGTCTTTGTTGTCTGCACTTTTGACGGAGAACACTTACTTATTTCTGCGGATGATTTAGACAAGGCGCATTTTCATCTTTCAAATGCGGGGCACAATTGGGTCAATCATACGGTTCAGAAATGAGAAAAATAGGAGGTAAGATTATGTTAGCAGCGCAAGGAAGATGCCTATGTGGCCGAATTAGTTACGAAATTTCGAACCAGCCCAGTAAGATTACGATGTGCCATTGTAAGTTCTGTCAAAGAGCAACTGGCGGAGCCTATATGGTTCAACCTGCATTTTCTGCCTCTGACTTTAAGTTAGTTGTGGGCAACCCAAAGATATACACCCACGTATCTGAGGGCAGTGGCAAAGAGATTTACATCAATTTTTGCGATAACTGCGGCACCAAGCTTTTTCAGACATTTGAACGCTTCGACGGAGCAGTTGGTGTTTACCGAGGAACACTTGATGATCCAAATTGGCTTGAAATAACATCTGAGAACTCAAAGCACATCTTTTTAGGGGTTGCTCAAAACGAAACGATAGTTCCAGCACATACCCCTGTTTTTGAAGAACACGCCACCCAAAACGATGGAACACCTATTGCGCCAACGACGTTCCGCGAGCCTAAGAAAATTGAGGACTTGTCATCATAGCAGATATTCATGGATTCCGCAGCATCAGTCGCAAAGGGCTCGGAGCGGTCATTTGACGCTTTCACTCTGGGACAAATGCCGTTTAGGGGCACCATAGGTCGCGTCTGCGGACATTGCGGACTTTAGCCGCCTATTGTATTGGATCAATATGACTGAGTTTGAACTATCAACTTCCCCCCCAAATTCCTTGAGGCGCAGTTACCTAAACTCTCTAGCAGAACCACAGGAGTGGTTCCTCGAAGAACTAATACAAAACGGGCAATGTTGGAGCATACCCTCGGTTGCGTATGGTGTGACATCTGCGCAAACGCTCGTCGAGTTCTTCGTCGAAAAAAGTCACTCAGAATATAGTTTACACCTATTCGAGGTCTTGCGGAGGCAATCCAAATTTAATGTTGTGCTTGCTAAGTCATTTGATCATCAGCTTTTGAAGACTGCTGAATCTTTTGGTGCCAAATCTACTCAAACCGGGTTTCTCTTTAGAAAGTACGTCGCTGCCACGACCGTTAGCGACACAGGATTGGTATTTAAACGTAGCACCTTGGCAGACCTTTCAGCGATTTGGGAAATGAACGATAACTTCTTCAGTTCGTTTGAAGAAATATCCGATTTAAACGGTCTCGGGAGTTTGTGGATTCTGGAAGTGCAAAACGAAGTTGTTGGCTGTGGTGTTAGCACAAGAGTCATAGAAGGCCGCAATGCAATCGACCTCGGAATGCTGATATCTCCTAAATGGCGCCGCCGAGGGTATGGATCAATTCTCATGTCTAAACTTTCCAGTCACATGGTTGAGTCAGGCCTAAGGCCGATTTGCGGCTGCGCAGAGCACAATATTGCTTCGCGAATGACCCTTCAAAAAGCAGGATTTGTGACTGAACACAGATTGGTTCATTGCGAATTCGATTAAGCCTCCTCGTGCAATAAGGGCTCAAAGCAGACATCTGATGACTTCACTCAGGTATAACTTGCGATATGGGACACCAAAGGTCGGCTATGCGGACTAAGCGGTCCGTTCAACTAAACGAAATTTACGCTTCGTTCAGCATCAGACCGTATCCTTGTAAGGGGAACGCGCAGGCTTACCAAGGAGAGTCGTGTAGCTGTATCTTGAGAACCTTTGACGTCCCGCTGGGCGCTCAAACTTCAAGACCCTGTCGTTGTCGGGGTAGGTCACGACGTCGGAGGTCGAGCGCGTGCCAATCACTAGGTATTTTATCGGGGTGTCCCCAACATTTTCAATGTAATGGCCAATCGGTTTACCAGCTTTGAAAGTCGCTACTTCACCAGCGTTAAGCGTATATGATAATTCGCCTTCATACACCAAAGCTTCGCCTTCAAGCATATAGATCATTTCGTCTTCGTTTTGGTGCCAGTGCTTGATTGATGACGTCGATCCGGGAGGCAAGATTTCAACAATCGCACCAAACTGAGTTAGGCGACCACTGTTACTAAAAAGAATAGCCTCGTAGGGGCCACATGGGTCACCTTTGCCGTCATGGCTTTTAGTTTTGGCTGTGTCTGGCGTAAACTTGGGCATCGGATACCTGCATGCGTCATCAAAGTTGTTTTTCAACATAGCTCAGGAAGGACCATAGTCAATTACCGCTTAGGGCTCAAACCGGACATATGCAGCAACCCGAGTGGGCGGTTATTCCGAGCCTAATACGGAAGACCTAAAAAACTTAAGTCGCCCTTTAAACACTCACATTTGGAACTTTCGGTAAAGCCATGCCCACACCCCGGGAAACCATCCTGCAAGCCTTGCTTGCGGCACTTCAAGCCGTGTCCGGCGCTACAATCCTGCGCGGTGCGATCTTGCCGGAACGCGTACCCGCGGGCGGCCTTCTAATCCTGCGCGACGGCGACCCCGGCACGCCCGAGGTTACACTCTCTCCGGTGCAATATCACTACGAACACCGCGCCGAGGTCGAGGTGATCGTGCAAGGCAAAACACCAGTCGCCCGCGACACTGAATTTGATGCGTTACTGCAATCCTTGGGCATAGCAACTACAATCAACCGTACGCTCGGCGGTCTCTGTGACTGGGTCGAGGCCGAGGCCCCGCAGCCAGTCGATCTACCGATTGACGGCGCAGAGGCCCTGAAAGCCGCGATTATCCCGGTCATCCTGACCTATACCACCGCCGATCCACTAGACTGATCCCCAGGGGATGGCCCCCATCGAGATGACCCTCGATCGGCTGAACCCGCAAAATAAAGGAAACATACTATGGCACGTGCACAAGGCGCGCGGTCGCTAATGGCGGCTGCGTTCGAGACAACTTATGGTACCCCACCGGTTGGCGGATACATGCGGATGCCGTTTGCCAGCACTTCGCTGGGGGCAGAGCAACCACTTCTGGGCTCGGAACTTCTGGGCTACGGCCGTGATCCGCTGGCTCCGATCAAGGATGCGGTAACGGCAGACGGCGATGTGGCGGTGCCGATCGACGCCGAGGCTTTCGGATTTTGGTTGAAGGCAGCGTTCGGCGATCCTGTCACCACTGGCACAGGACCCTATACGCACGTGTTTGCATCCGGCAGCTGGACCCTGCCGAGCATCTCCATCGAGACCGCCATGCCCGAGGTTCCGCGCTATGCTATGTATTCCGGCTGTGTGCTCGATCAGCTTTCCTGGCAAATGCAGCGTTCGGGGCTTCTGACGGCCACCGCAAAATTGATCGCGCAAGGAGAGGCCGTTGCCACCTCTTCTGCCGCCGGAACCCCCACAGGTTGGGAGTTACAACGGTTCGGACATTTCAACGGGGCAATCAAACGCAATGGTACTGCGCTGGGCAACATCGTCTCGGCGGACATCCAGTACGCCAATAATCTCGACCGCGTTGAGACCATCCGCGCGGACGGGCGTATCGACGGGGCAGACCCCTCGATCGCAGCACTAACCGGCAAGATGGATGTACGCTTTGCCGATCAGGTGCTGATGACACAAGCGCTGGACGGCACGCCGGCCGAACTGGAGTTCGCCTACAGCCTTGGCACAGGCGAGAGCCTGACCTTCACGGCCCATGCGGTCTATCTGCCCCGCCCGCGCGTCGAGATTCAAGGACCCCAGGGCGTACAGGCTGGTTTTGACTGGCAGGCGGCCTTTGATACCACCGCCGGGCAGATGTGCACGGTCACTCTTGTTAACGATATCGCAACCTACTGAGGAACAACATGATCCGTCTTGATTTATCAAATGAACCCGCATGGCTGGATCTCGGCCACGGTGTCCGCTTGCACCTCCATCCCCTGACCACCGCTCTGATGGTCGCCTCGCGCAATGACCCGTCGGTCGCTTCACTGAACGAGGATGCAACCGACGAGGAAAGCGCGCTTGTGTTTGCCAAAGCACTGGCCCGCAACGCCACCCTTGATTGGGACGGTGTCGGGGACAGCGATGGTAAAACCATTCGAATTACCCCTGAGGGTATATCGGCCCTGCTCGATGTCTGGCCACTGTTTGAAGCCTTCCAGACAAAATACGTCGCCAAAGGTCTGGTGCTGGATCAGGAAAAAAACGTCTTGTCGCCCTTGCCGAATGGGTCTTCGGCGGGGGCGACAGATACTGCGAGGGCTGCGAGCCCCGCGAGGCCTGCGGGAAAACCTGCAAAGACTGCCCACAAGTCCTGAACCAACCGCAGAGTTTTGAAGGCTGGCAGGTCTGGGATCTGGTTGCCCGCCTTGGTGGTCAATTGCGAATTGCCCCGAGCGGTGGCGTGATCGGCTGGGACATGGGTGCAGCTCTGGTTCTGGCATCGGCGCTGGGCATTTGCCCGATAACCACCGCCGAAATCCTCCCCGCAATCGAGGCGGTCATGGTGCGCAAGCTTAATGAGCAAATGAACTCAGGCGGCCTCGAGGGGGATGATATCTGAGACATCAACGCTCACGCGGGCTTTTGCAAGATCATAGGCGCGCTGCAGGTTCATCCAGAACTCGGGTGTATTGCCAAAGAAGGTCGCAAGCCGCATCGCCGTGTCCGCCGTCAGGGAGGTCTCGCCTTTTACCAGCCGCTCGACGCGGGTGCGCGGGACATTCAGGCGTTTAGCCAGAGCTATCGAGCCCATATCCAGAGGATCGAGGTAAAGCTCCTTCAAGACCTCACCGGGGTGAGAAGGGTTTTTCAGAATTGTCATGTGCCGTCCTTTCAATACCCGTTCAATGGTAATCAACGATTTCAACGTCTGCCGGTCCCTGATCCGTCCATGTAAAGCAAATGCGCCACTGGCCGTTAATGCGAACCGAATGCTGGCCCGCTCGGTCACCCTTCAGTTCCTCAAGGTGGTTTCCCGGTGGAAACCGCAGATCTTCAAGAACCGTTGCCGCATCCAGCGCCGAAAACATGGCACGCGTTCGTTTCACCAGACTGGCGGGAAAGCCTTTGCCATATCGGTCACTCACCGCGCTGGCGGCCAGCTTGCCCCTGATGCTTATTATCATGCAAATATATGTATCACGATGCGATACACGACGCAAGCGGCCAATTGAACCGCCCGGAACACAAATACAGGAAAGAATAAACCATGGCTGAAAAACGTGTATCTGTCCGGCTTGCGGCGGTGGGTGGCAAACAGGTCAAAGCCGAATTTGAAGGCATTGGCGAAGCTGGAAAACGCGGTTTTGGCAAAGCCTCGCGCGAAATGGAAATCGCAAACGCGCGCCTTGCCCGTTTTGCACGGCGCGCCAGGATTGCCGCCGGGATCATGGCAGCAGCAGCTGTGGCGGCTGGTATCACCATGGTGCGCTCGAGCCTGCAAACTATCGACGAGCAGGCCAAACTGGCGGCATCCTTGCGCACGACTACCGAAAGCCTGCAGGTTCTGACCCGCGCCGGCGATCTGGCAGGCGTTTCCATGGGAGAAATCGAACAAGCCACAATCCAGCTAACCAAGCGCCTCAGCCAAGCGGCAGCCGGCACAGGTCCGGCCGTCGATGCCCTGAAGCAGTTACACCTCTCAGCGGCTGATCTCGACAGCCTCACGGTCGATGCCAAAATCGCTGCCATTCAGGATGCCATTGCCAAATTCATCCCGAGTGCAGAGCAAGCCGCTATCGCCTCACAAATCTTTGGCGATCGCGCCGGTCTGATTTTCACCCGCATCGACAGTGCTACCTTGCGGCAAGCCACGCAGGATGTGCAGGATTTCGGGGTGGCGGTATCGGAAGCTGATGCTGCACAGATTGAGCGTACCAATGACGCGCTCTCGCGTATGGGGCTTTTGTGGCGCGGGATCTCGAACCAGCTGGCCGTCGCGGCGGCTCCGGCGCTGGAAGCAATGGCAAACGCCATGGCCGCCATCGGCAAAACCACCGGCCCGCTCGGTCGCGCCATCAAAGGCCTGTTTAACCACATCGGGGAAATCACCACCATTGCTGCCACCTTCGCAGTTGTTCTTGGCGGCAAGCTGGTGATCTCTCTGGCCAAAGCGGCGCTCGGGATCAAAGGCGTGTCACTTTCTCTGGCCGTTTTACGCGGGGCGCTAATCCGCACTGGTATCGGCGCACTGATCATTGGCGCGGGAGAGCTGATCTACTGGTTCGGACGACTGGTCAAAGGCGCGGGTGGCTTTGGAGAGGCCATGCGCCTACTGAAAGATGTCGCCATAGAGGTCTGGGATCGCATTAAGCTTGGAGGTAAATCCCTCGGCACGTCCCTGTCCTCGGTCTGGGCACGGATCAAGGCCGGTTGGTTGACGATGCTGGCGGGTATCCAGAAAACATGGACGGATTTCCTGCACGCGATGACGCGGGGAATTGCAAACATCCCTGGCATGGATAGTGCCACGCTTGCCCTTGGCAACGCTGCGATCATGGCCGGATCGGCCTATTACGAGATGGCAACCAGCGCTGAGGAAGCGAGGAACGCGGCCGACGGCCTCGTAAACTCCTCTCGCGAAATAGCCCAAGCCGCAACCGCCCCGCTCACCTCCATGCAAGCCTTGCGAGATGCCATGAAAGCTGGTGCCGAGGATGGCGAAAGCGGGCTTGCCGGAACCACCACGGCCGCCGAAGCGTTGTCCAGCGCGGTAACTGGTGCCGGTGGGGCTTCGCGCAGTGCGGCCGAGGTTGCCAAATCCGCATGGGATACGGCCGCCGCTTCGCTCAAGGATTACGCCACCAAAGCCGCCGATGTTGGCAAAGGGATCGGGGACGCGCTAGTTGGAGCCTTTACGAGTGCGGAGAACGCCATCGGTGAGTTCGTCAAAACCGGTAAACTGGATTTTAACTCCCTCGTGACCTCTTTGTTGGCTGACATGGCTAAGCTTTCGGCCAGCCGGTTTATCCTCGGTCCGTTGGCGAGTGCCCTGTCCGGAGCGCTGGGCGGCCTCGGTAGCGTTTTCGCACCGGTGTTACACGCGGGTGGCATGGTTGGTGGCGCCGCGCCGCAGCGCATGGTTCCGGCTATGGCCTTCGCCGGTGCGCCCCGCATGCACTCCGGTGGTTGGGCGGGCCTCAAGCCGGATGAAGTTCCCGCCATCCTGCAAAAGGGCGAGCGGGTGTTGTCGCGGCGCGAGGCATCGCAATACGGCGCGGGTGGTTCACAGAACATCACCATCAACATCCAGACCCGCGACGCCGAGAGTTTTCGGCAATCGCGCACACAGGTTTCGGCCGACATTGCCCGCGCGGTCGGTATGGGAAGGAGAGGTATGTAAATGGGATTTCACGAAATCAGGTTTCCCGACAACATCAGCCGGGGTGCGCGCGGTGGGCCTGAACGGCGCACCCAAATTGTCGAACTGGCATCTGGCGACGAGGAGAGGAATGCCAGCTGGGCTAATTCCCGCCGGCGTTACGATGCGGCCTATGGCGTCCGTCGCGCCGATGATCTGGCGGCTGTAGTGGCGTTTTTCGAGGCACGCAACGGGCGGCTTTACGGGTTTCGCTGGAAGGACTGGGGTGATTACAAATCCTGCCTGCCTTCGGGCGTGCCCGATGCAACCGATCAGGCGATCGGCACCGGCGATGGCGCCACTACGGTCTTTCAGCTGGTTAAGGCTTATAACTCGGGCGCGCAAACCTGGATCCGCACCATCACAAAACCGGCAGTCGGAACGGTCACCGTGGCGATCGACGGAGTTGTCCAAAACAGCGGATGCTCGGTGGACACAGCCACCGGAAATATCACTTTCGCTGCAGCCCCCGCCACCGGCGCACCCATCACCGCGGGTTTCGAATTCGATGTGCCCGTGCGTTTCGACACCGACCGGCTCGACGTCACCCACGATATCGAGCGCCTCGGTTCCATCACATCCATTCCCCTGATCGAGGTTCGCCGATGAAATCCTTTCCTGCCTCCCTGCAAAACCATCTCGATAGCGGCACCACAACGCTAGTCTGGTGCTGGCGTCTTACCCGCAGTGACAGGACAGTATTCGGTTTTACGGATCATGACCGGCCGCTAGCGTTTGATGGCACCACGTTTGAACCGGAGAGTGGCTTCACAGCCTCGGAAATCCGCTCCGGCGCCGACCTTTCAGTCGATGCGCAGGAGGCCGAGGGCGTGCTGACCTCCGATACCATCACCGAAACCGACATTCTGGATGGCCGTTGGGACAACGCGACCGTGGAAATTTGGCGCGTGAACTGGCAGGACACCGCGAACCGCGCCCTACTTCGGCGCGGCGCCATTGGGCAACTGCGGCGCGGACGGTTGCATTTCGTCGCCGAGATGCGCTCGCTCGCCCATGTGCTGGGCCAAACTATCGGTCGGACGTTTCAGGCGAGTTGCGATGCGGATTTGGGCGATGTGCGCTGCGGTGTGGATTTGAATGATCCGGTCTTCAAGGCAGCGGGCACCGTGGTGGCGCTCTCGGGCGATCGCGGTTTTGCGGTTTCCGGCCTTTCCGGTTTCGCCGATGGCTGGTTTGCGTTTGGCACGCTGCAATGGCTCAGCGGTGCCAATACGGGGCGCAAGGCGGAAATTCTTAGTCATGCAATTTCCGGGGTGAACGTAATTGCCACTTTGCTCGAGGAACCCATTCGCCCGATTGAGGTCGGCAATACGCTCAATATCTTCGCTGGTTGCGACAAGCGTTTTGAAACCTGTCAGGCCAAATTCGCCAACGCAGCCAATTTCCGCGGCTTCCCACATATCCCGGGACAAGACACGGTCATCCGCTACGCCGCCAAGGGTGATGCCAATTCAGGGGCGATATTATGATCCACACTCCGGCCACCTCAGCGCGCATCGTCAAGGCAACGCGGTGCTGGATTGGCACGCCCTATCATGATCAGGCGTCTGTTCGCGGTGTCGGTTGTGATTGCCTTGGGCTACTGCGCGGTGTCTGGCGTGATGTGGTGGGGCCCGAACCCCTGGATGACACCAGGCCGGTGCCACCCTATTCCCGTGACTGGGGTGAAGCTGGACCGGTTGAAGTTCTGGCCGAGGCGGCGCGGGCCGCAATGGTGGAGCTAAACATTTCAGAGGCCTGCACTGGCGACGTCATCCTGTTCCGGATGCGTGCAGGCGCGATTGCCAAGCATGTCGGCATTCTTTCTGAAAATGACCGTAGTGGGCGCCCCCAAAAATTCATCCACGCCTACGAGCGCACGGGCGTCGTTGAAGAGCGCCTGACCATCGCGTGGCGTCGCCGCATTGCCTACGCCTTCCGCTTTCCTGAAAGATAAATCATGGCTTCCATTCTATTAGCTTCTGCCGGCGCTGCAATCGGTGGCAGCATTGGCGGGGCCGTGCTCGGTGTGTCTGCTATGACTATCGGCGGGGCGATCGGATCCTTCGCGGGCTCGATGGTTGATAGCTGGATTGTCTCGTCACTCGCACCCGGGCAACGCATTGAGGGCCAGCGGCTCGAGAACCTGCAAATTACCACCTCGACCGAAGGCGCCATCATCCCGCGCATCTACGGCCGCATGCGGATTGGCGGTAACATCATCTGGGCGACGGATTTCACCGAAACGGTCAACACAACCACGCAGGGCGGCGGTAAAGGCGGTGGACCCACGATCACCACCACCGCCTACCTCTATTCGGCATCCTTCGCGGTGGCGCTTTGTGAAGGCGTAATCTCGGGCATCGGGCGCATCTGGGCCGATGGTAAACCGCTCGACCTGAACGGCATCACATGGAGGCTCTACAAGGGAGACAAGGCCCAACAACCCGACCCGTTCATTGAAGCCAAAATGGGCGTCGGAAACGCACCCGCCTATCGCGGCACGGCGTACGTTATGTTCGAGGAATTATCGCTGGAACAGTTCGGCAATCGCATCCCGCAGCTGTCCTTCGAGGTTTTTCGCCCCGTCATTGAATTCGACACCGCCGAGGGCATGATCCGCGCCGTCACCCTAATCCCCGGAACCGGAGTATTCGTCTATGCCACCGAGCCGATCTCGCGTGGTGCCCACAGCGTGAGCGGAATGGGCGGCAACACGGCCTCCGAGAACGTACATAATGCCAACGTCGTGCCAGATATCATCTCCTCACTCGACCAACTACAAGCAGCAGCGCCAAATATTGAAAGCGTATCGCTGGTGGTTAGTTGGTTTGGCACCGACCTGCGCGCCGGAGACTGCCAGATCCTGCCCGGTGTCGAGAACACCACCAAAATAACTACTCCGAAAACATGGATGGTGAACGGCGTCACGAGGACGGGCGCCCATGTGATCAGCCTCGATGCAGACGGGCGCACGTCTTACGGCGGCACGCCCGCTGATTTTGCCGTAGTGCAGGCAATCAGGGAAATCAAAGCTCGGGGATTACGCGTCACGTTCTATCCATTCCTGCTGATGGACATTCCAGCGGGGAACACACTGCCCGATCCCTATTCCGATAATGCAGCTACCATCGGCCAAAACACCTATCCATGGCGCGGGCGGATTGCCTGCTCTCCGGCAGCTGGTTACGCAGGCACGGTAGATAAGACTGCCAGCGCTGGCGCACAGGTTGATGCCTTCTTCGGCAATGCTCAGGTCTCCGATTTCAGCGTGGCTGGGGAGATCGTCTCATGGGCCGGCCCCGCCAGCGATTGGGGCTACCGGCGCATGATCCTGCATTACGCCCACCTTTGCGCAACTGCCAGCGGGGTGGATTCCTTTCTGCTCGGCTCGGAATTGCGCGGGCTAACGACCATTCGGGACAGCGCCACAGGTTTTCCTGCGGTAGCGGCAATGAAGCAGTTGGCCGGTGACATTGCGGGAATTATCGGTGCCGGAACCACCATCAGCTACGCCGCCGACTGGTCGGAGTATTTCGGGCATCACCCGCAGGATGGCTCTGGCGATGTGTTTTATCATCTCGATCCGCTCTGGTCTGATCCGGACGTGCATTTTGTTGGCATCGATAATTACATGCCGCTGTCGGACTGGCGCGACGGGTTTGATCATGCCGATGCCCAAGCCGGTTGGAATTCAATCCGTGATCTCGATTATCTGTGCAGCAATATCGAGGGAGGCGAAGGGTTCGAGTGGTTCTACGCCTCCGATGCGGACCGCGTCACCCAAAACCGCACGCCCGTTACCGATGGCGCCTATAACAAACCATGGGTATTTCGCCCCAAGGACATCCGGTCGTGGTGGTCAAACCCGCATTTTGAACGCCCGGGCGGCATCGAGGCCGCCAGCCCCACAGACTGGGTGCCGCAATCCAAACCCGTCCGTTTTACCGAGCTCGGCTGCCCGGCTGTCGATCGAGGCACCAACCAGCCCAACGTTTTTTACGATCCAAAATCGGCCGAAAGTGCTTTGCCATACTTTTCGCGCGGTTGGCAGGACGAGGCGATCCAGCGCCGCTACATCAAGGCGATGCTGGGGTATTGGGGTGATCCGGTAAAGAACCCGGTCTCGACAGTATACGCAGCACCGATGATCGACATGGATGAGGCCGCGCTCTGGACATGGGATGCGCGCCCCTATCCCGACTTTCCGGCCCGCGAGGACGTCTGGGCCGATGCGCCTAACTGGCGGCTAGGGCATTGGCTGAACGGACGGCTCGGGGCGGTGGGCCTCGGAGCGCTGGTGCGAGAGCTTTGTCGTCGGGCGCGGTTGGATGATGGCCTTATTGACGTGAGTGAATTGGCAGACACCGTCCCGGGGTTTGTCATTGCAGCATTGGAAAGCCCCCGCGCCTCAATCTCGACCTTGGCGCGGCATTTCGGCTTTGATGCAGTGGAGAGCGGTGGTGTTATCCGGTTTGTGACCCGAGGACAAAAATCAGTAACAGTGATCAATCCCGATGACATGATTGCGGCGCAGGGCGAAGTCATGGAACTGACCCGCGGGCAGGAAACCGAACTACCCCAAGCCCTCAAATGGCAGATGGTGCGCCCCGATGAAGAATACGACACAGCCACTGTCGAAGCACGCCGGATCACGGTAGAAGCCGCCCGTGTGGCCTCCGACAGCTTTCCGCTGGCGGTATCGTTGGAAGAGGCCGACCGCCGTTGCCGTCGCGCCCTGATGGAAGGCTGGATCGGGCGAGAGACGCTGAGTGCCAACCTTCCACCCTCCCGTCTGGCCCTAGATCCCGGCGATGTCGTCAGCCTCGCGAACGACGGGCGGCTGGTTGATTATCGTATCACCCGCATTGCCGATGCAGGCGCACGCTCGATCGAGGCAATCCGCCCCGACGCCGCCATCTATGATCTGCCCCCAGGGCAATACCGTCCCGCAAAACTGCCGAATACGATCGTTTATGGGCCCGCCAATATTGCTCTGATGGACCTGCCGCAAATATCTGATGATGTGCCTGCGCACCGACCCTACGCGGCGGTGTTCGCAAAACCGTGGTATGGCATGGCAGCCATCTGGCGCAGCGCCACTATCTCGGGTTTCGCGTTACTCGATACCATCGGCCAATCTGCACATATGGGTGTTCTGGCCGCTGACCTGCCTGCCGGACCGCTCAGTCGCTTTGATAATGGTAATGAACTGCTGGTCGATCTTTCCTCGGGCACGTTGACCAGCGTCACCGACACGGAGTTGTTCGCAGGCGCCAACGCGCTGGGCATGGAGAGCTCGGCCGGCATCTGGGAAATCATCCAGTTCGGCAACGCTGAGCTGGTTTCCACGGGGCGTTATCGCCTCACACGCCTGCTGCGCGGACAACGGGGAACTGAAGACGCGATGGGTAATCCGGCACTGGCTGGCGCACGGGTTGTAATGCTGGATTCAGCCATCCAGCCGCTCTCGACTTCTGAAGCCGATCTTGGCCTGCCCTGGAACTGGCGAATCGGTCCGGCAAGCGCGGCACCTTCCGATCCGCTGATGAACGCGCAAAGTTTCACACCAAATGGCCGGGGGTTAAAACCCTTTGCGCCCGCCCAGTTGCGGCTGCGCCGTGAAGCCAATGGTGATCTGGCCCTTCGCTGGACGCGCCGTGACCGATCGCTCGTTGCCGATGGCTGGGTGCTGACGGATGTGCCGATGTCGGAAGGTTCGGAGGTCTATGATCTCGAAATCATGTCCAAAGCTACGCTCATACGCACAATCACCGGTCTGGCTGGACCCGCCTTCACCTACACTTCCGATATCCAGGTCGCGGATTTTGGCGGGCCAATTACAAACCTTTCGATTCGTCTTTACCAGATTGGCGCGTTGGGCCGCGGCGTACCGATGATCGAAACCCTCATCCTCAAGGAAAGCCTATGACCAACACCCCGAACCTTGCCCTGCCGTATCTAGCCGCCGCGCAGGCCCAAAAACATGTGACCGTTAACGAGGCGCTGGGCTTGATTGATGCACTGACCCAACTTGCCGTGAATTCGGTCGGGGCCACGTCGCCGCCCGCCATGCCAATCGAGGGCGAACGTCACATTATCGGGGCAAGTGCTACTGGTGCATGGACTGGTTGGGATGACAGCATCGCGTTATTTTCCAGCGGGGCGTGGTTACGCCTGATCCCGCAGCCGGGCTGGAAGGCATGGGATGTATCTGCGGGTGAGTTGCTGATCTGGTCCGGCAGCGCGTGGGGCGCATATATCCCGAGCTTGCAGAACCTCGCTGGCGTCGGCATCGGCACGACCTCGGATGCCACCAACAAGCTGGCGATCTCCGCAATCGCGACCCTGCTCAACCACGCAGGCAGCGAACACCGACACCGCAAGCCTGCTATTCCAAACCAACTGGTCGGGGCGCGCCGAGATGGGTACAGCCGGAAACGATGATTTTTCCATCAAGGTCAGTGTCGATGGCAGCAGTTTTCTTGAGGGGTTGCGGATTGATCGCAATACCGGCGCGGCCAGCTTTCCCAATGGCATGGAGCCGGAACGCCACGAGGTTGGCAGTATCACCAAAGCAGGCGGTCCGGACTGGTGGGGCGCGGTCGATCCCTTCACGCTGAGCTACAGCTCTTCCTCCCAACAAGCCCTCTCTCAAAACCGGATGTTTTTCATGGCCTTCCATGTTGATCGCCCGATCCAGCTGCTCGGAGCCTTCGTTTCCCTGAATATTGCCTCGACAACGGCGGGTGCGTTGCTCCGATGTGGAATTTACCGGCTTGGATCGCCAAACGGCGATCTCTGGGATATCGGTGATCGGGTGGCGGATTTCGGAACGCTGCCAGCCGATGTAGCGGACAACAAAGAGTTCAATTTGGGCACGCCGCAAACTCTAACGAAGGGCTGGTATGTAACGGCGATGGGCGTCAGCGGTGCGGGAGCTTACGCGCGCTACGCCCGCTGGATGACGCCAGGCCTTACCCGCTTTTATCCCCACGCCAGCGGCACAAGCGCCTATCCACAGACCGTCGCCCCGCAGGTTTATCTGTATTCTGGTTCCAGCAACACCGAGATCACCGGCGGTCTACCCGCAAGCTGGACCAGCAATCCCGTCACCACCATGACCTCGACCAACAACTGGGTCTACCAGATGGTTTTCCCGAAATGGCGCGAACTCTGAACCATTCCAAAACAAAAGGAGCCCCCATGACCCCGCCCAAACTTGAAGCGGGCTTTGTCCGCATGCCCGAGGACGAGTTCGAAGCCATGCTGGCCCGCGCCGCAGAACAAGGCGCGCGTCGTGCACTTGCCAACGTCGGACTTGATGGTCCCGAAGCCGCCATCGACATCCACGATCTGCGCACGCTGCTGGATAGTCTGCGCATGGCGCGCCGCACGGCTTGGCAGACCATCATCCGCCTGATGACCACTGGACTGCTGCTCGCCCTGATCGCGGGCATTGCCGTGAGGCTGAAGCTGTTTGGCTGATACCAATCAAAATCATACCGCCCACATGCCCGCCAACTGGCGGGCTTTTTATTGGAGAACCCCACATGACCACACAGTATTTCGGCGACTGGCGCAATGTCCCCGCAACCCTTTGGCGCTGGGCGAACTTTTCGCCCGAAGAAATCGCCTGCCGTGGCGACGGGGCGATCCGCATCGATGAGGACGCGCTCGACAAGTTACAGGCATTGCGAGAAAAACTCGGCGTGCCGCTGATCGTGCATTCCGCCTATCGCAGCCCGGAGTATAACCTGCAGGTCGGTGGCGCGGAGCACTCCATGCACCTGCAGGGGGCTGCCTTTGATATTTCCATGGCCAACCATGATCCGGATGCCTTTGAGGTGGCCGCGAGGGACGTTGGCTTTACGGGGTTCGGGTTCTATCCACGGCAGAATTTCATGCACATCGACATGGGTCGTGCCCGCCAGTGGGGTGATCCGTTTCCGCCCCGCGCCACTCGCAGTGGTCGCACCACCCGGTTTGCAGAAGAGCCCCCGCGCTTGCGCAATAGCCTCAATGAGTCCCGCACCATGAAAGGTGGCGGGGCTGCCGGTGTTGCAACGTTTCGCGCGGCAGGTGTTGAGGTGGTGCAGGACGCTCTGGCTGACACGCAATCTGCAATCCAGCCGCTGATCCCCTATCTCGATACCCTGCGTTGGGTGTTTATTGCGGCAGCTCTGATCGGCATCGGAATTACCATCTATGCCCGCTGGGATGACTGGCGAAAGGGGCGGCGGTAATGGGTGCGCTATTCACATGGATCACCGGCAGCCGGCTTGCACTGTCTGTCGGAAAATGGGGCACCGTCGCCATCACAATATCATTATTTCTGCTATCCCTGCGCCGCTCCGGCGAGCGTGCCGGGCGGCTGGCAGAACGTCTTGAAAATCAGGAGAAAGCAAATGAAATTCAACGCCGAATCCTCGAAGCCGCGGCTCGCCGCCCTCGCAATCGTGACGAACTTGTTGACCGCTTGCGCAACGGTGAGTTCTGAATCAGTTGTCGGGGTTTGCCCGCCAGTGATGGAATACAGCCACTCAGAACAAGCCTTGGCCGCAACAGAAATCGAAACTCTGCCAGAAAGCGCGATTCTGGTCAGCTGGTTGGCGGATTACAGTCTACTCAGGGAGCAGGCCAATGCCTGCGGGCCGAAATCCGGTCGAGAAATCATGTAGTCCATGGCCCACAATCCCGTCAGCCATTCGTATACCGTGCGGTTATTGCCATAAAATCACGGATTTCAGAGTTTTGACAGAATGGGCGGATAGCTGACTTTCGCTGCGGCGAACACCAAGGTCACCAGTGCGAACATAGATGCCATTGATCAAACGTTCGCTTCCCAGAAGCCGTGAGGAAAGTCGAGACTGAAGAGCCTTGTGTCCCCAAGGCCAAAAGACAGTGAATTTGAAATCAAGATCCCCTACTATTGGGTTTGAGGTCAGTAGATCGCTGCAGATCGTTTGAAATGTTGCGGTATCGTTGCGACTGCGATCCCAGCAAGAAAAGGGCGCTTCAATATGAAGCGCCCTTTTCTGTACTTTTTGCAGATCGGCGGTCTATTTCCGCGTTTCTTTAACAGCCATTTCTGCGAGAACGAACGTGACTTCCGCAACGTCGATCAGCAGGTTTCCGGAACCACCGTTGGCAAAAATGCCGTGAAGAGCGAACGCCAGATCGACAAGTTCCGGGGTGTTTCGTTGAGCGAATCCTGCCATTTTGGCAAGTGCGCGGCGAATGCGGGTGTTGTTTGCTTGCTTGGTCATGCATAACATGTATGCGTGTGTCGGCCCGAGTTAGTCGGTCGAAAGTTCGCGAAAAGTCGTCGAAAGTTGAAGATGATGAGTTTTGGGAAAAGACTAGGGATGTTAGTACGGTCTAGGCGCCGACGGATGGGCTTGACCCAGTCTCAACTTGGGAAAAGAGCGCTCGGTTCTGAAACAGACAAGTCCAGAATATCCGCCATCGAGAGGGGCAAGGTGCCGAATCCGCACGAGTCGACAATCAAGGCTATCGCTGAAGTTTTGCAAATCTCAGATGACGAAATTGAAAACTGCAGATACCCCGATGAGGCCGTTGTTCCGAAGCAAGTATTAGATTCATTGGCGGCTAGGTTCGGCTTCTCAAATCCAGATGCGGACGTCGATTTAAAACTGTCATACTTGCACAAAGCATCGGAGGATTTGCGGGCATTACAGGAAAGAGTTGAAGAGCTCGACAAGAATAATACCGATTTAGGAGAAACAGAAAACCGTGCGAACGAGGCTCTCGCGGTAGGCAATTTCGAGCTAGCAGACAGGGAACTTGGAATCTTAGAGGTTGTTCAAGAAAATAATCGAACCATACGGGAGATATCGAAGCAGGCCAAGATTCGTTTCGAACGTGGCAAAACAGCATTATTAGCTTTGGACTTCCCGCTTGCGATGCAGCACTTTTCTGTGGCGGCTGACTACTTTTCTGCTTTTGACATTAATCGAGCAGCTCAAACCGCGTACGATGCCGGAAATGTGATGAACAAACACGGTGTGCGCTATGGCGTAGATCTTCTGGAAAACGCTATCGCCATCGCCAACCAGTCGGAAGGTATCTGGACTAAAAAAGCTAATCTTCGGAAATGGGCTACCGTAAAGAACCTCTCCGGTACGATTTTTCTAGACCATGCGATGCGGAGACAGGGCAGCGACAAAGACGAATTGCTCCAAAAGGCAATTGGTGAATTTGACCTCTCGTTGTCGTTCAGGGAAAGCGTTCACGACGCGTGCTGGGCAATGGTAAAAAACAATCTTGGCGTGGCCTATCGAGAAAGAAGTAAGGAAGAGGCTGGAGCGGCAAAAAAAGCGAGTTTACAGAAATCCTACACGGCCACGGCAGATGCGCTTAGCGTACTTAAGAAACCAACCAATCCTGAATGGTGGGCCTCAGCAAATTTCAACATGGGCTATACACAGCAATTGCGAGCCGTTGCTGTAGGTGGGGCCGAAGGGCTCCTCTTCGCCAGAGAAGCGGAAAAACACCTCAATCGATGCCAAAAAGTCTTTAAGAGGGGTAATTATGCAACTCAGTGGGCACAGGCGAATGGAATTGCCGCATTGGTCTATGGTTTCAAGTCTGGCGTCACAACCGATGATCGAGATGATCTTTTGAGAATAGCGCGTTCCAAGATCGACGGTGCAATTGAAGCGATTGATCCTGCGCTTGCACCCTATTTACTTAAGGAAGCTCAACTTCGAAAACAAAGCCTATCGTGAAAATGTAGTCTGTTATGCTCTTCCACGAAGCACCAAAGTAGAGAGCATCTAAATAGGGGCGAGGTGTTTGAGAGTGCAGTCTAATGCGAGAATCCACATCACTGATACCAGTATATGTAATGTGCCATTTGTGACCGGCTCATTACATTTAGATCTATTTGAGCCTGCATTGCTAAAGTCCGCAACCAGACCTTCGCTGCGACTGGACGAATTGGTAACAAGTGCTCCTTGCGGCCATTCTCTACGCCGTCCACAAAGGCCTGCGATGGGCCGGGGCAGGACGTTTATACCCAGAGTAAAGAGAGTTTGCGAATATCTTTGTTTGGATCTATCGTGGTTCGCATGGATTTGATTTACCCAATAAATTTCGTAGGCCACGATGAATGGATGGAAAGCGTATACGCGCTCAATCTTGCCGGTGGCGATGTCATTACCCGTGATGGCGAAGTTCTCGGAAAATGGCGTGTCGTGGCATATGACCCAGAAGCTGACGATGAGGGCGGGCGATATGAGTTCGTCATAGACGGGCAAGATGACGTTAAGTTTTCAGAAGAGTTTGCGTTTCTGGATTCTAGGATTAGTCGGGGACTGGCATTGTCAAAACTGACGAGGGCGATCAAGGAATGGCACGACACTAAGCATTCATAATTTTGCTGCCCAGGGCTTGAGCAACCCGCCTAAAAGCTTCGAAACTCTTTCAAAGCTCGTAAAACTGTACATTGTTCGGTGGACGAAAAAATCTGATTTGTGGTGCAGCGAAGTTGTTTGCCTCAACCAGATGCTGCAAAGCTCATCAATGCCCGCTTCGGGGAAGTTGCGGCGCAGCATGGAGGATCGTCGTCAACGTCGGCAAAGGGCCGAAGCGGGCATGTGATTACGACTTCATCGTCGACGATTGCCAACCTGATTACCGCTTTCCGATTTCCGATCAATATCCTACGTTGTTGATTTCGCGCGATTTTCCCAGCCGACTCGTCCAACGTTGAGGTGGCGTTGATGTGTTTGCGCGCTTACAATTCCCGAGTGTTTAAGTCGGGCTTTAAGTCTTTGTATTGTTTATGTATTTTGGTTGCGGGGGTAGGATTTGAACCTACGACCTTCAGGTTATGAGCCTGACGAGCTACCGGGCTGCTCCACCCCGCGACAGTTTTGTTTGTGCTACGCCCTTTGGGCTA